>NZ_CP023439.1:0-2575283 GCF_002354895.1 Thauera sp. K11
ATGAAGTTCGATTTGATCGTGATGGGTGGCGGCCTTGCGGGTGCCGCGCTCGCGGTGGCATTGCGCAAGACCAGGCTGCGGGTTGCATTGATCGATTCCGAGTGGCCCCGGCGTCCCGAGGACTGGGATGCCCGCATCTATGCGTACAGCCCGGCGAATGCGAAGTTTCTCGACGATCTCGGCATCTGGCGCCATCTCGATCAGCGCCGCATGAGCCCGGTGCATGAAATGCGCATCTTTGGCGATGCGGGCGGATCGCTCACATTTTCCGCATATCAGAGCGGGGTTGGCGAACTCGCATGGATAGGCGAGTCGAGCCTGGTGCACCTGGAACTCTGGGAGAGCCTGAAGCGCCAGCACAACGTCACCCTGTTCTGCCCTGCTCGTCCGCTGGGGCTCGAGTGCGATGAAGATGCCGTCCGGCTGCGGCTCGAAGACGGCCAGCGGCTCGAAGCTGCTCTGATCGTCGGCGCGGATGGGCGTGATTCCTGGGTGCGACAGCAGGCCGGCATCGATGCCTCGGTGCTGCCGTACGAGGAATCGGGCGTAGTGGCGAATTTCGAGTGCGAGCGCCCGCATCGGCAGGCCGCATTTCAATGGTTCCTGCCCGAAGGCATCCTTGCCTGGTTGCCGCTGCCCGGCAACCTGATCTCCATCGTATGGTCTGCGAAATCCGCGGTAGCCGACGAATTGATGATGCTCGACGATGCGGCGTTTGCCGCGCGCGTGGCCGCTGCCGGGGGGCACGCGCTGGGGCGGCTGTCGCCGAGGACGCCGCGGGCGGCGTTTCCGCTGCGGCTGATGCGCGTGGCCGAGGTGGTTCGGCCGCGGGTCGCACTCGTCGGGGATGCGGCGCATGCCATCCATCCGCTCTCGGGGCATGGCATCAACCTCGGTTTTCAGGACGCGAAGGCGTTGGCGAACAGGCTCGAGGGCCTGCATTCGTGGGAAGATCCGGGTAACCAGTCAGTGCTGCGCGGCTATGCCAGGAGCAGGGCCGAGGAGCCTTTCCTGCTGCAATACGCGACGCATGGCCTGAACAGGCTGTTCGGCACGCAACTGCCCTTCGTTTCGGGACTCAGAAACCTTGGACTGAACCTGACCGCGCGTTTGCCGGTCGTAAGCAACGCGCTCGTGCGCTATGCCATCAATGGCAAATTTTGATTTCTTGGAGAGATTGATGAAGTTTTCGCTCAGAAGCGGCGCCGTCAAGGTCCTGCTCACGGCCCTGGCGCTGAACCTGACGGCGGCCGCCCAGGCAAACGAAGAGGCAGTCAAGAAGGCGGTCGAATCCTTTGTCGGTGGCGCGGCCGTCGAGGTGGTCGCCAAGACCCCCTACGGCGGCCTCTACGAAGTCGTGCTCAAGAGTGGTGAGATCGTCTATACGGACGAGAAGGCGAGCTTCATCATCGACGGCCGCGTGATCGACACCCGTACGCGCAAGGATGTGACGCAGGAACGGATGGCGAAACTTTCCGCCATCGATTTTGCGACCTTGCCGCTGAACCAGGCCATCAAGCAGGTGAAAGGCAACGGCAAGCGCGTCATCGCTACCTTCGAGGACCCCAACTGCGGCTACTGCAAGCGGCTCGGCAAGGAACTCGCGCAGATGGATGACGTGACGATCTACACTTTTCTCTACCCGATCCTGAGCGCCGACTCCACCACGAAGTCGAACAACATCTGGTGTGCCAAGGACAAGGCGAAGGTGTGGACGGACTGGATCGTGAATGCCAAGGCGCCGGCCGTGGCAAGCTGCGATACGACGGCCGTCGAGAAGAACGTCGAGCTTGGGCACAAGCTCAAGATCGGCGGCACGCCGACGATCTTCCTGGCCGACGGCACCCGCATCGGTGGATTCGTGCCGGTTGCCGAACTCGAGAAGGCCATCACCGCCTCAGCCGTGAAGTGAGGGGAGGTTCCGGTCGTCCGCGACTCGTCGCGGAATCGGCCGGAGCGGGGCGTCGGCGCGGGGGACACGCCGGCGCAGCCCTTCAGCGCGGGCCGGGAGGATTGAGGCCGCGCGGCAGTAGAACCCACATCTTGCCTTGCTGGCGCATGCGGCCCGCTTCAGCGCCCGCCTGCGGACCCGGACCCCAGAAGAAATCGGCCCGGACCGCACCCTTGATCGCACTGCCGGTGTCCTGTGCAAGCATCAGGCGCTGGAGCGGGGTGCTGCTCGACGGGCGGGTCGTCGCCAGGAACACGGGCGCGCCGAGCGGCACGTAGCGCGGATCCACCGCGATGCTGCGCCCGGCGTTCAGCGGCACGCCCAGTGCGCCGGGCGGGCCGTCGTCCGAGGCCGGCAACTCGCGGAAGAAGACGTAGCTCGGATTGGCGTTCAGCAGTTCCGGCAGCCGCGCCGGATTGTCCTGCGCCCAGCGCTTGATTCCGTCCATCGAAGCTTTGTCCAGCGGCAACTCGCCCTGCGCGACCAGCCAGCGTCCGATCGATTGGTAGGGGTGGCCGTTCTGGTCTGCGTAGCCGATGCGCACCGTCTTGCCGTCCGGCAGCTCGACCCTGCCCGACCCCTGGACCTGCAGGAAAAAAAGATCGATCGGATCGCTCGCCCACAGCAGGACCTTTGCCGGGAGCCTGTCCTGTCGCCGGGCCAGTTCCTCGCGCGACCAGTAGGGCAGGACCTTGCCGCCGACCAGGCGGCCGCGCAGTCGCAGATGCTTGAGTTCCGGATAGACGTCGCCGAGTTCGATCGTCAGCATGTCGTCCGGCCGCCCATGGATGGGCCAGGTGTAGGGGCCGCCCCGGCTGCGGTTGCCCTTGATGACGGGCTCGTAATAGCCGGTGACCAGCCCCTCCGCGGAGCGGTCGGCATTGGTCAGCCGCCACGGTACGAAGTGCTGTTCAAAAAACTGGCGCGCAGCCGCCGATGCCGGCCTGGGGCCGAGCGCGGCGGCGGCGTCGCAGACCGGTTTCCACGCCGCTTGGCGCGAGAGCACCGAACACGAGTTGCGAAGCGCGGGCAAGGCCGCGGCCGGATCGTCGTCGTTCCAGCCTTCGACCGTGCTCCAGCTCGTTGCCTCGGGGGCGCCTGCCGCGGGTTCCGCCGGTGCCGCGGGCGCGACGGCAGGTTTGCCCGGAGGAGGGCAGCCCGGGCAGGGGGGGCAGGTGCGCTGGGGGGCGCAGGTGACCGGGGCGGGCGGGACGGGCTGCTGGGCGCAGCCCGCGAGAAGAAGCAGAAATGCCGATGACGCGCCCGGCGCCAGCCGCCGGGCAAGAACGTGAATCATGAGGGGGATCGGTTAAACTCGGTTGCCTGGGCCCCGGAGTATACCGGGACTGACTGAACTTCCCGCGAGGTTCGCCATGTGGGTGATCTTTCTCGAAGCCGGGCTGGCCCTGCTGTTGCTGTCGATTATCGTCTGGGCGACCTGGCCCCGACGCCGGCAGGGCGATCCGACCAACTCTCAGACAGAAGAAAAGCGCGACGAATGAACGAACTCGCCGAACTCGTCGGCCGTGCCGAGCGCGTGCTCGAGCGGCTCGAAGCCATCCTCCCCGGCCCCGCCGCCGAGCCCGACTGGGGCGCCGCGGTCGCCTTCCGCTGGCGGCGGCGCCACGGGCGGGCCGCGCTGGTGCCGGTGGCGGCGCCGCACCTGATCCGCCTCGCCGACCTGCAGGACGTCGCCGACCAGAAGTCGCGCATCGACCGCAACACCCGGCAGTTCCTGGCAGGACGCCGCGCCAACAACGTGCTGCTGACCGGTGCGCGCGGCACGGGCAAATCCTCGCTGATCAAGGCGGTGCTCAATGAGTATGCCGCGCAGGGCTTGCGCCTGATCGAGGTCGACAAGGCCGACCTCGTCGACCTGCCGGAGATCGTGGACCTCGTCGCCGGCCGTCCCGAGCGCTTCATCCTGTTCTGCGACGACCTCTCCTTCGAAGAGGGAGAGGATGCGTACAAGGCTCTGAAGAGCGTCCTGGATGGCTCGGTGGCGGCGGTCTCGGACAACGTGCTGGTCTATGCCACCTCGAACCGGCGCCACCTGATGCCGGAATATCACGACGAGAACCTGCAGACCCGCCACGTCGATGGCGAGATCCATCCCGGGGAGGCGGTCGAAGAGAAGATCTCCCTGTCCGAGCGCTTCGGGTTGTGGATTTCGTTCTATCCGTTCAGCCAGGACGAATATCTCGACATCGTCGCGCACTGGCTGCGCAGCTTCGGCGTGCCGCCGGACGTGATCGACGGCGCTCGCCAGGAAGCGCTGCAATGGGCGCTGATGCGCGGATCGCGTTCGGGCCGCGTCGCCTGGCAGTTCGCGCGCGATTTCGCCGGCCAGCTCGAGGACGCCGCCGCATGACGCGCAAGCGGGTGGAGGTCGCAGCCGGCGTGCTCACCCTGCCGGACGGCCGCTATCTGCTCGGCCAGCGGGCGGGCGATACGGTGTATGCGGGCTATTGGGAATTCCCCGGCGGAAAGGTGGAGGCGGGCGAGTCGCCGTCGCGGGCGCTGTGCCGCGAACTCGACGAGGAACTGGGCATCCACGTCACCCATTTGCGTCCGTGGCTGCGCCGCGAGCATGTGTATGAGCATGCGCACGTCGCGCTCAACTTTTTCGAGGTCACGGGTTGGACCGGCGAGATTCGCGACCGGGTGCACGGCGCGCTGGCCTGGGTACGGCCCGAGGAGCCTGTGCCGGAGCCGATGCTGCCGGCCAACGGCCCCATCCTGAAGGCGCTGCGGTTGCCGCGCCTGATGGGCATCACGCAGGCGGCCGAACTCGGCGTCGATGCCCAGCTCGCCGCGCTGGACGCAGCGCTTGCCGGCGGCCTGCGGCTGGTCCAGGTGCGCGAGGCCGGGCTGGAGGCGGCATTGCGGCCCGGTTTCGCCCGCGAGGTGGTTCGCCGCGTGCATGCCCACGGCGGGCTGGTGGTGATCAACGCCGACCCTGTCCTCGCATGCGAGGTGGGGGCCGACGGCCTGCATCTGCCGGCGCGCCTGCTCGCCGGGTTGCACGGGCGTCCCGAGCTGCCGTGGGTGGGGGCCTCCTGCCACGACCGCGACGAACTCGAGCGGGCGGCGGCGCTTGGCCTGGACTACGCGCTGCTCGGCCCGGTGGAAGCAACGCGAACCCATCCGGGCCTGCCGGGGCTGGGCTGGCAGCGCTTCGGCGCGCTTGCGGCCGGCCTGCCGTTGCCCGTGTTCGCGCTCGGCGGCCTCGATGCGTCTGCGATGGAGATGGCGCGCGATGCCGGCGCGCATGGCATCGCCGGGATTCGCGGGGTCTGGAAGCTGGGGTAGCCGGCCCGGACCGTTCCTGGCGGGCGCCGTTCAGCGCCGCCGTGCGGGCGGTTCGGCGGGCGCGGGCGCGTCGGGCAGTTCGGCATCCGGCGGTGCGCTCGGCACGCGGTAGGCTTCGGATGCCCACGCGCCCAGGTCGATCTGCTTGCAGCGTTCGGAACAGAACGGACGGAAGCGGTTTTCCGGCTTCCATTCGACGTCCTTGCCGCAGGTCGGGCAGCGGACGGCTCTCACGGCCTTCGCCATCGCGTGCTCACAGGCTGCAGAAGGTGAGTTCGAATGCCACGTCGCGTTCGGCGACGCGCGGGCGCGCCACCGTTTCCGGAAGCAGGAAGCGGATGTTCAGCGCGTACTTGTTGGCACTGATCTCGGGCACCACCGGCTCGCTGCGCGGAACCCGCACACGCAGCATCTGCGCACTGCGCCCGGCCATGGTCAGTTGATAGGCGCCGGCACGTGCAAGCTGGTTTTCGGGATGGCCGCTCGCGCGCAGCAGGCGCAACACGATCCCCAGTCCATCGCGTATCGGTGCCATCGGACTGAGCCATCCCTCGATGTCGCGGCGTCGGACCTCGGGGGCGTGGTTGAGCCAGTAATGGTAGGAGGGCAGGTCGAACTCGCACACGCCCCCCGGGATCGCCGCGCGGCTGCGGATGCTCATCAGCCACTCGTTCTCGCGCAGGTACTGGCCGATCTTGCCGGCCATCGCCAG
Source organism: Thauera sp. K11 (assembly GCF_002354895.1). Classification (NCBI taxonomy): domain Bacteria; kingdom Pseudomonadati; phylum Pseudomonadota; class Betaproteobacteria; order Rhodocyclales; family Zoogloeaceae; genus Thauera; species Thauera sinica. Next base: position 5,976 of record NZ_CP023439.1, read on the forward strand.
CAGGCCGGTCGACGCCTGTTCGATCTCGTACAGCGCGCCGGCCAGTGCCTCTTCGGAGATTTCCGGATTGTTGCGGAAGGACACGAGGATCTGGCGCTGGCGTTCGAGTTCCTGCACGAGATCGACCTTGAGATCGGCACGGCTCGCCACCTCGAGGGTTTCGAACAGTGTCAGCAGCGCGATGTGATGATCCTGCGGACCACTGTTCGCGGTGAAATGCGCCAGCTTGAGAAAGAGATCCTCGAGGCGCAGCAGAGTGCGGATACGCTCGTTGAGGGGATATTCGTAGCTGATCACCGCACACAGTCCGCCAGTATTGATCCCGGATTCTTGCGCGGATGATAGCACAGGGCCCGCCGGCACCCGCCCCGCTTCGGGGCGTGCGGCGGGCGCCGGCCGGGCTTCAGGCCAGGGCTGCGGCGCGGACATAGCGTTCGTGAAGCGCATCGATCTGTGCGTACAGTTCATCCAGCGTACCGCCGTTGTCGACGACGTCGTCCGCGGCCGCCCGCCGCTCCTCCCGGCTCGCCTGGGCGGCCATGATGGCGCGGATCTGCGCGTCGTCGAGGCCGCTGCGCGCTTTCACGCGCACGATCTGGAGCGCCTCCGGGCAGTCCACCACGCAGATGCGGTCGCAGCGCTCGCGGTAGCTGCCCGATTCGACCAGCAGCGGTACCGCGAGAATCACGTAGGTGCCGGCCGCTGCTTCGCATCGGCGTTCGCTTTCCTCCCGGATCATCGGATGCAGGATGGCCTCGAGGCGTTTGCGCGCCTGGGGCTCGGCGAAAGCCAGGGCGCGCATCGCGGCGCGATCCAGGCTGCCGTCGGCGGCGATCGCATCATCGCCGAAGGCGTCGCGGATGTGCGGTATCGCCTGGCCGTCGGGGGCGGTCAGCGCATGGGCGATGGCGTCGGTGTCGACGACGGCCGCGCCGAGGGCGGCGAAGCGGTCGGCGGCCGCGCTCTTGCCGCTGCCTATGCCGCCGGTCAGGCCGACCACGAAGGGGCGGTGGCGGGATGCCGGCGTTGCGGTCATGGACGCGGCCTCATTGCGTGCAGGCAGTACGCCGCTCGCTCAGTGGCGGACGCCGGCCCTCGACGGCGGCGACGCGATCGCGAGGCAGGCTGGCCTGGATGCGGAATGTCGTGGTCATGCGCGGCTCCGCGTTCGCGTCGCGTGCTCCCTTGGCGCGCAACTGCACAAGCAGTTGCTGGGCGGATTTCTCGGTGCGGAACAGTCCCAGCGAGATGGCGAACTGGCTGGGGCCGCTTTCCTGCACGATGAAGGTGTCGGTGATGCCCAGTTCGCGCAGTTCGCCCACCCGTTTCTCCGCCTGCGCGCGACTGCCCTGCGGCGGCGTACGCACCCACCAACTGGAAGGCGTTTCCTTGCGGGTGCGCACGTACTTGAAGCCGGCGGCATTGAGCCGGGCGGCCAGGCGGTCGGCCTCGTCCGCCGGCAGTTCTGCCCATGCGACGCAGACCGGCGCGGCTGCCGGCGGGGCGGCGGCCTCGGGGACGGCGGGCGGTGCCGGCTCGCTGCCCGCCACGGCCGCGCTGGCCGGCGCCCCGGTTTCGGACGCCGTCTCCGCCGGCGCTTCGCCAGGGGCCGTGGGCGCCTCGTCCGGCGCGGGGGGCGGTTCGCTCGCCGGGGCTGCCTGGGCCGCTTCTTCCATCCCGGCGGCCCCGAGGCGGATCTGCTCGGGACGAAGCTGGTTGCTGATGCGCTCCGGTTCTCCGCCGGGTGCTGCGCTGCCCAGCCAGCCCTTGATGGCCGCGAAGGCGAGTGCGTTGAGCACGACCAGCAGGATGAACAGGAAGCGCAGCGTCGTCATGGCGAGAGCTTAACCGCGATCAGCCGACCTTGGGCAGGTGGGCGAGCGAGGCCGCCACCGCGTCGGCCGGATAGTCGTAGTTTTCGAGCTTGCCGCTGAAGTAGCGCTCGTACGAACTCATGTCGAAATGGCCGTGGCCGGTGAGGTTGAAGAGGATGGTCTTGGCCTCGCCGGTCGCTTTGCACTGCAGCGCTTCGTCGATCGCCTGGCGGATCGCGTGGCACGACTCCGGCGCCGGGATGATGCCCTCGGCGCGCGCGAACTGCACGCCGGCCTCGAAGGTGGCGAGCTGCTGCACCGCCGAGGCTTCGATCAGGCCCGCATGCAGCAGTTGCGACACCAGCGGCGAGTCCCCGTGGTAGCGCAGGCCGCCGGCATGGATGCCCGGCGGCATGAAGTCGTGCCCCAGCGTGTACATCTTCATCAGCGGCGTGTAGCCGGAGGCGTCGCCGAAGTCGTAGGCATACTGGCCCTTGGTCAGCGTGGGGCACGAAGTCGGTTCGACCGCGATGCAGCGCAGGTTCTGCGCGCGCGCATCGCCAGCGGCGCGGTCGGCGAGGAAGGGGAAGGCGATGCCGCCGAAGCTCGAACCGCCGCCGCAGGGCCCGATCACGATGTCCGGATAGAGGCCCACCTTGTCGAACTGCTTCTTTGCCTCGAGGCCGATGATGCTCTGGTGCAGCACCACGTGGTTCAGCACCGAACCCAGCGTGTAGTTGGTATCGGCACGGCCGGCGGCTTCTTCCACCGCTTCCGAGATCGCGATGCCGAGCGAGCCTTCGTTGTCCGGATTCTCGGCCAGCAGCCGGCGGCCGGTCTCGGTGAGCGGCGACGGGCTGGGATGCACTTCGGCGCCCCAGGTCTGCATCATCAGGCGGCGGTAAGGCTTCTGGTCGTAGCTGACCTTGACCATGTAGACGCGCACTTCCAGCCCGAACATCTGCCCGGCGAACGAGATCGACGAGCCCCACTGGCCGGCGCCGGTCTCGGTGGTGAGGCGCTTGATGCCCGCCTGTCTGTTGTAGAAAGCCTGCGGCACGGCCGAGTTCGGCTTGTGCGAGCCGGCCGGCGACACGCCTTCGTACTTGAAGAAGATCCGTGCCGGCGTGCCGAGCGCCTGCTCCAGGCGCACCGCGCGCACCAGCGGGCTCGGCCGCCACAGTCGGTAGATTTCGCGCACTTCTTCGGGGATCGGAATCCAGCGCGCGGCGCTCATCTCCTGTTCGAGGATGGCGCCGGGGAAGATGGCGCCCATCTGCTCGGGCGTGACGAGCTTGCCGTCCGCCCCCAGGGGCGGCGCCGGCGGCGTCGGCAGGTCGGCGACGACGTTGTACCAGTGGGTCGGAATGTCGGTGGCGTCGAGCAGGATGCGGGTGGCTTCCATGGTCTTTCTCCCTTTCTTCGGTGTGGTGATCTTTCAGCAGCGGCTGCTGACGATGGCCTGCAGCCCCGGCAGTACCAGGCTGTCGACGCGCCGCAGCGGCAACCCGAGAAGCGGGGCGAACGCGTCGGCCGCGCCGCCGGCGAGCAGGCACAGCGGATCGGGGCGGTCGGCGATCTGGCGGAACATGCGCTCCACCGCTCCGGCCTGCGCCTGCAGGCAACCGGAGCGTATGGCATCGGCGGTGCAGCGCGGCGCCGGCGCGAAGTGTCCTTCGGTCAGCGGCAACTGCGCCGTGCCGCTGGCGAGCGCGCGTTGCATCAGTTCCACTCCGGGCAGGATCAGCCCGCCCTCGAAGCAGCCGTCGGCGGTGAGCAGGTCCACCGTCGTCGCCGTGCCGGCGCTGACCACCAGACAGTCGCCCGCATGCAGCCGGCGCGCGCCGATCAGTGCCGCCCAGCGATCGGCGCCGAGTTGCGCCGGATCGTCGTAGCGGTTGGTCACGCCGGCGCAGCTTGCCGTCGGCGTGACCCACTCCGGCACTACTCCCCAGGCTTGCGCCAGCGCGGCGAAGTGCCCGGCGACGGCGGGGCCGGCGACGTTGGTGCCGACGATGCGGGTGATCGGTGCGTAGCGGGCGAGCGGGGCGCCCAGCCGTTCGATCTCGTCGTGCGTGCAGGCGCCCTCGGCGCGGGGGGTGGCGGCGTCGGCGCCGACCAGGCGCCATTTCACGCGGGTGTTTCCGGCATCGACGAGCAGGATCACGCCTGCCCTCCCGGCATCGGCCGCAGAGACACGTCGCCCGACAGGATGCGGCGCGCGCCCTGTTCGGTATGCAGCAGCAGCGCGCCGTCGTCGTCGACGCCGATGCAGGCGCCGCACGCCGAGCCGGCATCGCCGCTGATGCGCACCGGCAGGTCGGCGAAGGCGTTGCGCTGTTCCCACGCGCCGCGCAGTGCGCCGAAGCCGGCGGCGGCATAGGTTTCGAGCAGTCCACGCAACTGGCTGAGAATGGCCGCCAGCAGGCCGGCGCGATCCGGCGCCCCATCGCCGAGTTCGTGCCTCAGGTCGGTGACCGCCGCCTGGCCCGGAATGCGTACGCCTTCCGGCAGCCGCAGGTTGATGCCGATGCCGATCACCGCCGCCGCCGTCCGCCCCTGGCGGGCGACGAGTTCGATCAGGATGCCGGCGATCTTGCGGCCGTGCACCAGCACGTCGTTGGGCCACTTGAGCTGCACCCCCGACACGCCGGAATCCTCCAGCGCGCGGGCGACGGCCAGGCCGACGACGAGCGACAGCCCCTGCGGCGCAGTGCCGGCCGGCGGGAGGCGCCACTGCACCGAAAAGGTCAGGCTGCCGCCGTCGAAGGACTGCCACTCGCGCCCGCGGCGCCCGCGGCCGGCAAGCTGCCGGTCCACGACCAGCACGTGCAGGCGCTCGTCGCCGGGCAGATCACGGCCGAGCAGTTCGGTGTTGGAGGACTCGCAGGCAGCGATCCACTCCACGGCGAAAGCGGACGCGTGCGCGCCGAGCGCGGCGTTCAGCGCCGAGAGTTCGGCGGTGTGGTCGATGGACGTGGTGGGCGGCACGATGTGCACTTCCGGGCGGCGGACAAGGGATGCATTATCCGTCAACGTCCTGCTCTTGCACGAGCAGGGCCGGCACAGCATGCCACGCCCGGGATCAGTGCTCGGGCTCGGCCTCGTCGTGGCGGTGTTCGCCGCCGCGCGCGCCGCGTTCCTCTTCCATGCCGAGTTCCTGGATCTTGCGGCTGATGGTGTTGCGGCCGATGCCCAGGAGCTGCGCGGCGTCGATGCGGCGCCCGCCGGTGGCGGCCAGCGCGCGGCGGATCAGCGTGGTTTCGAACTCGCGTTCGAGGCGGGCGAAGACCTCGCCCGGCGCGGTGGCGATCAGCCGGTCGGCTTCGAGCCCGAGGTCGTCCGTCCATCGCGTCGGGGTTTCGCGCGCCGGCTGGTCGCGCATCTCGGGCGGCAGGTCGGCGATCTCGACGACCTGGCCCGGCGCCATCACCGTGAGCCAGTGGCACAGGTTTTCCAGTTGGCGGACGTTGCCCGGGAAGGACAGACCTTGCAGGTAGCCGATCGCGGCGTCCGAGATGCGCTTGCGTTCGACGCCGAGTTCCTGCGCGCTGCGCTGCAGGAAGTGGCGCACCAGTACGGGGATGTCCTCCGGGCGTTCGCGCAGAGGCGGCAGGCGCAGGCGGATGACGTTCAGGCGGTGGAAGAGGTCTTCGCGGAACAGGCCCAGGCGCACGCGTTCCTCGAGATCCTGGTGGGTGGCGGCGATCACCCGCACGTTGGCGCGGATCGGCTGCTGGCCGCCGACGCGGTAGAAGTTGCCGTCGGACAGCACGCGCAGCAGGCGCGTCTGCAGCTCCGCGGGCATGTCGCCGATCTCGTCGAGGAACAGCGTGCCGCCGTCGGCCTGCTCGAAGCGGCCGCGGCGCTGCGCGGCGGCGCCGGTGAAGGCGCCGCGTTCGTGGCCGAACAGCTCCGATTCGAGCAGGTCGCGCGGGATGGCGGCGGTGTTGATGGCGATGAAGGAGGCGTCCCGCCGCGGACTGTGGCGGTGCAGCGCACGTGCCACGAGTTCCTTGCCGGTGCCCGACTCGCCGTTGATCAGCACCGTGGCATGGGACTGCGACAGCCGGCCGATGGCGCGGAATACCTCCTGCATCGCCGGCGCATGGCCGAGGATCTCCGGCGCCAGGGCCGTATCCTCGGGTGCACCGTTTTGGTGCACGCCTTCCTCGAGTGCGCGCCGAACGAGTGCCACCGCCTGATCCACGTCGAAGGGCTTGGGCAGGTACTCGAAGGCGCCGCCCTGAAACGCGGCGACCGCGCTGTCGAGATCCGAATAGGCCGTCATGATGATGACCGGCAGTTGCGGATGCGCGGACTTCACGCGCTGCAGCAGCACCAGCCCGGATTCGCCCGGCATGCGGATGTCGGAGATCAGCACGGCCGGCGGCGGTGCGGCGTGGGCGAGCGCTTCCAGCGCCTCGTTCGCCGAGCTGAAGCTGCGGTAGGGAATGTCCTCCCGGCCGAGTGCCTTTTCCAGCACCCAGCGGATGGAGCGGTCGTCATCAACGATCCAGACGGTATTCATTTCTTATGCACTGTTCTGGTGCGACGCGGCGGCGAACGCTCACGCGCGATCTGAAATCGGTAGCAGGATGGTGAAGCAGGTGCGCCCCGGACGGCTCTCCACCTCGATCATGCCCTGGTGCTGCTCTATGAAGCTCTGCGCCAGCGACAGGCCCAGCCCGCTACCGCCATCACGCCCCGAGACCAGCGGATAGAAGATCTTGTCGCGGATCTCCTCCGGGATGCCGGGGCCGTTGTCGACCACTTGCAATTCCAGTGCCAGCTTGTAGCGGCGCTTGGCGAGCGTGACCTGGCGGGCGACGCGGGTGCGCAGCCGGATCTCGCCCTTGCCCGCGAGCGCCTGCGCGGCGTTGCGCACGATGTTGAGGATGGCCTGGATGAGCTGCTCGCGGTCGGCGGTGATCTCCGGCAGGCTGGTGTCGTAGTCGCGGCGCACGTCGAGATCGGGGAATTCGGCCAGCGTCAGGCGGCGCACGCGTTCAAGCACATCGTGGATGTTGAGCGGCGCCGGCCGCATCATCGAATGCGAGTTCAGCAGGCGGTTCATCAGGTCCTGCAGGCGGTCGGCCTCGGCGATGATGACCTCGGTGTATTCGCGCAACTGCGGGTCGTCGAGTTCGCGTTCCAGCAGTTGTGCCGAGCCGCGGATGCCGCCGAGGGGGTTCTTGATCTCGTGCGCGAGGTTGCGGATCAGTGCGCGGTTGGCCTGCTGCTGCTGTAGCAGTTGTTCCTCGCGGGCGACGCGCAACTGGGCATCAATCGGGCGGAACTCCAGCAGCAGGCGCACGTCGGCAGCCTCGATCGGGCTCACCGTGCAGTCCAGGTGGATGGCCTCGCCGTCGTTGCGGGGGATCTTCAGGTCCTGCCCGGTGTAGCTCCAGTTGGTGCGCAGGGCGCGCTCCAGCGCGGCACCCAGCCCCGGCGGCTCTCCCAGCAGGCGCGTCAGGGGCGTGCCGACGAGCTTGCGGTGGCTGATCGCGAACAGGTTCTCGGCGCCGGGGTTCAGGTAGCGGATGATCAGCCGTTCATCCACCAGCACGACGGCGGACGACAGCAGTTCCAGCCCGGCGAAGGCGCCGGACGCGGGGTGGTGGACTCGGTGCGTTGTGGGGGCCATGGGCGCTTCCAGGATAGCTGCCAACGCATACGCAAGATGCGCGCCAGGCTGCCAGCTCAGCGCAGGTTGGCGATTTCCCGCTGCAGCGCCTCGACGTTGCGCTTGTGCAGTTCGACCTTGTCCTTGTAGGGCTGCAGGCGGTCGAGCACCCTCTGGTAGTTGCGCTCGTCGCCCATCCGTACCGCTTCCTGCTCGGCGAGCTGCTTCTGCGCTTCGGCGAGCCCGGCTTCCTCCGTGGCGAGTTCCTTCTCGAGCACCTGGCGGCGGGTGTCGTCGCGGGCGCGCTGGTCATTGGGGCTGACGCGCGGGAAGGTACTTGGCGAGGGGCCGGATGAAGCGCCCGAGCCGGGCGCTCGGGCCGGCCCCGGGACCGAGGTGACCGGCAGGTCCTGCTGGATGGCCTTGCAGCCGCGGGCGGCGCTGCGATCGTTGGTGTAGGTCGTGCGGCCCTCGGCATCGACGCACTTGTAGATTTCGGCCTGCGCGAGCGGTGCGGCACACAGGGCGAGGATGAGCGTGAGAGGGCGAAGCTGTCTCATGACCTTGTCCGGAAGAGTCGCGCCCCGCGCCCCGCGCGGTTCGCGCCGGTTGCTGCAGGACTGAGCAGGGATTAGACCCGATAAAAAAGGGACGGGCAATGCCCGTCCCCCTCCATGACAAGGTACTGCCGCCGCTTACAGGCTGTAGTACATGTCGAATTCCACCGGGTGGGTGGTGATGCGCAGGCGATTGACGTCCTCGGACTTCAGCGCGATGTAGGCGTCGATGAAGTCGTTCGAGAACACGCCGCCGCGGGTCAGGAACTCGCGATCCTTGTCGAGGTACTCCAGCGCCTGGTCGAGGCTGGTGCACACGGTCGGGATCAGCGCGTCTTCTTCCGGCGGCAGGTCGTACAGGTTCTTGTCGGCCGGATCGCCCGGGTGGATCTTGTTCTGGATGCCGTCCAGGCCCGCCATCAGCAGCGCCGAGAAGGCGAGGTAGGGGTTGGCCAGGGGGTCCGGGAAGCGCGCCTCGATGCGGCGGCCCTTCGGGTTGCCGGTGTAGGGGATGCGGATCGAGGCCGAGCGGTTGCGGGCGGAATAGGCCAGCTTGGTCGGCGCTTCGTAGTGCGGCACCAGGCGCTTGTACGAGTTCGTGCCGGGGTTGGTGATCGCGTTCAGCGCGCGCGCATGCTTGATGATGCCGCCGATGTAGTACAGCGCCAGTTCCGACAGGCCGGCGTAGCCGTTGCCCGCGAACAGGTTCTGGCCGTCCTTCCAGATCGACTGGTGAACGTGCATGCCCGAGCCGTTGTCGCCGACGATGGGCTTGGGCATGAAGGTCGCCGTCTTGCCGTACTGGTGGGCGACGTTGTGCACGATGTACTTCAGGACCTGGGTCCAGTCGGCGCGCTTGGTCAGCGTGTTGAACCTGGTGCCGATCTCGCACTGGCCGGCGTTGGCCACTTCGTGGTGATGCACTTCGACCGGCACGCCGCAGGCTTCGAGCGCGAGCACCATGGCGGCACGCACGTCGTTCAGGCTGTCGACCGGCGGCACCGGGAAGTAGCCGCCCTTCACGCGCGGACGGTGGCCGTAGTTGCCGCCTTCGAACTTGTCGGCGGTGGACCAGGCGGCCTCTTCCGAGATGACCTTGCTATAGACGCCCGACATGTCGACCGACCACTCGACCGAGTCGAAGATGAAGAACTCGGGTTCGGGTCCGAAGAAGGCGGTGTCGCCGATGCCGGTGCTCTTCAGATAGGCTTCGGCGCGCTTGGCGATCGAGCGCGGATCGCGATCGTAGCCCTTGCCGTCGGACGGTTCGATGACGTCGCAGGTCAGCACCAGCGTGGTTTCGTCGAAGAACGGGTCGATGTAGGCGGTGGTCGCTTCGGGCATCAGGACCATGTCGGACGCCTGGATGCCCTTCCAGCCGGCGATCGACGAACCGTCGAACGGGTGGCCGTGCTCGAAATGCTCTTCCTCGAACGCCGAAATCGGCAGGCCGACGTGGTGTTCCTTGCCGTGGGTGTCGGTAAAGCGCAGGTCGACGAAGCGGACTTCGTTCTCCTGGATCATCTTCATGACGTCTTGAGCGTTCATATTCACTCCTGGTGAGATGAGGCGGTGTCTGCTGAAAATCGGTCGGTTGCGGCGTCAAATTCCGGTGGGCAGGGTAAAGCATCAACCATGCCAAGACGTCCTGCACAAGAAATTCATTGTGCCATAAGGGGAAAGCCCGCAGGGGTCGCGCCGCAGGATGATGCCATGCACCAGAATGGTTTCATTCGGAAAGGTGAATGCACCGTTATGGTGCGATCTGCACGAAAAAGGACATCGAGCGATAGGCGGGATGCGTGCCGAGCCATTCCTCGATGCGCCGATTGAGTGCGTGCAGACGCTCGTCGGGCACGGAGGCGGGGAGCAGCACTTCGACGTCGATGCGATCCCCCAGGTAGTGGATCTGCACCCGCTTCGGCTTCGGCCCCGGCGGCCCCAGCAGGTCCGCCACCGTGGCGAGCACCTCCGCGCGCCCGGGCGGAACCCCCGGCGGCGTCCCTTGCAGGTTGGCATCGTCCTCGGGGTCGATATGCACGAGGATGTCCTGCACCTCGGGGTGCGCGGTGCGCACGCGGGCGTACACCGAGTCGGACACGCGGTGGCCTTCGGACACCGTCAGCCTGGGCTCGACCTGGACGTGCGCATCGCACAGCACGCGGTTGGCCATGCGGCGGGTACGCATGTCGTGCAGATTGACGACGCCCGGCGTGTCGAGGATGGTGCGCCGGAGCCGCGCGAGTTCCTCCTCGGACAGGCCGGTGTCGATCAGTTCGCGCACCGCCTTGAGCGCGAACCGGAAGCCCATGTGCACGATCAGGAAGCCGACGATCGCCGCCGCAAGCGGTTCGAGGAAGGGATAGCCGGCGAGGCTGCCGCCGATGCCGGCCGCCACGACCAGCGACGAGGCCGCATCCGAGCGCGCATGCCAGGCGTTCGTCTCCAGTATCGGCGCCTGGAGGCGCCGCGCCGAGGCCAGGATGTAGCGGAACATGCCTTCCTTGGCCGCCAGCGTGAGCACGGCCATGGCCAGGGCCGCGGGATGGAGCGCGGGCAACTGGTCCATGTGCTGCAGGCGGACTCCGGAACTCCACAGGAAGCCGAAGCCCACCCCGCCCAGCACCAGGCCGAGCAGCAGCGACGTGACCGTTTCGACGCGGGCGTGGCCGTAGGGGTGCTGCAGATCCGCAGGGCTCGAACTGTGGCGGCCCGCCACCAGCACGAGCACGTCGGTGACGAGGTCGGACAGGGTATGCGCCGCATCGGCGACCAGGCTGAAGGCGCCGGCGAACAGGCCGATCACGATCTGCCCGACGGTCAGTGCGGCATTGATCGCCAGCGCGACGATCGCCACGCGCTGGATGCCCCGGCCGCGGGCCGCGTTCTCGTCGGGCGGCGCGGCCTTGCGCAGACTGAGGGGCGGACGGGGGGCGGCGGAGGGCATGTCGGGGGCTGCGGATCAGGCGCTATACTTCGTACGTTCAGAATTCTAGCCGGATGCACGCATGGGAACCCTCTCCGACCTGCTGGCGCTCGCGCATCGGCGTGCCAGCACCCTCGACCTGCCTTACCAGGGCGCGCTGACGCCGGCGGAGTCCTGGCAGGTTCTGCAACTGGCGCCCGGCGCCCGGCTCGTGGACGTGCGCACGCGCGCCGAATGGGACTGGGTGGGGCGCGTGCCCGGCACGGTCGAGATCGAATGGCAGACCTATCCCGGCGGCCAGCCCAACCCCAATTTCATCGCCCAGCTCAGGCACCAGGTCGACCCCGAAGCGCTGGTGCTGTTCCTGTGCCGTTCCGGCGGGCGTTCGGATGCGGCCGCGCGAACTGCCTGCGCGGCCGGCTACAGCAACTGCTACAACGTCCTCGAGGGCTTCGAGGGCGACAAGGACGCCAACGGCCAGCGCAATCGCGTAGGCGGCTGGCGCCACGCCGGCCTGCCCTGGCACCAGGGCTGAGCCGGGGCCCGCGGACCGGAACCCCGCGGAGACGGTCCGGTCCGATACCGACATCACTCCCCAACGGACACCGAATTCGCATCATGCAAGTCGCCCCCATCAGCTTCGATCGCTTCAACGTGCTCGCCGACGCCGACGCGCAGGAACGCATCCGCGCCGCGCGTGCGCGCCTGGGCGACAAGGCGGTGCTGCTGTGCCACCACTACCAGCGCGCCGACGTCTATCAGCATGCCGACCTCACCGGTGACTCGCTCAAGCTCGCCCGCCTCGCCTCGCAGACCGACGCCGAGTACATCGTCTTCTGCGGCGTGCACTTCATGGCCGAAGTCGCCGACATCCTGTCGAAGCCGAGCCAGATCGCCATCCTGCCCGACCTCGCGGCCGGCTGTTCGATGGCCGACATGGCCAGCCTGGCCAAGGTCGAGCGCTGCTGGCGCGAACTGGCCGAGGTGCTCGATGCGCCCGACGCGCTGATCACGCCGGTCACCTACATCAACTCGGCGGCCGACCTGAAAGCCTTCTGCGGCGAGCACGGCGGTATCGTGTGCACATCGACCAATGCGCCCGCCATCCTCGACTGGGCGTTCTCGAAGCGAGAGAAGGTGCTGTTCTTCCCCGACCAGCACCTGGGCCGCTGGACGGGTTACAAGAAGGGCATTCCGCTCGACCAGATGGTGGTGTGGGACCCCGACCTCGAATACGGCGGCCTCACCCCGAGCAGATCCGCCATGCGAGGATACTGCTGTGGAAGGGCCACTGTTCCGTGCACCAGATGTTCCAGCCCGGCCACATCGAGCGCTGGCGCAGGCAGCATCCGGACGGCCTGGTGATCTCGCACCCGGAAAGCAGCCTGGACGTCTGCATCCAGTCCGACTACGTCGGCTCCACCGAGTACATCATCAAGACCATCCAGGCCGGCGCGCCCGGCACGCATTGGCTGGTGGGCACCGAACTGAACCTGGTCAACCGCCTCGCCGACGAGATGAAGCCGCAGGGCAAGACGGTGCAGTTCATGGCGCCGACCGTCTGCATGTGCTCGACGATGCAGCGCATCGACCCGCAGCATCTCGCATGGACGCTGGAAAACCTCGCCGAGGGCAAGGTGGTCAACCAGATCAAGGTGCCGGAGCACGAGGCCGAACTCGCCCGCGTCGCGCTCGACCGGATGCTCGCCGTTTCCTGATCCGCAAGCCGGGGCTGCGCGGGGGCCGGATGATGACGTCGCTTCGCATCTGCACCTACAACATCCACAAGGGCTTTTCGCAGTTCAACCGCCGCATGGTGGTGCACGAACTGCGCGAGCGGCTGCGCAGCCTCGACGTCGATCTGGTCTTCCTGCAGGAAGTGCAGGGCCTGCACCTGCGGCATCCGGTCCGCCACGCCGACTGGCCGCGGCAGCCGCAGCACGAGTTCCTCGCCGAGGACACCTGGCGGCAGACCGCCTACGGCCGCAATGCCGTCTATGACCACGGGCACCATGGCAATGCCATCCTGAGCCGGCACGACATCCTGTCGACCGCGAACGAGGATGTCTCGGCCCACCGCTTCGAGAGCCGCGGCCTGCTGCACTGCGAGATCTCGCTGGCCGAGTTCGACAAGCCGGTGCACTGCGTGTGCGTGCACCTGGGGCTCACCGCCGGCGGCCGGCGGCGCCAGATGCAGGCCCTGGCCGAGCGCATGGAGCGGCTGGCCCCGGACGGTGCGCCGCTGATCATCGCCGGCGACTTCAACGACTGGCGCAATCACGCCGACGAACTGATCGGCGAGCGGCTCGGCCTGACCGAGGCGTTCGGCGTCGATCGCGGCCGGCCGGCGCGCAGCTTTCCCAGCGCCCTGCCTTTCTTCCGGCTGGACCGCATCTACGTGCGTGGTTTCCGCGTGCGCCAGGCGAAGGTCCATTTCGGGGAAACGTGGGCGAAGATCTCCGACCATGCGGCGCTCACCGCAGACCTGGAGCCGGCGCCTTGACGGTGAGCGTTCCCGGCAACGCGGTCGTGTTGCTGGAGAATGGGCAGGAATATTTCCCCGCGCTGGAAGCCTCGATCGACGCGGCCGAACGCGAGATCTTCCTGCAGAGCTACATCTTCAGCGCCGACAAGGTCGGCCGCAGCATCGCCGGCGCCCTGCGCCGCGCCGCGCGGCGCGGGGTAGTCGTCCGGGTGATGGTGGACGGCTTCGGCGGGCGCGACTTCGTGCGCGACCTCATGCCCGAACTTGCCGAAGCCGGCGTCGAGGTGCTGATCTATCGCCGCGAACTGCGCGCCATGTCCCTGCGCCGCCACCGCCTTCGCCGGCTGCACCGCAAGGTCGTGACCATAGACGGCCGCGAAGCCTATGTGGGCGGCATCAACATCACCGACGATTTCACGCCCAACGGTTCGCCGTTTCCGCGCTACGACTACGCCGTGCGGGTCCAGGGGCCGGTGCTCGAGCCCATCGTCGAATCGGCCCACCGCCTGTGGCGGCTGGTGGCATGGGCGAGCTTTCGCCGCCGCGTGCATCAGCCGCTGCTGGCGCCGCCGCGCGGCGATGCGGCGGGCGCCATCCGCGCCGCCTACGTCGTGCGCGACAACCTGCGCTACCGCCGCGCCATCGAAGACGCCTACCTCGCCGCGATCGGGCGCGCCCGGAGCGAGATCGTCATAGCAAACGCCTATTTCTTTCCCGGACGGCGCTTTCGCCAGGCCCTCGCCGAAGCCGCCCAGCGCGGCGTGAGGGTGATGCTGCTGCTGCAGGGAGCCGGCGGCGACCATCCGCTGCAGGTCTATGCGACCCGTGCGCTCTATCCCTTCTTCCTGCAGCGCGGCGTCGAACTCTACGAATATCACCGCAGCCACCTGCACGCCAAGGTTGCGGTGGTCGACGGCTGCTGGGCCACCGTCGGCTCCAGCAACATCGACGTCTTCAGCCTGCTGCTGGCGCGCGAGGCCAACGTCGTGATCGAGGACGAAGGCTTTGCCGTGCAACTGCGGCACAGCCTGGCGGCTGCCATGCGCGACGGCGCGGAGGCACAACTGCCCGAACGCTGGCGCCGCCTGCCGCTGATGCGGCGCATGGCGAACTGGCTGGCCTATCAAGTGGTGCGGATGGCGATCGGCATCGCCGGCTACGGCGGCAAGCACTGATGCGTTCGCCGGTCTCCGCCCCGTGCTTCCAGCCGCCGGCGAAGCAGTCTCCACCACGTAGCCGCTCCGGGGCGGGTGTTCCTGGAGGGGCGAGGACTGTCCGAGCGCAGCGAGTTCCGCAGCCCCGGAAGGAACACCCGCCCCGGAGCGGCGGGCAGGCACCGATGTCCACCCCCGGCACGTCGGCCCAAAAGCCACCGATGCCAGCTCTTCACGCAGCGACCATCATCAGCCGCCATCCGACCGTCCGAGCAAAGCGAGTTCCGCAGCCCCGGAAGGAACACCCGCCCCGGAGCGGCGGGCAGGCACCGATGTCCACCCCCGGCACGTCGGCCCAGGAGCCGCCGATGCCAGCTCTTCACGCAGTGGCCATCATCAGTCGCCATCCGACCGTCCGAGCAAAGCGAGTTCCGCAACCCCGGGGGGAACACCTGCCCCGGAACGTCGGGCAGGCACCGATGCCCCGCCCGCCGGCACGTCAGCCCAGGAGCCGCCGATGCTCGATCTTCACGCAGTGGTCCATCACCACCGCCATCCCTGCGGCCTCGGCGCGGGCCACCGCTTCCGGAACGATCACGCCGAGCTGCAGCCACAGGCTCTTTGCGCCGACGGCGATGGCATCCTCGACGATGGGCATCACGTCGGCCGGATTGCGGAACACGTCGACCATGTCGATCTTCACCGGCACCTCGCGCAGGCTGGGGTAGCACCGCTCGCCCAGGATCTCCGGGTAGGCGGGGTTGACCGGGATGACCGTGTAGCCCGCCCTGCGCAGGTACTGCGCGACTTCGTTGCTGGGGCGGTCCGGCCTCGCCGACATGCCGACCACGGCGATGGTGCGGGTTTCCTCGAGCAGCCTGCGCAGGCCGGCCTCGTCCTGGATCATGTATGACTCTCCTCAGGTGAATTCCGGCGCGGCGGCATGACGCCGGCGCGGCACGTCCGCGAGCGTCCAGTTCGCCAGCGCCCAGTCCCAGACTTCCCGCGCCGGCGCGCGCGCCAGCCCCGCCGGCGGCCGCTGGCCGAGGAAGTCCAGTGCCGCCGCGAGGGCGGCGCCGGGCGGATGCGCGTCGATGGCGCGCGCCAGCGTCTGCTTCGACAGCTTCTCGCCCGCCGCATTGGTCGCCACCGGCAGATGCGCGTAGACCGGGTGCGGCATGCCGAGCAGGGACTGCAGATGGATCTGGCGCACCGTCGAATCCAGCAGGTCGGCGCCGCGTACCACGTCGGTCACGCCGGCTTCGGCATCGTCCACCACCACCGCGAGCTGATACGCGAACAAGCCGTCGGCACGCAGCACCACATAGTCGCCCACGTCCGCGGCCAGGTCTTCCTGCTGCGGGCCCTGGATGGCATCGTCGAAGCGGATCAACCCCTCCGCCCGCACCCGCCAGGCGCGTGCGCGGCGCCCCGGCGGCAAGCCGTTGCGGCAAGTGCCCGGGTAGCGGCGCGAGCCGTCGCGCGTCAGCGCCGAGTCGGCCATCTCGCGGCGGGTGCAGGCGCAGGGAAAGACGTCGCCGCCGGCCTTCAGGCGCTCGAGCGCGGCGGCGTAGGCCCCGGTGCGGCGGCTCTGCCAGACGATGTCGCCATCCCATTCGAAACCGCAGCGCGAGAGCGTGGCAATGATCGCTTCGGCCGCCCCGGGCACCGTGCGCGGCGCATCCACATCCTCGATGCGCAGCAGCCAGCGCCCGCCCCGGCGGCGGGCGTCGAGACAACTGCCGAGCGCGGCGACCAGGGAACCGAAATGCAGCGGACCGCTGGGCGAAGGCGCGAAGCGGCCGACGTAGCCGGGTGGCGGCGCGGATGTCATGCGCACGATGTTAGCACCGGCATGGGGTGTCACCGCCCGGCGGGCGGCACGCGCGCCAGGGCGATTGCACGATGTTCTTTCCGTCGGCCTGGATGGCGCGGCACGGCAGGTCTGGTGGCGGGGGATGCGTGGAGCGGGCGAGGACTGTCCGAGCACCGAGCGCAGCGAGGGCGAGTTCCGCAGCCCGACGGAACGCATCCCCCGCCACCAGACCGGATTCCAGGCACTCGTGCGATCGTCCTGGTGCGCGGGCCGGTGCCTCAGGCATGGCCGGTGCCGGCGAGCCCGGCGAAGCGTGCCGGGCGCACGCCGGCCGCGGCAAGGTCGCCGGCGAATTCGTCCGAGGCCAGGTAGGCCAGTTCCGCCTCGCGCGGGGTGGTCAGCGCATCGCAGGCGAGCAGTGCCGCATCCACCCGTCCGGGATGCACGTGCAGCAGCGGCCGCGGGCCGAGGGCGCGCAGAAAGCGCCGCATCTTGTCGCCGAACGGGCGTGCGGCGGAGAAATCGTGCAGTCCGCTGAAGCCGTCGTTGGCCGGAATGCCGGTGGCGCGCAGCCGTTTGCGCAGGCCGCGGCCCAGCGCGCCGATGAAGAGCGACTTGGCGACGGATTCGCCGCGCCGCAGGCAGCGCGATGGCGCCTCGACGCAGTCGCGCACCCACACGCGGCCGACAGGGTAGCGGCGCAGCAACTCGGCGACCAGGGCCTCGCGCACGCCCGGCAATACGTGCACGTGCTGGTGGCCGTCCACGTAGTCCGGCGGGGCGCCCCAGGCATCCTCGAAGGCGTCGAGCTGCGCGCGCAGCTCGTCGGCGACGCCTTCCGCCGGCAGCCCGCGTGCCAGGGCGCGGGGCAGCAGGCGGCCCAGCGGGGGCAGGCGGCCAGCGACGGCGAGGCCGCGTGCGCGGCCGAGCGGGGCCTGGTCCGTCAGCGTCAGGTGCAGGCCGACGTCGGCGGGCGCGCCGACGATGATCTCGCGCAAGGGCGCGGCGGCGCGGCGCCAGTCGGGCAGGGCGGTCATGCAGCTCGTGGCCGACAGGCGGCCGGCGGCGATCAGCCCGGCGATCGCGTCGCTAACGCCCGGCGCGAGGCCGTAGTCGTCGGCGCAGATGACGATGGGGCGGAGGCGGGACGGAGCGGCCATGCGGTGCGGCATGAAGTTCTGAGGCCGGCAGTATCGCTCAATCGGGCCCGCCGTCGCGCGGGTGCGGCGGCCGCTTTTCCTTCCGCCGCTGCAGGCGGGAAGACGGCCCACGGCGCGCGAGGCGGCGAAGAGCGGCCCACCCGGGATGCGTGCCGATGCCGCCGCGAAAGGCGGGCGGTTCCGGCGCAAAACGGCGTAACGTTGCCGCTCGGTCGCGGTGCCCTGGAATGGTTTATCGTGCACAGCCATCGCTCCCGATGGGAGTGTTTTTCCGGATCGTTTCCCCGTGTCGAATATCGACTCCCTCGACGCCCATTCCCATGCGGCGTCGTCTTCCGCAGCGCCCCCCCGGCTGTCGGTGGTGATCCCCCTTTACAACGAGAGTGGTTCCCTGGGTCTGCTGCACCAGCGGCTTTCGACGGTGCTCGAAGGCATGTCGCTGACAGCGTACGAGATCGTCTTCGTCGATGACGGCAGCCGCGACGACACCTATGCCGAAGTGGCGGCACTGTGCGCGATCGACCCGGCGCTGAAGGCGATCCGCTTCGCGCGCAACTTCGGCAAGGAGGCGGCGATGGCCGCCGGGCTGCGCGCCGCCGCCGGCGACGTGGTGGTGCTGATGGACGGCGACCTGCAGCATCCGCCCGAACTGATTCCCGAGATGCTGGCACGCTGGCGCCAGGGCGCGATGATGGTCACCGCGGTGCGCCGGTCGCGCGATACCGACCCCTGGCTGCGGCGCCAGCTCTCGCGCGCGTTCTACGCCTTCTTCCGCAAGGTCTCCGAAGTGGCGCTGGCCGAGGGCGGCGGCGACTTCCGCGCGTTCGACCGCGCGGTGGTCGATGCCATCAACAGCCTGCCCGAGCGCACCCGCTTCATGAAGGGCATCACCAGTTGGGTGGGCTTCCGCCAGGAGGCGGTGGAGTTCGAGCCGGAAGAGCGCGCCGCGGGCGCCTCCGCCTGGTCCACGCTGCGTCTGCTGCGCTATGCGATAGACGGGCTGTCGGCGTTCAGCACGCTGCCGCTGCGGGTGTGGTCGGTGATCGGCCTGGCGATGGCGGGGCTGTCCGGGCTCTACGGCATCGGGCTGGTGGTGCGCACCCTCATCTTCGGCACCGATCTGCCGGGCTATGCGTCGATCATGGTGTCGGGGCTGTTCCTGTCCGGCGTGCAGCTCATCAGCCTGGGCGTGCTCGGCGAATACATCGGCCGCATCTTCACCGAAGTGAAAGGGCGGCCGCTGTTCCTGGTGGCCGAGCGCATCGGCTTCGACGGCGACCGGAAACCGCGCCGATGAGCGTATCCGCGCAGGCGTCCGCCGGCATCGCGGGGGGAGGCGGCGCTGCCGCCGCGGCCACGGCGGAGCCGGCCCGGCGCCGGGCGCGCCGCCTGTCCCTGCTGCTGCTGGCCGCCACCGGCGTCTTCATCCTGCTGACCTTCGATCAGCACGGCCTCAGCAACGACGAGGAAGTGCAGCACGTCTACGGACGGCTGCTGGTCGATTTCTACGCCTCCGGGCTGAGCGACCTGCATGCCTTCCAGTACAAGAACCTCTACCTCTACGGCGGCCTGTTCGATCTCATCGCCGCCCTGATCGAGCGCAGCGGGGTGGTGGACGCCGCCGGGCCGGACGTGTGGAACATGCGGCACCTGCTGTCGGCCGCCTTCGGGCTGGCCGGGCTGGCCGGCACCTGGCTGCTCGCGCGCCGCCTGGCCGGGGAGTGGGCGGCGCTGGCGGCGCTGGTGGTGCTGCTCGTCACCGGGGCTTGGTCGGGCGCGATGTTCACGCATACCAAGGACATCCCCTTCGCCACCGCGATGGTGTGGTCGCTGTACTGCATCGTGCGCGTCGCGGCGAGCCTGCCGCGCCCCTCGCGCGGCGACGTGGTGGGGCTGGGGATCGCCCTGGGCTGCGCGTTCGGTCTGCGCATCGGCGCGGTGTTCGCGGTGTTCTACCTCGGCGTGACGCTGCTGGCCGCGGCGGTGCTGCGCGAGGGCGAGGGGCCGGCGGCGCGTGCGGCCGCGTTCGGGCGCTCCGTCGTCGCGCTGCTGCCGGCGGCGCTGATCGCCTTCGCGCTGATGGCGCTGTTCTGGCCGTGGGCGATGATGTCGCCGGGCAACCTGTGGAAGGCGATGACCACGTTCTCGCACTTCTCCTTCCTGCTGCACACCATCCTCGCCGGCAAGGTCATGGCCAACGGCGATGCGCCTGGCTACTACTTGCTCGCCTACCTGCTGGTACGCCTGCCGGAGATCTTCCTGCTCGGCCTCGCGCTCGCGGCGCTCGGCGGGCTGCGGGCGCTGCCGTCGCTGGCGGGGCCCGCCGCGCGGCGCGCGGCGCTGCCCTGGCTGCCGGTGGTGCTGGCCGCGCTGTTCCCCATCGGCTACACGCTGGCGGCGTCGCCGCCGCTGTACAACGGCATCCGCCATTTCACCTTCCTGCTGCCGCCGCTGGCGGTGCTGGCCGGCGCAGGCTTGTTCGCCGCATGGCGGCGCGCGGCGCGCTGGCCGCGCGGGCGCATGGCGGCGCTGGCCGGCTGCATGCTGCTGGCAGCGGGCAGCGTGATCGGCCTGGCGCGCCTGCATCCCTATGAATACGTTGCCTACAATGGTTTCGTCGGCGGCCTGCGCGGCACCGCCGAGCGCTGGGAGCAGGACTACTGGGCGGACAGCCTGCGCGACGCCGCGGAACAGTTGAATGCCTTCGTCGCGCGGGAAGGCCATCCGGAGCGCCGCTACACGGTGGCGGTGTGCGCCGAATCTCTGCAGGCGGCGGTGTGGCTGGACCCGCGGCTGACGGTCACGAAGGATTGGCGGATCGCCGATTTCTTCCTGTCGCCCACCCACATGGACTGCCACACCGCGCTGAAGGGCGAGATCATCGGCAAGGTGGAGCGCGAAGGCGTGACGCTGGCGGTGGTGCGCGACCGCCGCATGCTGGCCGGCGAGGAGCGCAGGCCGCGATGAGCAAGCCCGGCGGCCTGCGCCGCTTCATCCGCTTCGCCGCCGTCGGCGCGGTCGGCACGCTCGCCCACTACGCGCTGCTGCTGGTGCTGGTGGAAGGATCCGGTGCCAGCCCGCTGGCCGGCGCGACGGCGGGCTTCGTGCTGGGGGCGGTGGTCAATTACACGCTCGCCCGCCTGCTCGTCTTCGATTCCGACCGCGCGCATGCCGAGGCGCTGCCGCGCTTCTTCGTGGTGGCGGCGATGGGCCTGGGGTGGACGGCGCTGCTGATGACGCTGTTCGTCGACTTCGCCGGCCTGCACTACCTCGCCGCGCAGGTCGTCACGACTGCGCTGCTGCTGCTCTGGCACTACGCCGGCAATGCGCTGTGGACGTTCCACCGGCGGACGAAGCCGGCCGGCAGCCGAAGCCCGGCACGCGGCGGAAATTGACACGTATCAATCATTCTTTTCCGGGGCGCCGCTAGCATGGCGACCCATTCCCGCCAATGTGTCCGTCCAAGCGCGGGCCCTACGGAGAACATCGATGAAGAAATCCAATCTCATTCTCGCTGCGGCACTCGCCGGCCTGCTGTCCGCCTGCGGGCAGGATTCGGGCCAGCAGCCCGCCGCACCGGCGGCCGCTCCTGCGGCGCCTGCCCCTGCTCCCGCTCCGGCCGCTCCCGCGGCGGCGCCGGCTCCCGCACCGGCTCCCACCGCGGCCGCACCGGCAAATGCCGTCGGCGAAAGCGTCTACAAGAAGACCTGTGCCCTGTGCCATTCGTCCGGCGTCGCCGGCGCGCCCATCCCGGGCAACAAGGACGATTGGGAGCCGCGCGTCGCGCAGGGCAAGGACGTGCTCTACAAGCATGCGATCGAGGGCTTCACCGGCTCCAAGGGCATGATGCCGCCGCGCGGCGGCGGCACCTCGCTGACGGATGACGAGGTGAAGGCCGGCGTCGACTACATGGTTTCCAAGCTGCAGTAAGCCGCACCCGCCTCGTATCCGGCTCCGGACGGGAGATCGCAGGATCTCCCGTTTGCGTTCACCGCCGCGCAAGGCGGGGCGTCCGCGCCGTCGGATGCGATCGCCCGGGCCGGTCAGTGGGTGTGGCGGGCGTGGTTCTGGTCGCGCAGCGAGGCGAGCAGGGGGGGATCGATACCGTCGAAGCGGACGGTGCGGCCACCGTGTTCCGCCACGAAGGCCGCTGCGCCCGCCTCGTCGGCGAAGGCGGGCAGGTCCGGGCCGCGCATCGGGCCGCGGGCCGCCGAACCGGTGACGAACACCGCCTGCCTCGCGTCCACCCAGCCGCGCCCCGCATGGTCGGACACGTAGAGGGCGGCCGCCCGGGCGGCATCGCGCGCCGCACCGAACCGTTCGGGTTCGGCAAGGAACAGGAAGAGATCCACCGGCGAGTCGAAGAAAAGCGCGCCGCCGTCATCCAGGATCAGTTGCGCCGCCCAGCGCGGGAAGCGCGACGGGTACATGCCGCATACCGCGCAGCGCGCGTCGGCCGGGATCGGGCGGGCGTCGTGGATGCCGAGGCCGGACGCGGGGTCGTAGGGATGGACGGCGTTCGTGCGCGTCGCCGGAACGATGCAGACGTCGGTTTCCGGCGGTTCGAATGCATCGGCATGCGGGCGTGTCGCGTGCTGCCATAGCAACGCCGCGGCGAGCAGGGCGCTCGCCGCGGCCGCGTTGATCAGCAGGAGCTGCACGCCGCGGGGGCTCACCGGGCTACCTTCCCCTGACGGGCTGCGGTGCGAGCGCCTTCGGGCGGCCGGGCGGCGCTCACTGGACTACCCTCCTGTCGCTGCGCGACATCCTCCCCGAGGGAGGATGAGCGCCCCCTTCGGGCGGCCGTGCGGGGGCGCTCATGCCGTCAGCGACGAGAGCCGCGGGTCGGCCAGGAGGGCGCTGACGACTGCGGCCACGTTTGCCGCCGGGGCGGCGTCGGGGCTGGTCAGCGGGTCGGCCACCACGCGGCCGTCGGGCAGGTGCAGGTGGTTGGGGCGCGTGCCCAGGGCCGGATGCACCGGCGCCGTGTCGATTCCCATGTCGAGGATCCCGCCGCCGCCGGACACCTGCCAGCGCAGCGAGTAGGCGTCGCGCGCCGCGTAGCGCACGGTCAGCGTCGTGCCGCCGGGCAGGGGGACGATCAGCGCGTCCTGGGTCAGTTGCGGCGGCGCGGCGAGGCGGTCGCCGAATTCGTGCCCGATCGCGGCGAGGAGTTCGGGATGCAGGCTCATCGGCGGTTCGCCTCCTGCAGGAGTCCGTTCAACGCCTCGCGTGCGGCCTGGTGGGTGTCGGCCAGGATGCGGGCGGCGAGGTAGTGTTCGTAGGCGGGGTGCTCGGCGACGTCACCGGCGGCGATGCGCCGCAGCAGCGCTTCTTCGTCCGCGGCGCCGGCGGCTTCGAGCACCCGCCGGCGGTTTTCGCGCGCCTCGTAGACCAGGCGGGAGAGCTGCTGGGTGTGCAGGGCGGCCTCCGGCTGCAGCCGGCCGTAGATCGGGTCCATCGTTCACATCCTCTGATCGTGCAGGGCGCCGCCGTCGAGCGCCACCATGCCGGGTTTGACGTCCTCGAAGCGCAGCAGCGTGCCGCCGTAGGTTTCGATGAACGTCTTCGCGTCGGCTTCGCTGCCGAAGGAGGCGATCGTCGGCCCCATCGAGCCGTGGCGCTTGGAGCCTTGTACATAGACCGCGCGCCTGGCGTCGATCCAGTGGCCCTTCGGGTTGTCCCAGTCGGCCTTGCCCATGTCCTGCACGTACAGCGCGACGACGCGGCGCGCCTGCTCCGGGTTCAGGTAGATCGAGAACATCTCCACCGTGTCGCAGAAGAATTCGGGCTGGACCTGTCCGTCGTAGTGGATCTGCGCCTTCGGGCCGGGGTAGTCGGCGAGCACCATGCCGTCGAGCGCGCAGCTCGTGCTGGCGTCGATCTCCACCGCTACCACGTTGTTGCTGCCCGTCGTGTCGGGGCCGCAGGCGGCGAGGAAGCCGGCCGCGGCCAGCGTCGCGAGGGCGAGTCCGAACCGGCGTCGGCGTGGGGGGAGGGGCAAGCGGTATGTCATCGTCGGGCCTTCTCTGTCATGGGTCTTTACTTGCGGAATTTCCAGGCGGCGATCGCCAGCGGCAGTGCGATCCAGCCGAGCATCACCGCGCCGAGCAGGGCGGGGCGGGCCAGCGCGGGCGGAAACACGGTGGCCAGGCCGTACAGGGTGCGCACGTCCTCGAGCGCGAAGATGTTCAGGATGCGGAACACGTCGGCCGGGTTCGCCAGCAGCAGGTAGGGGAAGATCTCGCCGCCCGTCTGCCCGCCGGTGACCACCAGGGCGCCGAGCAGCAGCAGATCGAAGATCAGCACGAAGAAGAACCACAGCGCGATCGCGACGCCGGAGGCGCGCGTGCGGTCGCCGGCGAACACCGACACCATCACCGCGAGGCTCAGGAAGGCGCAGCCCAGGAGCACCGAGCTGAGCATGAAGCCGAAGTAGTGGAACAGGGCGGCGAGGTCGAGCCGGGCCGCCAGCACCACGCCGACCAGCCCGAAACCGGCCACCGTGGAGAAGGCGAGCGCGGCGGCCAGGCCGAGATACTTGCCCAGCAGCAGTTCCAGCCGGGTGATCGGCATCGACAGCAAGAGGTCCAGCGAGCCGCGCTCGCGCTCGCCGACGATGGCGTCGAAGCCCAGCACCAGCGCGATCAGCGGCACGAGATAGATCACCAGGCTCACCAGGCTGGCGATGGTGACCTCGATCGAGCGAAAGCCCACGCTGCCCTGCTGGGCGGCACCGAAGTAGGCGATCGACAGCGCGAAGGCGGTGAACACCAGCGCCACCGCCAGCACCCAGCGGTTGCGGATGCGGTCCCAGAACTCCTTGCCGGCCACGGTGGCGATCTGCGCGAATTCCATGTCCCGCCCCTTCAGTCGGAAAAGCCGAAGAACACGTCTTCGAGCGAGGGCTCGCGTACCGTCAGGTCGCGCACCTTGCCGTCCAGGCTCGCAAGCGCCTCGATCACCGCCATCTTGGCGTCACGCCGGCACTGCACCGCCACATGGTCGTCGCGCGCCTCGACGGCGCCCACCGGCAGATGGCCCAGCGCCGCGCGGACCGCGGCGAAATCCTCCGGCGCCACGCGCACGGTGAACCACAGCGGCAGGTCCATCTGCTCGCGCAGCGCCTGCACCGTGCCGCAGGCTTGTATCTTGCCGGCGGTCATGATCGCGAGCCGGTCCACCCGTTCCTGGATCTCGGCGAGGATGTGGGAGGTGATCACCGTGGTCACGCCCGTGCCCTTCAGTTGCCGCAGGATCGCGTAGAAGCTGCGGATCGCCTCCGGGTCCAGGCCGGTGGTGGGCTCGTCGAGGAACAGGATGCGCGGGTTGCCCAGAAGCGCCTGCGCGAAGCCCAGGCGCTGGCGCATCCCCTTGGAGTATTCGCGCACGCGGCGCCTGGCCGCTTCGGCCAGCCCCACGCGTTCGAGCAGGGCGGGGGCGCCGGCGGTGGGCACGCCCTTGAGCCTGGCGAAGAAATGCAGGGTTTCCAGCCCGGTGAGGTTGTCGTACAGCACGACGTTCTCGGGTAGGTAGCCGATCTTGCGCCGCACCGCGCGGAAGTCGCCGTTGCCGGCGACCGCGGCGCCGTCGATGCGGATCTCGCCCGCGCTGGCGGGGATCAGGCCGAGCATCATCTTGAACATCGTGCTCTTGCCGGCGCCGTTGTGTCCGATGAGGCCGAAAAGCTCGCCCGCGCCGATCTCGAGGTCGACGCCGTCGACCGCGCGGATCGGCCCGTAGTGCTTCTTCGCGCCGCGCGCGACGATCACCGCCGGCGAGGCTTCAGTCCGGGCGGGGGAAGTGTCTTCCAAGCCATTGGCTCCAGTTCGGGTTGTGCGGCTGCATGCGCGGTTTCGGATCGACGATGCTCGGCGCGCGCAGCAGCGGGAACTGCTGGCCGACCAGGCGCAGCGTCTGCACCGCCGGGCTCGCCAGCAGCAGCTTCATCATCGGGTGCCGCCACGACAGCCGGTCGACCAGGTCGTTGGCCTCGTACCTGACGTCGCCGAAACCGTCGCCATTGCGGTCCCACCCAAGATAGTTGCTCCAGTGGTTGCCTTCCTTGACGCCCCACAATTCGTCGCGTGCGCCGACGTAGCGTACCTGTTCGCGGTTGGCGATGAAGTCGTTGTTCTCCACCTGGTTGTTCTTGGAGCCGGCCCACAGGTGCACGCCGACCACGTTGTCGACGATGGTGTTGCCGCGCAGCGTGTTGTATTCGGCGTCGTAGATGAAGAAGCCGCGCTGGTTGCCGGCGACGACGTTGTTTTCCACCACCGCGTCCTGGATCGTGCGCAGCATGATGCCGTGGTCGGAGTTGGCCCAGGCGCGGTTGTTGCGCACCACCTGGTCGCGCACCTCCATCAGTGCCAGGCCGCCGCGGTTCATCCACACGTCGTTGTCCTCCCACAGGTTGCGGTAGGAGTTCATGTAGTGCGTGCCGTAGCGGCTGTGATGCAGCCGGTTGCCGCGGAAGACGGCGTCGTGCGTGACGTCCACGTAGATGGCGTCGCGCACGAAGCTCACGTGGTTGCCGATCACCTGCGCGCGCAGCGTGTTGTAGAGCTGGATACCGTTGCCGCGCTGCGAGCTCTGGTAGTCGCGCTTGCCGGTGACGAGGTTGCCCTCCACCCGCACGTCGTTCGCCTGCTCGATCCACAGGCCGAACAGGTTGTAGGCGAGATCGCAGTTGCGCACCACCGCGCGGTGCGAACCGGGATACACGTAGATGCCCGCGTTCTGGTCGCGCAGGCTGTCGCCGGAGTTCGCCACGATCAGGCCCTCGATCGTGACGTCCTCGGCGGTGATGCGGATCGTGTCGCCCTTCAGGCCGCCGGAGAGGGTCGGCCGGTCGAGGCCGCGCAGCGTCAGCGGCTTGGCGATGCGCAGGTTTTCCTCGTAGCGTGCGCGTTCGATCTCGATCACGTCGCCGGGAGCGGCGCGCTCGATGGCCGCCTGGATCGATCCGCCCGGCGCCACGCGCAGCGTCGCCGCCGCGGCGGGCGTGCCGAAGGCGGCGGCGCAGGCGGCCAGCAGGCCCAGGGCGGTGCGCAGGTGGCGGCGGGGCGCTGCGGCGGCGCTCACAGCACCAGCAGGCCGGCCCACTTGAGGCCGATGAACAGCGCTGCCCCGATCAGCAGGTTCTTGAAGCCGACATAGCAGATCATGTCCATCAGGCTGGCGCGGCGATAGCGGCGGCCCCACCACGGCCCTTCCTTCACGTAGGGCTTGGAGCCCATGCGCACGGCGATCTCGAACACGCTCCAGCCGAACCACCAGCCGATGATCGCCGCCGGCGCCAGTTGCCCCAGCGCCGCCAGCACCCAGGCCAGGCTCGCGGCCACCGCCAGCGCCAGCCCCGCGGCCTGGATAGCCCGCTGGCGCTGGAAGCCGCTGCGGCTCCACGGCCACAGATGGTCCCATGTCTCGGCGGCGAGCCGTGCCGCCGCGCCGTTCGACGCATAGGGCGGCGTCATCGGTTCGGTCATGCTGCGCGGGTCTGCCATGTTCGCGTCCTCCTCGGGTGGCCGGTTCGTCAGGCTTGCTCGGCCGGGACCGGCTTGATGGGGATGTAATAGCCGTCGCGGCCGATCGGCGTCAACGGCAGCCCGGCCTTGGTGCGGCGCTTGCGTTCCTGGGCCAGCGGCGGGCAGGCATGTTCGTCCGTGTATAGCACCATGCAGTCGAGGCAGTGCATGCATTCCCGGTGGTCGATGCGGCCGTGCTCGTCGATCGCCAAGGATCCGCAGCCTACCGCACAGGCTTTGCAGGTGCTGCATTCCTGCTTGCGCCGCAGGCCGAACCAGCGGAAGGTCGAGGGCATCGCCAGCGCGCCGCCGAGCGGGCACAGGTATTTGCAGAACGGCCGCTCCATGAAGATCGACAGCGCCAGAATGCCGGATGCGAACAGCGTGTACGGCCAGCTACGGTTGAACAGCCCGACCAGGTAGGTGGTCTTGAACGGCTCGATCTCGGCCAGCTTCTCGGCCAGTCCCATCGAGAACATCGATACCGCGAGCAGCATGAAGAAGGCGGCGTACTTCACCCACTTCAGCCGGTCGTGCCACTTCATCGGCAGCGCGAACTGGAAGCGCCCGAGGCCGATGCTGCGCGCCACCTTGTACAGCAGTTCCGACAGCGAGCCGAACGGGCACAGCCAGCCGCAGAACAGCCCGCGGCCCCACACGAAGGTGGTGACGATGATGAAGATCCAGAACAGGAAGATGAACGGGTCGGTCAGGAACAGTTCCCACTCCCACTTGAACAGCAGGGAGTGGAACCACGTCAGCACCTGGGTGATCGACGGCTGCGCCAGCAGGCCGAAGCCGACGAAGCCGATGCTGATGACCCAGGCGGTGTACTTGAACGCGTTCACCGGCCACTTGTTCTTGCGCGTCGAGCGGCGCGTCAGCGCATCGCGGCTGGCATACACGGCGGCGACGGCGATCAGCAGCGCGGCGAACAGCGCGATCTCGGCGGTGCGCGACTTCCACACCTTCAGCCACGGCGCGTCCGGCTTGACGACCGTCGGCCGGCCGCCTTCCATGTAGCGGCCGGGCACCCAGTATTCGTCGCTGAAGCTGACGAAGTCGCGATGGCCGGTCTCGCGGTCGAGCTTGTTGGCGAGGAAGACCAGGCTCCACGGGTAGGCGGCGCTGAAGCCCGGATCGCGGATGATGAAGATCGCCGATTCCTTGTAGCCCGGCGCGCCCGCCGCCTTCAGACCCCACAGGTTCAGGTAGTCGAGGTCGCGGAAGGTGTAGGCGTCCATGTCCTGGGCGACCTGCACGCGGTCGTAGATGCCGCCGCGCACGAAGCCCGAGCCCTTGAACGAGTCGGTGCCGCTGGACACGATGAAGATCGCATGCTCGCCGGGCTTCAGGCGCGACATCAGGCTGGCGTAGCCGTCGCTGCCGAGCAGGCTGCGGCCGACCGAAGGCGTGTTCAGGTAGCCGTAGTACATGTCGACGTAGGGCTGGCCGGCGCGCGGCATGCCGAGCTGCTCGGGCCGCACGGTGAGCCGGCGGACGCTGCCTTCTTCCATCAGTTGGGCCCAGTCCGGCGTGTCGCCGACCGGCGCGAAGCGGATCTGCGGCTTCGGCTCCACCTTCAGGATGCCGACCTGGCGCGCGATGGCGACGCCCGAGCGCATGATCACCTGATTCTCGGCGATCACGGTGACGGTGGCGCCGGTGATCGCATCCAGGCCGATCACGCCTTCGTCCGCATGCCCCTTGCCGATCTCGATCTTGTCGCCGACGAACCGGCCCAGGTACTGCTTGATGAACTTGGTCAGCACGCTCTCCGGGATGCCCAGCAGCAGGATGGGTTCGCTGTGGCGCAGGATGCGCGTGCCGGTGATGATGCCCTTGGTGTCCATGCCGATCAGCGTGATCACCGGCTTGCCGGAGTAGGCCGGGATGTCGACGATGTCGGTCGACAGGAAGGCATAGCCCACCAGCGTCTTCCGGTCTCCCTCGCTGCGGTAGGCTTCGACGTAGGCGGGCTTGCCCTTGCGCGGGGAGAAGCTGTCGGCGCCGGGCACGACCTCCTCGCAGGGTACGTGTCTGCACAGTTCGGGGTCGGTGTTGAGCTCGGCGGGCAGCGGCGCCTCGTAGGCGCCCTGGGCGCCGGCGGCAAGCGGGGAGAACAGGGCTGTGGCGGCGAGCAACGCCCCCGCGGCAAGGCTGCGCAGGGCGGAGATCGGATTCATGGCACGGTCCATCAGTAAAGGATGATGCAGTCTAGGAACTGCCTCCGGCCCTGTAATTGTTTCGTATCAATTTATCGGCGGGCCGGAAAAACAAGGGGTTGCGATGCGCATGAACGCAACGGGGGCGCAAGGGGCGGATACCCCTTGCGCCCCCTCGTACGATGCCGCGCTCAGGCTTCGACGATCATGCGGCTGCGCATCTCCAGGTGCAGCGCGTGGCAGAAGTGCGTGCAGTAGCACCAGTACACGCCCGGCTTGTCCGCCTTGAAGGTCACCGACTTCGTCTCCTGCGGGTTGCAGATGAAGTTGACGTTGTACTTCGGGATGGCGAAGCCGTGCGTCAGGTCTTCCACCTTGTCGAGGTTGGTCAGGATGACGGTGACCTCGTCGCCGACCTTGAGCTTGAACTCGCGCGGCTCGAAGGCGGGCGCCTGCGAGGTGATCCGCACGGTGACCTTCTTGCCCTCGCGGAAGATCCCCGCTTCCTTCATGTCCTTGGTGGCGTTCGGGAAGTCGTCGAGGTTGTAGACCTGCTTGGGCGACAGCAGCTCGCGCTTGAAGATGATGAAGTCGTGCGGTTCGGGGCGAACCGGGTGGTCGGCCACCAGGACCATCTTCTCGCCCGAGATGTCGACCAACTGCTCGGTCTCGGCGTGCAGCGGGCCGACCGGCAGGAAGCGGTCCTTCGAGAACTTGCAGCCCACCGCCAGCCACTGGCCGTCCGCGAACATCGTCTCGGACTGCGAGGCGTTGATGTGGCCCGGCTGGTAATGCACGTCCAGGCGATCGACCACGTACTGCACCGCCTTGTCGCCGGCATGGAACTTGATTGCCGCATCGACGTTCCACTTCACGATCTGGCTGTCGAGGAACAGCGTGGTGTAGGCGTTGCCGCGGCCGTCGAAGGCGGTGTGCAGCGGGCCCAGGCCGATTTCCACCTCGGCGACGATGGCCTTGTCGAGTTCGGGCAGGTTGCCGTCGAACCACTCCAGCACCTTGGCGAGTTCGATGACGGTGGCGGTCGGCGACAGCTTGCCGGCGCAGATGAAATACTTGCCGTCCGGGCTGGCATTCACGCCGTGCGGGTTCTTCGGCACCGACACGTAGGCGGTCAGCGCCGTCTTCGGATCGGCATTGGCTTCCTTGGTGCCGTCTACCACGGGCACCTTGGAGGTGCCGTAGGTCTTGAACTTGCCGTCCTTCACCGCCTGCTCGATGCGGGCGATGTTGAAGAACAGGCACGAGTCGCGCTCGGACGACATCATGCCCTCGTAGCGGAAGCCGCCCTCGGTGTTGTACTGGTTGGTAGCGGCGAGCTTGCCATCGTACGACGTGGCCGCGAGGTCGCAGTTGCCGTCGATCAGCACCTGCCAGCGCACTTCCATGGTCTCGGCATCGACGCACGAGAACAGCGTGCGGTATTTTTCCGGCGATTCGAGATCGCGCCCGTCGTTGGGCAGCGGAATGTGGAACTCGGCGCCGCAGAACACGCGGGTGGTGTAGTTGATCGCCGGATCGACCGGGTCGCGCTTGTCCGGGAAGATGCCGTGGAAGCCCTGCACGTTGGGCAGCTCGGTGATCTTGTCGCAGATGAAGTAGTCGAGCCGGATGCGCGCGATGCGGCTGTTGATCTTGTCGTTGATCCACGCGTAGCGGCCGTCGTAGTTGCCGTCCTTGTACGAGGCGTGCGTGTGGTGCGTGTCGGCGACGGTGTACTTGAGGCTGCCGTCGGGCTTGGTGCCCATCACCGCCTTCGATTCGTTGGTGATGCCCCAGCCGACCAGCGCGTCCGGAGCGAAGCAGGGTACGCGGTGGATCTCGCGTCCGGACGGAAGGCCGAGAACGCGGAAATCGCCGGTGTGGCCGCCGGACCACAGGCCATAGTAGGTGTCGAGTTCGCCTGGTGCCAGGTGCGGGTTGTGGCCGGCGTGCGCGGCGGCCGGCGCCGCGGCGGGAGCCGGTGCGGCAGGTGCCGACGCGGCCGGCGGCGCTTCCTTGTTGCAGGCGGACAGGCCCACCGACAGCCCGGCGCCCGCAAGGCCGGCGAGCGCCGCGGTGTTGAGGAATTTGCGTCGGCTCGGGTCGGGCATCTCGCTACCCGGGTTGATCGTTGCGTCGCTCATGGTGTTATCGCTCCCTTTGCAGAGGTGTCGGTGCTCGCCGAATCCCGGACCGGGCAGGCCGCCGGCGCAGATGCGAGGCTTGAATGCTTGCCTGCGACAATCCGTCCTGTGGCGTTTTGTCGCACACGCATTCTAGGAACTGGCGCATCTCCGAACCTTGATGTAAAGCAAGGACGGCGAGCGGCAGGTGCCGCAAACAGCGACTCTTCAACCCTCCGCGCCAGTCCTGATGATTCCGAACGAGTGCTCCCTGCCCGACGGGCCGGCGGCCGATGGCCGCACCGATCATGCCCGCCTGCTGCAACTGCGCTGGATGTCGGTGCTCGTCATGGCGCTGATCGCGCTGCTGGCGCTGCCGCTGCTCGCGCCGGCGCAGCCCGTGCGCCCCCTGCTGGCCATCACGCTGCTGCTGGCGGCCTTCAATCTCGCGCTGCATGCCGGGGTGGCCGGGCGCCTGCCGGCGCGCGGCGGGGCGCTCCTGCAATTGTCGGTCGATCTGGTCGCGTGGGCCGCGTTCCTGTACTTCGGCGGTGGCGTCACCAATCCGGCGATTTCCCTGCTTCTTCCCATCGTCGCCGTCGGCGCGGCAGTGCTGCCCGCCGCGCGCGCGTGGGCGCTCGCCGCCCTCGCGGTGGCCATCTATTCCGCCCTGTGGCACTACCACGAGCCGGTCCGGCTCGCCGACGCGGACCTCGCGATGCACCTGCATCTGGCCGGCATGTGGCTGAGCTTCGCGTTCTCGGCGGTGACGGTGGTCTGGTTCGTGTCGCGCATGAATGCGGCGCTCAGGCAGCGCGAGCGCGATCTCGCCGCGACGCGCGCGGAGCGCGCCCGCGATGCCTACGTCGTGGGGCTCGGCAAGCTCGCCGCCGGCGCCGCCCACCGCCTGGGAACGCCGCTCGGCACGCTGCGCATCCTGGTCGACGAACTCGGGCGCCGCCGCGACATCCCCGCCGACGGCCGCGAGGATCTGGCGCTGATGCGCGAGCAGATCGAGCACTGCAAGGCCATCCTCAACAGCCTGACGCGCGAGGCCGGCCAGCAGCGCGCCGAAGGCGGCGGCACCGTGGCGGCCTGCGACTGGCTGGAGGCGGTGGTCGAGCGCTGGCGCAGCCTGCGCCCGCGCGCGCAGGCCGTGCTGGCCTGCGGCGACGACGTGCGGACGGCCCGCCTCGTCGCCGACGCCAGCCTGGGCGAGGCCCTGCACAACCTGATCGACAACGCCGCCAATGCCGGCATCGCCGCCGGCCGCGCCGGCGAAGCGGTGGAGGTGACGGCGGCCCGGGGCGTGGAAGGGCTGGTGGTGGAGGTCGCCGACCGCGGCGCGGGGATTCCGGAGGATGTGCTGGCGGTCGTGCGCCGGGGGCCGCTGGAGGCGCGCCCGGCCGGCATGGGGGTGGGGCTGTTCCTCGCCCACGCGGCGATCGAGCACCACGGCGGCGCGCTGGCGTTCCGCCCGCGGCCGGGTGGTGGCACCATTGCGCGTTTCAGCCTTGCCCTGCAGGACGACACGAGATGAGCCCCCAGGATCAAGCCCCCACGCTGCTCGTGGTCGATGACGATCCCGCCTTCAACCGCGTGCTGGTGCGCGCGCTCGGCCAGCGCGGCTTCGACTGCTACGGCGCGACCGACAGCGAGGGCGCGGTCGAACTCGCCCACGACCACATGCCCGAATTCATCGTGCTGGATCTGAACATCGGCGGCGAATCCGGCCTCAAGCTGATCCGCCCCCTGCTCGAGGCCAGCCCGGGGGCGCGCATCCTGGTGCTGACCGGCTACGCCAGCATCGCCACCGCGGTCGATGCGGTGAAGCTGGGGGCGACCCAGTATCTGGCCAAGCCGGCCGACGTGGATGCGATCATCAAGGCGTTGCGGGCCGAGGACGTCGTCATTGGCGACCGCGCGCCCGAGGCGCCGATGTCGGTCGACCGGCTGGAGTGGGAGCACATCCAGCGCGTACTCGCCGAGCACGGCGGCAACATCTCCGCCACCGCCCGCGCACTGCAGATGCACCGCCGCACGCTGCAACGCAAGCTGGCCCGCCCGCCCGGCGGCTAGGCGAGGGCGCCCGCCACCGGCGGGAAGCGGCGGCGGACGGCCACGGCGCGGCGCGATGCGCTACGATCGCGCGCTTTCCTGCGCCAAGAGCCGACCCGCCCATGAATTCGTCCGGACACCATCTGAAGGCCGACCTGATGCTGGTGTTCACCACCTTCATCGCCGCCGCGGGCTGGATCTTCTCCAAGGAAGCGCTGGGCGGGCTGCCGCCGCTGCTGTTCATCGGCCTGCGCTTCGTGCTGGCGGGCCTCGTGCTGGCGGTTTTCGCGGTGCCGCAACTGCGCGCGCTCGACCGCCGCGGCCTCTGCCGCGGCTTCCTGATCGGGACACTGTTCGCCTGCGCCATAACGCTGTGGATTCTCGGGCTGCAGCACACCCGGCACCTCGGCGAAAGCTCCTTCATCGCCAGCCTCGGCATCGTCCTGGTGCCGGTGTTCGCCCGGCTGTTCTTCGGCGAACGTCCGCCGGCAAGCACCTGGGCCGCGCTGCTGCCGGCGCTGGCGGGCTTTGCCTGCCTGTCGCTCGCCCATGGCTTTCGCGTCGAGCCGGGGCAGTGGTTCTTCCTCGGTGCGGCCGTGGTGTTCGCGCTGTTGTTCAACGTCAATTCGCATGTCGTGCGCAACGTGCCGGTACTGGTGCTGAGCACGCTGCAGATGCTGGTCGTGGGCCTGCTCGTGTTGCCCACCGCGCTGTGGTTCGAGCGCTGGCCCGAACAGGTGCCGGCAGCGGCGCTGGGCTGGCTCGTCGCCAGCGCGCTGATCGCCACCACGCTGCGCTTCCTGCTGCAGCTCTACGGCCAGAGCCTGACCACCCCCAGCCACGCCGCCGTCATCCTGATGCTGGAGCCGGTATGGACGGCGATCGCCGCCGCCTGGTGGTTCGCGGAAACGATGACCGGCCTGCAACTGGCAGGCTGCGCGCTGATCTTCGCGGCGCTGCTGATCAGCCGCTGGAACTGGGTACGCGGCCTGTTCAAGGGCCGGCCCGGCTGACCGCGCGCAGCGCCGGCCCGCCGCCGGCCGGCGGCGGGGCCTCTACCTGACGATACAAACCGGGCGCGGCGGGTGGGCATAATGTTGCTGCATGCAACTGGTTCCGCGCCTTTGCCGTCGCACGCCCGCTGCGCCTCGCGGGGCACGGAGAGGAGAAAGAAGATGAGGAACATCAAGCTGGTGTATGCCGGATTCATCGCATTGCTGAGCCTGCTGTGGTGGATGGCCGATCCTCTGCTGCCGAGCGGCTACGGGTACTTCGCCCTGCGCAAGGTCGCGGTCAACTACACCGGCGTCCTCGGCATCGGCGTCATGAGCGCGGGGATGATCCTGGCGCTGCGCCCGGTGAGCCTGGAGCCGGTGCTGGGCGGCCTCGACAAGGCTTACCGGCTGCACAAGTGGCTGGGGATCACCGGACTCGTGGTGGCCATCGTCCACTGGCTGTGGGCCCAGGGCACGAAATGGGCCGTGGGCTGGGGCTGGCTGGCGCGTCCGCAGCGCGGCCCGCGGCCGGAGCAGACCGACCCGTTCCTGCGCTTCCTGGACGGGCAGCGCAACCTGGCGGAGACGGTGGGCGAATGGGCCTTCTACGCCGCGGTCGTGCTGATCGTGCTGGCGCTGGTCAAGCGCTTTCCCTATCGCCTGTTCTTCAAGGTCCACCGCCTGCTCGCGCTGGTCTATCTGGCGCTGGTATTCCATGCGGTGATGCTGATCCCCGTCGGCTACTGGACGCAGGGCATCGGCCCGGTGATGGTGCTGCTGCTGGCCGGGGGCACGGCCGGCGCGGTGGTGTCGCTGCTGCGCAAGGTCGGACAGCGGCGCAAGGTGGTGGCCGAGATCGAGGAACTGGCCCATTTCCACGACAACCGCGTGCTGAAGGTCGGCCTGCGCTTCCAGGGACAGTGGCCCGGCCACGAGGCGGGCCAGTTCGCCTTCATTACCTTCGACCCGGCCGAGGGCGCGCATCCCTTCACCATCGCCTCCGGCTGGCAGGGCGACGGCAGGCTGTTCTTCCTCATCAAGGGTCTGGGCGACTACACGTCGCGCCTGCCCGACCTCCTGCACGTCGGCGACACCGTCATCGTCGAGGGGCCGTACGGCCGTTTCGCCTTCGACGGCCGCAGGCAGCGCCAGATCTGGGTGGGGGCGGTATCGGCATCACGCCCTTCATCGCCCGCCTGCAGGCGCTCGCGGTGGAATCCGACGGCAAGGCGGTGGATCTCTTCTACAGCACCAGCGCTCCCGACGAGGATTTCATCGGCCGCGTGCGCCGCGCCGCGGAGGCGGCCAAGGTACGGCTGCACGTGCTGGTGTCGGCGAAGGACGGGCGGCTGGACGCCGCGCGCATCTGCAAGGCCGTGCCGGACTGGGCGGGGGCCGACGTGTGGTTCTGCGGTCCGGCGGGGTTTGCGCAGTCGCTGCGCGAGGGCTTCGTCGCGAAGGGACTGGCGCCATCCGACTTCCACCAGGAACTGTTCGACATGCGCTGAGAGGAGCGCGGCGGTCCGGCGGCGCCCGGATTCGCGGTCGTTCCGGAGGATTCCGGACGGCGAGCGCTCCTCGCGTCTGCCGGCGCTCGGCCGGGAGACCTCGTGATCGCTCGCAGGTGGATGCCTGCAACCGGCGCTTTGGCGTTCCAGGCGCGGCCCGTGCGGTTCGGAAATTGCGCGGCCGCCTCCTGCGGAACGGGGTGCCGGCGCCCCGTTCCGCAGGGCGTTCGGCGCCTCTTGCCTCAAGCCCGGCGCCGCAAAGCCTGGTTGGCCGCCGCCGCGTCCGCGTGCAGCAGCCCCAGTGCGTGCATCCGCTCCAGGCTCCAGCCCTTGCCGCGCAGGATCAGGCGTGTGTTCAGGTCTTCCCGCAGCGGGGAAGCGACCTCTGTGCCGAGATAGTGGAGCCGCTTGTCGCGGATGGCGACGTAGCCCAGCGGATGGCGGCGGCCGAGCGCCTGCCACAAGGCGTGCGCGCCGGTCGACTGGCGGGCGCCGCTGAGGAGGCAGAAACCCGTGTCCAGCCCCCATTCGTAGACCGCGGTGGCGATCCCGCGCCCCTGGTAGGCGGAGGCATACC
The DNA here is from genome assembly GCF_002354895.1 of Thauera sp. K11. NCBI lineage: Bacteria > Pseudomonadati > Pseudomonadota > Betaproteobacteria > Rhodocyclales > Zoogloeaceae > Thauera > Thauera sinica. The sequence goes on from NZ_CP023439.1 coordinate 42,470, forward strand.
TGGAATGGGGCGAGCGCATGTGGCGGTCGGTCAGGCGGTCGACCTCGATCAGGCGGTTGAAGACGGTGTAGCCGGCGAGCCGGCCGCGGGCGGCGTCCTCGACATAGACATAGTGCTCACCGTCCGCTTCGCGGTGGCGGAAGAGCAGGTCGGGGAAGGGGAAGGGCAGGACAGTGCAACGTTGCAGCGCATCGTCTGCACCGTGCAGGCGGCGGTGCAGGGCGTCGAGTTCGGCCTCGATGGCCTCCTGCGGGTGCTGGACGTCGATGCGCAGCTCCATCCGCGGCGCCCGGCGGATGCCTGCGGCGCAGGCGGCAAGCGCGCCGCGCAACCGGCGCAGGGGCGGTGGCTGGGGGTAGGCGAGCGTCGGCGGAAAAGGCAGGGCGAACGTCGTCATGGCCGGCCCCGCATCGGTGCGCCGGCGGAATGTCCCGGCATCGGCTCGCCATGCTCCACGGCCCGGATCGATCTTTCGATCCGCAGGTCCGCATCGGCGAGGAGCGTGTTCGTCTTGCCCTTGCCGGTCGCGCGGAGCCGGCCGGCGAGAAGGGCGGGGCCGAGCGAACCGGCGGCGTGCGCCAGGCGGCTCCGGCCGGACGGTGCCGTTCGCCAGCAGGTTTCGGCGACCCGGTCGAATATCGCCGGATACGCCGCTTTCCGGCGGCTGCCGTCTTCGCCGCACCAGCGGACCGGCTGGCGGAGTCCGCCGTTGGCGTGGTGCTTCTCCCCAGCGGGATTTTTCTCGGGAACCATGGCATCTCCCATGTGCAAGTGCGCCATCGCGAACGGGCGCATGCTTCGATTGCAGTCCGGGTGACGAAGATCCCATGTCCCGCTGCGGGGAAATGGCCTGGGGCCAGCCGTTTTCACGGCTTCGGATCGGAACGGGAAGTGGGTACCCGCGGCTGCACGCTGAACAAGGCGCACATCGGGTGCGCCCTGGCAAGGTGCCGTGCGGGGAGGCCGGAAGCTCAGCTCCGGTGCCGGCCCCGCACGGCCGGGGAAAGCACGGCGGGAGACCCTGTCGTCTTGAAGTCGAGCTGCATGGCGAACCCGTACTGCGGCGATGCGTCACGCCCCCTGCCGCGCACGCGGCCGCCCACGCACTGCGGTGCGCGCCTGGCGGCGTTGCGATGGGCGGGAGGCAAGATCATGCGCGTGGAGTCCAAGGGAAAGCGGCATTGTAGGCCAGCCTGCGGGCGGGGTGGAGTTCACGGACGGCAGCACGTCCGCCACGCGTGTCCGTCTTTTCGCACGAGCGCTCCGCCCGCTCGCAGGAGGTGCCCTTCCTTCCGCGGATGGCCGATTCCACGGTGCGCCGGAAGGCGTCGCGGAACGCGGGGGGAGGGTCGACGTTGATCACACGTTTAAACGTTGATCGTTCGGCAAAGGCCCGTGAACACTAGGTTTTGCAGGGAAATCGTGCCACGGCCTTCGTGGGAATCGCTGGACGCGCCCCCAATGTTCAGACTGGAGGTACGCCGGAGATCATGGACCAGTCTGTGTCCTCACGCCTACCGCCCGTAAACTGTATCGTTGTCCGTATTCTTGTTTTGAACACAACCGTGGCCAGCTTTCCATACCAGCGTATCAACATAGTGGGTGCTTCCGGCTCCGGAACCACGACCCTGGGGCGGGCCCTCGCCGCCCGGCTCGGTCTTGGCTTCGCTGACGCGGACGATTTCTACTGGAAGCCCACCACTTCGCCATTCCAGGAGAAGTTCGACACTGGCCTGCGCCTGGGGATGATCCTCGACCATCTGAGGCAATTCGATGGGACCGTCGTTTCCGGTTCGGTTTGTGGCTGGGGTGCGGAACTGGAAGATTCGTTTGATCTGGTGGTGTTCCTCTTACTGCCTACGAGCTTGAGACTTCAGCGGATAGAAGCGCGGGAAACCGCCCTCTTCGGCGGCGCAAATCCTGCGTTCCTGACATGGGCTGCCCAGTATGACGAGGGAAAACTGCCGGGACGCAGTCGCGCGCGCCACGAGGCTTGGCTCGCTAGCCGGCAATGTCGCATCTTGCGATTCGAAGGCGATCAAGAGGTGGCGCAGCGTATCGAGCAGATCATGGAGCACGCCGCTCGTACCGCATAGTTGCCCCAGTTGATGCGGTTGAGCCGCCCCCGGTCGAACTTGGGGGTGGAACTCCCTGCGCTCTTTGCGGATCTTGTCGGCGACTTCGTCGGCAACAAGGGTGGGGGAGGTGAAGATGAAGTCCAGTTTGTCGATCTTTTCCAGTTCGGCCTTCAACGCCTCATAGGCGTACATCGAAAAGCACGAGGCCGCGATCTTCAGTCATGGCCCTGGTCGGATGGTTTGCTTGAGGTCGTCGTCCTGCAAGCGGCTGATGTCGTCGATCAGTTCCATCATGCTCCCCTTATGCTTGCTTGACCCATTTCGCACCACGCCCTTTGCCGGTTGATTCGATCAGTCCCTCTGATTTCATCGCCCGCAGTACCAGCCGCACCATGTCCCGGCTCGCACCCGGGCAGGCATCCTCGATCTCCGAAATCGAAAACGGCAGGCTGCGCCCCAGGACTTCTGCACGCACCCGGTCGCCCTTGCTGCCGCCCCCGCTCCTTACCCAGCGAGCGCAGGGTGGCCGCCTGGGTGCCGTCGAAGCGCAGCGCAGCGAGGGACTCGGGGGTAAGCGAGTGCATGGCAATGTAAGCCCAGGCCGTCTCAACGGGGTAATCATGGCTTTTAAATAGGGTATTCTCCTTTTGAATACCTCATTAACTTCATTCAACTACCCTGTTTCCACGCCTGTAGTGCAGGCCATAGGGCCTTGCGGAGGGATGCCGACATGCCTGACAGGGGGCGAGGGATTCTTGAGGCTTCAGTGAAGCCGGCGTCATGGCCGACTACCTGGCGGAGCGGCAGCAGGTACCACGCGCAGCCATTCTCTTGGACGAGCACGGAGACAACACCGAGGCGACAGCTTGGAACAGCGCTGCCATCATGAAGTCGCGCGGCCTCAAGACCGCCCTGGTCGTCACGCAGTATTTCCACATCACCTGCAGCCGCTACGCGCCGCTGGCGTGGAAACGGTCCACACTGCGCACGCCCGCTACTTTGACGCTCGCGATCTGTATTCAACGGCCAGGGAGTCGATTGCGCTTCCGGCGTACTGGCTTGGTGTCAGATGATGCGCGCTCCATCCTTGGCGTTCCTCGCGCTGGCCGGTCACGCGATGGCTGCAGGCTTGCGGGGCAGGATCGGGCGGAAATGACGCTGCCGGCCTTCGACCACGCCTGGCGCGAGGGCAGCGGATCAAGCCGCCCCTGTGCTTACACGTTGAACAGGAAGTTGAGCACGTCTCCGTCCTTCACCACGTATTCCTTCCCTTCCGCCCGCATCTTGCCCGCTTCCTTGGCTCCGGCTTCGCCCTTGTACTGGATGAAATCCTCGTAGGCGATGGTTTGCGCGCGGATGAAGCCGCGCTCGAAATCGGTGTGGATGACGCCGGCCGCTTGCGGCGCGGTGTCGCCGGCGTGGATGGTCCAGGCGCGCACTTCCTTCACGCCGGCGGTGAAGTAGGTCTGCAGGCCGAGCAGCCTGTAGCCGGCGCGGATCAGGCGGTCGAGGCCGGGTTCTTCCAGGCCCATGGATTCGAGGAAGTCCTTCTTGTCGGCGTCGTCCAGGTCGGCGATCTCGGCTTCGATCGCGGCGCACAGCGCCACCACCTCGGCGCCTTCGGCCGCGGCGTGGGCGCGCACGGCGTCCAGGTGCGGGTTGTTCTCGAAGCCGTCCTCGGCGACGTTGGCGGCGTACAGCACCGGCTTGGCGGTGATGAGGCAGAAGGGCTTCAGCAGCGCCCATTCTTCCTTGGAGAGGTCGAGCGCGCGCACCGGCTTGGCTTCGTCGAGCTGGGGGAGGCACTTTTCCAGCACCGCGACCAGCGCCTTGGCTTCCTTGTCGCCGGCGGCGGCGGGGCGCTTGTAGCGGTTGATCGCCTTGTCCACCGTCGCCATGTCGGCGAGCGCGAGTTCGGTGTCGATCACCTCGATGTCGCGGATCGGATCGACGCTGCCGGAGACGTGCACCACGTTGTCGTCGGCGAAGCAGCGCACCACGTGCACGATGGCGTCGGTCTCGCGGATGTTGGCGAGGAACTGGTTGCCCAGGCCTTCGCCCTTGGAGGCGCCGGCGACCAGCCCGGCGATGTCGACGAATTCGACGATGGCCGGCTGCACGCGCTGCGGCTTGACGATCTCCGACAGCGCATCCAGGCGCGGGTCGGGCACTTCGACGATGCCGACGTTGGGCTCGATGGTGCAGAAGGGGTAGTTCGCCGCTTCGATGCCGGCCTTGGTGAGGGCGTTGAACAGGGTCGACTTGCCGACGTTGGGCAGGCCGACGATTCCGCATTTCAGGCTCATGTGAATCCTCGTCGTTCCGGCGGCACGGCGGCGCGGATGCGCTACTGCCTTGATCCGGTGTGGAAAACCGTGGATTGTACCGCGTTGCCGTCAGGGGTTCCAAAGCGGGGAACGGCGGGTGCGCAGGCGCAAAGCACGCATGCCGCGTCTACAATCCCTGTTCCGCATTTGCCCGGAAACGAACTGGTGGAGGAGACGACATGACGGGAAGCTGGATGGAGGCGGTCGATGCGCGCAGCGCGAGCGCGCGCGCTTCGGGGGCGCTGCAGCCGGTGCAGGCCGAACAGACCGAGATCGAGGATGCGGGCCTGCGCTTCATCGTGCGCTGGGTGTCGTCGCTGGCGGCCAAGGATGCGACCAAGGTCGCGATTCCGGGAGGGCCGCGCGACCCGAATTTCAATCCCTTCCTGAACCCCGATCCGGAATTGACCGTGGGGCCCCTCGGCGATGCCCACGTCGCGATCCTGAACAAGTTCCCGCTGTGCGACCGCCATCTGGTGCTGGCGCGCCGCGAGTTCGAGGAACAACTGGTGCCGCTGGCGCAAGCCGATTTTGCGGCGCTGGCGACGATCATGGCGGAGGCGGGCGGCATCGGGCTGTTCAACGGCGGCACCGCTGCCGGTGCGAGCCAGCGCCACAAGCATGTGCAGTGGCTGCCCGAGGCCGAGGGCAACGCCAGCCTGCGGCCGTTCGCCGCCGGACTGCCCGGGGGGCTGCCGGAGCAGGGCGTGGCCCGGCATCCGGCCCTGGCGATGCAGCACGCCTTCGTGCGCGTGCGCTGCGGCCAGGGCGTGCCGGTGGAGACGGCGGCGGAGAGCCTGTACGCGGCCTATCTCACCGCATGCGGGGAACTCGGGCTCAGGCCGGATTCCGACGGTCTGCTGCCGCCCTGCAACCTACTGGCGGGCGACGGCTGGCTGCTGATGGTGCCGCGCAGCCAGGAGTGTTTCGAGGGAATCCCGATGAGCGCCGTGTGTTTCGGCGGCACGCTGTATACGCGCCAGCCGGAGCAGATCGAGTCGATCCGCCGGGTCGGCCCCTTGCGCGCGCTCGCGGCCGTGGGCTACTGAGCGCGGAAAGCGTCAGGTGCCGGCGTCGGCCGGGGGCGGTTTCGGGGCTTTCGGCGGCTTGGGCGCGGTGGGGCGCGCGTTGAGCCGGGTCGCGGCGGCGTTGAGTTCGCCGCGTGCGAGCTGCGGCCAGACCGCGAGCGCCTTGTCGATCGCTTCGTCGATCAGGGCCTGTTCCTCGCGCCGCGGCGGCTTGAGCACGAAGTGCACCACCTCGTTGCGATCGCCCGGGTGGCCGATGCCGATGCGCAGGCGCCAGTAGTCGTGGGTGCCGAGGTGGGCCGAGGTGTCCTTCAGCCCGTTGTGGCCGCCGAGCCCGCCGCCGAACTTCAGCCGCAACTGGCCGGGCGGGATGTCGAGTTCGTCGTGCACGACGAGGATCTCGGACGGTTCGATGCGGTAGAAGCGCGCCAGCGCGCCGATGGCCTGGCCGGAGCGGTTCATGTAGGTCTGCGGCATCAGCAGCCACACGCCGGCTTCTCGCGCATTGGCGGCCAGGCCGTGGAAACGGGACTCGAACGAGAAGCGAGCGCCGAGCCTGTCGGCGAGGCGCTCGCAAAACCAAAACCCGGCGTTGTGCCGGGTTTCCGCATATTCGGCCCCCGGGTTGCCGAGGCCGACGACGAGACGAGGCGCGCGTGCGGGCGCGGTGCTCACTGCACTAACCTCCCGTCGCTGCGCGACATCCTCCCCACGGGATAAAGAGCGCCCCTGTCGGGCAGCCGGGCAGGGGCGCTCATCGGGTGTCGGTCCCGGGCATCCGCGGGCGGGAAGGCAGGTTTACGCCGCTTCGCCTTCCGCGGCTTCGGGTGCCGGGCCCTTGGCGACGGTGGCGTTGGCCACGACCGGGTCGCCTTCGCCGTGGTGCACGACCTCGACGCCGGCTGGCAGCTTGAGCTGCGACAGGTGGATCGTCTCACCGGCGTTCAGCGCCGACAGGTCGACCTCGATGAATCCGGGCAGATTGGCCGGCAGGCACTGGATGTCTACCTCGTTGATCGGGTGCGCGATCATGCAGCCGCCGAGCTTGACGGCCGGGCTGACGTCGCCATTGACGAAGTGCAGCGGCACCTTGAGGTGCATCTTCTGGCCGGAGTCGATGCGCTGGAAGTCGATGTGCAGCACCTGCTGCTTGTACGGATGCCACTGGGTGTCGCGCAGCACCACGGTTTCCTTGCTGCCGTCGATGTCGATGGTCAGCACGGAAGAGTGGAACGCTTCCTTGCGCAGCAGGTGGTAAAGCTCGTTGTGGTCCATCTGCACCAGTCGGACGTCGCCGGCGCCGCCGTAGACGATGCCCGGCAACTGGCCGGCGCGACGCAGGCGGCGGCTCGCACCCGTACCTTGAGCGTCACGCTTGGTGGCCTTGAATTCGATCTGCATTGTGTTGCTCCTGAGTTGAAGACTCCGCCCGCGACCAGGCGGAGAGGGGAAGCCCGTGCGGCATGCAGCCCGCACGGGCGGAAAGCTCATTCCATGAACAGCGAGGACACCGACTCCTCGTTGCTGATGCGCAGGATGGTATCGGCGAGCAGCGAGGCGACCGAGACCTGGCGGATGCGGCCGCAGGCCTTGGCCTCCTCGCGCAGCGGGATGGTGTCGGTGACGACGAGTTCGTCGAGTTCGGAATCGTTGATGCGCGACACCGCGGCACCCGACAGCACCGCGTGCGTGCAGTACGACAGCACGCGCTTGGCGCCGTGTCCCTTCAGCGCGGCGGCGGCCTTGCACAGCGTGCCGGCGGTGTCGACGATGTCGTCCATGATCACGCAGGTGCGGCCTTCGACCTCGCCGATGATGTTCATGACTTCGGCCACATTGGCCTTGGGCCGGCGCTTGTCGATGATGGCCAGGTCGCATTCCATGCGCTTGGCGAAGGCGCGGGCGCGCACCACGCCGCCGACATCGGGCGACACCACCAGCAGGTCGTCGTACTTCTGCTTGTCGAGGTCGGCCAGCAGCACCGGCGCGGCATAGACGTTGTCGACCGCGATGTCGAAGAAGCCCTGGATCTGGTCGGCGTGCAGGTCCATCGTCAGCAGGCGCTGGACGCCGGCGGCCTGCAGCATGTTGGCGACGACCTTCGCGGTGATCGGCACGCGGGCCGAGCGCGGGCGGCGGTCCTGGCGGGCGTAGCCGAAGTAGGGCATCGCGGCGGTGATGCGGCCGGCCGAGGCGCGCTTGAGCGCATCGACCATGATCAGCAGTTCCATCAGGTTCTCGTTGGTCGGAGAACAAGTGGGCTGCAGGACGAAGACGTCCTTGCCGCGGACGTTCTCGAGCAGTTCGACGTTGACCTCGCCGTCCGAGAAGCGGCCGACGGTGGCGGCTCCGAGGGAAATCCCCAGGCGCCGCGCGACATCCGCGCCGAGCTTGGGGTTGGCGTTGCCGGTGAAGACCATCAGGCTGCCGTGGGGCATTACCGCTACTCCGATGCCGTAAGAATCATCGCGCAAAAACGACTCGGGCAGGCCCATGGCCTGCCCGTTGCTGTCTGGCTGGGGAGGAAGGATTCGAACCCTCGAATGCCGGAATCAAAATCCGGTGCCTTAACCGACTTGGCGACTCCCCAAGAAACCTTTTCGCTATCGCCCGCGCGTCGATCCGTGAAACGGCGGCTATTGTAGCCACTCGTACAACGGATGGCGAGCCAGGCTGCGAACTTTCCACGCCTGCCACTGCGCCGGGCAGCTTCCGGCGATGCGTCGTGCATCGGTTTCCGATGCGACTTCCGCAAAGACGCAGGCGCCCGAGCCTGTCATCCGCGCCGGCGCATGTTGCGCCAGCCAGTCGATCACGCGCCTGACTTCCGGAAACCGACTGCATGCCACCGGCTGCAAGTCGTTTCGGGTAGTGCCCGTAACGAAGTCCACTATTTTGATGGGGGCGGTGTCTCTCGTCAACTCCGGCGCGCGAAAAATTTCGGCGGTGGGGACGCCGGTTCCCGGAAAGACGATCACATACCATGCCGGCGGCAACGCCAGCGGCTGCAACGCCTCGCCCACGCCCTCGGCGAAGGCGTCCCGGCCGAAGACGAAGACCGGCACGTCGGCACCCAGTTGCAGGCCCAATGCCTGCAGCCCGGCACGCGACAGGCCGCAGTTCCATAGGCGGTTCAGCGCGATCAACGTCGTCGCCGCGTCCGAACTGCCGCCGCCGATGCCGCCGCCCAGCGGCAGCGCCTTGTGCAGCGCGATGTCCGCGCCCAGCCGGGTGCCGGCGGCCCGTTGCAGCAGGCGCGCGGCGCGGACCACGAGATCTTCCTCCTCGGGTACGCCGGGCACGCCGTTCACGCGTCGGATCGCTCCGTCCTCGCGCAGCGCGAAATCGAGCGTGTCGCCCCAGTCGAGCAGGCGGAAGGCGGTCTGCAGCAGGTGGTAGCCGTCGGCGCGGCGGCCGACGACGTGCAGGAAGAGGTTGATCTTGGCCGGTGCCGGGCAGCCGAGGAGCCGGCCGGGAAGATCGGTGCGCGGGGCGCCGGTACGGGCGCTCAGGGGCGTGGCGTCCATGTGTCGACGATGAGGCGGAGGCGGGCGTCGCCGCGGGAGATGTCCAGGCGTGCAGGCATCGCGCCGGGGTCCGGCGCGGCATAGTCGAGGTAGTCGATGCGCCAGCCCTGGTCGAACACCTGCGTGGGCCGGCCGAACGCATCGCGGGAGCGCACTTCGGCGCCGGCGGCGGGCGTGGCCTGTACCCAGTCACCGAGCCGGGCCACCGGCACCTCGACGCCCAGCACCTGCGGCAGCAGCACGTCGGCGCGGGGGGCATCGATGCGCTGGCCGCCGGCGTCGGTCAGGCGGGCGCCGGCGGCATCGCTTTCCAGGCGGGCGGCCACCTGGCCGAGCGGGGTATAGACCGTCCACGTGTCCGAGGCCGGGCCGTGCTGCCATTCCACCCTGCCGCTCGCCGCCCGGCTGCCGTCGCTGGCCGACATCCGGCCCTCCAGCTCGAACGCGGCGACGGCGCGGCGTTGCGCGGCGGGCGCCGCCTCCCTGGGCGCGAGCGGCGCGCATGCCGCTGTCGCCGCGGCGGCGAGCACGGCGGCGAGCAACGCACGGCGACCGGCGCGCGCGGCGGCCGGTGCATGCGGGGCGACCGGCCTCATCGGCTGCGCAGGCGCTGCGTGGTGTCGCGGAGCAGCTTGTTTTCCGGATGCGCGGTCATCGCCGCGTCGAAGAGGCGGTTCGCATCATTGCGGCGGTTCAGGCTCCACAGGACCTCGCCGAGGTGGGCGGCGATCTCGGGGTCCTGGCGCGTGCGGTAGGCGCGCTCGAGATGGGACAGCGCGCCGGTGCCATCGCCGCGGCGGAAGAGCACCCAGCCCATGCTGTCGAGGATGAAGGGGTCGTCGGGCGAGAGTTCGAGCGCCCGGGCGATCAGCGCCTCGGCCTCCTTCAGCCGCAGGCCGCGGTCGGCCAGCGAGTAACCGAGTGCGTTGAAGGCGTGCGCGTGGTCGGGTTTGAGCGCGATCACGCGGCGCAGCCGGGTTTCCATGACGTTGATGCGATCGAGCCGCTCGGCCAGCATCGCCGCCTCGTACATCAGGTCGACGTCGTCCGGGCGGGTGCGCAGCGCGGCGTCTATCACCGCCAGCGCTTCGGCGGGCCGGTCGGCGTCGCGCAGCAACTGGGCTTCGGCCAGGATGTAGCGCCGGCGGGCGGCCTCGTCGCCCTCTTCGGTCTGGAGGCGCTGCCGGGCTTCGTCGATCCGGCCCTCGCGGGCGAGGCTCTGCGCGCTGCGGATCACGGCTTCGGGGCGCTGTTCGGGCGAGCGGACCTCGTCGAACCACTTGCGCGCGGCGGTGCCGTCGCTGCGGCTCTCGGCGATCTGGCCCAGGTGCAGGCGGATGAGGTCCTGCTCCGGATGGCCGGCGGCGAGCGCGCGGTTGAACTGCGCCTCGGCATCGGCCGGGTCGTCGAGCTGCAGCGACAGCAGCGCGGCCGCGAACAGCAACTCGTGGTCGTCCGGCGCGGCTTCGAGGAGGCGGCGGAATTCGGTGCGCGCCTCGTCGTAGCGCTTGGCGCCCACCAGGGCGCGGGCATGGGCGACCTGAAGGTTGCGGCTGTCCGGCTGGCGTGCGAGCGCGGCCTCGACCTGCTTGAGCGCCTCGTCGGCCGCGCCGGCATGCTGCAGCACCTGCGCCTTGAACAGGATGGCCGGCTCCCAGTCGGGGCGCAGGCCGAGCGCCGCATCCAGTGCCGCCACCGCTTCCATCGGCTCCTGCGCGATCATCGCCGCCTGCGCGCGGGCGAAGTGCGCCTCGGGCAGGTCGAGGTAGGGATCGGTGAGCCGGGTCACGATGGTCTGGACCGCCTGCTTGTCCTCGATGCGCGCAAGCGCGCGATTGAGTCCCAGCAGGTTCTGTGCGAGCCGCTCGGGGTGGGTGGCGAGCGCGCGTGCGAGCTGCGCCTGCGCGTCTTCCAGGTTGCCGTTGCCGCCGGCCGCCACGTTCGACAGGATGCGGCGCGCATCGGGGGAATCCGGCGCGATCTCGGCCCACAGGCGCGCGGCCTGGTTCGTCGCCTCGAGGTTGCGGGCGAACATCGCGACCTCGGTGGCGCGGCGGGCGATGCGGGGGTCGCGCGTGTTGCGTGCCAGGTCGAGGTACAACTGGGTGGACAGGCCGATCTGGCCGCGTGCGCCGGCGATCTCGGCCAGCAGCAACTGGTACAGCGTGCGCGGCGTCAGTTCCTGTGCCGGCAGATCGCTGCCGGTCCTGGGCTTCTCGGCCGCGGCGGCCAGGCCGGCGCCAAGGCATAGCGCGACGGCCAGACTCGTCCGGCGGGCGAAGCGGGCAAACTTGAAGGTCATGGATAAGGTCCGGCGGACTGGATCGAGGCGCACCGCATGCCGGGACGGCCATGCCGCCGCAGCGATGACGGCCATTGGATGGCTGAACTAGAATTCAGTTCGCTCCATGTTAGGCAGATTGCCGTTTCACCTGCAAGCGAGCCGCGCTGCCGCAAGCCCCGCTTGCGCTGCGGTCCCTTCCCGCCGCACGCCCGTTCCGGATCGCCATGCCCGAATTGCCCGAAGTCGAAACCACCCGCAACGGCGTGCGTCCGCATGCCGAAGGCCGGGTGCTGAGCGCACTGGTGGTGCGCAACCCGCGCCTGCGCCAGCCGGTGCCGGACGACCTGCCGGCGCACATCGTCGGCGCCCGGCTGCTGGCGGTGTCGCGGCGGGCCAAGTACCTGCTGTTCGATTTCGGCGGCGGCAGCGTCATCGTGCACCTGGGCATGTCGGGCAGCCTGAGGGTGGTGCCCGCCGCGGAACCGCCGCGGGCGCACGACCACGTCGATTTCGTGTTCGGCGACATCGCCCTGCGCCTGCGCGATCCGCGGCGCTTCGGGATGGTGCTGTGGCAGGCCGGGGAGGCGGGGCGCCATCCGCTGCTCGCGCATCTCGGGCCGGAGCCGCTGGACGATGCCTTCGATGCCGCCTGGCTGCACCGTGCGACGCGCGGGCTGCGCGCGCCGATCAAGCACGTGCTGATGGACAGCCGGCGCGTGGTGGGGGTGGGCAACATCTATGCGTCGGAAAGCCTGTTCCGCGCCCGGGTCCATCCGATGACGCCCGCCGGCCGGCTCGGCCCGCAGCGCTGCGGGCGCCTGGTGGCGGCGGTGCGCGAAACCCTGCGCGCGGCGATCGCCGCCGGCGGCAGCACGCTGCGCGATTTCGTCGGCGGCGACGGCAGGCCCGGCTATTTCCAGCAGCAGTATTTCGTCTATGGCCGCGACGGCGAGCCCTGCCGGGTGTGCGGCGGCGAGATCCAGCGCATCGTCAGCGGGCAGCGCGCCACCTATTTCTGCCCGCGCTGCCAGCCGCGGGGTTGAAGGGAGACGCCCCCATGCCTGCTGCGTCCACGGCCCTCCGAGCGGCGCCGGTACGCTCGGGACGGCCGGCGCAGGGCGGGATGCCGCGAGGGCGACGTTTGTCGGCCGTACGATGCCGCCGGTCCGCGGTCCGGCGGCGGGCATGGCCGCCGGAGGCGATCGACGCTATGCTCACGCCGCATCCGGTGCGCGCCGCGTGCGCCGTGCCGTGCGCCCTCAATCCTGCGTGGTCCGTGCGATGAACACTCCGATCCTGAACCTGGCCGACCAGTTTTCCGCCTACAGCCGCTGGCGCAGCGGCGCCGCCGATGCCGTCACCAGGCTGCGCGGCTGGCTCACCCGCAACGAGGTGGGCAACGTCCAGGCCGACATGCGGCTGCAGTACCTGCTCGAGCGCCTGCGCGACGACAAGCTCACGGTCGCCTTCGTCGCCGAGTTCTCGCGCGGCAAGTCGGAACTGATCAACGCCATCTTCTTCGCCGGCTATCGCGACCGCATACTGCCCTCGAGCGCGGGGCGGACCACGATGTGCCCGACCGAACTGCAGTGGTCGGCCGATGCGCGGCCCGAACTGCGCCTGCTGCCGATCCGTACGCGTGCGCTGCAGGCGCCGGTCAGCGAACTCAAGCGCTTCGCCGACGAGTGGCGCGTGTTTCCGCTGCGCTCGCTGGAGGCCGCCGAGCTGCAGTCCGCGCTCGCCCGCGTCGGCGATACCGAGCGGGTCGCGCAGGAGGAGGCGGTGCAGCTCGGCTTCAAGATCGACCCCAAGGGCGAGACCGGGCTCAAGCCGGGCGCCGACGGCAAGGTCGAGATCCCGAGCTGGCGGCATGCGGTGGTGCAGTTTCCGCATCCGCTGCTCGAGCAGGGCCTGGTGGTGCTCGACACGCCGGGGCTGAATGCGATCGGCGCCGAACCCGAACTGACCCTGTCGCTGCTGCCCAATGCGCACGCGGTGCTGTTCATCCTCGCCGCCGACACCGGCGTGACGCAGAGCGACCTCGCGGTATGGCGCGACTACGTGCATCCCGGCCAGGGCAGCCGCAAGGGGCGGCTGGTGGTGCTGAACAAGATCGACGGCCTGTGGGACGGCCTGCGCGACGAGGCGCGGATCGGCGCGGAGATCGACGGCCAGGTGCGCATGGTTGCCGAGACGCTCGAGATCGATCCCGCGGTGGTGTTCCCAGTGTCGGCGCAGAAGGGGTTGGTCGCGCGGGTCAATGGCGACGAGGCGCTGCTCGGACGAAGCCGGTTGCCCGAACTCGAGCGCGCGCTGACCGAAGACCTGCTGCCGACCAAGCAGGACATCGTGCGCGACGACACGCTGGGCGAGACCGGGGACGTGGCGCGCCAGACGCGGGAGCTGCTGGAGGCGCGGCTGTCGGGGCTGCGCGAGCAGTTGCAGGAGATCACCGACCTGCGCGGCAAGAACCAGAGCGTCATCGAATACATGATGCGCAAGATCCGCGCGGAGAAGGACGAGTTCGAGCAGGGCCTGCAGAAGTACTACGCGGTGCGCTCGGTGTTCTCCGACCTCACCAACAGCCTGTTCGCCCACATCGGCATGGACGCGCTGCGCGACGAGACGCGGCGCACGCGCGAGGCGATGCTCGAATCGTCCTTCACCAAGGGGTTGCGCGAGGCGATGGAGGGCTTCTTCACCCACGTGCGCGGCAACCTGCGCCGCTCCACCGACGAGATCGGCGAAATCTCCCGCATGCTGGATGCGATGTACAAGCGCTTCGCGGTCGAGCACGGGCTCAAGCTGGCGTCGCCGGCGGGTTTCTCCACGCTGCGCTACGAGAAGGAGATCGACCGGCTGGAGACGGCCTTCAACCGTCAGATCAATACCACGCTGACCCTGGTCACCACCGAGAAGCACGCGCTGACGCAGCGCTTCTTCGAGACCGTCGCGGTGCAGGCCCGCCGCACCTTCGAGGTCGCCAACCGCGACATCGAGCAATGGCTGCGCGCCGTCATGTCGCCGCTCGAGACCCAGGTGCGCGAGTACCAGATCCAGCTCAAGCGCCGGCTCGAGAGCGTCAAGCGCATCCACCAGGCCACCGACACGCTGGAAGACCGCGTCGAGGAACTGAAGCAGGGCGAGGACGCGGTGCTGGCGCTGCTGGCCGAACTCGACGCGCTCGAGGACGGCGTGCGCGCCGCGCTGGGCGTCGACGGTGCGGCCCGGGCGGCGCCGCAGGCCAAGGCGGCCTGAGCGCTTCCGCCCGGCCGCCCGGGAGGGCGCTCTTCCGCCCCCGAAAGGATGTCGCGCAGCGACGGGGCGGTCCGGCGAGCGCGTCTGGCTCCGGAAAGACGAAAGGCCGGCTGGCGCCGGCCTTTCGCATGTCCTGCCGCGGGCGGTCGGGCCGTGCTCAGCCCTTGCCCGTCAGATTCAGGAACTTCTCCATCAACTGTTCCTTGGTTTCCTTGCGGTCCGGGTCGAGCGGAATACAGTCGACCGGGCACACCTGCTGACACTGCGGTTCGTCGAAGTGGCCGACGCACTCGGTGCATTTGTTCGGGTCGATCTCGTAGATTTCGTCGCCCTGGGAGATGGCGCCGTTGGGGCACTCCGGTTCGCAGACGTCGCAGTTGATGCATTCGTCGGTAATCATCAGAGCCATGGTTTTCGCTTCCTTGCCTTTCGCTAGTGCAATTACTTGCGGTGGTTAACCTTGTCGTGCAGGCGCGCGAGCACCGATGGATGCACGAACTTGCTGACATCGCCGCCGAGGCGGGCGATTTCCCGCACCATCGTTGCGGAAATGAACATGTATTCGTCGGCCGGCGTCAGGAACACCGTTTCGACGTCGGGAAAGAGCTTGCGGTTCATCCCGGCCATCTGGAATTCGTACTCGAAGTCCGAGACCGCGCGCAGGCCGCGCAGGATTAGGCGTGCCTTCTGCGAGGCCAGGAAGTCCATCAGCAGCCCGTCGAAGCCGACCACCGACACGTTGGGGATCGGCGCGGTCACTTCGCGGGCGATTTCCACCCGCTCTTCCATCGAGAAGATCGGATTCTTGCCGCTGCTCTGGGCCACCCCCACCACCACCCGGTTGAACAGCCGCGCCGCGCGGCGCACGAGATCCTCGTGGCCGCGGGTGAACGGATCGAACGTCCCGGGGTAGATCGCCAGCTCTTCCTTCATTCCTGCCTCCCACGCAGAAGATGGAAATGCACCTGTCCCGCGTGTCCCTGCCTGACGACCTGCCGGTCGCCCACGCGAGCCAGCGGCGCTTCCGATTCGGCGTAGAGCCAGCCGTCCGGTTCGAGGACCCGATCGAGCAGGGGGCTCACGCGCTCGATCCAGCCCTGCCTGTAGGGGGGATCGAGGAAGACGACATCGAACTTGCGACAGACGTTTTGCAGAAATTTTACCGCATCGCCACGCACGATCTCTACTTGCGCGGCCTGTAGGGTCTTTGCTGCCTTGTGCAGCGCATCAAGGGCATGGGGGTCGCGTTCGACCAGCACTACCTCGGAGGCGCCGCGCGAGGCCGCCTCGAAGCCGAGGATGCCGCTGCCGGCGAAGAGGTCGAGGCAGCGCAGGCCGTCGAGATCCTGCCCCAGCCAGTTGAACAGCGTCTCGCGCACGCGGTCGGGCGTCGGCCGCAGGCCGGCGGCGTCGGCGACGTCGAGCAGGCGCGAGCGCCAGGTGCCGCCGACGATGCGGACCCGGCTCATCGACGGGCGGGTGTGCCGCCGGTCGCCGGTGCCGCCGCCGCGCCGGCGGGCGGCGCATCTCCGCGGTCGCCGTCGCCGCCCGCGATCACCGTGACGAGGTGCTCGGGCCGCACCCGGCGCGCGAAGGCGTCGCGCACCTGCCCCGCGGTGACGGCGGCCACCTGGCGCGGGTAGGTGTCGAGCCAGTCGAGCGGGAGCCGGTAGAAGCCGATCATCGCGACGTAGTCGAGCACCTTGCGGTTGGAATCGAGGCGCAGGCCGAAGCCATTGACGAGGTTGTCCTTCGCGGCCTGCAGTTCCGCCGCGCTCGGGCCGCGGGCGATGAAGTCGGCCAGCGTGTCGTTGACCACCCGCAGCGCATCGTCGGCCTGGCTGCCCTTGGTCTGCAGGCCGATGCGGAAGGGGCCGGCGACCTGCTGCGGCGCGAAGTAGCTGTAGACGCTGTAGGCGTAGCCGCGCTTTTCCCGCACCTCGCGCGTCAGGCGCGACACGAAGCCGCCGCCGCCCAGCACGTAGTTGCCCACCAGCAGCGGGAAGTAGTCGGCGTCTTCGCGCGCCATGCCGGGCTGGCCGATCACGATGTGGGCCTGTGCCGACGGATTGGGCACGTGCGTGCGTTCGGCGGCGGGCAGTTCCGGCTGCGGCAGCGGGGTGGCGGGCTCGGCCTGCGGCAGGTCGGCCGTCAGGCGGACGGCGATCTTCTCGGCGGTGGCGCGATCCACGTCGCCGACGATCGCGATCGACGCCCGTGCCGCGCCGTAGTGGCCGCGGTGGAAGGCGACGAGGTCGTCGCGGCTGATCGCGGCGAGGCTTTCCGGCGTGGTGAGTCGGCCGTAGGGATGGCCGGCGTAGCTCAGCGCGGTGAAGCTGCGCTCGGCCAGCGTCGCCGGCTTGGTCAGCGCCTCCTTGAGCCCGGCGATCGCCCGTGCGCGTTCGCGCTCGAGGATGTCGGCGGGGAAGGCCGGCCGCGCGAGCAGGGTGGCCGCCAGTTCCACCGCGGCGTCGAGTTCGGCCGTGGACGACAGGCTGCGGATGGTGAGGCTGGTGCGGTCGTCGTCGGTGCCGCCGCCGATCTGCGCGCCGATGTCGGCGCTGCGGTCGGAGATGGCCTGTTCGTCGAGCCCGTCCGCGCCAGCGTCGAGCAGGCCGCGCGTCAGGCCGGCGAGCCCGGCCCTGTCGGCCGGCTCGTGCGCGCCGCCGGCGGCGAAATCGATCTGGATGTCGACCATCGGCAGCGCGTGGCTGGCGACGAAATGGACGTGCGCGCCCGTCGGTGCGGTCCATTGCTCGATGCGCGGTCCGGCCTGCGCCAGCGAGGCGAGCAGGGACAGCCCGGCGATCAGGAGCAGGCGCGGCAGCGGCCCGGAAAAGGGAGAGGAGGGGGAGGACAGGGTCGGGATCATGTCGAAGCGGTGTCCGGTTCGGGTGGGCGGCGCAGCCGCCCGTCAGTGTCTGGGAAGCACGCCGGGGCGAGGGGGCCTGGCCGTTGCCGGCTGTGGTTCGAGCCGGGCGATGGTGAGGCTGTCGTCGCCGAAGTAGCGCTTCGCCACCGCCTGCACTTCATCCGCGGTGACGGCGCGCAGGCCCTCGAGCAGGCGTTCCTCGTCGCGCCAGGACAGGCCGGCCGATTCGAGGTAGCCGATCTCCATCGCCTGCCCCATCAGCGAATCGCGCTTGTAGACCCGCGAGGCCACGGCCTGCGCCTTGACCCGGGCGAGTTCGGTCTCGCTCACGCCTTCGTCGCGGATGCGCTGCAGTTCGGCGCGCAGGGCGCTTTCGAGATCGGCCACCGTCTTGCCGGGGGCGGGCACGCCGTCCAGATAGAACAGCGACGGCCCGCGGCCCGATCCGTCGTAGCTGGCGCCGGCCGTCACCGCCAGCCGCGCGTCGCGCACCAGGCGGCGGTTCAGGCGCGCGCCGTCGTAGCCGTCGAGGACTGCCGCCAGCATCTGCAGCGCGTAGGGTTCGCGGTCGGCGGCCGGGTTGCGCAGCGCCGGCACGTGCCAGGCCAGGGCCAGGTAGGGCAGTTCGGCCGGGCCCTTCACCACGGTCTGGCGCGGGCCGAGCTGCTCCGGCTCGGCAGACGGGCGGCGCGCGGGCAGCTCGTGCGCCGCGAGCCTGCCGTAGTGCTCGGCCGCGAGGCGGAACACCGTGCGATGGTCGACGTCGCCCACCACCACGAGGTAGGCGTTGTTCGGCGCGTACCAGCTCCGGTACCAGTCGCGCGCGTCCTGCGGGCGCATGGTGTCGAGATCGGTCATCCAGCCGATCACCGGGCGGCGGTAGGGGTGCGCCTGGAAGGCGGTCGCCATGATCTGCTCGTATACCAGCGAGCGCGGCTGGTCGTCTGTGCGCAGCCGCCGTTCTTCCTTGACCACCTCGAGTTCGCGCCGGAACTCGTCGTCGGTGATGACGAGGTTCTTCATGCGGTCGGCTTCCAGCGCCATCATCTCGCCCAGCCGCTGCGGCGGCACCTGCTGGAAGTAGGCGGTGTAGTCCTTGCTGGTGAAGGCGTTGTCGCGCCCGCCGACCGCGGCGACGCGCTTGTTGAATTCGCCCGGGCCGACCTTCCTGGTGCCCTTGAACATCATGTGTTCCAGCACGTGGGCGATGCCCGACACGCCGTCGGCTTCGTCCATGGAGCCGCTGCGGTACCACACCATGTGTACGGCGGAGGGCGCGCGGCGGTCTTCCTTGACGATCACCTTCATGCCGTTGGGCAGGCTCGTCTCGAAGGGGTTGGCCTGGGCGGATGTGGCTGCCAGCGCGGCGGCGATCAGCAGCGCGCGGCCGACGGGGGGGCGAAAGGTGTGGCGAAACATGGAGATGTCCTGCATCTGGTAAAATCCGCGGCACTTCGCAGGGGCCGGCGCGTGACCGCCGGCGCGATGCGGAGCCGCATCTTAACGTGATCGGGAGCGGGTGCCCACGGGCCCGGCGCGTCCCGCGCCGCCGGCGGACCGATCCCTCTGACTCGAGCCTTTCATGTTTGGTTTCCTGAAGAAAAAGCGCGGCACCGCGGACGAGGCCGGGACGGCCGCGCCGCCGCCCGAATCCGCCGCGGCCGATGTCGACGTCGCGGCCGCGGAGCCGGTTGCCGAAATCCCCGCCGAGCCCGCGGCGGAACCCGTCGCCGCGGCCGCCGAACCCGTCCCGGCGCCGAAGCGTTCCTGGTCCGAGCGCCTGAAGGCCGGCCTGGCGCGCACCCGCCAGCAGCTCGGCGGCGGTCTCGCCAGCCTGTTCGGCCGGCGCAGGATAGACGAAGACCTGCTGGAAGAACTCGAGGCCACGCTGCTGATGGCCGACTGCGGCGTCGAGGCCACCCAGCATCTGCTCGGCGAACTGCGTACGCGCTGGAAGCGCGACCGGCTGGAGACCGCCGACCAGTTGCAGCAGACGCTGGCCGACGCGCTGCACGCCATCATCGCGCCGCTCGAACAGCCGCTCGAGGTATCGGGTCATTCGCCCTACATCATCATGATCGCGGGCGTGAACGGCTCGGGCAAGACGACATCCATCGGCAAGCTCGCCAAGTACTTCCAGGCGCAGGGCAAGAGCGTGCTGCTGGCAGCCGGCGACACCTTCCGCGCGGC
Organism: Thauera sp. K11; assembly: GCF_002354895.1. NCBI lineage: Bacteria > Pseudomonadati > Pseudomonadota > Betaproteobacteria > Rhodocyclales > Zoogloeaceae > Thauera > Thauera sinica. The sequence continues at coordinate 62,034 of NZ_CP023439.1, forward strand.
GGCGCGCGAGCAGTTGATGACCTGGGGCGAGCGCAACAACGTCACCGTGGTCGCGCAGGAAGGCGGCGATGCGGCGGCGGTGATCTTCGATGCGATCAACGCCGCGCGTGCGCGCAAGGTGGACGTGGTGCTCGCCGACACCGCCGGCCGCCTGCCGACGCAGTTGCACCTGATGGACGAGATCGCCAAGGTGAAGCGCGTCATCGCCAAGGCCGAACCGGGCGGGCCGCACGAGGTCATGCTGGTGCTCGATGCCAACATCGGCCAGAACGCGCTGGCCCAGGTGCAGGCGTTCGACAAGGCGATCGGCGTCACCGGGCTGGTGGTCACCAAGCTCGACGGCACGGCCAAGGGCGGCGTGCTGGCGGCGATCGCGCGGCAGTGCCCGAAGCCGCTGCGCTTCATCGGCGTGGGCGAGGGCATCGACGACCTGCAGCCGTTCAGGGCGCGCGAGTTCGTCGATGCGCTGTTCGAGCCGGCCCCCGGCACGGCCAGGTCCGGAACGGAGGCTGGCGGGCGCGCATGATCGTCTTCGAGCAGGTCGTCAAGCATTACCCCGGCGGCTACACCGCGCTGGCCGGCGTCAGTTTCGAGATCCGCCATGGCGAACTGGTGGTGCTGTCCGGCCACTCCGGCGCCGGCAAGAGCACGCTGATGAAGCTCATCCCGGTGATCGAGCGTCCGACCACCGGCACCGTGCGCATCAACGGCCAGGACGTGTCGCACCTGCCCAGGCGCGCGACCCCCTACCTGCGCCGCAACCTGGGCCTGGTGCTGCAGGAAAGCCGCCTGCTGTACGACCGCAGCGTGTTCGACAACGTGATGCTGCCGCTCGTCATCACCGGCCACCCGCCGCGCGATGCCGCCCGGCGGGTGGCTGCCGCGCTCGAGCGTGTCGGCCTCGACGGCCGCGGCAAGGAGCGGCCGGCGGGCCTGTCCGGCGGCGAGCAGCAGCGCGTCGCGATCGCGCGCGCCATCGTCAACCGGCCCTCGATCCTGATCGCCGACGAGCCCACCGCCCACCTCGATCCGGACTACGCCCGCGACATCGCGGACCTGTTCCGGTCGTTCAACGAGGCCGGCGTCACCGTGCTGGTGTCCACCCACGACGCCGGCCTGTTCGCCGCCAGCCGTCCGCGGCGGCTCGTGCTGGCGAAGGGCATGCTGGTCGGCGACGGCGCGGCAGTGGGGGCAGCGGCATGATGAACTGGTTCTATCTGCACGGCAGGGCGATCCTGCACGCACTGCGCCGCCTCGCCGGCCAGCCGCTGGGCACGCTGCTGTCGGCGCTGGTGGTGGGCATCGCGCTGTCGCTGCCGGGCGGCGGCTACCTGCTGCTCGACAACGTCGCCTCGCTGGCCCGCGGCGTGTCGGGCACGCCGGAGATCAGCCTGTTCCTGGACAAGGACGCGGGGGCGGCCGACGTCGAACTGATCGGGAAGCGGCTCAAGGCGGAACCGGCGCTGGCGAGCTACCGCTACGTGCCGCGCGACGAGGCGCTGCGCCAGCTCCAGCGCGGCGGCCTGGGCGACGTGCTCGGCGAACTCACTTCCAACCCGCTGCCCGATGCCTTCGTCGTGGCGCCGCGCGGCGAGGACCCCGTGGTGTTCGAGCGGCTGGCGGCGGCGATGAAGGAGTGGCCGAAAGTGGCGCACGTGCAGCTCGACTCGGTCTGGGTCAAGCGCCTGCACGCGCTGCTCGGCCTGGGGCGGTCGGCGGTGACGATGCTGGCCGGGCTGCTCGGTTTTGCGCTCGTCATCGTCACCTTCAACACCATCCGCCTGCAGATCCTCACCCAGCGCCAGGAGATCGAGGTCAGCCGCCTGCTCGGCGCCACCGATCCCTTCATCCGCCGGCCGTTCTACTGGTTCGGCAGCCTGCAGGGCGTGCTCGGCGGCCTGGTGGCGCTCGGCACCGTGTGGCTGGGCGTGCAGGCCCTGGCGGCGCCGGTCGCCGCACTGGCCGAGACTTATGGCGCGGTATTCACGCTGAGCGGACCCGGCCTGCCGGAATCGGCCGCCATCGTCGCCTTCGCCGCCTTCCTGGGCTGGCTGGGCGCCGCGCTGTCGGTACGGCGCCATCTCGCCGGGGCTTGAATTTCTGTAATCCGGCTCCAGCTATCTTGAAGTTTCGGAGCCGGGCTGCAGCCGCGGGTGGATTGATAGCTTTGTTCAATCGAGGGCATCTCGATAATCAATTAGAGCAATCCAGCGGCCGGGCTTAGACTTCCGTCCATCGAGTTTCACGAAGCAGTTCCATCAACCACCCGGAGGATATGCGATGTCCCTGATCAACAGCCAAATCAAGCCGTTCAAGGCTACCGCCTACCACAATGGCAAGTTCGTCCCGGTGTCCGACGAGAACCTGAAGGGCAAGTGGTCCGTCGTGTTCTTCTACCCGGCCGACTTCACCTTCGTGTGCCCGACCGAACTGGGCGACCTGGCCGACCTGTACCCCGAGTTCCAGAAGCTGGGCGTCGAGGTGTATTCCGTCTCCACCGACACCCATTTCACCCACAAGGCGTGGCACGACGCGTCGGACACGATCAAGAAGATCAAGTACCCGATGATCGGCGACCCCACCCAGGCCATCAGCAGCAACTTCGACGTGCTGATCGAGGAAGAGGGCCTGGCGCTGCGCGGTACCTTCGTGATCAACCCGGAAGGCGAGATCAAGGTCGCCGAGATCCACGACCTGGGCATCGGCCGCGACGCCAGGGAACTGCTGCGCAAGGTGCAGGCCGCCCAGTACGTCGCCTCGCATCCGGGCGAAGTCTGCCCCGCCAAGTGGACCCCGGGCGAAGCCACGCTGGCTCCGTCGCTGGACCTGGTCGGCAAGATCTAAGCCGCCCGCGTCTTTCCCGGGCGCAAACGCCCGGGCCGCTTTTCCCACAGCCGGCCGAGTGCCGGCTGTGTCTTATCTGCGCCGCCCCGCGCGTGCCGCGCGCCGGGCCGGACATTTCACGGACGGACCCACCATGCTCGACGCCACCATCAAGACCCAACTGAAAGCCTACCTCGAGAAGGTCACGCAGCCGATCGAGATCGTCGCGTCGCTGGACGATGGCGAGAAGTCGCGCGAGATGCAGGCCCTGCTGGCCGACATCGCGGGCCTGAGCGACAAGATCACGCTGAGCGAGGTGCGCGACGACGCGCAGCGCAAGCCCTCGTTCTCGCTCAACCGCCGGGGCGCCAACCTGGGCGTGCGTTTCGCCGGTCTGCCCATGGGCCACGAATTCACCTCGCTGATCCTGGCGCTGCTGCAGGTGGGCGGGCACCCGCCCAAGGCCGAGGCGGAGGTGATCGAGCAGATCCGCGGGCTGGAGGGCGAATACCACTTCGAGACCTACATCTCGCTGTCGTGCCACAACTGCCCGGAGGTGGTGCAGGCGCTCAACCTGATGGCGGTGATCAACCCGAACGTGCGCCACACGATGATCGACGGCGCGCTGTTCCAGGCCGAGGTCGATGCGCGCAAGATCATGGCGGTGCCGACGATCTTCCTGAACGGCGAGCCGTTCGGGCAGGGCCGCATGGAGCTGGGCGAGATCCTCGCCAAGGTCGACACCGGCGCGGCGGCGCGCGAGGCGCAGAAGCTGTCGGCCAGGGACGCGTTCGACGTGCTCGTGGTCGGCGGCGGTCCGGCGGGGGCGGCGGCGGCGATCTACGCCGCGCGCAAGGGCATCCGCACCGGCATCGTGGCCGAGCGCTTCGGCGGGCAGGTGATGGACACGATGGGCATCGAGAACTTCATCTCGGTGAAGGAGACCGAGGGGCCCAAGCTGGTGATGGCGCTCGAAGAGCACGTGCGCCAGTACGGGGTCGACATCATGAACCTGCAGCGCGCGGCCAAGGTGGTGCCCGGCAGCGCGGACGGCAGCACGCTCGCCCGGGTGCAGCTCGAGAACGGCGGCACGCTGCAGGCGAAGACGGTGATCCTGGCCACCGGGGCGCGCTGGCGCGAGATGAACGTGCCGGGCGAGAAGGCGCTGCGCGGCAAGGGCGTGGCGTACTGCCCGCACTGCGACGGCCCGCTGTTCAAGGGCAAGCGGGTGGCGGTGATCGGCGGGGGCAACTCGGGCGTGGAAGCGGCGATCGACCTGGCCGGGGTGGTGTCGCACGTGACGCTGCTCGAGTTCGCCGAGGAACTGCGCGCGGACGCGGTGCTGCAGAGCAAGCTCCACAGCCTGCCCAACGTGAAGGTGATCAAGAGCGCGCAGACCACCGAGGTGACCGGCGCCGACAAGGTCACCGGGCTGATGTACAAGGACCGGGCGTCGGGCGACACGCACTGGCTCGAACTGGAAGGCATCTTCGTGCAGATCGGCCTGCTGCCGAACACGGACTTCCTGAAGGGCACGGTGGAGCTGACGAAGTTCGGCGAGATCATCGTCGATGCCAAGGGCCACACCTCGGTGCCGGGGGTGTTCGCGGCGGGCGACTGCACGACGGTGCCGTACAAGCAGATCATCATCGCCATGGGCGAAGGGGCGAAGGCGTCGCTGTCGGCCTTCGACCACCTGATCCGTACCTCGGCTCCGGCCTGATCGCGGCGCCGCCGCGCACCCGTGGAAAGCCCCGCCCCGCGCGGGGCTTCATGCACGGCGAGCCGTGGAACCGGCGCAAGGACGGCAGCGTGTATCCGCAATGGCTGTCGATCACCCGCATGGCGGCCGATGGCGGAGGCTACGTGGGCATCTTCAGGGACATCACGCGCCGCAAGGAGGCCGAGGCGCTGATGGAGCACACGACCCGTTGACCGGCCTGCCCAATCGCGAACTGCTGCATGACCGCCTGCGCGAGGCGATGGCGCCCGCCGACCGGCACCGGCGGCGGTTTGCCGCGCTGATCGTGGATCTCGACTACTTCGAACGGGTCAATGATACGCTCGGCCATGCAGCGGGCGGCGAGCTGCTGGTGGAAGCCGGCTGCCGCATGGCCTGCTGCGTGCGTGCATCCGACACGGTGGCGCGCCTGGGTGGAGACGAATTCGCGCTGATCCTGCAGGAAGTGCGCGATACCGACGAGATCGACGAGGTCGCCCGGCGGCTGTGCGCCATGCTGGAGCAGCCTTTCGAACTGGCCGACGGGCCGGCGCAGGTCACGTCCTCGGCGGGCATCGCGCTCTATCCCGAGCACGGCGAGGACGCCGAAACCCTGCTGCGCCATGCCGACGGCGCGCTCTACCAGGCGAAGCGGGCCGGCCGCGGCCGCTACCGCCTCCATGCGCCGCCCGCGGCGAGAACGGATGCAGAACCCGAAAACCAGTAAAACCAGGCCACCGAACGTGTTCAGATTCTTCGAAAACCGGGTCGACCCCTATCCCGACGCACCGCCGGCGCTGCCGCCGCGCGGCTTTTTCGCCTTCCTGTGGAGCGGCACCGCCGGCATGCGGCCCTTCATCATGGGGATGACCCTGCTCACCGCCGCCATCGGTGCGTTCGAGGCCCTGCTGTTCGCGATGCTGGGCCGCGTCGTCGACTGGCTGGCGCGCGTCGAACCCGCGCAGTTATGGGAGCAGGAGGGCGGCAGGCTGTTGCTGCTGGGCGGCATCATCCTCGGCAGCGGCGTGCTGGTGGCGCTGCAGACCATGCTCAAGCACCAGACGCTGGCGGGCAACTTCCCGATGCGGCTGCGCTGGAACTTCCATCGCGTGATGCTCGGCCAGAGCATGAGCTTCTACCAGGACGAATTCGCCGGCCGCGTCGCGGCCAAGGTCATGCAGACCGCGCTGGCGGTGCGCGACACCGTCCTGATCCTGACCGACATCCTGGTCTTCGTCGTCATCTACTTCGTCACCATCGCCGTGGTGGTGGGCAGCTTCGCAGGCTGGATGCTGATCCCCTTCCTCGCCTGGCTGGGGCTGTACATGGTCGCGCTGCGCTGGTTCGTGCCGCGCCTGTCGCGCGTGTCGCGCGCGCAGGCCGACGCGCGCTCGCTGATGACCGGGCGCATTACCGATGCCTACACCAACATCGCCACGGTGAAGCTGTTCTCCCACGCCGGCCGCGAGGCCGCCTACGCACGCTCGGCGATGAAGGAGTTCATGGCCACGGTGCACGGCCAGATGCGGCTGGTGAGCGGCATCGAGGTGGTCAACCACACGCTCAGCATGCTGCTGATCCTGTCGACCGCGGGCGTCTCCCTGTGGCTGTGGACGCGCGGCGAGGTGGGCGTCGGCGCGGTGGCGGCGGCCACCGCGATGGCCTTGCGGCTCAACGGCATGTCGCACTGGGTGATGTGGGAGATGGCCTCGCTGTTCGAGCACGTCGGCACCGTGCAGGACGGCATCAACACCCTGTCGCGCCGCCAGCTCGTCCGCGACCGGCCCGATGCGAGGCCGCTGGCCGTGCGCCAGGGCGAGATCCGCTTCGAGAACCTGAGCTTCGCCTACGGCGCCAGCGGGCCGCAGGCGCGCAAGGTCATCGACGGCTTCTCGCTCGTCATCCGTCCCGGCGAGAAGATCGGCGTGGTGGGGCGCTCGGGGGCCGGCAAGTCGACGCTGGTGAACCTGCTGCTGCGCTTCTACGACATCGAGGAAGGCCGCATCCTGGTCGACGGCCAGGACATCGCCGACGTCACCCAGGACAGCCTGCGCGCGCAGGTCGGCATGGTGACGCAGGACACCTCGCTGCTGCACCGCTCGGTGCGCGACAACATCCTCTACGGCCGGCCCGGCGCGACCGACGCCGAGATGATCGCCGCCGCGAAGCGCGCCGAGGCGGACGACTTCATCCACACGCTGACCGACCCCAAGGGGCGACACGGCTACGATGCCCACGTCGGCGAGCGCGGCGTGAAGCTGTCCGGCGGCCAGCGCCAGCGCATCGCCATCGCCCGCGTGATGCTCAAGGACGCGCCCATCCTGCTGCTCGACGAGGCCACCAGCGCGCTCGACTCCGAGGTCGAGGTGGCGATCCAGGCCAGCCTGTACCGGCTGATGGAGGGCAAGACGGTGGTGGCGATCGCGCACCGGCTGTCGACGATCGCGGCCATGGACCGGCTCGTCGTGATGGACAGGGGGCGCATCGTCGAGGAAGGCGACCACCGCAGCCTGCTCGCCAGGGGCGGCCTGTACGCGCGCCTGTGGGCGCACCAGAGCGGCGGCTTCCTCGGCGCGGAAGCGGACGACGAGGACGGCGGCGACGCGGCGGAGGCGGGCGGGCGCATCGCCGCATCGGCCTGAAGCGGGCGGCGCGGCCGCCGTGCGGGCAAAAAGAAGCCCCGCCGTGCGGCGAGGCTTGAACCATCTCGAGGGGTTCGAGAGGAGGAGACAGGCGCAACTATAGCGATGCGTCAATTAAGTTGCAATAAGAAACTGTTGCAATGTGAAAGCATCTCCCCGCCGCTGGATTTCCACCGACGGACTCCTCTTCCGGACCAGGATTTTCGCCGCGCCGCGGCGGCGGCAAGGCCCCGTGCCCGGCCTGCAAGGGGCAGGCGCTTGCCGATTTCGGATAGGCCGCCTGCCGGCCGGCGTCCGCAATGAAGGCAGGCGCCGGCCGGCCGCCCCGCGGTGGTGCGGCCGGGCAAGACCGCGCCGCCGCCTTTCCGCCTAGCAGCGATGCAGCATCGCGCTGCGCAGGGTCTCGGAAGGCAGTTCGCCGAACATCGCCCTGTAGTCCGCGGCGAAGTGCGACAGATGCCAGAAGCCCCAGCGCGCGGCGATGTCGGCGACGGTGCCGGCCGCCGGGTCGGCGCGCTTGAGGGCGCGGCGCACGCCGTTCAGGCGCATCGCGCGCAGGAAGCTCACCGGGTTCAGATTGAGCACGTCCTGGAAGCTGTACTGCAGCGTGCGCCGCGACACGCGCAGTTCGGCGCACAGGTCGGCGACGGTGATCGGTTCCTCGATGTGGGCCTGCATGTATTCGCGGGCGCGCTCCACCACCAGTTGGCGCGCATTGCACGACGGGGTGGGGCGGTTCTCGGACTGGTTGCCGGCGACGGCGATCAGGCTGCCGAAGATCGCCTGCTCCAGCGCCTTGCGCATCTGCGCATGGCGCAGCATCTCCGGCGTCGCCCGCAGGCTGGCGATGACCGTGCCCAGGAAGCTGCGCAGGTTCTCCGCCTGCGCCGGGGTGGAAGGCGTCACCCGACAGGTGGCGAGTTCGGCCTCCAGGTCGCGGTGTTCCACCTGCAGCGCATAGGTGTTGAGCGCCTGCGCGTCGGCCGTCACCGCGAGGACGTCATGCACGCGCGGCGTGCGGAAATCGAGTTCCTGCCCGCCCCTGAGGGTGATGACGGAGTCGGCGTCGACGATCTCGCCGCAGTACCAGCCCTTGCCGTCCACCTCGACCGGCACGCCGAAGGTGCGGGACCCCTCCCATGCCTGGCCGACTTCGCGTACCGACTGGTTCGTGCGCTCGCGGAAGACCTGCACGTTGTCGAACCAGTACTCCTCGAAGCTGCCGCAGAAGGCCCCGGCGGTGAGCTGGTCGTAGCGCTGCTTCCAGTGCTGCAGGCAGGACGCATGGTCGTCCGCGTCGCGGGTGTCGCGCGCAACGGCGGTGTAAGCCTGGTCGTGGGATGCCGTCGTCGCGGTCATGGCAGCGCTTCTCCGGAGCGGGTCGTGTCGGAGAGGCGGCAGCAAATGCCGTGCCCGCGGCGGCAGAGGTGCGCGGGCAGCCTTGCGGCACGGCGGGGAAGGGCGGCGGGCCGTTTCCGCCGGGCGTGGATCGGGCGGTTGCGCAGGGCATGCGGGGCCTGGCCGCGCGCACGCGAAAACCGCGCTTTCCCGCAGCCGGGAAGCGCAGTGGCTCGATTGTTCATTTCCGTCTGTCTCCTGACCGGAAATCGGTTGCTTGTCGTTATGTAAGTGTTTCTTTTTTTCAGGCTAAACCTGAATTTGCCCCGGCGACAAGGGCTTTCGTGCAGATGCCGCGGAGCGGTCCGCGCTGCCGGGTCCTGTATCGGAATGGTGCGGCGCAGTATCACTTTGGTGCAGTCGGGCGCGGTTTCGCCGTGCGCCGCGCCGTTGCCGATTTCGGATAACGGCATCGGAATTCTCCATCCCAGAATCCGTTCCACCCGCCGTTTTGACGTGCATCAAATCCGGCGCGGACAACGAGTGCATCCGCCGCCCTGCCGGGCGGACGGGTTCCGAGGATTCCGCCGCGAGGCCGGGCAGACCGCCACGGCCGCGCGGCGGGCAACAAGGAGGTTTGCCGTGGTTCGACACCGCGCCCTGCGAACCTGCGCCGCAGCCTTGCTGATCGCCCTCACCGGGGTGTCGGCACGGGCCGAGCTGCAGGTCGAGATTCCCAAGGTGGCCGAGATGCCGCCTCCCAACCCCTATCGCATCTTCCTGTCGGACGTCGCCATCGGCCACATCGTCGATGGCCGGCTGCACGTCATCGACGGCGACGGCCTGCGCTACCTCGGCATGGTGGCGACCGGCTACGCGGGGCAGGCGATCCTGTCGCCGGACCGCAGGGAGATCTACGTCGCCACCACCTACTACTCGCGCCTGTCGTCGGGGGTGCGCACCGACACGGTGGACATCCACGACGCGCAGACGCTGGTGAAGACCGGCGAGATCATCATCCCGCCGATCCATGCCCAGGCGCTGCACTACAAGGGCACCATCCGCCCTCGGCCGACGGCCGCTGGCTCTACGTGCTCAACGCCACGCCCGCGGTGTCGGTGACGGTGATCGACCTGAAGGCGAGGAAGGTCGCCTCGCAGGTGGACATCCCCGGCTGCTGGATCCTGCTGCCGCCGCAGAGCGCGTCGGACCGCTTCTCCACCATCTGCGGCGACGGCACGATGCTCACCGTCACCCACGACGGCGAGGGCCGGGAGGTCGCGCAGCGCAAGAGCGCCGCGTTCTTCGACCCGGATGCCGACCCCATCTTCATCCACGGCGAGCAGGACGGCGACACCTACCGCTTCGTGTCCTACGGCGGCGACCTCTACACCGCCCACGTCGGCGGCGAGGTGGCGAGCTTCGAGCCGAAGTGGCCGCTGCTCACCGAGCGCGAGCGCAAGGCCGGCTGGCGTCCCGGCGGCTACCAGTTGCTCGCCCAGCACAAGGCCAGCGGCCGCGTCTTCGTCGGCATGCACGACGGCGCGAAGGCCGGCAGCCACAAGTCCCCGGCCAAGGAGATCTGGAGCTTCGATCTCAAGACCAGGAAGCGCATCGCCCGTGCGCCGGGCAGCAACGCCATCGCGCTGGCCGTCAGCCAGGGCGACAGGCCGCGCCTGTTCGCCTACGACGGCGTGAAGGGCGGCCTCGCCGTGTACGACGCGGCGGCCGCGCTCAAGCCCGCCGGACGCATGGACGGCGTGGGCGAAACGCCTTCGCTGATGGAGCTGCACTGATGGACGCCCTCGCACTCGACCCCGTGCTGGCGCGCGCCTGCGGCGCGGCGCTGGCGGTGATCCTGCTGCTGGGCGCGTGGCAGAAGCTGCGCGACGTGGCGGTGTTCGAAGCCTCGGTGGAGCTGTACCGGCTGCTGCCCGAAGCGCTGGTGCCCGCGTTCGCCCGCGTGTTCCCGGTGCTCGAAGCCATTGCCGGCACCGCCCTGCTGTTCGACGGCACGCGCGCCGCCGGCCTCGCCGTGGGCGCGCTGGTGCTGGGCGCGGCGACGCTGGCGGTGGCGATCAACGTCGCCCGCGGCCGCACCGGCATCGACTGCGGCTGCGGCGGCGCCGAAGGCCACACCCGCCTGTCGTGGGCGCTCGTCGTGCGCAACGCGGTGCTGCTCGCGCTGCTCGGCGCCGGTGCGCAGGCCGGCGCCGAGCGCAGCCTGGTCTGGATCGACTACCTCTCGGTGGCCGGCGGCACGCTGATGCTGCTCGCCCTCCATGCGGCAGCCAACCAGTTGCTCGCCAACCATCCCCATCTCGCCCAAATGAGGAACGGATCATGAACCAAGCCCTGATCGTCTCCAACGTCCTGCTGTGGATCGCGGTGCTCGCCGCGCTGGCCGGAATCTTCGCCCTCGCGCGCCAGATCGGCGTGCTGTACGAGCGCGTCGCGCCGATGGGCGCCCTCATGCTCGACACCGGCCCGCAGGTCGGCGAGGCGGCGCCGGTGTTCGACCTGCCGCAGCTCGTCGCCGGCCGCGATCGCGTCTCGCTGGGCCTGCCGGCGCAAAAGAGCACGCTGCTGTTCTTCCTGTCGCCCACCTGCCCGGTGTGCAAGAAGCTGCTGCCCATCCTGCGCTCGGCCAACCAGTCCGAACGCGACTGGCTGCGCATCGTGCTGACCTCCGACGGCGAGCAGCCCGAGCACCTCGCCTTCTACGACAAGGCCGGCCTCTCCGGCTTCCCCTACGTGCTGTCGCGCGAACTGGGCATCGCCTGGCGCGTGGCCAAGCTGCCCTACGCGGTGCTGATCGACGAGCAGGGGCGGGTCGCCGCCAAGGGGCTGGTCAATTCCCGCGAGCAGCTCGAAAGCCTCTTCACTGCCAAGGAGCTGGGCGTGGCATCGGTGCAGGACTATCTCGAACAGCCCGGCCGCGCCTGATCCGGAACACAGGAGAACGACGATGAAATGGCTGGATGAATTCTTCGAGCGCAGGACGCGCAAGGTGGCGCAGCGCGCGTCGCGGCGCAGCGCGCTGATCGGCATCGGCAAGCTGCTGGTGGGCTCGGCCTTCGTGCTGCCGGTGCTGCCCTTCGACCGCACCGCCCAGGCCGCCGGCGCGGCGATGAAGAAGGCCGGCGGCAAGGCCCCGACCGAGCAGGACTGCGAGTACTGGCGCTACTGCGCGCAGGACGGCTACCTGTGCAACTGCTGCGGCGGCACTGCGACGAGCTGCCCGCCGGGCACGGAGGCGTCCAAGGTGTCGTGGATCGGCACCTGCCACAACCCGGAGGACGGCAAGGACTATCTCATCAGCTACAACGACTGCTGCGGCAAGACGGCCTGCGGGCGCTGCTTCTGCAACACCAACGAGCGCGAGATGCCGGGCTACCGCATGGGCCTGCACAACGACATCAACTGGTGCATGGCCAACGACTCGACGATGTTCCACTGCACCATGGCCACGGTGGTCGGCCTGGCGCAGCCGCAGGGTTGAGGAGGCGGCGATGGACGGCATGCGCACGCCGGGCCGGATCGGGCGGGGCGGGAAGGCCGCCGCGCTCGCCGCGGCCTTCCTCGCCGCGGCCGGCGCGGGCGCGCCGGCCGTCGCCGACGACGCCGGCAAGGCCCGCTACCAGTACATCCTGAACTGCGCCGGCTGCCACCAGGCCGACGGCAGCGGCGCCCGGTCGGGCGGGGTGCCGACGATGCGCGGCCAGCTCGGCCACTTCCTCAGGCTGCCCGAGGGCAGGGCATTCCTCGTGCAGGTGCCCGGCACCTCGAATTCGCCGCTGTCGAACGGCGACATCGCGCGGATGCTGAACTGGATGGCGGCGTCCTTCTCCGCCGACACCGTGCCGGCCGGCTTCGTCCCCTACACCGAGGCCGAAGTCACCGGACTGCGCAGCAAGAAGCTGGCGAACGTGTCCGCGGTGCGCCGCGGCATCGTCGAGCAACTCGCCGCGCAGGGCATACGCATCGACTGAACGTGAGGCGCCCGGCCGCCAGGCGGCCGGTCCCGCAATTCCGCAGCAATCCCTTTCTTCCGACGAGGACACCCAGATGCGCAAAACGACAACGAAATCCCTGCGTCCCGGCCTGCTGTGCACGGCGCTCGCCGCCCTGCTGGCGAGTCCGCCGGCGGGCGCCGCCGCGACCGAGGCCGAGATCGCCGGCCTCGGCAAGACGCTCACCCCCATCGGCGCCGAGGCCGGCAAGAATGCCGACGGCAGCATCCCGGCATGGAGCGGCGGGCTGAACCAGGTGCCCGCGGGCTGGAAGCCGGGCAGGCTCGACCCCTACAAGGACGACAAGCCGCTGTTCGCCATCGATGCCGGCAACGCCGACAAGTACGCCGACAAGCTGTCGGCCGGCCAGCTCGCCCTGCTCAAGACCTACAAGGGCTACCGCATGGACGTGTATCCGACCCGGCGCAGTTGCCCGGTGCCGGATTTCGTCGCCGCGCAGACGAAGAAGAACGCCGCCGCCGCGAAGCTCGGCGCCGACGGCTGGCAGCTCGAAGCGGTGGTGGGCGGCGGCACTCCCTTCCCTTTCCCGAAGAGCGGCGCCGAGGCGATGTGGAACTACAAGCTGCGCTACACCGGCCTGGGCCGGCGCGCGCAGATCTCGGCGCTGATGCCAGACAAGGACGGCTCCTACGTCGAGAACAAGCAGTGGGCCTACGAGCTGTATCCGTTCAACGATCCCAAGGTCGCCGGGCCGGCGGACGTCGGCGGCGTCGAATCCAAGCTGCTGTTCGACGTGCTGTCGCCCGCCTCGCGCGCCGGCGAGGGCTACCTGATCCACGCCTTCATCGACAAGCCGCAGGACGCCTGGATCTACTTCCCCGGCCAGCGCCGCGTGCGCCGCTCGCCCACCTTCGCCTACGACAACCCGATCGCCGGCTTCGACAACCTCTACTTCGTCGACCAGATCAACATGTTCACCGGCGCGCTCGACCGCTACGACTACAAGCTGGCCGGCAAGAAGGAGATGTTCGTCCCCTACAACTCCTACAGGCTGATCGACAAGAACAACAAGTTCAAGGACATGCTCGGCCCCGACTACGTGAACCGCGACTACCTGCGCTACGAGCTGCACCGCGTGTGGGTGGTGGAGGCCACGGTCAAGGGCGACAAGCGCCATTCCTTCGCCAAGCGGGTGTTCCACTTCGACGAGGACTCCTGGGCGCTGCTGCAGGTCGACATGTACGACGCCAAGGGCAACCTGTGGCGCGTGCAGGAGGGCAGCCTGTGGGCCGCCCCCGACGTCGGCGCCTGCATGGCGTACGAGACGCAGATGTACGACCTCGTCGCCCGCCGCTACGTGACCGACAACTGGACGGCCGAAGGCGAGGTGATCGATCTCACCGCCGCCAAGGAAGGCCGCGTGACCGCCGCCACCTTCAGCCAGGACGAGATGCGCCGCCGCGGCGAGCGCTGATCCCGACCCGACCGCATCCAGGAGATTTCCCCATGAAGACTCAGACGATCGCGCATCGTCGGGCGGCGCGCGCCGTGGCGCCTGCCGCGCTGGCCCTGGCCGTCGCCGCCGCGCTGTGGGCGCCGGCCAGCCACGCCTTCCGCTTCGGCTCCGAAGAAGGGCTGTCGGGCAGCTTCGACAGCACCCTCTCGTTCGGCCTGATCGGCCGTACCCAGTCGCCGGGCTGCCAGTCCATCGGCAACGACAGCGGCGGCTGCAACAACGGCACCAACAACGAGCTGCAGGCCAGGCAGGGCGCCGGCGGCTACGCCAACGCCGACTTCAACTTCACCAACTTCGACGACGGCAGCCTCAACTACAAGAAGGGCGACATCGTGTCGGCGGTGCTCAAGGGCACGCACGACCTTTCGCTCAAGCTGCCCGGCGGCTGGAGTTCGCTGGTGCGCATGACGTGGTTCCACGACTTCAAGGCCGACGACACCCGCCGCACCGGCGTCGCCGACGAGGCATCGGGCGACGTCACGCTGCTCGACGCCTGGGTGGCGAAGAGCTTTTCCATCGGCGAGCGCAACGGCAAGATCAAGCTCGGCAACCAGGTGATCTCCTGGGGCGAGGACATCTTCATCCTCGGCGGCGTGAACCAGATCAACGCCATCGACCTGCAGAAGTTCCACGTGCCCGGCACGCAGTTGAAGGAGATCTTCATCCCGGCGCCGATGCTGTCCGGCTCGCTCGGCCTGAGCGAGAACCTCGGCGTCGAAGCCTACTACCAGTTCGCCTGGAACGGCTTCAAGTTCGACCCGGCGGGCACCTTCTTCTCCACCGCCGACGTGCTCGGCGAGGGGCGGCGGGTGGCCTACGTGCCGACCAGCATCATCGAGGACGTCGCCGGCCCCGGCGCCTGCGCCGGCCTGCCCAACGGCCGCTGCGGCGACGCCTCCGGGTTGTCGGACGCCGACGCGATAGCGGCCGGCATCGCCGTGCCCTACCTCGGCACCAGAAAGCCGCGGCGGGCCGGCCAGTACGGGGTGAACCTGCGCTACAACGCCGAGGACATCGACACCGAGTTCGCCTTCACCTACCAGCGCTACCACGACAAGCTGCCCTTCCTCGGCTTCACCGGCTCGCCGGACGGCGCGGTCACCGGCTACTTCGTCGCCTACGGCGAGAACAAGGACCTGTACGCCATCTCGGCCAACACCAAGATCGCCAACGTCGCCGTCGGTGCCGAACTGTCGTACCGGCCGCAGGACAGCGTGGGCGTCGATCCCACGGTGCCCTCCGGTTCGCTCGCCGGCGCGTTCGACCGCAACAGCGTCTACGACGTCGGCCGCCATCCGGGCTTCGTCGAGGAAGAGAAGTACCAGTTCCACCTCACCGGCTTCTACACCTTCTCGCACAACGATCCGCTCGGCGGGCTGGCCAAGGCGATCGGCGCCAGCGACGGCTTCATCCTCGCCGAGGCGGCGGTCACCCACTATCCGGGGCTCGACACCAGCGGCCGCATCCCATACTTCCTGCCCAACTATGCGCTGCCGGACAAGACCTCGTGGGGCTACGTGGCCGAGATCGGCATGAACTACCCCAACGCCTTCGGCAGCGGCGTGACGCTGACGCCGCAGATCGACTGGTACCACGACGTCTCCGGCACCAGCCCGAACGCGATCCCCTTCGTGGAAGGGCGCAAGGCGCTGACGGTGTCGCTGTTCGCCAACTACCGCGACCGCTGGAAGGGCGCGCTGCAGTGGGTGACGTTCGCCGGCGGCGGCGCCAACAACCTGATGCGCGACCGCGACTTCGTGTCCGCCAGCCTTTCGTACTCGTTCTGATGCGCCCTGCCGGGGCGGACGCTGCCCGCCCCGGCCTCCTGGAATCCCCCACATGATCGAGAAACTCGTGCTGGCCCTGCAGCGCGTCTGCTTCCGGTTCCGGCTGCCCATCCTGCTCGCGCTGCTGGCCTTCACCGCGGCGATGGCGGTCTTCGCCGCGCGCCTGCACATGAGCGCCGGCTTCGACAAGCAGTTGCCGCAGGACCACGAATACATCCAGACCTTCAACCAGTACCGCGATGTGCTGTTCGGCGCCAACCGCATCATCGTCACCGTCGAGGCGGCGCACGGCGACATCTGGAACGAGAAGGCGCTCACCCGGCTGTACGACGTCACCCAGGCGCTGTTCTTCATGAAGGGCATCGACCGCCGCACGGTGAGTTCGCTGTGGACGCCCAATACCCGCGCGGTGCAGATCACCGAAGAGGGCATGAAGGCCGAGGACGTGATCGGCGGCGACGTCACCGTGAAGGCGCTCACCCCGGACAACATCGCCGCGATCCGCGAGCGCACCATCGTCGGCGGCTTCATCGGCAGCCTGGTGGCGAACGATTCGTCCTCGGCGATGGTGGTGGCGGAGCTGGCCGACCCCGATCCGCAGACCGGCGAGCGCCTCGACTACGCGGAATTCAGCCAGCGGCTCGAAAAGGAAGTGCGCGCCGCCTTCGGCGACGACGACATCCGCATCCGCATCATCGGCTTCGCCAAGCAGATGGGCGACATCTCGGAAGGCGCCACCGGCGTCGTCGAATTCTTCGCGCTCGCCTTCCTGCTGACCGCCGCCGCCGTCTACTGGTACACCCGCTCGTGGGTGCTCACCTTCCTGCCGCTGGCCTGCTCGCTGGTGTCGGTAGTGTGGCAGTTCGGCACCATCACGCTGCTCGGCTTCGGCCTGGACCCGCTCGCCATCCTGGTGCCCTTCCTGGTGTTCGCGATCGGCGTGTCGCACGGCATCCAGCAGGTGAACTACATCGCCAAGGAGGTCATCAACGGCGCCGACGGCTACACCGCTGCCAGCCGCAGCTTCACCGGCCTGCTGGTGCCGGGCACGCTGGCGCTGATCACCGCCTTCGTCGGCTTCGCCACCCTCGTGCTGGTGCCGATCCCGATGATCCGCGAGCTGGCGATCACCGCCTCGGTGGGGGTGGCCTACAAGATCGTCACCAACCTCATCATGCTGCCGGTGCTGGCGAGCTACTTCCGCTTCGACGACAAGTTCGTGCTGCGCGCGAGCAAGGTCGAGGGCATGCGCAACCGCCTGATGGCCGGGCTCGGCGTGCATATCGCCAACCCGCGCAACGCCGCCATCGGCACGCTCGCCGGCGTCGTGCTGCTGGGGGTGGCGGTGTGGCAGAGCCAGGGCCGCCACGTCGGCCACGTGCTGCCCGGCGCCCCCGAACTGCACGACGACTCGCGCTACAACCAGGACGTGGAGGCCGTCGTCGCGCGCTACAGCCTGGGGCTGGACCTGCTCACCGTGGTGGCCGAGACGCCGGCCGAGGGCTGCTTCCGCCACGACGTCATGAGCCATGTCGACCGCCTCACCTGGCATCTGGCCAACGTCCCCGGCGTGCTGTCGGCGCAGTCGCTGCCCACGCTCACCAAGCTCGCCGCCTCGGGCGTGAACGAGGGCAACCCGAAATGGGCCGCGCTGCCGCAGGAAGAACTGACGCTGGGCGAGGCGGTGCGCCAGGTCCCCGAGGGGCTGCGCCTGTTCAACGCCGAATGCACCGTGCTGCCGGTGAACCTCTACCTCGCCGACCACAAGGCGTCGACGATCAAGGACGTGGTGGCGGCGGCGAAGCATTTCCGCGACACCCGGCCCTTCGACGGCGTCACCGTGCGGCTGGCCAGCGGCAACGCCGGCGTGCAGGCGGCGACCAACGAGGTGGTCGAGCATTCCGAGCTGCCGATGATGCTCTACGTCTATGCCACGATCCTCGTGCTGGTGTTCGCGGTGTACCGCGACTGGCGCGCGATGATCGCCTGCTGCGTGCCGCTGACGCTGGCCACCTTCCTCGGCTACTGGTTCATGAAGTCGCTCGACATCGGCCTCACCGTGGCGACCCTGCCGGTCATGGTGCTGGCGGTGGGCATCGGCGTGGACTATGCCTTCTACATCTACAACCGCCTGCAGATGCACATGGCGCACGGCGAGGACATCGTCACCGCCTTCAAGCAGGCGCTGCGCGAAGTCGGCGTGGCGACGGTGTTCACCGCGGTGACGCTGTCGATCGGCGTGGCGACGTGGTCGTTCTCCGCGCTCAAGTTCCAGGCCGACATGGGCATGCTGCTGACCTTCATGTTCATGATGAACATGATCATGGCGATCACCCTGCTGCCGGCGCTGGCGGTGACGATAGACATGCTGATCCCGCGCCGCGGCCCGGTGCGGGCGCCGCTGATGGCGCACTGACAGGGAGCGCGACGATGCTGAAGAAAACGATGCCGCGCCTGGTCCTCGCCGCCGCCGCGCTCGCCGCCGTGCCGCTGCAGGCGGCCGATACCGCGCCGGTGCCGGCGATGGCGGCGCGCCTGGCGGCCAGGGTGCCGGTGACCGGCATGGCGCGGGCGGGCGACGCCCTGGTGGCGGTGGGCGACTACGGCACGGCGATCCGCTCCACCGACGGCGGGCGGACCTGGCAGCAGGCGGCGGTGCCGGTGAGCACGCTGCTCACCGCGGTGCATTTCGCCGACGCCAGCAATGGCTGGGCGGTGGGCCACGGCGGCGTCGTGCTCGCCAGCCGCGACGGCGGCGCCACCTGGGCGTTGCAGCAGGTGCTGGACGGCAAGCCGGTGCTGCTGTCGGTGTACTTCGAATCCGCCGGGCGCGGCTACGCCGTCGGCGCCTACGGCAGCGCCTGGCGCACCGCCGACGGCGGCGCCACTTGGGCGCCGATGATGGTGGGCAGCGGGGCGGATGCCGACATGCACCTCAACCACCTCTTCGCCGCGCCCGGCGGCGCGCTCTACATCGCCGCCGAAAGCGGCCTCGCGTTCCGCTCCGGCGATGGCGGCGATACCTGGACCACGCTCAGGCCGGGCGCCTCGGGCTCGCTGTGGAGCGGCCTGGCGGCGGGCGACGAGATCCTGCTGCTGGGCATGAGCGGCCGCGTGCTCGCCAGCCGCGACGGTGGCGGACACTGGCGCACGCTCGACAGCGGCACCGGGCAGTCGCTCACCGGCGCGGTGGCGGATGCCGACGGCCGTCTGACGGTGGTCGGCGCCGGCGGCGCGGTGCTGCGCGGCGGGCACGACCGGCTGGCCGCCGAAGTCCGCGCCGACCGCCAGAACCTCGCCGCCGTGCTGCTTGCGCCCGATGGCGGCGTGGTCGTCGGCGGCCAGCTCGGCGTCGAGCGCCTCGATCCCCCTCGCTGACGGAGACCCCCATGCTGACAAGACTGATCGCGCTGCTGCGCGGCGACATCGAGGCCGAAGCGAGCGAGAGCGGCCCCTTCGAACGCCGCCAGATCGCCGTCGCCGTGCTGCTGCTCGAAGCGATGTACGTCGATCACCGCGCCTCCGAGAACGAACACGCCGCGGTGACGCGCCTGCTGCGCGAGCACTTCGGCCTGCCCGACGCGCTCGCGCTCGAACTGGTGCGCGTCGCCGGGGAGCGCTATGCCGAAGTGCTGGACGACTGGGAATTCACCGAGGCGGTGCGGGTCGGCTTCGATGCCGGCGCGCGCCGGCAGATCCTCACCATGCTGTGGGAGGTCGCCTATGCCGACGGCGACCTCGCGCGCCTGGAAAGCCGCCTGCTGGCGCGGCTGGCGGGCCAGCTCGAACTCGACGCCGCCGCGATCGAGGCCGCGCGGGCCGCGGCGGCGGCGCGCTCCGGCCTCATCGGCAACGGCGGCTGAACCTTTTTCACCGAAGAAGTCACCACAGGAGACACACATGGCGCCCTATTCCGACCAACTCGTCAGCGCGGCCACGCGCGAATTCCTTGCCCGCCCCGGGCGCATGCTGATCGGCGCCGAATGGGCCGACGCCGTCAGCGGCGAAACCCTCGCCGTGGTCGATCCGGCCAGCGGCACCGCCTTCACCAGCGTGCCCGCGGGCGACGCGGCCGACATCGACCGCGCCGTGCAGGCCGCGCGGCGCGCCTTCGAATCGGGCGACTGGCCCAGGATGCGGCCGGTGGACCGCGAACGCCTGCTGCTCAAGTTCGCCGACCTCATCGAAGCCAACGCCCAGGAACTGGCCGAGATCGAAGCGCTCGACAACGGCAAGCCGGTGATGATGGCGCGCCACGTCGACGTCGCGCTGGTGGTCGACTTCCTGCGCTACATGGCGGGCTGGGCGACCAAGATCGAAGGCTCGACGATGGACGTGTCGGTGCCGCTGATGCGCGACCGCGAACTGTTCGGCTTCACCCGCCGCGAGCCGGTCGGCGTGGTCGGCGCCATCATCCCGTGGAACTTCCCGCTGCTGATGGCGGCGTGGAAGGTGGGCCCGGCGCTGGCGAGCGGCTGCACCATGGTGCTCAAGCCCGCCGAGGAAACGCCGCTCACCGCGCTGCGCTTCGCCGAACTGGCGCTGCAGGCGGGCTACCCGCCCGGCGTGCTCAACGTCGTCACCGGCCTGGGCCACACCGCCGGCGCCGCGCTCGCCGGCCACAAAGGCATCGAGAAGGTCGCCTTCACCGGCTCCACCGAGATCGGCAAGCTCGTCGGCAAGGCCGCCATCGACAACATGACACGCGTGTCGCTGGAACTGGGCGGCAAGAGCCCGGTGATCGTGCTCGACGACGCCGACCCCACGATGGCCGCGGCCGGCGCGGCGCAGGCCATCTTCTTCAACCAGGGCCAGGTGTGCACCGCCGGCTCGCGCCTCTACGTGCACAAGAGCCGCTTCGAGCAGGTCGTCGAAGGGCTGTCGGGCATCGCCGCCGCGATGAAGCTGGGGCCGGGCATCGATCCGGATACCCAGGTCGGCCCGCTGGTGTCGGCAGTGCAGCAGCAGCGCGTGCTCGGCTACATCCAGAGCGGCTTCGCCGAGGGCGCGCGCGCCGCGGCGGGCGGCGCAGCCGGCGAGGGGGCGGGCTACTTCGTCAAGCCCACGGTGCTGGTCGATACCCGCGACGACATGAAGGTGGTGCGCGAGGAGATCTTCGGTCCGGTGGTGGTGGCGATGCCGTACGACGATCTGGACGAGGTCGCCCGCCGCGCCAACGACACGCCCTACGGGCTGGCGGCCAGCATCTGGTCGAACGACCTGTCGCGCGTGCATCGGCTGATCCCCAGGATCAAGGCCGGCACGGTGTGGGTCAATTGCCACAACATCCTCGACAACGCCATGCCCTTCGGCGGCTACAAGCAGTCGGGCATCGGCCGCGAGATGGGGCGCGCGGTGCTGGATCTCTACACCGAGAGCAAGTCGGTGATCATGGCGCTCTGATCCGCGGCGCCGCCTCCGCGCGAAGCCCGGCCCCGGCGGCGCAGCCCGTGCCGCCGGGCCTCTTGCCCCGTCGATGGCGGCGGGCGCCTTGCGGTATCGTTGCGGGCGGACGGCACGGCGTGCCGACCGTTCGCCCTCGTCGATCCGCAGGCCGCAGCGCAATGAACGACCCCGTCCAGGACGCCATCCCGCCCTCGATGTTCCACTGGCTCGCCGCCGTGCCGGACGACCGGCCGGTGGCGCTGCTGGTGCGGCACTCGGTGCGCGACGAACTGCCGCGCGACGACGTCGGCTACGAACTGCCGCTCAACGCGCTCGGCGTGCAGCTCGCGCGCAGCCTCGGCGCGGCGATGCACGGGCGCGTGCGCACCCTGCGCACCAGCCCGGTCAGCCGCTGCGTGCAGACCGCCGGACTGATCGGCGATGCCGCCGGCGCCGCGCTGCAGATCGTGCCCGACCGCATGCTGGGCGACCCCGGCGCCTACGTCATCGACCGCCGCCTCGCCGGCCGCAACTGGCTGGCCATGGGCAGCCGCGGAATCATGGAACACCTCGCCTTCCGCGACGACCCGCTGCCGGGCACCGAGCACCCCGACGCCGGCGCGCGCAAGCTGGTGCGCCACATGCTCCAGGTCGCGGTCGATGTGCCGGGCCTGCACGTGTTCGTCACCCACGACATCCTGCTGGCCGCCACCGCCGCGCGCTTCCTTGGCCCGCCGCAAGGGCCGCAGCCGTGGCCGCGCTATCTCGAAGGCGCCTTCTTCTGGCGCGACGAAGACGGGCTGAAGGCGGCCTACCGCGACGCCTGCCGCAGCGGCCTGTCCGAAACGGCTCCGCCGGACGGAGGCTAGCGCCCGCGGCCGGCCACGCAAGGAGCGGCGGACCTCCTTGCTCACCAAGAGCCCCAAGGAGCCTGCTTCAAAGCCCTATTGCTCTCAGGGGTGACAGTGACTTCCCGATGAGCCTGCTGCAGCGTGTGGATTGTCAGCAGTTGGCGGATATCGCCGGGCTTCCTTGGAAGCCGTCAATGACCTGCTGCTCCCGCCCGCAGACGAGATTGATGCCCGCAAGCTGGAGCACGACGCCGTCAACTCAAAGGCATATTCAGGTCCCCGCAGTAATTAATGTTATTGCATAAAAGCGATGAAGAGCCGTACTATTCCTACCTCGATTTCAAGACGTTGGAATAAAGTCAAGGTTGGCTCACCGAAATGCTGTCAGCCCTTTGTGCCAAGAAAGCCAATCGGCTGGATCGATCGAGGATTCCATAAGCCTGTTCATCAAGGGGAGTAATCATGTACTGGAGGTCATTTATCCGCGAGGGGGATACGACAACCCCCGCCGGCGGGAAAGTTCAACCCGTACCCCAGCAATGGCCTGTAACGTATGACGGGAAACACGGTTGCTTCGAGGGCGACCCCGTTTATTGCAATGCCTGCAAGAGCTGGGGCGTTACCAAGTGCGTCCCGCCCTATCACCCACATACTGCGCCCGACGGCAGACAGGCAAATTTAGATGGGGATTTGTGCATCTGCAAATGCCCGACGCCACCACGCCTGAAAGCATTATTTGACAATAGCCGCATGGGTTTTGACGGACATGAGATTGCTCGAATGGCTGGAGCCATGCAGTGGCTGGCTTATGCAGGGCATGAGAGTGGAGAACATGAGATTTTCTTTGAAATTATCGATGCAACGACAAATCAGCCAATTAACGGGATGGCCTATAAATTAGTCAATGAAAATGGTGTTGTTGCTGAAAGTCAAAAGTTAACGAATGGGAAAACATCGTCTTTCTCACTAAAGGAGCATCCAAACCTGACGTTCATTGCTTGGCATGACGGAGATGTTCGATGACCACTACTATCGATTCAGATACTAGATTGCTCGCTTCAATAGCGTACGGTGAAGCATCCACGGACAATGATTCACAAGAAATTGGTGGAATAGCTTTTGCCGTAGCTAATCGATGCCGTGCATGGAATGGGAAAACCGTTTCCGAATTAAAGGCTGCAGACCCCAATTATGCCTATGCGTGGAATGGGAAAAATGCCAGATTCAATGAATTATTCGAGGCATCAGAAAGCGACATAAAAAAAGATGCCGGCATGAGTCTGGCCGTTAATTGGGCAGAAAAGGCAATAAAGAACGAAGGGGGTGACCCATCACATGGTGCGCTTTTTTGGGATGGTCTTGACTTTAAAGTCGATAAAAACAGGAGCGATAACGTAAATCATCCTAAGCGAAGGGACGGCTTTAAATACGGAGATTCATCGCACAATATCTTTGATGTGCCAGAGAAAAGAAGCGAAATCATTGTTCGCTGGATAATCAAGAACAAGAAGACAGGAAGAAATGTGGACGGTGCAGAGCGCGGTCGTTACGACGCAGTTTGGGTTTCAACGTCTGCTCATGGAAAAACCATTTTTTGGAAACACCCTGAAGATTACCTGAAGGCTACGGGTGGAAAGGAGTATCGGTGAAATATCTGCTCGCTATCTTTGGTTTTTTTTCGTTATCAACTGCACACGCTGGCAAGGTGTTTACTAGTTATGAAGACTATTATCAGCAACAGCATGGAATATTCCTTGGAAAAGTGCTCAAAGAGTCAAACGAAGGCTACTCCATTCAGAGTGCGCATGGACTATGTGGCGAAGATGATATGTGCAAAGATCACAATGGGAATCTTGGCTCGAAAAAAATAAAGATCACAGTCAGCCAAACCAAAGGTGCCTTCCAGATCAAAGATCGAAGTTTCTATTATCGAGATGCACGAGTTCTTGACGGGGCACAGAATCCCCCAGAAGAATCCCCGCTTTACGGAGTCTCCGCATACATCGCCCGCAAGAATAAGAACCGCCCGGACATTATCTGCATTGAAGGGTATTACATGGGGTCGGAAAGATTCAGAAATACGGAAGTCTTTTTGGTCATTAATCCACTTGGTTCAAGGAATAAAACCCAATTTCTTCATTTGCCTGGACTGCATTCATCGTGTATGGCCGTACTGCAAGAGCCTGATGGCTCAATCAGTTATCCGAGCAACAGCTACGTTCTGGATGATAAAACCGGACAAAGTACCGGGTTATCAATGAAATACTTTTCGGTAAAAAATGGTGTGCCCCGATCATTGAGTCGTGAAACTCGACTTCGGTTTATCGAAGCTGGGAATCCGTTTAAGTTTTCAATAGAGTAGATGAACATACTTGACGGCTTTATTTGTCATATTCTCAATTTCAAGATCTAAGAAGCTCTAACAAAATGATGAAATGGGCTGTTCACCCTTGATTTCATTTGTTAACCTCTGCCTTGTTTGTCGAGGCAGAGGAGATGGCGAAACCGATACTGGATGACGAATTGTGGGCGTTGATCGAGCCGCTGTTGCCGCCACCGAAGCCGCGCCGGGAACGGTATCCCGGACGCAAGCCGCTGGACGACCGCAAGGTGCTCACCGGCATCCTCTTCGTGCTGCAGTCGGGCATTCCTTGGGAGATGCTCCCCAAGGAGATGGGCTGCGGCTCAGGGATGAGCTGCTGGCGACGACTACGGAAGTGGCAGGAGGCCGGCGTGTGGGACCGCCTGCACGACGTGCTGCTTGCACGGTTGCGCGCTGCCGGCCGCCTCGATTGGTCTCGCGCCATCGTCGATTCCTCGTCCATACGCGCTGTGGGGGCCGGTCAAAAACAGGACCGAACCCCACCGATCGCGCTCGTCCAGGCTCCAAGCACCATCTCATCACCGAAGCGCAAGGCATCCCGCTGGCGGTGATCCTCACCGGTGCCAACCGCAACGACGTCACCCAGCTTCTCCCTTTGGTCGAGGCGATCCCGCCGATCCGTGGCAAGCGCGGCCGACCGCTGTCGAAACCCCGACTCGTGCAGGCCGATCGCGGCTACGACCACGACAAGTACCGCCGACCGCTCCACGCTGCAGGCATCACCACCCAGATCGCCCGCCGGGGCCAGCCGCATGGCAGCGGTCTGGGCAAGACCCGTTGGGTTGTGGAACGCACCTTGGGTTGGCTGCACAACTTTCGGCGATTGCGCATCCGTTTCGAGCGGCTGGCCATCATCCACGAAGCCTTTCTCGAGATAGCCTGCTGCATCATCTGCTGGCGGCAATTGCGAAAGGCATAACAGGCATTTTGTTAGCGCTTCTAAGCGATGAATGTCTGGACTACCCCGACGCAGTGCCCACCCCTAGTTGGATTGGGGAAAACGGGGCGGAGAAACTTCAAGCGACTAACCGCACCGGCACAGCTTCTTGCCCTGTCAGGCGGCTCCGCGGGCAAGTTTGATCTAGCATGGAGACATGAAGCTCCGGCGCGTGCCGGCATCGATCCGATAGCCCGCGTGCCGGTACCCGCCGGCCTTACCCAGGGAGGTGTCATGTGCATCCATGCCACGCAGGAATCGCGGCACGCGAGGCGGGCGTCCGCCGCGGGGGCGGCTCGCCGCCTGCTCGTGTTCGCGTTCGTGTCCATGAGCATCGCGCTGCTGGGCGGCTGCAGCAAGCAGGAGGAGGCGGCATACGCCCCGCCTGCACCAGCACCGGCGGAGCCTGCTCCGGCCGAACCGGCGGCACCGGAGCCGCCGGCCGTCGCACCCGCCCCAGCACCGGCTCCCGCGGAGCCGCCCGCGACGGTGGGGCCGAAACCGCCTGCGGCGGCGCTGCCCGAGCCGCCGGCCATGGCGCCAGAGCCCGAGTCGCCCTCACCCCCACCGCCCCCGCCCCCGGCTGCGGCGAGGCCGCCGGCGGCCGCGAACGGCCATCCGCCGGCGGCGGCGATTCCGTCTTTTCCCTGGCCGCCACCGCGCTATTCCGCGTTCTCGACCATCGCCCGCGAATGGGTGGCGCCCGCCGCCGGCGCGACGCTGGGCTCCGCGGCTGCCCGCATCGAGCAGGCGTTCGACGCCGCGGGCTACGTGGAGCGCAGCTACTACCGCATCCCGGGCGGGTTCGCGCTGGTGTCGCGCGTCGAGCACATCCGCGCCGACGCCACGCCCTTCGCGCCGCCGCAGCGCTGGACGGTGGATGCGCCGCCGCTGCGCGAGGGGCTCATCGACATCATCCGCGCGCTGTTCAACGCCCCGCCGGGCTTCTACCGCGTGATCGCGTTCGCGGTGACCGACCAGGATTTCGCCGCCCGCGAGCAGGCGCCGACCTCGGAGGAAGCGCGCCGCTGGGTGTCCGGCGGCGTCCTGCGCCTGCCGGCGGAGATCGGCGCACTGCCGTATTCCGAGCGCCACTACACCTCCGCGCTGATCTACGAGTTCGAGCGGCGGGCCGACCGGGCGGAGGCGAGCGTCAGGCTGCCGAGCGATTCGCCCGGCAGGACGCATCTCGAGCGGGCCGGCCTGTGGCAGGCGCTCGCCGCGCGCTGACATGAGCACGGATCTCGCCCCCACCGGTGCCGCGGCGCTGCGCAGGCTGGCGCAGGTGTCCATCCTGTTCGCGGTCGCCAGCCTGCTGGCCACGGCCGTGGCGTTGATGCGGCTGCCCCATGCGGTGGGCGCGGGGCAGGGCATCGTCGTCGCGGCGGGCATGCTGGTCGGCGCCTTGGCCTTCGCCTTCGGGGTGATGATCAGCCTGCGCAAGCCGCGCGCGCGGCGGATGGGCTTCGCTGTCGTCGCCGCGGCCTTCGCCGCCGCCGTGCTGTTCGGCCTCCTGGCGGCCGTGGTGCCCGAATCCTCGGCCGCGTTCGGCGCCTGGACGCTGGTGCTGCTCGGCTACGCCGCGTTCGCCACGCACCGCCTGGTGCGCTGGCCGGCGGCGGTGCGCGACGAGCCGAAGTCCGACCTGCGCATCTTCATCTCGTACCGGCGCGACGACAGCCGCGAGACGGTGGGCCGCATCCACGACCATCTGCGCGGGGATTTCGAGGGCGAGAATCTCTTTCTCGACGTCGACCGCCAGGCCGCGGGCGAGGACTACCGCGTCGTGATCGGCCGCGCGCTCGAACACGCCGACGCGGTGCTGGTGGTGATCGGCACGCGCTGGCTGACGCTCGCCGGCCGTGACGGCCGGCGTCGCCTGGACGACGAGGGCGACATGGTGCGGATCGAGATCGAGACCGCGCTCGCCCGCCGTCTGCGCGTGATCCCGGTGCTGGTACAGGGCACCGCGATGCCCGGCGAAAACGACCTGCCGCCCCCGCTGCGGCCGCTGAGCTTCCTCACCGCGCTGCCGGTGCGCCCCGATCCCGACTTCAGGCCCGACATGCGGCGGCTGGTGGCGGCGCTGCTGGGCGAGGACGGGAACGAAGAGGACAGGGAGGCGGAGGCCGTGGCCGGCACGGCCTGAACATGGGCCCGGGCACGGCCGAAACCCGTGCGCTTCAGAGCGCGCCGGCGGCGCGCAGCGCGGCGATCTGCTCCGGCGTGTAGCCCAGGCCGCCGAGCACCGCGTCGTTGTGCTCGCCCAGCGCCGGGCCGATCCATTCGGTGCTGCCGGGCGTGTCCGACAGCCTGGGCACGATGCCGGGCACGCGGCAGTCGCGGCCGTCGGGCAGTTTCACCGTCTCCAGCATGCCGCGCGCGAGGAATTGCGGGTCGGCGAACATGTCGGCCACCGAGTAGATGCGCGAGGCCGGCACCTCGGCCGCCGCCAGCGCGGCCAGCACCGCGGCCTCGTCGTGCGCCGCCACCCAGGCGTCGATCGCCGCGTACAGTTCGTCGCGCCGCGCGTCGCGGCCGGCGTTGTCGGCCAGGGACGGATCGTCGGCGAGGTCGGCGCGGCCCATGGCGTGCATCAGGCGCTTGAAGATGGCGTCGCCGTTGGCGCCGATCGCCACGTGCCTGCCGTCCTTCGTGGTGTGGGTGTTCGACGGTGTGATGCCCGGCATGATGTTGCCGGTGCGCTCGCGCACGAAGCCGAACACGTCGAACTCCGGCACCAGCGATTCCATCATCGCGAACACCGCTTCGTACAGCGCGACGTCCACCACCTGGCCCCTGCCGCCGTTGATCTCCCGGTGGCGCAGCGCCATCAGGGTGCCGATCACGCCCCACAGCGCGGCGATCGAATCGCCGATCGAAATGCCCGTCTTCACCGGCGGCCGGTCGGAAAAGCCGGTGACGTAGCGCAGCCCGCCCATGGATTCGCCGATGGCGCCGAAGCCGGGCTGCGCCGCCATCGGCCCGGTCTGGCCGAAGCCCGACAGGCGCAGCATCACCAGTCCGGGGTTCAGCGCCGACAGCGCGTCCCAGCCCAGGCCCAGCTTTTCCATCACGCCGGGGCGGAAGTTCTCGACCACGATGTCGGCGTCGGCCACCAGGCGGCGCATCATCGCCAGGCCCTCGGGGTGCTTCAGGTTCAGCGTCACCGACTTCTTGTTGCGCGCCTGCACGTACCACCACAGCGACGTGCCCTCGTAGACCTTGCGCCACTTGCGCAGCGGGTCGCCGCCGTCGGGCGATTCGATCTTGATCACCTCGGCGCCGAACTCGGCCATGATGCGGGTGGCGAAGGGGCCGGCGATCAGCGTGCCGAGTTCGATCACCTTCAGGCCGGCGAGGGGTTTGGCGGCTGCGGTCATGGGGCGTCGTCCTTGCGGGAGGAGGGGCGGCGGATCAGTCGTCCGCGGCGCCGGCCAGTTCGGGAAACAGCACGTCGGTGAAGCCGAAGCGGCGGAAGTCGCGCACCCGCATCGGGTACAGCATGCCGATCAGGTGGTCGCATTCATGCTGCACCACGCGCGCATGGAAGTCTTCGGCGATACGGTCGATCGGCTCGCCACCGGGGCCGCGGCCCTGGTAGCGGATGCGGCGGTGGCGCGGCACCAGGCCGCGCAGGCCGGGCACCGACAGGCAGCCCTCCCAGCCGTCCTCGAGTTCGTCGTCGAGCGGCGTGATCAGCGGGTTCAGCAGGATGGTGCGCGGCACCGCCGGCGCATCCGGATAGCGCTCGCTGCGCTCGAAGCCGAAGATCACCACCTGCAGGCCGACGCCGATCTGCGGCGCCGCCAGCCCCACGCCGCCGGCCGCGGCCATGGTGTCGAACATGTCGGCGATGAGTTCGGCGAGTTCGGGCGTGCCGAAGGCGGCGACGGGCGCGGCGGGCTGCAGCAGGCGCGGGTCGCCCATGCGGAGGATGCTGCGAACGGTCATGGCTGGCGGGAGCGGCGATGCGGTGTCGGGGAGGCTCCGATTATCGCAGCAAGGGCGCGCGGCGCCAGCCCATGCCCGTTTCCGCCGCGGCCGCGGAAGTGCCGGCAGTGCGCCGCCGCCGTGGCCTGTCCGGCGGCGGCCGCTGCCGTTCAGCATCCGCGGCCGGGCCCGGTGCGCTCGCTCCTGGGGCGTGCCGGCAGCGGCTTGGCGCATTCCAGGAAGCGCCCGCGGCCGGCGATGGCCGCCGGCGCCGGGCGCGGGCCGTTCCACACCACCTCGCCGCGCGAGATCGTCACCCGCGGCCAGGCGCGCAGCTTCATGCCCTCGTAGGGGGTGTAGTCGACGTTGTGGTGCAAGCGGTCGTTGCGCACGGTGAGGTCGAGGTTGCTGTCCCAGATCACGATGTCGGCGTCGGCGCCCACCGCGATGCTGCCCTTGCGCGGATACAGCCCGTACAGCCGCGCCGCGTTGGTCGAGGTCAGCGCGACGAAGGTCTGCGGGTCGATGCGCCCGGTCAGCACGCCTTCCGAGAACAGCAGCGCCATACGCGTTTCCAGGCCGGGGATACCGTTCGGGATGTGGTCGAAGGAGGCATGCTCGCCGCCGGCCTTCTTGCCCTGCGGATCGTCGAAGCGAAACGGCGCGTGGTCGGACGAAAAGACCTGGAACACGCCGTTCTCCAGGCCGTCCCACACCACCTTCTGGTTCGCCTTGTCGCGCGGTGGCGGGCTGCACACGCATTTCGCGCCGTGCTCGCCTTCCAGGTGCTCGCCGGTCAGGAACAGGTACTGCGGGCAGGTCTCGCCATACACCTGCAGGCCGCGGCCCTGCGCCCAGCGGATCTGCTCCACCGCCTCGCGGCCGGACACATGCACGATGAGGATGGGGACATCGACCAGTTCGGACAGCGCGATCGCGCGGTGCGTCGCCTCGCGTTCGACCAGCATCGGCCGCGAGGCGGCATGGAAGCGCGGGGCGGTGTGGCCGGCGGCGAGCAACTGCTCGGTGAGCCAGGCGATGCAGTCGGTGTTCTCGGCGTGGATCATCACCATCGCGCCCTCGCGCCGGGCGACGGCCAGCGTTTCGAGGATCTGGCGGTCGTCGAGCTTGAGGTCGTCGTAGGTCATGTAGATCTTGAACGAGGTGTAGCCCTCGGCGATCAGGGCGGGCAATTCGCGCCGCAGCACGTCGGGCGTCGGGTCGCTGACGATGAGGTGGAAGGCGTAGTCGATCACCGCCTTGCCCGCGGCGCGCGCGTGGTAGTCGTCCACCGCCGCGCGCAGCGACTGGCCCTTGAACTGGCAGGCGAAGGGCAGCACCGTGGTGGTGCCGCCGCAGGCCGCCGACAGCGTGCCGCTGTAGAAGTCGTCCGCCATCTTCGTGCCGTCGCTCATCGGCTGGTCGAGGTGGCAGTGGCCGTCGATGCCGCCCGGCATCACGTAGCGGCCGCCGGCGTCGATCTCCTGCCGCCCGGCGGGCAGGCCCCGGCCCAGCGCGGCGATCACGCCGCCGCGCACGCCGATGTCGCAGTCGAATTCGTCGGCGGCCGTCACGACGTGGGCGTTGCGCACCACGAGGTCGAAGTTGTCCATGGTCGTCTCCTTGCGTCCGTTGGCGCCCGCCGCTCCAGCGCATGGGCTGGTGGCCGGGGGCGAATGATTGTCGATTTTTAATTTTAAAATTGTCGACAATATATAGGCCACGGTTCCGACATACAAGCGTGCCGATCCTCAGGCATCCGTCGCTCGCCTCCATGGAGGCGCCGAACCGGCTGCCGGTGGAAACGGGCTCCGGTGCCGCCGGGGATTGCCATGGCTGCCGACAAGGAATGGCATGTGTTGCCGCCGCTTCGGCCGCAAAAGTAGAATTTCGCCTGTCTGCCCGTTGCGGGCTTCCCACTGCAGGACGACGAGGATGGAAAAGAAGGCCGCCGGGCGGCGCGGGCACGATGCTCCGGCCGCCCCGCAGCAACCGGACGGGACCGCGGCGGCCGTCTCCGACCAGGAGATCTACGACCGCATCGTGACCTCGATCATGGAGCACCGGCTGCCGCCCGGCACCAAGCTCGGCGAGGACAAGCTGGCCAGGATCTTCGGCGCCAGCAGGGCGCGGGTGCGCCAGGTGCTGGCGCGCCTGGCGCTGGAGCGCATCGTCGTGCTGCAGCCCAACCGCGGCGCCTTCGTCGCCGAGCCCACCGTCGACGAGGCGCGCGAGGTGTTCGAGGTGCGCCGGCCGCTGGAGGCCCTGGTCGTGCGCCGCATCGTCGCGCGCCGCGATCCGGCCCTGCTCGCCCGCCTGCGCGAGCACGTCGCGGCGGAGGAAGCCGCGCGCGCGGCGCGCGACCGCCGCGCCATCATCCGCCTGTCGGGCGAATACCACGTCCTGCTCGCCGAGCTTTCGGGCAGTACGCTGGCGGCCAGGCTGATGCACGAACTGGCCTCGCTGACCTGCCTCATCATCTTCCTCTACGATGCGCCGTCGGTGCCCGCCTGCCGCGACCAGGAGCATGCCGAGATCACGCAGGCGCTGGCGGACGGCGACGAGGCGACGGCGATCCGCCTCATGACCGAGCATCTCGACCACGTCGAAGCCTGCCTCGACCTCAGCCGCGGCGCGGCGCAGGAACTCGACCTCGAGGCTGCGCTGGCCGGCTGAACGGTCTGCGGCTCAGGAAAAGATCCGCTCCAGATCGTCGTCGTCCTGTGCGGCGAGGCTGATGTCGAGCGACTGTTCGACGTGGTCCAGGTGATGCAGCATCAGGGCCGCCGCGCATTCCTCGTCGTGCCGGGCGAAGGCTTCCAGCAGCCGGCGATGCTCGTCGTCCGGGCAGGCCCGGCCGGCAGGCGAGTCGTACAGGATGATGATGAGGCAGGTGAGCAGCGTCAGTTCGCGCATCTGCCGCGCCAGGATCGCATTGCCGGCCATCTCCGCGATCTCGAGATGGAACTCGCCCGACAGCTTGACGACCGTCTGCCGGTCGCGCATCGCGCGCGCCCGTTCCTCTTCCGCCACCAGCCCGCGCAGGCGCGACAACTGGGCGGGCGTGACCGACTGCGCCAGCTTGCGCGCCAGCGCCGGCTCGATCAGGCGCCGCGCCTCGAACACCTCGCGCGCCTCGCCGACGGTGGGCTCGGCGACGAAGGCGCCGCGGTTGGGCACCAGCGTCACTACCATTTCGTGGGAAAGCCGCGTCAGCACCTGGCGGATCATCGCCCGGCTGGCGCCGAACACCGCGGCGAGGCGCTCCTCGACCAGCTTGCGGCCGGGTGCGAGGCGGTGCTCGATGATGGCGTTGAGGATGCGGCGATAGATCGCCTCCGCGTCGGCGCCAGCCGTGGCGCGCGTCCGGCGCCCGGCGGCAAGCCGCAGTACCTTGCCGTCCTGCGCAGGCGGGGCGCTGTCGTCCGCGCGGCGCCGGGTGGGTTGCAGTGTGGTCATGCTCGTGCTGTCGGGTCGAAGGTGTTGTTGGCTAAATATAATATTTTTTGTCGACAATTTGTTGACGGAGTGTCGGCGTCAAAACTATAGTCTGTCGCACGACGATGCCGGGAAGGCTTCGTCCTGCGATCTACCCGGTTGCAGGTCCGGATGCCGGTCGTCGGCGGTAAAGAAGAAAGGCGCGCGGCCGCGATCCGGAACCGCAGCGCCCGACGCCAGCAACAAGCCGTCCTGAGCGGGCGCAGACCCGGCGCGGTGCCGCAGGCCCGCCCGCAGGACTCGACCAAGCCGTGGAAAGGAGACAAGACATGAAAGCTGAAATCGCCCTCGATCGGGCGGCGGCAGTGCCGGAGGCGCAGACGAAGGTCCGCTGGCGGATCTTCCTGATGATGCTGTTCCTCATCTCGATCAACTACATCGATCGCGCCTCGCTGTCGGTCGCGATGCCGATGATCGCCGCCGAATTCGACATCGGGCCCGCCGCCCAGGGCCTGCTGCTGAGTTCCTTCTTCTGGACCTATGCCTTCATGCAGATTCCCGGCGGCATGCTGGCCGACCGCTTCGGGCCGCGCCACGTCATCGCCGGCGCGACGATCGGCTGGGGCTTCTTCCAGGCCATCGCCGCGGCGTGCACCGGCTGGGTGAGCCTGCTGGTCACCCGCCTGGGCCTGGGGGCGGCGGAAGCGCCGATCTACCCCGCCGGCGGCAAGCTCAACGCGATCTGGATGACGCAGAACGAGCGCGGCCGCGGCGCCACCCTGCTCGACGGCGGTGCGCCGCTGGGGGCGGCGCTGGGCGCGATGCTGATCTCGGCCCTGATCGCGCTGATGGGGTCGTGGCGCGCCGCCTTCGTCATCGCCGGCGTCGGCACCGTCATCGCCGGCTTCTGGGCATGGTCCTACATCCGCAACCATCCGCGCGAGCATCCCGGCGTCAACGATGCCGAAGCCGGCTACATCGAGGCTTCGCACGCGCAGGAACTGGCCGCCTCGCCAGCGGTGACCAGCGGCCGCGTGATGGATTTCTTCCGCTACCGCTCGGTGTGGGGCATGTTCTTCGGCTGGATGTGCTTCAACGCGCTGTTCTACGGCCTGCTGACCTGGATGCCCAACTACCTGTCCAAGCAGCACGGCTTCGACATCAAGCAGATGGGCGGCGCGGTGTTCATCATGTTCTTCTCGGGCTTCGTCGGCGAACTGTTCGGCGGCTGGCTCGCCGACAAGTGGAAGGCGACGGGCGCCTCGCAGGGCAAGGTGCTGCGCACGCTGTTCGGCATCGCCTCGGTCATCGCCACCGTGTCGATCTACAGCGTCGCCAAGATCACCGACCCGGTGATGGTCGTGGTGATGCTGTCGGTGACGCTCTTCTTCCTGCGCTGGTGCGGCCTGTTCTGGTGCGTGCCGTCCATCCTCGGCACGCGTGCGCGGGTGGGCTTCCTCGGCGGGGTGATGAACCTGGGCGGCAACTGCGCGGGCATCGGCGTGCCCATCCTCGTCGGCCTGATCGTGCAGGCGACCGGCTCGTACTACATGGCGCTGATGCTCTTCGCCGCCGCCGGCGCCGGCCTTTTCGTCTGCTCCACGATGCTGATCGACTACGACCGGAAGCTGCCGGTCTGATCCTCGCCAAGGGGGCCCCGCGGCGCCAGCCGCCGCGGCACCCATCATTTCCGGCCGCAAACCGACTCCAGAGGTCCACCCCATGGACAAACGCATCCGACTGGGCGTACTGACGCCTTCCTCCAATACCTCCCTCGAGCCGCTCACCAGCGCCATCGTCAGCGGCGTGCCCGGCGTGTCGGCGCATTTCTCGCGCTTCACCGTCACCGAGATCTCGCTGAAGGGCCAGGCCCTCGGCCAGTTCGACGACAGCAAGATCCTCGAGGCCGCCAGGCTGCTCGCCGACGCCCGCGTCGATTCGATCGGCTGGAGCGGCACCTCGTCCGGCTGGCTCGGCTTCGAGCGCGACGTGCAACTGTGCCGCCGCATCACCGAGGCCACCGGCATCCCCGCGACCACCTCGGTGCTGGCGCTCAACGAAATCCTCGCCAAGACTGGCACCCGCGCGCTCGGCCTGGCCACGCCCTACGTACCCGACGTGCAGGCGCGCATCGTCGCCAACTACGCCGCGGCGGGCGTGCAGATCGTCGCCGAGCGGCATCTGGGCATTTCGGTGAACTTCGACTTCGCCAAGGTGGACGAGGACACGCTGCGTGCGATGGTGCGCGAACTCGCGGCATCGCGGCCGGAGGCCATCACCACCTTCTGCACCAACCTGCGCGCAGCGCAACTGGCGGCCGGGCTCGAACGCGAAACCGGCATCCCGTTCTACGACACCGTCTCCACCGTGGTCTGGAAGCAGCTGCGCATGGCTGGCGTGGATACGCGGCAGGTCGAAGGCTGGGGCCGCCTGTTCCAGGAAGTCGAATGAGCGATGAGAGGAGCGAGACCATGAAGATCCTGCTGCTGAACCCCAACACCTCGCAAAGCGTCACCGACCGCATCGCCGGCGCGGCGAGGGGTGTCGCCGGCGAGCGCACCGAACTGGTCGCGGCGACCGCGCCGCGCGGCGTGCCTTACATCGCCACCCGTGCGGAGGCGGTGATCGGCGGCGCGGTGGCGCTCGAGATGCTCGCCGAGATGCACGCCGGCGCCGATGCGGCGATCATCGCCGCCTTCGGCGACCCCGGCCTGGGCGGCGCGCGCGAGCTGTTCCCGATCCCGGTGATCGGGCTCGCCGAGGCCGGCATGCTGACCGCCTGCATGCTCGGCAAGCGCTTTGCCATCGTCACCTTCTCGCAGTCGCTCGAGCCCTGGTACCACGAATGCGTCGCCTGGCACGGCCTGCGCGAACGCTGCGCCGGCGTGCGCGCGCTGGGCGGCAGCTTCCGCTCGATCTCCGACGTGCAGGAAGAAAAGGAGGCGCTGCTGGTGGAACTGGCCAACCAGGCCATCGACGAGGACGGCGCCGACGTCGTGGTCCTCGCCGGTGCGCCGCTGGCCGGCCTGGCGCGGCGGGTGCGCGAGCGCATCCCGGTGCCGGTGGTCGATTGCGTCGAGGCCGCCGTCAAGCAGGCGGAAACGCTGGTCGCGCTGAACCCGCGCAAGGCGGAGAAGGGCACCTATGCGCGCCCCGCCGCCAAGCCCTGCTCCGGCATCGCCGGGCCGCTCGCACGGTGGATCGGCCATGAATGAGACCGCCCGCCCCGTGGAGGAGCGCCCATGAAGCTCGTGCGCTTCGGCGAGGCCGGACGGGAGCGGCCGGGGCTGGTCGATGCCGGCGGCGTGGTGCGCGACCTCTCGGCCCTCCTGCCCGAACTGGACGGCGCCGCGCTCGCGCCGGCGAGCCTCGCCCGGCTGCGGGCGCTCGATCCCGCCACATTGCCGGCGGTCGCGTCCGCGACGCGGCTCGGTCCGCCGCTGGCGGGCGTCGGCAAGATCGTCGGCATCGGCCTCAACTACGCCGACCATGCCCGCGAGGCCGGCGTGGACCTGCCCGCCGAACCCACCGTGTTCCTCAAGGCCGCCTCCGCCATCACCGGCCCCGACGACCCCGTCGTCCTGCCGCCCGGATCGCAGAAGACCGACTGGGAGGTCGAACTGGCGGTGGTCATCGGTACGGTGGCGCGGCGCGTATCCGAGGCCGATGCGCCGGGGCACGTGGCGGGTTACTGCATCGGCCTCGACATCTCGGAACGCTACTGGCAACTGGAACGCGGCGGGCAATGGACCAAGGGCAAGAGCTTCGACAGCTTCGCGCCCATCGGGCCGTGGATACTCACCGCCGACGAACTGCCCGCGCCGCGGGGGCTGCCCATGTCGCTGTCGGTGAACGGAGCGCGCATGCAGCACGGCGACACCGGCGACATGGCGTTCGGCGTCGCGCGGCTGGTCAGCTACGTCAGCGGCTTCATGAGCCTGCTACCGGGCGACCTCATCTTCACCGGCACGCCGGCGGGCGTCGGCCTGGGCCTCGTGCCGCCGCGCTACCTGCGTGCGGGGGATCGCGTCGAGGCATCGATCGATGGCCTCGGCCGGCAGCGCCACGAGGTGGTCGCCGGCTGAACGGCGGCCGGCCGCGGCCGCGCAGCCGGGTCCGCCGCCACCCGGGTGGGGGATAATGCGGTTTTCGCGACTTCCACGCCCGTCCGGCGCCGCTATCCGCCATGCGTCCGACCCCGCCCCCCGACTACCTCGCCGGCTATCCGCCCGCGCTGCGGCAGCAGGTGCAGGACCTCATCGAACAGGGCCGCCTCGCCGACCTCCTGCGCCGGCGCTACCCGCGGCCGCACGCGGTGCGCAGCGACGCCGCGCTGTACGGCTACGCGCAGGAACTCAAGGCCGCCCATCTGCGCAACGCCCCGCCGCTCGGCAAGGTCTGCTTCGACAGCCGCATCCACGTCATCCGCAACGCGCTCGGCACGCACACCGCCATCTCGCGCGTGCAAGGGGCGAAGCTGCAGGCCAAGCGCGAGATTCGCATCGCATCCGTGTTCCGCGACGTGCCGCCCGAATTCCTGCGCATGATCGTCGTACACGAACTCGCCCACCTGCGCGAGCGCGACCACGACAAGGCGTTCTACCAGCTCTGCCTGCACATGGAGCCGCACTACCACCAGTACGAATTCGACCTGCGCGCCTACCTGACCTGGCGCGACGCGACCGGGCAGGGGCTGTGGCCGGTGTCCGCGGAGCCCGCGCCGCGGGGAGATGCCTGAGCGCTCCGCCCGGCCGTCCGAAGGGCGCTTCCCTCAGTCGGGGAAGATGGAGCAAGGTTTCGCGGCGCATTGCCCCGCGCCGCCGGAACGGTAATCCGGTGCGCTACGATGGGCGGGCCGCCGCTGCGCTTTGTCCCCAGCCGGTGGGGACAGCCCTGTGTGCGGCCCTGTGGATAAGCGGGTGGCCGCCTTGGCCGGCACGGGGTGCCGGACGCTGCCCGATTTTGCTGCAATGTGCGGTGCGGTGGCCCGTACGCCGGAACCGACCATTCCGGAAGGAGGAAACCCATGGAGCCACGCATCACCCTCATCACCCTCGGCGTCGACGATCTCGAGCGGGCGCTGGCCTTCTACCGCGACGGCCTGGGCCTGGCGACCGAAGGGATCGTCGGCCAGGAGTTCGAACATGGCGCGGTGGCCTTCTTCGACCTGCAGGCGGGGCTGAAGCTGGCCCTGTGGCCGCGCAGCAGCATCGCCCACGACACCGGCCTCGCGCCGGGCGTGCCGCCGGCGGCGTTCACGCTGGGGCACAATGTCGCGTCGCGCGCCGAAGTCGATGCCGTCATGACCCAGGCGGAAGCGGCCGGGGCCAGGATCGTCAAGCCCGCCGGGGCGACCTTCTGGGGTGGCCATGCCGGCTACTTCCAGGACCCGGACGGCCACATCTGGGAGGTGGCGTGGAATCCGCAATGGCTGCCCGGCGGCGACGGCTGAGGCAACGCTGAGCTACCGCCCGCAACCCCCGAACGAGATCCCGGCCATGACCCTCCAGCAACTCCTCGGCATCGAACTCCCTATCATCCAGGCGCCCATGGCCGGCGTGCAGGGCAGCGCGCTCGCGGTGGCGGTGTGCGAAGCCGGCGGACTGGGCTCGCTGCCCTGCGCCATGCTGGACGCCGACGCCATGCGCCGGGAACTGGCCGCCATCCGCGCGCAGACGTCGAAGCCGTTCAACGTGAACTTCTTTTGCCACACCCCGCCCGAACCCGATGCGGCGCGCGAGGCAGGCTGGCGGGCGGCGCTGGCGCCGTACTACGCCGAACTGCAGATCGACGCCGGCGCGATTCCCCCCGGCCCCGCGCGCCTGCCATTCGGCGCCGGGGCGGCCGAGGTGCTGGAGGCGTTCCGGCCGGACGTGGTGAGCTTCCACTTCGGCCTGCCGGCGTCCGACCTGCTGGCGCGGGTGCGCGGCTGGGGCGCCCGCATCCTGTCGTCGGCCACCACGGTGGACGAGGCGTGCTGGCTCGAGGCGCACGGCGCCGATGCCGTCATCGCGCAGGGGCTGGAGGCCGGCGGCCACCGCGGCCACTTCCTGTCCGACGACCTCGCCGCCCAGGCCGGCACCTTCGCACTGCTGCCGCAGATCGTGCGGGCGGTGAAGATCCCCGTCATCGCCGCCGGCGGCATCGCCGATGCGCGGGGTGTCGCGGCGGCGATGGCACTGGGCGCGGCCGGCGTGCAGGTCGGCACCGCCTACCTGCTGTGCCCGGAAGCGACCACCGGCGCGGTGCACCGCGCCGCGCTGAAGAGCGGCGCGGCGCGTGTCACCGCGCTCACCAACCTGTTCACCGGACGGCCCGCGCGCGGCATCGTCAATCGCATCATGCGCGAACTGGGGCCGCTCGATGCCGCCGTGCCCGCGTTCCCGCTGGCTGCCGCGGCCGTCGCCCCGCTGCGCGCCAGGGGCGAGTCGCTGGGCAGCGGCGACTTCTCGCCCCTGTGGGCGGGGCAGAACACGAGCGGCTGCCGCGAAGTGCCGGCCGCCGTGCTGACGCGCGAACTCGCTGCCGGCCTCGCGGCGGCCCGCTGACTGCGCCGCGCCGCCGTACCGCGCTAGGCCGTGCTGCACCGCACCGCGATTTTCCCCAGGCGGTGGGGACAGCCCTGTGGGCGGGCTGTGGATAAGCGGGCCGCGCCCTTGCCTGGCCTACGGTCGCCGCCGCTGCCCGATTTCGGGCAGGCCGGCGCGGGAGCCATTCCGCCCGGCAGCGGCGGAGTCCTGCCCGGTCTTGCGCCACGCCGGCCAGTGCCGCGCGCATGAGCGTCATCGCCTGCTGCGGACAGCCGTCGTCGATTGCGCTCTTGCGCGGTAGGCCGCGTAGAAGCGCGGCAGGAAGCCGCCGAAGGGTTCGCCCATCGCGCTGTCGGTCCCGGCGCCGCCGGCGTGGACGGGGCCGGGTCGAACGGGCGGGGCGGCCATCGACGACGCCTTGTTGCAGCCTGCTTCCTCAGCGGCCGATTTTCTTCGCGCGATAGTCGAGCTGCGAACGGGTCACGCCCAGGAGCCTGGCCGCGCGGGAAATGTTGCCCCCCGCCTGGCGGATTGCGGCCCGCACGAGCGCGTCCTCCATCTCCGGCAGCGTGCCGGTGCCCAGGAGGAGCATGTTCTCCGCGACCGCGTCGATCGAGTGATCGGCCACGGCGGCCTGTCCGGTTTCGCTGCCCAGCGTCAGCGCGCCGTGGTCGCCGACGCCCAGAAAGCCTTGGGGATTCAGCGCATCATCCACGCTGGTCAGGTGATGGGTGTCGAGGACTTCGTCGTCCTGGATCATGATCACGCCGCGCTCGAGGACGTTTTCCAGTTCGCGGATGTTGCCCGGCCAGTCGTGGTGGATCAGCGTCTGCATGGCGGCCGGCGTGATTCCGGGGATGTTGCGTCCATGGCGCCTGGCGAAGCGATCCAGGAGCACCTGGGTCAGCAGGGGGATGTCGTCCCGGCGTTCGCGCAGAGGTGGAATCAGGATGGGAAAGACGTTCAGCCGGAAATAGAGATCCTGACGGAACAGGCCGTTCCTGACCGCGAATTTCAGATCCTCGTTGGTGGCGGCGATGAGGCGGACGTCGGCCTGTATCGTCCGGTTGCTGCCGAGGCGCTCCATTTCGCCGTTCTGCAGGACGCGCAGCAGCTTGCCCTGGGCCGTCATGCTGAGCGTGGCGATCTCGTCGAGAAACAGGGTGCCTCCGTGGGCGGCCTCGAAGCGTCCCGCCCGCGCCGCCGTGGCGCCTGAAAATGCGCCGCGTTCCACGCCGAAAAGTTCGGATTCGACAAGCTGCTCGGGGATGGCGGCGCAGTTGACCTCGACGAAAGGCGCGTCCGCCCGCCGGCTCTGGCGATGGATCTCGCGGGCGATCAGGCTCTTGCCGACTCCGTTTTCGCCCAGCAGCAACACGGTTGCCTGGGTTTGCGCCACGCGCTGCAGCTTGTGGCGCAGCACCTTGAAGGTCGTGGAGGAGCCGATCACCTGTTCGTTGCCCGGCACCTCCTGCTGCTCTGCGTATGGCGCGACGATTTCCGCGGGGCGGCGCGGTCCGTCGTGCGCGCCGGATGCCGCCGCCCCGGGCGGAGGCCGGGCCGGATCGGACGGCCGGGCGTCCTTGTCCACGTCGGCCCACATCGCAGCCGGCCTTGCGACGATGCGGCACTGGGCGTGGCCCATCGCCTGGCATTCCGTCTCCCGCACGAGGATGGGGACGCCGGCGCAGGCGCTGAGGTAGCCCGAGCAATACCCCACCGAGAACCAGCATGCCGGGTGAGGGCCGATGCCGTGTTCGGCGACATGGGCCTCGGCTTCGATGGAGTCCTTCCAGAAACCTTCGGCGTGGTAGTCGGGACTGTTCATGTCGGTGGAGGTGAGCACCGACGAGCCGGCGCGCAGGGGCATCACGAATCCCTGCAGCGCGTGGAAGACGCCGCCCGCGTAGACCAGGTTTCGGGACGAGGCGTCGAAGGTGGAGATCTTCTTGGCCATCTCGGCATCGCGTTGTCCGGTGGCGTAGCCGATGCGCGTGAAGATCTCGCGCGTCAACCGGGCGCCGAACGAGGCGAGCAATTCGGTGCGAAGGGCGGTGAAGGCTTCGGTGTGCATGAGTACGCACCGGCGCTCTTCGAGCCAGATGCGCCCCTCGTTCGGCGAGAAGCGAAGCCTGGCGGCGAGGGCGCGGACTTCGGGAAAGGCAAGGTCGATCAGGACGTCGGGGCTCCTGATGCCGGGCGCGAGCGGCGAATCCGGGGTGTCGATCGAGTGTGCGGATGGCATGGGCGGGGAGGGGGGCGCATTTATTCAATGAGTGAATGCGCAAATTTAACAAATTTCTGAATCGCGGTGAGGGTGTCCTTCCCCGGTTTCATTATTTTGTGAAAACCGGGGTCGCGGCACGGCGCGCAATCGGGCCGGGGCTGCATGGATTCGACTTCGGGATTTTTCATCCATGCGATCAATGAACTGATTTCATTGATGTTTTTCGTTCGCTTCCGTGTCCGTTGCAAAGCGGGGGCACTGCTGGCACGGGACTCGCTATGAGGAACGCGAAAAGCCGCATCGATCATGGGATGACGGACAGGCCGCCATCCGCTGCGGCAGACAACCTCAAGGAGACACGTGCATGGCATCGATTTCGACCCTCGGCTACATGGTGCTCGGCGTTCGCGACCTGAACGCCTGGGAACGGTTCGCCGTCGACGTGATCGGCATGCAGGCGGGGCGGCGCATCCCGGGGCGCTTCCTGGCCCTGCGCATGGACGAACGCGAGCAGCGCCTGGTGCTGGAGGCGAGCGGTGAAGACGACATGCTCGCCGCGGGGTGGGAATTCGATACCGAGGAAGCGCTGGACGAGTACGTGGCGCAACTGCGCGGGCGCGGCGTCGATGTCGCCGCCGGGTCCGGGGAACTGGCCGAGGCCCGTCGCGTCGAGCGCTTGTTCGCCTGCGTGGACGGCGATGGTCTGCGGCACGAGTTCTACTTCGGTGCGCGGCGGGCGGCCATGTCCGACGCCTTTCGATCCGGCGTGCTGAAAGGGGCGTTCAATACCGGCCGGCTGGGCGTCGGGCATTTCGTCGCGGTGGGCAAGGACGGCGGCGAGGCGCAGGCGTTCTACAGGCAGGTGCTCGGCGTCCGCGTCAGCGACTACATCCGGGGTGAAGTGGCGCCCGGTGCGACGATGGAGGTGGCGTTCTTCCATGCCGGCACCGGTCGCCACCATTCGGTCGCCACCGCGCAGATTCCGTTTCCATTTCCCAAGCGCATCCACCACATCATGGTCGAGGCGACCGATATGAACGACGTCGGCCTTGCCTACGACCGGTGCATCGCCGCGGGGCTGCCGATCGAGATGGGGCTGGGCCATCATCCCAACGACCAGATGTTCTCCTTCTACGTCAAGACCCCGTCCGGCTTCGCGCTCGAATTCGGCTTTGGCGGAATCGTCGTCGACGACGCGACGTGGGAGGTCAAGCGCTACAGCCAACTCAGCGACTGGGGCCACCGCCACCCCGTCGCCTGACCCGCGCCCGGCCCGCCGGCCGGGATTTTCCATCTGAAAGTAGACCTATCGGGAAGCATGCCTCCCGAGGGGTGTTCTCGCCTGTAAGAACAAGGAGATATCCATGTCTCTCGCCTTGAACAGCGAATGCGTGGCGACGACCGCCAACGAGCGCGCGGTGGATTCCGCCGCGTTTCGGCAAGGTATGCGGCTGATGGCCGGCGCCGTATGCATCGTCGCGACCGGCCGGCCCGGACGGCGCGCCGGGCTGACGGCCACGGCGGTGTGTTCCGTCAGTTCGGAGCCGCCCCGCCTGCTGGCATGCATCAACAAGTCCGCCGCCGCGCATGGCGCGATCCATCTGGAGGGGCGCCTCAGCGTGAACGTGCTGTCCGGTGCCCAGCAGGCCGTCGCCAGCCGCTTCTCGACCCCCCTGTTCCAGGGCGAAGCGAAGTTCGCCGAGGGCGACTGGAAGGAAGCACACGGCGTGCCCGTGCTCGGCGCCGCGTGCGCCGCCTTCGTCTGCAGCGTGGCCGAACGGGTCGATGCCGGCTCGCACACGATCTTCATCTGCGACGTGCTGGGGTGTTCGGCCGCCCTGAGTCCGCCCGAGAACGAGGGGCTGTTGTATTTCGACGGCCGCTACCGCCACCTCGCGCCTTCGCTCCCGCCTGCGGAAGCCTGAAACCCCGGACCGAACCGTTCGCGTCCGTTGCACCAGAAGCCTTGCAGTCGCAGGCATATCGAAAGAGGAGAAAACGACATGGGTATCCGTACCGGGCAGCAGTTCATCGACTCGCTGCGCGACGACCGAAAACTGTTCATCGACGGCAGGCTCGTCCGCGACGTGACCGCCTACGGGCCGATGAAGGGGGTCATCAAGACCATCGCCGGCCTGTACGACCAGCAGCACGATCCGCAATACGGGGAACTGCTCACCTTCATTTCGCCGACCTCCGGCGAGCGCGTCAGCAAGACCTATCTCGAGGCGAGGACGGCGGCCGAGTTCGCGGAACTGTCTGCCTGCTTCCACGCGCGGACCCTGTCCACCTTCGGCCTGATGGGGCGCCTGACCGATTTCATGTCGGGCTTTCTGATGGACCAGGCCAGCGGCCTCGACGCCATCGGCAAGCACGAGGCGGCGGCGAAGGCCCGGAGCCTGGTCGAACACTGCCGGGAGAACGACCTGCAGGTCACCCATGCGCTGATCGACCCCCAGTCGGACCGCTCCAGGCACGATGCATCGAGCGAGTCGGTGCATGTCGTCGAGCGGTGCCCCGACGGCATCGTGGTGAGCGGTTGCCGCATGCTGTCCACGCTCGCCCCGGTCGCCAACGAGTGCTACATCGGCCCCTTTTTCCCGCGCAAGGCCGGGGAGGAGGACTATGCCCTGGCCTTCCTGCTGCCGCTCAGCGCGCCGGGCCTGTCCATCCTGGCACGGGAGTCCTTCGACCGCGGCGAGGACCGCCACCAGGGCAGCTTCGACCGGCCGCTCACCAGCCGCTTCGACGAAGGCGATGCGATCCTCGTTTTCGACAAGGTCTTCGTGCCCGCGGACCGCCTCATCGTCAACGGCGACATCGATGCCTACAACGGCATGATGCAGGCCGGCGTCGGCTACACGACGATCCAGGCCACGACCCGATCGACGATGAAGCTGCGCTTCCTGACCGGGCTCGCCACCGCCATTGCGCGGGCCAACGGTCGCGACAAGACGCCGCGCTTCCAGACCGCCATCGGCGAACTCGTCGCACTGGTCAACGTGGCCGAGGCCATCCGCGCCGGCGTCGTGGGCGAGGGCATCGCCAAGGTCGAGGCTTTCGCCGCCGGGCGCCAGACCCTAGGCGGCGACGGCCTTGGCCAGCCCCGGGTACAGGGCGGAACCGGCATGGCCGCGCTCAACTTCTTCTACCCCTACGCGACCGGCAAGGCCGCCGAGGTGCTGCGCTTCGC
Organism: Thauera sp. K11; assembly: GCF_002354895.1. Taxonomy (NCBI): domain Bacteria; kingdom Pseudomonadati; phylum Pseudomonadota; class Betaproteobacteria; order Rhodocyclales; family Zoogloeaceae; genus Thauera; species Thauera sinica. The sequence continues at coordinate 106,711 of NZ_CP023439.1, forward strand.
GGCCGGCTCCGGCGCGCTGGCGATGACGGAGGCCGACTACAACAACCCCGACGTCGGTCCGCTGCTCGACCGCTGGCTGATCGGTCCGGGTATCGATGCCAGGAGCCGCATGAGGCTGATGAAGATGGCCTGGGACATGACCGGCACGGAGTTCGGCTCGCGTGCCGCCCTTTACGAACGCCTCTACTCCGGCGATCCCGAGCGCAACGCGATGCTGTGGTTCAGGCATCCGATCGCCAGCGAATGCGAGGACATGGTCGGGCGCCTGCTCGCCGCCTGAGCCCGCGATCCGAATCCCGCCGGGCCGTCCGGGCGGCCGGCAACACCACCCACAGGAAGGGCACCATGACGCTCATCACCGAAGCGGATACCAGCAGGTATGTCACCATCGACGAACCCGGCCTGAACGACTTCAGGCTCCACTACAACGACGCGGGCCGGGGCGAAGCCGTGATCATGCTGCATGGCGGCGGCCCGGGCGCCAGCGGCTGGAGCAACTACTACAAGAACGTGGAGGCGCTGGCCGAGGCCGGCTACCGGGCGATCCTGCTCGACTGCCCCGGCTTCAACAAATCCGACGAGATCGTCACCGACGTCCAGCGCGGCCTGGTCAACGCCCGCGCCGTCAAGGGGCTGATGGACGCCCTGGGCATCGACAAGGCCCATCTCGTCGGCAATTCGATGGGTGGCGCCACGGCGCTGAATTTCGCGCTCGTCTTCCCCGAGAGGCTGGCCCGGCTGGTGCTGATGGGGCCGGCCGGCATGGGCCACAGCCTGATCCAGCCCAATCCGCAGGAAGGCGTGAGGCGGATGTTCCGCCTCTACAACGAGCCGACCTACGCCAATTTCGCCGAAATGCTCGACGTGTTCGTGTTCGATCCGTCGGCGATCACCGAGGAACTGCGCCAGGGGCGCTGGAACAACATCCAGGCCAGACCCGAGCATCTGCGGAACTTCGTCGCTAGCGCCCGCATGACGCCGGTCACCGCGTGGGACGTGGCCGACCGTGTGCACACCATCCCCAGCAAGACGCTGGTCACCTGGGGGCGCGACGACCGCTTCGTGCCGCTCGACAACGGGCTGAAGCTCATCAACGCCATGCCCGATGCGCGGCTGCACGTGTTCTCGCGCTGCGGCCACTGGGCCCAGTGGGAGCACGCCGGGGACTTCAACCGTCTGGTGATCGACTTTCTCGAGCACTGAGCGCGATCCGTACGCAAAAGAAACAACAAGGAGGAGACCTATGTCGTGCAAGAGTTTTCACGTCCGGCGGCGCATCGTCCCGCCCGCCGGGATGCGCATGCTGCCGCTGGCAGTCGCTTCGGTGGTCGCCGGCATGCCGTTCATGGCGGGCGAGGCGCAGGCGTTCGAGATCGAAGGGGGCGACGATGTCAGGATGCGCTTCGACAATACCGTCAAGTACACCGCCGCGTGGCGCCTGAAGAATGCCGACGGCTTCGTGGCCAACCAGGACGGCGGGCAGCCCAATACCGACTTCGGCGATCTCGGCTTCAAGAAGGGGCTCATCAACAATCGTCTGGATATCCTGTCCGAGTTCGATCTCGCATACCGCAACGTCGGGTTGCGGATCTCGGGTGCGGGCTGGTACGACGCCGAATACGCCGGCGGCCGCAATGACTATCCTTCGGCGGCGGGCGGCCTGCCCAACTACCAGGGGGGATTCCCGGCGCCATGGCGGGCGGCGCGAACGATCGCTTGCCCGAGGCGTCGAGGGACGTCATGGGGCGGTATGCCGAGTTCGGCGACGCCTTCGTGTATGGCAAGTTCGAACTCGGCGAGCAGACCCTTTCGCTGCGTGCCGGCAGGCACACGCTGATCTACGGCGAGTCGCTGTTCCTGGGGGCGAACGCGATTGCCGCAGCCCAGGGGCCGGTCGATCTCGTCAAGGCGCTGTCCCTGCCCAACGTCCAGTTCAAGGAGGTCGCGCGGCCGGTCAACCAGGTATCGGGCAGCCTGTCGCTGTCCGAGAACGTCAGCATCGGCGGTTATCTGCAGTTCCAGTGGAAGGAGCATCGTCTTCCCGCCGCCGGCAGCTACTTCAGCGGTGCGGATTTCGTCGGCCCCGGAGCGGATCTGCTGATCCATCCGTTTGCCGCCATGTCTCCCGGCGGCTCGCCGTTCGCCAGCCGCGGGCGGGACTACAAGGGCAGCCACGGCGGCCAGTGGGGCCTGCAGCTCAAGGTCCGGGCCGGCGACGTGGACTATGGCATCTACGCTGCGCACTACGATGACAAGGCCCCCATCGCGGTGGTGAATGTTCCGTCCATCGCGACCGGCAGCGGCCGCTTCGGCGGCGGCGTCTACAACCTGATGTATGCGAAGGACATCAGCGTGTACGGCGTCAGCGCGTCGACCGTGGTCGGCGGCATCAATGTCGCGGGCGAACTGTCCACCCGGCGCAACGTGCCGCTCGTCGTGCCGGGAGACCTGATCCTCAACACCTCGGTGGCCAGCCCGGACAACGACAGGAACACGCCCTATGCCCGCGGCAACTCCCTGCACCTCAACCTGTCGGCGATCTCCGTGCTGCCCGGCAACAGCCTGTGGGATGCGGCGAGCGTGGTCGCCGAGTTCGCGTTCAATCGCGTCCTCGGCGTGACGCACCGGCCGGCGCAGGACTTCTTCAGTTCGCTCAACGCCACCCATACCCGCGACGCTTCCGCGATGCGCGTGGTGTTCCAGCCGGAGTTCTTCCAGGTCGTGCCCAGCGTCGACCTGCAGGTTCCGATCGGGCTCGGCTACGGGCTCGGCGGACGGTCCGCCGTCGTCAGTCTGAGCCCGGAGCGGGGCGGGGATTTCAGCATCGGCATCAATGCGACGATCGATCGCACCTGGCAGGCCGGGCTCAACTACACCCGCTACTTCGGTGAAGCGGGGGCCGCCACCTCGGTGAAGTCGGTCGGGCCCTACGCCTCTTACCAGCAGTACTACAAGGATCGCGATTTCATTGCCTTCTCGATCCAACGCACCTTCTGACCACAGGGAGAGAGACGATGTCGAAGAACAAGCTGATTCATGCCGTGCTGGTATCCGTCCTGGTTTCCGCCCCCGCCTCGGCGGCCGTGACGCCCGCCGAGGCCGCCCAGTTGAAGACCACGCTGACGCCGCTGGGCGCCGAACGGGACGGGAACAAGGACGGTTCCATTCCGGCTTGGAAGGGCGGCCACAAGACGCCGATCCCGGGCGCCGGGGACGGCAAGCATCCCGATCCCTTCGCCGCGGAACAGCCGGTCGTCCGCATCACCGCCCAGAATGCCGGGCAACACGCGGGCAGGCTCACCGAAGGCGTGCTGGCGATGCTGACGAAGTATCCCGGCTATCGCATCGACGTCTATCCCACCCACCGCACCGCGGGCGCGCCGCAATGGGTGTACGACAACACCTTCAAGGCGGCAACCCAGGCCAGGCTGACCACCGACGGGCTCAGTTTCGAGGGCGCCTGGGGCGCGGTGCCGTTCCCCATCCCGAAGAACGGCAGCGAGGTGATGTGGAACCACCTGGTCCACCCGCACCCGGCTTCGGTCGAACTCGACTTCCGGGTCTTCGTCGGCACGCCCGACGGCAAGCGGTCGATGGCCTCGAAGGGGGTCATGAACGAGCAGGCGAGCTACTACCTCGAGAACGGCAGCGCCGGGAAGTACAACCAGGTATTCCAGTTCTATCGGTTCAACACCACGGCGCCGACCTTCAAGGCGGGCGAACAGGTGGTCGTGCATGAATCGCTGGACATGTCCGTCGAACCCCAGGCGTGGCAATACCTGGTGGGGCAGCGGCGGGTCCGCCGCGCCCCGACGATCAGCTATGACACGCCCGATTTCATGGCCTCGGGGGCAAACTACTTCGACGAGGTGTATGGCCTGCGCAGCCGTCTCGACCGCTACGACTGGAAGCTGGTCGGCAAGCAGGAGATGTACGTGCCATACAACAACAACCGCTTCTTCGCCGCCGGGGACGAGAGCGCCTTCGTCCCCTTCCACACCAACCCCGACCACGTTCGCTGGGAACTGCATCGCGTCTGGGTGGTGGAAGCCACGCTTGCCGCGGGCAAGCGCCATGCCGTCCCCAAGCGCCGCTTCTATATCGACGAGGACAGTTGGGCGGTGCTGCTGGCGGACGGCTACGACGCCGAGGGCAAGCTCTGGCGCACCTCCCAGGTCTTCAACATGATCGTGCCCGAGGCCGAGATGCTGGCGACCAACTTCACCGTCGTCTACAACCTGCAGGCCAGCACGATGTCGGCCATCCAGTACGTTGATGCGCTGAAGGTCATTCCGCCGCGCAAGACCAGCTATTTCAGCGGCGATGCCATGAGCAGCGACAGCGCCAGATGAGCGGCGGCGGATGGATGGGCGTCTTTCCGGTGATCGACATGGCAGAGACCTTGTGCAATACGCCGCGCCGCATGCGCGGCCGGGGCACGCTGGCGGCGCTGGCTGCCGCCAGCGCGCTCGTTTCCCCGCTGCCGGCCGCGGCCCTGGATGTCCTGGAGCGGCCGGCGGCGCTCACCGCGCGGCTGGCGTCCCTGGTGCAACTGGACGTGACGAATGCCGGCGAACGGCTGGTGTCGGTCGGCGAGCGGGGCGCGATCCTGCTGTCCGATGACAGGGGGATGTCGTGGCGGCAGGCAGTCGTTCCGGTATCGGTGACCCTCACCCGGGTGAGGTTTCCCGATGCGAAGAACGGCTGGGCCGTCGGCCACGGCGGTGTCGTGCTGCATACCGGCGACGGGGGCGAGACCTGGAGCAGGCAGCTCGACGGTATTGCCGCCGCGCGCATGGAGCTGGCGGCCGCCACTGCGGAGATGGGCGATTCCGACGCCTCGCGGCGGCGGCTTCGCGAGGCCGAGCGGCTCGTCGCCGAAGGGCCGGACAAGCCGCTGCTGTCGCTCTACTTCGCCGATGCCCGCCGCGGCCTGGTCGTCGGCGCATACGGCCTCGCGTTCGCCACCGAGGACGGGGGGCGGACGTGGTCCTCGCTGATGGGCAGGCTGCAGGCCGCCGACGGGCGCCATCTGTATGCCGCGGGTGCCGTCGGCGATGCGCTCTACATCGCGGGCGAGCAGGGCGTCCTGCTGGTTTCGGATGACGGCGGCAGGACGTTTTCCAGGGCCGCCTTCCCCGGCAAGGGGACATCCTTCGGCATGCTCGCCGCATCGTCGGGCGTGCTCGTCTATGGCCTCAAGGGCAGCGTCCATCGTGGCGAAGCCGGTGGCCGCTGGACCCGCATCGACATGCCGGCCGCTTCCGTCACCGCCGGCGCGCGGCTGCCGGACGGCGCGCTGGTGCTCGGCAACGAGAGCGGGCAGATCTTCCGCAGCCGCGATGACGGCCGCAGCTTCCAGCCCGTTCCGGCAGACGGTCGCGTTCCGGTCACCGGGCTGGCGGTGGCGGCCGACGGCGCGCTGGTTCGCAGCGGCATGCGCGGCGTCGGCCGCGTCGCATTCGACGACAACGATGAGGAGGCGCGCAAGTGACGCCCGACCATGCCCTGGCAGAACATCCGGTGATCCGGGAACTCAGGCACTTCGACGCAAGCTCGGGCTCGCTGCCCGAGCGCCTGCTGTTCAACAACCGGATCGTCGTCGTCCTCTTCTGCCTGCTGCTCACCGTGCTGCTCGGCTTCCAGGCCACCCGGCTGCAGTTGGGGGCGAGCTTCGACAAGATGATCCCCGGCAACCACCCCTACATTGCCAACTACCTGGCCCACAAGGCCGATCTGACGGGCCTGGGCAACGTCGTCCGCATCGCCGTCGAGAATACCGGCGGCACGATCTTCGATGCGGCCTACCTGGAGACGCTGCGCAAGCTCAATGACGAGATCTTTCTCCTGCCCGGCGTCGAGCGGCCCTACATGAAGTCCTTGTGGACGCCGTCGACGCGCTGGCTGGGCGTGACCGAGGAAGGACTGGAAGGCGGTCCGGTCATCGACGACGGCTACGACGGTTCGGACGGGGCGATGCAACGGCTGCGCGCCAACGTGGAGCGTTCCGGCGAGATCGGCACCCTGGTGGCGGCCGATTTCAGATCGAGCATGATCGTCGCGCCGCTGATGGAGAAGGACGGCGCCACCGCGGCGCGGCTCGACTACCATGCGCTGTCGCTGCAACTGGACGAGCTGCGCGCCCGCTACGAGCGCGACGGGATACGCATCCACATCACCGGCTTTGCCAAGATCGTCGGCGATCTGATCAGCGGCCTGCAGCAGGTCCTGTTCTTCTTCGCGCTGGCGGTTCTCATCTGCGCGGCGGTGCTGTACGGCTACACCCGCTGCCTGCGCAGCACCCTGCTCGTGGTCACGTGCTCGCTGGTGGCGGTGATCTGGCTGCTGGGGGCATTGCCCACGATAGGCTACGAACTGGACCCGTATTCCATCCTCGTGCCTTTCCTGGTGTTCGCCATCGGCATCAGCCACGGCGCGCAGAAGATGAACGGCATCATGCAGGACATCGGCCGCGGCACCCACAGGCTGGTGGCCGCCCGGTATACCTTCCGCCGCCTCATCCTCGCCGGCCTGACCGCCCTGCTGGCCGACGGCGTGGGCTTTGCGGTGCTGATGGTGATCGACATCCCGGTGATTCAGGACCTGGCCGTCACCGCCAGCATCGGCATGGCCGCGCTGATATTCACCAATCTGGTGCTGCTGCCGATCCTGTTGTCCCTGACCGGCGTCAGCGCCGCCGCGGCACGGCGCAGCCTGGCGGCCGAATCGTCGGACGAAGCGGCGGGGCAGGGCGGCAAGCACCCCCTGTGGGCCTTCCTCGACCATTTCACCGGACGCAGGTGGGCGTTCGCCGCCGTGGCAGCCGCGGTCGTTGCCGGAGGGGCGGGCTTCGCCGCGAGCCTGGGGCTGAAGATCGGCGACCTCGATCCCGGTGCGGCGGAGCTGCGCCAGGATTCCCGCTACAACCGCGACAACGCGTTCATGACTTCCAGCTATGCGGCGAGCAGCGACATCTTCGTGGTGATGGTGAAGACCGCGCCGGGGGAGTGTTCCGCGTATTCCACGCTGATGAAGGTGGACGCGCTGGAGTGGGCGTTGCAGCAACTGCCGGGGGTGGAATCGACCAACTCGCTCGCAGCCGTCGCCAGGCGCACCGCCGCGGGCATGAACGAGGGCAGCCTGGCGTGGTATGAGATTCCGCGCTCGCAGGCCATGATCAACGCGATCGTGATGCGGGCGCCGCGCGAGGTCTTCAACCAGACCTGCGACCTCCTCACCGTCTATGCCTACCTGAAGGACCACAAGGCCGACACGCTGCAGGCGGTGGTCGGCGCGGTGGAGGATTTCGCCCGCCAGGAAGATACCGCCGACGTGAAGTTCCTGCAGGCGGCCGGCACCGCCGGCATCGAAGCGGCGACGAACATCGTCGTCCGCAAGGCCAACGGCCAGATGCTGCTGCTGGTCTATGCCGCGGTGATCGCGCTCGCCTTCGTCACCTTCCGCTCCTGGCGCGCGGTGGTCTGCGCCGTGCTGCCGCTGATGCTCACCTCGGTGCTGTGCGAGGCGCTCATGGTGATGCTGGGCATCGGCGTCAAGGTGGCGACCCTGCCGGTGATCGCCCTCGGCGTCGGCATCGGCGTGGACTATGCGCTCTACATGCTGACGGTGACGCTGGCCCGCCTGCGCGAAGGCATGAGCCTGTCGCAAGCCTACTACCGGGCACTGCTTTTCACCGGCAAGGTCGTCGTGCTGACCGGCGTGACGCTCGGTCTGGCCGTCGCCACCTGGAGTGGGTCGCCGATCAAGTTCCAGGCCGACATGGGCATCCTGCTCGCCTTCATGTTCGTCCTGAACATGGTCGGGGCGCTGGTGCTGCTGCCCGCGCTCGCCTGCTTCCTGCTGCCGGCTGCGCCGCGCGGGGGGAGGGCGCCGGCCGCGCGCGGCGCCGGCGAATTGCGTTCCCTGCCCGCGAACCGGGAGAGGCGCGCATCATGGCTCTGAGCCCCATCGAGGACGTCGTCGCCGACGTCCGTGCCGGCAGGATGGTGGTGATCGTCGACGACGAGGACCGCGAGAACGAGGGCGATCTCGTGATCGCGGCCGAAGCCGCCACGCCCGAGGCCATCAACTTCATGGCGCGGTTCGGCCGCGGGCTGGTCTGCCTGACGCTCACGGCGGAGCGTTGCCGGCAACTGGATCTGCCACAGATGGTCCGGCGGAACGGCTCGCCGCACGGGACCGCCTTCACCGTGTCGATCGAGGCCGCGGAAGGCGTGACCACCGGCATCTCTGCCGCGGACCGTGCCCATACGATACGCGTCGTGGTTGCACGCAATGCCACTGCGCGCGACATTGTGCAGCCCGGCCACGTGTTTCCGCTGATGGCCCAGGACGGCGGCGTGCTGGTGCGTGCGGGCCATACCGAGGCCGGTTGCGATCTCGCCCGCCTGGCCGGCTTCGAGCCGGCCGCGGTGATCTGCGAGATCCTGTGCGAGGACGGGACCATGGCCCGCCTGCCCGAACTGGCCGGGTTCGCGGCCACGCACGGTTTGAAGATCGGCGCCATCCGCGATCTGATCCAGCATCGCAGCGTCGGCGAGTGCCTGGTGCGGCGCCTGCTGGAGCACGACTTCATCGGTTCGCACGGGGCGTTCCGCCTCTATGCCTACGACGATCTGGTGAATGACGTCATCCACTTCGCCCTGGTCAAGGGGCGGATACGTGCCGACGCGCAGACCCTGGTGCGCGTGCACCAGCCGCTGTGCAGCCTGGATGGTTTCGACTTTGCCGAACAGCCCTACAGCTTCAGCCTGGGGCAGGCGGCGGACCTGATCGAGCAGGCCGGCGCCGGGGTGCTCGTCATCCTGCACCGCAAGGAAACCAAGGCCGAGATGCTCGAACTCATCGACTGCGCGCGGCGCGGCGTGCCCCGGGCGGCCGGATGGAACGCGCGCCTGTTCGGCATCGGTGCCCAGATCCTCAAGGACCTGGGCGTAGGGCGCATGCGCATCATCGGCAGTCCGCAGAAGATTCCCAGCGTCGGCGGCTTCGGGCTCGAGATCGTCGGCTACGAGGACCCGAATGCGTCCTCGCGCAAGGAGATCGCCGGCCATCGGCCGTGAACCGGAAAATCCCCGGCTGCGCCGATCGGGTTTGGACGGTGGCACCGGGCGGAAGGTCGCCACAGCGCCTGCAGATCGAAAAGCGCGCGCGGTGGCTCACGGCGCCTCTTCGGCCAGCATCCGCTTGAGGTATTCCGGCACGCCTGACAGCACCAGCGTATCGGTGGCACGGTCGTAATGCACCGCGCCGGAATGCAGGCCGCTACGGTCGAACTCCAGCTTCCACTGCTCGCCGCTCGCGCTGAAGCGCACCAGCGGGCGGATCGCGCGCCGGTTCGGCACGAAGCCGTCGGCCAGCTTCGCCTCCGCCGCGTTCAGCATCGCGTCCAGCCGCGCCGGCTGCTCGGGAAACACCTCGCGCGCCAGTTCGTCGAACACCACCGCCTCGCCGCTCTCGCCCAGCGCATCCAGGTAGCCGTGCGCGCGTTCGAGCAGTGCGTCGCGCGCGGCGGGTTCCAGGTGCTGCTCTTCCACGAAGCGGCCGAGCGTCATCACCAGCTTCTTCGTCTCCTGCAGCGCCACCACCACGTCGCTGCAGCCCAGGAACCGCTTGAACCATCCACCCGCCCTGCCGCGCCCGCGCAGAAAACCCAGGTAGCGCTCGTCGCCGCGCTGCCAGCCGCCCAGATCGACGCGCCCGGCCGCCTGCAGCGCCGAAAAATCCAGGTGCGCGCAATCGAGCACGTCCAGCGCACCGCTCACGCCAGTGCCCGCCGCCTCGCCGATCAGCGCCGCCCACAGGCAGTCCGCCTCCCCCTCGCGCACCCGCGCCACCACGACGAAGCCGCCCGAATCCAGCTCCTCCTCGTCGGCGATCGCCTGCAAGCGCTCCGCCATCCGGTGCGACAGCGCGATGAAATCCATCGACTGTTCCACCACGTGCTCGCGCAGCCAGCGCGCCAGCGGAAACTGCTCCCCGTCCTCCTCGAAACGCCCGAAGCCTTTCGCCGAACGCTCCGCATACTGGCGGCACATCCGCTCCACCAGCCGCACCGCCGCGGCATCGAGCGGGCAGGGCGCCGGGCGCAGCGACACCGTCGCAGGCGCGTTCGCCTCCTTGATCAGCCTATGGACGACGAGGTGGGTGACGGCGTGATGGACGGCGGACATGCGCAAGGCTCGAGGGAGGACGGGGCGCGGGATTTTCGCACGGCGCGCGCGGACCGGCGTGCGGTCGTGCGGATGTGTCGGCCTCTCCCCGCGCCCTGCCGCCGTTCGGCTAGCGTGCGACCTGCTTTCGCGACTTGTGACCTGCGTCCCATGATCCGCGACTCACGGCCCGCAGGCCGCGTCGCGCGCCGCGCTTGTCGCACAGCGGCCCGCTGCGGCAACATCGGCAGCGCCCGGCTTCTCGCGCCGCCGCATGGGCGGCAGCTTCGCCGGGCCGGACGGAAACCGGGAGAAAGCCATGAAGACAGTCGCGCTGCCCGACGGCACGCAAGTCCCCGCGCTCGGCATGGGTACCTGGATGATGGGCGAAGCGCGCGGCCGCCGCGCCGCCGAACTGGCCGCGCTGCAACGCGGCATCGACCTGGGCATGACGCTCATCGACACCGCCGAAATGTACGGCGACGGCGCCGCCGAAGAGCTGGTCGGCGAAGCCATCCGCGGGCGGCGCGAACAGGTCTTCCTCGTCAGCAAGGTCTATCCGTTCAACGCTGGCCGCCGCTCCATGCCGGCCGCCTGCGAGCGCAGCCTGAAGCGCCTGGGCGTGGACTGCCTGGACCTCTACCTGCTGCACTGGCGCGGCGACATCCCCTTCGACGAGACGGTCGCCGCCTTCGAGCGCCTGCAGGCGGAAGGCAAGATCCGCCGCTGGGGCATCAGCAACCTCGACGTGCAGGACATGCAGGAACTATCCACCGTCCCCGGCGGCGGCCGCTTCGCCGTCAACCAGGTCCTGTACAACCTCACCCGCCGCGGCATCGAATGGGACCTGCAACCTTGGTGCGCCGCCCGGCACGTCCCCCTCATGGCTTATTCACCGCTGGAACAGGCGCGGCTGCTGCCGCAGCCGAAACTGGCCGAACTGGCCCGGCACCTCCAGGCCACGCCCGCGCAGGTGGCACTCGCCTGGCTGCTGCGCCGGCCCGACGTCATCGCGATTCCCAAGTCATCCGACCCCCGCCGCGTGGAAGAGAACGCCGGCGCGCTGGAACTGACGCTCGACACCGACACGCTGGCCAAACTCGACCGCCTCTTCCCGCCTCCGCGCGGAGCGCGGGCGCTGGAAATGCTGTAGGTGACGTGGCGGCGGCGCCTGCTCATGCCTCCCGGCAGGTCATCAGACCTCGTGCAGCTTGAGCGACCGCACCAGGGCGAGCACTTCGGCCCGTCGCTCGCCTGGCTACGGCCGCGCCGCTTCCAGTCGCTGGCCGGCTCGTCAATGTCGCCTTGCCGGCGGTCCGTGCATGCGGCATCCGCTATGCGCGGACGGCCGTCCGCGCGGGCACCGGGATGCCGAATACGTCGGAGAATTCCAGTGCGGAGATCGGGCGGCTGAAGAGGTAGCCTTGCCCTTCTTCGCAGCCGAAGCCGTGCAGGCGGTCGCGCTGGGGGTCGTTCTCGATGCCTTCGGCGATCGTTTCCAGGTCGAAGCTGCGCGCCATGTCGAGGATGGCGCGGACGACGGAGGCGTCCCGCTCGGATTCGTGGATGCCTTGCACGAAGGAGCGGTCGATCTTGAGCCGGCTCAGGGGGTAGTGCTTGAGCAGGCTGAGCGATGCGTAGCCGGTGCCGAAGTCGTCGAAGGCGATGCCGACGCCGAGTGCCCGCAGGCGCTGCAGCGAGTCCACCGCGAGGTCGTCCTGGTCGAGCACGATGTTTTCGGTGACTTCCAGTTCGAGTGCCTGCGGCGGCAGGCCGTGCCGCTCCAGGGCCGAGACGACTTCGGCGACGAGATCGCCGATGCGGAACTGGGCGCCGAACAGATTGACGCCCATGCGGAAGTCCGCGGCGCCGTTCCTGCGCCATAGCGCTGCCTGGGCGCAGGCTTCGTCGAGCACCCAGAAGCCGACCACCGCGGCGAGCGGGCCGCCTTCCAGGGCGGGCAGGAAGGCGGCGGGGGAGAGCAGTCCGCGCTGCGGGTGCCGCCAGCGGATGAGGGCTTCCGCGCCGGTGAGGGTGCCGTCCGACAGGCGGATCTGGGGTTGGTAGAAGAGTACGAATTCGCCCTGGTTGACCGCCCGGTGCAATTCGATGTTGTAGAGCCGGCGCGCCACGGCTTCCATGCGCAGCGCGGTGACGAAGACGAATGCCTGTCCGCGCCCGCCGATGCTCTTGGCCTTGAACAGGGCGAGGTCCGCGTCGCCGATCAGTTCGAGGGCTTCCTGTGCATGGACGGGCGCGACCGCCACGCCGCAACTGGCCGCGATGCGTACTTCGTGCCCGTCGATGACGATCGGTTCGGCGATCCGGCCGATGATGGCGCGGGCGAATTCCGAGGCGCGCTCGGGGGTGGATACGCCGGGCAGCAGGATCGCGAATTCGTCCCCGCCGATCCTGGCGACGGTGTCGTCCGGCCCGATGGCCTGCTGGAGGCGGCGGGCGACTTCGCAGAGGATGCTGTCGCCCACGGCGTGGCCCAGCGTGTCGTTCACGTCCTTGAAGCCGTCGAGGTCGATCATCAGGGCGGCCGCGGCCGAGGGGCGCGTGAGCGTTTCTTCCATGCGGCGGTAGAAGCTCACGCGGTTGGCGAGGCCGGTGAGGATGTCGGTGTTCGCGAGGCGGTGCAGTTCTTCTTCCTTGCGGTTGCGCGCGGTCAGGTCCTGCAGGTGGGCGTTGAACGTGAGGCGCCCGTCTTCGCGCCAGCAGAACAGGGAGAGGCCGAGCAGGAATTCCGTGCCGTCCTTGCGCAGGCCGTGCAGCCGTTCGGGCATGACCAGCCCGTCCACGGAGCCTGCGGCGGTGGCGCGTGCGATGAGGTCGCCGTATAGGGGGCGGTCGCGCCGGGAGAGCAGCGTTTCGACCGGGCGGCCCGCGCCTTCGGATATGCCGTAGCCGTGCAGGGCGGCCGCGGCGTCGTTCCAGGCGACGATGCGCCCTTGTTCGTCGAACCAGACGACGGCGGTGGGGGAGTTTCTGGCGAAGTCTTCGAAAGGACGCCCGGCCTGTTCGGTGGAGATCTCGACGCGGCGCAGTTCGAGCCGGTCGGCGGCCATCCTGGCGAGTTCGCGCAGGCGCGCGCAGTCCTCTTGCGAGAAATCGTGGTGCGGTTTGCCGTCGATCACGCACAGGGCGCCGAGGGCATGCCCTTCGGGCGAGAGCAGCGGGACGCCGGCGTAGAAGCGCAGGTTGGCCGATCCGGTGACGAGGGGGTTGTCGTGGAAGCGTTCGTCCTGCCTGGCGTCGGGGATCACCATCACGCCGTCCTGGGTGATGGCGTGCGCGCAGAAGGAGACGTCGCGGCTCATGTCGACTTCGGAGCCCTTCATGCCGGTGCTCGCGGCGAAAAAGACGTGATCGCTGCCGATCATGTTCACCGCCGCCACGGGCATGTCGAACATCCGCGCGGCGATCTGGACCACCGGGTCCAGGCCGGGCAGGGGCCGGTCGCTGCCCAGGCCGTACCTGGACAGGGCTTCGAGGCGCTCTTTCTCGGTGGTCAGTGCGGGGGGACACTTCATGGAGGTTTCCTCCGGTGTTCACGCTACGTGGCCAGTGGCTCCGCGTGCCGGCGGAGCGGGGGCGCCGGGAGCGCCATCATGCCTTCGGTGGCCGGTGCTTTCCCGGAAAGCGGGCCGCGAGCCTGCCTGTCATAAAGGCGGGCGGGCCGCAGGCCGGGGAGCCTGGCCGTCCGGGCCGGGAAAGGCTGCCGTTCCGGAAAGATCCTGTCGTTTGCGCGCATTTCCTGGCCGATCTTGCGATGAGCCGCGTGGCGTCGGGCTCGTAGCAAGGGAATGATTGTTCAATATAGCACGCGATGGAGATAGGATAACTGCATGGCCTTCATGGTTGATCGCGGCCGGGCGGCCGGGAATTCGGGATCGGCGCGGTGACGCGTTCCGGGCGTGGCGATATACTGGTGAGCGGAGATGGCATTCCTCCGTATAACCGCCGCAGCCTGCGGCTGATGATGCCTACGATTGGCCGGACGGGCCGCGTAGGTATTTTTTTGGCCGCCTGTCCTCGAGAGCAACGTTCAAGAGAGGACGACGCAGTGTGGAAACCGATTCTCGCCATTGCCGTGGGCTCAGTGCTCGGCGGCCTCCTGCGATGGAGCCTGGGGCTCAGGCTCAACAGCCTGCTGCCCGACATGCCGCCCGGCACGCTGGCTGCCAACCTGATCGCCGGCTACGTCGTCGGCCTTGCCATCGCCTTCTTCGCGCAGATGCCCGGCCTGTCGCCCGAGTGGCGCCTGCTGGTCATCACCGGCTTCTGCGGCGGGCTCTCCACCTTTTCGACGTTCTCGGCCGAGGTCGTCGATCTGCTGCAGCGCGGCCTGTATTCATGGGCCCTGGGTGCCATCGCCGTCCATGTCGCCGGATCGGTATTCATGACGCTGGCAGGCATCGCCACGGTGGCGTGGCTCAAGTCCTCGTGAGGAGAAGATCGCCATGAACGGTTACCAGATCACCTTCTTCACCCGGCAGGACCGGCGCCACGCCGGCAAGCCCGTGGCCGACTGGCTGGTCCATCTGGCCGCCGAGATGGGGCTGCGCGGGGCCACGCTGATCCCGGCCAGCGAAGGCGTGGGGCATGACCGGCGCCTGCATTCGGTGCATTTCTTCGAACTGACCGACCAGCCGCTGGCGGTGCTGATGGCGGTGACGGACGAGGAGGCGGAACGTTTGTTCGAGCGGCTTCGTTCCGAGGGTGTGCATCTGTTCTACGTGAAGACGCCGGCGGAGTTCGGCAGCATCGGCGGGGCGGCGGACCCCGCCGCTTGAGCCGCGCATGCCGGCCGCTCTCGCATCCCTCGAAGGCCGTTTCGTCTCTGCCCCTATAATCACCGGCAGCGCCGGTTTGCGCTTTGGATGAGCGGGGTGCCGAGTGAGGGTGCGGAAGTTCAGGCCGTTGTGGGTATGGGCAGCCGGCGTGGGCGCGCTCGCGTCCTTGTCGGGGTGCGCTTCCGTGGCGGAGCCGGGGGGTGTTTCCCGCGAGGCGGCATCCGAACCGGCCGTGACCGCGCCCGGCCGCGTCATCCATGCGGGCAAGATCGACCGGAGCCTGGTCTTCGTCTTCGGGGACTCCCAAGGGGAAGCGCCCGCCGATCCCGGGGCGGCAGCCGGAGCAATGAGCGCCGTGTTCGGAGGGCTTCTGGGGGGCATATCCGCCGGACTGATGGGAGGCAAGGCTGCCGACGGGGCCGCGGCAGGCGCCCTGATAGGCGTGACGGGGCCGGAGTCCGAGGCCGGGCGGTGGACACAGGGGGTGCCCGGTTTGAGCTGGCCCTTGCCGTCGCCGTCGGCCCGCCTGGTCTTGCCGAAGGAAACGGGCGCCTGGGCCCAGCGGCGAGGGATGACGATCGGGGGCGTTTCCACGCAGGTGCTGTCGGCGATGACCGCCGCGGGCTACACGGAACGCAGCTTCTTCGACGTGCCGGATGGCTTCGTCGTGGTCACGCGGCCGGAACAGATCGAGCGGGACGGCACCGCGAAGGGCGGGGACGAACGCTGGAACGTGGAAGCACCGGGCCGGGACGAACCGTTCCTGCTGAAGGTACTGCGCGGGATGGCCGGGGCGAACGCCGGCAACTACCGGATGTTCATCTTCGTCGTGAGCACCGACGACAGGGCGCCGACCAGCGTCGAGCCCACCTTCCTCGATGCGCAGACCTGGTTTCTGCGGGGCACCGCGGGTCTGGCACCGGAAACGGCGGCAAGGCCGGTGACCGCGCGCCATCGCATGAGCGTCCATGTGTATGAGTTCGAGGCCGCGAGGGGGAAGAAGGTGGCCGTGCGCGCCCCGGGGAGGCTGACGTGCGAAGCGCATCTAGAGAAGGCGGGGCTCTGGCCGGGCCTGTCGAAGCTGGCCGGGACGGAGCCGGAACCGCTGTCCGTGGCGGGCAGGCTTCAGGTGGAGTGAGGCGCGATGGACGACGTGCTTGAAACCGTTCCGCTGCGCAGGGCCCAGTACGGGCTCGCGCTGCTGTGGTTCGTGCCGGCCTTCTTCATCTTCTTCGTGCTGATGGCCCAGACGCTGTTTTCACCGGTCTACGAGGGGCATCAGCGGGACGTCATGGAATGGTACGGGGCCCTGGTGTGGCCCACCTCGACACTGATCGTCGGGGCCCTGGTCGCCAATGCGGGGATGCGGACCGACAGGCGCGTAGTGGACAAGGTGCTCCTGCGGATCGCGCAGTTCTGCTGTGGGGCCTACATCCTTGCGCTGATGATCACGGTGTTCGCGCCCGGATTGAGCCATGCATCGGGGTTCGAGAAGGATGCGTGGAGCCTGCTCACCGAGGCCCGTCCCTGGCTGCTGCTGTTGCAGGGGGTCATCACTGCCATGCTGGGCCTCTTTTTCAGCTGTTCGTTCTACGATGAGCCGCCGACGGCGCCGGCCGGCACGCCGGACAGGGGGCCGGGCGGCGCCGGCTCGTAGCGTTCCGGGTTCGCGGGCGTTCGGCGGAGGAATGACGAGTCGCGTTTCAGGTGGGCGTAGCCTGCAACCAGGGGGGCGATCGGTCATCGCAGGGGATGCGTGAACGACGAAGGGCCTGGTTGCCCAAGCCCTTGTTTCGTCTCATGATCCGGTTGGTGGTGATGGGCGGAATCGAACCGCCGACCTACGGGTTATGAATCCGTCGCTCTAACCGTCTGAGCTACATCACCAACAGAGCGCGCGAATATAGCGGGTCCGCGGCGGGAACGTCAACAGCGGCTGCGTGGCGGAGAGTTTTGGCCGCTGCCGGCGGGGGCTGGATCAGCCTTGATTTATAAGGATTTTGCATTGACATTCGGGTGTCCATCGGCCATGATTCAGGCCCTTTCAACGTCGTCCGCCGGTTCTCCCGGGCTTGCCTTGCGCCGCTTTCTTTCGCGATTCGTGCGTCCTCTTGCCACCTTCGCCGTGGCTGCGTCCCTGTCCGCCTTGCTTGCGGGAGCCGCGTTTGCAGGGGTGCCGCGCATGTTTCCGCCCGAGGCCAAGAAGATGAAGATGGTCTTTGCCGGCAACGGCGCGGTCGCGGTCGGCGACAAGGCCATGAAGCTCAGCCCCGGCGCGCTGATCCGTGACGCCGAGAACCGCCTGGTGCTGCAAGGCGCGGTGCGCGGCGAGTACCAGGTGCGGGCGATCGTGGACATGTACGGGCAGGTCGGCCGGGTGTGGATACTCACGCCCGAAGAGATCGCCGCGCCCGAGCCCAAGCAGTAATCCAGCCGTGATTCCCTCCTGATGAAGAAGCTCTACATCCGCACCTTCGGGTGCCAGATGAACGAGTACGACTCCGACAAGATGGCGGACGTGCTCGGTGCCAGCGAAGAACTGGTCAAGACCGACGACCCGGAAGAGGCGGACGTCATCCTGTTCAACACCTGTTCGGTGCGCGAGAAGGCGCAGGAACGGGTGTTCCACGACCTCGGGCGGGTGAAGCTGCTGAAGCAGGCGAAGCCCGGGCTGATCATCGGCGTGGGTGGCTGCGTGGCCAGCCAGGAGGGCGAGGCGATCGTGAAGCGCGCGCCCTATGTGGACGTGGTGTTCGGGCCGCAGACTTTGCACCGCCTGCCCAGCCTGATCGATGCGCGCAGGAAGACGGGCCGCTCGCAGGTGGACATCTCGTTCCCGGAGATCGAGAAGTTCGACGCCATGCCGCCGGCGCGCGTGGAGGGGGCGAGCGCCTTCGTGTCCATCATGGAAGGCTGCTCCAAGTACTGCACTTTCTGCGTCGTGCCTTATACCCGTGGCGAGGAGGTGTCGCGCCCGCTGGAGGATGTGCTGGCCGAAATCGCCGGGCTGGCGGCGCAGGGTGTGAAGGAAGTGACGCTGCTGGGCCAGAACGTGAACGCCTGGCGCGGTGCGCTGACGCGCGAGGGCGGGGAGGAGGGCGATTTCGCCTTCCTGCTCGAATGCGTGGCCGAGATCCCCGGCATCGAGCGCATCCGCTACACCACCTCGCATCCGCGCGAGATGACGCAGCGCCTGATCGACTGCTACGCCAGGCTGCCCAAGCTGGTGTCGCAACTGCACCTGCCGGTGCAGTCCGGGTCGGACCGCGTGCTGGCGGCGATGAAGCGCGGCTATTCGGTGCTGGAGTTCAAGTCCGTCGTGCGCAAGCTGCGCGCCGCGCGGCCGGACCTGTCGCTCACCTCCGACTTCATCGTGGGCTTCCCGGGCGAGACCGAAGACGATTTCGGGAAGACGATGAAACTGATCGAGGAGGTCGGCTTCGATGGCTCGTTCAGCTTCGTCTATAGCGCCCGCCCCGGCACGCCGGCCGCCGATCTGGCCGACCCGGTGGCGCAGGAAACCAAGCTCGCCTGGCTGGCGCGGCTGCAGAAGCGCATCGACGAGCAGTACCAGGCCAACAGCGCGGCGATGGTCGGCTCGGTGCAGCGCATCCTGGTCGAAGGCCCGGCCAGGAAGGATGCCAACGAACTGATGGGCCGCACCGACAACAACCGCGTGGTGAATTTCGCCGCGCCGTCGCCCAGCCGCGACCGCCTGATCGGCCGGTTCATCGACGTGCACATCCGTGCCGCGCTGCCGCACAGCCTGCGCGGCGAGATCGTGACCCGGGAATCCTGATGGCGAAAACCCTGGAAGTCTTCTTCGAGCCGGTCGACAACCCGCGGCTGGCCCGCATGTGCGGTGCGCTGGAAGAGAACCTGCGCCAGGTCGAGAATGCCTTCGACATCACGATCGGCCGCCGTGGAGAGCATTTCACGCTGCACGGCCATCCGTCGCAGGTGCTGCGCGGCGAGATGGCGCTCAAGCATTTCTATGAGCAGGCCGACCGCGATCTGTCGGCGGACGACGTGCAACTGGCGCTGATCGAGATCGCGAACCGGGGCGGCGGCGGCGAGGCCGGCGCGCAGGCGGCGCCGGTGCTGCTGACGCGGCGCACCGAACTGCACGGCCGCACGCCGCGCCAGGTCGAGTACCTGTGCAACATCCAGCAGCACGACGTGACCTTCGGCATCGGCCCGGCGGGCACCGGCAAGACCTATCTCGCGGTGGCGAGCGCGGTCGATGCCTTCGAGCGCGACATGGTCGAGCGCATCATCCTGACGCGGCCGGCGGTGGAGGCGGGCGAGCGCCTGGGCTTCCTGCCCGGCGACCTGGCGCAGAAGGTGGACCCCTACCTGCGCCCGCTCTACGATGCGCTGTACGACCTGATGGGCTTCGACCGCGTCGCCAAGCTGTTCGAGCGCAGCCTGATCGAGATCGCGCCGCTCGCCTTCATGCGCGGACGCACGCTGAACAACGCCTTCATCATCCTCGACGAGGCGCAGAACACGACGCCGGAGCAGATGAAGATGTTCCTCACGCGCATCGGCTTCGGCGCCAAGGCGGTGGTCACCGGCGACCTCACCCAGGTCGACCTGCCGCGCGGCCAGCGCAGCGGATTGCGCGAGGCGCGCGAGGTGCTGGCGCAGGTGCGCGGCATCGCCTTCTCCGAATTCCAGAAGGAAGACGTGGTGCGCCATCCGCTGGTGGCGCGCATCGTCGAGGCTTACGACAACAAGGCGGCGAGCGAGGCGAAGACCGAGGCCGCCCAGGTGCAGGGAGAAAAGGGAAATGCCTAGGGAGCAGGCCGCGCGCGACGGCGGGCCGAAGATCTTCGCCGTCGATGCCGACGGCAAGAGTACGCGGGTGAAGGCCGAGCGCCTGGAGATCGAACTCGACGACGGCCGGCGCCTGTCGCTGTGCTTTCCGGAGCGCGCCTGGGGTGACCTCGAGATCGAGGCCGAGACGGCGAACGAGGCGGATACACCCGTCATCAGCCTGCAACCGGGCGCATGCAACCTGTTGCTGCTGCGCGTGGATGTGCTGCACGACCTGCTGCCGGTCGTCGATGCGGAGCCGGCGGACGCGAGGGCGCCCGCCCCGGTGCGCAGCGCGCTGCCGCCGGTGCTGTCGCTGTCGGTGCAGCGCGCGGTGGAAGGCGACGACAAGGCCAACGCGCCGAAGAAGAACCACATCCGCCGCTGGGCGCAGGCCGCGCTGCAGGGCGATGCGGAGATCACCGTGCGATTCGTCGGCGAGGAGGAAGGGCGACGGCTAAACCGCGAATTCCGCGGCAAGGACAATGCCACCAACGTGCTGACTTTCAGCTATGGCGAAGGCGAGATGCTGGCGGCGGCGGAAACCGGCGCGCCGCTCACCGGCGACCTCGTGCTGTGCGTGCCGGTGGTGGTGCGCGAGGCGGCCGAGCAGGGCAAGACGCTGGAGGCCCATTTCGCCCATCTCGTCGTGCATGGGATGCTGCACCTGCAGGGCTACGATCATCTCGAGGACGCCGAGGCCGAGCGCATGGAGGCGCTCGAGACGCAGATCCTGCGCGGACTGGGCTATGCTGATCCCTATGCATGAAGACTTGCGCGCACGCTGACGGCGTGCGCGTGCCCGACGACCCGATGGAACCTTCCCCTACAAGCAAACCGTCGCTGCTCGACCGGCTCTCGTCGATGATCTCGGGCGAGCCGGCGGATCGTGAAGACCTGCTCGCACTGATACAGTCGGCGTGCGAACGCAACCTGTTCGACTCCGATGCGCTGTCCATCATCGAAGGCGCGCTGCAGGTGTCCGACATGCAGGTGCGCGACGTGATGGTGCCGCGCGCGCAGATGGACGTGGTGCGCCTCGACGACTCGATCGACCGCATCGCGCATTTCGTCATCGATACCGGGCATTCGCGCTTTCCGGTGGTGGGCGACAGCAAGGACGACGTCCTGGGCATCTTCCTCGCCAAGGACCTGCTGCCGCATTTCATCGGCCGCCCCTTCGACCTGCGCGGGATACTGCGGCCGGCGGTGTTCATCCCGGAGACGAAGCGCCTGAACGTGCTGCTGAGGGAATTCCGCGTCAGCCGCAACCACATGGCGATCGTCGTCGACGAATACGGCGGCGTGGCCGGCCTGGTGACGATCGAGGACGTGCTCGAACAGATCGTCGGCGACATCGAGGACGAATACGACGGCACCGGCGAGGACGACAACATCCGCCTGCTGCAGGGCAGCCGCTACCGCGTGAAGGGGACGACCGAACTGGCCGCCTTCAACGCCGCCTTCGCCACGCACCTGCAGAGCGAGGACGTCGAGACGATGGGCGGCTACGTCATCCAGCACTTCGGCCGCGTGCCGCAGCGCGGCGAGTCGATCGACATCGAAAACCTGCGCGTGCGCGTGCTGCGCGCAGACAGCCGGCGTGTCCTCACCCTGGTGGTCGAACCCTTGCCGCCGCTGGACACCGCCGGCGGCTGACGATGCGTTCCAGGATATTGGCGCTGCTCGCGGGCGGCACGTCGGTGTTCGCGTTCGCGCCCTTCGGCCTGTTTCCGCTGGCGCCGGCGGCGCTGGCGGTGCTGGCGTGGCAGTTGCAGCGTGCAGAGCGCGTCCGCGAGGGCTTCCTGCTCGGCATGGCCTGGGGGTTCGGCGCCTTCGCCGGCGGCGTGTCCTGGCTGTACGTGGCGCTCAACCGCTACGGCGGCATGCCGATGCCGCTGGCGGTGCTCGCCATCGCGCTGTTCTGCGCCTACCTGGCGCTGTACCCGGCGCTGGCCGGGGCGCTGTTCGTGCGCCTGCGCGCCGGTGGCGTACTGGCGCGCGCGGCATTGTTCGGTGCGCTGTGGCTGCTGGCCGAGTGGCTGCGCGGCGTGGTGTTCACCGGCTTTCCGTGGCTCGCCATCGGTTATTCGCAGACGCCGCCGAGCCCGCTGGCGGGCTTCCTGCCGGTGATCGGCGTGTATGGCGCGGGCGGTCTCGTCGCCTTTCTCGCCGCGCTGGCGGCGCTGGCGCCCTGGCGACGGCCGCGGGCCCTGCTGCTGCCGGCGGCGCTGGCGGTGGTGCTGGTCGGCGGCGGCGCGGGCCTGCGCGCGGTGGCGTGGACGGTGCCGGCCGGCGCGCCGCTGTCGGTGGCGCTGGTCCAGACCAACTTCGAGCAGTCGCTGAAGTGGAACCCGGAGCATTTCGTCGACGTGCTGCGCGGCAACGCCGAACTGGTGCGCGATACCGCGGCGCAACTGGTGGTGCTGCCCGAGACGACGCTGCCGACGCTGGAGGACAGGCTGCCGGAGGGTTACCTCGACCTGCTGCGCGGCTTCGTGCGCGAGCATGGCGGCGACCTGGTGCTGGGCGTGTTCCGCAGTGAGCCGGGAGCGGGGCCGGACGGGGACGAGGCGCGGCGCATCTACAACGCCGCGATCAGCCTGGGGGTCGCGCCGCCGCAGACCTATGCCAAGCAGCACCTGGTGCCCTTCGGCGAGTATTCGCCGCCGCTGTTCGACTGGTTCTACCACCTCGTCGACATCCCGATGTCGGACCAGACGCGCGGCGCTCCCGACCAGCCGCCGATGGCGCTGGGCGGCCAGCGCATCGCGCTCAACATCTGCTACGAGGATCTCTTCGGCGCCGAGCTGATCCGCGCGCTGCCGCAGGCCACGCTGATGCTGAACCTCTCCAACCTCGCCTGGTACGGCGATTCGCTGGCCCAGCCGCAGCATCTGCAGATCGCCCGCGTGCGTGCGCTCGAGACCGGCCGGCCGATGCTGCGCTCGACCAATACCGGCATGACCGCGGTGGTCGAGCCCGACGGCAGCGTCACCGGCGTGCTGCCGGAATTCGAGCGCGGCGTGCTGCACGCCGAGGTGCGCGGCCACCAGGGGCTCACGCCCTACGCCCGCTGGGGCGACCACGCGGCGCTGGGACTCGCCCTCGCCGTGCTGGCCGCCGCAGCCGTCCTGCGCCGCCGCGGCGCCTGACGGCACTGTTTCCGCCGGAGCGGCGGCAAGAATGCATCCCGCTGGAACCTTTCCAGCCATGTGTTGACTTAAATGGTACTGAAACAGTACTGTATATCCGACCCGCCCACCGGCGAACATCGGGAGACGGCCATGGAGCCAACGACGATCCGGCGCTTGCTTGAAACCACCGCCCGCCACCTCGGGCTGGGCACCGCACGGTGCGCGGCCATCCGCCTCGGCGGCGAGTCCGGCGGCTGCGCGCCGAGCGCTGCGCAAGAGGGGCGGATGAAAGGCGGCGGCCCGGCGCGCATGTCCGGGGCGGCGGCCTGATCATGCTGCGCATCAGCAAGCTCACCGACTACGGCACGCTGGTGCTGACGCACATGGCGAATTTCCCCGATCGCCTGTTCAGCGCCAACGATCTTGCCGCCACGCTGGGGCTGGGCGCGCCGACCGTCAGCAAGGTGCTGAAGTCGCTCGGCCGCCACGATCTGGTGCGCAGCGTCCGCGGCCTGCGCGGCGGCTATGCGCTGAGCCGGCCGGCGGAGCAGATCAGCGTGGCCGACATCGTCGATGCGCTGGAGGAACAACCCTTCGGCCTCACCGAGTGCAGCGCCGGTGCCGGGTTGTGCGATTTCGAGAACGGCTGCCAGATCCGCGCCAACTGGCAGCGCATCAATGGCGTGGTGAGGCGCGCGCTCGAGGATGTGAGCCTGGCCGACATGGCCGGCCCGCTGCCGGTGGCCGGCGGCGACGCGCACCCGATCGCCGGCCCGCAGCCGATCAAGGGGCGCATCGCCCAGTGACGAGGAGCCATGCAGATGAATGCACCGACCAAACCGATCGAAGCCTTTCTCGAACGCGAGTATCCGGCGGGCTTCGTCACCCCGCTCGAAGCCGACAGCCTGCCCAAGGGCCTGTCGGAAGACGTCATCCGCCGCATCTCGGAAAAGAAGGGCGAGCCCGACTGGCTGCTGGCGTGGCGGCTGGAGTCCTACCGCCGCTGGCTGACGATGGCGCCGCCGCTGTGGGCGCAGGTCAGCTTTCCGCCGGTGGACTTCCAGGACATCGTCTATTATTCCGCGCCCAAGCGTAAGACCGACGGCCCGAAGAGCCTGGACGAGGTCGATCCCGAACTGCTGCGCACCTACGAAAAGCTCGGCGTGCCGCTGCACGAGCGGGCGCGGCTGGCGGGCGTGGCGGTGGATGCGGTGTTCGACTCGGTGTCGGTGGCCACGACCTTCAAGAAGCAGTTGTCCGAGCACGGCATCGTCTTCTGCTCGTTCTCGGAGGCGGTGAAGGAACATCCCGAACTGGTACGCCAGTACCTGGGCACGGTGGTGCCGCAGGGCGACAACTTCTATGCCGCGCTGAATTCGGCGGTGTTCTCCGACGGTTCCTTCGTCTACATCCCGAAGGGCGTGCGCTGCCCGATGGAGCTGTCGACCTACTTCCGCATCAACGCGCGCGACACCGGGCAGTTCGAGCGCACGCTGATCATCGCCGACGAGGGCGCCACGGTGAGCTATCTCGAAGGCTGTACGGCGCCGATGCGCGACGAGAACCAACTGCACGCCGCGGTGGTGGAACTCGTTGCGCTGGAAGGCGCGCACATCAAGTACTCGACGGTGCAGAACTGGTACCCCGGCGACAAGGACGGCAAGGGCGGCATCTACAACTTCGTCACCAAGCGCGGCGACTGCCGCGGCGCGCGCTCGCACATTTCCTGGACGCAGGTGGAGACGGGTTCGGCCATCACCTGGAAATACCCCAGCGTGCTGCTGCGCGGCGACGATTCGGTGGGCGAGTTCTACTCGGTGGCGCTGACCAACCACCGCCAGCAGGCCGACACCGGCTCGAAGATGATCCACATGGGGCGCAACACCAAGAGCACGATCATCTCCAAGGGCATCTCCGCCGGCCGCGGCAGCAACACCTTCCGCGGCCTGGTGCGGGTGGCGCCCAGGGCGGCGGGGGCGCGCAACTACACCCAGTGCGATTCGCTGCTGATCGGCGGGCGCTGCGCCGCGCACACCTTCCCGACCATCGAGGTGCGCCATCCGTCGGCGCGCGTGGAGCACGAGGCCACCACCTCGCGCATCGGCGAGGACCAGTTGTTCTACGCCATGCAGCGCGGGCTCACCGCCGAGGACGCGGTGTCGATGATCGTCAGCGGCTTCTGCAAGGAAGTGTTCAAGGAGCTGCCGATGGAGTTCGCCGTGGAGGCGCAGAAGCTCCTGGGCGTCAGCCTGGAAGGCAGCGTCGGCTGAGGCCGTTCAGGGCAAACAGGACAGGGAGAACGTCATGCTCGATATCCGCAATCTTCACGTATCCGTCGATGGCAAGCCCATCCTGCGCGGCTTCGACCTCCAGGTGGGCACCGGCGAGGTGCATGCCATCATGGGGCCCAACGGCTCGGGCAAGAGCACGCTGGCGCAAGTGCTGGCCGGGCGCGACAGCTTCACCGTCGAGGACGGCAGCGTCACCTGGGACGGCGTCGACCTGCTCGCGCTGCCCACCGAGGAGCGCGCCCGCGCTGGCCTGTTCCTCGCCTTCCAGTACCCGGTCGAGATTCCCGGCGTTTCCAATGCCTATTTCCTGAAGGCGGCGGTCAACGCGGTGCGCCGCCACCGCGGCGAGCCCGAGTACGACGCGATGGATTTCCTGAAGCGGGTGAAAGCGGAGATGAAGGCCGTCGGCATGAGCGAGGAGTTTCTCTACCGCTCGGTGAACGAGGGCTTTTCCGGCGGCGAGAAGAAGCGCAACGAGGTGCTGCAGATGGCGCTGCTCGAGCCGCGGCTGGCGATACTCGACGAAACCGACTCCGGCCTCGACATCGATGCGCTGCGCATGGTGGCCGACGGCGTCAACCGGCTGCGCTCGCCGGAGCGCTCGATGATCGTCATCACCCACTACCAGCGCCTGCTCGACTACATCGTGCCCGACAAGGTGCACGTGCTGTCGCGCGGGCGCATCGTGCGCTCGGGCGGGCGCGAGCTGGCGCACGAGCTGGAGGCGCGCGGCTATGGCTGGATCGACGAGGCGCAGCCGGCCCAGGGGGCGCAAGGGGCGGCGTCATGAGTGCCATCTCCCACTGGCTGGAGCGCTACAACACCCGCCGCGGCGAACTGCCCGGCGCTGGCGTGCCCTGGCTCGACGCATTGCGCGAGCAGGCGATCATCCGCTTCGCCGACGAAGGCTGGCCGACGTCGCGGCTGGAAAACTGGCGCCATACCTCGCTGGCGCTGCTGGAGGAACGGACGTTTGCGCCGGCTGCCGCGGCGGCCGAGCCCGCGGCCGTGCTGCGGCGCCTGCGCGACGCGGACGCGAACGCCGGGGGCCGCGGACACTGGCTGGTGTTCGTCGATGGCCGCCATGCGCCGGCGCTGTCCGGGATCGGCCCGCTGCCGGCGGGCGCGGAGATCCGCGCCTTGTCCGAGGTGCTCGCCGCGCATCCCGAGCGCGTCGAGGGCCACTTCGGCGCGGCCGGGGACGGCGCCAGCCCGGCGGCGCTCAACGCCGCGCTCGCCACCGACGGCGCCGTCATCCGCCTGGCGCGCGGCGTGGCGCTGGAAGCGCCGGTCCATCTGGTGTTCATCGGCGGCGTACGCGAGGGCGCGAGCCTGCTGCGCAACCTGGTGATCGCCGAGGCGAACGCCGAGGCCACGATCGTCGAGCACTACGTGGGCGCCGCGCAGGACGGAGCGGAGGATGCGGCGCCGGGCGAGGCGGACGGGCGGCTGACCAATGCCGTCACCCGCATCGCGGCGGAGCAGGATGCGCGCATCACCCACCTCAAGCTGCAGGAAGAGGACCGCCACACCGTGCATCTGGCGGCGATCGATGCCGTGCAGGCGCGCGGTTCGAGCTTCGCGTCGCACTCGCTGTCCTTCGGCGCGCAACTGGCGCGCAACGACATTGCCACCCGCTTCGACGGCGAGGGCTGCGAGGTGCTGCTGAACGGCCTGTTCCACGTCGATGGGCGGCGCCACGTCGACCACCACACCCGCATCGACCACGCCCGGCCGCGCGGCACCAGCCGCGAGTTCTACCGCGGCGTGCTCGACGGCGCCGGGCGCGGCGTGTTCGCCGGCCGCATCCTGGTGGCGCCGGGGGCGGTGCGCACCGACGCGATGCAGCGCGCCGACAACCTGCTGCTGTCGCCGCAGGCCGAGGCGGATGCGCGGCCCGAACTCGAGATCTACGCCGACGACGTGAAATGCGCGCACGGCGCCACCGTCGGCCAGATCGACGAAGACAGCCTGTTCTACCTGCGTACGCGGGGCCTGGACGAGGCGCATGCGCGCAACCTGCTGACCTACGCCTTCGCCGCCGAAGCGCTGGCGCGCATCGGCCTGGCGCCGCTGCGGCAGCGCGCGCAGGCGGCGATCCGTGCCCGGCTGCCGGGCGGCGAACCGATGGAGGATCTGCGATGAATCTGAGCGAAGTCCCGGCCGCTGCGGCGGCTGCCGGCGGAAAGGACCTGTCCGCGCATGCGGCCGACTTTCCCATCCTGTCGCGCCCGGTCCGCGGCAGGCGCCTCGTCTATCTCGACAACGCCGCCACGACGCAGAAGCCCGAGGCGGTGATCGAGGCCGAGCGCCGCTTCTACCGCGAATCCAACGCCAACATCCACCGTGGCGTGCATTTCCTGTCGCAGCATGCGACCGATCTGTACGAGGACGCGCGCGAACGGGTACGCAGCTTCCTCAACGCGGCGCGGGCGGAGGAGATCGTGTTCACCCGCGGCACCACCGAGTCCATCAACCTGGTGGCGCAGAGCTGGGCGCGCAGCACGCTGCAGCCGGGCGACGAGATCCTGATCACGGCGATGGAGCACCACTCCAACATCGTGCCCTGGCAGTTCGTCTGCGGGCAGATCGGGGCGGTGCTGAAAGTGGCGCCGATCGACGACGCGGGCGAACTGGAACCAGCGGCCTTCGACGCGCTGCTCGGCCCGCGCACGCGGCTGGTGGCGATCACCGAGGTGTCGAACGCGCTCGGCACCGTCAATCCGGTTGCCGACCTGGTCCGCCGTGCCCATGCGGCGGGTGCGCGGGTGCTGGTCGACGGCGCGCAGGCGGTGGCGCACATGCCGGTGGACGTGCAGGCGCTGGGCTGCGACTTCTACGCCTTTTCCGGCCACAAGCTGTACGGCCCGACCGGCATCGGCGTGCTGTACGGCCGCCGCGAACTGCTGCAGGCGATGCCGCCGTGGCAGGGCGGCGGCTCGATGATCGAGACGGTGAGTTTCGAGCGTTCCACCTTCGCCCCGTCGCCGCAGCGCTTCGAGGCCGGCACGCCCAATATCGCCGGCACCGTGGCGCTGGCCGCGGCGATCGACTATGTGCTGGGGATCGGCCTGGAACGCATCGGCGCGCACGAGCATGCGCTGCTGGCGAAGGCCACCGCGGCGGTGCAGGCGCTGCCCGGCGTGCGGGTGATCGGCAACGCGGCACGGAAGGCCGGCGTGCTGTCGCTGCTGGTGGAGGGCATCCATCCGCACGATCTCGGCACCATCCTCGACGCCGATGGCGTCGCCATCCGCGCCGGGCACCATTGCGCGATGCCGCTCATGACGCGCTACGGCATCGCCGGCACCGCGCGCGCCTCCTTCGCGCTGTACAACGACGACGAGGACGTCGAGGCGCTGGTGGCCGGCATCCGCAAGGCGCAGGCGATGTTCGGAGGGCGGCCATGAGCGGCGGGCGGGGCGGCTTCGGCGACCTGCGCGAGCTGTACCAGGAGGTGATCTTCGATCACAACCGCCAGCCGCGGAACTTCCACGCCATGGACGACGCCGACCATGTCGCGCAAGGCCACAACCCGCTGTGCGGCGACCAGCTCACCGTCTACCTGAAGGTGGTCGACGGCGTGGTGCGGGACGTCAGCTTTCTCGGCCACGGCTGCGCGATCTCCACCGCCTCGGCTTCGCTGATGACCGAGGCGGTGAAGGGTCGGCCGGTGGAAGAGGTCGAGGCGCTGTTCCGCGACTTCCACGCGCTGCTCACCGATGCGGCGCCCGAAGGGCGGGACTTCGGCAAGCTCGAGGTGCTGGCCGGGGTGCGCGAGTTTCCGGCGCGGGTGAAGTGCGCGACGCTCGCCTGGCACACGCTGCACAACGCCCTGACCGGCGTCGGCACGGCGAAGACCGAATGAACCCGGGATGAAAACGGCATGAACGCGCGCAGCGAGGAAGCGACGATGAACAAACCCCATGGCGACGTGCTCGAGGTGCGGCTCACCCGCGACTGCCCGGCGGTGCTGGTGCCCTGGGGCACGCCGGTGACGCTGGAGGCGGGCGATTACGCCCAGGTCACGCAGCGCCTGGGCGGCACCTTCACGGTGATGATCAACGGCAGCCTGTACCGCATCCCCGGCAGCGAGGCCGACGCGCTCGGGCTGGAAGCCGATGCGGCGCAGGACATCGTCACGCAGGCCGCCGACGGCAGCTACGGCAAGGAGGCCGTCGAGGCCGCGGCGTGGAACCAGCTCGCCACCTGCTACGACCCCGAGATCCCGATCGACATCGTCAATCTCGGCCTCGTGTACGCCTGCGAGCTGACGCCGCTGGCGGACGGGCGCTTTCGCATCGACGTGCGCATGACGCTGACCGCGCCCGGCTGCGGCATGGGGATGATGATCGCCGAGGAGGCGAAGCAGAAGCTCGAGGACATCCCGGGCGTCGCGGAAGTCAACGTGGAACTGGTGTGGGACCCGCCGTGGAGCCGGGAGATGATGAGCGAGGGCGCGCGGCTGGAGATGGGCCTGCTGTAGCGGCGCCCGGCCACCGGGCGTACGCGGAGCGGGAATTGACAGTAAAATCCAGCTCTTTGCGTTCGCAGCGCGGCCGATGCCGCCCGACACCATGGCCCATTCCTCAGCCCACCCGAAGCCCACCTTCCAGCAAGTCATCCTGACGCTCCAGCAGTTCTGGGGCGAGCGCGGCTGCGTGCTGCTGCAACCCTACGACCTCGAAGTCGGCGCCGGCACCAGCCATACCGCCACCTTCCTGCGCGCGATCGGCCCGGAACCCTGGAACGCCGCCTACGTGCAGCCTTCGCGCCGGCCCAAGGACGGCCGCTACGGCGAGAACCCGAACCGGCTGCAGCACTACTACCAGTACCAGGTGGTGCTGAAGCCCTCGCCGCTGAACATCCAGGAGCTTTACCTCGATTCGCTGCGCGCGCTGGGCATCGACTCCAACGCGCACGACATCCGCTTCGTCGAGGACGACTGGGAAAACCCCACGCTCGGCGCCTGGGGCCTGGGCTGGGAAGTGTGGCTGGACGGCATGGAGGTGACGCAGTTCACCTACTTCCAGCAGGTCGGCGGCCTGGACTGCAAGCCGGTGCTGGGCGAGATCACCTACGGCCTGGAGCGCCTGGCGATGTACCTGCAGGGCGTGGAGAACGTCTATGACCTCATCTGGGCGGTGTACCCGGACGGCTCGAAGGTGACCTACGGCGACGTCTTCCATCAGAACGAGGTGGAACAGTCGACGTACAACTTCGAGCATTCCAACGTCGATTTCCTGTTCTCGCTGTTCGGCAACTACGAATCGGAAGCGAAGCGTCTGATGGAAGCGGGCCTGGCGCTGCCGGCCTACGAAATGGTGCTGAAGGCCGCGCACAGCTTCAACATGCTCGATGCCCGCGGCGCGATCTCGGTGACCGAGCGCGCCGCCTACATCGGCCGCATCCGCAACCTGTCGCGCGCGGTGGCGCAGGCGTATTTCGAATCCCGCGAAGCACTCGGCTTCCCGATGCTGCACAACAAGAAGGAGGCCGCGTGATGACCGCGACCGGTGCGACCCTGCTCGTCGAGCTGCTGACCGAAGAACTGCCGCCGAAGGCGCTGCCACGGCTGGGCGAGACCTTCGCCGGGAAGATTGCCGACGGCCTGAAGGCAAAGGGCCTGGCCGCGGCCGACGCCGCCGTGCGCAGCTTCGCCAGCCCGCGCCGCCTGGCGGTGACGGTGGCGCACGTGGCGGCCGAGGGGCGGCGAAGGAAGCCACCGAGAAGCTGATGCCGGTCGCCGTCGCGCTCGATGCCGACGGCAGGCCGACCCCGGCGCTGCTGAAGAAGATGGAGGCCAAGGGCATTCCCGCCGACGCCGTTTCCGCCTTCGAGCGCCGCATGGACGGCAAGGCCGAGGCGCTGTTCCATACCGCGGTGGTGCCCGGCGCGAAGCTCGCCGAGGTGCTGTCGGACGTCGTGCTCGACGCGGTGAAGGCGCTGCCCATCCCCAAGGTGATGCGCTGGGGCGACGGCGACGCCACCTTCGTGCGCCCGGTGCACAAGCTCACCATGCTGCACGGCGCCGAGGTGGTGCCGGGCCGCGTGCTGGACCTGGAATCCGGCCGCACGACGCGCGGCCACCGCTTCATGAGCCGCGGCGACATCGACGTGGCGACGGCGGACGCATACGAGGAAACGCTGCGCGCCGAAGGCAAGGTGATCGCCTCCTTCGCCGAGCGCCGCGCCGACATCGAGCGCCAGTTGCTGGCCGAGGCCGCGCGCCAGGGCGCCATCCTGGGCGCCAGCAAGGACGACTATGCCGACCTGCTGGACGAGGTGGCCGCGCTGGTCGAGCATCCGACGGTGTACGCCGGCGAGTTCGAGGCCGAGTTCCTCGCCGTGCCGCAGGAATGCCTGATCCTGACGATGCGCGCCAACCAGAAGTATTTCCCGCTGTTCGACGCCACCGGCAAGCTGCTGAACCGCTTCCTGATCGTGTCGAACATGCGGCTCGCCGACCCGTCGAACATCGTCGCCGGCAATGCCCGCGTGGTGCGTCCGCGCCTGTCGGACGCGCGCTTCTTCTTCGAGCAGGACAAGAAGCAGAAGCTGGAGGCGCGCCTGCCGCGCCTGGCGCCGGTGGTCTATCACAACAGGCTTGGCAGCCAGCTCGAGCGCGTCGAGCGCCTCGAAGCGCTGGCCGGCGCGATCGCCGCGCAACTGCACGGCGACGCCGCCGCCGCGAAGCGCGCCGCACGGCTGGCGAAGGCCGACCTGGTGACCGACATGGTCGGTGAATTCCCCGAACTGCAGGGCATCATGGGCCGCTACTACGCGCTCGCCGATGGCGAAGGGCAGGTCGTGGCCGATGCGATCCAGGCCCACTACCAGCCGCGCTTCGCCGGCGACGCGCTGCCGGCCGGCAACGTCGCCGCCGCGGTGGCGCTGGCCGACAAGCTCGACGCGCTGGTCGGCTTCTTCGGCATCGGCATGGTGCCCACCGGCGACAAGGATCCGTTCGCGCTGCGCCGCGCGGCGCTGGGCGCGCTGCGCATCCTGATGGAAACGCCGCTGCCGCTCGAACTGCCGCGGCTGATCGAACTGGCCGCGGCCGGCTTCAAGCCCGGCCTCCTGAGCGCCGAGGGCTTCGCCGCGCAGTTGCAGGATTTCATGTTCGAACGCCTGAAGAACCTGCTGCGCGAAACCGGCCGCGACGTTGCGGTGATCGACGCGGTGCTGGCGCTCAAGCCCGCCCGCATCGACCTGGTGCCGGCCAAGCTCGCCGCAGTCGAAGCCTTCCGCGCGCTGCCCGAGGCCGAGGCGCTGGCCGCCGCCAACAAGCGCATCGTCAACATCCTGAAAAAGGCCGAGGGCACGCCGGGCGAGCCCGACGTGGCGCTGCTGCAGGAGGCTGCGGAGAAGGCGCTGTTCCGCCAGGTGATCGAAATCGCGCCGCTGGTGCGCTCGCATGTCGCCAACGAGGACTACACCGATGCGCTGCGGGTGCTGGCCGGCCTGCGCGCGGCGGTGGACCAGTTCTTCGAGGACGTCATGGTGATGGCCGAGGAGCCGCTGACGCGGAACAACCGCCTCGCGCTGCTGGCGCAGCTCTCCGGCCTGATGAACCAGGTGGCCGACATCTCGCGCCTGTCGGCGTGAGCCGCGCCGGCGACCGCAGCGGGGAACGATCATGCCGACGAAGAAGCTCATCATTCTCGACCGCGACGGTGTGATCAACGTCGATTCCGAGCAGTTCATCAAGTCGCCGGACGAATGGAAGCCGATCCCCGGTTCGCTCGAGGCCATCGCGCGCCTCAACCAGTGGGGCTGGCGCGTGGTGGTGGCGTCCAACCAGTCCGGCGTCGGCCGCGGCCTGTTCGGCATGGACATGCTGAACGCGATCAACGAGAAGATGGTGAAGAGCCTGGCCCAGGTCGGCGGCCGGCTCGATGCGATCTTCTTCTGCCCGCATGCGGCCGATTCGACCTGCGATTGCCGCAAACCCAAGCCGGGCCTGATGCGCCAGATCGCCGAGCGATTCAACGTCGACCTGGCCGGCGTGCCGTGCGTGGGCGACAGCCTGCGCGACCTGCAGGCCGGCATGGCGACGGGCTGCACACCCTACCTGGTGCTGACGGGCAAGGGCGCGAAGACGCGCGACGATCCGGAATTGCCCGAGGGCACGCTCGTCTACGACGACCTCGCCGCGGTGGTGGCCGATCTCACCGCCTGAGCCGGCGCGCCCGGCTCTCCTTCCCGATCCTTCTCCGCAACGTGCTGCCCGTGCACCTGATCCGTTCCGTCCTGTTCGCCGTGGTCCTCGCCTGCATCACCGTGCCCTACGCGGCAGTGGCGGTGCTGATCTTCTGGCTGCCGCCGATGATGCGCCACCGCATCATCACCTCCTGGGTGCCGGTCATGATGTGGGTGATCCGCCATGTGCTGGGCATCCGCTACCGCGTGATCGGCGCCGGCAACATTCCGGCCGGCCCGGCGGTCGTGCTGTCCAAGCACCAGTCGGCGTGGGAGACGATCGCGCTGCAGCAGATCTTTCCGCCGCTGTGCTACGTGCTCAAGCGCGAACTGTTGCGGGTGCCCTTCTTCGGCTGGGCACTGGCGCAGATCCCGGGGATCGCCATCGACCGCAGCGCGGGCAAGGATGCGCTGGCGCAGGTCGTCGAGCAGGGGCGCGCGCGCCTGAAGGAGGGCCTGTGGGTGGTGGTGTTCCCGGAAGGGACGCGCGTGGCGCCGGGTACGACCCGGCGCTACAAGCCGGGCGGCGCCTTCCTCGCCAAGCGTGCCGGCGTGCCGGTGGTGCCGGTGGCGCACAATGCGGGCGAATTCTGGCGCCGCAATGCGTTCCTGAAGCGGCCGGGCGAGATCGTCGTCAGCATCGGCCCGGTGATCCAGGTGAAGGGGCTGAAGGTGGAGGAGATCAACCGCCGTTCCGAAGCCTGGATCGAAGGCGAGATGCGCCGCCTGTTCCCGCACCATTACACGAACGGGCCCGGCGGCGCGGCGGCGGAGGAAGAAGCCGAACCCGGCGAGGACTGAACGGGGCTTCGCCTTCCCCATGCCGCCGTCGGGGCGCACGGGATCGGCGGACGAAAAAAAGCCCGCTCATCGAGCGGGCTTTGCGCAGCAATCGTGAGGAACCGATTACGCAGCCTTCTTCGGCGCCTTGGCAGCGGTGCTGACGGCCTTGACGGTGGCGTTGGTCGCGGCGGCCACGTTGGCTTCGGCGATCTCGGCGACCTGCTTGGCGGCCTTGCTCATGCTGTCGTAGGCGCTGTTGGCGGCGGCGATGGCCGACTTGACGGCGGCGACGGCAACGTCGGAACCGGCCGGGGCGGACTTGGCAGCCTTGTCCAGCGCGGTGGCGACACCCTTGTTCAGCTCGGCGACCTGGGCTTCGAACAGCTTCGACAGCTCTTCCTGGCTCTGCGAGGTGATCTCATACACGCTGCGGGCGTAGGCGACGGCCTTCTCGACGACCGGCTGGGCCAGCGAGGCTTGCAGGCTCAGCAGCTCCTGCACGTCCTTGGCGGCCAGCAGGGCCTTGGTGTTGGCCACGCCGTCTTCCAGGATCGAACGGGCGGTGTTCAGGTTCAGGGCGGCCAGGCGCTCGGCGCTGGCGAAGGCCGAGTTGGCCAGGGTCAGCAGGGTTTCGATGTTGGCCTTGTTGGCGGCGGCGAATTGCTCGGGGGTCGCGAAGTTGCTCATCTGGATCTCCTCGTTGATGACTTGCTGAAATGGGTTTGGCAAGGCGATGAATCACAGCGTAACTGCGATGTTGCAATGCAGCATGGACTGAATTATAGGGGTGGGGTCCGCTGTGTCAATACGGGTTTTGTGCATTGCACAAGCCAAATCCGATTGTCGGCGTCAATCGCTCGCGGCCGAAGGTATGCTTGCAAGAGGCAGTCTCGCATGCTCATGTTGCGGCCGCTTGACGGGTGCGGCGAGGGATGAGACGAGGCGCAGCGGCGGCCCGACGACGGCCGCCGCGGGCGCAGGTTTCAGTCGTGGCGGAAGTCGGGCTTGCGCTTCTCGACGAAGGCGGCCATGCCTTCCTTCTGGTCGTTGGTCGCGAACGAGGCGTGGAACACGCGGCGTTCGAACAGCAAGCCTTCGTTGAGGCCGCCCTCGAAGGCGCGGTTGATCGATTCCTTGATCATCATGACGATGGGCAGGGAGTAGCCGGCGATCGTCCCGGCGGTGGCCAGCGCTTCCTCGAGCAGCGTGTCGGCCGGCACCACGCGCGCGACCAGGCCGGCGCGTTCGGCCTCGGCGGCGTCCATCATGCGGCCGGTGAGGCACAGTTCCATCGCCTTGGCCTTGCCGACGGCGCGCGGCAGGCGCTGCGTGCCGCCGGCGCCGGGCAGGGTGCCGAGCTTGACTTCGGGCTGGCCGAACCTGGCCGTGTCGGCGGCGATGATGATGTCGCACATCATGGCCAGTTCGTTGCCGCCGCCCAGCGCGAAACCGGCGACCGCGGCGATGACGGGCTTGCGGCAGGTCTTCACGCGTTCCCAGTTGCGCGTGATGTACTCGTTCTTGTAGGCGTCCATGTACGAGAACGAGGCCATCGCGCCGATGTCGGCGCCTGCGGCGAAAGCCTTCTCCGAGCCGGTGATGACGATCGCGCCGATGCCGTCGTCGGCCTCGAAGCCGTCCAGCGCGGTGCCGATCTCATTGACGACCTGGTCGTTGAGCGCGTTGAGCGCCTTCGGCCGGTTCAGCGTGATGAGGCCGACCCGGCCGCGGGTTTCGGCGATGATGAGTTCGTAGGTCATGCGTGCTCCTCGTTCTTCGTGGTGGATGCCCGGGAACCCGGGGCCTATCGGCTGCCTTCGGGCTTGTTGTCGCCCTTGGGCTGGATGACGGCGCGCACGCGTCCGTCGCTGCCCGGCGCGGGCGCCGAACCCGGCGCATTGGTGGCGAGGTAGTTCTCGCTCGCCGCGTCGTATTCGATGTAGTTTCCCCGCACCTCGTCGCCGCCGCTGGTGACGCGCGCGCGCCGGAACAGCTTCGCCTGCTCGGTGCGGCTGTCGTACTCGATGCGCTCGGCTTCGCCATCGACGTATTCGTTGCTGGCCTCGCGCTTTTGCCTGAAGGTGGCGAGCCGATTGCCCGAGGTGGTGGCGACGCCCTTCTGGAAACCGTCCGCCCCCTGGGTGACGACCAGCTTGTCGCCCTTGATGATCAGCGTGCCCTGGGTCAGCACCACCGAACCCTCGAATACGTGGACCTTGTTGCGGTCGTCGACCGACATGCGGTCGGCTTCGATGTCGACCGGCTTGCTGCGGTCGGCGCGTTCGGCGACGGCGGGGGCGGCGGCGAACGCCAGCAGTGCGAGGCTCGAGGCGGCGAGGCGCGAGGCGAGGGAGGATTTCATGAGGATCGATCCTGGCGACGGGGCATGTGTACCTTGACCTGGCCCGTCAGGTTCAGTGTGCCAAAGAGGTTGTCGGCCTCGAGGCCGAGCGCGTCGGCGATGGTCTGGCCCTGGGTGAGCCGGACCGGCTGGTCGGTGCGGGCGCTCTGCGGGTCGGGCCACACGGTCAGGGTCTCGGACGCCAGCACGAGTTCGGGGGCGTCCGCCGAGCGGCTGCGGCGGGCACGCACGTCGCCCGACAGGTCGATCTGCTCGCCGCCGGGCGAGACCTTGCCGTTTGCGGCGGTCACGTGGAATTCGGTGCCGGGCCGGAAGACGGTCAGGCGCGGCTGGGTGAGGCGGGTGGTGTCGTCCGCCGGGAAGTGCTCGAGGCGTTCGGCGAGCAGTTCGTAGCGCTGGCTGCCGTCGTGCGCGTAGCCGACGATGCGCGTGTTGCTCGCGGCGAAATCGGGACCTGTCTGAGGTTCGATCTGGCCGGGCGCTTCCTCGACGCGGGTGATGCGGTCGAGCCACAGCGAGGCGCCGGCGATCACGGTCAGCGCGACGAGCGGATAGAGCCGGTAGGCGGTCTGCACGCGGGCGGCTCCGTTCAGGGGCGGGCAGGCCGGCGCCGGGCGCCGGTGCGGGGCCGGGCCCGCATCAGATCACCTTGGCCAGCATGAGGTCGTGGGTGGTCAGCGCGCCGACCAGCACGCCGGCCGTGTCGACCACCAGCAACTGGCTGATGCGCAGCCGCTCCATCATCTCCACCGCGTCGATCGCCAGTGCGTCGGGACCGATGGTGCGGGGAGAGGCGGTCATCACCGCGGACAGCCTGGTGCTGCGCACGTCGCAGCCCTTCTCCAGCGCGCGGCGCAGGTCGCCGTCAGTGAAAATGCCGACGGGGTGCCCGGCGGCGTCGACGATCGCGGTCATGCCCATGCCGCCGGTGGTCATCGCCAGCAGCGCCTGGGTGAGCGGCGCGTCGGGGGCGATGGCGGGGACGCTCGCCTTGTCGCGCATGACGTCGCCGACATGGGTCAGCAGCCGGCGGCCGAGGGCGCCGCCGGGATGCGAGCGGGCGAAATCCTCCGTGCCGAATCCGCGCGCATCGAGCAGCGCGACGGCCAGCGCGTCCCCCAGCGCCAGTGCGGCGGTGGTGCTGGCGGTCGGCGCGAGGTTGAGCGGACAGGCTTCCTCGCTGACGGCGGCATCCAGGTGCACGTCGGCCTCGCGCGCGAGTTGCGAGTCCGGATTGCCCGTCATCGAGATCAGGCGCGCGCCCTGGCGCTTGACCAGCGGCACGATGGTGAGCACTTCCTCGCTCGACCCCGAGTTCGACAGCGCGATCACCACGTCTTCCGGCGTGATCATGCCGAGGTCGCCATGCGCCGCCTCGGCGGCATGCACGAAGTAGGCCGGTGTGCCGGTGCTGGCCAGCGTTGCCGCGAGCTTGCGTGCGATGTGGCCGGACTTGCCGATGCCGGTGACGATGACGCGGCCGTTGCGCTTGCGGATCAGGTCGACGGCCTGGGCGAATTCACTGCCCACGCGATCGGCCAGCGCCGACACCGCGGCAGCCTCGATGTGGAGCACGCGGCGCGCGAGTTCGATCGCGCGGCTGTCCTGGGCGGGTTGGATTGGGGCCATCGGGTCGAAGCGGTTACACTGGCGAAGACGCAGACATATCGGCGCCGACCTCTGTCTGGCGCCGCCGTGAGGCTGCGATTGTATATCAGTCGGGGCCCCGGCCGGGGAGCCCGGGATATGCCCCACCGACCCGTCCGATGCTCAATACGCTCGAATTCGTGCTCCTCCTGCTGGCGGCTGCAGTGGTCCTCGTGACCCTGTTCCGCAGCCTGAACCTGCCGGCGGTGCTGGGTTATCTGCTCGTCGGCGCGATCGGCGGCCCGCATGCGCTGAACCTGATGCAGACCTCGCAGGGCGCAAGCCACCTGGCCGAATTCGGGGTCGTGTTCCTGATGTTCTCCATCGGCCTGGAGTTCTCGCTCGCACGCCTGGTCGCGATGAAGCGCATCGTGTTCGGCCTCGGCTCGGCGCAGGTGCTGGGCTCCATTCTGGTGGCGATGCCGCTGGGGCGCCTGTTCGGACTGGGGCTGGTGCCCAGCTTCGCGCTGGGCGGCACGCTGGCGATGTCGTCCACCGCGATCCTGTCCAAGCTGCTCGCCGACCGCATGGAACTCGACAGCAAGCATGGGCGCGAGATCATCGGCGTGCTGCTGTTCCAGGATCTGGCGGTGGTGCCGCTGCTGATCCTGCTGCCGGCATTGTCCCAACCGGCGGAGGACCTGCTGTTCACACTGGGCGTGGCGTCGCTGAAGGCGGTGGTGCTGCTGTCGCTGGTGCTCGGTTTCGGCCCGCGCTGGATGCGCTGGTGGTTCACGCTGGTCGCCAAGCGCAAGTCGAGCGAGCTGTTCATGCTCAACGTGCTGCTGATGACGCTCGGGCTGGCATGGATGTCGGAGTTCTTCGGCCTGTCGCTGGCGCTGGGCGCCTTCCTCGCCGGCATGCTGATCTCGGAGACCGAGTATCGCTACCAGGTCGAGGAGGACATCAAGCCCTTCCGCGACGTGCTGCTGGGGCTGTTCTTCGTCACCGTCGGAATGCTGCTCGACGCCGCCGAGATCCTGCACAACCTGCCGGCGGTGATCGGCCTGGTGATCGCCCTTCTGGTGCTCAAGTTCGTCATCGTGATGCTGGCCTCGCGCGCCTTCGGATCGCCGCCGGGCACCGCGATGCGCTCCGGCCTGTGGCTGTGCGCCGGCGGCGAGTTCGGCTTCGTGCTGCTGTCCGAGGTGCTGGGCCTGAAGCTGATGCCGCACGGCCTAGCCCAGGTGGCGGTGGCGGCGCTGGTGCTGTCGATGCTGCTGGCGCCCCTGATCGTGCAGATCAGCGACAAGCTGGTGATGCGCTTCGTGGCCTCGGAGTGGCTGCTGCGGTCGATGGAACTGACGCGCGTGGCGGCCAAGTCGCTCGGTACCGAGAAGCACATCATCATCTGCGGCTATGGCCGCAGCGGCCAGTACATGGCGCGTTTCCTCGAGCAGGAAAACGTCAGCTACGTCGCGCTGGATCTCGATCCGGAGCGCGTGCGCGAGGCGGGTGCCGCCGGCGACACGGTGGTGTTCGGCGACGCCGCGCGGCGCGAGACGCTGGTTGCGGCGGGCATCCTGCGCGCCAGCGCGCTGGTGGTGTCGTTCGGCGAGGTGGAGGCGGCGCTGCGGGTGATCCACCACGCGCGCGCGCTGCGGCCCGGCGTGCCCATCGTCGCGCGTGCGGGCGACGAGCGCGACATGGAGAGACTGCTCGACGCCGGCGCCGCGGAGGTGGTGCCGGAGGCGTTCGAGAGCAGCATCATGCTCGCTTCGCATGCGCTGGCCCTGGTGGGGGTGCCGCTCAACCGCGTCGTCCGCCGCATCCGCGACATCCGCAACCAGCGCTATGCGCTGATGCGCGGCTTCTTCCACGGCGCCACCGATGCCGCCGACGGTCCGGATTCGGCGCAGCAGCGGCTGCATTCGGTGACGGTCCCGCCCGGCGCGCGCGCCATCGGCAAGGTGATCGGAGAGCTGCAGTTCGGCGAGCTCAGCGTTGCCGTCACCGCCGTCCTGCGCCACGGCGTGCGCATGCCGGCACCGGGGCCGGACAGTGCCGTCGAGGAGGGCGACGTGCTGGTGCTGCTCGGCCTGCCGGTGGGGCTGGAAGCCGCCGAGCAGCGGTTGCTGCAGGGCGGCTGAAGGGGATGGACCTACAGGCTCAGGCACACGGTGTGGCTGTTGCCGTCGGCCAGCGGGTTGGCGCTGGAGATCACCGTGAGTGTTCCGCCGTCGCCGGTGGTGCCCGCACGCAAGGCTCCGCTTGCCGGGTTGCCGTCGTCGAGCGCCTGATCCAGTTGCCGCACCAGCTTGCCGTTGATGCTGGCCGAGCACATCACGTGGCTGCCGGTCAGGCCGAGCGGCGCGCCGTTGCCGCCGCGCTGGATGCCGATGCGCCCGCCTTCGGCGTTGCGCGGGATGTAGGCGGCATCGCCGGTGTCGACCGGGCCGCTGGCGAGATTGGCCAGGCGCACCTGCTGCCAGAAGAGAGCCGCCTCGCTGCCGCTGTCGTCGTCCCAGTTGCCGCCCAGCACGCCGTCGCCGTTGCCGTCGGTGGTGCAATTGGCCGCACCGGCCGGGCACAGATGCGCCACCGCGCGGCGGTCGTCGCCGGGCAGCGCGCGGAATTTGTCCTGGTAGGCGTGGATCAGCATCGGCGTGGTGCGGAAATCCTGCGCGAGGTTCTTCACCTTCGCGCTGTCGATCAGCTCCTGGCCCTTCAGCACGCCGCCGAGCAACAGCCCGACGATGACGAGCACGACCGCGATCTCGACCAGGGTGAATCCATTCTGACGGGGCTTCATGAGGCGACTCCTAGCGGGTGGAAAAGCGTTGCGGTGGATGCGGGCCTGGCTTCACAGCCGGCCGGCCTGGGCCAGGCGCGCGACGAGCAGCGGCCGGCCGATCCAGACCAGCAGGTCGTCGAAGCCGGCCGACGGGTCGCCGGCCTCGTAGATCGGCGCGGCGGCCGAGTAGGTGGCGTTGCGGCCGTCGGCCTGGCGGTTCGGCCCGGTGGACAGCACGATGGCGACCGCCTGCGAGTTGCTCAGCGTGGTGATGGCGCTGCCGTCGTCGGCGCGGATCTGCAGGTTGGAAACGGGCGTGGTGTCGGCGCCGATCGTGCCGGTGGCGAAGGCTGCGTCCACCCGGTAGCGCCAGTGGCCGGCCCAGCCGTCGCCGGCGTGCGAGCGTGGCGTGCCCCAGGCATCGTGGGCGGGCATGCCCAGCGTGCGCCAGGGCAGGCGGCCCTCCACGGCCGTGCTGCAGGGGGCGGCATCCTCGAGCCCGTAGCGGGGGCTGGCCGGGTCCGGCTCGGTGCTCGGGCAGGGCAGGCGGCCGTGGACGATGGCGAAGCCGGTGAGCGCCTGCTCGATGTCGCGCAGCATGTCGGCGGTGCGCTGCCGGTCGCGCGCCTCCATGCGTGCGCCCAATGGCACCAGCATGCTGCCGGTGAGCAGGGCGAGGATGACCAGCACGACGGCGAGTTCGGCCAGCGTGAAGCCGGCCGCACGGCACGGCATGCGGGACCGGAGCGGTGGGCGCGGAAGGTTCAGTTCAGGCATCGGACGACGTCCCGGGTGGCGGCCTGTGCGGCCGAAGACGGCAAGAAATCGTGGGCACCGGAGAAGGCGGGTACGCCGGCGAGCAGGTTCTCGGCGTTGCCGTCTTCGAAGTACTGCGCCGGATCGGCGCGTTGCGCGGCCGTGATGCGTTGCTGAGGCTGCGGGCCGTCGCGCAGGCGTTCGCCGCCGAACAGCAGCGCGGCGCGGCACCAAGTGGTGCCCGGAACGTTGTCGCGGGAGAGGCCGATGCAGGCGCTGCCGTCGGCGCAGGCCGCGAGGTGGAACTGGTCGCGCCAGTTGTCGTGCGCATCGCCGCTGTCCGCGGGCAGACCGAGCGCGGCGGCGGCGGGCAGCCGGCCGACGAGCAGCGCGCCCGCCGGCGCGGTGTGCGCGGCGATGAAATCGCCGTCGTCCAGCCGCGGCGCGAGTGCAGCCGAAGCGGTGGAAATCACCTTGTCGACAT
Source organism: Thauera sp. K11 (assembly GCF_002354895.1). Lineage (NCBI taxonomy): Bacteria > Pseudomonadati > Pseudomonadota > Betaproteobacteria > Rhodocyclales > Zoogloeaceae > Thauera > Thauera sinica. The sequence goes on from NZ_CP023439.1 coordinate 148,896, forward strand.
AGGGTGCGAAATCGGCACGGCGGCGCAACGCGCCGAAGATGTCGTCCAGGCTGACCCACGCGATGATGTCGTTGCGCGGCAGGCCGTCGGCCGTGCCCTGGAAGACGTCGAGCGATCCGCCGAAGCTTGCCGGATAGCCGCCGTCGAGGAAGTGCGAGGCATCCGCAGCCGCGCTGTCGCTGCCGGGGCAGTGCCGGCCGGCACTCGCGGGGCGCGCCTGGTGGGGCAGCGCCGGACCCGGCGCGAACACGACCGCCACCACCCGGCTGTCGGCGGCAAGCTCCATGCCGTCCTGCGCGAGTGGGCGGAACTGGCCGGGGCTGTCCCAGTTCAGGGCCAGCGGCTTGGGATTGTGCTTGACGCTGCCGGCTACCGCATACCACAGGCAGTTGCCCCAGCCGTCGCGCAGATCGGCGAGGCCCAGCGTACGGTACGGAAGGCGGCCCAGGCTGCCGATGTTGCGCGCACCGCAGGCGCCGATCGGCGTCGAGCCGGTGTTGTTCGCGTCCGGGCAGGGCAGGTAGCCGTAGGCTTCGCCGGGATGGCTCTCGGCGTAGCTGACCGCGTAGCCGATCAGCGCGGCGCGGGCCCGGGCAAGGGCGTCGATGCTGCGCGTCTGTGCTCGGGTCCGCGCCATCGCGGCGAGGTCGCCTTGCGCCAGCAGGCCGGCGGCGCCGATCAGCGCCACGATGAGCAGCACCGCCATCACGCCGCTGCCGTGCTGGCGATGGCGCTGGATCGGCCAGGCGTCGATGCGGGCATCGCCGTGTTTCATGGCGCGTCGTCCGCGGCGGAGGAATGCCGCTGCGATGGCTCGGGCACGGCGCTTCTGTCGCCCTCCAGCCAGCGGTCGCCCACGCGCAGGTGCCGGTGCGGATCGGTTTCCGGGATCAGGACGCGCTGGCGCCCCGGAGGCAGGTGCAGGCCGCGCGGCATCGGCGCCATTTCGCCGTTGATCCAGACCGTGTACTGCCCGTCGCTGCGGCGCAGGATGCCGTCTATGCGCAGGGGAGCGGTGGGCGGCGAGGGAGCTGGCGGCGGTGGGGGAGGGACGATGGCCGCCTCGGGCGGAGTGTCCTGTTCGAGGGCATGGCGCTGCACCGGCGTATGGAACAAGCGGCCGAAGGTTGCCGCCTGTGCCGGCGGGAACTGCAGGGCGAGCACGCCGACGGCGGCGGCACATGCGAGGCGGTAGGGGGGCGAGTGGCTCACTGGACTACCTTCTTGTCGATGCGCGACGCAGTGCCGGCCTTGCACGGCCGACTCGTTCCGTGGGCGCAGAGCAGTGCCCTGCGAGGCCCCTGCTCAACCGTCCCCGAGGGAGGGCGAGGGCGGGTTGCGCGGAGTACTGCTTCGCACCGCCCGCGCGGACTGGCTGTGCAAAGCCAGCCGTGGGGCGAGCGCTGCCTTCGGGCGGCCATGCGGTGGCGCTCACGGACGCACCTCCGCGGCGGGTACGATCGCCAGCCCGTCGACCTGGCAACTGGCGCGTAGCGTCGGCGCGCGGCCACCGGCCCGCGTCTGCGGCAACCGGTCCATGCTGCACGCCCTGGTCAGCACGAGCTTGCTGCGTTCGGCCTCGAGCCGCGCCAGCATGTCCAGCAACTCGCCTTCGTGGCGCAGCGTTGCCTCGATCTGCAAGCGGCGTACCATCAGTTGCAGGCCCGGAGCCTGGCCGGCGGCAGGCGCAAGGGTGCCGTCGGCGTCGGGGGTGACGAGAGGTTGTGCGGGCGCAAACCGGGTACGGGGCGTCTGGCGCTCTTCGCTCGCCGGCACGCCGGGGTGGGCGAGGGCGCGTGCGACCCTTTCGGGCCACTGGTCGTCGGGTTCCCGGCCGACGACGCCGCGCTCGGCGAGGGTCCGGTAGTGCGCGAGCGCCGTGGCGAGGTGCTCGTCGAGCACGCGGGCGGCATCGAGTTCGGCCGCCGTGCGCTGCTGCAGCGTGCGCGCCTGATCGAGCCGCCGCGTAGCGGCTTCGGCCGAGCCGCCGGCGAACCGGACGACGAGGGCGGCGGCGCAGAGGGCCAGGGCGCAGAGTGCGAGAGGAAGGATCGGGCCGTGCCCGGCAGCGGCGCGTATCCGGTCGGCCAGGGCGGTGGGTTGCGTGACGGCGGGCTTCATTGCGGGCCGTCCACGTCGAAGCGGAAGCGCAGGCCCGCGTGCATCGGGGGCGAATCTGCCGCGCTCCCGGTGAGCATGGCGGCCGCTTCCGCGACGTCGCGCTGGAAGGCCCGCCCGCCTTGGCGTTCCAGCGCATCGACGAGTGCGTCCAGGCGTGCGGGACCGGCGTCGTCCAGGCGCAGTCCGAGCTTCACGTCCGTCGCGCCTTCGGCATCGGCTTCGCGCTGCCACGACAGGTGGTCGAGTTCGATGCCGGGGGCCGCATCCAGTGCCGAAGCCAGGCGGGAGAACAGCACCGGCGCCGGCAGGTGCCGGGTTTGCTCGCGCTCGAACCGGCCCAGCACCGCGAGCAGGTCGCCGGCGGCGGCCGGGAGCGGGCCGCGGGCTGATTCGATTCCGGCCAGTTCGCTTCGCAGCGAGGCGGCGCGTGCTTCGATCGTGCCCGCTTCCCGGTCGAGCGCTGCCGCGTCCGCCCAGCGGAAGGCGGCGAGGACCAGCGCGCCGGCGACGGCGGCGGCCGTGCCGTAGGGGACGATGCGCGGCAGAGGCGCCGCGCCGGCACCCGCGGATCGTTCGCGCATGTGGCAGCGCAGGGCGCGCGGCATGTCGGCGAGCCAGTGCAATTGAGCCACTTCGATTGCGCCCATGTCGTCCCCGGCGGGGACGCTGCCCGCCGGCAGCAGTGCGGCGGCGGCGACGTGCCGGGGGCCGCGGTCGGCAGCCGCGTCGCCGGCATGCGGCGTGGCGCCCGCGGCGGGGGAGGGATCGAGCACGATGGTACGAAGACCGCCGCTGCAAAGATCGGGCTGGGCAAGAAGATAGCTGCATGTGCGCTCGAGTTCGTGCAGCCAGTCTTCGGCGGCGGGGCGTATGCCGGCCACCAGCCGGGTGAAGCGCACCGTGCCCTGCTCGACGTGGCTCAGGCGCATGCCGCAGCGGGTGAAGGCCACGAGCAGCAGGCTGCCGTCGAGGCGCAGGGTGCGCGGCGCGAAGTGGCCGAGCAGCAGCGTGGCCGAGCCGGCGGCTTCGAGCCGTGCGCCGCGGCGCCCGATCGCGTCGAGCCAGGGGGCCAGTGCTGCCGGCCGTGCAAGGCCGTGCAGGACCACCTTTTCCTGGTGCGGGGCGTCGGTGCCGCGGCCCAGCGACTGCATCCAGGTGACCGGCGAGTCGCCGAAATGCGTGGCGAAGCGTCTGGCGAGCAAGGCGCGCCGGTCGGCTCCGCGCACCCGCGGCATGGATTCGACCTGGACGTGTTCGTCGGCGAGGTCGAATACCAGCCGATAGCGCCGTTCCTTCGGCTGGCGCGCCAGCCATGCGGCGAAGCCCGTGGTGTCTCCGGGTGCGAAACCGGCGGCGGGCAAACCGCCCGCGTCATTTATCTGGCATGCCTGGAGGCCGTGGTCGTCCACCCGCAGGATATAGGGGGCTGGTTTCATCGCTCGTCAGACGGGAAGGTGGGTGAGGATGTCGTAGATGGGGCCCAGCACGGCGGTGGCGATCCACAGCAGCAGGGCGCCCATCGTCACGGTCAGTGCCGGTTCCAGCGATGCCTGCAGGCGGGCGATCGCTTCGCTCACGTCGCGGCGGTAGAGGTTCGATACGTTGGCAAGCGCGCGGTCGAGCCCGCCGGTCTGTTCGCCGAGGCGCAGCATCCGGGTCACCAGCGGCGGAAACAGCCCGGTCGAGGCGAAGGCTTGCGAGATGGTCCGCCCCTGTTCGATGTCCAGCGTCGCGCTGCGCAGCCCCTCGCGCAGCGCGAGATTGCCGGTGATGTCCTCGCTCGTCCGGAGGGCGTCGATGACGTTGATGCCCGCAGCGTAGAGCGTGGCGAAGAGCGCGGCGAAGCGGGCCAGCGCCAGCTTGCGCCGCAGTTCGCCGATCAGCGGCAGACGCAGCAGCAGGAAGTCGCGGCGCAGGCGCAGGGCGGCCGAGCGCGCGAGCGCGACGCGCAGGCCGGCCGCCGCTGCGGCGGCGATCATTGCGAGCGCCCAGCCCCACGCCGCGACGGCATGCGACAGCCACAGCAGCACGCGCGTCTGCAGCGGCAGGGTCTGGCCGGTGGTGCGAAAGAGCTTTTCCAGCTCGGGCACCACGTGCGTCAGTGCGACAAGCAGGGCGACGCCGAGCAGGCCGCCGACGATGGCCGGGTAGATGGCCACGCGGCGGGCATGGGCGGCGAGTTCGTCGTCGCGCTCGATCGTGCTGCCGATGTCGCGGATCGTTTCGGGCAGGGTGCCGGCATGCTCGCCGGCGCGCAGCAGGCTGACGAACACCGCGTCGAAGGCGGCCGGATGGCGGGCCGCGGCCTCCGACAGCGGCTTGCCCGCGGAGATGTCGGACAGCATCGCGACGACGATGTCGCGCAGGCGGGCGTGCCGGGTCGTCTCGCGCAGTTCGGCGAGGCTGTCGACGATGGGTACGCCCGCGTCCAGCAACTGTTCGAGGTGGAAGCACAGGTGCATCAGCTCGCGCCGCGGGAGGCGAGCCCGCCACAGCGGCGGGCGCGCCGCCTCGCCGTTGATGAAGCTGAGGCCACGTTCGCGCAGCCCTTGTTCGAGTTCGTCGAGGCCGGCGGCGTCCAGTTCGCCGCGGACGGTCCGACCGTCGGGCTGCATGGCGCGGTAGCGGTAGCGCATGGCGGCGTGCTCCTGCGGTCAGGCCGCCGGCGTGGCGAGCGCGACCACCCTGGCGAGTTCCTGCAGCGAAGTGGTGCCATCGAGCACGCGGCGCGCGCCGTCCTCGGCGAGCGTGAGGAAGCCGCCGTCGCGTGCCTGCGCCAGCAGGGCCTGCGGGCCGGCACGCCGGGCCACCAGTTCGTCGAGCGCGGGGTCGATGCACAGCAGTTCCATGATCGCGCTGCGGCCGCGATAGCCGCGGAAGTCGCAGGCCGCGCAGCCCGCCGGGCGGTGGATCATGACCTCGGGGCCGGCAACGGGCAGGCCCAGCTTGCGCCGCTCGTCGGGCCCGGCGGCGTGCGCCTCGCGGCAGAGCGGGCACAGGCGGCGGACCAGGCGCTGGGCGAGGATGCCGATGAGGTTGCCGGCGAGGAGTTCGGGGCGGATGCCGATGTCCATCAGGCGCGGGATCGCCGACACGGCCGAGCCGGCGTGCAGCGTCGCATAGACCTGATGGCCGGTGAGCGCGGCGCGGATGGCCATTTCCGCGGTGTCGGCGTCGCGGATCTCGCCCACGAGGATGATGTCCGGGTCCTGGCGCAGCAGCGCCCGGACCCCGCCGGCGAAATTCAGCCGGCTCGCTTCTCCGACCGCCGTCTGGCGGATAAGCGGCAGCGGATATTCGACGGGGTCTTCCAGCGTCATGATGTTGACCGCCTCGGTGTTGAGGTGGTTGAGCACCGAATAGAGGGTCGTGGTCTTGCCGCTGCCGGTGGGGCCGGTGACCAGGATCAGGCCCTCCGGCCGCGCCATCATGCGTTCCAGCGTCGCGCGCTGGTCCTCGGCGAGGCCGAGCGCGTGCAGCGGCACGATGCCCTTCTGGCGGTCGAGGATGCGCAGCACGATGTTTTCGCCGTGCAGCGTGGGCTGGGTGGCGATGCGCAGGTCGATCGGCCGTCCGCCCACGCCCAGGGTGATGCGTCCGTCCTGCGGTGCGCGCGTCTCGGCGATGTCCAGTCCCGCCATCACCTTTAGCCGCACGGCCATTTCGGGCCAGCGCGAACGGTGCAGGGCGCGGACCTGGTGCAGCAGGCCGTCGATGCGGTAGCGGATGCGAAGGAAGCCGGCTTCCGGTTCGAAATGCACGTCGGATGCGCCCTGCGCGACGGCGTCCGCGATCAGTGCGTCGACCAGCCGCACCACCGGCGGGACGCCGCGGCCGGCCGGGGTGGATGCGAGAGGCGTGGCATGGCCCGGCTCGCCGTCCATCTCGCGCAGGATGTCGTCGACCGAGCCGGCCTGGCCGTAGTGGTGCTCTATGGCCTGCACGAGTTCGGATTCGCCGGCGACGCGCAGGTCGAGGCGGACGTCGGCGGCGAGGTGGCCGCGCAGGCGGTCGATGGCGACGATGTCGTCGGCGTCGGCCAGGGCCACCGTCAGCACGCGCCCGGCGGCATCGAAGTGCAGCGGCAGCAGGCGGTGCCGCCGCGCGGCCTCGTGCGGCAGCAGGGCGAGCGCGTCGGCGGCCGGCAGGGTGGTGGCGAGATCGACGCAGGGCCGCCCGACGCGGGCCGCCAGTACGTCGCGCAGGGCGGACTCCTGGACGAATCCGAGTTCGACCAGCAGCCGGCCCAGCGGCCGGTGCTGCCGGCGCTGCTCGTGCAGGGCGATGCGCAACTGGTCGCTGCCGATCAGCCCCGCGGCGCGCAACTGCTCGCCGATTCCTCCGTCCGGCCTGGGCGCGGCGTCGCCGGCGGGCGCATCCTGCCGGGGATCGGCAGCGGCCGGTTCGGTAATGGCGGGTGCTTCGGCGGGGGCGAAGGCGAGGGGAGGCAGGTGGGGGATGTTCATGGCTGTGCCCGGCAGTGCGTGTCAGGGAATGCGGATCGTGGTGGGCGGGACGGCCGGCAGCGGCGGCCGCAACGGGGCGTGCGGAAAATTGCGTTCGCCCGGCGCGGGATCGGCGGCGAGGAAGCCGGCCGCCGGCAGCCGCTTGCGATAGGCGGCGTAGTCGCCGCCCATGCTTGGGTCCTCGATCAGCAGGGGGCGCAGGAAGATCAGCAGTTCGGTGCGCCGCACCGCGTTGTCGCGGCGCGTGACGGCCTCGCCCAGCAGCGGGATGTCGCCCAGCAGCGGAATGCGCCCGCCGTCGTAATCGACCTTGTCTTCCATCAGCCCGCCGAGCACGCCGATCTCGCCGCTGCGCAGCCGCAGCACGGATTCGATCTCGCGCGTGCGGATCTGCGGCACCCGGTTCGGAATGCTGCCGAGCGAGGGGTTGGGGTCGTCGCGGAACCCCGAAATGCCGGAGATGGTCGGCCGCACGTTGAGCGTGATGTCGCCGGCCGCGCTGATCTGCGGCGTGACCGACATCACCATGCCCACCGACACGGACTGCGGCGTGGTGGTGGCGGTGGTTTTCTCGCGCTTGCTCTCGTCGTACTGCGTGGTCGAGGCGTCGACGAGGAAATAGACGACTTCCTCGACGACCTTCAGCATCGCGGTCTGGTTGTTGAGCACCGACAGCCGCGGGCTCGACAGCACCTTGACGGTGCCGAAGGTCTCCAGCAGTTCGAGTCCGATGTCGAGCCGGTCCGACAGGTAGCTCAGCGTCGGCGTCCCGCGGCCGGCATCGTTGCTGCCGCGCGGACGCACGCTCCAGCCGGGGACGCCGAGGCGCCTCCAGTCGATGCCCTGGCGGTAGCCGTCGGCGAGGGTGACCTCGACGATGGTGGCTTCGATCATTACCTGGCGGCGCGATGCCTGCTGCACCTGGTCGAGGTAGGCGCGGATGCTGTCGTGCTGGCGGCCGCTGGCGCGCACCATCAGCACTCCCGTCTCGCGGTTGACGAGCAGGCGGCGGTCGTCGGCCGCGTCGGCCTTCCTGCCGCCATCCTCGTCGAGGATGGCGCGGATGTCGGCGGCGACCGACTCCCAGAACTGGTTCACCGAGCGCGTCTCGATCTGGGTGACCGAGGCGTTGCCGCCGCCGCTGCCGGCCGGGCGCTCCATCGCCGAACTGCTGGTCGCGATCTGCGTGCTGGTGGCGACCGTGCCGTTCATCGTGCGGGTCAGGTTCACATAGTCGAGCTGGTAGCTGCGCAGGAAGGGCGTATCGGGCCGCACGCCGACGTGGCGGCCGTCGAGTTCGATGCGCAGCCCGGCCTGGCGCGCGATCCGCTCCAGCAGGACGGGCAGGGGCTGGTCCACTGCGTTCAGCGTGACGTTGCCGTCGAGGCCCGGATGCAGGTCGATGTCGAGGTTGGCGTCGCGGCCGATGGCGAACAGCAGTTGCTCCACCGGCACGTTGCGCACCGTCACCGAGTAGGTCGGCTCGGGTGCCGGAACCGGTGCCGGCGGGGCGGGTGGCTGTACGGGTATCGTGGCGGCCTCGCGCGCGCCGTCGCCGGGTGTCAGGCGCGAAGGCGGCAGCGGCGCGCCGGGCATGAGGTGCCCGTCGTGCGGCACCGTGGCCGGCGTCTGGGCGCAGCCGGCCAGCAGGGCGGCGATGATCGGCAGGGCGGGGCGGCGAGTCACAATGGGTATGGCCGAATTGATAACAATGTCATCATAGAGCGGTCCACGCGACTTGGAAATATGTTTTTGCCATTTCCTGGCACGCCTGCCCGAGCATTGCCGTCCGGCGACGAGGCGTTGTCGTCGCGCAACATTGTCGCGAGCCCGTCGTCATCGTCTGCTAAAATTGCCCGTTCTGAATTGGTTGAATTTTTTCTTGTGTCGATCTCCCAGGCCGATCAGTCCCCTCTCGTTTCGCTGCGTGACGTCCGCTTCGCCTATGGCGAACGGGAGGTCCTGCGCGGCATCGATCTGACCGTGCACCGTGGCCAGGTGGTGGCCATCATGGGCGGCAGCGGCTGCGGCAAGACCACGCTGCTGCGCCTGATCGGCGGGCAGTTGCGGGCGAGTTCCGGCGCCGTCGAGGTCGAGGGGCGCGATCTCGCGCATATGCCGCGCAGCGATCTCTACGCACTGCGGCGGCGCATGGGCATGCTGTTCCAGTTCGGCGCGCTGTTTACCGACATGACGGTGTTCGACAACGTCGCGTTTCCGCTGCGCGAGCACACCACCCTGCCGTCCGGCATGGTCCGCGATCTGGTCATGATGAAGTTGCAGGCGGTCGGCCTGCGGGGCGCCCATGCGCTCAAGCCGGCGGAACTGTCGGGCGGCATGGCGCGGCGCGTGGCGCTGGCCCGCGCGGTCGCGCTCGACCCGATGCTGATCATGTACGACGAACCGTTCGCCGGCCTGGACCCGATCTCGCTCGGCGTCATCGGAAGACTGATCCGGCGCCTGAACGATGCGCTCGGCGCCAGCTCGATCATGGTGACGCACGACGTGCACGAGTCGCTGCTGATCGTCGACTACATCTATTTCGTGTCGGAGGGCCGCATCGTCGCGCATGGCACGCCGGACGAGATCCGCGCCTCCACCGACCCCTTCGTGCACCAGTTCGTGCATGCCGAGGCCGACGGGCCGGTGGCCTTCCACTACCCGGCCCCGCCCATCGACGGCCTGCTGCAGGGGCGCCGTCCATGAACGGCCTGCTCGCGGCGCTGCGCCGGATCGGCGCGATGACGGTCGACGGCGTGTGGCGCCTCGGTTTCGCGATGCGCTTCCTCGCCGCCGTGCTGATGTATTCCGGCCAGTCGCTGCGCCGCATGCAACTGACGATGCGGGAGCTCTATTTCAGCGGCGTGCTGTCGCTGCTGATCATCGTCGTGTCGGGCCTCTTCGTCGGCCTGGTGCTCGGCCTGCAGGGCTACGAGACGCTGCAGCGCTACGGTTCGTCCGAGGCGCTGGGCGTGCTGGTGGCACTGTCGCTGACGCGCGAGCTGGGGCCCGTCGTCGCCGGCCTGCTGTTCGCCAGCCGCGCCGGTTCGGCGGTGACGGCCGAGATCGGCCTGATGAAGGCGACCGAGCAGTTGAAGGCGATGGACATGATGGCGGTGAACCCGATCGCACGCGTGGTGGCGCCCAGATTCTGGGGCGGCGTGCTGTCGATGCCGCTGCTCGCCGCGATCTTCTCTGCGATGGGCGTGTTCGGCGGCTGGCTGATCGGCGTCGTCGTGATCGGCGTCGATGACGGCGCGTTCTGGTCGCAGATGCAGGCAGCGGTGGATTTCCGCTACGACGTGATGAACGGCGTGATCAAGTCCGTTGTCTTCGGTGCGGCGGTGTCGCTGATCGCCGTGTTCGAGGGCTACGATTGCAGCCCGACGGCCGAAGGCGTGTCCCGCGCGATCACGCGCACCGTGGTGACGTCGGCGCTGGCGATCCTGGCGCTGGATTTCGTCCTCACCTCTTTCATGTTCCGGGGTCAATGATGAGTCGTACCACGCTCGACCTTTGGGTCGGCTTCTTCGTCGCGCTGGGCTTTGCCGCGCTGGTTTTCCTGGCGATGAAGGTCGGCAACTTTTCCGGGTTCAACAATGCGCCCACCTATGCCGTCGAGGCGCCTTTCGACAACATCGGTGGCCTCAAGATACGTGCGCCGGTCAAGAGCTCCGGCGTCGTCGTCGGCCGCGTCGCCGACATCCGCTTCGATCCGCAGCGCTACCGCGCAGTGGTCAGGCTCGAGCTCGACCGCCAGTACCCGTTCCCGCGCGATACCATTGCCACCATCCTCACGTCGGGCCTGCTCGGCGAGCAGTACGTCGGGCTCGAGGCGGGCGGCGATGAAGAGATGCTGGCCAATGGCGACACCGTCGCGATGACGCAGTCGGCCGTCGTGCTGGAAAAGCTGATCAGCCAGTTCATGTTCGACCGCGCCGCGGAAGCGCCGGCGCCGAAGTGATGTCGATCCAATTGTCGCGGGAGATCCGGGTGATGAAGAAGAACGAGGGCGCGGGATCTGGCTGTCCCGCTGTCGGCCGCCGCCTGTTGCCGCTGCTGGCGTCGGCCATGATGCTGGGCGCCTGCGCCAGCACTCCGCACAATGCCGGCGATCCGCTCGAGGGCTACAACCGCGCGATGTTCGCGTTCAACGAGCAGGTGGACAAGATCGTGCTGAAGCCGGTCGCCGAAGTGTACGACACGGTTCTGCCGACGCCGCTGCACATCGCCATCGGCAACGTGCTGGGCAATCTCGCCGATCCCTGGATCGGGATCAACAATCTGCTGCAGGGCAAGGTCGCGGACGGGCTGAGCGATCTGATGCGCTTCCTGGTGAATTCCACCCTCGGCTTCCTCGGCGTGCTCGACATCGCCTCCGAGGCGGGGCTGCCCAAGCACGACGAGGACTTCGGCCAGACGCTGGGGAGCTGGGGCGTCGGCGAGGGCGCCTATTTCGTGCTGCCTTTCTTCGGCCCGCGCACGATCCGCGATGCCGCCGCCTTCCCCGCCGACCTGATGGCCGATCCGACCTGGGACATCGGCCACATCCCGACGCGCAACACCGTCACCGCAGTCAAGGTCACTCACGAGCGCTGGCGCGGGCTCGGCACCGAGAAGACGCTGGAAGAAGGTACGCTCGACAAGTACGCCTACGTCCGCGACTTCTATCTCGAACAACGCCGTTACAAGGTTTTCGACGGCGCACCGCCGCGGGTGTACGAAGATTTCAACGGCGCCTCGTCGGTACCGCTCGGCAACGGCGTCGATGTCGCCGCCAGCACGGCGGTCGAAAGCCTGGAACTGCTGGGTGCGGCCGGCCCAAGGGCTGCTCCGCGCCGCAGCGTGGACGAACCGAACTGAACCGCTGAAGCCCATGAAACGCATTCTCGCCCTGTTTTGTATCTATCTCGCCCTGGTCGCCCCGGCCGCGACGGCGGCCGACATGGTTGCGCCCGACGTCCTGGTGCGCGACGTGACCAACGAAGTGCTGGCCATCGTGCGCGCCGACAAGGCGATCCAGGCCGGCGACACGCATCGCGTGCTCCAGCTCGTCGACGCCAAGGTGCTGCCGCATTTCGACTTCCGCCGCATGACCATGCTGGCCGTCGGCCGCGACTGGCGCGACGCCTCGCCGGCGCAGCAGGCGAAGCTGACCGAGGCGTTCCGTACGCTGCTGGTGCGCACCTATTCGAACGCGCTCACGCAGTACCGCGATCAGGTCATCGACTTCAAGCCGAGCCGTGCCGCCGACGCCGACACCCGCGTGCAGATCCGTACTGAGGTCAAGCAGGCCGGCGCCCAGCCGATCGGCATCGACTACATGCTCGAGAAGACGGACAAGGGCTGGAAGGTCTTCGACGTGGTCGTGGCCGGCGTCAGCCTGGTGACGAATTACCGCAGCAATTTTGCGCAGGAGATCCGCAACGGCGGCGTCGACGGTCTGATCCGCTCGATCGAGGACAAGAACCGTTCGCTCGAGGCGGAGCAGGCGCGCCAATGACGTCTCCCGCGGGCAACGTGCTGCGGCTCGAAGGCGCGCTCACCATGCGTACCGTGGCGGAAATGCTCGAAAGTGGGCGCCGGCGCGCATCCGAAGGCGATCTGGTGGTCGATTTCGCCGCCGTGACCGAGGCCGATTCCGCCGCGCTGGCGCTGCTGCTCGACTGGCTGCGCGCCGCGCGCGCCGCCGGCCATGAGCTTGCCGTCCGGGCGCTGCCCGCAGGGCTCGCCAGCCTGGCGGCGCTGTACGGTGTGGATGCCCTGCTGCCGCCATCCGGCGCCCGGCCGCAGTGAGCATGCCTGCCATCCGCATCTGCGGCGTCACGAAGCGCTACGGCGTCCTGCAGGCGCTCGGCGGCGTCGATCTGGAGATCGGACAGGGCGAGTTCTTCGGGCTGCTCGGCCCGAACGGCGCGGGCAAGACGACGCTGATCTCCTCGCTCGCCGGCATCGTCCGGCCCGACGGCGGCACGCTGGAGGTCATGGGGCACGACGTCGTCGGCGACTATCGCAACGCGCGGCGCAACCTCGGCGTGGTGCCGCAGGAACTGGTGTTCGACCCGTTCTTTTCCGTGCGCGAGCTGCTGCGCATCCAGTCGGGCTATTTCGGCATCCGCAACAACGACGACTGGATCGACGAGATCCTCGCCAGCCTGGACCTCGCCGGCAAGGCCGAGGCCAACATGCGCGCCCTCTCCGGCGGCATGAAGCGGCGCGTGCTGGTGGCCCAGGCGCTGGTACACCGGCCGCCGGTGATCGTGCTCGACGAGCCGACTGCCGGCGTGGACGTGGAGTTGCGCCAGGGCCTGTGGCAGTTCATTCGCAAGCTCAACCGCGACGGCCACACCATCGTGCTGACCACGCACTACCTGGAAGAGGCCGAGACCCTCTGCGGGCGCATCGCCATGCTGAAGGGCGGCCGCATCGTCGCGCTCGATACCACCGGGAACCTGCTGCGCCGCTTTGCCACGCACAGCCTGCAGGTACGGCTGCAGCGCCCGGCGGCGGGCATCGCGCTGGGCGGCACCGCGACCGGGGAGGGAGGCTGGATCGAGTTCGCGTTCGACAGCTACGGGGACGTCGAACCGCTGCTGGTGCATCTGCGCGAGGCCGGCGCCGGCCTGATCGAGATGCAGTTGGGGGCGCCGGATCTGGAGCGCGTGTTCGTGGAGGTGATGCATCGTGCGTGATCCGCAAGCCCGGCCGATGCCCGCGCCGCGTATCGGGCCGATGCCGGTCGAGTCGTCGTTCACCGGCTTTCGCACCCTGCTCTACAAGGAAGTGCTGCGCTTCTGGAAGGTGTCCTTCCAGACGGTGGCGGCTCCCGTGCTGACCGCGATCCTGTACCTGCTGATCTTCTCGCACGTGCTGGACCGCCACGTCACCGTCTACGGCGACGTGGCCTACACCACCTTCCTGGTGCCCGGCCTGGTGATGATGTCGGTGCTGCAGAACGCCTTCGCCAACAGCTCGTCGTCGCTGATCCAGAGCAAGATCACCGGCAACATCATCTTCGTGCTGCTGCCGCCGCTGTCCTACCGCGAGTTCTACGCCGCCTACGTGATCGCTTCCATCCTGCGGGGGCTGTTCGTCGGCCTGGGCGTGCTGCTGGTGTCGCTGCCCTTCGTCGATCTGCCGCTCGCCAACCCGCTGTGGGTGCTGGCGTTCGCGCTGATGGGCGGGGCCATCCTCGGCTCGTTCGGGGTGATCGCCGGCATCTGGGCCGACAAGTTCGACCAGCTCGCCGCCTTCCAGAACTTCCTCATCATGCCGCTGACCATGCTGTCCGGCGTCTTCTACTCCATCCATTCCCTGCCGCAGATCTGGCAGAACGTGTCGCACTTCAACCCGTTCTTCTTCATGATCGACGGCTTCCGATATGGCTTCTTCGGCCAGTCCGACACGTCGCCGTGGCTTTCGCTGGGTGTGGTCGGCGCCTGTTTCGTATCGCTTGCCGCGCTGACGCTGGCCATGCTCGGCCGCGGCTACAAGCTGCGTTCGTAAAGGAATTTCCATGTTTGAACCTAATGAGATCAAGCGTCTCATCGAGCAGGGCATGCCCTGCGAGTTCGTCGCCATCGAGGGCGACGACGGCGTGCATTTCACCGGCATCGTCGTCAGCCAGACCTTCGAGGGCAAGCCGCGGGTGCGTCAGCACCAGGCGGTGTATGCCACCCTCGGCCGCCTGATGGGCAACGAGATCCATGCGCTGCAACTGCAGACCTTCACGCCGGCGCAGTGGGAAGAAGGCCGCGGCGAACTGGGGATGTAAGCCGTCCATGGACAAGCTTCTGATAGAAGGCGGCAGCCGGCTGTCCGGCGAGATCGCGATTTCCGGCGCCAAGAACGCCGCGCTGCCCATCCTGTGCGCTGCGCTGCTGACGCGCGAACCGGTGACCTTCACCAACGTGCCGCAGTTGAACGACATCGGTACGCTGTTGAAGCTGCTGGGGCAGATGGGCGTCAAGATCGCCCGCGAGGGCAGCACCATCACGCTGGACGCGGCCGAACTGGGCGACCCGGTCGCGCCCTACGAGATGGTCAAGACCATGCGCGCTTCCATCCTCGTGCTGGGGCCGCTGGTGGCGCGCTGCGGCGTGGCCAGGGTGTCGCTGCCGGGCGGCTGCGCGATCGGCGCGCGGCCGGTGGACCAGCACATCAAGGGCCTGCAGGCCATGGGGGCCGAGGTCCGCGTCGAGCACGGCTACGTACACGCTTCGGTGCCGCGCCTGAAGGGCGCGCGCCTCTTCACCGACATGGTGACGGTGACCGGCACCGAGAACCTGATGATGGCGGCCTGCCTGGCGGACGGCGAAACGGTGATCGAGAATGCCGCCCGCGAGCCCGAAGTGGTCGACCTGGCGAACTGCCTGGTCGCGATGGGCGCGCAGATTTCCGGCGCCGGCTCCGACGTGATCCGCATCCGCGGCGTGGAGCGCATGCACGGCGCGACCCACCGCATCATGCCCGACCGCATCGAGACCGGAACCTACCTGTGCGCAGCGGCGGCCACCGGCGGCGAGGTGCGGCTGACCGGCACCTCGACGAGCTACCTGGATGCGGTGATCGACAAGCTGATGGATGCCGGCTGCGAGGTGGCGTCCGAACGCGACGCGATCCACCTCAAGGCGCCGGCCCGGCTCAATGCCGTCAGCCTGCGCACCGCGCCCTATCCGGCCTTTCCGACCGACATGCAGGCGCAGTTCATGGCGATCAACTGCGTGGCCAACGGCGTGGCAATGATCCGCGAGACGATTTTCGAGAACCGCTTCATGCACGCGGTCGAGCTGCAGCGGCTGGGAGCCGACATCCGCATCGACGGCAACACCGCGATGGTGCAGGGCGTGGCGAGACTCGAGGGCGCCACGGTGATGGCGACCGACCTGCGCGCCTCGGCCAGCCTCGTGGTGGCCGGCCTAGTGGCGGAAGGCGAGACGGTGATCGAGCGCATCTACCACCTCGATCGCGGCTACGAGAAGCTCGAGTCCAAGCTCGTCGCGCTCGGTGCGAAGGTGCGCCGGCTGGCCTGACCCGGCCGGTGCCGCCCGGTATGCCGGGCGGGCGCTACGGCGCGTGTCCGGCGGCTTCGCCCCCGTGGCGCCCCGGGCGTTCGCCCGCCGCGGCGCTCACAGATCGAACTGCCCGTTCGCCTCGGGCTGCCAGGTCACCTCCAGCACCTTCAGCCGGATGCTGTTGCCGTCCGGCGTCTTCCAATCGATGACCTGACCCGCCGACAGGCCCAGCAGCGCGCTGCCTGCCGGCGAGAAGATCGACACCCGGTTGGCCGCGGCGTGCGCGTCCTTGGGATAGGCGAGCGTCAGTTCGTATTCGCGCCCGGTGTTCTCTTCGAGGAAGCGCGCGCGGCTGTTCATCGTGATGACGTCCGGCGGCATGTCGGCCGGCTCGCGCACGTTGGCGCGTTCCAGTTCGTCGCGCAGGCCGTCGAGATCGCCGCGGCTGCGGAAGGCGGGGAGGGAGAGAAGACCCTCGAGGCGCTCGAGGTCGCTGGATGAAACGATGATCGAAGGTTGCACTTTGCCGGCTCCTGCTGCCGCGCGCGCGGCACTCAAAAAACAAATGGCCGAACCGCCGCGGGGCGGTCCAGCCAACCTGCCGCGAGGCTAACAGAACCGCCGCCGGGTTACAATGGCGGCCCGATCGACGAAGGTTTTCCACGTGTCCAGCATCACCCTCGCCCTGTCGAAGGGCCGCATCTTCGAAGAGACGCTGCCGCTGCTGGCGGCGGCGGGCATCGTCCCGACCGACAACCCGGAATCCTCGCGCAAGCTCATCATCGGCACCAACCGGCCGGACGTGCGCCTCGTCATCGTGCGCGCAACCGACACGCCGACCTACGTGCAGTACGGCGCGGCCGACCTCGGCATCGCCGGCAAGGACGTGCTGATCGAACACGGCGGCGCCGGGCTGTATCAGCCGCTGGACCTCAACATCGCCCGCTGCCGGCTGTGCGTGGCGGTGCAAAAGGGCTTCGACTATGCCGCGGCGACGCGCCCCGGCGGACGCATCCGCGTGGCGACCAAGTACATCAGCGCCGCCAAGGCGCATTTCGCCGGCAAGGGCATGCACGTGGACCTGATCAAGCTCTATGGCTCGATGGAACTGGCGCCGCTGGTCGGTCTCGCCGATGCCATCGTGGACCTGGTCTCCACCGGCAGCACGCTGCGTGCCAACAACCTCGAGGAGGTCGAGGAGATCATGCCGATCAGTTCGCGCCTGATCGTCAACCAGGCTTCGCTGAAGCTCAAGCGTGAACTGCTGCAGCCGTTGCTCGACGCCTTTGCCGGTGCGGCGAAACCCTGAGGACATCTCCATGAGTCAGACGCCGATCCGCCGGCTCGATGCCCGCGATCCCGAGTTCCTGCCCACCCTCGATGCCCTGCTCGCCTTCGAAGCCGAGGCCGACGAGCGCATCGATGCCGCCGTGACCGAGATCCTGCGCGCGGTGCGCAACGTGGGCGATGCCGCGGTGGTCGAATACACCCGCCGGTTCGATGCGCTGGACGTGCATTCGATGGCGTCGCTGGAACTGCCGAAGTCGGACCTGCGCGCCGCCCTCGACGGCCTGAGCGTGGAACAGCGCGACGCGCTGCGCACCGCCGCCGACCGCGTGCGGGTCTATCACGAGCGGCAGCGGAGCGAGTCCTGGGAATACGCCGAGGCAGACGGCACGCGCCTGGGCCAGAAGGTCACGCCGCTCGACCGCGTCGGCCTGTACGTGCCGGGCGGGCGCGCATCGTACCCGAGTTCGGTGCTGATGAACGCCATCCCGGCCAAGGTGGCCGGCGTCGGCGAACTGATCATGGTCGTGCCCACGCCGCGCGGCGAGCGCAACCCGCTGGTGCTGGCGGCGGCGGCGATCACCGGGGTGGACCGCGTGTTCACGATCGGCGGCGCACAGGCGGTGGCCGCACTGGCCTACGGTACGCAGACCATTGCGCAGGTCGACAAGATCGTCGGCCCGGGCAACGCCTTCGTCGCCGAGGCCAAGCGCCGCGTCTTCGGCACGGTGGGCATCGACATGGTGGCCGGTCCGTCCGAGGTGCTGATCCTTTCCGACGGCAGCGGCCACGCCGACTGGGTGGCGATGGATCTCTTCGCGCAGGCCGAGCACGACGAACTGGCGCAGTCCATCCTGCTGTGCACCGACGCGAATTTCATCGATGCGGTGCACGATGCGATCGACCGCCTGCTGCCGACGATGCCGCGCCGCGAGACCATCGCGAAGTCGCTCGCCAACCGCGGTGCGCTGATCCGGGTCGACAGCCTCGAGCAAGCATGCGCGCTCGCCAACCGTATCGCGCCTGAGCACCTGGAGCTGTCGCTGGAAAACGCCGAGGCGTGGATCGACCACATCCGCCATGCCGGCGCGATCTTCGTCGGCCACTGGGCAGTGGAAGCGCTTGGCGACTATTGCGCCGGCCCCAACCATGTGCTGCCGACGATGCGCAGCGCGCGGTTCTCGTCGCCGCTGGGCACCTACGATTTCCAGAAGCGCACCAGCATCGTCAATATTTCCGCGGCAGGCGCCCAGCACCTGGGCAGGATCGCGTCCATCCTGGCCCATGGCGAGGGTCTGCAGGCGCATGCCCGTTCGGCGGAGATGCGGCTGAAGGTTTGAGCGCCTGCCGGCGCGCGCCTCGTTTCACGATCATACGAACCGGTTGCGCCGACATGTCCCGGGAATGCCGTGAGGCGATCAAGGACTGATGGCGAGTCTCGTCGCGACCACGCGAGTCAGGCGTGTCCGGGGTATTCATGGCGCGGGCGAGGACTGTCCGAGCCCGAAGGGCGAGTTCCGCAGCCCGCAGAATGAATACCCCGGGCGCGCCTGACGGATAGAACGCGCTTGCTCACGGAGTCGCAATACCGGCCTCCTGTGCTGAAGGACGGCTTCATTGGTGAGAGGCGTTCGTTGCGGCCGATCCGCCGGTGCTGCGCGGGGTGTTCGCTCTGCCGGCTGCGGAACTCGCCCTCGCTGCGCTCGGTGCTCGGACAGTCCTCGCCGGCGCCGCGAACACCCCGCACATCACCGGCTCGCGATGGTGCCCGCCTGATGTCAGTAATGCGCGCTGGCCGGTTCCGATACTTGAGACCAGGGAGCGGGAGCGGCCCTGCCTAGGCAGTTTCTGCCCGTGTAAAGGGTGTCTTCGGTGTCGCTTCGTCGGGCGTGCAGAAGCGGGGCCGGATGCGGTGTTCTCAGCAACCGAGGATTTCCTTCAGCGCATCCACCAGGATTGCGCACTGCTCGTCCGTCCCGACCGTGATGCGCAGGAACTGGTCGATCCTCGGTGCCCGGAAGTGGCGCACGATGATCGCGCGCTTCCTCAACTCCGCCGCCAGTTCGGCACCGTCGCGCCGCGGATGGCGGGCGAAGATGAAGTTGGCTGCCGACGGCAGGACCTCGAAGCCGAGTGCGGCCATCCGCGAAACCAGAACCTCGCGGGTAGCGATGACCTTGCGGCAGCTTTCCTGGAAGTAATCCTCGTCTTCCACTGACGCGACCGCTCCTGCGATCGCCAGCCGATCCAGGGGATAGGAGTTGAAGCTGTTCTTGACTCGCTCGAGCGCCTCGATCAGCGACGCATGGCCGGCGGCGAAGCCCACGCGCAGGCCGGCGAGCGAGCGGCTCTTGGAGAAAGTGTGGGTCACCAGCAGGTTGGGGTGGCGGTCGACCAGGGCGATCGCGCTGTCGCCGCCGAAATCCACATAAGCCTCGTCGATCACCACCACCGCCTCCGGATTGGCGGCGACGATGCGTTCGACGTCCGCCAGCGCGAGCAGCCGGCCGGTGGGCGCGTTGGGGTTGGGGAAGATGAGCGCCCCGGCGCGGTCGTCGCCCCGCGGCAGGTAGTCCTCCACCCGGATCGAGTAATCCTCCGCAAGCGGGATCGTGCGGTGCTCCACGTCATACAGGCTGCAGTAGACCGGATAGAAGCTGTAGGTGATGTCCGGGAACCACAGCGGGCGGTCATGCTTGAGCAGCGCCATGAAGGCGTGCGCGAGCACCTCGTCCGAGCCGTTGCCGACGAAGATCTGCTCCGGCTGCAGCCGGTAGCGCTTCGCCAGTGCCGCCTTCAGCGCGTCCGCGTTCGGGTCCGGGTAAAGGCGCAGGGTATCGCCGGTGGCGGCGCGGATGGCTTCCAGGGCCTTCGGCGACGGGCCGCAGGGGTGCTCGTTGGTGTTGAGCTTGACGAGCTTGTCCAGCTTGGGCTGCTCGCCCGGCACATAGGGGGTCAGGCCGTGGACGACGGCGCTCCAGTAGCGGCTCATGCGGTTGTCGGCAGATGTGGGGGTCGGGGCGATCGGCGGGGCGCGTGCAACGCTGGCGTGCCCGCCCGGTCCGTTGCATGGGCCGCGCATTGCAGCCAGTTTGCCGGGCGATGGTATCATGGCCCGGACCGACCCATTCCCCGCCCGTACCAGCCATGCGGCAAGCCGACGTCACACGCAACACCCTCGAAACCCGGATCTCGGTGCGCATCGATCTCGATGGCACCGGCAAGGGCGTGCTCAACACCGGCGTTCCCTTCCTCGACCACATGCTCGACCAGATCGTGCGCCACGGCCTGATCGATCTCGAGGTCCATTGCGAGGGCGACACCCACATCGACGATCACCATACGGTCGAAGACGTCGGCATCACGATCGGCCAAGCTTTCGCCCGGGCGCTCGGCGACAAGAAGGGCGTGCGCCGCTACGGCCATGCCTACGTGCCGCTCGACGAGGCGCTGTCGCGCGTGGTGGTGGATTTTTCCGGCCGCCCCGGACTGCACTATTTCGTGGATTACACGCGTGCGCGCATCGGCAACTTCGACGTGGATCTCGTGCGCGAGTTCTTCCAGGGGTTCGTCAATCACGCCGGCGTGACGCTGCACATCGACAACCTGCGCGGCGACAACGCACATCACCAGTGCGAGACGGTGTTCAAGGCGTTCGCCCGCGCGCTGCGCATGGCCGCCGAGCGCGACGAGCGTGCGGCAGGCGTGATTCCGTCCACCAAAGGCGCGCTCTGAACGGCCGATGCTCCGGCCGCTACAGCCTTTTCGCAACGACTCCTTCGTCATTCTTCAGCGAGTTTCCCGATGACCTCAGTGGCCATCATCGATTACGGCATGGGCAACCTGCGCTCCGTCGCCAAGGCGATCGAGCATGTCGCGCCCGGCCACGACGTGTTCGTGACTTCCGACCCGGCGCGCGTCGCCGCGGCGTCCAGGGTCGTGTTCCCGGGACAGGGCGCGATGCCCGACTGCATGCGCGAGCTGGATCTGCGCGGCCTGCGGCCGGCGGTGCTCGAGGCGGCGGCGGCGAAACCCTTCCTCGGCATCTGCATCGGCGAGCAGATGCTGTTCGATCACAGTGCCGAAGGCGACGTGCCGGGGCTGGGCATCCTCCGCGGCGAGGTGCTGCGTTTTCCCGACGAGCGCATGGTCGCCGCCGACGGTGCGCGCCTGAAGGTGCCGCACATGGGCTGGAACGAGGTCTGGCGGAGCGCGCCGCATGCGCTGTGGGAAGGCATCGCCGACGGCGAGCGTTTCTATTTCGTGCATAGCTACTACGTCGAGCCGGCGGACTCTGCCGATGCGGCCGCGCATACCGACTATGGCGTGCGCTTTACCAGTGCGGTAGCGCGGGCTAATATCTTCGCGGTCCAGTTCCATCCCGAGAAAAGCGCCTCAGCCGGTCTGCGCCTGCTCGCGAATTTCGTCCAGTGGGCGCCCTGACTCGATCTTTGCCCGCTTTCCTTTCCTGCTCAAGAAATCTGATCCGGTATGTTGCTGATCCCCGCCATCGACCTCAAGGACGGTCATTGTGTGCGCCTGAAACAGGGCGAAATGGATGCCGCCACGGTGTTCTCGGAAGATCCCGGCGCGATGGCCCGGCACTGGCTCGATGCCGGCGCCCGCCGGCTGCATCTGGTGGACCTGAACGGCGCTTTCGCCGGCAAGCCGAAGAACGGCGCGGCGATCCGGGCGATCACCGACGAGGTCGGCGATGACGTGCCGGTCCAGCTCGGCGGCGGCATCCGGGATCTCGACACCATCGAGCACTACCTCGACAACGGCATCACCTACATGATCATCGGCACCGCGGCGGTGAAGAACCCGGGCTTCCTGCACGATGCGTGCAGCGCCTTTCCCGGCCACATCATCGTCGGGCTCGATGCCAAGGACGGCAAGGTGGCGGTCGATGGCTGGTCCAAGCTCACCGGACACGACGTGGTCGATCTGGCGAAGAAGTTCGAGGACTATGGCGTGGAGTCGGTCATCTACACCGACATCGGCCGCGACGGCATGCTGTCGGGCGTCAATATCGAGGCGACCGTGCGGCTGGCGCGCGCATTGCGCATCCCCGTCATCGCCAGCGGCGGCATCACCGACCTGCGCGACATCGATGCGCTGTGCGCGGTCGAGGAAGAGGGCATCATGGGTGCAATCACCGGCCGCGCGATCTACGAGGGCACGCTGGATTTCGCCGCCGCGCAGGCGCGGGCCGACGAACTGAACGGTGTCACCGAATGAACTCCATCGCCGAGCGCCGCTGATGCTCGCCAAACGCATCATCCCCTGCCTGGACGTCAATGCCGGGCGCGTCGTGAAGGGCGTCAATTTCGTCGAACTGCGCGATGCCGGCGATCCGGTGGAAATCGCCCGCCGCTACGACGAGCAGGGTGCGGACGAGATCACCTTCCTCGACATCACCGCCAGTTCCGACGCGCGCGACATCATCCTGCACGTGGTCGAGAAGGTCGCCGAGCAGGTCTTCATTCCGCTGACCGTCGGCGGCGGCGTACGCAGCGTGGACGACGTGCGCCGGCTGCTCAACGCCGGGGCGGACAAGGTCAGCATGAACACCGCCGCGGTCAACAATCCTCAACTCGTGCATGACGCGGCGAGCAAGGTCGGCAGCCAGTGCATCGTCGTCGCGATCGACGCCAAGCAGACCGGGCCGGGCAAGTGGGAGGTCTTCACCCACGGCGGCCGCAACAATACCGGCCTCGACGCGATCGACTGGGCGCGCCGCGTGGAGGCGCTCGGAGCGGGCGAGATCCTGCTCACCAGCATGGATCGCGACGGCACCAAGATCGGCTTCGACCTAGGGCTCACCCGCGCCGTCTCCGACGCGGTGCGCATCCCCGTCATCGCCAGCGGCGGCGTCGGCACGCTGGAGCATCTTGCCGACGGCGTCACCGAAGGGCGCGCCGACGCGGTGCTGGCGGCGAGCATCTTCCATTTCGGACAGCACACAGTGCGCGAGGCCAAGGAGCTGATGCGCGCGCGGGGCATCGAGGTGCGGTTGTGAGTGTCGGCACGAAGTGGCTCAACGAGGTCAAATGGGACGCCCAGGGCCTGGTGCCGGTGATCGCCCAGGAAGCGTCGTCCGGCGACGTGCTGATGTTCGCCTGGATGAACCGCGAGGCGCTGCAGCGCACTGCGGAAACCGGCGAAGCCATCTACTGGTCACGTTCGCGGCGCAAACTGTGGCACAAGGGCGAGGAATCCGGCCACGTCCAGAGGGTGCTCGACATCCGCATCGACTGCGACAACGACGTGGTGCTGCTGAAGATCGAGCAGGTGGGGGGCATCGCATGCCACACCGGGCGTCATAGCTGCTTCTTCCAGAAGTACTTCGCCGATGGCCGCTGGGAGGCCGTCGAACCGGTTTTGAAAGACCCGCAGGACATCTACAAATGATCGACATCGAAGTGCTGCACCGCGTATCCGATACGCTCGCCGAACGCAAGCGGGCCGATCCGGATTCTTCCTACGTGTCCAGCCTGTATGCCAAGGGTACCGACACGATCTGCAAGAAGGTGGCCGAAGAGGCCGCCGAGACGATCATGGCGGCCAAGGACAAGGACATGCTGCACCTCGTGTGGGAGGTCACCGATCTCTGGTTCCACTCGATGGTGCTGCTCGCCCATCACGGCCTGTCGGTCGATGACGTGCTCGCCGAGTTCCGCCGCCGCGAGGGCGTTTCGGGCATCGACGAGAAGAAGTCGCGCACCACCTGAGGACGCTGGCCATGAGCGACTGCCTGTTCTGCCGCATCGTGCGCGGCGAGATACCCGCACGCAAGGTGTACGAGGATGAGCACATCCTCGCCTTCCACGACATCAGGCCGCTCGCGCCGGTGCATGTCCTGGTGATCCCGAAGGAGCACGTCGATTCGATGGCACATCTCGAGCCCCGGCACGAGGCCGCGATGGGCCGCCTGCTGGTCGCTGCCGCGCGGATTGCGCGGGATCAAGGCTGCACCGACGGCTTCCGCACTATCGTCAATACCGGAAGGGTCGGTTTGCAGGAGGTGTATCATCTGCATCTGCACATTCTGGGCGGCGCAGATCCCCTGCCGCCCATGTTGAAGCGCTAAGGAGAGCGGTATATGGGTTCATTCAGCATCTGGCACTGGCTGATCGTGCTGGTCATCGTCATGCTGGTGTTCGGAACGAAGAAGCTGCGCAACATCGGATCGGATCTGGGTGGTGCGGTGAAGGGCTTCAAGGAAGGCATGAAGGAGGGCGACGCCACGGCCGGTTCCTCCCAGCAGAAGATTGCCGGCGACGGCCAGACCATCGAGGGTGAAGCGCGCGAAAAGGTCGACAAGACCTCCTGAGCGCCACGTCCGACACGTCCAGGGGCGCCCGCTGCGGAGCGCCCCTTCGTTTTCGCGCCTCGCCTGGCGGGTGCGCGGGTTCGGGAACAACATGTTCGATTTCGGTTTTTCGGAACTCGTCGTCATCGGGGTGGTGATGCTGATCGTCGTCGGCCCCGAGCGCCTGCCCAAGGTGGCGCGCACCGTCGGCCATCTGCTCGGCCGGCTGCAGCGTTACGTGTCGGACGTGAAGTCCGACATCCAGCGGGAAATGCAGCTCGAGGAACTGAAGAAGCTCCAGGAGCAGGTCAAGCAGCAGGCGCATACGATCGAGAGTTCGGTGCGCGAGCAGGCGGCGAGCGTGGAAGCCGAACTGGGCCGCGCCGATGAGGAATTGCGTGCGCTGGAAATTGCCGCGACCGGTGCCGCTCCGGTCGCCGATGCTGCGACGGCAGCCGGCCAGGAGGCCGCACCGGTCGAGGATGCGCCGGCCAGCACCCAGCTGGAACTCGGTCTCGCGTCTCCCGGCAAACCGGCCGAGGCGGACAAGGCATGAGCGAGCAGCAGGAAACCTTCATCGCGCATCTCATGGAGCTGCGCGACCGGCTGTTGCGCGCCATCGTCGCAGTGGTCGTCGTGTTCGCCTGCCTGATGCCGTGGGCAGGCGACATCTACGATCTCCTTGCCAAGCCGATGATGGCGACGCTGCCCGCCGGCACGCATATGATCGCCACCGGGGTGGTGACGCCCTTCTTCGTGCCGGTGAAGGTCACCATGCTGGTCGCGTTCGTCGTCGCGCTGCCGGTGGTGCTCTACCAGGCATGGGCCTTTATCGCCCCCGGCCTCTACGTGCACGAACGCCGTCTCGCGGTGCCGCTGGTGATCGGCAGTTGCCTGCTGTTCCTGATGGGCATGGCGTTCTGCTACTTCTTCGTGTTCGGCACGGTTTTCAAGTTCATCGCCGAATTCGCGCCCAAGAGCATCGTTCCGGCGCCGGACATCGAGCAGTACCTTTCCTTCGTGATGTCCATGTTCATTGCCTTCGGCATCACGTTCGAGGTTCCGGTGGCGGTGATCCTGCTGGTCAAGGCGGGCGTCGTCGATGTCGCCAAGCTCCGGGAGATCCGGCCGTACGTGATCGTCGGCGCCTTCATCGTCGCAGCGATCATCACGCCGCCCGACGTCGTGTCGCAGTTCATGCTCGCGGTCCCGATGTGCCTGCTCTACGAACTCGGGATACTGCTCGCGAACGTGGTGTCGCGCCCCGCCCGGGCGAGCGAGGGCACCGCACTCTCGGTACCCGATACGGACCCGGGGCAGTCGGACGGGCGCTGAGCCCGCTGCGCCACCTGGCCGGCCACTTGCCCGAAACGCAGGGGCCGGCGCCGCAGACGTCGTCGTCGGCGCTCAGCGCCGGACTCAGCGTGCCGGGGTGGCTGGCGTCGGGCGGCGGCCGATCTCGACATCGACCTCCACCGCTTCCGCTCCGCGGCGCATCCTGAAACGCGCCTTGCGGCCCGGTTCGAGCGCGGCGACGAAGTCCAGCATCGATCGCGGGTCGGTGATTTCCCTGTCGCCGATCGCCACCAGCACGTCGCCCGGCCGGATGCCGGCGCGATCGGCCGGGCTGTTGCGCAGGACGCCGGCGATCAGCGCGCCCGTCGCGTCCTGCAGGCCGAAGGATTCCGCCAGTTCCGGCGTGATGTCCTGGATCTCCACGCCGACCCAGCCTCGCGTGACCTCGCCGCGGGCGACGATCTGCTCGAGCACATTGCGCACGATCGACACCGGGATCGCGAAGCCGATGCCGAGCGAACCGCCCGAGCGCGAGTAGATCGCGGTATTGATGCCCACGAGGTGGCCTTCGCTATCCACCAGCGCGCCCCCGGAGTTGCCGGGGTTGATTGCGGCATCGGTCTGGATGTAGTTCTCGAAGGTGTTGATGCCGAGCTGGCTGCGGCCGAGCGCCGAGACGATGCCCATCGTCACTGTCTGCCCGACGCCGAAGGGGTTGCCGATGGCAAGCACGACGTCGCCCACGTGAAGCCCGGAGGCGTCGGCAAAGGTGATCGACGGCAGCTCCGCGTCGGCGACGATCTTCAGAACCGCCAGATCGGTCTCGGGGTCGCGGCCGACGAGGCGTGCGCCGAACTTGCGCCCGTCGTTGAGGGCGATCTCCATCGCATCTGCGGATTCGACGACGTGGTTGTTCGTCAGGATGAAGCCGTCGGCGCTTACGATCACGCCCGAGCCGAGGCCGGAGGCGCGCTGCCCCTGGTCGCCGTTGAAGCGGTCGCCGAAGAAGTGGCGGAAGACCGGATCGTCCAGCAGCGGATGGCGCGGTCCGCCAGCCGTTCTGCTGGTGACGATATGCACCACGGCCGGCAGCGAACGCTGCGCGGCCACCGCGTACGAGCCGGCGGCCGGCATCGTCGAGCCGTCGCCCGCCGGCGCTTCGCGCACGGCCACCACGGTACCGGGTGCCGCCTCGCGGAGCCATTCCGGCTTCAGGGTGTTGAGGACGAACAGCACCGCGACGCTGATGGTCACGGCCTGAGCGAAGATAAGCCACAGACGGCGCATAATGGCGGTCGATCGGGGGAAACGCGGGGCAGGGCACTCAAGCCCTCGCCTGCAAGAACGGAGTGGAAAGGCCATGCAACTCAGGGCGCTGCACGAGCATCTGGATGCACTGCTGGAGGCGTCGAGGCTCAAGGATTATTGCCCAAACGGTCTGCAAGTGGAAGGACGCTCCGAGGTGCGGCGCGTACTGTGCGGCGTGACTGCCAGCCAGGCGCTGGTCGACCATGCGGTGAATGAGGGCTACGACGCCGTGCTGGTCCATCACGGCTATTTCTGGCGGGGCGAGGATGGCCGCATCACCGGCGTGCGCAAGCGGCGGCTGCAGGCCCTGCTGGCGCACGACATTAGCCTGATCGCCTACCACCTGCCGCTCGACGTGCATCCGGAACTGGGCAACAACGCACAGTTCGCGCGGGTCATGGGGTGGACGGGCGAAGGGCGTTTCGCCGATCAGGATCTGGGCTGGATCGGCCGCCCGGCGGCGGAGCCGGGCGCCGAAACCGCTGGCTGCATCGCCCGTTCGATCGCCGCGCGGCTCGGCCGCGAACCCATGCTGGTCGGGGATGCCGGGCGGCCGGTACGCAGGATCGCGTGGTGCACAGGGGCGGCGCAGGGCTATTTCGAGCAGGCGATCGCGACGGGTGCCGATCTCTACGTTTCGGGCGAGATATCGGAACAGACGGTGCATCTGGCGCAGGAGTCCGGCGTGCCCTACGCCGCGGCGGGGCATCATGCCACCGAGCGCTACGGCGTCCGCGCCCTCGCGCAGCATCTTTGCGATGTCTGCGGCATCGACGCGGCGTTCGTTGACCTTCCTAATCCGGTCTGACCGCGCCGTCCTCCGGCTGCGCGGTGTCGGCGACCTTCATCGCATAGGTCCGATACGAGCCGAGTTCCTGCTCGAGAATCCCTTCGAGCGTGAGCAAGTCGTCGATCATGGCGAACGTCAGGCCCTGCCGCGAGCCGTCGCGATTGTCGCGCAGCAGTTGCTGGACGTAGTTCTGGCACTCGCGCGAGCCCCACAGCGCCTCCAGCCGGGCGGCGATGTGCGGCATGCTCTCGAGCGAAAGTGAGGTGCTGCGCAGGCTGTCGTAGTTGTCCCAACTGACCCTGCGGACGTTGAAGGTCTTGTTCAACTGGCGCGACAGTTCCTCGAACTCGCTGCGCAGGCCGGCTGCGCGATAGACGTCGAGCAGCTTCAGCCACGGCGTGATCGCCTGCCGCGGATTGCCTTGGATGAACTCGGCCAGCGTATCGGCGGCGCCCTGCAGCCGGCCGAAGCTCATCATGATTTCGGCCAGCTCGACGGCGGACTTGTGGTCCTCGGAGGGATCGTGCTCGCCGCCGGCGGCGGACGGTTTCGACGTGGCCGGTCTCTGGCCGACCGGCGCCCAATCGATCCGCGAGTCGGTCTCATCGGTCGCGCCCCTGTCGCTGCGGGCTGCCGCATGGGTACCGGCACGGCCGGCCGCCTGGGGTGGCGCGGCGTGTGACGGCCTTACTGCCGGCTGCGCCGCAGGAAGCTTTGCGGTACCGGTACGACGGCGCATCAGCGCGGCGAGGACGAGCAGGGTCGCAAGGAGCAGACCGCCGCCCAGCGTCCAGTCGTGCCAGCTCCTGCTCCGCGCTTCCGCCGGAGCGGGCTCGGCGGCCTGTGCGGCATCCGGGACCGCGACGGGCAGCGGAGGCGCGGCGACGGCGAGCGCGCGCGCCTGTTCCTCCAGTCGCGAATGGATCTGCTCCAGATTCTTGATGCGCGAGAGCAGCTCCATCTCGGCCACGATGCTGCGATCGATGGCTGCGACGAGTTCCCGCTCGCGCGCGCTCGCGTCCGGATGGACTCCCCGCGGCGTCGGCGTGAGGCCGGCGGCGGCCAGGGTGGCCGGCGTGCCGGCCTCGTGTCCGCCGGGCGCGACGACCACGCGATCGTTGCGCGTTGCGGGGGACGAAGGCCGTGGTGCCGGGGCGGCGGCGCGTGCCTGCGTTGCCGGCGCCGCGGCCTGCGCGCGGACGGGCGGCCTCTTTCCTGCTTCGCCGGACAGCGCCTGGCGCGGCGACGCCAGCCGGCGCAGGTCCGGGATCTTCACCGCGGTGCCGGGGGGCAGTTCGGCGCGCAGCGATGCCGGGTTGGGAAAGAGTTCCGGGTTTGCCGCAGCGGTTGCCTGGGTGAAGCGCCGGCGTGCCGCCACATCGTCGGGGTAGAGGGCGCCGGCGAGGCTGGCGAGCGATTCGCCCGCGGCGGTGGACCAGGTGGCGCGGTTCGACGCGGCGGCGGCCGGCGTGCCGGTCCGCGCCGCGGCTGGCGCTTCGCGGGCATGGGCGGCGGCCGGCAGCGGGGAGCTTGCCGGGTCGGGCAGCAGCAGGGTGTATTCCCGGCGCAGTCGGGCGTCGCAGATGTTGGCGAGCGCGAGCCGGATCGCTGGTTCGTTGACCGGCTGGCTGCTGCTGACGACGATGCGGGCGGAGGCACCCCGGCCGCTGCTGCCGATGCGTCCGTTCTTCAGCCAGGAAAGGTCGCGCGCCGCATCCTCCGGGACCACGACGCGCAGGCAGCCGGCGAGATCTTCGGCCGAGCCCGAGGCGATCCCGATCTCGGCCCGGAACGGCTCGCCGATCGCCGACAACGAGACGATTTCCCCCAGCGCGGCGGCGGCGACCGAGGCGGCGGGCAGCATGCTCGAGATGGCGGCGGCAAGCGTCGCGGCGATCGGTAACCGTCTTGTTTTCATTGTCCGCCCGGGCGGCCGTGGTGATTGATGATTGATGCAGCAGCTTTTATCAGACTATCCGGACTGCTTCCAGTGATGGCGCACACACTCCGGGACCATTTGTGACAGGACGTGAAATTTTTCGATGCCGCCCGCCGGCCGCGGTGGAGTGCCGCGCCGGCGCCGCATCGGATAACATCGCCAACTTCCATACGCCGTCGTACGTCACCATGCCTCTTCCGCCGCCCCACCCATCCCGGCGCCGGGTCCACACGCGCCGCATCGAAGTCGAGGGGTACCTGCGCGACGACGGGCTCTACGACCTGGAGGCGTCGCTGAGCGACGTCAAGGATCAGGACTTCCCGATCTCCTCCGGGCTGCGTCGCGCCGGCGATCCGGTGCATCTGATGCGCGTGCGGCTGACGCTCGATGGCGAATTCAACATCGTGGATGCCGTCGCCTGTTCCGACCGGGTGCCCTACCCGGGACACTGCGACACCATCGGGCCGGCCTACCGGGCGCTCATCGGCCTGAACCTGGTGCGCGGCTTCCGGCGCACGGTGGGGGAGATGTTCGCCGACGTGCGCGGCTGCACGCACCTGAGCGAGTTGCTGCTGGCCCTGCCGACCGCTGCGATCCAGACCTTCGCCAGCTTCCGGCGCGACGACGAGGATACGGTGGGCAAGCCGTTCCAGCTCGACCGCTGCCATGCGCTCGAGACCTCGTCCGAGGCCGTCCGCCGCTACTATCCGAAGTGGTATCGCGCGCCGCACCGCGAGGATTGATGCAGCGCGGCGGCCCGGCTGCGCGCTGCATCAGGCGCACCGTAATTATGTATAATCCGAAAGTCTTGGGGTAAGCACGTATTGCGCGTGGCTTTTCCGGATACGAGGCCGGCTGGTTCCGGTCGGGGGCGGCGGAAGGCGGAGGAGGGAGACGACGCCTGCCGCGGAGCGAT
This sequence comes from Thauera sp. K11, assembly GCF_002354895.1. NCBI lineage: Bacteria > Pseudomonadati > Pseudomonadota > Betaproteobacteria > Rhodocyclales > Zoogloeaceae > Thauera > Thauera sinica. The sequence continues at coordinate 179,348 of NZ_CP023439.1, forward strand.
GCTCCGAACCGTGCCATCAACCTGTTCGCGGCGGACTTGCCCGCCGCGGCTTTGATCGAAGGGCAACCATGAAGATTCATGAGTATCAGGCAAAAGAACTGTTGCGGAAGTATGGCGTCGTCACGCCGCGCGGCTTTCACTGCGTTTCCGTCGACGGGGCGGTGAAGGCGGCCGAGGAACTCGGCGGCAAGATCTGGGTGGTGAAGGCCCAGATCCACGCGGGCGGCCGTGGCAAGGGCGGCGGCGTCAAGCTCGCCCGTTCGCTCGACGAAGTGCGCCAGCACGCCAGCGACATCCTCGGCATGCAGCTCGTGACCCACCAGACCGGCCCCGAGGGCCAGAAGGTGCGGAACCTGCTGATCGAGGAAGGCGCCGACATCAAGAAGGAATACTACGTCGCCGCGCTGACCGACCGCGCCACGCAGAAGGTCGCGATGATGGCCTCCTCCGAAGGCGGCATGGACATCGAGGAAGTCGCGCACAGCACGCCCGAGAAGATCATCAAGGTCTTCGTCGACCCGCTGGCCGGCCTGACCGACGGCCAGGCCACCGAACTGGCCAAGGGCATCGGCGTGCCGGAAGGCTCGATCGACAAGGCGGTCGACGCCTTCAAGAAGCTCTACACCTGCTACATGGAAACCGATGCCTCGCTGGCGGAGATCAACCCGCTGATCCTCGAGGGCAACGGCAACATCAAGGCGCTCGACGCCAAGTTCAACTTCGACTCCAACGCGCTCTTCCGCCATCCGGAGATCGTCGATTTCCGCGACTTCGACGAAGAGGACGCCGACGAGATCGAGGCTTCCAAGTTCGACCTGGCCTACATCAGCCTCGACGGCAACATCGGCTGCCTGGTGAATGGCGCCGGCCTGGCGATGGCCACCATGGACACGATCAAGCTGTTCGGCGCCGAGCCGGCCAACTTCCTCGACGTCGGCGGCGGCGCGACCACCGAGAAGGTCACCGAAGCCTTCAAGATCATGCTCAAGAACCCCAAGGTGAAGGGCATCCTGGTCAATATCTTCGGCGGCATCATGCGCTGCGACACCATCGCTACCGGCGTGATCGCCGCCGCCAGGGAAGTTCATCTCTCCGTCCCGCTCGTGGTGCGCATGAAGGGCACCAACGAAGACCTCGGCAAGAAGATCCTCGCCGAGTCGGGTCTGCCGATCATCTCCGCCGACACCATGGCGGAAGCTGCGACCAAGATCGTCGCCGCTGTTCAGTAAGGAGAGTTCCGAATGTCCATCCTGATCAACAAAGACACCAAGGTCATCACCCAGGGCATCACTGGCAAGACCGGGCAGTTCCACACCGAGAAGTGCCAGGAATACGCCAACGGCAAGAACTGCTTCGTCGCCGGCGTGAATCCGAAGAAGGCGGGCGAGAAGATCTTCGACATCCCCATCTTCGCTTCGGTGAAGGAAGCCGCCGCCGAGACCGGCGCCACCGTGTCGGTGATCTACGTGCCGCCGGCGGGCGCGGCCGACGCCATCTGGGAAGCCTGCGAGGCCGACCTCGACCTGGCGATCTGCATCACCGAGGGCATCCCGGTGCGCGACATGCTGGTCGTGCGCAACAAGATGAAGCAGAAGGTCGCCGCCGGCGGCAAGGAAACCCTGCTGCTCGGCCCCAACTGCCCCGGCCTGATCACGCCCGACGAGATCAAGATTGGCATCATGCCCGGCCACATCCACAGGAAGGGCCGCATCGGCGTGGTGTCGCGTTCCGGCACGCTGACCTATGAAGCGGTGGCGCAGCTCACCGAGATCGGCCTGGGCCAGTCGTCGGCGGTCGGCATCGGCGGCGACCCGATCAACGGCCTCAAGCACATCGACGTGATGCGCATGTTCAACGACGATCCGGACACCGACGCGGTGATCATGATCGGCGAGATCGGCGGCCCGGACGAGGCCGAAGCCGCGCAATGGTGCAAGGCCAACATGAAGAAGCCGATCGTCGGCTTCATCGCCGGCGTCACCGCGCCTGCGGGCAAGCGCATGGGCCATGCCGGCGCGCTGATCTCGGGCGGTGCGGATACCGCCGATGCCAAGCTCGCCATCATGGAAGAGTGCGGCTTCAAGGTGACCCGCAACCCGTCGGAAATGGGCAAGCTGCTGAAGTCGCTGCTCTGATCCCGGCGGCATCCGTCCAGTATCGAAAGCGCCGGTCGTCCGGCGCTTTTTTTTGTCCGCGATGCGTGCGCGGGGCGCTAGAATCCCCGGCACGGACCGGAGGCCCGGTGCATCCGGCAACGAAATCAAGCGCGTCCCCCGGCGGGGGCGGATCGACGGGTACACGCAATGCCGAAGCTGATCCTCAGCATGGACGGGCTCGTTCTCAAGGAGATCGTGCTCAACAGGGAGCGGACCTCCATCGGGCGCAAGCCGAACAATGACATCCAGATCGACAATCTGGCGATCAGCGGGCAGCATGCGGTCATCACCTGCATCCTCAACGACGCCTTCCTGGAAGACCAGAACAGCACCAACGGCACCTATGTGAATGGCCAGCCGGTCAAGAAGCACGTGCTGCAGAACAACGACGTGATCGAGCTTGGCAAGTACCGGCTGAAGTATCTCGTCGATACCTCGCAGCCCGGGCTGTCGCCGTCGGAAATGGTCGAGACGTCCGCGCTGAAGCCCTTCGAGATGCCGGCGACTGCCACCGACGTGGCGCCGCCCGGCGCACGGCCGGCCGCCGGCGACGGCGGAGGGCTGAGCACCCAGGTGCTGGCCGCCGACGCGCTCGAGCGCTTCGAGCAGACCGCGGCGCGCCGGCCGGAGCGGGTCGGCATGCTGCAGGTGCTGAGCGGTGCGAACGCCGGCCGCGAACTCGAACTGGTCAAGTCGCTCACCACGCTGGGCAAGCCGGGGCGCCAGGTGGCGGTCATCACCCGCCGGCCGCAGGGCTACTACATTACGCACGTCGAGGGGTCGGTCTTTCCGACGGTCAACGGCCGCGTGCTGGACGCGCAGGCACACCTGCTCAATGATCATGACATCATCGACATCGCCGGCGTGAAGATGGAGTTCTTCCTGCGCCAGTGACGGCTGGAAGCCTCGTGATTTTTGGCACATCGGCCGCGCCGGGCCGGTGCTAAGGTCCGGGGCTACGTTGGTCAATGTGGATTCGAGGGGGCCGTACCCGGCACAGCACGCCGGCCGTGATCGTGTATGAAGCTCAAAGTACTCGGATGCAGCGGCGGAATCGGCGGGGCGCAGGCGCGCACGACGTCCTTTCTGGTCGACGAGGACATCCTCGTCGATTGCGGCACCGGCGTCGGCGACCTCGAACTCGATGCCCTGATGCGGATCGACCACATCTTCATCTCGCATGCGCATCTCGACCACATCGCCGCGCTGCCCCTGCTGATCGACTCGGTGGGGGAGGCGCGCGGAGCGCCCATCATCATCTACGCGACGGCCGAGACGATACGCATCCTGCGCTCGCACATCTTCAACTGGCTGATCTGGCCGGACTTCTCCACCATTCCGGACCGCCTCCGCCCTTTCATCCGCTTCCAGCCGATCCGCATCGATGAACCGGTGCGGCTGGGCCGGCGCAGCATCACCGCGTTTCCCGCCCATCACACCGTGCCCGCCGCGTCGTACTGCCTCGACAGCGGTGCGGGGCAACTGTTCTATTCGGGCGATACCGGCTATTGCCCCGAACTGATCGCCGCCATCAATGCGCAGCCCGCCCTGCGCCACCTGATCGTCGAGACCGCGTTCTCCGACGAGCAGCGCGGGCTGGCGCTGGCCTCGCGCCACCTGTGCCCCGGCATGGTCGTGGAGATGCTGGCCGAACTCGCCGTGACGCCCGAGGTGCACATCAGCCATCTCAAGCCGGGGCAGGGCGACCGCATCATGCAGCAGATCGCGGCGCACGAACCGCGGCTGCAGCCCCGGCGCCTGATGCAGGGGCAGGAACTGGAGTTCTGACCGTGCCTGTTCGCATATCCGCCCCGCGGCGCCTGGCGCCCGGACCCGGAATCCGCCGCAACCCCTTTTCCAGCGCGCCCGCGCAGCATCCATGAATTCGACGCCCGCCAAGACCTTCTCCGGCAGCGAAGTCGCACGGCGACTGGCTTTCTTCAAGGGGCTGCAGGCGATCACCACCCGCATCCATGCCGCCAGCGACAGCGACGAGATCGTCCTCGAACTGTCCGGCGAGCTGTGCGCGCTGTTCGAAGCCGAGCGTCTGTCGATCTACATGGTCGAGGACAGCGGGGCCACCATCGTCACGCTGGTCAAGACCGGGCTCGACGCGGTGCAGAGCATCCGGCTGCCGATCTCCGAGAACAGCATCGCGGGTTTCGTCGCGCTCAGCGGGCGCACGGTGAACGTCGGCGACGTCTATGACGAGGTCGAACTGCACGCGATCTCGCCGCACCTCGCGCTGCGCCGCGAGATCGACGCCAGCACCGGCTTCCGCTCGCAGCAGATGCTGGCCGCGCCGATCTGCGATCCCGACGACGGGCGCGTGCTCGGCGTCGTGCAACTCATCAACAGCCTCGCCGGCTCGCGCTTCTCGGGCGTGGTGGAAGAGGGCCTGCTCGGCCTGACCCAGACCCTCGGCGTGGCCGTCGCGCGCCACCGGAAGAAGGCCGCCAGCCTGCGCTCGCGCTTCGATGCCCTGGTGGCCGACGGCCGCATCACCGCGGAAGAACTCGCCGAGGCCACGCGCGCCGGGCGCGAGGAAGGAGTGAGCCCCGAATCCCTGCTGCTCGAGCGCCTGGGACTGTCGCCCAGGGAACTGGGCGAGGCGGCGTCGCGCTTCTTCGGCGTGCCCTACACGGCCTACAACCCCAACCACGTCAAGCCTCTCGACCTGCTGCGCAACATCAAGCGCGACTACGTGCTGCAGAGCATGTGGCTGCCGCTGGAGGAGAACGCCGACGGCGTCGTCATCCTCTGCATCGACCCCGAGCAAGTCCGCAGTTCGGGCGTTGCGCAGAACGTGCTGCCGAAGAAGCGCCTCGTCTTCCACGTCACCACCCGCCACGACTTCGAGCGCACGGTCGGACAGTTCTTCGACCAGGGGCTGGACACGGGCTCGGTCAGCGACCTGCTGACCGGGCTCGACGACTACGAGGACGAGACCTCGCTCTCGGACGACGTCAGCGCGGCGGCCGACAACGAACTGGTGAAGCTGGTCAACAAGATCATCATCGACGCCTACCGGCAGGGGGCCTCCGACATCCACGTCGAACCGCGGCCGGGCAAGGAGAAGACGCTGATCCGTTTCCGCAAGGACGGCTCGCTCGTCCCCTACATCGAAGTCCCCGCCAGCTACCGCAACGCGCTGGTGACGCGCATCAAGATCATGTGCGACCTCGACATCTCCGAGCGCCGCAAGCCGCAGGACGGCAAGATCCGCTTCCGCAAGTACGCGCCGCTCGACGTCGAGCTGCGGGTGGCCACGCTGCCGACGCAGGGGGGCATCGAGGACGTGGTGATGCGCCTGCTGGTGGGCAGCGAGCCCCTCCCCATGGACGAACTCGGCCTGCTGCCCGACAACCTCGGGCGGCTCAAGCAGATCGTCGCCAAGCCGTACGGCATCTTCTTCGTCTGCGGCCCCACCGGCTCGGGCAAGACGACCACGCTGCATTCCATCCTGAACCACATCAACACGCCGGACACCAAGATCTGGACGGTCGAGGACCCGGTCGAGATCACCCAGAAGGGCCTGCGCCAGGTCCAGGTCAACCGCAAGGCGGGGCTCGACTTCGCCACCATGATGCGCGCCTTCCTGCGCGCCGATCCGGACGTCATCATGGTGGGCGAGATGCGCGACGACGAGACGGTGTCGGTCGGCATCGAAGCCTCGCTCACGGGCCACCTCGTGTTCTCCACGCTGCATACCAACAGCGCGCCGGAATCGGTGGCGCGCCTGCTCGACATGGGCATGGACCCGTTCAACTTCGCCGACGCGCTGCTGGGCGTGCTGGCGCAGCGGCTGGCCAAGCGGCTGTGCCGCAAGTGCAAGGCGGCCTATCGTGCCGACGAGGACGAGATCGGCCACCTGCTCGAGGAATACTGCGAGGACATGCATCTGACACCGGCCTTCGAGGCCGACCCGCAGGGCGAGCGGCGCAAGGTGCTCGAGCGCTGGCGCGCGGCGCATGCCGGCACCGACGGGCATTTCACCCTCTACCGGCCGGTGGGCTGCGCCGACTGCAACGACGGCTACCGCGGGCGGGTCGGGCTGCACGAACTGATGCCGGGCTCGGATGCGCTCAAGCGCCTGATCCAGGAGCGCGCGCCGGTCTCCCGCCTGTTCGGCCAGGCGCTTGCCGAAGGCATGTGCACGCTGCGCCAGGACGGCATCGAGAAGGTGCTGGCGGGCATCACCGACCTCAGGCAGGTGCGCAAGGTGTGCGTGCGCTGAGCGTGGGCGGCGCTTAGAATCGCGGGAAACCACAGCCCGCCGGAACCCGCCCATGTACCGCATCGCCCCCAGCATCCTGTCCGCCGACTTCGCCAGGCTGGGCGAGGAGATCACCCGGGTCGTCGCCTCGGGCGCGGACTGGATCCATTTCGACGTGATGGACAACCATTACGTCCCGAACCTGACGATCGGCCCGCTGGTCTGCGAAGCCATCAGGCCGGTGACGCAGGCGCCCATCGACGTGCACCTCATGGTGAAGCCGGTGGACCGCATCATCCCCGACTTCGCCAGGGCGGGCGCCGACGTCATCACCTTCCATCCCGAGGCGTCGGAGCACATCGACCGCAGCCTGGGGCTGATCCGCGACTCCGGCTGCCGGGCCGGACTGGTGTTCAACCCGGCGACGCCGCTGCACTACATGGACCACGTGATGGACAAGCTCGACGTGGTGCTGCTGATGAGCGTGAACCCCGGCTTCGGCGGGCAGAAATTCATCCCCGAGACGCTCAGCAAGCTGCGTGCCGCGCGCGACAGGATCGACGCCTACGCGGCGAAGAGCGGGCGGCGCATCCTGCTCGAGATCGACGGCGGCGTGAAGGTGGACAACATCGCCGAAATCGCGCGCGCGGGTGCCGATACCTTCGTCGCCGGCTCGGCGGTGTTCGGCGCCGGCAGGGACGGCGACCCCAACCGCTACGATTCGGTGATCGGCGCGCTGCGTGCCGAACTGGCGCGGGTGGGCGCGTGAGGAATCCCGTCCGCTACCGCCCGCGTGCGGTGCTGTTCGATCTCGACGGCACCCTGCTCGACACCATCGGCGACCTCGCCGAAGCGGCCAACCGCATGCTCGCCGAACTGGGCCGGCCGCTGCGCTCGCAGGAAGAGATCCACGGCTTCGTCGGCAAGGGCATCCCCAACCTGGTGCGGCGCTGCCTCACCGAGAACACCCACGCCGGCGAGGACGAGATCGAAGCCGCGGTGCTGGTCTTCCGCCGCCACTACCACGTCGTCAATGGCGCCAGTACCCGCATCTACCCGGGCGTGCTGGAGACGATAGGCGAACTGCGGGCGCACAGCGTCAAGCTGGCGGTGGTGACCAACAAGGCCGAGGCGTTCACGCTGCCGCTGCTCGAGCGCATGGGCATCGCCGGCCATTTCGACACCGTCGTCAGCGGCGACACGCTGCCGGTGAAGAAGCCCGATCCGGCGGTGCTGCACCTGGCCTGCGCGAGATTGGGCGTGGCCGCGGGCGAGGCGCTGATGATCGGGGATTCGGCCAACGACGCGCTGGCAGCGCAGGGCGCAGGCATGCCGGTGCTGCTCGTCACCTACGGCTACAGCGAGGGCATGCCGGTGGACACCATCGAATGCGATGGGCTACTATCGAACGCACTTCAGGCGCTCGACCATATCGCCTTCGCATAGCGGCCGCGCCTGTTCGCCATCCTCCACTCCAGATCGACATCGTGACGTTCGCACTCCGGGATCGCCTCTTCGCCGCCGCCCGTTCCGCCCAGCTCCGCTGGCGCGCCGGCTGGCGCTGGCCTTTGGGCCACTGAACGCGACTTCCCCCGCGGGTCGCCGGCCGACAGATGCAGCATCGCCAGTCCGCCATCCGATTCCGCCGCCTGCAGCCCCCTGCCGCTGCAGCCACGTCCGAAGCAGCCCGCAGGCTGCCCCGACCCGATTCGAACCGATTTTCGTGGAGCTTCCATGCTCGAACAGGAATTCAACGCCCTCGCCGCCGCGGGCTACAACCGCATTCCGGTCACGCTCGAGACCTTCGCCGATCTCGACACGCCGCTCTCCATCTACCTGAAGCTCGCCAACGAGCCCTACACCTACCTGCTGGAATCCGTCCAGGGCGGTGAGCGCTTCGGCCGCTATTCCTTCATCGGCCTCGCCTCGCCGACCCGCATCGAGGTGTATGGCCGCTCCGCGCTGCTGCTCACCGGCAACCGGCTGGTCGAACGCCGCGACTACGGCGATCCGCTGAACTTCGTCGCCGAATTCATGAACCGCATCAAGGTGCCGCCGCGCGAGCACCTGCCGCGCTTCGCCGGCGGCCTGGTGGGCTGCTTCGGCTACGACACCGTGCGCTACATCGAACCGCGCCTGGCGAAAACGGAAAAGCCCGACGCCATCGGCACGCCCGACATCCTGCTGCTGCTGTCCGAAGAGATCGCCATCGTCGACAACCTCACCGGCAAGCTCACGCTGGTCGTGTATGCTGAACCCGAGGTGCCCGGCGCCTTCAAGCGTGCAAAGCGGCGCCTGCGCGAACTGCTGGCGAAGCTGCGCGAGCCGGTGCGGATTCCGGACGAGGTCCGCGCCGAGCCGCAGCCCGCGGTATCGAGCTTCGGCGAGGACGCATTCAAGGACGCGGTACGTCGCGCCAAGCAGTACATCGTCGATGGCGACGTCATGCAGGTGGTGTTGTCGCAGCGCATGAGCAAGCCCTTCGCCGCGCACCCGATGGCGCTGTACCGGGCGCTGCGCTCGCTGAACCCCTCGCCCTACATGTTCTATTTCAATTTCGAGGACTTCCACGTGGTCGGCGCCTCGCCCGAGATCCTCGTGCGCCTCGAAGACGATACCGTGACGGTGCGGCCCATCGCCGGCACGCGCAAGCGCGGCGCGACCGCGACCGAAGATGCGGCGCTGGAGGAAGACCTCCTCGCCGACCAGAAGGAGCGCGCCGAGCACCTGCAACTGCTCGACCTCGGCCGCAACGACGCCGGCCGCGTGTCGGAAACCGGCACGGTGAAGGTGACGGAGCAATTCACCATCGAGCGCTACTCGCACGTGATGCACATCGTCTCCAACGTCGAGGGCAGGCTCAAGGACGGGCTCGACCCGCTGGCCGTGCTGCGCGCCACCTTCCCGGCCGGTACGGTGTCCGGCGCGCCCAAGGTGCGCGCGATGGAGATCATCGACGAACTGGAACCGGTCAAGCGCGGCATCTATGCCGGCTCGGCGGGCTACCTGGGCTTCCACGGCGACATGGACGTCGCTATCGCCATCCGCACCGCGGTGGTCAAGGACGGCATCATCCACGTGCAGGCGGGGGCGGGCATCGTTGCCGACTCCGATCCCGATTCGGAATGGCAGGAAACGCAGAACAAGGCGAAGGCGACGCTGCGCGCGGCCGAGATGGCCGAAGGCGGGCTGGACACCCGGGTGGATTGAGAGGCCGAGGGAACTGATGATCGACCAGGCCCATGGGGGCATGGGGTCTCACGCCGTCCCGCAAGCCCTTGCCAGGCTTGGGATTTTGTGTTGTTTAACCTTCAATACTCACTTCGTGTCGATTACTTGACCTCGCAGCACCAGCGCTACATGGGTTTCCATCGCGCCGAAGTGTTCAGGCAGTGAAGGCTCGATGAAGGAGGACACAAGATCAATGGGGGAAATTCATGGCACGTAGAAGAAGAACCAGCCCCGCCGAAGACTTGATGGACGTCGTGGCCATGCTGCCTTGGTGGGCCGGTGTGGCGCTGGCTGCAATTTCGTATCTCGTCCTGCATCGTATGGCTGGCCAAGAGGTGGTAGCGGCCGTCAAGTCGGGCGAGATGGGAACCATGGTCGCGCAGACGCTCTGGAAGACCTTGGCAACGTTCGGGCAATACCTTCTGCCGCTGATTTGCGTGGCGGGTGCAGGCATCTCGGCGTGGCGCCGGCGAGAGCGCCGCAAGCTCATCGCGGATGTCGGCCAGAGCAACGCAGCCGACGCACTCGACGGCATGAATTGGCGCGAGTTCGAGATGCTGGTGAGCGAGGCCTTCCGGCTGCAGGGCTACGGCGTACTAGAAACGGGCGGAGGTGGAGCCGATGGCGGTGTTGATCTGGTGCTCTCCAAAGGCACCGAGAAGTACCTTGTTCAATGCAAGCAGTGGAAGGCTTTCAAGGTCGGCGTGGACGTGGTGCGCGAACTCTATGGTGTCATGGCCGCGAAGGGCGCAGCCGGCGGTTTCGTAGTGACGTCGGGGCGGTTCACTGAAGACGCCGTTGGTTTCGCTAGCGGGCGCAATCTGAAACTCATTGACGGGCCGTTGCTGCACGGGCTGATTCGTCAGGCTCGGAGTTCGAGAGGGCAGGCACCCGCACAGCAGAGCGGAGCATCGCCACTGTCGGCGGCTCAGGCGGATACGCCATCGGTGCCCGGCTGCCCGGCCTGTGGCACGCCCATGGTAAAGCGCACGGCGAAGCGCGGAGCCAACGCGGGCGAGGAGTTTTGGGGCTGTTCGGCTTATCCGGCGTGTCGCGGCACGAGGCAAATAGGATGATTTTTTCCGGACGAACGTGCGGTGGGTTGGCTATCCCCGGTACTTGTGTCCTGCAGCCGGAGTAGGCCATGGCGCTCCCCATCAACATCAACGACCTCCTTATCGGCAAGCCCGTCGAATGGGAGCGTCTCGAATTCAAGGCCGGATGGAACCCTGAGGCGGTTCTGCACACGCTCTGTGCCTTTGCCAATGACATCAACAATCTGGGCGGCGGCTACATCCTGATCGGCGTTGCGGAGAGCAATGGGCGTCCGGTTCTGCCGCCGGCAGGGATCGATCCCGAGCAAATCGACGCCATCCAGAAGGAACTGTTGAACCTCGGCTTCAGTGCAATTGCACCGTACTACCATCCCATCGCCGTTCCGGTTGAAATCGAGGGGCGGCATGTTCTCGTGCTCTGGGCTTTGGGCGGGCCGACTCGTCCCTACAAGGCGAAAACCAGTCTGGGCAAGGACAGCCGGGACTATGCCTATTACGTCCGCAAGGGTTCCAGCACCATTCGCGCCAAGGGGGCGGATGAAGCCGAGCTGATGTCGTTGGCGGCCACCGTTCCCCACGACGACCGCGTCAACCAGCAGGCCAGGGTGGAAAGTTTCTCCCGCGAGTTGATGCAGGACTATCTGCAACAGGTGGGCAGCGATTTGGCCAGGCAGGCGCCCAATCTTTCGTTGCTCGAACTCGGCCGGCAGATGGGGGTTATCGGCGGGCCGGACGAAGCGCCGTTCCCGCTCAATGTCGGCCTGATGATGTTCAACCCCGAGCCCTGGCGTTTCTTTCCGGCCATGCAGATCGACATTGTCTGGTTCCCCAAGGAAGGGCCGGGCGGCAACAAATTTTCGGAAAAAATATTCAAAGGTCCGATACCCCGCATGACCCGGGATGCGCTCGATTACATCAAGCGCAACCTGATTACCGAAACCGTCACCAAGCATCACGGGCGAGCCGAAGCCACCCGCGTCGAAAACTTCCCCTACGACGCCATCGAAGAAGCGGTCGTCAATGCGGTCTATCATCGGGGATACGACACGCGCGAACCCATCGAGGTCCGCATCGAGCGCAATGAACTGTTCGTCATCAGCTATCCGGGGCCGGATCGTTCAGTGCGGCTGGAGCAATTGCGTGCCGGTCGTGCCCGGCCACGACGCTACCGCAATCGCCGCATCGGTGAATTCCTGAAGGAACTGGAATTCACCGAAGGCCGTGCCACCGGCATCCCCAAGATTTTGGAAGCCATGGAGAAGAATGGCTCGCCGCCGGCCGAGTTCGAGTTCGACGAAGATCATAGTTACTTCATGGTGCGCCTGCCGATCCATCCGGCGGCGCTGGAAGTGGCGGCGTCTGCAGCAGGGGAAGCAACGTCACCGGCCGGGCCAGAGTCGAGGCCAGAGTCGAGGCCAGAGTCGGAGGCCGAATGGCGCTTCCGGCCTGAGTGGCGGGCAGAGTGGGGGCCCGAGTCGATCCATCACCGAATTATGGCGGCAATCGCTCACACCCCCTTGGGCCGCTCAGAAATTGCGCAGTCCCTGGGCCACAAATCGGTTTCAGGTGCAGCCAAGCAAGCCATCGCTGACCTCATGGAAGTGGGCCTGGTCGAATATACCTTGCCGGAAAAACCCAATAGTCGCCTGCAAAAATATCGTGGGACTGATAACAGAACGGGCGTTCAGTCCAGAAAGGGCGGAGCATAACAGTGCTCAGCAAGCTGATTACCCGTTCCACGCTGGATCATCTCGCGGGCAGTACCGCCTTCCGGCGTGGCGAGGAGTACTTTTCCGTCCGTGCAGTCGGTCGCTTGCGCGCCACCGATGACAAGATTACTGCCAAGGTTGAAGGCACCGAGACCTACCAGGTCGAGTTGTGGAATGACGACGGCGACCTAGCCTACGACTGTACCTGCCCGCGCGCCGCGGACGGCTATTTCTGCAAACACTGTGTCGCAGTAGGGCTGGCCTGGCTCGCGGATCGCGCATCGGATGAAGACCACACGGCACAATCAGGCAAAAGCAAAGGCAAGACCAAACGGCGCGACCCGTGGCGGGAAATCAAGGATTTTTTGGGTACGCAGCCGCAGGAATCTTTGATTGAACTTCTGCTGGATGTCGCCCAGCGCGATGACCGGCTCTACCAGTCGCTGTTGCTCAAGGCCGAACAGGTTGTTGGCGGTGGCAATGTGGTTCAGGTATTTCGGCGCGCAATCGATGAGGCGTCGAGCATCCATGGATTTATCGACTACCGCGAAGTTGGCACCTTCGCCGGCAATATCGACCAGATTGCAACTTTGCTGGCGGAACTGCTCAAGCCCGACACGGCAGCCGTGCTGGTGGAACTCGCCGAGTACGCCATTGAGTGCGTCGAGCATGCGATGGAGCAGGTCGACGACTCTAATGGCGAGATTGGCTGCATCGTCTGTCGCCTGGGCGAGATGCACCTCCAGGCTTGCACAATGGCCAAGCCGGATGCTATTGCACTGGCCGAGCGCTTGTTCCGCTTGGAAACAATCTTGCCTTTCGGCTTGTGCAGCTTTGATGCCGCGACGTACCGGAGTGCCCTCGGCAAAAAGGGCCTGCAACGCTATCGCGAACTGGTCGAGGCGGAGTGGAGCAAAATCAAACCGCGTACTGACGACAAAGGCTACGACGCCCGTCGGGCCGTAATCACCCGCATCATGGAACGCCTGGCCGAAGCCAGTGGCGACATCGATGAACTGGTGGCGATCAAGTCCAAGGATCTTTCGTCCAGCTATCGCTACCTCGGCATCGCCGAAACCCTGGCCAAGGCAGGTCGGGCAGACGATGCGCTGGAGTGGGCCGAACGCGGCCTCAAGGCCTTCCCGGATAGTCCGCACAACGATCTGCGCGATTTCCTAGTGGCGATCTACCTCAAGCGCGAGCGCAAGGACGAAGCCCTGCAACTAACCTGGGTCCAGTTCGAGGAACGTCCCTGCCTGGAAACCTTCAAGAAGCTGCACGATGTCGCCGGGAAACTCGGCCTCTGGCCAGCGCAGCGCGAGCGGGCGTTGGCCCAACTCGCCGACCTTACTGCCCGCGAGGCTGCGACGACCGGTGGCTGGAAACCCAAGTCTTCGCTGCCAAACTATTCCCTGCGGGTATCGATCGCCTTGTGGGAAGAGGACTTGGACGCGGCGTGGACGGCCGCTCACCAAGGTATTTGCGACCGCAACCTACTGGTCACTCTGGGTGGCAAGCTGGAGTCGGTTCGGCCGGAGGATGCCATCAGTCTTTACCGGCAAGTCGTTCCGAGGATCGTGGACCAAACCAATAACTCCGCCTACTACGAGGGCATCCAACTGATCCGCAAGGTGGGCGGATTGATGAAAACGCTGAATCAGTCACGGCAATTCGGTGACTATCTGGCCGAGTTGCGGGTGCAGTTCAAACCGAAGCGGAATTTCATCAAGTTGGTGGACGACCTTGCCCGCTCGACGGTAGCCGCGAAATGAGCCGGGTAATGCATTCTGTAGTCTTGCGCAGGATTGGATATAATAAAATATTATGTCCGCCTTTTCTTCATTCTCTGCGGCTCTCTATCGTCAGCGCTAGCGTAAGCCTGCTACCTGACCGGCCTATTGCGCTCGTGTGGGCGCGCGAGACTCCCCACCTGCGTGTGACACTGGATTGCCCCAGTGAGCAAAAAAGCGGGTATCAAAGCGGGTATCGAAATAAGGATTGTGACCAACCACACAATCAAGTCAATAGGATACATAGAATATGCTGCTGATGATCGACAACTAAGAATGGCGTCCATCGAGAGTCTTGGATGCCCAAGTTTGTAGCTTAAGTTATTGATAATTTGAAGAGTTGTGTATAAGGAGTTCCGCTGATTGCTGGACTGAGCCGCTGCAGATGTGTATAACAGTGTGAGTAACGGCACACTTGGAGGGCGTTATACACATGGCTCTCAATCTCCTCACCGTTCGTAAGATCGAGACGGCGCAGGCCAAGCCCAAGGCGTACACGCTCAGGGACGGCGGCAGCTTGTTCCTGCGCGTCCAGACGAACGGAAGCAAGCTCTGGTGGTATCGGTATCGCCTCGGGAACGTTGCGCAGGTTTACTCGATCGGCATGTTTCCCGAGGTGCCCCTGGAGACCGCACGGCGCGAGCGCGATTGGGCGCGCAGCATGGTCAGCGAAGGCCGTGACCCGATCTTGGAGAAGCGGGTCAAGATCGCCAATCAGGTCGAGCAGAATGAGCACACCTTTGAGACAGTTGCCCGTGCATGGATGGCGAGCAACCTGCAGTGGAGCGACTACTACGCCCATCAGGTGAAGACGTTCCTGGAGAAGGATGTGCTTCCCAAGGTCGGTAAGCTGCCGATTGGTGCCATCAAGGCATCTCACCTGCGGCCCCTCATTCAGGGCGTGGTGGACCGCGGCGCTCCTACCGTGGCGATCTTGATCAGGCAGTGGTGTGGCCAGATCTTCGCGTATGCGTCGGCGGAAGGGTTCTGCGAACACGACCCGACTGCGCTGCTCAAGCGTTCGGTCAAGCGTCCGAGGGTGCGGCACAACCCGCCGCTGTCGTGGTCCGAGGTACCGGCGTTTCTGAATCGCTTGGATGAAGATGGCGGATACAGGACTACTGTCCTGGCCTTGCGGCTGATGGCCTTGACCTACGTTCGTACCGTCGAACTGCGTAAGGCTCACTGGTCCGAGTTCGATCTCGACAATGCGATCTGGACCATCCCCAGCGAGCGAATGAAGATGCGTCAGCCGCACATCGTTCCGCTCTCGAAGCAAGCCGTCGCGGCGTTGAGGGAACTACACAAGCTGACTGGCGGTGGGGACGTCCTATTCCCGAGCTACCGGAAGCCCGGACAAGTGATGTCGGCCACGACGCTCAACAAGGCGCTGGAGCGCATGGGCTACGCCGGACGCTTTTCATCGCATGGCTTTCGCTCGACGGCGACCACGCTTCTTGGCTTGCTGAGCTACCCCGAGAATCGAGTGGACCTGCAACTGGCACACTCGAAGAGAAAGAAAGACTCGTCGCGCGCGCCCTACGATCACACCAAGTTTCTTTCGTCTCGGAAGATCATCATGCAGGACTGGGCGGATATCCTCGATGCGCTGGCCCGGGGTGATGAGATGGAGAAGATCATGGACACCTTTGGGCCGCTTTCAAGGCGGCGCACGGCCCTTCTGAAGGTCATCGAGCGAGAATAAGGCGGCGAGCATCGCTCAGGACATCGAGCAAATGCGTTGAACGAATCTCGTCCGAAGCTCGGTTAGGGACATGCAGGGATGCAACAGGTAGGCCATCGCAATGCCTTGGCGCTGGTAGTCGGTCAACTTCACGGCGGATGCAGTATCACTGCAGATGCAAGTAAACTATTCTTGTGCCATAACAGGATGGGAAATGTCGGCGCGCTTCACGTCGCCGACCGTTGCACGATTCACGACCTAGCGAGGTACGGCAATGCGGCTTGCTCCCCCAACTCACGGGCCGATCCTGGGCCATACGACTTCCGATAAAACCCGTGTCTGGCTCAGAGGTGCGAGGGAGCATGATGCAGTGCTACGTTGGCAAACAAACGACTTGGAAACTCCGAACCACGACGAGGGGTGGCGTTATGAACGGTTCGCCCTGCTCCCCGAACTCGACTGGGTGGGTGTGACCGAAATCGAATTTGAAGGGACGTCGCGTTACCTGCACATCGAGGCCGGGCTCCTGCCTTCGGCGGTGGCAGATTCGACTACGTATGCCGGCCTCGACTGGGCGTCGTTAGGCGAAGGTTGCCGGGCGAGGCTCAAGTGCACGCCTGCCGCAGAAGGCGAGTTCTCCTTCTTTCTCGGTTCCTGCCGCCATCGCGGGTTCGGCCCCTGGCGCAGCGGTGATCAAGTATTCCAGACCATGCTCGACGAGCACCTGCGCAACGACTCCGCTTTCTTGATCCTGTGCGGAGATCAGGTCTATTGCGACCATCCGATCGGCAATCTCCTGCCTGTCCTCCCCGCGGTTCATGCCAATAGACCGCCTGAATCACTCGGCGGCTACTTTGGCAAGTATCGAAATGACTTTGCTTTGCCGAATTTTCGTAAGGTTCTGCGCACCTTGCCCGTTTATATGATTTTCGATGATCATGAGATCCGCGATAACTGGGCGGGATACAAGTACCGTGCGCGTGGCGCTTCCGGTCCCCACGAGAAATGGCCGAGAGATACACTCGAATGGGGGCTGCGCAGTTACCTCGCATATCAAGGAAGCCATTCGCCAGTGGTGTCGCCTTTTAGCAAGCGAAGGCTTGCGGAGCTGGCATCCGAGGATGATCTTGCCTCGCATCGCTGGTGGTATCGGTTCGACTGGGGTTGCGCACAGTTCATGGTCCTCGATACACGTAGTGACCGCACCGAGCCCGGTCCGCCAGATGCCGTGCTTCTGGGCGAAGAGCAGATGGCAGCGCTCAAGGAGTTCGTCTGTGAGGATACCGGTTGCTACAAGTTCGTGGTGTCCCCAGTGCCGATTGCGCCTGATACGGGCAGCAGCAGCCTCAAGCATGTCGACACTTGGCGAGCCTACCCAGAACAACGTCGAGAACTGCTGGATTTCATTGTAGAGAAGGCGCCGATCATTCCGGTTTTCCTATCGGGAGATCTGCATCTCTCACGTGTCGTATCCATCCGAAGCACGGAGATGCCAAGCCTGTACGTGCCGTGCGTGATGTCGAGCGCACTGAACTGGTTCATTTTTGGCGTTCAGGAGCGTGGAGGTCCACTGGGACATCTTACAGGGCATCTCGAGGACGGGCCATTGCCCTCCACCATCGATGAACTGAAGCTACGCCCGCGACAGCGCGAAGGGCCGTACTTCGTGACGAATGAAACCGAGGCGCTGCTCTATAACAACTTCGTTCATGTAAGCGTCAGCGCCGACCGTCTGAAGGTGAGGACCATTCGCGGCAATGCAAAAAAACAGGCAGGAACGTGGTCGTTCGAAATTCCCAGGGTAAGACTTGAAAACAAATAGGGAAGTAAGGGGCGGTCGATGGCTCGCGAACTTCTCCATATACAACGCAGTTGGTTTTCATGCAATTATTTAACCTGCGAAGCAGGCTGCAGGGCGCCTAAGAATCAAGTGGTGTCATCAATGTGCATCCCCATATTGACGATATAAAGGCTAGAGGGTTTGGTCATGGCTGCGGAGATGGCGATGCTGATTGCCCTGCTGGGGGCGATGCACATGTTTGCATCGCCTTCGCTGGCACCCTACGACGAACTGATGCTCCCTGCGGCGGAGCCGGCACCGGCGGAACTACACGCGCGTTTCTTCGGAGTCTCGACGATTCTATTTAGTGACGACGAGACATCGATCATGATTGATGGCTTCTTTTCCCGTCCAAGCATGCTGGAGTTGGCGATACAGAGGATCAAACCGGATGGCGATAGAATTGCCCGTGCGCTCGATTTGGGAGATGTCGAGAAAGTGAATGCACTCTTGGTTGCGCATTCACATCATGACCATGTGCTCGATTCGGCACGAGTGGCGCAAATCGTCGATGCAACTATCTTCGGCTCATCATCGACGAAGAGGATCGTCGAGGGGCAGGATCTCGATGGGGTTCGATTAGAGGAAGTCAAAGCGGGGGCACGCCGGATCTTCGGTCACTTTGAGATCGATTTCTTCGAGTCGCCACACTCGCCGGGGGTGGCACCGTCGGGACCGATAGAGGGGCAATTCCGTATGCCCGCCCGCGCCTGGGAATTCAAGGCGGGGGAGAGCTACGCTTATCGGTTGCGCCATCCGGACGGATACGTCCTTATCGTTCCAAGTGCGAATTTCTTGCGTGGCAATTTCTCGAACGTGTGTGCCGACGTGGTGTTCCTTGGTGTCGGAGGGCTTGGCAAGCAACGGAATGAATTCGTGCAGGAATACTGGCGTGAGACGGTGGGCGCAACCGGTGCGAGAACCGTGATCCTGATTCATTGGGACGATTTCACCCGTCCTCTGGATGAGCCGCTGCGTGCCTTTCCCTATTTTGGCGATGACTTGGAGCGGACCATAGAGCGGCTCAAGGCGCTTGCGACGGCGGAGGGGAGAAATATCTATCTGATGCCGCCATTTGTGCCGGTGGCGCTGCGTCCGGTGGTCACGGCGCCGGCCTGCCCCAGATCCTAGGTCTCCGTGCCGTAGACGGGAGCCGAAGCGTTGGATCAGGACCTACAGGGTGTGGCGCTGTGGGTGAGTTCGCGACTCTCGGACTATGGTGGGGGAGGGTTTCATAAGGACTCCAAGGCCCACCACCCAGCAAGCCGTGCTCGCCGCGACGTCCCGGCAGCTCGATGCCGACCCAGAGTGACGAGGAAATCCAGGTCGCGGTAGTCGCGCTGGGTGAAGTGCTAGGCGTTGTCGATGCGTGCGAAGCGGTTGCGATATTGGCCGCTGGCGACGATCTGCAGCGGAAAGTTTTCGATGGCCTGCAGCACCGTGTAGGGGGAGCGTGCGGTTGCGGCGCCGACGGCTTAGCCCACTCCGATGAGGTGTGCGTATTCCAATGATGCTGACCAGCTAGTCCAGCAATATGATCGCTCGAAAGGATGTTCCTCCTTCACGCATTCGGCTCCTATCGGTCAACACCAGCTTCTCACCCCAAGGGCGGAGCAGTCGTACCGGGGACTGTTCCAGTCAAATACCGGCCGCTCACGACTCTGCTATGGTCGCCGGCTCCTCAGTCTTGTGGACCTTCGTGCAGTCTCCGAGCAACTCTGACTGAAAAATATGCTTGCTGCAGGCACCCGGCGAATGTAACTCGGCGCGCGTTTTGCGGATCCGCAGGCGCCCCCGACACAACGAATCAGAAGCACTGAATCGTTGCGCTGATGCTGAAGAACTATTCTCTAAACGGCACTAGCCTTGCTCGCGTTCGGCACCAGCAGATTAGTGAATTCTTTGCTTCGAACCGCAACCTCACTACTCAATTTTGACTTCGCTAAAACGGAATCGAGCCGCTTGGTCGCGTCAGTAACAAAGTCTAGTAGGCGATTTCGATCATCAAAAGCCGTCAATGACGCCTCGCACTGGGCATTGAACTCTTTGCCGCTAAGCGCCTGAGTACGGACGTTAGCACTCGTAATCAAGAGCATCAGATGAAACTTATAATCCTTATATTTCCGATCGATCCGCCTATTCTCGAATAGGTGACTAATGCGCTGAAATAGCAGAGAGCTGGTGTAATAACCAATTGGATCATGCTCTGCGACAAAAAGCTTCTCTCTATAGCTATCGAGAAGTTCGCCGTAGTATCGATGATTGCTATGTGGCTGCCGCAGAAACGTTGCAACATAAGCCTTAACCTGGGCGGCAAGCGTAATCACATGATTTGGCTTGATGGCCGGAAGATGCTGATATTGCTTCGATCTACGCTCGTAATAGATCGGAAATGCTGATTTCTTAGTTCTAGAATTATAATATTCTTCCAGCTCTTTGTGGAACGGCCTCAGTGACTCAAAGGCTTCACGCTTAACCTCTGTTTGGCTGTTCGTCGCCTCAACAACCTCAGTAATAATATCAGGATCGTTTGTCTCAATTATCTTGACTGGGACATATGTTTGCTCCGACAGAATAGCACGCTGCTCGAAAACGATATTGCTAGTTTGACATCCATTAACAACCTGGAAGTCAGATAACTTCAGCTTGCTTCCAATTTGCTCGATTTGTTTTGATATTATAGTCACGCCATTATTGAGAAGGGCAAGTCTCGTCTGCTTTACCGGATTGGAGAGCGTTTCATGAATCTCACGATTGACAGCATTGTGGCCTTGAAAATCACGAACATTGTCATAGAAGAGGCTCTTTTGCAGATTCCCTTCGTCGTCACTTAGAAGCAAAACAAAATCCTTGGCACGAAGAGCGCCAAGAAAAGAACGAGTCACCCCATCCATCTCAGGCAGTGCTGTCTGATAGTCCAGACGAATTTCCTTAACCACTCGCCGCTGTAATTCTCGAAAAATGGATTTCAATTTGTCTGCATCGATGAAGTGCAAGTCTTGATTGCTTAGCATCTTCCGCTGCCCAAGCTCTCTCAGTTCGCGTGCGGCTCTTCCTCGAATAGGATCCGGATCCTTCCATTCACCGGTTGTTACAAAGTACATATTTAGTGACGGCAACTTGGTAAACTGAATAGAGAGCTCATACACCGCCTCCCTAATCCGCCGCAATTTCTGAATACTGTCGTTCTCCGGCATCGAAGGAGCTTCATCAAACAGACTCTTGACACCGAATAGAAACGTTCCAACTTGATCGCCCTTGAATTTGGACGAGGATTTTGACTGTATCAAATAAAAGTCAACATCCAGATAGCCATTCCGCTTTGCCACTTCGCGCACCTGTTCAGGTGTTGTTACGAAGATGCCATTGATGATCACGGCAGCACCATCCAATCCGGCGTCATCGCCTCCACCTAAAGAAGCATCTTCGAAATCGAAATTGCGCGGATACTGCTTCGAGACAATGCAGAAGTTCACAAAGTGCTCGAACTTCTCGTCATCTTTAAGACTGGATATCTCGTATTGCTCGGCAAAACTATGCAGATAGGACTCTAGGACGGTGTCTTTCATCTCGGTCTCGGCGAACGGTAGGAGCCTCCGCCCAAGTAACACGGGGGCTACGGATTCTTGAAGTAAAGATGCACTGAGTATAGCTGCAAAACATCTGCATGCCGACTCCGGCGGAGCACCCGCCCGCGTCCTGAACTCGTGTTTGGAGCGCTCTAAGTCTCATTCAGTAGGGGCGACGAGAGAAAGTGACGGTGGCGGATCGAGGCTCAGGCCGGGCCTGTGAAAGGGTGTGTGCAACTAACACTCGGATGCCAGCGAAGGTCTGTCCGTGGATTGACGGCTACGAATGGCTGCTCGACCCAAAACTCTGCCAATGAGTCCGCCGAGACGTGGATGGCCGCAAAGGGTCGATTCCTGCTGGTCACGTTGCCGTACTGGGTGCTCACGAAGAAATGGACTGACCGGTCATGAATGACCGGAATATGCAAGACGATATAAGAGAGTCAGGCCGGTGATGGTTTGATGCAGTCTAAAACCTATGCATCTCCCAGCAGTTTCAAGTACGGGTTGTTGGCGGGGGGCTCTGCGAAAATCTCCCTTGGCGAGTTGAGCAGATAGCCGTGTAGCCGCCTGGATTTGCGCGGACCCGTGACTTCGCAGGTCCAGATGTTCCGGCCGTCGCCCTTCCTGCGGTGCAGTTGCAGTTTCTCGAAGCGTTTCTGTATCCACTGCCAATCGGTCAGATTCTCCTGCTTGGCGAGGCGGGCGGTCTGCGGGTGTTCATGGGCGTAGCGCTGGAACACCCCTGGACTGACCAGGTAGGCCGTATCGGCCACGCTGTGCACCAGTGCCTTGGCGTCGTTGATGATGAGCCTGCGGCTCATGATGCTCTGTCGCAGCCAGGAGACGAAATGCTCGCCGGAAGGCGTCTCCGGCGTGCCTTCGTCGTCCGTGGCATGAAATCGCGTGGCGGCAGATGGAGGGGGAGGTGCGTCTTCCGGAGACAGTACCGGCGGTGTGGCGACGATGGCCGGCGTCGTCAGCCGGACCTCCACGCCAGGTGCGGTCGGAGCGGCGTCGGGCATGCCGAACAGTTCCAGCAAGCTATCGACGCCGTCACCGGCCGGCGTTATCTGCGGTGGTGCTGGCACGAAAGCCGATTGCGGCACCGATGTGGTGGGCGTGTCGTTGTCGGGTTCTACCGTCACCGTGCCGGCAAACGGCGCCGGCCGCTCGGCGCTTTCCCAGATCAGTGCCGGGGCCAGGCGCAGCAGCGTGAAGGTATGGGACCAGCCCGTCTCGCTAGTGACGGTGGCTCGCCAGATCGCCTTGCCGCCGGGCGTGGGCTGGAGCATGCCGTGGTCCTGCAGCACGTTGAACACGGCCGTGTTGCTGGCCGGAATGCCGTCGATGCCCTGGGCCAGCAGGTGGGCGCGCAGCTTGTCGGAGACGGTCTTGCTCACCAGCCACAGGGCATCCTGGGTCAGCCAGCCGTCCGAGGCTTGGGGCTGGTTGAGCTTCAGTTCTTCCTTGAGCAGGTAGCGCAGGCCTTCGAGCAGCTTGCGCTGCAGGGCATGCTTCGGCGCGGCCATCGCCCTGGCCGGATCGCCACCGAGTGCCTGGGCGACCGACGCGCGGTCGGCCTGAACGACCAGTTCGCCGAGCACGCCGGCGTGCTCGTACTGGCCCGCGAGCACATAGAGGAGGGCCGACCAGGCTTCGGCGTAGCCGCTGAGCCAGTCGAGGATCTCGCGGTCCAGCAGCCGATGGTAAAGCAGGCCGGAAGCTGCGCTGTGCAGGCGGTACGCGCGGTCCGGGCGATAGCGGAAGCGGTAGTGCTGCCGCAAGGGGCCGTGCCAGGGGTGCCAGGTGCTGCCGTCGGCCAGTTCGACGTGCAGGTCGACGGCGATCTTGCCGAGGTCGTGCAGCAGGGCGGCGTAGGCCGTGGCCGCAGTCCAGGCTTCGGACTGCGCAGCCTGATCCTCGGGCGTGGTGCCGGTGGGCAGCAGATACGACTGGCGCAGCTTCAAGGCGTAGGCGACGATTTCCAGTCCATGGTCCAGCATGCCCCCCGGATAGGCATGGTGGTGGCTCTCGGAGGCGGGGAACTGCTGGACCAGCTCGGCGTAGCGTTCCAGCGGGGTGAGGTAGAGTGCCGCGAACTGCTGGCGCGACAGCGACGTGCGCTGCCAGATGTGTTCCAGCAGGTGCTGTCGGCGTGGTGTCGACAGCAGGGTGGCGGCCGATTCCGGGCGCAGCAGCCCTTTGCCGTTTTCCGCGGCATCCGGCAGCGCTGCCGCTGCGGTGCGTTTTCGTTGGAACAATGCAAGCATCGGTGGCACCGGAAGCTGTGGCAGGCGGGGAGCCTTTTCCTTTTCAGGGTCGGGCCTTTCCCCTTGGCCCCGTTCCCTTTCCCCTTGGCCCTTTCGCCTTTCGGAGCCTTCTGGATATAGGGCAAGCTCGGTGGTTCAGCGACGATCAAAGCGGAAGTGGCCGGTGCCGGATTGATCGCGGAAGGCTTCGTGTGTCTCACCTACGATAGCCGCACAGCTCGAAGGACCGTACGCGATGCTTCCTCTGTCTCAAACTCACCTTGATGCGGTAAGGAATTTTCCTTACGATGCAGATGCTGCAGAAAGGGGTCCTGCCATGCCCGAAATCCACGAAATTGCGACCCTGACCTCCAAGGGCCAGATCACCTTGCCGAAGCCGATCCGCCAGGCGCTGGGGGTCGATGCCGGCGGCAAGGTTGTGTTCGAGCTGCGTGAGGACGGCCAGATCGTCGTCAGCCGTGCGGAGGCGGAGCATGAAGACCCGGCCATCGGCGCCTTTCTGGATCTGCTGGCGAAGGACATCGAAACCGGTCGCCACGTTCAGGGGCTGCCGGACGATCTGGCGCGGGCCATGCTGGCGCATGCTGGCCACGCCATCAGCTTGGATGAGGAGATCGACGGCGACGTGGTGATCTGATGCAGCGGCACGGATGGACGCTGCTGTTCCACGATTGCGTGATCGAACAGTTGCAGAAGCTGCACGGGGCCGCCCAGCGCGCGGAGCAAAATGATCCGGCGGGGTTCGAGTCGAACGCGAACGTCAAGCTCTTCAGGGCGCTGAGCCAGTTGATGCTGGAGATGGTGCCGGGCGATCCGTCACGGGACGAATATCGCCAGGGCAACACCTTGGGCCCGGAATATCGCCACTGGCGGCGGGCGAAGATCGGAAGGCGGTTCCGGCTGTTCTTCCGTTACGACTCGAAGGCGAAGGTGATCATCTACGCTTGGGTCAACGACGAGCAGACGCTGCGGTCGTCGGGTAGCAAGTCCGATCCGTATGCGGTATTCGAGAAGATGCTGGGACGTGGCAATCCCCCGAGGACTGGGCCGCCCTGATGGCAGCGAGCCAGGCCGATTGGCGCAGACGGGAGTAGGCAGGCAGACAGGTAGCAGGTGACGACGATGGCCACGAACAACCCTATCAGCAACGCAGAACGCTTCGGCCGCTGGCTCGGTCGCGGCTGGTACGCCTATGCGCGCGGTGAGCGGCGGGTGTCGGACTGGCTGGTCGTACAAGGCTTGCCCGCAGGTGCCGCGGTGGCGTTGCTATGGGTGGTGAAACTGGTCGTGCTGGGTATGCTGGCGTACGCCGCGTTCTGGCTGGCACTGCTGGTGGTGTTCGTTGTTGCTGCTGCCTGGGCCGCGGAACATGTCCTTGAAAAGGAAGAATATGGCGTCCTGAGGTACAAGACCGAGCAACAAGATCATCGGCAAAGTCTGTTCTACGATCCCATTAACTACAACGATGATCCCGATCCTCGATTCGATGATCACTGAGTCGAGAACCTAAGCTTTCTTTTTTCCTTTGCCTGCGTTTTTCCACGAACTGGCAATTGTGCCTGGCCCGCTGCCCCCGGCTTGTCCTGCCCCCGCGTGCCATCGGCCAACCCCTGAAGTACATTACCTGCACGGACTCCTGCCCAAGCTAGCGCCGTGATCCAGAACGCTGGAAGTACCAGGAACATCGTCGCCATCACGAAGTTCAGCAGCATGTCCCCGAAGCCATTATTCAGGCCCATCAACGGATTGAGGGTGCTGTGCGGATGGCTCCATGCCCAGCCCGACCCGTAGAGTGCATCGAGGATGGTCGAATCGATCCAGCGCGCGAGCTGGAACCAGAACTCCACGAAGAACAGGGCGAATTGCACCATGCTGACCGTTACGACGGTCTTCAGATCATAGGTGCCCACCACGAGCACAATCGGGATGCAGATCACCAGCGCCATTTTCAATAGCGCCAGCGCCATCGGCAGCGCCTGCCGCACCACGTCCATCGCTGGAAAGTAGGCCAGCGACCCCATTGCCAATCCGACGTTGCCCGCCGTGCGGGCAATGACGTTGGGCAAGGTCATCTCGATTTTCCCGCCGTAGTCCGTATAGACCGCGCCCTGATTGAGTTTCTGTTGCCTCGGCATGGCGATCGCGCGGATGACCGAGTCGTCGACCTCGGTGCGGCTCAGAAAGCCGGCCCAGCCTGCCACCCGCGTCAGCAGCCCGGGATCGATCTGGGCGAGTAGCTGCGCCCGTAGCCCGCTGTTGCCATCGGACCACCACTGCCGGCAAGTCGGGTAGCCACCGCCGCTGGGCACCTCGGCCAGCCCGGCGTCGCGCGCGGCGTTATAGGGCCAG
The DNA here is from genome assembly GCF_002354895.1 of Thauera sp. K11. Taxonomy (NCBI): domain Bacteria; kingdom Pseudomonadati; phylum Pseudomonadota; class Betaproteobacteria; order Rhodocyclales; family Zoogloeaceae; genus Thauera; species Thauera sinica. Next base: position 205,220 of record NZ_CP023439.1, read on the forward strand.
GCGTCGCGTGGCGTGCTGGAACGGTAGCTGTCGTAGAAACCGGGCGTGCCGACGAAGTGGTTCGAGCCGATCCAGGTCACGTCGTGCATCTGCGCCTCGCTCAGGCTCGGGCGGGTCATGAACAGCTTGGCGCGTGCCGGTCCGTAGCAGTCGTGGGTGAAATCGCTGACCTCCTGGGCCAGCAGCGGATCGTCGATGCGGGTGGCGTCGATCTCCATCCGGATCTGCCGAAGGTCGGTCCCGCAGGGAATCGCCGCCACCGAAGCACCGGTGATCGCGCGCGAGATCGCGTGCATGAAGAACCACCACACCGGCACCTTCGCGGACTGATTGTTGAGCGTGCTGAAGGACTGCGACCAGCCCGTCTCCGTAGGCTCGGGCACGTTGACCTGGCATTGGACAGAACGGGTGCGATCGAACCGGAGCGTGCCGAAATCCACGTCGATGAACGGAATGCCGGCGAACAGGATCACCACGATGGCCACGAAGGCGCGGTTTTCGATGCGGGCAGAACTCAGGACGCCTTTGTTGCCCTCGTCGGCGCCTTCGGCGCGTGCCCGGAGCCATTCCTGGATGATGATCGCCAGGAAAGGAAGGGCAAAGACGCCGCTGGCGACCAGCACCGCCCAGATGCCGTTGTGGACGATCCAGCTCACCAGCGTCAGGTAGTACTCCAGGTAATCGGTGGTGTAGAGCGTCATGGCTCATCCGGCCTGCACGAACCGGCTGATTTCCAGCGCGGCGATCGCCAGCACCGCCCCGAGCTCCGCCCGCAGCAGGCGGTGGTGCGAGCCGGCCTCCGGTTCGCGCGCCAGCAGGCGCCGGCGCATCCACAGCCAGCCCCAGGCCGTGCCGGCATAGAGCAATAGGCGCCAAGCGAGGAAATGGCCGGCCTGTGCGTCCATCCACCGCTGCCAGCCTTCGATGCTGCCGGCCAGCCGGATACCGACGAGGTTGGCGGCGATCGCTGCGACCAGCAGCAGGATCGTCCACAGCAGTGCTGGGTCCAGACGCTGCCCCCATCGGCGGAGCACGGCGCGGTTCACGGCCGTGCGCTCCCGGTGTAGCCCGGTGGTTCGGTCGGGTGGCCCTCGATAGCCGTCATGTTCAGGTTTCCGGTGATCGACGAAGTCTGCAGTTCAGCCTTAGCGGCGTGCGGCCGCAACAAAGAAAGGGAACGTCGCCGTTTCCGATTCCGGGAGGCGGGAACGAGTGGACGTGACAGTGTGGATTATTATGGTTATATTGGATTGATCAGATTCTTGATAATCAACTGGAGATCGCCATGAGCGCCGTACATGATTCGCCCGCCTTCTCCGCGCTGGTCGGAACGCCCCGGGAAGTGCGAAGCCGGCTCGACAAGTCCAAGGCCCGGCAAGTGATCGTGCTGCCGGTGGAAGAGGCGGACTCGAAACACGCCGACCTGCTGGTCCAGACGCTGAACTCTGTTGCAGCTTTCATCACCGTGAAACTGAGGGAGCAGGACGAGCAGGTTTTCAAGGCTTTGGTCAACGCCGTGGTGCCCAAGGCGCCGCCCTCGCCGAACTTGGTCAAGGAGGCGGTGATGGTGGCGCGGGCGCGCAAGGCCGTGCTGGAGGGCGCGGACTGGCTGACCGCCGCCCAGGTCGCCGAGGTGGCGGGCCTGAGCGCGAGCAACCCGAGCACGCAGCCCAACAAATGGAAGCGTCAGCGGCAGATCTTCGCCATCCACCACAATGGCGTCGACTACTTCCCCGGCTACGGCCTGGACCCCGAGACTGGCTACCGGCCACGCAAGGCTCTCAAGCCCATCCTCGAAGTCTTCGGTGACGAGAAGGACGGCTGGGGCTTGGCGTACTGGTTCCTCTCCGCCAACAGCTTCCTGGGGGGACGCAAGCCGCAGGATGTACTGGCGAGTGAGCCCGAGCAGGTCCTCGCCGCGGCCAGGGATGAGATCGAAGAAGTGGCCCATGCCTAGGCAGAAGAAACCCGCGCCGGCCCAGATCCATCCGCCACCGGCGGCCACTGATGACCCTCTGACGCCCAAGCCGCCGGCCACGCTCCACGTCACGCCCGTCACCCTTTCCCGTGGGCAGACGCTGCACCGAGTGCATTCGGACGAATATAAGGGCGACCAGTTCAATCCCGGCCTCAAGGGCAACGCGCGTTTCAGCCCCATCCGCAATGCCAAGGGCGATCCGGTCCCGACCCTCTATGCGGCCGGCACCTTCGAGGCGGCCCTGATGGAGTCGGTGTTCCACGACGTTCCTCATACGCCCGGCTTCAAGCAGTTCGACAAGCGCAAGCTGCAAGGGCAGATGCATTCCGAGGTCCAGGCCACGCAGGACCTGAAGCTCGCCGATCTCACCAGCAAGCCTTTGCGCAAACTGGGGGTGACACGCAAGCAATTGATCGATACAGAGAAGGATCAGTACCCGAAGACGCGCGAGTGGGCGCAGGCCATCCACGCGCAGCACCCCGACGTCCAGGGGCTGTACTGGACCTCACGCCAGGACGACTCCGCCCGTGCGGTGATGCTGTTCGGCGATCGGGTGCCCAAGGGTGTGCTGAAGCAGGTGGGCGATTCGCGCAGCCTGCTGGGCGAGCCGGCCTATGGCGAGGTGCTGGACCTGGCCGAGGTCATCGGCGTCGATATCGTGTCCGGCAAGGGCAACAGGTAAAGGCCGGCGGGGATCATGCGGATGCCGGAAACCCGGCCATCCGCATGTTTTCGTACCGGTTCAAGGGCTGCCACCAGGTGGCTGCTGCAACCGGTCAAGGCGGTTGCGCACTGGATCGCCTTGATAGATGCCGCGCGAGCCCGCAGCGCGCGTACTGTGGCGCTCGATGATCGCCATCGGCGAATTGCCCGCCAGCACCCGGCGCAGTTCCAGTTCGGTCTTGAGGTTGTGGATCTCGCGATCGAGGATGTCACTTTCATGCGAGATCGCCGTCTGGGCCAGCGCGTTGGCGGCGACGTTGGGCTCCTTGCGTCCGGTCAACACCATCCGCCGCAACAGCAGGGCTTTCTCCAGCACGCTCGCCAGGGCCACTTCCGAGGCCAGGCGGCGGGCCAGGATGTCCTGGTCGGGTTCGTCGCGCAGCGCCTCGATCACGCCGCGGGTGATCGGCAGCGAGGCGCTGCCGGCTTCCTGCAGGTTCTCGAAGGTGGTCGGCCGGCTGCCCGCAACCAGTTCCTGCAACACTGCGAGCTTGGTTTCGAATTCTTCCTGGATCAGCGGCGTCAGGCCCACGCCCGGCGTGGTCACGGTCTTGGTGCAGGCCTCGCAGGTGCGTTGCTCCTGCTCCCCCAGCACGCGTACGGCCCACGTCGCAGCCTCCCCGGGGGAGCGCCAGGTCAGGCACGCCAGGTTGCCGCTGCAGCCGGCCGGGTCGATGGCACTGGTATCCACGACGTCGCGGCCGTTCAGCAGGTTGTAGCCTGCCCGCGTGACGTCGCCGACGATGCGGACCGGCGCCTGCCCGGCGCCGCCCGCGCTGTCGCCGCCGACCCAGGGCACGCCGTTGTTGCCCCGGTTCGCCTCGGCCTGGTCGACGGCCGAGACGGCATCGGCGCTGCCGACCGCATCCCGCAGCGCGATGCCTTCGGCGAGCTGATCCCAGCCGAACTGGCCGCCGGCCATGTCGGCCATCCGCTCGGCCATGGCACGGCAGGTGAGCTTCGAGCGGTCGAAGTCCAGCCGGGCCTGCAGGATCCCGTTGGTCAGCAGGTTGTACAGGCCCGGATCGGCACGCTGGATGATCAGCGCCGGCAGGGAAGCAACCGCCGCGGTAGCGTTCTGGATCACCGACGACATGATGGCCTGGAAGCCGTTGGTGAGGCCGTTCAACTGGTTCTGGAGGGTGGTGGTGATCGACATGTCGCCGCAGATCAGATTGGCATTCCAGCCGACTCCGACGCCGATCGAACGCATGCCGGCCGCGCCGCCCATCGACACCGCGCGCCCGCCACCGATCGAATACAGCACGTCGTCGCCGATGACGGAACCCTGGTGCTGCACACCGTATTCGTTGACGCGGGTCTGGGCGCCAGCGCCTGTGTATGCCAGCGCCAGGCACGCGGCCAGCAGGGCCGGGCGCAGGCAGCGAAGGGGCAAGGAGGCGGGATGGATCATCATGGTGCCCTCAGTCGAAATCCGTGCTGCCCAGGAACACCTGGCCGCGCCGGCGGCAGCAGGCATAGGGGCGCCACAGCGCCCAGGCGTAATCGCCCCGTTGGGCCTGCACGCGGGTGTCCGTGTGCGGAAAGACCGCGCATGAGCGCGACAGCGTGGGCGTGAGTCCCTGCCACTTGCCGGTCGACGCATCGGTTTCCACCAAGGCGCCGGCCGGCCAGTAGCCGTCGTGGGAGTCGGCGAGCAGCGGCTGATAGACGTGGGGCTGATCCTCGCGGGTGACGACGTCGCCGGCACGTTGGGCCACGACGGCCCCGCTCATGTAATCGTCGGTCTGGTGCAGGAAGCCGCCGCGCGGGTAGACGTTCCCCCACAGGTTGAGGCCCGAGCGCGTGCCGATCTCGCGTCGGCCGGGGATCAGTGCCTCCGGGTAAGCCATCTCGGGCACGTTGTAGCGCCATGCCACGGTATCGAGGGTGCTCAGCAGGTAGGGCATGAAGGCGGTGCCGGCACCTTCACAGCTATAGCCGAAGGCTGCGGCGAATTCGCTGAACACTAGGCCGGCGGGGTGCCCGATGACGTCCGCGTTCTTGAACTTGGCGAGGTTGTTCTCGTGGTCCTCGTTGGTCGTGCCGTCGCCGCCGGCCCGGGCCGTTGCATTGGGCCGGCTCATGGCCTGCACCTCGGTCCAGGGGTTCTCGCCGGTGTTGCTGTAGCTCGATACGACGGCATCGGGCACGTAGTGCTGCACCTTCACCGAGGTGCGCACCGAGCAGCCGCCGTAGCTGCAGTACAGCCAGTAGCAGATCCCTACGACCCGGTAGTCGAGGCAGTCCGGCGAGAGGGCCGAAGACACGATGGTGGCGGTGTCGAGCGCGGACGATGACGAGGCCGCCGCCAGCAGGACGGTGGCGATGCCGGTGCGCACGCGGCGAGGGGGCTTCACGGCAGCGTCCTCCGGTGCGCTTCGATCAGCGCGATGGCCTTGGCTGCATCCGGCTCGCCATAGACGACGTAGCGCCGGTCCACGACGACAGTGGGAATCGTGGTGACGCCCATGCTCCAGGCATCGACCACGCCCTGATAGGCGGCGCCGATGCGCTGCTGCAATGCCGTGCCGCCTTCCGCCAGGCGCTGCCGGACGAGCGCGGTACCGCGGGGGGCGTCATCCGGCAGATCGGCGCTCAGTTCGGCCTCGATCCGTGCGGGTAGATCCAGCTCGATGACCCGCGCCTCGGCGGGGGCCTGTACCGGATGACGGCGGTCGGTGATGACGAGGATGTCGTCGGCCCGGGCCGGCAAGCCGAGCAGCGCTGCGCACAGCCCGGCGGTGAGCAGGTGCAGCCGAGGCAGGAAATGGAAGAAGGCGCGCATGTCGTGGCACCGCGAAGTCGATCACGCCGGTAGTCCACGCCAGCAGGGGCGAGGAAACGACAAACAAAGGGAAACCGGTGCTGCCCGATTGATGGCTTTCGGCGTGTGATCGGTCCTGATGGACGCCGGAAGAATGACGGGAGCCCAAAGGCTCCCGCGGGGGATCAAGCGCTTGCGTTTCGAATCGCGTCGCGTGTATGAGCACGCCATGACCGGTCCACCAGTCGGCCCTCCAGCACACGCGCTCGCAGGCTCAGGCGCTCGGCAGTGCTGAAGTTGTCCCAGCCGGCTTCAAGGGATGCCTCGTCGTACAGTTCGAAGGTCAGCTTGGCGACTCGTTCGGCCTCTTGGTCCGAGGCCACCGGTTGGCACCACTTGATGTGGGCGCTCATGGCTTCTCCGGCAAGCATGAGGCGATCGAAGCGATCGCGGACGATGAACAACTCGGGGACGAAGTCCAGGGCATCGGTGTCGCCGCCCGGATCGATTCGGTCCTGCCACAGCAGGGATGCGATCAAGGTCATCGCCTCCTCGATCAGGCCGCACTGCCCGACGTTCAGCGTGCCGGGCAACCAGAAGGTGCCGTAGGCGGGATCGTCTTCCAGATACTCGAAGCGACCCTGGCAGGTAATGGCGAACTGACGCCAGAACACGTCTTCGCGGATGTAGGTGCCGGGGCGGTAAGGCGTGGCGACGAAAGGAACGCCGTCGAAGTGGAAGAGGGGGAGCGTGGGGGTCATGGTGCACTCCATGGGAAGGGGTGCGTGGACGCCGGCAGACCCGTGCGGGCCTGACGGGGCCCGCACGGGTGGAGGAGAAGCGCCGGGTGCGGCACGATCGTGAGTACGGCTACAGCAGCCCGGCTTCGACAAACGAATACGGGGTGCCCCGGCCGATGATGAAGTGGTCCAGCACCCGGATATCGACGGTGGCCAGGGCGTCCTTGATCCGGCCGGTAATCGAAATGTCGGCGGAGCTGGGCTCGATCACCCCAGAGGGATGGTTGTGGGCAAGGATCACGCAGGCGGCGTTGAGTGCCAGCGCGCGCTGGACGACCACCCTGGGGTACACCGCGGTGCCGTCGACCGACCCCTTGAACAGGGGCTCGCAAGCAATGACCCGGTGGTGGGTGTTGAGAAAGACGACGGCGAAGATCTCGTTGGGTTCGGCCATCAGCGTCAGGCGCAGATAGTCGCGCACCTCGGCGGGACTGCCCAGGACGGGACCGGCCTTGAAGAGCCGGTCTTCCAGCAGGGCGATGGCCCGCTGGATGATCCAGTCATCGTTCGGGGGGAGGGGATGGGCCTTTGATTCCGCACGGGAGTCTTCGGCGGTGAGCACAGGGGACATGGCAACCTCCAATGGATGAAATCGGAGGCGCCCCAGGGAGGACGAATCCTCCGAAGGATGGCAAGAAGATGCAGCGGGTGAAGAGCGGACATCCACCACCGGGACGGCGGCTGTTCGCGGCGAGGGATGCGATGCGAACGGGGTCGATCAGCACGCGCGAAGCCGTGCCGTAGCCTTGAAGATCGTGGCTACCTGGGCATGTCGCCGACGGGGTCGGCAGGCATGGCTACGAATTCCGTGGAACCGGGTGGGTGAGCGGCGGACGTTTCCAGGTGCACCTTGATGCGCAAGTCGAGCATGCCGGCAGACCCGTGTGGGCCAACAATCCGGCAAGGTGCCCTCCCGGTTGTTATTCGGTTTCTACGCGCGACAAACGCCCCTCATCCCGACGCATCAAACGGACGTCGAACATGCCTGCTTGACCTTGCTCTCGCCAGCGGGAGGAGCCTCGACCCGCCGCCGTTCGTGAAGCCAAAGACTGGCGGGGACGTTGAACGTGAAGTCGCATTCCGGACAGACCCAATAGCCGTCTGTCTCTCCGAATGCGTGTTCAAACCGGTCTCTGGCAACCGGCGTATGGCAGCTCGGGCAGTTGAAGTGCGTCGTGCTCATGATGGTGCTCCTTGAGCTGTAATTTTATACACCATTCAAGGCTGCGCAAGCTGGCGTCGTTCAATCCGATGCTCCCGGGCAGGCTTCTGAACAGCGTTTTCCAAGCGATGCCTCGGTTTTGCGTGGCTTGTGGGTTGTTAGATTTATGTGCAAAATATCTAACAAATGGAGGCCCGCATGACTACCGCCCAAGCCATACGCGAACGTATCGCGGCGCACCCCGCCGGCGAGCCCTTCACCCCCGCGCTGTTCGCGGGGCTGGGGTCGCGTGCGGCCATCGACCAGACCCTGATGCGGCTCACCCAAGCCGGCCGGATCGAGCGCATCGGGCACGGCCTGTACAGCGTGCCCAAAGCGGGGCGCTTCGGCGTCAAGACGATGCCGCCCCCCGAGAAGGTGGTGCGGACGGTGGCGGCGAGCGAGGGGGCGACCATCGAGGTGCATGGCGCCGAGGCCGCGCGGCGCTTCGGCTTTTCGACGCAGGTGCCGGCGCAGCCGGTGTTCTGCACCTCGGGGTCGTCGCGCACGGTGCGTCTGGGCAGGATGGTGGTGCGCCTGCAGCACGTGGCGCCGCGCAAGCTGGTGTTGGCGGGACGGCCGGCGGGCCAGGCGCTGTCCGCACTGTGGTATCTGGGCCGCGGCCAGGTCACCCCCGCAACGTTCGGGCGCATCGCCGAGAAGCTGCCGGCAACCGAGTTCGAGGCCCTGCGCGAGGCCAAGTCCTCGATGCCGGCCTGGATGGTGGAAGCACTGGTCGGCTATGAGCACGGGGAATTCAAGCATGGCTGAGTCCCCCGTGCGCTATTTCGATCTCGCCCCGGCGGAGCAGGCCGAACTGCTGCACGGTCTGGCGCCGGTGCTGGGGCGCCGCGCCGAAATCCTGGAAAAGGACATCTGGCTGTGCCTGGCGTTGGGCATCCTGTTCAGCCTGCCCGGCCGCAAGCCGATGGCGTTCAAGGGCGGCACATCGCTGTCCAAGGTCTATCAGGCCATCGAACGCTTTTCCGAAGACATCGACGTCACGGTCGATTACCGCAGCCTGGTCGAAGACGCGCCCGATCTGGCGGCACTCGCCAGCAACAGCCAGCGAAAAAGGCTGTCCGATGCGCTCAAGGCGGCGCTGGCAGAGTATGTGACCGCCGAGTTGCTGCCCGCGCTGCGCGAGGCTCTGGCGCAGGCCCTGCCGGGGCGGGAGATCGCCGTCGAGATCAGCGACGATGCGGAAAAGCTCTGGCTCTACTATCCGAGCGCTGTGGAGAACGCGGACGCCTACCTGCGCCCGAACGTGCTGATCGAGTTCGGCGGGCGCAATGCCACCTTGCCGCAGGACACCCTGGAAATCGTGCCCGATGTGGCCGCGCATGTGCCGGGGCTGACATTTCCGGTTGCGCAGGTCGCGGTGCTGTCGCCCATGCGCACCTTCTGGGAAAAGGCGACGCTGATCCATGTCGAATGCCATCGCCCGGATCTTCGGGCGGGGGCCGAGCGGCTGTCGCGGCACTGGTACGACCTGGCGCGGCTGGCCGACCACGAGGTCGGCCGCAAGGCCATTGCCGATGTCGAACTGCTGCGCGACGTGTTGAGCATCAAGGAGACGTTCTACCGCAGCAGCTACAGCCGCTATGACCTGTGCCTGACGGGTGGTCTGCGGCTGGTCCCGGAGCGGGCGCAACTCGACGCCTTGCGGGAGGACTACCAGGCAATGATTTCCGCGCAGATGTTCTATGGCGACACCTTGTCGTTCGAGCGCATCATCGAGCGCCTGGCCGACCTCGAGCAGGAAATCAACCAGGGGTGGTGAGCGCATCCGGGTCGGTGTACAGGGCTTGCGGCTCGATGCCGCGGGTGCGGTCGATCATTTCGGCGATCCTGTGTGCCGCGTCCAGTTCGCCGATGCCGTATTGCTGCATCAGCCGGTAGCGCTCGGCTTTCTCTTCGGGTTCCGTTTGCGCGAGTGCGAGGTACAGGCTCGGCGGCACTGCACGGAACAGCAGTTCCATGCTACGCGAGAGAATGACCCCCTCCGAGAACTTCCCCGATTCCTTCCTGGCCGAGCGCATCAGCGCCTTCTGTGCCGGCGTGAGTTCGCGGAACCGCGCGATCTTGTCCACTTCGTCCGGCGGCATGCTGAGACAGACCCACCACTCGATCATGTTGAGCAGCACTTCCGCCTCACGTGGCAGATCGTCCAGATTCTGCGTCGCCAGCCAGAACCAGGCGCCCAGCTTGCGCCACATCTTCGTGATCTTGACGATGTAGGGCGACAGCAACGGGTTCCTGGTAATGATGTGGCCCTCGTCGGTGACGGAGAGGATGGGCCGTCCCAGGAACTGGTCGCGCTCGGCGATGTTGTTGATGGTGTTGATGAGGCTGATGTAGGCGATCGAGAGCTGGGCGTTGTAGCCTTCCCTGGCATAGGTCGCCAGATCGACGATGGTGATGTCCGCTTCCGGCCAGGGCGTGCCCGGGCGGTCGAACATCTCGCCGTCCGCGCCCTGGGTGAAGAGGTTCATCGCATCGGCCATCTCCAGCAGCCGGGTGCGGCGGATGTCCGGCAGGCTCATGTCGGCCCCGCGTTCGCGCAGCGCGTCGCGCACGTCGCGCGTCAGCACCGTGTGCTGTTCTGCGTGGCAGCGATGGGCGGCATCGAGGATGCACTGGCGGATCAGGCTGCGGTCGGCGCGGGTCATGCGCGCTTCTTCGCGCTCCTCGCCGCCGGTGATCATCAGGCGGGCGGTGATTTCCAGCTCGCCGAGCACGTCGCGCTGCTCGTCGCCCGCGGCCGTGTCTTCCACATCGTCCAGCGCATCGGCATCGAGGGTGTGCACCTGGCTCGGCGTGTCCACCAGGCGCCGGGCGTCGGCAAACGGCGCCAGGCTCACGCCCGCTCCGGGTGCGAGCTTCACGCGATGCACCGACATGCCCAGCCGCGCGGCATGCTCGCCGAACAGCCCGAAGCTGTTGCCGGCTTCGACGATAAACAGGCGCGGGCGGTAGATCGCCGCGACCTGGTTGAGGATGTTGTTGAGGGTGGCGCTCTTGCCCGAGCCGGTCGGCCCGAAAAAGAACATATGCGCGTTCATTTGCCGGTCGAGGCGGTTCAGCGGATCGAAGGTGACGAGGCCGCCGCCGCGATTGAACACCGTGATGCCCGGGTGCCCGGTGCCCTGGCTGCGGCCCCACAGCGGCGCCAGGTTGACGGCGTGCTGCACGAACATCAACTGCGTGTACCACTGGCGCTTGTCCTTGGCCGGGTCATAGACGCAGGGCAGCCAGCGCAGGTAGGTATTGAGCGGCGCCACCTCGTCATCCTCGCGCACCGGCTGCAGGCCGGCGTTGAGGAGCACGTTGCCCAACTGCAGCCCGCGCGCGTCGAGTTCAGCCAGGTCGCGGCCCCGCAGGTAGAACGTCAGCGCGCCGCGATAGAGCTTGTGTGCGCTGCCGATCAGTCCCCGTGCCTGCTCTACATCGTGGCGGGTCTGCTCGGAGGCGATCGTCTCGCCGACCGCCTTGCGCGCCAAGTGGTTCAGGTGTGCCTCCAGCACGTCCTGGGGCGTCGCCACCAGCGTCAGGCACAGGATCGTGCCTTCCGGAAGCTGATCGAACAGCGCATTGATCGCATCGCCGCCCTTGCGGGTCTCGCCGGTGACGTGGCCCGTGGACGGCGGCATCCGCAGGCGGTCGACACTGATGGCCCGGTGCGGCAGGTCGTCGAAGTACCACAGTCCCTCAGCCACGTCCGAGCGGGGCTGGCCGAAGAACAGGCGCTGCGCGAAGTCGGTGCCGCTGGCCAACTCGATCTCGCCCGGCTCGGTCTCCTCAGGATAACGGGTCAATGCGTAGAAGCGCTCACGGTCGGCCTCGCTCGGGCCGAGCAGGGTCGGGTGCGGGTTGAACCAGCGCAGCAGCCAGTCGTATACGTCGGCTGCGCCCAGGCGCCGGCTGTGCACGCCGGCATTGGCGAGGCCGCCGGTGAGGCGCTCGCAGACGGTGTTCAGGGCGTGTTCCGGCGATTGCCCGCGGCGCACCGGCGTCTGGCCGACGCGCCGGTAGACGACCATGCGCGTGCGCCGGGTCTGGCCGCGCCAGGGCAGGCGGGAGACGGTGTGGTCCTCGAACAGGCCACCGGATTTCGAAATGGCGCGCAGGTGGTGCGCGAAGTGGCGCAGGTAGAACTCGGTGAAGGCGCTGCCCTGGGCGCGGGGCTGGACGTAGCGGCGCAGGGTGTCGAGGTAGGGGTCCCAGGCGGTTTCGTCCTGTGCGTAGAGCTGGATCACCCAGGGGTGGTCGTCCAGTTCGTCGCACGCATCCTGCAAGGCGTTTTCCAGGGTGTCGCGCACCTGCAGCAGCCATTCGGGCTCGCGTCCCTCGGTGCCCACCGGGGTCAGTTCGTAGAACGCCGCGACGGACGCGCCATCTTCGAGCAGCATGCACTGCGTGTCGGGCAGGTATTCGACCCACGGCAGCAGATCGACGAAGGACGGCGCCACGTCGTACAGCGCCTCTTCGTCGGCCAGCGTGGCCGGCCGGCGCCGGGCATCGCGCGCGGTGCCGGGCTCGGGGATGCCGTGGGCGCGCAGGGCGGCGACGTGGCGCGCCCAGGCGTCGGCCGGCTGGTCCGGTCCGTTCGCGGCTTGCCGCTCCCTGGGCTTGAGTAACGACCAGGCCATCAGTAGTCTGCGGTCCGCGCGCCGGGCAGGGCGTACTGCACCCGCTGGTACAGCGGGAATACGGTGCTGTAGCCGGGCACGGGCACCGGATCGGTGCCGGCCAGATGCGGGAAGACGTACATCACCAGATCCGGATTCGGCAGGCGGTGGAACTGGCGGTCAATCTCGTTCTGCGCCGTGCGTGTGTAGCGGGCCTGCTCGCCGGGTGCAGCCCGCACGTCGGCTTCGGTCAGCGGCCGGCGCAGGGACTGGCGGGCGTCGAGCAGTTGCCGGGCGGCCGGACCGCCCCCGGCTCCGCCGCCGGTCTCGACGTTCCAGATGTCGAGCATGCTGCGATTGTCGTGGGGCAGCAGTTCCTCCTTGCGGGTGGCGCAGCCGCCCAGCACGAGGGCGAGGGCCAGCACCGCGAGGCCGTCAGTCCAGGTCCTGCGCATGGGGTGTACCTCCAAGGCGGCGATCGACGCGGCGACCGGCCGGGTCGTAGTCGATGGCAAGCGGTTGTTCGAGATGGACTGCCACCTGGGCACCGGGCTTCACGTACACCGCGGCGAAGGCCTGCCCGTAGAGTTTGTTGACCCACTGCGACATGTCCTGCACGCCGCCGGCGAGAATCCGGCCCACGGCTTCGTTGGCGGTGATGCCGACCGTGCCGATGGCGCCGTCGGCGCCGACATAGGCCATGCGGCCGGTGTCGGAATCGATCAGCGAGGCGGCGCCGGCCCCGGCGGCGGTAATGAGTGCCTGGGTGCCGAGGTACTGCTGGGCGTTGCTGCGCCGCTCGCCGGACACGCACGGAATGCCGTAGGGGTCGCTGATCCAGCCCAGGCCCTCGCGGTTGTTGCCACCGCTGCCGCTGCGTTCGCCGTCTTCCGGGATGGTGCGGATGGTGCCGTCGTCGAAGACAAACGTGACGCTGCGGATCTGTCCGCGTACGCAGGACAGCGTCCAGTCGCCGGAGGCCGTGCCGCTGACGACCATGCCGGTCACGTCGGGAATCTCGATACCGTTGGCAGTCAGGTTGTCCGGGCCGATCAGCACCTTGAACGGGAACGGATCGTTGACCGTGCCGTCGATCGGAATCCGGCCGATCAAGGCGGTCATGGCGACCGAGCCCATCAGCGTCGAATTGGTCGGCACGGTGTAGACCGGGGTCGTGGCGGGCACGCCCGCCGCGCGCCGGCCGGTCTCGACTGCGGATTCGGCGGCGCTCTCCAGCGTCTTCTGCGCCGGCCCGAAACGGGTCGGAAAGCTGAAGCTGCCGGTGCCGGGGCTGCGGCGCTTGCCGTCGTCGCGCACGTCGTCCGGCTCCACCCAGCGTACCGCCTCACCGCCGAAGCCGGCACCGTCGCCCGGTTCGAGCCCGAGGCCGACGGGCAACTCGGCATCCTTGTGACCGATGCCGTCGAGCCGCTGCTGCAACGCCTGCAGCAGCCCCTGGGTGCGCTGGCGCTCGGCGGCGACCTGTTCGCGGTCCTGGCGCAACTGGCTGCGCTCGGTTTCGAGCGCGCTGGCGATGCGCCGGTCGATGGCGCCTTCGCGCTGGCGCAGGCGCTCGTTCTCGTCGCGCTGGGCCTTGTTCTCGGTGAGCGCGCTTTGCAATTCGGTGCGCAGTTGCCGCACCTGGGCGACCAGGGTCGCCACGGTGTCGCGCGGGGTGTCGCCTTCGACACCGAGCCGTTGCGCCTCCTCGGGGGTGAGTCGAATGCCGGCCTCCGTGCCGGGGGGCGGCCCGTCGTTCGAGAACAGCTTGACTGCGGCGAAGACGAGCAGCAGCACAAACGGGATCAGCAGCCATTTGAGCAGGCCGTTACTTTGCATCGCGGCCTCCGTCATCGAGGCCGGGCACCGGCAGGTTGAGGCGAGCGTCGACCGGGGCGATGGCTGGCAGCAGGGCCTGCGCCAGACCGTGCCCGCGGGTGACGAGGTAGACGACGGTGGTGTCCTCCGGTGTGCCGGCCGGCCCCAGCGTGGCGTGCTGGAAGGTGGCGGTCATGAAGCGGCCCTGCAGCGTGCGCGGATCGAGGTCGAGCCAGTGCGCAGACGTGTTGCGCAGGCGCACGGCGCTGACCCACAGATCGTCCAGCCGCCAGGCCGCCAGTGCCCGGGCCTCGACCGGCAGCGTGGGCAGCAGGGTGTCCAGCGCCAGGTCGCGGCGCAAGCTCGCCCGCGTGATGCCGGGTACGGGGTCGATGGTGCGCAGGGGGGCGTACAGGCTTTGCGCGGCGTAGCGGGTCAGCACGACGGACACCGGCGTCTCGTGCCGCGCCGGCGTGCGGGCGACAGCCCCGTCATCATCGTCGGCGGCATCATTCCGTTGCTGGGCTGCACCGGCCTCGACGATGCGCACCGGTTCCAGTGGGGGCTGGCCTGCCTGCTCCGGCTCGGCGGCGATATCGATCAGGATCACCGTGCCGGTGTCGGCATCCTGCAATTGTAGGCGGGTCGGCTCGATCGGTTCGCTGGCGCGCAGGTAGACCGCGCCCGCCGCGCTCTGCACGCGCAGGCGCGCACCGACCGAGGCGGGCACGCCGACGCGCACGTTGCGGTCGATGAAGATCACCCGCTCCTCACCGACGACGAGCGGCACGGCCAGCGGCAAGCGTTCCCAGCGCAGGATTTCGAGCGGGTGTGCCGCGGCGGCGGACAGCGCCAGCGCAAGGACCGCGCAGGTGCGTGGCAACAGGCGGTTCATGGTGTGTCTCCCGGAGGAGGGGCAAGGTCGGCAGGCGCAGCGATGCGCTGGGGCGCCCCCTCGTAGCAGTCGATCACGAGGCCGAACGGATTGCGCGCCGGATCGACGTCCATGCGTGCGACCTTGAGGGGATAGCGCACGAACGCGCGTTTCACCTGCTCGCTGGCGTAGTACTCGTCGGCGGTGACGTCGAGCGTGACCACCCAGTCGCGGCGGGAAACCGTGCGCACGCGCAACGCGGGATCGTCGCCGTAGCTGCGGCCGGGAATCTCGTAGATGCCGCGCACGCGCCGGCGCAGTTCACCGGCAGTGCGGCGGTATTCGTAGTCCTGCTGCAGGAAGGCCTGGCAGGCCGGCGTGAAGTAGGGCGAGAGCGCGTGGAGATTGCGCGGGTAGTCCTCGTCGCCATTGGTCGGCCAGCGCTGAAGCTGTTGCCAGACGTAGAAGGCAAACGCATAGACATTCTCGGGCGGCACTTCCCACCAGGGCCGGGTGCTGCCCGTGCGCAGATCGGGCGGTACGTGGATCGTGAGGCTCTTCGGCGCGCTCCACCAGCCGCCCCCCATCACCAGCGCCAGTATGAACAACATGCAGACGCCCATGCGCAGGCTCCGGATGTGTGCTTGCAGGCGCTCGACCTCGTTCTTGAACCGGCTCACGGTGCCGTGCTCCTGCGCGTGCTCCACCAGCCGGAACGGGTGATCAGCCCGTGTCCGCCGACGAACGGGGCGAGCAGCGGCTGGCGCAGGGCCATCCGCCACTGGAGCTGCCGGTACAGCCAGGTGTCCGGCCGGCCGCGCTTGAACCGGCGCAGCGCACTGCCGCCGGCGAACACGCCGAGGGCGATCGCCAACACGATGGCGGTCGGGACGATGGCGATGGTGGCGAGCGCGAACGCCAGGGGCACGCCCACCATCAAGCCGAGCGCGCCCGACAGGCCGGCGCAGATCCACAGTTCATCGGCCGTCAGCCCGAGCACGACTACCGGGTGCCGGTTCAAGCGATGGGGCAGGAACGCCACCGTCCCGTCCGGGCGGATGTCCTGGTCAGCCATGCCGACGGCCTCGTCAGAGAATGCCAGTGGCTTCGGTGAGCAGCCAGATGCCCACGACCAGCAGGACGGCGCCGACGGCCACGGTCAATCCAAACTGACCCCAGGTAGCACGGCCGGTGTGGATCTCGGCATAGCGCGTGTAGGCGTGGTAGCACACGCCGACGAACATCGAGGCGACCACCAGCAGGGCGATCAGGAGCACGATGTCGTAGCCGTAGTTGCGCAGCGTTTCCATGATGCCGCTGCCGGTGCCGCGGGAAGGGTTCTCGAGGGTGGGCAGCCCCTGGGCGTGGGCGAGCGGCGCCAGTGCGGCGAGTGTGGGCAGGGCGGCCAGATGCACGGGGCGGGGAGGGCGGAAGAAGCGGGCAGCGCAATGCATGATGACGACCTCTACGAGAGCAGGAAGAAAGTCAGCACCAGGTACAGGGCAGCGAAGCGCACCACGACCCCGAGGAACTGACGTTGGGAAAGCTGGTGCTCCGCCCAGCCGACATAGGCGGTGCGCATCGCCCACACGCCCCACACCAGCAGGACGGCGAACACGGCCCCGATCAGCACGACCGACACGGCGGCAGGGGTGAAGCCGCCGTTGGCCTGGAAGGCGACGGTCTGGGCGGCGTTCATGGGGCGTCCTCCGGTGCGGCGACCGGGGTAACGGGCTGGCGGTAGTCGCCGAGCAGCACGGCGGGGTCGCGTGGCTGGGCGCGTGCGGGTGTCAGGTAGTCGCGGATGCCGGACCGGACACGCTGGACGTCCTCGTGCAGGCGTGCGTAGTCGAAGTAGTAGCGGGCACGTTGTTGGGGGGCGATGCTAGCGGCGTGCTCGGTCAGTCGCTCGATCAGATCGAGTTGGCGAACCAGGGCCGCAAGCTGTTCACGCTCGATGGCGTCGGCTGCGGTGGCAGGCTGCCAGACCGAGAGCGCGACCACAAGCAGCGCCATCCAATGGCGCTGCCCACAAGCGTGACAGCTGATCTGGAACATCATGCCGATCCTCGTTGTGACGAATGGCAAGATGCTGCGGTAATGTCGTCACCGATACCTCAATCAAAGGGAACGACAAGATCACCGGATTGTTGGACGGTACGTCCGGAACGATTGAGGAGGGTGATCGCCTACAAGCCTTTCCAGGGCACAGGAAATGCCGGGTCGGCATCTACGCCGAGTTCAATCAGCCTTGCGCGTTTCACTGGCCGCTCGTTGTCGGATCGGCAGATCGAATCCGTTGCCGATGACGTAGAGCGTGCGACGACTTCGCCAGGTCATGGGGATTCGCTCCGTGATCCAGTGCGGAAATCAGGGGGCGTTGCGGTTTTCAGTCCATCCAGGTAGCTCGCCACGATGCGCCTGCTTTCGGTCAGGTCGCGCAGTTTCTCGTCCAGTTTCTCGACCTCCTGCCGCAGCGCATCCCGGACTTCCTGGCAGGGCTCGAATGCGGGTTGATCGCCCCGCATGCACGGCAGCAGTACCCGGATGGTGTCGAGTTTCAGGCCGGAAGCACTGAGCAGGCGGATGCGGTGCGCGGCCTGGACCTCGGCTTCACCGTAGTCGCGATATCCTGAATCGGTGCGGGCCGGCTGCAGCAGGCCCTCCTGTTCGTAGTAGCGCAGCATTCGCTCGCTGACGCCAGTACGGCGTGCCAGCTCTCCGATCCGCATGACGAAGGACTCCTGCTTTTTCTCTTGACCTTGACAGTGTTGTCAGAGTTTAGCCTCGCGCCATGGTTCAACAAGACGAGGTGACGAACATGGCAGTCGTGGAAGTCGATGGTGCACGTGTCTCCTTTCAGGTGGACGGGCAGGGCCCGGGCCTGGTGCTGGTGCATGGCACCGGAGGAGATGCGCAGAGCAACTGGGGACACCTGGTCGAGCGGTTCGCATCGCGCTGGACGGTGGTCCGCCCCGACTATGCGGGCTCGGGAGAAACCGCGGACCAGGGTGGTGCGCTTTCAGTCGCCAGCCTCGCCGCACAGGTCGTGGGGGCAGCCCGTGCCGCAGGGGCGGTGCCGTTCGATCTGGTCGGCTTTTCGCTGGGCGCATCGGTGGCCGCGTACATCGCGGCCGAATATCCGGACGAGGTGCGCTCGCTGGTGCTGCTGGCGGGCTTTGCTGCCGGCGAGGATACCCGATTCAAACTGGAACTTGGCCTGTGGCGCGATCTGATCCGGAATGACCGTCACGCATTGGCCCGCTTGCTCCTGTTGACCGGCTTCAGCCCGGATTTCCTCGCCGGCCTGAGTATGGAGCAGATCGAGGAGAACATCGAGGCCATCGTCACCGGCAGCCAGTGGGAAGGCATGGTCCGGCAGGTGGAACTGGACTTGACGCTCGATGTGCGCGAGCAGGTCCAACGCATCGCCAAACCCACGCTGGTCATTGGCTGCACGTACGACCATATGGTGCCGCCGGCCCATGCGCGCGCATTGGCGGCAGCGATTCCCGGTGCGCGCTATGCGGAACTGGACAGCGGGCACCTGGCGCCGCTGGAGCGGCCGGATGAACTGGTGCGCTTGGTGAGGGGGTTTCTCGAAACGGGAAGTGCGGCAACGACGGATGCTTCACCCACGTTCATGACGCTGCGCAACGCACGGCCGGCAACGGCCGAGGAACTTGGCCCCCTGGCCTTTGCAGGCTACGCCCATTTCACTGCGATGCAGGTGCGCAACGGCGGGGTGCGCGGACTCGACCTCCACTTGGCACGCTTGCGGCAGGCCTCCTTGAAGCTGTTCGGCCAGGCGCTGCCGGATGAGCAGATCCGTGCTTCACTGAAGGCCGCAGTTCAGGCCGGTCCTGCCGACTTTTCACTGGTTGCCACGGTGTATTCGCCTGCCGGCGAGTTCATCGTGGCCGGACCGGAGGCCGTGCCCGAACTGCTGATTCGCACAGGCCCGGCGTCGTCCGGCCCGGCAGGGCCGCTCGGCCTCGCGACCTTCGAGCATGAACGGACCTTGGCCGAGGTAAAGCATGTCGGTGAGATCGCCAAGACCTGGTTTCTGCGTCGAGCCGTCGAACGGGGTTTCGACGATGCGGTCTTCGTGGACCGGCGAGGCCGGCTCAGCGAGGCGACGATCTGGAACCTCGCATTCTGGGACGGCACCTCGGTGGTGTGGCCCAGAGCTGACATGCTGGCCGGCATCACGATGACCATCCTCCGCCGGCAACTGGAACGCTTGGGCGTGCCGCAGCGGGAACAGGAGGTGACGGTGGCCGATCTGCCGGAACTGGCCGGAGCCGTGGTCATGAATTCGTGGACGCCGGGCGTGGCGGTGCATCGGATTGATGCCGTGACATTGCCGGAGGCATCGTCCTTCGTGGAGTTGTTGCACACTGCCTACTTGGCCGAGCCATTGGTTGCACCGTGACAGCAGGCCAGAGCGCTGTGCTGAATTGCCTGGGCGTTAAAGGCGTGCCGCGCTATCACAGGTACTTCTTGAACGTTGCCGCTGCGATGCACACCGTCACGCCGAGCAGCACCGCGCTGGGCAGCAGGATCAACATGGGATGCACGGAAACCGGCAGCATGAGGTAGGTGATCCAGGGCAGAACCACCAGCGGCATCAGCGCGGCTTTCGCGCGGTGGTAGATGAAGCCGGATTCGCGGCCCGCGCCGAATTTGCGGATATCGCGCCGCACCAGGCCATCGATGAAACCGACGAAGGCCGCCATTGCGAACAGCGGTAAGGTCAGCACCAGCACGAGCAGCCGGACGATGAAGGTCAGCACCGTGAACGCCGCGGCGATCAGGTAGTTCTCGCTCCACAGGTAGGCCCGGCTCAGGTAGTGGCGGAAATCCCGTGCAGCGCCCTGGCTAGGCGCACGGGCGCGTGCCGATGTGTTGCCCATCCAGTCGAGCAGGCCGGTGTTTACGAAGATCCATTCATAGGCGGTTTCGACCAGCCGGTGCGCCGTGCGGCCCGGTTCCTGCACCACCGCACTGCGCGTGAAATGGTGTGACAGCTGATCCAGTTCGTACTGGAGCATGCCCTGGGCGTGGCGCCAGCCCTGCTCGGGCCACCACAGATGCATGCCGATACACTCGATGACGATGGACAGCAGCAGCGACCCGACCAGCACCCCGACCAGGCGCAGCGGCAGGGTGACGGCGCCGGCAATCAGGCCTTGCCGGCGGACCTGCTGGCGCTCGGCGGTGGTGGCCGGGTCTTTCATTGGCGCATCTCGCCGCCGGCCGTTTCCGTGTCGGCCAAGTGGATGCCTTCGAGCAGATCGTCCGGCAGCGGCGCGTCCTGCAGGTCGGGCGGGCTGTGGCCTGTCCACCAGTCGCCGCTCTCGGTGTAGTGCTGGCGCATGTAGCCGGCGAGCTGGCGCAGATCCTCGGGCATGACTTCGTCCGGATCGGGCGCGGGCAGCGGCATGCGGACTTTCCAGAGCTGGCCGCCATGCAGCAGCGCGAACGCCTGGCCCTTGGGCAGCCCGACCACGTGCGCGGGCTCGATCAGCGGCACGCTCGATGTGCTGACGCGATCCTGTGTATTGCTGGTGAAATCGGTCGGGCCATGGATGTCGGAGCTGTCGGTGGCGCCGCTCACCAGCGTGGTCGTGTAGACCTCGACCTTGGGCAGTTGCCGCGTCAGCAGTTCGGCGGTGGCCGTCTCGCGCACGCGCAGCATGATCAGATTATTGAAGTTGCCGATGACCTGGCCGGCCTTGGCCCGGCTGCCGATGCGTGCCTCGATGTCCGAGAGGGTCTGCGTGTAGGCCGTCACTTGCAGCCCGGCGCCACCGCCCTTGTTCACGAGCGGAATGAATTCGTCGCCCATGAGTTCGTTGAATTCGTCGGCGTGCACATTGATCGGCACCTTGAGGCCGGGTGATGCGCCTGGCAGGCCGTCGTCGATGCCGAACTTGTAGATATGCCCGGCGACCGACACGAGGTCCGCGAACATGGAATTGCCCACGGCTGCGGCGACCTCTGCATCCGACAGCGCATCGAGGCCGACATAGACGATCGCCCGCTTCCGGACGATCTGCATCCAGTCGAAGATCGGCCGCGCATCGTCGAGATCGGCATAGTCCGGTGCCAGCAGTTGGGCGATCTTGCCGGTGGTGAGCTTCTCGAGCAGGGGCAAGAGGCTGGCGACGATCTTGTCGAAGTAGGTGCGGTCGTACCGCACCGCAGACCGGAGCCCGTCCAGCACCGGGTCGTAGAACCGGGTTTGGGACAGGTATTGCTCGATCGCCACGACGCGCTTCTCGCGTCCGACCATGTGGCGGGGGATGGTCCTGTCGTTCAGGCGCCCTTCGAGCTGGACGATGATGTCCCACGCCTTCGGCTCGGTACGGGCGAAGAAATGCGCGGCGTACTCGATGAAGAGGGCGTCGATGTTGACCACGTGGCGCTGGATCAGCAGGTAGTCCGGGCGCTGTCCCAGTTCCACCAGAGCGCGGGCGATGATGTTGACGAAGCGCCAGGCGAACTCGCGGAAGGCTGCCGAATTGCCTTCGCCGGAAAGCTGCCCGGCGATGCGTGTGGCGACTTCGCTGATCCGCCCGAACCGGCCCACGGCGTTGTAGCGCGCACTGAGGTCCGGCCAGCCCAAGTGGAAGACGTAGAACTCGCCGTCGCGCCCGGCGCGCTTGGCCTCGACGTACATGCGCTTCAGGAGGTCGGCGTCGCCCTTCGGGTCGAAGACGATCACCACCTCGTGTTCGCCGGCTGCGTTCTTGCGCCGGATGTCCTGGGTGATGAACAACTCGGCCAGGCGCGTCTTGCCGACGCGGGTCGTCCCCATGACGAGGCTGTGCCCGACGCGCTCGGCAAGCGGCAGCGTGACGTCGATCTCGTGGGGCTCGATGCCGTGCAGCCGCGGCAGGCCGCCGAGCGGCGGCAAGGGCCGCACCGGATTGAGCGGGTGGTCCCAGGCGATGAGCCGCGCCAGCCTCGATAGCGGAAAGGGAGCGAACTCCAGCCGTTCTTCCAGCCGGCGGGCGAGCCGGTAGGCCGGCGCGGGCTCGACGTAGCGGCGGAACTCGGGCCGGTAGGTCTGCACCAGCCGGTGCGTGTGGCGCTGATCCCACAGAAAGCCGCGGCCGACGAAGAGCCGCTGCTGGCTGACCGGCACCTGGCGGCTGGTCATGACGTAGCGCGGCAGCCGGCGCAGGTTGCGCCGGTAGCGCAGGATCACCCAGGCTTCGCGCAGCCGGATCGCGCCGAAGGCGAGGAAGGCCAGCGCGCTGCCAAAGCCCAGCAGCGGGTTCAGCGCGAGCGACCACGGTGCCACCATGCACAGCAGCGCGGCGCCGGCGCACGTTGCCACGGTGTAAAGCTCCACCGCGGGACGCAGCAGGACCTCGATGGTATGGGGCTGGGCCATCGCCGGGGCGTCACTGCTCGATGCCCGTGGCGGTCACCAGCGCTGGGTAGTGCCGCAGGCCCAGGCGCCCGACCAGGTCGTCGCCCGGCACGGGCGTCAGGGGCAGGCCGGGCGCTAGAGTGCGCAGCGCGGCCAGCGCCTCGGCCGACTCCACGTTCACCACCAGGCCCACGGCGCCCAGATCACGCAGGATCGGCGCGCGCAGGCGCAGCCAGGCGTGGGAGTGATTGTCGTCGCCGACGACAAAGAAGGGCGTAAGCCCGGGGGCTTCGATCGCGCGGCGTGGCACGGTGCCCGGCGACAGGCGTGCCGAGCGCACCGGCAGCATGTCGGCTTCGCTGAAGCGCCCAGCGGGTGGCTGGGGAATGTCGAGCCGAGGCGGTGCCTGCCCCCTGTGCGGCTGCAGATCCAGGGCCTCGTAATACGGTAGGGCGGACACGCCGCCACGGTCCTCGACCACGATCAGCGGATCAGACTGCGCAAAGACCGGCGGCAGCACCCACGGTGCGACGGCAAGTGCAGCAGCAATGACGGAAAAGTGTTTCATGGCAGGTCCCTCCGGGCGGTGGTGTCCAGCCGGGGGATGCCGAGCACGCGTGCCAGGTGCTGGTCGACGCGGTGGCGATAGCGCGCGGCCGGAGCGCCGCCGGCGGGGCGGTGGTAGCGGCCGATCGCCAGCAGCCAGTCTTCGCCGGGGGTGTGCTGCTCGTGCAGGATCTCGGCGGCGATCGCCAGATTCCGGTAGGGATCGAGCAGGTCGCAGGAGTGGCGGTAGCGCTGCTTCTGGTAGCCCAGGTTGATCTGGCCGAGGCCGGCGTCGATGCGGGTGGGCGGCACGTCGCGCAGGGCCTGGTGCAGGCCAGCGCAGGCTTCGGCGCGGGTGGCGTAGCGGCGGCTGGCGCCGGCCACGTTCAGCGACCAAGGCCAGGGCACCAGGCGGCCGTTTAACTGGACGCCGCTTTCTTGCAGGGCGACCGCATAGAGTACGGTCGCGGGAATGCCGGCGCGCTGCGCGGCGAGCTGGTAGGCCGGCGGCGGAATCTCCTGGGCCAGGGCGCCGCCGGCCAACCAGCCGCCTACCAGGAGTGCGGCACCGCGCCGGCCTACGGCTGCCGCTGCCATTGGCCGTTCACCTCGCGCACCACGGCCGGCAGGTCGCCGGGCAGGCCGAGCGAGAGCCAGCGCCCGGCATCGTGGTTGAGCGTGATCGTGCGGGCCTGCACCCTGGCAGGGTCGATGCCGATGCGCCGGGCCCAGGCGCGGAGGCGCGCATCGTCGGCACGGCTGCCGACCAGGTAGAGGTCGAATGCGCCGCCGTCCGCCTGGAGCCGGCGGACGAGCGCGTCGCAAGCAGGGCAGTCGTCCTTCACGAAGACGGCAGCCCGGGAGGGCGGCGTACTCATGGCGGGCGTGGCGGCCGCGCCGGCTCCCGGCAGCGTGACACGCTGCAGGCCGGGGTGGAGTCGCTGCCAGGCGTCGTCGTAGGCGCGTTGGTAGGCGAGCAACTTCTCGACGCGGGCCGCTTCGGCCTGCACCTGCAATTCGGCGTAGCGGCGCCGCTCCTCGTCGGTGCGCGCCTCGATGCCGAGCGCCGTGAGCGGGTCGAGGTTGGGCGAATAGACGCCGAGCGGCCCGCGCATCAGTTCCCGGTAGCGGGTCCATTCTTCGGCGCGCAGCCCCCAGTCGCGAGCCTGCTGCGCGTCGCTGTGCTCGATGGCGATGGGCTGTTCACGGCCGGGAACAGTGGCTGAGGTGCGGGTGTCCGCGGCCTGGGCGAGGCCGCCGGTCAGCAGGGCGGAGATCAGCAGGCGCGTGATGTCGCGGCGGAGCATGACCCGCTCCTACCGTGCAGGAACGGCCAGGCGGCGGACCGCGTCGCTATGCCGGAACACGGCGGCGTTCCCCTCGATGGCATCGAGGCGCCAGCCGGCTTCCGCTTCGCCGGGGCGCAGCAGCCGGACCTGCGAAAGCGCGCCCGCATCGGCCGGCAGGATCGACAGGAAGCGCTCGTCGGCGCGCAGTTCGGCACCGATCACCCGGAACGGCGGTTCGATCACCTGGGGCTTGGGGGGAGTGGGCGGGCGTGGGCGTACAGCCGCTGGTGTCGCCGAACGGCCAGTGTCGGGCCGTGCTTCCAGTTGCTCGATGCGGGCCCGCAGGGACAGCAGGCTTTCCGCCGTCGGACGCTCGCCGAGCGCCTGTTCGAGCGCGTCCAGCCGCCGATCCAGCGCCTGGCGTTCGGACTCGTAGCGCGCCAGGGGTAGGGCGGCCGGCTGCCGTTCACCTTGTTCGACGTGGTGGGCGAGTTCGGCCAGCCGTCCTTCCAGCACGGCAATCCGCATGTCCCGCTCGTTGTCGGCGTCCCGGTCGAGATTCGACACGGCCACGTGGTTGATGACGGCGGCCGCACTGATGAGCAGCAGCCAGGCGGCAGCCGCCACGCGCAGCAGCGGGACGTGCCGGTGTTGGGTGGTGCCCGAAATGTCGCTCATGGTTGTTCCTCCTGCAGGTGCGGCAGGGGCTCGATCCGGACGCCGGCAGGTGGAACGGGGAAATTCTGCGCCGCCGGTTCGGCGGGGGATCCGCGGCCTGGCTGAAGCACACCCGGCGCGCGCCGTCATCGACGTGCAGATCCCAGGCGGGGCCGACCAGCGTCAGCAGGGCGTCGCGCAGCAACAGCGGGCCGAGGTGGTAATGCGCCACCGGCAGCGGAAGGGCGTTCAGCGCCTCGGTGTCGGGCCCGTCGCAGAGCCGGTAGCCCGAGCGGCGCAGCACGTGGCGCAGTGCGTTGCCGACGCTGGCGTGCAGCGTGTCGGGGATGGAGACGTCGATCACCTGCAACAGCAGGTCGTGCTGGGCGGCCGTCGGGGCGAGCTCGACCAGCGTGTAGCGGCTGTAGCGGACGACCGGAACGTACTCCCGCGCTTGTACTGCTGGGGTCTCGTTTGCAACAGGTAGGGGTGGGGGCGGCAGAGGCGTCGCGCAGCCGGCCGTCAGGGTGCTCAGCAGCAGGACGCTGCAGATCGCGCGGCAGCGGTAGAGAAAGGCGAATGGCATGGATCGGCGCTCGGGGATGTCGAGCCGATACCATCGCCATCCTGCGAGGCCGCATCAGCAAACAATGGGAAGCGGCGGCTTGCCGATTTCTGAAGGGCCGGGCAGCCTGTTGGTCAGAAAAGCGTCACGGCAACCGGGGGCCTGAACGTCGGGGGACGGCGGACTTATCTACAGGGTCATCCACAGATTTTGTGGATAAGTGATGTGGGGGGGGGGGGGAGAGTGACTCCTTCGATACAGGTGTTCCTGACCACTAAATTCAACTGGGTCGAGAACTGGACGCTTCGTGAGAACGGCGGCCTTAGTAACCGTTTCCACGTGCTCATTGGAGAACGAGGCGAGCAGCTATCGATGGATGGGAGTCAGATGTTCGGCCGGAGCTGCCGTTCGATGTTTGGCACCCGCGCTACCGCTACCGACCCGATAGCGGCCCTTCGAGTTTCGGTAAGCAGCGTCTGCCTTGCAATGGTTGCTACCGGTGTCGGTTGGCAAGCGAATTAACGCTGACTGCACTAAGTATTCTTCAGGCCCAATACGGGCGTCCGTCGAGCATCTCGTCCTACCAAAGTGCTGCCTCCCAACGAAATGAATCTCGCGGGCCGAACAAAAGTTGGTCGCGCACATCTCTTACAACTGTTCGGGATTGAACGTTCTGTGAATTTACAGCTGGACTGTGTGCATGAGACTGCGCTGCGCTGGAGCGAGTTCTAGATCTGAGCCTCAGCAGGCTCAACCAGCCTCGCCGTTGCAAGCGAGATGTCCACTTCCGTAATAGCTTGTAATAATTGCCCTAGAACCTGCCAAGCTGGGCCAGTCTCGCCAACCAACACCCGCGATGCTTCCGCGGCCAGGCTGAGTTCACCGGCCAATACCGCATCGACGAACTGGTTTACAGCGCCCGTCACCTCAGCCGAAACCTGGAGGGCCTGAAAGGTGGCTCTGCTCTGCTCAAGCGCGCTGAGAAGCTGGTCGTAGGTGGCCTGTTCGACGGGCGTGCGGCCACCCTTACTAGCCCAATAGGTTCGGATGCCATCGAGTTCCACCAACGGATTGGTGATGGCTGTCAACGCAGCGACGTTGATGAGGGGCAGCGGCTGCACGCCCGCCACGGTGCACCACTTGTCAGCCTCGTTCCGGACTACATTCAGTGTGTCTAGTCCGGCGACAGCGAACGAGGTCAACCCGTATCCCTCGACAACTGGCAGGACGCAAATCCTCCGACCGCCCTCAACCACAGCGCGCCAGGTAGCCCAGCTCGTCGCCAAATCCACCGAGCTCTCGATGGGCACTGTCATCAACACGTCGGCTGGTGGCCAAATAACAGGGACCGCTGCATCGCGTAGAAGGAACAGGCTGCAGCCGTTCTCGTCGGAACAGAACTGCGCCCGCAGGTTTGACTCGAGCTCTGCGAGCTGAGCATCGTGAAACTGGCGAACCGCTCGGCACGCCGTGTCAAACGCGCAGCCCTTCTTCGCTCTAGGATTTCGGTGGGTTGTAAATGGCGACTGCTGGCGGATCGATGCTTCGCCTGCCAGGGCTCGGAGCCCCTCAAGGATGCGAGACAGCTCCCCGAGTTCTTTCGGTGGCTCCGAAGTGAACAACTCCCACGGTTCCTCGATCTCCGCGTTCTTGACGTGGCCCAAGAGGTCGTCTACCCAGCCTATGTATGCAGAGGCGCCTTCAGGTAGCCGGATGAACCGACGGACGACGTCTGCGGAGCAGTCGAACAACAACGACTGCAGTTTCGATGACCGCCGCAACTCCGCTCCATCAGACTGAACCTCTGGAGGCGGTACTAGCGCGCGCGATGCGTCGTTCACTCTCCCCAAGGCCGTGAGCGCTTCTCCATCTGGAGGGCCCCGAAGTACCGAATCCAAAAGAACCTTCAAATTTTTGTTGACCACTCGTAAGTGCTCAAGACACTGCGATAGGTAGGCCGTGCTGCTGTCCGTAGTCAACTGAGTATTGAGAGCCAGCATCCACCCTCGATTTCTGCTGACGACCGCTGGTCCGGGCAAGTTGTCGCGCTGGATGCGCTTTTGTACAAGCGGGTACTCGACAGTCATCATCTGAACGACCATCCGCGCCCAAGGCATCGCTCGCGACCACGTCCGCTGAGGGTGCCACGGCAAGGAGTATTTCGCAGACACGCACCACCGCATTATTGGCATCCGCGCTCATCGCGGCGGTAATACACCAGACATTCGCGCGGACCTCGACGCCTTCCTCGCATGGCGTCAGTGTTGGCGTCGACACCCATGACACGCAGTCAACGAACCTCTGAAATAGGGCTTCCTGCCCCGCCCTGCTGACCCACTCGACGGCGACTGTGCGGCTGAGGGCGCGGGCCACCCTAAGCAGCGCCACGAGGTCGTCGAAGTCAGTGTCCTGCATTGGAGGGTTGAGCCGCGAGAACTCATCCAAGATGATGGATCCCGGAAGCACTTGTCCGCTGAGCGAAGCCAGCACTTGGGTGAGCTCGCGCAGGTCTCCAGCCGCATCAGCAACCCTCCTCATCCCTCTAGGGCCGAGGAGGGCAATGCACCTCTGAGCCAAACTGTTGGGAGCCGCCGCGGCTCTCAGCTCTCCGATGCGTCGGCACGCTGGTCCAAACTGGACTTCTTGTCCAATTTCGGGCAGTTCGACACCCGTCAATCCCAGCATCCCTGCCAGCCCGCGATGCGCCTTTGGTACGGCTTGAGCTTCAGGCGTCGCAAGCCACTCTCGCACCACGCGATGTGCATGGGCGAGGTCAAGGCCTTTCATGACCGCAGCGAACACGGATGCACTGGGTTCGGCTTGAATGCGCTGAACAAGTACGCCGAGCACCGCGTCATCACAGCTCACATGCGCCGACAGGGTCCTCTCCAAGAACCGCGCAAGTTCGCTTGCCGGCACGACGCGGACCGCTGCTGCGGCTGTAGCGGATAACACCGGGGGTGGAAACTCGTGCGTGAGCCTCAAGATTTCAGCGGAGCGCAGTTCGTGGAGTCCGACGATGCGGCCGTCGCCGGTGCCGTTGACCAGATGCTCATCCATGAGACGACTCAACGCCATGGATACCGTTGAATTCGACTTTCCGAGCACTTCTGGGAGACGCGCGACCTCTGCACTGCAGCCGGCGGCGTTTGCGCAGGCCACCACGCGAAGAATGTCCAATTCGTCGTGCCGCCCGACGTCGTTCAGTCTGGCGGCGACCTGTTCGCTCAGCGTCTCTCTGAGGCGGCGGCCCCGCGTCAGAACGTGGGTGTACTCGAGCAGGTGTCCGTTCGACCTGCTCCACGGTTCCTTCCACCCTTGCCAATTCGTCTGACCACGCTGGCGAAGCTCGCTCCAGATTCGTTCAGCCAAAGCGGTATCGCTATCCACTCTAACCTGACGAGCGTGGCCCTTGTCCACAAGCGGATACCTGTCTTCCTCTCGCACTGAACCTAGTAGTAGCAGTCCAGGCGTTCTCCGGACCTCGGCCGCGAGTGCGGTCCACGCCTCAACGAGGCCGCGTCCAATGTCGTCGATGATAAATCCGACCGGAGCGTCGAGGGTCGCGCACCGGGAACGCGCAAGCTGCATGAGATTGCCCAATGCATCAGGCGGGAGCCTGCGTATTTGGAACCAGCGGACCGCATGTCGGCTGGCGTACGCAGCGTCCCACAGGATCGCAGACTTCCCTGAACCAGACGGACCGTGCACCAAAACGTTCCTGCGGTCGTTCAAACCGTCCATGACTGCGGCGCGCAGCTCAGGGCGTTCAACTACCAAACCAGCCGCTACGTGCGCAGGTTGTGTGTCCACGCCCATGTAAAAGAGCTGGTCATCGTTGGCAGTAAGGAAATCGACCGTTGCGCAAAGCCCGGTCGCCAGAGCCTCCTCGACTACAGCCGAAGTCAGTAGCGGCTGCAACGCATCGAAGCGCTGCTGAACATCAGAGACGCCGACTCCTAGGTAGTCAGTAGGCTTGCGCATACCGTTTGCGTCGGCCGCCGTACCGACGATACCGAGTAGGTCCGCAAAGTAGACGTCGGCTTCCTGTTGGGTACAGCCGAGAGCATTCGCTATATCAACCACCGCATCCGCGCGCGGGTTTGGGAGTACGAGCACTTGTGTCTTCGACACATCGGCCACTAGACCCTTCTTTCCCTTGAGTTTGCCAATGACATTGGGGTAGCCATTGAGTTCTCGGAGGCTGCTCTGCGAGCTGCTGCGCTCGTCAACGTCGCTTTCGAGGACGAGTAAGAAGCGGTCGGTGGGATTGCGGGTCTTGCTATCCCACATTTTCTTGATGAAATCTGCGACTACCTTCGCGCGGAACGGGCCCATGTGGTCGCGCCGCGACTTGACCTGACAGAGCACCCGGATCTGAGGCCCACGCAACTCCAGGTCATCACGGCCTTCAGGGATGACCATCCCATACGTATACCTGCCGACGAATCCCATTACCGCCAGATGAGCGGCGACGACGTCCTGGTATCTGAAACCTCTTCCCGCGTGGGACCCCGCCTTTGATGACATTTTCCCTCCCTGCTCATGGAATGGTTGCGCCGCTCCCGCGTTTTAGCCCAACTACAGGGCGTCTTCTCGCCGACGGCGAATCCAGAATAGGAGCTGCAATGCGGGCAACTCGTCAGGCTGGAATCTCCGCGACCCTGGGTCCATTCGTGCCAATGACAGAGAAGCGGTAGAACTTCACCACATCGCCAAGGTGACGGAACTTTTGCCGCGCCAGTTGAAGCAGCTTCTCGTCGCAGTTCAGCCTAGAGCGGTCGAGCAAGAAAAAAGCTGACCGGCTGCTCCTGGCCACAGCGGCAGTTACCGGAATGGTAACCTAATGGCAGATCCGGCCGAGAAGCAGATAGTCGTACCGTCTTTGACGACAGGCTGTATACGCTCGGTTCCGAGCAGCAGCATGTGATCATGTCGCTGAATCGATAGTCACGACGAAGCAGCTATGCTAACCACCACCGATCGGTTCCAGTGATAACGTGCGAGTGGAATAATATTGATTATTATAAGTATAGCCCATTTGACTTTCCGTCCCCCACCCCTATCATCCCCGCATTCGCCCCACCCAGGAGTGCCTGAATAGCATGGAACTTTCGACCCTGAATCTGTCCGATCTGCGCAAGCTCGCCGGCAGAATCGAGAAGGAAATCGAGAAGCGTGCGGCCAGTACCCGCGCGGGTCTGCTGAAAAAGCTGTCGAAGCTGGCCAAGGAGCACGGGGTATCACTGGACGATCTGGTCAGTGCCGCACCAACACCTGCTCTCATCGAACGCGCTCCGGTCGCGACCCAAAAGGCACCGCTGCCCGCTAAGTACGTCCACCCGAGCAACAAGAATCTGGCATGGTCGGGCCGGGGCCGCAAACCCGGCTGGATCGATGTCTGGCTCGCCAACGGCGGCACACTATCCGCACTGGAAGTCGCCGCGCAAAAGCTGGCCGGCAGGAAATCGTCGTTCAAGCCAACCCCGAAATCCGTCAAGCCGGTCACCCCCACCGCCAGCTGATCCGAAGCGGCGTGCAGGTCGCGAGGCGATCGGCAGGCGGCTGATCGTGCCGCGACCGAATGTTCCTGTTCATCGGTAGTTGTCGACAATTACCGATGTTATGAAACACCTTGGGTGGATTGG
The DNA here is from genome assembly GCF_002354895.1 of Thauera sp. K11. Classification (NCBI taxonomy): domain Bacteria; kingdom Pseudomonadati; phylum Pseudomonadota; class Betaproteobacteria; order Rhodocyclales; family Zoogloeaceae; genus Thauera; species Thauera sinica. Next base: position 236,101 of record NZ_CP023439.1, read on the forward strand.
ATTCGCCCCCCGGAAACCGGTACCAGGAGGACGCCGAGGTCTCCCTGACCCGCACCGAGAAACGGGACTGCAACGTGGCGCTGCCCCACGGTGTTCTGGAACTGTCCATAGCTTCAGTCGCGATCCGGCGCACCGAGCGGGAAGTTGCCCCGGTAAGGCCGCGCTTCGTCCACGGCGCGAGCAATGGACGGATGCGCCAGCAGTCGGGCACGGTAGGCCCGGAGCTTGGCGTACCCGAGCGGAATTTCATGAGCCCAATCAGCATAGAAAAGTGACGGCGCGGCGGCGCAATCGGCCAGCGTGAACGCCTCACCGGCAGCCCAGGCACGACCAGCGAGGCTGGTGTCGAGCCAGGCGTAGATCCTGTCCAGGACGCCACGCGCCTCTTTCACTCCGTAGGGATCTCGATCAGACGCTGGACGGAGCGGGTCCAAGGCGATCTTCTGCATTGGCGTCATGACGTAGTTGTCGAAGATGCGGTCAAGCATCCGAACCTCGACGCCCGCGTCGCCGTCCGGAATCAGGTGAACCGTGCCGGGGTAGTGAATCTGCAGATACTCGATGATCGTACTGCTCTCGAGAATCGTGCGCTCCTGATCCACGAGCGCAGGAAAGCGCCTGAGCGGCCAGAGGGAGGCGAGTTCGGCGTTTGCCGAGGGGTCTTGAAGGCTGCGGTACTCGAAGGGGGTCGCGTTCTCGTAGAGGGCGATCAGTACCTTCTGGCAATAGGACGAAAAGGGATGGGCGTATAGCTTCATCGATTTCTCTCCGTGGGTGTTTTGCCGCCGGCGGGTGCTGTCTCCACCTCAGGATCTAGCGACGAGGCGTCCAAGCCATTTAACAGTAGCCTTTTCAACCGCACAGCCCAAGCCGGGAACAGGCGCAATCGCTGCGCCGACCACCCGCCTCCCGATTCGACACATTCTCGAATCCGGGAACGTCTTGCATCCCATTCCCGCATGACGCGCATCCAGCGCGATCCGATGCTGGCTTCATGCGTTGCTGATCCGTCAGCACCATGCCAGCGGCTCGGGTCTCGGAGCCGCCGCGGATCCTCCCGCGCGACCCGCCAATCCGCCCGCATCGCCCCCGCGGATGAGTGCCTCCGGGCGCCGATGCCATTTCCTTCCGTCCACGCCTCGGGATGTCACTTCATCCCGAGCGGGTGGGGTACGCCCCTGGCCTCAGCAGGAGTACCTCATGGATACCCATCCCAGCCAACGGCGCACCCCCGATGCGCCCTCCGACTGCACCCGATGCGCCGTACCGGCGCCGGTTCCAGGCCATTCCGCCCGAGCGACCGGAGGTCATCACCATGACCGATAAGTCGCACGTCTCATTGGAGCAACGGGTCTGCCTAGTCTGCGGCACTCCCTTCGATACCGGCAACATCCTGCTCGACAAGCGTCTGCGCGCAAGCCTGGCACACCGCACGACGACAGGCTGGGGCCTGTGCCCCGAGCATCAGAAGCTGTCCGATGACGGCTTCGTCGCCCTGGTCGAATGCGATCCGCAGCGCAGCGGCTTGCCGCGTGACCGGCTGAAGCCGGAACAGGCGTACCGAACGGGTCGCGTGGCCCATCTAAAACGCGAGGCATTCGCCGCCGTGTTCAACGTATCGATCCCGGCCGATCAGCCCTGCGTCTTCGTCGAGCCCGGCGTCATCGAACACCTGCAGGCGATGGTGGCACCGCCGCCGGACTGAGCGCCCGGCGAAACCGTCCGATACGCCATGCGCCGTCCCCGCGAACCGCGGGGCGACGCATGGCTCCGGCCGCCGAGCCTCCGACCTCCTCCCCTGCCCCGCCGCCGCCCCGCTGCGGTGGCCTCGCTTCCGCTCGCCATGCGGCGGGTTTCCGCGTTCCTGCGCCTTGCCGGCGCCGACACTTTTCCAAGGAGCTTTTCATGAGTCTCATCCGTCTCAAGACCAATCAGCATCGGCTGATCGCCAACCTGCGGCACGCCTTCACCCCGCATTCCATGCTCGGCGAACTGCTGCAGAACGCCCGACGGGCCAAGGCCAGCCACATCCACGTCATCGCCGATGGCAACACCCTCATCGTCAGCGACGACGGCATCGGCATTGCCGACCTGCAATCGCTGATCCACATCGCCGAGTCCGGCTGGGACCCGGCATTGCAGGCGCGCGAGAACGCCTTCGGCCTGGGCGTACTGTCCACGCTGTACTTCGCCGAGCGCCTGTCCGTGCATTCGGGCAGTCAGTCCTTCCGTGCATCGACCGCGGCCATCATCCGCGGCGACGACATCGAGGTGCGCCACGCGCCGCCGCTCACCGGCACCGAGATCCGGCTCGACGGCGTGCAGTCCCCGCAAGCGGGCCTCGGCCTGTCGGAATGGATCGGGCAGCGATTGGAACGACTGTGCGAAGCCTTCCCGGTTCGCGTGTCCTTCAACGGTACCGAGCTCGCCCGCCCGCTGGCGGACGCTTCCCTGCCCTGGCGGGACACGCCCATGGGCCGGGTCCTGCTCGATCTGTCCAGCTCACCGAAACACTGGCGCTGCTTTCTCCAGGGATTGCCCATCGGGCGCGTACCCACTTTCGATCCTTCCGCGTATCAGGTGATCCTGCTGCGTGACGACATCATCGCCCGGCTGCCAGACCGCCAGTACCTGCTCAACGAGGAGGACGACCACCGGCGCATCCAGGCCGCCATCGACGGCGCCTACCGGCAAGCCCTGATCGAGGCCAAGGAAAGCCTGTCCGGCCGCGAATTCGTCGAGTTGTATGCGGAGACCTGCCTGTCTTCGTCGAATGCCGACCTGCTCAACGACATCCCGTTCGCACTGTGCGAATGGTTCCGCAACTGGGAAGGCAATCCCCCCGGATACTATCGATACAGGGAGTGGTATCCGCTCGATGGAATCGCAACCCGCGCCGCACTACAGGAAGTCGGCGTCTGGTGCATCGAAAGCGACCGGGACGATGAGCCCACCGCAGAGGTCTATCTCCAAGCCCGTCAGACCTTCCTGTTGGAAGAGCCTCGCCTCCACGCCGCACACTGGCTCATGCACCTGGCCAGGACCCTCACACCGGACCAGGTGCGCGTCCGGCACGGCCCGATCCTCCACACCGAAGACTGGCCCGAGTTGGCCGAGCGCCTCGCCGAACTGGTTCTGGTCGAAACACTCGGCGTCAGCCTCGAAGGCGAGCGCGACGCGTATCCGGTGGTGGCCGTACGCAAGGGGGACACGCTCTACCTGACCCCAGCGGCCGACGCCGACGACGCCACGCGGCTCATCTGCGACTACGTGTTCGACGAATGCTACCGCGAGGAGCGCAAGGACGAAGACGCGCAGACCTTGACGTCGGTGTGCTCGATGCCGACGGTTTTCTGACGCTGCTGGATCGCAGCAAGGACCTGGTGGTCAGCGGCGGCACGAATATTTACCCGCGCGAGGTGGAAGAAGCCTTGCTGACCCACCCCGCAGTGCACGAGGTATCGGTCATCGGCCGGCCCGATGCGGAGTGGGGCGAAGTGGTAGTGGCCTACGTGGTTCGCCGCGGCGTGGTGGATGAGAGGGAGCTCGATGCCCATTGCCTGCAGCACATCGCCCGCTTCAAGCGGCCCAAGCACTACCGCTTCGTCGATGAGCTGCCGAAGAACAACTACGGCAAGGTACTGAAGACCGCATTGCGCGAACTCGATGCCCGGGAAGCACGGCCTCAGGGGGGATGACCCGGCGCGCTGCGCCGGGGATATCCATACGCCTATCGATAGGTGACGACGACTGCTCCGCAGGCCCGTATCACTCTTCGAGCGTCAAGGAAGAGGTGTCCAAGATGAAGAGGAAGATGAAGCCGCTTCGAATCGTGATCGTGGTGGTTTTTGTCGCCGCGCTGACCGCCGTGGGGCTCGAATTCGGCGTCTCCCGCGATCAGGCTGCATCGACGTTCGCGGTGGCCTACACCGTGCCGCCCATGTCGTGGGATGTGTTTGGGGCCCACGGATCGCGTTGAACATTCGCTGCCGGGCACCATCTGGCGCTCGTCTCCTGGCGAGCCGGCCTTGGATGCCCTTGCCGGATCGCCGATGCGGCTGTCACCGCAGCAGAGCACGGGGAGTGCGGGCAGGGCGTGCCGCCGCGGGCGATGTGATTCAAACAGAATGAGGGTCGCGTATTGCGGATGACGGCAGGTAGCACCGATCTCCGGCAGTTTGCCCCGACACCTTTCAAAGGAGAACACGTGCGCCGCCTTTCGGTTCGATTCAAACTCTACCTCCTTGGCCTGTGCTCGGTCGTGTTGCTTGTCCTCGTCGGCGTATGCGGGTGGCTGGGCGTTCAGCGTGTCGCCGATGCGCTGCACGGCATCAGCGACCGGAGCGTGCCGGCGATCAGTGCGCTCGCGACCCTGCATACCGCCCGCTTCGAGGTTTCGCGGGCGATGCAGGACGGGGTTGCCTTTCGCCCCGAACAGTACGACGTGGCGCCCGGGGACCATCAATTCCTGGAGGAGGCGAACGGCAGCTTCACGTATTTTCTGGAGCAGGCGAGGAACGCAAGCGCCGCCGCTGAAGAAGCCTACGAGCGCTACGATCTGCTTCCCAAGACGCCGCGCGAGGCGGAACTGTGGAATCAGGTCAAGGCAAGCTGGCCCGAATACCAGTCCGCTGATGCGGAACAGTTCCAGCGCATGGAGGCGGTGGCGAAGGCAGTGAGCTGGGGGGCGGTGCTGAACGATTTCGCGTCCTTTGCCACGGGCACCCAGTTCTGGAACGACACCGTGAGCCGGATGATGCCGATCCTGGCGGAACTGCGCCAACTGAACGCGGAGGCCGCCGACCGGATGCGGCAGGAGGGCGACGGCGGTCACCGGTGCCGTTCGGACGACGCTCGCCATCGTCGCCGTGGCGGTGTTGCTGCTCAGCGTACTGGGGCTGACCGTTACACGAAACGTGATCGATACGCTCAACGAGATCCGCAACGCGATCCAGCGGGTTGCGCGAAGCAACGACTTCACCGTGCGCGCCGCGGTCTCGGGCCAGGACGAAGCAGCCCAGGCTGCCGCCGCCTTCAACCAGCTCCTCGACCACGTGCAGCAGTCCCTGCGGGAGGTCATGGACAACGCCCAGGCCGTGGGCCGGGCGGTGCGCCAGGTCTTCGACGTGTCACAGCAGGTCGCCGATGCGTCGGGCACGCAGAACGAAGCGGCCGCTGCGGTCGCTGCGGCCGTCGAGCAGATGACTGCCGGTATCAGCCATGTCGCAACCAATACGCGGGAGGTGCTGGAGCGTTCCGAACAGGCGCGCAGCGCCGCCAATTCGGGGGCCGACAGCGTCGCCAGGACCGCAAGGGAGATCGACCTGGTGGCACGCGAGATCACCCAGGCGGGCGACTCGGTGGATGCCCTGGGCCGCGAGTCGGAGAACATCTCGGCCATTCTGGGCGTGATCAAGGATGTTGCCGATCAGACCAATCTGCTGGCGCTCAATGCGGCCATCGAGGCCGCCCGCGCCGGCGAGCAGGGCCGCGGTTTCGCGGTGGTGGCCGACGAGGTGCGCAAGCTGGCCGAGCGTACCGCCGCTTCTGCCCAGGAAATCGGGGTGATGGTGGACGCCATGCAGAACTCCGTGCGCAGTGCGGTGGGCAACGTGAGTGCGGTGGTGGCGCGCGCGGACGGGACGCGCGCGCTGTCGGAGGAAACCGCTGGGCGCATCCACCTGATCCGCGACAACGCCGGCCTCGTCGCAACCGCGGTGAACGACGTCTCGGCGGCGCTCACCGAACAGGATCGCGCCACCCAGGACATCGCCCGGCGGGTCGAGGCCATCGCCCGCATGAGCGAGGAGAACTGCGCCGCCAGCACACAGGCCGCGGCCGTGTCGGAGGAACTCGACAGGGCCGCGAACGCCTTGCGTGCGACGGTTGCGCGCTTCACGGTCTAAGGGCCGGCCCTTTCAAGACCTTTCCCGTGAGTATTCCTGCAACCCTTTGATGAGCAAAGAGCCTTCTCTCTCCCGTGAGGGGAGAGCGCCTCACGGCCGCGATTCTAGCGGCGTCGCGCCGGTAGCCACACCGCTCGCGCCGGCGCGCTTGAGCGCCTGCTCGATCTTTACCTTCGGCCCCCATCGGGTGTTCGGAACGCGGGCACTATTCAGATAGAGCCAGCTCCGCGGCCCCCCCGGAAAGAGACATCTTCCCGGATGCCGCAGGCGCCGCCCATGGCCTGTCACGGTGGACGGGGACTGACGCCGGGGCCGTCCACCGGCCACATTCTCCCCGTGGCGCGTCCTGCGAAGCAGGTCGCCGCCGTATACATGGAGATGCAGAATGGGCGCAATCAACGCCGAGCTTCCCGCGCCTGCCGGGACCCTGCCCCTGGCCGGGGTGCGAGTAATAGAGATGGGTTCGCTGATCGCCGGCCCTTACGCCGCCGCGCTGCTGGCGCAGTTCGGCGCGGAAGTGATCAAGATCGAGCCGCCCGGCGACGGCGACCCGCTGCGCAAGTGGCGCAAGCTGCACAAGGACGGTACGTCCCTGTGGTGGTACTGCCAGAGCCGCAACAAGAAGTCGGTCACGCTGGACATGCGGCGCGAGGAGGGCCGCGAGATCGTGCGTCGCCTCGCGGCTTCGGCCGACATCGTCATCGAGAACTTCCGCCCCGGCACGCTGGAGAAGTGGGGCCTGGGCTGGTCCGATCTGTCGGCCCTGAACCCGAAGCTGATCATGGTGCGTGTCTCCGGGTATGGCCAGACGGGGCCGTACCGCGACCGCCCCGGATTCGCCGCGGTGGCCGAGTGCATGGGCGGGCTGCGCCACGTGACGGGCTACCCGGACCGTCCGCCAGTGCGCACGGGGGTGAGCCTCGGCGACACGCTGGCCTCCCTCTACGGCACGATCGGCGCCCTCGTGGCGATGCACCACCTCAAGGCGAACGGCGGGCAGGGCCAGTACATCGACGTAGCCCTGTACGAATCCGTCTTCGCCGTAATGGAGAGCCTGATCCCGGAATACGGCGCCACGGGCTTCGTCCGCGAGCGCAGCGGATCGAGCATGCCGGGCATCTCGCCCACCAATACCTATCGTTGCCGGGACGGCGAGTACGTGGCGATCGCCGGCAACGGCGACGCGATCTTCAGGCGCCTGATGCAGGCCATCGGCCGTGACGACCTGGCCGAGGATCCGGCGCTGGCGCGCAACGACGGCCGCGTGCAGCAAAACGACATGCTCGACGAGGTGATCGGCGCATGGTGCGCGGCGCGGCCACTGAACGAAGTACTCGACGCGCTCGACGCCGCCCAGGTGCCGGTCGGGCGCGTCTACTCCGCCGCAGACATCGCTGCCGATCCGCACTATCGGGCGCGCGGCATGATCGAGCGTCACCCGCTCCCCGACGCCACACCGGTGGACCTCCCCGGCATCGTGCCCAAGCTCTCGGCCACGCCGGGCCGTACGCGCTGGGTCGGCCCGCTGCTGGGCGAACACACCCACGAGGTGCTCGCGGCCCTGGGTGTGGACGACGAAGCATTTGCGAAGCTGCGCGCCGAAGGCGTCGTCTGACGGACATCGACGGATGGGTGGCGGTCCGGGCCAGCTGTACCAAACGGCAGGGACAGACCGCCACAAGGACGGCGTCCTACCATGCATCCATCGCCATCTCCGCTTCCGCGCCGCTGCAGTTGCCGTGCGCCGAAAGCCCAAGCCTTTGAGGAATTCAGGGAAATGTGCCCGACCCAGTCCAAATCATCATCCCTCGTGCAGGACACGATCGACAGCCTGATCGAGCAGGGCCGCGAAATCGGCGTGCAGGTCGCCGCCTATCTCGATGGCGAACTGGTGGTCGATGTCTGGGGCGGCCTTGCCGACCCCGGCACGGGCCGCAAGGTGGATGGCGATACGCTGTTCAACATGTTCTCCGTGACCAAGCCGCTGGCCGCCACGGCGCTGCACATGCTGGTCGATCGCGGGCGTGTGCGTTACGACGCCCCGGTCGCCGAGTACTGGTCCGAATATGCCCAGAAGGGCAAGGAGCGCACCACGGTGCGCGACGTGCTGACCCATCGCGCCGGCGTGCCGCAGATGCCGGCGGGCGTCACGCCCGAGCTGATGTGTGACTGGGACTGGATGACCACGCACATCGCCGAGCTTGTTCCGCTTGCGCCGCCGGGGGAGAAGGCGCTCTACCTGTCGATGACCTTCGGCTGGATCGTCGGCGAAATCGTGCGCCGCGCCGATCCGCAGCATCGCTCGCTGGGGCGTTTCGTCCGTGAGGAGATCGCCGGGCCGCTGAATGCGCCGGATCTGTGGATCGGTCTGCCCGACGAGCAGGTGCATCGCGTCGCCAAACTGGTCAATGCCGCACCGCCGATTCCGCCGGAATACCTGCCGCCGCTGTATACCGCATCCATGCCGCCGCAGGTCGATCTGATCCCGGAGGTCTTCGAGCGGCCGGACGTGCGCCGCGCCGAGATCGCCGGGGTCGGCGGCATCTTCACTGCACGCAGTAACGCGCGCTTCTGGGCGATGTTGGCACAGGGCGGCGAGCTCGATGGGGTGAGGCTGCTGTCCGAGGAACTGGTCGCAACCTTCAGCACGCCGCGGCGGGCCAGCGACGAACCCGATCCGGTGATGTTCGGGATGCCGCTTCCGCTGGGCATCGCGGGGTTCTGGCTGGGCGGCGAGCAACCGCCGGTCGCGGCTGCGAAACACTCTCGGGCGATCTGCCACCCGGGCGCCGGCAACTCGATCGGATTCGCTGATCCCAAGACCCGGCTCGCGGTCGCCATCACACACAACCGGATGTTCATGCCGCGTACGCGCGAAGAGGACACCGCGCTGATCATCGCCGACGCGGTTCGCGCCCAGCTCGGCATCGACTGATTTTTCACCAGAGACTGCACTGAACCATGGCTGCCACAGATATCGCCATTCCCCCGCTGCGTCCCGCAGCGGACTACCAGGCCTTCCTCGACGAAGGGAAGTTCATGCTGCTCAAGCCGCGCAAGGGCGGCGCCCCGTTCTTCTATCCGCGCTTGGCTGCGCCCAGGACGGGTGATCGCGATCTCGAGTGGGTGCCGGCCAGCGGGCGCGGCACGGTGTACTCGGTGACCATCGTCTCGCAGAAGCCGCCGGCGCCGAACCACAACGTCGTGCTGGTCGATCTGGAAGAGGGTCCCCGCCTGATGTCGCGCGTGATCGGCATCGAGCCCACAGCGGTGCGCATCGGCATGGCCGTCAAGGCCAAGATCGAGCAGGTCGATGGCCAGGGCGTGCTTTTCTTCGAACCAGCGGAATAAAGGGAGAACGACATGACTGGATTTCCGCGCGGCAAGACGGCGATCGTCGGCTCGGCCACTTACGGTATCGGTGAAGCGCCTGGACTGGAGTCGATCGATCTCGCGGCCCAGGCCGGCCTGTTGGCACTGGATGATGCCGGCATCGGACTGGAGGAGGTGGACGGCCTGTTCGTGTGCCTGCCCGACGACATGATCTCGGGCCTGAGCCTCGCCGAGTACTACGGCATCCACCCCCGCATCACCGACAACAACCGCACCGGCGGTTCCGCCTTTCTGACCTACGTCGCCGCGGCGGCGCTGGCGCTGGAGGCCGGAGAGTGCGATGTGGCGCTGATCACCTATGGCAGCAACCAGCGCAGCCGGACCGGCAAGCTCGTTGCGGCGGCGGCCCACACGCGGTGGGAAGCGCCCTACAAGCCGGCCTTCGCGGTGAGCAGTTATGCACTGGCGGCCGCACGGCACATGCACCAGTTCGGCACCACCCGCGAGCAGCTCGCCGAGGTGGCGGTGTCGGCGCGCGCCTGGGCCAATCTCAACCCCGAAGCCTTCATGAAAGGGCCACTGTCCATCGAGGACGTGATGGCGGCCCGGATGGTCTCGAGCCCGCTCGGTGTGCGCGACTGCTGCCTGGTCACCGACGGCGCCGCCGCCGTGGTCATGACCCGCGCCGACCGTGCCAAGGACCACGCCAAGCGTCCTGCCTACGTGCTGGGCGCGGCGGCCGAGACCACTCACCGCGACATTGCCTCGATGCCCGATCTGACCGTGACCGGCGCCGCGCGCTCGGGTGCCCGCGCCTATGCCCAGGCCGGCGTCGGCGCCAAGGACATCGACCTCGTCCAGCTCTACGACGCGTTCTCGATCAACACCATCCTGTTCCTTGAAGACCTGGGTTTTTGCCCCAAGGGCGAAGGTGGCGCCTTCGTGCAGGGCGGGCGCATCGCACCGGGCGGCGAACTGCCGGTGAATACCAACGGCGGTGGCCTGTCCTGCGTGCATCCCGGCATGTACAGCCTGTTCACCCTGGTGGAGGCGGTGCGCCAGATGTCGGGCGTCTGCGGCGAGCGGCAGATCAAGGATGTCGAACTGGCGCTGTGCCACGGCAACGGCGGCTCGCTGTCGAGCCAGGCGACGGTCATCCTCGGCAGTGAAGCGACGCTCTGATCCACGTTTTTTCCTATCCGCGAGAGGTTCGATCCATGTCCGAAACATTCACCGCACTGGTCATCGAGGATGTCGATGGCAAACCGAAGGCCGTCTTCAAGCAGCAGAACCTGGCAGAGCTGCCGGACCTGGACGTGCTGGTCGAGGTTGCGTTCTCGACCCTGAACTACAAGGACGGCCTGGCGGTCTCGGGCAAACAGAAGATCGCGCGCAAGCCCCCGCTGACCGGCGGCATCGACCTCGCCGGCACGGTGGTCGAGTCGCGCAACCCGGCCTGGAAGAAGGGCGACCGGGTGGTCGTCAACGGCTGGGGCCTGTCTGAGTTGCACAACGGCGGGTATACGCGCTATCAGCGCGTCAAGGCGGAATGGCTGGTACCGCTGCCGGAAAAGCTGAGCTTCGAGCAGGCCATGGCGATCGGCACGGCGGGCTATACGGCCGCGCTGTGCGTGGATGCGCTGGAACGCTGGGGCGCGATCCAGCCCGGCGCCGACGAGGTGCTGGTGACCGGCGCCGCCGGCGGAGTGGGGTCGGTGGCGATCGCCCTGCTGTCCCAGGCCGGGTACAAGGTCACCGCTTCCACCGGGCGGCCCGACACGCATGATTACCTGCGGGACCTGGGTGCGAGCGCGTTCATCGACCGGGCCGAACTCCAGCAGAAGGGCGCGCCCCTGCAGAAGGAACGCTGGGCGGGCGCCGTGGATTCGGTGGGTAGCGCCACGCTGGTCAACGTGCTCAGCCAGACGGTCTACGGCGGCGCGGTGGCGGCCTGCGGATTGGCTGGCGGCGCCGACCTGCCGGGGACCGTGCTGCCGCACATCCTGCGCAGCGTGGCGCTGCTCGGGGTGGACTCCGTCATGGCCCCGCCGGGAAGCGCCAGGCGGCGTGGGCACGCCTGGCGCGTGACCTCGACCTGGGCAAGCTGGACAGGATGACGCGGGTCGAACCCATGTCGCGTCTGCCCGAACTGGCCGAGGAGATCCTTGCCGGCCGGATTCGCGGTCGCGTCGTCATCGACGTCACGCGCTGAACGAAAATGCCCCGGAAGCGCGCGATGACGCCGCCGCGACTCTCCCTGCCGGCCCGCGATCTGCCGCTCGACGGGGTCTTCGAAACCTTCGCCGATGTGATGGAGGCTGCGGCTGCGCGTTTCCCTGCGTGCGAGGCATATGTCCAGGGGGCGCGGCGACTGTCCTTCAGTGACTGGTACCGCGACGCTGATGGCCTGGCGGGCGCACTGCAGGCCCACGGCGTGAGGCAGGGCGACGTGGTGCTGATCGCGCTCGATTCTTCGATCGAATTCGCTACCGCGTGTGCCGGAGCACTATTGCTGGGCGCCGTGGCCAGTGGCGTGAATACCCGCCTGGGGCCGCAGGAGATCGGTGGGATCATCGCAGGCAGCGGGGCGAAGGCGTTGATCGCAGAAGACAGCGCAGCCGTGCCGGCGGACGTTCCGCTGGTGATCCGTCGCGCGGCGCTGCCGGAACTGTGCCGGCAGCCCCCGTTGGGGCGGCGCAGGCCCCGCGTCCGGGGCAGCGATCCGGCCATCATCGTCTGGACCAGCGGTACCACCGGCCAGCCCAAGGGGGCGTGGTTCGACCATCGCAATCTCGAAGCGGCCATCTTCACGGCGGGGCCGATGGCCGCGCCCTTCGACCGGCGTCTGGTGTCCACGCCGTTCGCCCACGCCGGTTACATGACCAAGCTGTGGGAGCAGCTCGCCTTCGTGATGACCAACGTGATTTCGCCCGCGTCCTGGAATGCGCGCGACATGCTGCGGCTGATCGCCGAGGAGAAGATCACCTGGGTGGGCGCGGTGCCGACCCAGTGGGCGAAGCTGATGGCCTTGCCCGAGGTGAGGGAGGCGGATTTTTCCACTCTGCGCATCGCCGCGTCGGCCACGGCGCCGATGCCGGCGGATCTTGCCGAGCGCGTTACCCGGACGCTCGGCTGCCCGCTCATCGTGCGCTATGCGTCGACCGAGTCGCCGTCCATGACCGGAACGGTGCCGGGCGACGACCCGGAGACGCTGTTCCATACGGTGGGGCTGCCTCAGCTCGGCGTCGAGCTGCGCATCGTCGATGACCGGGGCGTGCCGGTGGCCGACGGGGATATCGGCGTCGTGCAGGTCCGCTCGCCGGTGGTCATGCGTGGCTACTGGCGCGACGAAGAGGCCACCCGGGCGGTGTTGGCGCCCGACGGCTGGTTCAGCAGCGGGGATCTGGGGCGTTTCGATGACGACGGCAACCTCGTGCTCGTCGGACGCCGCGACGACATGTACATCCGTGGCGGCTACAACGTGTATCCGACCGAGGTCGAGCGCGTGCTCGCCGAGCATCCGGACGTCGGGCAGGTGGTCATCGTGGGCATGCCGGCGCCCGTCATCGGCGAGATCGGTGTCGCTTTCGTGGTGCCGGCGGACCGCTCGCGCCCGCCCTCGCTGGATGCATTGCGCGCCTGGTGCAGGGAAAGGCTGGCCGACTACAAAACGCCGGATCGTCTGGAGATCGTGGAGGCGCTGCCGCTCACGGCGATGATGAAGATCGACAAGCGGGCGCTGCGTGCGGTCGTAGGGGTCGAATCGGGAAGCGGAGTGACGCTGCAGTGACCGGCGTCGGGCCGCATCGAAGTTTGGGACTACTAATCGATAGGTGAGCAATGTCTGGAATTCTGCAAGGTAAGGTTGCGCTGGTGACGGGGGCGGGCCACGGCATCGGCCGCGGTCATGCGCTGGAACTGGCCAAACAGGGCGCCAAGGTCGTGGTCAACGATCTCGGCGGTTCCGCCAAGGGCGAGGGCTCGGGCCGCGTCGCCGAAGAGGTGTGCGAGATCATCCGCGCCCGCGGCGGTGAGGCGGTGCCCGATTTCGGCGACGTCGGCGACGAGGCGCAGGTCGAGGCGATGGTGCAGCGTGCCATCGACAGCTTCGGCAGGCTCGACATCCTGGTGAACAACGCCGGCATCGTGCGCGACAAGGCCATCTGGAACATGGGCGCGGACGATTTCGACCTGGTGATGCGCGTCCATCTGCGCGGCACCTGGCTTACCTGCCGCGCGGCGGCCCGCTACTGGCGCGAGCGCGCCAAGGCCGAGGGCGGCAAGGTCTACGGCCGGATCATCAACACCACGTCGGGCGCGGGCCTGCTCGGCAACTTCGGCCAGTCCAACTACGCGACCGCGAAGGCCGCGACCGTGGGGCTCACGCTCACGCTCAGCGTCGAACTGGCCTCGATCGGCGTGACCGTCAATGCGGTTGGCCCGGGTGGCCTGACACGCTTGTCGGCGGGCGACAAGGCGCTCAAGGAAGCGGACCAATACGCCGAGGACGAGTGGGAGCCGCTCGGCCCCAAGGTCAGCTCGCCGCTCGTCGCCTGGCTGGCCAGCGAGGAGGCGGGCTACGTGTCGGGGCAGGTGATCCGCGCGATCCGCGACAAGATCTACTGGATGCATGGCTGGACGGAGGCCAGGACGATCTCCAACGGCAACAAGCCCTGGAAGGCCGAGGAACTCGGCAAGCGTTTCGGTACCGAGGTCTTCGGCGTGCGTGCCGCCGGCCTCAGCCTCGGAGGCTGAGCCATGGTCGTGCTCGAAGGCAAGGAAGGCATTCTGGCCCGCGTCGGCCAGGATCTGGGACACGGCCCCTGGGTGCGCATCACCCAGGAGCGCATCAACCAGTTCGCCGAGGCGACCGGCGATCACCAGTGGATCCACGTCGATGTCGAGCGGGCGAAGACCGGCCCTTATGGCAAGACCATCGCCCATGGCCTGCTGACGCTGTCGATGCTGGGGGTGCTGTCCCGGGACGTATTCACGTTCAAGGGCTTCAAGATGGGGATCAACTACGGCTACGAGAAGATCCGTTTCCCCGCGACCGTCCCGGTCGATTCCAACCTGCGTCTGGCCGCCAAAGTCCTGTCGTGCGAGGAAGTCGGCGGCGGGAACATCCAGACGGTCATGGAACTGACCGTCGAAGTCGAGGGCAGCGCCAAGCCTGCCTGCGTGGCCCAGATGATCTTCCGTCACGTTCCATGAGCAGCGAATACCAGCACATCCGGTACGAGGTCCGCGCGGGCGTGGCACGCATCACGCTCAGCCGGCCCGACAGGCTCAATGCGTTGGGCATGGGGCCGGGGTCGAGCCGTGAGGAGATCGCGGCGGCATTGTGCCGGGCGGATCGCGATGACGAGGTCGGCACCGTGCTGTTGCGCGCAGAGGGCCGCGCCTTCTGCGCGGGCGGCGATCTCACCGGCGTTCCACCGACCGAGACGCCGCTCGACGAGCATCTGTTCAACGAGGACATCCTGCGCTTCTACGCCGGCTTCCGCGCGCTGCACAAGCCGGTGGTCGCTGCGGTGAACGGGCTGTGCCTCGGTGCCGGCCTGGGCATGCTGGTGCAGTGCGATCTCGTGGTTGCCGCCGACGATGCGCGCTTCGGCCTGATCGAGGGGCGCATCGGCCAGCCGGGCGCCAGCGAGCTGGTGCCGGTCATCGGGGCGCAGTGGGCGAAGTTCCTGATCCTCACCGGTGAGCTGATCGATGCGGAGACCGCGAGGGAGATCGGCCTGGCGCTGGCCGTGGTGCCGGCGGACCGGCTCGACGCGCGTGCTGCTGACCTGGCCGAGCGCATCGCCCGGCTGCCGCGCGGCGGCGTGACGCTGAACAAGGCCTGCATCGATGCGATGACCGACGTCATGGGCCGCACCGCCGGCCGTCTGGTCGGGCGCGCGATCGACACGACCACCAAGGGCATGGGCAGGTTTGCCCAGGCGCCGGATGGGCGGACCTTCGAGGACATTCTGCGCGCCGAGGGCATCGAGGGCATGAAGAAGGCGCGCGACCTGCAGTTCAAGGGGGCCTGGCTCGAACCCAGGGCCAGGCGCAGCGACGCATAACAACGAAACTTGAGGAGACCGGCTTGGCTGCTCTACTGGACGGTGTACGCATCGTCGACATGACCTCGGTGCTGATGGGGCCTTACGCCACGCAGATCCTCGCCGACTATGGCGCGGACGTGATCAAGGTGGAGGCGCCCGCCGGCGACACCACGCGGCAGGTGCCGCCGATGCGCAGCCCGAACATGGGCACCATCTACCTGCACCTGAACCGCAACAAGCGCAGCCTGGTGCTCGACCTCAAGCGGGAAGGTGCGCTCGATGCGCTGCTGAAGCTGCTGGAGACGGCGGACGTCTTCGTCTCCAACGTGCGGCCGAAGGCGCTGGCCCGCCTCGGACTGGACAGCGAGGTGCTGAGCCGGCGCAATCCACGACTCGTCGTCGCTTCGCTGGTCGGCTTCGGCCAGGATGGTCCCTATGCCGCCGATCCCGCCTACGAGGACCTCATCCAGGCGCTGACCACGGTGCCCTCGCTGCTCGTCGCGGCGGGTTCGGAACAGCCGCACTACGTGCCGGTGGCCTACAACGACCGCTCCGTGGGGCAGAGTGCGGCGATCGCGATCATGGCGGCGCTGTTCGAGCGCGAGCGCAGCGGACTTGGCCAGTGCATCGAGGTCCCGATGTTCGAGACCATGGTGCAGAACGTCATGGGCGACCACCTCGGCGGGCTGACCTTCGAGCCGCCGCTGGGGCCGCCCGGCTATCAGCGCACGCTCAACAGGGAGCGTCGTCCCTATCCGACGAAGGACGGCCATGTCTGCGTGATCATCTACACCGACAAGCACTGGGAGAGGTTCGGCGAGATGATCGGCCGGCCAGGGTTGCTCGAGGACCCACGGTTCAAGGATCTCACCGCGCGGACGGTGCACGCCCCGGCGGTCTATGCGCTGATCGCGGAGACCATGCCGCAGCGTACGACGGCTGAGTGGCTGGCGGCCTTCAGGGCGGCGGACATTCCGGTTGCGCCCATGCATACGCTCACTTCGATCATGGACGACCCGCATCTGAAGGCAACGGGGTTTTTCCGCCGGATCGAGCACCCGAGCGAAGGGGCAATCTACGAAATGGCGATTCCCTCGAAGTGGTCGCGCTCGAAGCCGTCCATCCGCCGGCACGCGCCGCAGCTCGGCGAGCACAGCAGGGAAGTGCTGAGCGAAGCCGGCTTGAGCGATACCGAGATCGATGCGCTCGTCGAATCCGGGGGGGCCGCGCAATCGCCCCGGCCGGGCCGCTGAATCCATGTCAATGTCAAAACTACAGGTAACGCCATGAACGAAGTGATCGGAACCCTGGTCCTGCATTCGGTCGAGAACGGCATTTGCCGCATCGTGCTTAACCGCCCGGAGGTCGCCAACGCCATTGCCGCGGCACAGCGCGAGGCCATCATCGGCCTCTTGGAACAGGCCGGACGTGACTCCGCGGTGCGTGTGGTGGTGCTGGCCTCGAACGGCAAGCATTTCTGCTCTGGTGCTGACATCGAGGCCATCGCCGAGGGTGGCCTGCGCGCGGGCGAGGCGATGCAGCGCATCATGAACGGCGCCCAGCGCCTGGTCGCGGCGGTGCTCGACTGCGGCAAGCCGGTGATCGCGGCGGTGCAGGGGACGGCCGCGGGGCTGGGTGCCCATCTGGCCTTTGCCTGCGACCTGGTGGTGGCCGCCGAGGAAGCGGGCTTCATCGAGATCTTCGTGCGCCGGGGCCTCACGGTCGATGCCGGGGGGGCCTACCTGCTGCCGCGTCTGGTCGGCGTGCAGAAGGCCAAGGAACTGGTGTTCTTCGGCGACAAGGTGTCGGCGCGCGATGCGCATGCGCTCGGCCTCGTCAACCGGGTGGTGGCCGATGCCGAGCTGGCCGCCACGGTCGATGCCCTGGCCGCCCGTCTCGCCACTGGCCCCACGACCGCCATCTCGCTGGCCAAGCGCCTCATCAACAAATCCCTAGACACCGACCGCGGCAACGCATTTCTCGAAGAAGCCATGGCACAGGAAGTCAACTCGAGAAGCGAAGACGCGACCGAGGGCGTGAAAGCGTTCATCGAGCGCCGCACGCCTCAGTTCAAGGGCTATTGAGGCACCGCGTGCTATCGCCGGTGCCGTTCATGCAATCGTTATTTTCTGCTGCAAGGTCATAGGATGAAGATTCTCGTGCCCGTCAAGCGTGTGCTTGATTACAACGTGAAAGCGCGGGTGAAGGCCGACGGGACGGGGGTGGACCTGTCCAACGTCAAGATGGCGATGAATCCCTTCGACGAGATCGCCGTGGAAGAGGCGGTGCGTCTGAAGGAGGCTGGCGTGGCTGCCGAAGTGGTGGCGGTGAGCTGCGGCGTGGGGGCCTGCCAGGAGACGCTACGCGCGGCGCTGGCGATCGGCGCGGACCGTGCCATCCTGGTCGAGACCGACGTGGAGCTGCAGCCGCTGGCGGTCGCCAAGCTGCTGAAGGCGCTTTGCGACAGGGAAGAGCCAGCACTGGTGATCGGCGGCAAGCAGGCGATCGACAACGACGCCAACCAGACCGGCCAGATGCTGGCAGCGCTCTTGGGCTGGCCGCAGGCGACCTTCGCTTCCAAGCTCGCGATCGGCGGTGGCAAGGCCACCGTCACGCGTGAGATCGATGGGGGACTGGAGACGCTGGCGATCAAGCTGCCGGCGGTGGTGACGACCGACCTGCGCCTGAACGAGCCGCGCTACGCAACCCTGCCCAACATCATGAAGGCGAAGAAGAAGCCGCTCGACACGGTGAAGCCTGCCGACCTCGGCGTGGATGTGACGCCACGGCTCACGATACTGAAGGTGGCCGAGCCGCCCAGGCGCAGCACCGGCGTGCGGGTGGCCGACGTGGCCCAGCTCATCGACAAACTGAAGAACGAAGCGAAGGTGATCTGATGGCGATTCTCGTCCTGGCCGAACACGACAACCTGACCCTGAAGGCGGCCACCCTCAACACCATCACCGCCGCAAGCAGGATCGGCGGCGACATCCATGTGCTCGTCGCCGGCGCCAATGTGAGTGCCGCGGCTGAAGCCGCCGCAAGGGTGGCCGGTGTGTCCAAGGTGCTGGTGGCCGATGCGCCGCACCTGGAGGCGCAGCTTGCCGAGAACGTCGCCGACCTGCTCCGGGCTCTGGCCGCCGGCTACAGCCATGTGCTGGCATCGGCCACCAGTGCGGGCAAGAACGTGCTGCCGCGCGTGGCGGCGCTGCTCGACGTGGCGCAGATCAGCGACATCGTCGCGGTGGAAAGCCCGGACATCTTCGTGCGGCCGATCTATGCCGGCAATGCGCTGGCGACGGTGAAGAGTGCGGATCCGGTCAAGGTGATCACGGTGCGCACCACCGCTTTCGAAGCGGCGGGCGAGGGCAGCGGTGCGGCCATCGAGGCCGTTGCCGCCGGTACTGATACCGGCCTGTCCAGCCTGGTTGGCCGCGAGATCAGCAAGAGCGCACGGCCGGAACTGGGCGCGGCGAAGATCATCGTCTCCGGCGGCCGTGGGCTGGGTAGCGGCGAAACCTACACCCGATTGCTCGAACCGCTTGCCGACAAACTGGGGGCCGCGCTGGGCGCGAGCCGCGCGGCGGTCGATGCGGGCTATGTGCCCAACGACTACCAGGTGGGCCAGACGGGCAAGATCGTGGCGCCGCAACTCTACCTCGCGATCGGCATTTCGGGTGCGATCCAGCATCTGGCGGGCATGAAGGACTCCAAGGTGATCGTGGCAATCAACAAGGATGAAGAAGCGCCCATCTTCCAGGTCGCGGACTACGGTCTGGTGGCGGACCTGTTCACTGCGGTCCCCGAATTGACCGCAGCCCTGTCGTGAGTGTGCCGCACAGGACGTGAGGCAACCACGACCCGATTTTCCGGGAGCGTCGCATTCAGCTCTACGGGGCAGTCTCCTCTCCCTCCTCCCCTTGCGCGACGCTTCTTTTTTTATTTTGAGCAGCCTGCAGACCGGGATTCAATCGATGACGATCCTGATTGGTGTTGCACGTGAGATCACCCCCGGCGAGCGCCGTTTGCCAGTGGTTCCTGACGTGGTGAAGAAGTATCTGGGCCTTGGCGCCCGGGTGATACTTGAGCGGGGGGCGGGCGACCCTGCGCATTATCGCGACGACGCCTTCACTGAGGTGACTCCGGGCGCTGCGGCCGAGGTTTTCGCCCAAGCCGACATCGTGCTGTGTGTGCAGCCGCCGGCGCCCGAGCGCCTGGCGGCGATGAAGCCGGGCAGCGTGCTGCTGGGCATGCTGCAGCCGTGGGCCGACGTGGAGCGGGTGAAGCTCCTGCAGGAGCGGCAGATCACCGCGTTCGCGCTGGAGCTGCTGCCGCGCATCACGCGCTCGCAGAGCATGGACGCGCTGTCGAGCCAGGCCGCGGTGGCCGGCTACGAATGCGCGCTGATCGCCGCCGACCATTCGCCCAAGTTCTTCCCGATGCTCACCTACGCCGCCGGCACCATCCGCCCGGCCAAGGTGCTGGTGGTCGGCGCCGGCGTGGCCGGGTTGCAGGCGATCGCCACCGCGCGGCGCATCGGCGCGATGGTCGAAGCCTACGACGTGCGCCCGGAAACCAAGGAGCAGGTCGAATCGCTCGGCGCCAAGTTCGTCGATACCGGCGTCTCGGCCGCGGGCGCCGGCGGCTATGCGCGCGAACTCACCGACGAAGAGAAGGCGAAGCAGGCCGAGCGCTTGGCCAAGGCGGTCGGCCAGTGCGACGCGCTGATCACCACCGCCGCGATTCCGGGCAAGCGGGCGCCGCGCATCGTCACCGCCGACATGATCGCGCGCATGAAGCCGGGCGCGGTGGTGGTCGACATGGCCGCCGAAACCGGCGGCAACGTCGAGGGCACGGTGGCCGGCGAGAAGACCTGGATCAACGACGTGCTCGTCATCGGCCCCACCCACATCGCCAGCCGCATGCCGGTGCATGCGTCCGAGATGTACGCCAAGAACCTGTTCAATTTCATCTCGCCCTTCATCAAGGACGGCGCGCTCGCGCTCGACTGGGAAGACGAGGTGATGGCCGGCTGCTGCCTGACCCACGCGGGCGAGCTGCGCCACGCCGGCGTGGCGCAGGCGCTCGGCCTGCAAGGAGCCTGACCATGGATGGAATCGCAGCGCTGTATATCTTCATGCTCGCCGCCTTCACCGGCTACGAGGTGATCTCGCGGGTGCCGGTGATCCTGCACACGCCGCTGATGAGCGGCTCGAACTTCGTCCACGGCGTGGTGCTGGTGGGCGCGATGGTGGTGCTCGGCCATGCCGACCCGGAAGACCCGGTGCAATTGGCGATCGGCTTCGTCGCGGTGTTCCTGGGCGCGGCCAACGCGGCCGGCGGCTACGTGGTGACCGAACGCATGCTCGCCATGTTCAAGGGCGGCAAGAAGGAGGGCGCGCAATGACCGCCAAGTGGTTCATCGACGCATCCTATTTCGGGGTCGCCATCGTCTTCATCCTCGCGCTCAAGGCGATGAGTTCGCCCGTCACCGCGCGGCGCGGCATCGTCTGGGGCGGCATCGCCATGGTAGCGGCCACGCTGGTGACCTTCGCCACGCCCGGCCTGGCCAACTTCGGCCTGATGATCGTCGCCATCGTCACCGGTGGCGCCTTGGCCTGGTGGAGCGGCAAGGTGGTCAGGATGACCGACATGCCGCAGATGGTGGCGATCTACAACGGCATGGGCGGCGGTGCGGCCGCGGCGATTGCGGCGCTCGAATTCGCCCGAGGCGAAGTCCACGGCCTCGTGGTCACCACGCTCGCGGTGCTCGGCGCGTTGATCGGCGCGGTCGCCTTCTCGGGTTCGTGCATCGCCTTCGCCAAACTGCAGGGCATCATGCAGAAAGCGTGGCGGCTACCGGCGCAGAACGCGGTCAACGTGATCCTCGCGTTGGCCACGCTTGGGCTGGGTGCCGCGATCGTCATCGCGTCTGCCGTCGATCCGAATCTCGTGATTGCCTTCTTCGTACTGGCGCTCGCGCTTGGCGTGATCCTCACCAGCCCGATCGGCGGCGCCGACATGCCGGTGGTGATCTCGCTGCTGAACGCTTTCACGGGGTTGGCGGTGGGCTTCGAAGGCTATGTGCTGGGCAACCCGGCGCTGATCGTGGCCGGTATCGTGGTCGGCGCCTCGGGCACGCTGCTCACACAGCTGATGGCCAAGGCGATGAACCGGCCGATCTCCAACGTGCTGTTCACCCCGATCGGCGGCGCGGCTGCCGGCGGGGACGGGCAGGCGATCGAAGGGACGATGAAGGAGTTCTCGGCGCTCGATGCGGCCTCGGTGATGCGCTACGCGAGCAAGGTGATCATCGTGCCGGGCTACGGCATGGCGGTGGCCGGGGCCCAGCACAAGGTGTGGGAGATGGCGCAGTTGCTCGAAGAAGGCGGGGTCGAGGTGGTGTTCGCGATCCATCCGGTGGCCGGGCGCATGCCGGGGCACATGAACGTGCTGCTGGCGGAAGCCGGGGTGCCGTACGACAAGATCTTCGACCTGGAGGAGATCAACGCCGACTTCCCGCAGGCGGACGTCGCGCTGGTGATCGGGGCCAACGACGTGGTCAATCCGGTGGCGCGTACCGACAAGTCCAGCCCGATCTACGGCATGCCGATCCTGAACGTGGACATGGCGCAGAACGTGATCGTGGTGAAGCGCGGCAAGGGCGCGGGCTACTCGGGGATCGAGAATGCGCTGTTCTACAAGGACAACTGCCGCATGCTGTACGGCAGCGCGCAGCAGGCGATTGCCGAGGCCATCACCCATGTGAAGGCGTTGGAGGCGTAGGCGGATGGAAAACAGGACCGATTCTCCAGGAGAAAGAAGAAGTGGTGCCGAATTGCGCCGGGATCAGATTTTGTGTGCGGCCAAGGCGTGTTTCAGCGAGTACGGCTTCCACGGCACGAGTATCGCAGTCCTGGCGAAATCGTCCGGAATGAGCGTTGGGCATATCTACCATTATTTTCAGAACAAGGAAGCCATTGTCGAGGCAATCGCGGAAGAGGCCATGGAGGAAATTCTGGAAGTGCACTCCGCCATCCTTAATTGCACGGAAATCCTAGATGGGTTGATTTCACATGTCGCGGATGTGTCCATCGAGTTCTCGCGCCTCGAAAATGCAAGGCTCAGACTGGAGATAATGTCGGAGGCCACGCGTAATGCTCGTTTGGGCCGTATCGTTCAGGACTGCGATCAACGAACGAGAAAGAGCATGCTCGAGATATTGAAATGCATCAACGAATCGAGATCCGTGCCATTGAGCGACGCCGAAATCGAAATCCGGTTTGAGCTCCTCAGCTCTTTGGTATCCGGATTTCTCATGCGTGCGGTGAAGGGGTGCCATGTTGACGAAAACGAACTTCGGCAATCTCTTTATCAGGTTCTGCGCTTTATTCTCGTATCGAATGTTTCGGAGCAAGCTGCTGAAAATGAAGTTCTGACGGGATGAAAGTTCGGGTTTTCCACAAAGACAGTATCTGCAGACACCCGTCCTCAGTGACGATTTGACCGCTATCCAGCGTCCCTGATTGCGAGGATCCCATGTACAAGAAATTGCTTGTTCCTACCGACGGCTCGCAGTTGTCCAACCAGACGATAGGCAGTGCAATTGCCTTCGCAAGGGAGATCGGTGCAGCCATCACCTTCTTCTATGCGGCACCGGACATCCTGGCGACCGGTGACGGCGCGGGCCTGCGCAGCATTGCGCCAACTCTTCTGTCGGAGACCATTGCGGGCGATGCCCATCCTGTCCTGCTGAAGGCCGAAGCTGCCGCCCGTGCAGCAGGTGTGCCCCATGCTTCCCTGTTCAAGGTCAGTGACCGTCCCCACGAAGCAATCGTCCAAGCGGCCGAGGAGCAGGGGTGCGATCTCATTTTCATGGCCTCGCGTGGACCGAAGAGCATTGGTGGCTTGCTGCTCGGCTCGGAGACGCTGAAGGTACTGATGCATGCCAAGGTACCGGTTCTGGTGTCGTCAGTCATGCGCAATTCGCTGACGCCGGATATGAACAAGGCGTTGGCGATCATCCAGGACGAGCACCGCTCTCTTGCCGCTGTGCTGCACGCCATGCGGCATTTGCGGGACCGTGCCATTGAACAGTCCGCTCCGCTCGACTTTCAAGTGTTCGAGCAACTGCTGTACTACATCCGCGAGTTTCCACAGAAGTTGCATCACCCGAAGGAGAACGCATACCTCTTCACCCTGCTGCGCAAGCGTACCCACGCGATCGATGACACGTTGGCAGCGCTCGAAGCCGAGCATGCGGACGAGTCGCTGCTGGACCAGCTGTTCGCGGCACTACGGAAATACCAGGCAGAAGGCTCCACGCAGGAAGGCGCGTTCGCGGCGGCGCTGGATCGCTTCATCGGTGCGCAATGGCAACACATGAGCCTTGAGGAGCAGGTTGTCCTTCCGGCGGCGCAGGTGCATCTGCTTGCCCAGGACTGGCAGGAAATTGCACATGCGTTCGGCAAGAACGGTGATCCACGCTTCGGTGCAGAGCCGGATGCCGAGTTCCGCAAGCTCTTTGCCAAGCTTGCACGGATGACCAGCCAACTGAAGCCGGATGCCTCTGCTTGACGCTTGCCAGCGCCTGGGCAGTCGAAATCGGCAATAGGTATGTGAGAAACACGGGGAATTGCACAGTGCCGATGGCGCCTTGGTGCAAGAGACCGGCTGCAGTGGTTCGCTCCGAGTGCCGGACAGGATCACCGGGATCGACGTCCAGCGTTCCGATACCATCCACAGTGGCGCCTGGCCCGCCAACCGGATAGAGGAATAGGCAATGCGAGTCCGGAACGTTCGCGTTGAGGGATGCTTCAGCACCTGATGGGCATGCGGGCATGGAATTGCGACATCTACGATGCTTCGTTGCCGTAGCCGAGGAACTGCATTTCACACGCGCAGCCGAACGCCTGCACATTGAGCAATCGCCCCTTTCCCGCACCATCAAGGAGTTGGAGGATGATCTGGGCGCTTTGCTATTCGAGAGGAACCGTCGAGGAACCCGTCTCACCAGGGCGGGAGTCGTGTTCCTGGAGGATGTGCGGCGGCTGTTTACAACTTTGGAGCAGGCCCGCGAAAATGTGAAAGCTATCTCCGCAGGCTACCGCGGCAGCTTGCGTATTGCTGTATCCGACGGCGCGGTAGATCCCCGGCTATCTTCCTTTCTTGCGCGCTGTCGCGAAGAAGAGCCTGAAGTAGAAATTCGGCTGACCGAAGTTCCTCTCGCCGAACAACTGCGCGGATTGCGCACGGGAGGTTTCGATATCGGACTTGCGCGTGCGGCCGATGCCGGTGAGGGGGTCGTTAGCGAACCCGTCTGGCGGGATCCGATCGTCTTGGCCATACCGACGCACCATCCTCTGCTTGTTCTCAAGGAAGTTCCGCTTGAAGAGTTGGCTCGCTATCCGTTAGTCATGTGCGATCCACACGTGTGCGAGGGCTACTGCAGGGAACTGGCACGGTTGCTCCGCACCTTGGAGCGAGAGCCGACCATCGTAGAACACGTCTCCTCGGCAGACATGATGTTGACGCTTGTTGGAGCAGGCTACGGCATTGGATTCACCGGTGCAGCGAGGATGGCAATATGTCATCACCCCGGCGTTGTGGTCCGCCCTCTGGCCATCGCCGATGCCGTACTGACGACTTACCTGCTGCGACCGGACAACGGGAATCCTTCAATGTCCTTGGATCGCTTCATTGCCCGCCTGCATGCCCATCCTGCAGAGTAGGCAGGACGGAAAAGCCGCTCGTCGGCTACTCCTTGAGGCCCGAACGCAGATTGGCTTCTGTCGCTGCCATCAGGTCGGCAGAGCTTAGGCTCAAGGCAACTGCGATCCTGAGAATCAATGCCAGCGTAGGCATGTGCTCTCCGCGCTCGACCTTCCCCATGTGGGAGCGTTCGATTCCAGCCAGGGCAGCGAGTTCTTCCTGGGCGATACCTTGTTCCATCCGGGCCGCACGAACTGCCGAACCAAACGCTTTGGCCGGCTCAGCTTCGTAGGTGGTCGTGCCCGCAGGGCGGCCTCGTTGGACAGTGCGCTTTCGCATCAGTGAAAGCGTCGAACATCACAGCAAGTAAAACCACGTTAAATTTAACTCTTGCTATGATGTTCGGGATTCAAGACGCCTCCGGGAGGGTGCCCATGAACACCTCCAGCCAGCCTTCCACAATCACGCTTGGCGTTTCCTGCGGCATGTTCCTGCCGCAACTGGCCGCCTTGCTTGCCCTTCAGCGCGTGGAAGAGCCTGAAACGGCCATACTGCTGAAGGAAGCGCCGCCAGCCGAGCTGTTTCATGGCTTGGAGGCGGGGCGCTACGACGCGGGGATCGCGTGGGCTACCCCGGTGTTGCCCGCACTGCGCGCTGAACCGCTTTGGCGCGACGAATTGGCCGCCGCCGTGCCGGTGCGGTCGCCATTGCTCGCCTGTCCGTCGATTCCGTTGGGAGAACTGCTCCACTACCCCATGATTCAGTGGTGTCCGCAGACCTGCAAGGAACTGAACCTGCGGGTCGAGGCCCTCATCGGCCACCAGCATGCAGCGTTTACAGCCACCACCTTCGAGTTGATGACCGTGCTGGTGGCCGCGGGCTACGGAATAGGTCTTGCCCCCAGGGGGCGCGTTGCCCAAGCCAGACAATGGGGCGTCGTCATGCGCCCTCTGGCGGAGGGGCCGCACTGGATCGGGACGAACCTGTTTCGACTGGCATGCGGAGCCACACCTACCGTCGAGCGTTTCGCCAGACGAGCGGGGCGGATCGCTGCGCATGGTTCTGGGCGTGGACTTTTCACATAAGACCGGCCTCAAGACCAGGCTCCTGCTCGTCGGTGCCAGTGACAGCCCCGGGCCGAACTCGTGGGCCTTCCACCGGTTTGATACGATCGCCTTGGCGACCGCGCGGGCTATAGACGGATGAGCGCAAAGGCGTGTTATGATCAAAAAACGTAAAGCTGCTGGGGTATGCAGTCCCGCATGCGCCCTCCGGTTAACTGAACTCAGGTCTGCCATGACCCGTACCGCTTCGATCAACATTGCTCAGTGGTGGCGCTTCCTCGAATAGGAAGCGGCACGTCGTTGCGGCCTCGACCGCACCTTGCCGCCGTATCGGCAGGCAAGGTTCAGCAGATGGCTCTCCGGCACGGCGGCTCCAAGAACTTAGGAGATTGCCCGATGCCCATAGAACTTTCCCTTAACGCTAGTGCTGCGCTACGCGCCCCGTCCGAGTGGTGCGTGGCAGCATGCGCGTCCAGTCGGCGCTCCAGGACGTCTTCCCCCGTGCTCGCGACCCACCGTCTGGGTGGCGTTTCGGCGCTTGTTCCGCTGGAATCTGGTGCAGATGTGTATAACAGTGTGAGTAATGAGCGGCAGATTTCAGAAATTTATTCATATAAAACAAGGTGTTAAGATGTCTAAATTGCTGATAATCGACAACTACGACAGCTTCACCTACAACCTGGTGCAGTACTTCGGCGAACTGGGCGCCGACGTCAAGGTACATCGCAACGACGAGATCACCCTCGAACAGATCGCCGCGATGAAGCCCGGCCAACTGGTGATCTCGCCCGGGCCGTGCTCGCCGGCCGAAGCCGGGATCTCGGTGCCGGCGATCAGGGAATTCACCGGCAGGCTGCCCATCCTCGGCGTCTGCCTCGGCCACCAGAGCATAGGCGCGGCCTTCGGCGGGCACATCGTGCATGCGCAGAAGCTGATGCACGGCAAGACCTCGCCGGTGCATCACAAGGGCGTCGGCGTGTTCCGCGGCCTGCCCGATCCGCTCACCTGCACCCGCTATCATTCGCTGGCGATCGAACGCGAGACCCTACCCGACTGCCTCGAGATCACCGCCTGGACCGACGACGGCGAGATCATGGGCGTGCGCCACAAGGAACTGGACGTGGAAGGCGTGCAGTTCCACCCCGAATCCATCCTCACCGAGCGTGGCCACGACCTGCTGCGCAACTTTCTCGACCGCGCGCGCTGAGCGGCGCGCCGGCCGGCTGAAGGAACCACACGCATGACGATCACTGCCCAACAGGCGCTGCAGCGCACCATCGAACACCGCGAGATCTTCTACGACGAGATGCTGTCGCTGATGCGCCAGATCATGGCCGGCGAGATTTCGCCGGTGATGACCGCGGCCATCCTCACCGGACTGCGTGTTAAGAAAGAGACCATCGACGAGATCACCGCCGCCGCCGCGGTGATGCGCGAGATGTCGACCAAGGTCGTGGTGGACGCGCCCGGCCCGCACTTCCTCGACGTCGTCGGCACCGGCGGCGATGCCTCGCACACCTTCAACATCTCGACGACGACGATCTTCGTCGCCGCGGCGGCCGGCGCGCGCGTCGCCAAGCACGGCGGGCGCAGCGTGTCGTCCAAGTCCGGCGCCGCCGACGTGATCGAGGCGCTGGGCGCCCACCTGATGCTGACCCCCGAGCAGGTCGCCGAGTGCATCGAGGCCACCGGCATCGGCTTCATGTTCGCGCCCAACTTCCACGCCGCGATGAAGAATGTCGCACCGGTGCGCCGCGAGATGGGCGTGCGCACCATCTTCAACATCCTCGGGCCGCTGACGAATCCGGCCGGCGCGCCGAACACGCTGCTCGGCGTGTTCCACCCCGACCTCGTCGGCATCCTGGCGCGGGTGATGCATCGCCTTGGCGCCGGCCATGTGCTGGTGGTGCACGGCATGGACGGCATGGACGAGGCCAGCCTCGGTGCCGCCACCCTGGTCGGCGAACTGAAGGACGGCGAGGTGCGCGAATACGAGATCCATCCGGAGGATTTCGGCCTGGCGATGGCCGCCACCCGCAACCTGCGCGTCGCCGACGTCCACGAATCGCGCCGCGTGCTGCTCGGCGTGCTCGACAACGAACCCGGCCCGGCGCTCGACGTCGTGCTGCTCAACGCCGGACTGGCGCTGTATGCCGCCAACCTGGTCGATTCGATCGGCGCAGGCATCGCGCGTGCGCGCGAGGTCATCGAATCCGGCGCGGCGCGGGCCAAGCTCGACCAGTTCGTGCAGTACACCCAGCGCTTCGGGGCGGCGCAATGAGCGCCACCGCTTGGCAGCCCGGAAGGGGCGCTCTGCCTCTCTTGGGGACGGTGTCGCGCAGCGGCGGGAGGGGCGTCCGATGAGCGACATCCTGGACAGGATCAACACGGTGAAGGCTGGCGAGGTCGCCGCTGCCGCCGCTGCGAAGCCGCTCGCCGCGCTGCGCGCCGAGGCCGAAGCCACGCTGCAGCATGCACCGCCGCGCGATTTCGTCGGCGCGATCCGCGCGCGGCACGCCGCCGGCCGGCCGGCGGTGATCGCCGAGATCAAGAAGGCCAGCCCGTCCAAGGGCGTGATCCGCGAGGACTTCCGCCCCGCCGACATCGCGCGCTCCTACGAGGCGGCAGGGGCGGCCTGCCTGTCGGTGCTGACGGATCGCCAGTTCTTCCAGGGCTCGCCCGACTACCTGCGGGCCGCGCGCGCGGCCTGTGCGCTGCCGGTGCTGCGCAAGGACTTCCTCGTCGACACCTACCAGGTGTACGAGGCGCGCGCGATGGGCGCGGACGCCATCCTGCTGATCGCCGCCAGCCTCGACCTTGGCCGCATGCGCGACATGGAGGCGATCGCGCGCGATCTGGGCATGGCGGCGCTGGTCGAGGTGCATGACGCGGACGAACTGGAACAGGCGCTGCAACTGCAGACGCCACTGGTCGGCATCAACAACCGCAACCTGCGCACCTTCGACGTATCGCTGCAGACGACGCTGGACCTGTTGCCGCGCATCCCGGCGGGCCGCATCGTCGTCACCGAATCCGGCATCCTGCGGCCGGAAGACGTCGCGCTGATGCGCGGCAACGCGGTGCAGACCTTCCTGGTGGGCGAGGCTTTCATGCGCGTGGCCGAACCCGGCGAGGGACTGCGCGCACTGTTCGGCTGACGGATGGTGGCCGGCCCGGACGAGAGCGTTTCGCCCGCACCGGGCCCGCACGCGTCCGGCGACGGTGCCGCGCCGCCGCCGCGCCGTGCCCGGCGCGTCCGCCGGCTGGCGGGAGGGCTGCTGCTGTTGCTGCTGGCAGTGGCGGCGCTTGGCGCCTGGTTCGCCGCCACCGAAGCCGGCCTGCGCGGGCTCGTCGGCCTTGCGCAGCGCGCGCTTGCCGGGCGCCTCGTGGTCGAGGCGCCCGAAGGCCGGCTGTCGGGGCCCCTGCGCGCCGGCCTCGTCCGCTTTTCCGGCGCCGACCTGTACATTGAGATCCGCGATCTGGCCCTCGACTGGCAGCCCTCGCAACTGCTGTCCGGCCGCCTCGCCGTCGACCGGCTCGCGGCGCGCAGCCTGCAGGTGGCGCGGCGCCCCTCCGTGCAGGACGAACCGCCGGCGCCGCCGCAGCGCCTGACGCTGCCCTTGGCGGTGGAACTGCGGCGCCTGGAACTCGGCGCCTTCGCGCTGAGCGAACTCGCGGCGCCCGCCGCGCCGGACGCGCCTGCGGCGGACGGGGCCGACGCCCCCGTCTTTTCCTTCACCGACCTCGCGGCCGCGCTCTCCAGCGACGGGCGCAGGCATCGCCTTGCCGCGCTGGCGCTGACCTTGCCGCAAGGCCGTGCGGAACTGGCCGGCGAACTCGACGGCATCGCCCCCTTCGCATTGTCCGCGAGCGGAAGCTTTTCGGGCCGGCAGGACGGCCGGGCCTATGCGCTGGCGTTCACCGCCGGCGAAACCCTGCTGCACCCTCGCATCGACCTCGAGGCCGAGGGCGAGGGCCTGCAGGGGCGCGCGGAGGTGTACGCCGCGCCTTTCGACCCGCTGCCGCTGCGCGCGCTCAGCCTCACCCTCGGCGACGTCGACCCCGCGGCCTTCGCCGCCGGCGCCCCGCGCGCGGCGCTGCGGCTGGAGGCCGAACTGGCGATGCCCGCCGGCGGCGATGCCTTGCTGAGCGGCCCGCTGCGCATCACCAATCGCAGCCCGGCGCCGATCGACGCCGGCGGCCTGCCGCTCACCGCGGCCACCGGCCGGCTCGCCTGGCGCAAGGGTGCGGTGGACATCGAGCAGCTCGAACTGCTTTTGCCCGGCGCGCGCGCCCATGCGCCGGCAGGACGCATCGGCGGCCGCCTGTCCTGGTCGCCGCCGGCCGCGGCGGGCGGGGAAGACGAGGGCAGGGAGGGCGCGGGCAGCCCGGCCGCGTCAGCCGGGCTGCCCGCGGACCTGCCTGGGGCCTTCGGCCATGTCGCCGCCGTGCTCGAACTGGCCGGCATCGATACTCGGGCGATCGACGGCCGGCTGCCGTCGCAGACCGTGGCCGGCCGCATCGAACTCGATGCCGATGCGACGCGCCAGCACGCCCTCGTGGCGCTGGACGTCGGCGTGGCGCGCATCGACGCGCGCGCCGAACTGCAGGCCGGGCCGCCCGACGAGGCCGGCGTGACGCCGCGCAGCTTCAGCCTCGATGGCAGGCTGCGCAAGGTGGACCCGCGCGCGCTGCTGCCGTCGGCACCGTCGGCCGTGCTCAACCTCGACGTGGAAGCGCATGGGACGCTGGCGCCGCGGACGGAGCTGCAGGCGAAGTTCGGCCTGCCCGGCAGCCGCTTCGAGGGCCGCCCGCTGGGTGGCACCGGCGCATTCCGCTACACCGCGACGGACGGCGCGTTCCGCGTTGCCGACGTCGCGCTGGCGCTGGAACTGGCGGGGAACCGGCTGCAGGCGAGCGGCGACTGGGGCGGGCAGGGCGACCGGCTCGCGCTCCGGCTCGATGCGCCCGCGCTGTCGGCGATCGGCTACGGCCTCGGCGGCCGCGCGGGCGCGGAAGGGATGCTGGCGGGCAGCCTGGCGAAACCCGCCGGAAACCTGATTTTCTTCGGCTCCGCGCTGCGCTTGCCGGGGACGCTGAGCCTGGCGGGCGTCAATGGCGAGGCCCGCCTGGATGCCGGCGTGGATGGCCCGTTCCGGCTGTCGGTCGGGCTGTCGGGGCTCGCCTCGACGGCCCCGCAGGATGACGGCAAGGCTGGCGAAAGGCAGGTACTGGTGGATTCGGCCTACCTCACGGCGGAAGGCACGCGGGCCGCGCATACGCTGCTCCTGCGCGCGACCGGCCTCGAGAGCGACCGCCTGGACCTGCGCCTGCAGGGCGGATTGACGACGGTGAAACGCGCTGCGGCGACGTCCGCCGGCGGTGGCGAGACCCTGGGCTGGGCGGGCGAGCTTGCCGCGCTGGAGACCGGCGGCCGCGTCTCCGCCCGGCTGGCCGCGCCTGCCAGCCTCGAGCTTTCCGCCGGGCGCATCGGCCTCGGCGCCGCGGAGCTGGCCGTCGGCGAGCAGGGGCGCATCCGGCTGCAGGAAACGCGCTGGACGCCCTCCGCCAGCGTCGCGCGCGGTTCGCTCACCGGCCTGGTGGTCGACCTGCGGCCGCGGGATGCGGCGCGCACCACGGCTGCACGCGCCGGCCGCGGCGAACGGCCGCGGCGCGGCGCCGGCCTGCTGACGCTGGGCGCCGAATGGAACCTGCGCGCCGGCGACACGCTGGAGGGCGAGGCGCGCGTGTTCCGCGAGTCGGGGGACATCAGCGTCGAAGGCGAGATCCGCACCCGCCTCGGGCTCGAGTCCCTCGAGGCGCGGCTGGCGGCGCGCGACGATCGTCTGGCGCTGAGCTGGGAAGCGAGCGGCAGCGAGTTCGGGCGCGTCGTCGGCTCCGCCTCGCTGCGCGCCGAACGCAGCGGCAAGGGCGCCTGGCGCATCGCGCCGCAGGCGCCGCTGACGGGCGCCGCGCGGCTGGACATGCCGTCCATCACCTGGCTCGGCCGGCTGATGCGCGAGAACGTGGAGACGGCTGGCAGCCTGAAGGGCGAATTCACCCTGGCCGGCACGGTGGCCGAACCGCTCGCGAGCGGGCGCATCGACGGGCGCGGCCTGCAACTGGCGCTGGTGGACCAGGGCCTGGTGCTGTCCGGCGGCGAACTCGACATGAGTTTCGACCGCGACCGCCTGCGGCTCGACCGCCTCGCCTTCGTGTCGCCCAACCGCGTGCGCCCGCGCGACGACCGCGTGCCGTTCGAGCGGCTCACCGCGACGCCGGGCACGCTGACCGCCTCGGGCGAGATCCTGCTCGGCACCGGCGCCGGGGAATTCAGCTTCCGCGCCGACCGCCTGCCGCTGCTGCAGCGCGCGGACCGCTGGCTCATCGTGTCGGGCAGCGGCAGCGGGCGCTCGACATGGACCTCGCTCGACCTGCAGGCCGACTTCCGCGCCGACGCCGGCTACCTGGAATTCGCCGAGGCGCCGCCGCCCAGCCTGGGCGACGACGTGGTCGTGCTCGGCCGCGAGGAAAAGGCGGGCAGCTTCGGCGTGCGCGCCGATCTCCGGGTGGCGCTCGGCGATGCGCTGTACCTGTCGGCGATGGGGCTCGACACCCGCCTGTCCGGCGAACTGCGGCTGCGCCAGCAGCCCGGCCTTCCGCTGTCGGCGGTCGGCACGGTGGCCACGGTGGGCGGCAGCTACCGGGGCTACGGCCAGCGGCTGAGCATCGAGCGCGGACTGGTGAATTTCCAGGGCGCGCTCGACGACCCCGGGCTCAACGTCGTCGCGCTGCGCAAGGGGCTGGAAGTGGAGGCGGGCGTCGAGATCCTCGGCAGCGCACGCCGGCCGAAGGTGCGCCTGGTGTCCGAGCCGTCGGTGCCCGATCCGGAGAAACTGTCGTGGATCGTGCTCGGCCGCGCGCCGGACGCCGCGTCGGGGGCCGACCTCGGCCTGCTGCTGCCGGCGGCGCAGGCGCTGCTCGGCGGGCCGGGCGGCGGCATGACGGACGAACTGTCGCGCAGCCTGGGCTTCGACAGCTTCTCCATCGGCCAGGGCGAACTCAACAGCGCCTCCCGCACCGCTACCAGCCGCGTGGTGGGCGGCGGCGCGCGCATCGCCAGCGGCCCCACCGTCGCCGGCCAGGTGCTGAGCGTGGGCAAGCGCCTGGGCAGCGACCTCTTCCTGTCGTTCGAGCAGAGCCTGGGCGGCGCAGAAACCCTGGTCAAGCTCACCTACCAGTTGTCGCGCCGGCTGGCGCTGATCGCACGCGGCGGCACCGACAATTCACTCGACCTGCACTACAGCTTCAGCTTCCGCTGAACGCGCAGCGTCGCCGTCTCTCAATCCCGACCCCGCGGGCAGAACGGGCGTGACGACCGCGCTTGCCGGGCATGACGCCGCGCTTCCAAGGCTGAAATGCCGGCCTATGAAGCGCCCGGCCTCCTTGCCTGTACCGAACCAAGCCTTTCAGGGCTTTGTTCCAGCCCGCAATACCGATTTCAGGCGCTGGCAGCACCAGCGCAATGAGGGCGGTGACTTCTTTGTGTTCTCTGACGTGCTTTGGGAGTCGTATTGAAAAAATAGTTATGTGTTTTTTGATGAAAATCAGTGGGGGTTTTTTCTTTAATTCCATCTGAAAATCTGGAGCCGTTGTATTGAAGGGAGGAGGAAGCCTGTTTGATACCCAGTTTCAGCTTGCAAAGTTTTTCTTTTGAATATTGTTGGTATGCGAATTCATATTCGATTTTCTCGGCGGAGCTTTCTTCTTTAGGGCTGATCGTCATTCCTCGCTATTAAGCCGGGAAAAAGAAAGTTCTGATTTTTAATTTTTTGACGTTGGATAATTGACGGAACTCTTTGACTTCGTCCCTGCTCTTAAAATCGATCAGTCTTCATGCGGTTTCCGCTGAACGCGCCGCGGTCACAGCATGCACACGGGGTGTGCCGGACGGTTTCCGGCCGCGCCGTCCATCCCGATCCAACGGAGAGAACGACCATGACGAACACGACGACCGCGCCCGCCGGCGAACTGCCACCCCTGCCGGCTGCCGGGCACGAAACCGCGATCCTCGGCGGCGGATGCTTCTGGTGCCTGGAGGCGGTGTTCCAGCGCGTGGATGGGGTGCTGTCGGTGGAGTCCGGCTACAGCGGCGGCCTCGCCGAAGCGCCGACCTACCGCCAGGTGTGCACCGGCACCACCGGCCACGCCGAAGTGGTGAAGGTGGACTTCGATCCGGCGCGCATCGGCTACCGCGAGATCCTCGAGATCTTCTTCACCATCCACGATCCGACCACGCCGGACCGCCAGGGCAACGACGTCGGCCCGCAGTACCGCTCGGTGATCTTCGTCACCGGCAACGCCCAGCTCGAAACCGCGCTGGCGCTGATCGAGGAACTCGACCACGCCGGGCTGTGGCCGGAGCCCATCGTCACCGAGATCAAGCATGCCGACCTGTTCTGGCCGGCGGAGGAAGAGCACCGTAACTATTTCGCCGACAATCCCGAGCAGTCCTACTGCCGCTACGTGGTCGCGCCCAAGGTGGCCAAGTTCCGCCAGAAGTTCGCCGCGCGCTGGCGGGCGGATTGAGCGCGGCGGCGGGTAGAATGCCTGTCCTTTCATCCCCGAGCAGGAGACGCGCATGACCCAGACCACCACCGCCAGCGGCCTCGTCATCGACGACATCGAAACCGGCAGCGGCGACCTTGCCGAGAAGGGCAAGATGGTGTCGGTGCATTACACCGGCTGGCTGACCGACGGTACCAAGTTCGACTCCAGCAAGGACCGCAACGATCCGTTCAATTTCCCGCTCGGCGCCGGTCACGTGATCCGCGGCTGGGACGAGGGCGTGCAGGGCATGAAGGTGGGCGGCAGGCGCAAGCTGACGATCCCGCCGCAACTGGGCTACGGCTCTCGCGGCGCCGGCGGCGTGATCCCACCCAATGCCACGCTGGTGTTCGAGGTCGAACTGCTGAAGGTGCTCTGAGCGCAGGCGCCCGGCCGCTGCCGCGACAGCGGCGGCCGCGGGAAAACGACAGGGTGGGAGACATGAAACTCGATCCGGTGCAGCGGCGCATCCTCGCCCAGTTGCAGAAGGACTCGTCGATCAGCACGCAGGCGCTGGCCGACAAGGTGGGCCTGTCGGCATCGCCGTGCTGGCGGCGGGTGCGCGAGCTGGAGGAAGCGGGACTGATCCGCGGCTACGTGGCGCTGCTTGACCGCAGGAAGATCGGCCTGGACACCTGCGTGTGGGTGCGGGTCAAGCTCAGGAAGCACAGCGCCGACGTGCTCGAACGCTTCGAGCAGGCGGTGAAGAACTGCGACGAAGTGGTGGAGTGCTACGAACTGCTCGGCGAGACCGACTGCCTGCTCAAGCTCTACCTGCCCAACCTCGAGGCGCTGTCGACCTTCATGCACAACTTCCTGCTGAAGATCCCGAGGTGGACGTCACCCATTCCAGCGTGGCGCTGCGCGAGATCAAGAACGAGACGGCGCTGCCGCTGTAGGCGCGGCGGTGCCGTCCCGCGGCGCGGCCCACCGGACCAGCCGTCCGCTGCCGCGTGATGCGGCACCGGACCTCCCGGCCAGGCGGGGCGCTCAGGCGGCGAGCAGTTCCTCGCCCAGATAGGCGCTGCGCACCTTCGGGTCGCTCAGCAACTGGCGGCCGGTGCCGGTCAGCGTGATGCGCCCGCCGTCCATCACGTAGGCGCGTTCGCTGACTTCCAGCGCCAGGTTGGCGTTCTGCTCGACCAGCAGTACCGCCATGCCGTCACGGGTGATCGCATGGATCACCTCGAAGATCTTTTCCACCACCAGCGGCGCGAGGCCCATCGACGGCTCGTCGAGCAGCAGCACCTGCGGCCGCGACAGCAGCGCGCGGCCGATCGCGACCATCTGCTGCTCGCCGCCGGACAGCGTGCCGGCGGTCTGGTGCAGGCGTTCCTTGACGCGCGGCAGCAGCGCGAACACCTTCTCGATGTCGGCCGCGACGCCCTCCGGATCGCGGCGGGTGTAGGCGCCGGTGAGCAGGTTTTCCTCCACCGTCAGCCGGGTGAAGATGCCGCGTCCTTCGGGTACCAGCGCGAGGCCGCGGCGCAGCCGCAGGTGGGAGGGCAGGCGGCCGATCTCTTCGCCGCGGTGCAGGATCTCGCCGCCGCCGTGCGGTACCACGCCGGCCAGCGTGTTGAGCGTGGTCGTCTTGCCGGCGCCGTTGGCGCCGATCAGCGACACCAGTTCGCCTTCGCACAGGTGAAGGTCGATGCCCTTCACCGCCTGGATGCCGCCGTAGGCGACCTGCAGGTTGCGGACTTCGAGGATGGGGCGGGCGTTGTCAGTGGGCACGGTGGTCTCCCAGGTAGGCGCGGATCACGCCGGGGTCGCGCTGGACCTCGGCCGGAGTGCCTTCGGCGATCTTCTTGCCGAAGTCGAGGACGGCGACGCGGTCGCACAGCCCCATGATGAGCTTTACGTCGTGCTCGATCAGCAGCACGGTGATGCCGTCGGCGCGCAGCGTTTCGATCAGCGCGCGCAGGCCGGCGGTCTCGGTGGCGTTCATGCCGGCGGCGGGCTCGTCCAGCGCCAGCAGTTGCGGCTCGGTGGCGAGCGCGCGGGCGATCTCCAGCCGGCGCTGGTCGCCGTAGGACAGGTTGCGCGCCACCGTGTCGGCGTGGCGGCCGATGCCGACGTAGTCGAGGATCTCGAGCGCGCGCTCGGTCACCAGCTTTTCCTCCTCGCGCGCGGTGCGGCTCTGCGTCAGGATGCCCCACACTCCGGCACGGGTGCGGATGTGGTGGCCGGCCATGACGTTCTCGAGCGCGGTCAGGTCGCGGAACAGGCGGATGTTCTGGAAGGTGCGGGCAACGCCGTGGGCGACGATGCGGTGCGGCTTGCCGGCCGGCAGTTCGGTGCCGTTCATGACGAACTCGCCGCCGTCGATCGGGTAGGCGCCGGTGAGCACGTTGAAGAAGGTCGTCTTGCCGGCGCCGTTGGGGCCGATGAGGCCGTACACCTCGCCGCGGTGGATCTTCAGCGACACGTCGGTGAGCGCCTGCAGGCCGCCGAAGCGCTTGTTGACGGCGCGCGATTCGAGCAGGGTGATCATGCCTTCCTCCCTTCGCGGTGGGCATAGCGGGTGCGTGCGGGCAGCAGGCCGGCCGGGCGCCACAGCATCATCAGGATCATGGCCAGCGACAGCAGCAGCATGCGCAGGATCTCGGGGTCGAGCAGGGTCTTGCCGAAGAGCGCGGTCTGCAGCGGGATGGCGAAGTGGCGCAGCAGCTCGGGCAGCGCGGTGAGCACGACGGCGCCGAACACCACGCCGGCGAGGTTGCCCATGCCGCCGAGCACGACCATCGTCAGCACCACGATCGATTCCATCAGGCTGAAGCTCTCCGGGCTGACGAAGCCCTGGAAGGCGGCGAACAGCCCGCCCGACACGCCGCCGAAGGTGGCGCCCAGCGCGAAGGCGAGCAGCTTCATCATGCGCGTGTCGATGCCGATCGCCTTGGCCGCCAGTTCGTCCTCGCGGATCGCCGCCCACGCCCGGCCGATGCGCGAGATCTGCAGCCGCCGCACCAGCACCAGCGCGATCGCCACCGCGCCGAGGAAGGCGTAGTAGTACAGCACCAGCGACGGCACCTGCATGCCGAACAGGTCCAGGTTGCGCGACAGGTCGATGCCGGCGACGCTCAGCGGGTCGATCATGTCGATGCCCTGCGGGCCGTTGGTGATGTTGATCGGCTGGTTCAGGTTGTTCATGAAGATGCGGATGATCTCGCCGAAGCCCAGCGTCACGATCGCCAGGTAGTCGCCGCGCAGGCGCAGCGTCGGAAAGCCGAGCGCGATGCCGGCCAGCGCCGCGAAGGCCGCGCCCAGCGGCAGCACGATCCAGAACGGCAGGTGGATGCCGAAGTGCGGCGAGGCGAGAAAGGCCCAGGTGTAGGCGCCGACCGCGTAGAAGGCGATGTAGCCCAGGTCCAGCAGGCCGGCGAAGCCCACCACCAGGTTGAGGCCGATCGCCAGCAGCACGTAGAGCAGCGCGAAGTCGAGTATGCGCACCCAGCTTGCGCCAAAGGCCAGGGCGGCGAGCGGTGCGGCCAGCGCCAGCACGATCAGGAGCGGCTGCTGCAGGCGCAGGTCGAGCGGAAAGCCGGCCGCGCGCGGCAGGGTCGTGGAAGTCGAGGTCATGGATGCGTTTCCTGTCGGGTCAGGCGCGGTCGGCGACACGTTCGCCGAGCAGGCCCGAGGGGCGGAAGACGAGCACGGCGCCGAGGATCATGAAGGCGAAGATGTCCTGGTAGCTCGAGTTGAGGAAGCCGAACGAGAGGTGCTCGATGTAGCCGGCGCCGAAGCTCTCGACCAGTCCGAGCACCAGGCCGCCGACCATCGCGCCGGGCAGGTTGCCGATGCCGCCGAGCACCGCCGCGGTGAAGGCTTTGAGCCCCGGGGTGAAGCCCATGCTGTAGTGCGCGATGGCGTAGTTGGAGGCGAACAGCACGCCGGCCAGCGCCGCCAGCCCCGAGCCGATGATGAAGGTGGCGGCGATCACGCCGTTGGCGTTGATGCCCATCAGCCCGGCGACGCGGTGGTTCTCGGCGGTGGCCCGCATCGCGCGGCCCAGCCGGCTCTTGTTCACCAGCAGCATCAGGCCGCCCATCAGCGCGAAGGCGACGACGATGGTGAACACCTGCATCGGCGACACGATGACGCCTTCGACCGGCTGCATCGGCGCGGTGTCGATCAGTTGCGGGAAGACGTGGAACTCGCGCCCCCAGATGATCATCGCCAGCGTCTGCAGCAGGAAGGACACGCCGATCGCGGTGATCAGCGGCGCCAGCCGCGGCGCGCTGCGCAGCCGCCGGTAGCCGATGCGCTCGATCAGGTAGCCCAGCGCCATGCAGGCCGGCACCGCGACCGCGACGCCGGCGAGCAGCAGCACCAGCGGCGGCAGCCCGGGCACCGCCGAGGACAGGAAGAGGATGGTCTGCAGCGCCACCAGCGCGCCGACCATGACGATTTCGCCGTGGGCGAAGTTGATCAGTCCGAGGATGCCATAGACCATCGTGTAGCCGAGGGCGACGAGCGCGTAGATGCTGCCCGCCACCAGGCCGTTGAGCATTTGCTGCAGGAAGGTTTCCATCGTTTCACCCTGATGGACGGCGGGCGCCGTCGTGGATATGGATGAGTGCGCCCGCAGCGCCCGCCGCGGGGCGGGTGCCGGAGTCGCAATGCAGGGAGCCGGCCGGCGCGGGAGGAGGGCGCCGGCCCGTCGGAGACTTACTGCAGGGTCTGCAGCGGGGCCCAGCGGCCGGCGCTGAAGTTGGAGACGGTGATGGCGCCGCCCTTGATGTCGCCGCTCTGGTCGAAGGCCAGCGGGCCGGTCACGCCCTGCAGGGCGAGGGTCTTCAGGACGGGCTGGTACTTCGCCGGCTCGACCGAACCAGCCGCCTTCATCGCTTCGATCAGCGCCATCGTGGCGTCGTACGAATACGGCGCATAAACGTGGATGTCGTTGCCGTAGCGCTGCTTGAACTGGGTGCGGAAGGCGCTGCCGCCCGGCATCTTGTCGAGCGGGATGCCGGCCTGCGTGCAGTAGGTCGCGGCCGACAGCGCGTCGCCCGCCATCTTGATCATCTCGCCGGTGCAGCCGCCGTCGCCGGTGAGGAACTTGGCGGTGAGGCCGAGCTGCTTCATCTGCCGCGTCAGCGGCGCGGACTGCGAGTCCATGCCGCCGTAGAACACCACGTCCGGATTGGTCGCCCGCACCTTGGTGAGGATGGCCATGAAGTCGGTCGCCTTGTCGTTGGTGAATTCGCGCCCGACGATCTGGCCGCCGGCGGCCTTCACCGCGTTGGCGAAGGCATCGGCCAGGCCCTGGCCGTAGGCGGTGCGGTCGTCGATCACCGCGATCTTCGCCGCCTTCAACTGCTCCACCGCGTAGCGGCCCAGCGCGTTGCCCTGCTGCAGATCGTTGGCGATGACGCGGAAGGTCATCTTGTAGCCCTGCTGGGTGAGCTTCGGGCTGGTCGAGGACGGCGTGATCATCGGGATGCCGGCGTTTTCGTAGATGCGCGCGGCCGGCACCGAGGCGCCGGAGGTCACATGGCCGACGACGCCCTTCACGCCGGCGTCGGTCAGGCGCTGGGCGACCGTCGTGGCGGTGCGCGGATCGGCCTGGTCGTCCTCGCTGACGAGTTCGAACTTCACCGTGTCGCCGCCGATCTGCAGCTTCTTCGCGTTGGCGTCCTCGATCGCGAGGCGGGCTCCGTTCTCGCCATCCTTGCCGAACGCGGCGGCCGGGCCGCTGAGCGGGCCGGCGTGGCCGATGCGCACGATGACTTCCTTGGCGTGGGCGGCGCCGGCAGTGGCGAAGCTGGCGGCGGCCAGCGCGATGAACAGCTTGTTCGATTGCATTGTGTGTCTCCTCCTCGTGGGCGGCGGTGCGCGCTAGGGCCTGACAGGCATGCGGAGACGGATGGACTGCGGCCGCACGCGCGGCAGCCGCCGGATCCACGATGGTTTGTCTCCTGCCTGTATTTTTTCCCGCAGCCACTCGTGGGGTGTCTGCGAGGTGAGGCATGGTAAGGAGGAGCGCGCGGAATT
This sequence comes from Thauera sp. K11, assembly GCF_002354895.1. Taxonomy (NCBI): domain Bacteria; kingdom Pseudomonadati; phylum Pseudomonadota; class Betaproteobacteria; order Rhodocyclales; family Zoogloeaceae; genus Thauera; species Thauera sinica. The sequence continues at coordinate 276,772 of NZ_CP023439.1, forward strand.
GTTTTTCGTTGAAAGGCTGTGTTTATCGCGCCAGAAGAAAAATTTTGCCTGCTCGCGGTGGAATCCCGCCAGATCGTTCCGGATGCCGCTGGCGCGCCGCAACATTGCGCCTGCGGCGACGCGATTCGCCGTGCCGTTGCGGGCAGATTTGCGGGTGGGGCCGAGGTGGCCGGCTGGACGAAAAAGGCCGACCGTAGACGTGACGACGGGGACCGAAGTCCCCGCCGGCTTTTCTTTGGTAACAAGGCTCAAGCGGCCTCGGCATCGGCCTTAGGCGGCCAGTGCGAAACGCTCATCGTTGGCGTTTGTGGTTTTGCGCGGATTACGTCCGTCGCCTCTCGGGTTGCCTGCTCACCCTTGCCCGCCCTGTCGAGACCAGGTCAGCCCCCTCAGAAGAAAACGCAGCGTTGTCGCCGTGCCTTCTTCTGGTGGAGCTGGGGGGAATCGAACCCCCGTCCAGAACGTCTCCGGTTTGCCGGAATTACAACCATGCCTGCATTGTGGGGGCGTACCCGCCGGCTTTCAAGCCCTCGCGTCCTCATCCGGCTTCTTGCCGCCCCGGAATCCGTAACCCGATGCGACGACGGCGCGGCGGAAAGCGCGGGTTCCGGGGGCGGATGTTGCACTGCATCGTCGGCGTAGCTTCATCGTGTTTCGCGGCGGCGGGCCTGCGCGAAAAAATTTTTCCGCCGGAAACGGATTTGCGCCGCATCGAGGAAATTTTCCGCCGCCGCTTCTCCGTACGATGCCACCTCGCCGTTCGATGCCGAGGACGAGCGCCAAGACCAACCACACAGGAGACAACGTCGGCAGGCCCGATGCCCGTGCCAACAGCGCGGCGCGCCGGTTCCGCGACGGTTCACGCCACCATGTCGAACACACTGCCCCCCGTCACCCTCGACGACAAGTACACCCTGCAATCCGGCCGCGCCTGGATGACCGGCATCCAGGCCCTGGTGCGCCTGCCGATGATGCAGAAGATGCGCGACCAGGCCGCCGGGCTGAACACCGCCGGCTTCGTCACCGGCTACCGCGGCTCGCCGCTGGGCAACGTCGACCAGGAATTCTGGAAGGCGAAGAAGTTCCTCGAACCGATGGACATCCGCTTCCAGCCCGGCCTCAACGAAGACCTGGCCGCCACCGCGGTGTGGGGCACGCAGCAGGTCGACCTCGACCCCAACGCCACGTACGACGGCGTGTTCTCGATCTGGTACGGCAAGGGCCCGGGCGTGGACCGCACCGGCGACGTGTTCCGCCACGCCAACGCGGCGGGCACCTCGAAGCACGGCGGCGTGCTGGTCATCGCCGGCGACGACCATGCGGCCAAGTCTTCCACCCTGCCGCACCAGACCGAGCACGTGTTCAAGGCGCTGATGATGCCGGTGCTGGCGCCGGCCGGCATCCAGGAATACCTGGAATACGGCCTGCACGGCTTCGCGCTGTCGCGCTACTCGGGCTGCTGGGTGGCATTCAAGGCGCTCACCGATACGGTGGAAACGTCCTCGTCGGTGGATGTCGACCCCTTCAAGGTGCAGACGGTGATCCCCTCGGCGGAGGAATTCCCGCTGCCCGCCGACGGCCTCAACCTGCGCTGGCCCGATCCGCCGCTGGTGCAGGAAAAGCGCCTGCTGCACCACAAGCTGTACGCCGCGCTCGCCTACTGCCGCGCCAACCGGCTCAACCGCACCATCATCGACAGCCCGAACGCCAGGCTGGGCATCATCACCAGCGGCAAGAGCTACCTCGACGTGCGCCAGGCGCTGGAAGACCTCGGCATCGACGAAGCGGTGGCCGCCGAGATCGGCCTGCGGGTGTACAAGGTCGGCATGGTGTGGCCGCTGGAAGCCGAGGGCGTGCGCCGGTTCGCCGACGGCCTAGACGAAATCCTCGTCATCGAGGAGAAGCGCCAGTTCCTCGAATACCAGTTGAAGGAAGAGCTGTACAACTGGAAGGAAAACGTGCGCCCGCGCGTGATCGGCAAGTTCGACGAGAAGGGCGAATGGGCCCTGCCGCACTCTGACTGGCTGCTGCCGGCCGCCGGCGAACTGACCCCGGCGATGGTCGCGCGTGCGATCGCCGCCCGCATCGCGCGCTTCTACACCTCGGACCGCATCAAGGCGCGGCTGGTGTTCCTGGAAGCCAAGGAAGCCGCGCTCGCCAGGCCGCGGTTGTCGATCTCGCGCGTGCCGCACTACTGCTCCGGCTGCCCGCACAACACCTCGACCAGGGTGCCGGAGGGTTCGCGCGCCATCGCCGGCATCGGCTGCCACTACATGGCGACCTGGCTGTCGCCGGAAAGCACGCAGACCTTCTGCCAGATGGGCGGCGAGGGCGTGCCCTGGGTCGGCCAGGCGCCGTTCACCCGCACGCCACACGTGTTCGCCAACCTCGGCGACGGCACCTACATGCACTCGGGCATCCTCGCCATCCGCGCGGCGGTGGCGGCGAAGGTGAACATCACCTACAAGGTCCTGTACAACGACGCGGTGGCGATGACCGGCGGCCAGCCGCACGACGGCACGCTGTCGGTGCCCATCATCGCGCGCCAGTTGCTGGCCGAGGGCGTTGGCACGGTGGTCGTCGTCAATGACGGCACGCCGCGCGCCTACGGCCCGGCCGACCTGCCGCACGGCATCCCCGTCCGCCACCGCGACGAGCTGGATGCCGTACAGCGCGAACTGCGCGAAGTGCCGGGCGTCACCGCCATCATCTACGACCAGACCTGCGCCGCCGAGAAGCGCCGCCGGCGCAAGCGCGGCAAGTTCCCCGACCCGGCGCAGCGCGTGGTGATCAACGACCTCGTGTGCGAGGGCTGCGGCGACTGCAGCGAAAAGTCGAACTGCATGTCGGTGGGCTCGGTGGAGACCGAGTTCGGCCGCAAGCGCGCGATCGACCAATCGTCCTGCAACAAGGATTTCTCCTGCGTGAAGGGCTTTTGCCCGAGCTTCGTCACCATCGAGGGCGGCAAGCTCAGGAAGGGCAAGGCAGTGGGCGCCGCCGCCGCGGCCTTCGCCGAACTGCCGCTGCCGCAACTGCCTTCGACCGCGGCGCCGTGGGGCATCCTCATCACCGGCGTCGGCGGCACCGGCGTGGTGACCATCGGCGCGCTGCTGGGCATGGCCGCGCACCTGGAAGGCAAGGGCATCTCGGTGCTCGACATGGCGGGGCTGGCGCAGAAGGGCGGCGCGGTGTGGTCGCACGTGCGCATCGCCGACCGGCCCGGGCAGCTCCATGCCGCCCGCGTCGCCGCCGGCGAGGCCAATGCGGTGATCGGCTGCGACCTGGTGGTGGCCGCCGGCGACGAATCGCTCGCCAAGATGCGCGCCGGCCATACCCGGGTGGTGATCAACGCCGACCAGACCATGACCAGCGAATTCGTGCGCGGCTTTGCCGCCCAGGCCCGCACCGGCGACGTCTCGGCGCACCCCGATCCGCAGTTCCCCGCCGGATCGATGGAGGCGCAGATCGTCGATGCCGTGGGCGCGGACAATGCCGAATTCATCGACGCCACGCGGCTCGCCACCGCGCTGCTGGGCGACTCCATCGCCACCAACCTGTTCATGCTCGGCTACGCCTGGCAGAAGGGGCTGGTGCCGCTGGCGGGCGAATCCATCCTGCGCGCCATCGAGATCAACGGCGCCGCGGTGGAAGCCAACAAGGCCGCCTTCCTGTGGGGCCGCCGCGCGGCGGTGGACCTGCGGGCGGTGAGCGCGGCCGCGCGGCCGCAGCACGGCACGCCGGCGCACCACGAACTGTCGCAGAGCCTCGACGAACTGATCGCGCGGCGCATGGCGCATCTGGCCGACTACCAGGACGCCGCCTACGCCGAGCGCTACGCGCGGCTGGTCGAGCGCGTGCGTGCCGCCGAGGCGCGCGTGGCGCCGGGCATCACGCTGCTCACCGAGGCAGTGGCGCGCGGCTACCATAAGCTGCTCGCCTACAAGGACGAGTACGAAGTGGCCCGCCTCTACACCGACAGCGATTTCCTGAAGCGCGTCGACGAACAGTTCGAGGGCGACTACAAGCTCGTCTTCCACCTCGCACCGCCGACGCTGGCGGCGAAGGACCCGCAGAGCGGCGAACTGCAGAAGAAGGCGTACGGCCCGTGGATGCTGAAGGCGATGCGCGTGCTGGCGAAGTTCCGCCGCCTGCGCGGCAGCATGCTCGACCCCTTCGCCCGCAGCCACGACCGCAAGCTCGATCGCGAACTGATCGCCGGCTACGAGCGGGTGGTCGACGAAATCCTCGCCGGCCTGGAACTCGCCAGCCACGAGACGGCGGTGGAACTCGCCTCCATCCCCGAGCAGATCCGCGGCTTCGGCCACGTGCGCGAGCGCTACCTGGCGCACGCCCGCAGGCGCGAGGCGGCGCTGCTCGACGCCTTCCGCCGCAAGGCGCACGCCGCCGGCGAGGCCCCGGCGCGGCCGCGCAAGATCATCCCGGTGTTCGCCGGCTGACCGGGCCGGAGCGCACCGGCCCGAACTCCCCGGAGCGCGCCGCCACGAGCGGGCCGTGCCCGGGGAGCCCCCGCAGGCGAAGGGCATCCCCTTCCGCACCTTCGCCGCATCCACCACGCCATCCCACAAGGAAAGGAGACAAGCATGGCCGTTTTTTCCCAGATCGATTTCGCCGACCACGAGCAGGTCGTCTTCGTCAGCGACGACAAGAGCGGACTCAAGGCGATCATCACCATCCACAATTCCAACCTCGGGCCCGCGCTCGGCGGCTGCCGCATGTGGCCGTATGCCACCGAGGACGAGGCGATCCGCGACGTGCTGCGCCTGTCGCGCGGCATGACCTACAAGTCGGCGATGGCCAACCTGAAGCTGGGCGGCGGCAAGTCGGTCATCATCGGCAACCCGCGCACGCAGAAGACCCCCGAACTGCTGGCCGCCTTCGCCCGCGCGCTGGAGCAGCTCGGCGGCCGCTACATCGCCGCCGAGGATTCGGGCACCAGCGTGGCCGACATCAAGTACATGGCGCAATTCACCCGCCACGTCGCCGGCATCGTCGACAAGCCCACCGATGACGGCATGCGCAGCGGCGACCCGTCGCCCGCCACCGCGTACGGCGTGTTCGTCGGCATCAAGGCGGCGGCCCGGGAGCGGCTCGGCCGCGATTCCCTCGAAGGTCTGCGCATCGCGGTGCAGGGCGTGGGCAACGTCGGTTTCGACCTCGCCCGCCAGTTGAAGGACGCCGGCGCCGAGCTGTGGGTCACCGACATCCACCGCGAGTCGCTGACCGCCGCGGCGCGCGACCTCGGTGCCACCGTCGTCGCGCCGGAGGACATCTTCGGGCTGGATGTCGACATCTTCGCGCCGTGCGCGCTGGGCGCCGTCATCAACGACGACACCATCCCGCAACTCAAGGCGAAGATCGTCGCCGGCGCCGCCAACAACCAGCTCGCCGAGGCCCGCCACGGCGCCGAACTGTTCCGCCGCGGCATCCTCTACGCGCCCGACTACGTCATCAACGCCGGCGGAATCATCGACGTGTACCACGAGCGCACCGGCTTCGACCGCGCCGCGCTGCTCAGGCACATCGAAGGCATCTACGACAACCTGATGGAAGTGTTCGAGCGCGCCCGCGAAGAAGAGCGCCCGACCGGCGAAGTGGCCGACACCATCGCCGAGGAGCGCTTCACGCGCTGATCGCCTGCGGTATTCGCGGTTGCGGACGGGAGCCGGTGTGGCTCCCGTTTTTTATGTGTACGTCGTTCTGCGGTACTGCCTGAGTTTCTCATCTGCGCTCACGGGCATGACGCTCCGCGCCTACCTTGCCGGTGCCGTCATCGCCGCGGGAGGATCAATGGCCACGCCAATAAGAACGCCCGATGGACGTGCCTTCGGGGCTCGGAAAGGTTCCGGGCACTGTTTTGCGTGGTCTCTTCACTTGACGAGCAGCCATTGTGGATGGTGTCGGCCTTGAGGCTGGCGTCGTCGGGAAGTGAGATGGCGGTTAGTTGGCTGATTTTGCCTGCGGAAACTTGAGTGGCGGTTCCTCGGCCGGAGCGGTCGTTCAACGCTCGACTCCCGAATTACCGATATCGGCCAAAGCTGTCACCTGTCGCACTGACCTGCCCCCGACTTTTCGGACCAGTTGAAACCTGAGAGGATGGCTTCGATGAAGAAGGGGAAGTCATGCGCAAGAGTCGTTTTTCAGAAGAGCAGATGGTGAAGATTCTGCGGGAGGCAGATCGCTTGCCGGTGGCGGAGGTGTCGAAGAAGCACGGCGTGAGCGAGCAGACGATCTACACGTGGCGCAAGCGCTTTGGTGCGATGAACGCGGACGAGGTCAAACGGCTGCGGCAGTTGGAAGCGGAGAACGCGCGACTCAAGAAGATGGTGGCCGATCGGGACCTGGAGATCGACGTCATGAAGGAGATCGCGGCAAAAAAATGGTGAGCACCTGGGCACGCCGAGCGCAGGTGCATTATGCGGTCAGGCGAGGTATCTCGCAGCGCCGGGCGTGCGCGCTGATGTCGGTGTCGCGCTCGACGCTGGGCTACGCGTCGTGCCTGGACGAACGCGATCGTCCGCTGATCGGCCAGTTGCGACGCTTGGCGGCCCAGTACCCACGCTACGGCTATCGGCGCATTCGCATCTTTCTGCGCCGGGCCGGATACCACTTGAGCACCGGCCGCACCTGGCGGCTGTGGCGCAAGGCCGGCCTGCAGGTGCCGCGCAAGCGTCCCCGGCGTCGGGTTGCCAGTCAGCGCGATCAGGTACAGCGAGCTTCACGGATGAACGGGATCTGGGCCTACGACTTCGTCTTCGACACCTGCGCCAACGGACAGCCCATCAAGTGCCTGACGGTGATCGATGAGCACACGCGCGAGGCACTGGCGATCGATGTGGCCGGCAGCATCCGCTCCGAGCGCGTCATCGAAGTGTTGAGCCGCTTGATCAGCGAGCGCGGTGCGCCCAAGGCACTGCGTTCGGACAACGGTCCGGAGTTTGTCTCGGCCCGGCTACTTCAGTGGGCGAGCGATCAGGGATTGCAGATGGCGTTGTCGCAGCCGGGCAAACCCTGGCAGAACGGCACCGACGAGAGTTTCAACGGCAAGCTACGGGATGAATGCCTGTCCATGGAGTATTTTCGTAACCGCCTTGAAGCACGCGTGCTGATCGAGCAGTGGCGCCGCCATTACAATGAAGTTCGACCGCATTCGGCGCTGGGCTACCTGACCCCGGCGCAGTTCGTTCAGAATCAGTCAGGCAACCACCACCAAGCCATCCCTCTCACGTAATTCGTGGTCCGAAGAATCAGGGCAGGTCAGCACGCTATCAGGGCACAGTGCATTGCAGGGGTTGGCGCAGAGAAAATGGTGCCGTGGAGTAATTTATGGCATGAAATCTTGATTCATCAAACTTCTCGCAAATTCTCCAACCACTTAGCTGCCAATCGGCGAACAAAGCTCTCCGCCTCAGCTTTCGACATTGGCTTGGCACTTTTCGGGGTATCGTCATATGCGTGGCGCGCCCAGTCACCTGAGACAGCCGAATTGTGAACTGCGTCCCCGAATCTTTGAAACTCGTCGGCTGAGATGCCGAACTGTGTGTGAAAGGCTTTCCTGTTCTTAGGGTGCCCCTCAGCGAGTTCATATATTTTATACAACGTAGAACCAGTCTGGTTTTTCTTTGAGAGAAGATCAAGTACCTTCGCAGCGTTTTCGTTACGAAAAGCAGGTTCAAGCCTCGCTCTCTGACGCTCAAGTGCCGTCTGATACTCTTTCTCCGCCTGCTGCTCCCACCAAACTGCGAGTGCGTGCTCACTTAGTTCACATGGAGGCCCAATCGTCATAGTAGAAGTTCCTCCCTGTATTCGTATCACTCCCGATTGAGCCTCGAGAAAAGCGTGGCGCCTCGGTGGATAGCATGAAAACTCCAAGACGGCGCCCAACTGAAACGTCGAATCGATATCCGCGGGTCCTTGCATAGCGGTTCTAATTTCCTTCGCGAGTTCGAACGCGTCAGCGGCAGTCGAGCACATTTCCATTTTCTCTGAGGTGATTGCCGGATAATCGGTCGTCTCGATGACGTCGAATCCAAGGCCGCCCAGTAAGTCCTTCAGATTTCTCAACTCAAGGCTTGTTCTTTGAATTTCCACCGCCCATCTCATAAATCCTACAGCTCCATTGTTTGTAATTGCGTGAACGCGAGAAATGTAAGGGCAAACGACCGACTATGGAGGACAGTAGGCCCCCTGCCTGACCGTCCGCTTCGGCCGAACCCCAGACATTGAGAACACAGCCAACAGCCATAAGAAAAGGATGCGGCATAACCCCGGCCACAGCCGGCTCCCAACGCCAGGCAGAAGCCTACTGCCGAACGTCCAGCCACTCCGCGCCAGTCAACTGCCTGAGTTGCGCCGGTGTCAGCGGGAACACCGAGAACGGTGTGCCGGCGGCGGCCCAGAGGGTGTCGAAGCGCTGCAGGTCTTCGTCCAGCAGCAGCTTCACCGGCTGCGCGTGGCCGAGCGGGGCGACGCCGCCGATGGCGTAGCCGGTTGCGCTGCGCACGAAATCGGCGTCGGCGCGGGCCAGGGGTTCGGCTACCAGTGCCGCCACCTTGGCCTCGCTGACGCGGTTGTCGCCGCTGGCGACGACGACGATCGCCTGGCCGCTGCGTTCGCCGCGGAAGATGATGGACTTGGCGATTTCGGCCACCGAGCAGCCGATTGCCGCGGCGGCGTCGGCGCTGGTGCGGGTGGGTTGTTCGAACTCGACGACGCGGGTGTCGATGCCGGCGTCGGCGAGAAGCTGTGCGGTGCGCAGGGCGGTGGGATGCTGGGCGGGTTTCATCGGTGCGCTCGGGGTCGAAACCCGCAATGGTAGCGTCCCCGCAAGCGGGGAGGCCACGGCGGCGGCCGGGCAGGGCGGGTGCGACTTCGCGCCGCATGTGCGCGGCATGGCCTGCTTGCTAAATTGGCGCTCCCCAAGTGGAACCGAGGAGCCATGGTGCCCGACGACTCGAACCCGAAGCGCCTCGCGCGCCTGTCCCTGCTGTGCGTCGCGGGCGCGGTTTCGCCCGCCGCGGTCGCGTCCTGCGGGCAGGCGTTTTGCTCCATCAACACCAACTGGCATGCGCAGGGGGTATGGACGGAGCCGGGCATGCGGCTGGACCTGCAGTACCAGTTCATCGACCAGGACCAGCCGCGCGCCGGCACGCGCGACGTGTCCGCCGGGGAGGTGAGCCGCCACCACGACGAGATCCGCACGATCAACCGCAACTGGCTGGGCACCCTGGACTACGCCATCGACCCGCGCTGGGGTGTGTCGTTCACGCTGCCGCTCACAAACCGCAGCCACTCGCACGTCCACAATCATCACGAGCACGGCGGCGGCGTGTCGCACGAGACGCAGGCGTGGAACTTCACCCGCATCGGCGACCTGCGCGTGGTCGGCCGCTACCAGTTCATGGGCGACGGCACGTCGCCGAGTGCGGGCATCAACTTCGGCCTGAAGCTGCCCACCGGCAGCCGCAAGGTCGAGAACGGCGACGGCGAGCGCGCGGAGCGGAGCCTGCAGCCCGGCACCGGTACGACGGATGCCATCGTCGGCGCGTGGTATCGGCTGCCCCTCGACGAAGGCGATTCGGCCCTGTTCGCGCAGGCGCTGGCGCAGGTGGCCATGGGAGAGAGCGACGGCTTTTGCCCCGGCAACCAGTACAGCCTGGATGTCGGCTGGCAGCGGCAGTTGGCGCCCCGCTGGGCGGCCTTCGTGCAGGCGAACTTCCAGTGGCGCGGCCGCGACCGCGGCAGCGAGGCCGAGCCGGAGGACAGCGGCTCGCGCAAGCTGTTCCTCGGCCCTGGCCTCGGTTACGCGATCGCGCGCGATTTCCAGGTCTATGCCTTCGTCCAGTTGCCGGTCCATCAGCATGTGAACGGCGTGCAGCTCACGGCGGACTGGGCGGCGCTGCTGGGCCTCAGCAAGTCCTTCTAGCTCCGCGCGGCCGTCGCGGCGCCGTCCGTGGCGGGTTCCCCGCCCGGGGAGCCGCGGAGCCGGTCCGGCCGTTGGCTTCCGCCGCCGGCCCCGGCGGGGCGTCCGCGGCCTGCGCCGCCGGCGTTTCTCCGGCGGGCAATTCCGTGCAGCGGCACATAGAATGCAGTGTATGCGGGCACCATGCGCGCGGGCGGGGCCGGATCGATGACGCGGATCTTCATCAGCTATCGCCGTGACGATGCCGGCGGCAGCACCTGGCGGTTGTTCGACTGGTGCGAGCGGCAGTTCGGGGCCGGACGGGTCTTCTTCGACCGCGAGTCCATCCCGCCCGGCGCGCCTTTCCCGCGGCTGCTGGAGGAGGGGCTTGCGGCCTGCGACGTGCTCGTGGTGGTGATCGGCCCGCGCTGGGCGAGCATCGCCGATGCGGCGGGGCGGCCGCGGCTATGGACGCCGGGCGACTTCGTTGCGCACGAGGTGGCGACCGGGTTGGCGCTGGGCAAGCGGGTGATTCCGGTGCTGGTCGAGGGCGCCGCCATGCCCGCGCCCGGCGCCTTGCCGCCCGCGCTGCGCGCGCTGGCCGACTGCGAGGCGCTGGCGCTGGACGCCGCTCATTTCCGCGAGGATTTCGAACGCCTGGTCGATGCCGTGCTCGGCCGCCCCCGCGGCTTCGCACGGCGACGGGTGGACGACGTGCAGCGGCTGCTGCGCTTCGCGATGCGCGGCGCCGTCGTGGTGCCGCTGGTCGTGCTGCTCGCCTTTTTCGCCGCCTGGGTGGGGCTGTTCGGCCTGCTCGGGCTGGACACCCGCATCGCCAGCTACAGCATGGTGCTCGCGGGCGAACGGATCGCGGGCGGGGGCGGCGACCGGGTGCTCGTCGTTGCGCTCGACGATGACAGCGAGCGGCGCCTGGGGCGCGCCTATGACGGTTCGCCGGCGTGGCGCGAGCTGCATGCGCGGCTCATCGACCGCCTGTCGCAGGCGGGGGCGGCGGTCATCGTGCTGGATTTCTTCCTCGAGCGCGAGAGCCCCGCCGACGGCATGCTCGCCGCTGCGCTGGTCCGTGCACGCGAACGCGGCAGCCGCGTCGTGCTCGCCGTCCGGCAGATCGACGACGGCAGGCCGCGGCTCGCGCCGGCGCTGCTGGCCGTCGGGGCGGAGTGGGGTGTGGCCTGCCTGGGCGAGCAGGAAGGCTACCTGTTCTCCATGCCTCTTGCCCGCGCAGCGGACAGGCAGCGCGCGGCCGATCCTTTCCGCATGCTGGACGCCGAACCGGCCGCGGCGCCGGCCCTGGCGCTCGTCGCGGCGTTCGGCGGCGAACCCGACCTCATCCGGCGCGGGCCGCGCGAGATCACGCTGCGCGGCGCCGGCCCCGGGGTGGCGCCGGTCGGCTTTTCCATGCTCAAGCGGCAGGCCCGCTCGCGCTGCCCGGCGCTGGCGGACGACGACGTCGTCGCCTCGCGCCTGCTGCCGCTGTCGCCGCTGGCGGACTGGCGTGCGCCGGCCCGGCGCCATGCCTACGCGCAGTGGCTGGAGGCCGGGCCGCCTGCCGCGGATCTGCGCGGCAGGCTGGTTATCGTCGGCCTCGCGACCTCGTCCGCGCCCGACGAGCACACGGTGCGCCGCGGCCTGCGTACCGAAGACCGCTTCGGCGTCGAACTGCAGGCCGACGCGATGCGCAACCTGCTGGGCGGGACCGTGCTGCGGCCGCCGGGCTGGCCGGCCCAGCTTGCCGCCATGTTCGCGCTGGCCGCGGCGGGCGGGTTGGCGGCCTTCTTCCTCGCCGCCCGCCCGCGTGTGGTCGGACTGGTCGCGCTGGCGGCCGCGGCGCTCGCCTACCTCGGCGTGAGCGCGGCGCTGCTCGCGTTCGCCGGCGTGCTGCTCAATCCGCTCTACGATCTCGGCGCATTCCTGGCCGCCTGCTGGCTGCTCGGCCGGCTCGAGCGCAAGGCGGCCGGCATTCCCGTTCCCGGAGGTGGCCAATGAAAGTACATCGCCCATCGTCCATCGGCGCCGCCGCACGCGCCTTCGCCGTGCTGCTCGCCTGCCTGGTGCTGGCGGGGTGCGCCCCGCTGCTGGTCGACGTGATGCGCGAGGACCCGCAGCGGCCGGGCCGCTACCTGCCGTACGGCGGGGCGGAGTGGGCCGGCGCGGTTCAGGTGTCGCGCGGCGGTCGGCCGCTGGCGGCGCGCCTGCCGGCTGCGCTGCAGCCGGGCGACGTGGTGCAGACCGGGGCGGACGCCTTCGCGGTGATCCGCTATCCGGACGGCGGCGAGATCATGCTCGACCGCAACACCCGCGTGCGCACCGGCTCCCTGTTCGTCGAATTCGGCCGCATCCTCGCGCGCGTGCGCGGGCTGTTCGAAGTCGAGACCGAGAACGTGGTGACCGGCGTCGAGGGCACCGAGTACGTGCTGCAGGTGGCGCGCGGCGGTGCGTTGAAGATCGTCGTGCTGGACGGCGTTGTCGTGTGCCGTTCGCGGACCGGGCGCTGGAGCCCGGTCCGGCTGCAGCGCGGCGAGATGCTGGTGTCGGACTATCCCGACCGCACCGCGCCCCGCGTGCAGCGCGCTCCGCTCAAGGACTGGGAGGAAGCGAGCCGCTGGAGCAGCGGGCTCGGCGTTCGCCAGCCGGAGCCGGTGCGTACCGGCTACTGCTGCGAGAGCGGCCGGCTGCGCCGCGGCAGGCAGGAGGATTGCCGCGGATTCTTTTCCACGTCCGAGCGCGAGGCTGCCGCACGCTGCGAGCGTGCGCGGCCGGACGAGGCGCAGACGGGCTATTGCTGCAGCGGCGGCCGGGTGGACACGACCACCCGGGCGCGCTGCGAGGCGGGCAAGGGGAGCTTCCACGCCGATGCGGCGGAGGCCCGGCGTGCCTGCCGCGTCGCGTCTCCGGTGGATACGCCGCGCCTCATCGAGCGGGTGCGGCCGCTGCAACTGCCGCCGCCGGAATAAGGGGTTCATCGGGCCGCCCGGCGGCGGGCAGGGCAGCGCCCGATGCGCCTTCCTGTCATATCGCGGAGCAGGGCGATTGCCGCGACCGTGGGCAAGTTAAGCCCTCGACCTGTGCCGCATGCGAAGCGGTGCTTCTTCCCGGACGTGTCGAACATCGTGAGCAGGGTGCCATTTATTTGATTTATCAAATGATAAAAATGATAATTCATGGCGCTGCATCAGGGCTTTGCTTGTGGGCGGGCGGCTCATGGGAAGGCGCGTCATTGCAGCCCGTATCTCGCTACAGTGGGTGCCAATCATGATCGAAGAGAGCCTCGAGCGCTGGAACTCGGCGGTGCGCAGCATCTGCGGCCGTTTCGCCACGGCGCCGGCGCGGGAACTGCCCGTCTTTGTCGGCCGTATCGCCAAGACCACGTGCGGCGGGCTGGACATCGCGCACATCAGCACCAACGCCGCGAGCATCCATCACACGCGCTCGATCAGCACCGATGCGGAATTCTGTTTTCTGGTCCTGCAGCAAAGCGGCGTGATGGACGTGGAGGACGCGGACAGTCCCAACGGCGGATTCCGCCTGTTGCCCGGGGACGTCGCTTTACTCGATTCGGCGCGTGATTTCCGGATGAGGCCGAACGGCCTGATCGGTCAGCTCTCGGTGCATCTGTCGCGAAGCGTAATCGATCGCGCTTTGCCGGGCAGGCTCGGCCATATGTCCAAGGTGTCGCAACACTGTGCCAGTGGGTGGCTGTTGCGCGGGCTCCTGCAGCAGGTCGGCGTGGGAGACACCATGCAGTGGGCCGACGATGCGGATGGCGATGCACTGGAAATGGCGTTGATCCATCTGATGCGGCCGGCACTGGGTGAACGGTCCGCCTCCGAGAATGGGGTGCCGATGCGTGTGCTCGCCAACCGGCTGATCGACCGCTCACTCTGTGATCCCAACCTTGCGCCAGGGGGGCTGGCGCGGCAATTGGGCATCTCCGAGCGTCAGCTCTACCGGATTTTCAGTGTCGATGGCGATACCGTCTTCCGCTACATCATGCGCAAACGCCTCGAGCGCAGCGCGGCGGATCTGCTGGGGCGGGGCGCGGACGGCTGGACGATCACCGATGTCGCATTCAAGTGGGGGTTTGTCGATTCGGCCCACTTCTCGCGTGCATTCAGGCGCCAATACGGCATGTCGCCAAGCGAGTACCGCAATGGTGGCGGGGCTGCGGCGGCACCCGTCCCGCCGCCCGGCGAACGTGTTCTGCAGTGACGCGCCGGGCCCGGCGAAGCTGATGCCCGCGGGCGACGACGAACCCTTGCAGCACGTCTGCTTCGCCTGGAACGCGCGGATCCGGTCGACCGGCTGACCGCCGAGGAATCGCGTTCCATCTTCGATTCCATGAATCCCGTGATGGTCCGGCGGCCGGCATCCACCTGTCGCCGCAGGTCTCGTGCGGCCGTTCATCCGTCGCCGCCAGAGCCCATGGCGGTGTGGCAGCGACATCCAAGTCTTGTGCAGCCAGCGACAAGGCCGGAACGCGGCGGACTGCTCAAATGGCACGAAATGAATGGATTCCGGCCGCGGGCATCGCGGCTGGATCCCACTACCAAGGAGACCAAGAGATGAAGAAGCTCGTCCGCACGTCCGCGTTGCTGGCAGGGGTGCTGTTCGCAGGGGTGGCCGGTGCCGAGATCAACATCGGCGTCGTCGGTTCTTCCACCGGGCCGATCGCCAACGTCGGCATTCCGCAGAAGAATACGGTTCCGCTGCTGCCGACCAGGATTGGCGGGCAGGACGTCAAGTACACGTACCTCGACGATGGCAGCGATCCGACGGCGGCCGTGGTGGCGGTGAAGAAGCTGATCGAGGAGAGCAAGGTAGACGCGATCATCGGTGCCACTGGCGGGCCGAATACGCTGGGCGTGATTCCCTTCGTTGCCGAAGCCAGGGTGCCCCTGCTGGCGCCTACCGGGAGCGCAGCGGTCGTGCTGCCGATGAACGAACAAAAGAAGTGGGTCTTCAAGACCACGCAGAACGATGACCTGATCGCCAGCGCGCTGATCGAGCACATGGCGGCTACCGGCATCAAGAGCGTGGGCTTCATCGGCACGGCAGATGCCTATGGCGAAAACTGGGAAAAGGTATTCCGCGTGGGTGCGGAAGCGAACGGCATCCGCATCGTCGCCACCGAGAAATTCCAGCGTCAGGATGCGTCGGTAGCGGGGCAGGCGATCAAGCTGCTGTCGGCGCGGCCGGACGCGATCCTGGTCGCCGCGCCGGGGACGCTGGCCGCGCTGCCGCAGATCACGTTGAAGGACCGGGGCTACAAGGGGCTGTTCTACCAGACGCATGGCGCGGCCCTGAATGAGTTCCTCAAGCTTGGTGGCGGCAAGGTCGAGGGCACGATCATCGCGGCGAGCCTGATGCTGGTGGTCGACGAAGTGTCCGATGGCCATCCGTCGAAGACGATTGCAAAGAACTACATCGCTGCCTACCAGAAGCTCCACGGCGCAACCCCGGCGACCTTCGGCGGCAATGTGTTCGACGCCGGCCTGCTGCTGGAGCGGGCGATTCCGAAAGCCCTGGAGAAGGGGCAGCCGGGTACGGTGGCGTTCCGCACCGCGTTGCGCGACGCGCTGGAGCAGACCAGGGAGCTGCCGGCGTCGCAGGGGGTCTATAACATGACGCCGACGGATCACAGCGGTTTCGACGAACGCGGCCGTGTGCTGATCACCGTCAAGAACGGCGAATGGACGCTGTTGAAATGAAGCGCACCGGCGATCAGGTCGATTCGGCACGCGACCGGCCGGAGACGGAAACGGAACAGCCGCAGTTGCACATGGTCGATGCCGGCGGCCTGCCGCTTGCGGTTTTCGAGTGGCGTGTTTCGTGCCGCGGCCAGGGTCCCAGCATCGTGCTGGTGCACGCCACGGGTTTCCATGCCCGCTGCTGGGACCGGATCGTACGGTTGTTGCCTGGCAGGCATGTGCTGGCCATCGAATTGCGCGGCCACGGGCGCAGCGGGTCGCGTGCCTTGGCGCATTGGCGCGAACTCGGGGCCGATCTGGCGGCCGCCGGGCAGCGTCTCGGCGTGCGTGATGCGCTGTGGGCCGGCCATTCGGCGGGCGGGCATGCCGTTACCGTGGCCGCGGCGCTGGAGCCGTCGCTGTGCGCCCGGTTGGTACTGATCGACCCGGTGATCTTTGCGCCGGAGGCGTACGCACGAGGCTGGAATCCGATGGCGCCTCCGCCGGGACAGCGGCATCCGGTCGCTCGGCGGCGCAACGACTTCGCCTCGGTCGAGGAAATGGTCGAGGCCCTTCGCACCCGGCCGCCCTATGTGCAGTTCGATGCCGTCACCCTGCACGACTATTGCGCCCACGGCCTGAAGCCTGCCGCTGGCGGTGCCGGCTTCGAGCTGTGCTGTGCGCCGGCATTCGAGGCCGGCGTCTATGAGACGGGCGCCAGCAACCGCGAAATCCACGACGCGGTGCGCTCCATCCGGGTCCCGGTCACGGTATTGCGCGCCAAGGAACCGACCGCCGCCGAGCATTACCGTGATTTCGCGTACTCGCCGACGTGGCCGGCTCTCGCCGCTGCGTTCGAGGCGGGCCGGGACGTGCCGCTGCCAAGCCTGGGCCACATGATTCCCATGCTGGCGCCAGAGCGCACGGCGGCGCTGATCGCTGCAGAGGCCGACGCGCTGGCGACGGTACGGCCTCGAAGGGAGAATCCATGACGAACGATTCAGGCTGCGACACCATCAACGCCATGCTGGCGCGAGCCGCTGAGTCTCATGCGGAGCGTACGGCACTGATCGACGCCGGCGGACGTTGCACTTACAGGGAGCTGTTCCGGCAGGTGTGCCGTTTTGCGCGGCTTCTGCATGAGGCCGGCATCCGTCCGGGCGACCGGGTGGCGCTGTTGATGCCGACCTCGATCATGCACACGGTCGCAGTGCTGGGCTGCATGTGCGCGCGTGCCGTGCCAAGCTCGCTGCACATCCGCGAGTCGGCGCGTACGCTGTCGGAGATCGGGAACCGGCTGGCGCCGCGCGCGATCGTCTTCGACCTCGGGCTGCGCACGCAGGCTGACGGCATGCTGGCCGCGGTGCCATCGCTCGAGGTGTCCATCGGCGCGATCACGCCCGCGACGCCGGGGGATGCCGCAACCGCAGGAGCCGGGCTGCCATGGCTGGTTCCGCGTGATCTGGCGGCGGACGGGATGGACGGCTTGCCCGACATGGGGGCTCCCAGCTCCGGCGACGCGGCTGCGATCGTGATGTCGTCCGGCACCACGAGCGTGCCCAAGGGCGTGGTGCATACGCATCGCACCCTGCTCGCTTCGGCGGCCAACGGCGCGCATTACCTGTTGGCCGAGCCGGGGCGCTGCGGCATCAACGTGTTCAGCACCGGTTTCATCGGCTGGTACAACTGCACGCTGCCTTACCTGATGGTGGGGGCGACCCTGGTGCTGATGACGGAATGGGATCCGGTGCAGTACCTGCGCTGGGTCCATACCGAACGCGTGGCCTCGTGCATCCTGGTGCCGACGATGTGGCGCATGGTGCTGCGTTCGGCGCCGGAAGACTATGACTTGCGCTCGCTGCTGCGGGTCGGCTTCGCCGGCGAGAAGATGGACCCGGACACCTTCCAGGCCATTCGCCAGCGCATCTGCGCACAGGTCATGAACTCCTACGGCGCTACCGAGACCGGCACCTGGGCCGGATGCACGATGATGCTGCCGGAGGACTACGGCCCGGCGGCACGCCTGGACAGCATCGGCAGGCCGGCACGCGGCGTGGAACTGCGCATCGTGCGCCAGGGGGGAGGTATCGACGAGGTGCTCGGTGCCGGCGAGGAAGGCGAGGTGGTGCTGCGCGGGCCGTCGGTGGCGAGCGAGATCTGGCGCCAGCCGGAACTGACGCGTCAGAAGTTCGAGCAGGGCTGGTGGCGTTCGGGCGACCTGGGGACGGTGGATGCCGATGGCTACGTCTATCTGAAAGGGCGCACCGACGACATGATCGTCACCGGTGGCATCAACGTGCTGCCCAACGCCGTGGAAGAGGTGATCTGCCGCCATCCCGCGGTGCGCGAATGCGTGGTCGTGGGCTTGCCGGACCCGGCCTGGGGCCAGTTGGTGGTTGCCTTCGTGGTCGTTGACCGGCCGATCGGCGGCGACGAGCTGGAAGCCTACGTGCGCGACTCCGATCTGCCGAACTTCCAGCGCCCGCGCCGCTACCGGATCGTCGCCGAACTCCCCAAGGGCAATACCGGCAAGGTGAATCGCAAGGCCCTCCGCGACCAGTACGGCGGCATCGTGCAGCCGGCGGCGGCACGTCCGCTCTGATCCGCCAGAGATCACCAACGAGGAGACGACACGTATGGCAGAAACCTACGATCCGCCGGTGGACGAGCTGCGCTTTGTCCTGGACGCATCCGCGCCGTGGCACCGCGTGCTCGCGCTGCCGGCCTTTGCCCATGTCGATGAGGCGCTTGTGAGCGCCATCCTGGAGGAGGGGGCCAGGTTCTGCGCCGGTGTGCTGGCGCCGATCAACCATCCAGGTGATGAACAGGGCTGCGTGCTGGACGACGGGCAGGTGCGGGTGCCGGCAGTCTTTCGCGAGGCGTACGCGGCTTTCGTGAAAGGGGGATGGGCGGGGGTTGACCTGCCGGAGGAGGTCGGAGGGCAGGCGTTGCCGACGACGCTGGCGGTTGCCTTTTCCGAGATGGTCAACGGCGCCTGCGTCGCGTTCGGCATGATGGCTTGCATGGTGCGTGCCGGTGCCCACCTGATCCTGGAGCATGGCGAACCGGCCATGGCCCGGCGTATCGCGCATGAACTGCTCAACGGCGAGGCTGGCGCGACCATCGTGATCACCGAGCCGCAGGCCGGTTCCGACGTCTCCGCGATCCGCACACGCGCGGTACCCGAGAGCGACGGCGAGGGGCGGACTATCGCCTTACCGGATCCAAGGTTTTCATTACCTGCGCCGACCAGGACTACACGGGGCAGATCTACCACTTCGTGCTGGCGCGGACTGCAGGCCGGCAAACCGGTGCCGGGCTCTCGCTGTTCGTCGTGCCCAAGCGCCCGGCGGATGTCGCAGCGCTGCCGGCTTCGGCGACCAACGGCGTGTCGGTGCTGGGGCTCGAGAAGAAAATGGGGTTGAAGGCGTCGCCTACCTGCGCCGTGGCCTTCGACGATGCCCGCGGCGTGCGTATCGGTGCCGAAGGGCGCGGCCTTGCCTGCATGTTCACGATGATGAACCTGATGCGCCTGGAGGTTGCGGTGCAGAGCGTGGGCATCGCCAGCGCCGCTACCCAGTGCGCATTGCGCTACGCGCATGAGCGCCGGCAGGGCGGCAATCCGTCCCTGTCCATCGTCCAGCATGGTGACGTGCGCCGCATGCTGGTGCAGATGCAGGCAATGACCGGGGCGATGCGAGCACTCGTGCTGGACGTGGCCAGCGCGCTCGACCTCGCGCGGCATGCCCCATCCGAAACAGAGCGCACGGCAGCGGCCGATTATGCGGATTTCATGCTTCCGATCTGCAAGGCGTGGATGTCGGACAGCGCGTTCCAGGTTGCGAACCTGGGCGTACAGGTGATGGGCGGCTATGGCTACGTGGCCGATGGCGGCATGGAGCAGTACGTGCGCGACAGCCGGGTGATGGCCATCTATGAGGGGACCAACGGCATCCAGGCGCAGGACCTGCTGCGACGCAAGCTGATTCGGGCGGGGGCGCGCGGCTACGCGGTGTGGTTGGCGCGCATGCGCGAAACGCTCGAGATGCCGCTTGCCGATGCGACGCCGGTACCGCTGCGCGCGGCTCTGGCGTCGGCGCTCGAACGTTTCGAAGCGATCACTGCGGAGTTGATACGGGCCGAATCGGAGCGCCTGGATCTGTGCGCCGCCTGGTACCTGCAATGGGCCGGGCTGCTGGCCGGGGCCTGGAGCACCTTCCGGTTGGCCACCGCCGTGGAGCCGGGGACGGTGCGCACCGACGTGCGTCTGGCGACGGCGCGCTTCTATTTCGACGCCATCCTGCCGGAGGCCGAGACCCTCGAACGCAGAATCCGCGCGGGCGACGCCGGCCTGGCCGGCGCGCTGGCCGATGCACTGGCGGTCCCGGTCTGAGGCAAGCCGCCGGCCGCGCAGCCGCACACTTCAAACGCAAAGACGGAGACAGAGGAGCAAGCAATGAAAGTCATCATCGCGGGCGCCGGCATCGGCGGCCTGACTGCGGCGCTGAGCCTGCAAAGGGCTGGCATCGACTGCGTGGTCTACGAATCGGTGGCCCAGATAAAGCCGCTGGGGGTGGGACTGAACATCCTGCCGCACGCAGCGCGCGAATTCATCGAACTGGGTCTCGAGGAGGAGATCGACAAGTTTGCGATCCGTACGACGGCGATGAACTACTACACCGGCGAAGGCCGTCTCGTCATCAGCCAGCCGTGCGGGTTGCATGCGGGCTATCGCTGGCCGCAATGGTCGGTGTTGCGCGGCGACATGCAGATGCTGCTGCTCGACACCTTCAGGGAGCGAGCGGGCGCGGAAAAGGTGATCAGTGATGCACGCTTGGTGGGTTTCACCGAGACGGTGAACGGACGCGTGCGGGTGGAATTCGAGCGCCATGGCGGCTCGAGGCTGTTCGACGAAGGCGATGTGCTGGTCGGCGCCGACGGCCTGCATTCGGCTACCCGGCGCAGCCTCTATCCCAATGAGGGGGCTCCGGTGTATTCGGGCATGGTGCTGTACCGCTGTGCGGTCGAGACGGACCAGTACCTCGACGGCAAGACCATGGTCATCATCGGTGACAAGGCGCTGAAGATCGTGGCCTACCCGATCTCGAAGCGGCTGCAGGATGCCGGCGAGGGCAAGAGCCTGGTCAACTGGATCGCGGCGCTTACGATGGACGAGAACAAGGCACCCACCGAGGATTGGGACAAGGTCTCGGAGCAGCAGCGGCTGTTGCCCTTGTACAAGGACTGGCAGTTCGACTGGATAGATGTGCCGAAGATGATGCGCGAGAGCGAGCGCATCCTCGAGTTTCCGCTGTACGACCGCGATCCGCTGGATCGCTGGAGCTTCGGCCGCGTGACGCTGCTCGGCGATGCGGCCCATCCCCTGATCCCGGTCAGTTCCAACGGAGCGGTGCAGGCCATCATCGACGGACGTGCCCTGGCCTATGCGCTGGCCAGCGAGGGTTCGCCGGAAGCCGGGCTGAGGGCCTACGAAGCGGATCGCCTCGAGCGTGCCAACGCGGTGGTGCGCTCGAGCCGCCAGAATGGTCCGGACGAGGTGCTCGAGATCGTCAAGCGCCGTTGCCCGCCGGGCGCGGCCAATATCCACGACTGCGTACCGCTGGCCGAACTGCAGCAGGTGATCGATGACTTCAAGGAGCGTGCCGGGTTCGGGCTGCACACGTTGAACAACCGCCGTTCCTACAACGTCGGCCAGGACTCGGGCCCCGCGTCCGACCCCGCCGCATGATCCATGGCCATCGAGGAGATTGCTGCATGTTGACTGTCGAGGAGACGATCGTCGTGAATGCGCCGGTCGAGAACGTCTGGGAGACCATAGGCGACTTCGGCCGCTTCTGGATCCCGCAGATCACCATCGCGATGATCAAGGCGGATGAGCGCGAAATGGCGACGCCTGATGGCGGCAGCGTCGTCGAACGGCTGTTGCAGCGATCGCCGGCGCGCCACGAATTGAGCTATGCAATGGTGCGCGGCGACCTCCCCGTCGATGACTACCTGAGCACACTGAGGGCCGAAGCCTGCACCGATGGCACGCGGGTTACGTGGCAGGCGCGCTTTCGTGCGAATGGCGTCAGCGACGTTCAGGCGGTCGAGACCATACGAGACCTTTACCGGCGTGCGCTGGCGGTGCTCAAGGCCGTACTCCAAGGCTGAGCGCGCACCTCGACGTCCACTCTTCATTCCATTCGTATTCCGGAGTTTTCATGGCTGACATCAACATCCTGCCCGCGGTTCACGCATTCCTGAACAAGCAGCACGGTCATTTCATCGATGGCGCGGCGCGTCCCGGTGATGGCACGCGCGCCATCGACGTGGTAGACCCCGCCACCGAACGGATCATCGCCGGCGTGTCCGTGGCCGGCAGCGCGGACGTCGATGCCGCGGTGGCATCTGCCCGCGGTGCATTCCGCGGTACCTGGGCACAGACGCTGCCGTACCAGCGCGGCGTATTGCTGAATCGCCTGGCTGACCTCGTTGACGCCAATGCCGAGGAGTTGGCGCAACTGGAGACGCTGTGTTCCGGCAAGTCCATCCATCTGTCGCGCATGATCGACGTGGGCCAGACGGCGATCTTCCTGCGCTATTTCGCCGGTTGGGCAACGAAGATCACCGGAGAAACCATCACGCCGTCGATGCCGTCGATGCAGGGCGAGCAATACACGGCTTTCACCCGGCGCGAGCCCATTGGCGTCATTGGCGCGATCGTGCCGTGGAACTTCTCGATGATGATCGGCACATGGAAGATCGCCGCCGCGCTCGCGACCGGGTGCACCGTGGTAGTCAAACCGAGCGAATTCACCCCGCTGACGCTGCTGCGGCTGGCCGAGCTGGCTATCGAAGCCGGCATTCCGCCGGGCGTCTTCAACGTGGTCAATGGTTTTGGCGACGCCGGCCAGGCGTTGATCGAACACCCGGACATCGCCAAGGTGTCGTTCACCGGATCGTCGGCAACCGGCTCCAGGGTGGGTCAGGCGGCGATGGCGGCAAACCTCACGCGCTGCACGCTGGAACTCGGCGGCAAGAACGCAGCGGTGCTGCTGGCCGATGTGAACGTGGATGGCGCAGTTGCCGGGTTGATGCAGACCGGCTTCGTGCACCAGGGACAGGTGTGTGCGGCGCCGGAGCGGGTGTTCGTGCATCGTTCGCGTATCGACGAGGTGCTGGACAAGATGAGCGGCGGCCTGCCGCAATTGAAGATCGGCTCGCCGCTCGACGAGTCGGTGCAGTTCGGTCCGATCGCCAACAAGCCGCAATTCGACAAGGTGCTGGGCTATCTGGACGAAGCGCGCAGGCTGGGGCAGATCTGCCATGGCGGGCGGCGCCTGGAGCGGCCGGGGTACTTCGTCGAGCCCGCGCTCGTGCGGGCCCGCAGCGCCGACGACGTGCTGATGCGCGAGGAGACTTTCGGCCCGATCATCAGCTTCCTGCCGTTCGACGACGAGGACGAACTGGTGGGCTGGATCAACGCGTCGCCCTACGGCCTGTCCGCAAGTGTGTGGTCGAACGACCTGTCGCGCGTGTTCCGGCTGATCCCGCGTATTCAGGTGGGTACGGTGTGGATCAACATGCACACTTTTCTGGACCCGTCGGTGCCCTTCGGCGGCAGCAAGGGCTCGGGCATCGGGCGCGAGTTCGGCAGTGCATTCATCGACGACTATACCGAACTGAAGTCGGTGATCATGCGCTACTAGGAAGCCCCGCCATCCGCTCGCCGGCGCGGCTCAGGCCGTCTCGGCGATCACTTCGAGGATGGCGCTGCCGTAGGCTTCGAGCTTGCGGTCGCCGATGCCGCTGATGCCGGCGAGTTCGGTGATGCTGGCCGGGCGGGCGATGGCGATCTCGCGCAGGGTGGCGTCGTGGAAGATGACGTAGGCGGGCACGTTGCGTTCCTTCGCCTGGGCGGCGCGCCAGGCGCGCAGGCGGTCGAACAGCGTGGTCGGGATGCCGCCGGGGATGTCGGTGACCGCGGCGCTGCGCCGCTTTGCGCGCCCGCGGCTGCGTTCGCGCTCGAGGCGCAGGTGGAAGCCGGCCTCGCCGCGCAGCAGCGGGCGGGCGGCGTCGGTCAGGCGCAGCGCGTTGTAGCGCTCGTGGTCGACCGCCACCAGTTCGCGCGCCACCAACTGGCGGAACACCGTGCGCCAGCGCTTCTCGTCGAGCTCGCTGCCGATGCCGAAGGTGGAGATGCGCTCGTGGCCGCGCTCCAGCACCTTGTCGGTGGTTTCGCCGCGCAGCACGTCGATCAGGTGCCCGGCGCCGTAGCGCTGGCCGGTGCGATACACGCACGAGAGGGCCTTGCGCGCCGCCTCGGTGGCGTCCCAGGTCTGCGGCGGATGCAGGCAGTTGTCGCAGTTGCCGCAGGGCGGCGCCTCTTCGCCGAAATAGGCGAGCAGGTGCTGGCGGCGGCAGGTGGTGGCTTCCACCAGCCCGACCAGCACGTCGAGCCGGTTGCGCGCGAGGCGCTTGAATTCCTCGCTCGCCTCGGATTCGTCGATCATGCGCCGCTGCTGCACCACGTCCTGCGCGCCCCAGGCCATCCATGCCTGCGCCGGCAGTCCGTCGCGGCCGGCGCGGCCGGTCTCCTGGTAGTAGCCTTCGATCGAGCGCGGCAGGTCGAGGTGGGCGACGAAGCGCACGTCCGGCTTGTCAATGCCCATGCCGAAGGCGATCGTCGCCACCATGATGAGTCCGTCCTCGCGCAGGAAGCGGGTCTGGTGCGCGGCGCGCACGTCCTGCGCCAGGCCGGCATGGTAGGGCAGGGCGTTGAGCCCCTGTTCCTGCAGCCAGGCGGCGGTTTCCTCCACCTTGCGGCGCGACAGGCAATACACGATGCCCGCTTCGGATGGGTATTCCTCGCGGATGAAGTGCAGCAACTGGCGGCGCGGATCGTCCTTCTCGACGATGGTGTAGCGGATGTTGGGCCGGTCGAAGCTGGCGATGAAGCGGCGCGCGTCCTGCAGGTTCAGGCGCCCGGCGATCTCCTCGCGCGTGAGGCGGTCGGCGGTGGCGGTGAGCGCGATGCGCGGGATGGCGGGGTAGCGCTCCGGCAGGATGGAGAGCTGCAGGTATTCCGGCCGGAAGTCGTGGCCCCACTGCGACACGCAGTGCGCCTCGTCGATCGCGAACAGCGCCAGCCGGCCCGTGTCGCGCAGGTGGTCGAGCTGGTCGAG
Source organism: Thauera sp. K11 (assembly GCF_002354895.1). NCBI lineage: Bacteria > Pseudomonadati > Pseudomonadota > Betaproteobacteria > Rhodocyclales > Zoogloeaceae > Thauera > Thauera sinica. Next base: position 301,587 of record NZ_CP023439.1, read on the forward strand.
GAAGCGCGGCGTCATCAGGCGCTCGGGCGCGACGTAGAGCAGGTCGAGTTCGCCGCCGTACAGCGCGCGCTCCACCGCGCGCGCCGACTCCGCGTCCAGGCTGGAATTCAGGAAGGCGGCCTTCACACCCGCCTCCACCAGCGCGCTGACCTGGTCGTGCATCAGCGCGATCAGCGGCGACACCACGATGGCGGTGCCGGAGCGCAGCAGGGCCGGGACCTGGTAGCACAGCGACTTGCCGCCGCCGGTGGGCATCAGCACCAGCGCATCGCCGCCCGCCGCCACGTGCTCGACGATGGCCTGCTGCTCGCCGCGGAAGGCGGAGTAGCCGAAGACGTGCTCGAGGACGTGCAGGGCGGAGGGGGTGGGGGAAATGACGCGCATTGGCGGCAATTCTAGCGGGTTCGGTGCCGTTATCGGGCGGCATTGTCACGATGGCCGTTGCCGATATCGTCTTGTCAATGCCGGACGGCGTGTAGCAAGGCAACCAGTTCGGGTTGCCGGGTCGTTCGGGTCTTCTGGAATACTACTTGGAGCTGGGTCTTCACCGTGTTCACCGAAACGCCGATGCGCAAGGCGACCTCCGCCAGCGTGCCACCGCCGAGCAAGGCGCGGGCGAGCCGTGCCTCGGCGGCAGTGAAACTGAAGCCTTGCTGCAAGACCTCCTCGCTTGGCGGCCTGAGCGGGTCGGACACTTTGATTAGCACACCCACCTGTTCGAACCAGGGCTGCGCACCCATCTGCATCAGGGGGGTCACTGTGACCAGCAGCGGCGGCGCGCCGGCGCGATCGACGGTTACTACTGGCGAGTTGCGGCTGTCGTGGCGGGTATTGCCCTTGGCGAGTTCGAGCGCATCGGCGATCGAACGTCCGAGCCGGGCCTGCGCATCGTCGGATTTGCAGCGCAATTTGTGGCCATGGTCAGCGACGAAGATGTCTCCGTTCGCCAGTAGCCGCTCGAAAGCGGGATTCGCCTCGCTGATGCAGCCGTTGCTGGTGAGTGCGGCCACCGGCTCGTCGCTTTCGTCTATGCCGCGGCTGCCGAACGCCAGTGCACGGGCGAAGCCGGCGAGCCGCCGCGAGATGCGGACCGCCCGATCCACGTGCGGTAGCAGCAGTTCCAGCGTCGCACGCTGCTCCGCGCTGAAGCGGTCGCTCACGCCGATCTTCAGCAGCACGACGTGACCGTGGCGTGCCCCTTCGACCGCAGCTTTCGCCATCAGGCATTCCTTGAGACCCGAGGGCACGAGATAGTCACGGTAAACCGGATTATCGGTGCGTGTGGCCTCGGAGAGTGCTTCCACGTCCGACAACCAGCGTAATTCGGGCGCCTTCATCATCACCGGCAGCCGCGGGTCGATCTGCGCATAGCGCTTCAGATACACGTGGTGCGCTTCCTCGTCCACGTTGTACAGCACATGGCGCCAAAGTACCGATAGCGCGTAGTCCATATCGATGAAGACCGCCGCCTGTGCCTCGCCCAGGTGCGCCATCCCCTGGAGGGCGGCATACCAGCGCTTCGGGTGGAGCGTGGCTTCGTAGAGTGCTGAGATCACGGGGTCGAGCCTGCAGAAATCGGGGGTGTTCATTGTTCATGTCTCCACTATGGGTCCGCGCCTCGGTGCTCATCCGACATACGCAATATAGGTGGTGCGGAGGGTAGGGAGCGGATGTTTCACCCGATCGGGTGATGGAGCGGATCCGGTCGACTGCTAGGCTGCATGCACCTTTACTCTGGGGAGCATGCGGTGAGCGTCCTGCTGGAACTATTGATTGGTCTTGCATTGCTGTACCTGCTGACGTCGGTTGTCGCATCCTTCGTCGTCGAGGCCGTCGCAAGCTACCTGAAGCTGCGCGCAAGGTGCCTGGAAGGCTGCATCGCGCAATTGGTGGCCGGCGGGGTGAATCGTGTGGAAGCCGCCGGTGGCGAGAGTGCCAGATGGGCCTCCAACTTCTACGAGCATCCACTGATCCGCGCGCTGAGCACGGCGCGCGTGGGGGCGGCGGATGCAGCTTCGCGTCCGAGCTACATCCCGCGCGAGCAATACGCCGGTGTCCTGCTCGACATGGTGCGCAAGATAGCGAACCTGCCGCCCGGTGAGCCGCTGAGCATTGCCCGGTTGCGCGAGATCGTCCGCGAAAAGGGCGACATGCTGCCCGGGGGTGTCCGCTCGAGGATCGAGACCGCCCTCAGCAACGGCGCGGACTCGCTGGACCAGGTCAGGACGTCGATGGAAGCGGGCTTCGATGCCGCCATGGAGCGGGCCTCCGGCTGGTACAAGCGGCGCACGCAAATCTGGCTGACGCTGTTCGCGTTTTGCCTTGCTCTCGCGTTCAATCTCGACAGCTTCTATATCGGCAGCCGCTTGCTGAAAGATGAAACCTTGCGCGCGACTACCTTGCAGATGAGCGTGGATGCGGTGTCGGGCGAGGAAGCGAAGTCGCCGGAGCGGTTTGCAGCGACAGTGGGCGCTTGGGTCGGCGGCCTGCGCGGCGGCACCTCGAAAGCATCGGGGAACTACCTGGAGGCTGCGGCTGCGGGGAATCACGATGCAGCAATGCTCGCGCTGCGGATGATGCACGACACCAACCACTGGAACCCGGTCCTGGCTCGCGCTGGATGGCAGTTCCTGACGGCAAGAACACCCGATGCGCAAAGCGCTGCACTTGCCGTCGCGCTTCCCGAACTGGCCAGCCCACCTGCGACGCCCTGTGGGAACGAGCAGCCGCAGGCGCCCGGCGATGGCGCGACGTTCGCCGACTGGATGCAATACCTGCGCTGCATGGCGACGGACACGGAACGTCGCAAGCAGGCTATTGCCGGCTTCCGCCAGTCGGCATTCCTCTGGGAGCAGACGGATCGCGTGATCAATCCGACCCTGGGCTGGCTGCTGGCACGGGCGGTCCTCGCCGACCCGAAGAGCACGCGCGAATTCGATGAGCTGAAGATCTATCTCGCGGCCCTTGATGACGCAACAAAGAAGTTCGCAATCGGGGTTGACGCGAGCCTCGCCCGATTGCCGGAAGTGGGTTGGATAAGCGATGTCAGTACGGGATGGGACGGTGGGCGTTGGCTGCGCGCATTTCTCGGCTGGTTGGCGACAGCAATCATGGCGGGGCTTGGGGCGCCGTTCTGGTTCGACCTCCTCGGGAAGTTCGTCAACCTGCGCGGCGTGGGGCGCAAGCCGGTCGAAAGAACGGCTACTGCCTGATCCCGCGTGCCTGGGGCATTGCAGGATGGATGTACGCGTACTGCCGCTATGTGCCGCGAATTTCAGTGCAAGAAACACCAGAAGGTGATGAACATGAGCATCGACAAAAACAATGGCGCCACACGCGGAAACGGCCTCTGCAATGCAATCCTGCGGTGTGTTGAACGGTTGACTGCCGGCAGACTTGTTGCGCTTGCGATCGCGGTCGGGCTGACGTTGACCGTGCTGGGTGTGATGGGCCTGGCCCTCGAGGTGGGTTCTGATCAGGGGATGGAGCGTTTTCTCGAGGCGGGCGCGGATCAGCGATTCATCGCCCGCAAATGGGCTGAGCATGGGGTGTGGTGGCTGGCGGTGGCGTTTCTCGCCATCGACGCGGTGCTCTTCGTGCCGATGTATGGCGCGTTGTTGATCGCGCTCGCACCAAGGGCGGGAACATTGAATCCGCACTGGTCGGGTCCCGTGCTCATACGCGCGATCGTATTTCTCGCGCTAGCGGCGATGCTGGCTGATGAGGCGGAGAATCTGTTTGGCCTGGGGGGATTGCTGCTGAGTGGCGCGGGTGTGCCCGCATGGGTTCCGGTGTTGGCGACGAAACTGAAGTGGTTCTGTTTGATGATTGCGGCCGGGCTGCTGTTGCTGGCGTTTCTGTCGTGGTTCTTCGCTCTTGGAAACAACAGTCGGCGACAGGAAGACGCAATCGAAGTGTTGCAGCGCGCACGACTTCGTTTCGCCGTGGTGGATATCGTCTGGCGCAGCCGCTACGTGCTCGCTTCGCTGGCCTTTTTCGCCGGCCTCGTCCTGGTAATGAACCAGAGCCGCGACGTGCTGGCCGGCGTTGCACATGGCTGGCAGTCCAGGCAATACGGTGGCGCGGCATTTGCGATGCTGACAAGTGCGATCTCGGTGTGGGCGCTGGCCTACATGTGCTGGATGTGGACGCGGATCCTCTGCCGGTTGCGGCGTCCAGCTTCGATCAGGGAGAAGGCGAAGACTGGCGCGCAGCACGGGGCAACGGGGGACGCGATTCCGCCGCAAGTCAATATGGAGCAGTCCGCCGCCGTGGATGGCTGGCCTCTCGAAGCACATCAGTTCGCCAAGTGGTGGGCGCGTTTGCTTGGTGCGGCGCCGGTGTTGATGGTCGTCTGGCTGTGCGGCCTTGCAGCACGGGATGCCGTGCGGGCCGAGGCACTGTCCAGCGCCTGCATCCTGTTGGGCTTCGGTGCGATGACCTTGCTCGGCGCGATCATTTTCATGTGGGGGCGCGGCGTGGATGCCGCGAACCGGAGCATCCAGGCAGATGAATATTACGAGTACAGGGGCGATGCCTCCGGCGCACGCGGCGAACTGCATGCGAGTCGTTACCACTTTCTCTGGATGCCCGTCGCGCCATTGAGTCTGCCGGTTGCTGCCCTGCTTTTCTTCCTTACCTTGCGCCTCTTCAATCTGCTGCTATCGGATCAGCCACCGGTCACACTGGGCGTCATTTGCTGTGCGATGACGTTGTGGACTGGTGTGGTCGGCCTGCTGGCGCAGTTCTCTCTACGGCGTGGCCTTCCGGTGCTTGGTGGATTGTTAGCGCTCGTTGCGCTGCTCGGATGGTGGGGTGCTACCGACAATCACATGGTATGGAATGAATCGTTGTCGGCCATTTCGCCACCGGACACGTTCAGCATGTGGACGGCGCAGGCGCTCGTTGCCTTCGCCCTGTTGGCCGCGGTTGTGCTGATCTGCAGTATCCATGCGGGGTGGAGACTTTACGTGGCGGGGGCCGCGGCGCTTCTGATCGTCGCTGCACCCACGGCTTGGGACTTCGCCCGGAAAAGTCCTCCGGGCAACCAGAGCCAGGTGCGGAAGGATGCCGAGGCCCCCCGGCCTGAACTCGAAAAGGCGCTCGTCGCATGGCTGGAGCGTTTGTGCGGGGATGACGACAAACATTCGCAGCGCTGCCAGGGCGAGGGGCCGCTGACGGTGTACTTCGTCTCGGCCGAAGGCGGCGGCATCCGAGCTGCGTATTGGCCGGCACTCGTGCTCGCCGAGTTGAGTGCCCGAATCCCCGACTTCGACCGGCGCACATTCTCGATGTCAGGGGTGTCCGGTGGCGCGGTCGGAGTCAGCGTCTATCGTGTGTGTCGTGCGCGCCATCCGGGCAGCGGCGACATGGACGCACTGCGCTCCTGCATCCGCCGCCTCGGTGCGCGCGATCTGCTGACACCGCTGTTGGGAAGTTGGATGTTCGAGGACGTGTTGGCGCGTTTCATCCCGACACGTTGGTGCAATCAGCCCGGCTGTGGCTTCCTGAGCCGTGGGGCATGGTTCGAGCGTGGGCTGGAGGAGGGGTTGGCGCAGGCTGGGGTGGACCTGCGGATGCCGCTTGCGTCGTTGGCGGGGTCTAGCGCGGCGCATCTTCCCCACCTGTTCCTGAACAGTACCTGGGTAGAAACGGGGGAGCGTGCGATCGCGAGCGACGTCCGTGTCTGCGCCAAGGATTTTCCTACTGCGCGCGACCAGATCGACTATCTCGGCGTGGGCCTGCCTCTCAGTACAGCAGCACACAACGCTGCACGCTTTCCGTTCGTTAACGCGATAGGCAGCGTCAGAATTGCGGCGGCGTCCTGCCCGTCGCTGCGAGAGCAGGGCGGCGAGGTGATCTGCGGCCATCTGGCCGATGGAGGCTATTTCGACAACAGCGGCGGCCATACCACTGGCGACATCTTGCGGGTGTTGCAGGGCGTGCTGCAAATGCACACGATCGGCGTATTGGATGGAACGCAGCCGGAATGGCTGCGGGCGCACCTCGTCGCCCAGGTCATCATGGTGCGCAATGGTGTGGACGCGCCCGCCGCGCGGGACGGGGACAGGGCGGATGAGCCCTGTGACGCGCGTGACAACTCGCGGCCCCGCTGTGCTGGGCAATGGAAGCTGTTCGCAGATTTTCTCGGGCCGATCGTGACCGCGTCCCAGGTACTTGGAACCGGGGCGAACGGGCGTCTGGCCGAGAGCCTGCAGGCCAAAGCCGTGAGCGCGTTGCGTCCAAGTACCGCTGGCAGCCACGGCCGCCGGGAGCTACTCGGGAGCGATAGTGTTGAGCCGGTCGTAAACATCAATCTCGAGAACGGAAAGGTGATGTACCCCTTGGGTTGGTACCTGTCCTTGCGTGCTCGCTGCGGCATGGAAAATGTTGCCGCCGACGATGGCCACTACGCCGAGATTTGCAGAAGCACCGCATGTCGCGCCGACGATAGGGTTCGACCGCGCCCCGATCGGCAGTGCGGGGACGCTCTGGCGACCGGGAACTGAGCAGGTGCTGGCGGGTGGCCTTACGAACTGCGTATCCGCCGGATGAGCGCGGTCGTCGACCGTTCCACCGCGAACGGGATCGAATGCACCTCGCCGCCCCAGCCGCGCACTTCCGGTGCGCCGACGATGTTCTCCGGCGCCCAGTCGCCGCCCTTCGCGAGGATGTCGGGGCGCGCTTCGAGGATGCGGGCGATGGGCGTGTCCTCGTCGAACCAGGTCACGAGGTCCACGCTCTGCAGCGCCGCCATCACCGCCAGCCTGTCTTCCAGCGCGTTCATCGGCCTGTCCCCGCCCTTGCCCTGGCGCCTCACCGACGCGTCGGTGTTGAGCGCCACCACCAGCGCCGCGCCCATCGCGCGCGCCTGCGCGAGGTAGGTCACATGGCCGCGGTGCAGGATGTCGAAGCAGCCGTTGGTGAACACCAGCGGGCGCGGCAGCGCGGCGGCGCGGGCGGCGAGTTCGTCCGGCGGGCAGATCTTGGCCTCGAAGGCGGGGCGGGGATAGGGCATGGCGGCTGTTGCGGATGGCGTCGCGCCCGATTGTAGGCCATGGCCGGCAGGCGCCGGAGCGGCGCGGCGGCCGGCAGGCATGCGCAATTTTGCGCAATGCACCAAAAAAGGCTGCGGGAAAACCCCGAAAGACCGCTCGAAGGGCGTGCCTGGCTTGCCCGCTAGCAGATTGTGCGACGCAGTATATTGATTTTCGTCAAAAACCCATGTTGCGACTGCCAAATTTGCTATGGCAACATCGTTTGCGCCTGCTAATACTGCATCCGCTTGGGGGTAGTCATGGGTCGTGCCGGTCGCATCGCAGGGTTGGTCCTCGCATCGTCTGTTTCGCTCGCGCAGGCAGAGCAGCCGCACGCCCGCTATAACCTGCAGCAGCCGGTGACCGGGATCGCGGAGCAGATCAACGACATGCACACGCTGATGCTGGTGATCTGCCTGCTCATCTTCGTCGGCGTTTTCGGCGTGATGTTCTGGGCGGTGTTCAACCACCGCAAGTCCAAGGGGGCGGTCGCCGCCCACTTCCACGAGAACACCGCGGTCGAGATCGCGTGGACGGTCATCCCGGTGTTGATCCTGCTCGGCATGGCCTGGCCGGCGACCAAGACCGTCATCGCCATGAAGGACACCTCCAACCCCGACATCACGGTGAAGGCCACCGGCTACCAGTGGAAATGGGGCTACGACTACCTGCAGGGCGAGGGCGAAGGCATCCGCTTCCTGTCCGCGCTGGCCACGCCGCGCGACCAGATCGAAGGCGGCGCGCCCAAGGGGGATGCGTATCTGCTGGAAGTGGACAACCCGCTGGTGGTGCCGGTGGGCAAGAAGATCCGCGTGCTGCTCACCGCCAACGACGTCATCCACTCGTGGTGGGTGCCGGCCTTCGGCGTGAAGCAGGACGCCATCCCGGGCTTCATCCGCGACTCCTGGTTCCGCGCCGACCGGGAAGGCACCTTCCGCGGCAACTGTGCCGAGCTGTGCGGCCGCGACCATGGCTTCATGCCGGTCGTCGTGCAAGTGGTGTCGGCAGAAAAGTACGCCGCCTGGGTCGCGGAACAGAAAGCCAGGGCGGCCGCCGGCACGCCCGCGGCCGCTCCGGCGGCCGAAGCCGAACCCGCCCGCATCGCCGCCGCGCCGGGCGAGGGCTGAGGCCCGCGTCGCACCGCGCCCGCATCCGTCGCCATCCGCCAGGAGAAGCCCGCATGGCCGCCGTCATCCCGGATCACTTGCATGGACATCACGCCCCCGGCGGCGTGATGCGCTGGCTCACCACGACCAACCACAAGGACATCGGCACGATGTACATGGTCTTCAGCTTCATCATGTTCCTGTCCGGGGGCGTGATGGCGCTGACGATCCGTGCCGAGCTGTTCCAGCCCGGCCTGCAGGTGGTCCAGCCCGAGTTCTTCAACCAGCTCACCACCATGCACGGCCTGGTGATGGTGTTCGGCGCGATCATGCCGGCCTTCGTCGGCTTCGCGAACTGGATGATCCCGCTGATGATCGGGGCCTCCGACATGGCCTTCGCGCGCATGAACAACTGGAGCTTCTGGCTGCTGCCGCCGGCGGCGATCCTGCTGATCGGCTCCTTCTTCGTCCCCGGCGGCGCCACCGCCGCGGGCTGGACGCTGTACGCGCCGCTGTCGGTGCAGATGGGCATGGGCATGGACCTCGCCATCTTCGCCATCCACATCATGGGCGTCAGCTCCATCATGGGGGCGATCAACATCATCGTCACCGTGCTCAACATGCGCGCGCCCGGCATGACGATGATGAAGATGCCGCTGTTCTGCTGGACCTGGCTCATCACCGCCTACCTGCTGATCGCAGTGATGCCGGTGCTGGCCGGTGCGGTGACGATGGTCCTGGCCGACCGCCATTTCGGCACCAGCTTCTTCAACGCCGCGGGCGGCGGCGACCCGGTGATGTACCAGCACATCTTCTGGTTCTTCGGCCACCCGGAGGTCTACATCATGATCCTCCCGGCCTTCGGCATCGTCAGCCAGATCATCCCGGCCTTCTCGCGCAAGCCGCTGTTCGGCTACGCGTCGATGGTCTATGCGACGGCGTCGATCGCCATCCTGTCCTTCGCCGTGTGGGCGCACCACATGTTCGCCACCGGCATGCCGGCCGCCGGCCAGCTCTTCTTCATGTACGCCACCATGCTGATCGCCGTGCCCACCGGGGTGAAGGTGTTCAACTGGGTCGCCACCATGTGGCGCGGCGCGCTGAGCTTCGAACCGCCGATGCTGTGGGCCACCGGCTTCATCTTCGTGTTCACGATGGGCGGCTTCACCGGCCTGATCTGCGCCATCGCTCCGATCGACATCCAGGTGCAGGACACCTACTACGTCGTCGCCCACTTCCACTACGTGCTCGTCGCCGGTTCGCTGTTCTCCCTCTTCGCCGGCGCCTACTACTGGCTGCCGAAATGGACCGGGCACATGCCCAGCGAAGCCCTCGGCAAGCTGCACTTCTGGTGCTCCATGGTCTTCTTCAACATCACCTTCTTCCCGATGCACTTCCTGGGGCTCGCCGGCATGCCGCGGCGCATCCCCGACTACGCGCTGCAGTTCGCCGATTTCAACGCCATGGCCTCGGTGGGCGCCTTCGGCTTCGGGCTGTCGCAACTGATCTTCATCGTCGTCGTCGTGAAATGCATCCGTGGCGGCGAACGTGCCGCGGCGCGCTCGTGGGACGGGGCCGAGGGGCTGGAATGGACGGTGCCGTCGCCCGCGCCCTACCACACTTTCGAGGAGGCACCGGTCGTCCGGTGACCGGGGCAGGAGTCCGGAAAACGATGGCCTACCAGCATTCGACGACGCAGCGCCGGCCGGGGCGGGGCATTCACGCCGCCGGCTGCGGAACTCGCCCTCGCTGCGCTCGGTGCTCGGACAGTCCTCGCCGGCTCTGCGAATGCCCCGCCCCGGCCGGCGCGAACCGGAGCCGCGCATGAGCACCCGCGCCGAGATGACGAAACCCGACCGCCGCGCCGCCAACCTTCGTACCGGCCTGCTGCTGGCCGCGGTGGCGCTGGGCTTCTTCCTGTTCGTCATCATCAAGTACAAGGTCTTCGGCCGATGAACCCGCGCGCCGCCGGCAGCCTCGACACCGAAAACCGCCGCCTGCTGCTGCGGCTGGCGCTGTCCGCGCTCGCCATGTTCGGCTTCGGCTTCCTGCTCGTCCCCTTCTACGAAAAGATCTGCGAGGCCACCGGCATCAACAACTTCCTGCGCCCCGAGGCCGAAGCCGGCGCCCGCGCCGCCGCCAACACCCAGGTCGATGCCAGCCGCACCATCCTCGTCCAGTTCGACGCCAACCTGCACGACCTGCCCTGGCGCTTCCAGCCGGTGCAGCGCTCGGTCAGCGTGCATCCGGGCGAACTCGTCCACATCGAATACGAAGTCTCCAACACCCGCGCCGAATCCGTCACCGGCCAGGCGGTGCCCAGCTACGGCCCGCAGGTCGCCGGCCAGTACTTCCGCAAGCTCGACTGCTTCTGCTTCGCGCAGCAGACGCTCGCACCGGGCGAGAAACGCATCATGCCGGTCGTCTTCGTCGTCGATCCGGGGCTCCCCGACGACGTCAACACGATCACGCTTTCCTACACCTTCTTCGAACTGAAAGGGCGCAACGCGATGGCGAACGCCGCAGGGGATGCATCGTGACCGGCGCCCCCAGGCGCGCCGGCTTCCTGGCCACGATGCGTGCCGTGCTGTGGTCCTTCTTCGGCGTGCGCAAGCGCCAGAGCTACATCGACGACGCCGGCTCGCTCAATCCGCTCGCCGTCGTCGTGGCCGGCGTGCTGGCGGGGGCGATCTTCGTCATCGTACTGGTGTTGATCGTGCATTGGATCGTAGGGCGCGCGAGCGCATAGCGGGCACAGGGCCCGAGCGGGAGGCAAAGTCATGAACCAGGCGTCAGGCATGCAGGCGGCGGACCACTACTTCGTCCCCGAACCATCGAAGTATCCGATCATCGGCGCCGTCGCCCTGCTGCTGTTCGGCAGCGGGGCCGCGCTGTGGCTGAACGGCATGCCGGCCGGACGCTGGGTGTTCTTCCTCGGCATCGCCATCCTCGTCTTCATGATGTTCGGCTGGTTCGGCCAGGTCGTGCGCGAATCCGAGGGCGGCAAGTACGGCCGGCGGGTGGACAAGTCCTTCCGCTGGTCCATGGGCTGGTTCATCTTCTCCGAAGTGATGTTCTTCGCCGCCTTCTTCGGCGCGCTGTTCTACGCGCGGGTGCTGTCCGTGCCATGGCTGTCGTCGGGCGACAACGCGTCCATGCTCTGGCAGGGGTACGCGGGCGCGTGGCCGACCGCCGGCCCCTACGCGTCCGACCCGTTCACGCCGATGGAGGCATGGGGCATCCCGGCGATCAACACGCTGATCCTGCTCACCTCGGGCGTCACCCTCACCTGGGCGCACTACGGACTGCTCAACGGCAGGCGCGGCCGGCTCAAGCTCGGTCTGGCGGTCACCATCCTGCTCGGCATCATCTTTCTCTCGCTGCAGGCGTACGAATACGCCCATGCGTATGCGGAACTCAATCTGCGGCTGGACAGCGGCATCTACGGTTCCACCTTCTACCTGCTCACCGGCTTTCACGGCATGCACGTCACGGTGGGGACCATCATGCTCACGGTGATGCTGTTCCGCGCCTTCGCTGGCCATTTCCGGCCGGATCACCACTTCGGCTTCGAGGCCGCCGCGTGGTACTGGCACTTCGTCGACGTGGTGTGGCTGATGCTGTTCGTCGTCGTGTATTGGCTGTGAAGGCCGTCAGAGCCTGCCGTCGATGAGCCCGGTTGCGAACCCCGCCATCAGCGTCGCGAACAGCGCCAGCGACAGGCCGACGCGGATCGCCAGCGCGCGCGCCATCCGGGTGCCGCCGCCGCGGTCGCGCAGCAGGAACAGCAGCGCCGACCCCAGGCTGGCGACGATCATGACGAGGAACAGGATGACGACGATGCGCATGGCCGGGCTCCGGTCGGTGTCGCGGCAGGATGTGTCACGGCAGTGTAATGCGCGTGCGGGAGCGGGCCAATGAATCTGCAGGCCGCCGGCCGTTCCGCAGCGGGGCCGCAGGGCGGCGGGGCGGCTGTGTCCCCGCATGCCGGCCGTGCGGCGCATCGGCAGGCGCGCACTCCGATGCGCCGCGCGCTGCATGCATGGGCGCCCCTCGCCGCCGGCCTGCTGCTGGTCGCCTCGATGGTGTCGCTCGGCAACTGGCAGATGCGCCGGGCGCAGGAGAAGGCGGAACTGCAGCAGCGTTTCGATCTGTCCGCGCGCGGCGGGCCGGTTGCGGTGCGTGCGACCGACCGGCCCGTCGACGGGCAGCCGCTGCGCCTCGAAGGCCGCTGGCTGGCGCAATACACCATTCTTCTCGACAACCGGACGCAGGGCGGGCGCGCCGGCTACCACGTGCTGACTCCGCTGCAACTGACCGACGGTTCCGGCGCGGTGCTCGTCAATCGCGGCTGGCTGGCCGCGGATGCCGACCGCAGCCGCCTGCCCGACGTGCCGTCCCCGGCCGGGCTGCAGCGCGTGGAAGGGCGTATGCAGCCGGTCGAGGCAAAGCCCTTCTTCCTCGGCGGCGAGGTGGCGGAAGGCCGTCGCTGGCAGCATCTCGATCTCGACCGCTACCGCGCCGTCCTCGATGCGGCGGGGCCGCGGCTCGCCGGCTGGACGGTGCAGCAGACCTCCGCATCCGCCGGCGACGGCCTGTCGCGCGACTGGCCGCAGCCGGCCATGAGCGCCGACCGCCACCGTGCCTACGCGCTGCAGTGGTATGCGCTCGCCGGCCTCGCCGCTGCGCTGACCGCCTGGCATGCCGGGCGCCTCTTCACCCGGAAACCCTCCGATGAGCGATAGCCTGATCCTGCCCCGCGCCTCCGTCGCCCCGCCGCCGCCGGGGGCGCGCGCCGCACGGCGCCGCGCGCGCCGCACGCTGATGTTGCTTGCCTTCGTCTGCGTGCTGCCGGTGGCCGCCTCCTACCTCGCCTTCTACGTCTGGCAGCCGCAGGGCCGGGTCAATCACGGCACGCTGCTGCCGCCCGCCGCGCTGCCGGCGACCGTGCTCGACGGCGCGGGCGGCCAGGCCGCGCTGGCACGCAGCGACCTGGAACGCCAATGGACGCTGCTCGTCGCCGCGCCCGCCGCCTGCGACGCGGCATGCGGCCGGGCGCTGTACGTGTCGCGGCAGGCGCGGCTGGCCCAGGCCCAGGACATGGAGCGCGTCGGCCGCGTGTGGCTCATCACCGACGGTGGAGAGCCCGGCGCCCATGCCCTCTCCGGCCATGACGGCCTGCGCCTCGTGCGCGCCGATGCCGCCTGGCTGGCCGCGCTCGGCGGCGCGGCGGCGGGGCAGGTGTTCCTGGCCGATCCGCTCGGCAACGTGATGATGCGCTTCGACGACGACACCGATACCACCCGCACGGCGCGCGGCCTCACCAAGGACCTGCAGCGCCTGCTGAAGTATTCCGCGCTCGGCCGCGGCGGCCGGGAGTGAGCCGGACATGCCGCCCGCGCTGACGCTCTATCGCCGCCTGGTGCTGCTGGCGTTCGGCCTGACGGCCTTCGTCGTCGTGTTCGGCGCCTACGTGCGGCTGTCTGATGCCGGCCTGGGCTGCCCCGACTGGCCCGGCTGCTACGGCAAGCTGAGCCCGGCGCACGCCGCCGGGCAGATCCTCGATGCGCACGAGGCGAATCCGCACGGGCCGGTCAGCATGCCCAAGGCGTGGAAGGAGATGATCCACCGCTATGCGGCCGCCGGCCTCGGCCTGCTGATCATCGCGATCGCCGTCCTCGCATCCCGGCTGGGAGGCCATGCGAAGGTGTCGCGCCGCGTGGCCTGGCTGCTGGTCGGGGTGGTCGCGCTGCAGGGCATGCTGGGCAAATGGACCGTGACGCTGCTGCTCAAGCCCGCCATCGTGACCGCCCACCTGATCGGCGGGCTGACCACGCTTGCGCTGCTGGCATGGCTCGCGTTGCGCGCACTCGGCGTGGAACGGCTGCAGGCGGGCGGCACCGGCGGGGTCGCCCCGCGGCTGTGCCTCGCGGCGCGCCTCGGCCTGGTGCTGCTGATCGCGCAGATCGCCCTGGGCGGCTGGACGAGCACCAACTACGCCGCGCTCGCCTGCACCGATTTCCCCACTTGCCACGGCAGCCTCTGGCCGCAGGCCGACTATGCGAATGCCTTCCACGTGGTGCGCGAGCTGGGCATGACCGCCGACGGCGAACTGCTGTCGAACGCGGCGCTCACTGCCATCCACTGGTCGCACCGCGTGGGCGCATTGCTGGTCGGCGTGGTGCTGCTGGTGCTGGGGGCGACGCTGGCGAAGCGCCAGGGCACCGAGCGGCTCGGCCTTGCGCTGACGGGCGCGCTGCTGCTGCAGGTAACGCTGGGGATCGCCAACGTCAGGCTGTCCCTGCCGCTGGGACTGGCGGCCGCGCACAACGCCGGCGCCGCGCTGCTGCTGGTCCTCATGGTGTCGATCAACTACCGGCTGGCCGCGATGCCGGCGCGCATGCGCCAGCGGTTCGTGGCACTGGTCGGCTGAAGGAGCACGAGCGATGAGAACCCTTGCCCCCGCACACGACGGATTTGCGCGCCGCGCGCGCGCGTTCTACGTGCTGACCAAGCCGCGCGTGAACACGCTGATCGTGTTCTGCGCCGTGATCGGCATGTTCCTCGCCGTGCCCGACGGCCTGCCTGAGCCGTTCGCCGTGTTCTGCGCCACGCTCGGCATCGCCTGCGTCGCCGGCGCCGCCGCGGCCATGAACTGCCTGGTCGAGCAGCACATCGATGCGCGCATGGCCCGCACCCGCGGCCGCCCGCTGCCGCGCGGCGAACTGGCCGCGGGCGAGGTGCTCGCCTTCGCCGGCATGCTGGGCGGCTTCGGCCTCACCATCCTGCACCGCGCCGTCAATCCGCTGACGATGTGGCTGACGCTGGCCACCTTCGTCGGCTATGCCGTCGTCTATACGATCTTCCTCAAGCCGCGCACGCCGCAGAACATCGTCATCGGCGGAGCCTCCGGCGCGATGCCTCCGGTGCTCGGCTGGGCGGCGATCACCGGCGAGGTGTCGGCCGATGCGCTGCTGCTGTTCCTGATCATCTTCGCGTGGACGCCGCCGCACTTCTGGGCGCTGGCCCTCTACCGCACCGACGACTACGCGCGCGCCGGCCTGCCCATGCTGCCGGTCACCCACGGGTCCGAGTTCACCCGGCTGAGCGTGCTGCTCTATACCCTTATCCTCTTCGGCGTGACCCTGCTGCCCTACGCCACGCGGATGTCGGGGATGGTCTATCTCGCCGCCGCGGTCGTGCTCGGCGCGCGCTTCATCCACTACGCCTGGCGCCTCTACCGCGACTACAGCGACGCGCTGGCGCGGCGCACCTTCCGCTTCTCGATCGCCTACCTGTTCGGCCTCTTCGCCGCGCTGCTGGCCGATCACTACCTGCCGTACTGAAGGCGGGCCGGATGGTCCGGCGGCCGCGGCGAATTGACGCAGCGCATTAGCCCCCACCCCGGGCGCCGACTATCATCAGCCCCTGCTGATGAACATGGCCGGAGCCGGAACATGCGTTTGCGTCCCAGGAGTCTTTTCGCGTGGAGTCGTACTTTCGCCGCGCTTGCGTTCGGTGCGGCGCTGCTGGCCGGCTGCGCGCCGTCCGAACCGGCCTTCCGCTCGACCGACATCACCGGCGCCGATTACGGCAAGTCGCTCGCGCTCACCGACCACAACGGCCAGCCCCGCACGCTGGCCGATTTCCGCGGCAAGGTGGTGACGATCTTCTTCGGCTACACCCAGTGCCCGGACGTGTGCCCGACCGCGCTGTCGGGCATGGGCGAGGTCATGCGCCGGCTCGGCACCGATGCCGACCGCGTCCAGGTGCTGTTCGTCACGGTGGACCCGGAGCGCGACACGCAGGCCCTGCTGTCGGAATACGTGCCGGTGTTCGACAAGCGCTTCCTTGGCCTCTACGGCACGCCGGACAAGATCTCCGAAGTGGCGAAGGATTTCCGCGTCTTCTACCGCAAGAGCGGCGACCTGAACGGCCACTACACTGTCGACCACACGGCCGGCACCTACGTCTTCGATCCGAGCGGAAAACTGCGGCTGTACGTGAAGCACGCCGAAGACCCGGCGCTCATCGCCGGCGACATCGAGGCGCTGCTGGCGGGGAAGTGAGCGTATCGCCCGGGCGGGCGATGCGTGGGTGTCGGCCCGCCGGCCCGGGCGACGGCCGGTCGGGGCAAGGCAATGGAATCAAGCGGGATGAGCGGCGACTTGCCGCTCACACCATCGCCGCCAGCACCCCTCGCATCTTCTGCATCGCCTTCGCCTCGATCTGGCGGATGCGTTCGGCCGACACGCCGTATTCGGCGGCAAGCTCATGCAGCGTGGCGGCGTCGCCTTCGGCGAGCCAGCGGCGTTCGACGATGCGGCGGCTGCGCTCGTCCAGGCTGGCAAGCGCCTCGCGCAGGCCGGTGTCCTGCAGGCGGGCGAGTTGGGTCTGCTCCAGCACCTCCGAGGGCTCCGCATGCGGGTCGGGCAGGTAGGCGACGGGGGCGAAGCGTTCGTCTTCGTCGTCGCTGCTGCCTTCGAGCGGAATGTCGCGGCCCGACAGGCGGGTTTCCATCTCCACCACTTCCTCGGGCTTGACGCCGAGGCGGGCGGCGATCGAACGCACTTCGGACGGCTGCAGGGTCGCGGTGTCCTGCTTCATGCCGCGCAGGTTGAAGAACAGTTTGCGCTGCGCCTTGGTCGTGGCGATCTTCACCAGACGCCAGTTCTTCACGATGTATTCGTGGATCTCGGCCTTTATCCAGTGCATCGCGAAGGACACGAGGCGCACGCCGCGCGCCGGGTCGAAACGCTTCACCGCCTTCATCAGGCCGATGTTGCCTTCCTGGATCAGGTCGGCGTGCGGCAGGCCGTAGCCCAGATAGCCGCGCGCGATCGCCACCACCAGCCGCAGGTGCGACATCACCAGTTGCCGCGCCGCCTCGACGTCGCCTTCCTCGCGCAGCCTTCTTGCCAATGCGACTTCCTCCTGCTCGGTGAGCAGCGGGATGCGATTGACCGACTGTATGTACTGATCGATGCTGCCAGCCGACGGAACCGGGAACGACAGGGCGTGGGTCATGGGCTTTGATCCTCCTTGCTCGCACAATCTTAGCACTCGGTGCATGAGAGTGCTAACCGGGGGCCGAGTTCCTCGGCGGCGGCACCGCCGGGAGGGACATCCCGGCCTTTTCCCGATGGCGCCCAGGCGGAGAAATATCGATGCTGGTCTGTTGCACGTCTGCAACAGGCAGGGTCCGATTGTGGTGTTTTTGTGCCGAGTCACTTGCCATGCGCCTTGCCCGCTCAGCACAATCGGCCCAACTTCTCGCCAGAGAGGTGAGCAGGACCGAGGAATCTATCTCTTTCCGGAGTCTGGACTTCAACTTGAGGAGAAACACATGCAGAAGAAACTGATCGCACTGGCCGTCGCTGGCCTGGTTTCGGTTCCGGCCTTTGCGCAGTCCAACGTGACGATCTACGGTATCGTCGACATGGGCTACGTCTATCGCGGCGACAACGTCGTTGATGGCGTCAAGAACCGCAGCGGCATCGATTCGGGCGTCGCCAACGGCAGCCGCATCGGCTTCAAGGGTACGGAAGACCTGGGCAACGGCCTGAAGGCCGGCTTCGTGCTGGAGCAGGGCATCCTGGCGGATACCGGTACCTCGGCGCAGGGCGGCAGGACTTTCGGCCGCCAGTCCTTCGTCTCCCTGGGCGGCAACTTCGGCACCGTGGCGCTGGGCCGCCAGTACGCGCCCGGCTACCTGCTGCTGGATTCGATCGATCCGTTCTCGACCGGTACCGTCGGCCAGTCGAACAACGTCTACCTCGGTGAGGTCCGTCTCGACAACCTGCTGGCCTACGTGTCGCCGACCTGGAGCGGCTTCTCCTTCAGCGCCGGCTACACGCTGAGCGCCTACGGCAACGAATCCCTCGGCAACGAAAGCGTGGCCGGCGACGTCCGCGCCTGGGCGATCTCGCCGAAGTACGTCAATGGCCCGCTGACCCTGGGCCTGAACTTCCACGAGATCAAGATGAAGTCCACCGGTGCCGCCGACGGCGACAAGGTCCGCGTTTATGATTTCGGCGGTTCGTACAACTTCGGCGTGGTGAAGCTGGGTGCGATCTACGGCATCCGCAAGGCCGACGGCGTCGACTTCGGCCAGTTCGAGGAGGGCGAGGACTCCAAGCAGTGGCTGGTGGGCGTGACCGTGCCGGTCAGCGCTTCGGGCAACGTGCTGGCGTCGTATGCCCACCGCAAGACGGACATCGCGAACAGCAGCAAAGACGCCAAGGTCAGCCAGTGGGCGATCGGCTACGAGCACTGGCTGTCGAAGCGCACGGGCCTGTACGCGACGTATGCCGACATCAACAACAACAAGGCGGCCGAGCATGCTGGCGACGAGTTCCTGATCGGCTCGGTCGGCGATGCCACCAGCGGTGGCGGCGGCTACCAGCGCGGCTTCAACGTGGGCATCCGCCACTTCTTCTGATCTCGTTTACCGCGAGGCTGGACACGACGGGCGCTGCGGCGCCCGTCGCTGCGTTTACCGCGGCTATGCCGGCGCGGCTCGTGCCGGCGCCGGGCGGCAGGTTTCCTTCGGCGCCGAACGCGGGCAGACTTCGTCCCTCGTCCTCCGATTCGCCCTCCACCGGATCGATACCATGACCGACCGCTACGCCGTCATCGGCAATCCCATCGCGCATTCGAAGTCTCCGGCCATCCACGCCGCCTTCGCGCGCCAGACTGGCCAGGACCTGACCTATGAGGCCATCCTCGGGCCGCTGGACGGGTTTGTGGCGTGCGTGCGGCAGTTCATGCGCGACGGCGGCAAGGGCATGAACGTGACGGTGCCGTTCAAGATCCAGGCCGTCGAGCTGGCCGACCGGCTGACCGAGCGGGCGCGCCACGCACAGGCGGTCAATACGCTGAAATTCGAGGCTGATGGCAGCATCCTCGGCGACAATACCGACGGCGTGGGCATGGTACGCGACATCCGGGACGTCCTGGGCGTGCCGATCGCCGGGCGGCGGGTCCTGCTGCTGGGGGCCGGCGGCGCGGCGCGCGGCGTGCTGCTGCCGCTGCTGGAAGAGGGGCCGGCCGGCTTGGTGATCGCCAACCGCACGCCGGAGAAGGCCGAGCAGTTGAAGGCGCTGTGCCCGGGCCGGGGCGAGGTGGACGTGGCGCGATTCGACGAACTCGGCGGGCAGGGGTTCGACGTCGTGATCAATGCGACCTCGGCCAGCCTGGGCGGGGAGGGTATTGCGCTGCCGGCCGGCATCTACGGTGCGGGTGCGCTGGCCTACGACATGGTGTATGGCGACCGTCCTACACCCTTCATGCTGCAGGCCCGCGAGCAGGGCGCGGCGCGGGTGTCCGACGGGCTTGGCATGCTCGTCGGCCAGGCGGCCGAGTCCTTCTACCTGTGGCGCCGCGTGCGGCCGGATACCGCGCCGGTGATCGCGATGCTGCGCGCATGCTGACCTCTGCCGCAGGCCGCACTGGTTTTCGTTCGCGGCGCAGCCTGCCCGGGTATCGAGGGCGAAATCGATGAAGACCGATCTGCTCGCCGGCGGTTGGCTCGCCGGTGCCCGCCGCGTTGCTTCCCCGAATTTCGACGTCCGCCCGGAAGGCGAGCGCCCGAGCCTGGTCGTGGTGCACGCCATCAGCCTGCCGCCCGACCGGTTCGGCGGGCCGGGCGTGGAACAACTCTTCACCAACACCCTGGACCCCGGCGAGCATCCCTACTACGCGGCCATCTGCCATCTGCGGGTGTCGGCGCATTTCTTCATCCGGCGCGATGGGGAACTGGTCCAGTTCGTGTCCGCGGACGAGCGGGCGTGGCATGCCGGCGTGTCGTGCTGGGAGGGCAGGGAGCGCTGCAACGATTTTTCGATCGGCATCGAACTCGAGGGCTGCGACACGCTGCCGTTCGAGCCGGCGCAGTACCACAGGCTGGCGGAATTGCTGGAAATCCTGCGCTCGCACTATCCGATCGGGGCCGTCGTCGGCCACTCCGACATCGCGCCGGGACGCAAGACGGACCCCGGCCCTTGCTTCGATTGGGCCGGGCTGGAACTGCCGGTTCCTGTTGCAAGGCGTTAAGTGCTTGTTTAATATGCGCTGTCAAAGTTTGACAAAGCCGGAAGGAGGAAATACACTTCGGCGAAATGTTGCTCTGCAACATAAATAAACCCTTTTCTTGAACCTTGAAAAACGGTGCGGCGCCGTCCCTCGGGAGGGCGCGGTTTCATGGACGTACGCACCGCGGGGCCCATCGTCTGGTTGCGTCGACGGGCTTTAACACCTACTGGCGACCGAGTATTTCGACACGCGAGGGCTGCTGACCGCAGCCCTCGCGCTTGTTCAGGGCCTCACCGGCACTGGGCAACCGTTGGCCCCACGAGGGCGCGCGGAACGTCGAGCTCTGGCCACAGCATGGAGGACACCATGAAACACGCAACTCGAACTCAGGGCCTCGCGCGTCAGGCGGGCGGCGTTCTTTTAAATCTCGCACACGGTGCCTTGCTGGCTGGCGGCTTGATGGGAATGGCGACGGTCGCCTCCGATCGGCTCGATCCGGTCAGCGTCAATTACGCGGACACCCGCGCCGCGGTGTCCACCCAGCCGGGTTCCTTCTACGCCGGTCTCGCGGCGGAGGCTCTCGAGGCGGCACACCCGGCCGGCAAGAGCCCGCAAGCCGTACAGGCGGTCGAGGATGACAACGGCCTTTCGCCCGAGATGGTGCGGGTCCGCGACTGGGTATCCGACCGCTACGGCGTGTCCGACGAAACGCTCGAACCGGCGCTTGCCGCGGCCGAGGAGGCAGGGCGCCACCGCGGCATCGATCCGCTGCTGATCGTCGCGATCATGGCGGTGGAGTCGAGCTTCAATCCGCGCGCGGTGAGCAACATGGGGGCGCAGGGCCTGATGCAGGTCATCCCCCGTTTCCACAAGGACAAGATCGGCTCGAAGCGGGGCAAGAACGCGTTGTTCGATCCGGAATTCAACATCCACGTGGGTACCCAGGTGCTTCACGAGGGCCTTGCCCGCTACGGCGACATGCAGCGTGCGCTGCAGTACTACAACGGTTCGCTGGGCGATACGTCGATGCGCTACACCCGCAAGGTGATGGCGATCAAGAAGCGGCTCGTCGCCGCTGCCGCTGGCCGCCTGCAGCTCGCTTCGGCCGGCTGACCCTTCCGTTTCCGGACGTCCGCAGGAGCCCGGCCGGGTGCGTTCAGCGCAGGACCCGGGCGATGCGGTCGGCTGCTTCGAGCAGGCGTTCACGCCGCGTCGTGTAGGCGATGCGCAGGTGGCGCCGTGCCAGGTGGTGGCCGAAATCGATGCCGGGTGTGGCGGCGACGCCGGCCTCTTCGATCATCCTGCGCGCCAGCGCTTCGGCGTCGTCCGCCAGCGGCGACACGTCGGCATAGATGTAGAAGGCGCCCTGGGGTTCGGAGGCGACGGTGAAGCCGATGTCGCGCAGCGCGGGCAGCAGGGTGTCCCGCCGCTCGGCGAACGCATGCCGGCGCTCTTCGAGGATTTCGAGCGTCGACGGTGCGAAGGCGGCCAGCGCCGCGTGCTGTGCCGGCGTGGACGGCGCGATGAAGAAGTGCTGCGCCAGTTTCTCGATGGTGCGTACGTACGCGGGCGGCACCACCAGCCAGCCCAGGCGCCAGCCCGTCATGCCGAAGTACTTGGAAAAGCTGTTCACCACGAAGAGGTCGTCGGCGCCATTGAGCGCCGGGCGGGACAGGGCGGAAGACGCCTCCACGCCATAGGTCAGCCCCTGGTAGATCTCGTCGACCAGCAGCAGGCCGTCGCGGCCGTGGGTGACGCGATGCAGGGCCTCGATCTCGTCGCCGGTGAGCAGGGTGCCGGTCGGGTTCGACGGCGTGGCGACCATCAGGCCGCGCGTGTGCGCATGCCAGGCGTCGGCCACCTGCCGGGCGGTTGGCTGATAGCGGCTGGCGGCATCGACCGGCAGGCCGCGCGCAACCCCCTCGAAGCTGCGCACGAGATGGCGGTTCGAGGGGTAGCCGGGATCGGGCAGCAGCCACTCGTCCCCCGGATCGGTGGTGGCTGCCAGTGCCAGCATCAGGGCCCCCGACGCGCCGGCGGTGACGACGATGCGTTCCGCCGCGACGTCCGCGCCGAAGCGGTCGCGGTAGAAACCCGCGATCGCCTCGCGCAGCGCCGGCAACCCGAGGCCCGAGGTGTAATGCACGTCGCCGCCGGCGATGAAGCGCGCGGCCGCTTCGAGCATCGGCTGCGGCGTGGGGAAGTCGGGTTCGCCCACTTCCATGTGGATGATGTCGCGCCCCCGGGCCTCGAGCTCGCGCGCGCGGCGCAGCAGTTCCATGACGTGAAAGGGCTGGATGTCGGCGGCGCGGCGGGAGAAGTGGAGCATCGCGGTGTTCCTGTGCGGCGAAGGCTGGAATCGTAGCGCGGAAACCGGCATCGGCCGCTTGCCGGTGCGCGGTATCAAACCCCGTGCGTGCCCTGCCCGGCCTGGCGGCAGTCCGGGCATATCGACGAGATCTCGAGTTCGTGACAATCGAGTTCGTGTCCGGCGCGGAGAATGCTCTGCGTCAAGGCCGCCATCAAGGCGTGGTCGTGCAACTCGCTGACCTTGCCGCAGCGCCGGCAGACCATGAACAGACCCGGGAAACGGTGAGAGTCGTGGCGGCACGCGACGAACTGGTTGATGCGTTCGATCTTGTGCACCAGGCCCTGTTCGATCAGGAAGTCCAGCGCCCGATACACCGTCGGCGGCGTCGCATTGCTCCGCAATTCCTTGACCTTCGCCAGCAGGTCATAGGCTTTCAGGCCATTTTCGGTTTCGTAGAGCAAGCCGAGAACATCGCGCCGAATCGGTGTCAGCAGCGCGCCATGCGCCTTGCAGCGCTCGCTGGCACGATCGAGGAGTTCGGCACTGCTCGGGGAGACGGTGGGGCGCGAGCTGAGCATGGCGAACATTCTAGAGGCGAGGGCTTGGAGCGCACAAATGCAATGTTATAACATTGCATCCACAAGCCCATTCGCCCTGTGTTCAAACGTCCTGAAACGATGTCTGCCGGCACCAGCATTCCGCTCAGCGCGGCACCGAGCGCCCTGGCTCGGCAAGCCGCCACCCGTGACGCCGAGTCCGGCACCGCGCTGGCCCTGACGCGCATCTTCGATCCGGAGATCCAACTGGCCCAGTGGCACCGTCCCATCGACGCGGTCATCGCCGGCTGGCTGGAAGCCAATGCCGGCGATCTCGGCAGCGGATTCCGCCAGACGCTGGCGCCCGGCGACACGCCCGATCTCGGTGGATTGCCCGCCGGGCCCGGTCGCGAGGCACTGGCTGCCGACCTCGCGATGCTTGCCGAAATGCTCGGTGAACTGCTCGATGCGCCGTCCATCGGTCTGCGGATGGAAATCGTCCACCGGGCCATGTGTCCCCGCCTGCATGTAGACCGTGTCGGGATTCGGATGCTGTGCACCTATCGCGGTCCGGGCACCGAATGGGTCGAAGATGCCTCGGCCGACCGCCGTTTTCTCGGTGCCGCTTCCGGCGGTCTGCCGGATGAGACTTCCGGCCTGCTGCTGCCGGGATACCGCATCGAAACCGTCCCGCCCTTCGCGGTCGCCTTGCTCAAGGGCAGTTTGTGGCAGGGCAACGGCGGCCGCGGCATCATCCATCGTTCTCCAGCCGTTCCTCGTCCTCCGCGCGTCCTGGTCGCGCTCGATGCCGGCTGGTAATACCGTGAAGGAGCCTCTCGTGCGCTTTGCCCTTTCTTGCATTGCCCTCGCCCTGGCCAGCCCGGCATGGGCGGCGCCTGCCCATGTCCATGGCGAGGCCCGGCTGGAGATCGCAGTCGATGGCAATACCCTCGCCATCCATCTCGAAACGCCGCTCGACGGCCTGCTGGGTTTCGAGCGTGCCCCGCGCAGCCCGGCCGAACGGCAGGCGGTCACGGCGATGAGGACGACGCTGGAGCAACCCGATCGCCTGTTCCGGATCGTGCCGGAGGCAGGATGCGAGGCGCAGGCGCCGCAGCTCGAGTCGCCCATCTTCGAAGGCAGCGCCGGCGACGGCCATCTCGACCTCGATGCCGACTACCGCTGGCAGTGCGCCCGGCCGTCGGCGCTGCGCGGCATCGACACGACCCTGTTTGCCGAATTCCCGCGGCTGAAGCGGATCGAGGTCGAATTCGTCGGCCCGGCGGGACAGAGATCCGGCCGCCTGACGCCAGCCCGGCCCCGCTTTGCGTGGTGAGATGAGCGCGCCCGCACTCCTCGTCCGCGACCTTGCATTCAGTTGGCCGGGCGGCGACGGCTTCTGCCTGAACCTGCCGCTTCTCGAGGTTCCCGGGGAAACGAGCCTGTTTCTGCACGGTCCGAGCGGCAGCGGCAAGAGCACGCTGCTGAACTTGATCGGTGGTGTGCTGGCGCCGCAGGCCGGACATGTCGAATTGCTCGGCCAGCCGTTTTCCCGATGGCCGGCCGGCCGGCGCGACGCCTTTCGCGCCGACCACGTCGGTTTCATTTTCCAGCAGTTCAACCTCATTCCCTACCTGGCCGTTGTCGACAACGTATTGCTGCCCTGCCGCTTTTCCGCGCGCCGGGCCGCGAGGGCGGGCGATCCGGCCGCCGCCGCCCGCGCCTTGCTGGAACGCCTGGACATCGGGCCCGCACTGCATGGCCGGCCGGCACATGCGCTGTCGGTCGGCCAGCAGCAGCGCGTCGCCGCCGCGAGGGCGCTGATCGGACGGCCGGAGATCATCATCGCCGACGAGCCGACCTCGGCCCTCGACGCCGCCCGCCAGGCCGCCTTCGTCGACCTGCTGCTGGCCGAAGCGGGCGCCAACGGGAGCGCCGTCGTCTTCGTCAGCCATGATCTTTCGCTCGCCACCCATTTCGACGCCAGCCTGGAGCTTGCCGCATGAGGGCCTGGAGATTCCTGCTGCCGCTGGCCTGGGCCAGTGCGTGGAACCGGCGGGCGACGCTCGGTCTCACCTTGATCGCCATCGTGCTGGCAAGTTGCCTGTTGCTCGCGGTCGAGCGCCTGCGCCACGACGTCCGCGAGAGCTTTGCCGAATCCGTCTCCGGCACCGACCTGATCGTCGGCGCCCGGGGCAGTCCGCTGCAACTGGTGCTCTACTCGGTCTTCCGGCTAGGCGACGCCAGCAACAACATCGGCTGGGACAGCTACCGCAAGATCGCCGCCAACCCGGCGGTGGCGTGGACCATTCCGCTGTCGCTCGGCGATTCGCACCGCGGCTACCCCGTGCTCGGCACCAACGGCGACTATTTCGCGCACTTCCGCTACGGCCTGAAGACGCCGCTCGCGATCGCCGAAGGCCGTGCCTTTGCGGATGGCCATGACGGCATCTTCGAGGCCGTCCTTGGCGCCGAGGTGGCGCAGCAACTCGGCTACCGGCCCGGCCGGCGCATCGTGCTCAGTCACGGCAGCGGCCCGTTGCCGGGCCTGGATCATGCCGAAAAGCCGTTTACCGTCGTCGGCATCCTGGCGCCGACCGGCACGCCGGTGGACCGGACCGTGCATGTCGGCCTCGCCGCCATCGAGGCCATCCATCTCGACTGGCAGGGCGGCATGCCGCTGCCCGGGGTGGAGATTCCGGCGGCGATGGTCGGCAAGTTCGATCTGACGCCGAAGGAAGTCACCGCCTTCCTGGTCGGCCTGCACCAGCGTACCGCCGTCTTCGGCGTACAGCGCACGATCGCCGGCTTCAGGGACGAGCCGCTGCAGGCCGTGCTGCCTGGCGTCGTGCTCGACCAGCTCTGGCAGAGCCTGGCTTTCGGCGAAAAGCTGCTGCGCGGCCTGTCCTGGCTGATCCTGGTCCTCGGCCTGGCCGGCCTGCTCGCGGTCATGCTGGCCGGCCTGGGCGAACGGCGGCGCGAACTGGCCATCCTGCGCGCCCTCGGCGCCAGCCTGCCGCACATCGTCATCCTGCTGCTGCTGGAAAGCCTGATCCTCGGACTTGCCGGGGCGTTTGGCGGTTGCGTCCTGCTGACCGCCGCCAGCATGGCCGCGGGCCCGTGGCTGGCCCAGAACTGGGGTATCGTGCTGCATTCGCTGCTGCCCGGTGCCGATGAGTGGTCGCTGCTTGCCGCCATCGTCGCCGTCAGCCTGCTCGCCGGGCTGCTGCCGGCCTGGCGGGCCAGCCGCCTGGCGCTGGCCGACGGCCTGACACCCCGCCTCTGAGAGGAATCCATGCGCCTGCTCCATGCCTGCATCGTCTGTCTCCTGCTTGCCGCGTCGTTCGCTGCCGGGGCAGAGGGCTATCGCATCGGCGAACGCCTGGCGCCCGGCACCGAGCCGGCCCGCCCGGCCTATCGCGAGATACAGTGGGACAACCTCGTCCCGGAGGACTGGGACCCGATGGCGGAGTTCAAGGGCCTGGACCTGGGCAGCCTGCGCGACGGCGACCCGCGCGCGCAGGCGGCGCTGGAGAAAATGCGGGCAGCCTGGGATGCGGCACCGGTGGAAACGGCTCTGGACGGCAAGGCGATTCGCCTGGCCGGCTTCGTCATCCCCCTCGAACGCAAGGGCAAGCTCGTTTCCGAATTATTGCTGGTGCCGTATTTCGGGGCCTGCATCCATACGCCGCCGCCGCCGGCCAATCAGACGATTCACGTTGTCCTCAACAAGCCGACGGGCGACGTGCGCATGATGGATGCCTTCTGGGTCACCGGCGTTCTCAAGGTCGCCCGCGGGGACAGCGGCATGGGGGTCTTCGGCTACCGGCTCCGGGCCGATGGTCTGGAGCGCTATCGGCCGAAGGGGCAATGACGAGAAAGCCTTCCCATCCCGGCTGCCGCCCCGGTCATCCCGCCCGGCCCGTCGGAGTACCGGTCGCGCCCGCGACGCCGATGGCCCGGTCGCGGATGGCTCGCGGACCGATGGTGCGGACGGGGAGGGAGGCGGCGGAAACCGTTGCCGCGGCTGGATGAAAGGCGGCGTTCAGTACGCCTTCCGGCAGAATTGCCGCTCGAACCAGTCGCGCAGCATGGCGCGCTCGTAGGGCAGTTGCCGGATGGCGTCGGCCCGCACGTAGGCGCTGCGCGACAGATAGTTCATGTCGTCGACGCTCGCGTCGCCTTCGCTGGCGATGGCTCCGCCGGCATCGCGCAGGACGTAGTGCAGCTTGATCCGCGGCCAGTCGATCTCGCGCATCACCCTGAGGTCATAGCCGGCCTTCCACCATTCGTTGCGGCCGGCGAGGTCGACGTCGAGGACGCGCAGGGACAGCGTATTGCCTTCGGCAACGCAGCGCTGGCCTTCCGATTCGAGGTGGCGCGCCAGCGCGGCGAGGTTGCGGTCGGAATCGGTGCCGTATTGGCCGACGTCGGTGTAGTTCTGCGGATCGACGAATTCGACCTTTACACGTGCGGCCTTCTGGCCGCCGGACTGGGCCGAAGCGAAAGGCGCCGGCAGGAGGAGCAGGCCGAGACCTGCGACGATGGGCATGATGCGCATGGCCGTCTTCCAGGGATGGACATGCGGGGTAGACAGCGCAACTGCCTGAAGATGCCCGCCGCACCACGGCAGGCGGGAAGGCGCCCGGCCGGGCGTTCCGGCCGGGCTCCTGGTCCTACTCAGTCGGCGTTCAGCGCCAGTTCGAACAGTTCGCGCTTCAGGGTCAGTTCGCGCGGCAGGCGATCCTGCAGCTTGTCGAACCATTCCTTGTGCAGCGAGAGTTCGCTGCGCCAGGCGTCGGCGTCGACCTTGGTCAGCGCGTCGAACTCGGCCTTGGCGACGTCGGAGTCCGTCCAGTCGATGTCGTCGTAGTTCGGCATCCAGCCCAGGGCGGTTTCCTTGGCGCCGATGCGGCCGCGCACGCGGTCGACGATCCACTTCAGCACGCGCATGTTCTCGCCGAAGCCCGGCCACATGAACTGGCCCTGCTCGTTCATGCGGAACCAGTTGACGCAGAAGATCTTCGGCGTGTCCTCGACGACGTGGCCCATGCGCAGCCAGTGGTTGAAGTAGTCGCCCATGTGGTAGCCGCAGAAGGGCAGCATCGCGAACGGGTCGCGGCGCACCACGCCCTGCGCGCCGAAGGCGGCGGCGGTGGTTTCCGAACCCAGCGTCGAGGCCATGTAGACGCCGTAGTTCCAGTTGAAGGCTTCGTACACCAGCGGCACGGTGGTGCCGCGGCGGCCGCCGAAGATGAAGGCCGAGATCGGCACGCCGGCCGGGTCTTCCCAGTTCGGGTCGATCGACGGGCACTGGCTGGCCGGCGCGGTGAAGCGCGCATTCGGGTGCGCGGCCTTGCGCCCGGTTTCCTTCGCGATCTCGGGCGTCCAGTCCTTGCCCTGCCAGTCGGTCAGGTGCGCGGGCGCTTCCTTGCTCATGCCTTCCCACCACACGTCGCCGTCGTCGGTCAGCGCGACGTTGGTGAAGATGATGTTCTCCTTCAGCGTCGCCATCGCGTTGTAGTTGGTCTTCTCCGACGTGCCCGGGGCGACGCCGAAGTAGCCCGATTCGGGGTTGATGGCGTAGAACTTGCCGTCCTTGCCGGGCTTGATCCAGGCGATGTCGTCGCCGACGGTGTAGATCTTCCAGCCGTTGAAGGATTTCGGCGGGATCAGCATGGCGAAGTTGGTCTTGCCGCAGGCCGACGGGAAGGCGGCGGCGACGTAGGTCTTCTCGCCCTGCGGCGATTCGACGCCGAGGATCAGCATGTGCTCGGCCAGCCAGCCTTCGTCGCGCGCCATCGTGGACGCGATGCGCAGCGCGAAGCACTTCTTGCCCAGCAGCGCGTTGCCGCCGTAGCCCGAGCCGTAGGACCAGATCTCGCGGGTTTCAGGGTAGTGGACGATGTACTTGGTGGTCGGATTGCACGGCCAGCGGCTGTCCTTTTCACCCTGGGCGAGCGGGGCGCCGACGGAGTGCACGCACGGCACGTAGTCGCCGCCGCTGCCCAGCACCTCGATGGCGCCCTTGCCCATGCGCGTCATGACGCGCATGTTGGTGACGACGTAGGGGCTGTCGGTGATCTCGATGCCGATGTGAGCGATCGGGCTGCCCAGCGGACCCATCGAGAACGGGACCACGTACATCGTGCGGCCGTGCATGCAGCCCTTGAACAGGCCGTTCAGGGTCTCGCGCATCACCGCCGGGTCTTCCCAGTTGTTGGTGGGGCCGGCGTCGTTCTTGTCCTTCGAGCAGATGAAGGTGCGGTCTTCCACGCGCGCGACGTCCGAGGGGTCGGACCAGGCGAGGTAGGAATCCTTGCGCTTTTCCGGGTTCAGCTTGATGAGCATGCCGGATTCGACCATCTCGGCGCACAGGCGGTCGTACTCATCCTGCGATCCGTCGCACCACACGACGCGGTCGGGCTCGGTCAGGGCGGCGATCCCGGCCACCCATTGCTTCAGGCCCTCGTGGCGGACATATTCCGGTGCGGCGGCGATCGCCGCTTCGGCAAAGCGTTGATTCATGGGAAATGCTCTCCTCTCTCCACTGTTCGGAAGCGAAACCGTTTCCCGTCGGTCGAGCCCGTTGCGTCTCGAAGGCCCTGGGGCCGGCGGGCGGCGGAAAGCCGGAGAGCGAGGATGGTGCGCGACCCGGCGGTCCGCAGATCGCCGACCGGTGCCCGTCGGGGTTTACCGCAGTCGGCGAAGACGCGGGATTATGCCACGCCCGAAACGCGCGCGCGTTGCGTTCATTCAAATATCAAATGCTTTCACATAGTAAATTAAGATTTCATTATGTGAGAAATTCGCGAAAGAGGAGTATGCTTTGCATCCCGTTGCCGCCGCGGCGGGGTTAGTCTATGCAGCCGACCTGCCGGCGGCGGGCCGCGAACGAAAACAGCGTCATCGACAGGAGGGACGACCGACATGGACGAATTGATTCGCGCAGCCGCGCTCGACTACCACCGCTACCCGCGACCGGGCAAGATTTCGGTCACCCCGACCAAGGTGCTGTCCAACCAGCGCGACCTGTCGCTGGCCTATTCGCCCGGCGTCGCCGCCGCCTGCGATGCGATCGTCGAGGACCCCGCCGAGGCGGCCAACCTGACGGCGCGCTCCAACCTGATCGGCGTCGTCACCAACGGCACCGCCGTGCTCGGCCTGGGCAACATCGGCGCGCTCGCCGCCAAGCCGGTGATGGAAGGCAAGGGGGTGCTGTTCAAGAAGTTCGCCGGCATCGACGTGTTCGACCTCGAGGTCAACGAGCCCGACGCCGACAAGCTGATCGACATGATCGCCGCGCTCGAGCCCACCTTCGGCGGCATCAACCTCGAAGACATCAAGGCGCCGGAATGCTTCTACATCGAGAGCAAGCTGCGCGAGCGCATGAAGATCCCGGTCTTCCACGACGACCAGCACGGCACCGCGATCGTGGTCGGCGCGGCCGTCCTCAACGGCCTGCACCTGCAGGGCAAGGACCTCAGGCAGGTCAAGGTGGTGACGTCCGGCGCCGGCGCGGCGGCGCTCGCCTGCCTCGAACTGCTGGTGATGCTGGGCATCCCGGTCGAGAACATCTGGGTCACCGACATCGAGGGCGTCGTGTATGAAGGGCGCACCACGTTGATGGACCCGATCAAGGCGCGCTACGCGAAGAAGACCGACGCCCGCAAGCTCGGCGAGGTCATCGAGGGCGCGGACGTCCTCCTCGGCCTGTCGGCCGGCGGCGTGGTGAAGGGCGAGATGGTGGCGAAGATGGCGGCCCGGCCGCTGATCCTGGCGCTTGCCAACCCGACGCCGGAGATCATGCCGGAGGAAGTCAAGCGGGTGCGCGACGACGCGATCATCGCCACCGGCCGTTCGGACTATCCGAACCAGGTCAACAACGTGCTGTGCTTCCCGTTCATCTTCCGCGGCGCGCTGGACGCCGGCGCGACCACGATCACCGACGACATGAAGCTCGCCGCGGTGCGGGCGATCGCCGAACTGGCGCGCGTGGAGCAGAGCGACATCGTCGCCGCGGCCTACGGCGAGAAGGTCGGCGGCTTCGGGCCCGAATACATCATTCCGCGCCCCTTCGATCCGCGCCTGATCGTCAAGATCGCGCCGGCGGTGGCCGAGGCGGCGATGGCGTCCGGCGTGGCGGCGCGTCCGATCGCCGACTGGGACGCCTACCGCGGCCAGCTCAACAACTTCGTGTGGCATTCCGGCCTGATCATGAAGCCGGTGTTCGCTGCCGCGCGCAAGAGCCCCAAGCGCATCATCTTCTCCGAGGGCGAATCGGAGAAGGTGCTGCGCGCGGTGCAGCAGGTGGTGGACGAGGGGATGGTGCGCCCGATCCTGATCGGCCGCCCCGACGTCGTGAAGGGCAACATCGAGCGCTTCGGCCTGCGCATGGCGGCCGACCACGACTACGAACTGGTCAACCCCGATTCCGACCCGCGCTTCAACCAGTTGTGGCAGCACTATCACAGCCTGATGGAGCGCCACGGCGTGTCGGTCGAATACGCCAAGAAGGAAGTGCGCCGCCGCACCACGCTGATCGGCACGCTGCTGCTGAAGTTCGGCTACGGCGACGGCCTGATCTGCGGCACCTACGGCATGCATCGCCTGCATCGCGAGTTCGTCGAGACGGTGCTCGGCCGCCGCGAGGGCGTCGACAACCTCTACACGGTGAACCTGCTCCACCTGCCGGGCCGTACGCTGTTCCTCGCCGACACCTATGTGAACTACGACCCGACGCCGGCGCAGATCGTGGAGATGACGCTGCTCGCCGCCGAGGAGATGAAGCGCTTCGGCATCGAGCCGCGGGTGGCCCTGCTGTCGCATTCGTCGTTCGGCTCGGCCGACTCGCCCACCGCCGAGAAGATGCGAGCCGCGCTGCGCGTGCTGCACGAGCAGCATCCCGACCTTCCGGTGGAAGGCGAGATGCACGGCGATTCGGCGCTGGATGCGCGGCACCGGCTGCAGATCTTCCCCAACGCGAAGATGCGCGAGGATGCCAACCTGCTGATCTTCCCCACGCTGGACGCCGCCAACATCGCCTTCAACCTGCTCAAGAACGCGGCGGGCGAGGGCATGACGGTGGGTCCGATCCTGCTCGGTGCGTCCAAGCCGGTGCATATCCTCACGCCGTCGGCCACCGTGCGCCGCATCGTCAACATGACCGCGCTGACGGTGGTCGAGGCGGGGCAGGAGCAGTAAATCACGCCCGCCCGGCGGCCGCCGGTTTTCCGTCTGTCCTCCCCTGTGCCATGATGCCCGCAGGGGAGGCGCGGATGGGCAACGGGGGGCGGGCAGCACTGGTATTGACGGGCGGCGGTGCGCGCGCCGCCTACCAGGTCGGGGTGCTGTCGGCGATCCGCGAGATCCGCGGGCGCCGGCCGGGCAATCCCTTTCCCATCCTCTGCGGTACGTCGGCAGGCGGCATCAACGCCGTGGCGCTGGCGGTGCATTCGGCCAGCTTCAATCATGCGGTGCGCCACCTCGCGCGCATCTGGCGCAACTTCCACGTCGACCAGGTGTACCGCGTCGATCCGGTCGCGTTGTTCGGCAGCGGCCTGCGCTGGGCGTCGGCCACCTTCGGCGGCTGGCTCATCCGCCAGACGCCGCGTTCCCTGCTCGACAACGATCCCCTGCGCACGCTGCTGACGCAGGTGCTCGACTATTCCGCCATCGACCGCGCGATCAAGGCCGGTTACCTGCACGCGATCTGCGTGACGGCATCGGGCTACGCGTCGGGCGAGAGCCTGGCCTTCTTCGAGGGCTCGATCGACGTCGAGCCCTGGCGCCGCGCGCACCGCATGGGGGTGCGCACGCGGCTGGGGGTCGATCATCTGATGGCGACCAGCGCATTGCCGCTGGTGTTTCCGGCGGTGCGCATCAACCGCGAATTCTTCGGCGACGGCTCGATGCGCCAGCTCGCGCCGGTGAGCCCGGCCATTCACCTGGGCGCGGACCGCATCCTGGTGATCGGCGCCGGGCGCCTCGCCGAGGAAGGCCGGCAGCGGGCCGAGGGCTATCCGTCGCCGGCCCAGATCGCCGGCCATGCCCTGTCCAGCATCTTCCTCGACACGCTGGCGGTCGATCTGGAGCGCCTCGAGCGCATCAACCGGATCGTCGGCGGTCTCGGCCCCGAGCAGCGCAAGGCGGTGGCCAGCGGCCTGCGGCCGATCGAAACGCTGGTGATCTCGCCGTCGCGGCGCATCGACACGATCGCCGCGCGGCATCGCAAGGAGGTGCCGCCGCTGCTGGGTGCGGTGCTGCGCGGCGTGGGCGCGATGCGCCGCGACGGCTCCACGCTGCTGTCCTATCTGCTGTTCGAGCCCGGCTTCATCCGCGCCCTGATGGACCTCGGCTACGGCGATGCGATGGCGCGCCGCGAAGAGGTCGCCGACTTCCTTCGCCTGTAGGCGCCTCGAACGGGCGCAATATTTGTCCTGCAAACATGCCGCCATGGTGCTCCGTTCATGGGACAATGGCGGAAATGATTTACGAAACACCTTGAAAAGATCTTGCTATCTGCTTAATTTGGCTGAAAATTAGCTCATAGCTCGCCCGCCGGATCTACCGCTGCCATGAAGCCACGACTTCTTCTTGCTTTTCTTCTCGGCCTGTCCGTCGTCCACTCCGGCCTGAATGCGGCGGCCGCCGCACCCTCGGCAGGCGCCTCCAAGGCGGGCAAGGCCACCAAGGCCGCAGGCAGCCAGGCTCGCGCCGCCGCCAAACCCGCTCCCAAATCCACCGCCAAGACCGCCGGCCGGACCAGCGCCAAGGCCGCCGTGCGCGTCGCCAAACCGTCCGCCCGCGCGGAAGCCAGGCGCGCCAAGGCGCGCAGCGTTGCCGAGGCGCGCGGACGCACGGCCGCCAAGGGCGCGCCGCTGCGGGTATCGCTGCGCAAGCAACCGGTCCTGGGCAAGACCGCGCCGGCGGCGGCGCTGATCGCTCCCGCCGCGGCCGAACCCGAACTCACCCTCGATGCCCATGGCCTGCCGCAACTCGGTTCGGCGGCCTTCTACGTCGCCAACCAGACGAACGGCGAAGTGCTGCTCGAGCGCAACGCGTCCTCGGTGCTGCCGATCGCCTCGATCACCAAGCTGATGACGGCGATGGTCGTGCTCGACAGCGGACAGGGCCTGTCCGAGGAACTCGTCATCTCCGAAGGCGACATCGACACGCTGAAGGGTACCGGTTCGCGCCTCGTGCTGGGGACGCGCCTCACCCGCGAGCAGATGCTGAACCTGGCGCTGATGTCCTCCGAGAACCGCGCCGCCTCGGCGCTGGCTCGCCACTACCCGGGCGGCGAGCAGGCTTTCGTGGTGGCGATGAACATCAAGGCGCGCATGCTCGGCCTGGCCGA
The DNA here is from genome assembly GCF_002354895.1 of Thauera sp. K11. NCBI lineage: Bacteria > Pseudomonadati > Pseudomonadota > Betaproteobacteria > Rhodocyclales > Zoogloeaceae > Thauera > Thauera sinica. The sequence continues at coordinate 335,969 of NZ_CP023439.1, forward strand.
CACCCGCTTCCACGACAGCACCGGCCTGACGCCGCTGAACGTGTCCAGTCCGCGCGACCTCGCCAAGATGGTGGCGGCCGCGGCCGCCTATCCGCTGATCCGCGAGTTCTCCACCACGCCCGAGCGCTACGTCGAGATCGGCGCGCGCCAGTTGCGCTTCAGCAACACGAACTCGCTGGTGAAGAGCCCCGACTGGCAGATCGCGGTGCAAAAGACCGGCTACATCAGCGAGGCGGGGCGCTGCCTGGTGATGCAGGCGTGGATCCACCAGCAGCCGGTGGTCATGGTCCTGATGGATTCGAACGGCCGCTACACCCGCACCGCCGATGCGCAGCGCGTGCGCAAGTGGCTCGAGACAGAAGGCGCGCAGCGCCTCGCCGCCGCCCACAAGGGCCGCGCCGGCTGACCGGCGCAGCGGTGGTCAGTGGCGGGCGCCGGCGTAGCCCAGCGCCCGCGAGATCTCGTCCGCAGTCTGGCGCACGACCGGCGCCCAGTCCGGGTTGAAGCGCTCCGAGGGGGTCGACAGCGACAGGCCGGCGATCAGCGCGCCGTTGTTGTCGCGGATCCCGGCGGCGATGCAGCGTACGCCCGATTCCACTTCGTCGAGGTCGAAGGCGACGCCGTGGCGGCGCACGCGGTCGAGTTCCTTCTCTAGCGCGGCCATCGTGGTGATGGAAGCCGGTGTCGACGCGGGCAGGCCGGTGCGCCGCGCGTAGTCGCGGATCTGCTCGAGACCGTCATCGACCAGGAACAGCTTGCCGGTGGCGGTGGTATGCAGCGGCGCCCGTGCGCCGACGATGTGCACGACGCGCACCGAAGAGCGGCCGCTCGAGGTGCGCTCGACATAGACGATCTCGTCGCCGGCGCGGATGCCGAGGTTGACGCTTTCCCCGGTGGCGGCGTGCAGCTTCACCATGTAGGGCATCGCCGTATCGCGCAGCGAGATGCGCGACTTCACCAGGCTGCCCAGTTCGAGCAGGCGGATGCCCAGGCGATAGACGCCCGCTTCCGAACGCTCGACGAAGCCGCTCTGCGACATCGCGCCGAGGATGCGGTGCGCGGTCGAAGGATGGAGCCCGGTCTCCAGCGACAGTTGCTTGAGCGGCACCGGATCGGCGTGCTGTGCCAAGACGTCGAGCAGCTTCATCATGCGCTCGATGACCTGGATGGGGTTCTTGCCTTCGCCGGTGGCGGAGGGGGTTTCAGTCTTGAGGGCGGACACTTCGGCCTTGGGTCGTCGGTACGGGTTTCGGTAGAGGTATAAATGGTAACCTTCCGCCCTCATTGCGCCTAGTGAAATGAATTGTCAGTCAATGGACCGCTGCCCGCATCCATGAACCTGTCCCTGATCGTGATCCTGCCCTTTCTCGGCGCGCCGCTGGCCGCGCTGCTGATCCGCGCCGGGCGCAATGCCTGCGCCGGGGCGGCGTTCGCGGCAAGCCTCGCGGCCTTCCTGCTGCTCCTGTCGCACCTGCCCGGCGTGCTGCAGGGCGAGGTGCTGCAGGCCGGCTGGGAGTGGCTCCCCGGTCTCGGGCTGGATGCGGAGTTCCGGCTCGACGGGCTGGGCTTCCTGTTTGCGCTGCTGATCCTGGGCATCGGACTGCCGGTCATTGCCTATGCGCGCTTCCACCTGGCGGAGCGCGATCCGACGGGCAGCTTCATGGCCCGTCTGTTGTCGCTCCAGGGGGCGATGCTCGGCATCGTGCTGGCGGACAACGTGCTGTTGCTGCTGGTGTTCTGGTGGCTTGCCGGCCTGTCGTCCTTCCTCTTGATCGGCTACCGGAGGCATCTGCCCGAGGGGCGGCAGGGCGCGCGCATGGCGCTCGTCGTGATCGGCGCCGGCGGCCTGGCGATGATCGCCGGCATGCTGATCCTCGGCGACGTCGCAGGGTCCTACCGCCTGTCCGACATCTTCGAGCAGGCCGAGGCGATCCGGGCCGCCCCGCAATACCTGCCGGCGCTGCTGCTGATCCTGGCCGGCTGTTTCACCGCGAGCGCGCAGCTTCCTTTCCACTTCTGGCTGCCGCACGCGATGGCGGCGCCGACGCCGGCGCTGGCCTATCTGCATTCGGCGACGATGGCGAAGGCCGGCGTCTTCCTGCTGGCGCGCATGTGGCCGGTGCTGGCCGGTACCGACGCCTGGTTCTACCTGGTGGCGACCACAGGGCTGGCGACGATGCTCGCCGGCGCCTTCATTGCGCTGTTCAAGGACGACCTGAAGGCGGTGCTGGCCTATTCGACGATCGGCCATCTCGGCCTGGTGACGATGCTGCTCGGCTTCGGCACGCCGATGGCGATGGTAGCGGGGGTGTTCCACATCCTGAGCCACGCGGTGGCCAAGGCGGCCCTGTTCATGAGCGCCGGCATCGTCGGGCGCGAGGCGGGGACGCGCGACATCCCGCGGCTGGGCGGCCTCGCGCAGGCGATGCCGCTCACCGCGGCGCCGGCGCTGCTGGCGGGGGCCGCGATGGCCGGGGTGCCGCCGCTGAGCGGCTTCGTGTCCAACGGGATGATGCTGCACGAGGCGACGCTGGCCGAGTGGGGCGGCAACGGCTGGCTCGTGGCCGTGCTGGCCACGCTGGCCGCCTGTCTGGCGGCGGCCTGCTCCTTACGCCTCGTCGTCCATGTGTTCTTCGGCCGCGCACGCGCGGTGCTGCCGCAGGCGCCGCACGACCCGCCGGCCGGCATGTGGCTGCCGCCGGCCATTCTGGCGGTGCTCGCGGCCGGCCTCGGCGTGCTGCCCGCGCCGCTGGCCGGCGCGCTGGTCGACGCGGCCGCGTCGGCTGCCACCGGCGCGCCGCTGCCGGAATACGAACTCGCCCTCTGGCACGGCCTCACCCCCGCCATCGGCCTGAGTGCCCTGGCGCTGCTGGCGGGCCTGGTGCTGCTGAAGGCGTATCGCAGCGCGCGCGCATCGTGGGCCGCCGGCCTGCATCCGCAGGCGAAGGCGATGTTCGACGCCGTGCTCGCCTACTTCGTCGATCTCGCGCGCACGATCACGCAGGGCGTGCACGACGGCTCGCTGCAGCGCCAGCTCGCCTTCGCCGTGGGCGCGGTGCTGGTGCTCGGCTTCGCGACCTTCCTGACGACGCCGTATGCGCCCGGCGCGCGCGTGCCGCTGGCGGCCGGGCCGGTGGCCGTGGCCGGCTGGCTGGTGCTGGTTTTCGCCTGCATCGCGGTGCTCGCGCTGCACCGCAGGCGCTTGCCGGCGCTGGCGATGGCCGGCGTGGCCGGCCTCGTCGTCGCGCTGGGCTTCGCCCACTTGTCGGCGCCCGGACTGGCGCTCGCCCAGATCGCGGCCGGGGTCGTCACGATGATCCTGCTGTTGCTCGCGCTCGCGCACCTGCCGCGCGAGACGCCGCGAGAGAGGGGGCTGCCGCGCCGGCTGCGCGACGCCGTCCTCGCCGCCGCGGCCGGGCTGGGCGCGGCCGGCGCGGCGTGGGCGATGATGACGCGCGACTTCGAGACGCTGTCCGGCTACTACCTCGAGCAGTCGGTGCCCGGCGGCGGCGGGCGCAACGTGGTGAACGTGATCGCGATGGACTTCCGCGCTTTCGACACCTTCGGCGGGATCGCCGCGCTGGGCACTGCCGCACTGGCGGTCTTCGCGCTGCTCGACGGCGCCTCGTCCGATGCCGCGGGCGGCAGGGCCGTGCCCGTCGCACCGACGTATCCGCCGACGCTGGCAGCGGCGATGCGCGCCATGCTGATCCTGGCGCTCGCCATCGGCGCCTTCGTCTTCCTGCGTGGCCGCGATGCGCCGGGCGGCGGCCTCGTCGCCGGCCTGGCGGTGGCGGCCGCGCTGATCCTGCAGCACATGGCGCACGGCATGGACGGGGCCGGCGCCCGGCTGCACATCGACTATCACACGCCGCTCGGCTGGGGCGTGCTGGCGGCGGCGCTCACCGGGCTGGGCGCCTGGTTCGCGGGCTACCCTTTCCTGACCAGTGCGGTCTGGCACGCCGACATCCCGCTGCTCGGGGCGGTGCGGGTCGCCTCGACGCTGTTCTTCGATACCGGCGTGTTCCTCGTGGTGGCGGGCGCCACCCTGCTCACGCTCACCAGCCTGGCGCGCATCCGCGGGCAGGACGGTGCCGCGGGCGCGTTGCCGCAAGGAACCCTGCGATGAGGCGAATCCCACGCCCGAGGCGTTCGCGGCCTCCCGGGGGCGCACCGGCGTGCCCGGGCCGGCCCGGCGCATGCCGGCACGCGAGCCCGGTGCACCGGGGTCGGGGCGACCTCGGGGCCGCACACTGCGGGCGTGCCCGGCGCCCGTTTCATCCGTCCCGCGGCGCGTGACGGGAGGCGGAGCAACCGGCATGGAATGGCTCGTCTCCAGCGCAGTGGGGGTGCTGACCGCCACGGGCGTGTATCTGCTGCTGCGCGCGCACACGTTTCCGGTGGTGCTCGGACTCACGCTGCTGTCCTATGCCGTGAACGTGTGCCTGTTCGCGATGGGGCGGCTGGTGGTCGATGCGCCGCCGCTGATCGACGGGCGCGCCGCGCGCTACGCCGACCCGCTGCCGCAGGCGCTGGTGCTCACCGCCATCGTCATCTCCTTCGCCATGACCGCGGTGATCGTGGCCATGGCGCTGCGCAGCCGGTTCGCCGGCGGCGGCGATCACGTCGATGCCGTTCCGCCGCCGTCCGGGCCCGACGCCGGGGAGGACGGGCGTTGAATCACTGGATCGCGCTGCCCATCCTGCTGCCGGCGCTGGTCGGCGCCGTGCTGGTGCTCGTCGGCAGGCGCGACTGGCTCGTCGCACGCGTGCTGTCGGTGGCCTCGTGCGCCGCGCTGCTCGTGCTGGCGCTGTCGCTGCTGGCGGCGGTCTCCGCCGAGGGGCCGCAAGTGTATGCGCTAGGCGACTGGCCGGCGCCCTATGGCATCGTGCTGGTGCTCGACCGCCTGGCGGCGTCGATGCTGGCGCTCGCCGACCTGCTCGCGCTGCTCGCCCTGCTGTATGCCATCGGCGGTGCCGACCGCGGTGGGTGGCACTTCCACGCCTTGTGGCAGTTCCAGTTGATGGGCATCAACGGCGCCTTCCTCACCGGCGACCTCTTCAACCTCTTCGTGTTCTTCCAGGTGCTGCTGATCGCTTCCTGCGGCCTGGTGGTCCACGGCGGCGGGCGCGAGCGCCTGAAGGCGGGTGTGCAGTACGCCGTGGTCAACCTGTTCGGCTCCATGCTGTTCCTGCTCGCCGCGGGTCTCATCTACGGCGTGACGGGTACGCTCAACATGGCTGACCTGGCCGTCCGCGTGCCCGAGTCGGCGGCGGACGACCGCGCGCTGCTGCATACCGGCGCGCTGCTGCTGTTGCTGGCGTTCGGGTTGAAGGCGGCGCTGGTGCCCGTGCATTTCTGGCTGCCCGGCACCTGTATGACTGCGCCGGCGCCGGTCGCCGCGCTGTTTGCGATCACCACCAAGGTCGGCGCCTACGCCATCATCCGGCTCTGCACGCTGGCGTTCGGCGACGCCGCCGGCGCTTCGTCCTGGCTTGCCACGCCCTGGCTGCTGCCGGCGGCGATGCTGACCCTGCTGGCAGGCACGGGCGGCGTGCTGGGCGCGCGGTCGCTGGCGCAACTCGCCGCCTTTGCGATGGTGGCTTCCATGGGCACGCTGCTGATGGCGGTCGCACTGTTCACCGCGCCGGCGCTCAGCGCCGGCCTCTACTATCTGGCGCATTCCACCCTTGCGACCGCGGCGCTGTTCCTGCTGGCCGAACAGATCGCGTTGCGGCGCGGCAGCATCGGAGATCGCCTCGATCTCGCGCCGCCGGTCGTGCAGGCGCCGCTGCTGGGCGGGCTCTTCTTCGCCGCCGCGATCGCGGTGTGCGGCATGCCGCCGCTGTCGGGTTTCATCGGCACGCTGCTGATCCTCGACAGCGCGCGCGAATCGGTGAGCATGTCGTGGATCTGGGGGCTGATCCTGGGGACGTCGCTGCTCGGCATCATCGGCTTCTCCCGGGCCGGCAGCCTGGTGTTCTGGAAGAGCACCGCCGCGCAGGGCGCCTGCGCCGGGGGAGAACTGCCGGAAGGCGGCAGGCAGGGCGGAGCGGCCGCGCCACCCGTCCCCGTGCTGCCGCTGCTGGCGATGTCCGCGCTATTGGCAGGCGTCGTCGCGCTGACGGTGTTCGCCGGCCCGGTGAGCGAGTGGCTGGACGACACCGCGGCCCAGGTGCATGAACCGGCCCAGTACATCGACGCGGTGCTAGGCGCCGCCGCGGGCAACGAGTAACGGCCGCGCCTTCGCTGCCAATGGCGTGCGTGCAGCTTGTCGTCGCGCTCTGCCGTATCCGGCATCGGTGATGTCCTGGTCGGTTCTTGGCGCCGGATGCAGATCCTGCATCTGATATCGAGGCGGCCCGGCGCGGCGTCATCAAGAAGGCCCCCGTGCAGCAGGTGATCGCGGACACCACCGTGATGCCCAAGGCGATCGCGCATCCAACTGACACCCATTGCTGGAGAAGAGCCGCCAGCATCTGGTCAAGGCAGCGCAGCAGCATGGCCTGGGCCTGCGTCGGAGCTACAACCGCATCGCCCCCGGTTGGCCGCTACGCCCATGCCAGGCAGTTCAAACGCGTGCACAAGGCCGTTCGTACGCTGCACACCCGCGTAGCCTAGCCGAACGGACTATTTCTAGAGTCATGACCAATACATGTTGAGGTCATAGATTCCAACGGAGCTTGCCATCATCATTAAAAAGCCAAGGAGGAACAATGAAGAACCTATCCACTGACCGGGTCCGAGAGGAGGCGCCGGTAGAAGGACACACGGGAACCGCCGGCCGGCCACATCGTTCATGGCCGGACGGATACTTCGCCCGGTTTGCCATCGCCTCTACGCTGACTCTGGCCGGCTGTGCTGAAACCGCCAAGCCGGTGCCTTTTGGCGCAAAGAGCTTCACCCCTGCGGAACGGGCTGCCTATGTCCAGCAGTGGCGCGATATCGAAGCCCAATGGAAGGACACGCCCTTCGCCCACGACAACGAGATGGCCTGGCGGCAATGCCAGGCAACGGACTGCTACTCGCGCTGGCTGCACCCCGTGCAGGCCGACGTGGTTGGAATTCCCTATGAGCAATGGCCTTTGCGCTGGCGCTTCCACCGGGCCATCGTCGAGCCCAACGAGACGACCCTCCTGACCACCACCTGTAGCGACGCCCGAGCACCCAACCGCTGCCGCCTGCGCCGCTACGACATCGCCAGTGGCCGGCTGGAGGAACTCCCTGGCCAGGAACCGGGCCGCAGCTATTTCAGCCCGGCTTGGTCGCCGGACGGAAAGCAGATCGCCGTCGTCACCTGGCGCTGCGAAGGTCCCGAGAACGTCCGTTGCGTCAGGCTCGACCCAGCCCTCTGGCTGATCGACCGCGACGGCCGCAAGCTGCGGGAACTCATCGGCCCCGAGCAGCAGCGGGCGATCCTCAACATCTCCAAGCCCGGCACCGCTGCCCTCGCCCGTGGCATTGAGACCGACCGCCCCGCGTTCTCTCCGGACGGCAGGAAGCTCGCCTACTGGAAGAGCCTGCGCGGCTTGGTCCTGCGCACTGGCCTCGAAGGCTTCTGGCACCTCTACGAAATGGATCTCGCCAGCGGCAAGGAACGGCAACTGGACAACATCCACATGGGTTCTCCCGAAGGCGGCCCCGTCTACTTGGCCGATGGGCGGCTGCTCTTCTCGGCGGACTTCTACAACCCCCTGGGTCAGCCGCCGGCCGTGGTGCGCGAGGCCAAGACTCATATCTTCGCCACCGTGCCGGGGAAGGTGCTGGAGACGGCAGACCTGACGCCTTTCATTTCACCGCAGAGCACGTACGGCCAGTGGTGGGCACATGACGTATCCCGCGACGGGCGGTATGTATTGTTCAGCGGGCTTTCTGCAAAGCGCCATGGCAGGCCTTCCCTCTACCTCTATGACAGCCGCGAAGCCAGAACGGTGCGCAAGCTATGGGAGGGTAGTAACTACAAGCTGGACGACAAGGACATCCCAGAAGTGGGCGAGCGGGGAGGCGAATCAATCGGCCCTTGGTCCTACCCGCTGGATGCCCACCTCTCCGACCGGATGAACTGGCTGGTGCAAGTCGATGGTGGAATCCGCCACCCGGAAGATGGCGGCGAAATCTATCTAAGGAACCTGCGCGATGGCAGCGTCCGCCATATCGACGGCTGGGACTTCCAACCCTGGAAGCGGCCGGCCGCTGCGGCCAGATCGAATTGAGCCGTGAATTGACTGAAGACTGAACGAGAAGGGAGACGGACATGGGACAGGCCAGGGATGCTAAGAAACGCGACATCGTCCCCCGCTGGGACAACAGCGCGGGTGCCGACTACATGGTGGGGATCGACCTGAGGAAGGCGTACAGCATCTTCGTACGGCAGGACGGTCGCTACAACCTGGATGCCCAGACCTTGGGCACCTACGTGCTCTTCCAGCAAAGTCAGAACCCGCTCGAAACCGACCGCAACATCGTCGCCAACACCGCCTTCGGGCAGGCGGCGAACTACCACGACGTCTACTACTGGTACGCCTTCGACCTGCGCGACCGGGCGGCGGAAGCCGTTTTCGGCAAGCGCTGGGACCAGTTGGGCTCCTACGAGCTGACGACTGGGGTTGTGACGACCGGGCAGTACGCAGGCAAGACCTTGCTGCAGATTGAGGGCATGGCCAACGACGTGCTGTACGAGGCTGACTTGAACCTCATCAAGCTGGCCCTGCAATGGCAACCCACCAATCTGATCGACCAGAACTACCGGCGGGCGGCCATCGAAGGCTTCATCTTCAAGATCCAGGGCTACGGCACGGACTATGCGGCCCGTCTGGAACAGGACTGGTCCGGCCTCCAGGTCCTCGATCCAACATACCAGCGTTCCGGCCTCTTGGGCCAGGCCGGGCTGATCCTAACCGCTACCTACTGGAAGAACTCCGGCCTGGAAGACCTGACCACGCTGCCCCTGTCGCGGGAGGAAATGGGTTTCTTCACCCGCCTGACCAACCTGGCCCAGCCCCGGGGGCTGACCCGCGGCACTGAGGCCGCTTCTCCCGTGTGGCTCGCGTGCGCCGCCCGGGCTGGCGCATAATCGCGCCTGTTTCCGCATCGCGCCGTCCGGCGCCCAGAGGTCCGTCTTGGTTTCCGTCCGCAAGAATCCCCCGCAGCCTGCGCCGTCGCGCATCGCCGGCACGCTCAAGCTCAAGAAGGCCGCCGATGAGCCCGCGACCCCGAGGGCCGAAGCGGGGCACGAGCGTGGCGCGGTGCCGGCTGCCGCGCCGGCGGCCGACGGCGTACGGCTTTCCAAGGTGATGGCCGAACGCGGGATCTGCTCGCGCCGCGAGGCGGACGAACTGATCGAGCGCGGCTGGGTCTTCGTCGATGGCCGGCGGGTGTCGGAGCTGGGCACGCGTATCGACCCGTCCGCGAACATCACGCTGGCGCCCGAGGCCAGGCGCGAGCAGGCGCAGCGGGTGACCATCCTGCTGCATAAGCCGGTCGGCTACGTGTCGGGGCAGCCGGAACCGGGTTTCGAGCCCGCCGTCGGCCTGATCGGGCCGGGCAATCAGTTCGACCGCGACACGGCGCAGCGCTTCCATCCGTCGAACCTGAAGAACCTGGCGCCGGCCGGCCGGCTCGACATCGATTCCACCGGCCTGCTGGTGCTCACGCAGGACGGCCGCGTGGCGCGCCAGTTGATCGGCGAGGATTCGAAGATCGACAAGGAATACCTCGTCCGGGTGGAGGGGAGGCTGGCCGGCAACGGCCTCGAACTGCTGAACCACGGGCTGGAACTCGACGGCCGCAAGCTGCGCCCGGCGCAGGTCGAGTGGATCAACGACGACCAGTTGCGCTTCGTGCTGCGCGAAGGGCGCAAGCGGCAGATCCGCCGCATGTGCGAACTGGTGGGGCTGAAGGTGATCGGCCTCAAGCGCGTGCGCATCGGCCGCGTCCGGCTTGGCGACCTGCCGCCCGGACAGTGGCGCTACCTGCGGGACGACGAGGGCTTCTGAAAGCGGAAGGGGCAGCCGGCCATGCCGGACTGCCCCTCCCTCTCGTCCCTGGCCCGCTGGCGGGACTGCCTTCCCGCCTCAGGCGGCGATCGCGTCCTGTATCCTCCGGCTCGCGGCCTTTACGACGGCTGCATCGGTCTCCCTGGCGGCCAGCACCTCGGCCGTTTCCTCGGAGATGCCGCTGACGGTGGCGAAACACCCTTCCAGCGGGCATTCGAACCCTGGCGGGCAGCCATGCTCGCATGCACATTCCTTCTGGGTTTCGTCCAGCAGGACCAATTCCCTGACGGCTTCGCAGCGGCCGATCGGCGAATCAAAAAAGCACATTTCAGCCTCCTCTTCTCTTGCTCCAGGTTTTTAACTGCTTTTGTGAAAAACCACACGAGATTTGTTGTCTTTATCTTACTCTCCGGCCTCTTTCCTGCCCGGCAATCTGAGCGCTCGTTGACTTGGATCAATACTTGATTTTTGCCAATTGAATCGGCGTTCGGTCCGATCTATCGGCCGTCGGCAGCGGCTATCGTGGAACGGGCCGCGGGACCACTCCCAGCCGGGGCCGGCGCTCGTCTGCTTGCAGATTTCGCGCCCGTCGAGCTTGCTGCGCCAGACGTGCCAGGGCGCCGGCGCGGCGAGGGCGGTGGCGGTCGCGGCGATTGCCAGCGCGAGCGATGCGCCGCATGCCATCGCCCGCACGGCGGCCGATGCGCGGTGCCGGCGAGGCGCGAAGGCCGTCGAAGGGCGGGATCTATTCGGCACGCAGGGCCTCCACGGCGTCCAGCCGGGCGGCCTTGCGTGCGGGAAGCACGCCGGCGGCGAGGCCGATCAGGACGGCTACCGCCTCGGCCACGAGCACGAAGCGCCACGGCGTGGTGACCGGCAGGGCCGGCGCCAGCAGGCCGACGAGCCGGGCGATGCCGGCGCCGAGGGCTAGCCCCACGAGGCCGCCGATGGCGGCGAGCGCCACCGCCTCGCCGAGGAAGAGGCCGAGGACGGTGCTCCGCCGCGCTCCGAGCGCTACCAGCAGGCCGATCTCATTGGTGCGTTCGGCCACGGCGATGGTCATGATCGTGGCGATGCCCACCGCGCCCACCAGCAGCGAGATGCCGCCCAGCGCGCCGACGGCCGCGGTCAGGATGTCGAGGATGTTCGACAGCGTGGCGAGCATGTCTTCCTGGGTGACGAGGGTGAAATCCTCGCGGCCGTGGCGGGCCACGAGGATCTTGCGGATTTCGCCGGTCACCCGTGCGGCCGGCACGCCTTCCGCGTAGGTGACGCTGATTTCCATCAGCCCGGAGCGGTTGTACAGCGCCATCGCGCGCGCGGTGGGGATGTAGGCGGCGTCGTCGAGGTCGAAGCCGAGGAACTGGCCCTTGCGCTCCATCACGCCGATGACGCGAAAGCGCTCGCTGCCGATCTGCACCCGCTCCCCGAGCGGGTTGTCGTTGCCGAACAGTTCCTGCCTGAGCGTCGCGCCCAGCACAAGGAAGGCGCGCGGGTTTTCCGCGTCGTCGGGCGGCAGGAAGCTGCCCACCTTCACCTGCATCGCGAATGCGCGCTGCATGTCGGGGCCGGCGCCGATGATGAAGGTGCGGCGCACGCGGCCGTTGGCGCGCACTTCGGAGTTGCCCGACACCGAGGGCGTCATGCCGGTGACGTAGGGCGCGCGCGCCAGCGCGGCCGCGTCGTCCAGCGTCAGTTCGCGCGCGGTGGACGGCAGGCCGGGCGGCCCGCCCTTGGCTCCGCGGCGGCCGGGCTGCACCGACACGATGTTGGTGCCGAACTGCGTGAATTCATTGAGCACGAACCGGTGCAGTCCCTCGCCGATGGAGGTGAGCAGGATCACCGCGGCGATGCCGACCGCGATGCCCAGCAGCGTCAGGAAGCTGCGCAGCCTGTGCGCGGTGAGCGCGCGCAGGGCGAGGTGGAGGAAGTCCTGCCAGCGCATCGTCGGCTAGCGCTTCATGAGGGCCTGCACTGGGTCGAGCCGGGCGGCGCGGCGGGCCGGCATCACGCCGAACAGCAGGCCGGTGGCGAGTGCGGTGCCGAGCGCGGCGATCACCGCCCAGTTCGGCGGCCACGCCGGCAGCACCGGCCACGTCAGCCGGATGCCCCACGCGCCCAGGTGGCCGAGCGCGAAGCCCACCAGCGCGCCGGCCAGCGACAGCAGGGCGGCCTCGGTCAGGAAGGCGAGGCGGATGTGGCGCCCGCTGGCGCCGAGCGCCTTCAGCAGGCCGATCTCGCCGGTGCGCTGGGTCACCGCGACCAGCATCACGTTCATCACCAGGATGCCGGCTACCGCCAGGCTGATCGCGGCGATGCCGGCCACCGCCAGCGTGAGCGCGCCGAGGATGCGGTCGAAGGTGCCGAGCACCGCGTCCTGCGTGATCAGCGTGACGTCGAGTTCGCCCTCGCGGCGGGCGCGCAGGATCTTCTCCATCTCGCGCTGGGCCGGCGCGATGGCTTCGCGGCTGCGCACCTCGACCATGATGCGGAACAGCGTGTTGGTGTCGAACATCGCCTGCGCGGTGGCCACCGGCACGATGACGAGTTCGTCGGTGTTCATGCCCAGGCCCTGGCCGGACGGCGTCATGACGCCGATCACCCGCAGCCGGTTGTCGCCGATGCGCACCATGCGGCCGATCACCGGTTCGTTGCCGAACAGCTCGCGCCGCAGCGTGTCGCCGATCACCGCCACCGCCGCGGTGCGGCCCAGGCCCTCGTGCGGCAGGAAGCGGCCCTGCGCGACGCGATAGTTGCGGATGTCCACGTAGTCCGCCGTGGTGCCCAGCACCAGCACCTCGCGCAGCCTGTCGCCCACCGAGATCTCGGAATTGCCCAGCGACAGCGGGGCGACGCGGGTGACGAGCGGCGCCCGCAGCAGCGCGGCGGCGTCGGCCACGGTGAGGTCGCGCGGGGTGCTGGTGACGAAGCTGCCCGCATTGACGCCGCCGGTCTCGTTGCGCCCGGGCAGCACGATCACCAGGTTGGCGCCCAGCGCGGCGAACTGGCCGACGACGTAGCGCCGCGCGCCGTCGCCGAGCGCGGTGAGCACCACCACCGCGGCCACGCCGATCGCCATCGCCAGCACCATCAGCGCGGTGCGCAGCGGGTAGCCGAGGGTGGCGCGGCTGGCGAAGCGCAGGGTGTCGGCGGGCGTCATCGCGGGCTCATCCGTCCGCCGGCGCGCTCGCCGCGCGACGCAGATCCTGCCGCAGTTCGCCGTCCTCCATCAGCAACTGGCGGCGCGCGCGTGCGCCCATCACCGGGTCGTGCGTCACGACGATCAGCGTGGTGCCGGCGGCATTCAGGCTCTCCAGCAGGGCGGTGACTTCCTGGCCGGTGGCGCGGTCGAGGTTGCCGGTGGGTTCGTCGGCGAGCAGCATCGCCGGTCGCATGATGGTGGCGCGTGCGATCGCCACCCGCTGACGCTGGCCGCCCGACAGCTCGTCCGGCCGATGCCCGGCGCGCGCCTCGAGGCCGAAATCCCGCAGCGCGCGGGCGACGCGCTCGGCGCGCTCGGCCGGCGGCACGCCGGCCAGCATCAGCGGCAGGCCGACGTTCTCGGCCGCGGTGAGGCGCGGCACGAGGTGGAAGCTCTGGAACACGAAGCCGATGCGCGCGCGCCTGACCTCGGCCTGCTCGTCGGCCGACAGCGTGGTGACGTCGCGCCCTTCCAGCCGGTAATGGCCGGCATTCGGCCGGTCGAGCAGGCCCAGCAGGTTCAGCAGCGTGGACTTGCCCGAGCCCGAAGGCCCCATCACCGCGACGTATTCACCGGCATCGATCGACACCGACAGGTCGTGCAGCGCGCGCACTTCGCTGTCGCCGAGGCGGAAGACGCGTTCGATGCCGCTCAGTTCGATCTGCGCCATCGCCGTGCCGTCCGCGTCAGCGGCCGCCGGTCTCGGCGGCCACTCGCGCGCCCGCCGCCACGCCCTCGCGTTCGAGCGAGGTGACGATGCGTTCCCTGGCGGCGAGGCCCTCCAGCACCTCGGTGTATTCCCAGTTGGACACGCCGGTCTTCAGCGCGCGCTCGGCCAGGCGGCCATCCTCGACCACCAGTACCTTGTTGCTGTCGCGCAGCGCCGCGGTCGGGATGCGCAGCGTGTCCGGCCGCGTGGCGAGCACGATCTCGATGTCGGCGCTGTAGCCCACCAGCATGCCCTTCGCGTCGTCGGGGCGGATGAAATCGACATCGACCTCCACCGTCCGCGCCTGCTTCTCCACCGCCGTGATGTAGGGCGCGATGCGCTTCACGCGGCCCTCGAAGACGCGGCCCGGCAGGGCTTCCAGCGTGATCCGCACCGGCTGGCCGGGCTGGATCCTGGGGGCGTCGATCTCGTCCATCGGTGCCGTCACGTAGAGGCAGGAGTCGTCGATGAGGTCGATCGCCGGCGGCGTCGGTACCCCCGGCGGAGACGGGATGGAGATCTCGCCCAGTTCGCCGGTGATCTTCGCCACCGTGCCGGCAAAGGGGGCCACCAGCACGAGGCGCTGGCGCTCGGTGGTGGTCGCGGTGATCTGCGCCTCGGCGGTGGCGACGTCGGCGTGCGAGGTGCGGCAGGCGGCGCGCCGCGCCCGTGCTTCGGTGCGCGCCGCTTCCTCGGCACTGGCCGACACGAAGCCGCGCTTCACGAGCTGCGCCTGGCGCTCGGCCTCGCGCTCGGCGTTGTCGGCCACCGTGCACGCCTCTTGCACGCGCTGCCGCGCGGTGGCGAGCTGCGCCCGGTTCACCGCCAGGCGCGCATCCAGGTCGCCGTGCCACAGCCGCATCAGCACCTGCCCGGCCTCTACGCGGTCGCCTTCCTTCACGCCGAGGTATTCGATGCGTCCGCCGGAGATGGTCGCCATCCTGGTGCGCTGGCAGGCTTCGATCTCGCCCGCGCGGGTGTTCGCCAGCGTCGCTTCCACCGTGCCGCGCGCAACCTCATGTACCACCACCTGAACCGGCCTGGGGCGGGTGAACCACCAGCCGGCGGCGGCGATGGCGGCGGCGATCGCGAGGATGGGGAGGAAGCGGCGCAGGGCTTTCACGGCTCGCGTCCCGCGCCTTGCCTCACTTCCCGCCCTTCGCCCAGGAGTCCTTCAGCGTCACCGTGCGATTGAACACCGGTGCGCCGGGCTTCGAGTCGACGCGGTCGGCGACGAAATAGCCGTGGCGTTCGAACTGGAAGCGGTCCTCGGCCTGCGCCTCCCTGAGCGCCGGCTCCAGCCAGGCGGTGATGGAGCGCTTGGAGCCGGGGTTGAGGTCGGACAGGAAGTCGCGTTCCACGTCCGGCGCGTCGCCCTCGCGGCGCTGGCCGGGATGCGGATGGGCGAACAGGCGGTCGTACAGGCGCACCTCGGCCTCGTAGCCGTGCGCCGCCGACACCCAGTGCAGGTTGCCCTTGACCTTGTAGTTGTCGGCGCCGGGCGTGCCGGACTTGGAATCGGGCATGTATTCGGCCAGCACCGCGGTGACCCTGCCGGCGGCGTCCTTCTCGCAGCCGGTGCATTTCACGACGAAGCCGTAGCGCAGGCGCACCATGTTGCCGGGGTAGAGGCGGTGGAAGCCCTTCGCCGGCTCTTCCATGAAGTCTTCGCGCTCGATCCACAGTTCGCGCGAGAAGGGCATGTCGCGCTTGCCCAGCTCGGGCTTCAGCGGGTGGTTGGGCGCCTGGCACAGCTCGGAGCGGCCTTCCGCGTAGTTGGTGATGACGAGCCTGAGCGGGTCGAGCACCGCGACGCGGCGCTCGGCGGCCTCGTTGAGGTCGTCGCGCATGCATTCTTCCAGCACGCTCATGTCGATCCACGAGTCGGACTTGGATACGCCGATGCGCTCGGCGAAGCGACGAAAGCCCGACGCGGTGAAGCCGCGGCGGCGCGCGCCGATCAGCGTCGGCAGGCGCGGATCGTCCCAGCCATCGACATGGCCTTCGGTGACGAGCTGGATCAGCTTGCGCTTGGACAGCACGACATAGGTCAGGTTGAGGCGGGCGAACTCGATCTGCTGCGGCAGCGGACGGCCGAAGTGGCCGGCGGTGGCGAGCGCGTCCAGCAGCCAGTCATAGAACGGGCGCTGGTCCTCGAACTCCAGCGTGCAGATGGAGTGCGTGATGTTCTCGATCGCGTCCTCGATGGGATGGGCGAAGGTGTACATCGGGTAGATGTGCCAGGCGTCGCCGGTGCGGTGGTGGGCGGCGTGGCGGATGCGGTAGATCGCCGGGTCGCGCAGGTTGATGTTGGGGTGGGCCATGTCGATCTTCGCGCGCAGCACGTGCGTGCCCTCGGCGAATTCGCCGGCGCGCATGCGGGCGAAGAGATCGAGGTTTTCCTCGACGCTGCGGTTGCGCCAGGGGCCGTCCCTGCCCGGTTCGGTCAGCGTGCCGCGGCTGGCGCGCATTTCCTCGGCCGACTGCGAGTCCACATAGGCTTTGCCGGCCTCGATGAGGCTCACCGCGCAGGCATACATGGTCTCGAAGTAGTCCGAGGCGAAATACAGGTGCCTGTTCCAGTCGAAGCCCAGCCACCGGACCGCCTCGAGGATGGCATCGACGTATTCCTGCTCTTCCTTTTCGGGGTTGGTGTCGTCGAAGCGCATGTGGCAGATGCCGCCGTAGGCTTCGGCCAGGCCGAAGTTCAGGCAGATCGACTTGGCGTGGCCGTAGTGCAGGTAGCCGTTGGGCTCCGGCGGGAAGCGCGTTTCGACGCGCCCGCTCCATTTCCCGCTGCGGTTGTCGTCGTCGATGATGTTGCGGATGAAGTTGGACGGCGCGGCGGGGGCGGTATCGTTGGCGGTGTTCGGGTTCATCGGTTCGGGGCGGATGGAGGCGATCGCTTCGCGGCGGCGGCTGGCCGCGAGCCGGGTTGGAATGCCCCGATTGTAGCCGATGCACCGCCGCGGCCGGGCGCGGCGCCCGGCGCCGGTCCGGTGCCGATGGCCCGGGCGGGCTATTTCCTTTTCGGTTTGCTGCGCGGATGATGGTGCGACCCCTCGCGGATGCGCTTCATCCTTTGTTGCACACTGGAGCGGACGCGTGTTCCGGCGAGGCCGGATAATTCCATCGGCTCATTACCTACCGGAGGCTCACAATGAAAAAGATCATCCTGGCCCTGACCGCGGTCACCTTTGCTTCGAGCGGCCTCGTCGGCTGCGCCAACATGAGCGAGACCCAGCGCGACACCGGCACGGGTGCCGCCATCGGCGCGGTTGCCGGCGGCCTGATCGGCGCCGCCACCGCGGGCGGGAGCAAGGGCAAGAGCGCCGCCACCGGCGCGGCCATTGGCGCGGCGCTGGGCGCGGGCGGCGGCTACCTGTGGTCCAAGCACATGCAGGAGCAGAAGGCGGCGATGGAGCAGGCCACCGCCGGCACCGGCGTCGGCGTGTCGCAGACCGCCGACAACCGCCTCAAGCTCGACATCCCGAGCGACATCTCGTTCGATACCGGCAAGCATGAGATCAAGCCCAACATGCGCCCGATCCTGGACCGCTTCGCCACCACCCTGAACCAGAACCCGGTGACTTCCGTGACCATCGTCGGCCATACCGACAGCACCGGCAGCGATGCGATCAACAACCCGCTGTCGATCAACCGCGCCGCATCCGTGCGCGACTACCTGTCCGCGCGCGGCGTGTCGGCCTCGCGCATTGCGGTCGATGGCCGCGGCTCGTACGAGCCGGTGGCCGACAACACCACCGCATCCGGGCGCGCGATGAATCGCCGCGTCGAGATCTTCGTCGCCGAGGCCGCGCCGGCCCGCTGAGGCGACGGCAGGGCGCCGGGCCCTTCCGGGCCGGCGCGAACGGGGCCCGCCGGGAGGCATTCCGGCGGGCCTCGCCACGTCCGCCGCCCGCCGGCGCGGCGGGTCAGCGCGGGACGGTGGAGGGCAGCGGCGCCAGCAGCGCGGCGATGTCCGCCGCGCCGAACTTCGCCAGCGCGTCGGCGTCCTCCGACAGCACGCCGGCGGCCAGCGCCGCCTTCCTCTCCTGCAGCGCGAGGATGCGTTCCTCGATGCTGCCGGCGCAGATCAGCTTGAACACGAACACGGGCTTGTCCTGGCCGATGCGGTGGGCGCGGTCGGTGGCCTGGTTCTCGGCCGCCGGATTCCACCACGGGTCGTAGTGGATCACCGTGTCGGCGGTGGTGAGGTTGAGGCCGACGCCGCCCGCCTTCAGGCTGATCAGGAACACCGGCGCGCGGCCCTTCTGGAAGTCCTCCACCGGGATGCGGCGGTCGCGGGTGTCGCCGGTGAGGCTCACCCAGCCGATCTTCGCGCGGTCGAGTTCGGCGGCGATCAGCGCCAGCATCGTCGTGAATTGCGAGAAGATCAGGATGCGCCGGCCCTCGGCGATCAGCTCGGGCAGCATGTCCATCAGCAGGCCGAGCTTGGCGCGCTCCTTCACCTTCGCCGCGGCCGGGCTCTTCAGCAGGCGCGGGTCGCAGCACACCTGGCGCAGCTTCAGCAGCGCGTCGAGGATCACGATCTGGCTGCGCGCGAAGCCCTTGTCTGCGATCTCGTGGCGCACCCGCTCGTCCATCGCCGCGCGCACCGTCTCGTACAGGTCGCGCTGGCCGCCTTCGAGGCCGACGCTGCGCACGATCACCGTCTTGGGCGGCAGTTCGGCGGCCACGTCCTCCTTGCGCCGGCGCAGGATGAAGGGCCTGAGCCGGGCGGCCAGCAGGTCGCGGCGCAGCGTGTCGCCGTGCTTCTCGATCGGCGTGCGCCAGGTCGCGTTGAACTGCTTCTGCGAGCCGAGGAAGCCGGGCAGCAGGAAGTCGAACTGCGCCCACAGTTCGCCGAGGTGGTTCTCCAGCGGCGTGCCGGTGAGGCCCAGGCGGTGGCGCGCCCGCAACTGGCGGATCACCTGGGCGCCCTTGCTCGCGGCGTTCTTCACCGTCTGCGCCTCGTCGAGGATCAGCAGGCTCCATTCGCGCGCCTGCAGCGCCTCGGCGTCGCGCCACAGCAGGGGATAGGTGGTGAGCGCCACATCGACCGGCGCGCCGTCCACCTCCAGTTCGGCGAAGCGGGCGTGGCGGTCGGTGCCGTGCAGGCTGAGCACCTTCAGCCCGGGGGCGAAGCGCGCGGCCTCGGCCTGCCAGTTGAACACCAGCGAGGTCGGCAGGATCACCAGCGCCGGCACGTCCAGCCGGCCGGCGCGCTTGAGGGTGAGCAGATGGGCCAGCGCCTGCGCCGTCTTGCCCAGGCCCATGTCGTCGGCGAGGATGCCGGCCAGGTCGTGCCTCGTCAGATGCTGCAGCCAGGCCAGCCCCTCGAGCTGATAGGGGCGCAGTTCGGCATGGAAGCCCGCGGGCGCGGGCACCGGTTCGATGCCGGCGGCGCCGCACAGCCGGCCCGCCAGTTCGGCGACAAACTCGCGCCCGCGGCCGGGCAGATCCAGATCGGCCAGCCGCGCGGCGTCGAGACGGGAAACCTGGAACCGGCCGTCGGGGCGGTCGAACAGATCCACCAGCGCGCGCACCAGCGGCTTCAGCCGCCCGGCGGAGAGGCGCAGGCGGCCGAGTTCTTCGTGGTGGAGGATGACCGCCTCCCTGTCGGCGATGTCGTCCAGGCGGCCGGACAGCCAGCGCCCGTCCTCGGCGAACAGGCCGGCGAGCAGCGGCCCCAGCGCCACCGGTCTGCCCTCGACCTCGATGCCGGGGGAGATCGCCAGCCAGTCGCCGTCGGTTGCGTCGACGTCCAGCACCAGCGCATCGACGTCGGTGGCGTGGTGGCGGAAATCGCCCGGCGTGTCGATGTGCCAGCCTTCCGCGCGCAGGCCGGGCAGCACCCCGGCCATGAAGGCCGGCCAGTCGTCCTCGCTGGCCAGGCCGAGCGCGCCGTCGGGCAGCCGCTTGTAGGCCGACTGTATCTTGCCCGCCGGCACCGGCGCGAAGCCGGCCCTGCCCAGCCTGGCCTGCGCCGCATGCTCGGCGCGGCCGTCGCGGGCGATGCGGGCGCTGCGGCCGTCCGGCAGGCAATGGAACAGCGCCGGGTCGTCGGCGGCGATGGTGAGCGGGCCGTAGCGGAACGCCAGCGTCGCGAAATCGAACTCCCAGGTGCCGTAGGGGGCGTAGCCGCGGTACTGGGCGTCGATGACCGGTATCGTCGCCAGTTGCAGCACCGGCACCGGCGGCCCCTCCAGTTGCACGGCAGGTTCGGCGTCCTGCGTGGGAGATGGGAGCGCGGGGGTGAGTTCGGCCATCGCCTGCGCCACCATTTCCGCCTCCACCGCCGTCAGCGGCGGCAGCCGCAGCAGCCGGTGCACCAGATCGGGGGCGACGTCCAGTGTGACCGGGCCGGTTTCCGAGTGCGCCGTGTCCACATACCAGGGCTGCAGCAGGGGCAGCACCACGTCGGCTGCCGGATCGCTGCGCACGGTGGGCGCGCGGCGGCCGTCGGGAGTGGTCAGCCAGTCCGGCCGGCCCGGCCGCGGACTGCCGGCATGCAGCGGCGGGCGGCTGAAGTCGTCGTAGTAGGCCCGTCCGCTCTCGGCCAGCAGCGGCATCAGTTCGCCGGCATGGCGGCCGTCCAGCGGCAGGGCATGCAGCAGCAGCCCGTGCTGGCGCGGACGCTGCGCCCACAGCAGGCGCAGGATCTCGAGGTCGCGGTCGTCGACGAAGGCCGGCGGCGTCTCGAGGGCGCGTTCGAAGTTGAACCAGTGCTCGGTATGCCGGAGCCGGCCTTGCTTGTCGAAGCGCGCCTTGTAGCAGCGCACCGCGTGCTGCTGGATCTCGGGCACGTCGCCGAGCAGGTAGACCAGCCCGTGGGTGCGCCGGTCCGGGGCGTGGCGGACCTCCGCCCGGCCGTCCGCGGCCACCGCGCTGCGCAGGGCCTCGATCCAGACCCGCACTTCCTCGCGCGGCCGGTCGGGGCTGCCGCGCTGGCGCAGCCAGGCCAGCATCATCGCCGCGACGTGCTTGCAGTCGCTGCCGACCGGACAGGTGCAGTCCGAGATCAGGTGCGACATGCCGTCGCGGCCTTCGGCGACCTCGACGTACACGCTGTACGGCGTGCGTTTCGTTCCCTTCACATGCGCCGTCACGCTGAACTCGTTGCTCGACAGACGGCTGACGCGGCTGAGGTAGCCGAGACCCTTCGCGACTTCGTGCGCGCCCAGCCAATCGACGAGGGTCTTCTGGGTGATGCGGTCGAGACTGGACATGCAGGCGGGGAGGGGCTGTGTGTTCGGCATTCGGGCTGGGCGGGTGCGGCCGGGCGCGCGGGCGCACCCGCCGCCGTACGGCGGCGGGCCCGAATGTTCGCACGAAAGCCGCCACGGCGCATCCGGCGTCCGCCGAACGTCCGGATTCCGTACGCCGATATCGAAACCGGTCGGTGCTCCGCCGCAGCGGTGCATGTTGCGCTGCATTGCCGGATCGGGCGCAGCGGCCTCGTTCCGGGCCATGCGCGGATGCTGCGCCGCACATGCGCGGCGATGGCATGCGGGTTGCGATGGGGATGGCGGTGCCAAGCACACCGACAAGTTCATCCAACCACTGGGAAGGAACGGAGACAACCATGCAAGTCCAGACCGCATCACGGGTACAGGTGATGGGCATCGATGCCGGCGGCACGATGACCGACACCTTCTTCGTGCGCGACGACGGCCGCTTCGTCGTCGGCAAGGCGCAGAGCAATCCGGCGGACGAATCGCTCGCCATCTTCAATTCGTCGCAGGACGCGCTCGCCCACTGGGGGCGCGACGTGGACCAGGTCTATCCGGAACTGGTCACCTGCGTCTATTCGGGCACCGCGATGCTCAACCGCGTGGTCCAGCGCAAGGGGCTGGACGTGGGCCTGATCTGCAACAAGGGCTTCGAGCAGGTGCATTCGATGGGCCGCGCGATCCAGAGCTACCTCGGCTACGCGCTGGAGGACCGCATCCACCTCAACACCCACCGCTACGACGAGCCGCTGGTGCCGCTGTCGCGCACCCGCGGCGTGACCGAGCGCACCGACGTGCAGGGCGAGATCGCCATCCCGCTGCGCGAGCACGAGGTGCTGCAGGCCACGCGCGAGCTGGTGGAGGCCGGGGCGAAGGCCATCGTCGTCTGCCTGCTGCAGTCGCACAAGAACGAGACCAGCGAGAAGCGCGCCCGCGACCTGTGCCGCGAGGAACTCGCCCGCCTCGGCGTCGACATCCCGGTGTTCGCCTCGGTGGACTACTACCCGTCGCGCAAGGAAAGCCACCGCATCAACACCACGGTGCTGGAAGCCTATGCCGCCGAGCCGTCGCGGCAGACGCTGCAGAAGGTCAGCGACCGCTTCAGGAAGCACGGCGCGAAGTTCGACCTGCGGGTGATGGCCACCCACGGCGGCACCATAAGCTGGAAGGCGAGGGAACTGGCGCGCACCATCGTCTCCGGCCCCATCGGCGGCGTCATCGGTTCGAAGCTGCTGGGCGAGGCGCTGGGCTACGAGAACATCGCCTGCTCCGACATCGGCGGCACCTCCTTCGACATGGCGCTGATCACCAAGGGCAGCTTCGCCATCGCCTCCGACCCCGACATGGCGCGCCTGGTGCTGTCGCTGCCGCTGGTGGCGATGGATTCGGTGGGCGCCGGCGCCGGCAGCTTCGTGCGGCTGGACCCCTACAGCGGCGCGATCAAGCTCGGGCCGGACTCGGCCGGCTACCGCGTCGGCACCTGCTGGCCCGACAGCGGGCTCGACACCGTATCGGTGTCGGACTGCCACGTGGTGCTCGGCTACCTCAACCCGGACAACTTCCTCGGCGGCGCGATCAAGCTCGACGTGGAGCGCGCCCGCCGGCACATCGAGGCGCAGATCGCCGATCCGCTCGGGCTGTCGGTGGAGGATGCCGCGGCCGGCGTCATCGAACTGCTCGACCTGCAGTTGCGCGAGTACCTGCGCGCCAACATCAGCGCCAAGGGCTACAACCCGGCGGATTTCGTCTGCTTCTCCTATGGCGGCGCCGGCCCGGTGCACACCTACGGCTACACCGAGGGTGCCGGCTTCAAGGACGTGGTGGTGCCGGCCTGGGCGGCAGGCTTCTCGGCCTTCGGCTGCGCCTGCGCCGACTTCGAGTACCGCTACGACAAGAGCGTGGACATCGCCGTGCCGCAGCTCGCCGCCGACGCCGACAAGGCCGCCGCCAGCGCCACCATCCAGGCGGCGTGGGAGGAACTGGCCGCGAAGGTCATCGACGAGTTCGTCACCAACGGCTTCAAGCCGGAGGACGTGATCCTGCGACCCGGCTACCGCATGCAGTACATGGGCCAGTTGAACGATCTCGAGATCACCTCGCCAATCGCCCAGGCCGCCACCGCCGCGGACTGGGACCGCATCGTCGATGCCTACGAGAACACCTATGCGCGCGTCTATGCCAGTTCGGCGCGTTCGCCCGAACTGGGCTTCTCGGTCACCGGCGCGATCATGCGCGGCCTGGTCGTGACGCAGAAGCCGGTGCTGCCCGAGGACCCGGAAGAAGGCGAAACGCCGCCGGCCGCCGCGCGCCTGGGGACGCGGCCCTTCTACCGCCACAAGAAGTGGGTGGATGCGGTGCTTTGGAAGATGGAAGCGCTCAAGCCCGGCAACCGCATCGCCGGCCCCGCGATCATCGAATCCGACGCCACCACCTTCGTCGTGCCCGACGGCTTCGAGACCCGGCTCGACAAGCACCGCCTTTTCCACCTGCGGGAAACCCGGTAGCCGCCGGGCCGCCCCAAGGCGACCGGGTGCCCCCTCGGGGGGCCGACGCCGAAGGCGTCTTGGGGGCACACCAACCCGGTAGCCGCCGGGCCGCCCCAAGGCGACCGGGTGCCCCCTCGGGGGGCCGACGCCGAAGGCGTCTTGGGGGCACACCAACCCGGTAGCCGCCGGGCCGCCCCAAGGCGACCGGGCGCCCCCTCGGGGGGCCGACGCCGAAGGCGTCTTGGGGGTCCACCACTCTGAAGTGATTGAGGAGACAAGCATGAACATGATGAGCAACAAGGAAACCGGCTTCGCCGACCTGCTCGGCAACGGCCTCACGTTGAAGCAGTTCCGCGACGGCATCCTGCAGCGCACGAAGGAAAGCGGCGGCCACTACAACGGCCTCGCGCGGCTGGAACTGCGCGAGAGCGACCCGATCCGCTACGAGAAGATGTTCTCCAAGCTGCGCGGCGGCCTGGTGCATGCGCGCGAGACGGCCAAGAAGATCGCCGCCAGCCCCATCGTCGAGCAGGAAGGCGAACTGTGCTTCACCCTCTACAACGCCGCGGGCGACTGCGTGCTCACCTCCACCGGCATCATCATCCACGTCGGCACGATGGGCGCGGCGATCAAGTACATGATCGAGAACGACTGGGAGACCAACCCCGGCATCAACCCGGGCGACATGTTCACCAACAACGACTGCTCGATCGGCAACGTCCACCCCTGCGACATCGCCACCATCGTGCCCATCTTCGCCCACGGCAAGCTGGTCGGCTGGGTCGGCGGCGTCACCCACGTCATCGACACCGGCGCGGTCACGCCCGGCTCGATGTCCACCGGCCAGACCCAGCGCTTCGGCGACGGCTACATGATCACCTGCCGCAAGACCGGGGTGAACGACCAGCCGCTGAAGGACTGGCTGCACGAGAGCCAGCGTTCGGTGCGCACGCCCAAGTACTGGATTCTCGACGAGAAGACGCGCATCGCCGGCTGCCACATGATCCGCGGCCTGATCGAGGAGGTGATCGCCGAAGAGGGCCTGGAAGCCTACGAGAAGTTCGCCTTCGAAGTCATCGAGGAAGGCCGCCGCGGCCTCACCACGCGGCTGAAGGCGATGACGCTGCCGGGCAAGTACCGCAAGGTCGCCTTCGTCGACGTGCCCTACGCCCACCCCGACGTGCAGACCTCCAACGCCTTCGCCAAGCTCGACACCATCATGCACTCGCCGGTGGAGATGGAGATCCGCAGGGACGGCTCGTGGCGGCTGGACTTCGAGGGCGCGAGCCGCTGGGGCTGGCACAGCTACAACGCCCACCAGGTCGCCTTCACCAGCGGCATCTGGGTGATGATGACGCAGACCCTGGTGCCGACCCAGCGCATCAACGACGGCGCCTACTACGGCACCGAGTTCCGCCTGCCCAAGGGCGCGTGGATGAACCCGGACGATCGCCGCACCGGCCACGCCTACGCCTGGCACTTCCTCGTCTCCGGCTGGAGCGCGATGTGGCGCGGGCTGTCGCAGGCTTACTTCAGCCGCGGCTACCTGGAGGAGGTCAATGCCGGCAACGCCAACACCTCCAACTGGCTGCAGGGCGGCGGCATCAACCAGGACGGCGAGATCCACGCGGTCAACAGCTTCGAGGCATCGAGCTGCGGCACCGGCGCCGGCGCGATCAAGGACGGCCTCAACCACGCCGCCGCGATCTGGAACCCGGAAGGCGACATGGGCGACATCGAGATCTGGGAGATGGCCGAGCCGCTGCTCTACCTCGGCCGCAACGCCAAGGCCAACTCCGGCGGCTACGGCAAGTACCGCGGCGGCTGCGGCTTCGAGACCCTGCGCATGGTGTGGAAGGCGCAGGACTGGACGATGTTCTTCATGGGCAACGGCTACATGAACAGCGACTGGGGGCTGATGGGCGGCTATCCGGCGGCCACCGGCTACCGCTTCGAGGCGCACGGCACCGGCCTCAAGGAACGCATCGCCATCGGCGACAGCCTGCCGCTGGGCGCCGACGCCAATCCGGACGCGCCCGACTACGAGCGCCACATCGATGCCGGTGCCCGCGTCAAGCGCGACCACCAGTGCATGACCACCGAGGACTGCTACGACAACTACGACCTCTACCTCAACTACCTGCGTGGCGGCCCCGGCTTTGGCGACCCGCTCGACCGCGAGCCGGAGGCGATCGCGCGCGACCTCAACAACGCCTGGCTGCTGCCGGAGTACGCCCGCAAGGTGTATGGCGCGGTCATCGCGCAGGACGGCAAGGGCGTGTGGAGCGTGGATGCCGAAGCCACCGCGGCGCGGCGCGCCGAGGTGCGCAAGGAGCGCCTGGCGCGCGCGGTGCCGGTGCGCGACTGGATGAAGGAAGAGCGCGAACGCATCCTCACCGGCCATGCCAGCCCGGCCGTCAAGCACATGTTCGCCACCAGCTTCGGCCTGTCGCCGAAGTTCCTCGCCGGATTCAGGGCCTTCTGGAACCTCCCGGCCGACTGGAACCTGCTGGAGGAAGACCTGGGCGTGCCGTCCTACGGCTCGAAGTTCCGCATGGACCTGTCGAAGATGCCCGACGTGCGCACCGTCGTGCTGGTCGAGGAATGAAGTCCGGCGCCGCCGGCTGGGCACCGAAACCCGCCGGCCCCGTGCCGGCGGCAACCGAAGGAATCAGGAGACGAATCATGACGACTTACACCAGGGAACAGGTCGGCAAGCTGATCGACGGCAAGCTCGACTGGGACACCACGATGCGCATGCTGTCCATGCCCAAGGACAACGAGCGCTTCGCGATGTACCTGGAAGCGCTGCAGAAGAAGGTGGCGTGGAAGGACAGGATCGTGCTGCCGCTGGGGCCGCATCTGTACGTCGCGCAGTCGGCGCAGAGCGGCAAGTGGGTCACCAAGTGCGACTGCGGCCACGAGTTCGGCGACTACCGCGAGAACTGGAAGCTCAACGCGGCGGTGTATGTGCGCGACACCGAGGAAGCGATGGCCGAGGTCTATCCGAAGCTGATGGCGCCCGACACCGGCTGGCAGGTCTACCGCGAGTACTACTGCCCCACCTGCGGCACGATGCACGACGTCGAGGCGCCCACGCCGTGGTACCCGGTCATCCACGACTTCGAGCCCGACATCGAGGCGTTCTACGAAGAATGGGTGGGCCTGCCGGTACCGGCCCGCGCCGACTGAGACCGCGTTTCTCCCCCGGGGCCGCGGTTCGCGCGGCCCGCCATTCACCCCCGGCCATGCCGGGGCCTTTTCCGGAGGCAACGGGAAGATGAAGGCGCCCGTGTCCGACAGCTTTCTCGCCAGCGGCATCCGCTGGGAAGACACCGAACTCGCCCGCTTCATGCGGCGCTACGGCCATGCGGATCTCGCCGGCGTGCATGCCCGTGCCGCGGCGGAACCGGCGCGTTTCTGGGCCGAGGTCGCCGAGGCGGCCGGGCTGCGCTGGGCCAGACCGTACACCCGGCTGCTCGATCCGGATGCGGGGCCGCAATGGCCGCGCTGGTTCGTCGATGGCGAGATCGATCTCCACGACAACCTGGTCGGCCGCATCGCGCGCGAGGACCCGCATCGCATCGCGCTGATCTGGGAGGGCGACGACGGCAGGACGGACGAGCGGACCTATGCGGCGCTGGACGACGAGGTGCGCCGCTTCGCCGCGGTGGGCGTCGGGCGCGGCGGGCGCATCGCGATGTATCTGCCCATGGTTCCCGAAACCGCCGTCGTGCTGCTCGCCGCCGCCCGTCTCGGCGCGATCGCCATGCCGCTGTTCTCCGGCTACGGCGCCGACGCCGTGGCGAACCGCCTGCGGGACGGCGGGGCGACGGTGCTGGTGTGCGCCGACGGCTGCCTGCGCCGCGGCAGGCAGGTCGACATGATCGGGGAGGCGCGCGCCGCCGCGGCGCTCTGCCCGCAACTGAACGAACTCGTCGTCGTGCCGCGGCTGCGCGGTGCGGCGTCCGACGCGCCGGTGGCCCGCCGCTGGCGCGAGTCCGACTACCGCCGGCTCCTCGATGCTGCCGCGCGACAGCCCGGCCCGGCGGTGTTTCCGGCCGATACGCCGCTGATGCTGATCTACACTTCGGGCACCACCGGCAGGCCCAAGGGTGTCGTGCATACGCACTGCGGCTTTCCGCTCAAGGCGGCGCAGGACATGCTGATGGCCTTCGACCTGAAGCCGCGCGAGCGCATCGGCTGGATCACCGACATGGGCTGGATGATGGGGCCGTGGCTGGTGTTCGGCAGCCTGCTGCGCGGCGCGGCAGCGATGCTGTTCGAAGGCACGCCGGACCATCCAGCGCCGGACCGGGTGTGGCGGCTCGTCGAGCGCCACCGGCTGACCCACCTCGGCCTGTCGCCGACGTTCGCCCGCCTGCTCATGGCCAGGGGCGATGCCGGCCTGCCGCCGCCGGGCGCACTCGACAGCCTGCGGGTGTTCGGCTCGACCGGCGAGCCCTGGAACGAAGAGCCATGGCGCTGGCTGTTCGAACGCGTCGGCGGCGGGCGATGCCCGATCATCAACTACAGCGGCGGTACCGAGATCGGCGGCGGCATCCTCGCCTGCTTTCCCGGCCTGCCGCAGAAGCCCTGCGGCTTCAACGGGCCGGTGCCCGGCATGCGGGCGGACGTCGTCGACGGCGCCGGGCGGCCGATCCCCGGCCTGCGCGGCGAGGTCGGCGAGCTGGTGCTGCGGGCGCCGTGGCCGGGGATGGCGAACGGCTTCTGGAACGACCCGGAGCGCTACCTGGCAAGCTACTGGTCGCGCTTCCCGGACACATGGGTGCATGGCGACTGGGCGCGGATCGATGCCGACGGCCACTGGTTCATCCAGGGACGCAGCGACGATACGCTGAAGATTGCCGGCAAGCGCGTGGGCCCGGCCGAGTACGAATCGGCCCTGGTCGGCCATCCGCTGGTCGAGGAGGCGGTGGCGATCGGCGTGCCCGATCCGGTGAAGGGCGAGACGGCGGTGTGCTTCGTGACGCTGGCCGCGACCGATGCGGCACCGGCCGCGGAAGACTGGGCGGCATGCGAGCACGCGCTGCGCGCCCACGTCGCCGAGCGCCTGGGCAAGCCGCTGGCGCCGGCCAGGGTGCATCGCACGGCGGACCTGCCGCGCACGCGCAACGGCAAGATCCTGCGCCGGCTGGTGCGCGCCGCCTACCTCGGCGAGCCGCCCGGCGACCTCAGCGCGCTCGAGAATCCGTCGGCGATCGCGTGCATCCGCGCCTGTGCCGGAGGTGCCGCCGAAACGGCATGAATCGTCCCGTTTTCGAACGCATCCGTCCGAAAACCGGACGGTCTTCGGACGCTCGTGCGTCCGTCCGATCGCCCGCTTGCCGGCGTTCCGGCCCTTTCCGCCGAGGGCGCCGCCGGCCTTGCGTGCTCCCCTCTGCCCGCGATTCGATCCGGCCGATCTCACGACGTCTTTTTCATCGGCAACAGGATGACTCGACGCGGCAGGTCTGGTGGCGGGGGATGCGTGGAGCGGGCGAGGACTGTCCGAGCCCCGAGCGTAGCGAGGGCGAGTTCCGCAGCCCGCGGAACGCATCCCCCGCCGCCAGACCGGATTCGAGAGACACACGAAACACGCGGAACAGGCGAGGACTGCCCAAGCCCCCGACAAAGCGAGACCGCGTTCCGCAGCCCGACGGAACGCATCCCACGCAGACCGGATTCCAGACACTCATGCGATCGCCCCCGGTTCGATGACCCGCATCCAGAGAGGTGGCATCGCCTTTGCTATGCTTGATGACGAGGTGCAGATTGCGTGCAGGCCGTTGGCAATGCGCCTCATCGCGTCGTCGCCGGACGACATCGACAGCAAGACACCGGAACCGAGGCGGCAGTACAGACAAGGGGCCTACCCCTCCGGTCGCATGCAGCGACCCGCCGCGCCGCGTTCCGCGAGGAGGAGACAGTTGAACGCATTGCGCACGCCCGATGGGCAGATGTTTTCCGACCCCGGCAACGATGCCGCGGTCATGGCGGCATGGGAGCGCTTTCTCGACGGTGGCGGCGCGCCGTCCGATGCGCTGCGCAGCCTGGTGGACGGCTCCTGGCATCGCTGCCAGCAGCACAACGTGGACCCCGACAAGCGCAAGGCCCCGCCGCCGGTGGCGGAGTCGGCCCTGGAGACGCTCAGGCAGCGGCACGACGAACTGCTGCAGGCAAGCGCGCCGGTCATGGCCTGTGCGCGCGACTTCCTGGCCGAAACCGGCACGGTGATGGCGCTCGCCGACACCAGCTCGACCATCCTGACGATGGAGGGCGACAACCCCACGATAGGCTCGGCCGAGTCCATCCATCTGCTGCCGGGCGTGGCCTGGAGCGAGCGCGTCTGCGGCACCAACGCGATCGGCACGGCGCTCGCGGTGGGCCAGCCGGTGCAGATCCATTCCGCCGAGCACTACTGCGCCGGCATCAAGCGCTGGACCTGTTCGGCCACCGTGATCCGCCATCCGCACGACGGCGAGATACTCGGCGTGGTGGACGTGTCCGGACTGTCGGAGACCTACAGCCGGCAGAGCCTGGCGCTGGTCGTCACGACCGCGAGCCGCATCGAGAGCCGGCTCACCATGATGGAGATGGAACGGCGCTACCGCCTGCTGGAAGCGGCCCTGCCGTACTGGTCGGGCGGTGCGGACGGCATCGTGCTGTTCGACCGCCGCGGCTACCCGATCAAGGCGAACGAGAACGCGCAGGCGGCGATCGCGGCCTTCGGCGCCGACCTCGACCTGGCCGCGCCGCGGCGCATCGCCGCGCTTGCCCTCGACGGCAACGGCCAGCCGCTGCCAGCCTGGCTGCGCGCGGAATGGCTGGTGCCGGTGGCCAGCCGCGGCGAACGGCTGGGCACCTTGCTGATCGTGCCCCTGCCGCGGCTCGGCCGCGCGCGGGCAGCCGAGCCGGTGCGCGAACTGGCGGCGGGCGATGCGCCTTCATGTGATCCCGGCGTGCCGGGCATTCCCCCCGGCTTTGCCTCCATCGTCACCGCGGATCCCGGCCTGGGCGATGCATTGCGCAAGGCCGACCAGCTCGCGCGTTCGCGCGTGCCGGTGCTGCTGCTGGGCGAGACCGGCGTCGGCAAGGAAGAGTTCGCGCAGGGCATCCACAAGGCCAGCCCCTTCCGCGACGGCCCCTACGTGGCGCTGAACTGCGGCGGGCTGTCGCGCGAACTGCTGGCGAGCGAACTGTTCGGCTATGTGGATGGCGCCTTCACCGGCGCGCGCAAGGGCGGGCTGGTGGGCAAGATCGAAGCGGCCAACGGCGGCACGCTGTTCCTCGACGAGATCGGCGAGATGCCGCCCGACCTGCAGCCCCACCTGCTGCGCGTGCTGGAACAGGGCGAGATCTACCGCCTGGGCGAGAACGTGCCGCGCAAGGTCGATTTCCGCCTGATCGCCGCGACCCACCGCGACCTGCGGCAGGAGGTCGCCGCCGGGCGCTTCCGCATGGACTTCTACTACCGCGTCGCGGTGACGTCGATCCGCATCCCGTCGCTGCGCGACCGCCGCGGCGACGTGCGCCTGCTCGCACGCCACTTCGTCGATCTGTTCCGCGAGCGCCACGGCCTGGGGCCGCGCCGGCTCGGCGAGGCCCTGCTCGCGGCGCTGGAGGCTTACGCCTGGCCGGGAAACGTGCGCGAACTGCGCAACGTCATCGAGAGCATGGTGCTGATGAGCGAAGGCGAACTGCTCGGCCCGGAGGCCCTGCCGCCCGAACTGGCCGACGGCGACGCCGCGGCGGCGCACGCACCGCAGCCGGTCCCGCCGGCGGTGCGCAGCATCGCCACCGGCGAGGCGGAACTGATCCGCTGCGCCATCGCCGCCACCCGCGGCAACCTGACGAAGGCCGCGCGCGAACTCGACATCGCCAAGAGCACGCTGTACCAGAAGGTCAAGCAATACGGGCTGGAGGCCGACATCTCGCGGGTGCGCTCGGGTTGAGGCGCGGCTCTTCGCCAAGAGCGTGGCACGCCAGGGAGGCGCCGCCGAAGACGCGGCATCGCCTGCGTCCGGCCCCGGCTATCGAATCGCGACGTACGTCCCCGCCCATGCGAGCACGCGCTCGACCCACGCGCAAGCCTGCGCACGGTCCAGCGTGCCAGGATCGATCAGGCCGTAGCGCGCTTCCACGGCAAACGGGTTCAGCTCGTCCAGTGAATCCGCGAACGGGGGCGGGGGCAAACCCTGGTCATGCATCAGATCGAGCAGTTCGGCGATGTCGTGCGTCCTGCGAAACGGGATGCCATATGCGGAAAGCACCGCCTTGAGCGCTTTTTCGACGGCCTGCTGGGCGTGAAAACCGGGGATGGAGTCGGCAATGTCCGGCAGGCCGCTCAAGGCGCGCAGTGCTTTCGCATCTTCGCGAGCCGCGTCGAGCAGCAGTTCCGCCACCGATTTAGCCATACACGACCTTGCCTTCCTGCAGCGCCCAATACAGTGCGGCCCCCGGTTGGTTGCCCCAGCGCTGCACTTCGTCGGCCGAGTACACCAGCACATCGGCCGGGATGCGCAAGGGGCGCAGCAGGCGGCGCAGGCGGACCATTTCGCGTGCGCGGTCGGTGACCCGCTCCTCGATGACGAGCAGGTCGAGGTCGGAATCGGCCTTGGCATCGCCGCGTGCGTAAGAGCCGAACAGCACGATTTTCTGCGGCCGGGCGCCTTCGGCCAGCGCCTTGACGGCGGCGGCAATGGTCTGGTCCGAAAGGCGCCCTGTGCTGTCCATGGCCGAAGCTTACACCTGCCGGTACACCTCGGCGCCGCTCTTCACGAACTCCACCGCCTTCACCTCCATGCCCTTCTTCAGGGCTTCCTGCTCGCCGATGCCCTGCGATGCGGCGAAGTCGCGCACGTCCTGGGTGATCTTCATCGAGCAGAAGTGCGGGCCGCACATCGAGCAGAAGTGGGCGACCTTGGCCGAATCCTTGGGCAGGGTCTCGTCGTGGAATTCGCGCGCCTTGTCCGGGTCCAGGCCGAGATTGAACTGGTCTTCCCAGCGGAACTCGAAGCGCGCCTTGCTCAAGGCGTTGTCGCGGATCTGCGCACCCGGGTGGCCCTTGGCGAGGTCGGCGGCGTGGGCGGCGAGCTTGTAGGTGATGATGCCTTCCTTGACGTCCTGCTTGTTGGGCAGGCCGAGGTGCTCCTTGGGCGTCACGTAGCACAGCATCGCGGTGCCGTACCAGCCGATGGTGGCGGCGCCGATGCCGCTGGTGATGTGGTCGTAGCCCGGCGCGATGTCGGTGGTGAGCGGCCCCAGGGTGTAGAAGGGCGCTTCCTTGCACTGTTCGAGCTGGAGATCCATGTTCTCCCTGATCATGTGCAGCGGCACGTGGCCCGGGCCTTCGATCATCACCTGCACGTCGTGCTTCCAGGCGATGTCGGTGAGTTCGCCCAGGGTCTTCAGCTCGCCGAGTTGCGCCTCGTCGTTGGCGTCGTAGATCGAGCCGGGGCGCAGGCCGTCGCCCAGGCTGAAGGCCACGTCGTAGGCCTTCATGATTTCGCAGATGTCCTCGAAGCGGGTGTAGAGGAAGCTCTCCTCGTGATGCGCCAGGCACCACTTGGCCATGATGGAGCCGCCGCGGCTGACGATGCCGGTCATGCGGTTGGCGGTCAGCGGGATGTAGCGCAGCAGCACGCCGGCGTGGATGGTGAAGTAGTCCACGCCCTGCTCGGCCTGCTCGATCAGCGTGTCGCGGAAGATTTCCCAGGTCAGTTCCTCGGCCTTGCCGTCGACCTTCTCCAGCGCCTGGTAGATCGGCACCGTGCCGATGGGCACCGGGCTGTTGCGGATGATCCACTCGCGCGTCTCGTGGATGTTCTTGCCGGTGGAGAGGTCCATCACCGTGTCGCCGCCCCAGCGGATGGACCAGGTCATCTTGTCGACCTCTTCGGCGATGGAGGAGGTGACGGCCGAGTTGCCGATGTTGGCGTTGATCTTCACCAGGAAGTTGCGGCCGATGATCATCGGCTCGGACTCGGGGTGGTTGATGTTGCTCGGGATGATGGCGCGGCCGCGGGCGACCTCGCTGCGCACGAACTCGGGCGTGATCTCGGCCGGGATGCCGGCGCCGAAGCTCTGCCCCGGATGCTGGCGCAGCAGCATCGCCGCCATCCTGGCGCCGGTGGGGCCGGCCGCCTGCAGCGACTCCATGTACTGCCGGCGCTGCAGGTTCTCGCGGATGGCGATGAACTCCATCTCGGGCGTGACGATGCCCCGGCGCGCGTAGTGCATCTGGGTGACATTGGCGCCGGCCCTGGCGCGGCGCGGCTTGCGGTGCAGGCCGGGAAAACGCAGCTCGTCGAGCCTTTCGTCGGCGGCGCGCATGCGGCCGTACTCGGACGAGAGGTCGGCCAGCACCTCGGTGTCGCCGCGTTCCTCGATCCACTTCTGGCGCAGCGCCGGCAGGCCGGAGCGGATGTCGATCCTGGCCGCCGGATCGGTGTAGGGGCCGGAACAGTCGTAGACGAAGATCGGCGGATTGGGCTCGGCGCCGAACGAGGCCGGCGTGTCGCTCTGGCTGATCTCGCGCATCGGTACGCGGATGTCGGGGCGCGAACCCTCGACGTGGATCTTGCGCGAATTGGGCAGCGGCGCGATGGCGGCTTCATCGACGTGCGCCTTGGCAGCGATGAATTTGTCGTTGGCGTTCATGGGCGGTGTCTCCGTGGGGCGGTATGGTCGTCGGGCGGGCCGCGGCCCGCCGGTGGGGTGGTGAGGGGATGGTGGCCGGCCCTACTGCGGGTCGGGCTGCCTGCGCCACAGCGCGTGGAAGTGGTGCACCGGGCCATGGCCGCTGCCGACGGCGAGTTCGCCGGCATGCGCGATCGCGCCCAGCAGCCACTGGCGGGCCTGGCGCACCGCCGCCTCGACCGGGCGCAGGACGTGCGCGCCGGCCGTCCGCGGCAGCAGCGCGGCCACGGCCGAACTCAGCGAGCAGCCGGTGCCGTGGGTGTTGCGGGTGTCGATGCGCGGTGCCGGCAGCTCGACCATGCGGTCGCCGTCGAACAGCAGGTCGACCACTTCGTCGCCGGGCAGGTGGCCGCCCTTGAGCAGCACCCAGCGCTCGGAGGACAGCGGCAGCAGTTCGCGCAGGCGCTCGGCGGCGCGGTACATCTCCTTGACCGTGTCCGGCGCGCGCCGCTCGAGCAGCACGCCGGCCTCGGGCAGGTTCGGGGTGATCAGGAACGTCTGCGGGAACAGCGCCTCGCGCATCATCGCGATCGCGCTCCCGGCCAGCAGGCTGTCGCCGCTCTTGGCGGCCATCACCGGGTCCAGCACGACGTTGGCCGCCTTCCAGTGCGCCAGGCGGTCGGCGACGGCGGCGGTGACCTCGGCGTTGCCGAGCATGCCGATCTTGGTCGCATGCAGCGCGACGTCGGCGAACAGCGTGTCGATCTGCAGGCGCAGGAAGCCGGTGGGCGGGACGTGCACGCCGGTGACGGCGCGGGTGTTCTGCGCGGTGAGCGCGGCGACGACGCCGCAGCCGTAGGCGCCGAGCGCGGAGAAGGTCTTCAGGTCGGCGAGCACGCCGGCACCGCCGGACGGATCGACGCCGGCGATGGAAACCACGTTCGGAATGCCGGAAACGGCACTTGAGGCCGTGCCGGAAGCGGCAGCGGACGGATGACTGGCAGGACGACTCATGGACACGTTTCCCTACGCCGGTGCGAGCCGGATCAGGTTCCAAGGGTTTCTCTCAGCCCGCAGACGCGGCGGGCACCCCTAACGGCGAGGAGGAACGATACTGGAAGCGTTCCGGCCTAGCAAGGTGACCGAAGTCACGGGCGGCGCGGCGGGCGGCTCAAGATTCGGCGGTGCCTGCCGTCAAAATGACCGATAGCGCACCGAGCCTTTGCGACCCGATGAAACCCGCCCGCCTGTTTGCCGCCCTGCTGCTGTTGCCCGCCGCGCTGCCGCTGTGCGCCGCCGACTGGCAGATGGTGGTCCGCGACCGCAACCGCCAGGTCGAGATCGACCGTGCCAGCATCTTCAATTCCGACCGCGGCACCAAGGTGTCGTGGGCGAGGGTGGTGCTGGCGTCGGAGGAGGCGGCGACCGCCGGCTATGCCACGATCAAGGCGCTGAACCGCTACGACTGCATGAACCGCAGCTTCCTCACGGTCAAGCGCGTCTATCTGGATGCCAGCGAGCAGATCCTGCGCGAGGAAGCGGTCGCCGAGCAGGCGCCGATGCTGGTGGCGCGCAACTCGGTCGACGAGCGCCTGTGGCGCGAGGTCTGCCGTCCGCCCACGGCCAAGGACCTCGAGAAGATCGCCGACGAGGCGGTCAAGGCCACCGCCGGGGCGCTGGAGGCGGGGAAGACTGCGCGTCCGCCCGAGGCGAAGCCGCCGCAGGCGGCCGCGGCCGGCTCCGCGCCCAGGCCCGGGCCGATGGCGCAGGCCAGGCCCGAGCCGATTCCGCGCACCGATCCGGCGGCGCGGCCGGCGCCGATCCCCGCCCGCGACGCCGCGGCCGCGCAGTTGCGCAGCGGCGACATCAAGCCCGCCGGCGCGGAGCCGCCGCAGGCCGCCATCGCGCCGCCCCTGCCCAGGCTCGACCTGGCGCCGCCGCCCGAGCGCGCGCCGGACACGAAGGCGGACGTCGCGGGCACGGCCAGGCCGGAACCGAAACCGCCGGTGGCCGCGGCCGGCCGGCCGGCCGGCGAGCCGAAGCCGGTGCCGCCCGCCGCGGCCAGGCCCCGCCCGGCGGCCGCGCCGGTGCGCGAACGGCATGCGCTCGACGAGGCCGCCTTCGCCGCGCTGTCGCTGCACCGTACCGCGGCCGCCGCATCCAGGCCGGTGCCCGTCCGGGCGCAGGACGGCACGCGTGCTGCGGGCGCGGCGCAATGGAGCTACCAGGGCGAGACCGGGCCGGACCAATGGGGCCGCCTGCGCCCCGAGTGGCAGGTGTGCACGCTGGGAACGCGGCAGTCGCCGATCGATCTGCGGGACGGCGTGGGCGTCGAACTCGAGCCGGTGAAGTTCGACTATCGTCCGTCGCGCTTTCGCGTCACCGACACCGGCACCATGCTCCGGGTCGATCTGGACGAGACGATGAGCATGGAGGTGCGCGGCCGGCGCTACCTGCTGGAATACCTGACCCTGCACCGTCCCGCCCAGGACCGCGGCGCCGCGCCGGCGCAGGACATGGTGGCGCATCTGCGGCACCGCGACGCCGACGGCAATCCCGCCATGCTGGCGGTGCCGCTGGCGGCGGGCGAACAGGGCAATGCCGTGCTGCAGATGCTGTTGAACAACCTGCCGCTCGACAAGGGGCGCAGCCATGCACCGGCCGCGCCGATCGATCTTTCCGCGCTGCTGCCGGCCAGCCCGGCGCACTATCTGTACAGCGGCTCGCTGCCGGAGCCGCCCTGCACCGAAGGCGTGCTGTGGGTGGTGATGAAGCAGCCGGCGCCGATGTCCGCCGATCAGCTCGCGGCCTTCGCCCGCCTGTATCCGCCCAACAGCCGCCCTTTCCAGCCGTCCAACGGCCGGCTCGTGCTCGAATCCCGCTGAAGGAACATTCCGTCCGCGTGCCCGCCGGCGCCGCGGGCGGGTAAACTCACCCCGTCGCCGCCGAAGCGGCGCAGGGGCGACCGGCGTCGCCCCGGTTTCCGATACCGGAGTGGGTGGATGAACATGCGTGGATGGATCATCGTGGTTGCCGCGGGCGCCGCGTTCGGCGGTTGCTCGCGTCCGCCGGAGGAGGCCGCGCCGCCGCTGGCGGTGCTGGTGCGCAGCATGGACAAGGCGCAGGTCGCGGCGGGTGTGCAGGTCTACACCGGCGAGGTGCGCGCCCGCATCGAGACGGATCTGGGCTTTCGCATCGGCGGCAAGATCCTGCAGCGCCGGGCAGACGTCGGCGCGCGGGTCAGGGCCGGCGAGGTCCTCGCCCTGCTGGACCCGCAGGATGCCCGCCTTGCCGCGGGTGCCGCCGCCGCTGCCGAGGCGGCCGCGGCGGCCGACCTCGCGCTGGCCGAGGCCGAGTTCAAGCGCGCGAGCGAACTTCGCACGCGCAACTTCATCAGCGATTCGGCGCTGGATACGCGCCGCACCGCACTGCAGGCGGCCCAGGCGAGGCTGCGCCAGGCGCGCGCGCAGGCCGCGACCGCGCTCAACCAGGCGGACTACACCCGCCTGCTGGCCGATGCCGACGGCGTGGTGACGAGCGTGCTCGCCGAGCCCGGCCAGGTCGTGGCGGCCGGGCAGCCGGTGGTGCGCGTGGCGCAGCCGGGCGAGCGCGAGGTGCTGATCCACGTGCCCGAGAACCGCGTGCGCGGCTTCGCACCCGGCGGCGCGGCCACCGTGCGGCCGTGGATGGCGGCCGACCGTTCCTATGCCGCGCGCGTGCGCGAGGTCGCGCCGGCGGCCGACAGCGCGACGCGGACCTATGCCTTGCGCGTCAGCGTGCCGGGCGCCGACGACGCGCTTCCGCTCGGAGCGACCGCCGGCGTGAGCTTCGAAGCCGCGGATCAGGAAGGGGTGCTGCTGCCGCTGCCGGCGGTGACGCGGGTCGGCGACCGCGCGCAGGCATGGGTGGTCGACGCCGGCGACAAGGCGCGCATGGTGGCGGTGGAGGTCGGCGGCTGGCGCGAGGACGGCGTGCTCGTGCGCGGCGGCCTGCCGGCAGATGCGCGGGTGGTGGTGGCCGGCGTGCATCGGCTCGTGGAGGGCGCGCCGGTGCGGCCGGTGGAAGAGGGCGCGCCGGTGGCGCTGGACGTCGAGCGATGAGCGCCGACCAGCAGCCGGGCGGCGGCGGGTTCAACCTGTCCGAATGGGGGCTCGCGCACCGCTCGCTGGTGCTCTACCTGATGCTCGTGTCCACGCTGATCGGGCTCGTCGCGTACACCCATCTCGGCCAGTCGGAGGACCCGCCCTTCACCTTCAAGATCATGGTGGTGCGCGCCGAGTGGCCGGGCGCGTCGGCGCGCGAGATCGAACTGCAGGTGACCGACAAGATCGAGAAGAAGCTGCAGGAGATCCCCCAGATCGACGTGGTGCGCAGCTTCTCGCGGCCGGGTGAATCCATGGTCTTCGTGGTCACCCGCGACTCGACGCCGTCCAAAGAGATGCCCGAGGTGTGGTACCAGGCGCGCAAGAAGATCGGCGACATCACCTACACGCTGCCCGCCGGCGTGCGCGGTCCCTTCTTCAACGACGAATTCGGCGACACCTACGGCAATATCTTCGCGCTCGTCGGCGAAGGCGTGTCGCATGCCGAACTCAAGCGCCATGCCGAGGCGATCCGCAGCGAACTGCTGCGGGTGAAGGACGTCGCCAAGGTCAGCTTCTTCGGCGAGCAGGCGCAGCGGGTGTACATCGAGCTGTCGAACGCCAAGCTTGCCACCTTCGGCCTGCAGCTCACCGACATCGTCGCCGCGCTGTCGGCGCAGAACGCCGAGACCGGAGCGGGCTTCTTCGAGACCTCGGCCGAGCGCATCTGGCTGCGTCCGAGCGGCCAGTTCGAGGACCTGGACGCGATCCGCGACACGGTCGTCCGCGCGCGCGGACGCGAGTTCCGCCTCGGCGACGTCGCGCAGGTGCGCCGCGGCTACGCCGACCCGCCGGCCGAGCGCATGCGCTTCATGGGCGAGGATGCCTTCGGCATCGGCGTGTCGATGCGCGCCGGCGGCGACATCGTGGCGCTGGGCGGCAACCTCGATGCGGCGGTGGCGAAGATCGAAAGCCAGTTGCCGGCGGGCATCCGCTTCGAGCGCGTCGCCGACCAGCCGCATGCGGTTAGCCGTTCGGTGTCGGAGTTCGTGCGCGTGCTGGCCGAGGCGGTGATCATCGTCATGGCGGTCAGCCTGATGTCGCTGGGGTTCCGCACCGGCGTGGTGGTGCTGATCGTGATCCCGGTGGTGCTGGCGATCACCTTCCTGTTCATGCATCTGTTCGGCATCGGCCTGCACAAGATCTCGCTCGGTGCGCTGATCCTGGCGCTGGGCCTGCTCGTGGACGACGCCATCATCGCCGTCGAGATGATGGCGACGAAGATGGAAGAGAGCTGGAGCCGCGTGCGTGCGGCGAGCCATGCCTGGACGTCGACCGCGATGCCGATGCTCTCCGGCACGCTGGTCACCGCGGCGGGCTTCCTGCCCATCGCCACCGCCGCCTCGTCCACCGGCGAATACACCCGCTCGATCTTCCAGGTGACGGTGATCGCGCTGCTGGTGTCCTGGGTGGCGGCGGTGCTGTTCGTGCCCTACCTGGGCTACTACCTGCTGCCCGACTTCCGCGCCAACGCCGGCAAGCCGTCCCTGCTGGCGCGGCTGGTCGGGCGCGTCTTCCCCGGACTCGGCCGGCGCATGGCCGAGCGTGCCGTGCATGCGCAGGACCCGCACGACGAATACGCGATCTACCACACGCGGTTCTATACCCGGTTCCGCACGCTGGTGAACTGGTGCGTGCTCCACCGCTGGATCGTCGTCGGGCTGACGCTGGCGGCCTTTGTCGCATCGCTCGCGGTGTTCGGGCGCTTCGTGCCGCAGCAGTTCTTTCCGGATTCCACCCGGCCCGAGCTGATCGTCGACCTGCGCCTTGCCGAGGGCACCTCGCACCAGGCCACCGAGGCGTCGGTGCGGCGGCTGGAACGCTTTCTCGACGGGCAGGACGGCATCGCCAACTACGTCGCCTGGCTGGGGACCGGCAGCCCGCGCTTCTACCTGCCGCTGGACCAGCAACTGGCGCAGGCCAATTTCGGGCAGTTCGTCATCCTCACCGAAGGCGTGGCCGAGCGCGAGGCGCTGCGCGCGAAGCTGATCCGCCTGTTCGCCGACGAGCCCTGGCCGCTGCTGGGCACGGTGGTGCGGCTGGAGAACGGCCCGCCGGTCGGCTTCCCGGTGCAGTACCGTGTGAGCGGGCCGGACTTCGCCGAACTGCGCCGCATCGCCCACCGGCTGGCCGACGAACTGCGTGCCGACGCGCGGCTGTCGAACGTGCACCTGGATTGGGAAGAGCCCTCCAAGGTGGTGCGCCTGAAGATAGACCAGCACAAGGCGCGGCTGCTCGGCGTGTCCAGCCAGGACATCGCCAACCTGCTGGCCACCTCGCTGCAGGGCGTGACGGTGACGCAGTTCCGCGAGGGGACCGAGACGATCGCGGTGGTGCTGCGCGGCGCCGAGCCGGAGCGCGTGCATCTGGGCCTGCTGCCGGATCTCGCGCTGCCGGTAGCGGGCGGGCGCAGCGTGCCGCTGGCCCAGGTCGCCACCGCCGAATACGGCTTCGAAGAGGGCGTGATCTGGCGGCGCAACCGCCTGCCGACGGTCACCGTGCGCGCCACCCTGTACGGCGCGACGCAGCCGGCGGAGATCGTCGGCGGGCTCGCGCCGCAGATCGACGCCATCGGCCGGGCGCTGCCGCTCGGCTACCACATCGAGGTGGGCGGCGCGGTGGAGGAAAGCGGCAAGGGCGGCAGCTCGGTGGCGGCCGGCGTGCCGCTGTTCGTGCTCGTCGTGCTGAGCGTGCTGCTGGTGCAACTGCAAAGTTTCTCGCGCACGCTGATGGTGGTGTTGACGGCGCCGCTGGGCATGATAGGCGTCACCCTGTTCCTGCTCGCGTTCAACAAGCCCTTCGGCTTCGTGGCGATGCTCGGCACCATCGCGCTGTCGGGCATGATCATGCGCAACTCGGTGATCCTGGTGGACCAGATCGAGCAGGACCTGACGGCGGGGCGCACGCCGTGGGACGCCATCGTCGAATCCACCGTGCGCCGCTTCCGGCCCATCATGCTGACCGCCGCGGCGGCCATCCTGGCGATGATTCCGCTGTCGCGCAGCGCCTTCTTCGGGCCGATGGCGGTGGCGATCATGGGCGGGCTGACGGTGGCCACCGTGCTGACCATGCTCTTCCTGCCCGCGCTCTACGCCGCGTGGTACCGCGTGAAGCCGCCCGGCGCCGTGCCCGGCGAGGATCGCAGTGCAGCAACTGAGCTAGAATGACGCGGTTTTGCCGATGGACGACGCTTTGAAAATAAGCGTGTGCTAATATTTCGCCAGGGAGTGCCCGATGAACTTCGAAAAAGCGCGTTTCAACATGGTCGAGCAGCAGATCCGCACCTGGGAGGTGCTGGACCCGGACGTGCTCGACCTCCTGATGACGGTGAAGCGCGAGGAGTTCGTGCCCGAGCATGCGCGTGCCCTGGCCTTTGCCGACGTCGAGATCCCCATCGGCTGTGGCCAGGTGATGCTCAAGCCGGTGATCGAGGGCAAGGTCCTGCAGGCGCTGCAGCTCAACCGCGCCGATTCGGTGCTCGAGATCGGCACCGGCTCGGGCTTCTTCGCCGCGCTGCTGGCGGCGCGGACCGAGTGGGTGCGCTCGATCGAGATCGAGCCCGAACTGGTCCGCCTGGCCAGCGCCAACCTGTCGCGCAACAAGGTGGACAACGTGATCGTCGAGGAAGGCGACGGCGTCCAGGGCTGGGCCAGCCGCGCGCCCTACGACGTGATCGTCGTCTCCGGCGGCCTGCCGTTCCTGCCGCAGGCGCTGCTCGAACAGCTCAAGGTCGGCGGCCGCCTGTTCGCCTTCGTCGGCGAGGCGCCGGTCATGAAGGCGCGCCTGGTCACCTGCGAGGCCGAAGGGCGCTTCCGCACCGAAGACATCTTCGAGACCGTCGTGCCCATGCTCAAGCACGCACCGCGGCGCGAGACTTTCCGCTTCTGAGGACCCATGCAGCAGATCAGCCCCGCCCAGCTCGCCGCCCGGCTCGCCGACGACCGGCAGCCCGCGCCGCTGCTGCTCGACGTGCGCGAGCCGTGGGAGTTCGACATCTGCCACATCGAGGGCTCGGTGCCGATGCCGATGGCCTCGGTGCCCGCGCGCCTGGGCGAACTCGATCCCGAGCGTGAAACCGTTGTGATCTGCCACCACGGCGGGCGCAGCGCGCAGGTGTGCATGTTCCTGGCGCGGCAGGGCCACGCCAGGGTGATCAACCTTGCCGGCGGCGTCGCCGGCTGGGCTGCGCAGGTCGATCCGCGCATGCCCCAGTACTGAGTTCCCGAAGCGGGTCTTGCGGAGAGCATGCAATGAAGCGAGTGATGGCGATCTGCCTGGCAGGGCTGTTTTCCTCAGGGGCACCGGCCGCCGACCTGATGCAGATCTATCGCGACGCGCTCGCCAATGACGCCAGGTTCGCCGCCGCGCGCGCGCAGCGCGAAGCGGGGCAGGAAAAGGTCGTGCAGGGGCTGTCGGGCCTGCTGCCGCAGATCGGTGCCGCCGCCAGCACCACCTGGAACCAAGCCGAGACGCGCACCGGCCAGGGCCGCATCGACCGCGACTACAACAGTAACGGCTATTCGGTGCAACTGACCCAGCCGCTGTTCCGCTGGCAGAACTGGGTGGAATACAAGCAGGGCGGATTGCAGACCGCGCTGGCCGACAGCCAGTTCGGCATCGCGCAGCAGGACCTCGTGCTGAGGGTGGCGGATGCCTACTTCAACGTGCTCAACGCGCAGGACGCGCTCGCGGCGGTCACGCAGTTGCGCGCCGCCGCCGCCGAGCAGCGCCAGCTCGCCAATGCCAGCTTCGAGGTCGGCACCGTCACCATCACCGACGTCCATGAGGCGCAGTCGCGCTACGACCTGGCGGTGGCGCAGGAGATCGCGGCGCAGAACCAGCTCGAGGTCGCGCGCCAGACGCTGGCCCAGATCATCGGCAAGCAGCCCGAGCCCCTCGCCACGCTACGCCCCGGCGTCGCGCTGCAGCGGCCGCAGCCCGACGACATCGCCGACTGGGTGAGCGCGGCCGAAGCCGGCAGCCTGAGCGTGCAGGCGCAGCAGCTCGTGCGCGAGATCGCGGCGCGCGAAGTCGAGCGCGCGCAGGCGGGCCACCTGCCCACGGTCGACATCGTCGCCACGCATGGCCTCAACAACCGGCCGGCGATCACCACCGACCGCTCCGAGTCGACCACCATCGGCCTGCAGCTCAACCTGCCGCTGTATTCCGGCGGACGCACGTCGTCGGTCAGCCGCGAGGCGGCCGCGCTGCGCATGAAGGCGGACTCCGATCTCGAGGATGCACGCCGCAGCGCCGCGCTCGCCGCCCGCCAGTCGTGGCTGGGCGTCACCAGCGGGCTGGCGCAGGTGACGGCGCTCGAGGCGGCCAGGGTGTCGTCCACCTCGGCGCTGGAAGCCAACAAGCTCGGCTACGAAGTCGGGGTGCGGATCAACATCGACGTGCTGAACGCCCAGAGCCAGCTTGCCGACACCCTGCAGCGGCTCGCCCGCGCGCGCTACGACACGCTGCTCGCGCAACTGCGCCTGAAGGCCGCCGCCGGCACGCTGGGCGAGGCGGACGTGCAGGCGATCAATGCCCTGCTGACGCAGTAAGGGAGCGGACTGCCTCCCGGCGCGGGCCGGGGACGGGCAGCGCGGCGATCCGCCGGTTCCGCCTGCGGCTGGTGAGCGCCGGCAAGCGCGAGAACCAACTCAACGCCATCCTGCGCATTCGTCGAACGGCCGTCGCAGCGACTCCGACCGCTGGACGGGTGACACGCTTGCTCAGCCCGCCGGCTTCAAGCGCTCTATGACCTCGATCGACCGCTGCGTGGCGCCGCGGTGCGCCTCGGCGAAGCGCAGGCCCGCGGCGGCCATCGCTGCGCGCGCGCCGGTGTCGCGCAGCAGTTCCAGCGCCTGTGCCATGCCGTCGCCGATGTCGTGCGCGCGCTGCGCGGCGCCGGCGGCGACCGCCTG
Organism: Thauera sp. K11; assembly: GCF_002354895.1. NCBI lineage: Bacteria > Pseudomonadati > Pseudomonadota > Betaproteobacteria > Rhodocyclales > Zoogloeaceae > Thauera > Thauera sinica. The sequence continues at coordinate 380,294 of NZ_CP023439.1, forward strand.
TTCCGCCACGAGCTGGAAGTTGAACGTGTGCGGGCCGGCGATGACCGGCGTGCCGACCGCGCAGGCTTCTATCAGGTTCTGCCCGCCCAGCGGTAACCAGCTACCGCCGATCAGCGCGGCGTCGGCGGCCGCGTAGTAGGCGAACATCTCGCCCATCGAATCGCCCAGCCAGACGCGGGTGTCCGCCGCCACCGGCGCCTCGTCCGAGCGCCGCTGCAGGGCCAGGCCGCGCGCGTGGACCAGCCCGGCGACCGCGTCGAAACGCTGCGGATGGCGCGGCACCAGGGCGAGCAGCACGTCGGGCGGTGCGAGGCGGGCGAAGGCATCCAGCAGCGGGCCTTCCTCGCCTTCGCGCGTGCTGGCGGCGAGCAGCACCGGGCGCGTGCCGAAGCGCTCGCGGAAGGCGCGCGCCAGTTCAGGCATGCCGGGCGGCGGCGCGATGTCGAACTTGATGTTGCCGGTGATGGTCACGCGCTCCGCGCCCAGCCCGGACAGCCGCGCGGCGTCGGCCGCCGTCTGCGCGCCGATCGCCGACAGGGCCTTCATCGTCAGGCCGGTGAGCGCCGGCAGGCGGGCGTAGCGGCGGGCGGAGCGTTCCGACAGGCGGGCGTTGGCCAGCATCACCGGGATGCGCCGCCTGCGGCAGGCCGCAAGCAGGTTCGGCCACAGTTCGGTCTCCATGATCACGCCGAACACGGGGCGGAAATGGCGCAGGAAGCTGTGCACGAAGCAGCCGAGGTCGTATGGCAGATACACCCGCAGCACGCGGGATTCGCCGCCGAACAGCGCCTTCGACGTCTCGCGCCCGGTGGGCGTCATGTGCGTGAGCACCACCGAATGCTCCGGCCAGCGTTGCAGCAGCGCGCGCACCAGCGGTTCGGCCGCGCGCGTCTCGCCCACCGACACCGCGTGCACCCAGATCACCCGGCACGGCGCCCGCACGGTGTAGCGCCCGAGACGTTCGCCGACGTGCTTCAGGTAGCCCGGCTGGCGCCGGGCGCGCCACACCAGGCGCAGCAGGGCGAGCGGCAGTACGAAGAGCCAGAGCAGCGAATAGGGCAGGCGGGTCAGCATCGGGCGGGGTGGAGTCGGGCAAGCGGATTATAGGGGCGGCGGCCGGAGAACGTCGTTTACCGATGGCGCGGTGCCCAGCCTTGCACGAAAAGCTGCGGGTACGCATGCGATAATCGCGCAAAGCAACCAACCCCCGGACTTCCATGAAGATTCTCGTTACCGGCGCTGCCGGCTTCATCGGCATGCACACCTCCGAACGTCTGCTCGCCCGCGGCGACGAAGTGGTCGGACTCGACAACCTCAACGATTATTACGATCCCACGCTGAAAGAGGCGCGCCTCGCCCGCCTCACGCCGAACGGGGGTTTCCGCTTCGTCAGGATGGACGTCGCCGACCGCGCCGGCATGGAGGGCCTGTTCGCCGCGGAGAAGTTCGACCGCGTGATCCACCTCGCCGCCCAGGCCGGCGTGCGCTACTCGCTGCAGAATCCGCACGCCTACGTCGACAGCAACCTCGTCGGCTTCACCAATATCCTCGAAGGCTGCCGCCACAACGAGGTGCAGCACCTCGTGTATGCATCGAGTTCCAGCGTGTATGGCGGCAACACCAGGATGCCGTTCTCGGAGCACGACAGCGTCGACCACCCCGTCAGCCTGTACGCCGCCACCAAGAAGGCCAACGAGCTGATGGCGCACACCTACAGCCACCTCTACGGCCTGCCCACCACCGGCCTGCGCTTCTTCACCGTGTATGGCCCGTGGGGCCGGCCGGACATGGCGCTGTTCCTGTTCACCAAGGCCATCCTCGAAGGCCGCGCCATCGACGTCTTCAACCACGGCAGGATGAAGCGCGACTTCACCTTCATCGACGACATCGTCGAAGGCGTGATCCGCACCATGGACCGCGTCGCCGAACCCGACCCCGGCTTCGACGCCGACCGGCCCGACCCCGGCCGCAGCAACGTGCCCTTCCGCGTCTTCAACATCGGCAACCACGACCCGGTGGAACTGATGGCGTTCATCGCCGCCATCGAGAAATCCCTCGGCAAGACCGCCGAGAAGAACTTCCTGCCGCTGCAGGACGGCGACGTGCCCGCCACCTACGCCGACACGGCCGAACTCAACGCCTGGACCGGCTTCGCCCCGGCGACCAGCGTGGAGGACGGCGTGGGGCGGTTCGTGGCGTGGTACCGGGGGTATTACGGGGTCTGATGCCGGCCTGCCGTGCCGGTGGCGCGGCGGGATGGCGCAAGGGCGGTTTCGGGGGCAGGCGCGGATCGGGCGCCTCGCCGTGCGCAGGCAGGGTGATGCACCGGCCGGTCATGCCGGCAGCGATTCGCCCTGCTTCCCGCCGTCCTGCCCTGCCGCCGGCTGCAGGTGCGGAAACGCATCCGTCCGCGCCAGCAGCGGAAACAGCTTCATCCAGATGCCGCCCACGGCCAGCGTCGCCGCGCCGCCGAATATCACCGCCGGCACCAGCCCGAGCAGACGGGCGGCCACGCCCGACTCGAAGTCGCCGAGCTGGTTCGAGGCGCCGATGAACACCGAATTCACCGCGCTGACCCGCCCCCGGATCTCGTCCGGCGTTTCGTGCTGCACCAGGATCTGGCGCACATAGACGCTGACCATGTCGCCCGCGCCACCCACGGCGAGCAGCGCGATCGACAGCGGCAGGCTGGCCGACAGGCCGAAGAGCGCCATCGACGCGCCGAACACCGCCACGCCACCGAACATCCAGCGCCCCACGTGGCGGCGGATCGGCCGCCACACCAGCGCCGCTGCGGCGAATGCCGCACCCACGGCCGGCGCCGCGCGCAGCAGGCCCAGCCCGGCGGCGTCCACCTGCAGCACGTCGCGCGCCATCGCCGGCATCAGGGCCACCGCACTGCCGAACAGCACCGCGAACAGATCGAGCGAGATCGCCCCCAGCACGATCGGGCGCGAGAACACGAAGCGCAGCCCCTCGAACACCGCGCCGGCATCGCGTCCGTCCGCCTGCCCGGCGGCATGGCGCCTGCCGCTGCGCACCCGGCTCATCAACAGCACCGCGCTGGCGAACAAGGTCGTCGACGCAACGTAGACCGCATGCGGCCCGCCCAGATAGACCACGCCGCCAAGCACCGGACCGGCGATCACCGCGACGTGGAAGGACGACGAATGTAGCGCCAGCGCCTGGGCGAACCGCGGCGCCGACACCAGGTTGATCAGCACCGCCTGGCTTGCCGGCATCATGAAGGCCCGGGCACAGCCGAGCAGGACCAGCACGGCGTAGATCAGGCCCACCTCGTGCAGGCCGGCGAGCGTGATGCCCAGGAGAGCGGCCGAGGCCAGGCCCTGCAGCGCAAAACAGAAGGTGATGATGCGGCTGCGCTCCTTGCGGTCGGCGACCTGCCCCGCCGGCAGGATCAACACCACGAAGGGCGCGAACTGCGCCAGCCCGACCAGGCCGAGCGCGAGCAGGTCGCCGGTCAGTTCATAAACCTGCATCCCCACCGCGACGCTGACCATCTCGGCTGCCAGCGTGACCAGGATCTTCGCGCTCAGGAAGAACAGGAAATCCCGCTCCTGCAATACCGCCAGCCGCTCCCGCATGCTCAATTCGGTTCTCTCGCAAGTTGTCGCGTCCGCCCGGCCGTATCCGCCGGCCCCTGGCTGACGCCTGGAGGGGGATTCTGCCGGATCGGGCCGCATGCGTGGGTTCGGGCGTGGGCACGGACCGGATATCCAGACATGGATGTCTGCTAGACTTAGTCCATTGATTTAGTCCATGAGGCGGTGCGATGACGCTCATCGTCAATGTCCACGAAGCGAAGACCCAGTTCTCGCGTCTGCTGGAGCAGGCGCACGCTGGGCAGGAGATCATTCTCGCCAAGGCGGGCAAGCCGTATGCGCGCTTGATGCCGCTTGCCCAGCCTGCTTCGCGAAGACAGCCGGGACGGCTCGCCGGGCGGATCGGCGACGAGTTCTTCGAACCGCTTCCCGACGAAGAGCTGGACGCCTGGGAGCGGTGATGCGGCTGCTGCTCGATACCCACGCCCTGCTGTGGTGGTTCACCGACGATCCGCGGCTGCCCGGCTCCGCACGGGACGCGATTGCCGACGAGCGCAACCTCATCCTGGTCAGCGCAGCCAGCGCCTGGGAAATCGCGACCAAGCACCGGCTCGGGAAGCTCGCCGAGGCCGCCGGGGCAGTCAGCCGCTTCGGCGAACTCGTTGCCGCCGACGGATTCACCCATCTGCCGATGACGCATTTCCACTGCATCCGGGCGGGCAGCTACGAGGTTGCGCATCGGGATCCGTTCGACCGGATGCTGGCGGCGCAAAGCGAACTCGAGTCCGCCACGCTGGTGACCCGGGACCCCGCATTCGCATGCTTCGGAACCCGCACCTTCTGGTGAGGGATGAGTGGAGTCCGGGGCCCGGTACGGCCCGGGACCGATGCACGGGGACGCATCTGTCGTCGAGGCTGGCAAGGATTGTCAATCGGCTGGATCGAATGTCAATTGTGGACAGGCGCTTGTCCCGATCTGCCAGAAGTTCGGCGTTCTGCCGCCGCTCAATGTGACATCTGTCACGGATCGGGTGGGTCGAGAGACCTGGCACGCCTTCTGCTTATTGTTGGTCAAGCGTCGGGATTGATTGCCGGCGCCCGGTCAATCCTGTCGGAGACTTCAAATGATGAAGAAAATGCAGAAAGGCTTCACCCTGATCGAGCTGATGATCGTCGTGGCGATCATCGGCATCCTGGCGGCGATCGCGATCCCGCAATTCAACGAGTATCGTGCCAAGGCAAACGATTCGTCGGCCCAGGCAGATGTCAAGAATGGCCTTACCGTGCTCACCGCTGCGCAGAAATAAGGAGAACGAAGATGAAGAAGCTTATTCCCTTGTTCATGATGATTGCTGGCGTCGGGGCTTCGTTCGGTGCTTCCGCTCAAACGGCTCTCCCGCCTAATGGTGGTCCGGTTACCACCACCGCATGCACGGTCCTGTCGGAACAGGTTACGCTGAACCTGTCGAAGGGTGTCCATGGCGCCTTCAACTGCGACGAGGCGACCAATGCAATCAAGGTTGCTACTTGTCACGAAGCGGGAAGTCGCAAGCCGACGACGGTGAACTGCGTTGCGCAAGGTTCTGAGCCGGATATCACCTATACTCCGGCGGGATGCGCGGCAGGTGTGGCGAGCGTCGAGATCAGTGATTACCGTGCATTTACCGCCAATAGCCGTGGCGGCGGTGTCGGTACGGCTCAACTCGGTGGGGCGTGCACGGACAGCAGTCTCAGCGGACTTGGCGGCTTCTGGTAATCCCGGGGCATTCATGAAGCACGCACTATAGAAAGTGCAAGCTTTCATTGAAGTCAAAGCGGCAGGAGCGTAATGCTCTGCCGCTTTGAGCATGTGGAAACGTTGAATCGTTCTTTCTGAACTCCATTGACGGGATCGATTCTCGACGCCGATTGCTCGCAACGCAACAGGGAAAGTGTTTGCGAGGCATATTTGGAAGATTGAGTGATACACCCTCAATCAATTGATGATGTCGATGCTGGCTTTACTCCTTCAATTCGCAGCGACGCGAGAATGATCCTATCCCCGGATTTCTCTACTGCAGTGCGCCTTGCTCTGCGCACTCGTTTTCTATTTACTTCCTTCTGGCTGGTCATTGCGGTGATCGGAACTGCATGGCTAGGGGCACAATTCAGTGCCCGTCAACCTGCGACGGTAGCTCTGGATGTCGGTCTCTCGGTGATCCGCGTGTTGCTTCCATTGATGGGAGTGCTGCTGCTGCAGGAGCTGATTTCACGGGAGTTCGATCGCCGACTGTTTTTGGTCTCGCTTACCTATCCTCGGCCGCGCTACCGATTCTTGATCGATAGGCTGCTTGCCACGCTTGCCCTAGTAGGTTTCTTGCTTCTTGTGCTTGCCGTAGCGTTAGGCGGTACCGTTGCTCTCCTTGGCAAGGAATACGTGCAGGCAACTCCTGTGGCGCTCGGAGTGCCTTATCTCGTCACGCTGTGTTTCATGGCAGTCGATGTATTTGTGGTGTTGGCAATGGGGGTATTGCTGGCCGTCGTCGCGTCTACGCCTAACTTCGTGCTTATCGGTGCGATGGGTTTCATGATAATAGCGCGGTCTTTCTCGTCGATGGTGACCCTGCTGCAGCGAGAATCGTGGCTGATGGAGAATGCTCACCAATATCAGTCATCGCTGGACCTTTTGACCTATGTCGTTCCGGACTTGGCTTCCCTGGATGTCCGAATGATTGCGTTGTACGGGAAGATGGATCTGTTGCCGGCGAATTGGCCATGGCAATTTTTTACGGCTTTATCGTATGGCGTTGCCTTGGTAGCATTCGCCGTATGGGCGTTGAAGCGTAGGCGTTTTTCATGAGCAGTGACGGCCGGGTCAGATCGCTAGCAACTGCACTGGGGGCTGCTTCCCTTTTCTTGTTATTGGTGTTAAACCAGCCGCCGCGTGATAATTCTGCGAAACTGGTTCTGACAGATCGTGTGGTTGTGTCGGCTCCCATACAGTTGCTGCTTGCGGGGGGTGATCGTTTTCTAGCAGCGAATTTCGAGGCGTTTCGAGCGACGTCAACATTGAGCGGCGAAACGGCGGCGTTGATGGATGACGTTTCCTTCCGCATCCGCGCGCATCGGGTGGTAGCCCAGCTTAATCCGTGCCACGAAGATAATTACTATCTCGCAAACGGAATGCTTTCCTGGGGGGGCGCGCCGGACGATGCCATCTATATTCTACGCCGTGCGACAGAATGTCGCATCTGGGACGAAACCCCGGCTTTTTTTTATGGATTCAATCTCTGGTTCTTTCGTCGGGATGTGGAGGGCGGACGCAAGGCTCTGGAGTTGGCTGCGGAACGGACAGTAGCCAATGCGGCGATTTTTCGCCGAATGGCGGTGATGATCGAAGCCGAGACATATCGGGATGAGCGTGCTGCTTTGCGGTTTCTTGAACATGAGCGTGATCAAGCGGCCGATGAGAAGCTTAAGGAGATGCTGGATCGTCGGGTGCAGCGATTGGCGGGATTGATTGGTTTGCGGGATGCCCAGGCTCGCTATGAAGCTAAAATGGGGCGCAGGCTTGCTGCTCCGGTTACCTTGGTGGAAGAAGGTTTTCTCTCCGATTTTCCAAAGGACCCCCTTGGTTTGGGCTACGAGTTTGTTGATGGTGAGTTTCGTTTGCGCAGTCTGAAAATTCCGGGAATGGAAGACGCAAAATGAGTTTGGCGCTAGAGTTCAGCGCGGTGAGCAAAGTTTTTCGTTCGCGGGCGCGCTCCGTGCAGGCGTTGCAGGACGTCAGCTTCGAGGTGGACGAGGGCGAGGTGTTCGGCTTTGTCGGCCCGAACGGTGCCGGCAAGTCCACCACGATCAAGATCATGCTGGATGTCATTGACGACTATCAGGGCGAGGTGCGCCTTTACGGGCTTTCGGCACGTGAGGCAGCATCGCGAAAAGGGGTGGCCTACGTTCCGGAGTCTCCGGCGCTGTATGAACAGTTTACCCCGCTTGAGATTCTGCGCATGGCACTGGACATGTACGGTATCCGTCGCATCGATGCCGATATCTGGTGTCGACAATGGTTGGACCGTTTCTCCGTTGGCCATGTCGCGGACCGTCGTATGCGCCTGTTGTCGAAAGGCACGGCGCAGCGGGTCGCGCTGGCCCATGCCCTGGTCGTCAGTCCGCGCCTGCTCGTGCTCGACGAGCCGCTATCCGGCCTGGACCCGGTTGGGCGCAAGGATGTCGTCGATATCCTTTCCGAGTACAAGCGCGACGGGGGGGCGATTTTCTTTACATCCCATGTATTGCACGACGTGGAACGTATCGCCGATCGATTCGGCTTCATCCATCAAGGGCAGCTCATCACGACCCGCTCGCCGCGCGATCTGGTGGCAGACCGGGCCGATCGGTTCATCGTGCGCTACCAGGCAGGGGAGGGATTCGCGGCGGCGGGCGAGGCCATTCGGACGGGCGAATTCGAGCACGAACTGGCACAGACGGAACTGCCTGATTTCATTTCAGGGCTGAACGCCTCGGGCGGGCGCATCGTTACGCTGAAACCGGCAGTCTCGCTCGAAACGATGTTCTTCAAGATATTGGCCGAGGGCGGGCTGCCACGGCCTGCGGAAACCGCTGGAACCCTGAGGCCGAGCGGCTTGGATTGCGGGTGATTCGGCGATCCGGTGGATGTGCCGGGACGTGCATGAAAAATTCCGCGTGCCTTCATGTTCGGACATGGGCACGGGCAAGAAGCTCTTCTCAGGATAGTTCGATTGCCTGATGCTGCCTCTCTTCTTTTTCCCAACATCGGGATGAAGGGTTGCGATGGCAGGTCCCGCCGCCACGCTTTTCCCGGAACGGGCATGCAGCGCCGTCCGCGGTCCTGCTTCGTGCTGCTGCATAATCTGCAGGAAGAGAGGGTGCCGCGTGACGACACAAGACATCCGCTGGCAGCAACGTTTGGCAAATTACGATCGCGCGCTTGGTCGCCTGACGGCGGCCGTCGAACTGTCGCATCAGCGTCCCTTGACGGATCTTGAGAAGCAGGGGTTGATCCAGGCGTTCGAGTTTACGCACGAACTCGCATGGAACGTGATGAAAGACTACTTGGACTGGCAGGGCACGGGGTGGACATCACCGGATCGCGGGATGCCACGCGGGAGTCCTTCAGTCGGGGGCTCGTACAGGATGGCGAAGGCTGGATGGAGATGATCCGCAGCCGCAAGCAGACTTCCCATACCTACAACGAAGAAGTGGCCAACGAGATCGCGGGCCGCATCATCGGCACTTATCAGCCGCTGTTCGTGGCGTTTGCCGGGCGGATGCGCGCACTCGGTGAGCGCCGATGAAGGCGCAGGGTGGGCTGCGCCACGGTTTGCCGGCGCACGCGATTGCGGAGATTCGTCAGGTCTTGGCGCGGCACCCGGGCGTGGTCCGGATCGTGCTCTATGGCTTGCGGGCGTTGGGGAACTACCGGACCGGGTCCGATATCGATCTGTGCCTCGATGCGCCAGCGTTGAGTCTGGCCGAATTGCTGGCCATCGGGACCGAGATCGACGAACTGCTGTTGCCGTGGAAGGTCGACCTCACGTTGCTGCAGAAGATCGACAACCCGGCGCTGCTCGAACACATCCGGCGCGTTGGCGTGTCGTTTGGCGACGGCGGGAACTGAGGCTCTCCGCTGCCCGGTCGCAATGGAAGACCGGATCGGACGCTCCGCCAAGCGCGCGTTTTCACGCTGCGCGGATCGTCCTGGTATGGCGTGTGCCGGATCGTGGCCGAATGGGCGAAGAAGCTACGGTGCGGGTAGTCAGGCGATCCGTTCCCACAGACAGCTTTCGTCTTCCAGTTGGTCGAGTTCCAGCCCCTTGAAGTCGCCGCGTGACACGATGCCGACGATTGCGTCGCCATCGACGATGGGGAGGTGGCGGTAGCCGCAGTCGGACATGCGGCGCAGGGCGTCGATGGCCGTTGCGTCCGGGGTGATCGTGTCGGGCCTGGCGGTCATGACGGCGGAGAGGGGCGTTGCCGCGGGTATCCGGCCTTCGGCGAGGGCGCGCACCGCGTCGCGGCCGGTGAAGATGCCGGCGAGCCTGCCGTCTTCGGTCACCAGTACCGCGCCGACGCGGCGTTCCCACATGCATTGGCAGGCGCGCTGGACGGTGGCGTCGGGCGGCAGCATCAGCGGGTCCTGGTGCTTGACGATGTAGGCGAGGCAGCGGTTGGTCATGATGGGTGTCTCCCGGACGACGATGAATGGATGAATTCGATTTTCGCCCTATTTCAATATAGACGACGGCATCAGGGTTTTTCCGCCGCAGGCCCGGGCCGCAAACCCGCCGCGGACTGCGTTCCGGGGCTGCAATCCCTTTAGAATGTTGCAGGTTTCCGGCCTCCGGCATCGTTGCCGGGGCCGTTCTTTCATCCTTTTGATGCGGCTTTCATGGCCACTTATGCAATCGGTGACATCCAGGGCTGCTACCCGGCGCTTCAACGGCTGCTGGAGCGGGTGGCTTTCGACCCGGCGCAGGACCGCCTGTGGGTGGTGGGCGATCTGGTCAATCGTGGTCCGCAGTCCCTGCAGGTGCTGCGCCTGCTGCGCGGTTTCGGTGCGGCGGCGACGGTGGTGCTGGGCAATCACGACCTCTACCTGCTGATGGTGGCGGCCGGCTACGAGCGGCGCGAGGACGACGACACGCTCTACCAGGTGATGGAGGCGCCCGACCGCGATGCGCTGCTGCAGTGGCTGGCGCACCGGCCCTTGATGCATGTGGATGGCGACTACGTGCTCGTCCATGCGGGTCTGCTGCCGGGCTGGACGGTGGCGCGCGCGCAGGAACTGGCGGGCGAGGTGAGCGCGGCGCTGACCGGTCCGCAGGCGCAGGAATTCCTGCTGAATCTTGCCGGCAACAAGCCGGATCGCTGGTCGGAGGATCTGGAGGGCTGGGAGCGGCTGCGGGTGGTGGTCAACGCGATGACCAGGATGCGTTTCTGCACCGCCGACGGCCGCATGGCATTGCGTGCCAAGGGGCCGCCCGACAACGCGCCGCCGGGGACGATGCCCTGGTTTCTGGTGCCCGACCGCTTCAACCGCACGCACACCATCGTCTGCGGCCACTGGTCTGCGCTGGGTTTCTATCGCGCGCCCGGCCTCATCGCGCTCGATTCCGGCGTGGTGTGGGGCGGCAAGCTGACGGCGGTCCGGCTGGAGGACGGCGAGGTGATTCAGGTGCCGGGCTGAGCCGGGCGTTCGCGCGGCTCGGGTTCGACGCCTTCGAAGACGTCCGCCGCCAGGCAGCGGAAATCCACGCTTGCCAGCTCGAGTTCGTCGTCGGGGGCGAAAGGGTAGAGCACCCAATGGCCGGTGGCGTCGCGGCGGAAGACGTCGATGCTGCGCTGTTCGGTCGAGATCAGCGCGTATTCCTGCAGCGAGGGGAGCAAGCGGTAGGCGGCGAACTTGTTGCCGCGGTCATAGGCTTCGGTGGAAGGCGGCAGCACTTCGATGACGAGCACGGGGTGGTGCTTGACGAGGCTGGCCTCGGGTGCGCGGTCGCGCGGATCGCATGTGACGAGGATGTCGGGGTAGAAGAAGCTGTTGGCGGCGGCCACGCCGAGTTTCATGTCCGAGACGAAAGCGCGGCACGGGCTGCCACGTAATGCGATGCGCAGTGATGAGGCCAGATTGAGGGCTGCGGTCGCGTGCGCATCCGAGGCACCGCTCATGGCGAACACCTCGCCATCGACGTATTCGTTCTTGGACGGCTGGTCGGCCTCCCAGGCCAGGTAGTCCTCAGGCCCGAACGGGGTCTTGGCTTGCGGCAGGCTCATCGGCTTTCTCGCTGCAGGTCGGCGTTTCGTCCCGTCGAGCATAGCCTTGGCCGGTCAGCCCGGCAATGATCTCCCGCGCCTGCCTCGCCAGGGTGCGCCGGTCCGTGCCTTCGCCCGTGCCGAGCGGTGCGGCGGCCTGCACCCGCGCGACGATGCCGCGCTCGGCGATGATATTGGCGATGCACTGCCCGAGGCTGATGTCGCCGTCGTAGGCGGGGGCGCGGCTGCGGCTTCCGCCCGGCGCATGGTAGGACAGTGCCACCGGCTGCACCGCGTGGCCGGCGGCGATGGCCGGCTGCAGCAGGGCGGCGTGGAAGTCCAGCACGTGGCTGCCGTCGGTGGTGGTGCCTTCGGGGAAGATCGCGACGTTGCGGCCGGCATCGAGCTGGGCGGCGGTTTCTTCGTTGATGATCCGGGCGTGGCCGCGGCTGCCCCGGCGCAGGAAGATGGTGCCGTTCTTCGCGGCGAGCCAGCCGATGACCGGCCAGTTGCGTACCTCGGCCTTCGACACGAAGGAGGAGGGCGCGAGCGCATTGACGACGAAGATGTCGACCCAGGAAACGTGGTTCGCGACGAGCATGCAGCCGGGTTCGATCGGCACGCCGTCGGCCTGCAGGCGGATGCCGAGGATGCGCAGCAGCCGGTGCGACCAGCGCTGGCGCAGGCGGCGATGCACCGGCTCGGCGCTGAGCGGGTAGACCAGCGCGATCGTCAGCGCCCCCTCGGCGACGTGCACGGCCAGGCGGAAGTAGCGCCAGCCGCGCAGCAGCTTGGGGCTGCCGGCGTCGAGGCTGGCCGTCTGGATGGCCGCGGAGGCGGCGTCGGTCATCGGTTTCAGTCCTTGCGGCCCATGAAGTGCTTGGCGTAGCGGTCGTCCACCTTGTTCATCGGCATCAGGATGGGCAGGTCGGCGGTGTTGAAGTCCGGATCCCAGGCGGGCTCGCCGCAGATCCAGGCGCCGGCGCGCAGGTAACCCTTGATGAGCGGCGGCGCCTCGGCGGGCAGGTCGCTGCGCAGCGCGTCGAGCGGCAGCGGACAGCGCGGGAAGACGCGGTACTCCAGCGGCGCCAGGTAGTCTTCGCGCAGGCGGTTGTACAGGTTGGCCGCAGCGTGGCCGCCGTCGGCCATGCTGATCGAGGCGCAGCCGACGAGGTAGTCGTAGCCGTTTTCCTGCATGTAGCGCGCCAGGCCCGACCACAGCAGCGCGATCACCGCGCCGCTACGGTATTCGGCATCGATGCACGAGCGGCCGATTTCCACCAGCCGGCTGCGCAGGTGCTGCAGCCGGGTGAGGTCGAACTCGTTCTCGGAATAGTAGCCGCCGACCTTGCGCGCGGCGGCCGGCGACAGGATGCGATAGGTGCCGACGATGCGGCCGGCGTCCTCGTCGCGCACGATCAGGTGCTCGCAGTAGGGATCGTAGATGTCGCGATCGACGCCCGGCGTGCGGGTGGCGAGGCGGGCCCCGAGTTCATCGGCAAAGACGCGATAACGCAGCTTCTGCGCCTCGAGGATTTCGGTTTCGCAGGTGGCCAGGCCCACATGCAGATTGCGGCCCTTGGGCTTGGCCGCGGCCTGTTCCGGCCGGGTATCCTTGAGCATGGTTCGCTCCCGTTTCATTCATGACGATGGGAGCATTCTCGAAAGACTGCGTTGCGTCAAGGTGACATGCTGGTTACGATCGAGTGACGACCGGCGCAACGGAAAGGAGAAAGCAAGACATGGAGAACTGCGTTTTCTGCCGTATCGTGAAGGGCGAACTGCCTTCGTCCAAGGTGTATGAGGACGAGCGCACGCTGGCGATCATGGACATCCAGTCGGTGAATCCCGGCCACATGCTGGTGCTGGTGAAGCCCCACCGCGACAACATCTATGCGCTCGACGACGAACTTGCCGGCGCCGCGTTCCGCACCGCGGCACGCATGGCCCGGGCGGCGAAGCAGGTGACCGGCTGCCAGGGCGTGAGCCTGTTCCAGGCCAACGAGCCGGCCGGCGCGCAGACGGTGTTCCACTTCCACATCCATGTGCTGCCCCGCTGGGAGGGCGACGGCATGAGCCTGGCCTGGCCGGTGAAGAACCCGGCGCGAGAGGCGCTGGAGGACATGGCGGCGCGGCTGCGGGCGGCCGTCGGCCCCTGACCGCCGGCCGGCGGGGCGCCGGAGAACCGGGTGCGGCGCCCGCCTTATAATGCGGTTTCCAGACTTTTCCGTATGGGAACCGACATGTCCATCCTCGTCTGCGGCTCTATGGCCTATGACTCGATCATGGTGTTCAACGATCGCTTCAGGAATCACATCCTGCCCGAGCAGATCCACATCCTGAACGTGTCCTTCCTGGTGCCGGATCTGCGCCGCGAGTTCGGCGGCTGCGCCGGCAACATCGCCTACAACCTGAAGCTGCTCGGCGCCGACCCGCTGATCATGGCGACGGTGGGCGAGGATTCCGACCCGTACCGCCGCCGCCTCGACCACCTCGGACTGCGGCAGGATCACGTGCGCGAGGTGCGCGGCAAGTTCACCGCGCAGGCGTTCATCACCACCGACCTCGACGACAACCAGATCACCGCCTTCCATCCCGGAGCGATGTTCCATTCGCACCTCAACGACGTGCGCGATGCGGCCGGAGTGAAGCTCGGCATCGTGGCGCCGGACGGCCGCGACGGCATGCTGCGCCATGCGCAGGGTTTCGCGCAGGCGGGCGTGCCCTTCATCTTCGATCCCGGCCAGGCGCTGCCGATCCTGAGCGGAGAAGAGTTACGGAATTGCCTGAAACTGGCTACGTGGTGCACGGTCAATGATTACGAAATGCGGCTGATGAGCGAGAAGACCGGCCTTTCGGAGGCGGAGATCGTGGCCGGGGTCGATGCGCTGGTCGTGACGCTTGGGGCCGAGGGGTCGCGCATCCACGCCAGGGGCGAATGCATCGAGATCCCGGCGGCGAAGCCGGACGAGATCCTGGACCCCACCGGTTGCGGCGACGCCTATCGGGCCGGCCTGCTGTACGGCCTGGCCAACGGCTGGGACTGGTTGCGGAGCGGCCGCCTGGCGGCAGTGATGGGCGCCATCAAGATTGCCCACCGCGGTGGGCAGAATCACCGCCCGACGCGCGACGAGATTGCGGCGCGTCACGTGGCGGCCTTCGGGGAGAGCCCGTGGTGAGCAGGCAGATGGTAAGGATGCGGGCGGCGCTGGGCGTGCTGGTGGCGGTGTTGATGCTCGGTGGCTGCGCGGCGGGGATGGGCGGTCGCGACTATTCCCGCGACGATGCGCGCCGCACGATGGTGGTGCAGTTCGGCACGGTGGCCGGTGTGCGCGGGGTGAACCTCGAAGGCACCAAGACGCCGATCGGCACCGTCACCGGCGCGGCGGTCGGCGGCATCGCCGGGAGCAGCGTCGGCAGCGGCAAGGGCTCCGCGGTGGGCGCGGTGCTGGGTGCGGTGGTCGGCGGCCTGGCCGGTGCTGCGGTCGAGGAAGGTGCGACCCGCCAGGTGGGCGTCGAGGTGACGGTACAGCTCGACAACGGCCAGTATCTCGCCGTGGTGCAGGCCGACGAGGGCGAGAACTTCCGTGTCGGCGAGCGTGTGCGCGTGCTGCGCGATGCGGGCGTGACGCGCGTTGCGCGCTGATCCCGCCGGGGTCGGACGCCTCGGGTGCGCCTGACTCCTGGCGGAAGCTTGGCCCCGGTTCAGGGGTAGAATACGTAGACGCGATACCCGGTGGGCGACGCGCCTTCCAGGCGGAAGGGCAGGCGCACCGGGATCGTGGCGCGGGCGGACATGCCGGCTTTCGGTTCGCTGGCGGGCGCCCAGTCCGCGGGGGCGAGCACCCGGCGCACCACTGGCGTGTCGGTCGCGTCGGTCAGCGTGAGTTCAAGATGGGGCCAGCCCTGCGGGTAGCCGGCCCGGTTCTTCACCGTGGCGAACAGCACATAGCGCCCCGCATGTCCGGGGTCCGACTGCAGGTCGGATGTTTCGATGCCGATCAGTGCGACGTCCTGCGGCAACGGAACCTCGCAGCCGAGCGCCGCGCAGCCGGCTTCGAGCAGCGGCCGCATGCCGGGCAGCGCACGGGTGATCTCGGTCCTGAAAAGATAGGTGGCCTGGGCGGCCAGCATGCCGGCGAGCAGTCCTGCTGCCATGCCGGCGAGCGTGCGCATCACGGCGCTGCGTCTGCTGCGCGGGCGGCCGTAGGTGGCATCCAGATGCTCGAGATCGACGTGGCGCGCTGCCGGAGGCAGGTCGGGGCCGGCTTCGGCGGCAGCCGAGCCGTCGCCCGTTGCCGTATCGGGTGACTGTCCGGCGAGGGCCGGCGCGGGTTCGGGCTGTGCCGCATCTTCGGCGGCAGCGGTGTCGATGGCCGCGGATGTGCTGTCGCCGTCGTCGGCTTCGGGCGTGCTGCGCCGGGCGCTGCGGATCACTTCAGGCAGGGCGGAGCCGGGGGCCGATTCGTCCGGAGCGGTTTCGCCGGGAACCGCATCGCGGTCGGCCGTCGCCGGGGCAAGCGGGTGGCCTGCTTCGGGCTGGCCGGAAGCCGTCGAGCGGGCGAACCCGGCTTCGCCCGGCGGCGGGCCGGCATCGGTCGGGGCATCGTCGAAGGGAGGGAACTCCGGCAGCTCGAAGTCCAGTGCGTCGTCCGCAGGGGGCGGGGGCACCGGCTGATGCGCGGCGGCGACCGGAGTCGGCTCCCTGTCGTCGCCGTTGGCAGAGTCGAAGCCGGTGGGCCGCTGGTCCGCCTCTTTCGCGTCCGCCGCATCGTCGGGCGGGGCGACCAGATGCTGCAGTGCGTTGAACGGATTGAAGCAATGCCCGCAGCGCACCTCGCCGTTGCGGGCGCGGATCTGCTCCGGATGCAGCCGGAAGACCGTCTGGCAGGCGGGGCAGCGGGTCAGCATCATGGCCGGGCGCTCAGCGGCGACCCTCCAGCCGGACCCAGCCGTCCAGCGTGGCACCGACCTCGAGCGCAAGATAGGGCGCCCAGGCGTCGATGACCTGCTGCGACTGCGTCTCGAGCACGCCCGACAATGCGACCCTGCCGCCGGGGGCGACGCGTGCCGCGATCGCCGGAGCGAGGACGCACAGCGGATTCGTCAGGATGTTGGCCACCACCAGATCGAAGGTTTCGCCGACGGGGACGCCGGAATGCTGCACGCGCATCGTCACCCGGTTGCGGGCCGCGTTCTCGTGCGCCGCTTCGACCGCCTTGTCGTCGATATCGATGCCTAGCACCTCGCCGGCGCCCAGCAGCCCTGCGGCGATGCCGAGGATGCCAGAGCCGCAGCCATAGTCGAGCACGCTGCACCCAGGAGTGACGGCCTCGCACAGCCATTCCAGGCACAAACGGGTGGTGGGGTGGGAACCGGTGCCGAAGGCCATGCCGGGGTCGAGTTCGATGTTGATCGCCGCAGGGTCGGGCGCCTCGTGCCACGACGGCACGATCCACAGCCGGTCAGTGATGCGGATGGGGTCGAACTGGCTCTGGGTGAGCTGCACCCAGTTCTGCTCGGCGATTTCTTCCGTGGTGAAGGGCGGCACGGCCGGCAGCCCGGCGTTGCCGGCGGCTTCGGCCAGCATCGCCGCGAGTTCGCCGCCGGCGGTGCTGCCGTCGAACAGCGCGATGACGCGGCTGTGGTCCCACAGCGAGGTCGGCAGGTGTCCGGGCTCGCCGAACTGCGGTTTCTCGGCGTCGGTGCCTGCATCCGCATCCTCGATGGAAACCGACAGTGCGCCGGCTTCCATCAGGGCGTCGGAGAGGTCCTCGGCCTTGGCGGCGTCGGCCTGCAGGGTCACGGAGATCCACATTGCGGCGTGCTCAGGTCTTGACTTCGTTGCGGTTGGCGAGCTTGTGTTCCAGGTAATGGATGCTGGTGCCGCCCTTGTTGAAGCCGGGGTCCAGCATCAGCGTCTGGTGCAGCGGGATGTTGGTCTTGATGCCTTCGACCATCATCTCCGACAGCGCGATGCGCATGCGGCGGATGGCCTGCTCGCGGGTGTCGCCGTAGGTGATGACCTTGCCGATCATCGAATCGTAGTGCGGCGGCACGGTGTAGCCGTTGTAGACGTGCGAGTCGACACGCACGCCCGGGCCGCCCGGCGTGTGCCAGTTGGTGATGCGGCCGGGAGACGGCGTGAACTTGAAGGGATCTTCGGCGTTCACCCGGCATTCGATGGCATGCCCGCGGAACTCGATGCTGCGCTGCCGGAACCACAGTTTCTCGCCGGCGGCGATGCGCACCTGGGCCTGCACGATGTCGATGCCGGTGATCATCTCGGTGACGGGGTGCTCGACCTGCACCCGCGTGTTCATCTCGATGAAGTAGAACTCGCCGTTCTCGTACAGGAACTCGAAGGTGCCGGCGCCGCGGTAGCCGATGGTGCGGCAGGCTTCGGCGCAGCGCTCGCCGATCTTGGCGATCAGCTTGCGGTCGATGCCGGGGGCGGGCGCTTCCTCGATGACCTTCTGGTGGCGGCGCTGCATCGAGCAGTCGCGTTCGCCCAGATACACCGCGTTGCCGTGCTGGTCGGCCAGCACCTGGATTTCCACATGGCGCGGGTTCTCGAGGAACTTCTCCATGTAGACGGTCGGATTGCCGAACGCCGCCTGGGCTTCCGCCTTCGTGGTGGTCACCGCGTTCAGCAGTGCAGCCTCGGTATGCACCACGCGCATGCCGCGACCGCCGCCGCCGCCGGCCGCCTTGATGATGACCGGATAGCCGACGGCGCGCGCGATGCGCACGATTTCCTTCGGATCGTCGGGCAGCGCGCCGTCCGAACCCGGCACGCAGGGCACGCCAGCGGCTCTCATCGCATCCTTGGCGGACACCTTGTCACCCATCATGCGGATGGTTTCCGCGCGCGGGCCGATGAAGACGAAGCCGGATTGCTCGACGCGCTCGGCGAAGTCGGCGTTTTCGGACAGGAAGCCGTAGCCGGGGTGGATCGCCTCGGCGTCGGTGACCTCGGCCGCCGAGATGATGGCGGGCACGTTGAGATAGCTCATGGCCGACGGCGCCGGGCCGATGCATACCGATTCGTCGGCGAGGCGGACGTACTTCGCTTCGGTATCGGCTTCGGAATGGACCGCCACGGTCTTGATGCCCAGCTCGCGGCAGGCGCGCAGGACGCGCAGCGCGATCTCGCCGCGGTTTGCGATCAGGATCTTCTCGAACATGGTGCGATCAGCCGATCACGAACAGCGGCTGGCCGTATTCGACCGGCTGGCCGTTCTCGACCAGGATGGCTTTCACCGTGCCGCTGAATTCCGATTCGATCTCGTTCATCAGCTTCATCGCTTCGATGATGCACAGACGATCTCCCTCGGCGACCGTCTGGTTCAGTTCGATCAGCGGCTTGGCGCCCGGCGCCGTGGCGCGGTAGAAGGTGCCGACCATGGGCGACTTGACGATGTTGCCGGCGGGCAGGGCGTCTTCCGCCGGGGCTGCGGGGGCGGCGGCTGCCGGCGCTGCGGCGGCCACGGGCACGGGCGCGGCGATTGGAATCGGTGCGGCATAGGCGGCGGGTGCGCCGCCGACATGCTTGGCGATGCGGACCTTTTCCTCGCCTTCGGTGACTTCCAGTTCGGAAATGCCCGATTCTTGGACGAGGTCGATCAGTTTCTTGAGCTTGCGCAGATCCATGCTGTTCTCCGTGTCGGACGGCCGGCCTGTTTGCGGCTGTCCGGGATGAATGGTTGTTCTATGCCTGCCTCGATGCAGGCCGGAATACGGATGCGGAAAGGGGGCGGCGGGCGCGTGCGTGCGCACCGGGCTCGCGGGTGGTGCATGAGGGGGCGTCCGGGCCTCCCGCGGAGGCCGGGAATGGCCCGCGCGCGGTCGCAAGGACCGCTGGCAGGCCGGGCGCGGACTGCCCGGCGCCGGACTGCAGGCAGCAATTTGGACGCATCATGCAAACAAGTTTGCCGCAATTCCCGACAACTTGTCTACGCTCGAGGGTTTGCGGCCTTCGCTTCAGGATGCGAGCAGTGCGCGGATTTTGCCTTCGAGTTCGGCCCGCTTCAAGGTGCCGAGCTTGACGTGGCGGACCTTGCCGTCGCGATCGAAAATCACGGTGAAGGGCAGGGCCTGCGCCTGGTTGCCGAAGCCGGCGGCCAGTCCGAGCACCTGTGGCGAGGCGATGAGCAGCGGATAGGGAACGTCCAGTTCCTTGTCGAATGCGCGCACCTTGTCGGCATCGTCGATGCTGAGGCCGACGAACTGGACGGGATCCCCGGCCAGCGCGCGGCTGGCGTCGGAGAAATCGGGAATCTCCTTGCGGCAGGGGGGGCACCACGTCGCCCAGAAGTTGACCACGACGACCTTGCCGCGCCACTGCGCCATCGTCTGCTCGTTGCCGTCGGTGTCGGGCAGTTGCAGGGCGAAGAGGGCATCCACGGTTTCCTGCGCCACGACCTGGGCGGGCGCCGAGGGGGCGAACTGGCGGCTGGCAAGGAAGCCGGCCGCGCCGGCGACGGCGGCAACGGCGATCAGGAGGGCGATCCGGGCGCCGCGGGTCATCCGTGGGCTTCCTCGCCACCCTGCGTCGCGGGCGCGTTCTGCAGCAGGACCTCGACCTGGGCGAGGCGCGCGCGATCCTGTCCGCGGCGCCCGCGGCGCTCGGCGCTGGCCGGATAGACCGACAGACGCACCGGCACGTCGTCCCAGTCGAAGCTCAGGATGGCTTCCGGCAGGTCGGGCGCCGGGCGCCGGGGCTCGCGGTGCTCGTAGGCCACGTCCTGGTTCAGGAAGAAGATCTCGACCTCCTTGGTGCTCTCGGGGTAGAGGTCGATCTCCAGTTCCGAGTAGCGGCCGGCGGTGCCGTCGAGCGCGCCGCCGGTCAGGTAGGGGCGAAAATCCTCCAGCAGGCGCATGATCTCCACCGCCGCGCTGCGCATCTCGTGCAGCCGCTGCGGCTGTTCCTCGTCCTGGTACAGCGCTTGCCAGGCGCGCAGTTCGGCTTCGATCTCGGCGTTGTTGGGGAGGACCTCGGCGTCGACCGCGCCGAGCTGGCGCGCGGCCTTGCGCTTGGCGAAGCCGAAGTCGCTGATGCCGTCTTCGGCCATCATGCGTGCCGCGAGCGCGGCGATCTCTCGCCGCAGGTTACCGCTTCGGAATGCGTGTGCATGGGAAGGCATGGCTACAGGCTCGAGTGGAAGCGGGATCGTCCGGCGGCTGGGGCGCTGCGAACAAGCGGGCGCCCGATTGCCGTCGGTTAGAATGCGACCCATTTTACACGGGCCGGTTGCAATCGGATGACGGCCTCGCGGAGCACAAAGTTCATGCATATCCACATTCTCGGCATCTGCGGCACCTTCATGGGCGGCGTCGCGCTGCTCGCCCGGGCGGCGGGCCACGAGGTCACCGGCTGCGATGCGAACGTCTATCCGCCGATGAGTACCCAGCTCGAAGAGCAGGGCATTGCGCTCACCGAGGGCTACGACGCGTCGCAGATCGATCTCGCGCCGGACATGTTCGTGATCGGCAACGCCGTATCGCGCGGCAACCCGCTGCTCGAGGCCATCCTCGACCGCGGGCTGCCGTATGCATCGGGGCCGCAGTGGCTGGCCGAGCACGTGCTCGCCGGACGCTGGGTGCTGGCGGTGGCGGGGACCCACGGCAAGACGACCACCACCTCGCTGCTGGCGTGGATGCTGGAGGACGCCGGCCTGAATCCGGGCTTCCTGGTGGGCGGCGTGCCGCAGAACTTCGGCGTGTCGGCACGGCTGACGGAGTCGCCGTTCTTCGTCATCGAGGCGGACGAGTACGACACGGCGTTCTGCGACAAGCGCTCCAAGTTCGTGCATTACCGGCCGCGCACCGCGATCCTGAACAACCTCGAGTTCGACCATGCGGACATCTTTGCCGATCTGGCGGCGATCGAGACGCAGTTCCACCATCTCGTACGCACCATCCCCGGCAGCGGGCGCATCGTCGCCAATGCGCACGAAGACAGCCTGAAGCGGGTGATCGCGCGCGGTTGCTGGTCCGAACTCGAGTGGTTCAACGACGATGAGCAGTGGTCGGCCTCCACGGGCGCGTCCGATGCCGAGGCGGTGTTCAGGCTGGGCAGCGCCGAACTCGGCCGCGCCGCGATGCCGCTGGCCGGCCGGCACAACCGCGAGAACGCGCTGGCGGCGATCGCGGCGGCGCGCCACGTGGGCGTGGCGCCGGCGCAGGCGATCGCCAGCTTGGCGCGCTTCCAGGGCATCAAGCGGCGGCTGGAGGTGCGTGGCACGGTGCGCGGCGTCACGGTCTACGACGATTTTGCGCACCATCCGACGGCCATCGCGCTCACCGTCGACGGCCTGCGGCGGCGCGAGACCTCGGGGCGCATCCTGGCCGTACTCGAACCGCGCTCGAACACGATGAAACTGGGCGTGATGAAGGCGCAACTGCCGGCCAGCCTCGAGCAGGCCGATGCGGTCTTCTGCTATGCGGGCGGGCTGGGCTGGGATGCGGCGGCGGCGCTGTCACCGCTGGGCGCTAGGGCGCGGGCCTATGAAGCGCTCGATGCGCTGGTCGCGGACGTGGTGGCGATGGCGCGGGCGGGTGACCACGTCCTGGTGATGAGCAACGGCGGCTTCGGCGGAGTGCACCAGAAACTGCTGGATGCGCTTGCCGCGACGGCCTGACGGCGGCGCGGTGGGCCTTCGGTGTGCCGCGCGACGCCTGCCATCGGGCATCGGGGCTGTTCCAGGCAGGCCGGGGATGGCCCGCATCACTGCTTGCCGGTGACCGCGCGTCTCCGCGTCATCGCTTGGCGCCGGTCGGGTTGTCCAGTCGGAGGGCCTCTTCGTCGCTGATGTACTCGAATGCGCGCACCACCTTGCGCACGCCCTTGCTGGTGCGGGCCACTTCGGCTGCGGCATCGGCCTCGGCGCGCGTGACCATGCCCAGCAGATAGACGACGTTGACCTCGGTCACCACCTTCACGTTGTGGGCGGGGACGTTTTGCGAGTCGACCATGCGCGCCTTCACGTTGGAGGTGATCAGCGTATCGTTGCCGCGCGTCGTCAGCGACGAGGTCGGGCCGACGACCACTTCGTTGATGATGCCCTTCACGTGCTCGACGCCCGCGACCAGGCGCTCCACCTCGGCGCGGGTGTTCTCGTTCGGCACTTCGCCGGTGAGCAGCACGTTGCGGTTGTAGGAGGTGACATTGACGTGCGTGTTGCTGCCGAAATGCTCGCTGATGCGGCCGCTGGCCTTCCACTCGATGGCTTCGTCCTCGATGTAGGTGCCGCTGGTGCGGCGGTCGGCCACCATGGCCGCGGTGGCGCCCACGCCGGTCGCCACCACGGGGAAGCAGCCTTGCAGCACGGGCAGCGTGGCCGCGGCGGCGATGCCGAGCAGCAGCTTGCGCCGCGCCGCGCCGGCGGGCAGGTGCATGGTTTTCATTCTTCCACTCCCAGTAAGAGACAATCGATGCCGTCGCACAGGCAATGCAGCACGAGCAGATGGACTTCCTGGATGCGTGCGGTGCGGTCGGCCGGAACGCAAAGATGGATGTCGCCGTCGGCGAGCAGTTCGCCGATCCTGCCGCCGCCCTTGCCGGTGAGGGCGACGACGCGCATTTCGCGCTCGTGCGCGGCCAGGATCGCCTCGGCGACGTTGGGTGAATTGCCGCTGGTCGAGATCGCCAGCAGGATGTCGCCGGGCTGGCCGAGGGCGCGTACCTGCTTGGAGAAGACCTGGGTGAAATCGTAGTCGTTGGCGATCGAGGTCAGCGTCGAGCTGTCGGTGGTGAGCGCGACCGCGGCCAGCGGCGGGCGCTCCAGTTCGAAACGGTTCACCAGCTCGGCGGCGAAGTGCTGCGCATCGGCGGCCGAGCCGCCGTTGCCGCAGGAGAGGATCTTGCCGTTGTTGAGCAGCGAGGTGGTCATGACCTCGACGGCGCCGGCGATGGGGGCGGCCAGGTGTTCCAGGGCATCGAGCTTGGTGCGGGCGCTGTCCTCGAACTGGCGGGATACGCGGTCGATGAGATCCATGTCGCGGCGGGCTGTCGTTGAGGCAGCGAAGTCTAGCATGTGCTCTCAGCCGGCATCGAAGGCACCCGGTAACCAGGTGATGCCGGTCTCGTCGAGCCCGTCGAGCAGCACGGCGTCGAAGCGGCAGGGCGCGGCGCGGTGGCAGCGCCCGGCGGCGCCAAGCCACCATTGCGCGGCAAGGAGGATGCGCCGGCGCTTGGCGGCGGTGATGCTCTCGGCCGCGCCGCCGAAGCGGCTGCCGGTGCGCAGCCGCACCTCGACGAAGACCACCGTGCCGCGATCCAGGCAGACGATATCGACCTCGCCGCCGCGGCAGCGCACGTTGCGTTCGATGACGCGCAGCCCGTGGCGGGCGAGATGCCGTGCCGCGAGATCCTCGGCGAATCGTCCGCGCGCTTGCGCCGGCGTCGGCCGCACGCCGACAATGCGGGGCGTCGCAGTTGCCGCCTCCCGGCCTGCCGAGTCCGTTTCCGCCGGTGCGCGGGTGTCGCGTTTCGTCATCGCCGCCTTCCTGAGTTTCCTGTCCGCGCCTGGCGCGCCCGTCCCATGAACGATCTTCCGACCGCAGCCGGCTCTCCGCTTTCCAGTACGCCGTCATTGTATGTGGTGGCCACGCCGCTCGGAAACCTGCAGGACGTCACCCTGCGCGCACTCGCGGTGCTGCGCGCGGTCGACGTCGTCGCGGCGGAGGACACGCGCCACAGCCAGCGCCTGTTCGATGCCTGCGGCATCCGCACGCGCATGCTGGCGCTGCACGAGCACAACGAGCAGGTGGCCGCCAGCCAGTTGATCGAGCTGCTGGCGCAGGGGCGGCATGTCGCGCTCATCACCGATGCCGGCACGCCCGCGGTGTCCGATCCGGGCGCGCGGGCGGTGGCGCGGGTGCGTGCCGCCGGCCATCCGGTGGTGCCGGTGCCGGGCGCGTGCGCCGCGGTCGCGGCCTTGTCGGTGTCGGGCTTTGCGGAGGCGGGTTTCCGCTTCGTCGGTTTTCTGCCGCCGAAGAGCGCGGCGCGGCGTGCCGCGCTCGAGAAACTGGCCGGCGATCCCGACGTGCTGGTGTTCTACGAGGCGCCGCACCGGGTGGCCGAATGCGTGGCCGACATGGCTGCGGTGCTGGGCGGGATGCGCGAGGTCCTGATCGCGCGCGAACTGACCAAGCTGCACGAGGAGATCGCCTGCCTGATGCTCGCCGATACGGCCGCCTGGTTCGCCGCCGATCCGAACCGCAGTCGCGGCGAGTTCGTGCTGGTGGTGCGCGGCGCGCCCGCGGCGGAAGGGCTGGACGCGGAGGCGGAGAAGGTCCTGTCGTTGTTGCTGGCGGAACTGCCGGTCAAGACGGCGTCGCGCCTTGCCGCCGAGATTTCGGGAGCGCCCCGCAATGCGCTGTATGCACGCGCGCTGCAGCTCAAGGCCAAGGGCGGCGGGCAGGCTCCGGCGTAGGCCATCCGCGGAATATTGGCGCGCCGGGGCAAGTGCCGGGCGCCGTATAATCGGTGCGCTCCGAACCGGGAAAGGCTCCATGCAATCGATCACCCTCATCCGCCCAGACGACTGGCATCTGCACGTGCGTGACGGCGACGCGCTCGAAGCAGTCGTGCCGCATACCGCTGCGCGCTTCGGCCGTGCGCTGATCATGCCCAACCTGAAACCGCCGGTGACCACCACCGAGCAGGCACTGGCCTATCGCGAGCGCATTCTCGCCGCGGTGCCGGGCAGTCGTTTCGAGCCGCTGATGAGCCTGTACCTCACCGACAACCTGCCGCCGGACGAGATCGACCGTGCCAGGGCGAGCGGCAGGATCGTCGCGGTGAAGCTCTATCCGGCGGGCGCGACGACGAATTCCGATGCTGGCGTCACGGCGATCGACAAGGTCTATCCGGTGCTCGAGCGCATGGAGGCGCTCGGCATGGTGCTGTGCGTGCATGGCGAGGCGACCGGCCACGATGTGGACGTGTTCGACCGCGAGCA
Organism: Thauera sp. K11; assembly: GCF_002354895.1. Classification (NCBI taxonomy): domain Bacteria; kingdom Pseudomonadati; phylum Pseudomonadota; class Betaproteobacteria; order Rhodocyclales; family Zoogloeaceae; genus Thauera; species Thauera sinica. The sequence goes on from NZ_CP023439.1 coordinate 405,600, forward strand.
CGTCTTCATCGAGCGCGTGCTGTCGCCGCTGGTGCGCCGCTTCCCCAGGCTGCGCGTCGTCTTCGAGCACATCACCACCGCCGAGGCGGCGCAGTTCGTGCGCGCGGCCGGCGCCAACGTGGCGGCGACGGTGACCGCGCACCATCTGCTGCTCAACCGCAACGCCATCTTCGCGGGCGGCATCCGGCCGCATCACTATTGCCTGCCCGTGCTCAAGCGCGAGACGCATCGCCGCGCGCTGGTCGAGGCGGTGACTTCGGGCAATCCGCGCTTCTTCCTCGGCACCGATTCGGCGCCGCATGCGCGCAGCACCAAGGAAGCGGCCTGCGGCTGTGCCGGCTGCTACACCGCGCATGCCGGCATCGAGCTGTATGCGGAAGTCTTCGATGCCGCCGGGGCGCTGGAAAAGCTGGAAGCCTTCGCCAGCCTGAACGGCCCGGCCTTCTACGGCCTAGCGCCGAACGCCGACACGATCACGCTGCGGCGCGAGAGCTGGGAGGTGCCGGCGTCCTACGGCTACCTTGGCGACGATCCGCTGGTTCCCCTGCGCGCCGGCGAAGCGGTGGCGTGGAAGCTGGTCGCCTGACCGTCGGGCCATCGGCGTGCGGGAGGAGGTGAGGATGTCGATCCGCAATGCTTCGCGCGCGGCGCGGCTGCTGCTTGCCGCCGCCTGCCTGCCGCTGCTCGCCGGCTGCGAGAACAGCGCCACCGCGTTTTCGATCGAGGGCAAGGACCATGCACTGATCCTGGTACGCGAGCAGGCATGGGTGTGGAACAGCGAGCTGGCGCAGTACATCGTCGCGTCGCGCCTGCCGCATTGCCAGCGCCGCGTCGCCATTCATCCGGGTTCGACGACGCTGGTCGAAATGGAGGTCTACGAAGCCGGCGACCGCCTGTGGGCGCTGCACCAGGGGGATCGCTGGTACCTTGCCGGCACCGAGCGCTGCCTGGTGCAGGACTGGAATCCGTCCGGCGGCCAGGCGCCTGGGCCCCTGGTCGGCAGCTTCCGCCTCAAGGACGGCGTCGCCGCCTTCGTCAAGGCGGAGCCTGCGCGCTGAACGCTTCCGCTTTCCGCGGCCGGCCGGCGCCGAAGGTGGCGCCCGCCAGCGTATAATCATCGTCGGGAAGTTCGCCAGGCAGTCGCTGCGCACCTCGTCGTGCGTGGAGGAAAGTCCGGGCCCCGTAGAGCAGGATGCCGGCTAACGGCCGGGCGTCGCGAGGCGACGGAAAGTGCAACAGAGAGCAGACCGCCGATGGCTGTCCGGACCCTGCCGCTGAAATGCGGCAGGGTCTCTCTCCTGAAAAGGAGGGAGTCGTGCTTCGGCACGATCGGGGGCTGCCGCGCAAGCGGCGGCAGCGGGCGCGGCGCATGCCGCGCCCGCCGGATCAGGCAAGGGTGAAACGGTGCGGTGTCGCGCGCAGGCGCGATGCCGGTCGGCGCAGCAGCGCCGTCGGGTAAGAGCCCACCGCGGACGTGGCAACACGGACGGCACGGCAAACCCCATCCGGGGCAAGGCCAAATAGGGGAGCAATGACGTGGCTCGCGTCGCTCCCGGGTAGGCTGCTAGAGCGTCACGGTAACGTGCCGCCCAGAGGAATGACTGCCCGATGATGCCGGCTCGCGCCGGTGTCGTTCGACAGAACCCGGCTTATCGGCGAACTTCCCCACTCGAATTTCCCCGCCTCTTACCCGCTTCTTCGCGCGCCCCGGTCGCAGGGCGAGCCGCGGGAGGCAGCGTACGTGCGTGCCGGCTGCCGGCCCCCTCGTTTTTCCCAGACCGCCGCAGCACGAAAGGCTGCGCTCTCCTCCTCCCGGCGCGGTCCGTCAGGGCCGTTTCGTCGCGCCATTCCCCACTTCCCCCCACTTTTTCCGCGGCACGCCTTCCAGTTCGTGCGCTTTTTCATGAACGTCTTTCATCAGCCTTGATTTTTCAGGTTTTCTCGGGATACGGCGGGCGGCCATAAGTCATTGTGTATCAAAGAAAAACGCGCGGGTGTGCGCTTGACCCGCATGGGGTGATGCACTAAAGTGGAGACAAGTGGAAAAAAGTGGGTAGAAGTGTCATTTCGATGCTTCGCCAATGCCGCCAGGGGGTTTGATGTTCCAGGGAGCCGCTGCGCTCAGTCTTGATGCCAAGGGTCGCCTCGCGATCCCCGCGCGGCATCGGGATGCGCTCGCGGTCCAGGATGGCCAGGTGGTGATCACGGCGCATCCGCATCGCTGCCTGCTCGTCTATCCCGTTCCGGCCTGGATTCCCATTCGCGATCAGGTGCTGGCCGCGCCCAGCTTCAACGAGCACGCGGCGATGCTCAAACGCCTGCTCGTGGGTTATGCGCAGGATGAGGCGCTGGATGCGGCCGGCCGCGTGCTGGTCGCGCCTTCGCTGCGCCAGTTCGCCCAGCTCGAGAAACAGGTGTGGCTGGTGGGGCAGGGCAGCCATTTCGAGCTGTGGTCGGATGCCCGCTGGCAGGAGCAGCAGGAAAAGATGCTGGCGCTGGCCACCGAGGGGCTGCCGCCCGGATTCGAGAGCCTCGCCCTGTGAGCGGCGCACACGAACATGTCAGCGTGCTGCTCGCGGAGGCGATCGAGGCGCTGGCGATCCGGTCCGACGGCATCTATGTGGACGGCACCTTCGGACGCGGCGGCCACAGCCGGGCGGTGCTCGCCCGGCTCGGCGGCGAGGGCCGGCTGATCGCGTTCGATCGTGATCCGGCGGCGATTGCGGCGGGGCGGGCGATCGACGATCGGCGGCTGACGCTGGTGCACCAGCCGTTCAGCACGCTCGATGCCGAACTGGAGCGGCTCGGCGTGGGGCAGGTGGATGGTGTCTTGCTGGACCTGGGGGTGTCATCTCCCCAGTTGGACGATGCCGCGCGCGGCATGAGTTTCAGATTCGATGCGCCTTTGGACATGCGCATGGACACGAGCCGCGGGCAGACCGTGGCGCAATGGCTGGCGGAGGCTTCCGTCGGCCAGATCACGGAGGTGCTCAGGGACTATGGGGAAGAACGGTTTGCTCATGCGATTGCAAAGGCGATTGCAACTGCTCGGACAGGGGGGGCTGTTGCAACCACTGGACAACTTGCCGCGATCGTGGAAAAGGCGGTCCGTACACGCGAGCCGGGGCAGCACCCGGCGACACGCTCCTTCCAGGCTCTACGGATTTTCATCAATCAGGAGCTTGAAGAACTGACGTGCGCGCTGCCCGCCTGCGTCGCCCGCCTGCGTGCGGGCGGCAGGCTGGTGGTGATCAGCTTCCATTCGCTCGAAGACCGCATCGTGAAGCGCTTCATGCGCGACGAGTCCCGCCCCCTGGTGCTGCCGGCCCGCCTGCCCGTGCGTGCGGCCGATCTGCCGCCGCCGAGGCTCGTCCTGGTGGGCAGGGCACGGCGCCCGGGTGCCGGTGAGGTGGCGGCCAATCCGCGCGCGCGCAGCGCGGTGATGCGCGTCGCCGAACGCAGCGGGGTGGGGGCGTGATCCGGCTCGACGCCATTCTCGTCGCCCTCGCGGTCGCCAGTGCGCTTGGCGTGGTCGCCTCGCAGCACCAGGCGCGCAAGCTGTTCGCGCAGCTCGAGCGCGAGCAGAACCGGGCGCACGGCCTCGAAGTGGAATGGGGGCAGTTGCAGCTCGAACAGAGCACCTGGGCATCTCACGCACGGGTCGAGAAGCTCGCGCACGACAAGCTGGGCATGCGTCCGCCGGTCCCTGCGCAGGTGGTCGTGGTGGAGCCGCAATCATGAAGAACCAGCGTACCGTCACCTTCAATCACAATCCCCTGCTCAAGCGCGACCTGCCGGTGTGGCGGCCGCGCTTCGTGCTGCTGGCCCTGCTTGCGGGTTCGCTCACGCTGGGCGGGCGGGCCTTCTACCTGCAGGGGGTGAACAACGACTTCCTGCAGGCAAAGGGCGAATCGCGCTATGCGCGCATCCTCGAGGTGCCGGCGACCCGCGGCCGCATCACCGACCGCAACGGCGACATCCTCGCGGTGAGCACGCCGGTGCGCTCGATCTGGGCCATTCCTTCCGATGCCAAGCTGGAGCCGGCCGAGGCGCGCAAGCTCGCGGCGCTGCTCGAGATGGACGTGCGCGAACTCAACGACAAGCTCGCCGGCGCGCGCGACTTCGCCTACCTGAAGCGCCAGGTGGCGCCGGAGGCGGCACAGCGGGTCGTCGATCTCAAGCTGCCGGGCGTCCACCAGCAGCAGGAATACCGCCGCTACTATCCCGGCGGCGAGGTCATGGCCCACATGCTCGGCTTCACCAACGTCGAGGACAAGGGGCAGGAAGGCATCGAGCTCACCTTCGAGAGGCAGCTTGCCGGCAGGCCCGGCGCGCGCCGCGTGATCAAGGACCGGCGCGGCCAGGTGGTCGAGGACGTCGAGGCGATCCGTGCGCCGCGGGACGGCGAGGACGTCACGCTGGCGATGGACGGCAAGATCCAGTACCTCGCGTGGACGGCGCTGCGCGATGCGATGACCACGCACAAGGCCAAGGCCGGCGCCGCGGTCGTGCTCGACGTGCGCACCGGCGAGGTGCTCGCCCTGGTGAACGCGCCGACCTACAACCCGAACAACCGCGCCAATCTCACCGGCGCGCAGTTGCGCAACCGGGTGTTCACCGACACCTACGAGCCGGGCTCGGTGATGAAGCCCTTCATCGTCGGGCTTGCGATCGAACGGGGCAAGGTCAAGCCGAACACCGCCATCGACACCAGTCCCGGGCGCCTGACCATCGGCTCGGCGACGATCTCGGATTCGCACCGGCACGGCGTGCTGACGGTGGCGGAAGTCATCCAGAAGTCGTCGAACATCGGCACCGTGAAGATGGCACTGCAGTTCAGCCCCGACGAAATGGGGCACCTGTTCGAGCAGGTCGGCTTCGGCACGCCGCTGAACATGGGATTTCCCGGCGAGGCGAGCGGCCGTGTGCGTCCGCCGAGGACCTGGAAGCCGATCGAGCAGGCAACCATGTCCTACGGGCACGGCATCTCGGTGAGCCTCATCCAGATGGCACGGGGCTACCTCGCCTTCGCGCGCGACGGCGAACTCGTGCCGCTGTCGCTCACCAGGCTCGATGCGCCGCCCGCCGTGGGGCGCCGCATCTTCTCGCCGCAGACGGCGCGCGAGATGCGCGCGATGCTGGAAATGGCTTCCGGCCCGGGCGGCACCGCGCCCAAGGCGCAGGTGGCCGGCTACCGCGTGGCGGGCAAGACCGGAACGGCGCACAAGCTGGACGGCGGCCGCTACACGAACAAGTACGTGTCGTCCTACGTCGGCTTCGCGCCTGCCTCGAATCCGCGCCTGGTCGTGGCCGTGATGATCGATGAGCCGTCCGCCGGGCAGTACTTCGGCGGCACCGTCGCGGCGCCGGTCTTTGCGCGCATCGTCGAGGGGTCGCTGCGTACGATGGGGGTGGCGCCGGATGCACCGCTGACCCCGCTGCAACTCGCACGCAAGCCGGGCGACGCCGGCGCGGCGCCGGTGCGGGAGAGCATGTGAGCGCGCCGGCCGCCCCCATACTCGAACGGCTGGCTGCCGCGGGCGTCCGTCCGCGCGGTATCGCCGCCGATTCGCGCAAGATCGGCGCGGGTGACGTCTTCGCCGCCTGGCCTGGCTACCAGACCGACGGCCGGCGTTACATCGGCGCCGCGATCGATCGCGGTGCGGCCGCCGTGCTGTGGGAATGCGGCGACGGTTTCCGCGCCGAATCCCTGCCCGTGCCGTCCGTGCCGGTGGAAGGTCTGCGCGACGCGGCGGGTTTTCTCGCCCACGAGATCTACGGCCGCCCGTCCGAGGCGCTGTGGCTCGCCGGCGTCACCGGCACCAACGGCAAGACCACCGTCAGCCAGTGGCTGGCGAGCATGCTGGAGCGGCTCGGCACGCGCTGCGGCGTGATCGGCACGCTGGGCTGCGGCTTCCCCGGCCATCTGGCCGCCAGCCTGAACACCACGCCCGATGCCCTCGAACTGCACGGCATGTTGGCTTCCTTCGTGGCCGCCGGTGCCGGCGCGGCGGCGATGGAGGTCTCGTCCATCGGCCTGGACCAGGGGCGGGTCAACGGCGCGCAGGTGGACGTGGCGATCTTCACCAACCTCAGCCGCGACCATCTCGACTACCACGGCACGATGGAGACCTACGCGGCGGCCAAGGCCAGGCTGTTCGACCTGCCGGGCGTACGCCGCGGCGTGATCAATCTCGACGACGCCTTCGGCCTGCTGCAGGCGCGGAAGCTGGCCGCGGCCGGCGCGGAGCCGATCGGCTACACGCTGGCGGCCGGCGATGCCCCGGCACTTTCCGGCATCCGCGTGCTGGCCGCCGACCGCCTGCGCATCACCGCCACCGGCCTGCAGTTCGGCCTGTCGTGGGAGGGCCGGCGGGCCGAGGTGGGCGTGCGCATGGTGGCACCGTTCAACGTGTCGAACGTGCTCGCGGCGATCGGCGCGCTGCTGGCGCGCGGTGTCGCCCTCGACGACATCCTGCCGCTGGTGCCGCAGCTCACCCCGCCCGAAGGGCGCATGCAGCTCGTCGGCGGCGTAGGCGAACCGCTCGTCGTCATCGACTATGCGCACACGCCCGACGCCCTGGCCAAGGTGCTGGAGGCGGCCCGCGGCACGGCGGACACGCGCCGCGGGCGCGTGGTGTGCGTGTTCGGCTGCGGCGGCGACCGCGACCCCGGCAAGCGTCCGATCATGGGCGACGTGGCCCGCCAGCTCGCCGACCACGTCGTCATCACCAGCGACAACCCGCGCACCGAGGACCCGCTGCGCATCGTCGAGGCCGTCGCCGCCGGTGCCGGGCCCGCGGCCGACTGCATCGTCGACCGCGCCGAGGCCATCCGCCACGGCGTGACCGGAGCGGGGAGCGACGACGTCGTCGTCATCGCCGGCAAGGGGCACGAACCCTACCAGGAGATCCTGGGCGTACGCCTGCCGTTTTCCGATTTCGAGCAGGCGCGCGAAGCGCTGAAGCTCTGGCATGCACGGAGGGCCGGCCGATGATGATGCTCGACGACGCCGTGCGGGTGCTGGGCGCCCATGGCGCGCGCGCGCTCGGTGCCGTGCGCTTCGACACGGTGGGGACCGACAGCCGGTCGCTGGCGCCGGGACAACTGTTCGTCGCGCTGCGCGGCGAGCGCTTCGACGGTCACGATTTCGTCGCCGCTGCGGCGGCTGGCGGCGCTGCGGCAGCGATGGTCGATGCGCGCTGGGCGGACGTCCAGGCCGATCTGCCGGTCGCCGCGCCGCTGCCGCTCATCGTCGTGGACGACACGCGCCTCGCGCTCGGTACGCTGGCCGCGGCCTGGCGGGCGCGCTTCTCCGTCCCGCTGATCGGCGTCACCGGCAGCAACGGCAAGACGACGGTCAAGGAAATGTGCGCCGCCATCCTGCGGGCGCAGGCGCGCCGCGACGGCTTCGGCGAGGAGGCGGTGCTGGCGACGCAGGGCAACCTGAACAACGACATCGGCCTGCCGCTGACCCTGCTCAAGCTGCGCGATTTCCATCGCGCCGCCGTGATCGAGATGGGCATGAACCGTCCGGGCGAGATCGCCTACCTGACCGGGCTGTCGCGTCCCACCGTGGCGATCGTGAACAACGCCCAGCGCGCCCACCTGCAGGGCATGGGTTCGCTCGAGGAAGTCGCGCGCGAGAAGGGTTCGATCTACGAGGGGCTGGGTGCCGGCGGTATCGCCGTCGTCAATGCCGACGAGGCTTATGCCGACTACTGGCGGGCACTCAATGCCGGCCGCACGATTGTGACATTCGGTATCGACGAGGCCGCCGACGTGCATGCCGCGTGTACCCTGCGCGGCTTCGGTGCCCGCGTCGAACTCGATACGCCGCAGGGCCGCACCGCGTTCGATCTGCAGGTGCCGGGCATGCACAACGCGCGCAACGCCGTCGGCGCCGCCGCGGCCTGCCTGGCCGCCGGCGTCACGGTCGATGCGGTGGCCGAAGGGCTGGCCGGCTTCGCCGGCACGCGCGGCCGGCTGCAACGCCGGCCGGGGCCCAGCGGTGCGGTGGTGCTGGACGACAGCTACAACGCCAACCCCGACTCGGTGCGGGCCGGCATCGACGTACTCGCCGCGATGCCGGGGCGCACCTATCTAGTACTCGGCGACATGGGCGAGATCGGCGATGCGAGCGCGCAGCTCCACGACGAGATCGGAGGCTACGCCAAGAGCAAGGGCATCGACGGCCTGTACGCGCTGGGCGACATGAGCGCGGTGGCGGCGCGCAACTTCGGCGAGGGCGGCCAGCATTTCCCGTCGGTCGAGGCGCTGGTGGCGGCGCTGTCCGGGCACCTGGATGCCGATAGCGTGGTGCTGGTGAAAGGCTCGCGTTTCATGCGGATGGAGAGGGTGGCGGACGCGCTTGCGGCAGTGCACAATTCGCCCCCCGTGAAGACTACCGGCTCGTAAAATGCTGCTCGAACTCGCCCTCTGGCTCGGCCAGGACATCCGCGGTTTCAACGTCATCGGCTACATCACGCTGCGCACCGTGCTCGCCGCGCTCACCGCGCTGGCGATCTCGCTCGTGGCCGGGCCGGGCGTGATCCGCTGGCTCGCCGCCAAGAAGATCGGCCAGGCGGTGCGCGACGACGGCCCCAAGTCGCACCTGACCAAGGCCGGCACGCCGACGATGGGCGGGGCGCTGATCCTGATCGCGATCGGCATCACCGTGCTGCTGTGGGGCGATCTCAAGAACAGCTACGTGTGGGTGACGCTGTTCGTGACCCTGGGCTTCGGCGCCGTGGGCTGGGTGGACGACTGGCGCAAGGTCGTGCATCGCGACCCGAAGGGCCTCGCCAGCCGCTGGAAGTATCTGTGGACCTCGGCGATCGCGCTCGCCGCGGCGATCTTCCTCGGCCTGACCGCCGACACCCCGGCGCAGACCGAACTGATCGTGCCCTTCTTCAAGGCGGTGGCCTATCCGCTGGGCGTGATCGGCTTCATCGCGCTGACCTATTTCGTCATCAACGGCACCAGCCACGCGGTCAACCTGACCGACGGGCTCGACGGCCTGGCGATCATGCCCACCGTGATGGTCGCCGGTGCGCTGGCCATCTTCGCCTACGTCGCGGGGCATGCCGGCTTCTCGAAATACCTGGGGGTGCCCTACGTCGCCGGGGCCGGCGAACTCGCGGTGTTCTGCGGCGCGATCTGCGGTGCCGGCCTCGGCTTCCTGTGGTTCAACGCCTATCCGGCCGAGGTCTTCATGGGCGACGTCGGCGCGCTGGCGCTGGGAGCGGCGCTGGGCACGATCGCGGTGGTCGTGCGGCAGGAGATCGTGCTCTTCATCATGGGTGGCCTGTTCGTCGCCGAGACGCTGTCGGTGATGGTGCAGGTGCTCTATTTCAAGGCCACCGGCGGCAAGCGCATTTTTCGCATGGCGCCGCTGCATCACCATTACGAACTGGGCGGCTGGAAGGAAACGCAGGTGGTGGTCCGCTTCTGGATCATCACCATCATGCTCGTGCTGTTCGGTCTGTCGACGCTGAAACTCAGATGAGCCAGGGACCCGCGCACCCGCTTCGACCGCTGCCCGCCGGGGAGGCGGGGCGGGGCATCTGCACGCTCACCGGAAAGCACGTCCTGGTCCTCGGGCTCGGCGAATCGGGCCTGGCGATGGCGCGCTGGTGCGCGCTGCGCGGCGCGCGCGTGCGCGTGGCGGACAGCCGCGCACGGCCGCCGGGCGGCGACACGCTGCGCGACGACGCTCCACTGGCCGAGATCATCGCCGGGGCCTTCGGTTTCGAGGTGCTCGACGGCATCGACCTCGTCGCCGTCAGTCCCGGGCTGGACCCGCGCGTCGGCGTCGTCGCCGAGGCGCGCCGCCGCGGGCTGCCGGTCACCGGCGAGATGAGCCTGTTCGCGCAGGCGCTCGACGAGCTGGGCGTGCGCGGCCAGACGCGCATCCTCGCCATCACCGGCACCAACGGCAAGACCACGACCACCGCGCTCACGGCGGCGCTGGCGGGTGCCGCCGGCCTCGACGCGGTCGCCGCGGGCAACATCAGCCCGGCGGCGCTGGACGTGCTGATGGAACGGCTCGAACTGGGCCTGCACATGCCGCAATGCTGGGTGCTGGAGCTGTCGAGCTTCCAGATCGAGACCCTGACCGGGCTCGATGCCGATGCCGCGGCCGTGCTCAACGTCACCGACGACCATCTCGACCGCTACGCCGGCCTCGGCGAGTATGCCGCGACCAAGGCGGCGATCTTCCAGGGGCGGGGCGTTCAGGTCCTGAATCGCGACGATCCCCGGGTCGAGGCGATGGCGCTGCCCGGGCGGCGCGCGATCCGCTTCGGCACCGGCCCGGCCGGGGGCGACACCGACTACGGCCTGCTCGAGGCCGACGGGCGCACCTGGCTCGCACGTGGCCGGGAGCGCCTGCTGGCGCTCGACGAACTGCCGCTCGCCGGCCGCCACAACGCGGCCAACGCGCTCGCGGCGCTGGCGCTGTGCGAGGGCGGACTCGGGATGGGGCCGCAGGCGCTGCTCGACGGCCTGCGGGCGTTCCGTGGTCTGCCGCACCGGGTCGAACTGGTCGCCGAGCGTGCCGACGGCGTGCGCTACTACGACGACTCGAAGGGCACCAACGTCGGCGCGACGGTCGCCGCGCTCGACGGCCTGTCCAGGCCGGTCGTGCTGATCGCGGGCGGGGATGGCAAGGGCCAGGATTTCTCGCCCCTCGCCGCCGTGCTCGCGCGCCACGCGCGCGCAGTCGTGCTCATCGGCCGCGACGCCGCGCTGATCGAGGCCGCGGTGGGCGGATGCGGCGTGCCGCTGGAGCATGCCGCCGATCTCGACCGCGCGGTGGAGCGCGCCGATGCGCTGGCGCAGCCTGGCGACGCGGTGCTGCTGTCGCCCGCCTGCGCCAGCCTCGACATGTTCCGCAACTATGCCCATCGCGCCGAGATGTTCGTCGGCGCGGTGCGCCGTCTGCCGGGAGTGAGCCCGCGATGAATACGCGTGCCTCGACGCGCCCGCCGCTCCGTCCCGGCTCCCTCCTCGGTGCGCTGAACCCGTTCCGGCGCCGCGCGGGCGGGGAGGCCGCACGCGCGGCCGGACGCCTGGCGCGGCCGATCGGGCCCGCGCATGAACTCGATCTGGTCCTCATCTGGTCGGCTGCCGGCCTGCTGCTGCTGGGCCTCGTCATGGTGTATTCGGCATCGATCGCGACGGCCGAGGGCAGCCGCTTCACCGGCTATCAGCAGCATTATTTCCTGATGCGCCACGCCGTCTTCCTTGCCATAGGCGTCGGCATCGGCCTTGCCGCCTTCCAGTTGTCGATGGCGCAGTGGCAGCGGCTGGCGCCGGCCCTGTTCGTATCGGGCGTGGTGCTGCTGGTGGTCGTGCTGATCCCCGGGCTGGGCCGGGAAGTCAATGGCGCGCAGCGCTGGCTGGGCTTTGGCCCGATCAATCTGCAGCCGTCCGAGCTGATGAAGATCTTCGCCGCCCTCTACGCGGCCGACTACACGGTGCGCAAGCTCGACGTGATGGGCAGCTTCCGCCGCGGCTTCCTGCCGATGATGGCGGTGATCCTGTTCGTGGGCTTCCTGCTGCTGCGCGAACCCGACTTCGGCGCCTTCGTCGTGATCACGACGATCGCCTTCGGCGTGCTGTTCCTCGGCGGCGTGAACGTGCGCGTGTTCGCGCTGCTGGCGGTGGTGGCGGTGATCGGCTTCATCATCCTGATCTGGACCTCGCCCTACCGCCGCGACCGCCTGTTCGGCTTCATGGACCCGTGGCAGGACGCCTTCGGCAAGGGCTACCAGTTGTCGCATGCGCTGATCGCCTTCGGCCGCGGCGAGTGGTTCGGCGTCGGCCTCGGTGCCAGCGTGGAGAAGCTCTTCTACCTGCCCGAAGCGCACACCGACTTTCTGCTCGCGGTGATCGCCGAGGAACTGGGCCTGGCCGGCGTGCTGGTCGTCGTCGCGCTGTTCGCGCTGCTGGTGCAGCGCGCCTTCGTGATCGGGCGCGAGGCGATCAAGCTCGAGCGCTACTTCTCCGGCCTCGTCGCGCAGGGCATCGGGCTGTGGTTCGGCGTGCAGTCCTTCATCAACATGGGCGTGAACATGGGTCTGCTGCCGACCAAGGGCCTCACGCTGCCGCTGATGAGCTTCGGCGGTTCGGGCATCGTCGCCAACTGCGTGGCGCTCGCCATCCTGCTGCGCGTCGACTGGGAAGTGCGCCAGCTCAAGCGGGGTGCGACGCCATGAAGACGCTGATGGTCATGGCCGGCGGCACCGGCGGCCACATCTTCCCGGGCGTCGCGGTGGCCGACACGTTGCGCGCCAAGGGCTGGCGCATCGTCTGGATGGGCAATCCGGACGGCATGGAGGCGCGCATCGTGCCTCAGCGCGGCTACGACGCCGCCTGGGTACGCTTCGGCGCGCTGCGCGGCAAGGGCCTGCTGCGCAAGCTGATGCTGCCGCTCAACCTGCTGTCGGGCTTCGTCCAGGCGCTGCGCGAACTGCGTCGCGCCCGCCCCGACGTGGTGCTGGGCATGGGCGGCTACATCACCTTTCCCGGCGGCATGATGGCGGCCCTGCTGGGGCAGCCGCTGGTGCTGCACGAGCAGAACTCGGTGGCGGGCCTCGCCAACCGCGTTCTCGCCAGCGTGGCCGATTGCGTGCTGTCCGGTTTCCCCGACGTGCTGAAGGGGGCGAGCTGGGTCGGCAATCCGGTACGCGACGAGATCACCGAGGTGGCGCCGCCGGCCGAACGCTTCTCGGTGCGCAGCGGCCCGCTGCGCCTGCTGGTGGTGGGCGGGAGCCTGGGAGCGGCCGTGCTCAACGAAACCGTGCCGCAGGCGCTCGCGCGCCTGCCGGCGCAGTCCCGGCCCACGGTGGTGCATCAGGCCGGGGAGAAGCAGCTCGAGGCCCTGCGCGCGGCGTATGCCGCGGCTGGCGTCGAGGGCGACCTGCGTCCGTTCATCGACGACATGGCGCGCGCCTACGCCGAGGCCGACCTCGTGGTCTGCCGCGCCGGCGCGCTCACCGTGGCCGAACTGGCGGCGGTCGGTGCGGCCAGCCTGCTGGTGCCCTTCCCGCACGCGGTGGACGACCACCAGACCGGCAACGCGCGCTTCCTCGCCGACAAGGATGCCGCCTGGCTGTTGCCGCAGAACGAACTCACAGCCGAACGACTGGCCGGCATCCTCGCCAGCGCGGACCGTCAGCGCCTGCTGCGGATGGCCGAGAACGCCCGCGCGCAGGCCAGGCCGCGCGCCACCGAGGCGGTCGCGCGCGTCTGCGAGGAGCTTGCCGGCGGAGGCAATCCATGAAACACAAGGTCAAGCACATCCACTTCGTCGGCATCGGCGGCTCGGGCATGAGCGGCATCGCCGAGGTGCTGGGGAACCAGGGCTATACCATCAGCGGCTCCGATCTCGGCGACAGTGCCACCATCCGCCGGCTGCGGGCGATGGGCGCGCGCGTGACGCAGGGCCACGACGCGGCCAACATCGCCGGCGCCGATGCGCTGGTGGTGTCCACTGCGGTGAAGAACGACAACCCCGAGGTGGTCGCCGCGCGCGCCCGGCACATCCCGGTGGTACCGCGTGCGCAGATGCTCGCCGAGCTGATGCGGCTCAAGAGCGGCGTCGCGATCGCCGGTACCCACGGCAAGACCACCACCACCTCGCTGGTCGCCAGCATCCTCGCCGAGAGCGGCATCGACCCGACCTTCGTGATCGGCGGACGGCTCAACGCCGCGGGGGCGAATGCGCGCCTGGGCAAGGGCGACTTCCTCGTCGCCGAGGCGGACGAGTCGGATGCCTCCTTCCTGATGCTGAGCCCGGTGATCTCGGTCGTCACCAACATCGACGCCGACCACATGGACACCTACGGCCACGACTTCGCGCGGCTGAAGCAGGCATTCGTCGATTTCCTGCAGCGCCTGCCCTTCTATGGCGTTGCCGTGCTGTGCGAGGACGATCCGCACGTGCGCTCGATCATGCCCCTGGTGTCCAAGCAGATCGTGCGCTACGGCCTGTCGGAGACGGCCAGCATCCGCGCCGAGAACGTTCGCGCCGAAGGCGGACGCATGCTGTTCGACGCGGTGCGGGTCAACGGCACGACCACGCGCCTGCCGATCGAACTCAACCTGCCGGGCATGCACAACGTGCTCAATGCGCTGGCGGCGATCGCGGTGGCCACCGAGGTGCAGGTGCCCGATGCGGCGATCGTCAAGGCGCTGGCGGAATTCCGCGGCGTCGGCCGGCGCTTCCAGCGCTATGGCGAAGTGCCGCTGACCGACGGCGAGGGGCGGCCCGCGGGCAGCTTCACGCTGATCGACGACTACGGCCACCACCCGGTCGAGATGGCGGCGACGCTGGCGGCCGCGTGCGGCGCGTTTCCCGGCCGGCGGCTGGTGCTGGCCTTCCAGCCGCATCGCTATACGCGCACGCGCGACTGCTTCGACGACTTCGTGAAGGTGCTGTCGACGGTCGATGCCTTGCTGCTGGCCGAAGTCTATGCCGCCGGCGAATCGCCCATCGTCGCCGCCGACGGCCGCGCCCTGGCGCGGGCGCTGCGGGTGGCCGGCAAGATCGAGCCGGTGTTCGTCGAGGATATCGCCGAGATGCCGGCGGCCATCGTGTCGGCGGCGCGCGACGGCGATGTGGTGATAACGATGGGTGCGGGCAGCATCGGCGCGGTGCCGGGCAAGCTCGCCAGCCACGAGGAGCAGGTGTGAAGCAGTTCGGCAAGGTTGCGGTTCTGTTCGGCGGCAGCTCCGCCGAGCGCGAGGTTTCGCTGATGTCCGGGCGCGCGGTGCTGGCCGCGCTGCAGGAGGCGGGCGTCGATGCGCACGCCTTCGATCCGGCCGAGCGCGATCTGTACGCCCTCAAGGAAGAAGGCTACGACCGCGTGTTCATCGCCCTGCATGGCCGCGGCGGCGAAGACGGTACGGTGCAGGGCGCGCTCGAACTGATGGGCATTCCCTACACCGGCAGCGGCGTGATGGCGTCGGCGCTGGCGATGGACAAGTGGCGCACCAAGATGGTGTGGCTCGCCGCCGGGCTGCCGACGCCGCGCTACGCCATCCTCGATGCCGGCAGCGACTGGGGCGCGGTGGTGCGCGATCTCGGCCTGCCGATCTTCGTCAAGCCGGCGCACGAAGGCTCGAGCATGGGTGCGACCAAGGTGACCGAGGCCGGCGGGCTCAGGGCCGCCTGGGAACTGGCGGCGCGCTACGACAGCCTGGTGATCGCCGAGGAGTTCATCACCGGCGAGGAGCTGACGGCGCCGTTCCTGGAAGACCGGCCGCTGCCGCTGGTGCGCATCGTTGCCCCCGACGGCAACTACGACTACCAGAACAAGTATTTCACCGACGACACCCGCTACGACTGCCCCTGCGGCCTGCCGGCGGCGCAGGAGGCGATGCTGCAGGCGCTGGCCATGCAGAGCGCGCGCGTGCTGGGCTGCCGCGGCTGGGGCCGTGCCGATCTGATCCTCACCGACGACGGCCGCCCCTACCTGCTGGAGATGAACACCGCGCCGGGCATGACCGCGCATTCGCTGGTGCCGATGTCGGCCAGGGTCGCCGGCCTCGGTTTCGGGGAGCTGTGCCTGAAGATCCTGGAGGGCGCCCGCCTTGGCTGAATTCCGCGCCCGCGCCGCAGGTCCCGCCGTCGCCCGCACCCGGGCGGGGGGAACGCGCGTGCGCAGGCCGCGGAGACCGGGCTGTGGCACCGGCCGGCACTGCTCAACCTGATTTCCGATCTGCTGATGCTGTTCGCGGCCATCGGCCTGGGCTGGGCGCTGGTCATCTGGTTCGTGTCGCGCCCGCTGTTCCCGGTGCGCGAACTCATCGTGCAGACGCCGCCGGCGCAGGTCACCGAGGCGCAGCTCGAATACGTCGCGCGCACGGCGATCCGCGGCAACTTCTTCACGATGGACCTGGAAGAGATCCGCACCGCGTTCGAGAAGCTGCCCTGGGTGCGGCGCGCCCAGGTGCGCCGGCGCTGGCCCGACGCGGTGGAACTGCGGCTGGAGGAACATCAGGCCGTGGCCTACTGGACGGTGTCCGAAAGCGGGGACGCCCGGCTGGTG
Source organism: Thauera sp. K11 (assembly GCF_002354895.1). Taxonomy (NCBI): domain Bacteria; kingdom Pseudomonadati; phylum Pseudomonadota; class Betaproteobacteria; order Rhodocyclales; family Zoogloeaceae; genus Thauera; species Thauera sinica. The sequence goes on from NZ_CP023439.1 coordinate 421,658, forward strand.
AATCGCTTCGGCGAAGTATTCACCGCGGCGAGCAATGCGACGATGCCGCAGTTCGACGGTCCGCAGGGCTCGTCCGGCTGGCTGCTGGCGCGGCACGAGGAGTTCTCCGCGATGCTGAAGCCGCTCGGCGTGAAGCTGGCGGGCCTGGCCCTGTCGGCGCGCGAGGCGTGGCGGTTGACGCTGGACGACGGGCTGGTGATCGTGCTCGGGCGCGAGCAGGAGCGGGCGCCGGTGAAGGAGCGTCTGGCGCGCTTCGTCGCGGCGTGGCCGAAGGTGCGGGAGCAGGTCGGGGTACAGGTTGCGGTGGCGGATCTCCGCTACCCGAGCGGTTTTGCGCTGACGCCGGTCGCGGGAGCGGTGCCCGCGGCCGGCGCGGCAGTCAAGGGTAAGAAATGAGCAAGGACTACAAGGATCTGATCGTCGGACTGGATATCGGGACATCCAAGGTCACCTGCATGGTGGCCGAGGCCCGCCCCGACGGCCGCCTGAACGTGATCGGCCTCGGCACGCAGCCGACCAGCGGCCTCAAGCGCGGCGTGGTGGTGAACATCGAGGCCACCGTCGATGCGATCTCGCGCGTCATCCAGGAAGTCGAGCTGATGGCCGACTGCAAGATCCACGACGTCTATACCGGCATCGCCGGCAGCCACATCAAGAGCTTCAACTCCAGCGGCACGGTCGCGATCAAGGAAAAGGAAGTCTCGCCGCTGGACGTCGAGCGCGTGATCGAGGTCGCGCGCGCGATGCCCATCCCGGCCGAACAGCAGATCCTGCACATCCTGACCCAGGAATTCATCATCGACGGCCAGGGCGGCGTGCGCGAGCCGATCGGCATGAGCGGCGTGCGCCTGGAAGTGAAGGTGCATATCGTCACCGGCGCGGTGTCGGCGGCGCAGAACGTCATCAAGTGCGTGCGCCGCTGCGGGCTCGAGGTCATGGACCTGATCCTGCAGCCGCTCGCCTCCAGCTACGCGGTGCTCACCGAGGATGAAAAGGAACTCGGCGTGTGCCTGGTCGACGTCGGCGGCGGCACCACCGACATCGCGGTGTTCACCCAGGGCGCGATCCGCCACACGGCGGTGATACCGGTCGCCGGCGACCAGATCACCAACGACATCGCGATGGCGCTGCGCACGCCGACGGCCGAGGCGGAGGAAATAAAGATCCACCAGGGCGTGGCCATGCACCAGCTCGCCGAGCCCGACGACATGATCGAGGTGCCCGGCGTCGGCGATCGTCCGCCGCGCAAGCTGTCGCGCCAGGCGCTGGCCGACGTGATCGAGCCCCGGGTGTCGGAACTGTTCGAACTGGTGCAGGCGGAACTGCGCCGCAGCGGCTACGAGGAACTGCTGTCGTCGGGCATCGTGCTGACCGGCGGCTCGTCGGTGATGCGCGGCATGGTCGAGCTGGGCGAGGACGTGTTCCACATGCCGGTGCGGGTGGGGGCGCCGCAGTACGACGGCGGGCTGGCCGATGTCGTGTGCCAGCCCCGCTACGCGACGGCGATGGGCCTGGTGATGGAAGGGGTCGCCCAGCGGCGGAGGGGCATTCAGGCGAGGGAGACGCGCAGCATGCGGCAGGTCTTCGGCCGCATGAAGTCGTGGTTCGAAAAGAATTTCTGAGCGGGCCGGAAAGTTCCGGCCATTTTGAGTATGGGCTTACGTCCGGGCCAAGATTTAGTAGTAGACTCACCAGCCAATACTAAATAGGGCCCGGTCGACGTTCGGCGGATAGCAGGATCGTTATTCTTGGAGGCGAGGCAAATGTTTGAAATCATCGAGAAGGAACCGACAGGAACGATCATCAAGGTGGTCGGCGTCGGTGGCGCGGGCGGCAATGCGGTGGATCACATGATCCGCGAGGGCGTCCAGGGCGTGCAGTTCATCACCGCCAATACCGACGCGCAGGCGCTCAACCGCTGCCTCGCGTCGTACAAGGTACAGCTCGGCACCACGGGCCTGGGCGCCGGTTCCAAGCCGGAGGCGGGGCGCGCGGCGGCGCAGGAGTCGCGCGACGTGATCGCCGCGGCGCTCGAGGGTGCGCACATGGTGTTCATCACCGGCGGCATGGGCGGCGGCACCGGCACCGGTGCCGCGCCGGTCGTGGCCGAGATCGCCAAGGAGATGGGCATCCTCACCGTCGCCGTGGTCACCAAGCCGTTCGACTTCGAGAACCGCATCCGCGTCGCCGAGAGCGGCGTCGAAGAACTGACGCGCCACGTCGACTCGCTCATCGTCGTCCTCAACGACAAGCTGCTCGACGTGTTCGGCGACGACGCCGGCTTCGAGGAATGCTTCCGCTCGGCCGACAACGTGCTGCGCTCCGCGGTGGGCGGCATCGCCGAGATCATCAACGTGCCCGGCCTGGTCAACGTCGACTTCCAGGACGTGCGCACCGCGATGGCCGAGATGGGCCGCGCGATGATGGGCTCGGCCGAAGCGGCCGGCATGGACCGCGCGCGCATCGCCGCCGAGCAGGCGGCCGTGTCGCCGCTGCTCGAGGGCACCGAGCTGTCGGGCGCGCGCTGCGTGCTGATCAACATCACTGCCAGCAAGTCGCTGAAGATGTCCGAAGTGCGCGACGCGGTGAAGACCGTGCAGGCTTTCGCGGCGGCGGAAGCCTTCGTCAAGTACGGCACCGTGTTCGACGAGACGATGGAAGACCGCATCCGCATCACCGTCGTCGCCACCGGCCTGGGTACGCCGCGCGCGGTGCGCCAGCCGGTGATGCAGGTGGTGGCCGGCACCGGTACCTATGGCCCGATGAGCGGCGGCGCGGTCGACATGAACAACCTCGACGTACCCGCGGTCATCCGCAGCGGGCGCCGCACCACGGTCGAGGCGATGAGCACCAACGGCGTCGGCACCTACGACATCCCGGCCTTCCTGCGCCGCCAGGCCGACTGACGCGAGCTTCGCGGCGCGAGGGCGCCTCATCGGGATCGTCGCCTCCGGTCCCGATGAGGCGCCCTTCGCTTTTTCGCGCGGTTCATCGTTGCCGCCTTGCAACATCTGCTTGCGCATCGATCCGCGCCGGGCGGCGTCATCCCGCGGCCCGCCGGAGAGCGCATGATAAAATGCTGGCCTGAAAGGGGATTTTTCGGATGATCAGGCAGCGTACCCTCAAGTCCATCGTCAAGGCGACAGGCGTCGGCCTGCATGGCGGCCGCAAGGTCACGCTGGTGCTGCGTCCGGCCGCGCCCGACACCGGCGTCGTCTTCCATCGCATCGACCTCGATCCGCCGCTGGACCTGCCGGCCGATCCCTATGCGGTGTGCGACACCCGCATGTGCTCGGGTCTCGAGAAGGGCGGCGAGAAGGTCGGCACCGTCGAGCATCTGATGTCGGCACTCGCCGGCCTGGGCATCGACAACCTGCATGTCGACGTCGATGCGCCAGAGATCCCCATCCTCGACGGCAGTTCCGGGCCCTTCGTGTTCCTGCTGCAGTCGGCCGGCATCGAGGAGCAGAACGCGCCGAAGAAGTTCATGCGCGTGAAAAAGCCCGTCGAATACCGCGAGGGCGACAAGTGGGTGCGCCTAGAACCCTACGACGGCTTCCGCCTGACCTTTTCCATCGTCTTCAACCACCCGGCGATCGACAGCACGTCGACCTCGGTGACCGTCGATTTCGCCGAGCAGTCCTACGTGCGCGACGTCGCCCGCGCGCGCACCTTCGGCTTCATGCAGGACGTCGAGTCGATGCGGGCGGTGGGGCTCGCGCTGGGCGGCAGCCTGGACAACGCGATCGTGATGGACGAATACCGCGTGCTGAACGCCGACGGCCTGCGCTATGCGGACGAGTTCGTCAAGCACAAGGTGCTCGACGCGATCGGTGATCTCTACCTGTGCGGTTATCCGCTGCTGGCGGCATATTCGGCGCACAAGGCCGGCCACGCGCTGAACAACCAGATCCTGCGCGTGCTGCTGGAAGACCGGCAAGCCTGGGAGGTCGTTACCTTCGAACACGATGCGAGTACGCCGGCCGCGGTGGCGCGCCAGTTCGCGCCGGCGCTCGCCGGTGTCTGATTCCATGTTCATGCCCGCGCGGGCGCCGGCCCTGGCGGGGTCCCCCTCTGCGGCGGCGGGCGCGTCATGCTGATCATGCGCCTGATGGTGTTGCTCGCAGTGCTCGGCATCGGCGGTTCGGTGCTGTTGTGGCTGCTGACCGGCAATCCGCGCTATCGGGCCTGGGCGTGGAGGGCCTTGCGCATCGCGCTCATCGCGCTGTTCCTGCTGCTTGCGCTGTTCGCGCTCGAGCGGGTGCTGGTGCCGGTGGCCTGAAGCCGCCGGCGCGCACGCGCCCCGGGCGGGCCGCGGCGGGCGTGCCGGTATCGCGCTCCGGCCCCGCACGGACGATTCCTGCGGCGCCCGTTCCGGGGCGCGGCCCCTTACTCCCGGCTTCGCTGCGCGAGCCGTTCCAGCGAGGCGCGCAGCGGTGAATCCGCCGGCAGCGTGGCGGCGAACTGCGTCAGGCCGGCCCTCGCATCGGCCGAGATGTGGCGCTCGGGCGGCGGCCGCCGCCAACTCGCGGTCTCGGGCGCCGCCACCTTGACCTTGATCGCCTGCACCGCATGCCCGGCCTGCACGAAGTGCCCGACCAGGCTGGGGGTCAGTTGCCGCAGGCGGGCGGCGGCCGCGCCGCCGCTGGCGCTCAGCACCAGCGTTCCCTCCTTGAAGTTGGCGACCCGGCACAGGCCGCCGAGCAGCGGAGGCAGGCCGCGTTCGAGCACGACCTGCAGCCTGCGCAGGCGCGCGGCGTGATCCTGCAGGCGGGCGAGCGCCTCGCCGCTGCCGAGAAAGCGGTTGAGAAGCTGTGACATGGAAGTGCGTACCGGTTGCGGTGGCCGGGGATCGGTCATGAGTCGGTCTTGCCCGACATGATAAACTCGGCGCTTTGCCGTATCGACATCACCCCAAAAACATGATCTCCGGCCTGCTCAAGAAAATCTTCGGTAGTCGAAACGACCGTCTCGTCCGCCAGTACTCCCAGAACGTGCGCAGGATCAACGCGCTCGAGCCGGAGATCTCCGCCCTGTCCGACGAGGCGCTGCGCGGCAAGACCGCCGAATTCAAGCAGCGCGTTGCCAACGGGGAGACGCTGGACGCCATCCTGCCCGAGGCTTTCGCGGTGGTGCGCGAAGCGGGCAAGCGGGTGCATGGCATGCGCCACTTCGACGTACAGCTCATCGGCGGCATGGTGCTGCACGACGGCAGGATCGCCGAAATGCGCACCGGCGAGGGCAAGACCCTGGTCGCGACGCTGCCGGCCTACCTCAACGCGCTGACCGGCAAGGGCGTGCACGTCATCACGGTCAACGACTACCTCGCCAGCCGCGACGCCGACTGGATGGGCCGCATCTACGGCTTCCTCGGCCTCACCACCGGCTGCAACCTGTCCCGCATGGGGCACGAGGCCAAGCAGGTCGCCTACGCGTCCGACATCACCTACGGCACCAACAACGAGTTCGGCTTCGACTACCTGCGCGACAACATGGTCTATGCGGTGGGCGAGCGCGTGCAGCACGGCCTGAACTTCGCCATCGTCGACGAGGTGGATTCCATCCTCATCGACGAGGCGCGCACGCCGCTGATCATCTCCGGCCAGGCCGAGGACCATACCGAGCTTTACCTGAAGATGAACCAGGTGGCGCCGCTGCTCAAGCGCCAGGAAGGCGGGCTCGACGACAAGGACAACGTGATCGAGCCGGGCGACTACACCGTCGACCTGAAGGCGCACCAGGTGCTGCTGACCGAGCAGGGGCACGAGACCGCCGAGCAGATCCTGGTGCGCATGGGCCTGCTGGCCGAGGGTGGCGGCCTGTACGAGCCGGGCAACATCCTGCTGGTGCATCATCTCTACGCCGCGCTGCGCGCCCATGCGCTGTACCACAAGGACCAGCAGTACGTGGTGCAGAACGGCGAGGTCATCATCGTCGATGAATTTACCGGCCGCCTGATGCCGGGCCGGCGCTGGTCGGACGGCCTGCACCAGGCCGTCGAGGCCAAGGAAGGCGTGCGCATCCAGGCCGAGAACCAGACGCTCGCCTCGATCACGTTCCAGAACTACTTCCGCATGTACGGCAAGCTCGCCGGCATGACCGGCACCGCCGACACCGAAGCCTTCGAGTTCCACCAGATCTACGGCCTCGAGACGGTGGTCATCCCGACCAACCGGCCGATGCAGCGCAAGGACGAGAACGACAAGGTCTATCGCACGGCCAAGGAGAAGTGGGATGCGGTGATCGAGGACATCCGCTCCTGCGTCGAGCGCGGCCAGCCGGTGCTGGTGGGCACCACCTCGATCGAGACCAACGAATTCCTGTCCGACGTCCTGGACAAGGCCAAGGTCCCGCACCAGGTGCTGAACGCCAAGCAGCACGAGAGCGAGGCGCAGATCGTCGTCCAGGCCGGGCGGCCGGGCGTGGTGACGATCGCCACCAACATGGCCGGCCGCGGTACCGACATCGTGTTGGGCGGCAACGTCGAGAAGCAGATCGCCGCGGTGCGCGAGGACGACGGCCTGGACGCCGGGCAGAAGGAAGCGAAGATCGCGGCGATGCGCGAGGAGTGGAAGACGCTGCACGAGCGGGTGATCGCTGCCGGCGGCCTGCACATCGTCGGCACCGAGCGCCACGAGTCGCGCCGCATCGACAACCAGTTGCGCGGCCGTTCCGGTCGCCAGGGCGACCCCGGTTCCAGCCGCTTCTACCTGTCGCTGGAAGACCCGCTGATGAAGATCTTCGCCGGCGAGCGCCTGAACGCGATCATGGTGCGGCTGAAGATGCCCGAGGGCGAGGCGATCGAGCACGGCATGGTGACGCGCTCGCTGGAGTCGGCGCAGCGCAAGGTCGAGCAGCGCAACTTCGACATCCGCAAGCAGTTGCTGGAGTACGACGACGTCGCCAACGACCAGCGCAAGGTGATCTACCAGCAGCGCAACGAACTGCTCGAGACCGAGGACATCTCCGACACCATCCGTGCGATGCGCCAGGGCGTGCTGCACGATGCCTTCCGCCGCTACGTGCCGCTCGACAGCATGGAAGAGCAGTGGGAGATCGGTGCGCTCGAGCAGGCGCTGGCGGCGGATTTCCAGCTCCGGCTGCCGGTGGCGGAATGGATCAAGGCCGAACCGGGCCTGGACGACGAGGCCATCCTGCAGCGCATCCTCGAGGCCGCGGAAGAAGCCTATGCGGCCAAGGTCGCGCTCGTGGATGCCGGCGCCTGGCACCAGTTCGAGCGCAACGTGATGCTGCAAAGCCTGGACTCCCATTGGCGCGAGCATCTGGCGGCCCTCGACCATCTGCGCCAGGGCATCCATCTGCGCGGCTATGCGCAGAAGAATCCGAAGCAGGAATACAAGCGCGAGGCTTTCGAACTGTTCGAATCCCTGCTCGACCTCGTACGGGTCGACGTCACCAAGCTGCTGATGACGGTGCAGATCCGCACCGAGTCCCAGCTCGAGGCGGCGGAAGCGCCGCCCGAACTGGAGAACGTCAAGTACCAGCATGCCGACTACGACGAGGCGCTCGCGGCCGCGAACCCGGAGGGGCCGGCCGCTGCCGGACCGCACGTCAATTCCGCACCCAAGGTCGGCCGCAACGATCCGTGCCCCTGCGGATCGGGCAAGAAGTACAAGCACTGCCACGGCAAATTGAGCTGACGCGGCACCCGGCCGCGCCTTCGCCGCGCAGGCAGCGAGGAGGGCATTCCGCAAGGTGCCCGTGGCGCCGCCGCGGCGGCGGTGTGCTTTCCGCGACGCCCCAGGATGGGCGCCCGCGGATGTCGGCAATTCTTACATTCGCTCTCGCGGATGGTCGGACTGAAGAAAACAAGTTGCTGATTTAAAAAAAGAAAGAGGATCTGGCAGGGTAAATGCTTGTCCGCTGTCAGAGCTGGTCGGGCAGGCTTCGCAGAAGGCCGTCCTCCGGTTCGTTGCGATTCGCCGCTCCTGAGCTGGCGATTCAAGTCGCAGCGGGGGCGGGTCGGATGCGGGCAGGGAGGCCGGCATGGCCGGCGCGGGTCGCACCGACATCGCCCCGGAGTCCGGTGGTGAAACGGGCGCTTGCGACCGGAGAACAGGAGGAGTCATGAGTCACGCTCGTGAGGCATCTCGTTTGCGCCTCTCCACCGCAATGGCCTACCCGGATCGCCGTGCCCATGTCTAGCCGGAAAGGTCTGGTCGTGGACAGAGGGGGAGCGCTGTGCGCCGAACTGCACGCGCTCGAACTGCAGGATTGGGATTTTCAGGTGGTGCCGTCGCTCGATGCGGCTCGCCGCACGCTGGCCGCAGGTTCGGCTTCGGTGGGGCTGGTCGTGTTCGATTCGGTGTCGTCATGGCTGGAGCGCGAGATCGAAGCCCTCATCGCCCACCATGACATCGAGTGGATTGCGCTGCTCGGCCAGGGGCTGCTGCGCAGCGGCGCCGTTCCGGCATCCACGCTGCGCCTGTTCCACGACTTCCACTCCATGCCGCTCGATCGCGAGCGGCTGCAGTTCTCCCTCGGACACGCCTACGGCAAGGTGCAGTTCTGCAGCCGCGAAAGCGAGCCGCCGCAGGTGGGCGGGCGCTATGGCATGACGGGCACGAGCCCGAAGATGCTGCAGCTCTATCGGCAACTGGACAAGGTCGTCGCCGTCGACGCGCCGGTGCTGATCGGCGGCGAGTCGGGGTCGGGGAAGGAACTGGTCGCGCACGCCATCCACCAGCACTCGGCACGGGCGCACGGCCCTTTCATCGCGATGAACTGCGGCGCGATCGCCCCCAGCCTGATCCACTCCGAGCTGTTCGGCTACGAGCGCGGGGCCTTCACCGGCGCGACGCAGCGCAAGGTGGGCAACATCGAGGCGGCCAGCGGGGGCGTCCTGTTCCTCGACGAGATCGGCGATCTGCCGCTCGACCTGCAGGCGAGCCTCTTGCGCTTCCTGCAGGAGAAGATGATCACGCGGGTGGGCTCCACCGAACGCGTGAAGGTGAATGTGCGCGTGATCGCGGCGACCCATGTCGACCTCGCGCGCGCCGTCGCCGACGGCAGGTTCCGCCAGGATCTCTATTACCGCCTGAACGTCCTGCACCTGCACGTTCCGCCGCTTCGCGAGCGAAGGGAGGACATCCCCCGGCTGGCCGAGGCCGTCTTCGCCGACAACCGGCATCAGAAGAGTTCGCAGGTGAAGGGCTTCAGTTCGGAGGCGGTGAGGACGATGGTCGATTACCCGTGGCCCGGCAACGTGCGCGAATTGGTCAACCGCGTCCAGCAGGCGATGATCATGAGCGAGCACAAGTTCATCACCGCCGCCGACCTCGGGCTGCCGTCCGCCGAGGGCGAGGTCGTCGCGCCCACGCTGGAAGAATTGCGCGCGTCGGTGGAGCGGGAGGTCATCGAGACGAGCCTGCGCAAGTATCGCAACAACGTTTCCGAGACCGCCCGGCAGCTCGGCATTTCCCGCGTCACGCTGTACCGCATGATCGATCGCTTGAAAATCATTCTCTAGCCGCAGCGACGGCGCGACTATCCATTGGGGGGATTGTCATGGTGAGCTTGTTTTCGACGCGCAGGCTGGGGCCACCCGTCGCCGGCCTGCTGCTGGCTGCTTCCGGCAGCGGCGCGATGGCGGCCGATGAGCCGGCGCCGGGCGTGGACGGCGTGCAGCAGCGGCTCGACGCCCAGAGCCGGCAGATCGAACTGATGAAGCGCGAACTGGCGCGCCAGGAAGCGGCGCTGGCCGAACTGCGCCGGGAACTCGACCTGAACCGCCGCGGCCGCGGCGACGCCCCGCCGCCGGCGGGGGCGCCGGCAGTGGTCGCGCAGGCACCCGCTGCCGAGTCTCCGCAGCCCGTCGGCCAGGCGCCGGCGGCGCGCGACCGCCCGCCCGAGGTGGCGCCGATCTTCGAGCAGCCCGGCGTGCTCACCCCGCCCGGCAAATGGATCGTCGAGCCTTCGCTGCAGTATTCCTACTCGTCGTCGGACCGGATCGCGCTCGTCGGCTACACGGTGATCCCGGCGATCCTGATCGGCCTCATCGACGTGCGCAACGTCAAGTCGAACAGCTTCACCGCGACGCTCGCGCTGCGGCGCGGCATCACCAACCGCTTCGAACTCGAGGCGCGCATCCCCTACGTCTATCGGTTCGACAACACCCGCGGCCGGGAGGTATTCACCGGCCAGCCCAGTGACGAGTTCTTCGTGGACAGTTCCGGCCGGGGCCTGGGCGACATCGAACTCATCGGACGCTACCAGCTCAACGATGGCGGCGGCGACTCGCCCTACTACATCGCCTCGCTGCGCCTCAAGACGCGGACCGGCAAGGACCCGTTCGAGGTGAGGACGAGCTTCCAGGCGGACGGGGCCAGAACGTCCGGCATCCAGGAAGAGCTGCCCACCGGCTCCGGCTTCTATTCGCTCACCCCCGGCCTGACGGTGCTGATCCCGTCCGATCCGGCGGTTTTCTTCGGCGGCATCAGCTACCAGTACAGCTTCAAGCGCAGCAACGTCACGCCCAACGTCGTGCCGGCGACTGCACGTGCCAACTACGACGAGATCCAGCCCGGCGGCGTGCTCGGCTTCAACTTCGGCATGGGGCTGGCGCTGAACGAGCGCTCCTCGTTCAGCATCGGCTACGACCACCTGTCGGTGGGGAAGACGGATGCGACGTTCGCCAACGGCTCCAAGTCGGAAGGGGTGCGGGTGCAACTGGGTTCCCTGCTGCTGGGCTATTCGTACAAGCTGAATTCGCAGCGAACGCTGAACCTGTCGCTCGGGGTCGGCGTCACGCGCGATACGCCCGATGTCCAACTGACGTTGAGAACGCCGATCTCGTTCTGACCGCTTCGCGTTCGCCGCCCCGCAGGGGCGCGCAGATGGACGAAAGCCTCGGCGCCCCTGGCAGGGGCTCCGAGGCTTTCGTCCATCCGGGGCAGCCCGGAAAGCCGGCGCATCAGCGCATCAGCGTGGCCCGGTTCAGTGCTTCCTGCAGCGAGTGCTGCATGCGCATCCCCTGCAACGCCTGGATGCTGTTGACGTTCGCATTGATCGTCGTGACCGTCTGGATCTTCTGGTTGTCGAGCGAGTTCTGGATGATCGTGCCCAGGGCGGAACCGGACAGCGCGTTGGTTGCGGCCGTGTTGCCGCTGCCGTTCTGGACCAGCGCCACGGTCGCGCCGGGTGGCAGCACCACGGCCGGGCCGGCGCCGCCGCCCTGCAACTGGCCGAGATCCTCCACGCGAAGGGCGGTAGTGCTCTGCAGCACGCCATTCACATACACCACGCGTTCGATGCCGAAGCTCACGCTCAGGCCGTCCGGGGTCTGGAAGCCGCCGCGCAGATCGTCGAGCCGGCCGTCGTCCACCCCCGCGCGCGCGAGCAGTTCCACAGCCTTCGATGCCTTGTGCCGATGCGCCGCGGCGGCCTTCTCCAGTTGCGACGACAGGGCTTCCGCTTCGCCGTACGCCGTTTCGTCGTTGTGCGCAGAAGGTTGTCCGTGCTGCGGCTCCACGGCGGCGACATGGTCCGGGGCATCGTGGCTCACGGCCTGCGCGTCGCCGGCCGGCTGTTCCCCGAGGCCGGCGACCAGGATCTCGCGCACCGGCCGGACGCGCGCTTCCACGACCTCCGCGAGCGTGGCGGCCGCCGTGCCGGCGTCGGCCACGTTGCTGCCGCCCAGACAGCGATTGCGGCTGTCCAGCGGCCAGTCGGCCAGCGCAAGGAGTTCGGCCGGCGGTTCGATCTCGCACACCCCCGGTGCATAGCCGTTGCCCGACAGGCTGCTGCCGTTCCGTCCGTCGGAGGTCGCGTCGCCGATCAGGAACAGGCCGGCGAGAAGCAGCGGCAGCGCGCACATCAGCGGTTTGCGGATTTCCATGGGCGTCTCCCCTCAGAAGTCCACCAGGCTGCGCTGCTGCAGCAACTGCATGTCGAAGCCGCCGTCGTCCACGCCGCTGCGCAGCGGCGCCTTGGGCCGGACGCGCCAGTCGGTCTCCTGGTTGAAGCGCGCGAGTTCGATGCGGTTGCTGACCACCAGCAGGATGTTGTTCATCCAGTAGCGTTCGAAATCCTTGCGCGGAACCACGCGCGTGCCCGCCGCGGGGTCGCCGATCAGCACCTCGCCCTGGCGCAGTCCCTTGATGACGACGAAGTGGGCGTAGCCGCTCTCGTTGATCAGCGCGATGGCCGGTACGTTGGCCTTGCCCAGTTCGTCCAGGGAGGCTTCGACGCCGGTCGCGTTGAAGCCCCTGCCGTCGAGATAGAGCTTCATGTCCAGCATCGAGAAGCCCTCGCGGCGGATCTTGTCGCGATTGCCCCGTTCGAACATCGCCTGGAACACCGTGGCCTCGTCGACCTTCTGGCCGTAATGGTGGCTCAGCAGCGTCGCCACCGCCGCCGAGCCGCAACTGAAGTCGTATTGCTGGCGCAGCGTGGAGATGAAGCGCGCCTGCTTCATGCTCACCGTCGGCACGTTCATGTTGCCGCCCAGGGGCGCCACCAGGCTGAGGTTGTCGGCAAGACTCGCCGTGGCGGCGCTGCCGAGAGCAACCGCCACGACGCAGGCAAACGGAACTCGCAGGCTGGGCGTTCTCATGCTCGTCCCCGCGCTAGCGTACCTCGACGTTGACGATGACCGCGTTCTGGATGAGCACGCCGTTGCCGGAATTCTGGATCAGCATCGGGATGCCCGACGTGCCGGCCAGTGCGCCATCGGTCACCGAGTTGTGTCCCGTCGACAGGTCGTAGGCTTGAACCTCGCTGACCGAGCCGACGGCGTGAATGTCGCTGAGATGCGTGTCGGCCCCGCCGCGCTGCTCGGCGAGCGTTTCGGTATCGATCACCCTGCGCCCCAGGACGAAAGGGGCCGGGTCCGGGGCCAGCGTGTTCGCGTCTTCGGCATGCACTGGCGCCGGTGTCGTGCAGGTCACGGCCAATCCAATCCCCAATGCGATCATCGATGCGGCGGATCTCATGGTTTGCCTCCTCCTTGGATGCTCGTGCCCGGGCGCCGGCCACGGAGATGACGGCCGGCGCCCGCGAGGGGCCTCTTTACCTGTTGAAGTTCAGGTTGGCCTGCACGTTGGCGCTTTGCTGCACGAGGGAGCCGATCCCGGTGTTCTGGGCATTGATGATGATGCCCGCACCGTTCGTGAAGCTGCCGCTGATCGTGTTCGACATGTCGAACGTACCGGCATTCACGCTGACCTGCCCGCCGCCGCCGCCGGTACCGCCCTGGCCGCCGTTGCCGGCACCGCCGGTCGCATCGCCCGCCGCCAGCGTGCCGCCGTTGCCGCCGGCGCCGCCCTGGCCGCCGTTGCCCGCGCCACCGGCACCGCCTGCGCCGCCCTCGGCCGCGCCGCCCCCGGCCGCGCCGCTCGCTGCGCTGGCGGTCGTCGTGCCGCCGCTGGCCGCACCGCCGCTGGCCGCGCCGCTGTTGGCGGTGCCGCCGGCGCCCGCGGTAGCCGTGCCGCTGTTGGCCGCGCCGCTCTGGGCCGTGCCGCCGCTGCCGCCGCTACCGGCGTTGTTGCTCGCCACGCCGCCGTTGCCGCCGGTCGAGGTCGCGCCGCCCGAGCTTGCGGTGGCTGCACCCGAGGTGCCGGCGCCCGCGGTTGCGCTGCCCTGGCCGCCGGTGGCAGTCGCCGCACCGCCGGTCGCAGTGCCGCTCGAATCCGCCGTGCCGCCCGTGCCCGAGCCCGCGCCGCCGGTCGCAGTCGCGGTCTGCGTGTTGCTGCCGCCGGTGGAGGTGGCCGCACCGCCCGTGCCGCCGGCGGAAGTGGCCGTGCCGCTCGTGCCGCCCGTACCCGCGGTGGATGTGGCCGCGTTGCCGGCACTCGCCGTGTCGTCGCCCCTGCCGCGCGCCCGCGCGGTGGCATCGATCGACTTCGCTGCCGCATTGCCGCCGTCCGCGCTGCCCGTGTCGGCACCGCTGCCGCCGGCCTTGCTGCTGGAATACGCGCCACCGACACCCGCGCGCGCCGAGGCGTCGCCGTCGCCGCCGTAGCCCTTGGCATTGCCGCCCGAGGCGCTGCTCCTGGCCGTCGCGTCCCCCGCGCCGGCCTTCGTGCCGCCGACCACGCTGCCGGCATTGCCGCCGCCGGCATAGCCGCTGTCCGCCGAAGAGCCGACCTTGGCATCCGCATCGCCGCCGCCGCCGGCCCTGGCGTTGCGCGCATTGCCGCCGTCGCCGCCGGTGGCACCCCAGGCGTTGCCGGAATCGGCCGAGCCGGTGCGGGCGTCGCCGCCGCCGCCGGCACGCACGCTGCCGGAGTCGCCGTCGCCGCCGGACACCTTGTCGCTGGATGCCGCACTGCCGGCGAAGCCGCTCCTGGCGTTGCCGCCTTCGGCACGGCCGCCGCTGGCGCCGTTGCCGCCGTCGCCGCCATAGGCCTTGCCGCCGTCGCCGCCGCTGCCGCCCTTGGCGTCGCCGCCGTGGGCGTTGCCGCCATCGCCGCCGTAAGCCTTGCCGCCGGCGCCGCCGTTGGCGTTACCGAAGTTCACCGCCGAGTTGCCGAGGCCGAAGACCTTGATGCCGGACACCTGGCCGTCGAGCTTGGAGATGGCCACCGCCTTGCTCGTGTTGAAGGCGTTGTCGATGCTCGAGGTTGCGTTGCCGCCGTTGTTGGCCGCGGTGCCATGGTCGCGCGCCAGGGCCTTGCCCCGGTTGTCGCGGTTGTCGCCGGTGTCGGAGTCGCTGACCGTCTTGGTGTTGACGCTGCTGTCCGTGTTGCCGCTCTTGATCGTGTCCTGCGACGAGGATGCCTTGGACCACTCGTTGGCCTGCACGCTGCCGCCGGTCTGGGTCGAGTTGGCTGTCGCCGTCTGGTTTGCCGTTTCCGCTGAGTCCAGCGTGTTGGTCGGATTTGCCCATGCCTGCGAGGCAAAACCGAACGCGAGGGCGATGGCGCTCGCGAGCAGACTTGGTTTCATGGTTTCCTCCACTGACTTGATGTCAAGACATGGCGATCTGCCCTGCCTCAGGCAGAAGCGATCGCAACTCCCGTGCCAGCCGTTGCGCGGCGCGCAACGGCGCGGCCTGGGCGGGATTGATCCACTGCAGTCGGGCAGGTGCGGCGGCCTTCGGGCCGCACCTGTCCAGCTTCGATACAACATACGGTGCCGTCGGGGACGGGGTCCGGGGCGTCGAAGAGGGAACAAACCCTTGCGTTAACAATTGCTTGCTCCTTTCTTTCGGCTTCCGGCGGGGGTGTATCGCAACTGATGCAGCCCGCCACCCGTTCGCGGCACTGTTTGCGCCGGGCGGCGGAGGCCGTCCGGCGCACACGGCAGGTTCAGCGGTTGAAGTTCAGGTTGGCCTGCACGTTGGCGCTTTGCTGCACCAGGGCACCGATCGCAGTGTTCTGGGCACTGATCAGGATGCCGGCGCCGTTCGTGAAGCTGCCGCTGATCGAGTTGGCCATGCTGAAGGTGCCCGCATCGACCGTCACCGCGCCACCGTTGCCGCCGGTGCCGCCAGTGCCGCCCTGGCCGGTTGCACCGCTGGCAGCGCCGGCCGTCAACTGGCCGCCCGCGCCGCCGTCGCCGCCGGTGCCGCCCTGGCCGTTGCCGCCCGCGCCGCCTGCGCCGCCGGTCGCCGCACCGCCGGTCGCCGCGCCGCTGGCAGCGGAGGCCGTGGTGGTGCCGCCGGTGGCATCACCGCCGGTGGCCGCGCCGCTCGTGGCCTGGCCGCCTGCGCCGCCATCGGCACTGCCGGAGGTCGCCACGCCGGTGTTGGCCTGGCCGCCGCCGCCGCCATTGCCCGCGGTGTTGGTCGCGTTCCCTCCGTTGCCGCCGTTGCTGGCGCTGTTGCCGGAAGTCGCGGACGCGGTGCCGGAATTGGCCACTGCGCCGTTGGCGGTGCTGGTGCCGCCGCTCGCATTGGCGTTGCCGCCCGTCGAGCTGGCAGTGGAGCTTCCCGCAGCGCCGCTGCCGGTGCCGCCGGCCCCGGTCGCCGACGCGTTCTGCGTGTTGGAGCCGCCGTTCGCGCTCGCATTGCCGCCGGTGCCGCCGGCGGAGTCGGCGCTGCCGGAGGTGCCGCCTGTGCCGCCGGCGGCGCTTGCGGTGTTGGCGGCGCCGGCGGTGTCATTGCCCGGGCCGCGTGCGTTGGCCCTGGCGTCCGACGCGGCGCCCCAGCCGCGGCCGCCGTCGGCGTTGCCGCTGCTGGCGCCGCTGCCGCCGGCGCTGGTGCCCGCCTTCGCGCTGCCCACGTCCGCCTTGGTGTAGGCGCCGGCATCGCCGCCGCTGCCCACGCCGGTACCGCCGTAACCGCTGCTCTTGGCGTTGCCGTCACCGCCGCTGGCCTTGGTGCCGCCGGTATAGCTCAGCGCGTCGCCGCCGCTGGCCTTGCCGGAATCCGCCGAGGAGCTGACGCGGGAGCTGGCGTCGCCGCCGCCATAGGCCGAAGCGCGGCTTGCCGAGCCGCCGTCGCCGCCGTTGGCGCCCTTGGCCGAGCCGCTGTCCGCGCTGCCGCTCCTGGCCGAGCCGCCGCTGCCGGCGCTGACGTAGCCGGAGTCGGCATCGCCGCCGATCGTGCTGCCGGACTTGGCCACGCCGACCGCCCCGTCGGTCGAGGCGCGGCCGCCGTCGGCGGAGCCGCCGCGGGCGCCATCGCCACCGCTGCCGCCCGAAGCGCCGCCGCCGTTGCCGCCGTTGCCGCCCTTGGCGTCGCCGCCGATCGCGTTGCCGCCGTCGCCACCCCAAGCCTGGCCGCCGTAGCCGCCGTTGGCGCTACCGGAGTTGATCGCGTGGTTGCCCAGTCCGTGCACGCTGATGCGCGATACGGTGCCTTCGAGCTTGGACAGCGCCACCGCCGCGCTGCGGTTGAATGCGTTGTTGATGCTCGTGCTGGCCGTGCCGCCGTTGTTGGCCGCCACGCCGAAGTCCTTCGCCGCCGCCAGGCCCTTGTTGTCGCGGTTGTTGCCGGTGTCGGTATCGGTGTGCGAGTACTGGTTCTGGCTGCTGTCGGTGTTGTTGCTCTTCACCGTGTCGGCGGACGAGATCGCGGTGGAATACTCGTTGGCCTGCGGTCCGGTGCCGCTCTGGTTCGATGTGGCGGTGGCATTCTGCGTTGCCGATGTGGTCGCCTCGGTGACCGTGTTGGTCGGATTTGCCGAGGCTTGTGTGGCAAAACCGAAAGCAAGCGCGATGGCACTCGCAAGCAAACTCTGTTTCATGGCTTCCTCCACTGACGGGTATCAAGACATGGCGACGCGCCCTGCCTCGAACCGGGAAGCGCAAGTCCTGTGCCATCCACATGGAACCGCGCAACGGTGCGCGGTCGCGGGCCACGGAGGGCGCGGGCGGCGGTAGGGCGGGACCTTGCGCGCGGGAGGTGTACAGAATCGTTACAAGGGGTAAGGCGGCAGCGGCGGGGAGAGGACGCGTGCCCCGGCGGGGAAGGGGAGGCCGGTGCGGACGAGATGCTGGCCGGGACGCGGCGCGGTCGCAGCGAGTGGTCCCGCGCCCGGCGGGCCTGTTCCGACGCCGGCGGCGGCGAATCCGCGGGGCCGCGAATCCGCTATCATGCGCGCTCCCGACGCCGATCTGCGCCCGCCTGCCGGTCGGCCTGCCCCATTCGGAGATGCGCATGGCTGTCAATCTGAACACCCCGAACCCCGCCGATCTGCTGCCGGTCGCCGGCGTGCGCCTCGGCGTTGCCGAAGCGGGCATCCGCAAGGCCAACCGCCGTGACCTCACGGTGATCGAACTGGCCGAAGGCAGCCGCGCCGCCGGTG
Organism: Thauera sp. K11; assembly: GCF_002354895.1. NCBI lineage: Bacteria > Pseudomonadati > Pseudomonadota > Betaproteobacteria > Rhodocyclales > Zoogloeaceae > Thauera > Thauera sinica. Next base: position 439,369 of record NZ_CP023439.1, read on the forward strand.
TGTTCACCCGGAACCGCTTCTGCGCGGCGCCCGTGCAACTGTGCCGCGCGCATTTGTCCACCGGCGCCATCCGTGCGCTGGTCATCAACACCGGTGTGGCCAATGCCGGCACGGGCGAGCCGGGGCTGGCGAACGCGCGCGCCACCTGCGAGGCGCTGGCCGGGCAGATCGGCCTGCGTGCGGAGCAGGTGCTGCCGTTTTCCACCGGCGTGATTCTCGAACCGCTGCCGGTCGACCGCCTTGTCGCCGGGTTGCCGCGCGCCGTCGCCGACCTGCGCGCCGACGGCTGGTTCGATGCCGCGCACGCGATCATGACCACCGACACGCTGGCCAAGGCGGTGTCGAAGCAGGTCCGCATCGGCGGGCGCACGGTGACGCTGACCGGCATCAGCAAGGGCGCCGGCATGATCCGCCCCGACATGGCGACGATGCTCGGCTTTCTCGCCTGCGACGCGGCGGTGAGCCAGCCGCTGCTCGATGCGCTGGTGAAGGAGGCGGCCGACCTGTCGTTCAACAGCATCACCGTGGACGGCGACACCTCGACCAACGATTCCTTCATCCTGATCGCCACCGGCCAGGCCGGCAACGACGAGATTTCGGACAGTGCGAGCAGTGACTACCGGACGCTGCGCGACGCGGTGGTGGAGGTGTCGATCCGCCTCGCGCAGGCCATCGTGCGCGATGGCGAGGGTGCGACCAAGTTCATGAGCATCGCCGTCGAAGGCGGGCGGGACCGCGACGAATGCCGCAAGGTGGCCTACGCGGTGGGTCATTCGCCGCTGGTGAAGACGGCCTTCTTCGCCTCCGACCCCAATCTCGGCCGCATCCTGGCGGCGGTCGGCTATGCCGGCATCGACGATCTGGACGTCGGCGGGCTGCGGGTGTGGCTGGGGAACCCCGACGAATCGGTGCTGGTCGCCGAGCATGGCGGCCGCGCCGCCAGTTACCAGGAGGAAGCCGGTGCGCGCATCATGAAGCACGCCGAACTCACGGTGCGCATCGACCTCGCCCGGGGGTCCGCCGCGGCCACCGTGTGGACCTGCGATTTTTCCTACGATTACGTGAAGATCAACGCGGACTATCGTAGCTGAGGAGCCTGGTTCGCCGGCGCGCTGCGGGCGTCGTGCCGCGAAGCAGTGGCGCTCGGGCCTGGCGTAAGGACATGGCTCTGGCGGCGGTGGTCCCGAAACGGCTCCGGGCCGACGGGGCGCTTCCGGTCCGGCACTTGAGCGTCGATCAGTGCAGCACCTTGGGCATCGCCAGCATGAACGGCGGGATCTCGGCTTCGAAGGCGCGGCCGTCCTCGGCCACCATCTGGTAGCTGCCGTGCATGGTGCCGACGGGGGTCTCGAGCACGCAGCCGCTCGTGTAGCTGTAGCTGTCGCCGGGGGCGAGCAGCGGCTGTTCGCCGATCACGCCCTGGCCGTGCACTTCCTGCACCTTGCCGGTGCCGTCCGTGATCACCCAGTGGCGGCTGACGAGCTGGGCGGAAACCTTGCCGGTATTGCGGATGGTGACGTGGTAGGCGAAGACGTAATGTTCGTCTTCGGGCCGGGACTGCGCCGGAACGAATTCGGCGACGGCCTGGACCTCGATGCGGTAGCTGTCCGGTGAGCTCACGGGTGCGCCTCTCTCCTGCGGGTTGGGAAGCAAGCCGGTAAAATAACATTTTGTCCGGAATTCCTGTCATGTCCGTCGCCGCACCTTCTCCGCTCACCGCCCTGTCTCCGCTCGATGGCCGCTATCACGGCAAGGTCGAGGGCCTGCGCGGGCATTTTTCCGAGCACGGCCTGATCCGCAACCGCGTGAAGGTCGAGGTCGAGTGGCTCAAGGCGCTCGCCGCCGAGCCGGCGCTCGCCGAGATCGCCCCCTTTTCGGCGGCGACGGTCGCCGAGCTGGACGCGGTGGTCGCGGCGTTCTCGACGGGCGACGGCGAGGCGGTGAAGGCGATCGAGGCCACCACCAACCATGACGTCAAGGCGATGGAGTACTGGCTGAAGCAGCGCCTCGGCCACAATCCGGAAGTGATGAAGGTGTCCGAGTTCATCCACTTCGCCTGCACGTCCGAAGACATCAACAACACCTCGCACGCGCTGATGCTGAAGGAAGGACGCGACGCCGTGCTGCTGCCGGCGCTGGACGCGGTGATCGCCCGCCTGCGCGAACTCGCCCATCAGCACGCCGACCTGCCGATGCTGTCGCGCACCCACGGCCAGCCCGCCAGCCCGACGACGCTCGGCAAGGAGATGGCCAACATCGCCGCGCGCCTGATGCGCGCACGCGCGGCGATCGCCGGCGTGGATCTCACCGCCAAGTTCAACGGCGCGGTCGGCAACTACAACGCCCACCTGTCGGCCTGGCCGGCGTTCGACTGGGAAGGTTTCAACAGGCGCTTCATCGAGTCGCTCGGCCTCGCCTTCAACGCCTACACGATCCAGATCGAACCGCACGATGCGATGGCCGAACTCTTCGACGCCGTCGCCCGCGCCAACACGATGCTGATCGACGCCTGCCGCGACATCTGGATGTACATCTCGTTCGGCTACTTCAGGCAGAAGCTGAAGGAGGGCGAAGTGGGTTCGTCGACGATGCCGCACAAGGTCAATCCGATCGACTTCGAGAACGCCGAAGGCAATTTCGGCATCGCCAACGCGGTGCTGCGCCACTTCTCCGAGAAGCTGCCGATCTCGCGCATGCAGCGCGACCTCACCGATTCCACCGTGCTGCGCAACATGGGCGTGGGCTTCGGCCACACCGTGCTGGCGCTCGACAGTTGCCTGCGCGGCCTGGGGAAGCTGGAGGCCGACCCGGTGCGCCTGGCGGCCGACCTCGACGACTGCTGGGAAGTGCTGGCCGAGCCGGTGCAGACGGTGATGCGCCGCTTCGGCATCGAAAACCCCTATGAGCAGCTCAAGGCGATGACGCGCGGCAAGGGCATCACCCGCGAGGCATTGCAGGATTTCATCCGCACGCTGGGCATTCCCGAAGCCGAGCGTGCGCGTCTGCTGGAGATGACGCCGGCGAGCTACGTCGGCAAGGCCACCGAGCTGGCACGGCGGATCTGACCGGCATCAACACCGCCGGTGCGTCGTGCGCCGGCCCCGTCACGACGCTACCTGCGGGTGGCGTCTGCAATCCAGGAGATCCAGATGGCGTTTGCCGACAATCTGAAGCAGTTGCCCGGCGTGTCGCATCTTGCGGCGATGAACCTGATCGATGCCACCGATGCCGTGGTCGGCACGATAGAGAACAAGCCCGGCCAGGCCGGCTCTCTGGCGGTGTACAACCACCTCGCCCAGCTCTACGGCGCGATCACGCCGGAGGCGGCGAAGAAGGGGATCGAGCTTTACGCGGAGCACGGCGAGGATGCGAGGCTGAACCCCGGCAAGCATCCCAACATCGACCGCCTGATCGGGCTGGCGGAACGCGGCGAGACCTTGCGGGTGAAGCAGGTGTTCGCTGGCTGAGTCCGCATGCCGATGCGGCTTGCGCCGGGCGAGCGTCCGGCCGCCGCTGAAAAGGACGAAGGCGCCCGCGGGCGCCTTCGTCTCTTGATCCGGCCAGAGAAGGCCGGGCGCCTTACACGACCGCCTCTTCCTTTTCCTTCTTCGGCTTCACGAACTGCTCGCGCGACGCGCCCAGCCACATCACCAGCGGGCTCGCGACCAGCACCGACGAGTAGATGCCGAAGCAGATGCCGATGGTGAGCGCCAGAGAGAAGTAATGCAGCGTCTCGCCGCCGAACAGCAGCATCGACAGCACCATGACCTGCGTGCTGCCGTGGGTGATCATGGTGCGCGAGATCGTGCTGGTGATGGCGTGGTCCAGTACCTGCGGCGTGCTCAGGTTGCGCTTCTTCCTGAAGGTTTCGCGCACGCGGTCGAACACCACCACCGATTCGTTCACCGAATAACCCAGCACCGCCAGCACCGCGGCCAGCACCGGCAGCGAGAACTCCCACTGGAAGAAGGCGAAGAAGCCCAGGATGATGATCACGTCGTGCATGTTGGCGATGATCGCCGACACCGCGAAGCGCCACTCGAAGCGCAGCGCCAGATACACGACGATGCCGACGATCACCAGCAGCAGCGCCATCGCGCCGTCGGAGGCGAGTTCCTTGCCCACCTGCGGGCCGACGAACTCCACGCGCCGCAGTTCGGGCACCGGCCCGCCCAAGGCCGTCAGCGTGCTCATCACCTTTTCCGAGACGCCGGTGGTGTCGAGGTCGTCGCGGTTGGGCAGGCGCACCAGCAGGTCGCGCGCGCTGCCGAAGTTCTGCACCTGGGCGTCGGGGTAGCCCTGCGCCCCCAGCGCCGCGCGGATCGGCTCGAGCTGCGGCGCCTCGGCGTAGGTGACCTCGACCAGCGTGCCGCCGGTGAACTCCACCGACAGGTGCAGCCCGCGGGTAGCGAGGAAGAACACGGCCAGCAGGAAGGTGACGAACGAGATGACGTTGAACACCAGCGCATGGCGCATGAACGGGATGTCTTTCTTGATGCGGAAGAATTCCATGATCGTGCGTTCCTTTCGTTCCGCTTACTTGCCGCCGGCCTGGCTGCCCGCCTGGTTGCCGGGCTTCCACACCTGGCCGATCGCCAGCGACTCGACCTTGCGGCGGCGGCCGTAGATGAAGTTGATCAGCATGCGCGACACCAGGATGGCGCTGAACATCGAGGTCAGGATGCCCAGGCAGTGCACCACCGCGAAGCCGCGCACCGGGCCGGAGCCGAACACCAGCAGGGCGATGCCGGCGATCAGCGTGGTGATGTTGGAGTCGAGGATGGTGTCGAAGGCGCGGTCGTAGCCGGCGGCGATGGCCGCCTGCGGCGTGGCGCCGTTGCGCAGTTCCTCGCGGATGCGTTCGTTGATCAGCACGTTGGCGTCGATCGCCATGCCCAGCGTCAGCGCCATGGCGGCGATGCCGGGCAGCGTCAGCGTGGCCTGCAGCAGCGACAGCAGCGCCACCAGCAGCAGCAGGTTGGCCGCCAGCGCGATCGACGACACGAGGCCGAACAGCACGTAGTAGGCCGTCATGAAGAGCGCGATGGCGACGAAGCCCCACAGCGTGGAGTGGAAGCCCTTGGAGATGTTCTCGGCGCCGAGGCTGGGGCCGACGGTGCGTTCCTCGACGATCTCCATCGGCGCCGCCAGCGAACCGGCGCGCAGCAGCAGCGCGACGTCGTTGGCTTCGGCGGTGGTCATGCGGCCCGAGATCTGCACGCGGCCGCCGCCGATCTCACTGCGGATCACCGGCGCGGTGACGACCTCGCCCTTGCCCTTCTCGATCAGCAGGATGGCCATGCGCTTACCGATGCTCTCGCGCGTGACGTCGCGGAAGATGCGCGAGCCGGCGGCGTCCAGCGTCAGGTGCACCGCCGGTTCGTGCGTCTGGCCGTCGAAGCCGGGCTGGGCGTCGGTCAGGCGGTCGCCGGTGAGCACCACCTGCTTCTTCACCAGCAGCGGCGAACCGCCGCGCTCGTTGTACAGCTCGGTGCCGAAGGGCACGCTGCCGGCCAGTGCCTGCTCCAGCAGGCCCGGGGTGTCGTCGACCATGCGCACTTCCAGCGTCGCCGTGCGGCCGAGGATGTCCTTGGCCTTGGCCACGTCCTGCACGCCGGGCAACTGGACGACGATGCGGTCGACGCCCTGCTGCTGGATCACCGGTTCGGCCACGCCAAGCTCGTTGATGCGGTTGTGCAGCGTGCCGATGTTCTGCTTGATGGCGAAGTCGCGCATCGTCTTCTGCGCCTGGGCGGTCAGCGTGGCGACGAGCTTCAGGTCGTCGGCGCCGTCGTCGCGGTCGGTGAGCTGCAGGTCGGCGGTGGCACTCTGGATGGCGCGGCGCGCGGCCTCGCGCTGCTCGGCGTCGCGAAAGCGCACGACCACCGTGCCGCCCTCGCGCGTGATGCCGGCATGGCGGACGTTCTTGTCGCGCATCAGCGTGCGCAGGTCACCGGTGGTGGAGTCCAGGCGCTTCGTGAGCGCGCCGGGCATGTCCACCTGCAGCAGGAAGTGCACACCGCCGCGCAGGTCGAGGCCGAGGTACATCGGCAGCGCGTGGATGGCGGTCAGCCACGCGGGCGAGGCGGGCAGCAGGTTCAGCGCGACGACGTAGGAAGGGTCCTGCGCGTTGGGGTTGAAGGCGCGTTCGATCGCATCCTTGGCACGCAGTTGCAGGTCGGTGTCGGCGAAGCGGGCGCGAACGCTGGTGGCGTCGGAGAAGATGCCGGCGTGTTCGATGCCGGCCTCCTTCAGCGCGCCGGCCACGCGGTCGGTCACCGCCGCCGGTTCGAGCTTCAGGGTGGCCTTGGCGCTGGAGACCTGGACCGCCGGCACCTCGCCGTAGAAGTTCGGCAGCGTATAGATCAGGCCCCAGAACAGCACCAGGCCGATGAGCAGGTTTTTCCAGAGAGGGTAGCGATTCATGGTCGGGTCGGACGGAATGTGAGGACGGGCGCGTCATGCCGCGGCATGTCCCCGGAACGGAAGGGCGCGCCGGCCGGGCCGCACGCGCCGCATCCGGAGATTACAGGCCCTTCAGCGTGCCCTTGGGAAGGACGGTGGCGATGGCCTGCTTTTGCACCAGCACGTTCGTGTTGGGCGCGATCTCGATGTGCAGGAAATTTTCGCCCACTTCCGCGATGCGGCCTGCCATGCCGCCCTGGGTCACGACTTCGTCGCCCTTGGACAGGGTCTCGACCATGGCCTTGTGTTCCTTCGCGCGCTTCATCTGCGGGCGGATCATCAGGAACCACAGCACGATGAACATCAGGATCAGCGGCAGCAGGCCCATGAAGCCGCCGGTCGGGTCGGCGCCGCCAGCGGCCTGCGCATAAGCGTTTGAAATCAGCACGGTAGGAACTCCAGAGGTTGCGAAAAGCGATGGATTATAGCAGCAGCGGGATGACGCCCTCTTGCGGGCTCAGGCACCGGCGGCCCGTTCGCCGCGGAAGCGCTGCACATAAGCGGAAAAGGCTTGGTCCTCGATGGACCTGCGCAGTTCCGCCGTCAGGGTCTGGTAGTAGTGCAGGTTGTGGATGGTGTTGAGCATGCTGCCGAGGATCTCGCCGGCACGGTGCAGGTGGTGCAGGTAGGCGCGGCTGAAATTGCGGCAGGTGTAGCAGTCGCAGGACGGGTCGAGCGGCTGCGTGTCGGCCTTGTGCACCGCGTTCTTGATCTTGATGTCGCCGTAGCGGGTGAACAGCCAGCCGTTGCGCGCATTCCTGGTCGGCATCACGCAGTCGAACATGTCGATGCCGGCCGCGACGCCGGCGACGATGTCCTCCGGCGTGCCCACGCCCATCAGGTAGCGCGGCTTGCCTTGCGGCAGGCGCGGGGCGGTATGGGCGAGGATGCGCTGCATGTCGTCCTTGGGCTCGCCGACCGACAGGCCGCCGATGGCGAAGCCGTGGAAGCCGATGTCCGCGAGTGCGCCGAGCGACTCGTCGCGCAGGTCTTCGTACATGCCGCCCTGCACGATGCCGAACAGTGCGTTCGGGTTCTCCCGGCGGTCGAACTCGTCGCGCGAGCGCCGCGCCCAGCGCTGCGACAGCCGCATCGATGCGGCTGCCTCGTCGCGGCTGGCGGGGTAGGGCGTGCATTCGTCGAAGATCATGACGATGTCGGAATCCAGAACCGTCTGGATCTCCATCGAGATCTCGGGGGTGAGGAACAGCTTTGCGCCGTCGATCGGGCTGGCGAACTTCACCCCTTCCTCGCCGATCTTGCGCAGCGCGCCCAGGCTGAACACCTGGAAGCCGCCCGAGTCGGTGAGGATGGGCTTGTCCCAGGCCATGAAGCGGTGCAGGCCGGCGTGCGCGCCGATGATCTCCAGCCCCGGGCGCAGCCACAGGTGGAAGGTGTTGCCGAGGCAGATTTGCGCGCCGACGTCGGCGAGCATGGCCGGCGTCATCGCCTTCACCGTGCCGTAGGTGCCGACGGGCATGAAGACCGGCGTTTCGACCGTACCGTGGGCGAGCGTCATGCGGCCGCGGCGGGCGCCGCCGCTGGTGGCGAGGAGTTCAAACTGCATCGTCGTTGCGGATCAGGAACATGGCGTCGCCGTAGCTGAAGAAGCGGTAGCGCCCGGCGACGGCATGGGCATAGGCATGGCGGATGGTTTCCAGACCGGCGAAGGCGGAAACGAGCATCAGCAGCGTGGATCTGGGCAGGTGGAAGTTGGTCACCAGCGCGTCCGCCACCTGGAAGCGGAAACCGGGCAGGATGAAGATCTCGGTCTCTTCGCTGCCGGCTTCAAGCGGGCCGTCCTGGGCGGCGGCCTCGAGCGCGCGCAGGCTGGTGGTGCCCACCGCGATGACGCGGCCGCCCGCGGCGCGGGTAGCGGCGATGGCGTCGGCGGTCTCCTGCGGGATCACGTAGCGCTCGCGGTGCATGCGGTGCTCGCCGAGGTCGTCCACGCGCACCGGCTGGAAGGTGCCGGCGCCCACGTGCAGCGTGAGCCAGGCGCAGCGCGCGCCGCACCCGGCCAGCCGCGCAAGGATGGCGTCGTCGAAATGCAGGCCCGCGGTGGGGGCGGCGACCGAGCCGGGCTCGCGCGCGAAGACCGTCTGGTAGCGCGATTCGTCGTCGTCGCCAGCGGCGCGCTGGATGTAGGGCGGCAGCGGCAGCTTGCCGTGGCGCTCGAGCAGCGCGTGGACCTCGTCGCCGTCGGGGAAGCGCAGGTGATAGAACTCGCCTACGCGCCCCAGCACGGTGGCGTCGAACGCATCGGCCAGGCGCAAGCGGCTGCCTGCCTTGGGCGGCTTGCTGGCCCGTACCTGAGCGAGCGCCTCGTGGGGGCCGATCGCACGTTCGACCAGCACCTCGATCTGGCCGCCGCTTTCCTTGACGCCGTGCAGGCGCGCATGGATGACCCGTGTGTCATTGAATACCAGCAGGTCGCCGGGGCGGACGAACTCGGGCAGGTCGGCGAAGCGGCGGTCGGCGAGCCGGCCGTCGTCCACCACCAGCAGGCGGCTGGCGCTGCGCTCGGGCAGCGGGGCCTGGGCGATCAGTTCGGGCGGGAGCGTGTAGTCGAAATCGTCGAGAGTGAGTGACATCGGTTTGGTGGAATGCGTCTTGCGGCCATGCAATCGAAGTGCCTGGCTTGCTGCCGGCGCGGGTGTTCGGAGATAATGCGCCTCCCCGGCCGGGATGGCGGAATCGGTAGACGCAGCGGATTCAAAATCCGCCGCCGCAAGGTGTAAGGGTTCGAGTCCCTTTCCCGGCACCAGGGGAGCCCGGACTCCGGAAGCGGCCGCGGCTTGCCCGTGAGCGTCGCCGGGCGCCGGTCCGGGCGCGCAGCCCCGGCTCGCAAAAGCAGCGATTCTAGCAGTTTTCACCACGCTTCAGCCTTGCGCCGTCTGGCCGCGCGCGATGGAGATCGGTGCGGCGTCGCTGATCGCGCGCACCGCCGGATGCGTCAGCCGGCGCTCGACCGAGATCGCGTAATAGGTTTCGACGACCCCCGGCGCCTCGCCCAGCCGGCGCATGCCGCCCTGCGCCAGCAATTCGTCGCCGATCAGCGAGGCCGCGGGGAGCACGCCGGCTCCGGCCTCGCCGAAGGCGCGCATCAACGCGCTGTCGTCGAATTCGCCGACCACCCGCGGCCGCAGCTTGCCGTCCTCCAGCCAGCGCAGCAAAGGGCCGCGCACCGCGGCCTCCAGGCCGGGAAGCAGCAGGGGGGCGCCGTTCAGGCAGGCGGGGAAATCGCCCCGCAGGCTGTCGGCAACCGCCGCCGACGCATAGAAGCCGATCGTCGATTCGCCGAGCACGTGGCTGTAGCCGCGCACGTCCATGTTGGAGGGCAGCGGACTGTCGGCGAGCACCACGTCGAGCTTGTGGATGGCCAGTTCGCCCAGCAGGCGTTCCAGCTTGCCTTCGCGGCAGATGATGCGCATCGGTTCCGCCAACGTCATCGAGGGCGCCAGCAGCACGTAGGCGATCGCCTTCGGCACGACGTCGGCGACCCCGACGCGGAACGGTGCCATGCGCCCGGTGGCGCGGCTCTGGATCGCTTCTTCGAGTTCGCTGCCGAGCCGGAAGATCTCTTCGGCATAATCGAGTACCATGCGGCCTGTCTCGGTGAGGACGAGGCGGCGCCCCTGGCGCTGGAACAGTGTGATGCCGAGGCTGGCCTCGAGCGTGGCGATCTGGCCCGACAGGGTCTGCGGCGCAAGGCCGGAGCGTTCGCTGGCGCGCACGATGCCTCCGGCGCGGGCGACCGACCAGAAGTGGTGGAGCTGCTTGTAGTTCAGCATGGGCAGGGCCTCGTCGTCCGGGCGCCGAGGGCGCGAATGGATCGGAAAAAACAGATAGAAATTCAGTTGAACCGATATTTTATCGAATAGTCAGAGGGGTAGCATCGACGAGGGCTTCCGCGCCGGCGGTGCGTACCATTTCGAAAGGAGAGCTGCATGCGAATCGATCTGCACTGTGACAATGTTGAAGCGGCGCCCGGCCTGCGCGACTACGTGACGCGACGCATGCGTTTCGCGATCGGCCGTTTCCAGGACCACATCCAGTGGGCGAGGGTCAAGGTGGCCGACGTCAACGGTCCGCGCGGCGGCACCGACAAGCGCTGCGTCGTGCAGTTGCGCCTGCGTAACCTGCCCGATGTAGTTTTCGCGATCACCCGGCTCGACGTCCGCGCCGCGGTGGACCAGGCCGCCGACCGGGTGTCGCGCGTGCTTGCCCAGCGCCTGCGCCGCCAGCGCAAACCCGACCGCCTCGCGCTTGCGCACGGCGCGCCGGCGGCAGCCTGAGCATCGGCTGCGGGGTCCGGGCGCGAGCGTCCGGGGCCTGCGGCTTTCGTGCCCAACACAACGTTCATCATCCAAGGAGTTCGACCCGACATGGAAAACCGCCTGACCACGATGACCCGCCAGGAGGCATCCGTCCTCTCGACGAACAAGGTCATCCGCAACACCTACATGCTGCTGTCGATGACGCTGGCGTTCTCGGCGGTCACCGCGGGGGCGTCGATGGCGCTCGGCCTGCCCCATCCCGGCATCATCCTCACGCTGATCGGCTACTTCGGCCTGCTGTTCCTGACGACCAGGTTCCGCAACAGCAGCCTCGGCGTGCTGTTCGTGTTCGCGCTGACGGGCTTCATGGGCTTCACGCTCGGCCCGATCGTGTCGAAATACCTCGCGATGCCCAACGGCACGCAGATCGTGATGCAGGCGATGGCCGGCACCGCGGTGATCTTCCTCGGCCTGTCCGCCTACGCGCTGACCTCCCGCAAGGATTTCTCCTTCATGGGCGGCTTCCTGTTCGTCGGCATGCTGGTGGCCTTCCTGGCTGGCCTGGGTGCGGTGTTCTTCTCGATCCCGGCGCTGTCGCTCACCGTGTCGGCCGCCTTCGTGCTGCTGATGTCCGGCCTCATCCTGTACGAGACCAGCAACATCATCCACGGCGGCGAGACGAATTACGTGATGGCCACGGTGTCGCTGTACGTGTCGATCTACAACCTCTTCACCAGCCTGCTGCATTTGCTGGGCTTCATGAACGACGACTGATCCCGATCCCGCGGGTGACAGGATCGAAGGAGCGGATGCCCGGCGAGGGCTCCGCTCCTTTTTGCTATGTATCGTGCCGCCGCACGCCGGCCCCCTCGTCGCCGGACGAAGGCGGGTGCCCGGCTGCATCGCCTTCTTCTTCCTCTTCTTCGGGCGCGTCGTCCGGCGATTCCCCTTCCGTCTGCACAGGGCCGGGCAGCCGGCCCTTGCGGCGGTCCTCGGCCAGGGCCGCGCGCAGCAGGATCATGGTGGTGATCGGCGCGGTGACGACGATGAAGAGGCCGATCAACAGTTCGTGGAGCACCGGCTTGTGCTCCAGCGTGGACGATGAAGCGAGCGATGCGATCAGGATGCAGCCCAGGCCCAGCGTGGTGCCGAGCGTCGGCGCATGGACGCGCGAATAGAAGTTGTGCAGGCGCAGCAGGCCCAGTGCGCCGATGGCGGTCAGCGCGCCGCCCACGCACAGCAGCAGCGCCACCGGGATTGCGACCCACAGGGAAAGCGAATCCATCACGGCTCGATCACCTCTCCGCGCAGCAGGAACTTCGCCAGCGCGCTGCTGCCGACGAAGCCGAACAGCGCCATGAGCAGCGCGACGTCGAAATAGACCGAGGTGCCGGACCGCACCGCCATCAGCAGCACCATCATGACGGCGATGATGTACATCGTGTCGAAGGCCAGCACGCGGTCCCGCGCCCCCGGACCGATGACCAGGCGTATGGTCGCGAACCCCATGGCCAGGGCCAGGCAGGCGAACGCGAACAGCGTGGCGATGTTCATCACCGTCGCACTCATTCGAAGATCTCCATCAACGGCCGCTCATAGCGGTGCTTGATCGTGTGGTGCCAGGCCGCCTCGTCCTCGAGTTCGAGGATGTGCAGGGTCAGCATCCGGCAGTCGGGCGAAATCTCGGCCCACACCGTTCCCGGCGTCGCGGTCACGATCATCGACAGCACGGCGAGGCCGTGCGGGTCCTGCAGGTCGAGCGGAATGTGGATGAAGCCGGGGCGCTGGCGCCGATGCTCCGGCCCCAGCACGATGCCGGTGACCACGATGTTCGACCGGATGACGTCGTGCAGCACCCGCAGCAGCAACCGGAGCGCCACCAGGGGACGGCGCACGCGCGCCTGCAGGGGGCGCGCCGACGGCAGGATGGAGGCGACCACGAGCGCCAGCAGCAGCCCGAGCAGCACGCTGCCCGGAGTGAGGCTCTCGTTGAGCAGCAGCCAGACCAGCAGCAGTACCAGTACCGCCGGCAGCAGGGAGCGATAGGTGGAGCGCTTCATTGGCCGGCCCCTCGCGCGGACGTCATCACGGCTTCGATGTAGAGCGTCGGGTCGTGCAAGGCGCCGGCGGTCGCGCGCATGTATTCCATGGCGGGATTGGCGGCCACCGCCAGTGCGATGCACAGGCAGATCAGCACCGCGGCGGGCGCGGCCTCGGTCACCGGCAAGCGGGGCGTCGTCCGTGCCTCGCTGCTCCAGAAGATGCGCATGCCGAGCCGCGACAGGGTGATCATCGCCGTCAGGCCGGATACCAGGATCGCCGCCATGAGCAGCCAGACCGTGACGGGCACCGCCGTGCCCTCCGCGGCGCCGAATGCGGCGACCAGCAGCGCGAACTTGGCGACGAAGCTCGACAGCGGCGGCAGTCCGGCAATGATCACCGTGCACGTGAAGAACGCCATGCCGATGAAGGCCATGGCGCGGGGGATGGCGAAACCCACCACGTCCTCGCTCATCGCCGCTTCCTCCGGTGTTTCCATGCCGAAAGCCTCGATCGTCACCGCCAGCAGGTCCGCGCCGTAGGGCTTGCTGCGCTCGGTCATCTCGATGACGAGGTAGAACGCTCCCATCACGAGGACGGAACTGGTCAGGTAGAACAGCATGGGGGCCGTCACGTCGTTCATGCCCAGCCCGAACGCCGCCAGCAGCGTGCCCGAGGAGGCGATCACGCTGTAGCCGGCGACGCGGTCCAGCTTCTGCACGCCCAGTACGCCGATGGCGCTGTAGGTGAGCGTGAGGATGCCGACGACGAAGACGCCGCCGCCGAGCGAAGCGAATCCGCCGATCGGTTCGAGGACCGAGCCGATGCGCAGCAGCGCGTACACGCCTACCTTGGTCATGATGGAGAACATCGCCGCGACCGGCGCGCTGGCCGCGCTGTAGGTCGACGGCAGCCAGAAGTTGAGCGGCCAGGCCGCCGCCTTGACGAGGAACACGAGCACCAGCAAGGCGATGCCGGCCGAGAACAGGGCGCGATCGTCGGCTGAAAGGGCGGGTACGCGGTACGCCAGGTCCGCCATGTTGAGCGTTCCGGTGATGCCGTAGATGAGCGCGGCCCCGATCAGGAAGAGCAGGGACGCCGCCAGGTTGACGACGATGTACGCGAGGCCGGCCCGTACCCGGTCCGCGCCGGAACCATGCAGCGCGAGGCCGTAGGAGGCGGCCAGCAGCACTTCGAAGAAGACGAACAGGTTGAAGATGTCGCCGGTGAGGAACGCGCCGTTCAGCCCCATCAGGATGAACTGGAACAGGGGGTGGTAATGGACGCCGGCGCGATCCCAGCGCGCCAGCGCATATACCAGCGAGGCGAGGCCGAGCACCGCGCACAGGGTCAGCATCAGTGCCGACAGGCGGTCGACGACGAGCACGATGCCGAAGGGTGCGCTCCAGCCGCCGAGCCGATAGACCTCGATGCCCGACGGCGACGCTCCGCCTGCGCCGGCCACCGCGTACATCAGCGTGAGGGCCACGGCCAGTTGCATCACGCCGGCGGTCAGGGCCACGGCCGCGCGGCCGCGGCGGTGGGCATCGTCGAGCAGCAGCAGGCCCGCGCCGGCGAGCAGCGGGATCACGATGGGCAGGATGGGGAAATGCTGCAGCCAGCCGCTCACGACTCGCCTCCGTCTTCCACGCCATCGACGTGGTCGGTGCCGGTCAGGCCGCGCGAGGCCAGCAGCACGACCAGGAACAGCGCGGTGGTGGCGAAGCCGATCACGATCGCGGTGAGGACCAGGGCCTGCGGCACGGGATCGGCATAGCGGGCGGGATCGATGGGTTGCGTGGGGTCGATGATCGGCGCGCGGTCCAGATTGAGGCTGCCCATGCTGAAGATGAAGAGATTCACCGCGTAGGACAGCAGCGTGAGTCCGATGATGACCTGGAAGGTCCGCGGGCGCAGCAGCAGCCAGGTGCCCGAACCGGCCAGGATGCCGATCGCCAGTGCATAGATGATCTCCATCAGGATTTTCCTCCCGGCTGCATGAGGCGCGTGGCGGTCTCGTCCGACGGCCGGCGCCACTGGAGATGCTGGCTGCGCAGCGACTGGTGGGCGAGTGCGACGAGGATCAGCGCCGTCGCGCCCACCACCAGCATGTACACGCCGAGGTCGAACGCGAGCACGGTCGACAGGTGCAGATCCCCCACGAGGGGAAGCGTGCCGTGCCAGGCCAGGGCGGAGAGGAAGGGCTGCGATGCCAGCCATGCTCCGGCGCCGGTCAGTCCCGCGGCGAGCAGGCCGAAGGCGATCCATTGCTGCGGCAGCACGCGCAGCCGCGCCTCGGTCCAGATGACGCCGCTGAAGATGTACTGCAGCAGGAAGGCGGTGGCGAGGATGAGGCCGCCGACGAAGCCGCCGCCCGGCGCATTGTGGCCGCGCAGCAGGAAGAAGACCGAGCTGAGCACGGCGATCGGCAGGATCAGCCTCGCCAGCACCGCGGGCAGCATCAGGTAGTCGCCCGGCAGGAGGCGCTGCGGATCGGGCGCTTCGGGCACTTCCTGCTCGCGCTGCTGCAGGGGCGGCGCCACGCTTTCCGGCGCGGGGCGGAAGCGGCGCAGCAGGGCATACACGGTGAGCGCGACGATGCCGACCACGGTGATCTCGCCCAGCGTGTCGAAGCCGCGGAAATCCACCAGGATCACGTTCACCACGTTCCGGCCGGCGCCCTGCGGCAGCGACTGCGTCAGGAAGAAGGGCGCCAGGCCCTCCGCCACCGGGCGGGTGAGCATCACGTAGGACAGCAGCGCCATGCCCGCGCCAGCGGCGATCGCCACCATCAGGTCGCGCAGGCGGCGCAGGCGCACGCGCACGCTGGCACGCTCGGCGGGGCGCCCTTCCTCCTGCGCCTGGATGCGCCGCGGCAGCCAGCGCAGCCCGAGCAGCAGCAGCAGCGTGGTCACGACCTCCACCATGGCCTGGGTCAGCGCCAGGTCGGGGGCGGAAAACCAGGCGAAGGTCAGCACCGTGGCGAGGCCCGCCCCGCCGGCGAAGATCAGCGCCGCCAGGCGGTGATACTTGGCCTGGTAGGCCGCGCCCAGCGCGCAAAGGCCGCCGATCAGCCACAGCAGCGCGAATGCCGGGTCGGCCGAGAGCCGCGTCAGGCTGCCCCAGGGCACGCCGGTTCGCCACAGCGGCAGCATGACGGCGCCCACCGCGAAGAGCACCAGTATCAGCAATTGCGTCTGCAGGCGGCGCGAGGCGACGCGCTCCGCGAACCAGCCGGCATAGGCGGACAAGCGCGCCATGCTCCACTCGAACGCGCGTTTGCCGTCGAGGCGGAAGACGAGCAGCACGCCCGTCGCCTGCCGCCGCTGCAGCACGAGGTACAGCACCGTGCCGCCGACCAGCGCGATCGCGCTCATCAAGAGCGGCAGGTTGAGGCCGTGCCAGACCGCGAGGCTGTACGTGGGGGTGTTCGCGCCCAGCACGGAGCCCACCGCCATCGACAGCGGCGTGCCCAGCGCCCAGTCGGGGAGGATGCCCACCACCAGGCAGGCCAGCACCAGCAGCGCGCTCGGCAGCAGCATCCACAGCGGCGGTTCGTGGGGCTTGCGCGGCAGGTCGGTGGCGCGGGGGCCGAAGAAGACCTGCAGGATGAAGCGCAGGGAATACGCCACGCTGAACGTGCTCGAGGCCACCGCGACCAGCGGCAGCAGTACGTGGGCGGGATCGGCGCGGTCGATGAACACGGTTTCGGCGAAGAACATCTCCTTCGACAGGAAGCCGTTGAGCAGCGGCACCCCGGCCATGGCCGCCGCCGACACGAGGGCGAGCGAGGCGGTCAGGGGCATCGCATGGCGCAGCCCGCTCAGGCGTCCCATGTCACGCGTCCCGGTTTCGTGGTCGACGATGCCGGTCGCCATGAACAGCGACGCCTTGAAGGTGGCGTGATTGACGACGTGGAACACGGCCGCGACCAGCGCCAGCGGGCTGTTGAGGCCGAGCAGCAGGGTGATCAGGCCGAGATGGCTGATGGTCGAGTAGGCGAGGACGCCCTTCATGTCGCGCTGGAAGGTCGCCGCGTAGGCGCCCAGCACCAGCGAGCACAGCCCCGCGCCGCCGACGATCCAGAACCATGCCTCGCTGCCGGCCAGCACCGGCCACAGCCGCGCCAGCAGGAACACGCCCGCCTTCACCATGGTGGCCGAGTGCAGGTAGGCCGATACGGGCGTCGGCGCAGCCATCGCATGCGGCAGCCAGAAGTGGAAGGGAAACTGGGCGCTCTTGGTCAGGGCGCCCAGGGCGATCAGGGCGAGGGCGGCCGGATACCACGGATGCTGGCGTATGGCCGTGCCGGCGGCGAACACGTCGTCCAGTTCGTAGCCGCCGGCCATCTGGCCGAGCATGATGATCCCCGCCAGCATGCACAGTCCGCCCGTGCCGGTGACGATCAAGGCCATGCGCGCGCCGCGGCGGGCGTCGATGCGGTGGTTCCAGTACGCGATCAGCATGAACGAGACGAGGCTCGTCAGTTCCCAGAAGAACACCAGCTGGATCAGGTTGCCGGACAGCACCACGCCCAGCATCGATCCCATGAAGGCGAGGAAGAAGGAGAAGAAGCGGGGCACCGGATCGGCCGGCGACATGTAGTAGTGCGCGTACAGCACCACGAGCGCGCCCATCACCGTCACCAGCGCCGCGAACAGCCAGGCGAGGCCGTCGATGCGCAGCGAAAAGTCCAGGCCCATCACCCACGGCACAGCGAACCGCACGACGCCGGCCTCGGCCACTTCCGCGTACAGGCCGGCCACCAGCGCCGTGCAAGCCAGCGCCACCGCTCCCGCCAGCGCAGCGCCGGCACGGCGTGCATGTGCCGGCAGAAAGGACGCGACCAGGCTGCCGACGAAGGGCAGCAGGACGATCAGCATCAGTTTCATGCTTCGGTCACTCCGAAGTCACGCCGCATCGAATTTCCTCTCAAGCCAAAAAATGTTGTTCCGCTTCCCGTGCGGTCTTCCGCCCGTGTCCGCTGTCTTGCGCCAGGCGCGGGCCCGCACGGACGCAGCCGTCGGCGGCCGGGCGAGCCGGCCGCAGAGATACACAGCGAGGAAGGACGGACAGGTGGCCGTGCCCGGTCGCATGCGATGCCGTACGGCCCCATCCGCGCGTGTCCGGTCCGCGCCCGGCAGACCGCATGCGGCGGAGTCCGTTTCCGCCGGCATCGGCTCCGCTTAGAGAGGGCGCGGGGTCCGCAAAAGTTTCATCGCGCACCGGCGATGGCCGCGTCGCCGCGGCAGCATCCGGCCCGCAGCCATCCCGGCGCGGACATGGCATGTGTCAGTTGTCGGGGTGTTCCGTCGTCAGGTTGCCGGCCTCGGGCTCGGGGCGGGCGGAACACGGCTGGCGAGCACCTTGTCGATGCGTTTGCCGTCGAGATCGACCACTTCCAGCCGCCAGTCCTCCCAAACGGTGATGTCTCCGGTATGCGGCAGCCGGCCCAGCAGCCACATGACCATGCCCGACAGGGTGTGATAGCGGCCGCGCTCTTCCTCGGGCACGGTCTTCAGTTCCAGCCGGTCCTTGAGTTCGGGGACCGGGATCAGTCCGTCGAGCAGCCAGGAGCCGTCCTCGCGCTGCACCGCCCAGGCTTCTTCCAGGCTGTGCGGCTGGAACTCGCCCGTCACCGCTTCCAGCACGTCCTGCAGCGTGACCATGCCCTGCACCTCGCCGTATTCGTCGATGACGAACACGGTGTGCGTGCTCGAGGCGCGGAACTGCTCCAGCAGTTCCATGCCGGTCAGCGATTCCGGGACGAACACCGGCATCTGCAACTGGTGCGTGAGGTCGGCCTTGCCGCCCTTGAGCGTCTGGTTGAAGAGCTGCTTCGAGGAGATGATGCCGAGGATCTCGTCGAGGCCGCCGCGGCATACCGGGAAGCGCGAGTGGTTCGATTCGGCCATGCGCGCGAGGTTCTCGTCGAGCGGGCGCGTGATGTCCAGCCAGACGATGTCCGAGCGCGGCACCATCAGCGAGCCGATCTGGCGATCGTCGAGGCGGAACACGTTGCGCACCATCTCGTGCTCGCTCTTCTCGATGATGCCCGCTTCCGAGCCTTCTTCGAGCAGCGCGTGGATTTCTTCCTCGGTGACGCTCGGCCCGCTCTCGTCGCGCTTGCCCATCACCTTCAGCAGCAGCGCCGTCGACCAGGTCAGCAGCCGCACGAAGGGCCGCGACGCGATGGCGAGCGCGTTCATCGGCCGCGCCACGAGCCGGGCGATGCCTTCCGGGTTGATCTGTCCGATGCGCTTCGGCACCAGTTCGCCGACGACGATGGAGACGTAGGTGATGACCATCACGACCAGCACCGTGGCCACGATGCCGCTGACGTCGCCGTCCATGCCCAGGCGCTGCAGCCAGCGGGCGAACGGCTCGGCGAGCGCGGCTTCGCCGACGATGCCGTTGAGGATGCCGATCGAGGTGATGCCGATCTGTATGGTGGAGAGAAAGCGGGTGGGCTCCTCGCCCAGCTTGATGGCTACCGCGGCGGCGGTGTCGCCGTCCTCGGCGAGGCGTGCGAGACGGGCCCTGCGTGCGGTGACGAGGGCGATTTCGGACATGGCGAATGCACCGTTCAGGATGATCAGCGCGATCAGGATGAATATTTCCATGGCGCGGCGCCCGCACGGCCCCGCTACTCCTTCTGTTTGTTTCGACAGCAGAAATCATGCCCGATTTGAGGGGTTTCTGTCATCCTCATTTGATTACGGTCCGTTCGCCGCCCGCATGCTGCGCCTGCGGGTGGAGCGGCTTCCCGGCCGCAGGGGTTACAATGGCTGCCGTTTTTTTCTGAGAATGGCTGGATGAAAACCACCTTTCTGGATTTCGAACAGGCGATCGCCGAGCTCGATGCCAAGATCGAGCAACTGCGCTTCGTGCAGGACGATTCCGCGGTCGACATTTCCGAGGAGATCGCGCGCCTGGAGGCCAAGAGCCAGGCGCTGACCAAGGATCTCTACGCCAAGCTCACGCCCTGGCAGATCGCGCAGGTGGCGCGCCATCCGCAGCGTCCCTACACGCTGGACTACGTCCAGCACATCTTCACCGACTTCGAGGAACTGCACGGCGACCGCAACTACGCCGACGACAAGGCGATCGTCGGCGGGCTGGCGCGCTTCAACGGCCAGAGCTGCGTGGTGATCGGCCACCAGAAGGGCCGCGACACCAAGGAAAAGATCGCGCGCAACTTCGGCATGCCGCGCCCCGAGGGCTACCGCAAGGCGATGCGGCTGATGAAGCTGGCCGAGAAGTTCGGCCTGCCGGTGTTCACCTTCGTCGACACGCCCGGCGCCTATCCCGGCATCGGCGCCGAGGAGCGCGGCCAGTCGGAGGCCATCGGCCACAGCCTGTACCTGACGGCCGAACTGAAGGTGCCGCTGATCTGCACCATCATCGGCGAGGGCGGTTCCGGCGGCGCGCTGGCGATCGCGGTGGGCGACCAGGTGCTGATGCTGCAGTACTCCACCTACTCGGTGATCTCGCCCGAGGGCTGCGCTTCCATCCTGTGGAAGAGCGCGGACAAGGCGGCCGAAGCCGCCGAGACCATGGGCATCACGGCGGCGCGGCTGAAGTCGCTGGGCCTCATCGACAAGATCGTCAACGAACCGGTGGGCGGCGCGCACCGGGACTACCGGGCGATGGCCGCGTCGCTCAAGCGCGCGCTCGTCGAGGCGCTGCGCCAGGTCGATTCGCTGTCCGCGGCCACGCTGGTCGAGCAGCGCATCGACAAGTTGATGGGCTATGGCCGCTTCAAGGAGCAGGCCGCCTGACGTGCCCGGCGCGGTTGCCGGCGTGCTGGCGCGGGCCGGCGTCACGTCCGGCAGCCGGTTGTGCTGCTGCCTGTCCGGCGGCGTCGATTCGGTCGTGCTGCTGCACGCGCTGTGCGAGGCGCGGGACGGCCTGGGCTTCACGCTGAGCGCCGCCCACGTCCACCACGGACTCAGCCCGCACGCGGACGACTGGCTCGCCTTCTGCCGCGATCTCTGCGCGCGGCTGGGCCTTCCCTTCCTTTCCTTTCGCGTCGCCGTGCGGCGCGACGATCCGCAGGGCCTCGAGGCGGCGGCGCGCGCGGCGCGCCACGCCGCGCTGGCGCAGGTCGCGTGCGACTGGCTGGCGTTCGGCCACCATCAGGACGACCAGGCCGAAACCCTGCTGTTCCGCCTCTTCCGCGGGACCGGCGTGCGGGGCGCGGCGGCGATGGCGGAGATGGAACCGCCGGCCGATGGGCGCGCCGGGCGCCTGCGTCCGCTGCTCGGCCTGCGCCGGGCGCGGATCGCGGCCTGGGCGCGGGAACGCGGCCTGGCCTGGATCGAGGATGAGAGCAACGCCGATCCCCGCTTCGCCCGCAACGACATCCGCCATCGCATCGTTCCCGCCATCGAGCCGGCCTTTCCGGCGGTGGTGCCGGTCCTGGCGCGCGCCGCCGGGCATTTCCGCGAAGCCGGCGAACTGCTCGACCAGCTCGCGGCGCTCGACGAGGCCGCGTGCGGCGGCACGATGCTCGAACGCGATGCCCTGCTGCGCCTGGACGATGCCCGGCTCGCCAACCTGCTGCGCTGGCAGGCGCGGCGGCATGGGGCCGCGGCGCCTTCGCGCAACCGGCTGGCCGAGGCCCTGCGGCAGTTGCGCGGAACCGCGGCGCAGCACCCCCTGCGCCTGTCCCTCGGAGCGCTGGCATGTTGCGCCTATCGCGGCCGGATCTGGCTCGAAGACGCGGAACCGCCCGTCCCACCGGCGCCGCAGCCGTGGTGCGGCGAGCCGCGCCTGCCCTGGGCGGGCGGCTGGGTGGCGTTCGCTCCCGCCGTCGGTGCGGGGCTGTCGCGGGCGATGCTCGAGCGTGGTGCGGCGCTGCGGCTGGTTCCGCGCGCGTCGGGACTGCGCCTGCGCATGGCGGCGGACCGGCCTCGCCGCAGCTTCAAGAATCTGTGCCAGGAGGCGGGGATTCCCGCCTGGCTGCGCGAGCGGCTGCCCGTGCTGGAGGTCGATGGCGTTCCGGCCTGGGCGGGGGGCATCGGCTGCGCCGCCGGATTCGCCTGCGCGCCGGGCGAGGCGGGCATCGAACCGGTGTGGCGGACGCGCGCCTGATTGCCGGCGGGTGGTCTGCGCCACCCGTTCGCCCGCGCGCGGGATGCGCGGCGGATCAACTGCGCAGGGTGGTGAGCATCTGCGCCAGTTCGACCGCGGAACGCACACGCATCTTCTCGAACACGCGCGAGCGATGCGCCTCGACGGTGCGCATCGAGATCGACAGCCGGTCGGCGATGACCTTGTTGTAGAGGCCGTCGAGGATCAGTTCCATCACCTCGCGCTCGCGCGTGCTGAGTGTGGTCAGACGCGCCTCGATCGTGTCGCGGTCGGCGGCCGCGCGCTGTTGCGCGCAGTCGTGGGCGATCGCTTTCTCGACCAGGGCGGCGAGGTCGAGGTCGTTGAACGGTTTCTCGATGAAGTCGAAGGCGCCTTTCTTCAGTGCCGCGACGGCCATCGGCACGTCGCCGTGGCCGGTGATGAAGATCACCGGGAGCATGCTGCCGCGCGTGTTGAGGAGGTCGAAGCATTCCAGCCCGCTCATGCCGGCCATGCGGATGTCGAGCACGATGCAGCCGCGCCAGCCGGGTTGCCATTCGGCGAGGAAGGCTTCGCCGCCCGGCCACACGCGGCAGGGGACGTTGCGCGTCTTGAGCAACCAGGCGAGCGCATCGCGAATGGCTTCGTCGTCGTCGATGATGTGGGCGATGGCGGTCATGCGGGCTCCACGGGAAGCGTGAGGATGAAGACGGTGCCGCCACCCGGATTGGGTTCGAAGCCCAGGCGGCCGTGGTGCAGTTCGGCGATCGAGCGGCAGATGTTGAGCCCCATGCCCATGCCTTCGGCCTTGGTCGTGTAGAAGGGCTGGAACAGCCGCTCGGCGGCTTCGGGCGAGATGCCCGCGCCGCGGTCGGCCACGCGGACCGTCACGTGGCTGCCCTCCAGGCGGGTGGCGATGTGGACCAGGCGGCGGTCGGCGGGGTTGGCCTGCATCGCATCCATGCCGTTGCGCACCAGGTTGACCGCCACCTGTTCGATCATCACCGCATCGGCTTCCACCGCCGGCAGGCCGGCAACGAGGTCGGTGACGATGTGCATGCCGCGCTTGCGCACGTCGGCCTCGAGCAGGCCCACCGCATCGCGGATCACCGCATTCAGGTCGAGCGGTTCGCGCTTGGGTTCGGCACGGCGCACGAAATCGTGCACCCGGCGGATGATCTCGCCCGCGCGCCGGGCCTGGCGGCCGATCTTCTCGTGGATCCCGAGCAGTTCGTCGCCGTCCGGCGCCGCCATCTTCAGGCGATTGATGCAGCCGCTGTTGTAGGTGGCGATCGCGGCCAGCGGCTGGTTCAGTTCGTGGGCCAGCGTGGACGCCATCTCGCCCATCGTCACCAGGCGCGAGGTGGCCTGCAGGCGTTCTTCCTGCTGGCGGGCGAGTTCGCGTGCGCGCTTGCGTTCGGTGATGTCCAGCACCGAGCCCATCCAGCCGGTGTGGCGCCCCTGCGCGTCGATCAGCGGCGCCTCGAAAATGAGCACGTCGAGCACGTCGCCATTCTTGCGCCGCAACTGGACCTCGGTGCCGCCGGGGGCCGAGCCGCTGGTCAGGATCTGCTTGTGCAGCTCGAAGGTCTGCTCGAGGTGCTCCGGGTCCCAGTAGGGCATCGGCGCCTTGTGGCCGAGCAGCTCGTCGGCGCTGTAGCCGGTCATCTGGCAGAAGGCCGTGTTCACATAGGTGAGCCGCCCTTCGCGGTCGCGCGCCCGCATGCCGGTGATCATCGAGTTCTCCATCGCCTTGCGGTAGGCGGACTCTTCGCGCAATGCCGCTTCCGCCGCCTGGCGGCGTGCGAGCTGGCGCCGCAACTGCCACACGCTCCAGACGATGACCACGCCGAACAGCACGATGGCGCCGCCGAGCAGCAGCGTCACCCAGCGCGTCTCGCTCTTGTAGGCGGTGACCTGCAGGGTGAGTCCGTGGCCGGGGGGCTCGAGCGGCGTGGTGTAGCTGCGCTGCGCGGCCAGCGGCGCGATCTTCGAGCGCGCGGCGATCTCGACGCCGTCCGTATCGTGTACCGCGACCCGGTAGCGCTCGGAGAACCACCACGGCAATTCGCGGACGACGAGGTTCGGCAGCGAATAGACGCCCACCACCACGCCCAGCAGGCCCTGATCCGTCCATATCGGCACGTGGACCTCGAAGCGCGCCTCGCCGTCGGCGGCGCGGTACGCGGGCCCGTATATCGGCTGCTCGCCGCCGCGCGCGAGTGCGAAGGTCAGTGCTCCGTCCGCTTCCGCCGGCTTCGCGTAGGTGCCGGCATCGCCGGCATGCGGCGGCAGCGCGCCGACCACGCGCTGGTCGGGCGACAGCCAGGTGACGCGGACCAGCCCGCGCTCGGCGCTCAGCAGATGCCGCAACTGCGCTTCCGTCTGCGGCGACAACGGGCCGTCGCCGAGCAGCCCGGGGCCGAGCTGCTGCAGGCTGGCCTCGTTGCGGTCGAGCTGGAAGCGCAGGTTCTGCTCCATCCACAACACGTCGCTGATGAGCGCCGCCTGCTGTTCGTCGGCGTCGCGCTGGCGCGTCAGCCATACCAGCGCGGTGATCGCGCCGAGGAACAGGGCGAGCGCGAGATAGGGCAGGTGGCTGAGCCAGCGCGAACGCGCGGGCTGATCGGCGGCGGGGACGGCTTCCATCGCAGTCGGGCTCAGCGATGCGTGCGGCGGTGCGGGCCGCCGTACTTGCGGATGTCCACAATAGGCAAGCGCGAATTTCCGGCCAGATACTGCGGCCACGCCCAGGCCGTGGCCTGCGGGCCGCGGCCCGCCGAACGCCCGGGCGTCCATCCGGACGAGCCGTTCCGGACGCTACCGATAAAGACGTTTTCACACAAAGGAGAGGGAGTCATGAAGATTCGCGCGCTACTGATCGGTCTGGTCGCCGTCGGGCTGTCTGCGGCGGCGGTGGCGGCCGAGCCCATCGTGATCAAGTTCAGCCACGTCGTCGCCAACGATACGCCCAAGGGCAAGGCGGCCGAAAAGTTCAAGGAACTCGCGGAAAAATACACCGGCGGTGCGGTCAAGGTCGAGGTCTATCCCAACAGCACGCTGTACAAGGACAAGGAAGAGATGGAGGCGCTGCAGTTGGGCGCAGTGCAGGTGCTCGCACCGTCCCTGGCCAAGTTCGGTCCGCTCGGCGTGAAGGAATTCGAGGTGTTCGACCTGCCGTACATCTTCGACGGCTACGACGACCTGCACAAGGTGACCAAGGGTGCGGTGGGCAGGCAGTTGTTCGCCAAGCTGGAATCCAAGGGCATCAAGGGCCTGGCCTACTGGGACAACGGCTTCAAGTCCTTCTCCGCCAATACGCCGATCAAGACGCCTGAGGATCTCAGGGGCAAGAAGATGCGCATCCAGTCGTCCAAGGTGCTCGAGGAACAGATGCGCGAGCTGAAGGCGCTGCCCCAGGTGATGGCGTTCTCGGAGGTGTACCAGGCGCTGCAGACCGGGGTGGTGGATGGCACCGAGAACCCGATCTCCAATCTGTATACGCAGAAGATGCACGAGGTGCAGAAGCATCTCGCGCTGACCGATCACGGCTACCTCGGTTATGCGGTGATCACCAACAAGAAGTTCTGGGACGGCCTGCCCGCCGGCGTGCGTACCCAGCTCGAGAAGGCGATGCAGGAATCCACCGACTACGCCAACAGGATCGCCAAGGAAGAGAACGACAAGGCGCTCGAGGCGGTGCAGGCTTCGGGCAAGACCCAGGTGGTGAAGCTGACCGATGCCGAACGCCTGGCCTTCAAGAAAGCCCTCGTGCCGGTGCACAAGAAGATGGAGTCGCGCATCGGCGCCGACCTGATCCAGTCCATCTACAAGGAAACCGGCTTCGATCCGTCCAGGTTCTGAGGCCCGTTCCTTCTCCGCTGCACACGCCCGCCGGCTGCTTGCGCGCTCGCGGGCGTTTTTCTTGCAGGAGGCTTTCATGCTGAGACTTCTCGATCACCTGGAGGAATGGCTGATCACCTTCCTCATGGGGGCGGCGACGCTGATCATCTTCGTGTCGGTGGTGCACCGCTACGGCTCGGGGCTGGACATCCCGCTGGTGCAGGACTGGCTGCTGGGGCTGAACCTGGGCTGGACGCAGGAACTGACCATCATCATGTTCGTGTGGATGGCCAAGTTCGGCGCCGCCTACGGCGTGCGCACCGGCATCCACGTGGGCGTCGACGTGCTCATAAACCGCCTGTCGGAGCGTAACCGCGCCAGGTTCATCATCATCGGGCTGGCCGCCGGCGCGCTCTTCACCGGCATCGTCGGCACGCTGGGGGCGACCTTCGTGTTCGAGAACGGTGCGCACTACCAGATCCTCACCTGGCTGGGCATGGACACCGGCGATCTCTACGAGGGCCCGACCACGCCCGACCTGGAGTGGCCCACCTGGATGGTCTATGCCGCGGTCCCGCTCGGTTCGTACCTGATGTGCTTCCGCTTCCTGCAGGTCATGGCCGGCTTCATCCGCACCGGCGAGTTGCCGCACCACGACCACGGCCATGTCGACGGTATCGACGAGGCGCACCTGCCGGTCGATGCCAACCCCTACGACATGGGTGACAACCTGCATCCGCACGACCTGCGGCATCGCCAGATGGGCGAGAACGGAGACGAGCGGCAAGGAGACAAGCAATGAGCGCGGCCATCATCTTCGTCCTGCTGCTGGTGCTGATGCTCACCGGCATGCCGATCTCGATCTCGCTCGGCCTCACGGTGCTGACCTTCCTGTTCACGATGACCCAGGTGCCGATCGAGTCGGTGGCGCTGAAACTCTTCACCGGCATCGAGAAGTTCGAGATCATGGCGATCCCGTTCTTCATCCTGGCCGGCAACTTCCTCACCCACGGCGGCGTGGCGCGGCGCATGATCAACTTCGCCACCTCCATGGTCGGGCACTGGTACGGCGGGCTGGGCCTGGGCGGCGTGATGGCGTGTGCGCTGTTCGCCGCGGTGTCCGGTTCGAGTCCGGCGACAGTGGTGGCGATCGGCTCGATCCTGCTGCCGGCCATGGTCAAACAGGGCTTCCCGAGCAAGTTCGGCGCCGGGGTGATCACCACCTCGGGGGCGCTCGGCATCCTGATCCCGCCCTCCATCGTGATGGTCATGTACGCGGTGTCGACCAACACCTCGGTGGGGGCGCTGTTCATGGCCGGGGTGGTGCCCGGGCTGATGCTGGCGGTGTTCCTGGGCGTCACCACCTGGTACCGCGCGCGCAAGTTCGGCTATCCGCGCCAGCCCCGGGCGAGCTGGCAGCAGCGCGCCAAGGCGTTCCGGGATTCGGCCTGGGGCCTGTTCCTGATCGTGGTGGTGATGGGCGGCATCTACACCGGCATCTTCACGCCGACCGAGGCGGCGGCGATGAGCGCGGTGTATGCGTTCTTCGTCGCGGTGTTCGTGTACAGGGACCTGAGCATGAAGGACGTGCCCAAGGTGCTGCTGAACTCGGCGAACATGAGCGCGATGCTGCTCTACATCATCACCAACGCGGTGCTGTTCTCCTTCCTGCTCACGCACGAGAACATCCCGCAGGCGATGGCCGACTTCATGATCGGCACCGGCGTGGGGGTGATCGGCTTCCTGATCATGGCCAACATCCTGATGCTGATCGCGGGCAACTTCATGGAGCCCTCGTCGATCGTGCTGATCCTGGCACCCATCCTGTTCCCGATCGCGATCAAGCTGGGTATCGACCCGGTGCATTTCGGCATCATCATGGTGGTGAACATGGAGGTGGGCATGTGCCATCCGCCGGTGGGCCTGAATCTGTACGTGGCCAGCGGCATCACCAAGATGGGCATCACCGAACTCACCGTCGCCGTGTGGCCCTGGCTGCTGTCCATGCTGGTGTTCCTGGTGCTCGTCACCTACTGGCCGACGATGTCGCTGTGGCTGCCGCGTGCCCTGGACATGATGTAGTGCCGGCGGGGTGCTGAAACCACGCGAAACCCGGCCTTGCGCCGGGTTTCGCGCTTCTGCCGCCGGCGGGAGGGAGAAAAGGGCCGTGGGTGTTTCCCGGTGTATCGCGGCCGGCGGGGCGGGCCGGGCTCGGGTAGAATCGCGCGACTTCTCAGAGCGGATGCTTCATGGAATACCTGACTTTTTTCGTCGATCTCGTCCTGCACGTCGATCGCCATCTCGCCGAACTGCTGGCCGCGCACGGCAACTGGATCTACGCGATCCTCTTTCTCATCGTGTTCTGCGAGACCGGCCTGGTGGTCATGCCCTTCCTGCCCGGCGACTCGCTGCTCTTCGTCGCCGGCGCGCTCGCAGCCGGCGGCGGCATGGACCCCGGCATCCTGATCGGCGTGCTGTTCGCCGCCGCGGCGCTCGGCGATTCGGTGAACTACGCGATCGGCAGACGCTTCGGCGGGCGCATCTCGCAGTGGCCCGACAGCCGCTTCTTCAACCGGCGCGCGCTCGACAAGACCCACGACTTCTACCAGCGGCACGGCGGCAAGACGATCGTCATCGCGCGCTTCATGCCCCTCATCCGCACCTTCGCGCCCTTCGTCGCAGGGATGGCGACGATGGAGTACCGCCGCTTCCTCGCCTTCAACGTGGCCGGCGCCGCGCTGTGGGTGGGGCCGCTGGTGCTGGCGGGCTACTGGTTCGGCAACCTGCCGGTGATCAAGAACAATCTCACGCTGGTGATCCTCGGCATCGTCGCCCTGTCGCTGATGCCGCTCTTCATCGGCTGGCTGCGCCACCGCGGCGAGGCTTCGCGCGTCCGGGCCTGAAACCGGGCGCCGCCCGCGTCCGCGTCCGCGGTTCTCGTACCGTAATCGGGCGGGCGCAAAAACCTGTTAAAATCCAACGCTTTTCCAAAACCCGCCCGGAGTTTTTCCATGGCCATCGAACGCACCCTGTCCATCATCAAGCCCGACGCCGTCGCCAAGAACGTGATCGGCAAGATCTACCAGCGTTTCGAAGACGCCGGCCTCAAGATCGCCGCCGCCAGGATGGTGCACCTGTCCGAGCAGGAAGCAGGCCAGTTCTATGCGGTGCACAAGGAGCGTCCGTTCTACAAGGACCTGGTGTCGTTCATGACCTCCGGCCCGGTGATGATCCAGGTACTCGAAGGCGAGAACGCCATCGCCAAGAACCGCGAGCTGATGGGCGCGACCGACCCGAAGAAGGCCGACAAGGGCACCATCCGCGCCGATTTCGCCGACAGCATCGACGCCAACGCGGTGCACGGCTCCGACGCCGCGGAAACGGCCGCCGTCGAAGTGGCGTTCTTCTTCCCCGGGCTGAACGTTTACTCGCGCTGAACGGTCGATTCCGGCGGCCCGTCGTGCGCGTCTCGCGGTGCCCGCGCACCGCGGGCGGCGCGGACGGGCCGTTTGCATTCAGGATCCCAGTTGGTTGTCAGTGAAGTTTCAGGCATGAGCCCCCCCGCCACGGCCACTCCGGTCAATCTGCTCGATTTCGACGTCGACGGTCTCGTCGCCTGGTTCGCCGGGCTGGGCGAGAAGCCGTTTCGCGCCCGCCAGGTGATGCGCTGGATGCATCGCGACGGCTGCGACGATTTCGACGCGATGACCGACGTCGCCAAGTCGCTGCGCGCCAGGCTCAAGGAAATCGCCGTGATCCGCCCGCCGGTGCCGGTGCGCGATTCGATCTCGGCCGATGGCACGCGCAAGTGGCTGCTCGACGTCGGCAATGCCAACGCGGTCGAGACCGTGTTCATTCCCGAAACCAGCCGCGGCACGCTGTGCGTGTCGTCGCAGGCCGGCTGTGCGCTCGACTGCGCGTTCTGCTCGACCGGCAAGCAAGGCTTCAACCGCAACCTGACGGCGGCCGAGATCATCGGCCAGCTCTGGCTCGCCAACAATCTGCTGGGCGCTGCGCGGGATGCGAGCGGGGCGGCGGCGGACCTCGAAGCGGGCGAGAAGGACAACGGCCGCATCATCAGCAACGTGGTGATGATGGGCATGGGCGAGCCGCTGGCCAATTTCGACAACGTCGTCACCGCGCTGCGCCTGATGCTGGACGACCACGCCTACGGCCTGTCGCGGCGCCGCGTCACGGTGTCGACCTCGGGCATCGTGCCGGCGATGGACCGCCTGCGCGACGAATGTCCGGTGGCGCTGGCGGTATCGCTGCACGCATCGAACGACGCGCTGCGCGACCGGCTGGTGCCGATCAACCAGAAATACCCGCTGCGCGAACTGATGGCGGCCTGCCGGCGCTATCTCGAGCGCGCGCCGCGCGATTTCGTGACCTTCGAGTACGTGATGCTCGACGGCGTCAACGACAGCGACGCGCATGCGCGCGAACTGGTCGCACTGGTGCGCGACGTGCCGTGCAAGTTCAACCTGATACCGTTCAATCCCTTCCCGAATTCGGGTTTCCTGCGCTCGCCGGCGGAGCGCATCCGCCGTTTTGCCGGTATCCTCATTGACGCCGGCATCGTCACCACCACGCGCAAGACGCGCGGCGACGACGTCGACGCGGCCTGCGGCCAGCTCGCGGGCCAGGTGCAGGACAAGACGCGGCGCACGACGGTGCGCCTCAAACAGGAAATGGAGACTCGTCGATGATGCAGAAGGCGGCGATGCTGTGCGCACTGCTCGCTGCCGCGCTTGCGGCGGGCTGCGCCAACGTGCCCGGAACCGGTGCGACCGAGCCCGGCAACATGAGCCGGCCGCTCTCCGACCAGTCGCCGGTCGGGGACGCCGAAGCGCGCGCCCGCACCCACGTCGACCTGGGCATGGCCTATTTCGAGCTTGGCCGCTTCGACGTCGCGCTCGACGAGGCGCGCATCGCGATGGACAACGTCGCCGGCTACGCCCCGGCCCATCACCTGACGGGCCTCGTATACATGATGCTGGGCGAGGCGGCGGCCGCGCGCGGCAACTTCGAGCAGGCCCTGCGCGCGGCGCCCGGCGATCCCGATTTCAACAACAGCTATGGCTGGTTCCTGTGCACCCAGGGCCAGGAGCGGGACGGCCTGGCCCGGCTGTCGTCCTCGGCACGCAACCCCTATTACCGCTACGCCTCCCGCCCCTCACTAACGCCGGCCTGTGCCACATGCGCCTGAACGAGGTGGAGGCCGCCGAACAGCAGTTCCTGCGCGCCCTCGAACTCGATCCGCAGAATGCGCAGGCCCTGCTGCAGATCGCCGAGATCGCCTACGGGCGGGGCGACTACGAAGTGGCGCGCGTGCGCCTGGTGCGCCTGCACCAGCAGATGACACCGACGGCGGCTTCGGTGTGGCTGGGACTGCGTACCGAGCGCCGGCTCGGCAACCGCGATGCCGCGGCGAGTTATGAATCGCAACTGAGGGGACGCTTCGGCGATTCGCCCGAGTTCCAACTGTTGTCGCAAGGGAAGTACGAGTGAGCAGCATGCAGGCCGATTCCTCGCCCATTCCGGCCGCCGGGGGCGGCAGCCTCTCCGCCGGTGCGCGCCTGCGTCAGGTGCGCGAGATGCGGGGCGAATCCATCAATGAAGTGTCGCAGGCGCTGAAGCTGGCGCCGCGCCAGGTCGAGGCGCTCGAGAGCGGCCGCTACGAGGCGCTGCCCGGGCTTGCCTTCGTGCGCGGCTTCATGCGCAACTACGCGCGCTACCTCAGCCTGGATCCCGCCCCGCTGCTGGAAGAGGTGCAAGCCGTGCTCGGCCAGACGAACGTCGATCTGTCGCCGGTTTCCAATGCGGGAGGAGATCTGCCCGTGGGCGGCCGGCGCCGTTCCAGCGCCGGGCCGGTGGGCATCGTCGCCGCGGTGTTGCTCGCCATCGTGATCGGCGGCTGGTATTTCGACTGGTTCGATACCGCGCCGCCGCACGAGACGGCCGAGGACACCGCGCCGCCGCAGGCCGAGCCGGCACCGGCTGCATCGGCGGCGGATGCCGCGTCCGTCGAAGCCCCTTCGGCGGCTGCGGCGCCCGCAGCCGTTGCGGAAGTGCAGGGCGCCGCACCGGCCCCCGTGCCGCCTGCGGCAGCGCCGGCGCCTGCCGGGCAGGGTGCCGCGGCGCAGGCCGTGGGGCCGGGTGCCAGCCAGCTCGCCTTCCGCTTCGCCGGCCCGTCCTGGGTCGAGGTGCGCGACGCGGCCGGCGCGATCGTCTATTCCGGCACGAGCGCGGCGGGAAGCACGCGCAACGTGCAGGGCAGGGCGCCGTTTGCGCTGGTGATCGGCAATGCCGCCCAGGTCAGCCTGGAACGCGACGGCCAGCCGGTGAACCTGGCTCCCCACACCAAGGGCACGGTGGCGCGCCTGAAACTGCAATGATGGACAGCTCGATGACGAATGACAGTCTTAGCGCCGGCCCGGCACCGCGCCGCGTCACGCGCCAGGCGCGGATCGGCCGCGTCCGCGTCGGCGGCGGCGCGCCGGTGGTGGTGCAGTCGATGACCAACACCGATACCGCCGACGTCCTCGGCACGGCGATGCAGGTCGCGGAGCTGGCCCGCGCCGGCTCGGAGATCGTGCGCATCACGGTGAATAACGACGAGGCCGCGAAGGCGGTGCCGCACATCCGCGACCGGCTGCTCGCGCTGAACATGGACGTGCCGCTGGTCGGCGACTTCCACTACAACGGCCATACGCTGCTGACCAAGTACCCCGCCTGCGCCGAGGCGCTGGCCAAGCTGCGCATCAACCCGGGCAACGTCGGCGCCGGCACCAAGCGCGATCCGCAGTTCGCCGCCATCGTGGAGATCGCGTGCAAGTACGACAAGCCGGTCCGCATCGGCGTCAACTGGGGGAGCCTCGACCAGTCGGTGCTGGCCCGCATCATGGACGGGAACGCCCGGCTCGCCGAGCCGCGCGATGCCGGCGCGGTGATGCGCGAGGCGCTCGTCGTGTCGGCGCTGGAGTCCGCGGCCAAGGCCGAGGAATACGGCCTGGGGGGCGACCGCATCATCCTGTCGGCCAAGGTGTCGAGCGTGCAGGACCTCATCGCCGTGTATCGCGACCTGGCCAGGCGCAGCGATTATCCGCTGCACCTCGGCCTCACCGAGGCCGGCATGGGCAGCAAGGGCATCGTCGCTTCCACTGCCGCGCTGGCGGTGCTGCTGCAGGAAGGCATCGGCGACACCATCCGCATTTCGCTCACGCCGGAGCCGGGCGGCAGCCGCACGCAGGAGGTGGTGGTGGCGCAGGAGATCCTGCAGACCATGGGGCTGCGCGCCTTCACGCCCATGGTCACCGCCTGCCCGGGCTGCGGGCGCACGACCAGCACCTACTTCCAGGAACTGGCCTCGGGCATCCAGGACTACGTCCGTGCGCAGATGCCGGTGTGGCGCGAGCAGTACGACGGCGTCGAGAACATGACGCTGGCGGTGATGGGCTGCATCGTCAACGGCCCGGGCGAAAGCAAGCATGCCAACATCGGCATCTCGCTGCCGGGCACCGGCGAGACGCCGGCGGCACCGGTGTTCGTCGACGGGGTCAAGACGGTGACGCTGCGCGGCGACAACATCGCCGCCGAATTCCGCGCCATCGTCGACGACTACGTGGCCACCAGGTACGTGAAGAAGGCGGGCTGAGTACCGCCCACGACAAGAACGCGATCACACAAGACGTATCACCGATGAGTCAGACATTGCAGGCCGTGCGTGGGATGAACGACATCCTGCCCGACGAGGCCGAGATCTGGGAGCACTTCGAGGACATCGTGCGCGACTGGCTGCGCAGCTACGGCTACCGCCCGATCCGTATGCCCATCGTCGAGCCGACGCCGCTGTTCCGGCGCGCGATCGGCGAGGTCACCGACATCGTCGAGAAGGAGATGTATTCCTTCGAAGACGCGCTGAACGGCGAACATCTGACGCTGCGCCCCGAGGGCACCGCGTCCTGCGTGCGCGCCGCCATCCAGCACAACCTGGTGGCCGGACACGGCCCGCAGCGCCTCTATTACCAGGGGCCGATGTTCCGCCACGAGCGCCCGCAGAAGGGCCGCTACCGCCAGTTCCACCAGATCGGCGTGGAAGCGCTCGGCTTCGCCGGGCCGGACATCGATGCCGAGCACATCCTGATGTGCGCACGGCTGTGGGACGTGCTCGGGCTGGAGGACGTGTCGCTCGAACTCAACTCGCTGGGTTCCGCGGAAGAGCGTGCTGCCCATCGCGCGGCGCTGATCGCCTATCTCGAGCAGTACAGGGACAGCCTGGACGAGGACGGCAGGCGCCGGCTGTACACCAACCCGCTGCGCATCCTCGACACGAAGAATCCCGACCTGCAGGACATCGTCGAGGCCGCGCCGCGCCTGTCGGACCATCTCGGCGACGAGTCGCGCGCGCACTTCGAGGCGGTGCAGGTCTTCCTCAAGGATGCCGGCATTCCGTTCCGCATCAACCATCGGCTGGTGCGCGGGCTGGACTACTACAACCGCACCGTGTTCGAGTGGGTGACGACGCGCCTGGGGGCGCAGGGCACGGTTTGCGCCGGCGGGCGCTATGACGGGCTGGTCGCCCAACTGGGCGGCAAGCCGCAGCCGGCGGCGGGTTTCGCGATGGGCGTGGAGCGCTTGCTGGCACTGTGGCGGGAGAGCGGCGGCGAGGCCGATCGCGCCGTCCCCGATGTCTATGTGGTGCATCTGGGCGACGCCGCGCAGCGGCTCGCCTTCCGTGCCGCGGAGTCGCTGCGCGAGCATGGCTTCGACGCGGTGCTGCACTGCGGCGGCGGCAGCTTCAAGTCGCAGATGAAGAAGGCCGACGGCAGCGGTGCCGCGGTGGCGCTGGTGATCGGCGAGGACGAGGCTGCGGCGGGCGAGGTCGGCATCAAGCCGCTGCGCGGTCCGGGTGCGCAGCAGCGTGTCGCGCTCGAGGCGCTGCCCGAGGCGCTGGCCATGCTGATGTTCAGCGAAGAAGACGACGAAGACGAACTTGGAGAAGGGGCTCGCGATGGCAGTGTATGACCTCGAGGAACAGGAACAGATTTCCGCGCTGAAGGGCTGGTGGGCGCAGTACGGCACGCTGGTGACGACGCTGGCGACCGTCGCCGCGGTGGCCGTGGTGGGCTGGCAGGGCTGGCGCTGGTACCAGAACCGCAACGCCACCGAGGCCAGCGCGATGTATTTCGCCGTCGAGCAGGCAGCCGAGCGCCAGGATGCGCAGAAAGCGCGCGATGTCGCCGGCCAGTTGATCGGCCAGCAGGGCGGCACCACCTACGCACAACTGGGGGCGCTGCTGGCGGCGGGCCTGCAGTTCGAGAAGGGCGAACTCGACAACGCGCAAGCGCAACTCGAGTGGGCGGCCGACAAGGGCAAGGATCCGGCCCTGCGCGACCTTGCACGCCTGCGGCTGGCCGCGGTGCTGCTGCAGAAGGGCGAATTCGACGCCGCGCTGGCGAGGCTGTCCGCGGCGCCGGTCGCCGGCTACCAGGCGCGTTTCGCCGACCTGCGCGGCGACGTGCTCGCGGCGCAGGGCAAGCCGGCCGAAGCGCGTGCCGCGTACCAGGCGGCGATCGATGCGCTGTCCGCGGCCGATGCCCAGGCCACGACGCTGCGCGAAGTGGTGCGTCTCAAACTCGAATCCCTGGAAGGCTGATCGATGAAACCGTTCTCGCTGCGTGCAGTTCCGATGATGGCCGCGATCATGCTGGCGACCGGATGCTCGTCCCTCAACCCGTTCGCCAGCAGCGCGCCGAAATCCGCGCCCCTCGTGGACTTCAAGCCTACGACGCAGATCGTGCCGGTATGGGAGGCGAGCATCGGCAAGGCCGGCGGCTACGTATTCCAGCCCGCGGTCGTGGGCGACAGCGTATATGCCGCCGGGCATGCTGGCGAGGTGGCGCGCTTCGAGAAGAATGGCCAGGCCGCGTGGCGCGCGCGCGCGGGTGTCGACCTGTCGGCGGGCGTGGGGGCCGACGGCGCGCTCGCGGTGGTCGTGACCACGGACGGCAAGGTCGTCGCCTACGACGCGCAGACCGGCACCGAGCGCTGGCGCACCCCGATCGGCGCTGAGGTGCTCGCTCCCCCGGCGGTGGGCGGCGACGTCGTCGTCGTGCGCACGTCCGACCACCGCCTGGTCGCGCTCAACGCGCGTGACGGCAGCCGGCGCTGGGTCCATACCCGCAGCAATCCGCCGCTCGCGCTGCGCAGCTACGCCGGCGTCGTGATCGAGGGCGCGGTGGTGCTGGCCGGCTTTCCCGGCGGCAAGCTCGGCGTGATCAACCTCGCCAACGGCGGCGCGATCACCGAACTGACCGTCTCGGCCCCGCGCGGCGCCACCGAACTCGAACGGGTGGCGGACGTCGCCGGTACGCCGGTCACCACCCGCCGCGAGGTCTGCGCGGTGAGCTACCAGGGCCGCGCGGCATGCTTCGACGCTGGCAACGGCAATGCGCTGTGGGCTCGCGACTTCTCGAGCAGCGTGGGGATGGATCGCGACACCCGCTACGCGGTGATCACCGACGACCGCGACGCGGTGAACGCCCTCGACGTCTACAGCGGCGCCAGCGTATGGAAGCAGGACGGGCTGGCGCGCCGTGGCGTGACCCGGCCGCTGCTGGTCGGGGACAACGTCGTGGTGGGCGATGCGCAGGGCTTCGTGCATGTGCTGGCACGCGACACCGGCGCCTTCGCGGCGCGCGACCGCGCCGACAGCAGCGCCATCGTCGCGCCGCCGCGCGCGCAGGGCACCGGTTTCGTGGTGCAGAGCCTGGACGGCCGGATCACCGCCTATGAATTGCGCTGAGGCGAAGAAGCCGTCGTGAAACCCACCATCGTCCTGGTCGGCAGGCCCAATGTCGGCAAGTCGACCCTGTTCAACCGGCTGACCCGCACGCGCGATGCGCTGGTCGCCGACCAGCCCGGGCTCACCCGCGACCGCCACTACGGCATCGGCCGCGTGGGCGAGCGGGAATACCTGGTCGTCGATACCGCGGGCTTCGATCCGGTCGCCAAGGACGGAATCATGCACGAGATGGCGCGCCAGGCCGAACAGGCGATCGCCGAAGCCGACGTGCTGCTGTTCCTCGTCGATGGCCGTGCCGGACGCACGCCGCACGACGAGCAGATCGCCGCGCGGCTGCGGCGGGCGGGGCGTCCGGTGCACGTGGTCGTCAACAAGGCCGAAGGGCTGGATCGCGCCACCGTCGCGGCGGACTTCCATGCGCTCGGCCTCGGCGATCCGCTGCCGGTGTCGGCCGCGCATGGCGATGGCGTGAAACAGCTCGTCGAGTTCGTGCTGGCGCCGTTCCCGTGCGACGAAGAAGCCGCGGCGGCGGAGGACGAGGGGCCCAGGGTGGCCATCGTCGGCCGTCCCAACGTGGGCAAGTCCACGCTGGTGAACACGCTGCTGGGCGAGGAGCGCGTGATCGCGTTCGACATGCCGGGGACCACGCGCGATGCCATCTCGATTCCGTTCGAGCGCGGCGGCAAGCACTATACGCTGATCGACACCGCCGGCCTGCGCCGGCGCGGCAAGGTCTTCGAGGCGATCGAGAAATTCTCGGTGATCAAGACCCTGCAGGCGATCCAGGAGGCGAACGTGGTCGTCCTGGTGCTCGATGCGGCGCAGGACATCTCGGAGCAGGACGCGCACATCGCCGGCTTCGTGCTGGAAGCGGGGCGCGCGCTGGTGGTGGCGATCAACAAATGGGACGCGGTCGACGACTACCGGCGCGAGCGGCTCAAGCTCGACGTTTCGCGCAAGCTCGCCTTCCTGTCGTTCGCGCGCTTCCACGAGATCTCCGCGCTGAAGTCGTCGGGCATCGGCGCTCTGCTGAAGTCCGTCGATGCGGCCTATGCGGCGGCCACCGCGAACCTGCCCACGCCACGCCTGACGCGTGCGCTGCAGGTGGCCGTCGCGCGTCAGGCGCCGCCGCGCTCGGGGCTCGCGCGGCCGAAGCTGCGCTACGCGCACCAGGGCGGCATGAATCCGCCGGTGATCGTGATCCACGGCAATGCGCTGGACGACATTCCTGCGGCGTACGTGCGCTATCTGGAACGCAGCTTCATGGAGGCGTTCAAGCTGCAGGGCACGCCCTTGCGGATTCAGTTCCGGACCACGCAAAATCCGTTCGCGGCCAGACCGTGATCGCGAGGGCGAAAAAAAGCAGTATCCACACCCGGATTTCGTTGCATACTGCAGATGTTGCGGTGCAGCAATGGCTCCGATAGATTCTATAAACATAAATACAGAGGTTCAAAGATGAGCAACAAAGGGCAACTTCTACAAGACCCGTTCCTGAACACCCTGCGCCGGGAGCACATCCCGGTGTCGATCTACCTGGTCAACGGCATCAAGCTGCAGGGGCAGGTCGAGTCCTTCGACCAGTACGTCGTGCTGCTGAAGAACACCGTCACGCAGATGGTGTACAAGCATGCGATCTCGACTGTGGTGCCCGCCCGCCCGGTGGTGATCCAGCAGGACAGCGGCGAGGGCGGCAACTGATCCCGGTGGCAGCAGCCGGCCGCGGACGGCCGGCCGTGAGGGACGGCGATGTTTGAGCGCCCGGCCAGCGGCGAACGTGCAGTCCTCGTCCAGCTCGATCTCGGCCAGGATGCGATTGAGGAGCGCCTGTCCGAGCTGAAGCTGCTCGCCGCCAGTGCCGGCGCGAGCATCGAAGCCGTGGTACAGGGGCGGCGTGGCGCGCCCGACCCCAAGCTCTTCGCCGGCAGCGGCAAGGTGCACGAGATCGGCGAGGCGCTGCGGGCGCACGACGCCGACATCGTGATCTTCAACCACGCGCTGTCGCCGGCGCAGCAGCGCAACCTCGAGCGCGAGCTGCAGTGCATGGTCATCGACCGCACCGCGCTCATCCTCGACATCTTCGCGCAGCGCGCGCGCAGCCACGAAGGCAAGCTGCAGGTCGAACTGGCCCAGCTCCAGCACCTGTCGACCCGGCTGGTGCGCGGCTGGACCCACCTCGAGCGCCAGAAGGGCGGCATCGGCCTGCGCGGCCCGGGCGAAAAGCAGCTCGAAACCGACCGGCGCCTGCTCGGCAACCGCGTCAAGATGCTGAAGTCGCGCCTCGCCCAGATCGAGAAGCAGCGAAAGGTCAGACGCCGGGCGCGGGAACGCCGCGATGTGCTGTCTGTCTCTCTCGTCGGCTACACCAATGCGGGCAAGTCCACCCTGTTCAACGTGCTGACGAAGGCGGGGGCCTATGCCGCCGACCAGCTCTTCGCCACGCTGGACACGACTTCGCGCCGCCTGTTCGTCGAGGGCGAGAACGTCGTGCTGTCGGACACCGTCGGTTTCATCCGCGATCTTCCGCACGCGCTGGTGGCCGCCTTCGAGGCCACCCTGGAGGAAACGGCCGAGGCCGACCTGCTGCTGCACGTCGTCGACTCCGCGAGCGAGGACCGCGATGCGCAGATCCAGGCGGTCAACGAGGTGCTGGCCGAGATCGGCGCAGCCGACGTGCCGCAGATCCTGGTGTGGAACAAGATCGACCTGACCCATGCCCAAGCGGCGGTCGAACGGGGGGACTGTGATAAACTCAGGCGCGTTTTTTTGAGCGCCAGAACGGGCGAGGGCCTTGATCTGCTGCGCTCGGTGCTTGCAGACGTGGCACATCGGGCACGGAGTGAAGATGCCGGGCGGATGCCCGCACCGAACGACGATGGAATTTCAGTTCAAACGTGATTACAGGCGTTTTCATGTCACTTAACGATCCACGCTGGGGGGGCCAGGGCGACGGCAATGGCAATCGCGGCGACGGAGACCGCCGCGACGGCAATCGCGGCGGCAACCAGGGGCCGCCCGATCTCGAGGAAGTCTGGCGCGATTTCAATCAGCGACTGTCCGGGATGTTCGGCAAACGCCAGGGGCGCGGTTCGGGCGGCGGCAACGGCGGCGGCGGCCCGCAACTGCCCAACTTCTCGTTCCGGCAGTTCGGCGGCGGCCTGAGCGCGCTGGCTGCGCTGG
Source organism: Thauera sp. K11 (assembly GCF_002354895.1). Taxonomy (NCBI): domain Bacteria; kingdom Pseudomonadati; phylum Pseudomonadota; class Betaproteobacteria; order Rhodocyclales; family Zoogloeaceae; genus Thauera; species Thauera sinica. The sequence goes on from NZ_CP023439.1 coordinate 479,059, forward strand.
TGGTGGCGATCTGGCTGGCGAGCGGCTTCTACACGGTGGACGCGAACCAGCGCGGCGTGGTGCTGCGCCTGGGCAAGTTCATCGAGACCACCGAGCCGGGCCTGCGGTGGCGCCTGCCGTACCCGTTCGAGTCGCACGAGATCGTCGACCTGACGGGCGTGCGCACCGTCGAAGTGGGCTATCGCGGTTCGGAGCGCAACAAGGTGCTGCGCGAATCGCTGATGCTGACGGACGACGAGAACATCATCAACATCCAGTTCGCGGTGCAGTACGTGCTGAACAGCCCCGAGAACTACGTCTTCAACAACCGCTTCCCGGACGAATCGGTCGCGCAGGCCGCCGAGACCGCCATGCGCGAGATCGTCGGCAAGAGCAAGATGGACTTCGTGCTGTATGAAGGCCGGGAAGAGATCGCGAGCACCGCGCTGGAACTCATGCAGCGGATTCTCGACCGCTACCAGACTGGCATCCAGATCAGCCGCGTGACCATGCAGAACGCGCAGCCGCCCGAGCAGGTGCAGGCGTCGTTCGACGACGCGGTGAAGGCCGGCCAGGATCGCGAGCGGCAGAAGAACGAGGGCGAAGCCTATGCCAACGACGTGATCCCGCGCGCCCGCGGCACCGCCTCGCGCCTGATCGAGGAGGCCAATGCCTACGGCGCCCGCGTCGTCGCCAACGCGGAGGGCGACGCCAGCCGCTTCAGCCAGGTGCTGACCGAGTACCGGCGCGCGCCGGACGTCACGAAGGAGCGCATGTACATCGAGACCATGCAGCAGGTGCTGACCAATACCTCGAAGATCATGATCGACGCCAAGAGCAATGGCAATCTGCTGTTCCTGCCGCTCGACAAGCTGATCAAGTCGGCCGCCGCTGCCGGCCAGTCCAGTGCGCAATCGGGTGGGGAGGCTGCGCCGCAGGCCGCGCAGAACAATCCGCCGTCGGTGGTGTTCGATCCGCGCAACCGTGATCTGATGCGCGGCCGTGACAGGGGAGAGCGCTGATGCGTGACAAGATGTCCATAATCGGCGGCGGCCTGCTGCTGCTGGTCGCGCTGGCGTCGATGTCGCTGTTCACCGTCGACCAGCGCCAGCATGCGATCGTGTTCCAGCTCGGCGAGGTCAAGGAGGTCATCGACCAGCCGGGCCTGAACGTCAAGCTGCCGATGATCCAGAACGTCCGCTACTTCGACAAGCGCATCCTGACGATGGATACGCCGGAGCCGGAGCGCTTCATCACCTCCGAGAAGAAGAACGTGCTGGTCGATCACTTCGTCAAGTGGCGCATCGTCGACCCGCGCCTGTACTACGAGTCGGTGGCGGGCGATGAGGCGCGGGCGCGAACCCGCCTGACGCAGACGGTCAACGCCGGCCTGCGCGAGGAGTTCGGCAAGCGTACGGTGCATGACGTCGTGTCCGGCGCCCGCGACCAGATCATGGAAGACATGCGCGTGAAGGCCGACCTGGATGCGCGCAAGATCGGCGCGCAGATCATCGACGTGCGCCTGAAGCGCGTCGACCTGCCGACCGAGGTGTCGGAATCGGTGTATCGCCGCATGGAGGCCGAGCGCAAGCGCGTGGCCAACGAACTGCGTTCGCAGGGCGCCGCCGAGGCCGAGCGCATCCGCGCCGATGCCGACCGCCAGCGCGAGGTCATCATCGCCGAGGCTTACCGCTCGGCGCAAAAGGTCAAGGGCGAGGGCGATGCCAAGGCAACGGCGATCTATGCCGAAGCCTTCGGCCAGAGCCCCGAGTTCTACTCCTTCTATCGCAGTCTCGAAGCCTACCGTGCCAGCTTCGCCGGCAAGGAAGACGTGCTGGTGATCGATCCCGGTTCGGAGTTCTTCCGCTACATGAAGGGGCCGCAAGGCGCGAGGAAGAATTGATCTGCCGGAATTGAGCCCGCATGGGCGTCTCGTTGCTGACCGCCTTCGCGCTGATGCTGATCATCGAAGGCATCCTCCCCTTCGTCGCGCCAGCCGCCTGGCGCGAAACTTTTTTGCGCCTCGCCACCCTGGCCGACGGCCAGATCCGCTTCGTCGGACTGACCTCGATGCTGACCGGCATCGTGCTCCTGTTCATCTTCAACTGACGCCACTCATGCGCTGGGTACTGCCCGATCACATCCAGGACGCCCTGCCGTCCGAAGCCGAGCAACTGGAAGCACTGCGCCGCCGGCTGCTGGACGCCTTCCGCGTCCGCGGCTACCAGCTCGTCATGCCGCCGCTGCTCGAATATCTCGACTCGCTGACCACCGGCGCGGGGCGGGACCTGACGCTGCGCACCTTCAAGCTCGTCGATCAGTTGTCGGGCCGCACCATGGGCGTGCGGGCGGACATGACGCCGCAGGTCACGCGCATCGATGCGCACCTGCTGAACCGCCGCGGCGTGTCGCGGCTGTGCTATTGCGGCAGCGTGCTGCACACCCTGCCGTCCACCCTGACCGCGACCCGCGAGCCGCTGCAGCTCGGCGCCGAACTCTACGGCCATGCCGGCATCGAGGCCGACATCGAGATCCTCGGCCTGCTCGCCGAGGTGCTGCGCCTGGCCGACGTGCCGGCGACGCGCATCGACATCGGCCATGTCGGCATCTTCCATGCGCTGGCCGGCAAGGCCGGGCTGGTGCCCGATCGCGAGGAGGAACTCTTCGACCTACTGCAGGCGAAGGATCTGCCCGAACTGCAGTTGCGGCTCGCCGACGTCGCCGAGCCGGTGCGTGGCGCGCTGCTGGCGCTGCCCTCGCTCTATGGCGGGCCGGAAGTGCTGGAGCAGGCGGCGCAGCGTCTGCCGCCGGACCCCGAGATCGTCGTAGCCCTCGGCGAACTGCGGGTGCTGGCGCAGGCCCTGAAGGACCTGCCGATCAGCTTTGATCTGGCCGACCTGCGCGGCTATCACTACCACAGCGGCGTCGTCTTCGCCGCCTATGGCGGCGGCTCGCCCGCGGCGCTGGCGCTCGGCGGCCGCTACGACCGCGTCGGTGCGGCGTTCGGGCGCGCCCGGCCGGCGACCGGTTTCAGCCTCGACCTGTGCGAACTGGTGTGGCGCCTGCCGCAGATGCAGTCGGCCGGCGCGATCCTCGCACCGGCGTCGGACGACGCCGCGCTTGCCATTGAGGTGGCGGCCCTGCGCGTGCGCGGCGAAGTCGTCGTCACGGCGCTGCCCGGGCACGAGGGAACTTGGAACGAAGCGGGCTGCGACCGGCGGCTCATGAGGCGGGACGGCCGGTGGACGGTCGAGCCGCTACAGGGAGATTGAGGCTATGTCAAAGAACGTCGTGGTCGTCGGCACGCAGTGGGGCGACGAGGGCAAAGGCAAGATCGTCGATTGGCTGACCGATCACGCCAGGGGCGTGGTGCGCTTCCAGGGCGGGCACAACGCCGGCCATACGCTGGTCGTCGGTCAGACCGAATACAAGCTCAACCTCGTGCCGTCGGGCATCGTGCGCGAAGGCGTGGCCTGCTTCATCGGCAATGGCGTGGTGCTCGACGCGCATCACCTGCTGGCCGAGATTCGCACGCTGGAGGCCGGCGGCATCGAGGTGCGCGACCGCCTGCGCATCAGCCCCGGCTGTCCGCTCATCCTCGGCTACCACAGTGCGCTCGACCGTGCGCGCGAGGACGCGAAAGCCGAGTGCGACAAGATCGGCACCACCGGAAAGGGCATCGGCCCCACCTACGAAGACAAGGTCGCGCGCCGCGCGCTGCGCGTGTATGACCTGTTCGACCGCGAGCGTTTCGCCGAGAAACTGAAGGCCAACCTCGCATACCACAACTTCGTGTTGACGCAGCACCTGGGGGCCGAGCCGGTGGAATTCCAGCCGGTGTTCGACCAGGCGATGGCCGACGCGGCGGAACTGCTGCCGATGGTCGCCGACGTGTCGGCCGAACTCTACGCGATCAACAAGTCGGGCGGCTCGCTGCTGTTCGAGGGCGCGCAGGGCACGCTGCTCGACATCGACCACGGCACCTATCCCTTCGTGACGTCCAGCAACTGCGTGGCCGGCCAGGCCGCGGCCGGTTCGGGCGTGGGGCCGGGCCGTCTGCACTACGTGCTGGGCATCACCAAAGCGTACTGCACGCGCGTGGGCGGCGGCCCCTTTCCGACCGAACTCGACATCGAGACCAAGGGCACGCCCGGCGAGCAGATGTCCACCAAGGGCCGCGAGTTCGGCACCGTCACCGGGCGCAAGCGCCGCTGCGGCTGGCTGGACCTGGCTGCGCTCAAGCGCTCGATCATCATCAACGGTGTCACCGGTCTGTGCATCACCAAGCTCGACGTGCTCGACGGCATCGAGGAACTGCAGTTGTGCACCGGCTATGTGCTCGACGGCAAACGCATCGACCTGCTGCCGATGGGGTCGGAAGAGGTCACCGCGTGCGAGCCCATCTACGAGACGATGCCGGGCTGGAGCGGCACGACCTTCGGCGCGCAGAGCTGGGATGCGCTGCCGCCGGAAGCGCGCGCCTACCTGCATCGCATCGAGGAGATCTGCGAGATTCCGATCGATGTCATTTCGACCGGGCCGGAACGCGACGAAACCATCCTGCGCCGCCATCCGTTCGGCGTTTGAGTGGATTGTCGGCCGGATGTGTCCGGGTTCGGCGGGTGGCAGCGCAGGCGCGCTTCGCCGCCATCCGCCGGCCGTGCCGAACGGCGCTGCGAGGAATGTCGTCTCCGTCGCGCCGCACGGCGGGACGGTAAACGGAAAAAGCCGGCCAACGGCCGGCTTTTTCCTGAAACTGGTGCCCAGAAGAGGACTCGAACCTCCACGCCTCGCAGCGCTAGTACCTGAAACTAGTGCGTCTACCAATTCCGCCATCTGGGCAAGGAGGCGCATGATAGCAAAGGATCCCGGACTTGCAAAGGTTCGGCGGAGTGTTCCGGGGCCTGTTCCAGGCTACGCGGCCATCATCGTGGAGTGTTGTTCGCCGCGGAGTCCGGCGTCGCCGACGTGTATCGTGCCGGGAACCCGGCGGGCATGCGGACGGGGCCGGCATGTAGAAACGAGCGAAACGGACGTAAACGAAGAAAGCCGGCCAACGGCCGGCTTTTCCCTGAAACTGGTGCCCAGAAGAGGACTCGAACCTCCACGCCTCGCGGCGCTAGTACCTGAAACTAGTGCGTCTACCAATTCCGCCATCTGGGCAAGAGCCGCGCATTATAAGCACACATAGAAGAATGTCAATGAGTCGCAAAACAAGAACGAAAGAAACCCCTGCCGCCACGAAGAGCGCGCCGCGACGCGGCGCGTCGAAGGCCGGGCCCCGGGTGAGCGCCATCCGCAGCGCGGATCCTTACTTCGAGCGCGAGTCGCAGAAATACGAGCAGCCGCTGCCGAGCCGCGAATACGTCGTGCAGATCCTCGCCGACCGCGGCGTGCCGATGCCCTTGCCGGCGCTGGCCGAGGCGCTCGACATCCAGCCGCATGAACTCGAGCACTTCGATCGCCGTCTGCGCGCGATGGAGCGCGACGGCCAGCTCATCCGCAACCGGCGCGATGCCTATCTGCTGCCCGACAAGGCCGACCTGATCAAGGGCCGCATCGAGGGCCATCCCGACGGCTACGGCTTCCTGCGCCGCGACGACGGCGGACCGGACGTCTTCATCGGCGCGCGCGACATGCGCGAGGTGCTGCACGGCGACCGCGCCATCGTGCGCATCTCCGGCGTCGACCGCCGCGGACGGCCGGAAGGCAGGATCGTCGAGATACTGGAGCGCGCCAACAAGCGCGTCGTCGGCCGCGTGCTGAACGAACACGGCGTGATGATCGTCGTGCCCGAGAACCGCAGGCTGGCACAGGACATCCTGATCGCGCCCGGCGGCAAGAAACCGCAGGCCGGGCAGGTCGTGACGGTGGAACTGGTCGAGCAGCCGACCAAGTACGCGCAGCCGATCGGCCGCGTCGTCGAGGTGCTCGGCAACTATGCCGATCCCGGCATGGAGATCGAGATCGCGCTGCGCAAGCACGACCTTCCGTTCGAGTTCTCGACGGTGGCCAAGGCCGAGACGCGCAAGCTGCCGCTGAAGGTGCGCAAGAAGGACTGGGCCGGCCGGGAGGATCTCACCGGCCTGCCGCTGGTGACGATAGACGGCGAAACCGCCAAGGACTTCGACGACGCGGTGTATTGCGAGCGCCAGGGCAGGGGCTACCGGCTGGTGGTGGCGATCGCCGACGTGTCGCACTACGTGGCCGCGGGCAGCGCGCTGGACCTGGATGCGTTCGACCGCGGCAACTCGGTGTACTTCCCGCGCCGCGTGATCCCGATGCTGCCCGAGAAGCTGTCGAACGGCCTGTGCTCGCTGAACCCCGAGGTCGAGCGCCTGGCGATGGTCGCCGACATGAGCATTTCGCCGACCGGCAGCATCAAGGATTACCGCTTCTATCCGGCGGTGATCTGGTCGCACGCCCGCCTGACCTACACGAGGGTGGCCGCCGCGCTGTACGACAAGGACGCGGTGGTGCGCGAGGAACTGGCCGGGCTGCTGCCGCATCTCGAGAACCTCGACAAGCTGTTCCGCGTGCTGCTGAAGGCGCGCGCCAAGCGCGGCGCGATCGATTTCGAGACCACCGAGACGCGCATGATCTTCGACGACGACGGCAAGATCGCGCAGATCGTGCCCGAGGTGCGCAACGATGCGCACCGCCTGATCGAGGAATGCATGCTCGCCGCCAACGTGTGCGCGTCCGACTTCCTCGCCAGCCGCGAACACCCGGCGCTGTACCGCATCCACGAATCGCCCGCCGAGGAGAAGCTGGCCAAGCTGCGCGACTTCCTCAAGGAATTCGGCCTCGGGCTCGGCGGCGGCGACGAGCCGCGCGCATCGGACTATGCGAAGTTGCTCGGGCAGGTGAAGGATCGCCCCGACGCCCAACTGCTGCAGACGGTGATGCTGCGCTCGCTCAAGCAGGCGATGTACAGCCCCGACAACGTCGGCCACTTCGGGCTCGCCTACGAGGCTTACACGCATTTCACCTCGCCCATCCGCCGCTACCCGGACCTGCTCGTGCACCGCGGCATCAAGGCCGTGCTGGCGGGCGAGCAATACCGGCCGGGCAACTGGGAGGACATCGGCCTGCACTGCTCGATGACCGAGCGCCGCGCCGACGACGCCACGCGCGACGTCGTCGCCTTCCTGAAGTGCTACTTCATGCAGGACCGCGTCGGCGAGGAATTCACCGGCAGCGTGTCGGGTGTGGTGCCCTTCGGCCTCTTCGTCGCGCTCGACGACATCTTCATCGAGGGCCTGCTGCACATCTCCGATCTGGGCAGCGACTATTTCCACTACGACGAGACCCGCCACGCGCTCATGGGCGAGCGCACCGGCAAGCAGTTCCGCCTTGCCGACCGGCTGAAGGTGCAGCTCGTGCGCGTCGACATGGAAACCAACAAGATCGACTTCCGCCTGATCGAGGGACCGCTGCCGGCCGCGCCGGCGGCATCCGCGGAGCCGTCGCCGGGCGAAGCGGCGCCCGGCGCGAAGGCGGCGGGCAGGGGCAGGAAGAAAGCGTCGGTTGCGCAGGCCGCCGCCGCGCCGCCGCCGGCCGCGGCGGCGCCTGCGACCCGCTCGCGTGCGCGGCGCAAGGCCGAGGCCGCCGCGGCAGAAGCCGAGCCGGTAGAAGCGCGCGCCTCGAAACCGGCCGCGCGTTCCGCCGGCAAGAAGACTTCCGCAAAGGGTTCCCGCCGTGGCTAATGCACCCGAACACGCCCGCCTCCCGCATCAGCCGGCCGGCTCCCGCCTCATCTACGGCTTTCATGCCGTGTCGGCCAAGCTGCGCCAGGCGCCCGAGTCGGTGTTCGAGGTGTATCTGTCCGGCGACCGCAAGGACGCGAGGGTGAAGAAGTTCGTCGCGCTGGCCGAAGCCGCCGGCGTGAGGTTGATCCCGAGCGAGGGCGAGCGGCTGGACGCCATGGTCGGCACCCGGCGCCACCAGGGCGTGGTCGCCCGCGTCGATGCCACGCGGCGCGAGCTGAAGCTCGCCGACGTGCTCGACAGCCTGGACGAGAATGCGCTGATCCTGGTGCTGGACGGCGTGCAGGACCCGCACAACCTCGGCGCCTGCCTGCGCGTGGCCGACGCCGCCGGTGCGCACGCGGTGGTCGCGCCCAAGGATCGCGCGGTGGGGCTGAACGCCACCGCGGTGAAGGTCGCCAGCGGCGCCGCCGACACCGTGCCCTACATCACCGTCACCAATCTCGCGCGTGCGCTGCGCGAGATGCAGGATGCCGGCATCTGGGTGGTGGGCGCGGCCGGAGAGGCGGAAAAATCCCTCTACGACATCGACCAGAAGGTAGCGCTGGCCTGGGTGCTCGGCGCCGAAGGCGACGGCCTGCGGCGGCTCACGCGGGAGACCTGCGACGAACTCGCCCAGATCCCGATGCATGGCAGTGTCGAGAGCCTGAACGTGTCGGTGGCGAGCGGCATCTGCCTGTTCGAGGCGCGGCGCCAGCGCGGCTGAGCGCGCGGCCGGCGCCGCGGCGCGATCGACAGCGAGCCGCCGCCGAGAAGGCTCCCGGCGGCGGCCGTCCCGGGCGGCCGTGCCCGCCGCCACGGCCTTGCACGGCTCTTGCTTGGAGCTTGGATGAAGCCGGCGGCCAGCCGGCCGCCTCCATCGGCAAGCGCAACCAGGGCCCGCATGCAATCGCCGCTCATCTTCCTCGTCGCAGCCAGGCGTTGCGAAATCCACGACCTCGAACAGCTCGCGCTCAGTTGCGATCTGGTGCAGGCGGTGAGCGGACTCGTCCACCGGCTGCAGCGCGAGCGGGGAACCTCGAACCTCTATCTCGCCTCGGCCGATGCGCGCTTCGACGCGCAGCGCGCGGAGCATGTCGGTGCCACCCGCAGCGCGGAGGACGGCGTGCACACCTGGCTGGATGGCCTGGCGCCCGATGCCGGCGAGGCCGCGCCCGGAGGCGCCCGGCTGTTCACCCGCATCGCCATGGCGCTGCATGCGCTGGACGCGCTGCCGTCCCTGCGCGCGCAGGTGGCGGCGCGCCAGTGCCGCGCGGCGGAGGCCACGCAGCGCTACAGCCGCATCGTCGCGGCCCTGCTCGCGCTGGTGTTCGAGGCCGCGGACATCGCCGTCGACCCGTCGGTATCGAGGCTCCTGGTGTCGATGTTCAACCTGATGCAGGGCAAGGAATTCGCGGGGCAGGAGCGGGCGGCCGGCGCCGCGGCCTTCGCGGCCGGCCGCCTCGATGCCGATGGCGCCCAGACGCTGTCGCACCTGATCGAGGCGCAGGAACAGTGCCTCCAGCGTTTCGAGGCGTTCGGCACGGCGGACAGCCTGCGGCAGTGGCGGGCGCTGCAGGCGCTGATGCCGCTGCCGGAACTCGAGCGCCTGCGGCGCAGGCTGATGTCGTCGCCCACCGGCGGCGGGCTGGACCGCGCACTGGCGGACACCTGGTTCGACTGCTGCTCGCAGCGGCTGGACCTGATCCATCAGGCGGAGGCACATCTGGCCCGCGGGCTGAAGGACGAGTGCGCGCGGCGCATCGACGCCACCCGCGCCGAACTGGGAGATCAGGAAAGCCTGCTCGCCACCTTGTCCGCTTCCATGCCCGGCGAAGGGCTGCCTGCGCCGGCAGCAGGCGCCGAGGCCGGCGAGCCAGCCGCGGTCGACCCCGCCGGTGCCGCGGCCGAGCCGCTCGGGCCGCGCCTGACCCGTTCCATCGTGGAGACCATGCAGGCGCAGTCGCGCCGCCTGCAGCAGATGAGCGATGAACTCGCGGCGGTGCGCGCCGCGCTCGACGAACGCAAACTCGTCGAGCGCGCCAAGGGGCTGCTGATGGCGCATCACGGCGTCGGCGAGGACGAAGCCTACCGCCTGCTGCGCCAGACGGCGATGAACCAGGGGCGCCGCCTCGTCGACGTCGCCCGCACGCTGCTGGACATGTCCGACCTGCTGCCGCCGCGGGCCTGAGCGCGGTCCGGCACGGGAGAGCCCGCCGCACCAGTGCCGTGCGGTCCCGCCCATCCGTCGCACTGCCGCAGTGCGGCGGATCGGGAAAAGTCTCGCGCTTGCGCCTCGTCGCCCGCAGCCGTGTGCTCCTGCAAACCTGGCACGGATGATGCATCACAACGCGTCGAGACGGGCCAAAGGCGGCCCGCGCAGGCGGGCGCAGTCCCGGCATCGCTGCACAGGACAACGGCGTCCATTCCTGCCCGGCACGGTTCGCGGGCAGGAATGGACGCCGTTTCTCTTTCGCTCGTACCGGAAGGGCCTGCGCGTGCCGCCGCGGTCCGGCGGATGCCGCACGCGCATCGCGCCGCCTGCACGGACAGACGCGTTGAGAGAGGAGACGGCAACATGAGAAAGATCGTGCGCATCGAAGACGTCGGCCAGACGTTCGACACGAAGAACGGCAGGCTGGCCGCACTGTGCGGCATCACGCTCGACATCCACGAGGGCGAGTGCATCGGCCTGGTCGGCCCCGCCGGCTGCGGCAAGTCCACGCTGCTCAACCTGATCGCCGGCCTCGCCCGGCCCAGCACCGGCGTGATCCTGTGCAACGGCCGCCCGGTCGCCGGCCCCGCGCCCGAGCGCACGCTGGTGTTCCAGAACCATGCGCTGCTGCCGTGGCTGACCTGCTTCGACAACGTCTATCTCGCGGTCGAGCGCGTGTTCGGCGGCCGGGAGGGCAAGGCCGGGCTCAAGCAGCGCACGCACGACGCGCTCGCCCGGGTCGGCCTGGCCCATGCCGAGACCCGGTTTCCCCACGAGATCCCGGCCGGCATGAAGCAGCGCGTCGGCCTGGCGCGCGCGCTGTCGATGCAGCCGCGCATCCTGCTGCTGGACGACCCGTTTGCCGCCCTCGACACGCCGGTACGCGTCGACCTGCAGGATGAACTGCTGAAGATCCTCGCCGCCACCGGCACCACCGTGGTCATGGCGACGCACGACGTCGACGAGGCGGTGCTGCTGTCGGACCGCGTGGCGATGCTGACCAGGGGGCCGGGCGCCACCCTCGGCGGCATCCTCGAACCGGGGCGCGGGCGTCCGCACGATCGCCTCGCGCGCACCCGGGAGGCGGCATTTTCCGAGGCGCGCGCGAAGCTGTCGGCCTTCCTCGAAAACCAGCCGCTGCGCCACGCAGCCTGATCGCCGCCGTCCCAGCCGTGCCGGGCAGCCGGCCGCCACGGCGGTCCGCCGCCCGGCCTGCTTTCCGCATTCCGCCACGTCAGGCACGGGCTGCGATGTTGTGGTGCAGCAAGGCGGCGGATGCACCAGCGCGGTGCCCCGATGTGCCTGCGATTGGTGCGGAAAGGGTGTGAGGTTGAGTTTTTTCATTTATGGAAACAACGGCTTGTATCGAATTGTCGATGCTGGCACCGATCCTGCTTGGTAGCCGGCATCGGCCGGGGCAACGGTGTCCCGGCGCAGTGCTTGATGCAGAGCATGCGGACAACGGCGTCCGCCATCGCTCGGGATTCGACGATCCCGGCGATGGCGCGACGCCGTTTTTTATTGCCTCTTGAGTAGTGGAGCCGCCATGAAGAAACAGAAACTCGTCCTCGTCGGCAACGGCATGGCCGGAGTTCGCACGATCGAAGAGCTGCTGAAGCTCGCCCCCGACCTGTACGACATCACCGTGTTCGGTGCGGAGCCGCACGGCAACTACAACCGCATCCTGCTGTCGCCGGTGCTGGCGGGCGAGATGACGCTGCCCGAGATCATGCTCAACGATCTGGACTGGTATCGCGACAACGGCGTCATGCTGCACTCCGGCAGCAAGGTGACGAAGATCGACCGCGTGAACCGCCGGGTGGTCGCCGAGGACGGCACCGAGGCGGAGTACGACCGCCTGCTGCTCGCCACCGGCTCCACGCCCTTCATCCCGCCGATTCCCGGCAACGAGCTGCCCGGCGTGCTCGGCTACCGCGACATCGCCGACACCGAGGCGATGATCGAGGCCGCGGCCCGCCACCGGCACGCGGTGGTGATCGGCGCCGGCCTGCTCGGCCTGGAGGCCGCCAACGGCCTGATGCTGCGCGGCATGGACGTCACCGTGGTGCATCTGGCCGACTGGATCATGGAGCGTCAGCTCGACAAGGCCGCCGCCGACATGTTGCAGGCCTCGCTCGAGGCCAAGGGCATGAAGTTCCTGCTCGCGCGCCAGACCGAGGCGCTGATCCAGGGGGAGTCGGGCCGGGTGTGCGCGGTGCGCTTCAAGGACGGCATGCAGATCCCGGCCGAACTGGTGGTCGTCGCCGCCGGCATCCGCCCCAACTATGCGCTGGCCGAATCCGCCGGCCTGTACTGCGGCAGCGGCCGGGTGCGCGGCATCCACGTCTCGGACACGCTGCAGACGGTGACCGATCCGCGCATCTACGCGGTGGGCGAGTGCGTCGCGCACCGCGGCACCGTGTATGGCCTGGTGGCGCCGCTGTTCGAGCAGGGCAAGGTGTGCGCCAACCACCTGGCCCATTTCGGCATCGGCCGCTACCAGGGCTCGGTGACCTCGACCAAGCTCAAGGTCACCGGCATCGACGTGTTCTCCGCGGGCGACTTCGGCGGCGGCAAGGACACCGAGGACATCGTGCTGCACGACAGGCAGGGCGGCGTCTACAAGCGCCTGGTCATCCGCGACAACCACATCGTCGGCTCGGTGCTGTACGGCGATACCGCCGACGGCGCCTGGTACTTCCAGTTGATGAAGGACCAGCAGGACATCCACGAGATCCGCGACCACCTGATGTTCGGCCAGAACCACCTCGGCGACGTCGGCCACAAGGGCGAGAACCGCGCCGCGGGCATGCCCGACACCGCCGAGGTGTGCGGCTGCAACGGCGTGTGCAAGGGCACGATCGTCAAGGCGATCAAGGAAAAGGGCCTGTTCACGCTGGACGAGGTCAAGAAGCACACCAAGGCGGCTTCCTCCTGCGGGTCGTGCACCGGCCTCGTCGAACAGATCCTCGCTTCCACCGTGGGCGGCGCCTACCAGGCGGTGAGCGCCGCCGACAAGCCGCTGTGCGGCTGTACCGAGCATTCGCACAAGATCGTGCGCGAGGCGATCGTCAAGCACCGCCTGACGGCCAAGGAGGCGGTGTTCGGCATGCTGAACTGGCGCACGCCGGACGGCTGCGAGAAATGCCGCCCGGCGATCAACTACTACCTGATCTCGAGCTGGCCGCACGAGGCCGCGGACGATCCGCAGTCGCGCTTCATCAACGAACGGGCGCACGCCAACATCCAGAAGGACGGCACCTATTCGGTCGTGCCGCGCATGTGGGGCGGCCTCACCACGCCGGCCGAATTGCGCGCCATCGCCGACGCGGCGGAGAAGTACGAGGTGCCCACCGTCAAGGTGACGGGCGGCCAGCGCATCGACCTGCTCGGCGTGAAGAAGGAAGACCTGCCGAAGATCTGGGCCGACCTCAACGCTGCCGGCATGGTGTCGGGCCATGCCTACGGCAAGTCGATCCGCACCGTGAAGACCTGCGTCGGCGCCGAGCACTGCCGCTTCGGCACCCAGTTGGCGATGGACATGGGCGTCAAGCTCGAGAAGATGCTGTTCGACATGTACGCGCCGCACAAGGTCAAGCTCGCGGTGTCCGGCTGTCCGCGCAACTGCGCCGAAGCCGGCATCAAGGACGTGGGCGTGATCGGCGTCGATTCCGGCTACGAGCTTTACATCGGCGGCAACGGCGGCATCAAGACCGAGGTGGCGCAGTACCTGTGCAAGGTGGCGAGCGACGAGGAAGTCTTGGAATACGCCGGCGCCTTCCTGCAGTTGTACCGCGAGGAAGGCTGGTACCTCGAGCGCACCTGCCACTACCTCGAGCGCGTGGGCCTCGACCACGTGAAGGCGCGCATCGTCGAGGACGGCGAGATGCGCCGCGCGCTGCACGCCCGCCTGCTCGATTCGCTGAAGAACGCCCGCGACCCGTGGGCGGCCAGCCGCGAGGGCGAGGCGGCCAGGCAGTTCATCCCGCTCAAGGTCGAAGCCTGAGCGCGGCCGCATTCCCGGACAACGAGGACGAAGACATGAGCAACTGGAAACCGGTGTGCCTGCTCGAGGACATCCCCCGGCTCGGTGCGCGCGTCGTGCAGCGCGCCGCCGGCGGTGACATCGCCATCTTCCGCAACGCCGACGACGAGGTCTTCGCGCTGCACGACAAGTGCCCGCACAAGGGCGGCCCGCTGTCGCAGGGCATCGTGCACGACCGCAAGGTCACCTGCCCGCTGCACGGCTGGAACATCGGACTGCAGGACGGCCGGGCGGTGGCGCCGGATGCCGGCCATTGCGGCCGCTTCGAGGTGAAGGTCGAGGAGGGCCGGGTCTTCCTCGCCGTCTGAGGGGCGCGCGCGGTTCGCCGCGTCCCGCACCGACTTGGGTTGCAGTGCACAAGAAAGGTGCGCGACGGCCCCGAAAAGGGCGGAAAACCGCCGGAAAAACAGGCATTTCCCCGTGGCACGGCGGTTGCTTAGGAAAAGACGGAACAGCGTCGGGTCCGCCAACGAGGGCGGGTCCATCTGGCAACGGGGTCATGCGCTGAAACATCCTGCACCGACGGTGCGCATGATCCTGGAGCTGAACATGGACAAGAAATCCTTTCTGCAGGCCGGCCACACGCCCACGCTGATCGCCGCCTTCCTGTATTTCGATCTGGCCTTCATGGTCTGGGTGCTGCTCGGCCCGCTGGCCGTCGGCATCGCCGCCGACCTCGGCCTGTCCCACGCCGAGAAGGGGCTGATGGTGGCGACGCCCGTGCTGGCCGGGGCGGTGCTGCGCATCGTCATGGGCGTACTGGTCGATCGCCTGTCGCCGAAGACGGCGGGCATCATCGGCCAGATCATCGTCATCGCCGCGCTGTGCTATGCATGGCTCGCCGGCGTGCATTCCTTCGCCGAGGTGCTGGTGCTGGGCGGCTTCCTCGGCGTCGCCGGGGCGTCGTTCGCCGCCGCGCTGCCGCTGGCCTCGCGCTGGTATCCGCCCGAGCACCAGGGCACCGCGATGGGCATCGCCGGTGCCGGCAACTCCGGCACCGCGTTCGCCGCGCTGTTCGCTCCGGGCCTGGCGATGGCCTTCGGCTGGACCAACGTGTTCGGCCTCGCGCTGATCCCGCTGGCCATCGTCTTCGTCGCCTACTGCGTGATGGCCAAGGACGCGCCCGACGCGCCGCCGCCCAAGACCTTCGGCGAATACCTGAAGGTGCTCAGGGACAAGGACGCCTGGTGGTTCATGTTCTTCTACGCGGTCACCTTCGGCGGCTTCGTCGGCCTGGCGTCGTCGCTGGTCATCTACTTCAATACGCAGTACGGCCTCGACCCCAAGACGGCCGGCTTCTTCACCGCCGGCTGCGTGTTCGCCGGCTCGCTGGTGCGGCCGATCGGCGGCAACGTGGCCGACCGCGTCGGCGGCGTGAAGTCGCTCACCGTCATGTACGTCCTTGCCGCGGTGTTTCTCGCCATCGTCAGCTTCGGTCTGCCCGAGGCGTGGATGGCGCTGGCGGTCTTCGTCGGCGCCATGCTGGCGCTGGGCATGGGCAACGGTGCGGTGTTCCAGCTCGTGCCGCAGCGCTTTCGCAGGGAGATCGGCGTGATGACCGGGCTGGTCGGCATGGCGGGCGGTGTCGGCGGCTTCTACCTCGCATCGTCGCTGGGCTATTCCAAGCAGATGACCGGCAGCTACCAGGCCGGCTTCCTGATCTTCGCCGCGCTCGCGGTGTCGGCGCTGATCGGCCTCACCGCGGTGAAGACGCGCTGGCGCACCACCTGGGGTGCGGCGCACCTGACCTCGGCGAAGATCTGAGGCCGCCGTCCATGAACGCCCCCGACGCGGCGTCGCGCAGGCTCTCCCCGCAGCCCGGGAGGCCGGGGAGCGCACTCGCGGTCAGCCTCGGCCACGCCAGCCGGCAGGGGCCGCGGCCGCGCAACGAGGACTTCGTCGGCGCGGCCATCCCGGAAGGGGCGGAACTGGCGGCCAAGGGCATGCTGCTGGCGGTCGCCGACGGCGTCGGCGGCCATGCGCACGGCCGCGAGGCCGCCGAGCAGACGGTGCGCAGCCTGCTTGCCGACTACTTCTCGACGCCGCAGACCTGGGGCGTCGAGAAATCCATCGACACCGTGCTCGGCGCGGTCAACCGCTGGCTGCTGGGGCAGTCGGCGAAATCGCGCGACTACGCCGGCATGGCGACCACGCTCACCGCGCTGGTGCTGCGCGGGCGGCGCTACTACGTCGCCCACGTCGGCGATTCGCGCGCCTATCGCTGGCGCGGCGGCGAACTGCTGCGCCTGACCGAGGACCACACCTGGGAACACCCCGAGCTGAACAACGTGCTGCGCCGCGCCATCGGCCTCGAAGCCCGCCTGCTGGTCGATTACGACGATGGCGAACTCGCCGCCGACGACAGTTTCGTGCTGGCGACCGACGGCGTGTGGAGCGTGCTCGGCGATGCCGGCATCGCCGGGGTGCTCGCCGCGCACGCCGACGCGCAGCGGGCGGCCGATGCGCTGACGCTGGAGGCCCTGCGCCGCGGCGCCACCGACAACGGCACCGCGCTGGTGGCCAACGTGGATGCGCTGCCGGCCGACAACTTGCGCGACCGCCTGGCCGACGGCCGCCGCCTGCCGCTCCCCCCGCGGCTGAAGGTGGGCGAGACGATGGACGGCCTGCGGGTGGACGAACTGCTGCACGAATCGCGCGCCACGCTGCTGTACCGCGTCACGCACCTGGGCTCGAATGAGGCGCTGGTGCTGAAGACGCTGCGTCCGGAGGCCGGCGACGAGGAGTCGGCGAGCGCGCTGGTGCGCGAAGAATGGCTGGCCCGCCGCGTGCCGGGCCAGGGTTTTCCGCGGGTGTTCGATCATGCCGGGCGCGCGCACCTGTATTACCTGATGAGCTGGCACGAGGGCGAGACGCTGAAGGCGAGCCTCGTCCGCGGCCACCGCTACCAGCCGCACGAACTGGCGGCGATCGGCCGCGCGCTGCTGCGGCGAGTCGGCATGCTGCACCGGCTGGGCATCGTGCATCGCGACGTGAAGCCCGACAACGTACATGTCGACCGCGGCGGCCAGTTGCGCCTGCTCGACCTCGGCGTGGCCGCGTCGGATGCCGAGGACCTGGCCGAGATCAACAACCCCGGCACGCCGTCCTACATGGCGCCCGAGCTGTTCGCCGGCGGCGCCGCCGACGAATCGTCCGACCTCTATGCCTGCGGCGTCACGCTGTACGAACTGCTGACGCGCAAGTACCCCTACGGCGAGGTCGAGCCCTTCCAGCACCCGCACTTCGGCGAGCCGGTGCCGCCCACCCGCTATCGCCCCGATACCCCGGAATGGCTCGAGAACGTGCTGCTGAAAGCCTGCGCGCGCGAACCGGAGGGCCGTTTCGAGACGGCCGAGGAGTTCCTGCTCGCGCTTGAGCGCGGCGCCGACCGGCCGCTCGCGTCGCGCCGCCGCACACCGCTGGTGGAGCGCAATCCGCGGCTGGCGCTGAAGATCCTCGCCGGCGCCTCGCTGCTGCTGAACCTCGTGCTGATCTTCCTGCTCAGCCGCCACTAGGAAACGCCCGCGATGACCGCGACCCCCCACACCACGATGGAAACCAGGGCGACCTGCCCGTACTGCGGCGTGGGCTGCGGCGTGCTGATCGAACACGATGGCGGGCGCATCCACAGCGTGCGCGGCGACCCGGAACATCCGGCCAATTTCGGCCGCCTGTGCACCAAGGGCTCGACGCTGCACCTCACCGCCCGGCCGGAGACCCGCCTGCTGTACCCGGAATTGCGCAGCGTGCGCGGCGAGCCGCGGCGGCGCGTGGGCTGGGACGAGGCGATCGGCTCGGCGGCGGAGCGCTTCGCCGACGTGATCGCGCGGCACGGCCCGGATGCGGTGGCCTTCTACATCTCCGGCCAGTTGCTGACCGAGGACTACTACGTCTTCAACAAGGCGATGAAGGGCCTGATCGGCAGCAACAACGTCGATACCAACTCACGCCTGTGCATGTCGAGCGCGGTCGCCGCTTACAAGCAGACCCTGGGCGCCGATGCGCCGCCCTGTGCCTACGAGGACTTCGCTCACGCCGACTGCCTGCTCATCGCCGGCGCCAATCCCGCCTACGCGCATCCGGTGGCCTTCCGCCGCATCGAGGATGCGAAGAAGGCGCGGCCCGGCATGAAGATCATCGTCGTCGATCCGCGCCGCACCGACACGGCATCGGCCGCCGACCTGCATCTGGCGGTGCTGCCCGGCACCGACATCTGGCTGTACGACGCGATGCTGCACGTGTTGCTGGCCGAGGATCTCGTCGACCACGCTTTCGTTGCCGCGCACACCACCGGGTTCGATGCGCTGCGCGAGCACGTCCGCACGGTGACGCCCGAGGCCGCCGCGCAGGTCTGCGGCGTGCCGGCCGCGGACATCGTCACCGCCGCGCGCTGGTGGGGAGGGTCGCCGGCGGCCATGTCGCTGTGGTGCCAGGGGCTCAACCAGTCGGCGCACGGCACCCACAACGGCACCGCGCTGATCGCGCTGTCGCTGGCCACCGGCAAGATCGGCAGGCCCGGCTGCGGCCCGTTCTCCCTCACCGGCCAGCCCAATGCGATGGGCGGCCGCGAGGTCGGCGGGCTGGCCAATCTGCTGCCGGCCCACCGCGACCTGGGGAATCCGGAGCACCGCGCCGAGGTCGCGCGCCTGTGGGTCGTGGACAGCGTGCCGGAAAAGCCCGGCCTGACGGCGGTGGAACTCTTCCGCGCGGCCGCGGAAGGCAAGGTGAAGGCGATCTGGATCGCCTGCACCAATCCCGCGCAGTCGCTGCCCGAACTCGAAGTGGTGCGCGAGGCGTTGCAGCGCTGCGAGTTCGTCGTGCTGCAGGAAGCCTATCGCAGCACCGAGACCGCAGTCTTCGCCGACCTGATGCTGCCGGCGGCGACGTGGGGCGAGAAAGAAGGCACCGTCACCAATTCCGAGCGCCGCATCACGCATGTGAATCGCGCGCTGCCGCCGCCGGGCGAGGCGCGCCCCGACTGGCGCATCGTGTGCGACTTCGCGCGTGCGCTCGGGCCGCTGATCGGCAGGCCCGAGGCGCAGTGCATGTTCGGCTACGAGCGTGTCGAGGCGATCTTCGCCGAGCATGCCGTCAGCACCGCCGGCCGCGACCTCGACATCACCGGCCTGGACTACGCGCTGCTCGACGCCGCCGGTCCGCAGCAGTGGCCGTTCCCGGCCGGGGCGGATGCCGCGGACGCGGCCGGCCGCGCGCGCCTCTACGCCGACGGCCGCTTCGCCACCGCCGACGGCCGGGCACGCTTCGTCGTGCCGGTGCATGCGACCACGGTGGAGCGGGTCGATGCGCGCTACCCGCTGCACCTGAACAGCGGCCGTCTGCGCGACCAGTGGCACGGCATGAGCCGCACCGGCAAGGTGGCGCGGCTCTACAGCCATGTGGACGAGGCGCGCATCGAGCTGCATGCCGACGATCTCGCGGAAAACGGGGTCGCCAGCGGCGATCTGGTGAAGGTGGCGAGCCGCCGCGGCGAGATCGTGCTGCGCGCGGTGGCGTCCGGCGAGGTGCGCCGCGGGCAGGCTTTCGTCGCCATGCACTGGGGGCGCAACGTGTTGAACTCGGGCGGGGTGAATGTGCTGACGGCGGGCGATTTCGATCCCTACTCGAAGCAGCCGGAGCTCAAGCATGCGGCGATCCGCATCGACAGGATCGATCTGCCCCACCAGATGCTGCTGATGCGCGCGGAGGACGGCGGGCGCGCCGCGGCCGAGCAGGCCGAGGCACTGGCGCCGTGGCTGGAGCGTTTCGCCTATGCGTCGCTGGCGCTGGCCGGCCGCGACAATGCCGCGGTGGTGATGCGCATCGCCCACGACCAGCCGATCCCGCCCGCGTGGCTGGAGGAACTCGATGCGCTGCTCGGCCTCGATACCGACGATGCGTTGTCCTACGTCGACAGCCGGCGGGGGGTCAGCAAGCGTGCGCTGATCGCCGCCGACCGCCTGGTCGGCCTGCGCCTGGCGGGGGAGACGGTGGCAGGCGCCTGGTTGCGCGACGTGATGGTGGAGGGCCGATCCACCGCGGAGCTGCGCCGCTGGCTGCTGGCGCCGCTGTCGGCTCCGCCGGCGGCAGCGAAGGGCAGGGGGCGGGTCATCTGCAACTGCCTGAACGTGGCCGAAAACGACATCGCCGCGGCGATCGCCGGCGGCGACGATTTCGACGCGCTGCAGGCGAAGCTCAAGTGCGGCACGTCCTGCGGGTCGTGCGTGCCCGAGATCAGGCGGCTGGTGGCGGCGGGGACGAGTGCGGCCTGAGGGGCTGTCGGTGGGGCGTGCAACGGTGGGGAGGACGATCCTTGGACGTACCGTCTCGGTGTGTGCAAGCGGGTGGTGCGGGGATGGTCGAGCGGGCGATACGGTCATGGCCGCGCCGGGCATTCGCTCCGGGGGCTGCGGAACTCGCCCTTCGGGCTCGGACAGTCCTCGCCCCCTCCGCAAATGCCCGGCGCGGCTGCGGCCGGGGAGTTCGCGACGAGCCCGGCCGTTCGCCGGACACCGGTCGAGGGCGCAGGCAACGCGCAGAGCGTCATCGCTTCGAGCAGTGCCCTCCGCTCGCCACCTGTCTTGAATCCGGTCCGGCGCAGGCCGCCCTGGCCTGTGCCAGCGTCACTTCAGGGCGAAACCCCGCGCATGCAGTGCCTCGACGAGGCGGTCGCGGCCGGAGAGCGTTTCCGGGCCGGCGATGCGCTTGGCCGAATGCACCGCCCAGGTGCCGTGGACGTTCATCCGCTGCGCCTCGTAGAAGTGCGCCATCGCACGGTTGTAGGCTTCGATGCCGACGTCCTGGACGGCGAGCGGCGTGTAGCGTTCGTGGTGCAGCACGACGGATTGCGGCGGGCGCGGCTTGACCGCCGACGGCCGCGCGGGGTCGGGCGTGCCGACGCACATGCCGAATACCGCCACCACCCTGGGCGGCAGGTCGAGCAGGGCCGCGACGTCTTCCGGCCGGTTGCGCATGCCGCCGATATAGACCGTGCCCAGGCCGAGCGATTCGGCCGCGGCGACCGCGTTCTGCGCCGCCAGTGCGGCGTCGATGACGCCGACGACGAACATCTCCAGGTAGTCGAGCGCGGCCGAGGGCCGGCTGGCTTGTTGCGCGATGTGCTCCAGGCGCGCGAGGTCGGCGAGCCACACCAGTTGCAGCGGGGCGTCGCGCACATGGATCTGGTTGCCGGCGAATTCGGCGAGCGCGGCGCGCGTCGCCGGATCGCGCACCGCGATCACGCTCCAGGCTTGCAGGTTGGAGGAGCTGGAGGCCGACTGGGCGGCGGCGACGATGGCGGTGAGCTGGTCGTCGGTGACGGGGTCGGGCAGGAAGGCGCGGTCCGAACTGTGTGCGAGCAGGTGCTCGATGATCGGCGACCAGGCGCCCGGCGCGGGCAGGCTGTCGTCGCCGTAACGTTCGCGGAAGAGTTGCTGGGCGGCGTGGGACATGGAAGCTCCATCGATGTGTCGGGTTGGTACAGGAAGGCAAGGATACGCGCCGGCGGCGCGGATCGGACGGGGCCGCGGCGTGATGCGCCCCATGCACCGGCTTCGGTGCCGCATCGTCGCGGGGGAATTCCCGGCGCGGGGCGGGAACGGCCGGCGGAGGAGAAACGGCGGGACGAAGGGCGGCGGCGAATGCCCCGCGGTTCTCCCGCAGCGCGATATTCTCCGTGCAGGGGGATGGCATCGAGGCTACAATTCCGGCCGTGGCGGGTCTCCCCGCATTGCAGCGCGGTGAACCTGGTCAGGGCCGGAAGGCAGCAGCCACAGCCGTTCCCTGCAAGTGCCGGGGGTCGGGCTCGCCACCCTCAGATACAGGCCGAAGGGCGCCCCGTGGAGCGCCCTTCGGCTTTTTCGCATGATGTCCCCGTGCGCCGCGGTTTCAGGCGAGCAGGCGGTCCATCGTCATCATCGCGACGAAGCCGGCGATCAGGCCGGCGGTGGCCAGCGTCTCGTGGCCGCGGCGATGCGACTCGGGGATGATCTCGTGGCTCACCACGAAGAGCATCGCGCCGGCGGCCCCCGCCAGGCCCCAGGGCAGCAGGGCGGCGGACACCGAGACCGCCATCGATCCGACCACTGCGGCGATCGGTTCCATCAGCCCGGAAACCGCAGCGACCGCGAAGGCGAACAGGCGGCTGTAGCCGGCGCTGACGAGGGCGATCGCGACGATCAGGCCCTCGGGGACGTTCTGCAGCGAGATGCCGGTCGCCACCGCCTTGCCGCCGGACGCGGCGATGCCGTCGAGGCCGGCCGCCACGCCGATGGCCAGGCCCTCGGGGATGTTGTGCACGGCGATGGCGAACACGAACAGCCATACCGCGGTGCCGCTGCGGCCGCCTTCCGGCGCATGGCTGTGCGGCAGGGCACGATCCATCGCCAGCAGGACGGCTGCGCCCAACCCCAGGCCGGCGGCCGCCAGCAGCGCCGCGCCGGCCTCGTCCAGCCCCTGCGCGCGCGCGGCGTCGAAGGCCGGGAGCAGCAGCGAGAACATGCTGGCGGCGAGCATCACGCCGGCGCCGAAGCCGAGCAGCATGCCTTGCGTGCCGGCGCCGATGCGGCGCATCACCAGCAGCGGGACGGCACCGAGCGCAGTGGCCGCGGCCGCCATCGCGCCCCCGGAGAGGGCGCCGGATACCGGCAGCGCAAAGCCGTCGCTGTTGCGCACCGCTGCGGCGGCGAGGATGGCGAAGCCGGTGAGGGCGATGAGCCAGCCACTGATCGCGCGCAGCGCGCCGGCCGGCGTGGCGGGCAGGAAATGCAGACGGGCGATTTTTGCAGCCATGATCGGATTCCTCGTGCGGCGGGGATGAAGACCATCCCGACGAGCCCATCATGCCTGCCCCGGAGCGATAGCTCCAATTGAATGATTCAAGAGTTCCGATAGCTAAATCTTTTCTATCCGGGCCGGCGATAGCCGCCCGGCACCCCCTGCGGCGACAGCACGATCTGCCACAACTGGTTGCTGCGCGCGCGGAAGGTGCCGGCGCAGGCGAGCAGGTAATAGCGCCACATGCGGTAGAAGCGCTCGCCGTAACGCTCGGCGAACCGCGGCCACGCCGCCTCGAAGCGCGCATGCCAGGCCATCAGCGTGCGGTCGTAGTCGGCGCCGAAGTTATGGACGTCCTCGATGACGAACCCGTCTTCGGAGGCGTCGGCGATCTGGCCGAGCGAGGGAAGCTCGCCGTTGGGGAAGATGTAGCGGTCGATCCACGGATCGGTCGGGGTGCGGCGCCGGTTCTTGCCGATGGTGTGAAGCAGGAAGAGGCCGTCCTCCTTCAGGCTGCGCCGCGCCATTTCGAAGAAGGCGGCGTGGTTCTTGGCGCCGACGTGTTCGAACATGCCGATCGAGGCGATGCGGTCGAAGCGTTCGCTGCCGCTGCGGTTGAACTGGCGGTAGTCCTGCAGGCGGAAGCCGACCGGCAGCCCCTCGCAGCGGGCCTGGCCGTACTCGGCCTGTTCGCGGGAGATGGTGAGCCCCACGCATTCGACGCCGTGGTTCTCTGCGGCGAATTTCATCAGGCTGCCCCAGCCGCAGCCGATGTCGAGCAGGCGCATGCCGGGCTTCAGGCCGAGCTTGCGGCAGATGAGGTCCAGCTTCGCGACCTGGGCGTCGGCCAGGTTGTCGGCCCGGGCCCAGTAGCCGCAGGTGTAGGCCATGCAGGGGTCCAGCATGGCCTCGAAGAAATCGTTGCCGAGGTCGTAATGCACCTCGCCGACCTTCCAGGTGCGGCGCAGGTTCTGCAGGTTGAACAGCCTTGCGCGCAGGCCCTGCACCATCAGCGCGGTGGCGCCGACCTTCTCGTCGAGGCGGGCGGCCAGCACGTGGGCGATGAATTCGTCGAGTTGCGCGCAGTCCCACCAGCCGTCCATGTAGCTCTCGCCCACGCCCAGGCTGCCGCGGGCAAGGATGCGCTCGGCAGTCTGAGGATGGTGGATGCGCATGTCCCACGGACGTTCGCCGTCGATCTCGACGTCGGCCCCGGCGAGCAGTTCTGCGACTGCCCGACGGGCGGGATCGTCCGTTTTCCGCCGGCGCCGGGCCGGGGTGCTGCCCGTCGCGGGAGGGAGGGTGGGTCCGTCGTGCGTCTGTTCCATCCTGGCCTCCTTCTCTTTCCGTGTGAGCGGTGGAAGTGCTGGGTTGGAAACCGGGCGGCGGGCGCCCGGGTTTGGCTCGATCGCGTCGAGGGACGAATCGAGCCCGTCGTCCGCATGCCCTCCCCGGGCGGGGAGGGCATGCATCGGTCCGCCGGAGGACGGCCGATGCGTTCGCCGGCGTCAGGCCAGGCCCAGCGCCTTCGCTACGCCCGCGCCGTAGGCCGGATCGGCCTTGCTGCAGTTGGCGATGTGGCGGCGCTTGATTTCTTCCGGCGCGTCGCCCATCGCACGGGCGGTGTTGTCGAACAGCACCTGCTGCTGCTCCGGCGTCATCAGGCGGAACAGCGCCCCCGGCTGCGAGTAGTAGTCGTCGTCCTCGCGGTGGTTCCAGTGGTCGGCCGCGCCCTCGATGGACAGCGGCGGCTCGCGAAAGTCCGGCTGCTCCTGCCATTCGCCGTAGCTGTTGGGCTCATAGCCGAGCGTGCCGCCGAAGTTGCCGTCGATCCGCATCTGGCCGTCGCGGTGGTAGCTGTGCACCGGACAGCGCGGGGCATTCACCGGGATCTGGTGGTGATTGACGCCGAGCCGGTAGCGCTGCGCGTCGCCGTACGAGAACAGCCGCGCCTGCAGCATCTTGTCCGGCGAGAAGCTGATGCCGGGCACCACGTTGGCCGGGTTGAAGGCGGACTGCTCGACCTCTGCGAAGAAGTTCTCCGGGTTGCGGTTCAGTTCCATGACGCCGACTTCGATCAGCGGATAGTCGCCGTGCGGCCAGATCTTGGTGAGGTCGAACGGGTGGTACGGCACCTTGGAGGCGTCCTTCTCCGGCATGATCTGCACGAACAGCGTCCACTTCGGGAAGTCGCCGCGCTCGATCGCTTCGAACAGGTCGCGCTGGTGCGATTCGCGGTCCTTGCCGATGAGCGCTTCGGCCTCGGCGTCGCTCAGGTTCTTGATGCCCTGCTGGCACTTGAAGTGGAACTTCACCCAGTGGCGCTCGTTCTGTGCGTTGATGAAGCTGTAGGTGTGCGAGCCGAAGCCGTGCATGGTGCGGTAGCTGGCCGGGATGCCGCGGTCGGACATGACGATGGTGATCTGGTGCAGCGCTTCCGGCAGCGAGGTCCAGAAGTCCCAGTTGTTCTTCGCGCTGCGCATGTTGGTGCGCGGGTCGCGCTTGACCGCGTGGTTGAGGTCGGGAAACTTCAGCGGATCGCGCATGAAGAACACCGGCGTGTTGTTGCCGACCATGTCCCAGTTGCCTTCTTCGGTGTAGAACTTCAACGCGAAGCCGCGGATGTCGCGCTCGGCGTCGGCCGCGCCGCGCTCGCCGGCCACCGTGGTGAAGCGGGCGAACAGTTCGGTTTTCTTGCCGATCTGGCTGAAGATCTTGGCGCGGGTGTACCTGGTGATGTCGTGGGTCACCGTGAAGGTGCCGTAGGCGCCCGAGCCCTTGGCGTGCATGCGGCGCTCAGGAATCACCTCGCGGTCGAAGTGGGCGAGTTTCTCGAGCAGCCAAACGTCTTGCAGCAGGGCAGGGCCACGCGGGCCGGCAGTCATGATGTTCTGGTTGTCGACGACCGGGCAGCCGGCTGCGGTGGTGAGTTTCTTGCCGCTCATGCTTATCTCCTTCTTTCAGATGGTGATCGAGGTTTCGGTTCAGACGGTCTGGGCGAAATCGGCGCAGACCGCACAAAACAGATCGAAAAGCAGTGCAGGGTCGAATACTGACTGTTCCATTTTCCGCTCCTCGCATGTGGGCCGGAAGATCCCGGCCGACGAATCAAGGATAGGGTGCGGCAAACGATAGCTCAAATGGATTGAAGGTATCGCCGGAATTGCGTTGAGCTATCGAAACCGGGAACCACGATCGCCGCAGCCGATCTCCGCCGCTCTGCTAGAATCGCCCGCCATGAGCTACCAGGTCCTCGCGCGCAAGTGGCGTCCGAAATCCTTCGGCACGCTGGTCGGTCAGGAGCACGTCGTGCGCGCACTCACGCACGCGCTGGCTACCGGCCGGCTGCACCACGCTTGGCTGTTCACCGGCACGCGCGGCGTGGGCAAGACCACGATCAGCCGCATCCTGGCCAAGGCGCTGAACTGCGAAACAGGCGTCACCGCCGAGCCCTGCGGAGTGTGCGAGGCTTGCCGCGCGATCGATGCCGACCGCTTTCCGGACTACGTCGAGATGGATGCCGCCTCCAACCGCGGCGTCGACGACATGGCGGCGCTGCTCGACAAGGCGGTGTATGCGCCGGTGCAGGGCCGCTACAAGGTCTACATGATCGACGAAGTGCATATGCTGACCGGGCATGCCTTCAACGCGATGCTGAAGACGCTGGAAGAGCCGCCCGAGCACGTCAAGTTCATCCTTGCCACCACCGATCCGCAGAAGATCCCGGTGACGGTGCTGTCGCGCTGCCTGCAGTTCAACCTCAAGCAGATGCCGCAGGGCCACATCGTCGAGCATCTGACGCGCATCCTGCAGGCCGAGGAAGTGCCCTTCGAGCCGGGAGCCCTGCGCCATCTGGCGAAGGCGGCGGCCGGCTCGATGCGGGATGCGCTGTCGCTGCTCGACCAGGCCATTGCGCACGGCGCCGGCAAGGTCGAGGAAGAGCAGGTCACCCACATGCTGGGGACGGTGGGCGACGACCACCTGCATGCGGTGCTCGATGCGCTCGCCGCCGCCGACGTGCCGGCGATGCTGGCGGTGGCCGACGGCATGGAGGCGCGCAGCCTGTCCTTCGATGCGGGGCTGCAGGCGCTGGCGACACTGTTCCATCGCATCGCGCTGGCCCAGTTCGCCCCGGCGGCGGTCGCCGACGAGGCCGAGCGGGCGCGCATCGAACGCCATGTGGGCCTGTTCGATGCGGAGTACCTGCAGCTCGCCTACCAGATCGCCATCCACGGCCGCGACGAACTGCCGCTCGCCCCGGACGAATACACCGGCTTCACGATGACGCTGCTGCGGCTGCATGCCTTCCGGCCCGAGCAGCCGCCGGCGCTGGGCGGCCCCGGCACGGCCGATCGCGGCGGCGCTGGCCGTGCGGCCGGACTGCCGGCGGACGGAGCGCCGAAGGCGGGCGCGTCCGCGGCGGTTCCGTCCAGGTCTGCCGTCCCCGCGGCGCGCGGCGAGGCGCCCGCCGTTCCGGCGGCGGGGGAGGTGGTGGTGCCGTCCGGCGTTGCCGCTCCGCCGGTTTCGCCGGCGCCTGTCCCGGCAACGGCATCGGCCGCCCCCGCGCCCGTTTCCGTGCCGCAGGAAACGGCGGCGGCGGAGCAGGCCGGCGCCGCGAGCGCGGGCGGACTTGCGCCGGCGCACGACGTTCCGCCGTGGGAAGACCTGCCGCCGGAAGCCTTCGCCGGGCAGGCGGGCGACGCCGGTACGGCGGAGCCGCCGCCGTGGCCCGACGACGACGTCCCGCCCAGGCGGGCGGCGCAGGATGTGCCGACGCACCGTGCCGGATCGGTGCCGGATACCGCGGCTTCATCGGCGCCGATCCAGTCCGGGGGGGCGCCTGAACCGTCCGCCGGCGACGTCGTGGCGCTGATGGCGGCGGCCGACTGGCGGGGCGTGATCCGTGCGCTCGGCCTGGGCGGGATGATCCGCGAGCTGGCGCAGCACTGCGAGTGGCTCGGGCTCGAGGGCGACGTCCTGCGGCTGCGCCTGTCGCACACGCACCGCCACCTGCTGGACATGAACCGCAACGCCGTCGAGCGCATGCAGGAGCAGCTCGGCGCGGCGCTCGGCCGGCCGCTGAAGGTTTCCATCGCGCTGGGCGAGATCGCCGGCGAAACGCCGGCCCGGCTCGATGAAGCGGAGCGCCGGGTGCGCCATGCCGAGGCCGTTGCCGCGCTCGAGAGTGATCCCTTCGTGCGCGAACTGATCGAGCGTTTCGACGCCACCCTCGTCGAAACCTCGGTAAGACCGATCTGACCGCCGCGCCGCGCGCGGCCCAGCCCACCCACCACGATCCCAGGAGCGTCACCATGATGAAAGGCGGCATTGCCGGCCTGATGAAGCAGGCCCAGCAGATGCAGGAAAACATGAAGAAGATGCAGGACCAGCTCGCGACCGTCGAGGTCGAGGGGCAGTCCGGCGCGGGCATGGTCAAGGTCCTGATGACCTGCAAGTACGACGTGCGCCGCGTATCCATCGACGACTCGGTGATGGACGACAAGGAAATGCTCGAGGATCTCGTCGCCGCGGCGGTAAACGATGCGGTGCGCAAGGTCGAGACCACCACGCAGGAGAAGATGTCCGGCTTCACCGCGGGCCTGAACCTGCCGCCCGGCATGAAGCTGCCGTTCTGAGCCCGGCTCCAGCATGACGCCGTCGAGCCTCGACGAACTCATCGAGGCACTGCGCTGCCTGCCGGGCGTCGGCCCCAAATCGGCGCAGCGCATGGCCTACCACCTGCTGCAGCGCGACCAGCGCGGCGCCGGCCGGCTCGCCCGCGCGCTGTCCCACGCGCTGGAGGTGCTGCGCCATTGCGAGCGCTGCAACACCTTCACCGAGAGCGAGATCTGCGAACGCTGCGCCAATCCGCGCCGCGACGCCTCGCTGCTGTGCGTGGTCGAGATGCCGGCCGATCTGGCGATGATCGAGCAGACGCAGTCCTACAGCGGCCTCTACTACGTGC
Source organism: Thauera sp. K11 (assembly GCF_002354895.1). Lineage (NCBI taxonomy): Bacteria > Pseudomonadati > Pseudomonadota > Betaproteobacteria > Rhodocyclales > Zoogloeaceae > Thauera > Thauera sinica. The sequence continues at coordinate 507,783 of NZ_CP023439.1, forward strand.
TGATGGGCCGCCTGTCGCCGCTCGACGGCGTCGGCCCGCGCGAACTCAAGCTCGACAAGCTCATCGCGCGCGCCGGCGATCCCGCCGTCGCCGAGGTCATCCTGGCGACCAATTTCACCAACGAGGGCGAGGCGACCGCCCACACCATCGCCACCCTGCTGTCGGCCCGGGGCCTGAAGGTCAGTCGCCTGTCGCGCGGCGTGCCGGTCGGGGGCGAACTCGAGCACACCGACACCGGCACGATCGCGCAGGCGCTGGTCGAACGGCGGTCGGTCTGACGTGTGACGCGGTGCAGCATATTCTCCATGCCGCAGGACTCCGGCAACTGCGAATAATTCGCGCAAAGCCTTGCCCTGTCTGGAACTTCGGCCCGCGTCCTTTCTCTGCTGCAGCGAATCCGGTATACTTTGACAGTTTTTTGTATCCGGGTCTTTCGTTTTCCTTTCAGGGAAGAGGGTCATGAGCGTTGATCAAGAAATGGACAGCGGCCGCCGCACTCTGTTGCTGGCGACGTCGGCTGCCGGCGGCATCGCCGCCGTGGCGACGGCGGTGCCGTTCGTTGCCAGCCTGACGCCTTCGGAGCGTGCCAAGGCGGCCGGCGCGCCGGTCGAAGCGGATATCGGGAAGCTCGCGCCGGGCGAGATGATGACGGTGGAGTGGCGCGGAAAGCCGGTCTGGATCCTGCGCCGCACGCCCGAGATGCTGGCCTCGCTGGACAAGACCGACGACAAGGTCAGCGATCCGGCGTCCGACAAGCCGATGCAGCCCGAGTATGCCAAGAACAAGCACCGCTCGATCAAGCCCGAGTTCCTGGTGACGGTCGGGATCTGCACCCACCTGGGCTGTTCGCCTTCCGACAAGTTCAAGGTCGGCGCCGAAAGCGGCATGGGCGCCGACTGGCCGGGCGGCTTCCTGTGCCCGTGCCATGGCTCGCAGTTCGACCTCGCCGGCCGCGTCTACAAGAGCATGCCGGCGCCGGACAACCTCGAGGTTCCTCCGTACCAGTACCTCGCGGACACCACCATCCTTGTCGGTGACGACGGAAAGGCATAAGCGATGACGACCAAATCTCAGGCTGTGCTGAACTGGATCGACGAGCGCTTCCCGCTGACGTCGTCCATCAAGGGTCACCTGACCGAGTACTACGCGCCGAAGAACTTCAATTTCTGGTACTTCTTCGGCTCGCTGGCGCTGCTCGTGCTGGTGATCCAGATCGTGACCGGCATCTTCCTGGTCATGCACTACAAACCCGACGCCTCGCTGAACGCGGCCGGCGTGCCGGTGGCCTTCGCCAGTGTCGAGTACATCATGCGCGACGTGCCCGGCGGCTGGATCATCCGCTACCTGCACTCGACGGGCGCCTCGGCGTTCTTCATCGTCGTGTACCTGCACATGTTCCGCGGTCTGCTGTACGGCTCGTACCGCAAGCCGCGCGAACTGATCTGGATCTTCGGCACGCTGATCTTCCTCGCGCTGATGGCCGAGGCATTCATGGGCTACCTGCTGCCGTGGGGCCAGATGTCGTACTGGGGCGCGCAGGTGATCGTGAACCTGTTCTCCGCGATCCCCGTCATCGGTCCGGACCTCTCGCTGGTGATCCGCGGCGACTTCGTCGTGTCCGACGCCACGCTGAACCGTTTCTTCTCGTTCCACGTCATCGCCGTGCCGCTGGTGCTGATCGGCCTCGTCGCCGCCCACATCGTTGCGCTGCACGAAGTCGGCTCCAACAACCCGGACGGCGTCGAGATCAAGAAGAAGAAGGATTCCACCGGCAAGCCGCTCGACGGCATCCCCTTCCATCCGTACTACACGGTGAAGGACATCGTCGGCGTCGTGGCCTTCCTGTTCTTCTTCAGCGCGGTGGTGTTCTTCGCGCCTGAAGGCGGCGGCTACTTCCTGGAGTTCAACAACTTCATCCCGGCCGATCCGCTGAAGACCCCGCCGCACATCGCGCCGGTGTGGTACTTCACGCCCTTCTACTCGATTCTGCGCGCGGTGACCTACCCGCTGTTCGGCATCGATGCGAAGTTCTGGGGCGTGGTGGCGATGGGCGCGTCGGTGGTGATCATCGCCTTCCTACCCTGGCTGGACCGCAGCCCGGTGAAGTCGATCCGCTACAAGGGTCCGATCTTCAAGATCGCGCTGCTCGTCTTCGTCATCTGCTTCTTCATCCTGGGTTACCTGGGTGTGCTGCCGCCGACGCCGGGCCGTACGCTGGTGTCGCAGATCTGCTCGGTGCTGTATTTCGCGTTCTTCCTGCTGATGCCGTGGTACACCCAGCTCGACAAGTGCAAACCGGAACCGGAAAGGGTGAATTTCAAATGAAATCGCGTCTCATGAGTTTCATCAAGCGCGTTGCCGCCGTCGTGCTGTTCGCGCCGGCGGTGGCAATGGCCGCGGGGGCGGCGCTGCACCTGGACAAGGCACCGGTCAGCAATGACCCGGCCGCCCTGCAGCATGGCGCCAAGCTGTTCGTGAACTACTGTCTGAACTGTCACGGCGCGTCCTATGTGCGCTACAACCGTCTGCAGGACATCGGCCTCTCCGAGCAGGCGATCCGCGACAATCTGCTGTTCACCGCCGAGAAGACGGGCGATCTGATGAAGATCGCCATGCATCGCGACGAGGCGAAGACGTGGTTCGGTGCGCCGCCGCCCGACCTGAGCGTGATCGCGCGTGCGCGCGCGTCCGAGTTCGGCAGCGGCGCGGACTGGCTCTACACCTACCTGCGCCAGTTCTACCGCGATCCGGCCCGCCCGACGGGCTGGAACAACGTCGTCTTCGAGAACGTCGGCATGCCGCACGTGCTGTATGAGCTGCAGGGCGAGCAGGTGGCCCACGTCACCGCGAACCCGGACGGCTCCAAGCATGTCGAATTGCAACTCGCCAAGCCCGGCAAGCTGTCGGCCGAGGAGTACGACAGGACCGTCGCCGATCTCGTATCCTTCATCGTCTGGATGGGCGAGCCGGTGGCCGAGAAGCGCAAGTCGATCGGCACGGTCGTGCTGATCTTCCTCGCCGGCCTGTTCGTGCTGTCGTATGCGCTGAAGAAGAACTACTGGAAAGACATTCATTGATCGAATGCGCAGCGAACCGTGCGGGCAGCGATGCCAGCACGGCCCACTGAAGTACTTTCCTGACAGACGCACCACGCGGCATCGCGTGGTGCGCTTTTGCTTTTTGTATCCCGGAGTGGCAACACCATGATGAATCTGTATTCCGGCACGACCGATCCCTTCAGCCATCGCTGCCGGATCGTCCTGTACGAGAAGGGTATGGATTTCGAGGTCATCGACGTCGATCTCTACAACAAGCCCGAAGACATCGCCGTCATCAACCCCTACAACCAGGTGCCGGTGCTGGTCGATCGCGATCTCGTGCTGTACGAGTCGAACATCATCAACGAGTACATCGACGAGCGTTTTCCGCATCCGCAACTGATGCCGCCCGACCCGATCATGCGCGCCCGTGCCCGCCAGTTGCTGCACACCTTCGAGCAGGAGCTGTTCTCGCACATTCCCGCTCTCGAGGCGAACCAGAAGGGCGTCGACAAGACCCGAGCCCACGTGCGCGACCATCTGACCCAACTCGCGCCCATCTTCAACAAGCAGAAGTTCATGCTGGGCGAGGAATTCTCGATGCTCGACGTTGCGATCGCGCCGCTGCTGTGGCGTCTCGAGCACTACGGCATCGAACTGCCCAAGGCTGCCGCGCCGCTGATGAAGTACGCCGAACGCATCTTCAGCCGCCAGGGCTTCATCGATGCGCTGACGCCGTCCGAAAAGGTGATGCGCCGCTAAGGGCGGATCGCCGCGGGTGCGGTCCGCCGCGCCTGCACGCGCAAAAGGATCTCAATGAGCACAGTTTCGACCAAGCCCTACCTGATTCGCGCCATCTGGGAGTGGTGCGTCGACCAGGGCTACACACCTTATCTGGCGACGCTCGTCGATGCGCAGACCCGCGTGCCGCCCGGTTATGCCAAGGACGGCCAGATCGTACTGAACGTCGGCCCGGATGCCACCCACCAGTTGCAGATGGAGAACGACTTCATCAGCTTCCAGGCCCGCTTCAACGGCACGCCCCATTCGCTGGTGATCCCGATTTCCAACGTCATCGCGATCTACGCCCGCGAGAACGGCGAAGGCATGGCCTTCGAGCCCGAGAGCGGGGTGGATGCGCAGCCGGAGACGGCGGACGAAGCCGACCTCGAAGCGGTGGCCGAAGCGGACGGGGAAGGCCCCGGCACGCCCGGAGAGCCTCCCGGTCGCCCGCGCGGCGGCCACCTGAAAGTCGTCAAGTAGGAAGGAGCGGATCATGGCGATCCTGCTGTGGACCAGGCAGCTCGAGAACGGCCTGGAACGGATGGACGCGACGCACCGCGAGTTCGTCGACCACTACAACACCGTTGCCGAGGCGCTGAAGGGCGATCGCGGCGCCTTCCTGGCGGCCTACGACGCCTTCGTCGAGCATACTGAGGCGCATTTCGCGCAGGAGAACCGCTGGATGGAGGCGGTGAACTTCCCCGCCTGCCACCGCGGCGAGCACGAGCGCGTGCTGGCGGTGCTGCGCGACATCCGCAAGCGCGCGGCCGGCGGTGACATGTTCCTGGCACGTCGCCTGGTGGAAGAACTGCCGCAGTGGTTCGACGGCCACACCAACGGCATGGACGCGGCGCTGGCTTTCCACCTGCAGAGCGTGGGCTACGACGTCGAGACGGGCGAGTTCAGGCCGAAGGCGGAAGGCGAGGACTGCGGCGGGCAGTCCGGCGGCTGCGCCTGCGCAACGTTGTCGGCCACGCCCGAAACCGCCGCGCACGGCTGACCGCAGCCCTTGCGGCCGTGCCGGGCAGCGTCCGGCACGGCCCGCGCCGCGGGTGTCCGTTTTCAGGCGGCCGCGCGGAACGGGAACCGTGGCGCGGGGCGGTGGCCGAGCATCAGTTCGGCGAGCGCGGCGGCCGAGCCGCAAGCGAGCGTCCACCCCAGCGTGCCGTGCCCGGTGTTGAACCACAGGTTGTCGCAGTTCCCCTTGCCGATGATGGGCAGGTTGCCCGGGGTGGCGGGCCTGAGACCCGCCCACGGACTGGCCCGATCCGCATCGATGGCGCCGGGGAAGCGCGTCTGTACCCAGTCGAGGATGTTGCGCACCCGCTCGGGGCGCAGGTCGGTGTCGAAGCCGCCCAACTCGGCGGTGCCGGCAATGCGCAGCCGGTCGCCGAGGCGCGAGCAGACGATGCGGCGCGATTCGTCGGTCAGGCTGACCTCCGGTGCCCGCTCCGGGTCGAGGACGGGAGCGGTCACCGAATACCCCTTCACCGGATAGATCGGCAGGCGCTCTCCCAGCGGCGCCACCATCCGCGGGCTGAAACTGCCCAGGCAGACGACGTAAGCCCGTGCCGACAGCGTGCCGGTGCGGCCGTCGGCATCCTGCACCTCGACGCCGTCGATGCGGCCCCCGCCGGCCGACAGGCCGGTGATCCTGGTGCGGTAGTGGAAGCGCACGCCGTGCTCGCGCAGGCGGTCGGCCAGCGCCTGGGTGAAGCGGAAGGCATCGCCGGATTCGTCGCCGGGCGCATACAGCCCGCCCGCCAGCCGTCCGCGCTGCGGGGCCAGCGCCGGCTCTAGGGCGATGCATTCGCCGGCATCGCACACCCGCGCCTCGATGCCGAAGCGCGCCAGCAGCCTGGCGCGCCTCGGTGCATGGCGGAATTCCGCCTCGGTGAAAAACAGATGCAGGATGCCGCGCTCGCGTTGGTCGTAGGCGATACCGGTCTCGGCGCGCAGGGCGCGCAACCGCTCGCCGCTGAAGGTGGCGAGTGACGCGATCGCCTCGGTGTTGCGGCGCGAGCGCCAGGGCAGGCATTCGTGCAGGAACTGCAGGGCCCATTTCCACTGCTCGGCGCTGGCACGCGGATGGAACTGCAGCGGCGCATCGGGTTTGCCCAGCCAGCGCAGGGCAAGGAAGGGCGTGGCGGGATTGGACCAGGGTTCGGGATGGCTGATCGAGATCTGGCCGCCGTTGGCGAAGCTCGTTTCGCGCCCGGCCTCGGGCTGACGGTCGACGACGCTGACTTCGAATCCGGCCTGATGCAGATACCAGGCGGTGCTGACGCCGGCGAGGCCGGCGCCCAAGACCATGACGTGCATAAACGGGAAAACGGAACCTTGAGAGGCGTACGGCACGGGCCGGCGAAGGCCCGCGGCGAAACGCAATGCATGATCATATACGCTGCAGACGGTCTCGCGAAGGCGAGGTTGCGCGCACCGGCGCCGCGGCAATTCCGTGCGTGGCGGGCACGGAAGCGGGATAATCGCGGCCACCGGACTTCCCATGCCTGTTACGGAGCGAATTCATGCGTCGTGTCACACTCACCCAGTTTCTGATCGAGCAGCAGCGCGCCGGCCGCATCAATGCCGACCTGCGCCTGCTGCTCGAGGTCGTGGCCCGTGCGGTCAAGGCGATCGCGGTCAATGTCTCGAAGGGCGCGCTGGCCGGCGTGCTCGGCGAGGCCGGTACCGACAACGTGCAGGGCGAAGCGCAGAAGAAGCTCGACGTCATCGCCAACGAGATCCTGGTACAGGCCAACGAATGGGGCGGCCACCTCGCGGCGATGGCCTCCGAGGAGGTGGAGACGGTCTGCCGCATCCCCTTCGACTATCCCAAGGGCGGCTACCTGCTGCTGTTCGATCCGCTCGATGGTTCGTCCAACATCGACGTCAACATCTCGGTGGGCACGATCTTCTCGGTCCTGCGCAATCCGCCGGGCGACGACGAGCCGCAGGAGCAGGATTTCCTGCAGCCGGGCCACCAGCAGGTCGCGGCGGGCTACGCGGTGTATGGCCCGGCCACGCAACTGGTGCTGACGGTGGGCAACGGCGTGCATGCCTTCACGCTCGACCGCGAGATGGGCAGCTTCATCTACACCCAGCCCTACATGACGGTCCCGGAAGACACCAAGGAGTATGCGATCAACGCCTCCAACGCGCGTTTCTGGGAGGCGCCGGTCAAGCGCTACGTCGACGAACTGCAGCAGGGCAAGAGCGGCCCGCGCGGCAAGGACTTCAACATGCGCTGGGTGGCATCGATGGTGGCCGACGTGCATCGCGTCCTGACCCGTGGCGGCATCTTCATGTACCCGCTCGACGAGAAGAACCGCGACAAGGGCGGCAAGCTGCGCCTGATGTACGAGGCCAACCCGATGGCGATGCTGGTGGAGCAGGCCGGCGGTGCGGCCTCCACCGGCCGCGAACGCATCCTCGACGTCGCTCCCGTCGCGCTGCACCAGCGCGTGCCGGTCATCCTCGGCTCGAAGGACGAGGTCGAGCGGGTGGTCGCGTATCACACCGGGGCCTGAGCCGCGGATGGCGGCCGGGAACGCCGGGTGGCGGGCAGCCCGCGGGTGAGCGGCGCACGCAGGGTCGTGCGCAGTGCGCTGGCCGCCGCATCGCTCGCCTGGATGGCGGCGGCCGCGGCGCAGGACACGGTGAGCGTCAGCCTGCAGGCGCCCGACGACGTGCGGCCGCTGCTGGAGCGCCACGTGCGGCTGCTCGGACCGGAGCCGGTGGCGCTGCCCGAGGCGGGTGCCGACCGCCTGGCGCTGGTGCGCCGCGCGCGGCGCGAGATCGCCGACCTGCTTGCCACCGAGGGCTACTTCGATCCGCAGATCCGTTTCGACCGCAGCGACGATGCCGCCTGGCGGGTGGAAGTGGAACCGGGCGCCCGGGCCAGGATCGGCGAGGTCGCGCTCGAGTTCGAGGGCGCGATCGCCGGTGCCGCCCACGATGGCGGCAGCACGGTGCAGTCCCTGCGCGAAGGCTGGCGGCTGCCGGTGGGCGAACCCTTCCGCCAGTCGGCCTGGGACGGTGCCAAGCAGCAACTGCTCGACACCGTCGGCGCACGCCGCTACGCCGCCGCGCGCATCGTGCGCAGCCGCGCCGAGGTCGATCCCGACGCGGCGACGGTACGGCTGTCGCTGACGCTGGACAGCGGCCCCGCCTTCTACCTCGGCGAACTGCAGGTCACCGGCCTGGAAGATCTGCCCGAGGATCTGGTGCGCCGCTACAGCACGCTGAAGCCGGGCGAACCGTACGACCGCGATGCGCTGCTCGCCTTCCAGAGCGGGCTGCAGAACACGCCGCACTTCGCGTCGGTCGTCGTCGACATCGAGCGCGACCCGGCGCTCGCGGCCGCCGTGCCGGTACGGGTGCAGGTGGCGGAGGCAAAGCCGAAGACGGTGGGCTTCGGCGCCGGCTTCTCCACCAACACCGGCTACCGCGTCGAGGCCAGCTACCGCGACGTCAACCTGTTGCGCCGCGGCTGGGAACTGGGCACCGGGCTGCGCCTGGAGCAGCGGCGGCAGTCGCTCTATGCCGACGTCTTTCTTCCGCCGGAAGGCCGGCATCGCGACAGCTTCGGCGCGCTGATCGACCGCAGCAAGGTCGAAGGACTGGAGATCGCCTCGGAGGCGGTCGGCGTGGCGCGCAAGACGGTGCGCGGCGACATCGAGACCCAGCTCGCCCTGCGCCTGCAGCGCGAACGCGTGAAGCCGGACGGTGCCCGGGCCAGCGAACACAACACGCTGACCGCCAACTGGACATGGATCCGCCGTGCGGTGGATGACCTGCTCGATCCGCGCAGCGGCAACGTGCTGGAGTTCCAGGTCGGCGGCGGCAGCAGCATCGCGCTGTCGGACCAGAACTTCGTCCGCCTCTACGGCCGCGTAGTGCATTACCGCCCGGTCGCGGAGCGCGACGTGCTGATCCTGCGTGCGGAGGGCGGCGTCACGCTGGCACCGAGCCGCGACGGCATCCCGCAGGATTTCCTGTTCCGCACCGGCGGTGCGCAGACGGTGCGCGGCTACGCCTACCAGAGCCTGGGCGTGCGCGAGGGCGATGCCACGGTGGGCGGACGCTACCTGGGCGTGATGAGTGCCGAGTACGTGCGCTGGTTCCGACCGGAGTGGGGCGGCGCGGTGTTCGTCGATACCGGCGACGCCACTGACGACCGCCGTGATTTCGATCTGCGTACCGGCTATGGCATCGGCGCGCGCTGGCGCAGCCCGGCCGGCCCGCTGGCGGTGGACCTCGCCTGGGGCCAGGCCGAGCGGAAGCTGCGGCTGCACTTCGGCGTCGCGATCGCATTCTGAGCTGCCGGTGCCGCGCCGGCGGAACGGTGCCGGCAGGCGGCTCAGTACGGCCGGGCGTCGAGTTCGCGTGCCAGCGTACGCAGGCCGTCCGAGACCTCCACCGGGTAAGGGGGCGCTTCCGCCGCGGGACCGGGTTCGCGCAGCGGGGCCGGCAGCCGCGCGAGTTCGGCGGCGGCGTGCGCGCGCAGGCCGGCGAGCGGTTCGGGCGGCGCGAGGCGTCTGCCGCCGCGCATGACCGGCTGCAGCAGCGGAAAGCCGCCCGGCGGCGCGGGCTCGTCGGCGAGCGCGATGAGGTCGCGCTGCGGCCGCCCTTCGGCATCCACGCTGCGCCACACCTGCTTCGCGCCGGGCCAGCTCTCCTTGCCCTCCGAGCGCTTGCGCCGCGCGCGGCCCGCGTACGCCTGCAGCTTGTAGGCGGAATCGAGCGCGGGCGCATCGGCCGAGGTGGTGAGCTGGGTGCCGATGCCGAAGCCGTCGATCGGCGCGCCCGCCGCCCGCAGTACGGCGATGCGGTGTTCGTCGAGGTTGCCGCTGGCGAAGATGCGCACGTCGGGCAACCCGCCGGCATCGAGGAGCGCCCGCACCTTGCGCGCGTGTTCGGCGAGGTCGCCGCTGTCCAGCCGTACCGACGCCAGATTCACCCCGCGTGCCTTCAGCGCCGGCGCCAGCGCGACCACCTTGGCGGCGGCCGCCTCGGTGTCGTAGGTGTCGATCAGCAGGGTCACGTTGTCCGGCTGCGACGAGGAAAAGCGCTCGAATGCCTCGCTCTCCAGGTCGTGGGCCTCGATGTAGGAATGCGCCATCGTGCCGAACACCGGTATGCCGAAGCGTTGCCCGGCGAGCACCGTGGCGCTGCCGGCGAAGCCCGCGAGATAGCAGGCGCGGGCCGCCAGCAGGCCGGCCTCGCCGGCGTGGGCGCGACGCAGGCCGAAATCGACCAGCAGGCTGTCCGGCGCGGCGAGCACGCAGCGCGCGGCCTTGGTCGCGATCAGCGAACAGAAGTTCACCAGGTTGATCAGCCGGCTTTCGACGAACTGGGCCTCGCCGATCGGTGCCTCGATGCGCAGCACCGGCTCGTTGCCGAAGAACACCGTGCCCTCGCGCATCGCATGCACGTCGCCGCGGAAGCGGAAGGCGCGCAGCGAATCCAGGAAGGCCGGCCGGAAGCGGCCGGTGCCGTGCAGCCAGTCGAGTTCGCCGGCGGTGAAGTGCAGGTTCTCGAGGTAGTCCAGCACCTGCTCGATGCCGGACAGCATCAGGAACCGCCGCCGGGACGGCAGCACGCGTACGAAAAGCTCGAATACCGCGGTGTCGTGCATGTCCTCGTCGAAGTACGCCTGCAGCATGGTCAGTTCGTACAGGTCGGTCAGCAGGGCGGAATCGTTCATTGGTCTTGCTCTCCTGCCGCTACGCGACGGCGGGCCGGCCTTGCGCGGCCGATTTGTTCCACAGGGGCGGAGCGGCGCTCCGCGACACCGTTTTCCATCCTCCGCGCGGGAGGGAGATCGCCTTTTCGGGCGGCCGGGCAGGGGCATGCGGGTGCGGCCATCCGGCCGCCGTGCCGTCCCCGCCCCTGCCCGGCGGTGCGCCATCCGGCGTGCATGGACCGACCAGAAAGCCTGCGATTCCGATCTTTATCGCGCTGCTCGAAATCTCGAGTGCGCCGCGGGGAGGCGGTACGGGAGGTCTCATGCGGCGTCTCCGGCGAGCAGATCGGTCCCGACCAGTTCGGCGCCGGCTTCGGCCATGTCGCGTTCGGCGCGCTCGCCGTCGCCGGGATGCACGTTCACCGCGCGTATCGCATCGCGCAGCACCACCGCGGCGAAACCCTCGCCGATCGCATCGCGTACCGTGGCGAGCACGCAGTAGTCGGTCGCCAGCCCGCCTATGAACAGCCGCTTGCAGCCCAGGCCGCGCAGCAGTTCGCCCAGGCCGGTACGCTGGAAGCCGGAATAGGCGTCCGCCTGCGCGGTCGTCGCCTTTGACACGATGCTGGCGTCGTCCGGCACGGTCAGCCCCGCGGCGAAGGCGGCGCCGTCGCTGCCGGCGACGCAGTGCGGCGGCCACGGCCCGCCCTGCGCCCGGAAGGAGCAATGGTCGGCCGGATGCCAGTCGCGGGTGAAGACGACGGGCAGCTTCAGGCGCCCGAACAGCGCGATGCAGCGGTTCAGCGCCGGTACCACGCGATCGCCGTCCGGCACGCCGAGCGCGCCGCCGGGCAGGAAGTCGCGCTGGACGTCGACGACGACGAGGGCATCGCCCGGGCGCAGCGAGAGGCGGGTGTCGTCGAGGCCGGAATGGGCGGCGGAGCGTATCGGCATGTCATCCTCCTCGGGGTGGGCGCATGCCCGCAGGACCGGGCACGCCGGGCCGCCGCAGGATACGGTACCGCATGGCCAACGCCGGGCAAACAGGAGTAGATTGCAACCATGTCAGCCGGCGGGATGCCGTCCAGTGTAGCGCCATCCGCCGGCACCCCGAACCGCGGCATTTCCCCGGCGCGAGGACAGCATGGACCGACCTTCCGGCGTTCGCACCTGCCTGTACGACACCGCGCAGTCGTGCGTGATCGTCGAAGACATGGCGCGCAGGCTCGCCGGATTGCTCGGCGGCGAGCCCGCGGTGATCGTCGGTATCCTGCGCCGTGGCGCGCCCCTGGCCGACCGCATCGGCGAATGCATGCGGCAGCGCCATGGCCTGCCGCCACCGCTGCGGGCGGACCTGAAGGTCACGCGCTACGCCGACGACCTCACGCTGCTGTACCCGGAGACCCGGCTGAGCGAGAACGAAGGCCAGCCCCTGCCCGTGCTGGAGGGCCGTACGCTGGCGATCGTAGACGACGTCCTCTACACCGGCCATTCGCTGCTGCGCGTGGTCGCCTACCTGGCGCGGCGGCGGCCGGCGCGGATTCTCTCGGCCATCCTCGTAGACCGGGGCGTGGCCCGCCTGCCGGTGCGCGCCGACGTCGTCGGCGTGAGGCTCGACATCGCGCCGCACGACATCATCGAATGCAGCGTGCCGCCCTACGAACCGGAATTCCGCATCGAACTGCTGCAGCCGCAGCGCGCATGAGGGATGGCCGGGCCCTGGGGCGATCCGCCCCGCTCCAGTTCCGGCAGGTCGAGGACGACGAGGTGGTCGCCTGCCTGCGCGAGCATCGCCAGCGTGCGGCGGCGCGTGCAGCCGGAGGGAGCGCGCCGCCACGATGACCGGGCGGGCGGTCCGGGTCGCCGCGCACGAGAGGATGCGCGGCAGGCGCCGATGGGCGAAACTACAGGCTCACCAACGCAACATGGAAAGGACTACCGTGACCATCGATCCCGCACCCCTCGCCACCCTCGCCAATGGCGTGAAGATGCCCCGGCTCGGCCTCGGCACCTGGCCGATGAACGATGCCGAGGCGGCCGTCACCGTGGCCGACGCGCTGCGCATGGGCTACCGCCTGATCGACACCGCCGAGAACTACGAGAACGAGCGCGGCGTCGGCGAGGGCATCCGCAACTCCGGCGTGAGCCGGGAGGATGTCTTCGTCACCACCAAGTTCAACCGCAAGTGGCACAGCGTGGAGGGTGCGCGCCAGGCGTGCGAGGCAAGCCTGGCGCGGCTGGGGCTGGACTATGTAGACCTGCTGCTGGTGCATTGGCCCAATCCCGACCAGGATCGCTACGTGGAAGCCTTCGAAGGTCTGGTGCGCCTGCTCGAGGCGGGCCTGGTGCGCGCGATCGGCACCTCGAACTTCAAGCCGGCGCACCTGCAGCGGCTCTTCGACAAGGGCATGGTGCCGCACGTCAACCAGATCCAGCTCGACCCCTACCACCGGCGCGACGACCTGGTTGCGATCCACCGCGAGCGCGGCATTGCGACCGAAACCTGGGGGCCGCTCGGGCGCGGCAACCAGATGCTGCTCGATCCCGTCATCACCCGCATCGCCGAGCGCCATGGACGCACGCCGGCCCAGGTGGTGCTGCGCTGGCATGTGCAGCAGGGCTTCATCCCCACGCCGAAATCGTCGGACCCGGCGCGCCTCGCGCAGAACCTCGACGTGTTCGGCTTCGCCCTGGCCGACGACGAGCTGGCGGCGGTGACCGCGCTGGACCGGCCCGATCCGCAGATGTTCGACGCCGACAGCTTCGGCCACTGACCCGGGCCGGGATGCGCGCCCGGGCGGCGCGCGGCGGCCGGTGCGATGAGTTCGATCTTCGAGATCCTTGCCGAGCAGCGCATCGCGGAAGCCATCCGCCGCGGCGAGCTGGACGGCCTGCCGGGGGCGGGAAAGCCGCTGCGGTTCGATGACGAGCCGCTCGTTTCGCCCGAGCAGCGCATGGTCATCCGCATCCTGAAGAATGCCGGCTTCACCCCGGCCGAGGTGACGTTGCGCCGGGAGATCGCCGCGCTGAGGAAGGAGATCGACGCCTTGCCGCAGGGCGAGCGGCGCAGCGTATCGCGGCACAGGCTGGCGTGGCTGCTGCTCCGGCTCGGGAATGGGGCATGACGCGGATGGGCGTGTGATCGGGCCGGCCGTTGCGCGCCGGCCCGGTTGCATCAGGAGCCGGCGCTTCCCGGGCCTTCCGTGGCGGACGCGGCCTTCTTCTCTTCGTCTTCCGGTTGCCGCGAGAACTTCCTGTGCATTGCGGCGAGCTTGCGGAGCCCCTCCGCGATGCGGGCGTTCATCGAGCCTTCGGCCATTTCGCCCTTTTCGTCCGGTTTGCCGGCGGGCAGGCCGGTGAGCAGTTCGAGCGCCTCGTCGACGTCCTGCACCGCCCACACGCGAAAGCGCCCCTCGCGTACCGCGGCCACCACCTCGGGGCGCAGCATCAGGTGGCAGGCGTTGGCGCGCGGGATCAGCACGCCCTGTTCTCCGGTCAGGCCGCGGGCGGCGCAGATGTCGAAGAAGCCTTCGATCTTCTCGTTGATGCCGCCCACCGGCTGCACCACGCCGAACTGGTTCACCGAGCCGGTGACGGCCAGCGACTGCTTCAGCGGTACGCCCGACAGGGCCGACAGCAGGGCGGCAAGCTCGGCCAGCGAGGCGCTGTCGCCCTCGACGCCGCCGTAGGACTGCTCGAATACCAGGCTGGCCTTCAGCGACAGCGGCAGCGTCAGGCCGAAACGCGACGCGACGAAGGACGACAGGATCAGCACGCCCTTGGAATGGATGGGGCCGCCCAGCTTGACTTCGCGCTCGATGTCGACGACTTCGCCTTCGCCGACGCGCACCGTGGCGGTGATGCGCACCGGATGGGCGAAGGTGCTCTCGCCCAGCAGCACGACGGCCAGGCCGTTGATCTGGCCCACGTGCCCGCCGTCGGTGGCGACCAGCAACTGGCCGCGCAGGATGCTGTCGACGTAGCGCTCCCGGATGCGGTCGTTGCGCCGGCGGCGGGCGTCGAGCGCGGCCTCGACGTGCCGCTCTTCGATGCGTGTGGCCTCGGCCTTGGCGGCGAAGTGGTCGGCCTCGCGCATCAGGTCGCTCAGCGGCAGGGTCTGGGTGGTCAGACGCTGGGCATCGCTCGCGAGGCGGGCCGCATGTTCGATGGTGCGCCCCACCGCGGCGGCCGACAGCGGCCGCAGGCCGTCGCGGCGCGCCAGCGTGGCGACCAGACGGGCGTAGGCGGCGGTGTTGTCCGGGCTGCGCTCGATCTCGCTTTCCATGTCGGCGTTGATCTTGAACAGCAGCGGGAACTCGGTGTCGTACTGGCACAGCAGGTAGTAGATCAGGCGCTCGCCGACCAGCACCACCTTGAGGTCCAGCGGCATCGGCTCGGGTTCGAGCTGCACCGTGCTGGTGAGGCCGATGATGTCGGACAGCGACTCGATGCGGATGCGGCCGGCCTTCAGGCAGCGCTTGAGCCCTTCCCAGGCGTACGGCTGCGACAGCACCTTGACCGCGTCGAGCACCAGGAAGCCGCCGTTGGCCCGCTGCAGCGCACCGGCGCGGATCAGCGTGAAGTTGCTCATCAGCGTACCCATGTGCACCACGTGCTCGATGCGGCCGACGAGGTTCTGCAGCGTGGGATGGTCTTCGGACACGACAGGGCGGGTGCCGTCGGCCGGGTTCTCGACCAGCAGGTTCACCAGGTAGCGCTGCACCGAGAGGCTGCCGGAGTAGGTGGTGGTCTCGGTGTCGCCCTCGCTCTGCGAGGATTCGCGCAGCGATTCGCCGGTCTCGACGATGTCCTGCAGTACCGCGTCGAGATAGGCGACGACTTCGGGCAGGTCGGCATAGGCCGGCTTGAGGTCGTCGATCAGGTGGGTCACGGTGATGCGCAGCGCTTCGCTGCCGGCCTGCTTGATGCGGTTCTGCAATTCGCGGCGCCAGCGCGGGAACTCGTTCGTCAGCTTGTGCATGCGCTCGTGCATCGTCTTGATGTGCGCCGCGAGTTCCCGCTGCCGTTCCTCGGGAAGCCGTTCGAATTCCTCCTGCGACAGCGTGGTTCCCTCACCCTTCATCGGCACGAAGGCGAAT
The DNA here is from genome assembly GCF_002354895.1 of Thauera sp. K11. Lineage (NCBI taxonomy): Bacteria > Pseudomonadati > Pseudomonadota > Betaproteobacteria > Rhodocyclales > Zoogloeaceae > Thauera > Thauera sinica. The sequence goes on from NZ_CP023439.1 coordinate 523,391, forward strand.
CCGTGCGGCGTGCGCAGCAGCGCCACGCCGAGTTCGGCGGACTCGCGGCCGAGCGCATGCAGCGCAGCCTCCTCGCGCTGTTTCTGTTCCTCCTGCATCGCCTCGATGCGGCCGCGGTATTCGTCGCTTTGGAATACCGCGGTGATGGCCGGCGCCAGTTCCTCGACGAAGTGCTGCATGTCGTCGCGCAGGCGGGCGCCGCGGCCGCAGGGCAGCCGCAGCAGGTCGGGCCGGGCGGCGTCGGCGAAGTTGTAGACGTGGCACCAGTCCGCCGGGCGATCCCCGTTGCGCCGCTCGTCCTCGAGCAACTGGTCGACGATCGCGTGGCGGCCGCTACCCGTCTCGCCGAGCACGAACAGGTTGTAACCGGTGTGCCGGATGTCGAGGCCGAGCCGCAGCGCTTCGACGGCGCGTGCGTGGATCAGCGCGGCGTCGAGTTCCGGAAGCTCGTCGGTGTCCCGGAACTGCAGCGACGCCGGATCGCACGCGGTGTAGAGAGCCTGCGGCGGGAGCGAGGTGGACGAGGACATCGGACGCACCTTGTGTGGTTTTTGTGCCAAGCATAACCGTGCCCCCTTGTTGCGGCAAAGCCGCAAGGTGCAGGATTCCGGCGGCGACGGGCGCGGCGGGTTTGCCTGGCGCGAGACCCGGCCAGGCGGGGTCGCCCCGGCACGGCTTCACACGATTCGTGAGCAAGTGCGCGAGACTTTGCCGGCTGCAGTCGCACAATCAACGTCGATAAGCGGAGGATCGCCGCGGCGGTGCCGGAACGGATGTCGGACCGGCGGGCCGGAGCGGCGCACGTGCCGCAGCGCAGCGGGAGGTTCCGTGCGCGACATGAAGCGGGAGAAAAAAATGCTGTCACCAACCACCATCTCCAACTACCAGACGCAGTCGCTGGCCAACGCCAGGGATGCGGCGATGCTCACCTTCGACACGCTGCACCGGCTCGGCGGCCTGTCCCTGCATGCGCTGCAGGCGAGCGCGGACACGTCGCTGCGGCGGGCCATGGCGCCGGCCGGGAGCGCCGGCGATCACAGCATGGCCGAGGAGTTGCGCGGCCTGTTCCACGAATCCCTGCACCTGACGTCGGGCTGGCTGATCGACCTGGTAAAGGTCGCCGAGGCGCAGTGGGGCATATCGCACCGCTGTGCGCACGCGGCCGTACGCGAGTTGCACAAATGGGCGCCGCGTGAACTCGAAACGACCGTCAGTGCACTCGACCTGGCGCTGGATGCTGCCGAAAGCGCCACCGAAAACCTGGCCGATGCCGGCGTGATGGTGGTCAAGCGGCTGGAGGACGAGAGTGAGCTGCTCTGCGCCAGGCCGGTGGAAGCAGGAACCCGGAAGCGCGCGACCGCCGCGCCCCGAGCCGTTCGCTCAATGCGCGGCGATAATCCCTGAAACCCCGGCGGAAAAGCCCGGGGGCGCGGCGAAGTCGGCCGGTTCGAGCGGCCGGACCGGCCCTTCGAACTGGGCCAGGACGTAATTGCCGTAGCGGCGATCGTGCGTGACTTCCTGCCCGATCCAGGGCGGCAGGACGAGCGGCGTCCGCTCGTCCTGCAGTTCGATCTCGGCGATGACGAGGCCCGCATGCCGGCCTTCGAACACGTCGACCTCGAAGGCTTGACTGGCGAAGTCGACGACGTAGCGGGTCTTCTGGATGACGCGGTTGCCGCAGTAGAGCGCCAGCATGTGCTGCGCGTCCGCGACCGGGATGGGGTATTCGAATTCGTCGCGCGACAGGCCCTCGCGCGGACCCTTCAGGGTCAGGAATGCGCGGTCGGCGCGCACGCGTACCCGTGTAGACATGGCGCCGGGTTCCTTTGCCACATAGCCCTGCACGATGCGTTCGCCCTTGCGGCCGTCGAGGAAACGGGTCTCGCAGACGAGGAACTTGCGTTCGATTTCTGTGGCCATGAGGCACCGGGGAAACACGCGGGAATCGAATTGTAGCAAACTGATTCCGATGCGCTGTTGCGGTGCAAAAAGACTTTCTTATGGGCGCAGAAGGGCGGTGCCTGGAACATGCAAGAGACCGATCTGATTTCGCTCGGTGCGGGGGCGCAGTGGCTGTCGGCGCAGACAGGCCGGAACTGGACGCCCGCCCTGCTGATCGACCGTCTCCTTGCGCGCGGCGGGCCCGGGGTGTGCGCACTGCTGCCCAGGGGCTGGGCCTTGCTGAGCGCCGACGACGGTGAGCCGACGCGGCTGGCGCGGGCCAGCGTGTTCCGGGTGGCCGATGGCGAGGATTTCCTCGAACAGTTCGCGATGTTCGGCGACCTGTCGATCGCCGGCGGCATTCCCGGCCGGCTCGTCGATGCTGCGGGCCGCGGTTTTCGCAGCGTCGCGCCGATTCCGGCGGCAATGCTGCGGCTGATGCCGGAGGAACTGCACGCCCTGGCCGCCGCCGCGGGCGCCAGACCGGCTGCCACCTTCATGCGCCGCGTCGCGCAGATGCGCGCCCAGGCGCATGACCGCTCCCGCGATGCATCCGGCCCCGACGCTGGCGGATCCGCCCCGCAGGATTGAGCAGGACTTGAAATCGCGCTACCTCGTCCCTATTATTAGCACTCGTTGGCAGTGAGTGCTAACAGCCCCGTGCGATGTCCGCACGGTAAAAGCGAATTCCCCGGCGGGCTCGTCCCGCAACAGTCGAAACCTGGTAGGAGAGAACCTGATGAAGATTCGTCCCTTGCATGATCGCGTGATCGTCAAGCGCCTTGAGGCAGAACGCAAGACCGCCAGCGGCATCGTGATCCCCGACAGCGCTGGCGAGAAGCCCGACCAGGGCGAAGTGCTGGCCGTCGGCAACGGCAAGATCCTGGACGACGGCAAGGTGCGTCCGATGGCCGTCAAGGTGGGCGACAAGGTGCTGTTCGGCAAGTATGCCGGCCAGGCCGTGAAGGTCGAAGGCGAAGAACTCCTCGTCATGCGCGAGGAAGACATCATGGGTGTGGTCGAGGCTTGAAGCCTCCCGCACGCCCTGGACAGCTAACCGAAACAATTCCGGAGTTCTGAATAAATGGCAGCTAAAGAAGTCAAGTTTGGTGATTCCGCCCGCGAGCGCATGGTCGCCGGCGTCAACATCCTCGCCAACGCCGTCAAGGTGACCCTGGGCCCGAAGGGTCGCAACGTGGTGCTCGAGCGCTCGTTCGGCGCCCCGACCGTGACCAAGGACGGCGTTTCCGTCGCCAAGGAGATCGAACTGAAGGACAAGTTCGAGAACATGGGCGCGCAGATGGTCAAGGAAGTCGCTTCCAAGACTTCGGACATCGCCGGTGACGGCACCACCACCGCGACCGTGCTGGCCCAGTCGATCGTGCGCGAAGGCATGAAGTTCGTCGCCGCCGGCATGAACCCGATGGACCTCAAGCGCGGCATCGACAAGGCCGTCGTGGCCACCGTCGAAGAGCTGAAGAAGCTGTCGAAGCCCTGCTCGACCAACAAGGAAATCGCCCAGGTCGGCGCGATCTCGGCCAACTCCGACAGCGACATCGGCGACATCATCGCCCGCGCCATGGACAAGGTCGGCAAGGAAGGCGTGATCACCGTCGAAGACGGCAAGTCGCTGCAGAACGAACTCGACGTCGTCGAGGGCATGCAGTTCGACCGCGGCTACCTGTCGCCGTACTTCATCAACAACCCGGACAAGCAGGTCGCCATCCTGGAGAACCCGTTCGTCCTGCTGTTCGACAAAAAGATCTCCAACATCCGCGACCTGCTGCCGGTGCTGGAACAAGTCGCCAAGGCCGGCCGTCCGCTGCTGATCATCGCCGAAGACGTCGAAGGCGAAGCGCTCGCCACCCTGGTGGTGAACAACATCCGCGGCATCCTCAAGACCTGCGCCGTCAAGGCCCCGGGCTTCGGCGATCGCCGCAAGGCCATGCTGGAAGACATCGCCATCCTGACCGGCGGCCAGGTCATCGCCGAAGAAGTCGGCCTGACGCTGGAAAAGGCCACGCTGAACGATCTCGGCCAGGCCAAGCGCATTGAAGTGGGCAAGGAAAACACGATCATCATCGACGGCGCCGGCGAAGCCGAGCGCATCGAGGCGCGCGTCAAGCAGATCCGCGTGCAGATCGAGGAAGCCACGTCCGACTACGACCGCGAGAAGCTGCAGGAGCGTGTGGCCAAGCTCGCCGGCGGCGTTGCCGTGATCAAGGTCGGCGCCGCGACCGAAGTCGAGATGAAGGAGAAGAAGGCCCGCGTGGAAGACGCGCTGCATGCCACTCGCGCCGCGGTGGAAGAGGGCATCGTCCCGGGCGGCGGCGTCGCGCTGCTGCGTGCCCGCGCCAACCTGGCCGGCCTGAAGGGCGACAACCACGACCAGGACGCCGGCATCAAGATCGTGCTGCGCGCGATGGAGCAGCCGCTGCGCGAGATCGTCGCCAACGCCGGTGACGAAGCCTCGGTGGTGGTGAACAAGGTCGTCGAGGGTTCCGGCAACTACGGCTTCAACGCCGCCTCCGGCGAGTACGGCGACATGGTCGAGATGGGCGTGCTGGACCCGACCAAGGTCACCCGCACCGCGCTGCAGAACGCCGCTTCCGTCGCCGGCCTGATGCTCACCACCGACTGCATGGTCGGCGAACTGGCCGAAGAGAAGCCCGCCCTGCCCCCGATGGGCGGCATGGGTGGCATGGGCGACATGGGCATGGGCATGTAATTGCCGCGCCCGCAGCCCCGGTGCATCGGGGCTGCAGTCCTGCAGCCATGTGACGACGGCCCCGCCATGTGCGGGGCCGTCGTCCGTTCACGCCTGCGAACGGCGCATCGCCGCGCACCTGCCGGTGCGAGGCGTGTGATAATTCAAACGTCTTGCGGGGAAAAGTCGGCGGGGAGCGGCTGCGGGCCGCTCCCCGGAACGGGCCGCGTGCGGCGCCCGTTCCCGAAGACCGAGCAAAAGGAGAACAGCGGGGGCGACTTTACGGATACCCGCTTACATTCAACTTACATCCGGAATCTCATGCGCATTCTGCTGGCGGAAGACGATCCGGTCATTGCGGACGGCATCGGGCGGGCGCTGCGACGCGGTGGCTATGCGGTCGACCATGTGGCGGACGGGGCGGAGGCGGATACCGCCCTGGCTTCGCAACCCTACGATCTGCTGATCCTCGACCTCGGACTGCCGCGCCTGCCGGGTATCGAGGTGCTCAAGCGCCTGCGCGCGCGCAAGTCCGCGGTACCGGTCCTGATCCTCACCGCCCAGGACGGCGTGGATGACCGTGTGCGCGGGCTCGACGCCGGTGCCGACGACTACCTCACCAAGCCGTTCGCCCTGCCCGAACTCGAGGCGCGCGCGCGTGCGCTGACGCGGCGCGGCACCGGGCAGGCGCGCTGCATCGAGGTCGGGCGGCTCAGCTACGACCAGGCCGACCGGGTGGTGAAGATCGCCGGCCAGGTGGTGGATTTCTCTGCGCGCGAGATCGGCCTGCTCGAGGTCTTCCTGCTGCGGGTGGGCAGGCTGGTGAGCAAGGACCAACTGGTCGACCACCTGTGCGGCTGGGGCGAAGAGGTCTCCAGCAATGCCATCGAGGTCTACGTGCATCGCCTGCGCAAGAAGCTCGAAGACAGCGGCGTACGCATCGTGACGGTGCGCGGCCTCGGCTACTGCCTGGAAAACCCGGATGCGACCCCGGCGGCGAAAATCTGACAGGACTTCCGTACGCGGGCGGGCGTCGGCCCAGCCGAACTCGCTGTTCGGCGAGATTCTCGACTGGATGCTCGCGCCGCTGCTGTTCCTGTGGCCGATCTCCATCATCGTCACGCACAACGTGGCGGACAACATCGCCGGCCAGCCCTACGATCGCGCGCTGGCCGACGCGACGCGCACGCTGGCGCGCTTCGTTGCCGTCGAGAACGGGCAACTGACGATGAGCTTCCCGGCGCCGCCGCGGGCGCTGTTCCGTGCCGACCAGGACGACGTGCTGTACTACCAGGTCACGAACGAATACGGCGAGATGCTGAGCGGCGACGCCGACATCCCGCCTGCGCCGCGGCCGCCGACGCCCATCATCGACGAAGTGCTGTTCCGCGACGAAGTGATACAGGGCGAGGAGGTACGCGTCGCCTACCAGTTCCTGCGCCCGCCGGGCGGCAACGGCTTGCCGATGGTGATCGTGCAACTGGCCGAGACGCGCAACAAGCGCACCGACCTCGCCTCGCGCGTGGTCACCGGCGTGCTGCTGCCGCAGTTCGCCATCATCCCGCTCGCGGTGGTGCTGGTGTGGGTCGGCCTGTCGCGCGGCATCGCGCCGTTGAACCGGCTGCAGAGCCTGATCCGCGTGCGGCGCCCCACCGACCTGTCGCCGGTGGAGCCGGCAAGCGTGCCCGAAGAGGTGCGCCCGCTGATCGTCGCCTACAACGGCATGATGGTGCGCCTGGAGGAAAACCTCCAGGCGCAGCAGCGCTTCATTGCCGATGCCGCGCACCAGATGCGCACGCCGCTGACCGGTCTCAAGATGCAGACCGATCTCGCGCTGCAGGAGACCGACCCCGAGCAACTGCGTCGCTCGCTGGCGCACATCGCCGAAAGCACCGACCGCGCGGCGCACCTCATCAACCAGTTGCTGTCGCTGGCCCGCGCCGAGGCCAGCTTCGAGAAGCTCTACGCCGTCGAGCCGCTCGATCTCGGGGCGGTGGTGCGCGAGGTGGCGCAGGATCTCTTTCCGCGCGCGCTCGCCAAGGGGATCGACCTCGGCGTGGAAGATGCCGGGCAGCGCCTGCAGATCGAAGGCAACCCGGTGCTGCTGCGCGAGATGATCAAGAACCTGATGGACAACGCCATCAAGTACACCCCGCGCGGCGGCAGCGTGACCGCGCGCACGCGGCACGCCGGCGCACCGATCTTCGAGATCGAGGATACGGGCGTCGGCATCCCGGAGGCCGACCGCGAGCGGGTCTTCGAACGCTTCTACCGCGTGCTCGGCAGCGGTGTCGATGGTTCGGGCCTGGGCCTGCCCATCGTGCGCGAAATTGCCGAGCTGCACCGCGCCACCGTTTCGCTGAGCCCCAATCCGGCAGGGAAGGGGACGCTCGCTCAGGTCGTCTTTCCGCGCAGCCAGCGCCAGGTTCCCCCGCCGGTGCACGGCGACTTCTATCCGCTGGGGTGAGCCTTCCAGGCCGGCAGGTCTGCCGCGCGCCGAAGAGCGGCATTCAGGGAATTTCTTCCTTGATAAACGAATGTTGCATTTCGTAAGCCGATCGTAAGTCTCCGGGGCTAACTTGTCGTCGTCCGGGCGAGAGCCCGGTTCGTCCAATTGCGAGTGGAGGGAGATATGGAAGAAGATCTGGTGAAGAAAATCACCAACAATCCGAAATACCAGCAGTTGGTCAGTACCCGTACGTCCTATGGCTGGGTGCTGACCGCCATCATGCTGATCGTCTATTACGGCTACATCGCCCTGATCGCCTTCGACAAGGAGTTCCTGGGCAAGCGTCTGGGCGAGGGCGTGATGACCGTCGGCATTCCCGTCGGCCTCGGCGTCATCCTGTTCACCATCATCATCACCGGCATCTACGTTCGCCGCGCGAACTCCGAGTTCGATGCGCTGACCCACGACATCGTCAAGGAGAGCGGCAAATGAGCGGGCGTTTCGTGCGTTTTTCGGCGGGCCTGATGCTGGCCGCCCTGTCGGCGGCGGCGCTGGCGGCGGGTGGCGACCTCGGCCAGGTGGAGAAGCAGGCCACCAACTGGACGGCGATCACCATGTTCGCGGTGTTTGTCGTCGGCACCCTGTTCATCACCAAGTGGGCGGCGGCCAAGACCAAGTCCGCGGCGGACTTCTACACTGCCGGCGGCGGCATCACCGGCTTCCAGAACGGCCTCGCGATCGCCGGCGACTACATGTCGGCGGCTTCCTTCCTCGGTATCTCCGCGGCGGTGATGACCAGCGGCTACGACGGCCTGATCTACTCGATCGGCTTCCTCGTGGGCTGGCCGGTGATCACCTTCCTGATGGCCGAGAAGCTGCGCAACCTCGGCAAGTTCACCTTTGCCGACGTGGCGGCCTACCGCTTCCAGCAGACGCCGATCCGTGCCTTCGCGGCATCGGGCACGCTGGTCGTGGTGGCGTTCTACCTGATCGCGCAGATGGTCGGTGCCGGCCAGCTCATCAAGCTGCTGTTCGGCCTCGAGTACTGGATGGCGGTCGTCATCGTCGGTGCGCTGATGATGGTCTACGTGCTGTTCGGCGGCATGACGGCGACCACCTGGGTGCAGATCATCAAGGCTTGCCTGCTGCTCGGCGGCGCGTCCTTCATGGCCTTCATGGTGCTGCTGAACTACGGCTTCTCGCCCGAGGCGCTGTTTGCCGACGCCGTCCGCGTCAAGGTCGGCGTGGCCACCGCGGCCGGCAAGGCGCCGGAAGAGGCCGGCATCATCGGTCAGGCGATCATGGGTCCGGGCTCCTTCATCAAGGACCCGATCTCCGCGATCTCCTTCGGCATGGCGCTCATGTTCGGTACCGCCGGCCTGCCGCACATCCTGATGCGCTTCTTTACCGTGCCGGATGCAAAGGAAGCCCGCAAGTCGGTGTTCTGGGCCACCACCTGGATCGGCTACTTCTACATCCTGACCTTCATCATCGGCTTCGGCGCCATCGTGCTGGTCTCCACCAATCCGCAGTTCCTCGACGCCAAGGGCGGCCTGGTCGGCGGTGGCAACATGGCGGCAATCCACCTCGCCAACGCGGTCGGCGGCAACGTCTTCCTCGGCTTCATCTCCGCGGTCGCGTTCGCCACGATCCTGGCGGTGGTCGCCGGCCTGACGCTGTCGGGTGCCTCGGCGGTGTCGCATGACCTGTACGCCACGGTGTTCAAGCACGGCAATGCCGACTCTGCCTCGGAACTGCGCGTGTCCCGCATCACCACCGTGGCGCTCGGCGTCATCGCGGTGATCCTGGGCATCGCGTTCGAGAAGCAGAACATCGCCTTCATGGTGTCGCTGGCCTTCGCGATCGCCGCTTCGGCCAACTTCCCGGTGCTGTTCATGTCGGTGCTGTGGAAGGACTGCACGACCCGCGGCGCGACCATCGGCGGTTTCCTCGGCCTGATCGTGGCGGTGGGGCTCACCGTGGTGTCGCCCTCGGTCTGGGAAGCCACGCTGGGCAATCCGAAGGGTTCGGCGCTGTTCCCCTACACCTCGCCCGCGCTGTTCTCGATGGCTGCCGGCTTCATCGGCATCTGGCTGTTCTCGATCCTCGACAACAGCCAGCGTGCGAAGGAAGACCGCGCCGGCTACCTGGCCCAGCGCGTCCGTTCCGAAACGGGTATCGGCGCAGCCGCCGCTTCCGGCCACTGAGTCGCAGGTGCTGCCGGCCTCCCCAATGGGCCGGCAGCGATGTTCCGCACACGGCGGACGCCTTGCCGGGCGTCCGCCGTGTTTTTTCATGGCCGTCCGCGCAATGCGTTTCCGTGGGCACCCGCACAAGGGATTCCATATGCGTGTATTCCGAATGTGATTGACAGGGTGGGAAAGCCCGCTATAATGCGCCCTCTGTTGGCCAGTTAGCTCAGTTGGTAGAGCAGCGGATTGAAAATCCGCGTGTCCGTGGTTCGATTCCGCGACTGGCCACCATTAAAACAAGCACTTAGGCCAACCCTTCGGGGTTGGCCTAAGTGCTTTTTGCGTTCATGTAGGCACCATGTAGGCATTTGAGAGCAACGGCGATCCATATAAATCAATAAAGTACAATAGCGTAATTTACGATTGAGTAACCGTCTGCCGAGTCAAGCCAGATGAAGCGAATAGTCTCAAGGGGTGTTGGTTCGCACCATGGCGTTCAGCATGGTCAGCGGCTTGCACATGCAGGCGGTCAGGGCGACCTTGGGCAATTTGCCAACAGCAATCAGGCGCTCGTAGAAGACCTTGATGGCGGGGTTGTGCCGAGCGATGGTCAGGCGGGCATGTACAACGCGGCGAATCTCGAAGCGCCCGCCTTGTATGTACCGTCGGCCGTGGCTGGTGCCCGAGTCGTTGGCCGTCGGTGCCACGCCGACGAACGCGGCGATCTGGCGGCGGTTCAGTCGCCCCAGCTCGGGAAACTCGGCAGTCAGGCTGGCTCTGGCCGTCGGGCCGATGCCGCTGGCCGAGTACGACAGCTTGTCGAGCGCAGCGTAATGTTCGCGCACGTGGCCGACCATCTGCGCCTCGACCTCGTCGAGTTGCTTGCGGATGGCCTCGATCATCGCCTTGATGCTTGGACGCACCACGGGGATGGCCAACTGCAACCGCTGGCGCTCGGCCAGCGGTTGCAGTTGGCGGCGGCGAGTGACCATCGCGGCCAAGACTTGGTGCTGGGTGTCGGCGAGCGGGCGGATGGGGCAGGCCAGGTCCTCGCGGCGCGCCAGCACTGCGGCGAACTGCGCGAGCAGGCGCGCATCGATTGCATCGGTTTTCGCCAAACGCCCCATCGACTTGGCGAAGTCGCGCGCCTGACGCAGATTGACCACCGCCACGGGAAGGCCGGCCGCCTGCAGCGCGCAGGTAAGAGCGGCCTCATAGCCGCCGATGGCTTTCTATCACGACCAGGGCCACGCCCAGCGGCTGCAGGGTCGCCGCCAGCGCCGAGTGGTCCTCCGTATCGTTATCGAAACCGCTGGGCATCGCGCTTGGCGCCCAGCACTGCGACATCGACGTGCGCCTTGGACACGTCGATGTCCACCGCCACTGAGATTACAGACATGATTTTCAGATTCGTTGCTTGTGCAAGCGCTCTCGGAAAAACCGGGGCGCGTAACCGTTCGGGCTTCACGAAGACCGGCGCGGCGGTCGTGCGCCATCTACTCATAGACGGGCTCACAGTCCCAAGCCAAAACCAGGCTGTACGGGCCGGTCTGGTCGCCTCAACGACTCCCAAACTCTACCGCGGCGGTCTGGTATGAAACATACAAGCCAAGAAAGGGTCAAGATGCCCAAAGGAGGGGTGATTCGCATCCTTGATCTAACACTTGCGATTGCAGAGGCTATTTGCCCGACGAATGTAACGGGGGTGGATTGCATTGTAGGAAAGCGTGCCGTGAGCCCCAGCGTCGGCGGCACTTCTACGAAGAGTGCGCTGGTAGGAATGGTGTTCGGGCTTGCCGAGCAAGATAGGGAGATGTTTTCGCGGTTACTGCCTACTCTTCCGCCGCTGAGGCTTCCGATGGACGAAGGGGAGCTTCAGGCTTTCATGGAGGCATATCGAACCCATCCGGATCGCCCTCAAGATTGGGAGCCAGTTCTCCAAGACGCCAAAGCCAGAAAAGAAGAGCAGTTAATAATCGCTGGCCGGCATATGAAGCATATTAATAAGATGCATGCAGAAGGGGACATCCACTTCTTAGATGGCAGTCATACTCCAATTCCTGAGCACATTTACGGTACGTGTATTTCAAAAAAAAGCGCTAGCCAATATCTCGAAAGGTGTGGGCTGGAAGTAGACGACGAGGGAGGGCAGGCATACGCGTTATCAACTGATGAGACTCAGCCCAATCGTGAAGAAGGGCGCATGGCTGACGGAAATAGAGCCCCAGTAAGCACGCTCCCTGACAGCGTAAAGGAGTGCTCAAGTTCAAGCGATCGGTCAGCACTACACGCACAGTTGATGGCATTCAGCTTTCGTGGAGACTTGTCTTCCACGATTCCCAAAGCCATTAAAACGGCATCAGATCCTACTGACCATCATGCGGTCTGGGAAGAGCTAATCAAATTGGCGATAAACAAGACGCCCCCCCTTCAAGGAACATCCAACGGGAAAATTTCTTATTTAGATAGAAATGGGAAAGAAAATTTTTTTGAGAAAAGCATGTTGACAAAGCGAATAAAGCACGCGCTGAAAAGAATAAAGCCCCATAGCAGATCATAGCAGGCATAGCAGACCATAGGGGACCATAACTCATCAGCCGCATTCCGGTTGGCTCAAACTCCACCTCGTCGATTCACATCGTGCCGTAAGGGCGAGAGTGAGTTGATGCGGAAGCGACCACGCGAGATGTGTCGCAATCGAGTAAGGAGTCAAAATGGATATCATCAAAATGGCGCTGGCCCGAGAGAAAGCTGAAAGTGAAGTTGGATTGGGGACGGACGCGTTTGCGGCGAACAACCACGTCAAAGGGCAATCCGTTCGCAAACGATACTGTCAAACTGGCAGCTATTTCGGCGTCCGCCCCGTCAAATTGGCGAATCGCCGCCTCTTGTGGCCCGCTGTCATCGTGACGCGTGATATTGCGAAGGTCGGGAATGATGAATCCATTGCTGGCGAAAGTGGGGTGGCAGGATGAATGCGCCCAGCAAGGATGGAAACCAGCCTATCAGTGACATTCATTGTGTGCCGAAGCAGGTCACAGCTTCAAGTTTGAGCGAGGCAATCAAATCCCTGCCGCCCACTGGTATCGCTGTATTTCAACAACGGTTTGCCGAGGTCTACGATGACATCGCAGATGCGTTGGAGAGAAAAGTCGGCCGTAAGGAAATCATCACAACGCTGGCAGAACATGGTCTAAAACTGCATCATACCCAGTTTTCGGCGTTGCTCAGAGCTGAGGCCGTACGTCGTGGTGATGCGGTGAAATTGGAGGTGACGCGATGAATGCTCCCTTCCTCAATCAACAGTATCCGATCGACGCCTTCCCGCACATCGTCGAGGACGCGCTTATCGAAGTCAATGGCATCGTTCAGGCGCCGATGTCCATGACGGCCTTGTCCTTCTTGAGTTCGATGTCAGCGATCATTCAACGTGTTGCAGATGTTCGCCTTCCTACGGGCCAGGTGAAACCTGCATCTATTTTTGCACTCGTCGTTGCTGAAAGCGGTGAGCGCAAGACGGCAATCGACGAACTCATCGCGTCGCCGATCAGGGAGCATGATGAGGCCGAAGAGCGTCGGTTCGTCAAACATCGCGATAATTTCGTGAAGGCGATTGACCGCTGGCAGTCAACTCGAACCGCGCATATTAAGCGTATGTCGAAGCTCGCCGAAAAGGGGGAGCCGACCGATATGATTGAGCACAAGCTGGTCGAACTGGACACCATCAAACCAATGGAACCGCGTTTGCGGCGGCTCGTCCGGCAGGACATGACGAACGCGGCGTTAATGTCTGCTCTTGAAGGTGACGGTGAGGCTGTGTTCGTCAATGCCAGTGAAGGTGATGTTGCCCTCAAGAGCGACTTAATGCAGCAACACTTCGCCACTTTGAACATGGCTTGGGGTGGTGAATCTATCCTGACTGACCGTGCTACCGATAGTCGTACAGCTACGAATCCGCGTTGCACGTTGTCGGTGATGGTGCAACACGAAGTGCTCGAGAAGTTCATGATGAAACGTGGTGACGTGCTGCGTAGCTCTGGATTTCTCGCGCGTTGCTTGGTTACACGCCCCATGTCAATGATCGGCAATCGCTTCGTTTTAAGCGAACCTCCACAATGGAAACATTTGGACGTTTTTCACGCTCGCCTCCGGAATATTCTTGAGGAAGGTGATCTGCGACTTGTGGCAGACGTTCCCCGTCGCACCATGGAGTTCGACAATGAGGCGCGTCGTCAGTGGGCCTCCCATGCGAACAAAGTCGAGACGATGCTGCGCGAGGGCGACTATTTGTACGAAGTACGCGACTTTGGCGCGAAATTGATGGAACACGTTGCTCGCGTCGCAGCCATTCTTCATGTCTTCTCGTGTCAGGAAGGCAAGATTACTGTCGACACCGTTGAACGCGCATTTTCGATTGTGTGGTTCCATGCGGAAGAGTTTCGACTGCTGTTCTCGCCATCGCTTGAAGTCCCGCAGGCAGTCATCGATGCTGAAAAAATCGAGCGCTACCTGCTGCACAATGTTTGGATGAACGGATGGGATACGATCCATCGCAACGAGATGCATCGTATCGGCCCGGTTCGTGGGCTGGATCGTTTCGTTCCCGCCATCGACGTTCTGGTGTCGCAAGGCAGGATTTGGATTACGCAAGCCCATCGAAAAGCACCACTCGTCGTCAACCTGAACCCGGCATTTTTCAACGTCCCCCGTCTCATGTAATCGTCGGGAATTGACAGCCGTTTTGTTGCGCTCGATGCGCTCGTGCGATTTTGTCGCACGAGCGCATCGTTTTTTTTTATCCCTACCTCAGCTAAAACTGAACCGCCCTCTGTACGCTTCCGAAGCGGACTCTGTCCATAACTCCGTATACGGTGGAGAGAACAATACCCTCGCTTTTCTCGAAATGTCCTATCAGTTTCATTCGCTTCGAGCTACCTTTCGGCAAGGTCGTCTCGGTGCTTCTTATGCAATACGGGATAATACGGGGTACGGGTAGAGACAGTGCAAGCGCAGTGACGACTGGTCGCCTCCTTCGATGAGAAGCGGGTTGTTGCTCTCCATCTTCAATCAACAACCGGCGGAGCACAGCATGGGCAGCACAGCACGAAAAGCCGTACGCAACGCAGACCGAGTGATGGGACTTGAGCAAGCGATGTTCGACTGGCGCTCACGTCACGTCATCCTTGTGCTGACCCTCACCTACAAACCCGAATGGCAGCACGAGATCACGCTAGACATCATTCGTCAGCATCGAGATCAATTGCTCAACAACAGGCGAGGCAACGCGTTACTGCGAGGCATCAACGGCTACGTGTGGAAAATCGAAGAAGGGCACGATGCGGGTGGCTTGCATCTGCACGTCGTCATCTTCTACAACGGCAACCATCGAGCAGACATTCACATCGCCAGGAGCATCGGTGATTACTGGGTGAATGTCATCACGCATGACAAGGGTGCGTATTGGAACAGCAACGCGCAAAAAGAGCATCACGCTCGTTACGGTCATGGCATAGGCACGGGGCAAATCGACCGACACGATCACGACAGGCGCGAGGCGCTACGACAGAACCTCCTATACCTTGCCAAGAATGATCAGCATGTCACAACCAGAATGAACCCGCACTACAGGACATTCGGAACGAGCCAGTTCCCGGCCTAGGGAAGCCAGCGGCTATCGTCCCTGTCGATCAGTTTTCCCATCGTGCATCCCCTGCGTTCTTGTTTAAAAAAGATTGTGGTTACAGCTGATTACTAATAGGCTTGAATGCTAGCCGAGCATCGTGCGACAAAAAAACTAAAAATGATCAATATGTTACGACAAAGATGAATCCCCATCGCTACATGTTCGGGACAAGTCAGTTACCGATCGGAAAGTATCTTTCAGCGCAGATGTAGAAGAAAAGTTCAAGACCGATTGATCGGTCTGATCGAAGCTAGAAATACGGTGTCGTGCTTAATGGAGTTTCGTCTGATGATAAATGGCGTCGCTTCTCTGCTCTGCATCAGTTTGCGAACTTGCGATCTCGACGTCGTTTTGCCTATGCGCGATGTCGACCATCCATGTTTAAAAAGGACAAATTTCTTCCCTTCCGCTTGTGCTCGTTTAAGTGCGTCAAGAGAACGCTCCCATACTTGCCTCATTTTTTCCCAGTAGGGGAGATTGTAGTCTAGGTCGTCCTTGTCCACGTGAAGGTCTATTTCCAGGGTAGTTTGAGGATCCATAAATCTAACCCAGTCACCCCCCCCTCGCTGTTGAATTTATGAGTCACTGGTTATTCCTTTCTCAGCCCCAATAAGTTAGTCTATTTTTAAATTATACAGCATCAAATTGGTAAAATATTAACCAGGCAATCAAATAGATTATGCTAAGATTCCGACATGGACAAGATCGATGCCAGAAAGCTGCCGCTTGAGACTCTCGAACATATTCGCCGCCAGGCGTTTGTGCTTCGCAAGCAGGGCTACACGTGGGTTCATATCGCTGAGGTTTGCGGAGTTCATGTTGGCACGGTGTTGAAATGGCGCGGCGTGCTCAAGCGGACAGCGTCGATACCGTCATCAAAGGCGGGCAACGTGGTCGCCGTCATGGCTCGGGGCGAACACTGACGCTGGTTTAAGAAGAGCAGTTGCGCTTGAGGATCATCGGTTCGAACCCCGCGCAGTTGCAGCTCGAATTCGCGCTGTGGAACCGTCGTGCGGCCATGCTCGCGATCAAGCAATTGTACGGTATCGACATGCCCATTCGCGCGGTTGACGAGTACCTTCGACGCTGGGGTCTCACGCCGCAGCGACCAGCCAAGCGCGCACTTGAACAGGATCCAGCTCGGCTCAAGGCGTGGCTCGAGGACGAATACCCGAAGATCGTCACGCGCGCCAAGGCTGAGGACGCCGAGATTTACTGGGGCGACGAGACGGCGATTCGCCAGGATTCGAACTGGGTGCGCGGTTACTCGCCGGCGGGGATGACGCCCGAGTTGCCCCTTCCGGCCGCTCGCTGTGGCTCGACCTCGATGATCTCGGCGATCACCAAGCAGGGGCTGGTGCGTTTCTCGTTCTTCGAGGGGCTATCGATGTCGAGCGCTTCATCGTCTTTTTGCAGGATCTGATCCAGGACGCGCAGCGTAAGGTGTTTCTGATCGTCGATAACCTGCGTGTGCATCGTGCCAACCGTGTTCGTGAGTGAGTCGCTGAGCATGTCGGAAAGATCGAGCTGTTTTACCTGCCGCCCTATGCGCCGGAACTCAATCCCGACGAGTATCTGAATCGTGACCTCAAGACGGCGACACGCTCCGGGCCGATAGCCAAAATGCCATTGCGCTGCTTGGGAAGGTACGTGCCTGCATGGAGCGCATTGCGGCGATACCGGCACGTGTGCGGGCGTATTTCAGCCATGAGCATGTTCGCCGCGCTCGGTAAATTCTCTATTTGATTGCCGGGTTAATAGTGACGCAGTAAAAATAGGGGTGGGCGCCTGCGGCGCCCCCCTGTTGTTCGTTCAGGTCGTTGCTTCAGACCGCGCAGGCGCCGGCATCAGCGCATTCAGCTTTGTTTTCACGCTTTGGAGCTTGGCTTGACTGGTGCTGATGAACGTCGAACGCTCCTCCACGGTTTCAACGATTTTCTCAAACGCCTTGAGCTGCGGGGCAAAGAAGTCCAGCAGCTTTTCGTTGTCACCGATGATGACGTAGATATCCTTGAAGGCACTTGTGATCACCTCGGTAATAGACTCCTTGGCGTCCTTCAGTTCCTGTTCCAGCTCATGAGCCTTGTATGCGTTTAACAGATCCGAGGTAACGGTGAAGACTGCGCCCGCAGGGCCTGCCCATTTGCAAATGGCTCCCGCAATCTTGGTCGCCTGCCAGGGCTTGAACTTGATCGCAACACCCGTTACCGCGCTGAGCGCATCGCGGGCGGCGAATACCGCGCCCTTGATGATGTCTGGGCTCAGGTTGGCTATCCCCTTGGCGGCCCCACCCATCGACTTGAGAGCACTTTCGCCCATGGCATTGAGAAAGCTTTCGCTAGAGTTGAGTTGGCGGCCGATATCCTGAGAGATGCGGCTGGTAACTTTGGAGGACTGATCAAACGAGCGATCGATCGCGCTCTTAATCTTCAGGTTCAGTTTGAAGCCTACGCTCTCCTCGGTGTAACCGAGTTCGTCCTCAAGGAATTCACGGATTTTTTCCAGGGAAATAGGGCGGAGTTTGCCCAGCAAATCTTTCTCAAGGTTTTGCAGTTCCTGGGACAGTTCGCCGGCCAGTCGTTTGACTTCGCGGCGGCCATTGGCAATGTCCTGGCTGATACGTACCGACTCCTCGGCATTCTGCTCGGCAAACAACTTGAGCCGCTCCAACTGCTCCTCAGCGCGCACCACATGCTGGCCGACGACATCGCGCACGACATCCAGGCCGGTCTTGGCAATCAGCACCGCCGGAACATTGTGCCGCAATACCTGGGTGGTCATGGCTTTGAGGTCGTTGATCCGCGAACGGCTTTCATAGTGTTCGGGTTTGCCGAACCAGAACTCCAGGCCACGCCCATTCGGGTTGGATGCCAGGCAGACGATATTCAGTCGGGCCATTTCGTCGGGGCTGAGGTTGGCTGCACGCTGCAGCTTGGCCTTGAGGTTGCCCTCCTTGATCGCGGCCTGGGCATCGAACAGCACTTGTTCGGTGAGGTCGGTCACCTCGTCCATCTTGTTGATCACGAAAACGGTCGAGGACAGCTTGTTCAGGTCCCGTAGCACCCACTTGACGATATCGTTATGGCTTTCCTTGAGTGGGTTGGTGGCATCCACCACATACAGAATCAGATGCGCCTCAGAGATGTAGCGTTTGGTCAGATCTTCATACATCACGGGCTCGCCGTCGACGCTCTTTTGCTTGTCGCCGAACAGGCCGGGGGTGTCGATGATCTCGCACTTTTCTGGCAGCCCCTGCGGGGAATAGATGGCCAGACGGTCGGAGGATTCGTCCATGTCGATATTCATATCGGCCATGACCTTGCCCAGCCAGGCGGCAATGACGCTGGTCTTGCCATCAGAGAAGGCCCCGAGCAGGGCGATGCGCAGGACATCGGACTCGATGGCCTGTACCGCCGAGTCGATCTTCTGCAGTTCACTGCCGACGTCCGCACCCATCTCGCCCAGTTCGTCGAGCACCGCACGCAATTGCTCCAACCTTTCGAGCGCGGCCTGCTTCTCAACATTGAACTGCTTGAATTGTTCCATATGGCATGTTCTCCAACTGTTCTCTGGTACGGTTCATCAGCGCCATCTGCTGCTCGATGATCTTCAGAGGACGCTTGAGCGACTCATCGAGTTGTTGCACGCGAGACAAAACGGCTTCGTCAATCTGCTTGTGCACGGGGGCGAACAGCGTCTTGTGCTCCTCCTGCAAGGCTTTGCAGGCTTCGGACCAAGCCTCATTGATCTTTTCCTGCACTTGCCCTTGTGCCTTGCGAATGCGTTTTTCCTTGCTGGTTAGTGAGTTCAGCAAGCTGACCAGAATGCCCGCCACGGCACCGGCAATGGCACCTATCAAGTTGCCAATCACCGGAAACGCGGTACCGATACCGGCCCCTGCCAAAGCGTAGGAACCTATGTTGAAGGCCATCCAGCCATAGTCGCCAAGTTCCAGGCCAAAGCCCAACTCAAGTGTCTTGTAGTTGATGTTCAGGGTATCGGCGTCACAGAGCATTTGCTCGAGTTCGACCCGCGCAACGTCCTCTAGGAGCCGCTGCATGGCCTGCTGCAGATCCTGACGCAGGCCAGTAAGATACGTTATAAACTGCTTCTGCAACTCGTCTTTGAGCGATTTCTGCCGATCCTTGAATGCACTATTTACCTTGCGAGAGATCTCGTCGTTGTCGCCGAAATGCTGTTCGATGATCGTGTCGGCCTTTTCTTTGAGCTCATTAAAGAGCTTATCACAAAGGTTTTTCCTTCCAGCAATGACCAGCGGCTCGAAACTCTCCAGGGCCCCCTTGACCGCTTCACGGCACTTCTCAAACTCCGGTTTGGTCCTGGCGACGAATGCTTCGTGCGTGGCGTATAGCGCTTGCAGCGTCGCGGCGTTCTCGACAAGCAGTTCGTGCACCTTGGTCTTGTTACTCTCGATCATGTCTTCCCGGAAAGTCTCGAGTTTGCCATGCAGCACCTTGGCGACTGACTTGATCTGGCTGAACTCGTACATCGCCTTGGATGAGGCGAAGTGCTTCTGGTAATTGCGCTGCTGGATAACCAAGTCTGGGCTACGGGACGGATCGATCGTGGTACGCCCGGTCTGCGCATCGCTCGCCAGCGCCGAGAACGCCAGCAGCCCCTGCACGCAATGACCGGGCTGCATGACCTTGCTGCCCAATACCGAACGCAGCACTTCCTCGGTCTGCTGCAAGGCGACGGTGGAGCCGCCGTGACCTGTCAGGGACTTACGGTCTTCCTCGAACTCGTAGGCATCGGCATTGCCGCGCACATTGACCAAGGGGTAGACCTGAGTGCCCAGTCGCAGGTAGGCGCGGATTTTCTGCGCGGTGGCCTTCTCGGGCTTTTTGTTGGTGCCGTTTACATAGAACACCAGATGAGCCTTGGCCACCGCTTCACGGACCATATGCGCGTACTTGCTTTCGTCACCCTCGATACCAGGCACGTCGATCAACTGAAAGCGCTTGCCCTTGTAGTTCAGGGGATAGAGCGTATTGCCCTTGGTGAAATCGGCTTCGCCGGTACCGATGATCAGGCCGTCTACCCGGTGTACTTGGGCCTTCTTGCGTTCATAGGCCAACAGCTTGTCGAGCAGTGTTGTGAGTTGGCGATTGAGCAGTGCATCGAGGGTAGGGGAGTGCGCCTCGATGTGCTGGAGGGCAGGCGTGGCGGTGGGGGCAACTGGCGAGGGCGTTGACGTTGCCTCATCGAACAGTTCATCGAGTTCATGGCGGCTCAACTCAGGCTCCTGCCAGTTTCAGCAATGCCACCGTAGCCGTGGCACCGATCAGGATCCCGCCGACACCGAACAGCGCCAGACGTACTTTGGAACGCGATACCGCATGCGCTTGCTCGATTTGCAGGCGCTGCCAGGCCTCTTTCTGCTCCGCTGCCAGGTGAGCGCGGGACTCCTGTTCGGCGAGTTGCTGGCGATGCGCTGCTTCCTGTTGCTGCGCCTCAAGGCGTGCCTGGGCCTCTTGCTGGGCGAGCCGGGTTCTGGCGTCAGCTTCGGCTTGGGCAATTGTGTTTCGCTCTCGGGCTTCGTGCTGAACTATTTGCGCCAGTCGGGCGGTACTTTGGCTGATGGCGGCTAGTTCACCCGTGTATTCGCTGTACAAGGCGTGCAGGCCTTTGCGGACGCGTTCGAGGTGAGCGGTAAGGGCCTGCGTGAACTGTTCCAAATCATCGGCATGCTGCCGCAGTAGTGCTTGGCGGGATTCTTCCTTGAACAGGATGCGTAGTGACTCGATGATCGTGCTCTTACCAGCGTTGGTCTCGCCGAAAAACGCCAGGGTGAACGTGTCCCACTCGGCATGGGTCTTCAACTGGTGCAGTTCGCTGTCGAAACGGGTCTGGATGTCACGAAGCTTGTCGGTGATGTTGCCGATTTCGCGCTTGCCATCCTTGTGCTCGACGTTGAGCGTGAGAATGTCGGCCATGGCGCTGCCGATGCTGTCTGATACGTCGGCATACAGGCGGTTGAGATCTTCGGGAGCGTTCATTGCGCGTCTTTGTGATGAAATTTAGTCCTGCAGGGCTTCCTTACCCCGCGCTCGTTCTCCTGTGCGCGTTGACGAAAGGTCAGGATCAGTGAGATGACTGAAACGGTGAGTGCGACTGAGCTGAGCCCTAGGGTTAAGAAGTCTTTCATTTCCATGTGATGCAAAACCTGGAGAACGAACCGGAAAGTGAGGGGTCTTTATAATAAAATGCATTTTATGCCTCTTGCAAGTATCGTCGGCAAATCACGCAGCAGGCGATCTCGAGGAAGGCTTCATGGATGATGGCCAAGCTGCTCGAAACGGATGCGCAGTCGCCGAAAGTTGTGCAACCAACCCAAGGTGCGCTCGACAATCGAGAGGGGCTTGCCCAGAGCGCTGCCATGCGGCTCGCCGCGGCGGGCGATCTGGGTGGTGATGCCCGCAGCGTGGAGCGGCTGGCGGTACTTGTCGTGGTCGTAGCCGCGATCGGCCCGCACGAGCCGAGGTTTCGACAGCGGTCGGCCGCGCTTGCCGCGGATCGGCGGGATCGCCTCGACCAGGGGGAGAAGTTGGGTGACAGCGTTGCGGTTGGTGCCGGTGAGGATCACCGCGAGCGGGATACCTTGCGCTTCGGTGATGGGATGGTGCTTGGAGCCTGGGCGAGCGCGATTGGTGGGGTTCGGTCTTGTCTTTGACCGGCCCCCACAGCACGGATGGACGAGGAATCGACGATGGTACGAGAACAATTTCGTCCTCCCGCCGCTGTCCTTATGACGACCTCCTCATTCGGAATGCGTGGTGTCGTAACGCTTGAAGGTCTGCTCGGACGGCCTCTGCTGAGCGCCAGGTCGGCCGGGCAAAGCCGTTCATTCATCCCAAACTGATGCTGCTCCTCACCCGCAACGACAATCAGTTCGCGGCTTCCGTTTGAAGCGGCTATTTCCTCATCATTCAACCGCTAATCAGCTACCCTCCCAGGCCGTTCTGTACTGCACGACACTCCCTTTGGGCACGGTTGTTCCCGGTGTGGGTGAGATACGATACGGGCAGCCGTATCCGCCAAAATCCTCGTCATCGGGACCATGGACTGGCGTCTCCTTGGCTACCAGCCCGCTCTTCTTGAGCGTTTCATCGTAGCCGTAGTCACATTCGGATGCTGGCTGCGGAACCGGGACCCGGCCCGTTCCGCCCGCAGACTCCCCCTGTGCCTGCGGCATGGCACAGCGAGGAACGGCAAGACCCCGCCCGATCGTGATGGCTTCTGGCTGAACGGCGGCAAATGCCTTGCGGGCGACTTCGCCGTACTTACCAGGATCGCAATTGAAACCGGATTCCATGATCCAATCCTCACTCTCAGCCGACACCATGGCACTCTGCCACTGGTCCGCTGCAGCGATGGCAGCATCGCCGACCAGCCTGACCTCCAGCATCACCTCAAGGAAATCCAGTGCTCTCGTGCCTTCCCAATGGGCATAAACAGATGGGTCGCTAGCATTCCCGCAGCCTGACAGGCAATCGGCATAGAACAGTGTCCGGCCCGCGGACTCCTGAAAGCTCCCGAAAGACATTTGGCTCAAGTGCAGGCTTCTCGAGCCCGGCTCCTCATGCAGAAACTTTCCGACATCGACGTCGCATCCTGGGGCCAACAGCATTCGCAACGCGCTCACCGATTTGTCTTCACCCCCTCCTACCGTGGCCTCCACCGTGCAAGCACCCATTTTGTAAGTACGCAGTTCCCCATCCGGCGACAATTTGACCGGCGGGCCGGTCAAGCTTTCCAGATAGTGCAGACTTGCACCGATCATTTCCGGCTGCACGATCCGGCTTACGGAATCTTGCAGTGGCTCTGGCTGCTTCTGTCCGGATGGCTGTTCAGGCAGTTGTCCGGGCGGTTCGGAGCAAGCCCCCAAGGTGACCGCCGCGGCGAGCAGGATCAACACCTTTCTCATTCATCTTCTCCTTGAATCAATCAGCATGGTGACTGGCTGCCTGGGAATCGTTTGACTCCTCCCGGACGGCCACAGGCATTCAGTGCGTGCTACCAACCAACAATCGTCACGTAAATCTGGTTCTGGCCTTTTTCCTCGATGGTGATGCGCAGATCCTTGCCGTTGTCCAGCGTCGCGGTCGCCTTGTAGAAACCGCTGGAAACTTCATCGGTAATCGTCACCGCCTTGCAGGTCGCAGCGCGAAACGGCAGGTTTTCCGCAAGAAGTTCGGTGACGGAGGAGCAGGCACTTTCTTCGATGATGCCTTGGTTGTTTCCAACGGACATCAAGATCGACACCACGAAAGCGGCGACCCAGCTCCAGAAATAGTGCTTCTTATGCTTGAGCAGTTCGGCTCGTTTCCACAGATAGACGGGAACGATGAATGTCGTCCAGCTATTCGGTGCCTGGTGTCCAGCGGCTTTGAGTTTCTTTTCGTCGAGGACGCAGCAAACGATATTGGCGGCAAGGAACAGCCACCACAGTTCGATGCCCGCGAGGATTTCGACGATGGTACCGACGATGGGTACGGCTACTACTGCCCAGACGTATCTGTTGTCGATGTCGGTGCCGTGCAGCGGCGGCGGAGAGTTTGGCTTGTCGTGAACGAACAGGGATGCCAGAACATCCACCGCATGGGCTACCTGCCAATCGCCTATGCCGTTCCAGACATGGGTTTGAGACGTGATCGTCCCTGCGGCGATCAGGCTCTTGATCTGTTCGAGATCAACCGGCCCAACCTGTTCTCCTTTTAAAGCGTAATACCAGTCCTTTGCTGCTTCCGTCATTTCTTCCTCCCTGGCCACCTGGCCATATCGTGCAGTCAACAACAAGCTGTTGTCTTAATAATACAACAAATAAGAAACTCCCTCCAGCTCATGAACATAACTTTCTGTTCATGGACGAAAAAATGGCTTTCTCTCAAAGACTTGCCGACGCACTACGGGCATCCGGCTATGAGCCTCGACCCTCGGTGCTTGAGAAGGAGTTCAACACTCGCTACTGGGGGCGGCCCGTGACCTATCAGGCCGTGACCCGTTGGCTGAAAGGAGAGGCGGTTCCTGGTCAGGACAAGTTGCAGGTACTGGCCGAGTGGCTGGGCGTCGAACCGCAATACCTGCGCTTCGGCGAAGCGGTAGTCGGACGGATACGCGAGCGCAAGACGCGCTGGGAGGAAGGCTTCAGCGCCGAGGAACGGCAGTTGCTCGACGCTTACCTACGGCTGCCGATGGACAAGCGCAAGCTGCTGTGCGAACTGATGCGGACCTTCGTTGCGGCATACGGAGAGAAGGACCGAACTTGAGCCACGCCACGGATACGCCACCACAGATGGCTTGGTGACGTAGTGCTAAAGTGCATCACACGAAAGTTCTGGAGATCGACCTGTCTGAACGGCTATGGATCATCCCGCCTCGTGGCGGGATGATCGAAGCCTTCCGTGCTCTGATGGAGGCGCTTGCTCACGTGGTTGCCGCGCTCTTGGGCAGTCTGGGCGTGAGGCTAGACCGGCGAATCGGCGTCGTTGGAACTGCAGGAGCTTGCGGCTTCGGCTCATCCAGATCAGTCCCGGACCTTTCGGGGTAGAACTCGTCGAGCACGTCCGGCACCTCGTCGTCGCTTTCCTCGAAACAGCCGTTTGCCATGGCTCCCCTCGCGGCCTCTTCGAGTCTGACGGCATCCACGCCCTGTTCGGCGTGTTGCTCGGCAGCCTGTCGGGCCACCCCGACCACCTCGGCGAGCGTTTTGCCCTCACGCAAAGTCAGGTCTACGTAATACACAGGCGTCCGGTAGGAAAGGGTTGTGCTCTTGCCCCGCAACCGGAGCAGGAGCGGCATGTATTTCGCCAATCCACCGCTGACGGCGTCGAAGTACGCCAGCCGTGCCGCCAGCGTACGAATCGAGTTGTACCCCGTCGTGCGGAAGATGAAACTGCCGAGATCGTCATCCTGACCGTCGATCTGTACGTTCAGCCGTCCGAAGAGCTTGCACCCGCCTGTGCGGCCAAACTCGCACCCATCGGGACCGAGGCAGGGGAGTTCCTGCAGTCCTTCCTGCGTGCGCCGCCGCGCGGTTTCCCCATCTCCCACGCACACGGGGCGACCGGTGTTGCGATCAAAAAGGCTGTACTGCGCCCGGAGGTTCAGATCGGGCGCGTTGAAGAGCAGCCTCACCGGGATCGCCCGCAGCTTGCCGTTGGGTATGCCTTCAGCAAGCTGCGTTTGCAGCGGGTGGAGCATCCACCCATCCCAGGTCTGAACCTGGGTGGTGATGGTAAAGAAGTCGTCCTTCTCCGGCAGGCGCTTCCCGTTCTTCTCGACGACGTGCCCGATGGCGATCCGGCCGATTACGGGCGGTGTGATGGCAAGACCCTTTATCACGATGCCTCCTTCTGAATGGTGGCGGGTTTGTCGACCTGCATGAGGAACCGGCGGCTTCCCGGGATGGTGGTGGCGTACTGCGCAGCCAGTTCCGGATGCTCCTGCAGCAGACGCTTGACGTCAGTGACGGCGCTGTCGCGCGCGTTCTTCCACGTAACCCGTCCGCCTGCAAAGATGGCCTCGGAGGCTTCGCCCATCGCCGCCTGGATCGTCTGCCGGTGCGTGCTCTCCAGAAACTCCAGTTGGATACGCTGACGCTTGAAGCTGAGGAGTTCGGCAAACAAGGTGTTCAGGGTTTCCGAACCCGTGCAGTCGAGCGTTGCACCGAAGTCATGGGGATAGAGGCGGGCAAGCGCCTTGCCGCTGGATTCCGATCCATCGACTGCAGGGGGTTCATCACGCCGTACCTTGTCCCAAAAGGCTTCCTCGCATTCGATCAGTGCGTCGACCTTGTCGTCGTCGCGCTCAACCCGGTAGATGCGGAAGTCCTGTCCGGCAATCAGGACCGCAACATCGGCCCACAACTTGCCGGTGACGGCCAACTGGTGGAGCACCTGGCATTGATACGCCTCGGGGATACCCTCCTCCCAGAACGGAGCCGAGTGGTAGCCGGCGGTCTTGATCTCCAACACGCCTTCACCACCAATGGCCCGGTCCAGATTGGCCAGCATGAAGGGATGGTCGGGGTGTTGCAGAATGGCATTCACCCGTCGCACCTTGTTGCCGGTGCGTTCCGAGTAAACGCGTGCAAGTACCGGCTCCAGCGTGGTACCCCAGAACACGGATTCGGACTGACCGAGGTCATTGGGTGCCTGACGGCCGGTTTTCTCCATCCACAGTGCCAGGGGGCTCTTGTAGGGAGAAAGGCCAACTGCTGCTGCAGCATCGGACGAGCCTATGCCGCCGGTGCGGATGGTGAGCCACTGTTGCCGGCTCAGTTCCTTCGTGGATACCAGCCGGATCGCGTCGCCATGTTTCATGATGAGTTCTCCAGAAAAGAAAATGCCGTGACCGGTCGTGGCCGGTCACGGCGGGTTTGTCAGGCAGGGAGGGGCTACGCGGTCATCTTCAACGCCTCGTCGAGCGCTTTCTTCTTCAACGTGGCGCCCTGACCGAACCATGCCGAATCGAGCCGGTAGTCCTGGCTACGGGCGCGGCGCTGGTGGTCGACGTACTCGGTGATGGAATTGAGCAGTCCCCACGCCGTTCCCTTGGCCGAGGCGAGTTCGGCACCATGCCCTTGCCCGTCGTAGAGCGCCTGCACCGCCTTGATTGCCCGCCCGTTGGTCAGACCGGACGCGGCTGGCGCGGCCGAATCGGTGAAGACGCGTAGGAAGTAGCTCAAGGCTTCGTGGGATTTCACCCTGCGTTCGGAAAGCATCTTCATGCGAACCATAAAGGCATCCCACGACGAGACGGACACGCCCAACTGCTGCTTGACGGCTTGCGCGTCGAACTGGCTGCGGTGGGGAACCTTGACCGCGCCATCACCATCACGCAGGGCAATCGCCAAGGTGTTGTTGCATACCACTCGCACGGACGTGAACTGCGCGGTGGTCGCCATCGTGCCATCGCAGGCCGTCGCCAGCAGCAGGTAGCCGTTCACGCGGTCACGGCCTTTGAGGCAGGCGCTTTGGCCGGTTTTCGCCAGCGCCCACAGCTTGCGGCCTTCTTTCAGCACACCCGCGGTTTCCAGCTCGAAGCCACCCACTTCGGTCAGGTCGCGGTAGAACTCGAGAATTTCCCAGGGCTGCACGACCTGAAAGCGTCGGGAGACGACCGACAGCGGCGCTTTGGTGTCCGAACGGAACAGTACGCGCTGCTCGGGAAAGGCGTGGATGGAGCCCAGGTCATCACCGTTGATGACGTAGCGCACGTCCGCCGCTTCGACGCGCCAGTGCATCCCAGCCTGCCGCGCCCAAACTTCCAGCGGTTGATTCGGAGAGAGCTGATTGCCGAGGCCGTGCCAAGGTTCTTGGCCGACATAGGCCATCGTTTGTACGAGGTGCATGGTTGCTCCCGATAGTGGGGTTGTGATTGCGATGACAAAAATACCTGCCGCCCTAAGGGGCGGCAGGCATCTAGGCGTCGTGATGGAAACAGCAGGAAAGCGAACGGATGCGCAGGCTACCGGGCAGAGGACATCTGGCGATTGCTGAAGCGGTGGCCGCAGTCTTGACACTCGAAGTTGTCGAGCACCTTGTCATCGATGTGCTCACCAAGGGCAGCGCCGGTGACGCCGCCAGCCGCGCCGCCCAACAACGCCCCCATCAGCAAGCCAGCCAAACCGCCGACGAACGCACCGACGGGGCCAGCGGCCAGGCCAATCGCTGCGCCTGATTCAGCGCCCCTCATTGCGGCGGCGGCACTACCGGCGGCGCCACTGAGCGCGCCCACGGCGCCACCTGCCTTGCGACCATAGTTCAGGGTGATGACGTTGGCGGACCTGCAGCGGGGACAAGAATTTGTGGTGTTCATATATCGCCTCATGGTTGATGGGGCGGACACACACGCCGCCCTAAGCGCGCCGAAGCGTGCTCATGGGAGATATATGCGGGT
The DNA here is from genome assembly GCF_002354895.1 of Thauera sp. K11. NCBI lineage: Bacteria > Pseudomonadati > Pseudomonadota > Betaproteobacteria > Rhodocyclales > Zoogloeaceae > Thauera > Thauera sinica. The sequence continues at coordinate 551,287 of NZ_CP023439.1, forward strand.
GAAAAAATCTAGATGCAGGGCGACGAACTGACCCCTGCGGCGCCACTCGCAGATCCCTCGAAAATGTCAGCAGGATTAAGAATCTAATTCTCGCAACGAAGCCACCGTGGAAATCAACCTGAACGCCCCGTCTGACGTGGTATCCGGCGCTGTTGCATCAACCCGCCAACGTCGGACCGCATGCCGCAAAGCCGCGCAAGGATCGAACTCGTCTCGCTCCGGTGGGTCCCGGCAGCCCATCGAAATGATGCGAGGATGACGTGATGAGAGGCTACCCGAACCGGGTCTATCACCTAAGTCTTAGCTCGTGTGGATCATGCCGGATATATTTCCGGGTCATGATGGAGGCGTACTCTCCAATGCCGATCGATTGGGGAGAGCGCCCGTGCTTCGTCGTTTCATCGCCGTGCCGCTTGCCGGCACCTTGCTCGCCGCCTGCGCCGTCCCGGCGTTCGCGGCGGGCGACTACGGACTGGCCGGCAAGCAGGCTGCCGACTGGCTGATTTCCCGGCAGGACGCGAGCGACGGCAGTTGGGGCAACGCGCCCGGCCTGAAGCCCGTGCATACCGCCCTGGCCGTGCGCGCGCTGCACGCCATGAACCGGCGCGACGCCGCCTACTACGCGGGTATCGCCTGGCTGAAGAACCACGAGACCGGCAACATCGACTACCGCGCGCGGCGGATGGTGGCGCTGGCCGAGAGCGGCGCCGTGGTCTCGAACGACCTCCAGGCGTTGCTGAGCGAACAGCGCCCCGGCGCCCCTTTCAATCGCGGATGGGGACTCACCGCCGCCTACAACGGCTCGCCGCTCGATACCGCGCTCGCGCTGCAGGCGATCGGCGTCAGCGGCCAGACCGTCGATACGTCCGCCGCCATCTCCTACCTCAAGGGGGCCCAGCTCACCGGCACCGACAAGGGCTGGTCCATCAGCCAGAACACCGCCAGCGACGCCACGACCAACGCCATGGTCATCCTGGCGCTTGTTCCCTACCGGGCCCAGGACAACACGCTGGCCACGCCCCTGGCCAATGCGGCGGCGACGCTCGCGGCCCAGGTCGGCGCCGGGGCGCCGGTGCAGATGCGCGCGCTGGCCGCCCAGGCCCTGCTGGCGCGCGACCCGGCGTCTTCCAGCGGCATCGCGCTGCTGAACGGGGTGCTCGCCCAGCAGGGAAGCGACGGCGCCTGGGGCGGCGACATCCACGCCACCGCCTCGGCCCTGCAGGCGCTCGCGGTGGCGGCCGGCAGTGATCTTGCTGCGCAGCGCCTGCGCGTCGAAGTCCCCGACGAAGCCCTGCGGGCGGCCATCAACAAGGCGCTCAACCGGGGGGCGCTGGATCATCTCAATCGCGGTGAATTGGCGAAGCTGACCTCGCTCGACATCTCGGGGAGCGGGGTGACGAGCCTGGCCGGGCTGGAGTACGCCACCAATCTCACCGCGCTCCATGCCGCCAACAACAGCATCACGGACACCTCGCCCCTGAATGGCCTGACCCAGCTCGCAACCACCGATCTGGCCGGCAATCCCTGCGCCGGGTGCAGCGCGGGCGGCACGTCGATGCCCATGGGCGAAACCCCGCTGCCGGCCTGGGCGCTGGCTGCATTGGGCGCGGCCTTTGTGGGCGCCATGCGCCGTTCGCGCAACCGGAGAGGTTCATGACCCCGCTACGCACAGCCCTCACCTGCCTCTTCCTGGCAGGCAGCCTTTCCCTGCTCGCTATCCCGGCGGGCGCCGAGCCGCCCGCCGTCGGCCGCAGTGGTGCCATCCCGCCCGAGGTACTGAATCCCCGGCAGGTCCAGACGCTGCAGATGGTTGGCAGCCGCGTGTTGCAGGCCATGGCGACCGAACGCGCGGTCGCGGATCAGGAAGCCGCGGAGGAGCGCGCCCGCCTGGCGCCGGTGAAGGACGCGCTGAAGGAACTGGAGCAGTCCCTGACCGAAGAGGTCATGCATCCGCGCCTGCTGGCCGGCGGCAGCCAGAAGCGCGACCAGCCGGTGCCACGCATCGATCTCAAGCTGGTGCCGGCCGACGTTCCCGTCGATTTCAGATTCGACCCCTCCCGTCCTGCGCGACCGCTGGCGGCACCCGCCATGCCGCAGCCCGCACCACAGGTGTTCAACTGGTCCGAGCTGACGGGCAAGGCGGGAGGGCGCAACGCGGCAGCCATGGAACACCTGGCGCAAAAGCAAAGCGAAGCGCGCTCGCGCATCGCCGCAGCGCGCGGGCTGCAGCGGCGAGAACGAGTCGTTGCCGACACGGATGCAGTGGAGCGCCAGTGGGATCAGGTGCTGGAGCGGCTCGACGCCTTGCCCGAAGAGCCGGCCCAGCGCCTGGCCGAGGTCCGCCGCCTGCGCCGCGCCCTTGAAGCGCCCGAACCGCCGGCGCTCAAGCCTTCGAGCCCGTCGATCCGGCAGGTACCAGTGGATGTCGGGCCGGACGTTCGCCAATCAGCCCCCCGCAAGTGAGCCCGGACCAGGAAGCGCGTGCCGCCATGAAGATTTCCTTCCCCAGATGTGTCGTGTCGATCCTGCTTGCGGCGAGTGCTGCCAGCGCGCAGGCACTCTGCCTCGACACCGCAGAAGACCCGCTGCTGTGCGAAACCCGCGAAATCCGTTTCCGGGGCGAAGCGGCACAGGTCTTGCGCAACAAGGCCGCCGCCTTGGGCAACGCTGCGGACATCTACGCCTACCTGCGCAACCATGCGGAATACACCCCGTATTACGGCGCGCGCAGTGACTCGATCAACAGTTTCGGCGGGCTCGTCGGCAACGACGTAGACCTCGCCTCCACGCTCATCGCGATGCTGCGCTCGCAAGGCATCAAGGCGCGTTACGCACTGGGTTCGGCCACCATTCAGAAGAACCCGCTTGCCAACCAGCTTCGCGTGGACAACATCGCGCTTCTGCCCACCGTGCTCGGTTCCCAGGGGGTCATCTACACCGCGAACACCGATACCACGATGACCATCGAGCGTACCTGGGTCGAGGCCCTGGTGCCCTACCGTGCCTACCGTGGCGCGGCGCCCGCTACATGCGCCGCGGAGAGCGTCGACTGCCGCTGGGTGGCACTCGACCCCTCCTTCAAGCAAAAGCGCTATGCCCATCCGGACAAGCATCTGCTGCTGAGGGATGTCGGCTTCGATTTCACCGCCTATTACAACGCCGACAACCCGGCGAGCCCGAACCACGATGCGAGCCTGAAAAACAAGAACCCGATCACCATCTTCGAGGAAAAGGCCCAAGCCTACCTGAAGGCGAATCACGCCGGCGTCACGCTGGACGACGTGGCCGATGTGGGCGAAATCGTCGCCGACGACAGTGGCCTGCTGCCGGCGTCACTCCCCTTTGCAGCGACCACAACGGGCCGCTACCCCTCGGTCGACGACCACGATGCCGCAATTTCCACGCGATGGCGCCGGATGGCTTCGGTCACGCTCGAAGTCGACGACTGCGGCGACACCGCCCATGTGCTGCCGTCGGCTCAGGTGCCGCTCGCGGTGCTCGCGAGCTCGCGGCTCACCTTTGGCACCCTGACCGATGGCGGCCAGACCCGTTTCGGCTTCCAGCTCGACGGCGTACAACAGGGCAGCACCGTCACCCTGGGCAGCCAGCAGGTGAGTTGCACCGATGGTTCCACCCGGACGCTCGGCGCGGGCAGCCGCGTGACGGCCACGGTCTCGTTCGACAATATCGACCAGGATTCCGCCGCGGTTTCCGCAAAGTACGACAACCTCACGATTGGCGGGTACTTCGTGCTTGCCACCGGCGCCGAGGTCTCGAACTGGGATCAGGTCAAGCGTGCCTACACCCGGCTCAACGAAGCGAATGACCAGTATCCGCTGGTCGTCGATTCGGGCGGTGCGGTGTACGTCGATCGCAACGGCAATGGCGCCGTGGATACGGGCGATACGCTGCTGGGCAATCACGCCCAGGCTCGCGAAGCCCTGGTTGGCGGCCTGCTCGACGTGGCCTCGCGGCTCTACGTGAGGTCCCTCAAGCACTCCGTGGATCGATATACGCTCTTGACCAACCATATCGACCTCCTGCAGTCCTCGGGGGCATTCTGAGTACCGCGCAGGCCGCCCACTACCTGGGCGAGACCAGCTTCGGAATCGCGCCCGAAGGTCTGCTGATCGACCTGCAGGCCTACCAGACCGGGGGGACCTACAAGCGCGAAACGGTCAGCCGGGCGCCGTCGTCCACCTTTCTGTTCGTGGGCCATGCGCTGTCCGCCCACGAGCACGAGGTCTGGCAAAAGGTCACGGGGCTCGATGCCATCTCCACCCTGCGCGGTTTCCAGACCAGCCTGAGCCAGGGGCACAGTCTGCTCACGCTGAAACGCAGTACGTCGGTCGATCCGCTTCCCGCGGCGCTCGATGCCTGGCGTTTCAAGAGCACGCCACCGGCCGGCTACACGCCGCGTGAATACACGCTGTTCGGCCGCAGGATCTACACGTGGGAATACACCGGATCGAATCCCGCTGCCGCCGGGCTGGACATCATCCGCGCCAACGCCAGTGGCGTCTCCGCCAGCGTGCTCAATGCCGAACCCGACCAGTTCTGGGTATCCGTCAACGTGCAGTCCGTCATCAAGAGCTACGACGACGTCGAAAACTTCCTGCTTGAACGGCAGCCGAGTGAAGGACAGCCCAAGACCAACATCCAGACCGACGTGGGAACGCAAAACTACGACATCGTCAGGGCCGATGTGACCAGTCCGCCGTCTGGTTTCTCGGTAGGCGTGAGCCGCCTCGATTCGACGACCCATCGTCTCACGTACAACGAGAAGAACCCGCCGCTGCCTGACAACACATACAACATCCTGACTCGCCTCTACCTGGCCACGTCCAATAAGACGACATGGGACATTCCCATTCCTGCGCAGGGGTACAGCTTCACATTGACCGGCATGACGTCCAGCAACCCGGCTTTCAGGGTCGTCAGCTATCCGAGCCAGATACCCTACAACACGGCAGCGACAGCCCGAGTCGAGAAAATCGCCTACATATCGGACACCGACAATCTGGTGATTCAGCTCGTCGCCAGTGGCATGGCGTACAACCAGTCGGGCACCCCGTATATCGTGAACAACAATGCCATTGGGGGCCAGGCATTCTGGGCGCGGGAAAACCGGGTGATCGAAGGCCTCATGGATTTTGCCCTGAACGGGGTGAACACCTCCGACGCAATCAGCATCCAGGCCTGCAACGGCCAGACATTCAGCGGTACCCCGACCCAGTTGCTGTCCAGCCTCAGGACCCAGTGCTTCGAGCCGGCCATCGCCGGTGCGATCGACCTGATTGACTTCCTCGACCGGAACAAGGGTTTCAATCCCTCGCTGTACCTGTTCCGGGACGCTGCGACAAAGGCGGCCAACGAGTATCCGGTGCGATTCCTCAAATCGCTGCAGGGCGCCTACTACGGCGCCGAACCTGGCCTCGTGGAATACGTGCTGCCGAGCCGGATGCCGCAAGGCGACGGCTATCTCTTCAACGTGCATCTGCTGAACGAGTTCAACTCGGATGGCAGCTACAAGTCGTCCAGCTACGCCATCTCCAACCAGAGCGATGCGGACTGAGGTCTGCGGAAGGAACGATCCATCATGTCCACTCGACATCCACGCGTGCGCCGCATCGTTGCCGGCCTGACGCTCGCCGCCTTCACGCTGACGACCGCGGCCCCCGCAATGGCGGGGGGTTTCGTGACGGCCGCCAAGCCCATCATCCCGTCGGTGCCGCCGGTCAATCCCGGCACGCCGCCGGTGGTTGCCTACAACAACGCGTCCTTCACCGACAAGATCCTGGTGAGTGCGGTGAACAACGACTGGTTGCGCACGCCCTCGACCTCGGACCCCATCTCGACGGTGACGGGCAACAACTATCACGACGAGACCGATTTCACGATCCGCGGCCGCAACGGGCTGAACATCGTTTTTACGCGCACCTACAACAGCCTGCCCGTCACCAAGGTGGATCGCGGCCTGGGGTATGGTTGGGTGCATAGCTACATGATGCGGCTGAAGTCGAACGACTTCGGCGAATGCCCCAACTGCGCGGCCAGCCAGAAGCCGGAGAACGGCAACGGCAAGACCAGTTCGGTCACCTACACCGACGAGCGCGGCGGCGAACAGAATTTCCTCGTCAACGAATCCAGTTACGCCATCACCGCGCCCCAGGGGATTCACGACACCCTCGCCCTGGACAGCCCGGCCGCTGGCCAGCACACGCTGACGTTCCGCAACGGCGTGAAGTACGTCTTCGAGACGCCATCGGGTAACCTGAAGACGACGCCCAACGTCACGGCGCGCCTGAAGTACATCGACAACGCCTGGGGCGACCGCCTCACGCTCGCCTACGACGCCAACGGGCGGCTTTCGACGATCACCGACAACCTCGGCATCCCGAACCGTACGGGCCTCACCTTCACCTACGACCCCAATGGCCGGCTGAAGGACGTCACCGACTGGAGCGGTCGCCAATGGCGTTTCGCCTACGACGGCTCGGGCAACCTCGCGAGCACCACCCATCCGCTCTCGCACACGCTCACCTACGGCTACGACACCAGGCACCTGCTGACCCGCATCACCAAGCCCTTGCAGCGTGACGGCAAGGCCGTCGAAACGCGTTTCACCTACTACGAGAACGGCCGCGCGATGAGCCAGACCAACGCGCTGGGCGAAGGCGAGTTCCTCGACTACGACCTCTTCCGCCGCAGCACGCGGGTGACCGATCCGCGCGGCGGCGTGCGCCAGTACGACTACGATGAGAACGGCCGGATGACCAAGCTCGTCGAGGCCGACGGCGCCATCCTCAACTTCGAGAACCAGGCCGACGCCATTCGCAGCGCGAAGGTCGATGCGCTGGGCTACGCGACCCGCTACAGCTACCGGCTGGATCGCGCCTTCACCGGCACGTCCGATGCCTACGGCAACGTCACCCGCGAGCAGGACGCGCTCGGGCGCACCATCGACTACGGCTACGGCCCGCTCGACCAGGTCGCCACGGTCAAGGACCCGCGCGGCACGGTCACGACGACGACCTTCGGCACGGCGACCAGCGGCTGCGACCATGCCGGACGCCCGAAGGAGACCCGCATCAGCACCCTGGCGGGATCGAGCAATGTGCTGCTCGCGAGCCAGTGCTGGAACGGCGATGCCACGCTCGCCCACCGCCGCCAATACCTGGACGGCACGCGCTACGTCGAGACGCGGCTCAGCTACACCGACAACGGGCTGAACGTGAGCCAGCAGCAGACGGTCGGCATGCCGTCGGGCGCCACGGTCACCCGCACCTACACCTACGATGCGCTGGGCCGCAAGAGAACCGAGACCCTCAAGCGCCGCACGAGCCCGACCAATGCGACGCTACTCGACCTGACCACCCGCTACGACTACGACGCACTCGACCGCGTCGTCAAGGCGACCGATCCGCTGGGCAACGAAGTCATCAACAGCTTCGACGCCAACGGCCAGCTCTGGAAGATCACGCACCGCTACAAGCGCCCTGACGGCAGTTTCGACGTGCGCGACGTGGCCACCCGGACGTTCGATGCCGCCGACCGGGTCAAGACCGAGACCGACGCCGCAGGGCATGCGACCACCTACGCCTACGACGCGGCGGGCAACGTGGTGGCGATGACCGATGCCGAGGGCCACACCGCGCGTGTCGAATACGACGCGATGAACCGGAAGGCCGCGGTGGAGGACGCCACCGGCTACCGCACCGAGACCACCTACAACCAGCGCGGCGACGCGATCGTCCTCACGAACGCGAACACCGAGACCGTGGTCTTCGAGTTCGACGCGCTGGGCCGCAAGACCGCCGCAGTGGACGCCAGGGGCTACCGCAGCGAGTTCCAGTACGACGCGGCGGGCAACCTCGTCTGCACCACTGACGCCAACGCCCAGGCCGGGCTGCAGCCGAGGAACGGCCACGGCTGCACGGAATTCCGCCAGTACGACGAACTGAACCGCGTGACCCGGATCGTCGATGCGCTGGGCGGCGAGACGGCCTTCACCTATGACCTCGCCGGCAATCGTCTGACGGTGACCGACGCGGCGAACAAGACCTGGGCCTTCGCCTACGATGACCTGGGCCGTCTCGCCGCGGAGACGGATCACGCCGGCAAGAGCCTTGCCTACAAGGCGGACGAAGCGGGCAACGTCTATGAGAAGACCAACCGCCTGAACGAGGTCACCCGCTACAGCTTCGACACGGGCAACCGCCTCACTCGAGTGGACTACCTCAAGGACGGCAGCGCGGAGACCTTCGCCTATGATGCGGCGGGCAATCGCAGCGCCGCGGCCAACGGCGCGGTGAGCTACACTTTCCAGTACGACGTGCTCAACCGGCCCACCGCCAAGCTCGACAGCCGCGGCCGCAGCCTGAGCTTCACCTACGACGCGGCGGGCAACCTCCTCACCAAGACGACGTACCAGGGCAGCACGACGCACTACGTCTACAACGCCGCCAACCGGCTGGTGATGCTCCGCAACCCGGACTACACCCAGGTCGACTACCAGTACGATCCGGCCGGACGGATGCTCTCGCGCGTGACCGCCAACGGCGCGCGCAGCACCTACCAGTACGAGGCCAACGGCACGCTCACGCGAGAGACCCAATACGACGCGGCCAACACCCTGGTCTCCGACACCACCTACACGCGCGACCGGGTGGGCCATATCCTCACCCGGACCGACGGCGCGGGCACGACGACCTACGCCTACGATGCCCTCTACCGCCTGAAAACGGCTGACTACCCGGGTGCGACGAACGACGAGGCGTTTACCTACGACGCGGTCGGCAACCGGCTCACGCACACCAGGGGCAGCCTCGCGCCGAACGCAAACACGCGCTACTACGGCTACACGGCGGGCACCAACCGGCTGCTGGATATCCGCATCGGCGGCACGAGCGGCACCGTCGAATCCAGCTTTGTGCATGACCACGAAGGGCGGCTCACGAGTCAGACCGGGGCCGGCGCGAAAGCGCTGACGTGGGATGCCAAGGGCCGGCTGAAGACGGCAGGAGCGGAGTCCTACACCTACGATCCGATGGACTATCGGATCGGGCGCAGCGGCGGGGGCCTCGGCAGCCGCAGCTATTTCCTCGAAGGCGAGCACCTGGAATCGGTCGAACGCGGCGGCGAACTGGTCGAGCGCTACTTCCGGGGCGCCGGCACTGACGAACTGGTGGCCGGTTTCCTCAAGGACGGCGAAGGCAAGACGAAGCCCTATCTCTTTCACCACGACGCGCTCACCAACACCACGGCGGTGACGGGGCACAACGGCGGCACGATCCAGCACCTCGCTTATGGGGCCTTCGGCAACGTGCTCACGAACTCAGGGAGCAGTCCGAACCGGTTGAAATACAGCGGGCGCGAGGATGACGGCAATGGGTGCTACTACTATCGCGCACGGTACTATTGTCTGGGCATCGACCGGTTCATCTCCGAAGACCCGCTCGGATTCGCGGCGGGGGATGTCAATTTCTATACCTACGTGGGCAACAACCCCACAAATCGTAACGATCCTTCCGGACACGCTGCCAACGTTATAGTTGGAGCAATTTATGGCGGAATTGCGGGCTTAGTGGGTGGTGGAATCAGTGGATATGCCGCAAATGGTAGCGCGCTTGACGCTGCAATGGGTGCGGGGCTTGGGTTGTTTGCTGGTGCTGCGACAGGGGCTGCTGCACCTTGGTTATCTCATGAGGCAGGCGTGTTGGCTGCTGCTGCGGGTGTTGCTCGTAGTGTAGGTACTGTTGGCGCTGCCATGGTAATTGGCGGAGCATCCAGTGCAGGAGGTCAGTTCTCTGGTAATGTCGTCACGGGACAATCGATTGGTACTAATTTTAGCTGGGGTGCGGTAGGCGGTTCGGCAGTCGCTGCGCCGTTCTCTGTCTTACCTGCAAGTATTGTAGGCAATATGGCCGCTACTGCAGTAGGCACCAGCGTGACGTGGGGGTCTCGATCATTAACCATCGCAAATCCTGCGGTGCAACACACTGGAAGTACCTTTCGAGCTCTGACAGAAGGAACCATTGGAGGTGTTTTTGAAGCCAGTGGCCAAACTCTTGAGAGCATGTTCTTCCCGGCAGTGCCTGTCGGAGGAAGTTCTGCGAGCAACAGCTTGCCCGTTCAAAGTATTCAGCAATTGAATACTCCGGGAAGCTCAACCTTTGGCCATCTGCTTTATCCGAACAACTCTAATACAAGTTTCATACAAAAGGTATTTGGTAAGTGAGCTTCATTCAGAGGCATTTTATCGAATGACAAATCCTAGAGAGAATTGCCCGCTTCCGCTGGCAGAGAGGATGCGAATTGCGTCGGCTTGGGTATTGTGGTGGGCGATGTTGTCATCATTTTCTTTGGTAAGTGCTTTTCTTGTCGGTATAACGATTTTTTACTTAGTAGGTGGGTTGGACTTGCTATCTGCTGTATGGCACAGGAAGGAAGAAGGAAACTTTCTCTGGGTGATTGCAGCGAGCGCAGCAGGTGTGCCGGCTGGTGCCATATTCGGGGTTAGTTTGTGGGCAAGCTTGATGCGCAGGACGCACTGGATTGATGCAGATCGAGTGAAGCGGATGAGCGGATTTTGAAGGGTCGCCTTCTTGGGAAGCCGCATGTACTCAGATGCATTCGCCTACTCCGAGAACGGCCACGCGATGAGTCAGACCAACGGTTTGGGCGAAGGCGAGTTCCTCGACTACGACCTCTTCCGCCGCAGCACGCGGGTGACCGATCCGCGCGGCGGCGTGCGCCAGTACGACTACGATGAGAACGGCCGGATGACCAAGCAAGGTGTTTCTCATCGTCGACAACCTCGAGGTCCATCACAGCAAGCCGGTCAAGGTTTGGGTAGCCGAGCGCACTGACAGAATCGAACTCGTCTATCTGCCCGAATACTCGCCCGAAGCCAATCCTGATGCATACCTCAACCGCGACTTGAAGACGAACCTACGGCAGGAGCCGGTGGCCCGAACAACCGATCAAGCTTGCCACCGGCTTCATGCGCCAGTTGCAGGCCGTCCCCGGGGCGAGTCGTTTCCTACTTCAAGCACCCGGCCGTCTCGTATGCCCATATTTCCTAATTGATTGCCTGCTTAACTGTTGCAAAATGATGATAATTTAAGGACTCCCTCGCCATGAGTGCAGCGATTCGATTCCGATCTGGACGAGGAATCGCTGATTGCTTGCCTCTCCAAAGGGAGTGGCGAAAGGAGCGAAATGACAAGCTCGACAGGTACTTACGGGCGATCCGGCGCGGCGAAACGAGTGAAATGAGCTTGCGCGCTGCTATGCGGGCCGGTACACCCGGGTCGGCGTGCCCGGCGTATCGGCAGGCCGCTTGATCATCTGCACGCTGATCTTGGGCGGCGTGCTGGCCAGCAGATGATCCAAGCTGGCATCGATCCGCGCCTTCGGCACCTTGCCCTTGAAGCATTCCGTGCTGATCTGGCTGCGCGTGGCCTGACCGCGTTTCCGCAGGAAAACCAGCACGCGGTTCGACAGTTCCAGCACCTGCGCGAGCTTGGCTTCCTCGGCGGCGCTGACGAACACGAACCGCACGGACGCCGTCGCGTGGCGAATCCATGCCATCGCCGCATCAATGTGCTGAGCATCGATCCGGGTTTGCAGGTCAGTCACCGCCATCAGCATCGCCAGCCGGAGGAGCATCGGGGCGCGGCGTTCCAGCAAGGCACCGACGACGCCGTCACTGAGATCGTCGTTCAACTCTCCCCGGTAGAGTTGGGCGTAGTGCCACTGCGCCTGCGGCGACAGTTCCATCCGCAGGTGCTCACATTCACCGTGCTGGTCGGCGCCGACGAACTCCAGGACGTCGAGCGTCCTGCGCGCCAGATGCTCGACCACGACTTGCGGCGTTTCCTTCGGGAACGGCAGCATCCGCGACCGCTCGGCCCAGATCATCAGGAAGCGATTGGCGAAGCCGTTGGTAAGTTCCCGGGCGCTCATCAGGCCCGTCAATTCGCTGGGCGAGATCGCACCGCTCAAGCAAACATGCGGCTGGCTGGCGTAGAGCCGGTTCGACTTGGTGGCGGGCTTGAGATCGATGCCGTCCCAACAGTCGCGCAGCGCCGCCGATAGGGTATTGCCATCGCGTCGCCCTTGGTGCAATACGTTGGCGAACTCGGATTCGACTACCCACAGCCGCTTGTCCTCAATGGCGGGCACGTCTTGCCGACCTTGCCGGTAGCCGTCGTGCATCAACGCCACCAGTCCTTCGCGGCTGGAAAGACCGCCACGATGAACCTGAGGCGCGAAGGCTTCGTCCATCTCGCGCAGCGCCTGATTGATGCGCAGCACCAGCGAAACCGCATCGCCCTTGCGACCACGGCCCGAACGCCCGATGTGCAGGCAGAACAGCCGCGCATGGTGCCGGGTGTTGCCAATGGGCAGGTACGCGCCACGCCCGACTGCGCAGGATAAGTAGGCCATGAAGTTGGCTGCGATGGCGACAGCGTTGGTCTCCGTGCCTTCGCTGCCCACGCGGGCCACACCGCCGATCAAGCCGTGGAGGCAGGCGAGGTCGGCCTGCGGCACATTGCGGTGCGCAACCATCGCTGCCTCGTCGCGGTCATCGTCGGGCGGCGATGTGGTGTGTGATGACGCAGTGGCATCGGCGGTCCGGCGCATTCATTTACCGTCCAGCGCCACGGTCTGGATGGTGTTCTCGAACTCGGCCAGCACGTCAGGCTGGCGCTGCGACAGGAAGCGGAACACCGTCTTGTTGTCGATTAGCTTGCCGAGATAGCCACGGGCCAGCACGAGGATCAGCACATCTTGGCCGTAGGACTTCTCGACCAGTTTCAGTTGCCCCTGGATGCTGCCCATTTCGCGCTCCATCCTTGCCATCTGTTCGGCGGTGATGCCCCGCATCTTCCGAGGCTTGGTTTCGCCAACCAGCAGGTGCGGCGGCGTGGCCGCGAGCAAGGCTGTAGCGTAGGTGACCGTCATGTTGTTGGCCGTCAGCATCAGTTCCACGCACTCGACCTGCCGGATGGGTTTGAGCTTGCGTAGTACCGAGCCGAGGTTGGCGGCGAAGTGCTGATCCTTCAGCATCTCGACCACCTCCGGGCAGATGCCGTCGAGCAGGCTTACCTTCTTGTAGATCTGGCTGATGTCCACGTTGAGCGCCTTGGCCAGCCGCTCGGGTGTGACGCCACTCTCTACCGCGCGCCGGAGCATGTGGTGCTCCTGAATGGACGGGATGCGATTGATCCGGTTATTGTAAGTGTAGCTTTCGTCGTCGGTGGAGACGAGGCATGGCGCGTCGGTGAATTCCAGTTGCTGCAACGCCAGCAGGCGCATGTGGCCGTCGAGCAGGATGTGTTGCCCGGCCTTGTCGGCCTTGCCCACGCTCAAGGGCTCGATCAGGCCGATCTCTTGAATCGAGGCCACGATCTGCTTGAACTTCCGCGAGGCTAGGATGCCTTCGGGCGACTTGCGCGACGGCAGGATGCGATCCAGCGGGAGCGTCAGTGGATCGGGAACGAACCCCAGCGTAGTCTGGCTCATTCCGCATGGCCTCCGGCCCAGACACGCTCGGCCAGTTGCTTTGGCAAGGTGTCCAGCCCTTCGGCGCGCAACAGGTTGGAGAAGTGCTCGTCGGCCAGCAACTGGCGCAACGCCTCGATCACGAACAGCAGGCGTTGCTGGGTGAACTCGGCCTTGCGGATCATCAACCGCTGCCGCTCGACCTCATGCTGGTAGTTGCGCACAAGGCTGGACGTGGTGACGAGCACGCCCTTGCGCGCGGGCCGGTGGGCGATGGATTTGCCCAAGGTGCTGCGGCGCTGGAGGATGCGGCGCACCTGCATTAATTGCCCGCCGCGCAGCTTGCCGGATTCGTAGGCGTCTTGCAGCGCCGTCTGCACGGCTTTCTCATTGCTCGCGCCCGCGATGGTGATGGCGACGTTGAGCGGCACACGACCGCCTTCGACCGCGATCAGCAGGCGCTCCTCGCCTTTCTCCAGCAGGAGCAGGATGCCCTTGACGTAGTCAAGACTGAGGCCGGTCTTCTGGGCGATGACGCGCTTGTCGTAGCCCAACTGGTTCAGCTGCTCAATGCCCGCGAGCAGTTCCAGCGGACGGTAGGCCCGACGCGCGATATTCTCGGTCAGGCTCATGATGAAGGCGTCTTCGTCGTTGACCTTCACCACCAGCGCCGGGATCTCCTTCTCACCGAGCGACCTGAACGCCTTAAGCCTGCCTTCGCCGCAGATCAGCAGGAAGCGTTTGCCGCCCTCCAGATTGTCTCGCGGCGTGACCGTGACCGGCTTTTTCAGGCCGAGGCTCTTGATGTTGCCGACGATCTCCTCGAACACGCGGCCATTGCGGTCGCGCGGGTTGAGCACGGCGATCTGATCGACCGGAATCATTTGCAGGTCGGTGGCGTGGTGTGGCTTGGCCATGCGGCCCTCCGGATGCGGCTGCGCTCAGCCATGCCATATAGGTAGTTCAGGCTGTCGAAGCGGTAGCTCTCGAATTCGAGGCCGTTGTGATCGGCCAGATGGATACCCGACTGGCCAAAATCCAGACGCGGCAGCAAGTAGTAGTCCAGAGGCGATTGGTTCGTTTCGTCAAGTCGGACAGCGATCGTGATGTCGGGCGTTAGGCTGGTGTCGAAGCGCACCTTCCAGCGGCGGCGGTCGTTGTCGAGCAGTTGGCAGCGCGAGAGCACCAGCGACACCGTGAACTCGCGGTTGACCGTGAGCAGGTCGGTGGCCGGATCGCGCACGACCGCGCCGCCGACCTCGGCGATCATCCGTTCAGCCTGGCCGACGATCTCCGGGTGCAGGCGGCGCAGGAACCGGTTGACCTCCAGATACTGGTAGTCCCGATCCGGCGTGAAACCGACCGTCTGGTAGGCGCGGATCAGGCTGCCGAAGCGGTGCGCGTAGGCCGCCGCCGAGGGCATCCCTTCGGCCTCGTCGATGATCAGGCCCGACAGGTAGCCATGCTGCTGGAACAGGCGGCGCAGCTTTTCGACCAGTTCTTCGTTACTGAAACGGTGGGCGCGTTCGCGCAGGATGCCCTGCGCCGTGTAGAACAAATCGGGGGGTACGATGCCCTCGAACGCGCCTTCCTTCTTGATCCACATCTCTGGACGGTTTACGATACGTACCTTCTTGAGCTTGAAAGAACGGCGATTGTAGACATTGTTGCCGATGTATTTCTCATTCGACAACACCTCGCGCACCGTGGCCCGCGTCCAGTCGCGTCCAAGGTCGGTCTGAATGTCCTTGGCGTTGAGCCGGTCAGCGATTTCCGACTCGAACAAGCCGTCCTCGACGAACCAGCGATAGATTTGGTTCACGATCGCAACTTCCTCGCCAGGGCCGGGTTGTAGGATCACGCGATCGGTTTGCAGGCTCTTGTGCTCGCCGCGCGAGAGCTGCCCCTTCACAGAGCCGGATTGGTCGATCAATACCCGCCGCAATCCATAGCCCGCGGGTCCTCCTTGACGGAAGCCGAGTTCGATCAAACGGCACTGGCCCGCGAACACCTTCGCCGACAGCTCGCGGCTGTATTCGCCCGCCATCGCCCGCTTGACGCCCTTGACGATTGTGGACATAGGCGAGCCGTCGTTCTCGAACTGCTCGGCGCAGTAGGCGACCTGAATCCCGGCCCGGCGGCAAATGTATTCGTAATAGGCGCTCTCGTCGGCATCCTGAAACCGACCCCAGCGGCTCACATCGTAGACGAGGATGATCTGGAAATCGGCCTTGCCGGACTGCACGTCGGCGATCAGTTGCTGGAGCGCCTGCCTGCCGTCGATGCGCAGGCCGCTCTTGCCTTCGTCTGCATAGGTGCGGACGATCTCGAGGTTGCGCCGGGCGGCATATTCGCGGATTTTGTCGCCCTGATTCTCCATCGAGTATTGCTGGTGCTCGGTAGACATGCGCACGTACTGCGCCGCGCGGGACACCGGCCCCGATCCTGTCGGGCTTGGAGGCGATTCGTTTGATTGCATAAACCCGGTCACTTTGTAGTTGACGTTCTCGGGTCTGCCGCTCCCTTCAATGAACACGCAGCCGCCGAACGGCAGTTGCGCACACGGTTGGAATCGTTGCGCAGGATGTTCGAGAACCCGTTTGGAAGCGAAGTTACGGGCATCTCGACGAGGCTTCGATCAAGTCCTCTCTTGACACGTCCATCTTGCGCGGACACGTCACGCGCACGAGCGTGATCTCGACGATCAACGAATCGCCGTTTTCGCTCGAAAATGCCGGGTGCCGCGTGATGCGGTACAGGCCCGATGGCAGATCGCACACATCCATCTTTGCAAGATCGCCGTTTCGGTCCTGATCGCGCGACCGCTGCTGCGCGCGGTTGCGATGTTCGTACTCGGGGCGGATGGCGCGGTAGTCGCGCCAGTAGTCGGGATTGCGCTGCGACCACGCCTGCTGGGCGGCGCGCTGGTTGATCCGGTAGTCCGGGTCGGACTGGAGCTTGGCCCGTTGCCACTGGCGCTTACGGGCGCGCTGGCAGTCGGGCGCGGAGCAGAAGACTTGGTTCGGAACTTGGGGGCGTGGCGCGAAGGGTTTGCCGCAACAAGCGCAGCGCTGGGTCATCATTGGGGTCTCCATGCAAAATCCGCATGGAAGCCGCGACCGCCCGCGGTGATGGACGCGAGGTTGCTGCGTCTACGAGATGGCCGTCATCGCGCAGCCCGGTTCAACGCTGGTTTCAAGGCCAACCGCGGCCGACCCACGATGGCGGCCAACGGTTCGGGAGCGAGTTCATCCTTCTTGACGAACGATTGCCACAACGCCTGCCGCGACACATCGTGCGCGAACGCGTCCGTGAAGCCGACCGGTAGTTCGGCAGCTTGAGTTTCTAACCACGTTCTAAAGGAGCACTTACGATGAAAGCGATGCCGAACTGAGATGACGAGGCGTGGCCGTCCCAAGGGGCCAGGCGTCCTTTGCGGTGAATCAGAAATCGAGGTCGACCCAGATGGCGGCGTGATCGGAACCCGGTCTTCCTCGTTAGGGATCAGCCTCGGAGTAGGCTCGGCAAGCACAGATCACGTCACCCGCGAAGGCAGCGCTACCACTTCAGCACCGGCTTTGAGCGTGTCCAGGTAGTCCGCCCACCGTTGCATCATCACCCTGCGCTCCTTCAAGAACTTGGTGCGGTTGTAGGCTTCCCCGAGGGCATCCGGCACGCGATGCGCGAGCTGGTGTTCAATCACGTCACGGTCGACGCCGAGTTCTTCGTGGAGGATGGTGCGCGCCATCGCCCGGAAACCGTGGCCAGTGATTTCAGTTTTGGTGTCGTAGCCCATCCGGCGCAGCGCGGCATTGACCGCGGCATCAGACATGGGCTTCTTCGGATCTCGGCCGGCGAACACATGCTGCCGCTCGCCAGTGAGTGGCTGCAGATCGCGTAGGATCGCCGCGGCCTGCCTCGAGAGCGGGACGATGTGTTCGCGCCGTCGCTTCATTCGCTCGGCAGGGATACGCCATTCGGCCCGCTCGAAGTCGATTTCCGCCCACTGCGCCCCCCGTAGCTCACCGGGACGAACGAAAACCAGCGGTGCCAGGCACAGCGCCGATTGAACAACGAGCGTGCCCTTGAACCCATCAATCGCCCTCAGCAGCGCCCCCACCTCTGCCACACTAGTGATCGCCGCGAAGTGTTTGGACTTGGGCTTCTTAAGCACCCCCCGAAGGTCTGCTGTCGGGTCACGCTCTGCGCGCCCGGTTGCGACCGCGTAGCGCATGGCCTGCCCGATGTTCTGCTTCGCCCGGTAAGCGGTATCTGCCGCACCTCTGTCCGCGATTCGCTGGCAGCAGGTCAGCACGTCCATTGGCTTGATACTGGCGACCGGCGTCTTTCCCAGCCACGGGAAGACGTCTTTCTGGAAACGCTGCATGATCTTGTCGGCGTGCGCTGGTGACGGACTCTGAGGCGGATGCCGTTCGACCGCGTACGTTTCCAGCCTGGGAGACCGGTCGGCTTGAAGACGTAACGAGAAGATTGCGGGGTCGCGGCCTCGAGCAAACTGTCAATCCGTCGTAGTGTGCAGGGTGTTGGATCGAGTCGAATGCGAATACGCAGGTGTGCCAACCATAGGTTCACTGCTCGTTTCCGACCGCAGCCAATACGCTCCTAACAAAGGATTTCGCGTCATAGGGTGTACCCACATTCCACCCCAATCGGATGATGATCATGTCGCGGGATGGAACGACCGTGACGGATTGCCCCCAATGTCCCCGCATGTGGTAGGCATCTTCGGGGAGGCCGAGGTCCTGTCCATAAACTGCACCATCGACATCATCGAGATATCCCCACGTCTGCCAACCATAGCGGTGCTCGCCAGCACGGTGTTTGGGCAGACTTTCGTCGATCCAGTGCGATGGCAGGATTTGCTCACCGGAAGGAGGCCACTTTCCGAGATGGAGCATCAGCATACCGAGACGCGCCCAGTCGCGGGGGGTCGCGTAGAGATAACTGCTTCCGACGTAGGTTCCAGCAGCGTCGGCCTCCAGACGCGCGCTGTATGCGCCGATTCGATGAAAAAGGGAGCGGTACGGGAACTGGCAATAGTCCTGAAATGAGCCGGTCGATTCGATCTTGTGCCGAAGAATGAGCTGGAGAATATTGGTCGTACCGCTGCTGTATTCCCAGTATTTCCCGGGAGGATGTTTGAGGGTCGACTCTGTCGCGTACTCACTCATGTTCGCCTTGCCAAGAAGCATCACGTTAACGTTTGAGTTGGGGGCGGCGTACCCTTCGCTCCACTCCAATCCGCTCCGCATTTCGAGCAAGTCCTTCACCTTGATCTGCGCCCTCGGATCGGGTGCGGTCCAACGCGCAATCCAATCGCTTGCGCTCCTCTCCACGCCTTGATGCCCGATTTCGATACCCACCAACATACCGGTAATGGTCTTGGCCATGGACCATCCCAGCAGTGGACTATCTTGGTCTAGTCCCAGCGATGAGTCGTAGTGCTCCGCCACAAGGCGTCCATGGTGGACGACCACAACAGCGCGAGCCCCTGCGCCATCCTCAAAGTGCGTACGTACGGCTCGATAGAGCGTCTCGTAGCCCTGTCTGGGATAGAGGCTTCTACGATTGCCTGCCGGCCATTCTGCGTCGGGCAGTGCGGCGTGCTCCGGTATGCAATTGAGCGGGGGGTCAGTTTCAGGCCACTTGGCTCCAAGCAGCGCACAGCCCAAGTTGTCGCGATAGGCGGCGATGCCGGATGATGCCAGGGGCGAACCCGTGCGGACACTGACCGATTTGCGCTCAGCGGCATGGACGAAGGTTGCGTTCGAAAGCGCCGACAGAAATGGAACAGCCTGATCGATTGGCAGGACATCGTTTGCAAGCACATGCTCGTAGGGGCGATTCGCCACGTAGACGCCTGAGCAAGCGACCTTGGCGGCCATTGCTGCCTCACGCGATCTGACTAGATCGATGGTCGCGCATCCCCCGGACACGAATACTGCGGCGGCGAGAATGGCAGTTACTCTCTTCGCCCGGATAATGCCGGAATGTGCGTCCCAAGTAAGGATGCGGAGCCCACCTGCCAATCCCTCTTTCGGCTTCATGCTCGTTGCTCTACTCGTTCCCGGAGACGCTGGACACAGGCCATCGCGCTGTAATGGCATACGCTTACCAGTGTTGGGTATAGCCGCCCCTCGTCATCCGGTCAACCCGAACTGTGTGGCGGATGATCAGAATACGGACGTATGTCTAAGAGACTTCAATTGCATGACTTGGCCGCGCCGGAATGGTGTTCACAACCGTGGGATAGGAAGCGGCTATCCCCTGCTCCGGAAATTGTGTATTTTGTCATCTCTTAAGGTTCCCATAAAGACCAAAAAGGTGGGCACCTGATTCCCGAAGGCCGCTGCCTAGCGATTGAAGTGTCCAAGGGCAGCTACACTGGGTTGAGCCTGTCCGCTGGCCACACAACGTCGATGGGGCGGCCGGTGGTCTCGATGCAGGCAGCAGGAGGCGCCTCGTGTCGTGTGCTGCAGGAATCCATCGTGCAGTAGGTTCTTGCGGATATCCATGTCTTTATGTCGCGGCGATGCCAAGGCCCCGATGTGGCATGCTGGCCGAGGTATAGCGGCTGAGGTGAGCATTGGTCTGCTTGTTGCGAAGCAACGCGTCAGCGTTTGGCAATTCTCAAATCCGCAATATAGTCTTTCGCGTCCGCGTCGAGCCTGGCAATCACATCGGCACGGCGGCGCGCGTAAAAATCTGTATTCAGAGTCAGGCGCTGCGCAGCGGTCCAGAGGTGGATATTGCGTGAGCCCCAGCGCAGGAAAAGGAAGCGTCGGCGGTCGTCAACTGCATGGAAGTAAAACCCGCCGATTGCCATAGACACGGCTCCGTTCTCGGTGCGCCGGACGGCGCCAAGCTGGAAGTTGCCGCTGGATTGCACCGACGAATGAAAGTCGAACAGCGAAATCGGCCCGTCGTCCTCAGCCAGCTTAGAGAGAGCATCGACCGCCTGCTTCAGCACGCCAAGCTGATTCTGGGTGGCGATGGCGGTGATGATGCCCAGTGCTGCCTGGTCCATGCGGAACTCGCCCTCGTCCTGCTTGAACAGTGAGAAGCTGAATTGCTCGCTGGCCCATCCGAGGGCTTGCAGTACCTCGATGTATTTTTGGTACCAGAATTGGGTCTGCGTGAAGCGATCGAAAACGCCGCTGGCTGCGCGCTGTGCAAGCTGCACGGAGTAGAGCACGTCATTCTTGTCTTCTTCGCTCACGCCTGCGACGAAAGACAACAGGCTCCCGGTGTTGATGCAGGCCGATTCCTTGACGGGAAGGGCGCCGAGAGCGTCGCGCGCCGCTTTCTTCGGGGTTCTTGCTGTGCGTGGTGCGGCGGCTGGGCGTGGGCCCGGCAGAGGGGAGGGGGGCCACAGTGGCAGATCGCGCAGATACGCCTGCAGACCCGTGGGCACGGCGCCATGATCGGGCAGGCTGTGGATGACATCAGTATAGATGCCCTGCGGCAGGTCGAGATCGAGCTGATACATGCCGGTGCCTACGCAGCGTGCCGCGCCGTCGGTGACGCGGAACACGGCGCCGGCCGGGCCCGCGATGCGCAGGTGGCTACGCTGAGCTGAGCCTGGGCGTCGAAGCGCGTCAGGCAAGGATTGGATCGGACGGAGGCTTCGTGGTGACAGCCCGGCCGCCGTGTTTCGCTAGGCGGGTATCGACCGCGACGCCGACTCGTATCGGGATGTCCGACTGGACATGCGTTGGGTCACGACGACCCGAAGGCTCGGTCAGTATCGATCACCTTGGCACGGGCGGGCTGCCCTGGGGTGGCGCTGCTCCACCCAAATGCCGGCGTGCCGGCGCCATGGGGATGTCCATGGCGCCCCATGCATCGGGCGGCGCCTCGTGGGGCCAATGCCCCCGGTTCGTCATCGTCAGGGGGTGGGGGCGGCCTGTTGGATGGGGCCGGCGGTGCGTCGCCGCAGCAACTGCGAAGGTGAAGCATGAATGAGGAACAGGGTTCTCGGGTCGAAGCCCGCCGGCGTATCGCGGTGGCGCTTCCGCCCCGCCCGAGCGGTGATGTCGAGTTCAGCCTGATTTGGGCCGAGCTTTTCGTGTTCCGCCACGGCGTGTGACGCGAGCATCGGGGGCAGGCTGATTCGCGAACTGCACACCCGACCATGCATAGTGAGTCTACCCGGTTGGGGTGCCGATGGCGGGCTTCGATCACGAGTTCACGACGGGCGTGTTGTTCGCCGCCGAGGCACACCACCGACTTGGTGGCGTTGGGGTCGAGGATGTGTACGCCGAGTGTGAGCAGGAAGGGGGCGCTGTACTGGAGCGCCGGCTGCATGAGGTCGCCGATCAGCGAGCCCACCCGCGGCGTACTGGAAGCCGCCGCTGGGTGGCTCTGCTGGCATAAGTCCAACGGGTAGGTAGGCGTTGCCGCCGCCATACAGCGAATATGCGAGCCCGAGCGGGTTCTGCAGTTCGAAGTAGTATCGACGAAGGCGCAGCAGCACGCGGCCCACTGCATTCTCCTTGCCACCGCGGAAAAGTTCCCGGAAGAAATGATCGGCGAAGTCGCGCGCGAACACGGCGGGCATTTCAATTTCTGAACCAAGCAGACTTCGGGCGCGCTTGTCGAGGAATCTCTCCGCGAAGCCGCTGAAGAAAAGGGAACCACTGCGCACGCTCTGGCAGGCATTGATGAACACGAGCGGCTCGCCCGGTAGCGCAAACCCATTGAGGTGAGTGGTGATGTCGGCAGGTACGACGGGGTCGCTATCCTCCGGCGTAGGCGTGAGAGCGAGACTTGCGCTGTCGAGCGCAAGGCCAGCCTCGGCATCGAGGCGGCCGCCGTGGCAGATGAAATAGAAAATGCTCTCCGCCGGTCTTTGGCGTAGCCCCTTGAGGAACGGCGCGCGATGGTGCTCCTCGCGTGGCGTGATGCCGAATTGCCGCAGCAGGCGCGAAAACTCTGCTACGGCAGCAACGTCTGCGGTGTCCTGTTGGCGGTCGAGGTCCAGGTTGGCGTGCAGCGCCACCGCCGGCACTGTAAGGCGCGGGTCCGGCACCGGCACCTCGGGGAATGCGTGCTCAACTAGGTGCCGCAGGCCCAGGAAGCCGTCAGCGCTCGGGTCATCTAGCGATCCGAGGTACAGAAAATTCCATGGCGCCATGCACTCGTCGCTGAGTACAAGCACGCGCAGGTCCTGCGTGTGCAGCAGTGCCTCTCGCAGACGCGTGCCCAGTGCGTGGGCCTCGGGATATCGCTGCTCGGACGGCTGGAATATCTCGACGAAGAGCACGGCTCCCGCCTCGGCCAGCTTCGGCAACACGACGCGGTTGAACAACGCCGATGGCATTGGTTGTTCCGATGCCTGCGCAAACGGGTAGCGGTGACGTAGGTTCAGATACGGGTAGCTGCTGCCCTCCACCGTGGCGCGCCACCATGCACGCTGGCATGCGTTCACTGCTCCCGCCAGTTTCGCCACCGTGATGGGAAGGCGTACCTCGATCGTTTGGTCGCCCAACAGGTGTTGGAGGCGCGTGCCCGGAATGACCCGCAGTAGGGTGCCTCTGCCATCTGCGGGCGTCAGGAATGCAAGCGTGACGCCATCCTCGAAGGCGGGTGTCTCGAACGGCACCGCATCGGTGGGCTGCAGTCCAAGCGTGCGGTCGGCGATAACAGCGGGAGTGATCTGCATGGCACACGCTCAGCTTGGCAATACCACCGGCAATTGCAGGCGCAGCGTCTGGAGCACGTCGGTGCTACCGGCCTCCATGACGTAGATGTCCAGTGCACACTGTGGCCCGGGCGCTGCGACGATGGTGGCCGTGGCCGCGGTGGAGGGCCCCTCTCGTGGCAAGAGCACCGACAGCTGCGTCGGTTCGGCCTGCACGCCGGTACCGAACAGGCTCAGGCGCAACGTGCGTCCTTCCGCAGCCTCCTCCAGATTCCGGGGGGGCAACACGTCGACACGTTGTTCCGGTGCGGGTATGGGGGCGAAATGCAACTCCAGCGCATAGAGACGCCCCGGTGCAAGTGCAGCCTCGACCGTCGGCAGCGTGGCCACCAGGCGCCGCACCCCCAGCGCGGACTCGATGCGATCCGCCAGTTCCAACTGTGCAGGGTCGGTTGGCTCGCCCGATGCGACTGGCTGACGCAAGCGACGTGCGACATCCAGTGCTTCGCGCCGGCCACTCTGCATTGCGGCATGCCGGAACTGCAACGCTCTCAGTGACCGCGCGAACTCTTGCGCAGTGTCGCGGGCCGTCATTGGAATGCGGGCCGCTAGATTGCGCCAGCCCCGCTCGGAAAGGTCGTCATAGAGGCGAGCAAGCCGGTAGTCGACAGACCCCCGTGTCCCATGGGAACCTTGCGCGAAGGCGAAGCCCGCAGCTGCTCCGAGTAGGAATACCGCCAAGCCCTCAATCATCACCAACGGCAAGGGCAGCCAGCGCCATACCGCCGCAAGTGCATGGCCTGCGCTGCCCAACGGATGCCCGGCGAGCCTCAGCACCTCTGCCATGGCGGCAACAGCCCCGGACAGCAAGGCCAGAGATGCACCGACTGCTGCGGCCGATACGATCAATGCCACTGCGAGATCACGGGGGCGGAGCGTCCAATGGCGAGCCAGCGCCTCCAGCACCTCGTTCCTGCTGCGTTGACGGATCATCTTGGCAGCACCGGTCGTGTGAACTCAACCCAGTGTTTCTAACTCGATGTCGCGCAACGCTGCGTCGATGCGTTCAATGGCCTGCTGCATGGCAGCATCCGAGGCAGGCGCCGTTGCCGCACCTCCTGCTAGGCTGCCACGGCCCGTAGGACCGAAGGATGGGTACTGCGCAGTCGCCAAAGTATCGCGCACATCGTGCAGGGCACGCGCCGCGCCCTTCGCAGCTGACGCCACCTTGGCCTTCTGCTCTTTGACTTGGCCCAGTTCGGTCTGCGCGGCGGACACTGTGGCCGCGCTATCAGCCAAGCGATCCTGGGTACGCGACAGCTGCCGCTGCGCCGTATCGGCTGCGTTTTCTGCGCGCTTGGCATTGATCTCCGCCGGAACCCGACCTAGGTAGTAGCCGGTTACCGTGCCAAGCAGCGCTAGCGCATACAGCATGATGTCTTTCTGACGGTTGTATGACTCGGTCTGGTAGGTGCGCGCATTTTTTTCCGCCTCATCCGAAGGGACGGCGGTGGTTGCAACCGGAACCTTGACTTCTTTGGTGGCGTCCGCGGCCACAAAGGTCATCCACATCATGCTCGCCGTGAGGACCAGAATCACGAGACTGATGAGGGCAGCCATGGACTCGCGCAACCACTGCAAGGAGTCGCTCGAGGCCGTCGGTTTGTCGGATGCCCCATTTGCTGGAGTGAGCGCGGTAAAAGTCGGCTTCTCTTCGGGCACGCTCATGCTCGTCTCCTCGCTAAGTAAGTGGCTGCATGTTCCTTGGGACACCTGTGCATTGTCAAGGTGGGGACAATCCGCATCTGCTCGCACGTCATCATTTCAATGGAATGACAGCCGGCGGCTACCATGGCACCAGCTCGCATCCGAAAAAGCCCCCCAGCCTTGCGGCCGGGGGGCGGTCATCATGTGGTGGCCAGCGCCGTTTCGAGGTCGGCCTGGTGGCTACTCGTTCCTCGGGATATTGCTCGAAGACGTTGTAGTCGACGATGTCCTTCGACCAGTGATTTGGCGGGCCACCCAAGTCGGCATAGACGACATCCTTTTTCCAGCGCAGCTTCAGATCGGGGTGGTTGTGCTCGTGCAGGAGGCCCAGCGCGTGCCCGAACTCGTGTAGCACGAGACTCGCGAAATCCTTCTCGGGTGTGGTCTCGGTGGCCCAGCCCAGGTTCATCGTTGCTGCACTTTCCGGCACGGCCAGCGCGTCCTTGCCAACGTGCGACCAGAACCCGGCCGCCTCATTGAAGCTTATGCGGATGTGAGCCGACTCGGGGTCGTCGGTACGCGCGAAGACAAGGTTGGCACCGCCGCCGTCGGGGGCGGTCCAGCGCTGGGCGGTCTCGAAAACGCGGTCCTGCAGTTTGGTGGAGCCATGCAAGAAGCCGATTTGCAGCTCCTGATCTGGTGCCCACAGCAATCTCTCGTCAGCAAGGCCCCGGGTTTCGCCCGCCTCCGGCCGCTTCTGCAGGGCCGAGCAGATCCATTCCGCTGTGTCGCCGTTCGACATGGTGGCCTCCCTTGTTGTCGTGGTGCAATGGGCGCCAGCGTCGTCGGCGCGCGAAATCATCGATAGCTACACCTCAACATAGCAGATGAATGCCGGCATAAGCAGGCTTTCAATTGGGTGCTACTCTCACTGAAAGGCATGGCGGGGGAGAGCGGCATATGACGGGTTTGCCGGTAACCCATTTGCAATGTGTGGACGTGAAAATCGGAACTCACATTGCATTTCCCTGCGAATGCGTGAATGAATTTGCCGGCGGAGCGCGGGCCTCGCCGGATTGGGCGTAGTTGGTAACCGATAAGAAATCTGGAGGCAGCGCCATGGCAAACACACGCATTACCCCTGCTGAACTCAATCGCAAGCTGACTGATCTCTCCATCCCCGAGAGTGAGCTCGCACAGTACTTCCTCACGGATGAGGAGAGCTCTGGCTTCTTCGATCCAAAGTTGCAGCTCAATCCCGAGACGGTGGACCTGCCGACCGATCCGGATGAGAGGCACACACGGAGTGAGGCGGCGATGAACTTCGCCAACGGCATCGCGCGCATGCGCCGGCGGTTGCGCTTTGACAGCATGCTGGCCGACGGCTACAAGGGGCCGGTGCTGGTGTCCGAGGGCGACTCGTGGTTCCAGTACCCCATCCGGCTCGAGGACACGATCGACCACCTGTACACGAAGGGTTTCGCGGTACGGAGCCTCGACGCAGCCGGGGACACCTTGGAGAACATGCTCAAGGATCGGGAATACGTCGATGCCATCCGGGAGACCAAGGCCTCCATATTCCTGCTCTCTGCGGGTGGCAACGACGCCCTCGGTGGCGGCAACCTGAGTGCGCACCTGCGCAATTTCGACCCCGCACTGTCGCCGGCTGCGCACCTGCTGCCGAGTTTCGAGCGATTGCTCGATCACGCGCTGTCCATGTACGAGCGTGTCCTGCGCGACGTGGAGAAGTTGCCGGGTGTCGTCACCATCTGCCACGGCTACGACTACGTGATTCCCAACTCGGGCAAGTGGCTGGGCAAGCCGATGATTTCGCGCGGCATCAAGGATGGCGCTGTGCAGCGTGGCATTGCCGCACATATGATCGATCGCTTCAACGAGCGCCTGCGCCAGGTCGTCGCCCGTTTCGGCGACCGTGCGATGCACGTCGATGCGCGCGGCGCGGTGGGTGACACGCTCAACGTCTGGTACGACGAACTGCATCCGAAGAATCCAGGCTATGGCA
This sequence comes from Thauera sp. K11, assembly GCF_002354895.1. NCBI lineage: Bacteria > Pseudomonadati > Pseudomonadota > Betaproteobacteria > Rhodocyclales > Zoogloeaceae > Thauera > Thauera sinica. Next base: position 578,193 of record NZ_CP023439.1, read on the forward strand.
GGGTGGCCGAGCGCTTCGAGAAAGCGATCAAGTCGGTCGTTGCACACGCACCGAGATCGAGGGCACGCGGCAGGGCGCAACGCCCCGAACCCGCAGTCCCGACGCGCCGGGGCTGGTCGGTGCACGTCGGCCTCAACAGGATCGACGCCGCTCACTACGGCGGAGAGGGCCAGCTTTTCGGTTGTCACTTCGACGTCGAGGACATGGAGCGCATCGCTGCCGAGCGGGGTTTTGACAAGCGTACGGTGCTCCTCGACGAGCAGGCTACTCGCGACGCCGTCAAGAACGCAGTCGCGGATGCGGCCGCTGAACTGAAGGCAGGTGACGTCTTCATGCTCACCTATGCCGGCCATGGTAGTCAGGTGCCGGACTTCAACTCGGACGAGGATGATGGCGCTGACGAAACGCTGTGCCTATATGACGGAATGTTGATCGACGACGAGATTTACGAACTGTGGTCGAAGTTCGCCGACGACGTGCGCATCGTGATGATCTCCGACAGTTGCCACTCCGGTAGCGTCTCGCGCGCGGCTCGGCCGGTTCAGTCCGATGCGGACGAGGGCAAGCCGGAGGTGCGTACCCGCCTGCTGCCGCCGGCACTTGCCGCTAGGGCCTTCCGCAGTCACCGTGACTTTTACATGGAACTCGGTCGTCAGCACCGAGGTCCCGATGAACGCGTGCTGATCCGTGAACTCGACATGCCGTTGCGCTGCCCGGTATTGCTGCTGGCAGGCTGCCAGGACAATCAGGAGTCGCAAGATGGCGTGGGCAACGGTCGTTTCACGCAGGAACTGCTGCGTGTATGGGACGAGGGCCGCTTCCAAGGCGACTGGAACTCGCTGGTGACGCGCATCGTGGCCAAGATGCCAGAAACGCAAACGCCGCGCCTGACACTGATCGGCCGCAGTCCGGGGGTGCTCGCTGCAGAGGGGCCGTTCAGCATCTGAGGGTAGGCGGGCACTAGAGACGCTTAACGACTTCACGGATGCGCGATAGTCGTCCGGGAGACGTTCATGGGCGGCGGAATCCACGGAGGAGGATGGGTGAAGACACCAGCCGCAGTCATCTTCGCCACTCGTGCCGGCGGAGTAACGCTTGACCGCGACGCAAAGGGTGGCAATCCATTTGCCACCGCATTGATCGAGCTCGCCGGTAGCGACTACAGCACTCTTGGGGCGTTCGCTCAGGTGTTGCGCTCACGAACGGAGTTATGCAGCACGGGCCGGCAGTCGCCCGAGTGGCTCGACCTGCCTGCTGATCTGCGCTGGTCGCTGTGTACCGCTGTAAGCGCGCCCACCGGCCGGTGTGTTGCGCTGGTACTGATCGTTTCTGATTACCCGGAAGCTGGAGGCTGGCCGCTCTTCGGCGCAGCGTGGGATGAACGCCGCGTTTCCGCCTGTTTCGAAAAGTATGGCTTCGTCGTAACCAGTGGCATTGCGCCGGAGCGCACCGCTCTACTCACTGCGCTGCGGGCTTTCGCGATCCGATCTCGCGATTGCGAAAGCGCAGTGATTTACTCGACGGGCCACGGCGTCGAGTGTCGCGGCGAGACTTACCTGCTTCCCGCCGACTATCCATTTGCCAAGGGCTATGCCGGAAGTCTGCTCGCTGCCCGAGCCGTGTCGATCGCGCAGCTGCGCACGGCCTGTATAGCACGGGCGACCAATCTCGTTTTTTTTGGTGGCTGCCGGACGCGCGTTTGTACGGGCTGAATCGCCTTGGGTTTCGCGGAGACCGTCTTGTTTGGGTCAGGCGTTTACGGCTTGCTCGGCCGCTTTGCGATAGTAGTTTGCGTCGGCTTCATCAGGCGGGATGTAGCCGATAGGCCCTAGCAGATCTCGGCGCCCTCGGCCTTGGCCCGTAGGGCGATTGCGGGATAGTCGATCTCAAGCCACTGGTGCAGTTTCCCTGCGTCCTGCTCAAGGGCGCGCTTGACCGGCCGCTGCGGTGTGAAGCCCCAGCGCAGCAGGTACTCGCCGACGGTGCGGATCGGCATGTCGATGCCGAACATCGACTTGACCGCCATCATCACCGCACGGCGGTTCCACAGCACGAACTCCAGCTTCAACTGCGCCGGGTTCGATCCCATGATCGCCAGCCGAAGTTGCTCCTCCTGGACCAGCGTCAGCGTGCGCCCCGAGCCGTGGCGACGGCCGCGCTGACCGCCCTTGATCGCTTCATCGAAACCGCCCTCGGCGGTCCGACGTGACCACTTGAGGACCGTGCCGACATGGACCCCACAGGCCTCGGCGATATGCGTCCAAGTGTAACCCTGCTCGCGCAGCACGAACGCTTGCCGGCGGATGTGTTCGAGCGCATCCGGAGGGCGCTTTCTGGCGTCGATCTTTTCCATGCCGGAATTATAACGTCATCTATTTGATTGCCGGGTTAATAATTCGGTATCTTTCTTGACGCGCTTGCGGGCGGGCTGAGGGAAATTTCTGCCTGCTCCAGCATCCAGGTTTCAATTTGATCGTGCCACTTACGCAGCAGGTCTAAGGGGCGACGGCGGTAGTGCTTCTCGGCCACAGCAGACGGTTTATGACCTTGGATTTGCGCCACCACACCTACAGGCACTTCTACCCATTCCGACAGCGTGCCGAATGAACGGCGCAGGCCGTGGATGCTGACGTGAGGCAACTGTGCGGCTTCCAGCGCCTTGACGTGAGCCGACCGTGGTTCAGCAATCTTCCCGTCCTCCGCTGTCGGGCTCTCGAACACCCAAGGCGAAGGCTTCCAAGTTTCGCCACGCGCTGCCAGAGTCACCAAACGCCGCTTGGTGGGCGGGGTTTCATTCTTGATCTTCAATGCCTCGAAAAGACTGGCCAAGTATCGCGGCAGCGGGATGGTGCGTCCGCCCGTTCCCTCAACCTTGTCGTCCAGCGTCATGCTGCGCCATTTCAAGTCCACATCTTCCCATCGTAGTGCGGCCATTTCTTCACGACGCGCCCCGGTGATTAGCAGGCTTTGCAGGTACACGGATTGCACAATATTCGGAAGCGCACGAACCGCAGCAAACCATGAGGGCAATTGCTCACGCTGCAAGACATCGCCCTCCTTGGCCTTAACGCGGGGTACGTTGTCTTTCACCTCGCGGGCTTTGTAGGCATCAAACGGGATAAGACCGGCATAATCTCTTGATTCGTCGGCCCAGCGGATGAATGCCCGCAACTGGCGATAGGACAAGGCAGCCATCGTCGGGCGGCGCGCGGCTTCGTCAGCCAGCCACTGCGCGATGTGCTCGCCGGTCACCTCCGGTAACTTGATGGGGCGCAGGGGTGCGAGCGGCCCCGGTTCGGTCAGCCCCTTTCCGCGCTTCTTGGGCTTTCCCCCCACATCGGAATTCTTGATGTGGTCGTCGTAGTGGCGCTGTCCCCAGAACGGTTTTCGAGCTTCAAGGTAGGCATCCCATGCCTCGCTGAAAGTGATCTCCTGACGTCTTGCGGCCGCACGACGAGCTTCGTGTGCAGCCTGCTGTTCAGCGCGATGCTCTCGCGGGTCGATGCCGCCGTCGATCAAGGTCTTGAGGCGAGCCGCTTCCGTGCGCGCACGCCCGAGATCCCAAGTGCGGACATCCCCAATGGTGGTACGGATGGTCTTGCCGAACAGGCGAGACTCAAAGATGAAAGAACGGGCGCCGGCCTTTGTGACGCGCAGCCCCAAGCCTGGCGCCTTGGCATCCCAGTGAATCGACTGCGCTTTACCCGGTTCACACGGCAGATTTTCGACACGCGCAGCCGTGAGCGTTTGCTTAGCCATGCTCCCCCCGAATTGCCTGCCTACATTCATGTAGGCACCATGTAGGCAAATTTTAGAGAAACAGATCAGCTTTGGTCAATCAAGAATCCGCATCATATCTTACAAGTAATTGTTATTTAAGTAATTTAAGTGTCTACATGGCTATCAATCAACACCGGTCAATGTAATGTTGTACGGATTGAAAATCCGCGTGTCCGTGGTTCGATTCCGCGACTGCCACCAAAAGGTTCGAGAAAAAACGCCGATCCCAGTGATCGGCGTTTTTGCGTCCACCCAGGCAAGGCGTCTTTCCACGCCGCAGGCGGATTTCCTGCTCGGAAAAGTGCGTCCTGGCGCAGCGCGCCGAACGGTGGTGCATGGCTGCCGGCTGTTATACTTCGCACGCCCGCAGCCATCGAGAACATAGCGTTTCTTGCGCGGGCGCGATTGAATCTCGGGCTTTTCGCGATGTCTCTTCGCGTGTGGCCATGGCGTCGAGGAATGGGCCGACCCGGTGTCGGCCCGTTTGCTTTTGACGCCATGGGAACAAGAAGTGGCTGATTTTGCTCAAGTTTTGTGCGGCTTTCAGAGTGTTATAATCCGCTCCCGATCGATAGCCTCGTGTCACGCATGCAGCTCTATGCCCTTGGCCTGAATCACCACACCGCGCCGCTTGCGATCCGCGAGCGTGTGGCGTTTCAGCCCGAGCACATGGGTCAGGCCCTGCACGATCTGGCACGGGCCGATTCGGTGCGGGAGGCGGCGATCCTGTCGACCTGCAACCGCACGGAACTGTATTTTGCCGCCGAGCAGCCGCAGCACGCCGCCGACTGGCTGGCGCGCTTTCACCAGTTGCCATTGACCGACGTCTCGCCCTACCTCTATGCCTACCCGCAGCGCGATGCGATCCGGCACGTGTTCCGCGTCGCGAGCGGGCTGGATTCCATGGTGCTGGGCGAACCCCAGATCCTCGGCCAGGTGAAGGAGGCCGCACGCCGCGCCGAAGAGGCGGGCACCGTCGGCACGCTGCTGCACAAGCTGTTCCAGAATACCTTCGCGGTAGCCAAGGAAGTTCGCTCGACCACCGCGATCGGCGCCAGTACCGTGTCGATGGCTGCTGCCGCGGTGCACCTGACCGAGCGCATCTTCGAGCGCGTCTCCGACCAGCGCGTGCTGTTCATCGGAGCGGGCGAGATGATCGAACTCTGTGCGGCGCACTTCGCCGGGGCCAGGCCGAAATCGATGGCGGTGGCAAACCGCACCGCCGAGCGTGCGGCGGTGCTGGCGTCGCGCTTCGGTGCAGACACCATGCGCATCGACCAGATTGGCGAGATGCTGCCGCGCTTCGACGTGGTGGTGTCCTGTACGGCCGCGCCCCTGCCCATCGTCGGCCTGGGCATGGCCGAACGTGCGGTGAAGGCGCGCCGCCACCGGCCGATGGTCATGGTGGATCTCGCGGTGCCGCGCGACATCGAGCCGGAAATCGGCGGACTCGACGACGTCTTCCTCTACACCGTCGACGATCTCGCCCAGGTCGTGGATGCCGGCATGGAGTCGCGCCAGCAGGCGGTGGTCGAGGCGGAGCAGATCATCGATACCCGCGTCGACGGCTTCCTGCACTGGATGGAGGCGCGCGACGCGGTGCCGACCATCCGTGCGCTGCGCGACCATGCCGAGACCCTGCGCCGGCACGAGGTGGAACGCGCGCTGCGGCTGCTCGCCAAGGGCGAGGCCCCGCAGCGCGTGCTGGAAGCGCTGTCGCACGGCCTCACGAACAAGCTGATGCACGGGCCGTCGCGCTTCCTGAACCATGCCGAGGGCGAGGCGCAGGCCGAAGCCGGCCGCGTGGTGCAACAGTTGTTCAATCTGCCGCGCAACGGCTAGCCGCGAGCTTGCCCCGAATCCGCCTGGTCGCGCCGCGGGCTCCGTGCCCGGACGCGATGCCGACCCCGAATCCGATCCGATGAAGCAGAGCATCCGAGACAAACTCGAACACCTCGCCAGCCGCCTGGAAGAACTCGACCGGGCACTCGCGGCGGAGACCGCGGCACACGACATGAATGCCTTTCGCGACCTGTCGCGGGAGCGGGTGGAGATCGAGCCGGCGGTGCAGCTCTACCGCGCCTACCGGCAGGCCGAGGCGGATTGCGACACCGCGCGCGAACTGCTCGACGATCCCGACATGCGCGAACTCGGCGAGGCCGAACTGCAGGCGGGGCAGGACCGCCTCGCGGCGCTCGACGGCGAGTTGCAGCGTGCGCTGCTGCCGCGCGACCCCAACGACGAGCGCAACCTCTTCCTCGAGATCCGCGCCGGTACCGGCGGCGACGAGGCGGCGCTGTTCGCCGGCGACCTGCTGCGCATGTATGCGCGCTACGCCGAGCGCCAGCGCTGGAAGCTGGAGATCGTGTCCGCCAGCGAATCCGACCTCGGCGGCTACAAGGAAGTCGTTGCCCGGGTGACGGGCGCCGGCGCGTATTCGAAGCTGAAGTTCGAATCCGGCGGCCATCGCGTGCAGCGGGTGCCGGTCACGGAGACGCAGGGGCGCATCCATACGTCCGCCTGCACGGTGGCGGTGATGCCGGAAGCGGACGAGATCGCCGCGGTCGACATCAATCCGGCCGACCTGCGCATCGACACCTTCCGCGCGTCGGGCGCCGGCGGCCAGCACATCAACAAGACCGATTCGGCGGTGCGCATCACCCACATTCCGACCGGCATCGTCGTCGAGTGCCAGGACGACCGTTCGCAGCACCGCAACAAGGCGCAGGCGATGTCGGTGCTGGCCGCGCGTATCCACGATGCCAAGGTGCGCGCGCAGCAGAGCGCCGAAGCCGCCACGCGCAAGAGCCTGGTCGGCAGCGGCGACCGCTCGGAGCGCATCCGCACCTACAACTTCCCGCAGGGGAGGGTGACGGATCACCGCATCAACCTGACGCTGTACAAGCTCGATGCGGTCATGGCCGGCGAACTGGACGAACTCATCGATGCATTGACGCTGGAGCACCAGGCCGATCAACTGGCGGCGCTGGCCGAGGAATGAGCGGGCTGCCGACCGGCGCGGGGCGCGACGACCTGCCGGACGACCTGCCCGCCATCGCCCGCGCGCTGGCCTGGGCGCGCGGGCGGATCGACGCCATGGATGCGCGGGTGTTGCTGCGCCACGTGCTGCAATGCCCGGCCTCGCGGCTGGCCGCCTGGCCGGAGCAGCTCCTCGATGCGGAAGACTGGGCCCGGTACCGCGAACTGGTCGAACGCCGGCTGGCCGGCGAACCGGTGGCCTACCTGACCGGCGAGCGCGAGTTCTACGGGCGCAATTTCATGGTCACGCCCGCGGTGCTCATTCCGCGGCCCGATACCGAACTGCTGGTCGAACTCACGCTGGCCCACGTCGGCGACTGGCGGTACGCGCGCGTGCTCGACATGGGTACCGGCAGCGGCGCATTGGCGATCACGCTGGCGCTGGAACTCGGCGAAGCCGACGTCACCGCGCTGGACCGTTCGCGTGAGGCGCTGTGGGTGGCGATGGCCAATGCCGCCCGGCTCGGGGCCAGCGTGTCCTTCGTGCAGAGCGACTGGTTTTCCGCGCTGGGCGGGGAGCGCTTCGAACTCATCGTGTCCAACCCGCCCTACGTCGCCGCCGCCGACCCGCACCTCGACGAGGGCGACCTGCGCTTCGAGCCGCGCGCCGCATTGGCCGCCGGTCCGGCCGGCCTCGACGATCTCGCCGAGATCGCCGCCGGCGCGGCGCGGCACCTCGAGCCGGGCGGCTGGCTGTTCCTCGAGCACGGTTACGACCAGGCGCCCGCCGTGCGCGGCCTGCTCGCCGACGCCGGCTTCGCGTCCATCGCGTCGTGGAAGGATCTCGCCGGCATCGAGCGCGTGTCCGGCGGGCGCTGGCTCGGCCGCGGCTGACGCCGTCCTGCCACGGCAAGGCCGCCGCTGCTCTGCTCTATTGACGCTGTCCCCGCCGCTCCCTAGAATTTCCCGACTAATTCACTCAGCTTTTCAGAGGCTTCAAATGAGCATCCAGGACGTCATCCGCGAACAGGTCACCTCGAACGACGTGGTCCTCTACATGAAGGGCACGCCGCAGTTTCCCCAGTGCGGCTTCTCGTCCGCTGCCGTGCAGATCCTGAAAGCCTGTGGCGTGCCGGACGTGCTCGCCGTCAACGTCCTCGCCGACGACGAGATCCGCCAGGGCATCAAGGCGTTCTCCAACTGGCCGACGATCCCCCAGCTCTACGTCAAGGGCGAATTCGTCGGCGGCAGCGACATCATGCGGGAGATGTACCAGAGCGGCGAACTGCAGCAGATGCTGCAGGATGCGGGCGTCGTCTGACTCGGGACGGCCGGCGGCCTGCCGCGGCCCGTCTTCAGCGGGTTTCGGCGGGGCCGGTGCCGGCCTTGCGCCGCATCAGCGCCTTGCGCGCCAGGTGGCGCAGCAGCAGCGGGAAGGGCATGCGAAGGTGGTGCGCCCGCACGTACAGGGCGAGGTTCGCCATCCGCGTCGGCACCGATGCGCTGCCCTCGCCGTCGGGCCGGATGGCCTGCCGGTAGATGGACTCGAGCAGGCTGGACGGGAATCCCGCTGGGCGGTCGCCGTCCAGGCTCCGGAGAACCGCGGCGGGGACGGGGGTTCCGAAGAAGGATTGCACCAGCCGCAGGCCGAAGGCGACGGGGTACGCGAGCCCATGCTGGACGGCGTATTCCGGCAGCCGGTCCCAGAATCCGGGCATGCCATCGAAGCGGCGAAGCAGGTCGTCGATGTCGCTCAGGTCCCGCAGGCCGTTGTGCAGTTCCCCTTCGTGCATCAGGTGGGTGATGCTGTGTATCACCAGATCTTCCGGGCAGGGAATGCGCAGGGCGGGAAGTTCGGGCAGGGCGGCCGAGCGCGCGATGATGCGCTCCGCGTCGGGCGTGGAGGTCGAGGTGAGCGGCAAGATGGTGTGATGCACATCGATCACCGTGCCGCGTTTCAGGTTCACCATCGGCGGAAGCTCGTGCATCCACTGTCGGTAGTACATCTGATCGTAGGGGTCGGTCTTGGCGCTGGTCCAGCCGTTGATCATCAGATGGATCTCGACGTCGCCCAGCGCGGCGCGTGGAACGAGGATGTCGATGTCGCCGAACAGGCGTCCGCGGCTGACGGGTAGTCCGCCCATCACATAGGCCGCGCCTTTCAGCAGCACGACCGGAACGCCCAGTCCGCCCAGCGCGCGCTGCAGGCAGTGCGCCTCCCAGGTCACCGAACGGTGCTGGCGTTCGCTGAGCTGCCGGGCGCCGTCCAGGTGCCGCGCGGCGGGGGCGGGGCCATCGATGTCCGCGTCCCGGAGGCGCTCTGCGAGCCGGCCGAGCAGGTTTGCCGCACGCGCGGTGGAGATGAGCGTCGACCACTCGCGCAGGCTGAAGCCGAGCGTCCGTTCCGGCTCCAGCAGGGCGGCGATCAGGCATGCGCTGGGGCCGTGCATGGTCAGCTTCCGCAGATGTCGCCGATCAGGCGCAGGCCGTCGGCCGTCGAGCCGTACTCGATGTGGTAGCAGCGCGCGCCATCTAGCATGGCGCACAGCGCGACGAAGCCGGTTTCACCCATGCGCTCCTTGTTGAAGGACTGTTCGGAGATCAGCGCGAAGGCTTCCGCCCGCGGGATCTCTTCGACGAACGGCTCGCAGCCGGCTTCGAAGCGGGGAAACACCACCCAGCGGCAGCGCGCCGGCGATTCCGCCGACGCGCGGGATGCCGCCGGCACCGCGGCGTGCGAGACGGTGCCCTTGCGCGTGTCCGGATACTGTCTGCCGAGCCAGGCGCCGTCGAAGCGGGAGACGATGTCGATGGACTCGTTCTTCAGGCTGATCGGGCGCGGGTGAGGGACAAGATGGCCGGCGGCGGGGTCCAGGATCGCGAGTTCGTCGGACAGCAACTGCCAGCGTTCGAGGAAGGCGAGCGAAGCGCACAGCGTGCTTTTTCCCGCGCCGGGAAAGCCGGGCATCACGACCGCCTCGCCGTTGCGTGCGAGCACCGCGGCATGCATGACGAGGTAGCCGAGCGCCCGGCTGGCGATGCTCCAGTTCAGCCCCCATTCGAACAGCGGGGCCGCCTGGTCGGCCGGAAGGGGCAGGAACGGTTCGATGCCGTCGAGTTCGAGGCGTGCCTGCGGATGCCACCAGCGGCGCAGGCCGGTGCCGGGCAGGATGCGCAGGTCGAAGTCGACGAAGGCGCCGTCGGCCGGGATGCCCGCATCGGCATAGAACGCATGCAGATGCCGTGCCACGGCGGCGAACGGAGAACGTACCCGCACGTTGAAGGGCGGGATGCGAAGGACGGTGTCAAGCAAGGGACGGGGTTCGCGGCGACGGGCGGCGAAATGGGTCAGGCGTCATCCCGTTCGAGGATACCGGCATCGCAGAGGCTTTGCACGAGCCTGTCCGGCGACGCATCGTCGCCCGCAGGGAAGGTCGATGCCGGGGGGATCGTAGCGCTCGCGGCGCCATGCGCCACTCCCGATGCGAGGCGCCGGGCGGCCTCATCCAGCACCCAGTAGTCGCCCGAGTTCCGGTCGAACACGACCGACGCGCCCTCGTGCGTCCAGGCGGGCGAGAAGCAAAGGGAACGGCCGCTCAGGGGCCTGATGCCGTGCGCAGCGGCGCTGGTCGAACCGGGCTGGCTGCTCACTGCGTGGTCGTGGTCGTCGACGTCGTGGTGGTCGTGGTCGAACTCGAACTCGTCGTGGAGCACAGGGGTTCTTCCAGGTTGTCGGCGTTGATGTCGTACATTCCGCTGATGTAGGCGATCAACTGATTCTTGTCCATGCCGCCCGAGTTGTTTCCGGACGGGTAGTAGACGCCGTTGCTCGGGTAGATCGCGTTCCACATCTCGGTGATCCGCTGGCGACTGATCGGATAGTCCGCGAAGTAGCCGGCATTGAGCCAGGCGGAGGCCAGATGGCGCATGAACTGGCCGTAACCGGTACTGTTGAACGCCGAGTCCTCGGGAAAGGCGAGGACTGCCCAGATGCCAGCACCCGCCGGGACGGGAGCGCCGGGGAACAGCGTCTGGATGAGCGTGCCGGGGGTCAGGATCTTGGAGACGACATCGCTGTACTTGTTGAGCCCCTTCATGCCGCTGGACCCGCACACGCCGATGTTGTCCGAGAAGGTCGGGTACTGGGCGCCGGCGATCGGCCAGTGGCCGAAGTGCTGCGGCACCTTCCAGAAACCGGGCGACCGCCCCCCCGAACAAGGCGCCTGATTCGGGCTCGGGCTGGCATTGCCGCTCACCATCGCCGAAGGGCTCTGGCAGACCGTCGTGCCCAGGGCAGTCTTCGCCTGTACGGCGAGGAGGACACCGACGCCGCCGGTGACGCCCGTTACCACTCGACGACGGGTCCGGCTCGGGAGGGGCCGGGAGACGAATTGCCCGTCTTCCGCCTCGGAACGGCTCGGCTGCGAGTTTTCGGCGTTATTTTGCATGATGGACTTCCAGGATCATTTATGCGTTCCGGCGCCGTGGCGCGAGCAATCGTGTATTCTCAAGCAAGTTTCGTGCAAGGCGGATACTTGTTTTTATCTGTTTGAATTTTCAGTGTTTTGCCGGTTTTCCCGAAGTGCCGGTGTAAAAAAAACCGACGGTCGAAATCTGCCCGCCGTCATCTTGCGCCCTTGCTCACAGGTTAGCAGCGAAGCGGAGCCGTCAGGGCGGGTTTCGTTCGGCTTGTGATGCAAATTGCACGGATGTGCGACCGTGCAGCGGGGATCACAGGTTGGCGATGCGTGCGCTCGCCAGCGACAGCCGGGTCGCCAGCACTTCGAGGAACGCCTTGTAGAAATGCATGCGGCAGGTGTTGGACGCGCGCTGCAGGGCGCGGGCGCGGATGGTGATGATGGCGACGTCGGTTTCGGCCTCGACCGAGGCGGAGCGCACGCCGCTGGCGGCCGAGAACAGGGCGACTTCGCCGAAGCATTCGCCGGCCGTCAGCACGTTCAGCAGGCGGCCGCGCTTTTTCACGCGTGCCTCGCCGGCGGCGAGGAAGCAGACATGGTTGCCGGCCTCGCCTTCCTTCATCAGCACGGTGCCGGGTTGCGCGTGGCTCCACTGCGACAGGGCGATGACTTCCCACAGCTCGGCGTCGGTGAATTCGCGGAAGAAGGGCATGCCGCGCAGGGTCTCGAACTTCTCGGTGTCGGGGATGCGCTGATGGCCGACGTCGATGCTGCGGTTGCGAAAGGCCAGCGCGAGGTCGTGGGAGAACTCGGCCCAGGTCTGGTAGCGGCGGTCGAGATCCTTTTCCATCGCGCGGCGCACGATGGCGTCGAGCGGCTCCGGCACGTCGGCGCGCAGCGCGGACGGCAGGGGAGCCGGCTCGTTGGCGATGCGGTAGAGCAGGCTGTAGTTGTTGTCGGATTCGAAAGGCAGCCGGCCGGTCAGCAACTGGAACATCACCACGCCGAGCGAATAGATGTCGGTGCGGTGGTCGAGCGGCATCTCGCGCACCTGCTGCGGCGACATGTAGGCCGGCGAGCCGACGCCCGCGACCTGCGTGGTGTCGCTGGCGGTGTGCAGCGCGGCGCCGAAGTCGGTGATGCGGATGTCGGTGCCGTCCGGCGTGGCGAGCAGGATGTTGGCCGGCTTGATGTCGCGGTGGGTGACGCCCTGGCGGAAGGCGTAGTCCAGCGCCCGGGTGCACTTGAAGATGATCTCGATCAGCCGGTCGAAGGCGGGCAGCCTGCCGGGCCGCGCCAGTTCCACCAGCGTGCCGCCGGGTACGTATTCCATGACGATGTACGCCATGTCCTCGCCGACCACCGCATCGAGGATCTGCACGATGTGCGGGTGGACCAGCTTGCCGGCGAAGGCGGCCTCGTTCTGCAGCAGATGGCGGTACAGGCGGCCGCTTTCGCAGTTGCTCAGCGCCTCGGGGTGGAGCTGCTTGATGGCGACGTCGCGCTGGTTGAAAGGGTCCCACGCCAGATACACGGCACTGGTCGCCCCTTCGCCGATCAACTGGCGAATCTCGTACTTGCCGAGGCGTGCCGGCAGGGGCATGCGTGTCAACCCCGGCGGGCGAGGGCGATGGCGGCGCGCACCTGCGCGGGCGCCGTACCGCCGACATGGTTGCGCGAGGCCAGCGAACCTTCCACCGTCAGCACGGCGAAGACGTCCTCGCCCACGCGCTCGGCGGCGCCGGGCACGTGCGCCATGGCGATGCGCAACTCGTCGAGCGAGAACTGCGGCAGGTCGCAGCCCTTGACGTCGGCCGCGCGCACCGCCAGCGCGACGGCCTCGTGCGCGTCGCGGAAGGGCAGGCCCTGCTTCACCAGGTAGTCGGCCAGATCGGTGGCGGTGGCGTAACCCTGGCTCAGCGCGCCGCGCATGGCCTCGGGCTTGACCTTGATGCCGGTGATCATGTCGGCGTAGATGCGCAGCGTGTCGATCACCGTGTCGGCGGTGTCGAAGAGCGGCTCCTTGTCTTCCTGGTTGTCCTTGTTGTAGGCCAGCGGCTGGCCTTTCATCAGGGTCAGCAGCGCGATCAGGCTGCCGTTGACGCGGCCGGTCTTGCCGCGCACCAGCTCGGGCACGTCCGGGTTCTTCTTCTGCGGCATGATCGAACTGCCGGTGCAGAAGCGGTCGGCGAGGTCGATGAAGCCCACGCGCGGGCTCATCCACAGGATCAGCTCTTCGGACAGGCGCGACAGGTGGGTCATCAGCAGTGCGGAGGCGGCGCAGAATTCGATGGCGAAATCGCGGTCGCTGACGGCGTCCAGCGAATTGCGGCAGACTTCGTCGAAGCCCAGTTCGGCGGCGACGAATTCGCGGTCGATCGGGTAGCCGGTGCCGGCCAGCGCGGCGCTGCCCAGCGGCAGGCGGTTGACGCGGCGGCGGCAATCTTCGAGCCGCTCGGCGTCGCGCCGGCTCATCTCGTAGTAGGCCATCAGGTGGTGGCCGAAGGTCACCGGCTGGGCGACCTGCAGGTGGGTGAAGCCGGGCATCGGCGTGGCGGCGTGGGCTTCGGCGACGGTGAGCAGGTTGTGCTGGAATTCGGCGATCAGCGTCAGGATCCGGTCGATGGCGTCGCGCAGCCACAGCCGGATGTCGGTGGCGACCTGGTCGTTGCGGCTGCGGCCGGTGTGCAGGCGCTTGCCGGCGTCGCCCACCAGCGCGGTGAGGCGCTTTTCGATGTTGAGATGGACGTCCTCGTCGTCGAGACTCCAGGCGAATTCGCCGCGCTCGATCTCGCCGGCGATCTGCGCCATGCCGCGCTCGATGTCGGCGAGGTCCTGCGCACCGATGATGCCCTGCTTCGCCAGCATCTTCGCGTGCGCGAGCGAGCCGCGGATGTCCTGCTTCGCCATGCGCCGGTCGAAGGACACCGAGGCGGTGTAGCGCTTGACGAGGTCGGAAACGGGTTCGGTGAAGCGGCCGGACCAGGTCTTTGCCGGGGCGTCGGCACCGGGCGAAGTGGTGTCTGTCATAATGTCTGCGTCGAGGAATGGTACCGCCGGACGGGCCTTCGCTGCCCGGCGGCCTGGGGCTTGCGGGCAGTTCGGTGCCCGGATGAACGATGGAAAGTATAAAGCAAAAGGCCGTACCCCTTTCCGCGCCGGGATTGCCGGATTTCCGCAATCTCGGCGTGATGCTGCGCCTGCTGCTGGCGGTGAACCTGCTTGCTCTGGTCACCGTGCTGCTGAGGGTGGACGATCCGGCCTTGGTGGTGCCCGAACTCGTGCTCACCGGCGGCCGGCTCGAACTGCCGCTGCTGCTCGCGGCGCTGGTGCTGTACCTGGCCGCGCCCCGGCTCGCGCGCCTCGGCACGCAGGGCGGGCGGGCCGCGGTGTTCGTCATCGCCGCGCTGGCGGTCGTCGCCAGCTTTCCGCTGCTGGAAGGGGCGTCGGACGTCGGTGCCGTCGCGCTGGCGCGGCGCCTGGCCTGGGCCATGGGCGCCACGGCCGCATGCCTGTTCTATTTCGACTATCGCAACCGCCGCTACTCGCCCGCGCTGACCGAGGCCCGGCTGCTGGCGCTGACCGCCCGCATCCGGCCGCACTTCCTCTTCAACAGCCTCAACGGCGTGCTCGGCGTGATCCGCAGCGAGCCCCGGCGCGCCGAGCGCGCACTGGAGGAACTGGCCGACCTGTTCCGCGCCCTCATGCAGGACAACCGCGACCTGGTGGCGCTCGGCGACGAGGTGGCGCTGTGCGAGCGCTACGTGGACCTCGAGCGCCTGCGCCTGGGCGAGCGCCTCACGGTACGCTGGGAGCTTGACGATGGCGCCGACGAGGGCACCGCCGGGTCCGGTGCCGGCAGCGCCCGGCCGCTGCTGATGCACGCGCTGGTGCCGCCGCTGCTGCTGCAGCCGCTTCTGGAGAACGCGGTGTATCACGGCATCGAGCCCGCCAGCGAAGCCGGCGAAGTGGTCGTGCGCATCGCGCACCGGGGCGGCGAGCTGCGCATCGAAGTGGACAATCCCGTGTGCGACGGCGTGCGCCACCAGACGGGCAACCGCATGGCACTGGACAATATCCGCGAGCGGCTGATGCTGTTCTTCGACCTCGAGGCCGCGCTCGACATCGACGCCGGCAACGAGCGCTACCGGGTCTGCATCCGGCTGCCCTACAGGAGCGCCCGGACATGATCGATGTGCCGCTTCGCGTGCTGATCGTCGACGACGAGGCGCCCGCACGTACCCGGCTGCGCGACCTGCTGGGCGACATCGACGCCGCGCAGCCGACGGTCCTGCTCGGCATGGCGGCGAACGGCGTGGAGGCGCTGCGCCTGCTCGAGACCGATGCCGCCGACGTGGTGCTGGCCGACATCCGCATGCCGGCCATGGATGGCGTGGAGTTCGCACGCCGGGTGGCGTGCCTGCCGTCGCCGCCCGACGTGGTGTTCGTGACCGCCTACGATGCCTATGCGGTGGAGGCGTTCGAACTCACCGCGACCGACTACCTGCTCAAGCCGGTGCGTGCCGCGCGCCTGGCCGCCGCGCTGGCCAAGGTGAGGGCGCGCCGGCGCAATGCCCCGCCGGGTGCGGCGGGCGGCGGGCGGCGGCACCTGAGCGTGACCGAGCGCAACCGGACGCTGCTGCTGCCGGTGGCCGACGTGCTGTACCTGCGGGCCGAACTCAAGTACGTGACCGCGCGCACCGCCGAGCGCGACTACCTGCTCGACGAATCGCTGGTGCATCTCGAGCAGGAGTTCCAGCATGCTTTCCTGCGCGTCCATCGCAGTTGCCTGGTCGCCCGCGCCGCGGTGAAGGGCGTGGAGCGGGTCGGCGAGGACGAGGGCGATGCGCACTGGGAGATCCTGCTCGCCGGCTGCGACGAACGCCTGCCGGTCAGCCGGCGGCAATGGCCGGTGGTGAAGCAGGCGCTCGGCCTGTGAGCGCGCGGCGGCGGGCGGCGCGGGTGCATCGGTGCGGATCGTGCCGCCGCCCGCGCCGTTCCCGCCTCAGCCGCTGTTGCGCAGCCCGGCGGCGATGCCGTTGATGGAGATGTGGATGCCGAGCCGGATGCGTTCGTCCTCGCCCTGCTCGCGGTGGCGGCGCAGCAGTTCGACCTGCACGTGGTTGAGCGGGTCGAGATAGGGGAAGCGGTTGCGGATCGAACGCTTGAGCAGGGGGTTGTCGTCGAGCAGTTCCTGCTGGCCGGTGATGGCCAGCAGCACCTCCACCGTATCGTGCCACTCGCCGCGGATGCGGCCGAAGATGCTTTCGCGCAGGGCGACGTCCTTCACCAGTTCGGCGTAGCGCGAGGCGATCGCAAGGTCGCTCTTGGCGAGCACCATGTCCATGTTCGACAGCAGCGTGGCGAAGAACGACCACTCGCGGTGCATGCGCTGCAGTAGCGCCAGGCCGTCGTCCGGCCGCGCGGCGAGGAAGCGCTTCACCGCGCGGCCGAAGCCGAACCAGCCCGGCAGCATCAGCCGGCACTGCGCCCACGAGAACACCCACGGGATCGCGCGCAGATCCTCGATGCGCGTGCCCTTCTTGCGCGACGCCGGGCGCGAGCCGATGTTCAGGCCGGCGATCTCGGAGATCACCGTCGATTCCCAGAAGTACTGCTCGAAGCCCGGCGTCTCGTAGACCAGGCCGCGGTAGGCGGCGAAGGCTTCGTCCGACAGCGTCTGCATCGCGTCGAGGAAGGCTTGCGGCGTGGGACCGGTGCCGGCCGGCCGCAGGCTGGTTTCCAGCGTGGCGGCGACCAGCACCTCCAGGTTGCGGCGGCCGACTTCCGGGTTGCCGTACTTGGCGCCGATCACCTCGCCCTGCTCGGTGAGGCGGATCTGACCCTGCACCGCGCCTTCGGGCTGCGCCAGGATGGCCTGGTAGCTCGGCCCGCCGCCGCGGCCCACCGAGCCGCCGCGGCCGTGGAACAGCCGCAGGCGCACGCCGTGGCGGGCGAAGACGTCGACCAGTTCGCCCTCGGCCTTGTACAGCGCCCAGCCGGAGGTCATGAAGCCGCCGTCCTTGTTGCTGTCAGAGTAGCCGAGCATCACTTCCTGGGCGTCGTCGCACGCGCTGGCGAGCAGTTCGCGGTAGCCCGGCAGCGAGAACAGGCGGTCCATCACGCCGGCGGCGTTCTCGAGGTCGCCGATGGTCTCGAACAGCGGCACGAGGTTGACGTCCAGCGCCTTGTCGACCGGGCGCAGCAGGCCGGCCTCCTTCAGCAGCACCGCGAGTTCGAGCAGGTCGGAGACGTCGTCGGTCTTGGAGATGATGCACTGGCGGATGGCCGCCGTGCCGTAGCGCAGGTGGGCGCGGCGGGCGGCGTGGAAGATGGCGAGTTCGGATTCGGTCTCGTCGGAGTATTTGACGTGCGGCGAGGCGAGCGGGCGTGCGGTGGCGAGTTCGTCGAGCAGCAGCGCGCAGCGGCCGGCCTCGTCCCGTTCGCGATAGCCGGTGCCGGGGCGGGCGACTTCCAGCAGTTCGGCGACGACGCGTTCATGCACGTCGGAGTTCTGGCGCAGGTCGACCGGTGCCAGATGGAAGCCGAACACCTTCACCGCGCGCCGCAGGTGGCGCAGGCGGCCGCGGGCCAGCGCGGCCGAACCGTTGGCCACCAGGGAGCGGTGCAGGATGTCCAGATCCTCGCTCAGCGCCCCGGCCCCCGGATACGGTTCGGCCTCGGCGATGGCGTGGCGTACCGGGGCGTGGCCCAGCAGTGCCTGGTAGGTCGCCGCAAGGCGGGCATAGATGCCCGAAATCGCGCGCCGGTAGGGCTCGTCGCTGCGGTGGGGCGACTGGTCCGGCGAGCGTTCGGCCAGCGCCAGCAGCGCGTCGGAGGCGCTGACGAGGCCGAGCGCGAGCGACAACTGCGAGCCCAGGAAGTGCAGTTCGTCGAGGTAGTAGTTGAGCGCGACTTCCGCCTGCATGGCGAGCGCGCATTCCAGCACCTCGGCGGTGACGTAGGGGTTGCCGTCGCGGTCGCCGCCGATCCAGCTGCCGACCTGCAGGAAGGCGGGCAGTTCGGCCGGCATGGCGCCGGCGCCGGCGGCGCCCGCGAGGTGGTCTTCGAGGCTTGCGTAGAGGCGCGGCAACTCGCGCAGGAAGGTGGTCTCGAAATACGACAACCCGTTGTTGACCTCGTCGATCACCGACAGCCGCGCGGAGCGCAGCATGCGCGTCTGCCACAGCGTCAGCACCGCGCGGCGCAGCGCCTCGAGGTTGGCTTCGGATTCCTCGGGCGTGAGCTGCACGCGGTCGCGCTCGTCGAGCAGGCGGGCAAGCACCGTCTCGCAGTTGAGGATGCTCTTGCGCTGCACCTCGGTCGGGTGGGCGGTCAGCACCGGCGACACCAGCGCGGTCTCGAAGAATGCCTGCAGGCTGACCGCGTTCGCCGACCCGCTGTCGAATGCACGCTGCAGCGCATGGGCGAGGCTGCCTTCGCGCGGCGCGGAGCCGGCGATCAGGTGCGCACGGCTGCGGCGGATGTGGTGCTGGTCCTCGGCGATGTTCGCCAGGTGCGAGAAGTAGCTGAAGGCGCGGACGACCTGGATCGTCTGCTCGCGCGACAGGGCGTCGAGCATGTCGTCCAGCTCGCGCCGCGCGGCGATGTCGTCGTCGCGGCGAAAGCGCACCGAATTCTGGCGGATGCGCTCGATCAGGTCGAAAACGGCGGCGCCTTGCTGGTCGCGCACGGTGTCGCCGAGAAGGCGGCCGAGCAGGCGGATGTCTTCGCGCAGGGGCGCGTCCTTGTCCTGGGTCATGGGCGTGGGTGTCGGCATCGGGAAGAATGATCGTGTGGCGCCGCCCGGCGGTTCGCGGCGGCGCGTGGAGCAGCCCTGGCGGCGGGGGGATGAGCCCCGCATGCTAGAATCCGCGCCCGAAAGCGTACCATTGGTGCGAACCCTCATGCTGCAGTGCGGCGATCCTCCGCGCAAGCCCGCCCGTCCCAGTCCATCGTCCGAGTGATCCACCGTGAGCCCAGCGACCCCCGAGCGCATCGTCATCGCCACCCGTGAAAGCCGCCTTGCCCTGTGGCAGGCCGAGCACGTCAAGGCGAGGCTGGAGTCCTTGTACCCCGGCTGCCGCGTCGAACTCCTGGGCATGACGACGCGCGGCGACCAGATCCTCGACCGGCCGCTCGCCAAGGTCGGCGGCAAGGGGCTGTTCGTCAAGGAACTCGAGACCGCGCTGCTCGACGGCCGGGCCGACGTCGCGGTGCACTCGATGAAGGACGTGCCGATGCAGATGGGCGAGGAATTCGCGCTCGCCTGCATCTCTGCGCGCGAAGTGCCGCTCGACGCCTTCGTCTCCAACCGCTACGAATCGCTTGCCGACATGCCGCCGGGCGCGGTGGTCGGCACGTCGTCGCTGCGGCGCGAATCGCAGTTGCATGCGCAGTATCCCTTCCTCGGCGTCACCAGCCTGCGCGGCAACCTCGACACCCGGCTGCGCAAGCTCGACGAAGGGCAGTACGACGCCATCATCCTCGCCGCGGCGGGGCTGACGCGGCTCGGCCTCGAGGGACGCATCCGCAGCGTGCTGCCGTCGGAGGTTTCGCTGCCGGCGGCCGGGCAGGGGGCGCTCGGCATCGAATGCCTGGCGGGACGCGAGGATCTGATCGGCTGGCTGCAGCCGCTCGACGACGACGACACCGCCGCATGCGTGCGCGCAGAGCGCGCGGTGGCGCGCGCGCTTGCCGGCAGTTGCGAGGTGCCGCTCGGCGCCTACGCGCAGATGCGCGGCGGCAGGCTGTGGCTGCGCGGCTTCGTCGCGCGCCCGGACGGCAGCCGCATCGTGCGTGCCGAGCGCGAAGGCGCGCCGGCCGACGCCGAGGCGCTGGGCGCCGCGCTGGCCGAGGACCTGCGCGAGCAGGGCGCGGACGCGATCCTCGCCGAACTCGGCTGAGTGCGCCGCGCCCGGCCCATGACCCAGGCGACGCAGCCTCGCGGGCCCGGCGGAGAGAAGAAGGGGCTCGCCGGGCGCTGCATCGTGGTGACGCGGCCGCAGGAGCAGGCGGAGAGCCTCTGCCAGGCGATCCGCGAGGCGGGCGGCGAAGCCTTTCCGTTTCCGGTGCTCGCCATCGGCCCGGCGCCGGACGACAGCGGCCTGCGATCCATCGCCGACCGGCTGGACGATTTCGACCTTGCCTTCTTCGTCAGCCCCAATGCCGTGCGCCATGCGCTCGACAGCCTGCTGCCGCGCCGCGCGTGGCCGGCCCGCCTGCGCGTGGCGACGGTGGGCAAGGGCAGCGAATGCGAACTGGCCCGCTACGGCTTCCGAGAGGTGATCGCGCCGCAGGACGGCTTCGACAGCGAAGCAGTGATCGCGCTGCCGGAGTTCGCGGCCGATGCCGTGGCGGGGCGCCGGGTGGTGATCTTCCGCGGCGACGGCGGGCGCGACCTGCTTGCCGACACGCTGCGCGAGCGCGGCGCCGCGGTGGAGTTCGCGACCGTCTACCGGCGCTTCCGCCCCGACCTCGATCCGGCGCCGCTGCTCGCGCGTGCGCGCTCGGGACGCCTCGATGCGCTGCTGCTCACCAGCAGCGAAGGGGTGGACAACCTCGTCGCCATGGTCGGCGCCGAGGGCATGGCGGTGCTGAACGCCGTGCCCGTCTTCGCCCCGCATCCGCGCATCGCCGCGCGTGCGCGAGACGCGGGCTTCCATGCCGTGATCGAGACCGGCGCCGGTGACGGCGGCATGCTGCGGGCGCTTCTGAGCCACTTTGGTTAAACTTCCGCCATGAACGAAGAAAAGCCCGCCCTCACCGCTCCGCCGCCCCGCAACGATCGCGAGCCCGCGGATACCCCTTCCAGCGCCGCGCCGGGTTCGTACGGGACGGCCACCGACGGCCGTCCCGCCGCGTCGAACGCACCGGCCGGGCGTTCCGCTCTTGCCGGCTGGTCGATGCTGTTCGCCGTCGCCGCGGTGGCCGCCGCCGGCTGGGCGGGCTGGCAGGCGTGGGAGACGCGCTCCCAGGCGGCCGGGCTGAGGGAAGAGCTGGCGCGCCGCCTGAGCGACGGCGAGACGATCGCCGCGGAGGCGCGCGGCATCGCGCGGCAGCAGCAGGAGACGATCGCCGCGCTGCAGGGCAAGCTGGGCGCGATCGAGGCCAAGGTCGAAGCGACCGAAGGGCAGGCCGCCGCCCTCGAGGCGCTCTACCAGGCTTTCTCGCGCACGCGGGAGGACGAAGTTGTGGCCGAGGTGGAACAGACCGTCGTCGCCGCGGCGCAACACCTGCAGCTCGCCGGCAACGTCCAGGCCGCGCTGGTCGCCCTGCAGGCCGCCGAGCAGCGTCTCGCTCTGCAGGACAGGGGACAGCTCGCCCCGCTGCGGAGGGCCCTGGCCAATGACATCGAGGCACTCAGGCTGCAGCCGGCGATCGACATCCCGGGGCTGGGCCTGCGCCTGGAGCGGCTGCTCGAGCGTGCGGACGCGATGCCGCTCGCCTTCGAGGGACAGTTGCCCGCCGGCGAGCAGCCGGAAGCAGAGGCGCCGGCCCCTGCCGGGGAGGGCGACATCGCCGCGCGGGCGCTGGAGTTCGGCCGCGCGCTGCTGGCAGACATATGGCACGAGGTGCGCGGCCTGGTGCGCATCGAGCGCCTCGACCAGCCCGATCCGGTACTGCTGTCGCCGGCGCAGAACACTTTCCTGCGCGAGAACCTGAAGATTCGCCTGCTCACCGCCCGCCTCGCGCTGCTCGCGCGCGACGGCCGCACCTACGTGGCCGATCTCGCCCAGGCCCGCCTGTGGGTGGAGCGGTTCTTCGACCTGAACGACGAGCGGGTGCAGGCGACGCTCGCCGAACTGCAGGAGCTGCAGCAGGTTGCGCTGAGCACCGAACTGCCGGCCCTGACCGAGAGCTTCGCCGCCCTGCGCCAGCTCCAGTCGCGCGGGCGCGAACTCGCTCCTGCCACCGCGCCTGCGCCGAGCCCGGCGCCTGCGGGCGGAGCGCCCGCGCCGCAGCGCTGAGGACGAGCCATGCGTGCATTGATCTGGCTGATAGGCATTTTCGCGCTCGCGGCGGGTCTGGCGATGACCGCCGGGCTGAACGAGGGATACGTGCTGGTGGTGCTGCCGCCGTGGCGCGCCCAGTTGTCCTTGAACCTGCTCGCCGTGCTGCTCGTGGTGGGCTTTGGCGTCGGCTACATCGTGGTCAGGCTGATCCGGCGCACGGTCGCGCTGCCCGGCCGCGTGGCGCAGTGGCGCGAACGCCGGCGGCGCGAAAAGGCGGGCCAGGCGCTGCGCGAGGCGTTGCGCGCCTTGTTCGAGGGCCGTTTCGCGCAGGCGCTGAAGTTCGCCTCGTCCGCCTTCTCGTCGGGCGAGAGCATGGCGATGGCGGCGCTGGTCGCGGCCCGGGCGGCCCACGCGATGCACGACGAGACCCGCTATCGCATCTGGCTCGGGCATGCGGCAGAGCAGGGTGATGAAGGGCGCGTGGCACGCCTGATGACGGAAGCCGAACTGGCCATCGAGGGGCGCCGCTTCGACGAGGCGGCCGAGCGGCTGGAGAGCCTGCGTCTGGCGGGCCATCGCCATATCGCGGCGTTGCGCATGTCGCTGAAGGTGGCTTCCGCCCTCGGCCAGTGGGAAGACCTGCTGCGCACGACCCGGCAACTGCTCAAGCACAAGGCCCTGACGGCGGACCAGGCCGCACCCCTGCTGCGCCGTGCTCACCTCGAGCGCATGCGCGAACTGCGTAAAGATCCCGCGGCGCTCGCGGCCTGCTGGAACGACATCCCGGCCGACGAGTTGCAGGACCGGCGCCTGGTCGAGCGCGCGGTGCCGCTGCTGGCGGCCGTGGGTCAGGGCGCGCTCGCGCGCCGCACGCTCGAACGCCTGCTCGACAAGGAATGGGACAGCGCGCTGGCGCGCCTGTACGCTCATTGCGGAGATGGTGCGGGCGATGCCGTCGGCTGCCTCGCCAAGGCCGAGGGCTGGCTGCAGCGCCAGCCCAACGACGGCGGGCTACTTTACGCGCTGGGGCGGCTGTGCATCGGCGCGCAACTGTGGGGCAAGGCGCAAAGCTACCTGGAGGCCTCGCTCGGCCGTGCGCCGACCGTCGATGCCCAACTCGCGC
This sequence comes from Thauera sp. K11, assembly GCF_002354895.1. Taxonomy (NCBI): domain Bacteria; kingdom Pseudomonadati; phylum Pseudomonadota; class Betaproteobacteria; order Rhodocyclales; family Zoogloeaceae; genus Thauera; species Thauera sinica. The sequence goes on from NZ_CP023439.1 coordinate 601,448, forward strand.
TCGCCGATCTGCTCGAAAGGCTGGGCCGCCCGGAGGAGGCGCAGCGGCGCTACCGGGCCGCGGCCGAGATGGTGGCGGGCGGTACGCCGTCCGCGGTCGTGCCGGTCTGAGGATCGAGGAGACGAGGCCCGCTGCGGCGGCGATGCCGGCGGAACGATCCGCCGCGCGTCGCCGCCGCCGGGCCGGCGTTCGAGCTCAGGCCCAGTCGCGGGGCTGCAGGAAGACGTCGTACAGCCGGGCTTCGTCCGAGCCGGCTTCGGGCTTCCAGTCGTAGCGCCACTTCACGACGGGCGGCATCGACATCAGGATGGATTCGGTGCGGCCGCCCGACTGCAGGCCGAACAGCGTGCCGCGGTCGTACACCAGATTGAACTCCACGTAGCGCCCGCGCCGGTAAGCCTGGAAGTCGCGCTCGCGCTCGCCGTAGGGCGTCTGGCGGCGGCGCTCGGCGATCGGCAGGTAGGCGCCGAGGAAGGCGTCTCCCACCGAACGGGTGAGCCCGAATGCCCGGTCGAAGCCGGTGAGGCCCTCGCCGTCCGCGCCGAGATCGTCGAAGAACAGGCCGCCGACGCCGCGTGCTTCGTTGCGATGCTTCAGGAAGAAGTAGCGGTCGCACCAGTCCTTCAGCCGGCGGTATTCCTCTTCGCCGCCGAAAGGCAGTACCGCCGCCTTGCAGGCGGCGTGGAAGTGGCGTACGTCCTCTTCGAAGCCGTAATACGGCGTGAGGTCCATGCCGCCGCCGAACCACCACACCGGCTGCCTGCCCTCGGCCGTCGCGACGAAGAAGCGCACGTTCATGTGCACCGTCGGGCAATAGGGATTGCGCGGGTGGAGGACCAGCGACACGCCCATCGCCTCGAAGCCGCGTCCAGCCAGTTCGGGCCGGTGCGCGGTGGCCGAGGCCGGCATGCCGCTGCCCGTCACGTGCGAGAAGTTGACCCCGCCGCGCTCGAAGAAGCCGCCGTCCTCGATCACCCGCGTGACCCCGCCGCCGCCCGCCGGGCGTTCCCAGGAGTCGGTGCGGAAATCACCGCCGTCGAAGGCGGCGAGGCGGGCGACGATGCTTTGCTGAAGCTCGAGCAGGTATGTCTTGACGGCGCTGGAATCCATCGGTGCGGGTGTGATGCTTGGCGTTGGGTCGAGGACGGCCGCGTTCTGCGCGCGGCGTTCCGGGTGGCGAGCGCCGTCGGAACGGCGGGCCGGCGTGGTGTCAGCCCTTGCGCGCCAGGGCGCGGTGGCCGATGTCGCGGCGGTACTGGCGGCCGTCGAAGTGGATGGCGTCGGCCACCTCGTAGGCGCGCTTCTGCGCCAGCCTGACGTTGTCGCCGAGGGCGGTCACGCACAGCACCCTGCCGCCGGCGGTGACGATCCTGCCATCCTGCTCGGCGGTGCCGGCGTGGAAGACGTGCGCGTCCTCGGGGCTGGCGGCCGGCAGGCCGTCGATGGGATCGCCCTTGCGCGGGCTGTCGGGATAGCCGTCGGCGGCCAGCACGACGCCGAGCGCGAAGCGGCGGTCCCATTCGGCCTCGACCTTGTCCAGGCGCCCGGCGATGGCGGCCTCGACGAGATCGGAAAGATCGGTCTTCAGGCGCATCATGATGGGCTGCGTCTCCGGGTCGCCCATGCGGCAGTTGAACTCGACCACCCTGGCCTTGCCGGCGTCGTCGATCATCAGGCCGGCGTAGAGGAAGCCGGTGTAGGGCAGCCCGTCGGCGGTCATGCCGGCGAGGGTGGGCTGGATGATCTCGCGCATCACGCGCGCATGCACTTCCGGCGTCACGACCGGCGCCGGCGAGTACGCCCCCATGCCGCCGGTGTTGGGCCCCTCGTCGCCGTCCTTCAGGCGCTTGTGGTCCTGGCTGGTGGCGAGCGCGAGCGCGTGCCTGCCGTCGGCCATCACGATGAAGCTGGCCTCCTCGCCCTCCATGAACTCCTCGATGACGACGCGCGCGCCGGCGTCGCCCATCTTGTTGTCGAGCAGCATCATGTCGATCGCGGCGTGCGCCTCGCCGGCGGTCATGGCCACGACGACGCCCTTGCCGGCGGCGAGCCCGTCGGCCTTGATGACGATGGGCGCGCCTTCGGCGTCGATGTAGGCGTGCGCCGCGGCGGCGTCCGAGAAGCTGCGGTACTTCGCCGTCGGGATGTTGTGGCGCACCAGGAACTGCTTGGCGAAGTCCTTCGAGCTTTCGAGCTGGGCGGCGGCCTTCGTCGGGCCGAAGATAGGCAGGCCGCCGGCGCGGAAGGCATCGACCACGCCGGCGGCGAGCGGCGCCTCGGGGCCGACGACGGTGAAGGCGACCTGCTCCCTGCGCGCCAGTTCGAGCAGGTCCGGCACCGCGGTGGCAGCGACGTTGCGGATCTTGGGTTCGTGCGCCGTGCCCGGGTTGCCCGGCGCCACCAGTACGCGGGTGACCTTGGGCGACTGGGCGAGCTTCCAGGCCAGCGCATGTTCGCGGCCGCCGGAACCGATGACGAGGACTTTCATGGGTTGCTCCGGATCAGGGCGGCTCAGTGGCGGAAGTGGCGGAAGCCGGTGAAGACCATCGCGATGTCCTGCTCGTCGGCCGCGGCGATCACCTCGGCGTCGCGCATCGAGCCGCCGGGCTGGATCACCGCGGTGGCGCCGGCCTGCGCCAGCACGTCGAGCCCGTCGCGGAACGGGAAGAAGGCGTCCGACGCGACCACGCAGCCGGCGATGGAGAGGCCGGCGTTCTCGGCCTTGATCCTGGCGATGCGGGCGGAATCGACGCGGCTCATCTGGCCGGCGCCGACGCCGACGGTCATGCCGTCCTTGCAATAGACGATGGCGTTGGACTTCACGTACTTGGCCACGCGCCAGGCGAACAGCATGTCGCGCATCTCGGCCTCGGTCGGGGCGCGCTTCGTGACGACCTTGAGGTCGGCGATCCGGATGCGCGCCTCGTCGGCGCCCTGCACCAGCAGGCCGCCGCCGACGCGCTTGTAGTCGAAGGTGCCGGCGGGCTTGCCCAGCGGGCAGGTCAGCACGCGCACGTTCTTCTTGCCGGCGAGCAGTTCGAGCGCGTCGGCGGTGTAGGACGGCGCGATCAGCACCTCGAGGAACTGCGCCGACACGGCCTCGGCCGCGGCGCGGTCGACTTCGCCGTTGAACGCGATGATGCCGCCGAAGGCCGAGGTGGGATCGGTGGAGAATGCCTTGCGGTAGGCTTCCAGCGGGCTGGCGCCGAGCGCCACGCCGCAGGGATTGGCGTGCTTGACGATGACGCAGGCCGAGTTCGCCGCCTCGCCGTCGAAGGCTTTCACGCATTCCCACGCCGCGTCGGCGTCGGCGATGTTGTTGTACGACAGTTCCTTGCCCTGCAACTGGGCGTAGCCGGCGATGCCGCCTTCGGCGGCGCCGGGCTGACGGTAGAAGGCCGCGCTCTGGTGCGGATTCTCGCCGTAGCGCAGGTCCTGCACCTTGTCGAAGGCCAGTTGCAGGCGTTCGGGGTAGGTCTGCAGCGACACGTCGCCGGCTTCGTTGGTGACCAGCGCGGTGAGGTAGTTGGAGATCGCCGAATCGTAGCGCGCGGTATGGGTGAAAGCCTTCACCGCCAGCGCGAAGCGGGTCTTGTAGCCGAGCCTGCCGGCGTTGGACTTCAGCTCGGCGACGATGGCGGCGTAGTCCTCGGGGTCGGTGACGATGCCGACGCCGCCCTGCTCGTTGCCGTGGTTCTTGGCCGCCGCACGCACCATGGCCGGGCCGCCGATGTCGATGTTCTCGATCGCGTCGTCCAGCATGCAGTCGGGCTTCGCCACCGTCTGCTGGAAGGGGTAGAGGTTCACGACCACGAGATCGATGCGGCCGATGCCGTGGGCGGCGATCGTGTCCATGTGCTCGGCGAGGTCGCGGCGCGCGAGGATGCCGCCGTGCACCTTGGGATGCAGCGTCTTGACGCGGCCATCGAGCATCTCCGGAAAGCCGGTGTGTTCGGACACGTCCTTGACCTCGAGCCCCGCTTCGCGCAGCAGGCTGGCGGTGCCGCCGGTCGACAGCAGCTTGATGCCGAGGCCGGCGAGTTCGCGTGCGAAGTCGAGCACGCCGCGTTTGTCGGAAACACTGATCAGGGCTTGGGTGACGTTCATCGTGGTCGGGATGCGGAGATCGGATGGCGGGAAAAACGGGATGCGGCGCGCCGCCGGCGGACGGGCGCCTCGCGCCGGCCTGGCCCGGCTCAGAGCAGGTCGTAGTCGGTCAGCTTGCGGCGCAGGGTGTTGCGGTTGATGCCGAGCATCTCGGCCGCCATGGTCTGGTTGCCCTTGGCGCGCTGCAGCACGAATTCGAGCATCGGGCGCTCGACGTTGCGGATCACCATGTCGTAGATCGCGCCCGGCTTCTCGCCATCGAGGTCGCGGAAATACTGGTCCAGCGTGCGGAAGACGGATTCGGCAATCTCGTTGCTGCGGCTCATGCTGCGAGCTCCTGAGGCAGTTCGGCTTCGTAGCGCAGGCGCGCGTCGGTCTCGGCCAGCTTGCCGAAGAACTCGTCGACGGCCGCGAGCTGCGCCGGAATGTCGGGGATCTGGTTCATCGCGTGGCGGAAGGCGGCGGAGCCGACCAGGCCCTTGGTGTACCAGGAGATGTGCTTGCGGGCGATCTTCACGCCCTTGTCCTCGCCGTAGAAGGCGTACAGGTCGTCGAGATGTTCGCGGCAGACCTGGTGGATCTCGCCCACCAGCGGCGGCGGCAGTTCCTCTCCGGTGGCGAGGAAGTGTTCGATCTCGCGGAAGATCCACGGCCGGCCCTGCGCCGCGCGGCCGATCATGACGCCGTCGGCGCCGGTATGGTCGAGCACCTGTCTGGCCTTCTGCGGCGTGGCGATGTCGCCGTTGGCGATCACCGGGATCTTCACGCGCGACTTCACGTGGGCGATGGTGTCGTACTCGGCTTCGCCCGTGTACTGGTCGGCACGGGTGCGGCCATGGATGGCGATGGCGCGGATGCCGGATTCCTCGGCGATGCGCGCGATCAGCGGCGCGTTCTTGTTGGCGCGGTTCCAGCCGGTGCGGAACTTCAGCGTCACCGGCGTGGACGGCACCGCCTCCACCACCGCCTCGAGGATGCGGGCGACCAGCGGTTCGTCCTGCATCAGCGCCGAGCCGGCCATCACGTTGCACACCTTCTTCGCCGGACAGCCCATGTTGATGTCGATGATCTGCGCGCCGCGCTCGGCGTTGTGGCGCGCGGCCTCGGCCATCATCGCCGGATCGGCGCCGGCGATCTGCACCGAGATCGGCTCCACCTCGCCGTCGTGGTTGGCCCGGCGCTGCGTCTTCTCGCTGCCGTAGAGCAGCGAGTTCGAGGTGACCATCTCGGACACGGCCAGGCCCGCCCCCATCTTCTTGCACAACTGGCGGAACGGGCGATCGGTGACCCCGGCCATGGGGGCGACGATGAGATTGTTGCGCAGCGTGAATCCGGCGAACTGCATGGGACGTCGAACGTTCGGGAAAACCAACATTTTACCCCATCGATCAAGCGCCTGGGCGCACGGATGCTCTCCCGGCCGATCCGGCGGCGCGGCGTGGCGTGGGTTCAGCCCGCCGCGGCCGCCAGCGCCTGCTCCAGATCGGCGATGAGGTCGTCGGTGTGTTCGATGCCGACCGAGATGCGCAGCAGGTCGGCCGGGCAGCGGCTGCCCGGCCCTTCGACGGCGGCGCGGTGTTCGATCAGGCTTTCCACCGAACCCAGCGAGGTCGCACGGCGGAACAGCCGCACGCGGGCCGCGACCTCGCGCGCCGCCGCCTCGCCGCCGCGCACGCGCAGCGACAGCATGGCGCCGAAGCCGCCGTCCATCTGCCGCCTGGCGACGTCGTGGCCGGGATGCGAGGGCAGGCCGGGGTAGAGCACGGCCAGGACCGCCGGATGGTGCTCGAAATGGCCGGCGATGCGGGCGGCCGAGGCGGCGGCCGTGCGCACGCGGGGGAAGAGCGTGCGCAGGCCGCGGTTCAGCAGCCAGGCTTCGAAGGGGCCGAGTACCGCTCCGCCCGCGGCCCGCGCGGTCTTGACGCGCGCCCAGAAGGCGTCCGCCTCGCGCGTCACCAGCACGCCGGCGACGACGTCCGAATGGCCGTTGAGGTACTTGGTGGCCGAATGCATGACGATGTCCGCGCCCAGCGCGAGCGGCCGGGTGAACACCGGCGTGGGGACGGTGGAGTCGACCACCAGGCGCGCGCCCGCGGCACGGGCGAGTTCGGCGGCGCGGGCGATGTCGGTGATCTCCCAGGTGGGGTTGGCGGGCGTCTCGACCCACACGAGGTCGGCCGGGACTTGCAGCCGGGCGGCGAGTTCGCCTTCGCCGGCATGGAAGTCCAGCGTCAGTTGCCAGTTGGCGCAGAACTCGATCATCCAGCCGCGCAGCCCCCAGTACATGTCCTGCGGCGCGACGATGCGCGCGCCGGGCTTCAGCGCCAGCAGCACCGCCGACGCGGCCGCCATGCCCGAGGCGAACAGCGCCGCCGCCGCGCCGCCTTCGAGCCGGCACAGCAGGGCCTCGGCCGGATCGAAAGCCGGGCTGGCGTCGCGCGCATAGAGCCGTCCGCCGGGCAGGCTGCCGTCCGGGTCGCGCTCGAAGGTGGTGGCGACGTGGATGGGGGGGACGATGTCGCGATGCGGCATCGCCGCGCTGCCCAGTCCCTGGGCGGCGAGGGTGGCGGGGGAGAGGTTTTCGTCCTGCGGCATGGTGCGGTGTCCTTCGGCGTGGCGGCGGGCGAGGGCCCGGAAGCGGCGAGCCTACCGGCGGGGGGCGGCGCTGTCCACGCGCCGGTTCCGGCGCGCACCGCGGAGCGCAGCGTTCCGTCCGCGGTGATGGATGCGTCCCGAAAGCGTGGTGCGGCATCCTGCGGACGGGTAAAATCCGCGGCTTTTCCCCAGATTCCGGGCACTTTCGCCGTGATCCGCATCGAGAACCTGCACAAGACCTATCGTGCCGCCGACGGCCGCGAGGTCCGGGCGCTCGCCGACATCGACCTCGAGATCGGCTCCGGCGAAGTGTTCGGCATCATCGGCCGCTCCGGGGCCGGCAAGAGCACGCTCATCCGCACGCTGAACCTGCTCGAGCGGCCGACTTCCGGCCGCGTGCTGATCGACGGCGACGACGTCACCCGCCTCGACCGCGAGGCGCTCTACGCGCTGCGCCGGCGCGTCGGCATGATCTTCCAGCATTTCAACCTGCTCGACGCCAAGACGGTGGCGCAGAACATCGACTGGCCGCTGAAGGCGACCGGCCACGGCAACGCCGCCGCGCGCACCGCGCGGGTGGCCGAACTGCTGGCGCTGGTGGGGCTGTCCGAACACGGCCACAGGTATCCGGCGCAGCTCTCGGGCGGGCAGAAGCAGCGCGTGGGCATCGCGCGCGCGCTCGCCAACCGGCCGCGCCTGCTGCTGTGCGACGAGGCGACCTCCGCGCTCGATCCCGAGACCACGCAGTCCATCCTCAAGCTGCTGCTCGACATCAACCGCCAGCTCGGGCTCACGATCGTGCTGATCACGCACGAGATGCAGGTCATCCGCACGATCTGCGACCGCGTCGCGGTGATCGACGGCGGACGCATCGTCGAGAGCGGCAGGGTCGTGGACGTCTTCCTGCATCCGCGGCATCCGGTCACGCGCAGCATGGTGGCGCAGAGCGACCCGCTCGCCGCCGCCAGCCTGGACCCCGCGCACGCCTACATGGGCGAGCGCCTGCGCGGCACCCTGGTGCGCCTGACCTATCTCGGCGACGTCACCTACCAGCCCATCCTGAGCCGCATCATGGCCGCGTCCCCGGTCCAGATCACGATCCTGCAGGGCGAGGTGTCGAGCATCAAGGACGTGCCTTTCGGCCAGTTGCTGCTGGAACTCGAAGGCAGCGAGGACGACGTCCGCCAGGTGTTCGCCGAACTCGACCGCTATCGCATCCACCACGAGGTGCTGCAGTGATGGATCTGTCCGCCATCGACTGGAGCGACATCTGGCTGGCGACCTGGGAAACCCTGGTCATGACCGGCGTGTCGCTGTTCTTCACCGTGCTGCTCGGCCTGCCGCTGGGCATCCTGCTGTTCGTCACCGCGAAGCGCCAGTTGCTCGAGCAGCGCGCGCTGTACGCGGTGCTGTCCTTCGTCGTCAACGTGCTGCGCTCGGTGCCCTTCCTGATCCTGCTGATCGTGATGATCCCGGTCACCGTGATCCTGATCGGCACCTCGCTCGGGGTGGAGGGCGCGATCCCGCCGCTGGTGGTGGGCACCGCGCCGTTCTTCGCGCGCCTGGTCGAGAACGTGCTGCGCGAAGTCGACCGCGGCGTGATCGAGGCTTGCCAGGCGATGGGCATCCGCACCCGCCATATCATCTTCGGCGCCCTGCTGCCCGAGGCCCTGCCGGGGCTGATCGCCGCGGTGACCGTGACCGCGATCACGCTGATGTCCTATGCTGCGATGTCGGGCGTGATCGGCGGCGGCGGCCTCGGCGACCTCGCCATCCGTTTCGGCTATCAGCGCTTCCAGACCGAGGTGATGGTCATCACCGTCGCCCTGCTGGTGGTGCTGGTGCAGTTCATCCAGTACTCGGGCGACCGCCTGGTGCTGTATTTCACCCGCAAGTGATCCTTACAAAGGAGCTTCAGATGTCCCGTACCCTCCGCAACCTGCTTGCCGCCGCACTCGGCACGCTCGCCGTCGCCGCCGCCCACGCGGCCGACCGCCTCGTCATCGCAGCCACCCCGGTGCCGCACGCCGAGATCCTCGAATTCGTCAAACCGATGCTGGCCAAGGAAGGCGTCCAGCTCGAGGTGAAGGTGTTCACCGACTACGTGCAGCCGTCCATGCAGACCAACGAGAAGCGGGTCGATGGCAACTTCTTCCTGCACAAGCCCTATCTGGACGAGTTCAAGAAGAAGCAGAAGAACGACATCCAGACCATCGTCACCAAGGTCCACGTCGAGCCGCTGGGGGCGTATTCGGCCAGGTACAAGGATGCGGCCGCGCTGCCCGAGGGCGCGACGGTGGCGATTCCGAACGATCCGTCGAACTCCGGGCGTGCGCTGCTGCTGATGGCGCGCAAGGGCTTGATCACGCTGAAGGACCCGAACAACATCTCGGCCACGCAGAAGGACATCGCCGCCAACCCGAAGAAGCTGAAGATCCGCGAACTGGAAGCGGCGACGCTGCCGCGCATCCTGAACCAGGTTGATCTGGCGGTGATCAACACCAACTACGCGATCGAGGCCGGCCTCGATCCGTTGAAGGATTCGCTGTTCATCGAGGATGCGACCTCGCCCTACGCCAACCTGCTGGTGGCGCGCGAGGACAACGCCAGCAGCCCGGCGATCAAGAAGCTGGCGGCGGCGCTGAATTCGCCCGAGGTGAAGCAGTTCATCGCCGACAAGTACAAGGGCGCGGTGGTGCCGGCATTCTGATCCGGCAGGACACCGCCGCACGGCGAAGGCCCGTTGCCCCGCGAGGGGCGCGGGCCTTTTGCGTCATGGGGAGCCTGCGCGGCGAAGGTGCGATGAATCCTGCGTCCTGCGCGGGGCGGCCTTGTGTGCGTAGCGGGAACGTCGCCCTGCAGCCGGCCGGCGTGCCGCCCGGGGGCGTCTGGTGCCGGGCCGGGGAGCGCCGGCGGTCAGGGCCAGGCCCGCGCGCCGAACATCATGCGGCGGGCGATGAAGCCGCGCAGCGGCGGAAGGAGGTCGAGTGCGAGCAGCGCCGCGCCGCGCGCATGGCGCAGCGGCGCGAAATCGTTGCTGAACGTGCGCACCACGGTGTCGGTGAAGCGGATGGTGCCGAAGCGGTCGAGCCCGCGGCTCGCCGCGTAGGCGGCGAGCACCGCCGGGGCGCCGGGGTCGAAACCGCCCTGCATCGTGCTGGCGGCGCCGGGCGGGTGGGCGGCCTGCTTGCGCTGCAGGGTGTCGGCGAGCGCCCACACGTCGCGCAGGGCGAGGTTGAAGCCCTGGCCCGCGACCGGATGCAGCGTCTGCGCGGCATTGCCGAGCCACACGGTGCGCTCGCCGACGGCGGTGCGCCGGTAGCGCAGTACCAGCGGATAGCGCAGGCGCGGGCCGACGCCGGTCAGGCGGGCACGGCCGCCGATGTGGCCCTGCAGGCGGGCGAGATAGGCCGCGTCGTCGAGGGCGAGCAAAGCGTCGGCAGTGTCCGGCCGGGCAACGTGGACCAGCGCGTAGCCGTCGCCGCGGGGCAGCAGCGCGATGGGGCCTTCGCGGGTGAAGCGCTCGAAGGCGGTGCGCCGATGGCCGCCGGCGACCTCGACCTGGGCGATGAGCGCGTGCTGGCGGTAGTCGTGCTCGACCACGTCCGCATCGCCGGCGCGCAGGCCGCCCTCGGCGCAGGCGGCGAGCCGGGCGCGCAAGGTCGACGCGGCGCCGTCCGCCCCGGCGAGGCTGGCGACCACGTCATCGGCGCCGCAGGCGAGGTTCGTCACTTCCGTTGCGTCCAGCACGGGGATGCCGGCGGCGTCGACCGCGACGCGCAGCGCGGCGGCCAGCGCGCCGGCCGGAGCGACGTAGCCCAGCGCCGGCAGGTCGTACTCGGCGGCATCGATCAGCGTGCGCCCCAGCCCGCCCTGCTGCGAGACGTGGATGTGCTCGATGGGGGTCTTCGGGATCGCCTCCCACACGCCCAGGCGCTGCAACGTGAGGCGGCTGCCGTGGGCGAGCGCGAGGTCGCGCGGGTCGGAAGAGACCGCCTCGCGCGGGCGGGCGTCGGCCAGCACGATGTCGAGGCCGCCGTCCCTCAGCGCCAGCGCGAGCGCCAGGCCGACAGGTCCGGCGCCGACGATCAGCAGGTCAGGCACGGTTCGCATCCCGCATCAGCGCTTCGATGTCGGCGATTTCGCGCGGCACGCCGTCGGTCAGGTATTCGCAGCCGTCGGCGGTGACCACGGCGTCGTCCTCGATGCGCACGCCGATGTTCCAGAAGGTCTGCGGCACGTCTGCCGCGGGGCGGATGTAGCAGCCGGGCTCCACCGTCAGCACCATGCCGGCCTCGAGCGGGCGCCAGTCGCCGCCGAGCTTGTATTCGCCGGCGTCGTGCACGTCCATGCCGAGCCAGTGGCCGGTGCGGTGCATGTAGAAGCGGCGGTAGTCGCCCTTTTCCAGCACGTCGTCGAGCTGTCCCTGCAGCAGGCCGAGATCGATCATGCCCTGCGCCAGCACCTTCACCGCCGCCTCGTGCGGTTGGTTCCAGTGCGCGCCGGGGCGGATCTCGGCGCGCGCGGCGTGCTGCGCGTCGAGCACGAGCTGGTAGATGTCGCGCTGCGGGCCGGTGTAGCGGCCGTTGACCGGGAAGCTGCGGGTGATGTCGGAGGCGTAGCCGTCGAGTTCGCAGCCGGCGTCGATCAGCAGCAGGTCGCCATCTTCCATGCGGTGGTCGTTCTCGACGTAGTGCAGCACGCAGGCGTTGGCGCCGCTGGCGACGATGGAGGGGTAGGCGGGGTACTGGCTGCCGGCGGCGCGGAAGGCGTGCAGCAGTTCGGCCTCGATCTCGTATTCGAAGCGCCCCGGGCGCGCCGCGCGCATCGCGCGGCAATGCGCCGCGGCGGAGATCCGGCCGGCGTTCCGCATCGTGGCGAGTTCGCTGGCGTCCTTGATCAGGCGCATCTCGTCGAGGTCGGCGCGCAGGTCGCGCACCGAGTGCGGCGGCGTGACGCCGGTGCGGGCGCTGGCGCGCACCGCGTTGAGGGCGGCCATCACCTTGCCGTCCCATTCGTTGTCGTAGCCCAGCCCGCACCACAGCACCGGCTGGTTGGCGAGAAAGTCCGGCAGCCGGCGCTCGAGGTCGCCGACGCTCCAGGCTTCGTCGAAGCCGAAGAGTTCGCAGGCCGCGTCCGGCCCGTGGCGAAAGCCGTCCCAGATCTCGCGCTCCTCGTCCTTCTGGCGGCAGAACAGGATCTGCTTGGGCTCGGCGCCGGCCACCAGCACGACGACCGCTTCGGGCTCGCGGAATCCGGTGAGGTAGTGGAAGTAGCTGTCGTGCCGGTAGGGGTAGTGCGTGTCGCGGTTGCGCGTGCGCTCCGGCGCGGTGGGCAGGATGGCGACGCCGCCGCCGACCGCGTCCATGCGTGCGAGCAGCCGCTCGCGGCGGGCGCGGAAGGGGGCGATGTCGAGGGTGGGGGCTTCGGTAGGGGCGTTCATGTCCGGATTATGTCACTCGCCGCGGGCGGGGCTTCGTTCAGCTTCGATGCGCAGGCTGCGGTCCAGTTCGGCCAGCCGGGCCGGCGTGCCCACGTCCACCCAGAGGCCGTCGTGCCGGCTGCCGCCGACGCGGCCGGCGGTGGCGGCCTCGCGCAGCAGCGGCGCGAGCCTGGCCTTGCTGCCGGCGGCAAGCCCGGCGAAGAGCGCGGGGTGGTACATGCCGATGCCGGAGAAGGTCAGGCGCGCATCGTGCGCGTCATGCACATCCTCGCCGGGGACGATGCGCCCGCCGCGCAGCAGGAAGTCGCCCGCCGGGTGATGCGCCGGGTTGGGCACCAGCAGCAACTGCGCGAGATCGTCCGTCCGGAGACTGACCGCGGCGAAATCGGCATCGCAGAACACGTCGCCATTGACCACCAGGAAGGGTTCGTCGCCGAGCAACGGCAGGGCCTGGCGGATGCCGCCGGCCGTCTCCAGCGCCTCGCGCTCGGGCGACCAGTCGATGCGCACGCCGTAGCGGCGGCCGTCGCCGAGCGCGGCTTCGAGCAGATGGCCGAGGTGGGCGTGGTTGATGACCAGCTCGGTGAAGCCGGCCTCGCGCAGCCGCTCGACGTGCCACACGATCAGCGGCTTGCCGCCTGCCTCGAGCAGCGGTTTCGGCGTGTGGTCGGTGAGCGGGCGCATGCGTTCGCCGCGGCCCGCGGCCAGGATCATCGCCTTCATCGTCAGAAGGTGTAGCCGGCCTGCACCTCTTCCGGCTCGAGCCGGTCGAGCAGCTTCAGCAGCGGGCCGAGGTCGCGGTAGCGCTTGCAGGCGCGGCGCAGGTAGTCCATCACCAGCGGCATGTCGGCCAGGTAGCCGTCCTTGCCGTCGCGGTGATACAGCCGCGCGAAGATGCCCAGCACCTTGAGGTGGCGCTGCACGCCCATCCATTCGTAGTCGCGGTGGAAATCGGCGAAGTCCCCGCGCACCGGCAGGCCGAGCTTTCTCGCCGCCTCCCAGTAGCGCACCAGCAGGTCGAGAACGAATTCCTCGTCCCAGCGGATGTAGGCATCCTTGAACAGCGAGACGAGATCGTAGGTGATGGGGCCATATACCGCGTCCTGGAAGTCGATCACGCCCGGGTTGGCGCCGCGCCCGGCGGCGGGGTCGATCAGCATCAGGTTGCGGGAGTGGAAGTCGCGATGCACGAAGACGCGGGGCTCGGCGAGGTTGGCCGCGAGGATGCGCTCGAAGCTGGCCTGCAGCATCGCGTTCTCGGCGGCGCTCAGTTCGACGCCCTTGTGGCGCGCGACGTACCACTCCGGGAACAGCATCATCTCGCGCAGCAGCAGCGCGCGGTCGTACTCGGGCAGTTCCCCCGGCCGGCTCGCGGCCTGGATCGCCGCCAGCGTGCCGAGCGCGTCGGCATAGAGATGGGCGGCGCGCTGCGGGTCGTGCGGCGTGCCTTCCTCCTTCAGCGCAGCGAGGTAGGTGGTCGAGCCGAGGTCGGACAGCAGCAGGAAACCGTGTCCGGTATCGTGCGCCAGCACGTCGGGCACGTGCGCGCCGGCCTTGCGGAACAGGTCGGCGACGTGCAGCCAGGGGCGGCAATCCTCGTGCGACGGCGGCGCGTCCATGACGATCCGCGACGGGGCGCCGTCGTCGAAGCTGACGCGGAAGTAGCGGCGAAAGCTCGCGTCGGCCGAGGCGGGCGCGAGCCGGCAGGTGCGGCCGGGCATGACATCGGCCAGCCAGGCGTGCAGTTGTTCGAGGCGGTGCAAACGGGTTCTCCGCAGGCGTTCGTGTACAATCCGCAAGTTTATCAATACGGTCGTTCCGGTGGGCGGCCTGCCACCGTGAATGTCGGGGAGCACTGTGTCTGAGAAGGGTTTGAACACCAGGCTGCGCGCCATACCGTTGCTGTTGTGCTGGATGTCCGGCGCCGCCATCGCGGCGGACATGCCGGCCCTCGTGGTGTCGCCGGACCTCGTGCGCGGCGGTGCGCCGGCGCGCGCGGCCAGGCCGCCGGCGAGTCCGGCGCCGGAGCGGGTGGAGCCCGCCGCGAGCGCGGCCGACGGTGGCGGGGCTGCCGCCGGTGCCGGCGCGAATGGCCGGCGCGCCGCGGCTGCCCGGGCGGCGGAACAGGCGCCGCAGCGGCAGGAGCCCCCTCCGTCGGCGAAGCCCGCTCCGGCCGCGGCCGTTCCCGCAGGCGCGGGCACGGATGCCGCCCGCGCGCAGCCGACCGAAGCGGTTGCGCGCGGCGCCACCGCGGTCACGGCGCTGCGCCTGCGCGGCACGCGTACCGTGGAGCTGGTGGCGGAGGGCGATGCCGAGCTGCAGCGCGACGACGTGCTGCTCACCGCCGACACCGTCACCTACCGCGAGGTGACCGACCAGGCCATCGCCGACGGCAACGTCAAGCTGCGGCAGGGCACCTCGGTGGTGACCGGTCCGCATGCGGAACTCGTCGTCGGCGACCAGGTGGGCACCTTCGATTCGCCCAGCTACTCGATGACCCGCACCCGCCCGCCGCTGGAGCCGGGCGATCCGCCGCGCGAGGTCTCGGGCAGCGGCCAGGCGGACGTGATGAGCCTGGAAGGCGAGAACCACTACCGGCTGCAGAACGCCACCTGGAGCACCTGCCAGGCGCGGGACCCCGACTGGTACATCAAGGCGCGCGATCTCGAACTCGACTACGACCGCGAGGTCGGCAGCGCGCGGGGCGCGTCGGTGGTGTTCATGGACACGCCGATCTTCTGGATGCCGTGGGCGGAGTTTCCGCTGGTCGGCCGGCGCCAGTCCGGCTTCCTGCCACCGACCTTCGGCGTGTCGACCAAGACGGGCGTCGACATCTCGGCGCCCTACTACTGGAACATCGCGCCCAACTACGATGCGACGATCGCGCCGCGCTTCATGTCGAAGCGCGGCGTGCAGATCGCCGGCGAGTTCCGCTACATGGGCGACAGCTATCGCGGCGAGAGCCGCGTCGAGTGGCTGCCGGAAGACAAGATGCTGGGCAAGGAGCGCGCGTTGGGCTCGCTGCAGCACCAGCAGTGGCTGACGCCCACGCTGTATGGCGCCCTGGACCTCAACGCGGTGTCCGACGACCGCTACTTCGAGGACCTGTCGTCCCGCGTGGCGATGGCATCGAGGGTGAACCTGCTGCGCCAGGGCCAGCTCGTCTATACCGGCGGCGGATGGTGGACGGCCTCGGCATTGATGCAGAGCTACCAGACCCTGAGCCCCGACCCCGAGGTCAGGAACGGCTCCCCCTACCGGCGGCTGCCCCAGCTCATGCTCAATGCGTTCCGCCCCGACCTCGCCGGCGGCCTGACCTTCGCCCTCGACAGCGAGTACGTGCGCTTCGAGGGGCCGCAGGACTACCAGCCCGACGGCACGCGGGTGATGGCCTATCCCCAGTTGTCGCTGCCGATCCGCGGTGCGGCCTACTTCCTGACGCCCAAGATCGGCATCCACTACACCAGCTACGATCTCCAGCGCCCGCAGGAGGTGCCGGGCGAACGCGATTCGATCACCCGGACGCTGCCGATCTTCTCCATCGACAGCGGCCTGATCTTCGAGCGCGACGCGAACTTCTTCGGCACGAATTTCACCCAGACGCTCGAACCGCGCCTCTACTACCTCAACGTGCCGTATCGCCGCCAGGCCGACATCCCGCTGTTCGACACCAGCCGCTACGACTTCGGTTTCGCGCAGATCTTCTCCGAGAACCGCTACACCGGCGGCGACCGCATCGGCGACGCGAACGACCTCACCGCCGCGGTCACCACGCGCCTGATCGATCCGGCGACCGGCGCCGAGCGCATCCGCGCGCTCGTTGGCCAGCGCTACTACTTCGAGGACCAGCGGGTGACGGCGGGCGAGGAGCCGCGTACCAGCCGGCGCGCCGACATCCTCGGCGGCCTGAGCGGGCGGCTGACGCGCAATACCTCGATCGAATCGCTGCTGCAGTACAACCCGAACGACAGCCAGACCGAGCGTTTCAATGTCGCGCTGCGCTACCAGCCCGAGTTCGGCAAGGCGCTGAACGCGAGCTACCGCTACGCGCGCAACCTGCGCAGCACGGACGGCACCGTCGGCCTGCGCGACGTCGACCTGTCGGGCCAGTGGCCGCTGTGGGGCAACTGGTATGGCGTCGGCCGGGTGACGCATTCGCTCAAGGAGGATCGCGTCACCGAAGCCGTCGGCGGGCTCGAATACGATGGCGGCTGCTGGGTGTTCCGCGCCGCGATGCACCGCTACGCGCTCGACAGCAACGAATCCAACAAGGCTTTCTTCGTCCAGCTCGAACTCAATGACCTCGCCAGCATCGGCTCCAGCCCGCTCAACCTGATCAAGCGCAGCGTGCCGGGCTATGGCAAGATCAACGACCCCACTGCCGACCGCGTCTTCGGCAACTGACCGGGCAGACCGCGTATGCCGCCCCGAAACCCATCCAGCAAACATGAACCGACTCTTCTCACGTAGCCGCCTCGTCCTCGCCATCGGCCTTTCCTGCGCAGTGCTCGCCTCGCCGGCCGGCGCCGCAACGCGCCCGGTGGACGTCGATCGCATCGTCGCCGTGGTCAACAACGAGGTGATCACCCAGCAGGAACTGCGTTCGCGCATCGACCAGACCGTGCGCCAGTTGAAGCGGCAGAACGTGGAACTGCCGCCCGACGACGTGCTCGAGCGCCAGTTGCTGGAGCGACTGATCGTCGAGCGCGCCCAGTTGCAACTGGCCCGCGAGACCTCGCTGCGCGTCGACGACGCCACGCTCGAGCGCGCCATCGCGCGCATCGCCGAGAGCAACAAGCTCGGCATCGACCAGTTGCGCGCGGCGCTGGAGAGGGACGGCGTGTCGTGGAACCAGTTCCGCGGCCAGATCCGTACCGAGATCCTGCTGACGCGCCTGCGCGAACGCGAGGTGGACAACAAGATCGTCGTCACCGATGCCGAGGTCGACAACTTCCTCGCCAGCAATCCGGACGCCTTCAGCAACCAGGAATACCTGCTGTCGCACATCCTGATCGGCGCGCCCGAGCGCCCCACGCCGGAGCAGATCGAGCGCCTGCGCGGCCGCGCGGAGGCGGTGATGGCCCGGCTGCGCGGGGCGAGGATTTCGGCCGTGTCGCCGCGGAGGCGTCGGATGCGCCTGATGCCATCAACGGCGGCAGCCTCGGCTGGCGCAGGCTGGACCGCGTGCCCGCCCTGTTCGCGGATGCGGCGCGCGACCTGAAGCCGGGCGAGACTTCGCAGCCGATGCGCAGCGCGGCCGGCATCCACATCGTCAAGCTGATGGACCGCCGCGGCGGCGACGTGGCGGCCGCGCAGACGCTGGAGCAGACGCGCGCGCGCCACATCCTGATCAAGACCTCCGAGGTGCTGTCCGATGCCGAAGCCGAAGCCCGGCTGCAGGGCCTGCGCGAGCGCATCGTGAACGGCGCCGATTTCGGCGAACTGGCCAAGGCGAGTTCGGCCGACCTTTCCGCCGCGAAGGGCGGCGACCTGGGCTGGGTGAACCCGGGCGACACCGTGCCGGAATTCGAGCGCGCGATGAACGCGCTGAAGCCGGGCGAAGTCAGCCCGCCGGTGCATTCGCCGTTCGGCTGGCATCTGATCCAGGTGCTGGAGCGCCGCATGCAGGACGTCACCGACGAGCGCAAGCGCAGTTTCGCGCGCGCGGCGCTGCGCGAGCGCAAGGCCGAGCAAGCCTACGAGGACTGGGTACGCCAGTTGCGCGACAGCACCTACGTCGACAACCGCCTGGGCCGCGAGTGAGTCCAGTCGCCATGCCGCCGCGGCTGGCGATCACCAGCGGCGAACCCGCCGGCGTCGGTCCGGAACTGTGCGCCCGCCTGGTGGAGCGGTCCTGGCCGGCGCGCCTGGTCGTGCTCGGCGACATCGACCTGATCCGGGAGCGCGCGGCGCAGGCCGGCCGGCCCGTCGCCGTGCGGCCCTACGAGCCGGCGGGGAGGGCGGAGTCGGGCGTCCTCGAAGTCCTGCATCTTCCGCTGGCGGTGCCCGCGCGCGTCGGCGTGCCCGATCCGGCCAACGCGTGCCACGTGCTCGGCCTGCTCGACCGCGCGCTGGCCGGCTGCGTCGGCGGCGAGTTCGCCGGCATGGTCACGGCGCCGGTGCACAAGGGCGTCATCTGCGATGCCGGCGTGCCGTTTTCGGGCCACACCGAATATCTCGCCGAACGCACCGGCACCCCGCGCGTGGTGATGATGCTGGTGGGCGGCGGCCTGCGCGTCGCGCTCGTCACCACCCACCTGCCGCTGTCCGCGGTTCCGGCGGCGATCACGCAGGATGCGGTGGAGCGGACGCTGCGGATCCTGCACGGCGATCTCGCTACCCGCTTCGGGCTCGCCGCGCCGCGCATCCTGGTCGCCGGCCTGAATCCGCACGCCGGCGAGGGTGGGCACCTGGGCCGCGAGGAGATCGAAGTCATCGCTCCGGTACTCGAGCGCCTGCGCGCGGAGGGCATGCGCCTCGCCGGCCCGCTGCCCGCCGACACCCTGTTCGTGCCGCACACGCTGTCGCAGGGGGATGCGGTGCTGGCGATGTATCACGACCAGGGCCTGCCGGTGCTCAAGCACGCCAGCTTCGGCGGCGGCGTGAACGTGACGCTCGGCCTGCCGGTCATCCGCACCTCGGTCGACCACGGTACCGCTTTCGATCTCGCAGGAACGGGTCGCGCCGACCCCGGCAGCCTGTATGCGGCGGTCGATGTCGCGTTGGCGATGATCGCGGCGGTGCGCAACGGCGCCGCCGCGGCCTGAAGGCGGGCATGCGGGACCACGAAACCGGAGGCCATCGCGCGCGCAAGCGCTTCGGCCAGAACTTCCTGTCTGACCCGAACATCATCCGGCGCATCATCGACGCCATCCGGCCGCAGCCGGGAGACGTAATGGTCGAGATCGGCCCCGGCCTCGGAGCGATGACCGCGCCGCTGATCGAGCGCCTCGGCCATCTGCACGTCGTCGAGATCGACCGCGACCTGATCGCGCGCCTGCGCGAAACCTGGACGCCCGACAGGATCACGATCCACGAGGGCGATGCGCTGAAGTTCGACTTCGGCAGCCTCGCGGACGGCCCGCCCGGCGGAGAGGGGCGCAGGCTGCGCATCGTCGGCAACCTGCCCTACAACATTTCGACGCCCATCCTGTTCCACCTCGCCGAGTTCGCCGCCGGCGTGAAGGACATGACCTTCATGCTGCAGAAGGAGGTGGTGATGCGCATGGTGGCGGAGCCCGGCACCGAGGAGTACGGGCGCCTGTCGGTGATGCTGCAGTACCGCTTTCGCATGGGGCGCCTGTTCGACGTGCCGCCGGGCGCCTTCCGGCCGGCGCCCAAGGTGATGTCCAGCATCGTGCGCATGGTGCCGCTGCCGGCGGAGCAGCTCGGCGCCACCGACGAGGATCTCTTCGGCCGCATCGTCACCGCCGCCTTCGGCCAGCGCCGCAAGACCTTGAAGAACACGCTGCGCGAGTTCATGGACGACGTGGATTTCGTCGCCGTGGGGCTGGACTCCGGCCTGCGCGGCGAGCGCCTGTCGATGGCCGATTTCGTCGCCATCGCAAACCATTGCGCGGTGCGGCACCGCCCGGCCGCGCTGCCGGTGCGTCCCGACGCGTGAAAAAGCCCGCCCGTCACGGCGACGGGCGGGCTGCAGCGCGAATCGCGGCGGGGAACCGCCTCAGTCGATCGTCAGGCGCTTCGCCTGGGCTTCGGCCTTCTTGGGCAGCGTCAGGGCCAGCACGCCGTCGGCGAACCTCGCCGTGGCTTTTGCCTCGTCGACGTCCTGGCCGAGCTGGAAGCTGCGCGACACCTTGCCGAAGTAGCGCTCGGTGCGCAGCACGCGCTCGCCTTCCTTCACTTCCTTCTCCTGCTTGCGCTCGGCGCTGATCGAGATCACCGGGCCGTCGATGTGGACGTGGATGTCTTCCTTCTTCATCCCGGGCAGTTCGGCATGGACTTCGTAGCTCTCGGCGGTTTCCTTCACGTCCACACGCATCTGCGGCGCTTCGGCGGAAAGACCGGTGCCTGCACCGAAATCGACCGGCCGCACGAAAAAGCCGCGGAAGAAATCATCGAGGGGGTCACGACGGATGATGTTGCTCATGTCTTGCTCTCCTTTGTTCGGAATGGCGCCGGTCGTCCGGCTTCACCACGAATATAGGCGCGGAACCCGTGTTTTCAAGGGCCGCGCCGCCGGCCCTTGATCTGGCGCAGGGAGTCGGGCGATGTGCCCCGGGCATGCGCGGAGACGGAGTCGGCCGGGCCGTTCTCCGCGGTGAGCGCGGAGCCGCGCCAGGCGTAGGGGTTCCCGCGGGACGGCCGCGGGCGGGTTGCGGGCTACCCGCGCGTGCCGTCCATATCGACGACGTCGAAACCGATGCCCTGATCCGTCCAGAAGGCCGCGGCGCCGGCGAGGATCTCCAGCAGCGTGCCCGCGGCGTCCGGGGCCGCGCTGCGCAGGTCGCCGAAATGCCGCAGTTCGAGCACATAGGCCGGCGCCGGCAGCCACGAGAGATCCGTCAGGCAGTCGGCCAGCGCATCCCAGTTGTGTCCGAACCAGTCCGGAAAGCGCATGGCGGAGGCGATGCGGGCCAGCAGGTCGGCCTTCGTGCGGCAACCGGCAAGCTCGATGGCGATGACGGCGGCACCGGGCGTCGCCGCGGGGGCGGGGTGGGGCGTATTCATGGCTGCGGCTCGATGCGGCGGAAGCTGCGGTAGTGATCCTGCGTGTAGTAATACACCTCGGGCGGGTCGCCGCCGCTGACGATGCGGCGCGCTCCCCGGTCGTGCGAGCCGGGCGTGGGCACCGTGTATTCGCGGTAGTAGCCGCGCGGCATGGCGGGCAGCAGGCGCTCGCGGTTCTGGAACACGCTGCCGTCCTTGCGGTAGGGGAAGGGGCCGCCGCGCCGGATCTGGGCGAGCGTGTCGAGTGCCTCGGGCGGCAGGCCGTGCCGCGCCGACTGGCCGGCGCGTGCGGACGGCCCGGCGCCGGCATCGGATGCGGCGGGCCCGCAGCCGGCGGTGCCGCCGAGCAGGAAGAGAAGCCCCAGCAGGCGGACGAGGAAGGTGCGGATCATGGCGGGCGGCGGTCAGAAGGGGCGGGGGCGCGCCATGACGCGCCCCGGGCGGATGCCGTAGCGCTTGATCTGCTGGTGCATGAACTCGGTCAGCGCCGCAAGCCTCGGGCTGGCGGGCGAGAGCTTGCGCGCACGGTCGATCAGCCCGCGCGCCTGCGCCGCAAGGGCGTCGTTCCAGCCGCGGTGTTCGATGTGGCGCATCAGCGCGAGCGCGGCGTTGAACAGTACCTGCGGGTTGCCGGGCATCTTGCGCGCGGCATTCATCATTTCGGCGACGGCGCCGTCGAAGTCTCCCGCGCGCGCCTTCTCTGCGCCCACGGTGATGAGGGATTTCACCTCTTCCTGCACGCGGGCCTCGATCTGCCGCGACAGCGACTCCAGGCCGCGGGCCTTCAGCAGTTCGCGCGTGCTTTCGATGGAGCGCTCGTCGGCCGCGGTGCGCAGGATGTCGACCACCAGTTCGCTGCCCTCGTCGCCCATCTGATGGTCGAAGCATGCCTTCACCAGTTCCTGGCGCAGGCCCACCGACAACTGGGCGCCGCGGCGGCTCGCCCGCGACGCCGCCTGCAGCGCGTCCCGCGCACGCTGCAGGTCACCCGCGCGGGCATTGAGCATGGCGGTGCACAGGGCCTTGCACAACTCGCCCTTGGGCTGCCTGCCCAGGTAGCGATCGAGGTCGGAGATGCTGGTCGCGGCCTGGTCGAGCTTCATCTGGGCGAGCTGGGCCTGCACCAGGCGGACGTGATCCTCGGGGTCCGCGAAATCGGAATACTTGCCCTTGCGCACGACTTCGGCGAAGGCCGTCTCGGCGGCGGCGGGGTCGCCCACCGTCAGCGACAGTTCGCCCAGGTGCCGCAGCCGCTTCAGGCGGTACGGCGAACGTTCGGTGGCGGAGCGCAGCATGTCGCGTGCCGCCGCGGTACGGCCGGTTTCTTCGCGCAGCCGGGTCAGCAGGTCGTAGGCTTCGATGAAGCGCTCGTTCGCGGCCACGAGGCGGGCGAGGATGTCTTCCGCCTCGCCGTGGCGCTTGCGCAGCATCAGCGTGCGGGCGAGGCCGAGTTCCGCCCATGGGATCGGCTTGAGTTCGAGGATCTGCCGGTACAGGGTTTCCGCCTGGTCGAACTGCCCGATGGACTGGTGCAGTTCCGCCTGCAGCCGCATGAAGTCGATCTGGTACGGCGGATGGCGGTCGTGCGCCTCGCGGCACAGGGCGATCGCCCCCAGCGTGTCGCCGATGCCGATGGCCTGCCAGGCGGGCAGGAAGGCGTCGCGCTTGTCGAACGCACGCTGCAGGCGGACGCGCAGCGTCTCGGCGGTGAGCGGCTTGAGGATGTAGTCGTTGGGTGCCAGCTCGCAGGTGCTGACGACGCGTTCGTAGTTCATCTCGCCGCTGATCATCACGAACAGCGTGTCGAGGGGGATGATCTCGTGCTGGCGCAGGTCTTCCAGCAGATGCTGGCCATCCTGCCCGTCGCCGAGGTGGTATTCGCACAGGATCAGGTCGTAGCGCCGCTCGCGCAGCCGCCGCATGGCGATGTTCGCGGAGGGGGCGAACTGCGCGCCCTCCAGGCCGATCGAGGCCAGCATCGTGCGCAACTGGGTGCGCATGGTGGGCTGGCTTTCGACGACGAGGACGTTGAGCGGATCGGGAACGGGCATGGGCGCGGAGGCGTAGGCTTCATGCGGCGGTAAGGCCGATGACAAGATTACGGCATGTATGCCGCTTGCTGAAGCGCCGGATGTGCGGGCGAAAAAAAGCGGATGCCTTCGCATCCGCCTTTCGCGATCATTGCTCTCCCGCCGCTTCAGGCCCTGCCGACCTCGACCTGGGTCTCGACCTTCTGCCGCAGGCGGATGTGCAGTTCGCGCAACTGCTTCTCGTCGACCTCGCCCGGCGCGTCGGTCAGCAGGCACTGGGCGCGCTGCGTCTTCGGGAAGGCGATCACGTCGCGGATGGATTCGGCGCCGGTCATCATCGTCACGATC
Source organism: Thauera sp. K11 (assembly GCF_002354895.1). Lineage (NCBI taxonomy): Bacteria > Pseudomonadati > Pseudomonadota > Betaproteobacteria > Rhodocyclales > Zoogloeaceae > Thauera > Thauera sinica. Next base: position 624,662 of record NZ_CP023439.1, read on the forward strand.
CGGTCCAGGCCGAAGGCCAGGCCGCCGTGCGGCGGGGCGCCGTACTTCAGCGCGTCGAGCAGGAAGCCGAACTTCTGCTGCTGTTCCTCGGGGCCGATGTCGAGCGCATCGAACACCTTTGCCTGCACGTCGGCGCGGTGGATGCGCACCGAGCCGCCGCCGATCTCCCAGCCGTTGAGCGCGAGGTCGTAGGCCTTGGCCAGGCATTCGCCGGGGCTGGTCTCGAGCAGTTCGATGTGTTCGTCCTTCGGGCTGGTGAAGGGGTGGTGGCAGGCGACCCAGCGCTTGTCGTCCTCGTCGTACTCGAACATCGGGAAATCGACCACCCACAGCGGGCGCCAGGCTTCGCCGGTGAGGCAGCCCAACTGAGAGCCCTTCTCGTGGCCGATCTTGAGGCGCAGCGCGCCCATCGCGTCGTTGACGATCTTGGTCTTGTCGGCGCCGAAGAAGATCAGGTCGCCCGACTGCGCGCCGGTTCGCTCGAGGATGGTGCGCAGGGCGGTCTCGTGCAGGTTCTTGACGATGGGCGACTGCAGGCCCTGCTCGTTGGGCTGGGTGGCGTCGTTGACCTTGATGTAGGCGAGGCCCTTGGCGCCGTAGATGCCGACGAACTTCGTGTATTCGTCGATCTCGCCGCGGGTCAGGCTGTTGCCGCCGGGCACGCGCATCGCGGCGACGCGGCCGCCCGTGGTGGCGGGGCCGCTGAACACCTTGAAGGCGACGTCCTGCACCGTGTCGGTGACGTCGGTGAGTTCCAGCGTGACGCGCAGGTCCGGCTTGTCCGAGCCGTAGCGGCGCATGGCCTCGGCGTAGGTCATGCGCGGGAAGGGGGAGGGCAGTTCGACCGCCAGCGCTTCCTTGAAGACGTAGCGGATCATCTCCTCCACCAGGGCGGTGATCTCGGATTCGTTCATGAACGAGGTTTCGAGGTCGACCTGGGTGAATTCGGGCTGGCGGTCGGCGCGCAGGTCCTCGTCGCGGAAGCACTTGACGATCTGGTAGTAGCGGTCGAAGCCGGCCACCATCAGCAACTGCTTGAACAATTGCGGCGACTGCGGCAGGGCGAAGAACTGGCCCGGATGCACGCGAGAGGGCACGAGGTAGTCGCGCGCGCCTTCCGGCGTGCTCTTGGTGAGCATCGGCGTCTCGACGTCGACGAAGCCGGCGGTGTCGAGGAAGCGGCGGAAGGCCATCGTGACCTTGTAGCGCAGCATCAGGTTCTTCTGCATCTGCGGGCGGCGCAGGTCGATGACGCGGTTGGTCAGGCGCACGGTCTCGGACAGGTTCTCGTCGTCGACCTGGAACGGCGGCGTGGCGGCGGCGTTCAGCACCTCGATGTCGTGGCACAGGATCTCGATCTCGCCCGAGGTGAGGCCGGCGTTCTCGGTGCCGGCCGGACGGCGGCGGACCTTGCCGCTCAGCTTCAGCACGAACTCGCTGCGTACCGACTCGGCGATCCTGAAGGTCTCGACGCGGTCCGGGTCGCACACCACCTGCACCAGGCCCTCGCGGTCGCGCAGGTCGATGAAGATGACGCCGCCGTGATCGCGGCGGCGATGGACCCAGCCGCAGAGGGTGACGATCTGGTCGAGGTCGGCGGCGGTGACTTTGCCGCAGTAGTGAGTTCGCATGGTTTGGGCTTGTGACGGTTCGTATTGGGGCGCCGGCGGCGGCGCGCCGGAAAGGTGGTGCTCGGTTTCAGTCTAGGAGCGCGGGTACCGGCGCCGGCTTGCGCAGCGGCGGTGCGACGACGCCCATCGAGATGATGTACTTCAGCGCCTCGTCGACGCTCATGTCGAGCTCGATGACGTCCTTCTTGGGCATCATCAGGAAGAAGCCCGACGTCGGGTTCGGCGTGGTGGGGACATACACGCTGACGAATTCGCCCGGCAGGTGGTTCGCCGCGTCCCCGCCCGGCTTGCCGGTGAGGAAGGCGATGGTCCACGAGCCCTCGCGCGGGTACTGCACCAGCAATGCCTTGCGGAAAGCCTGGCCGCTGCTGGAGAACAGCGTGTCGGAGACCTGCTTGACGCTGTAGTAGATCGACTTCACCACCGGGATGCGCGACAGCATCGCTTCCCAGATCTGCACCAGCTTCTGGCCGAGCACGTTGGCGGCGACGAGGCCGGTGGAGAAGACGATGAGCACGCTCATCACCACCCCGAGGCCGGGAATGTTGAAACCGAAGATCTCGCGTGGATGCAGGTCGCGGGGCAGCAGCAGGATGATCTGGTCGAGCGTGCCCACGATCCAGGCGAGCACCATGAAGGTGATCGCCAGCGGAATCCAGATCAGCAGGCCGGTGATGAGGTATTTCTTCACTTGGGGATCTTCGCAGGGCGGGTCAGTGGCAGGCGCAGCCGCTGCCGCAACTGGGCGCCGGCGTGCCGTTGCCGCCACTGTCACTGCCGGAGGCGGGCTTGGCGCTGCTTCCGCCCTTGAAGTCGGTGGCGTACCAGCCGGTGCCCTTGAGCTGGAAGCCGGCGGCGGACAGCAGCTTGGTGTAGTTTTCCTTGCCGCAGGACGGGCAGGTGGTGAGCGGCGCATCGCTCATCTTCTGCATGTGTTCCTTCTGGAATCCACAGGCGTCGCAGCGATATTCGTAAATGGGCATGGCAAGCTCCCGGAAGGCAAGTCTGCAAGTCTAACGCAATGCAGCATAAGGAAAAAGCGGACTCCGGCCAATGCCGGTACCGACGCCGAGATGAGGGCGGAGGCCGTGTTTTTCAATCCTCCGCATGCAGGCCGTGCCGCCGCCATGGCTGTCCGTTGTGCGGCGCCGCAGGACGGGGAATGGAAGGCGCGCCTGCCCAGGGGCGCAAATTGCGCGGAATCCGGTCTGGGGCCGGGGATGCGTTCCGTCGGGCTGCGGAACCCGCCCTCGCTGTGCTCGGTGCTCGGATAGTCCTCGCCCGCTCTGCGCGTCTCCCGAATCCGGTCTGGAGCCGGGGATGCGTTCCGTTGGCTGCGGAACTCGCCCTCGCTGCGCTCGGTGCTCGGACAGTCCTCGCCCACTTCACGCATCCCCGGCTTCAGACCTGCCGTGTCGCGGATTTCGGCGCCTGGAACGACGTCGTCCAATGGCCCCGCCGCTACCCCGGCGGTGGGTTCAGAACGCGCCGCCGAGGTAGCGGCGGGTGATCGCCTCGCCCCAGAACAGCGCGATGATCCCGGCCACCGCCAGGTAGGGGCCGAAGGGGATGGGTGTGTCGCGGCCGTGGCGGCCGAAGAGGATCAGCCCGATGCCCACGGCCGCCCCGACCAGCGAGGACAGCAGGATGGTGAGCGGCAGCGTCTGCCAGCCCAGCCAGGCGCCGATGGCGGCGAGCAGCTTGAAGTCGCCGTAGCCCATGCCCTCCTTGCCGGTGACGAGCTTGAACAGCCAGTAGATCGACCACAGCGCGAGATAGCCCGCCATGGCGCCGAGCACCGCGCTGCCCAGGCTCGTGTAGGTGGCGCCGAGGTTGAGTGCCAGCCCCAGCCACAGCAGGGGCTGGGTCAGGTCGTCGGGCAGCAACTGGGTGTCGAGGTCGATGAAGGCGAGCGCGATCATCGCCCACAGGAACAGCAGCGCGCCGAGCGCGGCGAGGCCGAAGCCGAAGTGCCAGGCGGCATAGCCCGACACGGCGGCGGTCAGCAGTTCGACCACCGGGTAGCGCTTGCCGATCGGCGCGCCGCAATGGCTGCAGCGGCCGCGCAGCACGACGTAGCTGACGACCGGGATGTTCTCCAGCGCGGTGATCAGGTGTCCGCAGTGCGGGCAGCGTGAGCGCGGCACGGCGAGGTTGAAGCGCTCGGCCTGCGGCGGCGGCTCGCCGCGCAGTTCGGCGGCCTGGGCATGCCAGTCGCGCTCCATCATGCGGGGCAGGCGATGGATCACGACGTTGAGGAAGCTGCCCACGAAGAGGCCGATCAGCGACGCGAAGGGGACGAAGGCGGCGGGGTCGCGCAGGAGTTCGAGCATCGGGGCCAGGGCAGGTCGAAGGGCCGCCGCCGCGAGCGCGGGCGGACGGCCGTTGGGCGGGGAGGGGGCGGCGTCAGACCACCGCGCCGAGCTTGAAGATCGGCAGGTACATGGCGACCACCAGGCCACCGATGACGGTGCCCAGGAAGACCATGATCAGCGGTTCGAGCAGTTGCGACAGCCCGGCCACCGCATCGTCGACCTCCTGCTCGAAGAAATCGGCGACCTTGCCCAGCATCGAGTCGAGCTGGCCGGATTCCTCGCCGATCGACACCATCTGCACCACCATGCTGGGGAACACGCGGGCATTCTGCATGGCCACGGTGAGGCTGCTGCCGGTGCTCACCTCGCTCTGGATCTCCCGTGTCGCGGTGACATAGACGTGGTTGCCGGAGGCGCCGCCCACCGAATCGAGTGCCTCGACCAGCGGCACGCCGGCCGCGAACATCGTGGACAGCGTGCGCGTCCAGCGCGCGACCGTGGCCTTGCGCACGATGTCGCCCACTACCGGCAGCTTGAGGATCAGGCGGTCCACCGCGACCTGCACCGACGGCGAGCGCCTGTACGTGAATATGATGCCGCCGATGGCGGCGACGATGATGCCCAGCAGCACGTACCAGTACTCGACGAAGAAATCCGACATCCCGATCACGATCAGCGTGGGGCCCGGGAGGTCGGCGCCGAAGCTGCTGAAGACGTTCTTGAACTCGGGGATCACGAACAGCATCATCACCGATATCACCAGCGCGGCCACCACCACGACCGCCGCCGGATAGAACAGGGCCGACTTGATCTTGCCCTTGATCGCGATGATCTTTTCCTTGTAGGTGGCGAGGCGGTCGAGCAGGTTGTCGAGGATGCCGGCCTGCTCGCCCGCGGCGACGAGGTTCACGAACAGGCGGTCGAATTGCACCGGATGCTTGGCGAATGCCTGCGACAGGCTGGACCCGGTCTCGACGTCGTTGCGGATCTCGTTGAGCAGGCGCGACAGCGCCGGGTTGCCCGAACCCTTGATGCCGATGTCGAAGGCTTGCAGCAGCGGCACGCCGGATTTCATCATCGTCGCGAGCTGGCGGGTGAACAGGGCGATGTCCCTCTCGCCGATGCGCCCGCCGCGCGACAGCGCCTGCTTCTTGACCTTGGTGACGAGGATGCCCTGCCGGCGCAGCGTTGCCTGCACGACCTTGTCGCCGGTCGCGCGCATCTCGCCGCGTATCACCTTGCCGCTCTTGTCCTTGCCTTCCCAGTTGTACAGGTCTTCCTTGGGCGCGATGGCACGCGCCGCGCGGCTAGCTGTGGCCATGTGTTGGGGTTCCCGTGTCGCCTTATTCGTTGGTGGTGGCCAGCACTTCTTCGAGGGAGGTCACGCCCTGCCTGACCTTGAGCAGGCCGGACTGGCGCAGGTCGCGCACGCCTTCGCGCTGGGCCTGGGCCGCGATGTCCATGGAGTTGCCGTTGGTCATGATGATGTGCGCAATGTCCTCGGTGATCGGCATCACCTGGTAGATGCCCACCCGTCCCTTGTAGCCGGTGCCCTTGCAGCGGTCGCAGCCGACCGGCCCCTGCGGCTGCCATGTTCCGTCGAGATCCGCCTCGGTGAAGCCGGCTTCCAGCAGGGCCTCGATGGGGAGGTCCACCGGCTTCTTGCACGAGCATAGGCGGCGCGCCAGGCGCTGGGCCGTGATCAGGATCACCGACGATGCGATATTGAACGGCGCGACGCCCATATTCTTTAGCAGGATGTTGATTTAATTGACCTTCCTGCATCCGTGCGGACTCTACGGCTGATATAATTACGTTCGCATTACGACACCAATTATTCCCATGCGCGGCACCGACCACAAACAGCACGCCCTGTTCAGCTACGTCAATATCGAAGACCGAATTGCCCTGGATCATCCGTTGCGTCGGATCAAGACGCTGGCGGATTTGGTTTTGCGCACGATGTCGCCGACTTTCGATTCGCTTTATGCCGAAGGCGGTCGTCCCTCGATTGCCCCGGAGCGGTTGCTGCGCGCATCGCTCTTGCAATGCCTGTTCTCGATTCGCTCGGAGCGCGCTCTGGTCGAGCATATCGACTTCAACATGATGTATCGCTGGTTCGTGGGCCTGACGCTGGACGAGGCGGTGTGGGATCACTCGACGTTCTCGGCCAATCGCGAGCGGCTGCTCAAGGAGAGCGTGATGCGCGAATTCTTCGGTGGCGTGGTGGCGATTGCCGAGTGGGCCGATTTGATCTCGGACGAGCACTTCAGCGTCGACGGTTCGCTGCTGCGGGCGTGGGCCTCGCACAAGAGCCTGGCCGCACGCGATGGCTCGGACGTGCCGCCCGGACCGGATCAGGGACGCAACCCCGAGGTCGATTTCCGGGGCAAGAAGCGCTCGAACGCGACGCACGTCTCGCGCACCGACCCGGAGGCCTTGCTCGCCAGCAAGGGCGGCGCAGGCGCCTACCTGAGCTTCACGACCCATGCGCTGGCAGAGAACCGGAACGGGCTGATCGTCGATGTACAGACCACGCAGGCCACGGGCACCGCCGAGCGCGACGCCGCGCTGGTGATGGTCAAGCGCACCGTGAAGCCGGCCGACTCGATGCGCAAGCCGACGTTGGCGGCCGACCGGGGTTACGACACGGCCGAGTTCATCGCTGCCCTCACGCCGCTGGGCGTGCTGCCACACGTTGCCGCCAAGACCAAGGGCAGCGCCGTGCCGGTGGCGGTCAAGGCCACTGAAGGCTATGCGGTCAGCCTGCGTCGTCGAAAGATGATCGAAGAGGCGTTTGGCTGGGCCAAGGACATCGGCACGCTGCGCCGTCTGATGGCACGCGGCCTGGAAACGATTCGCGCGCATGCGCTGCTCAATTTCGCCGCCTACAACCTGACCCGGCTGGGTAATTTGCTGGCGCCGTAATCCGATGGCGCCATCGCGCCATTTGCATTGCGGCATTTGATTGTTGAATACGTTGGCTTTGCAGCGACGGGAGCGCTGCCGAATTGCAGTTGCACAATCGGCTGAAAAAGCGGCTGGAATCGTCATCAGGGCGGCTCGGGTCGGATCTTTTCCGCGTCGATTTTTTCCCAGGCAACTGGAAACCGAAGGTGACGGTGAGATTTTCAACACCCTGTTAGCCGTTCCAGCGTGGTCGGTGCGTCGTTGGTGTGCAGGGTGGACAGCACGAGGTGGCCGGTCTGCGCCGCCTTGATCGAGATCTCGGCGGTTTCGATGTCGCGGATCTCGCCCACCATGATGACGTCCGGGTCCTGGCGCAGGAAGGCGCGCAGCGCGGCGGAGAAGGTCAGTCCCGCCTTCTCGTTGACGTTGACCTGGTTGATGCCCGGCAGGTTGATTTCGGCCGGGTCCTCGGCGGTGGAGATGTTGACGCCCGCCCTGTTGAGCAGGTTGAGGCAGGTATAGAGCGACACGGTCTTGCCCGAGCCGGTCGGCCCGGTCACCAGGATCATGCCGTAGGGGCGCTCGACCGCGGCGAGCAGCGCCTGCTTCTGGTCCGGCTCGTAGCCCAGCGCGTCGATGCCCAGCATGGCCGAACTCGGGTCCAGGATACGCATCACGATCTTCTCGCCGTGCAGCGTGGGCAGCGTGGACACGCGGAAGTCGATCGCCTTGTTCTTGGACAGAACCAGCTTCATGCGCCCGTCCTGGGGGACGCGGCGCTCGGAGATGTCCAGGCGCGAGATCACCTTGATGCGCGCGGCGATCTTCTCCTTCAGCACCAGCGGCGGCTGGGCGATCTCGCGCAGGATGCCGTCGGTGCGCACGCGGATGCGATAGAACTTCTCGTACGGCTCGAAGTGGACGTCGGACGCCCCTTCGTTGATGGCATCGATGAGCACCTTCTGGATGAAGCGCACGACCGGCGCATCGTCGACTTCGCTGGCCTCCGCCTCCGATTCCTCGTTCGACCCTTCCTGCTGCAGCAGGTCCATGTCGAACTCGTCGCCGGTCATCTCCTTGAGCGTCTGCTGGGCGGACTCGAGCATCGCCTCGATCAGGCGCGAGAGCTTGTCGGCCTCGACGATCACGAGGTCGAGCTGCAGGCCGGTCTGGAAGCGGATCTCGTCGAGCGCCCGCATGTTGGACGGGTCGGCGACGGCCAGGGTGACGCGGTTCTGGCGCTTGGTGAGGCCCACGACCTGGTGCTTGGACATCAGCTTGCGGTCGACGACGTCGCGCGGAAGCATCGACTTGTCGACGGCGCCGATGTCGAACAGCGGATAGCCGAAGGTCTCGGCGGCGAAGCGCGCAACGTCGCGCATGCCGAGCAGGCCGCGGCCGGCAAGCTCGAGCAGGAAGGCGTTGGCACTCTCCGACTTGCCCTGGGAGCAGGCGACGGCGTCGGCCTCGGAGAGGCGTCCATGCTGGATGAGGGCCCTGGCGAGTCCGCTCAGGGCGACATTGGCGGTTGCGGCCATTTCCCTTTATCGACTGGCTGATGCCCGATGGTGCATGGCGCGTCGGGGCTTGTAAATATCGTGCATGCCGCGGCTGCGTGCGAAACGTCAGCTCGTGCGATGCAATACGACTTCGATCACGAAACGGCTGCCGACGTAGGCCAGCATGAGCGCGGCGAAGCCGGCCAGCGTCCAGCGCAGGGCGAGCCGTCCGCGCCAGCCGCGCAGCCGGCGGCCAAGCAGCAGCCCGCCGAACAGCAGCCAGGAGACGAAGGCGAAGACCGTCTTGTGATCGACGGTGAAGGCGCGTCCGAACAGCGACTCCGAGAACAGTACGCCGGTGGCGAGCGTCAGCGTCAGCAGCACGAAGGCGATGCCGATCAGGCGGAACAGCAGCGCCTCCATCGTCAGCAAGGGGGGCAGGCTGCCCAGCATGCGGCTGAAGCGGGCGCTGTGCAATTGCCTGCTCGCCACCGACATCAGCAGCGCGTGCAGGGCGGCCAGCGTGAACAGGCTGTAGGCCAGCATGGCGATGATGAAGTGCGCGCGGAAGGCGGGCGACGCCGCATTGGCCAGCACGTGCTCGCCTGGAAACCACAGCGGCAGCAGGCTGGCGGCCACGCCCGCCGGCATGGCGACGGCATGCAGTCCGTCGAGCCGGGTGTAGAGCGCCTCCACCCAGTAGAAGCAGATCGCCAGCCAGACCATCAGCGAAATGGCGACCCCGAAGCCGAAGCGCATCTGCTCGCCGGGAAACAGGTCCGTCTGCAGGGCCGCGCCATGCGCGACGACGGCGACCAGCAGCGTGATCCGTTCGGTCGTCGATACGCACGGGCGTGCCAGCGGGTTGCCTTCCTTGCGGCAGTTGTGCCAGAACTTGATGCCCAGGGCCGCATAAAGCGAGGCGGGAATCAGATGAAGTAGAATCGTGCGCATGGTTGGTTGAAGTTTACTCCAAGTCACTCCGCTCCAAGGTTTCCGCGAACATGCTCGACAATCTCACCCAGCGCCTGTCCAAAGTCGTCAAGACCTTGCGTGGCCAGGCGCGCCTGACCGAAGAGAACATCCAGGAGGCGATGCGCGAAGTGCGCCTGGCGCTGCTGGAGGCCGACGTCGCGCTGCCGGTGGTGAAGGAGTTCGTCGCCCGCGTGAAGGAGAAGGCGGTCGGCCAGGAGGTGATCGGCTCGCTGACGCCGGGCCAGGCGCTGGTGGGTGTCGTGCATGACGAACTCAAGGCCCTGATGGGCGGCGCCCACGAAGGCTTGAACCTGGCCACCCAGCCACCCGCGGTGGTGCTGATGGCCGGCCTGCAGGGCGCCGGCAAGACCACCACCACCGGCAAGCTCGCCAAGCTGCTGCACGAGCAGCAGAAGAAGAAAGTGCTGGTGGTATCGACCGACGTCTATCGTCCGGCCGCCATCGAGCAGTTGAAGACGGTCGCGGCCCAGGCCGGCGTCGGCTTCTTTCCGTCCTCGCCCGAACAGCGCCCGGTCGACATCGCGCTCGCCGCGGTCGACCATGCGCGCAAGCACCACATCGACGTGCTGCTCGTCGATACCGCCGGCCGGCTGGCGATCGACGAGGCGATGATGGCCGAGATCCAGGCGCTGCATGCCGCGGTGAAGCCGATCGAGACGCTGTTCGTGGTCGACGCCATGCTCGGCCAGGACGCGGTCAATACTGCGCGCGCGTTCAACGACGCGCTGCCGCTCACCGGCATCGTGCTGACCAAGCTCGACGGCGATGCGCGCGGCGGCGCGGCGCTGTCGGTGCGCCACGTCACCGGCAAGCCGCTGAAGTTCGCCGGCGTGGGCGAGAAACTGTCCGGCCTCGAGCCTTTCCATCCCGACCGCATGGCGAGCCGCATCCTCGGCATGGGCGACATCCTCGGCCTGGTCGAGGAGGCCCGCCGCGGCGTCGACGAGGAAAAGGCGCGCGATTTCGCGCAGAAGCTCAAGAGCGGCAAGGGCTTCGATCTCAACGACTTCAAGGAGCAGATCGGCCAGATGCGCAAGATGGGCGGCTTGTCATCGATGATGGACAAGCTGCCTGCGCAATTCGCGCAAGCGGCGGGCAAGCTGCAGGGCGGCGTGGAGGAGAAGGCCATCGGCCGCATCGAGGGCATCATCAACTCCATGACTCCGCTCGAGCGCGCCAAGCCCGAGATCCTGAAGGCGAGCCGCAAGCGCCGCATCGCCGCCGGTGCGGGGGTGACGGTGCAGGAGGTCAATCGCCTGCTGAACCAGTTCGAGCAGACGCAGAAGGTCATGAAGCAGTTCTCCAAGGGCGGCATGCAGAAGATGATGCGCGCGATGAAGGGCATGCTGCCCGGCGGCCTGCCCGGCCTGCCGCGCTGACGGAGGCGATTCCTTGAAGGAGATCCTCGTCGCCTTCGGCCGCGCCTTCCGCAGCCTGTGGCGCCGCGACATCTTCTGGCACCTCGTGTGGCCAGGGCTCGTCGCCGTCGTATTGTGGATCACCATCGCCGTCCTGCAGTGGGAACCGATGGTCGCCACGCTGTTCGCCTGGGTGCAGGCGGTACCGCTGGTCGGCGAATGGCTGACCACGGGCGAGGCGGTGGCGGCCATCGTGCTGGTGCTGCTCAAGATCGGGCTGGCGCTCGTCTTCGTGCCGTTGATCTACGTGACGGCGGCCGTGCTGGTGGCGGTGATCGCGCTGCCGCTGATGCTCGAGCGCGTGGGGCGGCGCGACTATGCCGATCTCGAGCAGCGGCGCGGCGGCTCGAACGCCGGCAGCGCGTTCAATGCCGTCGCCGCCACACTGATGTTCGGTGCGGCGCTGCTGGTGTCGCTGCCTTTCTGGCTGATCCCCGGCGTCGGGCTCATCGTGCCGGTGCTGCTGACCGGCTGGCTGAACCAGCGCGCCTTCGGCTACGACGCGCTGATGCTGCACGCCGATGCCGACGAACTGCGCCGCCTGCGGGCCGAGCAGCGCCTGCCGATGCTGGCGCTGGGCGGAGCATGTGCGCTGCTGGCCTACGTGCCGGTGCTCAACCTGATCGCGCCCGCGTATTCCGGCCTGGCCTTCGTGCATTTCATGCTGGAGGCGTTGCGGCGCGAGCGCGTCCGCAACGGCGTCACGCTGCTCGACGCCGCTCCCAAATCACTGCCTCGGACGGACGCATGAACTTCGGTGCCCTGATCATCGGCGACGAGATCCTCTCCGGCCGCCGCAGCGACAAACACCTGGCCAAGGTCATCGAACTGCTGGGCGCGCGCGGCCTCAAGCTGTCGTGGGCGCGCTATGCGGGCGACGACGGCGAACGCCTGGCCGGGACGCTGAAGCAGACCTTCGCCACCGGCGACGTCGTGCTGTGCTTCGGCGGCATCGGCGCGACGCCGGACGACCGCACGCGGCAGTCGGCCGCGGCGGCGCTCGGCGTGGAACTGGCGCTGCATCCGCAGGCGGAGGCCGAGATCCGTGCCCGCTTCGGTGCCGATGTCACTCCCGAACGCCTGCAGATGGGCGTGTTCCCGGTGGGCAGCGAGATCATCCCCAATCCGTTCAACCGCATTCCGGGCTTTTCGATCCGGCAGCACTATTTCGCGCCGGGCTTCCCGGTGATGGCCTGGCCGATGATGGAGTGGGTGCTCGACACGCACTACCCGCACCTCTTCCACGCCGAGGACTATGTCGAGGCGGCCGTCACCGTCTGGGATGCGTACGAAGGACAGCTCATTTCGCTGATGCAGGAGATCACGCTCGCCTTTCCCGGCGCAACCCTGTTCAGCCTGCCGACGATTGCCGCCGAGGGCGAGCGGCGCTCGCTCGAACTGGGCATGAAGGGGCCGGCGGCGGACGTGGCCGACGCGATGGCCCGCATCCGCGCCGCATTGTTGGAACGCGGCCTCGAATGGGAAGACAGGGCCTGAGCACGCACGCGGGTGCCCCGGCGGCGTCGGAGGTGCCGCACGCGGTGGATATCGGCGGCACGCGGGTGGCGCTCACGCTGCGGCGCTCGGCACGGCGTTCGTTCGCGCTGCAGGTGGATCACCGCGGCGCCCGGGTGGCGGTGCCTTTCCGCGCCACGCTGGCCGACGTCGATCGATTCGTGCGCGACCATGGCCAATGGCTGCTCGACCGGCTGCGCATGCGCGCGGCGGCCGCGCCGCCCGTCTTCAGGGTGGAGGAGGGGGCGATCCTTCCGCTGCTCGGCCGTCCGCTGCGATTGCGCTTTGAGAGCGGGCGCCGCGCACGCTGGTGCAGCGGCCAGGACGGCGTTGACGAACTCCTGCTGCCTGCCGCCGCCGACCCGCGGCGCGCGCTGCTGCGCACCCTGCAGGCGCGCGCGCTGGACTGGCATCGCAACCGCGTCGAAGAGTATTGCCTGCGCCTGGGCCTGCCGGTGCCTGCCGTGCGTCTGTCCGGCGCGCGCACGCGCTGGGGAAGCTGCAGCAGTGCAAGCGGCATCCGTCTGCACTGGCGCCTGATCCACCTGCCGCCTGCGCTGATCGACTACGTCGTGGCGCACGAGGTGGCCCATCTCGTCGAGATGAATCATTCCCCGCGCTTCTGGGCGGTGGTCGAACGCATCTATCCCGATTGGCGACGTGCCCGCCTGGCGCTGCGTGCGGCGTCGTCCCGCCTGCCGGTCATCGGTGATGCGGAGGCGGCGGACATGGGGGCGTGATCCCGCCTGCACATGCGCGGCGCATCGGATGCCGCGGTCGGCCCGGCCGTTCGGCGGCGTGATCGCGGGAGCGAGCCGTCGGCGGCTACTGCAACTTCCGCCGGCTAGAATGGAATGCCGACTTGTTCTTCCGGAGGTCCGTCTTCATGAAATATCTGCACACCATGGTGCGCGTGCGCGATCTCGACGCATCGCTCAAGTTCTACGACACGCTCGGCCTGCGCGAAGTCCGGCGTACCGAACACGAGAAAGGCCGCTTCACGCTGGTGTATCTCGCCGCGCCCGGAGACGAAGGCTCGCAGGTCGAACTGACCTACAACTGGGACGCAGAGGATTACGGCAGCGCACGCAACTTCGGCCACATCGCCTACCAGGTGGACGACATCTACGCCACCTGCAAGCGCCTGCAGGACGCGGGCGTCACCATCAACCGCCCGCCCCGCGACGGCTACATGGCCTTCGTCCGGTCGCCGGACCTGATCTCGATCGAACTGCTACAGAAGGGTGGCCCCCTGCCGCCGCAGGAACCCTGGGTCTCCATGCCCAACGTCGGCGCCTGGTGATGCGGCAGGCCGGCGCGGGCGAGGCGGGCGCCGGCGCCAGGGGAGGCCACGCAGGCAATCCGCGCGCCGGCCCGCAGCACGAGCGGAAAAAACCCATCAGCATGTCTTGACCGACTGAAAGCGCCTCGTTGCGAGGGTTCGCCGGCACCGCCCGCGTCCGCCAAGTTTTCTTACATTTCGGCTTCGGATCAATGGCTTGTGACGCCCGTCCGGGTCGTGTCTAATGCTGCGCACCGGTTCGGGAACATCGCCCCGCGGGGCGCCCGGGCGCGGCATTCGTCGGGGGCAGGCCGCATCGCGTTTTCCGCTCCCTCCCAGCTGAGCGATCTGGAGATACCGGGGCACGCATGTCACAAGCCAATGCCTACGAGCAGTACATGCTCGAACTGATCAATGCCGAACGCGCCAAGGCGGGTGTTCAACCGCTGGCCTTCAACGGAGACCTCAACGAATCGGCGGAGACCCACAGCACGTGGATGATCGCCACCGACACGTTCTCGCACACCGGTGCGGGCGGGTCGACCGCGGCGGACCGCATGAAGGCGGCAGGTTATTCCTTCAGCGGGTCCTGGGCCTGGGGCGAGAACATCGCATGGGTCAGCACCCGTGCGCCAGCCGGGCTGCAGGACGAGATCGATCTGCTGCACACGAACCTGATGAATTCGGCGGGGCATCGCGCCAACCTGCTCAGTGCGACGTTCCGCGAAGTTGGTGTCGGTTTCGAGGTCGGCCAGTACGGCAGCTACGAGGGCGCCTTCGTCACGCAGAACTTTGCGCGGACCGCAACGAATTCCTTCCTGACGGGCGTGGCGTTCGACGATCGCGATGGCGACCTGCGCTACGACATCGGCGAAGGGCTCGGCAACCTGACGGTCACCGCGAAGAACGATGCGACTGGCACGCAACTGGCCACGACCACCTCGGCGGCCGGCGGTTATGACCTGCAACTGGCCGCCGGCAGCTACACGGTGACCTTCTCCGGCGGCGGCTTTGCGACCTCCACGTATCAGGCGACGATCGGCACGGCGAACGTGAAGCTCGATCTGGTCGACCCGGTGGCGAGCGGTGGAACGCCCGCTCCCACGCCGTCGCCTGTGCCGCAGCCCAAGACGATCACCGGCACGTCGTCGGCGAACACGCTCAAAGGGACGGCCGATGCCGACGTGATCCTCGGTCTGGGCGGGGCGGACAAGTTGTACGGAAATGCCGGCAACGACACGCTCGACGGCGGCGCGGGCAACGACACCCTGTGGGGTGGCGCCGGCAGCGACGTGCTGACCGGCGGCGCAGGCGCGGACATTTTCGTGTTCGACGCGATCTTTGCCGGTGCTGTCGACCGCATCACCGACTTTTCGCCGATCGACGACACGATACGCCTGGAAAACGCCATCTTCACCGGCCTGCGCACAGGCCGGTTGGACGCGGCGGCCTTTCACATCGGCACCCAGGCGCATGACGCGACCGATCGCGTGATCTACGACAAGGCAAGCGGAGCCCTGTATTTCGATCCGGACGGAACCGGCCCGCAGGCTGCCCAGCAGTTTGCCCAATTGACGGGGGGCCTGTCGCTGACCAACGCGGATTTCAATGTCATCTGAGCGCATGGGCCGCTGCCTGTTCGCTCTCCTTGCCCTGCTGGCGCCCCGCATCGCACTGCCGGCCCCGGACGAGCCCCGCCCGGGGCTCTACGAAATGACGTGGCAGACCGGTGCGCCGCAGCGGGAGGAAGGGCTGGGCGACGCGGTGCGCCAGGAGCGGCGCTGCATCGACCCGCGCGACCCGGCCGCGCTGTTCCCGATACTCTCGGACCGTGCCCTGCGGGGCTGCCGGCTCGTGCCCCGGACCGGAACGGACCGTGCCGCGAGCTACACGCTGCTGTGCGGAAACGGGACGGACAGGCGGGGCGATGCGCATTGGGCGTGGGAGGATGACGGCGGGCTGAGGGGAGAACTGAACGTGGCCGGCGACCGCGAACACGCTGCGCTCCATCAGCGCCTCCGCGGGGCGCGGCTGGGCGACTGCTCCGACTGAAGCAGAAGCGGCGGGCATCAGCCGATTCGCGATCCCGATCGCGCAAAGCTCCTTGGCGAATCTTCGGAACCCGCTCCGCTGTTGATCGGCGAAACCGTAAATGTCGTCGACCGATCTTCTTGCATTCAACGGGAAGATTCGAATGTCGCCATTCTTCGGAATGGCGTAGTCGATCTTCTTTCCTTTCCTGGTGCCAACGTTGCACACATACTTGGAAATGACCTCGGTTTGATCGAAGACGTCGTACCCGAGCACGAAATTGATGAATGCATCACGAAGGCATTCTTCGTGGCCTCTTCCGTCTGAATGTACCCGCCTGCTGGCGGATCTTTGCAGTCAGATTATTGGTTGTCCGTACGACTTGGAACAATAAAAGCAAAACGCCAACCCCGAAAAGGATTGGCGTTCTGCCTGATTCAATGGTGGGCCCTGCGGGACTCGAACCCGCAACCAAAGGATTATGAGTCCTCTGCTCTAACCGATTGAGCTAAAGGCCCGTCTGTCTGCCCGGGAGGCGATGCCTCCGGGCACATGATCAGGCTTCGTTGTCGAGGAAGCTGCGCAGCTTCTCGGAACGGCTGGGATGGCGCAGCTTGCGCAGGGCCTTGGCTTCTATCTGGCGGATGCGCTCGCGGGTGACGTCGAATTGCTTGCCGACTTCTTCCAGCGTGTGGTCGGTGTTCATCTCGATGCCGAAACGCATGCGCAGGACTTTTGCCTCGCGCGGCGTGAGCGAGTCGAGCACTTCCGACGTGGCGTCCCGCAGCCCGGAGTACATGGCGGCGTCGGACGGTGCCAGCGTGGCGGTATCCTCGATGAAATCGCCCAGGTGCGAATCGTCGTCGTCGCCGATCGGCGTTTCCATGGAGATGGGCTCTTTGGAGATCTTCATGATCTTGCGGATCTTCTCCTCGGGCATTTCCATCTTCTCGGCCAGCGTGGCGGGGTCCGGTTCCTGGCCGGTTTCCTGCAGGATCTGGCGGCTGATGCGGTTCATCTTGTTGATCGTCTCGATCATGTGCACCGGGATGCGGATGGTGCGCGCCTGGTCGGCGATCGAGCGCGTGATCGCCTGGCGGATCCACCAGGTCGCATAGGTCGAGAACTTGTAGCCGCGGCGGTATTCGAATTTATCGACCGCCTTCATCAGGCCGATGTTGCCTTCCTGGATCAGGTCGAGGAACTGCAGGCCGCGGTTGGTGTACTTCTTGGCGATCGAGATCACGAGGCGCAGGTTGGCCTCGGTCATCTCGCGCTTGGCGCGGCGCATCTTGGCTTCGCCGGTGGACATCTGGCGGTTGATGTCCTTGAGTTCCTTCAGCGGGATGCCGATCTTGTCCTGCATGTTGATGAGCTTTTGCTGCTCCTCGAGCACTGCGGGATGGGCGCGCATCAGGCCCTCGGCGTAGCTCTTGCCGGCGGCGATTTCTTCCTTCAGCCAGTCGAGGTTGGTTTCCTGGCCCGGGAAGACCTTGATGAAGTGCTGGCGCGGCATGCCGGCGCGATCCACGCACAGATGCAGGATGTGGCGCTCGTGGGCGCGGACCTGCTCGACCATGTGGCGCACCGAGTCGCATAGCCGCTCGATCGCCTTGGCGGTGAAGCGGATGTTCAGCAGTTCGTCCGAGATCTGCTGCTGCAGCAGCAGGTAGTTGGTGTCCTGCGAACCCTTCCTCGCCAGCACGTCCATCTTCTTGGAGTACAGGCCGCGGATGACGTCGAAGCGGGCGAGCGCGTCGGTCTTCAGTTGCAGCAGCGAGGCGGCGTTGGCGCTCTCGGCGCTGCTGCCTTCTTCGTCCTCGTCCTCGTTGTCGTCTTCTTCCCCGGCTTCCTCGGTCGCGGCGGCTTCCTCGTCGGCTTCGGCGAGTTCGGCTTCCTCGGCTGAGGCGTTGGGATCGATCAGGCCGTCGACGAGTTCGTCGATGCGCATCTCGTCCCTCGTGACCTTGTCGACGATATCGAGCATTTCGGCGATCGTCGTCGGGCAGGCGGAGATGGCCTGCACCATGTGCTTGAGGCCATCCTCGATGCGCTTGGCAATTTCGATCTCGCCCTCGCGGGTGAGCAGCTCGACGGTGCCCATCTCGCGCATGTACATGCGCACCGGGTCGGTCGTGCGGCCGAATTCCGAGTCGACGGAGGACAGCGCCTGTTCGGCTTCTTCCTCGGCGACGTCTTCGTCGACCGTGGTGGCGACGCTGTCGGACATCAGCAGATCTTCGGCGGCCGGAGCCTCGTCGTAGACCTGGATGCCCATGTTGTTGAAGGTGGCGATGATGCCTTCGATCTGCTCGGCGTCGGCCACGTCGTCGGGCAGGTGGTCGCTGATCTCGGCGTACGTGAGGTAGCCGCGCTCCTTGCCGAGCGTGATCAGGGTCTTCAGTCGGGTGCGTCGTACCTCGGCGTCGAGCGGTGCAACTTCGGGGCTTTCGACGACCTGGGCGGTCTTGTCCTTGGCCTTTGAGACTCGTCCTTTCGGGCTGTCCTTGCGCGAATCTTTGGCTTTTTCGCGTGCCATGGCACTCCTCAAGTCAGGGCGGAAGTGAATAAGGGAACGTTAAACTATATCACAGAAATCAGAGCTTTGCTGCGCTGCCAGGGTTCCGTTTCTCGTGAAGAAGTTCTGCGAGGCGATGCCGGTCGGCCGCGTTCAGTCCGGTTTCGCGGTCGCGCCGCATCAAATCGGCGATCTCGGCGGCGATCGCATCCGTGTGCAGTTTGCGCAGTGCGTCATCGAACAGCGTCTCGATCACGGCATCGTCGAACTCTTCGTCGACCAGATCGCCGGCGACGCGCGACAGCGTGTCGGCATGCGGGGTGTCGCGAAAGCGTTCGATCAGGGCGCCCAGCCCGCCGGCGGGGATGGGTTCGCCCAGGCTGAGCATGTCGATGATGGCGATCAGCGCCCGCCCCTCGGCACTGTCCGCCGGCACGAGGTCCACCGGCAGGCGGGCAGCCCAGGCGGGGTGCTGCATCACCAGGCGCAGCAGGGCGCCGATGGCCGACGGCGGCTTGCGCCGCATCGGGCCGCGCTGCATGGGGGGCGTTGTCGCGGCGGTGCGCCGGAATCCTGCGGCCGGCGGTGCGGCGGCGCCCGGTCGGCCTGCGGCGCGGGCGGCCGAGCGGAGTCCGTAGGCGTCCTCCACCTCGGCCTGCGTCAGCTCGCCGGCTTCGGCGACCGACTTGAGCAGTTGCAGGCGCAGCAGCGGCGCCGCTACCCTGGTGACCAGCGGACGGGCTTCGTGCACCAGCGCGGCGCGCCCCTCGGCGGTGTCCAGGTCGTTGCGCGCGGAAAGCTCCTGCAGCAGGAAGCGGGCGAGCGGCGTCGCGCCGGCCGC
This sequence comes from Thauera sp. K11, assembly GCF_002354895.1. Lineage (NCBI taxonomy): Bacteria > Pseudomonadati > Pseudomonadota > Betaproteobacteria > Rhodocyclales > Zoogloeaceae > Thauera > Thauera sinica. The sequence goes on from NZ_CP023439.1 coordinate 643,618, forward strand.
GGCCTTGCGGAAGGCTTCGGCGCCCTCGGCGCGCACGAAGGAATCGGGGTCGTGCTCGGCGGACAGGAACAGGAAGGCGAGCGTGGCATCGTCGCGCAGCGTCTCGAGCGAGTTTTCCAGCGCCCGCCACGCCGCGCGGCGGCCGGCGGCGTCGCCGTCGAAGCAGAAGACGATGCGATCGGTCTGGCGCAGCAGCGACTGGACGTGCTGCGGCGTCGTCGCCGTGCCGAGCGTCGCGACGGCGTTTTCGATGCCGTACTGCGCCAGCGCGACGACGTCCATATAGCCCTCGACCACGACCGCGAAGCCGGCTTCGCGGATCGCCTTCTGCGCGAGAAACAGTCCGTAGAGTTCGCGCCCTTTCTCGAACAGCGGGGTTTCCGGGGAATTCAGGTACTTTGGCTCGCCCTGATCCAGGATGCGTCCGCCGAAGGCGATGATGCGTCCGCGGCGGTCGTGGATCGGGAACATGATGCGATCGCGGAAGCGGTCGTAGCGGCGGCCCTGGTCGTTGTCGATGACGAGGCCGGCGTCGGCGAGGGTCTTCGCCTGGTAATCGGGAAACGCGCGCTGCAGGCCCTGCCATTCGTCGCGCGCATAGCCGAGCCCGAAGCGGGCGGCGATCTCGCCGGACAGGCCGCGCCGCTTCAGGTAGTCGATCGCGTTGGGTGCATGCTTGAGCTGCTCTCGATAGAAGCGGGCGGCGGTCGCCATCGCCTCGCGGAGGGGCTCGCTGTCGTTGGCGGGGATCGCCGTGTGGTGGCCGTCGTCCGGGACCTGCAGGCCGACCTGGGCGGCGAGTTCCTTCACCGCTTCGACGAAGCCGAGGCCGCTGTACTCCATCAGAAAACCGATCGCACTGCCATGCACGCCGCAGCCGAAGCAGTGATAGAACTGCTTGGTCGGGCTGACGGAGAACGACGCGGATTTTTCGCCGTGGAACGGGCAGCAGGCGAAATAGTTCGCGCCGCTCTTCTTGAGCGGAAGGTAGCGCTCGATGACGTCGACGATGTCGACGCGCGACAGCAGTTCCTGGACGAAGGACTGGGGAATCATCCGGCGCGGGCCGTCATGGCAGCAGACTGCGCGAGGGGCTGGAAAGCGAAAACGGCTCGCCGGGCGGAAGCCTCGAGGCGTCCGCCCGGCGAGCGGGCATCCGGGAGTTCAGCGGAACGAGCGTCGAACCGCGCCGGCTGCGATGCGATCAGTACAGCTTCGGCGGCAGCATCTGGCTGCGCAGGCGCTTGTGGTTGCGCTTCACTGCGGCGGCCAGCTTGCGCTTGCGCTCGGCGGTGGGCTTCTCGTAGAACTCGCGCGAACGCAGTTCGGTCAGCACACCGGTCTTCTCGATCGTGCGCTTGAAGCGGCGGATCGCAACTTCAAACGGCTCGTTCTCTTTTACGCGAATACCGGGCATTGCGTACTTCCTTGGGTGTCGTGTGGGCGGAAAGCGCAGAACTATAAACGACAACCTTCCCCTTTGCAACACCGCCCGGGTTCGAAATAGCCTGGCAGATGGTTAGAATGCCGCATCGAATCAACTGGATGGACGTGATGAAAGTGCTGGGCATCGAGACCTCGTGCGACGAGACCGGGGTGGCGATCTACGAGACGGGCGAGGGCGCGGGGCGGCTCTTGGGCCATTGCCTGCATTCGCAGGTGGATCTCCATGCGGCCTACGGCGGCGTCGTGCCCGAACTCGCTTCGCGCGACCACATCCGCCGCCTTCCGCTGCTGTTGGAGCGGCTGCTGCGGACGACCGCGCTGCGCATGACCGACATCGACGCCATCGCCTACACCGCCGGTCCGGGGCTCGCGGGCGCCCTGCTGGTCGGCGCGAGCGTGGCCGAATCGCTGGGCCTTGCGCGCGGCGTGCCGGTGCTCCCGGTCCATCATCTCGAAGGGCATCTGCTGTCGCCCTTGCTGGCGGCCGATCCTCCGGTTTTTCCCTTCGTCGCCTTGCTGGTGTCGGGCGGCCATACGCAGTTGATGCGGGTGCGCGGCGTGGGGGACTACGCGCTGCTGGGCGAATCGGTGGACGACGCGGCGGGAGAAGCCTTCGACAAGACCGCCAAGCTGCTCGGGCTCGGCTATCCGGGCGGGCCGCAACTCGCGCGCCTGGCCGAACAGGGGGATGCAAGCCGGTTCAGGCTGCCGCGGCCGATGCTGCATTCGGGCGACCTCGACTTCAGCTTCAGCGGACTCAAGACTGCGGTGCTCAACGTCGTTTCGGGCGCCGACTGGCAGCCGGCATGGACGGCCGATCTGGCCGCGGCGTTCCAGGAAGCGGTGGTGGACGTCCTGTGCGCAAAGGCGCTGGGCGCGTTGAAGAAGGCCGGCCTGAAGACGCTGGTCGTGGCCGGTGGCGTCGGCGCCAACCGTCGCCTGCGCGAAGTGCTGGATGCGGCCGTCGGCGGGCGCGGTGGGCGGGTGTATTACCCGGAGCCCGAGCTGTGCACCGACAACGGCGCGATGATCGCATTTGCCGGAGCGCTCCGGCTGGCCGCAGGTGAAGTGCGCGGAACGCCGCCTGCCGTGCGCATCCATCCGCGCTGGCCGCTCACCGAGCTGTGTCCGCCGCGCGCGGCGCGGGCCTGAACCTGCGCGATCGGATCATGGGCGGGCCGCGGTGCGTGACGTCTTTCCGCCTCAGACCTTCTTCTTGCCGCCGATGCGTCCCTCGGTGCCGGCGAGCAGGCGCTTGATGTTGGCGGAGTGGCGCCAGATCAGGACCGCCGACATCGCCGCGAGGGCCCCGGCGACAGGGCCGAGGCCGAGGAGTACGGCGCCCGCGACCGGCGCCGCGACTGCGGCCGCCAGCGCTCCCGCCGACGAGTAGCGGGTGCCGAAGGCGACCAGCAGCCAGACGACCAGGCTCGCGAGGGCGATGCGCCAGTCGATGCCGGCGAGCACGCCCAGCGCGGTGGCAACGCCCTTGCCGCCATTGAAACGCAGGAAGATGGTGAAGACGTGGCCGAGGAAGGCCGCGATGCCGGCCAGCGCCGCCTCGAATGCTCCGAAGCCCAGGCGCGCCGCCGCCCACACCGCCAGCCAGCCCTTGAGGCAGTCGCCGATCAGCGTGAGTGCCGCTGCGGCCTTGTTCCCGCTGCGCAGCACGTTCGTCGCGCCGGGGTTGCCCGAACCGTAGCGGCGCGGATCCTCGAGGCCGAACAGCCTGCTGCTGACGATGGCAAAGGGAATGGAGCCGAGCAGATAGGCGGCAACGAGCAGAATCAAAACGGACATCGTTTCTCCAGCCGCCGATTGGCGGGGGATGGCGGGCGGGCGTGGTCCGGCTCTGGCCGGAACGGTTTCGGGACGCGGGCGCTTCCGCGATAAGATGGCGCCGATTCTAATCGGGAACCAGCATGGATTTCATCTTCATCGAGGAATTGCGGGTGCAGGCATGGATCGGCATCTACGCCAGGGAGAAGGCCGCCCCGCAGACCGTCGAACTCAATCTGACCTTCGGCGTACCCGATGCGGCGGCGATACGCGACGATATCGCGGACACCATCGACTATGCCGAGGTAATCGACCGTATCCGGCTGGAACTGGCGCAGCGGCATTTCAACCTGATCGAAACCCTGGGCGAGTTCGTCGTCGATCTGCTATTGAACGACTTTCGCGCGCCGTGGGTGAAGGTGAGGCTGGCGAAGATCGGCGTGACGAAAGGCGTGCGCCGCGTCGGCGTATTCATCGAACGCGGCCGGGATGCAGATTCGGCGGCTGCCGGGGGCGCTCAGGTGCCCCGGTCCTGCCCGTGATCCGATCGCCGTTTGGCAACTCGCACCGAAAGAACCGGCTGAATGGCGGCAACGGATGATTGCCGCGAGGCAATCATCCGTGCATATCGAGAGCGTATTGAAGTTTCGCCGGCGGGTCCGCGTCCGGCGAAGAGGGCGATCAGGAAACGGCAAGCTCTTCCAGTGATTTGCCCTGGGCGACCCAATCCATCGCCCACTGCGGTTTGCGCCCGCGACCGCTCCAGCCCTTGGACGAATCTTCCGGGTGGCGGTACTTGATGACGGGTGCCGCCTTCTTTTCCGGCGCTGCCGCGGCGCGGCGGGTGCGCTTCTGCGCGGCGGGCTTGGCCGCCACCGGTTGCGGCGGCGTCTCGAGCAGATCGTCGAGCGACAGCCCTTCGTCGGCTGCCATCTTCTGCATCTTCTTGAGCAGATTGCGCCGCGTGGTATCGGTGCGGCGGCGGAGTTCGCTTTCGACGCGGCTCTGCAGACGACGCAGTTCGGTCAGCGACAAGGATGAAAGGTCCATGATTTTTCCCTATTCTTGCCTGGCTTTGCTGTTCAGGCTGGACATTGACCTCGCCGACAATGGCGAGACGAAAACGAAATTGCGTGCCGCAATTCTGCCATCAATTTCGGCCGTTTAAAATCGTTTTCAAGCCATTGGGAGAAGAAATCAAAGGGCGGCGTCGACGAGGGTGGGCTGCAATACCCGCAGGATGTCGTGTGGATGGATCCCCACGAGATAGCCGCGGCGCCCGCCATTGATGTAGATGAGCGGGATTTCCAGGATCGTCCGCTCCAGGAATACCGGCATCTTCTTTCGAGTGCCGAATGGCGACGTGCCGCCGACGAGAAAACCGGTATGACGGTTGGCAACCTCGGGGCGGCAGGGTTCGATGCGCTTGCGGCCAGTCTGGCGCGCAAGTTCCTTGGTGGAAACCTTGCGGTCGCCATGCATGAGGACGATCAGCGGCGCTGCGCTTTCGTCCTCCATGATCAGGGTCTTGATCACCGCGTGCTCGCTGACGTTCAATTCCCGCGCCGATACGGCGGTGCCGCCGTGCTCTTCGTAGACATAGGGGTGGTTCGAATAGGCGATGCCGTGCTGGCGGAGAAACCGGGTCGCCGGCGTTTCCGGTGCGTGGAGTTCGGTCCTGGACATGATCACGATTCCGCGGGCGGGTAGGGTCGATTCAGGCGCGCGGGTGATGCGCGGCATGCAGTTGTTTAAGTCTTTCCCTGGCGACGTGCGTATAGACCTGGGTCGTCGAGATATCGGCGTGACCCAGCAGCAGTTGCACGACGCGCAGATCGGCGCCGTGATTGAGCAGATGGGTCGCGAATGCATGGCGCAGCGTATGCGGCGATATCCGGTCCGCCGCAATGCCGGCCGCAAGGGCATGCTGTTTGATGATGCGCCAGAACATCTGTCTTGTCATGGATGCGCCCAGGCGCGTGACGAACAGCGCATCGCTGTTCTTTCCGGCCAGAAGCGGGGGGCGCGCCTCGCCGGCGTAGCGCGTGATCCAGTCCGCGGCAACCTGGCCCAGCGGTACGAGCCGCTCCTTGCTGCCCTTGCCCATGACGCGGACGAAGCCGTCGTTGAGGCTGACTTCGAACAGGCGCAGGCCGACGAGTTCCGATACGCGCAATCCCGTGGCATACAGGACCTCGAACATGCAGCGGTCGCGCAGGCCGAAAGTGGTCCCGGGATCGGGCGCTGCAAGGAGCGCTTCGACCTGGGATTCGCTCAGGGTGCGCGGAAAGCGCTGCGTCGGCATCGGTGGATCGAGCAGCAGCGTCGGGTCTTCCGCGATGGCGCCGCGGTTGGCCAGGTGCCGGTAGTATCGCCGCCAGGCGGCCAGCAGGCGGCGCTGGCTGGCGGGTTTGGCACGCAGGCTGAATTCGGCGAGATAGGCGGCGAGGTCCGCCGCACACGCGCGTGGCAGGGCGACGCCGCGCTGCGCGAGCCAGGCCGAGAACAGCGCGAGATCGCTGCGATAGCCCGCGAGCGTGTTGCGGGCGAGCCCGTCCTCCAGCCAGAGGACGTCGATGAAGGCGTCGAGTTCGGCGAGCGCCTCGGCCGGGGCCGCGGGCAGCGCACTCACCGGACTGGCTTTCCCGCCGCTGCGCGACACGCTCCCCGGGGTCGGGAGCGCGTCCCCTTCGGGCGGGCGGGTGGAGACGCTCATCTGCCGGCCTCGTGGGCGAGCAGCCAGCGCTTGGCGTCGATCAGCCAGCCGCCGCGGGCATTGGCAAATCCGCCGATGTCCGCCGCGGCGGTGACGCGATGGCACGGTACGAAGAGCGGAAACGGATTGGCGCCGCAGGCTTGGCCCACCGCGCGCGGCACGCTGCCCACGGCCTGGGCCAGCGCACCGTAACTGCGCGTCTCACCGGGCGGAATGCCGGAGATCGCATGCCAGACGCGCTGCCGGAACGGCGTGCCGCGCCGGGCGAACGGCAGGTCGGGCATGCCGCGGGGATCGTCCAGCCAGGCGAGGATCGCCGCGGCGGCGCGTTCGGCCAGTTCGTCCCCGGGCGCGCGCAGCGGCGTGCCGGGGGGCAGGAAGCAGAGTTCCTCGACGAGTCCGTCCGCGATGCGGATGCCGAAGGGCCCGAAAGGCAGTGCGAGCACCGTGCCGCACGAGGCGTTCAGGCTGTCCTTGTCTATTTGCGCACCTCGCCATTGCCGAAGACGATCCATTTCTGGCTGGTCAGGCCCTCGAGGCCGACGGGGCCGCGGGCGTGGATCTTGTCGGTGGAGATGCCGATCTCGGCTCCGAGGCCATATTCGAAGCCATCGGCAAAGCGCGTCGACGCATTGACCATCACCGAGGCCGAGTCGACTTCGCGCAGGAAGCGCATCGCCTTCGTGTAGTTCTCGGTCACGATGGCCTCGGTGTGGCCGGAACTGTAGGCGTTGATGTGGGCGATCGCCTCGTCGGCGTCGGCGACGATCTTCACCGCGATGATGGGCGCGAGGTATTCCTCGCGCCAGTCGGCCTCGGTGGCGGCGACGAGCGTGGCGCCGTCGATGGCCGCCTCGCGCAGCAGCGCCAGCGATTCGGCGCAGCAGCGCATCTCCACGCCCTTGGCGGCGAGCATGCGTGCGATCTCGGGCAGGTAGAGATCGGCGATGTCGCGTGCCACCAGCAGCGATTCGGCGGTGTTGCAGGTACCGTAGCGCTGCGTCTTGGCGTTCTCGACGATGGGCACGATCTTGCCGGGATCGGCCTCGTCGTCGATATAGACGTGGCAGTTGCCGTCGAGGTGCTTGATCACCGGCACCTTCGCGTCCCTCGAGATGCGCTCGATCAGGCCCTTGCCGCCGCGCGGCACGATGATGTCCACGAACTCCGGCATGGTGATGAGGGCGCCGACGGCCTCGCGGTCGGTCGTTTCCACCACCTGTACCGCGTGTTCGGGAAGCCCGGCGGCGGCCAGCCCCGCCCGTACGCAGGCGGCGATCGCGCGGTTGGCGTTGATCGCTTCCCGGCCGCCGCGCAGGATCGCCGCATTGCCGGATTTCAGGCACAGCGCGGCGGCATCGGCGGTGACGTTGGGGCGTGCCTCGTAGATGATGCCGATGACGCCCAGCGGCACCCGCATCTTGCCCACCTGGATGCCCGATGGCCGGCGCTTGACGTCGGTGATCTCGCCCACCGGATCGGGCAGTGCGGCAACTTGCTCCAGGCCGGCCGCCATCGACTCGATGCCCTTCCCGGTCAGCATGAGGCGGTCGAGCAGGGCGGGTTCGAGGCCGGCGGCGCGCGCTTCCTCCACGTCGCGCGCATTGGCGGCGAGCAGGGCGTCGCGCCGCGCGCGGATCTCGGCGGCCATGGCGAAGAGGGCGTCGTTCTTGGCCGCGGTCGAGGCCGCGGCGAGCGCGCGCGAGGCGGCGCGGGCCTGGCGGCCCAGCGTCTGCATGTAGTTCTGAATGTCCATTCGAATGTCGGAAAGCGTGGGCTGATACTGAATTAAAGCACCGAACGCGCGCGCCGGCGCCTATCGGCGGGCGAGCCGCAGGCTGAGTTGCAGGAATTCGTCCCACACGTCGCCCTGGGCCAGGCCCTTGATCATGCGGTCGATGCGCGCTGCGTGCAGCAGCGCCGCCCGCAGCGCCGGCGAGCCGAGGCGCGGCACCGCGCGGCTGAGCGCCTGCCGGCGGCGATCGTCGAACACCCGTTCCGCCTTCAGCAGCGCGGGGAGCGGCTGCCCCTCGTCCTGGCCGGCGCGCAGCATCGCCAGGCTGCGCACCTCGCTCGCCAGGGCCCACAACACCAGCGGCGGGGCGGCACCTTCGCCGCGCAGGCCGTCGAGCAGGCGTGCGCAGCGCGCGGGGTCGCCCTCGAGCACTGCCTGGCGGAGCTTGTCGATGTCGTAGCGTGCGACGTTGAGCACCGCGTCCTGTACCTGCTCCAGGCTCAGCGCGCCCTTGGGATGGAGCAGCCCGAGCTTGAGGATTTCCTGGTGCGCCGCCAGCAGGTTGCCTTCGACGTGGTCGGCGATGAAGACCAGCGCTTCGGGCGCCGCCGTCTGCTCCTGCGCGGCGAGGCGGCGCGCGATCCAGTCGGGCAGCCGTTCGCGCTCGGGGGCGTTGAGTTCGAACGCGTTGCCGGCCTCGGTCAGGGCCTTGAACCAGCCCGTCTTGCGCGCCTGCCAGTCGAGTTCGGGCAGCGTCACCAGGGTCAGCGTCTGCGCCGGCAGCGCGGCGGCGTAGCGCTGCAGCGCCTCGCCGCCGTCCCGCCCCGGCTTGCCGCCGGGGATGCGCAGATCGATCAGCTTGGCGCCGCCGAACAGCGACAGGTTGCCCGCCGCCAGCGTCAGGGCGTCCCACTTGAAGCCCTGCCCGACGACCAGGGTTTCGCGCTCCTCGTAACCCTGCCCGCGTGCGGCCGCGCGGATGGCGTCGGCCGCCTCCAGCACCAGCAGCGGCTCGTTGCCGTGCAGCACCCACAGCGGGGCGAGCGGCTTCGCGAGCAGGGTGGCGAGCTGGTCGGGGCGCAGGATCATGGCACGGTGGCGGGCACCCGGGCGCCGTTCAGGGCTTGCGCCTGGCCGCGGAGAGGCGGCGCATCAACTGCTGCACCAGATCGTCCTGCATGTCGCGGTACAGCAGTGCCTCTTCCTGCGCCTTGCCGAGGATCTGCGCGTCGTCGAAGGTGTATTCGCGCCGCGCCGTCAGCTCGGTGGGCGGGATGATGGCGGCGCCGGCCTTGTCCAGCAACTGGAAGCGCAGGCGCTGGATGAGCTGGTATTCGCCTACCTTGCCGCGCCCGGTCAGGCTGAGGATCTCGCGTTCGCGGTCGTTGGCGAGGATCTGCAGGCGGGCTTCGGCCTGGGCGGGGTCCTCGGTCACGGTGGTGCTCTCGGTCGTCGCGATCTGGCGGCGCAGCGTGGCGCCGAAGTCCGTCTGGGCGCTCACGCCGACGTGGATCGTGGCGAAGTCCATGCGCTGCGGACCGCGCAGGTGAAAGCCGCAGCCGCCGAGGGCCAGGCCGAGGAGCCCCGCGCAGGCGAGCAGCAGGCGGCGGCGGGGCAGGACGGGAGCAGCGGGCATGGTCGCTTCCTCAGACGACGATGTTGACGAGGCGGCCGGGCACCACCACCACTTTCCTGGGCGGCTTGCCTTCCATGAACTTCTGCGCCGCCTCGGAGGCGAGGGCGAGCGCCTCGATCTGGCCCCTGGATGCGTCGGCGGCCACGTTGATGCTGCCGCGCAGCTTGCCGTTGACCTGTACCACCAGTTCGATCTCGTCCTGCTTCAGCGCCGCCTCGAGCGGCTCCGGCCAGCGTGCGGCGAGGATGTCGGTGCCGAAGCCGCAATCGATCCACAACGCATGGCAGATGTGCGGCGTGATCGGCGACAAGAGGCGCAGCAGGATGGAGAAGCCTTCCTCCGCCACCTCGGCGTGCGCCGCCGGTTCGGCGGCGGCGAGTTCCTTGTGCGCCTTTTCCAGCGCGTTGAGCACTTTCATCGCGGCCGACACCACGGTGTTGAACTGGTGCTTGCCGAAGTCGTAGCTCGCCTGCTTGAGGTGGGTGTGGATTTCGCGCCGGACGTCGGCGAGCGCGGCCGGGATGCCGCCGGCGGCAAGCCGGCGCGTGGCGGGCAGCGCCGGGCGCGTCTCGGTGACGAAGGTGTGGCCGTAGTTCCAGACCCGGCGCAGGAAGCGCGAGGCGCCCTCGACGCCGGAGTCGGACCATTCGAGCTGCTGGTCGGGCGGCGCGGCGAAGATGATGAAGAGCCGCGCCGTGTCGGCGCCGTACTGGTCCACCAGCGACTGCGGATCGACGCCGTTGTTCTTCGACTTCGACATCTTCTCGGTGCCGCCGATCACCACCGGCTGCCCGTCGGACGTGAGCCTCGCGGCGACGATGCGGCCGCGCTCGTCGCGCTCGATGCCGACGTCCGCGGGATTGATCCACTGCTTCTTGCCGCCTTCGCCCTCGCGGTAATAGGTCTCGGCCACCACCATGCCCTGGGTCAGCAGGTTGGTGAAGGGCTCGGACACGTCCACCAGGCCGCAGTCGCGCATCGCGCGGGTGAAGAAGCGCGAATACAGCAGGTGCAGGATGGCGTGCTCGATGCCGCCGATGTACTGGTCGACCGGCGCCCAGTAGCCGACGCGCGCATCCACCATCGCCGTGTCGCTGTCGGCGCAGGCGTAGCGCAGGAAGTACCACGACGATTCGACGAAGGTGTCTATCGTATCGGTCTCGCGGCGGGCCGGCTTGCCGCACCTGGGGCAGTCGCACTCGTAGAACCCGGGCATCCTGGCCAGCGGCGAGCCGCGGCCGGTGATCTCGACGTTTTCGGGCAGCACCACCGGCAACTGCTCGTCGGGCACCGGTACGTCGCCGCAGTCGGCGCAGTGGATCATCGGGATCGGGCAGCCCCAGTAGCGCTGGCGCGAGATGCCCCAGTCGCGCAGGCGGTACTGCACGCGCTTGGCGCCCAGGCCCTTGGCCTCGAGGTCGGCGGCGATGGCATCGACCGCATCCTGGAAGTGCAGGCCGTCGTAGCGGCCGGAGTTCACCAGGCGGCCGTGTTCGGCGTAGGCGTCGATCCACGGTGCGACGGTGTCTTCGTACGCGTCGCGGGTCGAGCGCACCACCATCCTGATCGGCAGCGAATACCTGGTGGCGAAGGCGAAGTCGCGCTCGTCGTGCGCCGGCACCGCCATCACCGCGCCTTCGCCGTAGCCCATCAGCACGTAGTTGGCGACCCACACGTCGAGGTATTCGCCGGTCAGCGGGTGCACCACGCGCAGGCCGGTCGGCATGCCCTTCTTTTCCATCGTCGCGAGGTCGGCCTCGGCGACGCCGCCGTGCTTGCATTCGTCGACGAAGGCAGCGAGCGCGGCATTGCCTGCCGCGGCCTGGGTGGCGAGCGGGTGTTCGGCGGCGACCGCGACGTAGGTGGCGCCCATCAGCGTGTCCGCGCGGGTGGTGAAGACTTTCAGCACGCCAGAGCGGCCGACGGTCGACAGGTCGTAGGGGAAGTGCACCTCCACCCCCTCGGAGCGGCCGATCCAGTTCTTCTGCATCAGCTTCACCTGCTCGGGCCAGCCGGGCAGATCATCGAGCGCGGCGAGCAGCTCGTCGGCGTAGGCGGTGATCTTCATGTAGTACATCGGGATCTCGCGCTTCTCGACGAGCGCCCCCGAACGCCAGCCGCGGCCGTCGATGACCTGCTCGTTGGCGAGCACGGTCTCGTCCACCGGGTCCCAGTTCACCGTGCCGAGCCTCTTGTAGATCAGCCCCTTCTCGAACAGGCGGGTGAACAGCCATTGTTCCCAGCGGTAGTATTCCGGCGCGCAGGTGGCCAGTTCGCGCGACCAGTCGATGGCGAAGCCCAGGCGCTTCAACTGGCCCTTCATGTAGTCGATGTTGGCGTAGGTCCACTTCGCCGGCGGCACGTTGTTCTGGATCGCGGCGTTCTCCGCCGGCATGCCGAAGGCGTCCCAGCCCATGGGCTGCAGCACGTTGCAGCCCTTCATGCGGTGATAGCGCGCCAGCACGTCGCCGATGGTGTAGTTGCGCACATGGCCCATGTGCAGCTTGCCCGACGGGTAGGGGAACATCGACAGGCAGTAGTACTTGGGCTTGCCGGCATCCTCGGTGACGCGGAAGGCGGAGGTGGTGTCCCAGTGCTGTTGGGCGGCCGTCTCGACGGCCGTGGGCTGATATTTGTCCTGCATGGGCGGGGTGCGCTGCTTCAAAGCGTTGAAAACGCGAGAGTATATCGTGAAGCAGGGGACGGGCGTTCGGCGCCTCGGCGTCGGCGACGGCTGTGCCGGGCAAAAAAAAGGCACCCCGCCGTGAGGAGGGATGCCGAATCTCCGTTAAGGAGAGGGAGGGAGCCGGTTATGCCCGCGCCGCGAGGCGGGGCGTGAAGTTCATGTCAGTTCTGCGCGGTCGGCAATCGTCCGTGTCGCGGCCTCAGGCCACCTTGCGCGGAAAGCCACCCGAGCGCTGCCAGTACGTGTGGGTCGCGGTGACGAAGTCCTCCATTGCGATCAGCGGCAGCCGCAGCATGCGGCGCTGGCTTTGCACCAGAGGCGTGACGCACGGCGTGCACAGCGTGGCCTTCTCTTCTTCGAGCAGGCGCTGGAAGTGGCTCATGGTGGCGCCCCAGTATTCGGCGGTGCCTACCCAGCCGGTTTCCGCGGTTGCCTCGCGTACGGCCTTGCGCCAGAGAGACTCGGCGCGTTCGATCGAAACCCCCGCCTTGCGGGCGTACCAGGGAAGCAGTTTCGGCGTATTCATGTTCGGATTTCCTCGGGGTGAGTGTCACGATCCTCGGTGCCGGCAATGCCTTTTGGGCCTTGCCTCGTGTGCAGGGCAGCGAATCCTGAAATGCCGCCGCTACACGTCCACGTCGTTGATCTTACGCAGATTTTGTCCGCACCGCCGTGACTTGGTTCATCCTCGATTTGCTCAAAATGTTGCGATGCACAAGATGCAGACTAGCCGAGGCAATGCAGAAATTCAATAATGGTTTTCCGCAATGCAGCATTGGTACAACATTTCTACCATCTGCGCAGGCCCGGGCGGGCGGCGCGACCGGTTTACAATGCGGGCAAACGAGGAAGGACGATGTCGAACCTGCTTGCCAACCTGAACGATCAACAACACCAAGCCGTCACGCTGCCGCCGCAGCACGCGCTGATCCTTGCCGGTGCCGGCTCGGGCAAGACGCGGGTGCTGACCACCCGCATCGCCTGGCTGATCCAGTCCGGCCAGGTCGACCCCTCCGGAATACTGGCGGTGACCTTCACCAACAAGGCGGCGCGGGAAATGCTGGCGCGCCTGTCGGCGATGCTGCCCGTCAGCACGCGCGGCATGTGGATCGGAACCTTCCACGGCCTCGCCAACCGGCTGCTGCGAACGCATCACCGCGATGCCGGCCTGCCGCAACTGTTCCAGATCCTGGACTCCGGGGATCAACTCGCCGCGATCAAGCGCCTGTTGAAGACGCTGAACGTCGATGACGAGAAGTTTCCTCCGCGCGACCTGCAGCACTTCATCAACGGCCAGAAGGAAGCCGGCAACCGGCCGCACGCGGTCGAAGCCTGGGACGACTACACCCGCCAGCGCGTGCAGCTCTACCAGGAATACGAGGCCCAGTGCCAGCGCGAGGGCGTGGTCGATTTTGCCGAGCTGCTGCTGCGCAGCTACGAACTGCTCGAGCGCAACGAACCGGTGCGCCGGCATTACCAGCGCCGTTTCCGCCACATCCTGGTCGACGAGTTCCAAGACACCAACCGGCTGCAGTACCGCTGGCTGCGCATGTTCGCCGACGAGGGGCGGGAGGGCGGCGCGGCGATGTTCTGTGTCGGCGACGACGACCAGAGCATCTACCGCTTCCGCGGCGCCGAGGTCGGCAACATGCGCGACTTCGAGCGCGAGTTCCATGTGCAGAACGTGATCCGGCTGGAGCAGAACTACCGCTCGCGCAGCAACATCCTGGATGCCGCCAACGCCATCATCCGCCACAACACCAACCGGCTGGGCAAGAACTTGTGGACCGACCAGGGCGCCGGCGAGCCCATCCGGGTGTTCGAGGCGTTCTCGGACGCCGACGAGGCGCGCTGGATCGTCGAAGAGGTGCAGTCGCTGGTGCGGGACGGCGGCCTGCGCGCCGAGATCGCGTTGCTGTACCGCTCGAATGCGCAGTCGCGTGTGCTCGAGCACCAGTTGTTCTCCGCCGGCATTCCGTACCGGGTCTATGGCGGGCTGCGCTTCTTCGAGCGGCAGGAGATCAAGCATGCGCTCGCCTATCTGCGCCTGATCGCCAACCCGGACGACGACACGGCTTTCGCGCGCGTGGTGAATTTCCCCACCCGCGGCATCGGCGCGCGTTCGCTGGAGGTGCTGGCCGACGCGGCGCGCACCTGGAACGGCAGCCTGTATTCCGCCGTGCCGCATCTCACCGGCAAGGCCGGCACGTCCCTGGGGCAGTTCGTGAGGCTGGTGGAGGACATGCGGCGCGACACGGCGAAGCTGCCGCTGCCCGAACTGGTCGACCACATGCTGGACGTCAGTGGCCTGCGCGCGCATTACAAGGCGGAAAAGGAGGGGCGCGAGCGGCTCGAGAACCTCGACGAACTGCTCAATGCGGCCGCCAACTTCGTCGCCGAGGCCCAGGTCGACGAAGACGCGCTGGCGCAGCCGCATGCGCTGCTGGCCGATTTCCTTGCGCATGCCTCGCTGGAGGCGGGCGAACATCAGGCGGACCAGGGCGCCGACGCGGTCCAGTTGATGACGGTGCATTCCGCCAAGGGGCTGGAATTCAACGTGGTGTTCCTGTCCGGGCTCGAGGAGGGATTGTTCCCGCACGAGAACAGCATCCTCGAGACCGACGGCCTGGAGGAGGAGCGCCGGCTGATGTACGTGGCGGTGACGCGGGCGCGCGAACGGCTCTATCTGTCCTTCGCGCAGAGCCGCATGCTGCATGGCCAGACGCGCTACAACCTGCGTTCGCGTTTCCTCGAGGAGATCCCCGAGGCGTTGACGAAGTGGCTCACGCCGCCCAATCCGCGTTCGGCCGCAGGGGGAGCCCTGGGCGGCATGGGCGGCGGCTACTTCAAGCCGTCGTCGGCGAAGCCTGTGCAGCGCACGCCCCGGCCGACCTTCGCGCAACTGCCCAACGGCCTGCGCATCGGCCAGTCGGTGAATCACCCCAAGTTCGGCCAGGGGGTGATCGTCGCGGCCGAGGGCAGCGGGACGGATGCCAAGGTGCAGATCAATTTCGGGCCGGCGGGCGTCAAGTGGCTGCTGCTGGCGGTGGCCAAGCTTGAGCCAGTGTGATCCGGGTTGCGGCTCGACGCCTGGGGCTGAGCGGCGGGGCCGGCGCGGCGGCTGCCGGGCATTCGTTCCGGGGGCTGCGGAACTCGCCCTTCGGGCTCGGACAGTCCTCGCCCCCTCCACGAATGCCCGGCATCCACCGCGCCTGCGTGGTTGCGGTCTGGGCCGCCGTTTGATCGAGGGGCGTCGATGCGGTAGTCGGGCAGGTCGTCGAAGGTGACTGGAACGTCGCTGCCGTGCTGCCGCAGCGGTGCGATTGCGATGCCGGGATGCTCGTGACGTTCGTCTATTCGATGGCAGCCCCGACGGTCAGGCGATGCTGCCCGCGATGGCGGCGTCAGTTTCCTGACAGGGCCGCCGTCAATCAGGCCCGACGACGCACGAACTGCCGCGCATAAGACATCCACCCGCCGCCCCACGAGGCCCACGCAGGCGCGAAATCCCGGGTGCGGGGTAGTCGTGGAGGGGCGAGGACTGTCCGAGCGAGCGCAGCGAGCGAGTTCCGCAGCCCCGGAACGAATACCCCGTGCCCGGGATTCCCCGGACCCGCAACTCGCTCCCTCAACCCTCGATCCATCCCAAACGCCGAAGCGCTCCCGAAGAGCAGGTCCCGCTCAAGCCCCGTACCTGCGCTGCAGCGTATCGTGCAGCGCGACGAATTCCTGCGACAGCTTGTGCCGGGGATCGAGGTGGATCATCGGCTTGGCCTGCTCGTGCGATTCCTTGACCTTGACCGAGGCCGACAGATAGGGCTGCAGCACCGGCAGGCCCTCGGCGATCAGTTCCTGGACGACCTTCGCCGGCAGGCTGGCGCGCGGCTGGAACTGGTTCACCACGATGCCTTCCACTTGCAGGTCGCGGTTGTGGTCGGCCTTGATCTCCTGCACGTTCTCGAGCAGCGAATACAGTGCGCGGCGCGAGAATTCGTCGCAGTCGAAGGGAATCAGGCAGGCGTCGGCGGCGATGAGGGCCGAGCGGGTGTAGAAGTTCAGCGCAGGCGGGGTGTCGATGAAGATGCAGTCGTAGTCGTCGCCGATCTCGCGCAGCGCATCGCGCAGCTTGTAGATCTTGTAGCGCGACTCCAGCTTGCCCTGCAGTTCCTCGAGCTGCGGATGCGAGGGCATCACGTACAGCCCCTCGAAAGGCGTGGCGACGATGAAGTCCCCGGTGGCGCGCGGGTTCAGGCGGAAGTTCAGCGTCTGGTCGAAGAAGTCGGCCAGCGTCGCATCGAGCGTGTCGCTGCCTGCGCCGAGCAGATACTGGGTGGAATTGCCCTGCGGATCGAGGTCCACCACCAGCGTGCGCTTGCCCTGGTGGGCGCTGATCGCCGCGAGGTTGCAGGTGATCGTGGATTTGCCGACTCCACCCTTCTGGTTGAACACCACGCGCCGCATTCGCCTTCCTCCCTTCGTCATCGTCCGCATTCTGCCAAAATCCCGGCCCGATCGGGGTTTTCCCGGCTTTGCAAGCAGGCGGGACTGCTCTTGCGCATCAGCGGTGCGCTCTGACAAATGCTCGGGCGCTGCGCTAAACTTCCGCAACGTCACTTGCGCGGATCGAGCGTCCGCAGTGGAGTCCGTCCGTCGAGCCGCCCGCAGAGCGCCGCGACGACCCGCTCCTCGTGGCGTAGCAGTCGCCGCGCCCCAGCGCGCCTGCTGTATCCAGGCCAGACAACAACCATCAATGGACCTCACTGTTCCGAGAGGGGAGAACACATGGATCAAGATTTCATTGCTGCAGCGCTGGATTACCATCGCGCGCCCACCCGCGGCAAGATTTCGGTCGTCCCGACCAAGAGCCTGATCAACCAGCACGACCTGGCGCTGGCCTATTCGCCCGGTGTGGCGGCCGCCTGCGACGCGATCGTCGAGGAGCCCACGCAGGCGCGCGAGTTCACCAGCCGCGGCAACCTCGTCGCGGTGGTCACCAACGGCACCGCGGTGCTCGGCCTGGGCAACATCGGCCCGCTGGCGGCCAAGCCGGTGATGGAGGGCAAGGGCTGCCTGTTCAAGAAGTTCGCCAACATCGATGTGTTCGACATCGAGATCGCCGAGAACGACCCCGACAAGCTGATCGAGATCATCGCCTCGCTCGAGCCCACGCTCGGCGGCATCAACCTCGAGGACATCAAGGCGCCCGAGTGCTTCTACATCGAGAAGAAGCTGCGCGAACGCATGAAGATCCCGGTCTTCCATGACGACCAGCACGGCACCGCGATCATTTCCGCCGCCGGCCTCATCAACGGCCTGAAGGTCGTCGGCAAGGACATCGGCAAGGTCAAGCTGGTGTGTTCGGGCGCGGGCGCCGCGGCGATCGCCTGCCTCGACATGATGGTGAGCGTCGGCCTCAGGCGCGAGAACGTCTTCGTCTGCGACTCCAAGGGCGTGATCTACGAAGGCCGCGACGAGAACATGGAGCCGACCAAGGCGCGCTACGCGCAGCGCACCGAGGGGCGCACGCTGGCCGACGTCATCGTGGGGGCGGATGTCTTCCTCGGGCTGTCCACCGCCGGCGTGCTCAAGCCCGAGATGGTGGCGGGGATGGCCGACAAGCCGCTGATCTTCGCGCTGGCCAACCCGAATCCGGAGATCCTGCCGGCCGACGCGAAGGCGGTGCGGCCGGACTGCATCATCGCCACCGGCCGCTCGGATTTCCCGAACCAGGTCAACAACGTGCTGTGCTTCCCCTTCATCTTCCGCGGCGCGCTCGACGTCGGCGCGACGACGATCAACGAGGAGATGAAGCTCGCCTGCGTGAAGGCGATCGCCGGGCTGGCGCAGGCCGAGCAGAGCGACATCGTGGCGTCGGCCTACGGCGGCGCGGACCTCAGCTTCGGCCCCGAATACATCATCCCCAAGCCCTTCGATCCGCGCCTGATCGTCAAGATCGCCCCCGCGGTGGCCAAGGCGGCGATGGATTCCGGCGTGGCGACCGAGCCGATCCAGGACTTCGACGCCTATGTCGGCAGCCTGACGAACTTCGTCTACCAGTCCGGCATCGTCATGAAGCCGGTGTTCGCCGCCGCCAAGCGCGTGCCCGAAGGGCAGAAGCGCGTGATCTATGCCGAGGGCGAGGACGAGCGCGTGCTGCATGCCACGCGCGTGGTGATCGACGAAGGGCTGGCGCGCCCCATCCTGATCGGGCGGCCGAGCGTCATCGAGATGCGCATCAAGAAGATCGGCCTCACGCTGGTGCCCGAGCGCGACTTCGACATCGTCAATCCCGAGTCCGATCCGCGCTACCGCGAGCTGTGGGGCGAGTATCACCACATGATGTGCCGCGACGGCGTCACGCCCGAACTGGCCAAGACCAAGATGCGCCGCGACACCACGCTGATCGGTGCCATGCTGCTGCGCCGCGGCGATGCCGATGCACTGGTGTGCGGCACCTTCGGCACCTACGAATACCACCTCCGCCAGGTGCGCAACGTCATCGGCCTGAAGCCGGGCGCCAAGCTGTTCGCGGCGATGAACATGCTGCTGCTGACCAAGCGCATGCTGGTCGTCACCGACACCTACGTGAACGAGAACCCGAGCGCCGAGGACATCGCCGAGATCGCCCGCATGGCGGCCGAGGAACTGCGCCGCTTCGGCATCGAGCCGCGCGTCGCCTTGCTGTCGCATTCGAACTTCGGCAGTTCGGGAGCGGCCTCGGCGCGCAAGATGCGCGAGGCGAGCGGCATCCTGCGCCGCACTGCGCCGGACCTGGTGTCCGATGGCGAGATGCATGGCGACGCGGCGCTGTCGCCGGACATCCGTTCGGTCGTCAATCCGGAAACGACGCTCAGCGGCGAAGCCAACCTGCTGGTGATGCCCAACCTGGATGCGGCCAACATCTCCTTCAACCTGATGAAGGTGGCCAACGGCGACGGCGTCACGATCGGCCCCATCCTGCTCGGTGCCGCACAGCCGGTGCACATCCTGACCCCGTCGGCGACGGTGCGCCGGCTGGTCAATATCACCGCGCTGGCGGTGGTCGACGCCAGCGAGGGGCGCGGGCCGGCCGCGCGCTGAAAGCTGCCGCGGGGCCGCAGGACCCCGCGGCGAGAGGAATTTTCACTTCTTGCCCTCCGAACAGCCGCTACGATAGCGGCTGTTTTTTCTGGAGGACGGCGCATGATCCGAATCGCTGGCATGTGCGGTACGGTGCGGTCGATACTGGCGGCGGCCGTGCTGACGCTGCCGCTGCCGGCCCTGGCCGCCGGCTGGCTTCTCGCTTCTCCCGATCCGCGCGTGGCGCCGGGAGAGGCGTTCTCGGTGATCGTCGTCGGCCTGCCGGGCGGGGCCCCGTTGCCGGAACGTCTGCCGGCGCAGATCGAGCTGCCCGACGGCGGGCCGCGCATCGCGCTGGAACTCGTCGCGGCCGCGCCGGCCGAATCCGGGCAGCGTCGCTACGCCGGCCAGTGGCCGCGGGAGGTGATCGGCGTCGCCACGCTCACGCTGACCGATGCGCCGTCGGCGCGCATGCTGGTCGATGCCGGCGCGGCGAGCCGCACGCCGGTGGCGAACGCGCAGGCAGGAACGCTCGATCCCATGGCGCCGCCCGTCCGCCAGGCACCGTCGGCCGAGGCCGCACAGCCCAGCGCGCTGGGCTTCCACGAGCCGATGTACTTCCTGGTCGGCGGCCACGATCCGCGCTCGGCGCGCTTCCAGTTCAGCTTCCGCTACCGTCTCTTCGACGACCAGGGGGTGGTCGCGGAGAGCTTTCCGGTGGTGCGCGGCCTGTATCTCGGCTTCACCCAGACCTCGCTGTGGGATCTCGCCTCGGATTCCAAGCCTTTCCGCGACACCAGCTTCCGCCCCTCGCTGTTCTACCGCTGGATGCTGTCCGACCCCGAGGACGGCGGCTGGGTGGCCCTGTCCGGCGGCTACGAGCACGAGTCGAACGGCAAGGGCGGTGTCGATTCGCGCAGCATCGACACGCTTTTCCTGCGCGCCGAAGCCCGGCACTACTTCGATTTCGGCGACGGCCGGACCTACGTCGGCATCGCGCCCAAGGTGTGGACCTACCTGGACAAGGACGACAACCCGGACATCGCCAGCTATCGCGGCTATGGCGAACTCGGCCTGCGCCTGGGACGCGACGACGGCGTGATGTTCAGCGCGCTGCTGCGCCGCGGCACCGAGGACAAGAACAGCACCCAGCTCGATCTGTCCTATCCGCTGCGCCAGAGCGTGTTCTCGGGTGTCGGCGCCTTCCTCCATCTGCAATACTTCAACGGTTACGGCGAAACCCTGATCGACTACAAGGCGCAGCGTTCCTCGCAACTGCGGTTCGGGGTTTCGCTCGTCAGGTAGCGTTCCATCGCTCGATGCGGCTCTCGCCGACAAGGAGAAACCATGCCCCATGCCATTCGTTTCCATCGCACCGGCGGCCCCGACGTGCTGCAGTGGGAAAGCGTCGACGTCCCGCCGCCGGCCGCAGGCGAAGCACGCGTGCGCCATCACGCGGTCGGCCTCAACTACATCGACACCTATCACCGCGGCGGGCTGTATCCGGTGCCGCTGCCTTCCGGCCTGGGCCAGGAGGCGGCCGGCGTGGTGGAGGCGGTCGGCGAGGGCGTGACCGAGGTGGCGCCGGGCGACCGCGTCGCCTACGCGAGCGGGCCGCTGGGTGCCTACGCGGAAGTGCGCAACATCGCCGCCAGCCATCTGGTGCCGCTGCCGTCCGGCATCTCCTTCGAGCATGGCGCGGCGATGCTGATGCAGGGCCTCACCGCGCAATACCTGCTGCGCCGCACCTACCGCGTGCAGCCGGGCGACACGATCCTGATCCATGCCGCCGCCGGCGGCGTGGGGACCATCGCCTGCCAGTGGGCGAAGGCGCTGGGCGCCACGGTGATCGGCACCGTCAGCTCGGAGCACAAGGCCGACATCGCGCGCGCCCACGGCTGCGACCACACGATCATCTACACGCAGGAGAACTTCGCCGAGCGGGTGCGTGCGATCACCGGCGGTGAGGGGGTGCCGGTGGTGTACGACTCCATCGGCAAGGACACCTTCATGGACTCGCTCGCCTGCCTGCGGCCGCTCGGCCTGATGGTGAGCTTCGGCAACGCCTCGGGACCGGTGCCGCCGGTGGACATCGGCGTGCTGGCGCGCATGGGCTCGCTGTTCCTGACGCGGCCGACGCTGTTCACCTACGCGGCGAAGCGCGAGGATCTCCTGTCCATGGCGGCCGAACTGTTCGAGGTCGTCGCCTCGGACGAGGTGAAGATCGAGATCGGCCAGCGCTACGCGCTGAGGGACGCCGCGCAGGCGCACGTCGATCTCGAGGCGCGCCGCACGACGGGCTCCACCGTGCTGCTGCCCTGATCCGGCCCGGGCGGGCGCCTGCAGCGGGGCGGCGGGATGAAGATGCGGGGCGGGCGAGCGCGCAGGCTCGGGTAAAATCGGCGCCATGAATCCTGCAGCCCGCTCCCCGGCCGAACCGCGCTTCGTCCATCTCCGTCTCCATTCCGAATACTCGATCACCGACGGCATCGTCCAGATCGACCAGGCCATCGCCGCCGCCGCGGCCGACGGCATGCCGGCGCTCGGCCTCTCCGATCTGGCCAACCTGTTCGGCATGGTCAAGTTCTACAAGGGCGCGCGCGGCACCGGCGTGAAGCCCGTCGTCGGCGTGGACGCATGGGTCCAGAACGAGGCCGAGCGCGACAAGCCCTGGCGCGTGCTGCTGATCTGCAAGAACCGCGCGGGCTACGGCCAGTTGTGCGAGCTGCTGACGCGCGCCTACCTGGAGAACAAGTACCACGGCCGCGCCGAGATGCGGCGCGAGTGGTTCGAGAACGGCGCGGCGAGCGAGCTGCTGTGCCTGTCGGGGGCGATGCACGGCGACATCGGCATGGCGATCGCCGCGGGCAACGCGGAGCTGGCGTCCCGGCTCGCGGCCGACTGGGCGCGGCTCTTCCCCGACGCGTTCTACGTCGAGATCCAGCGCGCCGGCCATCCCGGCACCGAGAGCTACATCCGCCACGCGCTGGACATCGCCGGCCGGCTGGGGCTGCCGGTGGTGGCCACCCATCCGGTGCAGTTCCTCAAGCGCGAGGACTTCAAGGCGCACGAGGCGCGGGTGTGCATCGCGCAGGGCTACGTGCTGGCCGACAAGCGCCGGCCGCGCGACTTCACCGAGGAGCAGTACCTCAAGAGCCAGGACGAGATGTGCGAGCTGTTCGCCGACGTCCCCGAGGCGCTCGAGAATGCCGTCGAGATCGCGTGCCGCTGCTCGCTCACCGTGCAACTGGGCAAGAACTTCCTGCCGCTGTTCCCCACGCCGGACGGCATGGGCCTGGACGACTTCCTGGTGCAGGAAGCGAAGAAGGGCCTGGAAGAACGCCTCGCGCAGCTCTACCCGCATCCCGACGAGCGCGGGAAGCAGCGGCCGCGCTACGAGGAGCGGCTGAAGTTCGAGACCGACACCATCATCCAGATGGGTTTTCCCGGCTACTTCCTGATCGTGGCCGACTTCATCCAGTGGGCGAAGAACAACGGCGTGCCGGTGGGGCCGGGCCGCGGCTCGGGCGCGGGCTCGCTGGTGGCCTATGCGCTGAAGATCACCGACCTCGATCCGCTCGCCTATGCGCTGCTGTTCGAGCGCTTCCTGAATCCGGAGCGGGTGTCGATGCCCGACTTCGACATCGACTTCTGCCAGGACAACCGCTACCGCGTCATCGAGTACGTGCGCGAGCGCTACGGCAAGGACGCGGTGAGCCAGATCGCCACCTTCGGCACCATGGCCTCGAAGGCGGTGGTGCGCGACGTCGGCCGCGTGCTCGACCTGCCCTACGGCCTGTGCGACCGCCTGTCCAAGCTGATCCCGATCGAGACCGCCAAGCCGGTCGCCCTGGCCAAAGCCTACGAGATGGAGCCGCAGATCGGCGAGATGATGGCCGACGGCAACGACGGCGAGTCGGTGCAGGAGCTGTGGGGCCTGGCCCAGCCGCTGGAGGGCCTGTCGCGCAACGTCGGCATGCACGCCGGCGGCGTGCTGATCGCACCGGGCAGGCTCACCGATTTCTGCCCGCTGTACATCGCCGACGGCGACGACGCCACGCCGGTGTCGCAGTTCGACAAGGACGACGTGGAAGCGGTCGGCCTGGTCAAGTTCGACTTCCTCGGCCTGCGCAACCTCACCATCATCGAACTGGCGCTGGAATACGTCGAGCACCTCGAGGGCAGCCGGCCCGACCTGATGAGCCTGGGCTTCGAAGACCCCGCCGCCTACCAGATCCTGAAGGACGCCAACACCACGGCGATTTTCCAGGTGGAATCGGAGGGGATGAAGAAGCTCCTGAAGAAGCTCGCGCCCGACCGCTTCGAGGACATCATCGCGGTGCTTGCGCTCTATCGCCCGGGCCCGCTCGGCTCGGGCATGGTGGACGACTTCATCCTGCGCAAGAAGGGCCAGCAGGAGATCGACTACTTCCATCCCGACCTCAAAGCCTGCCTGGAGCCGACCTACGGCGTCATCGTGTACCAGGAACAGGTGATGCAGATCAGCCAGATCATCGGCGGCTACACCCTGGGCGGCGCCGACATGCTGCGTCGCGCGATGGGCAAGAAGAAGCCGGAGGAGATGGCCAAGCACCGCGCCACCATCGCCGACGGCGCCAAGCAGAAGGGCTACGACCCGGCGCTCGCCGAGCAGCTCTTCGACCTGATGACCAAGTTCGCGGAGTACGGCTTCAACAAGTCGCACACCGCGGCCTACGCGGTGGTGACCTATCACACCGCGTGGCTGAAGGCGCATCACTGCGCGGCCTTCATGGCGGCGACGATGTCGTCCGACCTGGACAACACCGACACGGTCAAGATCTTCTACGAGGATACGGTCGCCAACGGCATCGTGGTGCTGCCGCCGGACGTCAATACCTCCGACTACCGTTTCGTGCCGGTGGACCGCAGGACGATCCGCTACGGCCTCGGCGCGGTGAAGGGCGTCGGCGAGCCGGCGGTGCGCGCGATCCTGGCTGCGCGCGCGAAGGGCGGGAAGGAGGGCGGCGCGTTCCGCGACCTTTTCGATTTCTGCGAGCGGGTGGACCGGCGCATGGTCAATCGCCGCGTCGTCGAGGCGCTGATCCGCGCCGGCGCGATGGACACGCTGGAAGGCCACGAGGGCCTGGACCGCGCGCAGTTGATGGCCACCGTCGCGCTGGCGATGGAGGCGGCCGAGCAGGCTGCGGCCAATGCGATGCAGGGCGGCCTCTTCGACATGCTGCCCGAGGCCGCGGGCGCCGCGCCCGAATTCGCTCGCATCCGCCCGTGGTCCGAGCGCGAAAGGCTGAAGGAGGAAAAGCTCGCGATCGGCTTCTTCCTGTCCGGCCATCCGTTCAACGCCTTCAAGCCCGAGGTGCGCCGCTTCGTGCGCCGCACGCTGGCCCAGCTCGAGCCCTCGCGCGACATCTCGATGCTGGCCGGCGTGGTGATGGAGACGCGGACCAAGATGGGCAACCGCGGCAAGATGGCCTTCGTGCTGCTGGACGACGGCACGCAGCCGCGCGAGGTCGCGGTGTATTCCGAAGTGCTGGACGCCAGCCGCGGCAAGATCGTCACCGACGAGGTGCTGGTGGTCGAGGGCAAGGTCAGCAACGACGAGTTTTCCGGCGGGCTGCGCATCATTGCCGACCGCCTGCTGACGCTGGGCGAGGCGCGCTGCCGCTTCGCGCGTGCGCTGCAACTGCGCATCAACGGCGAGGTGGGTGCCAGCGGCGGTGCGGCGGCGGCCGCGAACCGCCTGCAGACGCTGCTCGAACCCTTCCGCGAGGGCGGCTGCCCGATCCGCGTCAGCTACCGCAACGCCGCGGCCGAGGCGGAACTGCCCTTTGGCGACGGCTGGCGCGTGCGGCCGGACGATGCACTGCTCGAGAGCCTGCGCGAGTGGCTGCCGCCGGAGTCGGTGGAAGTGGTCTATCCCTGATACGGAGCAGAGCCGGTCCGGGCGTCCCGCCGCGCGTGCGCCGGGCATCCGGCCGGCCTGCGGTGTCGCCGGACCTCGCCCGGCGCGGCCATGGCGCAGGCGGAGCCGCCTGGTATCAGGCAGTCGGCCGTTGCTCGAAACCCGCGGCGGGTTCCGCGTCGGCCGGTGTGACGTCGATGCGCGTGACCTGCGCCCTGGGCGGACCTTCGTGCGCCCACGCGACGAACGCCTCGATGGCGCCCGGCGCGCCGATCACCAGCGCCTCCACGCTGCCGTCCAACCGGTTGCGCACCCAGCCGCGCAGGTCCAGCCGGATCGCCTCCGCCCGGGCGCCGGCGCGATACCCCACGCCC
Organism: Thauera sp. K11; assembly: GCF_002354895.1. Taxonomy (NCBI): domain Bacteria; kingdom Pseudomonadati; phylum Pseudomonadota; class Betaproteobacteria; order Rhodocyclales; family Zoogloeaceae; genus Thauera; species Thauera sinica. The sequence goes on from NZ_CP023439.1 coordinate 668,951, forward strand.
TGCACGCGCCCGTGGATGGCGAGGCGGCGGGCGGCGAAGGCGGACGGATCTCCGTCAGGCATACGAGACCTCCGGGTCCTTGCCGCTGAGCCACTGCGCCCGCAGCAGGGCATCGGTGAGGTTGGAGGTGACGTTGCCGGCGCCGAGCTTGTCGACGAAGCCCGAGCGCGCGACGATCGAATCCGGCTGCGGGTTGAGTCCGCACAGGACGAGGTGGGCGCCGCGCTTTTGCAGGTTGCGGTGCAGTGTCTGCAGGATGTCCAGCCCGGTGGTGTCGATGTTGATGACCTTGTCCATCTCCAGGATCACCACGTCCGGATGGCCGTGCTCCATCAGCAGCAGGTTCTCGAGCTTGTTGGCCGCGCCGAAGAACAGGCTGCCGAACATGTCGTAGGCCAGGATGCGCGGGGTGCCGTCCGCGCGGGAGAGGGCTTCGACGCCGTAGTGGTCTTCCAGCGGGATGCGCTCGATGCGGGTCAGGTCCGACATGCGGTAGATGAAGAACAGGCTCGCCAGCACCATGCCCAGTTCCACCGCCAGCGTCAGGTCGAAGACCACCGTGACGAAGAAGGTGCCCAGCAGGATGGTGCGGTAGTTGAGCGAGTAGCGCGCCAGTTCCTGCGGTGCGAACGCATGCCATTCGCCCATGTTGATCGACACCAGGACGACGATGGCCGACAGCGTGGCGAGCGGGATGTGGCTGGCCAGCGGCGCCAGCGCCAGCACGATGGCCAGCAGCACCGCCGCATGGATCACGCCGGCGACCGGGGTGCGTCCGCCAGTGCGGATGTTGGTGGCGGTGCGGGCGATCGCGCCGGTGGCGGCGAAGCCGCCGAACAGCGGCGCGACGACGTTGGCGACGCCCTGCGCCATCAGTTCCTGGTTGGGGTCGTGGCGGTCGTCGATCTGGCTGTCGGCCACGCGTGCCGACAGCAGCGACTCGATCGCGCCCAGCAGGGCGATGGTGATCGCCGGCACGATCAGCTTGCCGAGGGTGCCCAGGCTCAGGGCGGGCAGTGCGATGGACGGCATCTCGCGCGGGATGCCGCCGAAGCGGCTGCCGATCGTGTCGACCGGGAGGGCGACCAGGGCATTCACCGCGGTCATGATGATCAGCACCGCCAGCGGGCCGGGCAGGCGGCGCATCCAGGCGATTCTCGCCGCCAGCCGGTTCCACCCGAGCAGCACGCCCAGCGAGACGATCGCCACGCTCACGGTCGGCAGGTCGATCGTCGGCAGCGCCGCCCACAGCGTCGCCATCTTGGCGAAGAACTCTCCGGGCAGGTTGTCGATCTTCAGCCCGAGGAAGTCCTTGATCTGCGAGATGAAGATGACCACCGCGATGCCGTTGGTGAAGCCGATCACCACCGACAGCGGGATGAAGCGGATCATGTTGCCCAGCCGCAGCGCGCCCATCGCGAACAGCAGGATGCCCGACATCGTCGTGGCGATGAGCAGGTTCTGCACGCCGTGGTCGGCGACGATGGCGTAGATGATGGGGATGAAGGCGCCGGTCGGGCCGCCGATCTGCACGCGCGAGCCGCCGAGGAGGGAGATCAGGAGGCCGGCGACGATGGCCGTCCAGATGCCGGCGGTGGGCGACATGCCGCTGGCGATGGCGAAGGCCATGGCCAGCGGCAGGGCGAGCACGCCGACGGTGATGCCGGCGGAAAGGTCGTTGATGAACGCCCCGTGGCCGTAGCCCGCAAGGGTGTCGAAAAGCTTGGGACGGAACTGGATTTTCATGCGGACTCCGCTGCGAACTCGAACCGGTCTGGTTTTTTAAGCTCATGCGGCGCCGCCCCGGCGGGCGGCGCTACGGAGACAGGCGCCCTCGTCCCGCGTGCTGCAGGACAATCCAGCGTTTGGAGGGCGTCAGCGGCATCCGATCAGTCCGTCACTTGACGCGCATGCCCGGTGTCGCGCCGGCATCCGGCGACAGGATGTAAAGACCACCGTCCTTGCCTTCGGCGTCGGAGGCGGCGAGCACCATGCCTTCGCTCATGCCGAACTTCATCTTGCGCGGCGCGAGGTTGGCGACCATCACCGTCAGCCGGCCGACCAGCGCGGCGGGGTCGTAGGCCGACTTGATGCCGGCGAACACCTGGCGCGGCCTCGGGTTGCCGGCCTCGTCGGTTTCGCCGATGTCGAGCTGCAGGCGGATCAGCTTGTCGGCGCCCTCGACGTGCTCGGCACCGGCGATCCGGGCGATGCGAAGGTCGACCTTGGCGAAGTCGTCGATGCCGATCTGCGGCAGGGCCGTCTCGGCCGCCTGCGCGGCGTGCTGCTGCTTCTCGGCGTGGCGCTGCTGGGAACTGGCCGCCTTCGCGTCCTTCGCCGGCGCGGCGGGAGCGAGCGATTCGCGGTTGGCCTCGAGCAGGGCATCGATCTGCTTGCGCTCGACGCGGGTCATCAGGTGGCTGTAGGAGCGGATGGCGTGGCCGGCGGCCAGCGGCGCCCAGCCGCCCTGCCAGTCCATGGCGGGGATCGCCAGGAAGGACTCGACCTGTCCGGCCAGCGCGGGCAGTACCGGCTTCAGGTAGCGGGCGAGGTCGCGGAACATCGTCAGCGCGGTGCTGCACACCGTGTGCAGGAGGGCGTCCTGGCCTTCCTGCCTGGCCAGCTCCCACGGCTTGTGGTCGTTGACGTACTGGTTGGCGACGTCGGCCAGGCGCATGATCTCGCGCAGCGCGCGGCTGTAGTCGCGCTCGTCGTAAGCGGCGGCGATGCGGCCGTCGGCCCAGGCGGCGGCGAATTCGGCACAGGCCGCGGCATCCGTCCCGCCCAGCCGGCCGTCGAAGCGCTTGCCGACGAAGCCGGCGCAGCGGCTGGCGATGTTCACGAACTTGCCGACGAGATCGGAATTGACCTTGGCGATCATGTCGTCGAGGTTGAGGTCGACGTCTTCCATCGTGCCGTTCGACTTGCCGGCGAAGTAGTAGCGCAGCCACTCGGGGTTGAGCTGCTGGCCGATGTAGGAGTGCGCGGTGATGAAGGTGCCGCGGCTCTTGCTCATCTTGGCGCCGTCCACGGTCAGGAAGCCATTCACGCACAGCCGGCTCGGCGTGGCGTAGCCGGCGAACTTCAGCATCGCCGGCCAGAACAGGGCGTGGAAGTACAGGATGTCCTTGCCGATGAAGTGCACCATCTCGGTGCCGGCGGCCTCGGCGCGGGCGGCGTCGGTGTAGTCCTCGACCGCGATCGCCTCGTCCGCGGCGGCGCGCCTGGCGGCGAGGTTGCGGAAGCTCGCGAGATAGCCGATCGGTGCGTCCAGCCACACGTAGAAGTACTTGCCCGGCGCGCCGGGGATCTCGAAGCCGAAGTAGGGCGCATCGCGGGAGATGTCCCAGTCGGACAGCTTGTTCTCGCCTTCCTCGCCCAGCCATTCCTTCATCTTGTTGGCGGCCTCCGTCTGCAGGCGGCGCTCGCCGGCGGCGTTGGTGCCGCGCGTCCAGGCGCGCAGGAATTCCACCGCGCGCTCGTCCGACAGCCGGAAGAAATAGTGCTCGGAAGTCTTCAGCACCGGTTTGGCGCCGGAGACCGCGGAATACGGGTTCTTCAGATCGGTGGGCGCGTAGGCGGCGCCGCAGGCTTCGCAGTTGTCGCCGTACTGGTCGGCCGTGCCGCATTTCGGGCATTCGCCCTTGATGAAGCGGTCGGGCAGGAACATCTCCTTGACCGGGTCGTAGTACTGCTCGATCGCGCGTGTGTCGATGAAGCCGGCGGCCTTCAGCCTGTCGTAGATGTCCTCGGCGTAGGCGCGGTTTTCCGGGCTGTGGGTCGAGTGGTAGTTGTCGAAGGCGACGCCGAAGGCGGTGAAGTCGCGCAGATGCTCGCCATGCACGCGGTCGATCAGTTGCTCGGGCGTCAGGCCCTCTTTCTCGGCGCGCAGCATGACGGGCGTGCCGTGGGTGTCGTCCGCGCAGACGTAATGCACCGCGTGGCCCCGCATGCGCTGGTAACGCACCCAGATGTCGGCCTGGATGTAGCCGACGAGGTGGCCAAGGTGGATGTCGCCGTTGGCGTAGGGGAGTGCGTTCGTGACGAGGATCTTGCGGGACATGTTGGCTGCGCGCGAATCTAAAACGCACAGTTTATCAAAGCGCGGCGCGGTGCCGCGCTGGAAGTCGTGCGCGGCGCGGCAGGCGGGCGTTCAGGGCATCGGCCGTAGGATGATCTCGACGCGGCGGTTCCGCGCGCGGCCCGACTCCTGCGCGTTGCTGGTCAGCGGGTCGGCCTCGCCGCGTCCGTCCGCGCTCAGCCGCGCGAGGCCGATGCCGCGGCTGCGCAGGTATTCGGCGACGGCTTCGGCGCGCGCGATCGAAAGCTGCAGGTTGTACATCTCGCTGCCCTGGCTGTCGGTGTGGCCGACGACCTGTATCGCCACGTCGGGCTCGGCGGCGAGCGCGGGGGCGAGCGCGTCGAGCGCGCGCATCAGCGGCGGGCGCAGCTCGGTCCTGCCGGAGGCGAAACCGTCGGAGACCGGGATCTGCAGCCTCAGGCCGTCGGCGCTCGCGTCGCCGATCTCGATGCCGGGCACGCTGCGCAGCGCGCCGGCCAGCTTCGCGCGCAGCGACGTCCAGTCGGGTGCCGGGTCTGGGGCGGGCATGCGCGCCGAGTTGCCGTCGTGGATGGGGGCGGTGCCGGCGCCTGGCCGCGGCGGGGTGGCGCAGGCGGCGAGCAGGGCGGCGAGAAGGACGGGGAGCAGTGAGGTCTGGATCTTCATGATGGCGGGAACGGGATGTACTGCCGGCACGGCATGTGCGGCGCAACGCGCGGTGCGGGCGTTTGCACGGGGCGCCGCGCACGGATGCTGGCGCGGGAAACCATGATGTCGGCGCGGATGAGCGAAGTCCGTGCCTTCGGTATGATCGTGCAGTTCGCCGCCGATGCGCGGATGGTCCGATTATCAAGGAAAACGCGATGAGTCTTAACCTGGAATCCGTAACCGAGGCGCTCAAGTCGGTCGTCGACCCCAATACCGGCAAAGACTTCGTGTCGTCGCGCTGCATCCGCAACCTCGTCGTGAGCGGCGCCGACGTGCGTTTCGATGTCGAACTCGGCTACCCGGCCCGCAGCCAGCACGAACCGGTGCGCGCCATGCTGGCCGAGGCGCTGGCGAAGCTGCCCGGCATCGGCAAGGTCGACATTTCGGTGACGAGCAAGGTCGTGGCGCATGCGGTGCAGCATGGCGTGAAGCTGCTGCCGGGCGTGCGCAACATCGTCGCGGTGGCGTCCGGCAAGGGCGGCGTCGGCAAGAGCACCACGGCGGTCAACCTGGCGCTCGCCCTGGCGGCCGAAGGCGCGCGCGTCGGCATCCTGGATGCCGACATCTATGGCCCGTCGCAGCCGCAGATGCTCGGCATCGGCGACCGGCGGCCGGAGTCCCACGACGGCAAGACGATGGAACCGCTGGAAGCCCACGGCCTGCAGGCCATGTCCATCGGTTTCCTCATCGACCAGGACACGCCGATGGTCTGGCGCGGCCCGATGGCCACCCAGGCGCTGAACCAGTTGCTGAAGGACACCGCCTGGAAGGATCTGGACTACCTCGTCATCGACATGCCGCCGGGCACCGGCGACATCCAGTTGACGCTGTCGCAGGCCGTGCCGGTGACGGGCGCGGTGATCGTCACCACGCCGCAGGACATCGCCCTGCTTGATGCGCGCAAGGGGCTCAAGATGTTCGAGAAGGTGGGCGTGCCCATTCTCGGCGTGGTCGAGAACATGAGCATCCACATCTGTTCGAAGTGCGGGCACGAGGAGCACATCTTCGGCCACGGCGGCGGCGAGAAGATGTGCGCCGACTACAAGATCCCCTTCCTCGGCGCGCTGCCGCTCGACATCCAGATCCGCGAACAGGCCGATGGCGGCGCGCCCACCGTGGCGTCGGACCCGGATGGCCGCATCGCGGCGGTGTACAAGCAGATCGCACGCAAGGTGGCGGTGCGCATCGCCGAGAAGGCGAAGGACATGACGCACAAGTTCCCGAACATCGTGATCCAGAACACCTGAGCGCAGCGGCCGTAGCACCGGCCGCGGCGCCCGGTTGCGGCCTTCCCGCACGGCGGCGCTTGCCCTAAACTACCGCGTTTTTCGTCTTCGGCCGCCCGGCCGCACAGGAAGCCCGCGCAGATGTCCATCAAGTCCGACAAGTGGATCCGCCGCATGGCGGAGCAGAAAGGCATGATCGAACCTTTCGCGCCGGAACTCGTGCGCAGCAACGACGGCGGCCGCATCGTGTCCTACGGCACGTCGAGCTACGGCTACGACGTCCGGGTCGCCAACGAATTCAAGATCTTCACCAACATCAACTCGACCATCGTCGACCCCAAGGACTTCGATGCGCGCAACTTCGTCGACTTCACCGGCGACGTGTGCATCATCCCGCCGAACTCCTTCGCGCTCGCGCGCACGGTCGAATACTTCCGCATTCCGCGCAGCGTGCTCACCGTGTGCCTGGGCAAGAGCACCTACGCGCGCTGCGGCATCATCGTCAACGTGACGCCGCTCGAGCCCGAGTGGGAAGGGCATGTGACGCTGGAGTTTTCGAACACCACGCCGCTGCCGGCCAAGATCTATGCCAACGAGGGCGTGGCGCAGATGCTGTTCTTCGAATCGGACGAGATCTGCGAGACGTCCTACCGCGACCGCGGCGGCAAGTATCTCGGCCAGACCGGCGTCACGCTGCCGAAGATCTGAGCGCGCCCGAAGTCCTGCCGAATCCCGGGGGCCGCGCGCGGCCCCCGCTTTTTTCGAATCGAAGCCGGTAACGTCCGGGCAAAATCGGTGGAGTAGAATTCCCGCTTTGTCCCACCCTGGCGCGGCGCTGGAGAACATCAGGATGCGATTCCATTTCCCCATCATCATCATCGACGAGGACTTTCGCTCGGAGAATGCATCCGGCCTGGGGATCCGCGCGCTCGCGAAGGCGATCGAGGACGAGGGCATCGAGGTCCTCGGCGTGACGAGCTACGGCGACCTGACCTCCTTTGCGCAGCAGCAGAGCCGTGGGTCGGCCTTCATCCTGTCGATCGACGACGAGGAGTTCTCCTCGCCCGAGGCGGCCGACAAGGCGATCGCCGACCTGCGCGCCTTCGTGCAGGAAATCCGCTTCCGCAACGCCGACATCCCGATCTTCCTGCACGGCGAGACGCGCACCACCCGCCACATTCCGAACGACGTGCTGCGCGAGATGCACGGCTTCATCCACATGTTCGAGGATACGCCGGAGTTCATCGCACGCTACGTCGTGCGCGAGGCGAGGAACTACCTCGACTCGCTGCCGCCGCCGTTCTTCCGCGCCCTCACGCATTACGCGGCCGACGGTTCGTATTCATGGCACTGCCCGGGGCACTCGGGCGGCGTCGCCTTCCTGAAGAGCCCGGTCGGGCAGATGTTCCATCAGTTCTTCGGCGAGAACATGCTGCGCGCCGACGTCTGCAACGCGGTCGAGGAACTCGGCCAACTGCTCGACCACACCGGGCCGGTGGCCGCCTCCGAGCGCAACGCGGCGCGCATCTTCAACTGCGACCATCTGTATTTCGTCACCAACGGCACATCGACGTCGAACAAGATGGTGTGGCACACGACGGTGGCGCCCGGCGACATCGTCGTCGTCGACCGCAACTGCCACAAGTCCATCCTCCATTCGATCATCATGACCGGCGCGATCCCGGTGTTCCTGACGCCGACGCGCAACCACTACGGCATCATCGGCCCGATCCCGCTGGAAGAGTTCTCGATGGAGAACATCCGCAAGAAGATCGAGGCGAATCCCTTCGCGCGCGAGGCGAAGAACAAGAAGCCGCGCATCCTGACGATCACCCAGTCGACCTACGACGGCGTGGTGTACAACGTCGAGACGATCAAGGAGATGCTCGACGGAAAAATCGACACGCTGCATTTCGACGAGGCGTGGCTGCCGCATGCGGCCTTCCACGACTTCTATGGCGACTACCACGCCATCGGCGAGGACCGCCCGCGTTGCCGCGAATCGATGGTCTTTTCCACCCAGTCGACGCACAAGCTCCTGGCCGGCCTGTCGCAGGCATCGCAGATCCTCGTGCAGGATTCGCAGACCCGCAAGCTGGACCGCGACATCTTCAACGAGGCGTACCTGATGCATACCTCGACCTCGCCGCAGTACGCGATCATCGCCTCGTGCGATGTCGCCGCGGCGATGATGGAGGCGCCGGGAGGCACCGCGCTGGTGAATGAATCCCTCACCGAGGCGGTCGAGTTCCGCCGCGCGATGCGCAAGGTCGATGCCGATTTCGGCGAGGCGGACTGGTGGTTCCAGGTCTGGGGGCCGGAGTACCTCGCCGAGGAAGGTCTCGGCGGGCGCGAGGACTGGATTCTGAAGGCCGGCGAGCGCTGGCATGGATTCGGCAACCTGGCCGACGGCTTCAACATCCTCGATCCGATCAAGGCCACGATCATCACGCCGGGCCTCAACATGGACGGCGATTTCGCCGAGCACAACGGGATTCCCGCCGCGATCGTCACCCGCTACCTGGCCGAACATGGCGTCATCGTCGAGAAGACCGGCCTGTACTCCTTCTTCATCATGTTCACGATCGGCATCACCAAGGGCCGGTGGAACACGATGGTGACCGAACTGCAGCAGTTCAAGGACGACTACGACCGCAACCAGCCGCTGTGGCGGGTGATGCCCGAATTCATCGCCAAGCAGCCACGCTACGAGAAGGTCGGGCTGAAGGATCTGTGCGACCAGATCCACAGCTTCTACAAGGCGCACGACATCGCACGCCTGACCACCGAGATGTACCTGTCCGACATGGTGCCCGCCATGAAGCCGGCCGACGCCTTCGCGAAGATGGCGCACCGCGAGATCGAACGCGTCGGCATCGACGAACTGGAAGGGCGTGTCACCGCCATGCTGGTGACGCCCTATCCGCCGGGCATCCCGCTGCTGATCCCGGGCGAACGCTTCAACGCCACCATCGTGCGCTACCTGTGTTTCGCGCGCGATTTCAACGCCCGCTTCCCGGGGTTCGAGACCGACATCCATGGGCTGGTGAAGAGCGAGGACGGTCGCTATCACGTCGATTGCGTCGCCGACGACTGATCCGGACCGTCGTGCCGCCCGCTGGCGGCAAGCAGCTCGGGGAGAATCGGAAAGGGCCGCATTGCGCGGCCCTTTCCCTTTGATGCCCGTTACTCGGCTCGTTATTCGGTCCGCCGCCTGCGGTACTGGACGAAATCGAAATCGTGCTCGTTGTCCGCGTCGGCCTCGTGCGGCTCGCGGCGTTCCTCGATGAACTGCATGCTGTCGATGGGTGGGAAATGCGCGTCGCCATCGACGTCGGCCCACACTTCGGTGAGCATCAGCCTGTCGGCGCGGGGCATCAGTTGCCGATAGATCTCGGCACCGCCGATGACGAACACTTTCTCGTTGCCGCCTGCCGCAGCCAGCGCCGCGTCAACGCTCGCGAAGACCTCCGCGCCCTCGGCACGGAAGCCGGGATCACGGCTGACGACCATGTTGCGCCGACCGGGCAGCGGTCGTCCCAGCGATTCCCAGGTCCTGCGCCCCATCAGCAGGGGGTGGCCCAGCGTGACCGCGCGGAAACGCCGCAAGTCCGCCTTCAGCCGCCAGGGGAGTCCATTGTCGCGGCCGATCACGCCGTTGCGCGCGACGGCTGCGATGATGACGACGTCGGGGCGCGTGCTCATACCGCCACCGGCGCCTTGATGTGCGGATGCGGGTCGTAGCCTTCGAGGGTGAAATCCTCGAAGCGGAAGGCGAACAGATCCTTGACCTCGGGATTCAAATGCATTTTCGGCAAGGGCCTGGGAGCGCGCAGCAACTGCTCGCGTGCCTGCTCCAGATGGTTCAGGTAGAGGTGGCAATCGCCGCCCGTCCAGATGAAGTCGCCGGGGCTGAAGTCGCAAGCCTGGGCGATCATCAGCGTGAGCAGTGCATAAGAGGCGATGTTGAACGGTACGCCCAGGAAGATGTCCGCGCTGCGCTGATAAAGCTGGCAGGAGAGCCGGCCATTGGCGACATGGAACTGGAACAGCGCGTGGCAGGGCGGAAGCGCCATGTGGTCGACTTCAGCCGGGTTCCAGGCGGACACGATGTGCCGGCGCGAATCCGGGTTCCTGCGCAGTCCGTCGAGCAGTTTCGCGATCTGGTCGACCATGACGCCGTTCGCACCTTCCCAGCGGCGCCACTGCTTGCCATACACCGGACCCAGGTCGCCGTTCTCGTCCGCCCACTCGTCCCAGATGGAGACCTTGTTCTCCTTCAGATAGCGAATGTTCGTGTCGCCCTGAAGAAACCACAGCAGTTCATGGATGATCGACCGGGTGTGCAGCTTCTTGGTCGTCAACAGCGGAAAACCTTCCTCGAGCCGGAATCGCATCTGCCAACCGAAGACGGACAGCGTGCCCGTACCGGTGCGATCCGTCTTCCGGTCTCCATGCTCGAGCACGTGACGCATCAGGTCCAGATATTGTTTCATGGCGTCGATCCGGGGAAATGCCTGATTCTACATCCCGGGCTTGCCCCGGTGCGCGGGGCATTGACAGTCGTTTCCGGGCGCTTATACTGCGCGGCTCTCTTTCGTCGGCGCGGTTCCCTGCGTGAGCGTTGGCGCGTTGAGGCGGGCGGGGGAAGCGGGAAGCGCGGCGTGGTGGTTTCGGTTTTCTCGGAAACGTCCGTCGCGCTGGGGGTTGACGGGTTGTGTGGAGTTAGCCATAATTTCGTTTCTCTGCTGCAGCGATGCAGCGGTTCTTTAAAAAGTCGAACAACCGATAAGTGTGGGTGCCAGGTCGTTGTGGCGGGCAGCGAGAGCTGCCTGGTTTCGCAATGATTGGGTACTCGCATTACAGTCAGTAATGATTTTGAGTACCTTGTAGGATTGAACTTAAGAGTTTGATCCTGGCTCAGATTGAACGCTGGCGGCATGCTTTACACATGCAAGTCGAACGGCAGCGGGGGCTTCGGCCCGCCGGCGAGTGGCGAACGGGTGAGTAATGCATCGGAACGTGCCCATTCGTGGGGGATAACGTATCGAAAGGTACGCTAATACCGCATACGCCCTGAGGGGGAAAGCGGGGGATCTTCGGACCTCGCGCGATTGGAGCGGCCGATGTCGGATTAGCTTGTTGGTGAGGTAAAGGCTCACCAAGGCGACGATCCGTAGCGGGTCTGAGAGGATGATCCGCCACACTGGGACTGAGACACGGCCCAGACTCCTACGGGAGGCAGCAGTGGGGAATTTTGGACAATGGGGGCAACCCTGATCCAGCCATGCCGCGTGAGTGAAGAAGGCCTTCGGGTTGTAAAGCTCTTTCGGCCGGGAAGAAATCGGACGCTCTAACATAGCGTTCGGATGACGGTACCGGACTAAGAAGCACCGGCTAACTACGTGCCAGCAGCCGCGGTAATACGTAGGGTGCGAGCGTTAATCGGAATTACTGGGCGTAAAGCGTGCGCAGGCGGTTTGGTAAGACAGGTGTGAAATCCCCGGGCTTAACCTGGGAACTGCGCTTGTGACTGCCAAGCTGGAGTACGGCAGAGGGGGGTGGAATTCCACGTGTAGCAGTGAAATGCGTAGAGATGTGGAGGAACACCGATGGCGAAGGCAGCCCCCTGGGCCTGTACTGACGCTCATGCACGAAAGCGTGGGGAGCAAACAGGATTAGATACCCTGGTAGTCCACGCCCTAAACGATGTCGACTAGTTGTTCGGTGCAGCAATGCGCTGAGTAACGCAGCTAACGCGTGAAGTCGACCGCCTGGGGAGTACGGCCGCAAGGTTAAAACTCAAAGGAATTGACGGGGACCCGCACAAGCGGTGGATGATGTGGATTAATTCGATGCAACGCGAAAAACCTTACCTACCCTTGACATGCCAGGAACCTTGGTGAGAGCCGAGGGTGCCTTCGGGAGCCTGGACACAGGTGCTGCATGGCTGTCGTCAGCTCGTGTCGTGAGATGTTGGGTTAAGTCCCGCAACGAGCGCAACCCTTGTCACTAGTTGCCATCATTTGGTTGGGCACTCTAGTGAGACTGCCGGTGACAAACCGGAGGAAGGTGGGGATGACGTCAAGTCCTCATGGCCCTTATGGGTAGGGCTTCACACGTCATACAATGGTCGGTACAGAGGGTTGCCAAGCCGCGAGGTGGAGCCAATCCCTTAAAGCCGATCGTAGTCCGGATCGTAGTCTGCAACTCGACTGCGTGAAGTCGGAATCGCTAGTAATCGCAGATCAGCATGCTGCGGTGAATACGTTCCCGGGTCTTGTACACACCGCCCGTCACACCATGGGAGTGGGTTTCACCAGAAGTAGGTAGCTTAACCTTCGGGAGGGCGCTTACCACGGTGAGATTCATGACTGGGGTGAAGTCGTAACAAGGTAGCCGTATCGGAAGGTGCGGCTGGATCACCTCCTTTCAAGAGAAGACGCCACGACCGGCCGTGGCATCCACAGCTTATCGGTTGTTCAGACCAAGAGCCTCGAAGGCGTTTGAGGGTCTGTAGCTCAGTCGGTTAGAGCACCGTCTTGATAAGGCGGGGGTCGTTGGTTCGAATCCAACCAGACCCACCAAACTCAAGCGGTCTGTCGGGAGGGGCTGTAGCTCAGCTGGGAGAGCGGCGGCTTTGCAAGCCGTAGGTCGTCGGTTCGATCCCGACCAGCTCCACCAGCGCTTCGAGAAGCCAGACCTGGCGATGGGTGCCGTCGTCATGTCTGGCTTCTTGGACGATAGCGATATCGGCCGGAAGGTTCGTTCTTTAACAAAGTGGAAGAAGTGCAGTGCGCATCGAGCCGGTGCGCGCTGCAAGTTGTGTGATTGCATCGGTTCGGGCTGCGTGGTCAGCACAGCCCGGACCGCACAAGCGAGTTCGCCTATGGCCGGCTCTTCGAGCGCGTGAGCGCGAGGAGGAGCCAAGGTTATAGGATCAAGCGACGAAGTGCATGTGGTGGATGCCTTGGCGATCACAGGCGATGAAGGACGTGTAAGCCTGCGAAAAGCTTCGGGGAGCTGGCAATAGAGCTTTGATCCGGAGATGTCCGAATGGGGAAACCCACCCCGCAAGGGGTATCCCAGACCGAATCCATAGGTCTGAGGAGGCGAACGCGGCGAACTGAAACATCTAAGTAGCCGCAGGAACAGAAATCAACCGAGATTCCGTAAGTAGTGGCGAGCGAACACGGAAGAGCCTGCACGACAAAACCATCAGCTTAGCAAAACGGTCTGGAAAGTCCGACGATACAGGGTGAGAGTCCCGTATGCGAAAAGCCGGTGGCGGGTCTGAGCGTGCGACAAGTAGGGCGGGACACGTGTAATCCTGTCTGAAGATGGGGGGACCATCCTCCAAGGCTAAATACTCGTGATCGACCGATAGTGAACCAGTACCGTGAGGGAAAGGCGAAAAGAACCCCGGGAGGGGAGTGAAATAGATCCTGAAACCGCATGCATACAAACAGTGGGAGCCTCGAAAGGGGTGACTGCGTACCTTTTGTATAATGGGTCAGCGACTTACGTTCTGTAGCGAGCTTAACCGAGTAGGGGAGGCGTAGCGAAAGCGAGTCTGATAAGGGCGTCGTAGTTGCAGGGCGTAGACCCGAAACCGGATGATCTATCCATGGCCAGGATGAAGGTGCCGTAACAGGTACTGGAGGTCCGAACCCACTAACGTTGAAAAGTTAGGGGATGAGCTGTGGATAGGGGTGAAAGGCTAAACAAATCCGGAAATAGCTGGTTCTCCCCGAAAACTATTTAGGTAGTGCGTCGTACGGACACTTGCGGGGGTAGAGCACTGTAATCGTTGGGGGGGTCATTGCGATCTACCCCGCGATAGCAAACTCCGAATACCGCAAAGTGATATACGGCAGACAGACATCGGGTGCTAACGTCCGGTGTCAAGAGGGAAACAACCCAGACCGCCAGCTAAGGTCCCAAATGCATGGCTAAGTGGCAAACGAGGTGGGAAGGCCCAGACAGCTAGGAGGTTGGCTTAGAAGCAGCCACCCTTTAAAGAAAGCGTAATAGCTCACTAGTCGAGTCGTCCTGCGCGGAAGATGTAACGGGGCTCAAGCCATGAACCGAAGCTGCGGATGTGTCTTTGACACGTGGTAGGGGAGCGTTCCGTAAGCCTGCGAAGGTGTCTCGTAAGGGATGCTGGAGGTATCGGAAGTGCGAATGCTGACATGAGTAGCGATAAAGGGTGTGAAAAGCACCCTCGCCGTAAGCCCAAGGTTTCCTGCGCAACGTTCATCGGCGCAGGGTGAGTCGGCCCCTAAGGCGAGGCAGAAATGCGTAGTCGATGGGAAACAGGTCAATATTCCTGTACCGCTCTATGATGCGATGGGGGGACGGAGAAGGTTAGGTTGGCCGGGTGTTGGACGTCCCGGTTTAAGTGTGTAGGCGTGCCGCGTAGGCAAATCCGCGCGGCTGAGCCAAGGCATGATGACGAGGATCCTCGGATCCGAAGCAACGGATACCCCGCTTCCAGGAAAAGCCTCTAAGCTTCAGTCATAGAGTGACCGTACCGCAAACCGACACAGGTGGGCTGGTAGAGCATACCAAGGCGCTTGAGAGAACTCAGGAGAAGGAACTCGGCAAATTGATACCGTAACTTCGGGAGAAGGTATGCCCCGTTAGCTTGTAGGCGAACAGCCGAAGGGCGAAGGGGCCGCAGAGAATCGGTGGCTGCGACTGTTTATTAAAAACACAGCACTCTGCAAACACGAAAGTGGACGTATAGGGTGTGACGCCTGCCCGGTGCCGGAAGGTTAAGTGATGGGGTGCAAGCTCTTGATCGAAGCCCCGGTAAACGGCGGCCGTAACTATAACGGTCCTAAGGTAGCGAAATTCCTTGTCGGGTAAGTTCCGACCTGCACGAATGGCGTAACGATGGCCACACTGTCTCCTCCTGAGACTCAGCGAAGTTGAAATGTTTGTGAAGATGCAATCTCCCCGCGGCTAGACGGAAAGACCCCATGAACCTTTACTGTAGCTTTGCATTGGACTTTGACGGGACTTGTGTAGGATAGGTGGGAGGCTAGGAAGCCGGAACGCTAGTTCCGGTGGAGCCATCCTTGAAATACCACCCTGGTGTCGTCGAGGTTCTAACCCAGACCCGTGAATCCGGGTCGGGGACCGTGCATGGTGGGCAGTTTGACTGGGGCGGTCTCCTCCCAAAAGGTAACGGAGGAGTACGAAGGTCACCTAGGTACGGTCGGACATCGTACTGATAGTGCAATGGCAAAAGGTGGCTTGACTGCGAGACCCACACGTCGAGCAGGTGCGAAAGCAGGTCATAGTGATCCGGTGGTTCTGTATGGAAGGGCCATCGCTCAACGGATAAAAGGTACTCTGGGGATAACAGGCTGATTCCGCCCAAGAGTTCACATCGACGGCGGAGTTTGGCACCTCGATGTCGGCTCATCACATCCTGGGGCTGTAGCCGGTCCCAAGGGTATGGCTGTTCGCCATTTAAAGTGGTACGTGAGCTGGGTTTAAAACGTCGTGAGACAGTTTGGTCCCTATCTGCCGTGGGCGCTGGAAGTTTGAGAGGGCCTGCTCCTAGTACGAGAGGACCGGAGTGGACGCACCCCTGGTGTACCGGTTGTGACGCCAGTCGCATCGCCGGGTAGCTATGTGCGGAAGAGATAACCGCTGAAAGCATCTAAGCGGGAAACTCGCCTCAAGATGAGACTTCCCCGGGGCCCAGAGCCCCCTGAAGGGTCGTGGAAGACCACCACGTTGATAGGTCGGGTGTGGAAGCGTGGCAACACGTTAAGCTAACCGATACTAATTGCCCGTGCGGCTTGATCCTATAACCTTGGACAACCGCGATACTCGCACACGTGTCACACCCACACGTGTCACACCAATCACACAACGCTTCTTCGACACTTTGGCTTCGCGCCACACCGCGCAAAGCAACAGTCACAGTCTGACGACCATAGCGTCTTGGAACCACCCCTGCCCATCCCGAACAGGACCGTGAAACAAGACCGCGCCGATGATAGTGAGGTCCGCCCTCGTGAAAGTAGGTCATCGTCAGACTACCCTACACCAACGACAACGCCCGATACCTCTACGCAGAGGATCGGGCGTTGGCGTGTCTACGCCACGCAAGCGCCCCCCACTCGCGTAGCAGCGAAAGACTGACTGACCGGAACGCCCGGCGCAGCACGCCAGGCACCAGCGGCCAGGCGCGCCCGCGCACCGGCTTCTTCAGTCCCGCTTCAGTCCCGCGACGGCACCAGAATCTCCGCCTCCCCCTCCAGTACCACCGACTCGCCCACTGTGCACACCGTCGAGAACAACGCCCGACGCTTCTCCGGCTTCAGTTCCTTCACCCGGACACGCGCCACCACCGTGTCGCCCAGTTTCACCGGCGCCTTGAACTTCAGCGTCTGGCTCAGGTAGATGCAGCCCGGGCCCGGCAAGCGCGTCCCGAACACCGCAGAAATCAGCGCCGCCGACAGCATCCCATGCGCAATGCGACCGCCGAACATGGTGCTGGCAGCGAATTCGGCGTCCAGATGGACCGGATTGTTGTCACCGGAGACACCGGCGAACATCAGGATGTCGGCCTCACTGACTGTCTTGGACAGCGATGCGCTCATGTCGAGCTGCAGATCCTCGAAGCGGTAGCCGTACAGTTCGGAGAAATCCCGCGTGGATTGAGTCATGGTAGCTTCCTGATTGGCAAAGGTTCGAACGGACACCCCGACAGGCACGGCGCGTGTCCGCGGCGCTGCGAAGCCGGACTCTCCTTCCTGGACGGCAGGGCGCCGGTGTCGGGGAGAACGAAGTTTAGCGCACGACGGTGACGGCGGTCAGGCATGTGCTACTATTTTGCCGCGCGCATGTGTGTTTTCAAAAAAGCATCATAAAAACAAATACTTGCGCCTATTGGAGGTCGCGTATTGGGGGAAGGCGTGACCGGTTTAACGGCCTGTCGGCTTTCCATCGGCTAAGGTAACAGCAGTTCGGGCATCGTGCTGCCTTGCCGCGAGTCGCGCCGGTTCCGAGTGGCGCAGGAATGCTGAGGACCATCATGCTGAAAGTGTTCAGCCACTATTTCCCATTGCATACGCTGCAGCAGGCATTGTTTGATGCGGCGCTTCTCTTCGCGCTCGTCGTCGGGACGATCTGGTCTCATTCACAGCCCGAGGCCGGCTTCTGGGCGGCCATCATGCCTTCGGCTTCGGCTTTCGCCGTCGCGATGGTGGGGCTGAATTCTGCGATGGGCCTGTATCGGCCCGTCCGTCGCCGCTCGAACCGCCAAGCCATCGTCAGCGTCGCCCTGTCCGTCGTCGTGAGCGTACCGGTGGCTTATCTGGCGTTCGGCGTCCTGCCCTGGGGCGGACAGACGAACGAGGCGACGCAATGGCTGGTGGTCCTGGGGCTGGGGTTGATCCTTCTCGGGCGGGGGGTCGTCAACCAGCGGCAGGCCGCAGTGCTGTTTGCGCCTCGCGTCCTGATCATCGGCACGGGACATGACGCCCTGGCGGTCTATCGCGATCTGACTCAACCCCTGCAGCGCAGCGTGGATGTGATCGGTTTCTATCCGTCCGACAGGGACGAAGAGATCCAGATCGAAGCGCGCGACATCCTGCCGGCGGGCAATCTGGTCCAACTGGTCCGCAAGCATCGTGTCAACGAGATCGTCGTCGCGGTGCGGGAGCGGCGTGGCGGGGCCTTGCCCCTGCGGGAACTGCTCGACTGCAAGCTGGCGGGCGTCCGCGTGCTGGACCTGTCGTCGTTTTTCGAGCGGGTGCAGGGGCAGGTCCGCGTCGATTCCCTGCGTGCGAGCTGGCTCATCTATGGCGATGGCTTTCGGCAGGGCTGGGCGAGGACGGTGGTGAAGCGTTGCTTCGATCTGGGTGCCGCAGTCCTGCTGCTCACCGTCGCCCTCCCGGTCATGCTCCTTACCGCGCTGTTCATCCTGATCGAGGATGGGGCGCCGGTTTTCTACCGGCAGGAGCGGGTCGGCCGCGGTGGCAGGGTATTCAAGGTGATCAAGTTCCGCAGCATGCGGCGCGATGCCGAGAAGGATGGCAAGCCGCGCTGGGCGACGTCCAATGACGATCGGGTGACGAGGGTCGGGCGGATCATCCGCAAGCTCAGGATCGACGAACTGCCGCAACTGTTCAACGTCATCGCGGGGGAGATGAGCCTCGTCGGGCCGAGGCCGGAGCGGCCGTATTTCGTCGATCAACTGGCGCGGGAGGTTCCGTTCTACGCGGTGCGCCATTGTGTCAAACCGGGCGTGACCGGCTGGGCTCAGGTCAGGTATCAGTACGGCTCTTCGGTCGACGATGCCGTTCAGAAGCTCCAGTACGATTTGTACTACGTGAAGAATCACACGTTGGTGCTCGACGTGCTCGTCCTGTTCGAGACGGTTCGCGTGGTGCTGACCGGGGAAGGGGCCCACTGAGGTGAGGCGCAACGGAGTGGGCGGCTGAGCCGCCCGGGCCGACCGGCACCGGACGAAGCCGCGCGGCGTTCAGCGCAAGGGGCGCGATTTGCTCGAAGTGGCGTACTGGGGCTACGGTCTTGCGGCCGTCGCGTATCTGATTTTTGGTGTCTATGCCTTTCTTGCCTGGCGTGGTGGGGCGGCGGGTGCCGCGCTGCTGGGCGCGATAGCCACTTCCTGCCTGTGGGCGCTGACTGCCGCGGCGTATGCCAGGACGGCGGACCCCATGCTCATCGGCCTGTCCGCGTTGCTCGACGCGGTGCGGACGGGGGCCTGGTATGCGTTCCTGATCATACTGCTGCGCACGATTTCCGACCGGCCGGCGCGATGGCCCGCGATGGTGGCCGCGCTCATCGTGGCCGCGCAGCTCGTCAGCCTTGGCTTGGAGGCGGTCGGCGCGGGTAGTCCGATGTCCGACCTGATACCTCTACGCCCGGTTTTCGGCGCGTGGCTGGCGCAAGCGGTGTTCGGGTTGATGCTCGTCGAGCAGCTCTATCGGGGCGTGCCGGCCGCTTCGCGATGGGCGATCAAGCCGCTATGCATCGCGCTGGGTGCCGGCTACATCTTCGACCTCTACCTCTTCGCCGACGGTTCCCTCTTCGGGCAGGTGGACGAGGACGTGTGGGCGATGCGCGGCGTCGCGAATGCGCTGTTGCTCCCGTTGATTGCGATGTCGGGCGCGCGCAATCCTTCGTGGACCCTGCGCATGTCGATGTCGCGGGAAATGGTCTTCCATTCCACGGCGCTTGCCGTCTCCGGCCTCTACCTCCTGGTGATCTCTGCGGTGGGGTATTACGTCCGCTACTTCGGCGGCGACTGGGGGCGGGCGCTGCAACTGACGCTGCTGTTCGCCGGGCTGGTGCTGCTGGGCATGCTGCTGTTCTCGGGTTCGCAGCGTGCGCGCCTGCGGGTCTTCATCAACAAGCACCTGTTTCCCTACCGCTACGACTATCGCAACGAATGGCTGCGCTTCACGCAGGCGCTGGCTTCGGCCGGCGGCGGCTTGGACCTCGGGCAGTCGGTGATCAAGGCCCTTGCCGACCTGGTGGAAAGTCCGGCCGGCAGTGTCTGGCTGCGCAACGCCGATGGGCGGTTCTCGATGCATGCGCGCCTCAACCAGCCCTCCAGCGACGTGAGCGAACCGGCCGACTCGCCTCTGTGTCGATTCCTCGACGAGCAGGAGTGGATCATCAACCTCGAGGAATATCGCCTGAGTCCCGCGCAGTACGGCACCCTCCGCCTGCCCGAATGGCTGTCGGTGCTGCAGGGAGCGTGGCTGGTGGTTCCGCTCAAGGGCAGCGGAGCCCTGATCGGTTTCGTCGTGCTCAATGCGCCCAGGGTTCCGTTCGAGATCGACTGGGAGGTGCTCGACCTCCTCAAGACGGCCCAGCGGCAGGCGGCCGGTTACCTGGAGCGCATGCAGGCGGCGGAGGCGTTGCTCGAGGCGCGCAAGTTCGACTCGTTCAACCGCATGTCGGCGTTCGTCGTCCATGACCTGAAGAATCTCGTCGCCCAGTTGTCGCTGATGCTGAAGAATGCCGAGCGCCACAAGCACAATCCGGAATTCCAGCAGGACATGCTGGAGACCGTGGCCCACGCCGAGGCCCGCATGCGCGGCCTGATGAGCCAGTTGCAGGAAAAGCGCTCCATCGATCCGCCGCGGCTCGTGGACCTCGTCGAGATCGCCCGCGGCGTATGCCGTTCCAAGCGGGGACAGCGGCCCGAGATCACGCTGCTCGACGAGATCGAACAGCCCGTCGAAGTGCTTGCGCACCCCGAGCGGCTCGAGAGAATCATCGGTCATGTCGTGCAAAATGCACTGGATGCGACGGACGACGATGGTATCGTGACCATCCGGGTTGCC
Organism: Thauera sp. K11; assembly: GCF_002354895.1. Lineage (NCBI taxonomy): Bacteria > Pseudomonadati > Pseudomonadota > Betaproteobacteria > Rhodocyclales > Zoogloeaceae > Thauera > Thauera sinica. Next base: position 689,287 of record NZ_CP023439.1, read on the forward strand.
GATGGCGATTCAGGCCGCGTCAGGCTGACCGTCGAGGATACCGGCTGCGGCATGGCGCCGGACTTTCTGCGCGAACGGCTCTCGCGCCCCTTCCAGACGACCAAGACGAGCGGCATGGGCATCGGCGTGTTCGAGACCCGTCAGTATGTAAATGAAATCGGCGGTGCGCTGCGTTTCGACAGTGAGGTGGGGCGGGGAACACTGGTGACGGTCGATCTGCCCCGCGGTAACCGCGGAAACGCCAGGCAGGTGCCGGAAATGGAACCCGTGAATGGCTGACAAGCAACGTACGCTGTTGATCGTGGAAGACGACCCCGCGCTGCAGAAGCAGATGCGGTGGGCTTTCGACGGTTTCGAGACCGTGGTGGCGGGCGATCGCGAAAGCGCGATCACCCAGTTGCGGCGGTACGAGCCGGCCGTGGTCACGATGGATCTCGGTTTGCCGCCGGCGCCCGACGACATCACCGAGGGTTTCCGGCTGCTGGGCGAAGTCCTCGCGCTTGCGCCGGATACCAAGGTGATCGTGCTGACCGGCCAGCACGACAGGGAGAATGCGGTCAAGGCGGTGGGCATGGGGGCGTACGATTTCTTCGCCAAGCCCTTCGAGCCGGACATGCTGGCCCTCACCATCGAGCGTGCATTCCGCATGTACGACCTGCAGGCGGAGAATGTACGGCTGGCCGCGATGCAGACCAGCCCGCTCGCCGGATTGCTGACGCGCGATCCGGGCATGCTCAAGATCTGCCGCACCATCGAGAAGCTGGCGTCCGCCTCGGTGACGGTCGCCCTGCTGGGCGAAAGCGGGACCGGCAAGGAGGTTCTCGCGCGCGGGCTGCATGCGCTGTCGCCGCGCGCGACCGAGCGCTTCATCGCGATCAACTGCGCGGCCATACCCGACGCGCTGCTGGAAAGCGAGCTGTTCGGCTACGAAAAGGGCGCCTTCACCGGGGCCGTCAAGCAGACGCTGGGCAAGATCGAAACCGCGAACCGCGGCACCCTGTTCCTCGACGAGATCGGCGATCTGCCGATGCCGCTGCAGGCCAAGCTGCTGCGGTTCCTGCAGGAAAGGGTCATCGAGCGCATCGGCGGCCGGGAAGAGATCCCGGTCGATGTGCGCATCGTCTGCGCGACCCACCGCGATCTCAAGACGCAGATCAGCGAAGGGCTGTTCAGAGAGGACCTCTACTATCGTCTTGCCGAGATCGTCGTCGACATCCCGCCGCTGCGCCAGCGCCAGGGCGATGCCGTGCTGCTGGCGCACGCCTTCGTGCAACGCTTCAGCCGCGAGAACGGCCGCGCGGGGCTTGCCCTCAGCGACGATGCGGTCTCCGCGATCGAGGCGCATGCGTGGCCGGGAAACGTGCGCGAGCTGGAAAACTGCCTGAAGCGCGCGGTGATCATGGCCGATGGCAACCGGATCACCGCGGACGATCTCGGCCTGAACCCGGTCGAGGACGAGGTCGAGATGCTCAATCTGAGGCAGGTGCGCGACGAGGCCGAACGCCGCGCCGTCCTGCGCGTGATGGCGCGTACCAACGGCAACGTCGCCCGGGCCGCCGAAATCCTCGGCATCAGCCGCCCGTCGCTGTATGACCTGATCAATCGTTTCGGTTTGAAGAAGGAGAACTGACAGTGAGCAAGCCGCACAAGAATCCCCAGGGCAGGCCATGGTCGGGCAGGACCCGCGGCGTGGCCGCCGCGGTGCTGTCCGCGCTGCTTCTTGCCGCCTGCACCGATAGCCCCGAGGCGATGGTGGCATCGGCAAAAAGCTACCTCGAAAAGAAGGACCTGGACGCGGCGAGCATCCAGCTCAAGAACGCACTGCAGGAAAACGCCAACCTGGTCGATGCGCGTTTCCTGCTTGGCAGGGTGAACCTCGAGCAGGGCAACGTGCCGGGTGCGGTGAAGGAATTCCAGCGCGCGCTCGACCTGGGATACGCGAAGGGCGAAGTCCTTCCGCTCCTGGTGCGCTCGCTGGTGCGCTCGGGGGAATTCGACCGCGTGACCAAGGACTTCGCCGACGCCGCGCTGGACGATCCGAAGGCGCAGGCCGCCGTGCTGACGGCCGTCGGCGATGCCTATTTCGCCAAGGGCGATCTGCCCAAGGCGCGCAGCAGCTACGAGAAGTCGCTTGCCAGCGCCGACGATGTGCTCGCCCGCGTCGGCCTGGCGCGCGCCCGGCTCTACGGCGGGGACCCGGCCGGGGCCGAGGGCGACCTGCGTGCCATCGTCGCCCAGTACGCCGAACTGGCGGAAGCTCAAAGCGTGCTGGCCGAGGCGGCGCTGGCGCAAAGGCGCCCCGACGACGCCATCAAGGCGCTCGAAGAGGTCGTGCGGCTCAATCCGTCCAACGTCGGCAGCCACTACGCACTGGTCTCGCTGCTGCTGCAGCAGGATCGCCAGGAAGAGGCGGTGGCCCGTCTCGAGGCGATGAAGAAGGTCGCCCCCAAGGAGCCGACCACGCTCTACCTGCAGGCTTTCATCGATTTCCGCAACAACCGCTTCGCCGAAGCGCGGGACGGTGCCCTGGCGGCGCTGAAGTCCGCGCCGGAATTCCTCCCGGCGCATCTGCTCGCCGGCACGGCAATGGTGCGGCTGAACGAAAATGCCCAGGCGCAGACGCACCTCACCAAGGTTCTGTCGCGCGTTCCGGGCCAGCCTCTGGCCCGGACGATGCTCGCCACCTCGCACCTGGCCCTCGGCGAGGCGCCCAGGGCACTGGAAGTGCTGCAGCCGCTGCTGGACCAGCCGTCGCTCGACGCCCGCGTGCTGAGCCTCGCCGGGCAGGTCTATCTGGCCAACGACGATTTCGGCAAGGCCGAGTCCTATTTCGAGCGTGCGTCCAAGGCCGCCCCCGAAGATCCGCGGGCGCGCATGCAGCTCGGCGTGGCCAAGATGGCGGGCGGCGATGCCCAGGGCGCGTTCAGCGAACTCGAGACGGCCGCACAGATGGACGAGGGCGACATCCGTGCCGACCTCGCCCTGGTCGCCGGCCACATGCGCCGGGGAGAAATCGACAAGGCGCTGAAGGCTCAGGAGCAGCTCGAGCGCAAGCAGCCCGACGACCCGCTGGTGCATAACCTGCGGGGTGGCCTGATGATGGCGAAGCGCGACTCCGCCGCCGCGCGGGCTGCCTTCGAGAAGGCGCTGGCGCTGAAGCCCGACTACCTCTCCGCCGCGGTGAACCTCGCACGCATGGACATCGCCGACAACAAGGCTGACGACGGCGTGGCCCGGCTCAAGGCCATCGCGGATCGCGACCAGAAGAACGTCGAAGCGCAGCTCGCCTATGCCGACGTGCAAGTCGCCACCCGCGCCGAACCGGCAGCCGTGCTGGCCACGCTGGAGCGCGCGGAGAAGGCGTCGCCCTCGGCGCTCGTCCCCAAGCTGGCACTCGCCCAGCATTACCTGCGCAACCGGGATGCGAAGACGGCGCTTTCCATCGCGCAGCAGGCGGTGGCGGCCTATCCGAACGATCTCCGCGCCCTGGAGACGGCTGCGCGCGCCCAGCTTGCCGCGGGTGAAACGCAGCAGGCCATCTCGTCGCTCAACAAGGCGCTGACGCTGCAGCCGCGGGCCACCGGTGCGCTCGTGCAGCTTGCGGACATCCATCGTGCGAACAAGGACCTGACCGCAGCCGAACAGTCGCTGCGCAAGGCGCTCGTCATCAGGGGCGATGCGGTGGAAGCGCAGGCGCGGCTGGCCGGCATCCTGGTCGAGCGCGGCGACCGCGACGGTGCGCTGCAGATCGCGCGCACGGTACAGAAGCAGCGTGCCGATGAGGCAGCCGGCCATGCGCTCGAAGGCGACATCCAGGCCACCGGCGGCAGATGGGGGGACGCGGTGTCGAGCTACCGCCGCGCGTTCGACAAGGGCCGCGATGCGCAGAACTTCGCCAAGCTGCATGCCGCGCTGCTTCGCGCCGAGCGCAAGGGCGAGGCCGACAGGCTGGCGGCCGACTGGCTGCGCGACCAGCCCAAGGACACGGCGGTGCGCAGCTACCTCGCCGAGCGGGCGTTGGGCGACAAGCGCTACGCCGACGCTGTCCAGCTCTACCGCACGCTGAATGAACTGGCTCCCGACAATGCGCTGGTGCTCAACAACCTCGCGTGGACCGCGAGCCAGATCAAGGACCCCAAGGCGCTGGAATACGGCGAGCATGCGCTCAAGCTGGCGCCGGACAACGCCGCGGTGCTGGATACGGTCGGCGTGATACAGATCGACGAAGGCCAGGCGGAAAAGGGGCTCGCCAATCTCACGCGCGCCGTCTCGCTCGCGCCCGATACCCTGTCGCTGCGCCTGAACCTGGCCAAGGCTTATGCAAAACTCGGCCGCGCTGCGGATGCGCGCAAGGAACTCGACGCCGTGATGCCCAAGCTGAAGGAAGGGACGCAGATCCACTCCGAGGCGACGGCATTGCTGAAGACTCTCTGAAACACCGTCAAGGAAACGCCCCAATGACCACCATCGCCGTCATCGGCCTGGGCTACGTCGGCCTGCCGCTCGCCGTCGAGTTCGGCAAGAAGTACCGTACCGTCGGCTTCGACCTCTCCGCGGAGAAGGTCCAAGCCTATCGCGAGTTCAACGATCCCACCGGCGAGGTGTCCCCGGAAGATCTGCGCGCGGCCGTCCATCTCACCTGCCATACCGATCCGTCCGTGCTGCGCGAGGCGGACTTCGTGGTCGTCGCCGTGCCGACGCCGGTCGACGACGCCCACCAGCCCGATTTCACGCCGCTGGTGAAGTCCTCGACCACCGCCGGCCGCCATTTGAAGCGCGGCGCCATCGTCGTGTACGAATCCACCGTGTATCCCGGCGCGACCGAGGAAATCTGCATTCCCATCCTCGAGCGCGAATCCGGCATGAAGTGGAAGCAGGATTTCTTCGTCGGCTACTCGCCCGAACGCATCAACCCGGGCGACAAGGAACGCACCGTCACCCGCATCGTCAAGGTGGTGTCCGGCGACACGCCCGGGACGCTCGAGACGGTGAAGCGCATCTACGGCGACGTCATCACCGCCGGCGTGTATCCGGCCAGTTCGATCAAGGTGGCCGAAGCGGCGAAGGTCATCGAGAACACCCAGCGCGACCTCAACATCGCTCTGATGAACGAACTCGCCGTGCTGTTCCAGAAAATCGGCATCGACACGCTGGAGGTGCTCGAGGCGGCCGGCACGAAGTGGAACTTCCTGCCCTTCCGTCCAGGCCTCGTCGGCGGCCACTGCATCGGCGTCGATCCGTACTACCTCACCCACAAGGCCGACATGCTGGGCTACCACCCGCAGGTCATCCTCGCCGGGCGCCGCATCAACGACAGCATGGGCAAGTACGTCGCCGAGCAGACCGTCAAGCAGATGATCGGCAACGGCTGCAGCATCAAGGGCGCCAAGGTCGTCGTGCTCGGGCTGACCTTCAAGGAGAACTGCCCCGACCTGCGCAACAGCAAGGTCATCGACGTCATCCGCGAACTGCAGAGCTACGGCTGCCACGTGCATGTGCACGATCCGGTGGCCTCGTCCGCCGAGGCCGAGCACGAATACGGTGTCGGCCTCACCCCGTGGGACGAACTGCCGGTTGCGGACGCCATCGTGGCGGCGGTGTCGCATGCGGAATACCTGCGGGAGCCGGTTGCAGCGCTGCTGGAAAAGCTGGCCCCGGGCGGCGTGTTTTCGGACGTGAAGTCGGCCTACGATAAGGCGGCGCTGAAAGCCGCAGGGGCCAGGGTCTGGCGCCTGTAGGCGGGATCGAGCCGGACGGGCGCAGTCTGCTGCGGAGCATATGGCCATGAGACGAGCGAACGAGCGTGCAACGAAGCGGGTCCGCCGCCTTGCGGCGGGCCTGGGTCTCGCCATGCTGTCGTCGGCGGCGCTGGGCGGGCAGGAAGAGGAGGCCGTCAAGACGGCCTTCGCGCAGCATGCCCGCTACCTGGCCCAGGAGGCGCTGGGCTACGAACACGGCGAGGGCGTGCCGCGCGACCAGGGGCACGCGGCGCGGCTGTACTGCGAATCCGCCCGCCTCGGCGACCCGGAAGGCATGTACGCCCTGGGCTGGATGTATGCCAACGGCCGGGGCGTCGAGCGCAACGACGCCTATGCCGGAACGCTCTTCGCAATGGCGGCGCAACTCGGAAACGAGCACGCCCAGCGGATGCTGCGCTTCACCGGCGAGTACACCGGTGCCGTGCCCGAGTGCATGCACACCCCGCCCGAGACCGTCCTCGAGCATTGGCCGGCCGAAACCGTGCTCGCCGCGCTGGCGCCCGCGCGCAGGGAAGTCGCGCAACTGCTGCTGAAGCTGGCGCCGCAGTACGGCATACAGCCGCAGTTCGCGCTGGCGATCGGGATCACCGAGTCCAACCTCAACCCGGGCGCCGTATCACCCAAGAGCGCGATGGGCGTGATGCAGTTGATCCCCGAGACGGCGGAGCGCTTCAACGTCAAGAACCCCTACGATCCCGAGCAGAACATCCGCGGCGGGCTCGCCTACCTGCGCTGGCTGCTCGCCTATTTCCGCGGCGACATCGCCCTCGCGGCGGCGGGCTACAACGCAGGAGAAGGGGCCGTCGACCGCTATCGGGGCGTGCCACCCTATCGCGAAACGCAGGGATACGTCGAGCGCATCCTTGCGTTCGTCCGGAACCGCCATCACCCCTACGACGAGCGCGTGGTGGCGCCGAGTACCGCGGTTTCGGGCCTGCGGGCGATCGGGCGGGCGGGCGGCGAATCATGACGGCGACGCCCGCATGGCCGCGCCGGCGCGTCCTGCTGGCCGGCGCCGCCGTGGCCCTGGCGGCGTGGATGCCGCAGCGCGCGGCGGCCGATCTGGTGCGCCTGCTGCCGCAGATCAAGCCGTCCATCGTCGCGGTGGGGACCTACCAGCGGACGCGCAGCCCCGCCTTCCGGTTTCTCGGCACCGGCTTCGCGGTGGGGGACGGCCGGCTGGTCGCGACCAACGCGCACGTCGTGCCCGAGACCACCGCGAACGAGCAGATGGAAGTGCTGGTCGTGATGTCGCCCGGCGACGAACAGACCGGCATGGCGCGCCAGGTGGTGCGCGTGGCGAGCGACCGCGGGCACGATCTGGCGCTGCTGCGCCTGCAGGGCGGCCCGCCGCTGCCGCCGTTGCCGCTGGCGGCGACCGAACGCGTGCAGGAAGGGCAGGCCGTCGCATTCACTGGCTTTCCCATCGGCAACGTGCTGGGCATGACGCCGGTGACCCATCGCGGCATCATCGCCGCCATCACGCCGATCGGCATTCCCCAGGCCAACTCGCGGGATCTGAATCCGGTACTCGTGAGGCGCCTGTCGAGCGAGGTCTTCCGCGTCTATCAGCTCGACGCCACCGCCTATCCCGGCAACAGCGGCAGCCCGCTGTTCGATCCCGAGACCGGCGACGTGATCGGCGTCATGAACATGGTGTTCGTGAAGTCGACCAAGGAGAGCGTGCTGACGGACCCGTCGGGCATCAGCTACGCGATTCCGATCGAGCACCTGCGCAAGCTGCTTGCCAACGTGCAGTGACGTGAAGGATGAAGTCCGGATGCCGGGCTGAATCCGTCGATCGTGGTATCCGGACGGGTGCGCGATCGTAGTACCGCACGACGCCGCATCCTTTCGTACGCCCCTGCCTCGTACGGACCTTTTTTTTAAGTTTGCGCCTCTTGGCCGCTCCGCGTCTTTCCTGCGCCGTGCCAAGGAGCGCTCGTCCTGCGGGTGGGTGCGCAGGCGCGTCTTCCCACCGCGGCATTTTCCCGCGCTCTCGCCCGGATCGTGAAAAACGGCCGTTCGCAAAACGGATGTCGGTTTTCCTTTATCGGCTAGCCGCGCATTTCCTGCCACCACAGAATCGATCCGTGCTTTGAGGAGACGCACATCGGCCGGCGATGGAAGCCGGTTTGCCGGATGGATACTGGAGGATGGAGATGGATATCGGTTTGATCAGGGAAAAGCTTTCCGGCGCCGTACAGGAGGACCCGGAAAAGGGGCTGTATCGGGTGCGACGCAGTGCTTTCACCGACGAGGATCTTTTCGAGTTCGAGATGAAGCATCTGTTCGAAGGAGGATGGGTCTACGTCGCGCATGAAAGCCAGATCCCCAATCCCAACGACTTCTACACGACCTACGTCGGCCGCCAGCCGATCGTGATCAGCAGAAGCAGATCGGGGGAGCTGGTGGCATTCACGAATGCATGCAGCCATCGGGGCGCGACGATCTGCCGCGTCGCGAAAGGCAACAAGGCCGTCCATACCTGTCCGTTCCACGGCTGGTCCTTCGATTCGGCGGGCAGGCTCATCAAGGTCAAGGATGCGGAAGGGGCGGGCTATCCCGACGGTTTCAACCGGGCCGGCTCCCACGATCTCAAGAGACTGCCCCGTTTCGAGTCGTACCGCGGCTTTCTTTTCGCGAGTCTGTGCGCCGACGTCAAACCGCTGGCCGAGCATCTGGGCGAGGCGCGGCACATGATCGACATGCTGGTCGACCAGGCGCCCGAGGGCTTGGAGGTGCTGCGGGGGGCGTCGACCTATGTCTTCGATGGGAACTGGAAACTGCAGGCGGAGAACGGCGCCGATGGCTACCACCTGACGTCCACGCACTGGAACTACGTCGTTACGATCAACCGGCGCAAGACCGGCCAGAGCATCGACGACGTCAAGGCGATGGACGCCAGCACGTTCAGCAAGCAGCCCGGTGGATTCTTCGCCTTCGAGAACGGGCACATCATGGTGTGGTCGCGCTGGCCCAACGGTCAGGACAGACCGATTGCCGAGCGCAGGCAGGAACTGGCGGAGCGCGTCGGTGAGGCGCGCGCCTCCTGGGCCGTCAATTACCTGCGCAATCTGTGCCTGTATCCGAACGTGTTCCTGATGGATCAGTTCAGTTCGCAGATTCGCGTCTTCCGCCCGCTCGGCGTGAACAAGACCGAGGTGACGATCTTCTGCATTGCGCCCAAGGGTGAGAGCCCGGATGCAAGGGCGCACCGGATCCGCCAGTACGAAGATTTCTTCAATGCGAGCGGAATGGCCACGCCCGATGATCTCGAAGAATTTCGCGCCTGCCAGGAAGGCTTCATGGGCCGCAACTTGGAATGGAACGACCTGTCCCGGGGCGCGACGCACTGGATCGTGGGGGGCGACGAGAACGCGGCTTCCATCGGCATGAAGCCCTTGATGTCCGGGGTGCGCGTCGAGGATGAAGGGCTTTTCGTCGCGCAGCACCGGTACTGGCTCGAGGCGATGACGCAGGCCGTCGAGCGCGAAGCAAAGGAGCAGGCCGAATGATCATGAATTACGACTACGTCAGGGATTTTCTCATCCGCGAGGCGAACTGCCTCGACGAGCACGACTGGGATGCCTGGCTGGACATGTACGCGAAGGATGTGACCTTCTGGGTGCCGGCCTGGGACGTCGATGGCGAATTGACGCGGGACCCGCAGAAAGAAATCTCGCTGATGTACTACGCCCGCCGCGATGGCCTCGAAGACCGGGTATTCCGCATTCGCACCGAACGCTCCACGGCAAGCACGCCCCCGCCGAGAACCGCTCACAACATCAGCAATATTCAACTCATCGAGGTTGGGGGTGAGGCGTGCGCGGTGCGGTTCAACTGGCTGACGATGAGCTACCGTTTCAAGACCGTCTCGCAATTCTTCGGCACGAGCACCTACCGGATCGTCGTCGATCACGGCGTTCCCCTGGTCAAGGAGAAAAAAGTCGTGCTCAAGAACGACTGTATCCACCAAGTGCTCGACATCTATCACATCTAGGCAATCGGTGGATTGGCAGGGCTGACTGGCGGAGTTTCTTCGTGGATAGAGGACGATTCGATGGAAAGGTCGCCGTCGTTACCGGTGCGGCGCAGGGTATCGGTAGGGCGGTAGCGCTGGCAATGGCGCGGGAGGGAGCGAAGGTCGTGGCGGTGGACCGATCCGAATTCGTGCATGAATTGCGCGGGCAAAACGGGCCGGCCGATACCCGGCTGGCGACGGTCATCGGCGACCTCGAGAAATTCGGGGAATGCGAACGCGTGATGGCCGAGGCCGTTTCGATGCACGGCAGGCTGGACATCCTTGTGAACAATGTCGGCGGAACGATATGGGTCAAGCCCTTCGAACACTATCGGGAGAACGAGATATCGGCCGAAATCAGCCGTTCCCTGTTTCCGACCCTGTGGTGTTGCCGGGCGGCCTTACCCGTCATGCTCGCGCAGGGTGGCGGCGTGATCGTGAATGTATCGTCGATCGCTACCCGTGGAATCCATCGGGTTCCTTACTCAGCGGCCAAAGGCGGCATCAATGCGATCACGGCCTGTCTGGCCTTCGAGAACGGCGAACGAGGAGTCAGGGTGAATGCCGTCGCTCCCGGCGGCACCCGCGCCGAGGCGCGCCGCATCCCGCGCAATCCCGCTCCAATGTCCCCGCAGGAGGAAACCTGGTATCGGGAAATGGTGGAGCAGTCCGTCGGTTCGACCGCCATGAAACGTTTTGGCGACGTCGATGACCAGGTCAATGCCATTCTGTTCCTCGCATCCGATGAATCGGGCTATATCACCGGCGTGACCCTTCCGGTTGGGGGAGGCGACCTGGGGTAATACGAAGCCGCGCAGTGAAAATAATATCGGAAGGAGACATTCCCATGGATTCGAGAATCAATCGTCGCAATTTCATCTTGAGCGCCACGGCCCTCGGCGGTGCCGCGGCAATTGGCGGCGTGCTGCCGAGGTCTGCCCGGGCACAGAGCGGCAAGCTGAAGGTGGGGCTGATGCTGCCCTATTCGGGAACCTACGCTCAATTGGGCAATGCGATCGAGAACGGGTTCCGCCTCTTTCTGCTCGAACGCGGAGGAAGGCTCGCGGGGCGCGAAGTGGAGATCGTCAAGGTCGACGACGAATCCGACCCGGCGAAGGCGCCCGAGAACACGAGCCGCCTTATCAAGCGCGACAAAGTGGATCTGCTGGTCGGCACCGTCCACACCGGAGTCGCGATGGCCATGCTCAAGCAGTCGCGGGAAACGGGGACTCTGCACATCATTCCCAATGCAGGAGCGGGCGCGGCAACGGGCGCCTTGTGCGCACCCAATGTCTTTCGCACGTCGTTCACCAACTGGCAGGCGATTTATCCGCTTGGAAAGCACGTCTACGGCAAGGGGCAGAAGACCGCGGTATGGATTACCTGGAAATACGGTGCCGGCGAGGAGGCCGGCGAAGGTTTCAAGGAAGGGTTCGTCAAGGCGGGCGGGAGAATACTCCGGGAATTGCACCTGCCCTTTCCGCAAGTCGAGTTCCAGCCCTTACTGACCGAAATCGCATCGATCAGGCCGGATGCCGTCGTCTGCTTCTTCGCCGGCGCTGCCGGGGCCAAGTTCATCAAGGATTACGCGGCGGCCGGGCTGAAAAACAAGATCCCCCTGTACAGTTCCTTTCTCACCGAAGGCATCCTGGATGCCGTGGGCAATGCCGCTGAAGGCATCGAAACCACGGCACACTACGGCGATTCACTAGACATGAAGAAGAATGACGAGTTTCGTCTGGCCTACGCGAAGGCGTTCGGGAGCAATGCCGACGTGTTCGCTGTCCAGGGCTACGATACGGCCCAGCTTTTCGCGGCCGGCATCGAAGCGGTCAAAGGCGATGTCGACGACAGGAAAGGCATCATCGCGGCGATGGAAAGCGCCGTCATCGACAGCCCGCGCGGGGTATGGACGATGTCGAAGGCCCACAACCCCATTCAGGACATCTATCTGCGCAGAGTGGTCGGCAACGAGAACAAGGTGGTCGGCATTGCCCACAAGGCGCTCGCCGATCCGGCGCTCGGCTGCAGGATGGTTTGATTCCACCGCGTATTCCGGGTGGAGGGCCGCGTTCCGCAGCCAAGACATGCAAGCGGATTTCATGCCCCGGCTCTTGAGGGCGACAGGGTGACAGAAGGGCTTGTCACCCTGTTCGCGCTGGAGGCGGAGATCCCGGGGAACACGTCGCGACAGGCTTGACCGGGCAATATCGCTAGTGAAGAATCGGCTGGTGATCAGGCTTGGAGCGTCGGCGGATCGAATGGGACGCAGTGCCTCGATGGCCGAAAGGTGTCTCGCAATACTTGAACGATAGCGACCATTAAGAGGATGGAGGGGGAGAGAGGAATGCTGGACAGTCTTCTCAAGAAAAGCACGGTATTTCCGATAGCGGACCCCTATCAGGTATCGGCCTATGTAAATAGACATATCGGCCTGCACACGCTGAAAACGGAAAAGCGGATCGAGTGCGCCTCGCTGCGCCATGCCAGGCTCGATGATCTCGGCCTGATGGTCATCGGCTATGGTTCCTCGGCTGCGGTCAGCACGCCGAAACTTGTCCGGAATTACCATCTGCAACTCGTCATCAACGGCGAGTGCGTCGTCAGGTATCGCCGCGACGAAATCAGCCTGGACGTCGGCGCAGCCACGCTGATTCCGCCCGACGAGGAAGTCAAGTTCTTCTATTCCTCCGATTGCATGAAGCTGATCGTGAAAATACCGTCGGGTGTCTTCGATCGGACTTGCAGGGAGGGCTGTGGATACCTGCCATCGGGCGGCGTCCACTTCGACAAGGTGGTGCGCAAACTGGGCGAGGACGTCGCATTCCGGCATATGCTGGAATTGGTATGCCTTGAGGCCGAAAAGGCGCGCGTGTGCGGGAACCGATCAATCGAGCCGCTGAAGCAGTTTCTTGGCTACAAGCTGCTCGAATGGTTTCCGCACAATGTCGATCGCCTGGATTCCACCAGAGAAGACGAAGGGCTGATCGGCCATGTGGATGATTACATTTCCGAGAACATCCACAGGCCGATCACGGTTGCCGAACTCGCCGACCACTGCAATATCACATCCCGCACCTTACAGAATGTGTTCAGTCGGCATCGGGGCGTGTCGCCTGCCACCTATATCAAGCGGAAACGGCTCGAAGCGATATACGACGTCCTGAAAAGCAGCAACCGTTCGAAGAAGATGGTGACGCATATCGCGATGGACTACGGATTCACTCACCTGGGCCGATTCGCCGCGGATTACAGGAAGCTGTTCGGCGAATTCCCTTCTGAAACCCTCAGGAATTGACGGTTTTGGGCCTCGTGCTGCACGGGCCGGGTTGCATATCGTGCCGATAGGCAGAAAGAAACCCGCGAAGCCATTAGCTGCGCGGGTTCGAGGTGCTTGCCGGTGCTGCCTGTTGCTTTGTTCTGGTCCGCCGGCAGGGTTGTCCATAATTTTCTGAAGAACCCAGTCCTCGCCTTCAACGAAGCCGTACCTCTCGAGAAGTGCCGGCGAGAAGCTGACGCGCTTCGCCGATCATGTCCATGGCGGTGCTGATGGATTCGGACAGGGAGTGCTCACACAGCGACTCCATATCGCCGGTCCAGGCCAGGGTGACGATCAGGTCGATGATGCCCGCGGCGGCAGCCAGCTTGGCGCTGATGGTGTCCACATCGAGGGTGAGGGTGTGCGTGCTCATGAGTCGGTCCTGAATAATCCATTACGCGGCGATTCCGGTCAGCGCCGGTGAGTTTCTCGAAGCCGCGGGGAAGACAGATAGCGCTTCGAGAAGGGCTAGAATCCGGGCGCGAAGAAGCCACAGCTTCCGGAGAATCATCCGCAGGTTATGGCCGGCGCCGCAGAGGACGGCATGCAGCGCGTCGCCCAGGCTGCCGCGCAGCCAGTTCCGTCGCAGCAATCCTTCATTCTTCATGTGGCCGATCATCGGCTCGATGGCACTTCGCCGTCGGATATCCCGTTTGAGCCGACAGGTGACACCGCGTCGCATGCCGCTGCGCCAAACCTCCCTCCCCGGCACCTGGGCGCCCTGGTAGCCCTTGTCGACAAAGACCGCTTTCGGTTTTTTCTCGGTGAGGATTTCGACCTGCTCAAGGGCTTCGGCCAAGGTGTGCCCGTCAAAGGGATTGCCCGGCAGGCTGCGCATGCCGACGACCAGTCCTTCCCGGTGCGTCGTGGCAACCGTGACCTTCACCCCGAACTCGTAGGGCTGCCGGGCCTTGCCCTTGGCGATGCACTCGACTTCTGGGGCATGCAGGCTGTAGAGCTTGTTCTTGTCCTTCGGCTTCTGATCAAGCAGACGCCGGACACGGGCCAGAATCGATTCCACCTTGGCTGCTTGCTCAGGGGCAACGCCGGTTCGCTGTCGGTCGATATCGCGCCAGACCCGGCCCACTAGGGTACGCAATTTCTTCAGCGTCGCCCGCATCCGCTTGTATTGCTTGGCATGGGCATAGCGGCCGACCTGTCCTGCCAAGCGGGGCGCTTGCCGGTTGTAGTTCTGCCGCAGCTTGATCCCGAGCCGGCCAGCCAACTTCACCAGATGTTGGCGGCCACGCTCCAGCAACCGGCTGTCGGTCGGATAGGCAATGGCCTTCTCCATGACCGTCGTGTCGACAATCACTTTCTCCAGGCTCGCCGCCTTGATCACCTGCGCTTTCCGGGCGGCCTCGATGGTCGCCGTCAGCAGCCACTCCACGCCTGCTTCGCCGATGCGCTTGCGCCAGCGTGACAGGGAGGAGGGATCGATGGGGGGCTCGTGCTGAAAGTAGGTCTCGCCGCAGAAGTGCTGCCAGTACGGGTTCTCCACCCAAGTCCAAATCAGCGCCTCATCGGAACAGGCAAAGGTGTGCTGCAGATAGAGCAACCCGGCCACGAGACGGGGCGGTGTCGCCGGCCGGCCCCGCCCTGACGGAAAGAGCGGCGCCCATTCCCGCTCGAAAACGCTCCAGTCGATCAACTCCGCCAGCTTCACAAGCGGATGCCTCCCGTTGATCAGTTCCGCCAGCGGCTGGCGGAACAACTCTCCCGTTTGCGGCCCCTTCGGCTTCGGTCCCATCGGCGATCAAAATTTGCAAGGAAACAAATGAATATTAACCGTTTTCTGCAATTCCAGCTGACCACGGCACGTCTTTTGTGACGATAAATCAAACGGTTATTAATTATTCAGGGCCGACTCATGACTGCACCTCCTCGAAGGCGGTCCTGTACGCAGCATAGCGGCGTTCTGCGTCGGGATCGCGGTAGTTGCAGCCGACTTTCTCGGCGGTGGTGTTGATGCAATTCTCGATGCTCTCAGCCTTTCCCCAGATGGCGGACAGCGCCTGGGCGATCATTTCGGGGTGGCGGTAGCCGTCCGGGGTTTCCATTGCCGCCAAGGCGAGCTTGGCGATGGCCGAGATTTCCGAGAGGCCGCCTTGAGCGAAGCCGTCCATGTCGGTGATGGCGGCCTGTAGGCGGCGAAGATTGTTGCAGGGGGTGGGCGCGGGCGCGCCGAGGGCGGGGTGTGCCATGGTGGTACTCCTTATCTGCGGTCGAGTTCTCCGCTTTCCCGTCGCCAAACAGGTGGGCGGAACCGTGTCGGGTTGGCGAACCGGGATAAGGACCGGCAGACCTTGCGGTCTCCCAACACGGCCCGCCCATAAGGGCAGCACCATGCAACGGACGTAAAAAAAACGCACTGCGGCGGTTGTCCGCCTTATCTCACCCGGTCGCCAAACCGGTGCCCCGTTGTTTGCGGGACGTTTGCAGAGTAGGTGGGCGCTGGTGGGGCTGTCAAGCGGTTTGATTCTATACGGCGTTGCCGTATAATCGGCACATGTTCACCGTTGCCGAAACAGAAATCTTCACCGCCGATGCGAAATCGATCTGGTCGGAGGCCGAACGTCTGGAGTTCGTCACGTGGATTGCCGGCAACCCGCTGGCCGGTGACGTGATTCCCGGCTCCGGGGGATGCCGCAAGGTGCGTTGGTCACGGTCTGGCATGGGAAAGCGCGACGGTGCGCGGGTGATCTACTACAATCGGCTGGAGAACGGCACGATCTGGCTGCTTGTGATCTACGCCAAGGCGGTGCGCGGCAACATCCCGGGGCACTTGCTCAAAGCGATCAAGGAGGCGATTGACGATGAATGAACGTTCCATGACGGGCACCGAACTGGGCGAGAAGCTCCTGGCCTCGGTTCGCCAGATGAAAGCCGGCCAGGCAGCGCGTGAAACCCGTGTGGCCTTGTCGCCGGCCGTCGAAGCGCGGCAGAAGGTGGGCTTGTCGCAGGCGGAATTTGCCCGCCTGCTCGGCGTTTCTGTCCGCACCCTGCAGGACTGGGAGCAGGGGCGGCGCGAACCTTCAGGGGCCGCAAAGACCCTGCTGCGCATCGCCGCGAGCAACCCGGCGGCGGTGTTGGCGGCAGTGGAGTAGAAACGCGCCTGCGGGAGCGGCGCGGCATCCTGCTGGTACCATGGCAGTGCCTGGTACGCAAAGCTACATGGCGGCGCTCGCCAAGGCTCTGGGTCTCAATGTCGGAAAATCCGACTTTGGTCTGGTTCGCACTCAGCGTTGAAGTTCGCCGAGGATGTCACCATTCCACCCGTGGGGCGAGTTGCGCCCCGAGATTCTGAAGCCCGCCACTGAGCGGGTTTTTCCGTTCACGTCCCCCCCCCTGTAGGGCGATGTGAATGCTGGCCCGCCTCCGACAATGCGTGAGCGGGCCTGAGAAGGCATCAGAAAGTCGAAGGCCCCGGACTGCTCCTCACTGTCACCGCCGTATCGTCTCAAAGGGCAGTTACACAGTTCAATTTACAGACTCACCAAAGCAGCCGGCGCTCAATCTGGGAAGCTCATGTGGAGTTATCCCCTCGTTGCTTCCGGGAACGGGATGATCCTCGCCCCCTTCCGCATCTCGTCCAGGTAATCCGCCCACCCCTGCATCATCGCCCGGCGCTCGGCCATGAACTGCGCGTGGTGGGAATAGGCGGCGAAGACCTGATTGCGCTCGCGGTGGGCGAGCTGCTTGTCGATCACGTCGGGCCGGTAGCCGAGTTCGAGTAGCGCTCCGGTCGCAGTCGCCCGGAACCCGGCGCCAGTGACTTGCCCGGCCTCGTAGCCCATCGCCCGCAGCGCCTGGTTCACCGTGCCGTCGGAGATGGGTCGGCCCTGGCCGTTGCGGTTCGGGAAGAGCAGATCATGCCCGCCGCTGGTCGCCTTCAGCTCGCGCAGGATCTCGACGGCCTGGCGGGACAGCGGAACGATGTGCTCTTCCTTCATCTTCATCCCGGTGAGCCCCCGGCTACGGTCGCGCTCGGCGGGAATCACCCACGTGGCGCCATCGAGGTCGAATTCATCCCACAGCGGGCAGCGCAGTTCTCCCGGGCGGACGAAGGTGAGCACCTGCAGGCGGATGGCGGCCTTGACCATGGTGCTGATGCGCACCGCGTCCAGGCGGACGAAGAACTCATGCAGGTCGGTGGCGCGCAGGGCAGGGCGGCGCTTCTCCTGGTGCGTGGTCAGCGCCTTGTGCAGGCCTTCGGCCGGGTTGCTCTCGGCCACGCCGGTGGCGATGGCGTGGATGTAGATTTCGCCGATCCGGGCGCGCACGCGCTTCAGGGTCTCGGTCGTGCCGATCGCCTCGATCCGGCGTAGCAGGTGCAGGATGTCGGCCGGCTTGATGCCGGCGATCGGCTTCTTGCCGATGTGCGGGAAGACGTGAAGCTCCAGTGTGCGAATGGCGTTGCGCGCGGTGCCCTCGACCTTGTCCTTGCGCCAGATCGCCCACCACGCACGGGCGACCGCCTCGAAGGTGTTGTCGCTGGCGACCTTGGCGGCGCGCTTGGCTTCCTGCTTCGCCGCGCCGGGGTCGATGCCGGCCGCGAGCTGTTCGCGCGCTGCCGCATGCGCCTTGCGTGCTGCCGCCAGCCCGACCGCAGGGTATGCGCCCAGCGCGAGCAGCTTTTCCTTGCCGTCGAAGCGGTACTTCATGCGCCACAGCTTGCCGCCGGTGGGCTGGATTTGCAGGAAGAGCCCACCACCGTCGGTGAGCTTGAACGGCTTGTCGGCCGGCTTTGCCTGGCGGATCGCGGTGTCGGTCAGTGGCATGCCAAATACGTCCGGTGGGGGTATTTTTTCTGGGGGTATGCCGATGTTCAGCAATCTACCCTCAGAGATACCCCCAGAAATGGGGTATTGGTATGGTGCCGTATGGTGCAACCGGGTGCAATAAAAAACCCGCGGAGCCAGTAGCTGCGCGGGTTTCTGCGTCGTCCTGATGCTGCTCGGTGCTTTGTTCTGGTCCCGCCACCGGGAATCGAACCCAGATCTGGCGCTTAGGAGGCGCCCGTTCTATCCATTGAACTATGGCGAGGCGAAGCCGCACATTCTAGCCGTTCGGCGCGTCCGGTCCAAGCGGTTGGGAGGCATTGGGGGCGGGAGGGGGTGGGCTGGGCGAGGTGCTGCTCTCGCTCGTCGCGGGTCTGGCTTCCGGGGCGGTTCCGCGCAGCGGCGGCAGGAGGAAATCCTGCGGGCGCTTCAGGAAGCGTCGCGGCAGCAGGTGGCCGAGGGTGCGTCCCTGGGCGAAGCTGATGCAGCGTGCGCGCGTGGCGACGGTCAGCGTCAGCGAGAAGCTCACCGTCAGGTTCACTAGGCCGATCAGCAGCACGCCGGCCAGCGCGAACGTCACCGTCTGCCAGGGCAGGGTGAAGTCCAGTGCGGCGACCGAATAGCCCACGTAGGCGGAGGAGAACGCGATGTGCCGGATGTCCAGCGGCAGGCCGAAGAAGCATGCCGAGCGCAGTCGTGTCGCCGAGAAGGCGGCCGAATTGCCAGAGGTAGACCGGTTGAAATCCGCAAAGCCTGAGCCGCAGACTGGCGTCTTCGACAAGGGCTCCGAGTCCAGCGCGCGGCGCCTTCAACCCGGAGACGAACATCATCGCGCTGCTGAAGAACTCAGATTTAGGTACGTTCCTGCACGAGCGCGGCCACCTACTCCTCGAAGTGCTGACTGACATGACGAGCCGGGAGAATGCGCCACAGGCTGTGCGGGAGGATGCCAACGCGCTGATGAAGTGGTTCGACCTGCGCGATCTTGACGAGTGGAACAATCTCGACTTCGAGGAAAAGCGCAGCTATCACGAACAGTTCGTCCGTGGCTTCGAGTCGTACCTGTTCGAGGGTAGGGCGCCGAGCATCGAGGTGCAGGGCCCATTCCAGCGTGCACATCTACAAGGAACTGAAAGCGCTCAACGTCGAACTGAACGACGACGTACGTGGCGTGTTCGACCGGATGCTGGCGTCTGGCGAGCAGATCCAGCCTGTCGAGCAGTGGCGCAGCGTGATGTCGTTGTTCACGTCGCTCGAGCAGGCCGGCATGATGCCCGAGGAGTTTGCGGCGTGGGAGGCGCTGGGCGTGGATGCGACGAGCCAGGATCAGCAAGGGGCACGCATTGCTAGCAGAAGACGGACAGTGTCAAGGATGAACTTGAAGCGGTGCAGGAGCGGTTGAGCGAGAGGGGCGCGAAGGGGCTGAAGCTGCTGCGCACGGCCAGAAATCATGATGTGCGATTCGATGCACGTCTTGCCGTGCAGGTTCTAGAGTATGTGTGAATCAAGGGCTTCGCGCTGGCCGGCCATCTTCCCGGGTGGCATGACTCCTACCGCATCGACATGAACGCCGACA
Organism: Thauera sp. K11; assembly: GCF_002354895.1. Classification (NCBI taxonomy): domain Bacteria; kingdom Pseudomonadati; phylum Pseudomonadota; class Betaproteobacteria; order Rhodocyclales; family Zoogloeaceae; genus Thauera; species Thauera sinica. The sequence goes on from NZ_CP023439.1 coordinate 708,746, forward strand.
CGGCAATCATTCACGCCGTCGCCAACGGGATGCACGCAGCGTATAACAACGTGGTCAAGGGCTCCGGTCCAGGCGCAATGCCAACTGGCAGTCCGGCTTTGCGGTGCCGACGTGGCGGGACGGGGAAATGCTCTGTCCCGAGTTTTGCGCCGTCAGGGATGATGACTGCGCATACTTCCGAGGGAAGCGGGTAGCATGGGCACACGCAACCCAGACCATGGGGCAAACGCCACTATTCCGGACTGATCAAGCCCCTGAGTTCAGGAATCGCTTACAATCCGCCCCAATCAAAAATACCAAAAAGAGGGGCTGAAGTGCTGTTCACTTCATTCGCGTTCATTTTTGCGTTTCTACCAGTCGTCTTCGTCGGTTTCTTCGTACTGGCGCGAATCCACCGGGGCACAGCCGCCGCATGGCTTGCCGGCGCCTCGGTCTTCTTTTATGGCTGGTGGGATGTCCAGTACGTCCCACTGCTGCTGGGCTCGATCGTTCTCAACTACACGGCTGGCTACGTGATAGCGCGGTTGCGGGACCGCTCACCCTGGGCAAAGCGCTTCCTTGTCGGCAGCATCGTCGCAAACCTCGCGCTGCTGGCCTATTACAAATACGCGAACTTCTTCCTGGCCGAGATCGTGGCGCCGCTAGGTGGCCATCCTCCGGTGTTGAACGTGGTGCTGCCGATCGGGATCTCGTTCTTCACCTTCACGCAGATCGCCTTTCTAGTGGATGCCTGGAAGGGCAAGGCGCGCGAGTACAACTTCGTGCATTACCTGCTCTTCGTGACGTGGTTCCCGCATCTGATCGCCGGCCCGGTGCTGCATCATGGGCAGATGATGCCGCAGCTACGCAACCCGGCTGTCTACCGCGTGCGCTCGCGCAATCTCGCCATCGGGCTAGTGCTGTTTACCATCGGCATCAGCAAGAAGCTGCTCATTGCCGATCCGATCAGTGTCTACGCCGATCCGATATTTACTGCCGCTGCGTCCGGCAATGCGGTTGGGTTTGTAGGCGGCTGGGTCGGTGCGCTCGCGTACACCTTCCAGATCTATTTCGACTTCTCCGGTTACTCCGACATGGCGGTCGGTTTGTCGATGCTGTTCGGCGTGCAGTTGCCGATCAACTTCAATTCGCCATACAAGAGCGTCAACATCATTGATTTCTGGCGCCGCTGGCATATGACTCTGTCACAGTTCCTGCGCGACTATCTTTACATTCCTCTCGGTGGCAACAAGCACGGTCAGATCTGGCGCTATTTCAACCTGATGGCAACGATGGTGCTTGGCGGCCTGTGGCACGGCGCCAACTGGACGTTCATCGTATGGGGCGGCCTGCATGGGGCGTTCCTCTGTGCGAACCATGCGTTCCAGTGGGTGAGCCGCAAGCTCGGCATCGCCGGTTGCGCGCCGGGCTGGTTGACTGCGCCACTTGGCGTGCTGCTGACCTTCTTCATGGTGGTGATCGCCTGGGTGTATTTCAGGGCTCCGAATCTTGCCGCGGCCAACAGTATCGTCGCGGCGATGGCTGGTATTGCGACGCCAGCAGAGTGGCCTGACGTGCTCAATGAGCAGAGTGCACTTGTGTTCATAGCCTACCTGATGCTCTCCGCAATGATCGTCTGGCTGTGCCCCAACGCCTATGAACTGGCGGATCTAGTGGAGAACCGGATAAAATTGGAGGGGGCTGGAGGTAGACACCTCGGCGCAATGTTGTGCATATCTGGCGCAGTAGTCTGCGTCTTTCTATTTGCAGCAAGCTTAGCGACGACCTTCGGAACAAACGTAAACAGCCCGTTCCTCTATTTTCAATTCTGATATGCGATACAGCAGAGTTTTCTTGGCGGCTTCGGCTGTAGCCATGGTGGCGGTGAGCGGCCTATATTATGCCCTCTTCAGGTATCAATTTGGAGCGCCGATTCCGGCATCCTATGATGTGTCCTACTGGATTACATGGAAGGAGTATCTTGCTGAGCGCGCCGCCACTCGTGGGCGTGTGCTGATAATTGGAGATTCTAGCAGCCTGTTTGGTATGGACAGCTCAGTTGCCGAGAAAGAACTCGGGCGCCCAGTCGTGAATATGTCGTTGCATGGTGGCTTGCCATTGGATTGGCTGACAACATTCGCTGAGAAGAATGCCAAACCTGGAGATGTCGTAGTGATGCCACTGGCTTGGTACTACTATTGGCGAGACTACAAAGTGCCTGAGGATTGGATGGTCGACCAGATCGTAGCATGGGATCACGGGTATTTTGACGGATCAAGCCTGGCACAAAAAACAAGGTATATCGCTGCGATCAAGCCGACTGCATTTTTCCGAAATATTATTGCCAAGGAAGACCGTGACGCCATTTATAGACAATTCCCTGCGCGGAAATTGATGAATGACGATAAGGTGATCTCGGATCTGGAGGGCGCCCAGGACGCGGCGCCAAATCCGATGCAGTACGATTTCAGGAATCTGAATCGATTCGGCGACATGCGCGGTGCTTGTGGCAACGCACGAACTGTTGGCGGAAGTATTACTGTTTCTAGGGTGAACCTCCGTGAAAAGGATTTGCTTGTTCGAACAAATAAGACTTTGAAAGAGCGTGGGGTACGACTGATACTCATGCCCGCTCCCACCATCGAAGATCCTGCATCACTAGATGCAAACTATTCGGCATCATTGGATGGCATATTGAGCCTTATGCGCGAGGCAGGTATCGAAATTGCGGGGAAGGCCAGAGACTTTTATTTCCCTAGAAACGCTTTCTACGACACAAACTTCCACCTGAATTGTGAGTATGCGGTGGAGCACACGAGCCGGATGGTAGAAGCGCTGCGACCGGCGCTGTAGAGCCTGCTGTACGGTGTCGCGGTAGTCGTCGGTGCTGCTTAAAATTTACTATAGAAGAAGATTATATTTTCTTTATAAATCAAAATCTTAATCTATCATTCTTCGCCGTGAACTATGGCGATGCGAAGCGGTACATTACTAGCCGTTCGGCGCGTCCGGTCCAAGCGGTTGGGAGGCATTGGGGGCGGGAGGGGGTGGGCTGGGCGAGGTGCTGCTCTCGCTCGTCGCGGGTCTGGCTTCCGGGGCGGTTCCGCGCAGCGGCGGCAGGAGGAAATCCTGCGGGCGCTTCAGGAAGCGTCGCAGCAGCAGGTGGCCGAGGGTGCGTCCCTGGGCGAAGCTGATGCGGCGTGCGCGCATGGCGACGGTCAGCGTCAGCGAGAAGCTCACCGTCAGGTTCACCAGGCCGATCAGCAGCACGCCGGCCAACGCGAACGTCACCGCCTGCCAGGGCAGGGTGAAGTCCAGTGCGGTGACCGAATAGCCCACGTAGGCGGAGGAGAACGCGATGTGCCGGATGTCCAGCGGCAGGCCGAAGAGCACGCCGAGCGCGGTCGCGCCGCCGAGCAGGAAGCCGAAGAAGAAGTTGCCCGCCAGTGCGCCCAGATTGTCCTCGACATAGGCGGCCACCCGCTGCATGCGCGCTTCGCCCAGCAGGCGCCGCGGCCCGCGCAGTTGCAGCAGCCGCTGCGGGATGCGGTTGTAGGCCGACAGATTGTCGTAGTAGCCGGCGATGAGGCCCGACAGGAAGAGGCAGACGCCCGCGATCGCGGCGAAGAACGGCGCGCCGCTGGCCGGGTCGATCTCGCCGAGCAGCTTGTGGGCTTTTTCCGGGCTCACGAAGTGCGATCCGGTGAGGGCGTGGATCGCCAGCCCGACCGCGATCGCCACCGGGATGGCGATGCCGACGTTGCCCAGGATGGCGGCGAGCTGGCTGCGTATGGTGCGTGCGATCAGGTCGGCGAGGGCTTCGAGGTCGCGTGTCTTGCCGCTGCCCTCGCCGATGGAGGCGGCGATGGCGTTGGCGGTCATCGCCGGCTGCTTGGTTGCCACGGTGCCGCCGATGATGTGGATCAGCGCAAAGCCGAGCCCGTAGTTCAGGCAGAAGGCGAGCGCCTCGTTGAGCGGCGCCAGGCCCTGGCCGCCGAGCACGATCTTGAGCGCCGACATCAGCGCGATGACGAAGCCGCCCAGCGCCGCCGAGCGCAGCATGCGGAAGTACTCGCCGCGGGTGCTGGTGATGTAGTGTTCGCCGGTGCGGCTGGCGCTTTCGGTCATGCGCAGCGACAGCAGTTCGACGTTCTTGCCCCAGTAGTCGAACAGGTGATTCTTGCGGCACTCGGCGCGTACCAGCGTCTTGAACAGTCGGATCAGGCGCGGTGCGACGTCGTGCACCACACGCCGCTCGCGCAGCCCGTCGAGCACCGCGAGCAGTTCGGCGATGCGTTCCAGGTGCTGGCGCAGCCGTTCCAGCTTGAAGGTCAGCGTCAGGCTGGTGCCGATGCGGGTGGCGCGCTTGCGCACGCGCTGCAGCACTTCGTCGCACTGGCCGAGCATCACGACCAGATGCTTCTCGTCGCTGCTCAGGAGGCCGGGCGCGCTCCACCAACCGATGTAGCGCTCGATGTAGGCCAGCAGTTCGGCATTCTGCGCGAGGAAGGGCGACTCGTATTCTTCCAGGTCGGGATCGATGCGGACCAGTTCCGGGTCCAGGCCGATCGCCGAGACGTGGTAGGAGAGGACACGCAGCGCCTCGAGGATCTCGACGACGGCCGGGGGCAGATCGCCAGCGTCGTTTTCGGCATGGGGCTCGGCCTCGTCGAGCAGGGTGGTCAGGAAGTCCAGCCATTGTTCGTCGGCGACGGCGTTCACCCACACGTCGTCGTCGTGGCGATGGAACACCACCGACAGCACGTCCTTCATGTAGGCGGTGTCGATCGCTTCGGGCAGCAGGCGTCCCGAGATCCGGCGCGAGGTTTCCGAGAAGAAGCCGGTGGAGGGCAGCAGGCCCGACGATACGTAGAGCGAGACCTGCTTGCGCTCGCCGAAGAGGTTCAGGAAGGAGGTGCGCAGGGCGTCGCGCAGGTCCGTGCGGCGTGCCAGCGTGTGCGTCAGCACGCGCAGGGATTCCTCCGCCTGCTGCGGCTGGGCGGCGCGCGGCGGCCGCAGGTGGCCGACCAGCTTCGCCCACAGGGCGGCATGGTCTTGATCGGGCAGGGCAAAAAGCTCGAGTGTTTCTTCCATTCGCCGTGGCTCCAGGGGCTGCCGCTCGTGCGGCAACGATTGTTGCGGTGCATCATTATGCGTGAAGCCGGCCCGGCGACGGTGCGGAGGCTAGAATCCCGGCTTCGATCCGTTTTCCGCTCCGGCCCCGCCGCCGTTTCCGTCATGCCCCTGCTCTCGGTAGAAAATGCCTGCCTCGCCTTCGGCCACGTCGATCTGCTCGACCATGTCAGCTTCCAGTTGGACCCCGGCGAGCGGGTCGCGCTGATCGGGCGCAACGGTTCTGGCAAGTCCAGCCTGCTGCGCGCGGTGGCGGGGCAGGCGGCGCTCGACGACGGTACCGTGTGGCGCCAGGATGGCCTGGTGACCGCCTACGTGCCGCAGGAGGCGGATTTCGACCTGGAGCGCGACGTTTTCGCCACCGTCGCCGATGGCCTGGGCGACGCTGCGCGCCTGCTGGTCGAGTACCACGCCGCCATGGCGGCAGTGGCCGAGCATGCCACGCCGGAGGCGCTGGCACGGCTTGCCGCCCTGCAGCATGCCGTCGAGGCCGCCGAAGGCTGGCGCCTGAACCAGCGCGTGGAACACATGCTGGCCCGCCTCGGACTGCCCGCGGAAGCGAAGGTTTCCAGCCTGTCGGGCGGCGGCGTCAAGCGCGTGGCGCTGGCCCGCGCGCTGGTGGCCGAACCTGACCTGCTCCTGCTCGACGAGCCCACCAACCACCTCGACCTCGACGGCATCCTGTGGCTGGAGGAACTGATCCGCGATTTCCGCGGCGCGGTGGTCGTCATCACCCACGACCGGGTGTTCCTCGACAACATCGCCACCCGCATCATCGAACTGGACCGCGGCAAGCTCGCCGCTTATCCGGGGCGGTTCGCCGACTACCAGCGCCGCAAGGCGGAGGAACTGGAGGCGGAGGCGAAGGCCGCCGCGCGCTTCGACAAGTTCCTCGCGCAGGAGGAAGTGTGGATCCGCAAGGGCGTGGAGGCCCGCCGCACCCGCAACGAGGGGCGCGTGCGCAGGCTGGAGGCGCTGCGCGTTGCGCGCGCCGCGCGCCGCGATCGGCTGGGCAACGTCAACCTGGCGGTGGATCGCGGCGAGCAGAGCGGCCAGATGGTGGCCGAACTGGGCCATGTCACCAAGCGCTATGGCGATCGCACCGTGGTACGGGACTTTTCCACCCGCATCATGCGCGGCGACCGCATCGGCTTCATCGGGCCCAACGGCGCCGGCAAGACCACGCTGCTCAAGCTCATCCTGGGCGAGATCGCGCCGGACGAAGGCACGGTGCGCCGCGGTACGCGCCAGATGGTGGCCTATTTCGACCAGTTGCGGGCGCAGCTCGACCCCGAGCTGCCGCTCACCGAGGTGATCAGCCCGGGGTCGGACTTCATCGAGATCGCCGGCGAGAAGAAGCACGTCATCGGCTATCTCGGCGACTTCCTGTTCGCGCCGCAGCGCGCGCGTTCGCCGGTGAAGTCGCTGTCCGGCGGCGAGCGCAACCGCCTGCTGCTGGCGCGCCTGTTCGCGCGGCCGGCGAACCTGCTGGTGCTGGACGAACCGACCAACGATCTCGACATCGAGACGCTGGACCTGCTCGAGGAATTGCTGGCCGCCTATGACGGCACGCTGTTCCTCGTCAGCCACGACCGCGCCTTCCTCGACAACGTCGTCACCCAGGTGATCGCCGCCGAGGGCGACGGGCGCTGGGGCGAGTACGCCGGCGGCTACGGCGACTGGCAGCGGACGCAGGCCGCGCGTGCCGCGGCGCAGGAATCCCGGCGCGAGGAAGCGAAGCGTGCCGCCCAGGCGGTGGCCAGGCCGGTGGCGGGGACGCCGCCGCCCGCCCGCCCGGCGAAGATGTCGTTCAACGAAAAGCGCGAGCTGGAGTCCCTGCCCGACCGCATCGCCGCGCTCGAAGCGGAGCAGGCCGCGCTGCATGCGCGCATGGCCGACCCGGCGCTGTACCAGGAGGCACCGCAGGAGGTCGCGCAGATCAAGGCGCGCCTGGCGGCGCTGGACGGCGAGATCGAGGCGGCGATGCTGCGCTGGGAGGAACTGGAGAGCCGCGCCGCCGGCTGAGCCGGCGCACCTCGTCGCTCATCCGCCGTTCATCCGCCCAAGCCACGCGAGGGCCGCCGCGGCGCCGAGGACGACCGCCACGTGAAAGGCCGACCAGCGCCGGTAGCGGCGTGCGATGCGGGCCGGATCGAGATCCGAGATCAGGTACAGCCGCCCGTCGGCGGGACGGCGCATCACGTGTGCCTCGGCGGCCGTCAGCACGGCGTCGCGTTGCTGCCGAACCTCGCGCCGCGCCTGCGCACGGGCGAGTTCCCATTCGCGCAGGTCGATCTGGCCGTCGCCATCGAGGTCGAAGCGCGCCAGCAGGGCGGGGCGGTCCTTCTTCCATTCGGCCAGCAGCTCGCGCACTTGCGCCGCCGCATCGAACTCGGGTTCGACGCTGCCCAGCGTGCGGAATTCGCCCAGCACATACACGGGATCGTGGCGCAGCAGCGACCATTGCGTGTGCCGCAGATCGCCCCGCACCGTGACGTCGCGCCGCTGCACCAGCATCTCGGCGCCTTCCGGATCCACCGCGCACTCGCCGCTGCCATCAACGACGAGGAAGGACGCGTCGCTCTGCTGCAACCGTTCGTGGCGCCAATTGCCGTCGCGGTCGCGACGCTCGGTCAGCAGCCGGTACCACAGCACCGGCAGGCCGTCGAGCGGCGATAGCAGCGGCGTGCCCTGCAGCGGCTGGCCGCGGCCGCGCAACTCGGCATAGCCTTGGGCTGCGGATGCGATGCGCGCGGTCGGCGTGTCCAGGATCAGGCGGGCGTGCTGCAGCGAGCGCATCCAGCCGTACAGGCCCGAGGCGAGCAACAGCACGAGGGCGAACAGCGCCGGCCATCCGGCGCCGGTGTGCAGCGCGAAGGCGGCGAGCCCGAGCTGCGCCAGCGGCAGGGCGGCGTTGAGGCCGTCGCGGCGCAGGCGGACGAGCATCGCGGAAGACGTGCGGCGGCCTGGGGCGGAGCGATCAGTTGCCGAACAGCGTCTTCAGGTCGACATCGGCCTTTTCGGCGGCGGCGAACTCGAGCAGCGGCTGGCTGCCGAACTGGAACAGACGCGCGACGATCAGGTCGGGGAACTGCTCGATACGCACGTTATTCACATTGACCGCCGCGTTGTAGAGTTCGCGCCGGTCCGCGATGCCGTTCTCGAGCGCGGTGATGCGCGACTGCAACTGCATGAAGTGCTCATTCGCCTTGAGTTCCGGATAGGCTTCGGCCACCGCGAAGATCCGGCCCAGGCCGGCGCGCAGCAAGCCCTCGGCCGCGCCCAGTGCCGGCACGTCGTGCTGCTCGCGCGCGGCGGCCACCCGCGCCCGCGCCTCGGTGACGCGCGCCAGCGTGTTTTCTTCGAACTGCTTGTACTGGCGGCATACTTCCACCAGCTTGGGCAGTTCGTCGTGGCGCTGCTTGAGCAGCACGTCGATGTTGGCCCAGGCGCGGGCGACGTCGTGCTTCAGGCGGACGAAGCCGTTGTAGGCCACAATGGCATAGAGCAGCGCGAGGACCGCGATGCCCGACAGAATGGCGCCCGAAATGCTCATGAATCCAACCCCTTGCATGTGAAGATCTGCGCTGCCGGCATCCTATGCCAGCGCCGCCGGGCAGACCGTAGCGCACGCTACGGCGCCCGACGGAAGCCACCCCCGCATCGCGGAGAACGACGATCAAGCGAATCCTGATTCTTTCCCTGCTGCTTGCCGCCATGCTCGGCGGGCTCGGTGCGATCTTCGCCGCCTATCAGCATCCGGCGCTGCTGCTGAACCTGGGCAACCTGCTGTCCTGCGGCTGAATCAGTCGGCGGCCGGCGCCTGCAGGAAACGGCCGCGCTGTTCGCCCGGTATGCCGAGGCGCTGCAGCAGGGGTTCGCGCGGCAGGCGCAGCAGGTCTTCGAGTTCGGCGATGTCTTCCGGCAGCGCGGCATCGTCCCAGCCGTGCGCCAGGTGGCGGGCGAAATCGGCAGCGAGCTTCACCGTGCGTACGCGGGGGTTTCCGTTCTCCGTCTCGTCCAGCAGATGGACGAGCAGTTCCGGCAGGCGCCAGGCGCGGATCAGGCCGAGCTGGATCTCGTCGGCCGTCGTTCCGAACACCGCCTGCTGGGCGACGGCGCTGCGTAGCGTGCGGTCGGCGTGCTGCATCTCGTATACGCGCAGCGTGAGTTCGGGCGCAAACACCCAGCAGACGATCTCGGTCGCCTCGCGCAGCAGCGCGGCCACGGTGATCTCGTTGGGGTCGATGTCGTGGCGCACCACTGCCCAGTCGCGTGCGTAGTCGGCGGCGCGCCGGGCATTGGCGATCACCTTCAGGACGCCGATCAGGGCCTTGGGATGGGACTGCAGCACGTCTTCCACCGTGTGCAGGTCGGCGAAGGTGTCGAAGAAGGGCATCACGCCCATCATCATGATGGCGCGGTCGATCGTCGTGATGTCGTGGTTCTGCGACTTGCCGCGGTGCTGCTCGAGGTGCGTGAGCAGGCGCATCGTCATCAGCGGGTCGCCCAGGACCGCGGCGGCGATCCGCTTGCCGTTCACGGTGTCGGCCGAAGCGCGCAGGGCTTCGAGTTCGCGGCGCGTCCTGCGCAGCACCGGAAGGTCCTGGCCGGAGAAGTGGCGGACGTAGTCGTCGACCGAGCGCAGCGGCGTGGAGAGCAGGGCCATGTCGGGAAGGGGCGGGATACGTTCGTGTGCACGTTATCGGTTCCATGCCCGGGAACTGAAGCGGACGCCGCCGCCTCGTGAAGGATTTCACACCCTTGTGGCTATAATCCGGTCACTTGCAGGAGCGACCTTTCCATCGGGAGACACGCAGCATGACCGCATTCAGGGCTTTCGTGATCGATCAGGATGAAAACAGGAAGGTCGTCAGCCGCCTGACGACGATGCAGCAGGATCAGCTCGATGCCGGAGAAGTGCTGATCCGGGTGAGCTATTCCAGCATCAACTACAAGGATGCCCTGGCCGCCACCGGCGCCGGCAAGATCATCCGCCGCTTCCCCTGCGTCGGCGGCATCGACCTGTCGGGCGAAGTGGTCGACAGCGCGGATGCGCGCTTCAAGCCGGGCGACAAGGTCATCGCCACCAGCTTCGACATCGGCGTGGCGCACCACGGCGGTTATGCGGAGTACGCGCGCGTGCCCGCCGGCTGGGTGGTGCCGCTGCCGGCGGGCCTCGACCTGTTCGAGGCGATGGCGCTGGGCACCGCCGGCTTTACCGCGGCGCTGGGCATCGTGCGCATGGAAGACAACGGCCTCGACCCGGCCGGCGGTCCGGTCGTCGTCACCGGCGCCACCGGCGGCGTGGGCGGGCTGGCGATCGAAATGCTGGCCCAACTGGGTTATCACGTGGTGGCGCTCACCGGCAAGGAAGCGGAAGGCGACTATCTGAAGATGCTGGGCGCGGCCGAGATCAAGCTGCGCTCGTCGATCGACTTCGACAAGGTGCGTCCGCTGGAGGCGGCGCAGTGGGCCGGCGCGGTCGACAACGTCGGCGGGCAGATCCTGCACTGGGTGCTGGCGACGATGAAGCAGGCCGGCACGGTGGCGAGCATCGGCAATGCGGCGAGCTTCAACCTCGACACCACCGTGTTCCCCTTCATCCTGCGCGGGGTGAGCCTGCTGGGCATCGATTCCGGCTACATGGGCTTCCCGACGCGCCAGCGCGTGTGGGACCGCCTGGCGACGGACCTCAAGCCCGGGCATCTGGCCGCAGTGACGCGCACCATCGGCTTCGATGCGCTACCCGGCGCGTTCGACGACTTCATCGCCGGCAGGGTCAAGGGGCGGACCGTCGTGCGCATCGGCGGTTGAACCGGGCGCACGGCGGCGGGCGCGGGGCTGCTCATGACGGATGAACGGAAACTGCCCAAGGTGCTGGTCGTCGACGACTCCCGTATGGTGCGGGCGACCATCGTCAAGCACATCCGCGGCCATTTCGATGTGCGCGAGGAAGGCGACGGCGAGGCGGCGTGGGAGGCCCTGCTGGTCGATCCCGCGATCAGCATGGTGCTGACCGACATCGGCATGCCGCGGCTCGACGGCTATGGCCTGCTCGAACGCATCCGCGGCTCCCGCGTCGGCCGGGTGCGCACGCTGCCGGTGGTCATCCTCTCCGGCGACGAGGACGAGAAGGCGCGCGGGCGCGCACTCGGGCTCGGCGCCAACGGATTCATCACCAAGGGCAGCGGCGGCGCCGAACTGCTCGCCACGCTGCATTCCATGGCGAGACTGGCGCATACGCAGAACGAACTCGAGGAAAGCCGCGCCGCGCTTGCCCGCCAGAGCCCGATGGAACCGTCGACCGGGCTCGCCACCGAAGCCTACCTGCAGCATCGCGCCAAGCAGGAACTGGCGCGGGCGCGCCGCACGCAGTCGGACATCGTCGCGCTGGTCATGGAACTCGACGACCTCGCACCGCTCCTGGTGCGCTACGGCGACCACGTGGTGCAGCTCATCGGGCGCAAGCTGTCGAAGATGCTGGGCAGCCGCATCCGCGCCGAGGACACGCTGACCCAGCGGTCGGCCAGCCAGTTCGCGCTGCTGGCACCCGGCACCGACCTGGTGGCCGGGTGCGCGTTCGCGCTGCGGCTGAAGCAGCGGCTCGAGAACCTCGTGATGACCTACCGCGAGGAGCGCATCCGCGTCAGCGTATCGATCGGCGTGGCCAGCGCCGCCGCCGACGGCCTGAGTTCGGTCGGCGATCTGCTGGAGATGGCGACGCGCCGGGCCCAGGCGGGCGTCGCCGCGGGCGGCAACCGCGTCATCGCCAGCAAGGGCGAGGTGAGTCAGGCCGCGCTGGAGCGCGAGGCGGCACCCATGCTGAGCGTCGATGCCGCGCTGCGCCATCTGCGCCTCGGCCAGCCGGAGGAAGTGGCGGCCCAGCTCCCCGAACTCGTGTCGACGCTGCTGCCCCTGCTGGAATTGCTAGAATCGCGGCTTCATTGCGGCTTCCCGATCGCACAGCTCAAGCAGATGCAGAACAAGACGGGAAGCCGTGGTGACGATCTGGACGTGGCGCAGACGCACATCTAGATCCTCGGGGCGGCAGCGCGCGCTGCGCCTGCGGGCCGCCAGTCATTGCTTTGAGGGAATCGAAGAGGGAGAGGATGCAAATGACGACGTACAACGAGTTCCACCGCCGTTCCATCGAGAAGCGCGATGAATTCTGGGCCGAACAGGCGCAGCTCGTGCATTGGAACAAGCCGCCCGGGCAGATCTGTGATTTCTCGCAGCCGCCCTTCGTCAAGTGGTTCAAGGGCGGCGAAACCAACCTGTGCTACAACGCGGTGGACCGTCATGCCGCCGAGCGGCCGGACGACCGCGCGCTGGTATACATCTCCACCGAGACGAACGAGGAAAAGGTCTATTCGTTCGCCGAACTGCAGCGCGAAGTCGAGCGCATGGCGGCGGTGTACCGCGAACTCGGCGTCAGGCGCGGCGACCGCGTGCTGATCTACATGCCGATGATCGCCGAGGCCGCCTTCGCGATGCTCGCCTGCGCACGCATCGGCGCGATCCATTCGGTGGTGTTCGGCGGTTTCGCCGCCAACTCGCTTGCCACCCGTATCGACGATGCCAGGCCGGTGCTGATGGTCAGTTCCGACGCCGGCATGCGCAACGGCAGGCCGGTGCCCTACAAGCACCTGGTCGACGAAGCCTGCAAGCTGGCCGAATTCCCGCCCGCCAAGGTGCTGATCGTCGATCGCAGCCTGGACAAGGGCTTTCCCAGGGTCGAGGGGCGCGATTTCGACTACGCCGAACTGCGCGCCAGGCATATGGACGCCCAGGTGCCGGTCGAGTGGATGGAATCGTCCGAGCCGAGCTACATCCTCTATACCTCCGGCACCACCGGCAAGCCCAAGGGCGTGCAGCGCGACACCGGCGGCTACACCGTGGCGCTGGCCGCGTCGATGAAGCACATCTTCACCGGCAACGCGGGCGAGACGATGTTCTCGACCTCGGACATCGGCTGGGTGGTCGGCCACAGCTACATCATCTACGGCCCGCTGATCGCCGGCATGGCCACCGTCATGTACGAAGGCACCCCGCTGCGCCCGGACGCCGGCATCTGGTGGCAGATCGTCGAGAAGCACAAGGTCAGCGTGATGTTCTCCGCGCCGACCGCGGTGCGCGTGCTGAAGAAGCAGGACCCGGCCTACCTGAAGAAGTACGACCTGTCCTCGCTCAGGCACCTGTTCCTGGCCGGCGAGCCGCTGGACGAGACCTCTCACCAGTGGATCATGGAAGAGCTGGGCATCCCCGTCATCGACAACTACTGGCAGACCGAGACCGGCTGGCCGATGCTCGCCATCTGCCGCGGCGTCGAGGACAGCCCGATCAAGCTCGGCTCGCCCGCCTTCCCGGTCTTCGGCTACGACCTGCGCATCTTCCGCGAGGACGGCACCGAGTGCGGCGCCAACGAGAAGGGCATCGTCGGTATCGTGCCGCCGCTGCCGCCCGGCTGCCTGTCCACCGTCTGGGGCCAGGACGAGCGTTTCGTCAGCACCTACTTCAACCTGTTCACCGACCCGGTGGTGTATTCCTCGTCCGACTGGGGCATCAAGGACGAAAAGGGCTACCACACCATCCTCGGCCGCATGGACGACGTCATCAACGTCGCCGGCCACCGCCTCGGCACGCGCGAGATCGAAGAGGCGGTGCAGACCCATCCGGCGATCGCCGAAGTCGCCGTGGTCGGCGTGCATGACGAACTGAAGGGCCAGATGCCGATGGCCTTTGCGGTGGTGAAGGATGCCGCCACCGTCGACACGGCCGAGAAGCGTGCCGCGCTGGAGAAGGAGGTGATGAAGAAGGTGGATGAGAGCCTCGGCGCCATCGCGCGTCCGGCCCGCGTCCACTTCATCGGCGGCCTGCCGAAGACGCGTTCGGGCAAGATGCTGCGGCGCTCCATCCAGGCGCTGGCCGAAGGGCGCGATCCGGGCGACCTGACGACGATCGACGATCCGGGCACGCTGGAGCAGATCAGGGCGGCGCTGAAGGGCTGACCGGGGAACCCTGCAGAAGCGGCGTTGCCGCGATCACCCGACGGGATCGCGGCAACGCCGCTCTTTCATATCCGGCGCCCGCCGGTCACGCCGGGCGAGGGCGGGCCACAAGCCTCAGGCTGCCGGTTCCTGGGCCGAAGCCTGTTTGCGCCTTTCCATCTCGTCGAACTCGCTGCCGATCCGTTCCCGCACGAGATGCCAGAGCGGATGCAGGATGCTGCGCATGTTGCGGATGATCTCTTCGATCTGCATCACCGAGGGAATCCGCTGCCCGCGATGTTCGATCGGGCTGCCGATCTGCCTGACCTCCACGCCCAGCTTGGCGAAATGCGCGGCAAGCCGCGGCTCCGTCAGGACGAACACGTTCTCGATCCCGCTGCGTTCGGCCAGCGCCACCGACCCGAGCAGCAGACTCGTCGGGATGAACGGAAAGCGGGGCTGGTCGCCGGTCGAGAAGTCCTCGTCCCGGACCGGAACGCGGGAGCGCTCCTCCCCCTTCCGCCGCCGGAACTGGCGATGTACCGCAAGCCGCGAGATCTCGGCGATGCGATCGCGCGGCAACGCGGCCGGATCGATGATCGAGCGGTCGAGCGCGGCGGCACACGTCTGCTCGAACGGCAAGGGCGCCTCCGGGTCCGCCGGGTTCGCCAGCACGATGCGTGCACACCCCACCGGGTGGTACGGCTCGGAGACCGTCCTCAGCAGGCAGTGGACACTGTGCGCATCATAGGCGTCGATCTCGCGCTGGTCGGGCCGCTCCGGCTCGAAATGGAGATCCTCGCAGTAGACGGTATGACGTACTCGATAGACTTCGTCCTTCAGGGCATCGTCGAGTGCGGCATCGATGCGGAAGTACTTGCTGAAGCCGTGGCCGAGGTTGAAACGGTCGAAGAGCTGCATGAACTTGAACCTCGTAGAGTTTCAGACCCGTTGCCTGAGTGCTTCAACCACGTGGGTTCGGGACACGCGACGGGCCGGAAGGATCGCGGCGAGCGCAGTCGCCACGAGACCTATCAGGAAAGCTGTAGCGACCATGGCCATGTCGAGCCGGATCATTGCCGTGTAGCCGATGTTTGCGTTCGGCGGCGGCGGCATCGGGATGCCGAACGCCGAAATCACCAGCGCAAGCACGATTCCTGCTGCGGCGCCAAGGGCCGCGCCGATCAGGCCGAGAATCACGTTCTCGATGATGATCAGGCGAAACACGTCGCCTGGCGTGTTGCCTAATGCCAGCATAGTCCCGAACTCCGCCATGCGTTCGGATGTACTCATGTTAACAGTGTTGGCAACGGACAACAGAACCATCATGAGTATGATGAGTTTCAGCACGCCGAACTGCCGGTCGTAAAGCTGTACCGCCTTGTCGTAGAAGTCCGATAGCTGGCGCCAGTTGCGCGACTCGAGACCGGCGGGCAGAAGGGTCTCGATTGCGTGCTTTGCGGCATCCGTGTCCTCGGTCCTCGACAGACTGACCACCAGGAGGTTGGCCCCCGGGCTCGCCATCAGTTCGCGTGCGGCCGCCAGCGGGATGCGGACGGCTCGTGCGTCGAAATCCTTGGAGAAGCTCTGAAATACGCCGACGATCTCGAAGTCGAGCGTGTTGAGCGCGCCATCCGCGGTGTTCATGACCAGGGTGGCGGAGTCTCCCGGTTTCAGACCGAGCGAGTGGGCGACCCCTTCTCCCAAGAGCATGCCGAAGGCGTCTTCGTCGGCGAGCTGGCGGCCCTTGATCAGTTTCAGATAGGTTCCGAGCCGCGCTTCCTTGGCCGGCTCCACGCCCTCGCCGATGATGGCGAGATCACGGCGGCCGTTGTTCAGCAGGCCGGCGAAGTTCAGGCGGGCCGAAACTTCGGCGACAGTCGGTTGCTCCGAGATGCGGCGCGCGAGTTCTTCTGGTTTGTCAATGAGATAGTGTTCCGGCTGACGGGTGCCCTTCTCGAGAAAATCCTTGCGGAAGACCTGGATGTGGCCGGTTTGGGAATGGACGATCGCTTCGCCCAACTGGACGAAGATGTCCTCGACGAAGCCGCCGGAGAGGATCAGGCCGCACACGCCGAAAACGATGGCCGCGAGCGTCATCCCCGACCGGATTTTCTGGCGCAGGACGTTGCGCAAGGAAAGTTTGAGGAGCATCGCATTACCCCTGGTGGCGTAGCGCGTCCACGATCTGCATCCTCGATGCCTTCCAGGCCGGAAAGAGGCTGGCGACCAGGGTCGTGACGAACGCGAGGAGCAAGGCGTCGAGCGCGAGGGCGGGCGTTACTGCGATCTGGCCGAGATAGCCGCGCGCCATCCCGGGAGGAGGGGGCATCGGAATGCCGACGAGCGAGATCGCCTCCGCCAGGACGAGACCCAGCGCAACGCCGAGCAGGCCGCCGGCGATGCCGAGCAGGGCGCCTTCACAAAGAAACAATCCGAGAATGCCCCGGCGCCGCACGCCGAGGGCCATCGATGTGCCGATTTCGCTCGTGCGCTCGATGACTGCCATCGACAGGGTGTTGGAAATGCTCAGCACGACGATCAGCGCGATCAGCGCCCGGACCACGCCTACCTGGCGGGAAAACAGTTCGACGGTCTTGTTGTAGAAATCGGCGAGCTCGTTCCACGGCGTGATCTCGAAGCTCGCGGCAGGCATGCTGCGCCGCAATGACGCCGTGGCCGCCGCAGTCTCGGCCGTGTCGCCGAGCAGGACGACCCAGGTGGTGGCGCCCTCGACACGCATGAGCCGGCGTGCGACGCCGATCGGTGCGCGCAGCACGCTGTCGTCGTAGGACTTCGTGATCGTTGCGAAGAGGCCGGCCACCTTGAGTTCGACTGCATTGATGCCCCCCTCCGCCGTCGTCGCCAGCAAGACGACGGAATCCCCCGCGGCCGCGCCCAGATTGGCGGCCAGACCTTCCCCCAGCAGCACCTCGTTCGCATCGCCGTCGGCAAGGTCCCGGCCCGATACGATCGTGATCGCACGCGAAATCGGCCTTTCCAGCGCAGGGTCTATCCCCTCGCCGACGAACGAGACGGTCGCATCCTCCCTGCTGATCAGGCCGTTGAAGGCAAGCCGCGGCGAGATCGTCCGCACTTTGTCTCCACCGAGACGGGCGACCTCGTCCGTCGCCCCCGGCAGGAGATAGCGATACGGATCGCTCACCCCGTTGCTGAAGTAGCCGGGGCGCGTGATCTGGATGTGGCCGAGTTGCGAGTGGATGGTCGATTCCCGCATGTCATGGAATATCCACTCGATGAAACCTCCCGCGAGCAGGTAGGCAACCACGCCGCCGCAGACGGTGAGCAACGCGAGCAGGCCACGCCTGCGCTGCCGGGCAAGATTCCGGGCAGCAAGCATCACGGTTTGCAGGATGTTGTCGAGCATGGATCGCGAGTCGAGGTATCGCTTCTGTAAAATCTACCGCATGATAGCCTCGCGTGAGGCTCGGACCATAGAGATACAGCGTATGAGCGCAAAGTTCGACTACGATGGCGCGTTTTCGCGCAATATCGGATGGGTTACCGCCGCGGAGCAAGCAATCCTGCGCCGCAAGAGAATTGCAATCGCGGGGATGGGCGGTGTCGGTGGAGGGCACCTGCTGACTCTCGCGCGCCTGGGCATCGGCGCCTTCAACATCTCGGATTTCGACCGGTTCGATATCGTCAACTTCAACCGGCAGGCCGGCGCGACCTTATCTTCCATCGGCGAACCGAAGGTCGACGTTCTGGCGGACATGGCGCTCCAGATCAATCCGGAACTCGACATCCGTCGTTTTCCGGCAGGCGTGTCGCACGACAACCTCGATGATTTCCTGCGCGATGTGGACCTTTACGTCGACGCCCTCGACTTCTTCGCCTTCGACGTGCGCCGCGCCACTTTCGCGGCTTGCCACCGCCTCGGCATCCCTGCGATCACCGCCGCGCCTCTTGGCATGGGGACTGCCGTGCTCGTGTTCCTTCCCGGCGGCATGTCGTTCGAGGAGTACTTTTGCCTCGAGGGCTGCGACGAAGAGGAAATGGGAATCCGCTTCCTGCTCGGGCTGTCGCCGGGGATGCTCCAGCGCCAGTACCTCGCCGACCCGTCGCGCGTGAATCTGGAGGAGCATCGCGGACCCTCCACGGTCGCCGCCTGCCAGTTGTGCGCCGGCGTGACCGCCACCGACGTTCTCAAGATCCTGCTCGGTCGCGGTGGCGTGATCAGTGCGCCCAGGGGTTATCAATTCGACGCATACCGCAACCGCCTGGTACGTACATGGCGTCCCGGCGGCAACCGGAATCCGTTGCAGCGCATCGGCCTGTGGATTGCCAGAGGACAGTTGCGGCGCATGAAGCAGGCCGGAGGCGCACATGGCTAGCAGGGACGTTCTGCTGAAGATTCTCGACCTCGCCCGCTGGGCTCCCAGCGGGGACAACACTCAGCCCTATCGCTTCGAGATCGTGGCCGACGACCACATCGCGGTTCACGGCCACGATACGCGGGATTGGTGCGTATACGACTTCGATGGGCACGCCAGCCACATCGCACATGGCGCGCTGCTGGAAACGCTCCGGATCGCCGCCAGCGGGCACGGCCTGAAGGCGACATGGTCGATTCGGGTCGGGCTGCCGGACACCGCGCCGATCTACGACGTGAAACTGGAGCCCGCCTCCGGAGCGGAAGCGGACCCGCTGCTCCCGTTCATCGAGACCCGCACCGTGCAGCGGCGGCCGATGCGTACGACGCCTCTCTCCGCGGCGCAACGCGCGGCGATCGCCGATGCGCCCGGGGCCGGGTTCAGCGTGCAGTTCTTCGAGCCTCTTGGCGCACGGTTGCGCATTGCCAGGCTGCTCTGGGACAGCGCCCACATCCGGCTGACCTGCCCCGAGGCTTATGAGGTGCACAAGGAGGTGATCGAGTGGGGCGCGCGTTACAGCGTCGACCGTATTCCGGAGCAGGCCGTGGGGGTGGATTCGCTGACCGCAAGGCTGATGCGCTGGGTGATGCACAGTTGGGAGCGGGTCGCGTTCTTCAACAGATACCTTGGCGGTACCGTCGCACCCCGGATTCAACTGGACGTGATTCCCGCCGTCTCTTGCGCCGCGCACGTACTGGTCCGCTCGGAGCGCCCCCTGGCGGAGATGGGCGACTTCGTCGATGCGGGCGTGGCGCTGCAGCGGCTTTGGCTGACCGCCACGGCGCACGGTTTGCACTTGCAGCCGGAGATGACGCCGCTGATATTTCGATGGTACGTGCGTGCCGGGCGCAGCATCTCCGCGCTCCGGGCCATCGACATCGAAGCGGCGGCGGTCACGTCGTACATGGAGCGGCTGGTCGGCGCGGAGCCGGAGACGAGTTTCACGTTCTTCTGCCGCGTCGGGCAATCGAAGCAGCCTGCGTCGCGCTCGCTGAGGCATAGCGTCGACAAACTCATGGAAGTCCCCCCGTCCTGATCGGACGTGGCCTCCTGGCCACGACGAAGCGCTCTGCGCGGCACGCGGTGCCGGCGCCCATTTCCCGATACGCAGCCGTACCGGCCGGCGATGGCCCGTGCGCCATCGCCGACGCGACGGCGTGTCGGAAATCCATTGCCAACGGACCGCCATGCCCGGGCTTGCGGCATGGGCGGCAGCAAGCGGTACTGCGCCGCGCCGGCGCTGTGTGCAACGTGTCGGTTTTCTTTACAGTCGACATCCGAGAGCTTCCGATATGCATGCGTTCCTTCTTTGAAATCTTAAAATAAACAAAGGGATAGGATTCTCTTCGAGGCCCTGGCATCGATTTTGCTCTTAGGATGCTGCGGCGGCTGGAAAGGTGGTTAAGGCAAATTGCTCGATCCGCTAGTGGCATGTCGCAACACTTTTGGCGAGTGTTGAGCGGGAAGGTGCTAGAGCTGTCCGTTGAGCGAAAGTCGCCTGTGGAGCAATCAAGTTCTTGTTGGCATTGACTAGGAGATTGAAATGAAACTTACTAAAGCCTTGGCCGTGGCGTCGATGGTGCTGACTTCGGCCGCTGCGAACGCAGAAGTGTTCCTCCAGAATTGGAAGCTTGACGCCGATGGCGCGGCTGGCGCGGGCGCCGCTGTCGTCGTCAGCGAATTCATGGATCTGATCGGCGCGAGCTACATCGAAACCTCGGGCACGCCGTACCCGAACTTCACGTTCAAGGATGCCGGCGCCTTCCGTGTCGCCGGCCTGGACGGCACCAGCGCGGCGCCGAGCTCGGCCGAGATCACCGCCATCTTTACCGGCACCGGCACCGGCACCCTGGGCGGGGCGATCAACTTCGACACCACGTCGACGTTCTCCATGTACTCCGACACCGCCTTCGATTTCGGTGGCACGAACGGAACGTTCGGTGCCGACAACGGTACGCTGATCGGGAGCTTCAAGCTCGTGCTCGGGTTCGGCGAGGTCAATGCCACGGGTATCCCGAATGGTCAATTGACCCTCAAGTTCCTCGCGACGGATCTCCTGGCCGGTTACTTCTTCGACGAGAACGGTATCGATCTTTCGACGAAGGTTGCTGACGAGCTGCTCTTCGGCTTCGTGACGACCAACGCCTCCTACACCGGCAATCCGACGGCCAACGTCCGCAGCGAGATCGCGGGCGAGCTCTTCAATGATGCGTTCGGCGCTCCCGCGAACACGAACACGCCTCCGGGAGACTTCTATGTCTCGAACAACGGCCAGTACCGTTGGAGCGTGCCGGAGCCGGGTTCGCTGGCTCTGATCGGTGCGGGCCTCATGGGTGCGTTCGGCATCCGCCGCCGCCGTACCGCTGCCTGAAGTCAAGGCAACCGTTGAAAGCAAGAAGCCCGCAATCGCGGGCTTTTTGCTTTTCGATGCCCGGGAAAGCCGCCCCCGGTGGAGGGGCGGTCATCGCCCTGGAGCCGAATCGGAGCGGGTGTCCGTTCCGGGCTGGCTTCCCGCCTGCTGCTGCAAGTAGTACCCCAGCGCCGGCGGCAGGATGGCCTCCGCGCCCGGCAAGTGCCGGCCCCGTGCCTCCAGCCAGCCGAGGTAGGCGGCATTGTCGAAACCCTGCCGGTCGGCCAGGTAGTCCATGTAGATGGGCAGCACCGACAGTTTGCGGCGTTGCCGTTCGGGGACGAACGGTGCGGCGATGCGCGGCAGCGCGGCGAACCAGGTGCGAGGGACGGTGATGGAGGCCGGTATCCGCCGGCCCCGGCTGCGGAATGCATCGCGCACGTAGGTTTTCAGCTCGTGCAGCACGGGCGAACGCTCCGGACCGGAGCAAAGATGAAAGATGCGGCCTGCGGTGTCCGGGTTGCGGCTGGCGGTGGCGATGGCTTCGGCGACCCAGTCCACCGGGATGATGTCGAGCCTGGTGTCGCCGAAGCAGGGGTACAGGCCCAGCGTTCTGCGTCCCGACAGGATCTCGCATATGTAGTAGAAGATCTGGAAGTGGATGATGCGGCCGTCGCGCGAGTCGCCGATCACCATGCTCGGCCGATGCACCGTGATCGGCAGGCGTTCGCGTTCGATCGCCTCGCGCACCAGCGTTTCGGCCTCGGCCTTGGTCTGCTCGTAGGTGTTGTGGAAGGCGCGGGGCTCGTCGATCCAGGTTTCGGGAAGAATCCCGGGGCGCTTGCCGGCGATGCCGACGGTGCTGACGAAGTCGAGCTTCTGCAGCGATCCGCGCCGCGCGAGTTCGCGCGCCAGCGCGAGGATGGCCTCGGCCGAGCCGACCGCGGAGCGGCGTGCCTTGTCGAGAGGGTCGTTCATGCGCACGCTGGCGGCGCAATGGATGATGTGCGTGGTGTCCGCGGCGATGGCGGCATGGTCGGCGTCGGCCAGGCCGAAACGCGGCAGCGAGGCATCGCCGCGCAGGGGCTGGATGCGGGAACGCCGTTCGCTGCCCGGCGCCAGTTCCCAGAACCGGCACAGTTCGTCCAGCCTCGCGGCGAGGTGTTCATCGGAATCGGCCCGCAGCAGGATGCGCACCCGGGTATCGGGGTCGCTCAGCAGCAGTGGAACGATGGCGCTGCCGACGGCGCCGGAGGCGCCGGTAAGAAAGTAGTGCCTCATGGAGCCTCGATGACGGGGAGCGTTGGGCAGGGCTGGCCGCGATGGGCCTGCGTGCTGCGGCGGTAGGCTTCGTCGATCTGCGCGCGAAAGCGCTGCTCGATCGGAATGCGGCGGATCTTCTGGTTGAGGGTGAGTTCGCCGCCCGATACGCTGAGCGCGCGCGGCGAGACGATGATCGCGCCCGGACGCTGGAATTCGGGGAAGGCCCGGCAGGCATCGAGCGCGTCGGCGGCGACGGCGGTGTGGGTGGCCGGGTCCGACAGCTTCGCTGCGAACGGATGCTGCGGGGCGATCGTCAGCAGTGCGATGGGGTAGGGGCGGTCGCGGCCGACGACGACGGCATGGTCGACGTAGTCCAGCGTTTTCAGTGCCGCCTCGATCGGCGCCGGCGGGACGCGGCGCCCGGTCGAGGTCTTGAAGACCTCGCTCTTGCGCCCGTCCAGCCACAGGAAACCGTCGTGGTCGAGGTGCGCATAGTCGCCCGTGTGCAGGAAACCCTCGGCGTCGATCGTGTCGGATGAGGCGGATTCGCCGTAGTAGCCGCCGAAGACGCCGGGGCCGCGCACCAGCAGTTCGCCGTCGTCGGCAAAGCGCAGCTCGTTGCCGGGCAAGGGCTTGCCGACGCTGCCGAAGCGGAACTGCCGCAGCGTGTTGAACGCGATCGGCATCACGTTTTCGCTGGTGCCGTAGGCTTCGAGCACGGTCCAGCCAAGGCCGTGCAGCCGTTCGAGGAGCCAGCGCGGCATGGGCGCGGAACCGCTCGCCATGAACTGCAGGTCCGGCCCCATCAGTGCGCGGACGCGAGCCAGGACGCGATCGGCGGCGGGGAAGAGGAGCCGGCACCACAGCGGCGGCCGTTTGCCCGCGCGCAGCGCTGCCGCCCGCCTGCTTCCGATTGCCCAGGCGGCGTGCACGATCGTGCGTTCCGCGGTGGAACGGTTCTCGAGCCCTGCCTGGATGCCACCGTGCAGTTTCTCGAAGAAGCGCGGCACGCCGACGAAGAGCGTGGGCCGGATTTCGGGCGCGAAGCGCATCACGTCCGGGACGTCGAGGAAGTAGCTGGTTGCGCCGCAACTGATCGCCAGCAGATTGATGACGCGCTGGAACAGGGTCGACAGCGGCAGCCAGCAGATCATGCGTGCGTCCTGGCGCACCGATGGGAAGCGTTCCATCAGGCCGTCGACCGCAAGACAGAGCTGGCGATGCGAGTAGGCGATGCCCTTGGGGTGGCCGGTGCTGCCCGACGTGAAGACGATGGTGGCGGGATCGTCCGGTCCCGGTTCGGGGATGGCGGGGACGCCGCTGCCGGGATCGGCGGCGAGCAGGCCGTCGAGCGCATGGACGGCGGCGGAGCGCGCCGCGCCGGCGGTGGCGACGACGGCGATCTCGGGCAGGCGCCAGATGCCGCGAATCAGGTCCAGCGGTTCCTCGTCGGAGGTGACGATCAGGCGAGGCTGGGTCAAGGCGAGCGCGCGCTGGAGATTCTGCGGCGCATCGTGGCTGTCGAGGCCCACCACCACTGCGCCGATGGTGAGCGCCGCCTGCTGGCACAGCTCCCAGTCGGGGCCGGTGGGCAGCATGATGACGATCCGGTCGCCGCGCCGGATGCCCAGACGCGCAAAGTGGCTTGCGAGCCGCCGGACCTGCGCGAGCAGATCGTGCCAGGTGATGGACTGCCATCCGTCTTCGCCGGCGCGATGCAGGAAGGCGACGGTGTCGCCCGTCCGCAGCGCCCGGTCGCGCAGCCGTCCGGGAACGGTGCAGGGTGCCGCCTCCATTGCGGTGGCGCCCGGCCGCCCGAAGCCACTGAGCGCCCCGTCGGGGGGTAGCGGACGAAGTGAGCGTAGGGGCTGTTTCACTTCAGCTCCGGCGCAGCAGTGGCGGATCGTAGGCGCCCTTGGGGAGGTTGATGCGCAGGTCGTCCTCGCCCAGCCCCAGCCACGCCATGCTGCGCGCGACCTCGCGTCCCATGCCCAGCTTGTGGCGGATCATGAAGTTCACCAGCGGCGTCATCACCTTCCAGTAGCCCAGGCGGGCCTTGCCTTCGCGGATCAGCGCGGAGAACTCGGGCGTGTAGGGGTTGTAGCCGAAGTGGCGCAGGTCCGAGTACATCATCAGCCAGTTGATCGGGTAGTTGCTGACGATGGGGTTGGCGTGGTGGCTGCGCTGCACGAGCCCCAGTTCGGTCACGCGGCGGATGACCTGGGCCTGGTCGTAGTCCCACACGTGGTAGGGCGCGAGGTAGCGCGGGAAGCGGGTGCCGGCCGGCAGGAGGTGCGGGTTGTAGAAGTGCGCCAGGTCGGCGGCCGAGAACTCGCCGCAATCGGCCAGGTGGGGAGGGGTCCAGTCCTCGCCGCGGACCAGGGCCGGGGCGAATTCGTACAGCATGCGTTCGGGCTCGGGCTGCCCCGGCGAGTAGCCCGCGAGCACGAGCGGCACGTTCTTTTCGATCGCCAGCCGGAGCGCGGCGCCTTCGAAGAGGGGGGCATACACGTAGGACACCGTATAGACCGCTCCCCGCGCTTCCTGGTTGCACAGCAGGTAGCGGAAGAGCCGCGTCAGGAAGCCGTGCGCCGGGCGCCATACGACGTGGTCGATGTCCAGCTTGCGCAGGGCGCGGCGGATGTTGTTCCAGGCCACCGGCGGCAGGTCGATGTCGCAGGTGAAGGCGAGTACCCGCAGGCGGTAGTCGACCTTCAGCCGGTGCAGCAGGTAGAGGCTGTCCTTGCCGCCGCTCAGCGGCACGATGCAGTCGTAGGGGGCATCGGCGGTGTTGCGGGCTGCGTGCAGGGCCGCTTCGAGATCGGCGCGCTGGGCTGCGGTCGCCGTGGGAATGTGCGGTTTGTTGTCGCGGCAGAACGCGCAGACTTCCGCGGAATCGAGGTTGGCGCCCGGTACTGTCTCCG
Organism: Thauera sp. K11; assembly: GCF_002354895.1. Taxonomy (NCBI): domain Bacteria; kingdom Pseudomonadati; phylum Pseudomonadota; class Betaproteobacteria; order Rhodocyclales; family Zoogloeaceae; genus Thauera; species Thauera sinica. Next base: position 733,782 of record NZ_CP023439.1, read on the forward strand.
GCAGCAGGCACCGCTTGCATTTTTTCATGGGGCTGGGCACTGGTTTGTAACGATCGATGTCGGATTGTGATGGCATCCCCGGAAAAATGCGAGCGGACTAGCCTGCGCCGCACGGCGTGGCGCGGCGCTCCGGCCGCTGCGCCTACCTCACCATCATGTTGTCCCGATGGATCAGTTCCGGCTCGTCGATGTAGCCGAGCAGGCTTTCGATCTCGGCGGTGGGGCGCCGCGCGATGCGGCGGCATTCGGTGGCGCTGTAGTTGGCCAGGCCGCGCGCGACTTCTTCTCCGGCCGCGGTGCGGCAGGCCACTGCCGCGCCGCGCTCGAAGTCGCCGCGCACTTCGATCACGCCGACCGGCAGCAGGCTGCGGCCGTTCTGCAGCGCGGCGACGGCGCCGTCGTCGATGATCAGGTCGCCGGCCAGTTGCAGATGGTCGGCGAGCCACTGCTTGCGCGCCTGCAGCGGCGTGCTCGAGGCGTAGAGCAGGGTGCCCACCGGCTCGCCGGCGGCCAGGCGCAGCAGCGGATCGGGGATGCGGCCGCCGGCGATGCAGGTGTGGGCGCCGCTGCGGGCGGCGCGCTGGGCGGCGCGGATCTTGGTGATCATGCCGCCCTTGCTGATGCCGCTGCCGGCGCCGCCGGCCATCGCCTCGTACTGCCGATCCTCGGCGCGGCCCTCGGCGATCAGCGTCGCCGCGGGGTCGGTGCGCGGGTCGGCGGTGTAGAGGCCCTGCTGGTCGGTGAGGATGATCAGCGCGTCGGCCTCGATCAGGTTGGCGACCAGCGCGCCCAGCGTGTCGTTGTCGCCGAACTTGATCTCGTCGGTGACCACGGTGTCGTTCTCGTTGATGATCGGCACGACGCCCAGTTCGAGCAGGGTGGTGAGCGTGCTGCGGGCGTTGAGGTAGCGCGTGCGGTCGGCGAGGTCCTCGTGCGTCAGGAGGATCTGGGCGGTCTGCAGGCCGTGGCGGGAGAACGCCTTCTCGTAGGCTTCGACCAGGCCCATCTGGCCCACCGCGGCGGCGGCCTGCAGCTTGTGCATTTCCCTCGGCCGCTTCGTCCAGCCGAGCCGCTGCATGCCGGCGGCGACGGCGCCGGACGACACCAGCGCGACCTCGCGGCCACCGGCCCGCAACTGCGCGATCTGGCGCCCCCAGCCGTCCAGCGCGGCGTGATCGAGGCCGGCGCCGTTGTTGGTGACGAGGGCGCTGCCCACCTTGACGATGAGGCGGCGGGCGGTGCGGATCTTCTCTCTCATGGCGGGGCGTGCGGCGGCTGGTGGAGGGGCGGAGCGGGTCAGCGCTCGGGCTGGCTGTCCTCGCCGGCTTCGTCTTCGGGCAGGTCGTCGGCGTCCGCGGCGAGGGATTCCTCCTCGTAGGCGCGGTCGGCGGCGGCGCGGGCGGCCTCGGCGGCGGCGAGACGGGCCGCTTCGGCCGCCTGGCGCCCGGCGCGTTCGGCCTCGATGCGGGCGCGCTCGGCGTCGAGGAAGTCCTGGATGGCGAAGATCAGTTCCCTGGTGCCTTCGCCCTTCAGCGCGGAGATCTCGAAATGGCGTTCCACCGGGCCGTAGGCATCGAGGAAGGCTGCGATGCGCGCCGCGCGCTCTTCCTCGGGAATCAGGTCGAGCTTGTTGAGCGCCAGCCAGCGCGGCTTGCCGTAGAGCGCCTCGTCGTACTTGCGCAGTTCCTCGACGATCGCCTTGGCGTCACGCACGGGGTCGGCTTCCGGGTCGAACGGCGCCAGGTCGACCAGGTGCAGCAGCACGTGGGTGCGCTGCAGATGGCGCAGGAACTGGTGGCCCAGGCCGGCGCCCTCGGCCGCGCCTTCGATCAGCCCCGGAATGTCGGCGATCACGAAGCTGCGGTTCTCGGCGGTGCGTACCACGCCGAGGTTGGGCGCCAGCGTGGTGAAGGGGTAGTCGGCCACCTTGGGCTTGGCCGCCGACACCGAGCGGATGAAGGTGGACTTGCCGGCGTTGGGCATGCCGAGCAGGCCGACGTCGGCAAGCACCTTGAGTTCCAGGTGCAGCGTGAAGCGTTCGCCTTCCTGGCCCATGGTCTTTTGCCGCGGTGCGCGGTTGGTGCTCGACTTGAAGTGGATGTTGCCGAGCCCGCCGCGGCCGCCGCGGGCGATCAGGACCTTCTTGCCGTCCTCGTCGAGGTCGGCGATCAGTGCGCCGGTCTCGTGATCGGTGATCACCGTGCCGACCGGAAAGCGCAGCACGATGTCCTCGCCGCCGCGGCCGTAGCATTCCTTGCTGCCGCCGTTCTCGCCGCGCTGGGCACGGAAGGTGCGGGTGTAGCGGTAGTCGATCAGCGTGTTGAGGTTGCGGTCGGCCATGCCATAGACGCTGCCGCCACGGCCGCCGTCGCCGCCGCTGGGGCCGCCCTTCGGAATGAACTTCTCGCGGCGGAAGGTGGCCACGCCATTGCCGCCGTCGCCGGCGATGACGTCGATGCGGGCTTCGTCGAAAAACTTCATTCCGGAACAACCTCGAAAAAGAAAAAAGCCCTACCGAGACGATAGGGCTTTTCGGACCGCGGGTGAGCGATCAGGCCGCTTCGGGCACGATCGTCACGGTACGGCGGCGGGACGCGCCCTTGACCGAAAACTGCACCACGCCGTCCTTCAGCGCGAACAGGGTGTGGTCCTTGCCGATGCCGACGTTGTCGCCCGGGTGGTATTCGGTGCCGCGCTGGCGAACGAGGATGTTGCCGGCAACGACGAACTGGCCGCCGTAGCGCTTCACGCCGAGGCGTTTCGATTCCGAGTCGCGGCCGTTACGGGAACTGCCGCCAGCTTTCTTGTGTGCCATGTCGGATTACCTCCTGACGCTCAGGCCGAGATCGCTTCGATGCGAAGCTCGGTGTAGTTCTGACGATGCCCCTGGTGCTTCTGGTAGTGCTTGCGGCGGCGCATCTTAAAAATCTTGACCTTGTCGTGACGGCCGTGCGAGACCACGGTCGCCTTGACGGAAGCTCCTGTCACCACCGGCGTGCCGATCTTCACGGACTCGCCTTCGCCGACCATGAAGACCTGGTCGATGGTGATTTCGGAACCCACGTCGGCCGGTATCTGTTCTACCTTGATCTTTTCGCCGGCGGCAACGCGATACTGCTTGCCACCGGTTTTTATCACCGCGTACATGGTGTTGCTCCAGTTGATGGGTTTGCAAAGAATCGCGCACTATACTGGGCGACGCGGGAAAAGTCAATTTGATCAGGAGGTTCAGCGCATGATGCCGGTTGTCGAAGAAGACGTGCCGGGCCGCGCCGAGCGCGATTTCGGCGCGCTCGACAAGGTGCGGGTGGTCGAGGCGCTGGCGCGGGTGCTGCCCGTCGGCGCGCTGATGTACGAGGCCGAGGATCTGCGCCCCTACGAGTGCGACGGCCTGTCGGCCTACCGCGCGCTGCCGCTGGCGGTGGCGCTGCCGACCACCGAGGAGCAGGTGGTGGCGGTGCTGCAGACCTGCTTCGAACTCGGCGTGCCGGTGGTGGCGCGCGGCGCGGGCACCGGCCTGTCGGGCGGCGCGCTGCCGCATGCGCAAGGCGTGCTGCTGTCGCTGGCGCGCTTCAACCGCATCCTCCATCTCGACCCGCATGCGCGCACGGCGGTGGTGCAGCCGGGGGTGCGCAACCTCGCGATCTCCGAGGCGGCGGCGCCCCACGGGCTCTACTACGCGCCCGATCCTTCGTCGCAGATCGCCTGCACCATAGGCGGCAACGTCGCCGAGAATTCCGGCGGCGTGCATTGCCTCAAGTACGGGCTGACGGTGCATAACCTGCTGCGCGTGCGCGGCGTGACGATCGAGGGCGACATCGTCGAGTTCGGCAGCCATGCGCTCGATGCGCCCGGCTACGACCTGCTGGCGCTGGTCACCGGCTCGGAGGGCATGCTGGCGGTGATCACCGAAGCCACGGTGAAGCTCACTCCCAGGCCGCAGTTCGCCCAGTGCGTGCTGGCGGCCTTCGACGACGTGGTGCGCGCCGGAGAGGCGGTGGCGCGCATCATCGGCGCCGGCATCATCCCGGCCGGGCTGGAGATGATGGACCAGCCGGCCACCGCGGCGGTGGAGGAGTTCGTGCATGCCGGCTACCCGCTGGATGCGAAGGCCATCCTGCTGTGCGAATCCGACGGCACGCCGGAAGAGGTGGAGGAGGAGATCGGCCGCGTGCGCGCCGTGCTGGCCGGCAGCGGCGCCACCGGGATCCGCGTGTCGCGCGACGAGGCCGAGCGGCTGAAGTTCTGGGCCGGCCGCAAGGCGGCCTTCCCCGCGGCGGGGCGCCTGTCGCCCGACTACTACTGCATGGACGGCACGATTCCGCGCAAGCGCCTGGGCGAGATGCTGGCGGCGATCCAGGACATGGAGACGCGCCACGGGCTGCGCTGCATCAACGTGTTCCACGCCGGCGACGGCAACCTGCATCCGCTCATCCTGTTCGATGCCAACCTGCCGGGGGAACTCGAACGCGCGGAAGCCTTCGGCGCCGAGATCCTCGAGCTGTCGGTGGCGCTCGGAGGCACCATCACCGGCGAGCATGGCGTGGGCATCGAGAAGATCGACCAGATGTGCTCCCAGTTCGGCGCGGCCGAGCGTACGCAGTTCTTCCGCGTGAAGGAAGCCTTCGACCCCGCCGGGCTGCTGAACCCGGGCAAGGCGATCCCGACGCTGCATCGCTGCGCCGAATACGGACGCATGGTGGTGCATGCCGGGCAGCCGTCCCACCCCGACCTGCCGCGGTTCTGAAGCGGGCGAACGCACGATGCCGGCATGGCGGAAGGGCTGGCCGTGAGCGACAAGGGCTGGGTACAGTTCCTGCTGGTGGCGGTACCGGTGCTGTCGCTCGTCGGCTCCTGGCTGGCGCTGCGCGCGATCGGCGGCCGGCAGGACCGCCGCCGCGGCAAGAGGCCGCGCGCAGATGAGGGGCGCAAGGGCGCCGCCGGGGACGAGGTGAGCAAGGGATGAACGAACTTTATTCGGAGTGGGCCGCGCGGGTGCGGGAGGCTGCCGCGAGGGGCATGCCGCTGTGCCTGCGCGGCGGCGGCACCAAGGACTTCCTCGGCAGGACGCCGGCGGGAGAGCCCTTCGACCTGGCGGCCAACACCGGCGTGATCGCCTACGAGCCCACCGAACTGGTGGTGACGGTGCGGGGCGGCACGCGGCTGGCCGAGCTGGAGGCGCTGCTGGCCGGCGAGAGCCAGTTTTTCGCCTTCGAGCCGCCGCACTTCGGCGCCGCGGCCACGGTGGCCGGCTGCGTGGCCGCGGGCCTGTCCGGGCCGCGCCGCGCCAGCGCCGGGGCGGTGCGCGATTTCATGCTGGGCGTCAGGCTGCTCGATGGCCGCGGCCAGGTGATGTCCTTCGGCGGCCGGGTCATGAAGAACGTGGCGGGCTATGACGTGTCGCGGCTGATCGCCGGCAGCATGGGTACGCTGGGTGTGATCCTGGAGGTGTCGCTGAAGGTGCTGCCGCGGCCGGTGGCCGAAGCGACGCTGTCCTTTGCGATGGGCGAGGCCGACGCGGTCGCGCGCCTCAACGACTGGGGCGGGCAGCCGCTGCCGATCTCGGCCTGCGCGTGGGCCGACGGGCAGTTGATGCTGAGGCTGTCCGGCGCGGCGGCGGCAGTGCAGGCTGCGGCCGCGCGCCTGGGTGGCGAGGCGGTGGCCGGCGACGCGGCGCGGTCCTTCTGGGAAGGGCTGCGCGAGCAGGACGCAGGCTGGTTCGCCGTCCATGCCGACCTGCCCTTGTGGCGCCTGTCGCTGCCGAGTTCGGCGGCGCTGCTGCGCCTGCCCGGCCATCAGTTGATCGAGTGGGGCGGGGCGCAGCGCTGGCTGGCGACCGATGCGCCGGCGGCCGACATCCGCGCGCGCGCCGGGGCGCTCGGCGGGCACGCGACGCAGTTCCGGCGCGGCCACCGCGATGGCGCGGTGTTCACGCCGCCGGCGGGGCCGCTGATGATCATTCACCAGCGCCTCAAGGAGGCGTTCGATCCGGCGCGCATCTTCAATCCCGGCCGGCTCTACGAGGAACTCTGAGCATGCAGACCCGGCTCGCCGATTTCATCCGCGACACCCCCGAGGGCCGCGAGGCCGACGAGATCCTGCGCAAGTGCGTGCATTGCGGTTTCTGCACCGCCACCTGTCCGACCTATCAATTGCTCGGCGACGAGCTTGACGGGCCGCGCGGGCGCATCTACCTGATCAAGCAGGTGCTGGAAGGGCAACCGGTCACCGAGAAGACGCGGGGGCACCTCGACCGCTGCCTGACCTGCCGGTCCTGCGAAACCACCTGCCCGTCGGGCGTGCAATACGGCCGCCTCGCGGACATCGGCCGCCACGTGGTCGAGCAGCGCGTGCCGCGGCGGGGTGCCGATCGTGCGGTGCGCTGGGCGCTGCGCGAGTTCGTGCCGCGCCCCGGCCTCTTCGGCGCGGCGATGAAGCTGGGGCAGGCGGTGCGCGGCGTGCTGCCGCAGGCGCTGCGCGACAAGGTGCCCGAAGCGCGCGCATCCGGCACCTGGCCGCCGCCGCGCCATGCACGGCGCGTGCTGGCGCTGGCCGGCTGCGTGCAGCCGGCGATGGCGCCTGCCATCAATGCCGCGGCGGCACGCGTGCTCGACGCGCTGGGCATTTCGATGACCGAGGCGGCCGGCGCGGGCTGCTGCGGCGCGGTACGCCTGCATCTCGATGACCCCGAGGCCGCGCGCGACGACGCGCGGCGCAACATCGACGCGTGGTGGCCGGAGGTCGAGCGCGGCGAGGTCGAGGCGATCGTGACGACCGCCTCGGGCTGCGGCGTCCAGGTGAAGGACTACGGCCACCTGCTGCGGCACGACCGGGCCTACGCCGACAAGGCGCTGCGGGTGGCGGCGCTTGCACGCGACATCGGCGAGATCGTCGCCGGCGAGGCCGCGGCGCTGAAGTCGCGGCTGGGCGCGTTCGCGGGCGAGGCCATCCCGCTGGCCTGGCATGCGCCGTGTTCGCTGCAGCACGGGCTGCGCATCCGCGGCACGGTCGAGGCGCTGCTCGAAGCGGCGGGCTATCGGCTCACTCCGGTGCGCGATGCCCACCTGTGCTGCGGTTCCGCCGGCACCTATTCCCTGCTGCAGCCCGAGTTGTCCGCGCGCCTGCGCGAGAACAAGCTCGAGGCCCTGCTGGAGGGCGGGGCACCGGCGATCGCGTCGGCCAACATCGGCTGCATCGCCCATCTGCAGGCGGGCACCGCGACACCGGTGCGGCACTGGATCGAGATGCTGGACGCGCGCCTGAGCGGCGCCGCGTAGTCCGTGGAGCGTTGCGCGGGCGTCCGTGCCGTCCGTCACACGCAGGTCCCGGGCATTCGGTTGAAAATTGATGATAGCGTCCGCGGCGCGGAGACCGTTTCCCGGCATTCCGCCCCGCCCGCCGTCGACCTCCCTTTCGTATCAGCACCCATGTCCTTTACCGTCGAAACCTGCGTCGCCCAACACATCGGCGACCGCGCCGAGCAACAGGACCGGGTCGGGCTGTTCACTCACCCGACGCGTCCCGAGATCCTGCTCGCGATTCTTGCGGACGGCATGGGCGGGCATTCGGGCGGCGCGATGGCGGCCGAGCAGGTCGTCATCAAGGGGCGGCAGGATCTGGACGTCTTCGCTCCGCGCCACGAGACGGCCGAGCAACTGCTTGGCAGCGTGCTGGCCGATGCCCACACGGTGATCCGCCTGACGCGCTTCACCAGCGAACAGGACCCCCACAGCACGGCCGTCGTGCTGCTGCTGCAAGGCGACATGGTGACCTGGGCGCACTGCGGCGATTCGCGTCTCTACCATTTCCGCGGCCCGGAGATCGTCGCCCGCACCGAAGACCATTCGCTCGTCGGCGAACTGCAGCGCCAGGGACGGCTCGACGAGCACCAGGCCCGCAGCCATCCGCAGCGCAACGTGCTGCTGTCCTGCCTCGGCAGCGACCGCGAGCCGCGCATCGAATACGGGCATGCGCGCCAACTGGCCGAGGGGAACAGTTTCCTGCTGTGCTCCGACGGCCTGTGGGCCTATTTCAGCGACGACGAACTGGCGCAGACGGTGCACGAGCACTCGGCGCGGGCTGCGGCCGAGACCCTCATCGGGCGGGCGCGGGAGCGCGCCGCCGGCGGCGGCGACAACATCTCGCTCGCCATCGTCAAGCTGGTTCCTGCGCCGAAACGCCTGTTCCGCTGACCAGCGGAGCCGCTCGCCGCGATCTACCTGCCATGCGGTGCTGCGATGCACCATAAAGGAAATGCCTTATTGCGCCTCGACGGATAGCCGGTAAGATGCCCGGAGCGCCGGCCATGCACCCATCGGGTGCGTGGCAGGAGAAAAAATAAGATCGTGGGAGCGGCGCTTTTCTTGTCTCATCGGATTTCTGTTTTGAATCAACAGGGAGGAGTGCCCCCATGCCTCTGGTCATCGGAGTGCTAGCGGAGACTGCTCCGGGCGAACGGCGCCTGTCCGTCGTACCGGATGTGGTCAAGAGATATCTGGGTCTGGGTGCCCGGATGGTGTTGCAGAAGGGAGCGGGCGGGCCCGCGCATTTCCGGGATGGCGACTTCGCCGACGTCAGCCTCGCCGACACCGCGGCCGAGGTGTGCGCCCAGGCCGACGTGGTGTTCTGCGTCCAGCCGCCGGCGGACGATGCGGTTGCGGCGCTGAAACCGGGCAGCGTGCTGATCGGCCTGCTGCAGCCGTGGAGCAGCGCGGCGCGCGCGCAGTCGCTGCAGGAAAGGCAGATCACCGCCTTCGCCCTCGAACTGCTGCCGCGCATCTCGCGGGCGCAGAGCATGGATGCGCTGTCCTCGCAGGGTGCGGTGGCGGGCTACGAGTGCGCGCTGATCGCCGCCGACCATTCGCCCAAGTTCTTCCCGATGCTGACCTATGCCGCGGGCACCATCCGCCCGGCCAAGGTGCTGGTCATCGGCGCCGGCGTGGCCGGCCTGCAGGCCATCGCCACCGCGCGCCGCATCGGCGCCATGGTCGAAGCCTACGACGTGCGCCCGGAAACGAAGGAGCAGATCGAATCGCTCGGCGCCAAGTTCGTCGACACCGGGGTGACCGCCGCCGGCGCGGGCGGCTATGCGCGCGAACTCACCGACGAGGAAAAGGCGAAGCAGGCCGAGCGCCTGGCGAAGGCCGTCGCGCAGTGCGATGCGCTCATCACCACCGCGGCGATTCCGGGCAAGAAGGCGCCGCGCATCATCACTGCCGACATGATCGCCAGGATGAAGCCGGGCGCGGTCGTCGTAGACATGGCGGCCGAGAGCGGCGGCAACGTCGAGGGTACGGTGGCGGGCGAAAAGGTGTGGATCGACGACGTGCTCGTGATCGGCCCCACCAACATCCCGAGCCGCATGCCGGTGCATGCCTCCGAGATGTACGCCAAGAACCTGTTCAACTTCATTTCGCCCTTCATCCAGGACGGTGCGCTGGCGCTCGACTGGGAAGACGAAGTGGTGGCCGGAACCTGCCTCACCCACGCGGGCGAAGTGCGCCACGCCGGGGTGAAGCAGGCGCTGGGTCTGTAAGGAGAAGCCGTCATGGAAGGCTTTGCTGCAATCTACATCTTCATGCTGGCCGCATTCACCGGCTACGAGGTCATCTCGCGCGTGCCGGTGATCCTGCACACGCCGCTGATGTCGGGCTCGAACTTCGTGCATGGCGTGGTGCTGGTGGGGGCCATGGTCGTGCTCGGCCATGCCGATCCGGAGGACCCGGTGCAACTGGCGATCGGTTTCGTCGCGGTGTTCCTGGGCGCGGCCAACGCGGCCGGCGGCTATGTCGTCACCGAGCGCATGCTGGCGATGTTCAAGGGTGGCAACAAGAAGGAAGGGGGCGCCTAAATGCTGAACTGGTTCATTCAAGCGTCCTATTTCGTCGTTGCCGTGGTGTTCATCCTCGGCCTCAAGGCGATGAGTTCGCCGGTGACGGCGAGGAAGGGCATCATCTGGGCGGGCTGGGCGATGGTCGCGGCCACGCTGGTGACGCTGCAGACCCCGGGCATGCAGAACTACGGCCTGATGATCGTCGCGATCGTCACCGGCGGCGCGGTCGCGTGGTGGTCGGGCAAGTCGGTCAAGATGACCGACATGCCGCAGATGGTCGCCATCTACAACGGCATGGGCGGCGGTGCGGCGGCGGCGATCGCGGCGCTGGAGTTCGCGCGCGGCGAGGTGCACGGCACGGTGGCGGCGACGCTGGCGGTACTGGGCGCGCTGATCGGCTCGGTGGCGTTCTCCGGTTCGTGCATCGCCTTCGCCAAGCTGCAGGGCATCATGAAGAACGCCTTCCGCCTGCCGGCGCAGAACCAGGTCAACATCGGCCTGGCGGCGCTGGCGGTGCTGCTGGGCCTGGGCATCATCGCGTCCGACTCGCCGGCGTCCGTCCTGGTGGTGCTGTTCTTCATCGTCTCGCTGGCGCTCGGCGTCGTCCTCACCAGCCCGATCGGCGGCGCCGACATGCCGGTGGTGATCTCGCTGCTGAACGCCTTCACCGGCCTGGCGGTGGGCTTCGAGGGCTTCGTGCTGGGCAACCCGGCGCTGATCGTGGCGGGCATCGTGGTCGGCGCCTCGGGCACGCTGCTCACCCAGTTGATGGCGAAGGCGATGAACCGCCCCATCACCAACGTCATCTTCACCCCGATCACCGGCGCGGCGGCGGGCGGTGGCGGCGAGGAGATCGAGGGCACGATGAAGGAGTTCTCGGCGCTCGATGCCGCCTCGGTGATGCGCTACGCCTCCAAGGTCATCATCGTGCCGGGCTACGGCATGGCGGTGGCGGGCGCGCAGCACAAGGTGTGGGAGATGGCGCAATTGCTCGAGGAAGGCGGCGTGGAGGTGGTGTTCGCCATCCATCCGGTCGCGGGCCGCATGCCGGGCCACATGAACGTGCTGCTGGCCGAGGCGGGCGTGCCCTACGACAAGATCTTCGACCTCGAGGAGATCAACGCCGACTTCGCCCAGGCGGACGTGGCACTGGTGATCGGCGCGAACGACGTGGTGAACCCGGTCGCGCGCACCGACAAGTCCAGCCCCATCTACGGCATGCCGATCCTGAACGTGGACATGGCGCAGAACGTCATCGTGGTCAAGCGCGGCAAGGGCGCCGGTTATTCCGGCATCGAGAACGCGCTGTTCTACAAGGACAACTGCCGCATGCTCTACGGCAGCGCGCAGCAGGCGATCGGCGAGGTCATCGCCCACGTCAAGGCGCTGGAGGTGTGATGCGCCGCCCGCCGCAGATCCTGCCGGCGGGTTGCGTCAGCGTCGCGTCGTCTTTGGGCCGCGGGCCGGGCGGATCTCTTCGCCCGGCCCGCGGCCCGTTTCGTTTCCTGCTGTGCGGGATGTGCGCCTGCCTGATGTGCCTCTCCGCGGCCCGGGCCCAGAATGCACAGCAGCCAGCGGGCGGCGTGCCTCCCGCGGCCGCGGCTTCCGCTGCCGCCCCCGAGGACGGCAAACCCGCCGCCGCGGCGAAGCCGCCCGCACGGCCGGAATGGCGCGACACCGGCGGCTACCGCTTCCCGGCGATCGGCAAGACCACCGCCGACATGCAGAACGCCGCCCACGCCATGCGCCTGCGCGATTACTGCGCCGATGCGCGCGTCGAGGACGGATTCGTGCGCGAGCGCCTCGCGCGCTTCAGCGCCATCACCGGGCGCGAGGAAAGCTGCCGGACGCTGCTGGAGTACTGACCGGCCGGCCGTTGCCGGCATCTGCCGCAGCCGGATCAGCCGCGGGATGCCAGGAAGGCGCCGAATCCGGCCGCGGTCATCGGCGGCCCGAACAGGGGGCCTTGCTGCAGGTGGCAGTCGAGGGCGCGCAGGAAGGCTTGTTGCGCGTCGTTCTCCACCCCGCGGGCGAGGACCGACAGTCCCAGCGGCGCCGCCATGCTGGCGATGGCCTCGACGACGGCCTCGTCCTGCTCCTGCCGGCCGACGCCCCGCACGAGTTCCGGATGAAGCTTGAGCGCCTGCAGGGGATGGCGCTTGAGTCGCGGAATGGAACACAGGCCGCGGCCGAAGTCGTCGATCGCGAGCCGCACGCCGCGCGCCGCCAGCGCCTGCAGCGTCTGCGCCAGTTGCGGCGACTCCTCTTCCAGCACCTGCTCGTCCAGGTCGAGTTCCAGACAGGCCGGCGCCAGGCCGCTGGCGGCAAGCGCCGCCGACACGCTGCCGAGGAGATCGCCCTGCAGGACATGCTCGATGGCGACATTCACCGTCACCGTCATCGTCCGCCCGCGCGATTCCGGCCACGTGCGCGCATGGTGGCAGGCCGCCTTCAGGACCCAGTCGCCGAGGCGTGCGATCAGGCTGCCGTCGCGCACCGAGCCGATGAAGCGCCGGTAGGGGATCTGCCCGAGCTGCGGATGGTTCCATCGAAGCAGGGCCTCGCCGGCACGGAGCTGGCCGCTGCGCGCATCGACCAGCGGCTGGAAGTGAAGCTCGAGCTGCTGGCGTTCGATGGCGTGGCGCAGGCCGGCGGCGAAGTGGTGGCGTTCCACGTCGGCGCGGTCGGCTTCGGGGTGGTACATGCGGATACGGTTGCGGCCGAGCCGCCGCGCACGATCGAGCGCCGCGCGGGCACAGCCGAGGATGGCCTCGAGGGTCTGGCCGTCCTGCGGGAACAGGGCGATGCCGATGCTGGCGGTGAGCAGGATGGCATGGTCGGACGCCGTGATCGGCTCGGTGAGGGAGCGCCGCAGGTCTTCGGCGCAGCGTTCGGCCTCGCCGGCCAGATCGATGTCGGGCAGCAGGACGAGGAAGCTGTCGCTGCGCTCGCGCGCGGCGAGCCCGCCTTCGCCGACGGCCGCCGCCAGGCGTTGTGCCGCCTGCCGCAGCACGAGGTCGCCGACGTGGTCGCCCAGCTCGCGGTTCACCGCCTTGAAGCCGTCGAGGTCGACGCGCATCACCGCGATGCTGCAACGGCGCTGGCGGGCCCGCGCGGCGGCATCGGCGAAGCGCGCCTCGAACAGCCCGCGGTTGGGCAGGCCGGTCAGGAGGTCGTGGCTGGTGAGGTACATTGCGCGCGAGTCGGCGCACGGCTCGCTGTTCCGGATCAACTGTGCGTCGGCGGGCAGTGCCATGGCCGCCAGCGCGGCGGAACGGTCGCCCGGCGCCGCGTCGTCGGGCGCCGCGGCGTTCGGCAGCAGCAGCAGGTGCCAGCCCGGGCGCGGCCCGGCCAGGACGCGGGCCGGGAGATCGGTGCCTGCGCCGCCCAGGCGCACGTGCGCGAACGACGGTGCGTCCGCCTCGGGCCAGCGGATGTCGAGCCGCTCGCGGAGCGGTTGCCCGACGAGGGCCTCGCGCCCGATGCCGAGCGCACTCAGCGTGGCGCCGTTGGCGGCGTTGATCCTGCCTTCGTCGTCCACGACGATGAGCGGCTGCACCAGCGCGGCGGCGAGTTTGGGCCAGATGGCGTCGTGCTGCCGGGGCCGCCCGGATTCGGCCGCGGGAGCCAGTATCAGTGCGTGGATGCCGGGGCGCAGCCGCGCCGCGGCGATGAAGCGGAAATCCCGCGTGCCTCCGCCGGGCAGGGCCATGCAGAGGCTGCCGCGGCTCTCGCCGCGGATGAACAGGCGTGCGCGTGCATCGAGGAAGGCGCGCTCGGAAGGAAAGAGGCCGGCGAGCGGCCGGCCGGCGAGATGGCGGTAGTCGCGTTCGAGCAGCCGGCAGGCGGCGCCGTTGGCATCGAGGATCACCTCGTCGCCGGTGATGATGAGCCCTTCGTCGAGCAGTTCCAGCAGGGCCAGGTAGACGCCCGTTTCCGCGCCCTCCGACAGGTCGGGCACGAAGGGGTCGGCAGGGTCGTCTTTGCCCTGGGGGCGTCCGGCGGGGTTCACGGGCTGCGGCATCGAAAAGGCTGGAGGGACATCCGGCGAGGATCCGGATGTCAGGATACGCGAGCCCGCGTTGCTGCTAGCCTTGAATAACCCGGTTTGACGCCCCTAATTCCGCGGTCTCATTTCCGGCCGAGTCCGCCGAGCAGGAAGGCGATCGGGCGCTGGGGGCGGCGCAGGTGGGGCGGGACGGAGGCATCCGCATGGCCGGCGGGCTGCGCGTCGGCCGGCGCCGTGCCGGCGGTGGGCGCCGCGGCCGGTTCGTAGGGTTTGCTGAAGTCGAAACCGTCGGCCGCGATCATCGGCTTGGACGGGCGCTTGGCTGTGCGCTGGCGCGGCGCAGGACCGGCGGCGGCTTCACGCTCGCGGCCCGTTTCCGGGGCGGCGGGCTTGCGGTGGCGGCTGCTGCGCGTACCGGCTTCGAAGAACTCCGGCTCTGGATCGAAGCCGGGCACGATCTCCTGCGGGATCTCGAGCTTGATCAGCTTCTGGATCTCGGCCAGCCAGTGCTTTTCCTCGGCGCACACCAGCGATACCGCGTTGCCCTTGTGGCCGGCGCGGCCGGTGCGGCCGATGCGGTGCACGTAGTCTTCGGCGGTGTGCGGCAGCTCGAAGTTGATCACGTAGGGCAGTTCGTCGATGTCGATGCCGCGCGCGGCGACGTCGGTGGCGACCAGCACGCGCAGCTTGCCGCTCTTGAATGCCTCCAGCGTCTCGGTGCGCTGCTGCTGGCCCTTGTCGCCGTGGATGGCGTCGGCCGAGATGCCGCTGCGCTCGAGGTAGTGGGCCAGCCGGCCGCACACGAGCTTGGTGTCGACGAAGACCAGCGCCTGCGTGTCGGGCTGGTGCCGCAGCAGGTGGGCGAGCAGGTTGCGCTTCATGCCCGAGGAGACCGGATGCACCACGTGGGTGATCGTTTCCGACACCATGTTGCGCCGCGCGACCTCGATCAGTTGCGGGTCCTTCAGCATCTGGTCGGCGAGCTTCTTGATCTCGTCCGAGAAGGTGGCCGAGAACAGCAGGCTCTGGCGCGCCGCCGGCAGCAGGGCGAGGATGCGCTTGATGTCCGGGATGAAGCCCATGTCGAGCATGCGGTCGGCCTCGTCGAGCACGAGCACCTCGACCTGGCTCAGGTTGATCGTCTTCTGCTGCACGTGGTCGAGCAGGCGGCCCGGCGTGGCGATGACGATCTCGATGCCGCGGCGCAGTTCCTGGATCTGCGCGTTCATGTCCACGCCGCCGTAGATGCAGGTGGCGCGCAGCGGCAGGTACTTGCCGTAGGTGCAGACCGACTCGTACACCTGCATCGCCAGTTCGCGCGTCGGCGCGAGGATCAGCGCGCGCGTCTGGTGGCGTGCGGGCGAGGTGCTGGTGTTGGCGTGGCGGGAGATGCGGTGCAGCAGGGGCAGCGTGAAGCCGGCCGTCTTGCCGGTGCCGGTCTGGGCGCCGCCCATGACGTCCTTGCCGGCGATCACGGTGGGGATGGCCTGCCGCTGGATCGGGGTGGGTTCGGTGTAGCCGGCGTCGGCGACGGCCTTCAGCAGCTCGGGGATGAGTCCGAGTTCGGCGAAGCTCATGGGTGCCTTTCTTGTCGGCAGCCTTCGGCGGCCGCCCGGATTGGAAAGGCGCAATTATACACGCAGCGGAAAAGCGTTTTCTGACAGGGGGTTCCGGCGTTTCCACCGGCCCGGGGCAGCGGGTGCCGCTATTTCTTCAGCGTGAGGTAGGCGGTGACTTCTTCGCGGTCGTGGTACAGATGCTTGATGCGCAATTCGTAGGGGCCGACGCTGGCGAGCCGCTTGCGGATCAGCGTGCGGCACTGCTCCACGGCGTCCAGGCGCCGCTTCATCGGCAGCTTCAGGTTGAAGATCGTGTGCCGGCACTTGCTGGTGGCGATCCATTCGGCCATCAGCGAGGCGATGCGGCTGGGCTGCTCGACCATGTCGCACACCATCCAGTCCACCGGCCGCGGCGGACGCCAGGTGAAGCCGTCGGCGCGGATGTGCTCGACCATCTCGGTGGCCATCACGCTGTCGCGCAGCGGACCGTTGTCGATCGCGGTGACGCGCAGGCCGCGATGCACGAGCTGCCAGGTCCAGCCGCCCGGTGCCGCGCCGAGGTCGACCGCGCGCTGGCCGGCGCGCACCAGGGTATCGCGTTCCTCGTCGGAGAGCAGCGTGGTGAAGGCTTCGGCCAGCTTCAGCGTCGAGCGGCTGGGCGCATTCGACGGCATGCGCAGGCGCGGCACGCCCATCGGCCACGGCGCCGCCTGGCCCGGCATCCCGGCCGCGAGCCAGGCGGTGGCGGCATCGGTGAACAACACGTGCAGTATCGGCAGGCCGGTGCGGCTGGTGCGCAGTGCGCCGGCTTTCTCGAGTTCGCGCGACAGCGGCTCGGCGAAACGGCGGCAAAAGCCCGACTGCTGCTTGGCGACGTCGGTGTCGGGTGTCTCGGCCACGACACCGGAAAAGCGCTGGCCGGACGCCTTGACCGCGGCCACGATCGGCGTCGCGCGGTCCCGCTCGGGCAGGCCCTCCACGCGTGCGAACCATGGCAGCAATTGGCGCGCGAACACCGGGCGGCGCCAGTCCGCGGCCCCGGCGAGCGAGGACAGCGCGACGGGCTCGAAGGTTTCATAGACGGCGTAACCGGTGTCGGGCTGCGCGCGGACGTAGCCGATGAGACCGGCTTCGGCGGCGATGTCGTCGATTTCGGCGGCGAGTTCCTTTTCGAAGCCGGCGCGGCAATATCCGATCAGGCCGGAAACGAGAAGGCTGTAGCCAGGGATGGGGTTGGACATCGGGGGCAGGGAAGATGGGCGGATGACGGCGCCCCGTCGGGCGCCCCGGCGCGCTGAAGTATCATGGCGCGAGAGCGCGATATGATAAGCGATAAGTCGCCGGGGCGGCGCGGGCGAGCCCGCACATCCGCCTGCCGGAGCATATTCGCATCCACGACAGGAGCGCAGGAACACATGATCGAACGTGAAATGACCTACCGGGTGCTGGGCGAGAACGGGCCCAGGGTGTCGGCGATCTGCCTCGGCACGATGACCTTCGGCCAGCAGAACACCGAGGCCGAGGCGCACGCCCAGCTCGACTACGCCGTCGAGCGGGGCGTCAACTTCATCGACGTCGCCGAGATCTACCCGGTGCCGACGCGTGCCGAGACCGCGGGCGCCACCGAGCGCTTCGTCGGCAACTGGCTCGCCCGCCAGGCGCGCGACAGGCTGGTGATCGCGACCAAGGTCGCCGGGCCTGCGCGGTCCCTGCCGTGGATACGCGGCGGCCCGCCCGCCCTCGACCGGGCCAACATCCGGGCCGCCGTCGAAGGCAGCCTGCAGCGCCTGCGGACCGACTACATCGACCTCTACCAGTTGCACTGGCCCGAGCGCAACCAGCCGATGTTCGGCCAGTGGCGGTTCGAACCGGAGAAGGAGCGCGAATGCACGCCGGTCCGCGCCCAGCTCGAGGCGCTCGCCGAACTGGTGGAGGAGGGCAAGATCCGCCACGTCGGCCTGTCCAACGAGCATCCGTGGGGCGTCATGGAATTCGTGCGGTTGTCGCGGGAGCTGGGCCTGCCGCGGGTGGTGTCGATCCAGAATGCCTACAGCCTGGTCAATCGCGGCTACGAATCCGGCCTGGCCGAGATCGCCTACCGCGAGCGCATCAGCCTGCTCGCGTACTCCCCGCTGGCCTTCGGCCATCTGTCGGGCAAGTATCTGGCGGACCCCGCGGCGGAGGGACGCATCACCCTGTTCCCGAACTTCGGCCAGCGCTACGCCAAGCCGAACCTGATGCCCGCCGTGCAGGGCTATGCCGAGCTGGCACGCGCGCATGGCCTGACGCCGGCGCAACTGGCGCTGGCCTTCGTCCATTCCCGCTGGTTCGTCGGCAGCACCATCGTCGGCGCCACGACGATGGAGCAGCTCGAGCACAACCTGGCGTCGTGGAACGTATCGCTCGACGAGCCGGTGCTGGAGGCGATCGACGCCCTGCACCTGCGCTACACCAACCCGGCGCCCTGAGGGGGCGCGCGGCCACCGCTGCCTAGTGGCCGGCGGCGGGCCCGGGCGCCTCCGGCACGGCGGCCTGCCGTCCGGACGCGGGCGGGATCTGCGAGGGGACGACCTCGAGCTTGTGCTCCATCATGTAGTCGTTCATCTCGCGCCAGCCGGCGAACACCGCCGCCTTCTCGGCTCCCGGGTTCAGCGCGTAGCAGTCTTCCAGCGAGCGTCCGGCGTGGCGGCAGGCGCTGCCGACGGCCCGGCCTTCGGCTTCCGCCTTTCTCGGATTGGGCAGGTCGAGCGCGTCGCTGAGCTGGTCGCAGCCCGCGGCGAGCGGAAGCAGGGCAAGCAGGAGCAGGGTCGGGAGGGCAGGGCGCATGGCGGCGGGTCGTTCCGGTCGGTTTGCCTTGAGAGTATCGTCATCCGCGCCGCGTTCTTGAATCCGGC
Source organism: Thauera sp. K11 (assembly GCF_002354895.1). Lineage (NCBI taxonomy): Bacteria > Pseudomonadati > Pseudomonadota > Betaproteobacteria > Rhodocyclales > Zoogloeaceae > Thauera > Thauera sinica. The sequence continues at coordinate 752,076 of NZ_CP023439.1, forward strand.
GTGCGGGCGCCGCCGGGCGCCGTTACATCGTGCCCGGCGCCGAAAGCCGGCGCGCCGAACTATAATTCCTTAGTCGTTCCGACCCGCTCTCCATCGCTCCGTAGAATCCATGAATCAGAAGACTTTCACGCGCATCGCCGTGCTGCTTGCCGGCTTCGGTCTGGGCGCCGCCCTCCAGCCCGCCTGGGCGGCCGCGGATGCCAAAACCGCGGCTGTCCAGCAGATCGAACTCTTCCACCAGTTGCCCGACGGCAAGGCCGAAGCGCTGAAGGATCTGGTCGACCGCTTCAATGCGCAGAGCAAGGATGCGCAGATCGTCCTGTCGCAGAACGACTGGCACGCAGCCAGCGCGCCGCACCTGATGATTCTGGAAGGCGAGGACGAAGAAGGCTTCCTCGCCGGCAAGCCGCGCTACAAGCCCCTGCATGCGCTGATGAAGGAAGCCGGCGTGCCCCTGCAGACCCTGCGGCCGCCCGCGATGATGACGCGCACGCCGGTCGACGCGAAGGGGCAACTGCTGGCGCTGCCGGTCGGCCTGTCCACGCCGGTGCTGTTCCTGAACCGCGACGCGCTGCGCCGCGCCGGCGTGAACCCCGACAAGCCCGAGGTCGCCACCTGGTTCGATCTGCAGAACACCCTGGGCAAGATGGCCGATGCCGGGCAGCAGTGCCCCTACACCGTGGCCGAGCCGAGCCGCGTGATGGTCGAGAACCTCAGCGCCTGGCACAACGAGCCGGTGGCGACGATGCGCGGCAAGACCATGGCGCCGTCGTTCAACGGCATGTTCCAGGTCAAGCACGTGGCGATGATGGCGAGCTGGCAGCGCGCCCGCTACCTGCACGTGTTCGGCGGCAAGGTCGAGGCCGAGGAGCGCTTCGCTGCGGGCGAGTGCGCGGTGATCGCCGCGCCGTCGGCCAGTTGGGTCGATTTCCGCAGCAAGGGCAAGGTCGATGTGGCGGTGGCCCGCCTGCCTTACTACGACGACTTCCCCGGCGCGCCGCAGAACACCATCGCCGACGGCCCGGCGCTATGGGCGTCCGCCGGCAAGAAGCCGGCCGAATACAAGGCGATGGCGCGCTTCGTCAGCTTCTGGCTGCAGGCCGAGAACCAGGTCGCGTGGCAGCGGCAGACCGGCTACCTCCCGCTCAACCGTGCCGGCCTGCTGGCCTCGCAGAGCGAACTGCTCGGCCACGATCTCGAGAACATCAAGGTCGCCGTGGCGCAGCTCTCCAACAAGCCGGCGACGGCCGATTCGTCGGCCCAGCCGGTGGTCGAGCGCGAGAAGGTGCGCCGCATCATCGACGAGGAACTCGCCGGCGTGTGGGCCGACCGCAAGGCCGCGAAGGAAGCCCTCGACAACGCCGTCGCACGCATCTCCTCGGGCCGTTGAAGCGCTTCCGGCTGCCCGCCGGGTCCGCGCCGGGGGGCTTGGCGGCAGCCGGATGAGTGGCTTGCCGCTGCCTTCCGCCATGCCTGGTTGCGGCGGTCCGGCCCCGGGAGGCATCGGCCGGCGGTCAGGTTGACGCCGCTTGCGGCCCCCACCTACCATCCCGTTTTTTCGCGAGCGTTCCCGCCTTGTCCGTCAAGCAGCTATTCGCGCCGATCGCCGCCGACATGCAGGCGGTGGATGCGGTCATCCGCCAGCACCTCTATTCCGACGTCGTCCTGATCCGTCAGGTGGCGGATTACATCATCCACAGCGGCGGCAAGCGTCTGCGCCCGGCCCTGGTGCTGCTCACCGCCGGCGCAATGGGGTATCGGGGCACGCAACACCACGAACTGGCCGCAGTGGTGGAGTTCATCCACACCGCAACCCTGCTGCACGACGACGTGGTCGATGAGTCGGACCTGCGCCGCGGCAACAAGACCGCGAACGCGATGTTCGGCAACGCCGCGTCGGTGCTGGTGGGCGATTTCATCTATACGCGCGCGTTCCAGATGATGGTCGGCGTGGACAGCATGCACGTCATGCGCGTGCTCGCCGATGCCACCAACGTCATTGCCGAGGGGGAGGTGCTGCAACTGCTGAACTGTCACAACGCCGACGTCGGCGTCGACGACTACCTGCGCGTGATCCGCTACAAGACGGCCAAGCTGTTCGAGGCCGCCTCCCGCCTGGGCGGCATCCTGGGCGGCGCCGACGAAGCGCAGGAATCGCGCCTGGCCGCCTTCGGCATGCACCTGGGCACGGCCTTCCAGATCATCGACGACGTGCTCGACTACTCCGCCGACGAGGCCGAGACCGGCAAGCACCTGGGCGACGACCTCGCGGAGGGCAAGCCGACGCTGCCGCTGATCCACGTCATGCTGCACGGGACCGACGGGCAGGCCGCCGTCGTGCGCAATGCGATCGAGACCGGCGGCCGCGACGATTTCGCCGAAGTGCTGGCCGCGATCGGAGCCACCGGTGCGCTCGACGAAGCACGGCGCCAGGCCCGCGCCGAGGCCGATCTGGCGATCGAGGCGCTTTCCGCCTTGCCCCCTTCCATATTCAAGGAAGCGCTGCTACAATTGTCAGACTTTGCAGTTGAGAGAAATCACTGAATCGATTTCGGCTCGAAAAGAACAAGCAAAGCAAGTCGGGGAATAGCTCAGCCTGGTAGAGCACTGCGTTCGGGACGCAGGGGCCGGAGGTTCGAATCCTCTTTCCCCGACCACGAAATCCCGAAAGACGCCCAAGTGAATCAATCGCTTGGGCGTTTTGCTTTGAAGCGGCATCCATGCCGGCTCAAAGCGATTCTTGCTCCGCGGTGTCCCGGGATCGTCCGCAACGATCCGCCCCGCGTCATTGCCGACATCATGACGCGGCGGCGTCAGACCTTCGGCTACGAGCATTTTGCGAGATGACGGCACGGCGATGACGGTCGACGGGTACGATCGCCAGCGGCTGGTAGGATTCGCCCATGAGCCTCTACCACGATTTCGCCGACCGCACCGCAAAGCTGATCTCCGACGGCGTGCTGCGCCCCGGCGACAGGCTGCTTTCCGTCAGGCAGGCATGCAGGACCCATACGATCAGCCCGATCACGGTGACCCAGGCTTATCACCTGCTGGAGAGCCGCGGCCTGGTCGAGGCGCGGCCGAAGTCCGGCTATTTCGTGCGTGCGCGGCTCGGCCGCAAGCTGCCCGAGCCGAACATGATCCATCCGGCCGGCGCGGCGACGGCGCTCGCGGTCAGCGATTTCATCTTCCAGATCCTCGACAGCGTGCGCGATCCGGCGATCGTCCCGTTCGGCTCGAGCTTTCCGGACCCGAGGCTCTATCCCCTGGACAAACTCGGGCGCTTTCTCGCCGGCGCGGCACGCAAACTGGACCCGCTCGCGACCGTGACCGACCTTCCGCCCGGCAACGAGGAACTGCGGCGGCAGCTTGCGCTGCGCTATCTGGCGCACGGAGCGTCGGTTGCGCCGCAGGAGATCGTCGTCACCTCGGGGGCGATGGAAGGGCTCAATCTCTGCCTGCAGGCGCTGACGAATCCCGGCGACCTGATCGCCATCGAATCCCCGACCTTCTATGCGGGGCTGCAGGCCAGCGAGCGCCTCGGGCTCAAGGTCATCGAGATTCCGAGCCATCCGCGCGAAGGTGTCAGCATCGGCGCGCTGGCCGATGCATTGCGCCGCCATCCGATCAAAGCTTGCCTGTTCATGCTGAACTTCTCCAACCCCACGGGCAGCCGGGTTTCGGACGGGAACAAGCGCGCCCTGGTGGCGCTGCTGAACAAGCATCGGGTCCCGTTGATCGAGGACGACGTATACGCCGAGCTGTACTTTGGACGCGAGGCACCGCTGTGCAGCAAGGCGATGGATACGGATGGCCTGGTGCTGCACGTGTCGTCGTTCGCGAAGAGCCTCGCCCCGGGCTACCGGGTGGGCTGGGTCGCGGCCGGGCGCTACGCCAAGGCGGTGCAGCGGCAGAAGTTCGCCACCAGCCTGGCCACGGCGGTTCCGATCCAGATCGCGCTGGCCGACTATCTGAAGCAGGGCGGATTCGACAACCATCTGCGCCAGTTGCGCCGGCAACTCGCGGTGCAGGAAGCGCAGTTCGTGGCCGGCATCGAGGAGCACTTCCCGGCCGGCACCCGGCTGGCCCGGCCCGATGGGGGCTACTTCCTGTGGCTGGAACTGCCGCAGCAGGTCGACACGCTGCGCCTGCACGAGGAAGCGCTGTCGAGCGGCATCAGCATCGCGCCGGGGCCGATCTTCTCGGCCAAGCGGGAATTCGCCAACTGCCTGCGGCTGAATTTCGGCCATCCCGCCACGCCCCGGCAGCGGGAAGCGCTGATCACGCTCGGCGGGCTGATCCGGCGGCAGCTATAGGCTCGCCCAGCGGGCGAACTCGTCGCCGAAGAAGGCGGTCAGCACGATCGCGATCGGCGCGAAGGCGACGAAGAAGCGCAGCACGTTGCGGATGAAGGGATGGGCCAGATCCGCCTCGATGAAATGACGGGCGATCAGGCTGCCTTTCACCCAGACGATCGCGGCAACGATCAACTGTACGGCCTGTTGCCTGCCCAGGCTGTCCCCGAGCTGGACGCTCAGGAGCGTCAGGCCCACCAGCACGAGCCAGGTCGATGCCAGCGGGACGAGCGAGGTGCCGGGCTTGCGTTCGTTGGTGTTCATGATCAGGCCAGAACGTAGAAGAACGAGAAGATCACCAGCCAGATGATGTCGGTGGCGTGCCAGTAGCTGGCCAGCGCTTCCAGGCCGCTGTGTTCCTCCGCGGTGTAGATCCCCAGCGAATGGCGCATCAGCACCCACAGGATGCCGAGGATGCCCCAGAAGGCATGCACCATGTGGTTGATGGTCAGGTAGTAATAAACGGTGAAGAAGATTCCGGAGTCGCCGCCGATGCCATGGGCCAGGTTCCACTGGACTTCGGCGTACTTCGCCACCGGGTAGCCCAGCGCGGTGATCAGGCCCGCGACCAGCCACAGCAGCGAACTGCGCCGCTGCCCGCTGCGCAGGCGGGTCACCGAACAGGCGATGAAGAAGCTGCTGCTCACCATCAGCAGGGTGATCACCACGCCGGCCGTCTGCGACAGCCGTTCTGCCCCGGCGTGGAACGCCTCCGGAAAGTGCGCGCGGGCGACGAAGTACACGATGAACAGCACGATGAATTCGACGAACTCGCAGCAGATGCCCACCCAGATGCCTTTGTTGCCGGGCACCCTGCCGGTGGCCGCGGGGGAGGGCGGCGCAGGCGGAGCGGGCAGGCTCATTGTGTTGGCGGTCACGATCCTCACCTCCTGGTTCCATGGTGCGATTGTGCGCACTTCGCTGCAACCGGACAGGAACAGAAGGTGCGATAGTGATCAGGCACAGCCCGCCCTGTCCGCATTCGATCTGTGCCTGTCGCAAATCGTACGATCTGAATCTGCTCCTGTCGGCTGTCCGATGATGTACTGGCGGCCATCGTCAGACCCGGAGCACACGCATGAAGCAGGCCGTCGGCAAGGTGCGGCAAGCCGGCCGGAGCTGCGATTCCAATGCTGTCTTGATCACCGGAGAAGCCTGACATGGAGAACCTCGACGCACTGCTGCTGGCGCGGATCCAGTTCGCATTCACGATTTCCTTCCACATCGTGTTCCCGGCGATCACGATCGGCCTGGCGGGCTATCTCGCCGTGCTCGAAGCGTGCTGGCTGCGCACCGGGCGCGAGGTCTTCCTCGACCTCTATCACTTCTGGTCGAAGATCTTCGCGGTCAACTTCGGCATGGGGGTGGTGTCGGGGCTGGTGATGGCCTACCAGTTCGGCACCAACTGGAGCTTCTTCTCCGACTTCGCCGGCGGCATCACCGGGCCGCTGCTGGCCTACGAGGTGCTGACCGCCTTCTTCCTCGAGGCGGGTTTTCTCGGCGTGATGCTGTTCGGCTGGAAGCGGGTCGGCCCCGGCCTGCATTTCTTCGCCACCGTGATGGTGGCGCTCGGCACCCTGGTGTCGGCGACCTGGATCCTCGCTTCCAACAGCTGGATGCAGACGCCGGCCGGCTTCGAGATCATCGACGGGCGGGTGGTGCCGGTGGATTGGCTGGCGGTGATCTTCAACCCCTCCTTCCCCTACCGCCTCGTCCACATGGTGCTGGCCGCCTTCATCTCGACCGCGCTGCTGGTGGCCGCGGCGGCGGCCTGGCATCTGCTGCGCGGCCGCGACAACGCGGCGATCCGCACGATGCTGTCGATGGCGATGTGGATGCTGCTGGCGGCGGCGCCGATCCAGGCGGTGGTCGGCGATTTCCACGGCCTCAACACGCTGGAGCATCAGCCGGCGAAGATCGCCGCGATGGAAGGCCACTGGGAGAACGAACCGGGCGCCGGCGTGCCACTGATCCTGTTCGGCTGGCCCGACATGGCGCGCGAGGAGACCCGCTTCGCGGTCGAGGTCCCGCGCCTGGGCAGCCTGATCCTGACCCATTCCTGGGACGGCCAGTTTCCCGGCCTCAAGGCGTACCCGCCGGAGGACCGGCCCAATGCCACGATCGTGTTCTGGACCTTCCGCGTCATGGTCGGGCTGGGCATGCTGATGATCCTGCTCGCCCTGTGGGCCTGGTGGGCGCGCCGGGGCGGGGCGCTGTACCGCTCGCGGCCGCTGCTGCGCCTTGCGCTGTGGATGGGGCCGAGCGGCCTGGTCGCGCTGCTCGCGGGCTGGTTCACCACCGAGGTCGGCCGCCAGCCGTGGGTCGTGTACGGCCTGCAGCGCACCGCCGACGCGGTGTCGCCGGTCGGGGCCGGGCAACTCGCGGTCAGCCTCGCCCTCTTCGTCATCGTCTATGTCGCGATCTTCGGTGCCGGCGTCGGCTATCTGCTGCGCCTGATCGGCCACGGGCCGGTGCCGCACGAAGGCGAGCATCCGCTGCCCGGCGGCCCCGGCCAGCCGCGCACGCCGGCGCGGCCGCTGTCGGCCGCCGACGACGAAACCGTCTTCACTGCCACACGGAGCTGAACGTCATGGGTATCGACCTGCCGCTGATCTGGGCCGTGATCATCCTGTTCGGGGTCATGATGTACGTCGTCATGGACGGATTCGACCTCGGCATCGGCCTGCTCTACCCCTTCCTGCCCGACAAGACCGACCGCGACGTCATGATGAACACGGTCGCCCCGGTGTGGGACGGCAACGAGACCTGGCTGGTGCTGGGCGGCGCCGGCCTGCTGGCGGCCTTCCCGCTCGCCTATTCGGTGATCCTGACCGCGTTCTACCTGCCGCTGGTGCTGATGCTGCTCGGCCTGATCTTCCGCGGCGTCGCCTTCGAGTTCCGCTTCAAGGCCGACGAGGCGCACCGCCCGTGGTGGGACAAGGCATTCATCGGCGGCTCGCTGGTGGCGACCTTCTTCCAGGGCGTCATCCTGGGCGGCTTCATCCAGGGCATCCGCGTCGTCGACCGCGCCTATGCCGGCGGCGCCTTCGACTGGCTGACGCCGTTCTCGCTGTTCACCGGCCTGGGGCTGGTGGCAACCTATGCGCTGCTCGGCTGCACCTGGCTGATCATGAAGACCGGCGGCGAACTGCAGGCGCGCATGATCGCGCTCGCCCGCCCGCTCACCTGGACGCTGGCGGCGGTCATCGGCGTCATCAGCCTGTGGACGCCGCTCGCCCAGGAGGCGATCGCCGCACGCTGGTTCAACTGGTCCAACCTGCCGTGGTTCGCGCCGGTGCCGCTGCTGGTGCTGGCGACGGTCCGGCAGTTGCTGAGGCAGCTCGACGGCGAACCGCACGCGGCGCCCTTCGTGCTGACGCTGTTCCTCATCTTCCTCGGCTACAGCGGGCTGGGCATCAGCATCTGGCCCAACATCATTCCGCCGGCGATCTCGATCCGGGAGGCGGCGGCGCCGCCGCAGAGCATGGGCTTCGCCCTCGTCGGCGCGCTGCTGATCATCCCGCTGATCCTGATGTACACCGCCTGGGGCTACTACGTCTTCCGGGGCAAGGTCGAGCCCGGCGAGGGCTATCACTGATGGGCGGCGCAGCGCGCGAGCCGCGCCCGGCGGCCCCGCCGTCGTGCCTGCGCCGGCTCGGCTGGCTGCTCGCGATCTGGGCCGCCAGCGTGCTCGCCCTCGGCGCCGTCGCCTGGCTGATCCGCCTGCTGATGGGGCTCGCCGGCCTGGCGCTGACCCGGCCGCCCTAGGCATCCGCCGGCGCCGCCTGCGCGGCGAGCGGGACGTCGCGGCCGTTCTCGCGCACCCAGGTCTTCAGGCCCATGCCGGCCATCAGCGCGAGGAAGGGGCGCGGCGGCAGTTGCTCGACGTTGACCATGCGCCGCACGTCCCAGATGCCCCGGGCGATCAGCAGCGCCGCGGCGGCGGCGGGTACGCCCGCCGTGTAGGAGATCGCCTGGCTGCCGATTTCCCGGTAGCTCTTTTCATGATCGCAGATGTTGTAGATGAAGATCCTGCGTTCCTTGCCGTCCCTTTCGCCGCGCACCACGTTGCCGATGCAGGTCTTGCCGGTGTAGGCGGGGGCGAGCGAGGCGGGGTCGGGCAATACCGCCTTGAGCACCTTCAGGGGTACGACTTCCTGCCCTTCGGCGGTGCGCACCGGCTGCTCCGACAGCATGCCGAGGTTCCTGAGCACGGTGAAGACGTTGATGTAGTGCTCGCTGAAGCCCATCCAGAAGCGGATGTCGGGCACGTCCAGGTGCTGCGACAGCGAGTGCAGTTCGTCGTGGCCGGTGAGGTAGGCGGTCTGCCGGCCGACGACCGGCAGGTCCCATTCCTTGCGGTACTCGAACATCCGGGAGGCGGTCCACTGCCGCCCCTGCCAGGACCAGACCGTGCCGGTGAACTCGCGGAAGTTCACCTCGGGGTCGAAGTTGGTGGCGAAGTAGCGGTCGTGGCGGCCGGCGTTGATGTCGACGATGTCGATGGAATCCACGCGGTCGAAATAGTCGTCGCAGGCGAGGCGGGCATAGGCGTTGACCACGCCGGGATCGAAGCCCGCGCCGAGGATGGCCGTCACGCCCGCGGCCGCGCAGGCTTCGCGCCGCTTCCATTCATGGTTGGCGTACCAGGGCGGGGTCTCGCAGATCCTGTCCGGCTCCTCGTGGATGGCGGTGTCGACGTAGGCCGCGCCGGTGCGCAGGCAGGCTTGCAGCACCGACATGTTGAGGAAGGCCGAGCCCACGTTGATCACGATGCGCGCCTCGGTGGCGCGGATGAGCGCCTCGGTGGCGGCCACGTCCATGGCGTCCAGGGCGTGGGCGCGCAGCACGCCCGGGCGCTGCAGGCTGCCCCTGGTGTGCACCGATTCGATGATCGCCTGGCACTTGCCGGGCGTGCGCGACGCGATGTGGATGTCGCCCAGCAGGGCGTTGTTCTGCGCGCACTTGTGCGCGACCACGTGCGCCACGCCGCCGGCGCCGATGATGAGGACGTTGGATTTCATCTGGCTGCTCCCGTCGATGGAATGCCCGGCTTGCGCTCAGGACAGACTGTCTACGTAGTCGCGGTAGCCGAACCGGCGTACCACGCGTTCCTCGCCGTCGTGCTCGCGCACGACGATGGCGGGCATGTTCAGGCCGTTGAACCAGTTCTTCTTGACCATGGTGTAGCCGGCGGCGTCGCGGATCGACAGCCTCTGCCCCACCTCCAGCGCCTGCGGGAAATCGAATTCGCCGAAGACGTCGCCGGCCAGGCAGGACTTGCCGCAGACCAGGTAGCGGTGCGGGCCGGAGCCGGGCTCGACGCGCGCGTGCAGCCGGTAGATCAGGAGGTCCAGCATGTGCGCCTCGATCGAGGCGTCCACCACGGCCAGGCGCTTGCCGTTGAACGGGGTGTCCAGGACGGTGACTTCCAGGCTCGCGCAGTCGGTGACGGCGGCCTCGCCCGGTTCCAGGTAGACCTGCAGGCCGTGGCGCGCGGCGAAGTCGCGCAGGCGCGCGCAGAACGCGTCCAGCGGATAGTCGTCGGCGGTGAAGTGGATGCCGCCGCCCAGGCTGACCCATTCGACCCGGGAGAGCAGCGGGCCGAAGCGCGCTTCGATTTCGCCGAGCATGGCGTCGAAACGGGCGAAATCGCGGTTCTCGCAGTTGTTGTGGATCATGAAGCCGTTCAGGCGCCCGATGATCGGCGCCACGCGCGCGGGGTCGGCCTCGCCCAGGCGGCTGAAGGGGCGGGCGGGATCGGCCAGGTCGTAGTTCGAACTGCTGACGCCCGGATTCAGGCGCAGTCCCACGGGCTTGCCCGCCGCGCGGCCGGCGTGGCGCTCGAACTGGCCGAGGCTGTTGAAGATGATCTTGTCCGCGTGGGAGACCACCTCGTCGATCTCGTGGTCGGCATAGGCCACGCTGTAGGCATGAGTCTCGCCGCCGAATTTCTCGCACCCCAGGCGGACCTCGTACAGCGACGAGGACGTGGTGCCGTCCATGTATTCGCGCATCAGGTCGAATACCGACCATGTCGCGAAGCACTTGAGGGCCAGCAGGATCCTGGCTCCGGACTGCCGCCGGACGAGGTCGATGCGCCGCAGGTTTTCCTGCAGGCGGGACTTGTCGATGAGGTAGTAGGGTGTCTGGATCACGATGTCGAAATGGCCGATGCCCGGCAGCGGGTGCAAAAAGGATCGGGCCGCCGCGGGGAAGTCCACGCAGCGGGCGCGTCAGCAGGGATGCCGGCCTGTCAGCAGGCCCGGTTCAGGGAGTGTTTCCGGCCGTGATGCGATGCAGGGCATGGCCTGCGGTGCGGCCTGGAGTCAAACGGTGCGCGAGTGCAAGCGATTCGCGCGCGGCGCGATCGATGTTCCGACAGCAGTTCCAATCGCTGTCCCGATCGTTTTTCCGTTAGGGAGGTGTTCAGACGAACTGAGACGATCCCCAATTGGAACAGGGCGTCTGATGACATGGCGTCCCCTCCAACCAGCAGATGGTGGTCCGGCGGATGGCCGGGCTGGCGGGAATTCTAAGTCAAGGCCCCCGCGGGTTCAAGCCGGCCGGTCCGCCGCCTGCGGGACGGCCGGATGGCGGCTCCTTCCGGAACCGGCCCCGGCCGGCGCGTTCAGTGCGACGGGACCAGCTCGACGAGCCCCAGCGTCCTGCGCAACTGGGGGTGGGGCGTACTCAGATCGGCGAGCGTGACGGTATCGAGCGAGGCGAGGAAGGCTTGCAGGGCGTCCTGCAGGGCGCTCTTCAGGCGGCAGCCGCTGTTCAGGATGCAGCGGGAGTGGGCGCCGAAGCATTCCACCAGCTCGAAGCCCGGCTCCATCCGGCGCACGACGTCGCCGAGCACGATCCGTTCCGCGGGGCGGGCGAGCCGCAGCCCGCCGCCCTTGCCGCGCGCACCGTCCACGAAGCCGTCGGTCACGAGCTGGGTGACGATCTTCATCAGGTGGCTGCGGGAGATGCCGAAGCGTTCGGCCACTTCCTTGATGGTGACGCGCCGCTCCGGGCAGGCGCCCAGGTACATGAGCAGGCGCAGGGCGTAGTCCGTGTGCTGGGTGATGTTCATCGTCGGTCCTCGGGAGGAGGGGCGGTCCGGCCCATGGTAGCAATAAAGATGCATTCGAGTTGACTCTTTTAAAGATTCACTTAATATGAATCTTGTGGACCCGACCAGGATGCCTGCCATGAAACGCGACCACCGCCTCGTAGCCCTCTCGAAGGAACATCACACCGCCCTGAGCCTGGGGCGCAGGCTGATGGCCGGCGGCGCGGGCGCTGCGTTGCGCGATCAGGCGGGTGCGCTCGCGGACCACTTCGCGGAGGAAGAGCGCCGCTTCCTGCCCTTGCTCCACGCCCACGGCCGCGATGCGCTGGCCGCGCGCCTGCGCGCGGAGCACGCCGCGCTGGACGCGCTGTTCGCGGCGGCCATGCGGGGCGACCGGGAGGGTGAAGCGGGGCGGGCGCTGATCGACCATGTGCGGTTCGAGGAGAGCGAACTGTTCCCCGTCGTCGAAACCCTGCTCGAGGCCGCGCCATGACCCACGTCGTCACCGAAGCGTGCATACGCTGCAAATTCACCGACTGCGTGGACGCCTGCCCGGTCGATGCCTTCCGCGAGGGCAGGAACTTCCTGGTCATCGACCCGGAGGAATGCATCGACTGCACCCTGTGCGTGCCGGAGTGCCCGGTGGATGCGATCGTCCATGAAGACGACCTGACCGAAGCCCAGCGCGAATACCTGGACCTCAATGCCGAACTTGCGAAGGCGTGGCCGCGCATCGTCGAAAGCCATGCGCCGCTGCCGGACGCCGACGCATGGGCGCAGGCGGACGGAAAGCGCGGCTGGCTCGACACCCGCCCGCCGGACGGCGCAGCCCGGCCAGGCGAACGGACCACCCCGACCTTGGCAACGGACAGAGAGGAGCCGTGAAATGCATCCCGACCCCACCCCCGACCCCACCCCCGACCCCACCCCCGACCCCATCCCCGCCCCCCGCGCCGGTCCCGACGCCGCCGCCCGGCCCGGCGCGGAAAGCCGCACGCCGCGCCGGACGCTCCGCCTGGGATGCGGCATGATGGCCGCCGCCGCCCTCGGCATGCTCGCCACGGTGCTGGTCGCCTACCCCTATGCGCCGCACTTCAGCCTGCCCGCCCAGGTGGCCGCGCACCTGCTCCTGCCGGTGGCGGCGGGCGTGTTCAAGCTCGGCTACGTCGTGCGCCTCGCCGCCCATCACGCGCTCGGAAACCACGTCGCGGGCTGAGCGCGGGGAAAGCATGCTTGCCCCGCGCCGGCGGCGTCACGAGGCCCCGGTGCCGGAGCGCCCCGGCACGCGGCACGCGGGCCATCGACAGAGGCGGCTTTTTTCGAGATTTCGCTGCGTCGTGGTCCCGTCCTGCGGCACAATCCTGGCCTGCGGCGGGTGCGGTGTGTGCCCGCCGCCTCCCCGGGTGTCGCGCCGGGGGCTTGAAACGAAAGGACGAAGCCATGACTCAGACGCCCGAATTCGAATGGGACGACCGCTACCTGCTCGGCTATGCGGCCATGGACGACACGCACAAGGAGTTCGTCGACTGCGTCGATGCCCTGCTGACCGCGAGCGACGCGGAGATGCTTGCGGCGCTGGACGCTTTCATCGATCACGCCACGCGCCACTTCGACCAGGAAAAGGAATGGATGAGCGCCGACGGATTCCCCGCGCGCGACTGCCACGTCGAAGAGCACGACAAGGTGATGGCGTCCTGTCTCGAGGTGAGGGAACTGGTGGCCGCGGGCAACTTCGAGGTCGCCCGCGACCTGGCCCATGCGCTGATGGACTGGTTCCCCGGCCACGCCGACTACCTGGATTCGGCGCTGGCGACCTGGATGGTGAAGCGCGCGCACGACGGTTCGCCGCTCGTGCTGCGCCGCAAGAAGCCGCAACCCTCCGAGGGTTGAGCCGCCGCAACCCGCCCGCGCCCGGGCGGGGCGTCTGCCTCAATAGCGATAGGTGACGCGCACGCCGCCGAACAGGTTGCGGCCGGGGCCGGGTTCGTAGAAGCGGCCGTTGCGGTCGCCGACGATCACCGAGCCGATGTGCTTGCGGTCGAAGACGTTGTCCAGGCGCAGCAGTTCGGTGACGGTCCACGGGCCGGAGCGCTGTTCCGCGCCGAGCCGCAGGTTGATCAGCGTGTAGGACGGGGCGGCGTGTTCGTCGTTGAGGTCGTTCACGAACGCGCGGCCGCGGTGGATGCCCTCGACCGCGGCGTCGATGCCGTCGACCGGCTTCCAACCGAGTTCTGCGTAGGCGGTGATGGCCGGCACCCCCGGGATGCGGCGCCCCCTGGGGATGGCGACCGCCCCGGTGCCCGGGTTCGTCGCGAAGGCTTCGTCATAGACCGCGCGCATCGCCGTCACCGCGCCGCGGGCCGTCAGCGTGCGGGTGAGATCGCTCTCGGCCGCGATCTCCAGTCCCTGGCGCAGGGTCTTGCCGGCGTTGGCGTAGTAGGTGCGTCCGCCTTCGCTGCCCGCGACGACGATCTCGTCGTCGGTGCGGATCTGGAACAGCGCCGCGTTCACCCGCGTCGCCTCGCCGACGTAGGCTTTCACGCCGATCTCCGCCTGCCGGCTCTGCGAGGGCCTGAGGCCGAAGTTGAAGCCGCCGCGGTTCGCCGGGTACGACAGTTCGTTGAGCGTCGGCGTCTCGAAGCCGGTGCCGAAGCTCGCATACAGGTTCAGCAGCGGCGTCGCGCGCCACAGCACGCCCACCGCCGGCGTGGTCTTGCGGAAGGTGACCGCGCCGCTGTCGTCGCCGTTGCTGCCGGCGACGTAGCGGTCGTCCACCTCGAACTTCACCTCGCTGCGGCGCACGCCGGCGGTCCAGTCCCAGTCGCCCTGGCGCCAGACGGCCTGCACGTAGGGGTCGGTGCTGGTCACGGTGTCGGTCTCGTTCCGCCGCAGCGCGCCCTTCACGCCCAGCCGGCTGCCGACGAAGTTCTCGTAGCCCTGGCGGTCGTCCTCCGAGCGGTCGTAGTCCAGGCCGGCGGTCACCGTCAGGTGGCCGCTGCCGAAGTCGCGTTCGGCGATCCAGCGTGTGCCCAGGCCGTAGAAGTCGCGGTCGAAATCCACCACGCCGCCGGGATGGTTCGGCGACGACTGGGCGTTCCGCGCGATCGACTGGTACTGGGTGACGCTGCGCTGCCCGGCATAGGCGGTCAGTTGCAGCCGGTCGCCGCCGAAGCGGCGTTCGTAGGTGGCGCCGCCCTGCAGGTGGTCGATGCGCTTGCGCGTGCGAAACTGCAGCGCTACCGGATCGACCGCCGTGGCGTCGCGCCGGTAGGTCTGCCAGCCGATGCCCAGCGGATCGTCGGTGAAGGGCTGGCGCAGGCCGCTCGCCAGCAGCGTGAGCTTGCTGTCGGCATCCGGCGCCAGCGTGATCTTGGCGAAAGCCTGGTCGCGCCTGGCGGCGCTGTAGTCGCGCTCGCCGTCGGTCTCGAAGTGCGAGGCGTCGAGCACGTAGCCGATGCCGCCGGCCTCGCCCTCGGCGCCGACGTCGGCCTTCAGCGTGCCGTGGCGGCCGCCGAGCAGGCCGGCGCGCAGGCGCGGCTCGCCCTTGCCGTCGCGCGAGAAGAGCTGGATGACGCCGCCGGCATGGTTGCCGTAGATGGTCGCGAACGGGCCGCGCAGCACTTCGATGCGCTCGGCGGTGTCGAGGTTGAAGGTGGCGGCCTGGCCCTGGCCGTCGGGGTTGGTGGCCGGGATGCCGTCGGCGATGAGCTTGACGCCGCGCACGCCGAAGGCGGCCCGGGAGCCGAAGCCGCGCACCGAGATCTGCAGATCCTGCGCGTAGTTCTGGCGGTTCTGCACGACCACGCCCGGAACGCCGGACAGCACCTCGGAGGCATTCACCCGCAGGTTCCCGCTGCTCGCGCTGCCCACGTCCACGCCTTCGACCGAATACGGCACGTCGAAGGCCGATGCCTCGACCCGGCTGCCGGTGATCACCACCGGCGACATCACCTGCGAAACCGGCGGCGCCGCAGCGGCCGCGTCCCGGCCGGCCTGGGCGGCGGCGGGCGGGCTGGAAAGCACGGCGGTGGCGGCGAGCATCGCATGCGCGACGGGGCGCAGGACGGGCGCGCGGCGGCGGGCCTGCGCGCAGGTGGGCTTGTGCATCGGAATCTCCTCCTCGGTCTCGTTCGTCTCTGAGGGACATCGAGTGTTTTTCCGCATCCTAGCAGGCCGGCGGGAA
Source organism: Thauera sp. K11 (assembly GCF_002354895.1). Lineage (NCBI taxonomy): Bacteria > Pseudomonadati > Pseudomonadota > Betaproteobacteria > Rhodocyclales > Zoogloeaceae > Thauera > Thauera sinica. The sequence continues at coordinate 767,674 of NZ_CP023439.1, forward strand.
GCGCATGCTTCCGCGCGGCTTCGCGGGATGGAGAGGGGAGCCGACCGTCCGGGGCTGGATGCACGTCGTGGGCGGAGGAAGTCTTTCTCGCGGGGCGCGCGCCGTCGCGTCCTGCGGGCGGACACGTTGCCGCGCCGGCGCAGGCCCGGGCGGTTTCCGCCGATGCCGCGCCCGCCGACGGACTCCGCCTTCTTGCGGAAGACGGAGTCCGGGCGTTTTCCCTTCCGGCTACAGGAACTGTTCGGCGCCGACGAGTCCGATCTTGGTGAGCTGGTTGCGCTGTATCGCGGCCATGACGGCGGCGACGGTGTCGTACTGCACGGCGCGGTCGGGCCGCACGTGCAACTCGGGCTGCACGGCCTGCGCGGCGGCCGCGGCCAGGCGCGGTTCGAGCGCGGCGAGGCCGGCGACGGTCTCGCCGTTCCACAGGATGGTGCCGTCGGCCTCGATGTGGATGCGGACCACCTCGGGTTCGACCAGCGGCGGCGGGGGATTGCCCTGCGGCAGGTTGAGTTCGACCGAGTGCAACTGGATGGGGATGGTGACGATGAGCATGATGAGCAGCACCAGCATCACGTCGATGAGCGGGGTGGTGTTGATGTCGATCATCACCTCGGGATCGCCCGAGGCGGACGGGCTGCCGACGTTCATGGCCATGGGGCTCTCCTGGGTTCAGCCGCGCGGCGGCGGTTCGGTGATGAAGCCGATCTTCTGGATGCCGGCGCGCTGGCAGGCGAGCACCACGCGGCCGACATGCTCGTAGGGCGCGCCGCCGTCGCCGCGGATCTGCACCTCGGGCTGGGGCTGGGCGACGGCGACGGTCTTCAGGCGCTCGACCAGCGCGTCCTGCGCGAGGGCCTCCTGGTTCCAGAACACCTTGCCGTCGCGGGTGACGGCGAGGTTGATGTTCTCCGGCTTGGTCTGGCGCGGCTGGTTGATCTCCTTGGGCAGGGCCACCGGCACCGTGTGGGTGGCCACGGGGATGGTGATGAGGAAGATGATGAGCAGCACCAGCATCACATCGACCAGCGGCGTGGTGTTGATGGCCGAGATGACGCCTTCGTCCTCCTCGGCCTGTCCGACGTTGATGCCCATGGATCAGCTCCGCGCCACGGAAACGAGCTTGGCCGCAGCGGTGCGGGCGTTGCCGCCGCCGAGCAGCACCGCGTGCAGATCGACGCCGAAGGCGCGCACTTCGTCGAGCGCGGCCTTGTTGCGGCGGACCAGCCAGTTGTAGCCGAGCACCGCGGGGACGGCGACGGCCAGGCCGATGGCGGTCATGATGAGCGCCTCGCCCACCGGGCCGGCGACCTTGTCGATGGAAGCCTGGCCGGCGATGCCGATGGCGGTGAGGGCATGGTAGATGCCCCACACGGTGCCGAAGAGGCCGATGAAGGGGGCGGTGGAGCCGACCGTGGCCAGCAGCGCCAGCCCGTCCTGCAGGCGGGTCTGCACGTTCTCGATGGCGCGCTGGATGGACTGGCCGACCCAGGTGTTGAGGTCGATGTGTTCGAGCAGGCCGGTGTGGTGCTCCCTGGCCTCCAGGCCGGACTGGGCGATGAAGTGGAAGGCGCCGCGCGGGTTCAGGGTGTCGGTGGCCTGCTGCACGCCGCCGGCGGTCCAGAAGTTCTGCTTGGCTTCCGTGGCGTGGCGGCGCAGCTTGTGCTGCTCGTAGAGCTTGGTGACGATGACGTACCAACTGGCGGCGGACATGATGACGAGGATGACCAGGGTGCCCTTGGCGACGAAGTCGCCCTGCGCCCACAGGGCGTCGAGGCCGTAGGGGTTGGTGACGGTTTCGCCGTCGGCCTGGGAACTGGCCTGGGCGAAGGCGGACGGTAGCGCGGCCAGGGCCGCCAGCGCGGCGAGGGCGAGGCGGCGCAGCCGCGACGGGATGGTGATGTTCATGATGTGCTCTCCGGAGGAAGGGTTCAGTTGTCCAGCGCGAACTGGAAGGGGACGGTGACGCGCACCGGACGTCCCTGGCCCACGCACTTCAGGCGGGCGACGGCGTCGGTGGCGACCTTGTTGAAGACGGCGTCGGTGGATTTCACGATCCGCACGCTGCCGATGCCGCCTTCGGCGCCGACGACGAACTCGACCACCACCTGGCCGTCCTTGCCCAGGCGCAGGGCCTGGGGCGGATAGGGCACCGAGCTGCGGATGCTGACGTGGTTGGGGCAGGTGACGCCGATGGGGGCGGCGACCGGTTCGGGCGGTGCCGCCGGTTCGGGCGGGGGAGCCGGCGGCGCGGGCGGGGGCGGTTCGGCCTGGACGACGGAGATGGTGGGGGCGGGTTCGGCCGGGGCCTGGACCTTCACCTCGGGCGGCGGCACGTAGGCCGGCGGGGGCGGCGCCGGCCGCGGCCGGGCGACGATCTTCTTCACCGGCTCGGGCGGTGGAGGCGGCGGCGGAGGGACCGGCTTGACCTCCTCGATCAGGCGCACGTCCAGCGGCTCCTTGAAGACCTTGACCACCTCGCGGGCCAGGCCGTTGGCGAGCGCGTAGGCGAGCAGGACGTGGAACAGGACGACGAAGGCGATACCGGGCAGGTGCCGGCGCGGATCGCGCTGCTGGAGGGCGTAACTCATTATTTACCTGTCTTGCTGGATGATCGGGCCGATGAAGATCCCATCTCTCGTGGTGCCGGCGTTTCCGGAATCGAATGCAATCGGGGCCAATTCGGATTCCATCCTGGCGACCGGTCGGCGAATCGAATCGGACCGTTCGCCGGGATAGCCGCGAATTGCATGTTAGTTTCTCCGTCCAGGGCAGGGAAAAACGAATTCGAGATATCGATTCGAGATTCCCTGCTCAGGATTTCCTGCTTATGCGGAATTGCGGAAAGCTAATTCGCAGCCCGGAATTCCGGCTGCCCGGAACAGGCGGATTCGATTCCGGAGCGGCCGGCAGGCAAAGCCTTTGCATTCAACTGCTTGCCAGTTGCAGGTCCTCCGCCAGCGGCTTGCCCTGCGCGGCCTGCGGGAAGGGCTCGTTGGCGGCGCGGTGCGCGAGATCGGCCGGGCGGTCCAGGCCGAGGTTCTCGCGATAGGTCCTGCCCTCGTATTCCTTGCGGAAGATGCCGCGCCGCTGCAGTTCGGGCACCACCAGCCGGGTGAAGTCCTCGAAGCCGCGGGGCAGGTAGGGCGGGACCACGTTGAAGCCGTCGGCGCCGCGTTCCACGAACCATTGCTCGATCAGGTCCGCCACCGTCTTCACCGAGCCGATGGCCTGGACGTGGCCGCGGGCGACGCGGAAGCGCAGTACCAGTTCGCGGATGGTGAGGTTCTCGCGCCGGGCGAGTTCCAGTTGCTGGCGGAAGCGGCCCCTGCCGTTCTCGCCTTCCTGGTAGGGCAGGTCGGGCAGCGGGCCGTCGAGCGGATAGCCGGACAGGTCGAAGCCGCCGAAGCTGAGGTTGTTGAAATCCACCAGCGCCTGCACCTCGCCGAAGAGGTCCTGGGCTTCCTGGTCGGATTCGGCCACCACCACCGACAGGCCCGGGGTGATCTTGAGCTGGTCTTCCGCGCGGCCGAACTTCGCCAGGCGGCTCTTCACGTCGGCGTAGTACGCCTTGGCGACGTCGAGCGAGGTGGCCGAGGCATAGGTCACTTCGCCGAAGCGCGCGGCGAAGTCGCGGCCGGTGTCGGAGTTGCCGGCGGTGACGATCACCGGGTGGCCCTGGATCGGGCGCGGGAAGTCGAGCAGACCTTCCGAGCTGAAGTACTTGCCCTCGACGCGGAGCGGATGGGCGGACTTCGGCTCGTAGAACTGGCCGGTCCGGCGGTTCGGGTTGTCGAAGGTGTCGTCGTCGTAGGAATCCCACAGCCGCTTGGCCAGTTCGACGAACTCGGTCGCGCGCGCATAGCGCTCGGCATGTTCGCGCGGCTCCTTGATGCCGAAGTTGGCGGCGGTGTGCTCGCCGAAGGACGACACCACGTTCCACGCGGCGCGGCCGCCGCTGATGTGATCCAGCGAGGTCAGCTTGCGGGCGACCTGGTAGGGCGTGTCGAAGTTGGTATTGATGGTCGCCACCAGGCCGATGTGCCGGGTGGCGGTGGCCAGCGCCGACAGCAGCGTGAGCGGCTCGAACTGGTAGTTGAGCGCGTTGCGTCCGGTGTCGGGCGTCACGGCGCCGGAGCGGCCGATGAAGTCGGCCAGGAAGAAGCCGTCGAACTTGGCCGCCTCGGCGAGCTTGATCGCGTTGACGTACCAGTCCAGGCTGGGACGGCCGTTGTCGGTGGAACTCGGGTGGCGCCACGCGGCGACGTGGTGGCCGAAGCGCTGGAAGAAGGCGTTGAGCACCAGTTGGCGCGGTTTCTGACTCATGTCGTTCTCCTGGGCGGACCCACCCGGTGGGCCCGCCCGATTCCGTGTTCAGGCGACGAAGGCTTTGGCCTTCTCCAGGAGGCCGGTGCGCTTCCATTGCTGGTCCAGCGTGCCGGGCCGGTAGTCCTTGGCGCCGCCGACCTGCTCGGCCAGCGACTGGAAGCGGGCGGCTTCCTCGATGAACAGGATGAGCTGGGCGGTCTTGATGATGCCCTTGCCCCAGATGTTGGCGCCGCCGTTGGATTCCAGGATGCCGGTCGGCGGCGCCCATTCCGGATGGCGGTCGAGGCGCTCGCGGATGACGTCGATGACGCTGCGGGTGCGATCCAGGTGGTTGGGGATGACGCGGCTCAGCAGGTGGCGCTGCGCGGCGACGTAGCGGATCGGGAAGTCCTGGTGCGCCAGCGACCAGGCCGCCAGGTAGGGGGTGTGGATGTGGACGTAGGTGTCAGCTTCCAGGCGCGGCTCGTGCAGCACCAGTTCCTTGCGCTCCGAATAGCTCGCCAGGCTGATGGTCGGCGTGCGGTCGCGCTCCCAGGGCTGCGGAAAGCGCACCGACAGCAGCACGTCGGTGTCGGGGACGCGGTGGGAGATGTTGAAGGTCCAGCTCGCCGACAGCGTGCCGGTTTCCTTGAGGAAGTTGTAGGCGTGGATGGCGTCGGATCTGGCCTGGTCGATGTAGAGGGCGATCTCGTTGGCGGAAGGGGTCGTGGACATCTGGGTTTCCTCTCGATGAAAAGGGTGTGTGGTGCGGACCGCTCAGGCGGCAAGCGCCGTGGCCGCGTGCGGCAGTCCGGGTTCGCGGTCGACGAGGGCCTGCGCCTCGGCCAGCGGGCCGGGGACGATCCAGTCGCCGATGTCGAAATCCGACTTCAGGAAGTTCCAGTCGCGCAGGAAGTTCTTCTGCACTTCGAGGCCCTTGACGTAGTCGGCGCTCAGGCTGGGCGTGAAGGTGCGATGCACGTTGGCGCCGTGCGAGGCCACCACGTCGGCGGCGGTCGCGCCGGCGCTGTCGGCCGCCAGCAGGTCGACGACTTCCCGGTGGTGCTCGGCCGCCCAGTTGGCGGTGCGGATCAGCACTGCGAGGTAGCGCGCGACGAGGTCGGGATGGCGTTCGAGGAAGGGGCGGTCCACCGTCACCGGGCGCGGCGTGCCGTTGTTCACCCGCACCAGCGGGTCGCTGTGGCGGTTGATGTTGATCACTTCATGGAAGCGCGGATCGCGCGCGATCCGCAGCCCGCGGGCGAAGCGCAGGAAGATCGCGTCGACCTTGCCTTCGAGCAGCGCTTCGGCTTCGGCGCCGAGGCCGCCCGGCGTGCGCAGGCCGCCGGCGGCACCGGCCGACACGTCGACGAAGACCGCTTCGGCGGGGTCCAGCCGGGCGAGGCCGAAGGCGGTGACGAAGCCGTGCAGCGCCGCGCCGCGCTGGAAGTCGATCAGGTTGTCGTGCACCGGCAGGGCCAGGCGCTTGCCGCGCAGGTCGGCGATCTCGCGGATGCCGCCGTCGGCCCGCGTCAGGATGCCCTGGTATTCGTCCAGCCAGGTGATGCCGATCACCGCGGTGTCGGCGCCGTGCGAGCGGGCCCAGATCGGCGGGATGTTGCCGCCTTCGCGGAACAGGCCGGTCAGCTTGTGGTTGTAGTGCGCATTGCGGATGTCGATGTTGTCCGAATCCTTGAGCGAATGCAGCACGGTGCCGCCCTGGGCGAATTCGGCCTGGAGCCATTGCTGGCGGATGGCGAGGGCCGAGGCCGTCGCCGCTCCGCAGCGGGTGTACCAGATATCGACTGCGGAATCGCCGGCACTGGAAATGATATCCGTCATTTTCGTTCGTCCCCGAAATTGATTCATCGTTGATTTGATCGGGCGGTGTAGGAATTGCAGCGGGATGGCCCGATCGATCCATCCCTGGTCCTCCTGTCAGCAGACTTCGTGCCACTGCCGGAATCGGCGCACCGGATTGCGTTCGCCGCGCCGGCCGATCCGGACGGGAAATCCGGCCAATTGCCTTGCGTGGTGCGGGATGCGGAAATGGGCGATATCGGCATCGCCGCGCGGCGCATCCGGGGACTATCTGGCGCGCGCCGGCGGCCGCCTTGCCGCGGTCGCGGCGTAATCAACAGGCCCGCAGGCCGTATTGCTGGATTTTCATCAACGGCAATCGGGCGACGGCGGTCCGAATGATGACGAAAGCATTATCGAAGGCGCCGCCGCATCCGCCGGCGCGGATCCATGGATGGCGCCAAGCCCGGGCGCCGCAAGGCATTCCGCGATCCGATGCGGGCGCGCCGGACGATTGGCGGATTGCCGCAATGTTCTCTGGTACGAATCGTGCTGTTGATGCCGTGTCGTCCGCGGGACGAATCCGCGTGCCTTTCGGTACGCCGATTCCGCGGCATTCAACGGTGAATCGGCAAAGCCATGTGGGCCTATATATTCCAGAGATTGCTATTGATGGTTCCGACGCTGTTCGGCGTCATCACGCTGACCTTCGTCGTCACCCAGTTCGTGCCCGGCGGACCGGTCGAGCAGATCGTGATGGCGCTCGACAACGACGGCCGCGTCAATGCCGATACCACCAGCGGCAGTTTCAATTACGTCGGACGAAAGGGCGTCGATGACGAACAGGTCCGGCAATTGACCGCGTCCTACGGTTTCGACAAGCCGCTGTTCGAGCGCTATGTCGACACCGTGAGCCGGATGGTCCGCTTCGACCTCGGCTACAGCTATTTCCGCCAGCAGGGCGTGTGGGAACTGATCCTCTCCAAGCTGCCGGTGTCGATCTCGCTCGGCTTCTGGACCTTCCTGCTGACCTATCTCGTGTCGGTGCCGCTCGGTATCACCAAGGCGGTGCGCGCCGGCTCGCGCTTCGACCTGATCACCAGCCTCGTCGTGCTGATCGGCTATGCCATCCCGAGCTTCGTGCTGGGCGTGGTGCTCATCGTGCTCTTCGGCGGCGGTTCGTTCTGGGACCTGTTCCCGCTGCGCGGCCTGGTGTCCGACGACTGGGCCCGGCTCGGCCCGCTCGACCGCGTGCTCGACTATCTCTGGCACGTGACGCTGCCGGTCGTCGCCATGGTGGTGAGCAGCTTCGCGATCAAGACCATGCTCACCAAGAACAGCTTCCTCGAGGAAATCCGCCGGCAGTACGTGCTGACCGCCCGCGCCAAGGGCCTGTCGGAGCGCCAGGTGCTGTGGAAGCACGTGCTGCGCAACGCGGTGATCCCGCTGGTGACGGGTTTCCCGGCGGCCTTCATCGCGGCCTTCTTCACCGGCAGCATCCTGATCGAATCCCTGTTCTCGCTCGACGGGCTGGGCCTGCTGTCCTTCGAGTCGATCAATACCCGCGACTACCCGGTGGTGCTCGGCACCCTGTACCTCTTCACCCTGATCGGCCTGCTGACCAAGCTGATCGGCGACCTCGGCTACGTGCTGGTCGATCCCCGCATCAAATTCACTGCCCAGGAGCATTGAAATGAGCGCAAACGTCGCAGAACTGTCGCCGGCCGATCTGGCGGCCCTCGCCCCCGGTGCCAGGACCGGCGCCGCCGCCGGGCGGCGCGGGGCATCCCTGTCGCCCGGCCGGCGCATCTGGCTGCGCTTCCGGTCGCACCGCCTGGGCTACGCCAGCCTGGTGCTCTTCCTGGCCCTGTACGTGGGCAGCCTGTTCGGCGAGTTCATCGCCAACGACAGGCCGCTGGTGGTCCGCTACGAGCAGCAGTGGTACTTCCCGCTGTTCAACGACTATCCGGAGACCACCTTCGGCGGCAGCCTGCCGATCGAGGCCGACTACCTCGATCCGGTCGTGCGCGAGAAGTTCGAGCGGCCGGGCAACTTCGCGATCTATCCGCTCAACCGCTACTACTACGACACGCTCAACTACTACGCCGAGGAGCCGTACTTCCCGGCGCCGCCGTCGGCCGAGAACTGGCTGGGAACGGACATCGCCGGCTACGACATCGTGTCGCGGGTGCTGTACGGATTCCGCAGTTCGGTGACCTTCGCCATCGCGCTGACGGCCGCATGCACCCTGATCGGCATCCTGGTCGGGGCGCTGCAGGGCTTCTACGCCGGCAAGGTGGACCTCTTCACCCAGCGCTTGATCGAGGTGCTGGTGTCGATGCCCGAGCTTTACCTGCTGATCATCTTCGCCTCGATCTTCGAGCACAGCTTCCTGCTGCTCTTCGCGCTGCTGACGCTCTTCGGCTGGACGCTGCTGTCGGACTACGTGCGCGCCGAATTCCTGCGCAACCGCCAGCAGGAGTACGTCAAGGCGGCGCGCGCGATGGGCCTGTCGAACTGGCAGATCATCCACCGCCACGTGCTGCCGAACAGCCTGACGCCGGTCATCACCTTCCTGCCCTTCCGCATGAGCGCGGCCATCATGGCGCTCGCCAGCCTGGACTTCCTCGGCCTTGGCGTCACCGCGCCGGCGCCCAGCCTCGGCCAGCTCCTGTCGCAGGGCAAGGCCAACCTCGACGCCTGGTGGATCACCGCGGCGGCCTTCGCCACCCTGAGCACGACCATCCTGCTGCTGACCTTCATGGGCGATGCGCTGCGCAATTCGCTGGACAACCGCATCAGCGACCGCCAGCTCGCCGCGGGAGGGCTGTGATGGCCGGCCCCTTGCTCGAACTGCAGGACGTCTCGATCCGCTTCGACGGCCGGGAGGCGGTGAGCGGGCTCAACCTCGACGTGCGGCCGGGCGAGCGCCTGGCGCTGGTCGGCGAATCCGGCTCCGGCAAGACGGTGACCGCGCTGTCCATCCTGCGCCTGCTGCACGACGCCCGCGTGGAGGGCCGCATCCGCTTCAACGGCGAGGACCTGCTGACCCTGGACGACGCGCGGCTGCGCGCGATCCGCGGCGGCGACATCGCGATGATCTTCCAGGAGCCGATGACCGCGCTCAACCCGCTCTACACCATCGGCAACCAGATCGTGGAGACGCTGGTGCTGCACGAGGGACTGGGCGCGCGCGAGGCGCGCCAGCGGGCGATCGGCCTGCTGGCGCGGACCGGCGTGCGCGAGCCCGAACGGCGCATCGACAGCTATCCGCACCAGCTCTCCGGCGGCCAGCGCCAGCGCGCGATGATCGCCATGGCGCTCGCCTGCAGCCCCAAGCTGCTGATCGCCGACGAGCCGACCACCGCGCTCGACGTCACCGTGCGCATGCGCATCGTCAAGCTGCTGCTCGAACTGCAGCGCGACTTCGGCATGGCGGTGCTGCTCATCACCCACGACCTCCACCTGGTGCGGCGCTTCGCCGAGCGGGTGGCGGTGATGGAGGCGGGCAAGCTGGTGGAAGTGGCCGACACCGCCACCCTGTTCGCCCGCCCGCAGCACCCCTACACGGTGAAGTTGCTCGACAGCCTGCCGGTGCGCGAGGTCCCGGCGCTGCGCGGCGATGCGCCCATCGTGCTCAAGGCGCAGGGATTGCGGGTGGAATACCCGAAGAAGGTGCCCGGCCTGCGCGGCTGGTTCCGCAGCGACGTGTTCACCGCGCTGTCCGGCATCGCGCTGAACCTGCGCGCCGGCGAGACGCTGGGCGTGGTGGGCGAATCCGGGTCCGGCAAGTCCACCCTGGCCCAGGCCCTGCTCGGCCTGATCCGGCCGGCGGCGGGGGCGATCGAGATCGAAGGGCGCGACACCCGGGAGATGAGCGCGCGCGAGAAGCGCGCCCTGCGCGCCCGCCTGCAGGTGGTGTTCCAGGACCCCTTCGGTTCGCTGTCGCCGCGCCAGACGGTGGAGCAGATCGTCGGCGAGGGCCTCGCGCTGCACCGGCCGGAACTGGGCCCCGACCAGCGCCACGCCCGCATCGTCGCCGTGCTGGCCGAGGTCGGCCTGGCGGCGAGCGCGCTGTCGGCCTATCCGCACGAGTTCTCCGGCGGCCAGCGCCAGCGCATCGCCATCGCCCGGGCGCTGGTGCTCGAACCCCGCATCCTGGTGCTCGACGAGCCGACCTCGGCGCTGGACGTGTCGATCCAGCGCCAGGTGCTGCAACTGCTCTCCGGCCTGCAGCACAAGTACGGCCTGAGCTACGTGCTGATCAGCCACGACCTGTCGGTGATCAACGCGCTTTCCCACCACATCGTCGTGCTCAAGGACGGCGAGATCGTCGAGGCCGGGCGCGCCGAAGCGGTGCTCGAAGCCCCGGTGCACGAATACACCCGTCAGTTCATACAGGCTTCGCTCTGATCCATGCGTCTTTCCCGCCTTCTTCCATTCCGGCGCCTGCAGACCTTCGCCTTCCTCGCCCTCTGCCTGCATGCGGGCCTCGCGCAGCCGGCGCACGGCGTCGCCTATTTCGGCGCGCCGCGCTATCCCGCCGGTTTCACCCACTTCGACTACGTCGATCCGCAGGCGCCCAAGGGCGGTTCGCTGGTCCAGGGCAACATCGCGCTCAACAGCAATTTCGACAAGCTCAACCCCTTCTCGCTGAAGGGGGTGCCGGCCCCCGGCCTGCTGGAACTGGTGTTCGAGACGCTGGCGGTCTATAGCCTGGACGAAAGCAACACCCAGTACGGCCTGCTGGCCGAGGACATCGAGGTCGCGGCCGACTTCCGTTCGGTGACCTTCCGCCTGAACCGCCGCGCCCGCTTCTCCAACGGCGATCCGGTCACCGCCGACGACGTCAAGCATTCCTTCGACACGCTCACGAGCAAGAAGGCCAGTCCCAAGTTCCGCAACTACTTTGCCGAGATCGAGAAGGTGGTGGTGGTCGATGCCGGCACGGTGCGCTTCGACTACCGCCGCGCGGGCCGCGACCTCGCCTTCGTCGCCGGCAGCCTGCCCGTGTTCTCGCCGAAGTGGGGCGTGCAGCCGGACGGCACGCGCACCGCCTTCGACGCCCTGAAGCTGGATGCCCCGATCTCGAGCGGCCCCTACGTGATCGAACGGCTCGACGGCAGCCAGGGCGTGGTCTATCGCCGCAACCCCGACTACTGGGCGGCCGACGTCCCCAGCCGGCGCGGCATGTTCAACTTCGACCGCATCGTCTACAAGCTCTACAAGGACCAGGAAACGCTGATCGCCGGCCTGCGCAGCGGCGAGTTCGACATCCTGGTGATGCCGCAGTCGCGGGTGTGGTGCTGCCACTTCATCGGCAAGCGCTTCGACAGCGGCGAACTGCTGAAGTCGGACTTCGCGCACAAGAACCCGCCGGCGATGAACGGCTACGCCTTCAACCTGCGGCGCGAGCAGTTCCAGGACCTGCGGGTGCGCCAGGCGCTGAACCTGGTGTTCGACTTCGAGTGGGTCAACCAGCGCATCTTCCACGACGACTGGGAGCGCACCGACAGCTATTTCCCGAACAGCGCGCTCAAGGCCACCGGCCTGCCTTCGGCGGCGGAACTCGAACTGCTCGAACCCTGGCGCGGCCAGCTCGATCCGGCGGTGTTCGGCCCGCCGGTGGCGCAGCCCACCACGCGCGCGCCGTCCAGCTACCGCGAAAACCTCGGCAAGGCGCTCGAACTGATGGAGGCGGCGGGCTGGACGTACCGCGACGGCGTGCTGCGCAACGCCGGGGGCGAGCCCTTCGTCATGGAAGTGCCGGCATCGCGTTCGCAGAGCCCGTACATGGACCCGCTATACCGCAACTTCTCCCAGCTCGGCGTGCAGCTCAAGCGCGTCATCAACGACGCCGCGACGCAGCGCAAGCGGATGAACCGCTTCGACTTCGACTTCGCCACCATCAGCTTTCGCGAAGGGCGCATGCCGGGGGCGGAACTGCTGCGCAACCTGGGCAGCGCCGGCGCGGACAAGCCGGGCTCGGAGAACATCGTCGGCCTGAAGTCGCCGGCGGTCGACGCCCTGGTCCGCAAGGTGATCGACGCCGGTTCGCAGGAAGAACTGGAGACGGCGGCGCGCGCGCTCGACCGCGTGCTGATGCACGGGCACTACGTGATCCCCTTCCGCCACATCGCCCGCCACCACGTCGTCCATCACCGGCGCCTGGCGCGCCCCGAGCGCCTGCCCGACTACTACGGGCCCTACGAGTGGATACAGGCGACCTGGTGGGAAAGGCGCTGATGCGTCCCGCCGCCGTGCCGTTTCCGCCTTCCCCCAACCGAATCCAGCATCCATGAAAAACATCTGGCGCGTCATTCAGTTCGTCCCGGAGTACCGCAGCCGGGTCCTCGGCGTCCTCCTCGTCGGCACCGTCATGGGCCTCATCGCGGCGGGCACGCCCTATCTCTACAAGATCATCGTCGACGTGGTCGCCCGCATGCTGTCGGGCCGGATCACGGTGGAGGAGGCGACCGGCAGCATGGTCGTGCTGCTCATCGTCTTCTTCGTGCTGCGCGTCGGCGTGGTGGTGTTCAGCGCGGTGCAGAACAGGCAGGCCGACGACCTGTGGCTCGACACCGTCAGCACCTTCCGCCAGCGCGTGTTCGACAACATGACCCGGCTGTCCATCGACTATTTCGAGAAGACCCGCGCCGGCGAGATCATGGACCGCTTCGGCACCATCACCACCATCACCATGTGGCTGTCCTCGCTCACCGAGGGCACGCTGGGCAACATCCTGCAGATGGGCTTCATCGTCATCGTGCTGCTGGTCAAGGCGCCGGTGGTCGGCCTGCTGATGCTGGGCGTGCTGGCCTTCAACTTCTACATCTCGTACCGCACGGTGCACTGGACCAGGCCCTACCGGCGCGGCTGGCAGGCCCAGGCGGGAAGGATGACCGGCCTGCTCGCGGAGATGATCGGCAACATCGCCACGGTGCGCAGCTTCGGCGGCGAGCCGGCGGTCAAGCAGCGCTACGACGACACCCAGGCCGAATGGCGCGTCACCCGCGGCCGGCTGCACGTGCTGGAATGGCGCTCCGGGCTGGCGCTCAACGTCGCGAACACCTTCGCCGTGTTCGCCGCGGTCGCCTGGACCGCCTACGGCGCGCTGCAGGGGCACTTCACCACCGGCGACATCCTGCTGGTGCTGACCCTGACGCAGAACCTCGTCAATACCATCCAGCCCATCTCGCGGCTGGTGAACCAGGCCGGTGACATCGAAAGCTCGGCCGAGCGCCTGGTCGAACTGCTCGACGTCGAGGCCGAACTGGCCGACGCGCCGGATGCGGTGGATCTGGGCGACCTGGAAACCATCGCCTTCGAGCACGTGGGCTTCACCTATCCGGGCAAGAGCACGCCGACGCTGCACGACGTCTCCTTCGTGCTGCGCGCCGGCCAGTCGGTGGCGCTGGTGGGGCCGAGCGGCAGCGGCAAGACCACCATCGTCAAGCTGCTGATGCGCTTCTACGACCCCACGGAGGGCCGCATCCTGATCAACGGCCGCGACCTGCGCGACTACCGCCAGCGCTCGGTGCGCGCGCGCATGGGCGTCGTGCTGCAGGACGTGGCGCTGTTCAACGACAGCATCGGCGAGAACATCGCCTTCGCCCGGCCGGGCGCCGAACCCGGGGAGGTGAGGGCGGCCGCGGCCGCGGCCCATGCCGACGCCTTCATCCAGCGCATGTCCGATGCCTACGACACCCTGGTCGGCGAGCGCGGCATCAAGCTCTCGGGCGGCGAGAAGCAGCGGGTGGCGATCGCCCGCGCCATCCTCAAGGACCCGCAGCTCATCATCCTCGACGAGGCGACCAGCGCGCTCGACTCCGAATCCGAGCACGTCGTGCAGCAGGGCCTGGAGCGCCTGCTGCGCGGCCGCAGCTCGGTGATCATCGCCCACCGCCTGAGCACGGTGATGGGCGCCGACCAGATCCTGGTGATCCAGAACGGCCGCGTCGTCGAGCATGGCCGCCATGCCGAGCTGTCCGCCATCCCCGGCGGGCTCTACAAGCGCCTGTGCCGGCTGCAGAGCGAAGGGCGGCTGGCGGAGATGGCGATCTGATCCGGCGCGCCCGCCGCCCGTCCGCGGCGGGCCGAATCCAGTCTTGAACGCAGGAAACGCGATGTCCATCCGCAAGCGAAAGCACTTCATCCTTTGGCCGCTCGCCGTGCTGGCCGCCGCCGGCGCCTGGTGGCTGTGGCAGGGGCGCGGCTCGCCGGCCCAGGCCGCCCCGGCGCCGGAGGCCGCCCGCGCCGGGCAGAACGGTGTGGGCGGGCGGGATGCGCCCCCGGGCGCGGGCGGGCAGAGCGGCGCCGGGCGGGAGGTGCCGGTGGCGGCGCTGCCGGTGCGCAAGGCGTCGGTGCGCGTGGTGCAGACCGGGCCGGGCTCGGTGGCGCCGCTCGGGCAGGTGACGGTGCGGGCGCGCGTCGACGGCCAACTGGTGAGGGTGCTGTTCGACGAAGGGCAGGACGTGCGCGCCGGCGCCTTGCTGGCGGAGATCGATCCGCGCCCCTACCGCGCCCAGCTCGCCCAGGTCGAAGGGCAGGCGCAGCGCAACCGCGCGCTGCTCGACAACGCCCGGCTGGACCTCGAACGCTACCGCACCCTGCTCGATCAGCAGTCTATCGCTCGGCAACTGGTCGATGCGCAGGCGTCGCTGGTGCGCCAGTACGAGGGCACGGTGCGCGCCGACCAGGGCCTGGTCGACCAGGCGAGGCTGCAGCTCGAATTCACCCGCATCACCGCGCCGATCAGCGGCCGCATCGGCCTGCGGCAGGTCGACGCCGGCAACAACATCTCGCCGTCGGACAGCGGCGGCCTGGCGGTGATCACCGAGCGTGACCCGATCTCGGTGGTGTTCGCGCTGCCGGAAAACCTGCTGCCGCAGGTCGCGCAGCGCTTCGAGGTCGGCCGCAGGGCCGGGCGGCCGCTGCCGGTGGAAGCCTGGGACCGCGGCGGCCGCAGGCTGCTGGGCCGCGGCGAACTGCGCAGCATCGACAACCAGATCGACCAGGCCACCGGCACCGTCAGGCTCAAGGCGGTGTTCGCCAACCCCGACGGCGGGCTCTTCCCCAACCAGTTCGTCAACGTCCATCTGCTGGTCGAGACGCGCGATGCGGCGGTGGTGGTGCCGGGCGCCGCGGTGCAGCGCGGCAACCGCGGCGCCTTCGTCTACGTGGTGGGCGAGGATCGCACGGTGGCGGTGCGGCCGGTCTCGCTCGGGCCGGTGGACGGCGAGGACGTGGTGGTGGAGCAGGGCCTCGAACCGGGCGAACTGGTGGTGGTGAGCGGCGTCGACCGCCTGCGCGCCGGCGCGCGGGTGGCACTGGCGGAGGCCGCGAAGCCCGGCAATGGCGACGGTCCCGGCGGCAACGGCCGCGGCCCGGCCCCCGGCCGCTCCTGACGCGCGGCGATGGATCTCTCCCGCATCTTCGTCCTGCGCCCGATCGCGACCACGCTGCTGATGGTCGCCATCCTGCTCGCCGGGGCGCTGGCCTACCGGCTGCTGCCGCAGGCCGCGCTGCCGCAGGTGGATTACCCGACCATCCAGGTGGTGACGCACTACCCGGGCGCGAGCCCCGAGATGATGGCCAACGTGGTGACGGCGCCGCTGGAACGGCAGTTCGGCAGCATCGCCGGGCTGAGCCAGATGTCCTCGACCAGTTCGGCCGGGTCCTCGGTCATCACCCTGCAGTTCGCCCTCGACGTCAGCCTCGACGTCGCGGTGCAGTCGGTGCAGGCGGCGATCAACGCGGCGGCCAACTTCCTGCCGGCCGAACTGCCGTCGCCGCCGGTGTACAGCAAGGTCAATCCGGCCGAGGCGCCGGTGCTGACGCTGGCGGTGAGTTCGCCCACGCTGCCGCTGTCCAGGGTGCGCGACATCGCCGAGACCCAGCTCGCGCAGCGCATCGCGCAGGTGTCCGGGGTCGGCCTCGTCAGCCTCGCCGGCGGCCAGCGTCCGGCGGTGCGCATCCGCGCGATGCCGGGCGCGCTGGCCGCCTACGGCCTGGGCTTCGACCAGGTCCGCGGCGCCATCGGCAGCGCCAACTCCAACCAGGCCAAGGGCTTTCTCGACGGGCGGCTGCAGTCCTCGGCGCTGGACGCGAACAGCCAGTTGCGCGATGCCGGCGAATACCGGCGCGCGATCATCGCCGTGCGCAACGGCAATCCGGTGCGCCTGGGCGACGTCGCCGAGGTGGTCGAGGGCACCGAGGACGCCCGCCTCGCCGCCTGGGTCGACACCCGGCAGGCGATCCTGGTGAACATCCAGCGCCAGCCCGGCGCCAACGTCATCGAACTGGTCGACCGCGTCCATGCCCTGCTGCCCGGCCTGTCGCAGGTGCTGCCGGCCGAGGTCGAGCTGCGCGTGCTCACCGACCGCAGTACCACCATCCGCAGCTCGGTGCGCGACGTGCAGGCCGAACTGGTGCTGGCGGTCGCGCTGGTGGTGATGGTGATCTTCCTCTTCCTGCGCACGCTGGCCGGCACGCTGATCCCGGCGCTGGCGGTGCCGCTGTCGCTGGTCGGCACCTTCGGCGCGATGTACCTGCTCGGCTTCAGCATCAACAACCTGACGCTGATGGCGCTCACCATCGCGACCGGCTTCGTGGTGGACGACGCGATCGTCATGATCGAGAACATCGCGCGCCACATGGAGGAGGGCAAGAACGCGCTGGATGCCGCGCTGGACGGCGCCCGGCAGATCGGCTTCACCATCGTGTCGCTGACCTTCTCGCTGATCGCCGTGCTCATCCCGCTGCTCTTCATGGGCGATCTCGTCGGGCGGCTGTTCCGCGAGTTCGCGGTGACGCTGGCGGTGGCGGTGCTGATCTCGGCGGTGGTGTCGCTGACGCTCACGCCGATGCTGTGCGCGCGCCTGCTCAGGCCGGCGCCGGCGCAGCCGGGCGGCTTCGAGCGCGCCTCGGCGGCCTTCTTCGAGCGCGTGGTGGCCGCCTACGGCCGCGCGCTGGACCGGGTGCTGGCGCGCCAGCCCGCCGCGCTGGCCGTCGCCGCCGGCACGCTGCTGCTGACCGTGCTGCTCGCCTGGTGGGTGCCGAAGGGCTTCTTCCCGGTGCAGGACACCGGCGTCATCCAGGGCATCAGCGAAGCGCCGCAGTCGATCTCCTTCGCCGCGATGTCCGCGCGGCAGCAGGCGCTGGCGCGCGTCATCCTCGAGGATCCGGCGGTCGAGGGCCTGTCGTCCATCGTCGGCGTGGACGGGATCAACACCACGCTCAACAGCGGGCGCATGCTGATCGCGCTCAAGCCCCACGCGGTGCGCGGCGAGGATGCGGCGGCCATCGCCCGCCGCCTGCAGGATGCGGTGGCGCAGGTCGATGGCATCGCGCTGTCGCTGCAGCCGGTGCAGGACCTGACGGTGGACGACCGCATCAGCCGGAGCCGCTACCAGTTGCTGGTGGAAAGCCCGGACGCCGGGCTGCTGGCGGACTGGGTGCCGCGCATCGCCGAGCGCCTGCGCGGCCTGCCGCAACTGGCCGCGGTCCGGTCCAGCCTGCAGGACGGCGGCCTCGTCGCCCGCATCGAGGTGGACCGCGACAGCGCGGCGCGGCGCGGCATCACCATGGCGGCGATCGACGACGTGCTCTACAGCGCCTACGGCCAGCGCTTCGTATCCACCATCTTCACCCAGACCAACCAGTACCGCGTGGTGCTGGAGGCGGCGCCCGACGACGGCGGCGCCGGCCCGGCTGCGCTCGGCCGGCTCTACGTGGCGGCGGCGTCCGGCCGGCTGGTGCCGCTGGACAGCGTGGCGCGCGTGGTGGAACAGCCGGCGCCGCTCCTGATCGGCCGCGAGAAGCAGTTCCCGGCCGCGACCGTGGGCTTCGATCCGGCCGAGGGCGTGGCGCTCGGCCAGGCGGTGGCCGCCATCGAGGCCGAACTGGCCGCGCTCGCGCTGCCGTCCGCCGTCCATGCCCGCTTCCAGGGCGCGGCCATGGCCTTCAACAGCGCGCTCGCCGACGAACTCGTCCTGG
Organism: Thauera sp. K11; assembly: GCF_002354895.1. Taxonomy (NCBI): domain Bacteria; kingdom Pseudomonadati; phylum Pseudomonadota; class Betaproteobacteria; order Rhodocyclales; family Zoogloeaceae; genus Thauera; species Thauera sinica. The sequence goes on from NZ_CP023439.1 coordinate 785,779, forward strand.
TGCTGGCGGCGGTGCTGTGCATGTACATCGTGCTGGGCGTGCTCTACGAGAGCTACATCCACCCGCTGACCATCCTGTCCACCCTGCCCTCGGCCGGGGTCGGCGCGCTGCTGGCGCTGCTGCTGTGCGGCGGCGAACTGAACGTGATCGCCATCATCGGCATCGTGCTGCTGATCGGGATCGTGCAGAAGAACGGCATCATGATCATCGACTTCGCGCTCGAGGCGGAGCGCGAACGCGGCTGCAGCCCGCGCGAGGCCATCCACCAGGCTTGCCTGCTGCGCTTCCGGCCCATCCTGATGACCACGCTGGCGGCGCTGTTCGGCGCGGTGCCGCTGGTGCTCGGCAGCGGACCCGGCTCCGAGCTGCGGCAGCCGCTGGGGATCGCGATGATAGGCGGCCTGATGCTGAGCCAGGTACTGACGCTGTTCACCACCCCGGTCATCTACCTGTGGTTCGACCGGCTCGCCCGCCTCGTGCGCAGCGCGCGCGGGGCGGCCGCCACCGCCGGCGCGGCGTCCCGATGAGCGGCCTGCCGGTCTTCATCCACCGTCCGGTCGCGACCTCGCTGCTGCTGCTGGCGGTCGCGCTCGCCGGCGTGCTCGCGCTGGTGCGCCTGCCGGTGGCCTCGCTGCCGCAGGTGGACCTGCCCACCATCGGCGTCAGCGCCTCGCTGCCGGGTGCGAACCCCGAGGTGATGGCGGCCACCGTGGCGATGCCGCTGGAGCGCGCCTTCGGCCAGATCGCCGGCATCACCGAGATGACGTCCACCAGCACCCAGGGCAGCACCCGCATCAACCTGCAGTTCGAACTCGGCCGCGACATCGACGGCGCGGCGCGCGACGTGCAGGCGGCGATCAACGCGGCGCGCGCCCTGCTGCCGTCCAGCCTGCCGGGCAACCCCACCTACCGCAAGGCGAACTCCGTCGGCCCACCGGTGCTGGCGATCGCGCTCACCTCCGGCACCCACACCCAGGACCAGCTCTACGACGTGGCCTTCTCGCTGATCGGCCAGAAGATCGCCCAGGTGCGCGGCGTGGGCCAGGTCAACGTGAACGGCAGCGCGTTGCGGGCGGTCCGGATCGAAGTCGATCCGCTCGCCCTGCGGCACCACGGCATCGGCCTGGAACAGGTGCGGACGGCCATCGCCGCGGCCAACAGCCACCTGCCGCGCGGGCTGCTGGAAGACGGCGGACGGCGCTGGCAGATCGAGGTGAACGCGCCGGGCCGCCAGGCGCGCGATTTCCGCGATCTCGTCATCGCCGCCGGCCCCGGCGGCGTGCTGCGCCTGGCCGACGTCGCCACCGTCAGCGATTCGGTGCAGGACCTGCGCATCGGCGGCACCTCGGGCGGCAGGCCGGCGGTGATCCTCGCGGTCAACCAGCAGCCCGGCGCCAACGTCGTCGATACCGTGGACGCGGTGAAGGCCCTGCTGCCCGGCCTGCGCGAGATCATCCCCAGCGGCATCGACGTGGAGGTGGTGATCGACCGCAGCACGACGATACGCAAGTCGCTGCGCGAGATCGGCGAAACCCTGGCGATCGCGGTGGCGCTGGTGGTGCTGGTCACCTACGTCTTCCTCGGCAGCGGCCGGGCGACGGTGATCCCCTGCATCGTGATCCCGGTCACCCTGCTGGGCACGCTGGCGGTGATCCACCTGCTCGGCTACAGCCTCAACAACCTGTCGCTGATGGCCCTGATCGTGGCGACCTGCTTCGTCGTGGACGATGCCATCGTCGTCGTCGAATACGTCGGGCGCCACATCGAGGCCGGGCTGGCGCCGCTGCAGGCGGCCCTGCGCGGCATCGGCGAAGTCGGCTTCACCCTGGTGGCGATGTGCCTGGCGCTGGTGGCGGTGTTCATTCCGCTGCTGCTGATGGGCGGGCTGATCGGGCGGATGTTCCGCGAATTCGCCATCACCCTGGTGGCGGCGGTGGGCATCTCCACCGTCGTGTCGCTGGTCGCGACGCCGATGCTGTGCTCGCGCTGGCTGCGGCCGTCGGGCCCGCGCCGCGCGAGGCGGGACTGGCTGGCGGCGCCGGAAGCCGCCTACGCCCGCAGCCTGGCCTTCGCGCTGCGCCACCGCCATGCCGTGCTCGCGCTGCTGGCGGGCGTGATCGCCTTCAACGTCTACCTGTACGCCGCGGTGCCCAAGGGCTTCTTCCCGGAGCAGGACACCGGCCGGCTGAACGGCTTCTTCCGCGCCGACCAGAGCGTCTCCTTCCAGCACATGCGGCAGAAGGTCGGCGAACTGATGGCCATCGTCGCCGCCGACCCCGACGTCGAGACCTCCTACGAATACACCGGCGGCTCGGGCGGCGGGCAGGTCAATGCGGGGTCGATGTTCGCCCGCCTCAAGCCGCTGCCCGGGCGCAGCGCCACCGCGGCCGAGGTCGTCGCCCGGCTGCGGCCGAAGCTGGCGCAGGTGGCCGGCGCCACCCTGTTCCTCAACGCGCAGCAGGAACTCAACATCGGCGCCCGCCAGGGCGGGGCGCAATACCAGTTCACCCTGCTCGCCGACGAACTCGCCCCGCTGCGCCAGCTCGCCCCGCACCTGCGCAACGCGCTGGCGCAACTGCCGGAACTGACCGACGTCAACAGCGACTTCCAGGACGGCGGCCTGCTGACCCGGCTGGAGGTGGACCGCGAGGCGGCGGCGCGGCTGGGCATCACCGCGCGCCAGATCGACTCCGCGCTGAACGACGCCTTCGGGCAGCGGCTGGTCGCCACCCTGTTCGAGCCGCTCAACCAGTACTACCTGGTGCTGTCGGTGGCGCCGATGCATGCCGCCGGTCCGCAGGCGCTGGAGAACATCCACCTCGCCGGCAGCGGCCCGGCGCGGGTGCCGCTGTCGGCGATCGCGCGCTGGGAGGCGGACCGCACGCCGCTCGCGGTCAACCATCAGGGCACCTTCGCCGCCGCCACCGTGTCCTTCAACCTCGCGCCCGGTGTCTCGCTCGACCGCGCCACGGCGGCGATCGAGGCGGCCTTCGAGCGGCTGCAGCCGCCGGACGGCGTGTCCGGCCGCTTCGCCGGCACCGCCAGGATCTTCCAGGAATCGATGGAGAGCCAGCCCTGGCTCATCCTCGCCGCCATCCTCGCGGTCTACATCGTGCTCGGCATGCTGTACGAAAGCACCGCGCTGCCGCTGGTGATCCTGTCCACCCTGCCGTCGGCCGGCGTGGGCGCGCTGCTCGCGCTCCTGGCCTGCGGCAGCCCGTTCACCCTGATCGCCTTCATCGGCGTGACGCTGCTGGTGGGGCTGGTGATGAAGAACGCGATCATGATGGTCGATACCGCGCTGCAGCGGGAACGCCTGCTCGGCCTGTCGCCGGAGCAGGCCATCCTGCAGTCCTGCCGGCAGCGCTTCCGGCCCATCGTCATGACCAGCATCGCCGCCATCCTCGGGGCGCTGCCGCTGGCCCTGGGCGCGGGCGACGGCGCCGAGCTGCGCCGGCCGCTGGGCATCTCCATCGTCGGCGGCCTGGTATTCAGCCAGTTGCTGACCCTCTACACGACACCGGTGGTGTATCTCCACCTCGACCGCCTGCGGCACCAGGCGGTCGCCCGCTGGCGCCGCGGCCGCGGGCAGACGAGCATGAGGCAGCCATGAGCACTGGGCGTACGCACGCACCCCGCCTGATCCTGGCACTGGCCATCCTGCTGCAGGGGTGCAGCAGCGGCCCGGACTACCGCCGGCCGGCGGTCGACGTGCCGGCGGCGTTCAAGGAAAGCGGCCCGGCGGGCTGGAAGGCGGCGGCACCGGCCGACGCGCTGCCGCGCGACGGCTGGTGGGCGCGCTACCGCGACCCGGCGCTCGATGCGCTGATCGCGCGGCTCGGCGACGACCAGCCCGCCATCGCGCTGGCGGGCGCGCGCTACCGCGAGGCGCTGGGGCAGGCGGGCGCGGCGCGCGCCGCCTTGTGGCCGTCGCTGTCGGCGGGCTGGTCCGACAGCCTGGGCCGCAATGCCGCCGACGGCACGAGCCGCAGCCGCCGGCTGGGGCTGGAGGCGGCGTGGGAGGCCGACCTGTGGGGCCGCCTGCGGCGGCAGGCCGAAGCGGGCGAGGAGGGCGGCCGCGCGGCGGCGGCCGATCTCGCCGCCGTCCGCCTGTCGGTGCAGGCCAGCCTGGCGCAGGCCTACTTCCTGCTGCGCGTGCAGGATGCGCGGCAGGAACTGCTCGACGCCACGGTCGCCGCGTACGGCCGGGCCGTCGAACTGACGCGCAACCGCCTCGCGGTGGGGATCGCCACCCCGGCCGACGTGGCGCAGGCGCAGACCCAGTTGCATTCGACGCGCGCGCTCGCGGCCGACAACCGCGTGGCGCGGGCGCAACTGGAGCACCTGCTGGCGACCCTGCTGGGGAGGCCGCCGGCGGACTTCGCGCTGCCGCCCGACCCGTTGAGGCCGGCGGATTTCAGCCCGCCACCGGTGCCTGCCGGGCTGCCTTCGGAACTGCTGGAGCGGCGCCCCGACGTGGCCGCGGCCGAGCGCCGGGTGGCGGCGGCCAACGCGGAGATCGGCGTGGCGCGGGCGGCGTGGTTTCCCAGCCTCACATTGAGCGCTTCGCGCGGCCAGTCCGCGGCGCACTATGGCGCGCTGCTCGACACGCCGGCGCGGGTGTGGTCGCTCGGTGCCGCGCTGGCCCTCACCCTGTTCGACGGCGGCGAGCGGCGCGCGCTGGAGGCGGCAGCGCAGGCCCGCTACGACGCCAGCGCCGCCGGATACCGGCAGGCGGTGCTGGACGCGTTCCGGGAGGTGGAGGACGCGCTGGCCGCGCTCGGCGGGCTCGAGGAAGAAGCGGAGGCGGTCGCCGCGGCGGTGAGAAGCGCGCGCGAATCGGAGCAGCAGACGCTCAACCGCTACAAGGCGGGAATGGTGGACTACCTGAGCGTGGTCACCGTGCAGGCGACCACGCTCGGCAACGAGCGCCAGGCGCTCGACGTCTTCGGCCGCAGGCTGGCCGCCAGCGTGGACCTCGTCCGCGCGCTGGGCGGTGGCTGGCCGGGCGACGACGCTCTCCGCCTCGCCGACGGCGAATGAGGGCGTGAAGCGCGGGTCCGCCCTGCGCCGGCGGGCGGGCCCGCGCGGCTCACTCGGTGAAGCTGAAGCGGCCCTCGGCGACGATGCGCTCCAGCGGCAGGCGCTGGTTGGGGCGCTCCTGTTCGCGGAAATCGTCCGGCAGGGTGGCGGCCTCGGCCTGGCGGCCGATGGCGATCGCGATCTGGACCTCGAAACCGGCCGGCACGCCCAGCACCTCGCGCGCCCGGTCGCGGTCGAAGCCGCCGATCGCGCGCGTCCGCCAGCCGGCATGCACCGCCTGGAAGGCGAGGCTGGCCCATGAGGCGCCGGCATCCAGCGCATGGGTGCGCAGCGGCTTGGGGTCGTCCCTGGCCTGGCGCCGGTGGGTGGTCTTCGTGACCAGCACCACCAGTGCCGCGGCCTGTTGCGCCCACAGCCGGTTTCTTTCCGCGAGCAGGTCGAGAAAGCCCGGCCAGGCGGCCGAGTCCCTGCGCGCATAGACATATCGCCAGGGTTGGGAATTATTGCTCGACGGCGCCCAGCGCGCAGCTTCGAACAATCCCAGCAATTCGGATTCCCCGATCGTTTCGCCGGTAAAGGCGCGCGGCGACCAGCGCGCGGTGAATATCGGATCGATTCCGAAGGAGGAAAGTCGCTCGTGCTTGTTTGTCATGAGGGGTTCCATGGCTGTTCGACGATTGCGCGGGCAACCGCGCGATTGCGGCGATTCCCCGGCCGGATGGAAGTAGCAGGCCCCATGCCAGCCGGTATCGTCCGCGCCTGCGGGCGATTGCCCGCCGATCCGGCGCGGCCGTAAGCGGGCGATATTGCGCAGGCTGGTGATTTGGAGCCATGCCTGTCCGGAAATCCACAGCATGCCGGCGATGGCGGCCGTTTCTCGCGGTTGTTGAAATATCCACGATCCGATGTATTGAAAACAGCAGTGGCATCCGCGGCTTTTTCATGTCGCCGATAAGCTTATCGGCAATTCCGGAAAAAACGGCGGAGCGGGGTGGCAATTCCCCGCGAATCGGGAATCGGCAAAGAAAATGGGGAGGATCGTATCGGGTTGGTATGGAGCTTGCTGAATCGGAATTGGTGAATTCTTGTTTCCGGCTCGTTTTTCATCGAATTCCGCGGTGCCTGCTGGTTATCCGACAGCAGCGTCGCGATTCCAGATCCCGATTCATGACAAGCAAAGGAGAGTCCCGTATGAAATTCAAGGAGAAAGCGCTGGCCGGGGAGCTGAAGCGCGTATTTTCCGCTTTGGCGCTGTGCTCGGCCGCCGCTCACGCCGTCGCCCAGGATGCCGCGCCCGGTGCCGCTGCGGCAGCCGGCGCGGGGTCCGATTACGAGGAGGTGGGGCTGAGCGTGGTGAAGGTCACCGCGCAGAAGCGCGAGGAGCTGCTCCAGGACGTGCCCATCCCGATCAACGTGGTCGGCGGCGACGCGATCCGCGACAAGCAGATCAGCGCCTCGACCGACGTCGAGCGCCTGGCGCCGGGCCTGTCGGCGCAGGGGGCGACCAGCCGTACCGGCAAGCCGCGGTGGTTCCTCCGCGGCATCGGCACCAACGACCCCAATTCCAACCACGAAGGTCCGCTCGCGATCTATGTCGACGAAGTGGTGGTCGGCTACCAGAGCCTGCAGAGTTTTCCCCTGTTCGACCTGGACCGCGTCGAGGTGCTCCAGGGGCCGCAAGGCACGCTGTGGGGCAAGAACAATACCGGCGGCGCGATCCACTTCATTTCCAAGCAGCCGGGCTTCAGGACCGACGGCTATGCCAAGCTCGGCGTCGGCAGCTACGGCAGCCGGATCGCCGAGGCGGCCTTCGGCGGCGCGATCCGGGAGGACGTGCTGGCCGGGCGGGCGTCGGTGTATGTCGAAAAGCGCGACGGCTGGGCGAAGAACATCCTGCTCGACGAGAAGGGCCCGCGGCTCGACGACGTGAATGGGCGCTTCCAGGTGCTCGCGCGCTTCAACGACAACGTCGATGCGCTGTTCTCGTGGACCACGCGCAACGTCGAGACCAACAACGTGCCCAGCTACGCGGTCGGCGGCCTGCCCAATCCCGGCAGCGACGTGACGCTGACCGCCCCGGGCGGCGCGCTGACCCAGGGCGGCGGTTCCTACGTCCCGCCCTATGGCGACGACCCCGGCCCCAAGAGCGACTTCTTCGGCGGCGAGGACTACAACCGCAGCAAGCGCGACAGCCTGAGCGCGAGGATCAACTGGCAGCTCGGCGACTACACCCTGACCTCGATCACCGCGCTCAACCTGAGCGACGACAAGTCGCTGAGCCTCGTCGGCGTACCGCTGGACACCACGCTGAACCGGACCAGTTCCAGGGGCGACGGCTCGTCGCGGCAATTCACCCAGGAACTGCGCCTGACGTCGCCGAAGGACCGGGACCTGAGCTGGCTGGTGGGCGCCTACTACTACCGCCTGCAGATCGATACCGGCAGCCGTTCCGCGCGCTTCCAGTCCGGCACCACCCGCGAGCAGTATTCCGAATCCTCGCTGGACCAGTTCTCGACCAGCGCCGCGCTGTTCGGCAACGTGAACTACAAGTTCACCGACAAGGTGTCGCTCGGCGTCGGCGCGCGATACACCCGGGAAACCAAGGAGATCACGCTGACCTCGCTGACGGCGACCGACACCGCCGGCAATGCCAACATCGTCAACTTCGTCAACCAGAACGGCTGGTTCCTGCCGGGCGGCGTGACCGGCTCCGGGGTCGCCGGCGTGGCGCCGCTCAGCCTTTCCGCCAAGCAGGAGAACCACAGGTTCACCTGGGACGTCACGCCGCAGTACCGCTTCTCCGACAACGTCCTGGGCTACGCGCGGATCGCCACCGGCTTCCGCTCGGGCGGCTTCAACCAGTCGATCAGCAACGGCCAGATCATCGAGACCAGCCCGGAACGGCTCATCGACTATGAACTGGGCCTCAAGACGAGCTGGCTGGACGGGCGCCTCGTCGCCAATGGTGCGCTATACCACTACGACATCAAGGACCTGCAGCTCAACATCCAGCGTGCGTACCTGAACACCAGCACCAATACCTACACGACCAGCGCGGCCGGCTCGTCCGACGGTACGGTGACCGGCTTCGAGCTTTCCGTCGATGCCCAGGCGACGCGCGACTGGCACGTCGCCGCCAGCCTCGGCCTGCTGCGCTCGGAGTACAAGAACTTCACGTACAACATCGGCAGCGGCGGCCCCTTCGACGCCAGCGGCAACGAGTTCTACCGCACGCCGCGCACCAGCTTCCGCCTGGACACCGACTACACCTTCCGCTTCGCCAGCGGCAGGCTGATCCTCGGCACCGACTGGACCTACCGCAGCAAGATCTACTTCAACGCCACGGTGCAGGACGATCCGGTGCAGGAACTGCCGGGCTACTGGAAGGGCAACGTCCGCGCGACCTGGCAGGCGCCGAACCGGGCATGGCAGCTCACCGCCTTCGTGAACAACGTGACCGACGTCGACCACGCCTTCCTGCGCCAGATCTACAACCCGAACACCCGTTCCTACCCGGCGAGCTTCGATGCGCCGCGGACCTGGGGGTTGCAGGCGACGGTGAAGTTCTGACCGGGGCCTGACGTTCTCGCCGGGGCGTGCGGCCGCGTTGTCCGCACGCCCCGATTTCGCGTCCGGACGCCTTGGGCTGCGTGCCCGCACCGCAAGGCGGCGGCCGCGTCCTGTTGTTTCGGCAACAGGCGATGTGTGCATGATTCAGCAGCCCGCCGCACGGGGCCACGAAAAAACAAGGGGATACGGACAGACGCGGGGCGGGCGCGGGATTTGCTATAGCCCGCCGGTCGCGCTCCGCGATGCCGGACAGGAACCGAATCCCCGTGCAGCCATCTTCTCTTCAATGAGCAAGCGTTCTTCCGTACCCCCTGCCTCGCAGGCCGCGCCGTCGGACGACCCCGTCGCGCAGGCGAGCGCCGCGGTCGACCTGCGTGCGATGCCGCGGGTGCTGCCGCGCCTCGTCCGGCTCGCGCTCAAGTACCGCTGGCGCTGCGCGCTCGCCGCCGGCGCCGCGCTCGGCGCGGCGGTGTTCAGCCTCATCACGCCGCGCCTGCTCGGCCAGGCGGTGGACGAGGTCTTCCGCCTGCTGGCCGCCGATCCCGGCGGCGACGAGGTGCAGTCGGCGCTGCTGTCGGCGGCGCTGCTGATCGTCGGCACCTGCACGCTGCGCGGGATATTCACCGGCCTGCAGGGCTACCTGGGCGAATCCATCGCCCAGCGCGTCGGCTACGACCTGCGCCTGGCCTTCTTCGACAAGCTGCAGCAGCTCGGCTTCCGCTTCCATGACCGCAATCACTCCGGCGACCTGATCGCGCGCGGCATGCTGGATCTCGAAGGCGTGCGCGGCTTCATCGAATCGGCCGTGCTGCGGGTGCTCGCGCTCGCCCTGCTGCTGTCGGTCGGCGCCTGGCGGGTGCTGCAGGCCGACCTGCTGCTGGGGGCGCTGTCGCTGAGCTTCGTGCCCTTCGTCGTGGTGCGCGCGGCGCGCATGGGCTACGTCCTGCGCCAGACCTGGACGCGCCTGCAGCAGTTGATGTCCGACCTCACCCTGAGCATGGAAGAGAACCTGCAGGGCATGCGGGTGGTGCGTGCCTTCGCGGCGCGAAAACACGAACTCGCGCGCTTCGACCGCGTGGCCGATGCGGCGCTGCGCGTGTCCGACCATCGCTTCACGGTGCGCATGCGATCGATGAGCCTGATGACCCTGGCCTACCACGTCGCGATGGGGCTGGTGCTGGGCGTCGGCGGCTGGCGCATCGCCGGCGGCACGCTGACGGTGGGCATGCTGACCGAACTGCTGGTGTTCATGGCGGTGCTGCAGCAGCCGGTGCGCCAGGTCGGGATGATCGTCAACGCCAGCGCGCGTGCGACCTCGGCCGGCGGACGGCTGTTCGAGGTGCTCGATGCCCGCGACGACGTCGCCGATGCGCCGGAGGCGCGCGACCTGCAGCCCGGGGCGGGCGTGCTGCGCTTCGAGCGCGTCGATTTCGCCTACCGGCCGGGCGGGCGCAAGGCGCTGTCGGACGTCAGCTTCGAGGTTCGCGCCGGCGAACGGCTCGGCATCGTCGGGCCGCCGGGCAGCGGCAAGTCCACCCTGGTGAACCTGGTGGCGCGCTTCTACGATCCCGACGCAGGCCGCATCACGCTGGACGGGCAGGACCTGCGGACCGTCACCCTGGCCTCGCTGCGCCGCGCGGTGCGGCTGGTGCAGCAGGAGAGCTTCCTGTTCGACGCGTCGGTGCGCGACAACGTCGCCTATGCCGAGCCCGGCGTGGCCGACGATGCGGTGCATGCGGCTGCCGGGGTGGCGCAGATCCACGCCCACGTCGCCGGCCTGCCGGAGGGCTATGCCACCCGCGTAGGCGAACGCGGGGTGTCGCTGTCGGGCGGGCAGCGGCAGCGCCTGTCGATCGCGCGCGGCCTGATCCCCCGGCCGGCGCTGATCGTGCTCGACGACGCCACCGCGGCGATCGACGCCAGTACCGAGCGCCAGGTGCACGAGGCCCTGCGCGGAGCGCTGCGCGGCATCACGACGCTGATCGTCGCCCATCGGCTGGGCGCGCTGCGCGATGCCGACCGCATCATCGTGCTCGACGCCGGGCGCATCGTCGAGGAAGGCAGCCATGCGGCCCTGCTGGCGCGGGGCGGGCGCTACGCGGCGCTGTGGCGCCTGCAGTGCGAAGGCGAACGCGACGGCGGCGGCGCGGCCGGCCATGCCCGGCCGCAGCCCGAGGAGGTGGCGCCATGAGGCCGCGGCACGACGTGGCGCCGGCGCGCATCGCCGGCGCGGCCGAGCACGGCGAGGAGATCTTCGAGCGCTTCGACAGCCGCATCGCCCACCGCCTGTGGCGCTTCGTGCGGCCCCACGCGGCGATGCTCGCGGCGACCCTGGCCTCGGTGCTGCTGTTCACCGCGGTGCAGGTCGCGGTGCCCTACACCGTGCGGCATGCGGTCGACGGCGCGCTCGGCCGCTCGGCCCACGACTTCGGCGCGGTGATGGTGGTCTTCGGCGTGCTGGCGGCGCTCTACGCGGTGCTACAGTTCCTGCACGAATGGCTGGCTTCGCGCCTTGCCCAGCGGGTGATCTTCGACCTGCGCCGAGCGATGTACGCCCATCTGCAGGACGTGTCGCTGGCGCTGCTCGACCAGACCCAGGTCGGCCGCCTGATGGCGCGGCTGCAGAGCGACGTCGGCACCCTGCAGGAATTCCTCGAAAGCTCGGTGTCGGCGCTCGGCGACCTGGTGCTGCTGGCGGGCATCGTCGTCGTGCTGCTGTCCATCGACCTCAGGCTGGGCCTGATGACCCTGGCGGTGATCCCGGCGCTGATCGTGCTGCGGGTGATCTGGATGCCGTGGGCGGAGCGCCGCTTCCGGCGCGCGCGGGAGGCGTCGTCGAGCGTGAATGCGGCGCTGGCGGAGAACATCGGCGGCATCCGCACGGTGCAGGAGAGTCGCCGCGAGGCGCACAACTTCGAGCGCTACGCCGAGCGGGCGCGGGACAACCTCGAGGCGCAGGTGGGCTCGGCGCGGGCGTCGCAGGCCATGGTGCCGGTGGTGGACCTGCTGACCGGGGTGGCGCTGGCGATCGTCGTGCTGGCGGGCGGCAGCCAGGTCGTGGCGGGCGGCCTGGGCGTGGGGGTGCTGGTGGCGTACATCTTCTATACCCAGCGCTTCTTCGATCCGATCCGCACCCTGTCGATGCAATACACCACCATGCAGCGCGCGGCGATCGCGGCGCAGCGCATCTTCGAGGTGCTCGACCTGCCGGTGACGATCTCCGACCGGCCCGATGCGATCCGCCTGCGCGACGAGCCGCCGTCCATCGTCTTCGACCACGTCGATTTCGGCTACCGGCCCGGCCTGCCGGTGCTGCACGATCTCTGCCTGGAGGTGGCGCCCTACACCACGGTGGCGCTGGTGGGCCCGACCGGCTCGGGCAAGACGAGCATCACCGCGCTGGTGCGCCGCTTCTACGACGTGTGGTCCGGCAGCGTGCGGGTCGGCGGCCACGACGTGCGCGACCTGGCGCAGGACACGCTGGGCGCGAACGTCGCGATGGTGCTGCAGGAGCCTTTCCTGTTCTCCGGCTCCATCCTCGACAACATCCGCTATGCCGTGCCCCACGCCGGCCGGGAGGAGGTGATCGCCGCGGCGAAGGCGGTGCACGCCCACGACTTCATCCTCGGCCTGCCCGAGGGCTACGACACGATGCTGGGCCAGCGCGGGCGCAACCTGTCGGTCGGGCAGCGCCAGTTGATCAGCTTTGCCCGCGCGCTGCTGGCGCAGCCGCGCATCCTCATCCTCGACGAAGCCACCGCCAACATCGACAGCTTCACCGAGCAGGCGATACAGCGCGCGCTCAAGGTGCTGCTCGCGGGGCGGACCTGCCTGGTGATCGCGCACCGGCTGGCGACCATACGGGACGCCGACCTGATCGTCGTGCTCGACCGGGGACGCATCGTGGAGCAGGGCAGCCATGCCCGGCTGCTCGCCCGCCGCGGCCTCTACCATCGGCTGCACGCCAGCGGGCAGGGCTCCTTCGACGACGTGGCCGGCACGGCCTGAGGGCGCGCATGGCCTGGCCGGTGCATGCCGCGGCATGCACCGGACCACCCTCCCGCCGCTGCGCGACACCCTCCCCGGGGAGAAGGTGCCGCGCGCCCGCTCCGGGCGGGCGGGAGCACTCAAGCGGCGGCCTGGCTGCGCAGCGCGTTCTCGTAGGGGCGGACGTCGATCCATTCCCGCACGTCGAAGGTGGCGGGGATGAAGGCCCAGCGGTGCAGGAAATCGGTGAAGTCCTGCAGGGCGGCGATCGAGCCTTCGGCCAGGTCGGTGCGCAGGCGCTCGTGGGCGTTCTCGCCGTAGGCCACCGACACCCAGTACTCGCTGCTGTTGGTCTCGCGGGCGAGGAAGCGGCGGGTGTCTTCCGGATGGGAATGCGCCCAGGCTTCGGCGCGCAGCACCTGCTCGACGATGCGCGTCGCGGAGTCGAAGTGGTTTTCCAGCAGGTTGAGGTCCACCGTCAGCGTGCGCGGCGTGCCGTTGTTGGCGCGGATCAGCGGCTCGGGATGGGCGCCGACGTCGATCACCCTGGCCAGGCCGAACTGGTTTGCCGCGTGGGCCGCGCTCGCGCCCTTGAGGAAGATCGCATCCACCTCGCCCCGCAGCAGGCCGACCAGTTCGGCGTTGCGTCCGCCGCCGCGGCCGCCGAACACGTAGCTGCCGCCTGCGCTGCGCGCCGGCGCGTCGCTATGGCCGCCGCCGATGGCGTAGTCCACCAGTTCGACGTCCGACACCTGCAGGCCCTCGAGCTTGAGTGCGTTCTCGAGGCCGCGCAGGGCCTGGGCACGGCTGAAGTCGATCTGCACGTTGTCCCAGCGCGGCAGGCCGAACCTGCGGCCCTTGAGGTCCTTGACGGTCTCGATGCCGGAGCCGGGCAGGGCCAGGATCAACTGCGTCTCGTCGGCCCACGACAGGCCGATGACGCGGGTCTCCCGGCCGGAGGCGCGGGCCCAGATCGCCGGGATGTTGCCGCCGTGCCGTACCGAATTGGTCAGGGTGTGGTCGAAGTGCGACTCGCGCACCGCGCGGTCGTTGGATTCGCGCAGCGACTGGATGCGGGTGCATTGCGAGGTGAAACTCTCTTCCAGCCACCCCTTCTGCACCGCGATGCCCAGGCCGGTGGGAACGGGGCAGCGGGTGTACCACAGGGTGTCCAAAGGTTTGCTCATCGAAAGGTCTCCTGTCGGGAAAAGGCGCGGGGAATGCGCCGTTGGGGCCGGCTCGCCGGCGGCTGCGGAACCCTTCCGCATGCCGTGCCCGCGCCCCGTCATCTCCCAGCAGGAACCGTTCCAGGGTCTATCGCATTGATTCCATTGAAGATGTTTTCATGATCCGGACGGCCTGTTGTCATTGCAGCAGCGTGTTGCTGATTCCGCCGCGATCGCCGCGCTCAGTCGTCGATGAGGCTGAAGCGCTGCAGGCGGGTCCGCACCACGTTGCGGGTGATGCCCAGCAGCCGGGCGGTGGCCGACTGGTTGCTGTCGCACCATGCGAACGCGGTCCGCATGATCGTCTCTTCGATGTAGTCGTCGGCGCTGAGGTGTTCAGGATGGTTGCCGGCGAAGATGTCGCGCAGGGCCAGTTCCAGGCTGGTCTTGCCCGCACCGTCGCTCGGCAGGTTGGGCGGCTGCAGCGGCGACAGGGCGAAATCGTCCGGCTGCAGCACGTTGCCGTGGCAGACCACCATCGCGTGGTGCACCGCGTTTTCCAGTTCGCGGATGTTGCCCGGCCAGGGGTAGCGCATCAGCAGTTCGCGCGCGGCCGGCGAGATGGCGGCAGGGCCCGCGCCGAGGCGCTGGGCGTAGTAGCCGACGAAGTGTTCGAGCAGGCGGGGGATGTCCGCCGGCCGCTCGCGCAGCGGCGGCAGGAAGAGCATGGCGACCTTCAGGCGGTAATACAGGTCTTCGCGGAAGCGTCCGGCGGCGACCGCTTCTTCCAGATCCACGTTGGTCGCGGCGACCAGGCGGACGTCGATCGGGATGGGGCGCCGCGCGCCCAGGCGCACCACTTCGCGTTCCTGCAGCACCCGCAGCAGCTTGACCTGCTGCGCCAGCGGCAGGTCGCCGATTTCGTCGAGGAAGAGGGTGCCGCCGTTGGCCGCCTCGAACCAGCCCGCCTTGGCGGTGGCCGCGCCGGTGAAGGCGCCGCGTTCGTGGCCGAACAGCTCGCTTTCGATCAGGTGCTCGGAGAAGGCGCCGCAATTCACCGCCAGGAAGGGCCTGGCGGCGCGCGGACTGCGGCTGTGGATGAAGCGGGCGATCAGTTCCTTGCCGGTGCCGGTGGCGCCCCTCACCAGGATGCTGGCCGAGGTGGGCGCGAGCTTCTCCAGGCGTGCGAGCAGGATGCGCGACTTGGGGTCCTCGAAGACCAGCGCCTTCGCCCGGATGGACAGTGCCAGGGATTCCGGGGCGCGAAAGGTGAGGACGTCGTCCTGCTCGGCAACCGTGGAGTCGGGAGCGGAAGTGAGTACCAGGGATGGGTGGCGTAGTGGGCTCATGAGCAGGGCATCCGGGCTGGCTGTATGCGCCGACCCGGTGAAACCGCCCTTTTGGGGCAAGGCGCCAGGGTCGAGTGTGGGTCGACTATACGTCGGCGATTCCGGCCGCTGCATGCAGAAGTTGATCTAAGGATATGAATTCGGGAGCACTGCAATTCGATCCGGCCGCGTGGATGCAATGCATTTTCCGAATTGCCGGGGTATCCGGCCTATCCGTTTCCGGCCCGTTTCCCGTGCCCTTTCAATTGCGGGAATTCGCCGGAATCGGAAAGACGCAATTCCCTTGCCGCGCCGGACGTGCCTTTGGCGCCGGGCGTGCCGATTCTCTTGCTGCAATTACGTCTTGCGCAGAATTGAACTGCTCGTATATCAACAGGCGATCTGTTCAATAAACAGCAGCGGCGGATGCGATGTGCCGCAAGTGCCTGTTTTGAATATGGCGGCCCCATGGCACGAGTCGTGCTCAATGATTCCGATCCGATGCCGTACGGATTGCGGGCCGAAATGACGGCAGGCGCGATTCACGGCCGCAATCGGCGTCGATGGCGTCGCATCGGCAACATGCGCTCCCGGACGGATTTCCGTCCCTTTCCGATTCACATCCACTTCAGGAGTCATCATGAGCACTGTCGTTGGCCTTTCCGGCAGCCTGACGCATCCCTCGCGCACCACGACCCTGGTCGAAGCCGTCCTGGATGCGGCGCGCAGACAGGGCGCCGGCGCCACGCACCTGATCAACATCGCCGATCTCGCCGGCGACCTCGGCCATGCGCTCGATCCCAGGAAGTTGCCCGAGCCGGTCGCGGCGGCCTATCGCACCCTGTTCGCGGCGGACGTGATCGTCATCGCCACCCCGGTCTACAAGGCTTCCTACACCGGCCTGCTGAAGCACTTCCTCGACCTGGTCGATCCGAAGGAACTCAAGGGCAAGGTGGCGGTGCTGGCCGCGACCGGCGGCAGCGAGCGCCACGCCCTGGCG
Organism: Thauera sp. K11; assembly: GCF_002354895.1. NCBI lineage: Bacteria > Pseudomonadati > Pseudomonadota > Betaproteobacteria > Rhodocyclales > Zoogloeaceae > Thauera > Thauera sinica. Next base: position 801,873 of record NZ_CP023439.1, read on the forward strand.
GTGGAACACGAACTGCGTCCGCTGGCGGCCTTCTTCGGCCTGCACGTGGTGCCGGAAGGGATCTACCTGAAGGATGCGGACTTCTCCAAGCTCGCCGACGGCAGCGGCTACGTGCTCGAGAGCGGCCAGGCGGCCGAGGCGATCGGGCTGGCCGCCGCGCAGGCGCTGCAACTGGCGGGCGCCCTCGGGGCGGCGCGCTGAGGATGCGGGGAGCCGTCTGCCGATGATGAATCGTATGCTGCCGCGGCGTGCCGTGGCCTGGGCGGGCGCGGTGCTGGCCCTGTGGCTGCCGCTGAAGGCGGCGCAGGCCGCCGGCGAGCGGGTGGAGGTGGTCAGGATCGCGACCGTGGCCTATCCGAACGAGGGCAGGACCGCGTACAACGGCGCGGCGGCGGTCATCGCCGGCCGCGGCTGGCTGGAAAAGGACCTGCAGAAGCTCGGCATCCGTCTCGAATGGGTGCCGGTGCCGGTGCAGTCGGTGGGGGCCAGCGTCAACGAGGCGTTCGCCAACCGCAGCATCGACTTCGCGGCCTACGGCGACCTGCCTTCCGTCATCCTCAACAGCAACGGCGTGGAGACGCGCCTGATCGTGCCCGGCGGCAAGGGCAACAACGTCTACCTGGTGGTGCCGGAGGGCTCGGCCGCGACTTCCATCCGCGACCTCAAGGGCAAGCGCATCGCGCTGCACCGCGGGCGGCCGTGGGAGTTCAGCTTCACCCGGCTGCTCGAGGCCAACGGGCTCAAGCTGTCCGACTTCAAGATCGCCAACCTCAATCCGCAGGCGGGCGCAGCCGCGCTGGCGGCGGGGAACGTCGATGCCTTCGTGGCCCTGTCGGACGCCTTCCTGCTCGCGGACCGCGGCCTGGGCAGGATCATCTGGTCCACCAAGCTGCCGGACCAGGGCTGGAAGATGCGGGCTGAACTCTGGGGGGCGAAGGATTTCGTCGAACGCCATCCGGAGATCGCGCAGGTCGTGGCGAATGCCTATGTGCGGGCCGCGCACTGGATCTCGCGCGACGAGAACGCCGCCGAGTTCATCCGGCTGTCGGCAGCCTCGGGGCATCCGGAAAGCACGCTGCGCCAGGAGTACGCCGACGACTCCGTGGGCTGGAAGGCGCGCTGGGAGCCGGCCTTCGACGCCGCGCTGGCCGACCATTACCGCCACGTCGCCGGCTATGCGCTCGACGCCCGGCTGATCCGCAAGGCGCCCGACACCGACCGCCTGTTCGATGCGCGCTTCGTCCGCGCCGCGCTGAAGGAATTGCAGCTCGAGTCCTACTGGGGCGCGCCGCCGGCCGCCCCGCGGGCCGGCCGCTGAGGTGGCCGTGAGCTTCGTCGATTCCCGCCTCCGCGGCTGGCGCGAACGCGCACTGACCTGCGTTTCGCCGCTGCTGTTGCTGCTGTCCTGGGAATGGGCCTGCCGCGCGGGGCTGTTCCCGGAGCAGTTGCTGGTGTCGCCGGGCACCGTGGCCGATGCCTTCATGGGACTGGTCGACGACGGCGAGCTGCAGTCCCATCTGCAGGCCAGCCTCCATCGCCTGCTGGCCGGCTTCCTGGCGGGTTCCGCGCTGGGGCTGGCCTTCGGCGTGCTGATGGGCCTGTCGCGGACGGCGGAGAATATCTGCTCGCCGCTCTTCAACGTGCTGCGGCAGGTGCCGTCGGTGGCGTTCATCCCGATGCTGATCCTGGCGTTCGGCATCGAGGAGACCTTCAAGATCGTCATCGTCGCCAAGGCGGCGTTCTTTCCCGTCGCGCTGGCGGCCTACGATGCGGTGCGGGGCATTCCGCGCAGCCATCTCGAGGTGGCGAAGGTGTATCGCCTGCCCTTGCCGGCGATGCTGCGCCGCATCGTGCTGCCGGCGACCGTCCCGCCGGTGCTCACCGGCCTGCGGCTCGGGCTCGGGCGGTCGTGGATGGTGCTGGTGGTGGCGGAACTGCTGGCCGCCGACAGCGGCATCGGCCAGATGATGGAGATGGGCAGGCAGATGTTCCGGATCGACGTGGTGATGGTCGGCGTCATGCTCACCGGGGTGATCGGCTTTGCGCTGGATCGCGGTTTCAGGGTGCTCGAGGCGCGGCTGGTGCGCTGGCGCCGGTGTTGAGGAGGCCGGGATGAAGGCATGGCTGGAGCCGCTCTTGCGCTCGCGCTTCCTGCAGGGCGCGATCCTGCCGCTGGCCTGCATCGCGTTGTGGGAACTGGTGTCGCGCCAGGGCAAGGTGCAGTCCTATGCCTTCGTGCCGGTGCGGGAGATCTTCGGCAGCCTGCTCGAACTGCTGGCCAGCGGCACTCTGCTGCTCAACCTGCTCGCCACGCTGCAGACGGCGGCGAGCGGCCTGCTGCTCGGCGGCCTCGCCGGGATCGCCGTCGGCGGCCTGATGGGCGCCTCGCGCCTGGCCGATGCCCTGATCGGGCCGCTGTTCCATGCGCTGCGCCAGGTGCCGATCCTGGGATGGCTGCCGCTGATCGGGCTGTGGTTCGGCAACGGCGACTTCCCGCGCCTGCTCATCGTCTGCCTGGCCGCCTTCCATCCGCTGGTGCTCAACACCTACGAGGGCGTGCGCAGCATCGAGCAGCGCTATCTCGAAGTCGGCGCGGTGCTGCGTTTCGGCCGCCTGCAGCGCCTGCGCTACGTGCTGCTGCCGGGGGCGCTGCCGTCGGTGCTGACCGGCGTGATGCACGGGCTGGCGTTCAGTTGGATCGCGACGGTCGGCAGCGAGCTGCTGTTCGCCACCGGCCCGGGGCTGGGCGGACTGATGCAGACCGCGCAGGCCGCCTCGCGCATGGACGTGGTGGTGATCTGCGTGGCCGGCATCGGCGTGGTGGGCTACGGGATGCACCTGGGCTTCGCCCTGCTGGGCCGCTACCTGCTGCGCTGGCGCAGCGTGCGCTGAGCGGCCGGCATCGTTTGAATCGGAGAGGGAGGAAGGATCGGAATGAATGCCAGGGCCGGGATCGCTGCCGGGATGTTCGACGCGATGGCGGATGCCGTCCCCGCGGGGGCGCTGCAGATCCGCGGATTGTCGAAGAGCTACCGCATCGGCGGGCAGGCGGTGAAGGTGCTCGACGGCATCGACATCGATATCGCCCCGGGGCGCTTCGTCAGCATCGTCGGGCCGAGCGGCTGCGGGAAGTCCACCCTGCTCAGGCTGGTCGTGGGCCTGGACGACGGCTACGCCGGCGACATCGTGCTCGACGGCCGGCGGATCACCTCGACCTCGCTCGATCGCGGCATCGTCTTCCAGGACCACCGCCTGTTTCCGTGGCTGACGGTGGAGGAGAACATCGGGCTGGCGCTGGCCGCGCTCGACCTGCCGCCGGACGAGAAGGCGCGCCGCGTGGCCGAGCACATCGCGCTGGTGAACCTGACCGGCTTCGCGCGGGTGTATCCGCACCAGCTCTCCGGCGGCATGGCGCAGCGCGCCGCGATCGCCCGCGCACTGGTGAACGAGCCCAAGATCCTGCTCCTCGACGAGCCGCTCGGCGCGCTGGACGCGCTGACGCGGGTGCGCCTGCAGCGGGAGCTGCAACGGATCTGGATGCAGCACCGGAGTACGATGATCATGGTCACGCACGACGTGGAAGAAGCGCTCTACCTCGGCGACGAGGTCATCGTGATGGATGCCCGCCCGGGGCGCATCCGCCGCCGCGTGCAGGTGCCGCTGCCCCATCCGCGCGACCGCGCGTCCCGGGTCCTGCATGCCTTGAAGGACGAAATCCTGGACGAACTGACCGTCGCGCCTTCCGGCCCGGACGGCCGCGACTGACGAACCCACGTATTGGACCGGCATGGCCTGCCAGGGCCGTGCGCGCGGAGTGAGAACGATGGAGACAATCTGGTACGGACGGGTCCATGTACCGACGCCGCTCGGCCTTGCCGTGCAGCTCGGCTGGATCCGCGACGAATTCGAGGCCGACGGGCTGTCGGTGCGTGCCCTCGAAGATGGGGCCGACCCATCGCAATGGGATTCCTACTACGACCACCACGTGCCCAATTCCTTCCGGCAGGGCGGCAACGCGCCGGCGATCTGGGCGCGGTCGCAGGGCAGCCGGACGCGGGTGATCGGGCTGAACTGGATCGACGAATCGCAACTCGTCGCGACGCTGCCGGATTCCGGCATCCGCCACCCGCGCGAACTCAACGGACGGCGGCTGGCGCTGCCCAGCCGCGGCAAGATGATCGATTCGGCCCGTGCCGGCGCCCTGCGCACCTTCATCGTCGCGCTGGAGCTGGGCGGGCTGACGTACAAGGACGTGGAGTTCATCGACCTGCCGGAGGTCCAGCCCGAGCCGCCGGGCGGCGGCGCGGCCCTGCCGCTGCGGCCGGAGGCGCCCGCCGAGTGTTTCGCCACTTCGATCCACGCCCTGATCCGGCGCGAGGTGGACGCGATCTACCTGAAGGGGGCGGCCGGCCTGCAGCTTGCGCGCCAGCTCAGGCTGCGGGTGATCGCCGACCTGCGCGACCATCCCGATCCGCTGGTCCGGAGCAACAACGCCGCGCCGCGGCCGCTGACGGTGGACCAGGCGCTGCTGGACCAGCGCCCGGACATCGCGGCGCGCTTCCTGGCACGCGTGGTGGCGGTCGGCGCCTGGGCCAGGGCGCATCCTGCCGAGGCGGTGGCCTACGTCGCCCGCGAAACGCGCAGCAACGACTTCTGGGTGCGGCAGGCTTACGGCTGCGACGTGTTCCGCCGCCTCAACACCAACCTGGACGATGCCGCGATCGCCGGCCTCGAAGCCTACAAGAAGTTCCTGCTGGAATGGGGCTTCCTGAAGAGCGACTTCGACATCTGGGGCTGGATCGACCCGCAGCCGCTGGAGCAGTGCCGGACCTTCGTCCTGCCCTGCGAGGCTTGATGCGGGCGGTCGTGTTGATTAATCAGTAGCTGTTTCCCCGCTTGCTGGATAGTCAGCAAGCGCGGCCGCCGTTGCCGCGGTATCCGGCCGACGGCATTGGGGTTTGGCCCTCGCGCGGGCTGGCACGCTTGCTGCTGTCGAGTGAGCCCGGGATGGCCCGCATGCCGGACCGCGTGCGGCGCACGCGCCGCAGCCGGTGCGGGCCCGCTCCCGCCCATCCGGGCGACGGATGGCCGTGCATGCCGCTTCGTGTCCGCGCCTGCGCCGTGCAGGCGGGCGTCGCGCGGCGGCGGATGTTCCGCATGCGGTCCGCCCGATTCCTTTCCTTCTACGTGTGGAAACAGCTCCGATGAAGCTTGATGTCCGTTCGCGTGGTCTGTCCGGGGGCCGGCGATGAGTGCCCGGAATTCCGCCTTTCCGCTGCTGCGCTGCCTCGCGCTCTACCGCGCCACGCCCTGGCGCTTCCTGCTGACCTCGCTCCTTTTCGTCATCCTCAACCTCAGCCTGGTGTACCAGCAGTGGCTGATCGGCCGCGCGGTGCACGACGTCGAGCGCGGGGCGGCGGTGGTCCGCCTGCCCGATGGCGGGCTGGATTTCGGCGTGGCGTGGCACTGGCTGCTGGTCCTCGTCGCCGTGGCGCTGGGGCGCGGCGTGGTGCAGTACCTCGCGGGCGTGTCGGCACTGATCATCGGGCAGTCGCTGCTCTTCAACCTGCGCGAGCGCATCCTCGTCCAGGTCCAGCGGCTGGACCTGGCCTATCACTGGCAACACGGCGTCGGCGAACTGGTGACCCGCACCACGCGCGACGCCGACAAGGTGCGCGACGCCCTCATCAACTTCTGGCGCCAGGTGTTCGAAACCGGGCTGGTGGTGATCGCCGCGGTCGGGCTGCTGGTGTGGTACGACCCCTGGCTGGGGCTGGTGCCGCTGCTGCTCACCCTCACCGGCCTGGCGATCTTCGTGCGCCAGACCGACCGCCTGGTGGCCCTGGACCGCGCCACCGGCGCGGCCTACGACGCGGTGAACCAGGACCTCTCGGAGGGGGTGAACGGCGTGCGGGTGATCAAGGCGTTCGCGCTGGAACCGCGGCGCATCGAACGCTTCAACACGCACGTGCTGCATTTCGCCGGGCAGGCGAAGGCGGCGCTGGCCTATTCCTGCCGCAGCATCCCGATCCCCCAGATGGTGATCGCGCTCGGCCACGTCTGGATCCTCGGCTTCGGCGCACAACTGGTGGCGGCCGGGCGGCTCAACCTCGGCGAACTGGTGGCGGCGCTGCTGCTCGCCAACACGCTGGTGTTCCGCGTCGAGGGCATCGGCCGGGTGATGCAGGTGTTCGCCGACGCGCGCTCGTCGGCCCAGCGCATCTGGGAACTGCTGGACGAGCGGCCGCGCATCGCCGGTGGCGGCGCGCATCCGCCGGCGGGCGCGCTGGGCGTGCGCCTGCGCGACGTGCAGGTGGCGGCGCCGGGCGGCAGCAACAGCATCCTCCAGGACTGCTCGCTGCAGATCCGTCCGGGAGAAGTAGTGGCATTGGTCGGGGCCACCGGCTCCGGCAAGAGCACGCTGGCCGGCCTGCTGCCGCGCCTGTTCGACGCCGACCGCGGCGCGGTGGAGATCGGCACGGACGCCCGGGGCTGGCGCGACGTGCGCGAACTCGACCTGGGCGCGCTGCGGCGGCAGGTGCACGTCGTGCCGCAGGAATCCTTCCTCTTTTCCGATTCGGTCGCCGCCAACCTGCGCCAGGCGGCGCCGGACGCGAGCGAGGACGAACTGCGTGCCGCGCTGCGGCTGGCCTGCGCCGAGGAGGTCGTCGACGGCCTGCGCGAAGGTTTCGATGCCCGCCTCGGCGACCGCGGCATCACCCTGTCGGGCGGCCAGCGCCAGCGCCTGTGCCTGGCGCGGGCGCTGCTCGCCCGGCCGGGGCTGCTGGTGCTGGACGATGCCACCAGCGCGCTCGACGCGGTGACCGAGCGCACGGTGCTGGGCAATGTGCGCAGGCTGGGCGAGGCGCGCGGCGAAGCGCGGCCGACGGTGCTGCTGATCGCCTCCAAGCTGTCGACCGTGCTGCTGGCCGACCGCGTGCTGATGCTGGCCGGCGGACGCATCGCCGCCGATGGCAGCCACGAGGAACTGGCGGCCGCGCTGCCGGCCTATCGCGACCTGCTGGGGGTGGACCATGGCTGACGTCTCGCGCGGCCAGCGGCCGCTTTCCGACATCGAACTCGAGCAGGCGCTGGCGAAGAAGGCGCTCGACCGCAGCATGTTCGGGCGGCTGCTGCCGCTGCTGCAGCCGGTGCGCGGGCGCATCGGGCTGGTGATCGCGCTGGAATGCCTGCTGGTGGCAGCGATCTTCCTGCGGCCGTGGTTCATCGCCCAGGTGATCGACCACGGGCTGGTGCGCGAAGGGCAGGGGTGGGTCGTCGACCAGGCCATCGTGCTGCTGATGGTGAGCGGGCTGATCGCCACCTGGGCGGCGCGCTTCCTGCTGTCCGGGCTGTCGCAGTACCTCGCCGGCTCGGCGGCGATCACCATCCTCAACACGCTGCGCATGCGGGTCTTCAGCCACCTGCAGTCGCTCAGCGTGCGCTACTTCGACCAGACCAAGGCGGGCCGCATCATCTCCCGCGCCGACCGCGACGTGGACATGCTGGAGCCGCTCATCATCCAGGGGCCGCCCGAACTGCTGTCGGCGCTGCTGCGCTGCGTGGTGGCCGGCGTGCTGCTGTGGGGGATCTCGCCGTCGCTCTTCCTCAGCCTGGTCGCCATCGTCCCCATCCTCGGCGCCGCGACCTGGCTGTTCAAGCGCATTTCCCAGCACAACTGGGCACGGGTGGCCGAGGCGCGGGCGCGCTTCACCGCCCACCTGGTCGAAACGGTGGCCGGGGTGCGGGTCATCAAGCAGACGGTGCAGGAAGAGGCCAACCGGCAGCGCTACCGCGAGCTGCTGTTCGACTTCAACCACTCGCTGATCCGCGGCAACATCACCTCGTCCTGGTTCCTGCCCTTCACCGCCGTCCTCGGCACGGCCGGCATGGCAGTGCTGCTGATCTCGGGCGGGCGCGGCATCGCGCTGGGCGAGATCAGCTTCGGGCAACTGGCGCAGAGCCTGTTCTACGTCTTCCTCTTCCTCGGTCCGCTGCAGGAGCTGAGCGACCTCTTCGAGCGCTACACCACCGGCGCGGCGTCGGCCCAGCGCATCTTCCTGCTGCTCGATACCGAACCGGAGATCCGCGATGCCGAATCCGCGGTCCGCCTGGAGGCGGTGCGCGGCGACGTGGCGTTCAGCAACGTCCGCTTCGCCTACGACCCGCACGGGCTGCAACCGGTGATCCGCGGCCTCAGCCTGCACGTGCCCGCCGGGCAGGTGCTGGCCATCGTCGGCCCCACCGGGCACGGCAAGAGCACGCTGGTGCAACTGCTGACCCGCTTCTACGAGGCCAGCGACGGGTACGTCAGCCTGGACGGGCACGACGTGCGCGCGATCGCCCAGGACAACCTGCGCCGCCACATCGGCGTCGTGCTGCAGGACAACGTGCTGTTCTCCGGCTCCGTCCTCGAGAACCTGCGGCTGGCGGCGCCCGATGCCACCGACGAGGCGCTCGTCGCCGCGGCGCGCGAACTCGGCGCCGACGAGGTGCTGGAAGGTCTGCCGCTCGGCTACCACACCCAGGTCGGGCCGCTGGGCAGCCACCTGAGCCAGGGGCAGCGCCAACTGGTGTGCCTGGTGCGGGCCTATCTCGGCAACCCGGCGGTGCTGGTGCTGGACGAGGCCACCTCGGCGGTGGACATCCATACCGAGCGCCGCATCCAGCGCGCGCTGCGGCGGCTGTGCGAGGGGCGGACCGCCATCATCATCGCCCACCGCCTGGCGACCATCCGCGATGCCGACCGGATCGCGGTGATCCGCCACGGCCAACTGGTGGAACTCGGCCACCACCGCGGGCTGATCGAGGCCGGCGGCGCCTATGCGGCGCTCTACCGCGCCTACGAGGAAGCCTCCACCGGCGCCGTGCCGGCCTGACGCATCGCCGGGCGGGCCTGCCCGGTGCAGTGCCGGCCCGCGTACCTCTGCACATCCCGGCCCGCGGCCACATGCTGATATCTCAACAGGTCGGCCGCGACCTGTTGAACCTTCCCCAGCCGGGGCGGCGACGGCCGGCCCGGTGCGGCGGGGCTGTTTTCCCAGTCGATTGATTCATAAGCGTTTTCGTGACCCTTCCGGCTCCCGGCCGTGGTGGCACGGAACATGCCCTGTGAATCGGGACGGCAACCGGCCCCGGCGGGGCCGGCGCCGCCCCGACGGCCGAGGCTGCACCACGACGACAACGACCGCACTGCGGGCCCATCCATTCATACAGGAGTTCGATCCATGGCAATCGAGTTTATCTGGCGCCTGCCGGTGAGCGGTGACAGCCGGTTCGGCAACGCGGCAAGGACGCGCCGCGGCGAGCGCAGCGCCGGCGCGCGGTCGCCGTTCACGGCGGGGGTCAGCGATCCGCGCGGCGACCGCTTCAACTACTTCGACTATCTCCACCAGGTGGCGCGCGCGGCCGAACTGGCCGGTTTCGACGGCATCCAGATCCCCGACGATCCGGTCGGCGACGAATCGTGGATCGTCGCCGGCTACGTCGCCCGCAGCACCCGCCGCCTGAAGCTGTTGACCGAATTCGCCGCCTCGCGCGGTTCGGCGGTGTATGCCGCCAAGAACGCGGTGAGCTACCAGCGCTTCACCGGCGGCCGCTTCGCCTGGCAGCTCCATGCCGGCGGCGGCGAGCGCGAGCGCAGGCGCTACGGCGATTTCGTCGCCGATGCCGACGTCTATCCGCGCATCGAAGAGTTCATCACCGTCGCCCGCGGCGTGCTGACCCAGCATCCGTACAGCTTCAAGGGCCGCTTCTTCGAGGTGCTGGACGGCGGTTTCCAGGGGCCGCTGGCCAACCGGCCGGTGCCGCAGGTCTATCTGTCGGGCAACCATCCGGAAGCCTACGAGGCTGCGGCGAAGCACGCCGACGTGCATGTGTTCGATGCCCGTCCGCTCGAGGAACTCGCGGCCGAGATCGGCGCCCTGCGCGAAGCCGCGCGTGCCGCGGGGCGCGAACTGTCCTTCGGCCTGCGCATCGACGTGCTGGCGCGCGAGACCGAGAAGGAAGCCTTCTTCGACGCCCAGCGGGAATGGGAACAGTCCCGCCTGCCCGCCCGCTTCCGCGATCCGCTCGTCGCGCCGAACTTCTGGGAGGGCTTTGCCACCGAGCGCACCGGCGCGGCCGCCGCCCTGGTCGGCGACTACGCCCAGGTCGCCCGGCGCCTGGCGGAATACGCCGAGGCCGGCATCGGCAGCTTCGTGCTGGCGGCTTCCCCGCACTTCGAGGAAGCCTACCGCGCCGGCGAATACCTCCTGCCGCAGGTCCGCGCCCTGACGGCTTCTTCCAATCGCCTGGCGGCCTGATCGCGCCGCATCCTTTCCGGAGCAGCAGCATGACCATCGACATCTTCTGGCGCATTCCCACTCACGGCGAACCGAGTTCGCACCGCAGCCGCAAGCCCTTCCGCGGCGACTGGTTCCCGGGCGACGACAGCCGCCGGCAGGCCGGCCTTTCCGGCGACGACGGCTTCACCTACGCCGACTACCTCGCCGAGATCGCCCGTGCGGCCGAGATCGCCGGCTTCCAGGGCGGCCTCATCCCGTCCTTCCCGATGACCGACGAGCCCTGGGTCATCTCGTCCGTCCTGGCGCGCGAGACCAGGACCTTCCGCTTCATGATCCCGTTCCAGCCGGGTTTCCTGAACCCGGTGGTGGCCGCGCGCGCCACCGCCAGCCTGCAGCGGGCGACCGGCGGCCGCGCGCTCTACAACATCATCACCGGCGGCGGCGGTCCGCAGCAGTTGTGGTGGGGCGATCCGGTGGGCCACGACGACCGCTACGGCCGCACGACCGAATTCCTCGACATCCTGCGCGGCGTCTGGCGCGGCGGCCCGTTCTCCTACCACGGCCGCTTCTACCAGGTGGAGGACGCCGGCCTGGCCGATCCGCTGTCGCGCGAGGAATTCCCGGAGATCTACTTCTCCGGCTCGTCGGATGCGGCGCTCGCGTCCGCGTCCAAGCACGCCGACTACTATCTGACCTGGCTCGAACCCTTCGCCCAGTTGCGCGACAAGTTCGCCCGCGTCAAGGAGCGCACCGACGCGCTCGGCCGCAAGATCAAGTGCGCGATCCGGGTGGACATCGTCGCCAGGCCGACCGAGAAGGAAGCGTGGAACGAGGTGGAGCGCGGCTTCGAGAACATCGATCCGGCGGTGCTCGCCGCCCACGCGCGCCGCAACGAGGGCAGCGAATCGGTCGGGGCACGCCGCCAGCAGGCGCTGCGGCCGACCACGATCAACAGCTACAAGGACCTGATCATCGAGCCCAACGTGTGGTCCGGCTTCAACCTGCTGCGCGGCGGCCAGACCCAGGGCATCGTCGGCAGCTACGAGCAGGTCGCCGAGCGGCTGGACGAACTGGTCCGGCTCGGCGCCGACGCCTTCATCCTGGCGGGCACGCCGCACCTGGAAGAAGCCTACCGGGTCGGCGAGGAAGTGCTGCCGCTGGTCCGCGGCAGGGCGGGCGCGCCGGCGCTGCGGGCGGTCGGCTGAGGGGCGCGGGCATGGGCCGGCATCCGCTCCGGGAGATCCGGCTCACCCGCTGTCCGGTCGCCGGGGAATTCCCCGCGCGCGGCATCCGCATTTCGACCGCGCAGGAGGCGCCGCGGGCGCCTTCGCGCCACCACGACGACCACGAGACCGGCACCCCGGTCCGCAAAGACGGCCCGCCGGCGGCGCGGGCACGGGGTGCCTGAACGCGCCGGACATTTCCGGCAATGAACAAAGGAACGAACATGGGCCATACCGACAAGCAACTTTCTCCCGACCTCGGCACCTTCGTCGCACAGGTCGGACGGGACGCCGAGAAGGCTTTCCGCGTACTGCGCGAAACGCGCACGACCACCGCCTTCGGCACGGTGGGTTTCGTCGTTCGCGTGCCGGGCGACGACAAGCTGGTGGTGGCGAACGATCCGGGGCCGTGGCATCGCGGCGAGGCGATCGAGCCGGCAGTGATCGGGCTCGACGGCCGCAGCATCTCGGGCGAGGCCGGCGGCGGCAACCGCTACGCCAAGCTGTTCGCGGCACATCCGGACGTGAACGTCATCTCGCACGTCCATACCACCCATGTCGCCGCCTGGGCGCAGACGCACCGCACCCTGCCGATCACCTACGTCGCCTTCCAGCGCCATCACCTGCTGCGCGAGATCCCGGTCTATATCGACCGGCGCCAGCCGGAGGTGGATTTCATCATCGAGAAGATCGGCGAGGACCCGAACAACGTGGCCATCGTCGAGGCCAACGGCGGCGGAACGGTGTGGGGCAAGGGTGGCATCCGCGAACTGACCGACACCATCATCCTGCTGGAAGAGGCGGCGCAACTGCAGTTGCTGGCCGAGGCGGTGGGCGGGCCGCGCTACTACGGCGCCGGCGTGCTGCGCCAGAACTGGAAGATGACCGGACTGTTCGACAAGGGGCGGGAACTCGGCCTGGTGCCGCCGACCGATCTTTGACCGCGATGCCGCGGCGCTCCGGCGCCGCCGGCGGGCCGGGCGGGGCGGCGGGCTTTCCGGCCCGCGCCGTCAGGCGGCCGGCCTGCCGTCCGCGCCCGCTACCCAGTGCCCGGACTTGCCGCCCTGCTTCTCGAGCAGTTGCACGCCCTCGATGCGCATGCCGCGATCGACCGCCTTGCACATGTCGTAGATGGTGAGCAGCGCGACGCCGACGGCGGTGAGGGCTTCCATCTCGACGCCGGTGCGGCCCACCGTTTCGGCGGTGACGGTGCAGCGCACCGCGTAGGCGGCGGCGTCCAGTTCGAACTCGGCGGCGACGCGGGTCAGCGCGACGGGGTGGCAGAGCGGGATCAGTTCGCTCGTGCGCTTGGAGCCCTGGATGGCGGCGATGCGGGCGATGCCGATGACGTCGCCCTTCTTCGCGCCGCCGGTGCGGATCATGTCGAAGGTGCCCGGCTGCATCAGGATGCGGCCGGTGGCCACGGCGACGCGCCGCGTCTCGGCCTTGCCGCCGACATCGACCATGTGGGCCTGGCCTGCGGCGTCGAAGTGGGTGAGGGTGGTCGGCGTGGTCTGGCTCATGGCGGCGTCGCGTCGGTCGTGGCGAAGGCGCGGGCGGAAGGCGCCGCCCGGCGCTACAGGAAGATACACCGCCCCCGGGGAACGCCCGCTGCGGGCGGGTATCATAGCAGCCGATGATGCGTCGACCGCTTGCCCTGATGCTCAGCCTCGCGCTGGCCTTTCCCGTCCGCGCCGCGGATCTTCCCGATCTCGGCGACGTCGGCACGTCCGAGCTTTCCACCGCGGCCGAGCGCCGCATCGGCGAGCAGATCATCCGCCAGATCCGCTGGCACGACGCGGCCTACCTGGACGATCCCGAGATCGAGGAATACGTGGGCCGGCTCGGCCGGCGGCTGGTCGCCGCGAGCGACCAGCCTTCGCACGACTTCGACTTTTTCGTCGTGAAGGACCCGACGCTCAACGCCTTCGCGCTGCCCGGCGGCTACATCGGCGTGCATACCGGCCTGATCCTGGCCGCGCAGAGCGAATCCGAACTCGCCTCGGTGCTGGGCCACGAAATCGCCCACGTCACCCAGCGGCACATCGCCCAGATCATCGGCAAGCAGAGCCAGGCGGGCATCGCGATGCTGGCCTCGCTGCTGATCGCCGTGCTCGCGGCGCGCAGCAACTCGCAGGTCGGCGAGGCGGCGATCGCGGCCGGCAGCGCCGGCGCGCTGCAGGCGCAGCTCGGCTACACCCGCGACTACGAGCGCGAGGCCGACCGCGTCGGCCTGCAGACCCTGGAGGCCGCCGGCTTCGACGTGCGCGGCATGCCGGGTTTCTTCGAACGCCTGCAGCGCGGCACCCGCCTGTACGAGAACAACGCTCCCGCCTACCTGCGCACGCACCCGCTGACTTTCGAGCGCATCGCCGACATGGAGAACCGCGTGTCTTCTATGCGCTACCGGCAGGTGCTGGATTCGCCGGACTTCGGCTACGCGCAGGCCAAGCTGCGCGCCCAGGCCGGCCTGCCCGCCGATGCGGTCAAGGATCTCGAAAGCCGCGTCGCGCAGCAGCCGACCGATGCGACCCTGCGCTACGGGCTTGCGCGGGCGCTGATGCGCGCCGGACGGCTGGACGAGGCGCAGGCGATGCTGGACAAGACGCGCGCCAATGCCGCGCCTTCGGCTGCCCTCGAGTTGCTCGGGGCGGAGATCCTGCTCGCGCGCAAGGACGGCGACGGCGCGGTGCGGTTGCTGGGTACGGCGCAGAAGCGCTTCCCGGCCAGCCGCAGCGTCACCTATGCGCTGGCCGATGCGCAGATCCTGTCCGGCATGCCGGCCGCGGCGGCGGGCAGCTTGCGCCAGATGCTGAATTCGCGCGGCGACGACGTGCGCCTGTGGCAGTTGCTGTCCCGTGCCAACCAGGCGCTGGGCAAGCGGACGGCGCAGCATCGCGCGCAGGCCGAGGTCTATGTGCTGCAGGGCAGCTTGCCGGCGGCGATCGAGCAGCTCGAGATCGCACGCAGGGAAGGCGATGGCGATTTCTACGACTTGTCGGCCGTCGATGCGCGGCTGCGTGAACTCAAGCAGCGCCATCGCGAGGAAAAGCTGGACAAGGAACGCGGAGTCGAGCCGTCCTGAGCGCCGGCACGCCTTTCGCGTGCAGGGGTGCGCTACCGGCTGCCGGGGGCATCCTCTAGAATCCACCGCCGGCGTGCGTGGTGCCGCGCGATGAGAACGAGGGACGATAGATGAATTTCGACAAGGAAGTGGATGCGCGCGGCCTGAACTGCCCGCTGCCCATCCTGCGCGCCAAGAAGGCGCTGAGCGAGATGAAGACGGGCGACGTGCTGCGGGTGCTGGCGACCGACCCCGGTTCGGTGAAGGATTTCCAGGCGTTCGCGCGCCAGACCGGCAACGAGTTGCTGCAGCAGGGCGAGACGGTGGACAGGGCCTTCGAGTTCTTCCTGAAGCGGAAGTAGGGTCCGCGCCTTACGCGGCGGAAATGAAACGGGCTGCCCCGGATCGCGGGGCAGCCCGTTCTTGTCTTGTTTTCCGGGCAGGATGGGGCGCGTTCGAGGGTATCGCGTTCAATCGCAGGCGCCGGCGCGGCCATTCGTTCTGCAGGCTGCGGAACTCGCCCTGCGGGCTCGGACAGTCCTCGCCTGCGCCACGAATGGCCCCACCGGCGCCTGCTGACGCCTGTGCCACCTGCACTGCCGGAACGGGGCAGGCCGGTTTGCGGAGATCAGCCGCCCAGCCTGGCCAGTTGCGGCTTGAGCTTTTCCAGCGTGGCTTTGAAGCCCGCCAGCCGGTCGCGTTCTTGCTGCACGACGGTGGCCGGGGCGCGGTCGACGAAGCTGGCGTTGCCGAGCTTGCCTTCGGCCTTGGTGATTTCGCCTTCGAGGCGGGTGATCTCCTTCTGCAGGCGTTCGCGCTCGGCGGCGACGTCGATTTCCACCTTCAGCATCAGGCGGGTTTCGCCGGCGACCGCGACCGGTGCGAGTTCGCCGGCGCCGATCTCGGCCACGATCTGCACCTCCGACAGCTTGGCCAGCCCGGCGAGGTAGGGCGCGCAGGCTTGCAGCGTCGCGGCGTCGCCGGCGGCGACCAGCGGCAGGCGCTGGGCGGGGGAGATGTTCATCTCGCCGCGCAGGTTGCGGCAGGCGTAGATCATCGCCTTCAGTTCGGCGACCTTGGCCTCGGCGGCCTCGTCGATGCGGCCCGGGTCGGCCTTCGGGTAGCGGGCCAGCATCAGGCTGCCGGTGTCCTTGCGTGCGGCGAGCGGCGCCACCGTCTGCCACAGTTCTTCGGTGATGAAGGGGATCAGCGGGTGGGCCAGGCGCAGCACGGTTTCCAGCACGCGCAGCAGGGTGCGGCGCGTGGCGCGCTGCTGGCCGGGCGTGCCGGTCTGGATCTGGACCTTGGCGAGTTCGAGGTACCAGTCGCAGTATTCGTCCCACACGAATTCGTACACCGCGCGGGCGACGAGGTCGAAGCGGTAGGCTTCGAACTGCTCGGCCGCCTCGGCCTCGGTGCGCTGCAGGCGCGAGACGATCCAGCGGTCGGCGAAGGAGAAGTCGAGTTCGCCGCCGGGCGCGCATGCTTCGGCGCCGTGTTCGCCGAGGCCGCAGTCCTGGCCTTCGGTGTTCATCAGCACGAAGCGGGTGGCGTTCCACAGCTTGTTGCAGAAGTTGCGGTAGCCCTCGCAGCGGGCAAGGTCGAACTTGATGTCGCGGCCCGGGCTGGCGAGGCTGGCGAAGGTGAAGCGCAGCGCGTCGGTGCCGAAGGCGGGGATGCCTTCGGGGAATTCCTTGCGCGTCTTCTTCTCGATGCTCTGCGCCTGCTTGGGGTTCATCAGGCCGAAGGTGCGCTTCTTGACCAGGTCTTCGATGCCGATGCCGTCGATGAGGTCGATGGGGTCGAGCACGTTGCCCTTGGACTTGCTCATCTTCTGGCCTTCCGCGTCGCGGATGAGGCCGTGCACATAGACGTGCCTGAAGGGAATCCTGCCGGTGATGTGCTTGGTCATCATCACCATGCGCGCGACCCAGAAGAAGATGATGTCGAAGCCGGTGACGAGCACGGTGGAGGGCAGGTAGAGGTCGAGCGCGGGGTTGCTCTGCGCCGGCCACTCGGGCGTCCAGTCCAGCGTGGAGAAGGGCCACAGCGCGGACGAATACCAGGTGTCGAGCACGTCCTCTTCCTGGCGCAGCCTGCCTTCCTCGTAGCGGGCGTGCAGCACCGACAGGCGTTCGGCGAGTTCGGGGTACTGCTCGGCGGTCTGGCCCTGCGACTGGCGCGCCTGGACTTCGGCCTGCAGGCCGGCGATCTCGGCTTCGAGGTCGGCCTTCCAGCGGGCGATGGCCGCTTCCTCGCTCTGGGCGACGTAGATGCGGCCTTCCTCGTCGTACCAGGCGGGGATGCGGTGGCCCCACCACAACTGGCGCGAGATGCACCAGTCCTGGATGTTGTTGAGCCACTGGTTGTAGGTGTTGACCCAGTTCTCGGGGTAGAAGCGGATCTCGCCCGAGGCCACGACCTCCAGCGCTTTCGCGGTGATGCTCTTGCCATCGGCCCCCGGTCTGCTCATGGCGACGAACCACTGGTCGGTGAGCATGGGCTCGATCACCACGCCGGTGCGGTCGCCGCGCGGCACCTGCATCTTGTGCGCCTTGGCCTCGAGCATCAGGCCCAGCGCCTCCAGTTCTTCGACGATCTTCTCGCGCGCCGGCACGCGGTCGAGCCCGGCGATGCCGGCGGGCATGGCCACGCCTTCGAGCGCGATGCCGTCGGTGGTGTAGCGTTCGGCCACGGCCGGCACGCTGCCGCCGAGCGTGAGCACGACGATCATGTCGAGCTTGTGGCGCTGGCCGACGGCGTAGTCGTTGAAGTCGTGCGCGGGCGTGACCTTCACGCAGCCGGTGCCGAACTCGCGGTCGACGTAGTCGTCGGCGATGACGGGGATGTGGCGTCCGGTGAGCGGAAGCGCGACGGTCTTGCCGATCAGGTGGGCGTAGCGCTCGTCCTCGGGATGCACCATCACGGCGACGTCGCCGAGCAGGGTCTCGGGCGGGTGGTGGCCACGGTGAGGCCGGGCAGGCCGTCGATGGGGCCGTCGGTGAAGGGGTAGAGGATGTGGTAGAGCTTGCCGTCCTCTTCCTCGGACACCACTTCCAGGTCGGACACCGCGGTGCCGAGCTTCGGGTCCCAGTTCACCAGGCGCTTGCCGCGGTAGATCAGGCCTTCGTCATACAGGCGGACGAAGGTCTCGGTGACGGTCTTCGACAGCCCCTCGTCCATGGTGAAGCGCTCGCGCTTCCAGTCCGGGCTGGTGCCGAGCCGGCGCATCTGGCGGGTGATGGTGCCGCCCGAGTATTCCTTCCACTCCCACACCTTCTCGAGGAATTTCTCGCGGCCGAGGTCGTGGCGGCTGATGCCCTGGGCGTCCAACTGGCGTTCGACGACGATCTGGGTGGCGATGCCGGCATGGTCGGTGCCCGGCTGCCACAGCGTGTTGTCGCCGCGCATGCGGTGGTAGCGCGTCAGCGCGTCCATGATGGTCTGGTTGAAGCCGTGCCCCATGTGCAGCGTGCCGGTGACGTTGGGCGGTGGCAGCAGGATGCAGAAAGCGTCGGGGTTCGACTTGTCGAGGCCGGCGTCGAAATAGCCGCGGGATTCCCATTCCGGGTACCAGCGACGTTCGATGTCGGCGGGCTCGAAGCTCTTGGCCAGTTCCATGGTGTCGTAAGCGCGTGAAGGCAAAACGCGGATTATAGCGGATGGCCCGTGCTCTCCCCGGGGGACGCCGCGGGCGGTGTCCGGGGTGGCTTCAGTCGACGAGCTTGTCGATGCGGTGGGCGATGCGCCCGGACAGGGCGGGCAGCAGGGTCGCGCGCAACTGGGCGAGCGTCTCGACGCGGATCCGTTCGGCCAGGCTGTCCATCTCGCGCGCGACGATCTGCGGCAGTTCGTCGGCCAGCCAGGCTTCGACGGCGCGGGCGATCTCGGTGTCGAGTTCGACCAGTTCCTCGATCAGGGCCGCGCGCGCCGAAACCAGCAGCGCGTCCTCGTCCGCCGCCGTCCACCGCGCGGCTGGCGATGGCGGCAGGGCCGTCGGCGGGGGCGCCGTGTCCGCGGGGGCGGAAATCGACGCCGTGGCCGGCTGGAACGCAGCCATGGCGGGTATCGCCGGTCCGGCCGGGGGCGGCGCGGCGGGAGGCGCATTGCCGGCGGGGAGCGCTTCGGCCGGCTCCGCTGCCGCCGCAGCGGTTTCCGCGGCGCTCGGCTCCGCGATGGCAGGGGGCGGTGCGAATTCGTCCTCCGGCGCGGCGGCGGCGTAGTTCGCCGACGTGCCCGCGATGCTTGCCGGGTCGGTCGGCGCCGCGGCGGGGGGCGGAGCCTCGGCGGGTTCGCTGGCCGCGGACGCGCCGAGGCCGGCAAGCTCGAAGTCCTCGACGATGTCGGTCAGGATGGGCAGATCGTCGTCGTCCTCGAGAGCCGGCGGCTGCGGGTGGATTTCGGGCCCGGGCGCGGCGGACGCAGGAGCGGGCTGCGCCGGCGGGGGAATGCCGGCGCGCGGTGACGGCGGAGCAGCGCGTCGGCCTGGTCGAGCAGGGCGTCCGCGCGTTCGAGGTCGTCGTCTTCCGGCAGGGTGGGCCAGTCCTTCAAATCGCCTCCCTGCGTTCGGCGTCGAATGCCTTCAGGGCGAGCCCCATCTGCTTGTAGGCGGTCCACCGCGCGCGCGCCGGCAGCTTCTCCGCTTCGTTCCTGCCGACGATCTCGACGACGAGGCGAAAGGCATCCACGCCTTGCGGCACGTCGGTGGCGAGATTGAACAGCATGTCCTCGTGCGGCCAGCGGGCAGTGCTGCCGGCGGTGGCGAGGATGATCGGGGTTTCGGCGGCCAGCGCGGAGTCGATGCCCACGTGCGGGATGAAGGCGAGCGGTTCCTGCGTCCACAGCAACTGGTCGAGCTGGCGCGCGCCGACGGCATCGGGCAGGCGTACGACGGCCTTGCGGCCGCCGGCATGCGCGCGCGCGATCAGCTCGCGCGCCAGCGCCAGCCGGTCGGGCGTGTTGTGGTAGAACTGCACCCGCGGTGCCACCGCCTTCAGCTTCCCTTGGCGTCGGCGCGACCGATCAGGAATTCGGACAGCAGCGGCACCGGCCGGCCGGTGGCTCCCTTGGCGTCGCCGGACACCCAGGCGGTGCCGGCGATGTCGAGGTGCGCCCACTTGTACGCCTTGGTGAAGCGTGCGAGGAAGCAGGCGGCGGTGATGGTGCCGGCGTAGCGGCCGCCGATGTTGCCCATGTCGGCGAAGTTGCTCTTCAGCAGATCCTGGTATTCGTCCCACAGCGGCAACTGCCACGCGCGGTCGCCCGAGTCGGTGCCGCGCCCGAGCAGCTCGGCGGCGAGTTCGTCGTCGTTGGCGAGCAGGCCGCTGGGGATCTTGCCCAGCGCGACCACGCAGGCGCCGGTCAGCGTGGCGATGTCCACCACGCAGGCCGGCTTGAAGCGCTCGGCGTAGGTCAGCGCGTCGCACAGGATCAGGCGGCCTTCGGCGTCGGTGTTGAGCACCTCGATCGTCTGGCCCGACATCGACGTGACGACGTCGCCCGGCTTGGTCGCGCGGCCGCCCGGCATGTTCTCGGTGGCGGCGATCAGGCCGACGACGTTGATCGGCAGCCCCATGCGCGCGATGGCCTTGAACGTGCCCAGCACGCTGGCCGCGCCGCACATGTCGAACTTCATCTCGTCCATCTCGGCGCCGGGCTTGAGCGAGATGCCGCCGGTGTCGAAGGTGATGCCCTTGCCGACCAGCACGACGGGCTTGGTCTTGCCCTTGCCGCCCTTGTAGTGCATGACGATGAACTTGGGCGGCTCGTGCGTGCCGCGCGCCACCGACAGGAAGGAGCCCATGCCGAGCTTCTCGATGTCTTCGCGGTCGAGCACGTCGACGTCGAACTTGAACTGCTTGCCCAGCGCCCTGGCCGTTTCCGCCAGATGGGTCGGGGTGCACACGTTGCCCGGCAGGTTGCCCAGATCCTTCGCCAGCGCCATGCCCTCGGCGACGGCCTGGCCGCGCGTCATCGCGGTTTCCAGCGTTGCGCTGACCTTGCCGGCGATCACCAGCGTGAACTTCTTCGCGCCGCGTTCCTTCTTCGCCTCCTTGCCCGACTTGAGCGCATCGAAGCGGTAGGCGCCGTCGGCGAGGATGCGCGCGGCCTGCTGAAGGCGCCATTCGGGCGCGCGTGCGAGCACGTCGACATCGGCGAGGAGCACGCCGGCATCCCTGGCCGCGCCGCCGGACAGCGCCTTGGCCGCGGCGGCGAGCGCGTCGCGATAGGCTTTGTCGCCGAAATCGTCGTGCTTGCCGAGGCCGACGAGCAGCACGCGCTCGGCGGCGACGCCGGGCAGTTCCGGCAGCAGCAGCGTCGAGCCGGCCTTTTCTTCGAGGTCGCCGCGCTTGAGCAGGGCGGCGATGCGGCCGTCCGCGGCCTTGTCGAGCGCCGCGGTGGCGGCGGGGAGGGTGCCGTCGGCGAAGGCGCCGGCGACCAGGATGCCGGCCCGGAACTTCTCCGGGGCTGCTGTCTTTATGGTAAATTCCATCCGCTTTTTTCCTTGCAATGGCGCGTGTTTCGGGCTTCGGCCGATTATGGCGCGTTCGCGACGGAACCGTCAAAAAGCCCGGCCCCTGGTCATCCTCCCTTCCGCCACGCCCTCCACCGTGCCTTCTTCAACGTTGCTGCCAGTTCCCGCAGTTCCCGCGCGATGATCTTCCGCCGCGCCCTCCAACGGGAATTCATCCAGATCGCGGCGGCGGTCTTCGTCGCGCTGTTCGCCATCCTGATCACCACGGTGCTGATCCGGCTGCTCGGCCAGGCCGCGGGCGGGCGCGTGCCGTCCGACGCGGTGCTGGCGCTGATCGGCTTCGGCGCGCTGTCCGAGGTGCCGACCGTGCTGACGCTGACCCTGTTCATCGCGGTGCTGGTGTCGCTGTCGCGCAGCTACCGGGATTCCGAGATGGTGGTGTGGTTCGCCTCCGGCGTGCCGCTCACCGCCTGGATCGGCCCGGTGCTGCGCTTCGCCCTGCCGCTGGTGGCGGTGATCGCGGGGGGCACGCTGTTCCTGGCGCCGTGGGCGCAGCACAAGAGCGCCGACTACAAGGAGCGGCTGGAGAGCCGCGACGACACGCAGCGCGTGGCGCCGGGCGTGTTCCGCGAATCCGCCGGCGCGCGGCGGGTGTTCTTCGTCGAGACCGGCGCCGGTGAGGACGGGCGCGTGCGCAACGTGTTCGTCAGCGACGAGAGCGGCGGGCGGCTGAGCGTGATCGCCTCGTCGCAGGGCTATCTGCACGCCGACGCCGACGGCCGCCGCTTCGTGGTGCTGGAGAAGGGGCGCCGCTACGACGGCGAGCCGGGCACGCCGGAATACCGCGTGATGGAGTTCGAGCGCTACGAGGTGCAGATCGAGCAGGCGCAGGTCGCGGCGAGGCCGGCGCGCACGCGCACGATGCCGACGGTCGAACTGCTGCGCGAGGGCGATGCGCGCAGCCTGGGCGAACTCGTCGGGCGCATCGGCATGCCGCTGGCGGCGGTGCTGCTCGCCCTGATGGCGATCCCGCTGTCCTTCGTCAATCCGCGCGCCGGCCGCGCCAACAACATGCTGTTCGCGCTGCTGACCTACCTGATCTACAGCAATGCGATCTCCGTGTGCCAGTCCTGGGTCGCGCAGGGGCGGCTCGGGGTCGCGCTCGGCCTGCTGCTGCCGCACCTGGTCGTGCTGGTGCTGCTGGCGCTGATGTTCTACCGCCGGCTGGCAGTCTCTCCCTTCTGGCGCGCGCGCGCATGAACAGGGTCTTGTTCGGCCATCTCGCGCGCGAGATCTACGGTGCCACCGCGATCGTGCTGGTGGCCTTCCTCGGCCTGTTCGCCTTCTTCGATTTCATCAACGAACTCGAGGACGTCGGCAAGGGCGGCTACCAGGTGCATCACGCCCTGGCCTACGTGGCGATGCTGGTGCCCGGCCGCGTGTATGAACTGATGCCGGTGGCGGTACTGATCGGCACGCTGTACGCGCTGACCGCGCTCGCCCGCCAGTCCGAGATCACCGTGATGCGGGCGTCGGGCCTGTCGACCGCGGCCATGCTGCGCATGCTCGGCCTGATCGGCAGCCTGTTCGTGGTGCTGACCTTCGTCTTCGGCGAATATCTCGCGCCGCCGGCGGAGAGCGCCGCCCAGCAGTGGCGGCTGACGGCGACCAATTCGGCCGTGTCGCAGCAACTGCGCACCGGCCTGTGGGTCAAGGACGGCCCGATGGTGATCAACGTGCGCACGCTGCTGCCCGACCGCAGCATGGAGCGGGCGCGCGTCTACACCTTCGACGAAGCCTACAAGCTGAGTTCGCTGGCCGAGGCGAAGCGGGGCGTCTATGACGGCGACGGCCGCTGGCGCCTGCTGGACGTGGTGCGCACCCGGTTCCTGGACGGCCGTACCGAGGTCGAGCGGGTGCCCGAGTTCATCTGGCACTCCGAACTGACGCCCGAGGTGCTCAGCGTGCTGATGGTGGTGCCCGAGCGCATGTCGGTGGGCAACCTGTGGGCCTACACCCAGCACCTGAAGGAGAACCAGCAGAACGCGGACCGCTACGAGATCGCGCTGTGGAAGAAGGTGGTGTATCCGCTCGCCGTGCTGGTCATGATGGCGCTGGCGCTCCCCTTCGCCCTGACCCACGACCGCATGAGCAACGTCAGCATGAAGGTCTTCCTCGGCGTGATGCTGGGGGTGACCTTCCACCTGCTGAACGGCCTGTTCTCGAACCTGGGCGTGATCAACGCCTGGAATCCCGCGCTGGCCGCGGTCACGCCCAGCCTGCTCTTCCTGAGTGCCGCGGCGCTGATGCTGCACATGGTGGATCGCCGCTGAGCCGGGCACGGCCGGCCGCCGCAGGGCGGCGAAGGCCGTCCGCCCGGCGCGCCAAAAAGAAAACGGGCCCGGAGGCCCGTCTTCCCGTTGCTGCCGGCAGCGGTGCTGCGATCAGCCCTGCTGCTGCGCCGCCTTCTTCGCAGCGGCGGCCTTGTAGTCCAGCTTTTCCTTGATGCGTGCCGACTTGCCCGAGCGCTGGCGCAGGTAGTACAGCTTGGCGCGACGCACGTCACCGCGGCGCTTCACGTCGATCGAGGCGAGCAGCGGCGAGTAGGTCTGGAACGTCCGCTCCACGCCTTCGCCCGAAGAGATCTTGCGGACGATGAAGGACGAGTTCAGGCCCCGGTTGCGCTTCGCGATCACCACGCCTTCGTACGCCTGCAGACGTTCGCGCGTGCCTTCCTTCACCTTCACCTGGACGACCACGGTGTCGCCGGGTGCGAATTCGGGAATGGTCCGGCCCTGCAGGATGCGGGCCATCTCTTCCTGTTCGAGTTGCTGGATCAGGTTCATTGCATTCACTCCAATGTCGTCGGCCTCGGTCTGTCGCCTCGGCCTGGCCGCAGAGCAGGTCGCCACCTGGTGCGTGCCGTTTGTCGTCGAGCCTTCAGGCGATGCCGCCGCCCCCAGCTCCGGCTTGCTCCCGCCTGAATTCCTCAAGCAGGTTCAATTCTGTCTTGCTCAACTGTCGTCCGGCCAGCAGGTCGGGACGGCGCTGCCATGTGCGGCCCAGTGCCTGCTTGAGCCGCCAGCGGCGGATCGCCGCGTGGTTGCCCGACAGCAGCACGTCGGGCACCCGTTCGTTCTCGTACATCTCCGGCCGCGTGTAGTGCGGACAGTCCAGCAGGCCGTCGGCGAAGGAATCCTCCTGCGCCGAGTCGGCGGTGTTCAGTGCGCCGGGCAACTGGCGCACGATCGCATCGAGCATCACCATCGCCGGCAGTTCGCCGCCCGACAGCACGAAGTCGCCGAGCGAGACTTCCTCATCCACCTCGCGGTCGATCAGGCGCTGATCGACCCCTTCATAGCGGCCGCACAGCAGGATCAGTGCGGGCCGGTGCGCAAGCTCCATCACCATCGCCTGATCCAGCCTGCGCCCCTGCGGCGACAGGTAGATCAGCTTGCCGCTCTCGCCCAGGGCCGCGGCCTGCGCCTCCTGCGCCCGGCGGATCGACTTCTGCAGCGGCTCGGCCAGCATCACCATGCCGGGGCCGCCACCGTAGGGCCTGTCGTCCACCGTGCGATGCACGTCGGTGGCGAAATCGCGCGGATTGTGGAACGCGATGTCGTACAGGCCGCGATCCTTCGCCCGCCGCGTGATGCCGCTGCCGGTGAGCGCCGCGAACATCTCCGGAAACAGGGTCACGACGTCGTAGCGGCGCATGCCGCCGGCCAGTTCTCGTGCCGTCCGTCCATTCTCCGGCGAGACGGTACCCGCCGTTGCCTCTTCAGCCGTCACCAGTCCCGCCGTCACCAGTCCTTTTCCCACGCCACCCGGATGCGTCCGGTGCCGAGGTCCACGTCCAGCACGTAGGCCGCGACGAAGGGAATCAGGCGTTCCGCCGCATCCTCGCCTGCACCGTCGCGCACCTGCAGCACGTCGTGGGCGCCGGTCGAGATCAGCGAGGACACGGTGCCGAGCGCCTCGCCGGCTTCGTTCTCCACCGCCAGGCCGACCAGGTCGCCCCAGTAGTATTCGCCTTCGGCGGGCCTGGGCAACGCTTCGCGCGGCGCGCCGACGTAGCAGCCGTCCAGCGCCTCGGCGGCATTGCGGTCGGGCACTTCGCGAAAGGCGGCGACCACGCCCTTGCCGTGCAGCCGGAAGCCGCTCAGCGTGAGCGGCTTCCACTGCGCCGCGGGGGCGTCGTCATGCTCGGCCAGCCACCAGTGCGGCATCGTCTTCCAGGCCGCCGGATCGTCGCCGAAGGGATGGACCTTGACCCAGCCCTGAACGCCGAAAGGGGCGACGATGCGCCCCAGTACGATCATGCTTGCGAGCCCCGGACGGAGCCGCCGGCCCGGATTCAGGCGGCCTTGGCGGCCTGCTTGACCAGGCGGGCGACCGTCGGCGAAAGCTGGGCGCCGTTTTGTTCCCAGTAGGCCAGGCGCTCGGCGTTCACGACGAGGTTCTTCTCGGCGCCGGAAGCCACCGGATTGTAGTAACCCACGCGCTCGATGAAGCGGCCGTCGCGGCGATTGCGGGAATCGGCCGCTACGATGTTGAAGAACGGGCGCTTCTTGGCGCCACCACGGGCAAGGCGAATGACGACCATCTGATTTCCCTGATCGGTAGATGCGAAAAGCGCAAAATCTTACGGCAAAGCACCCTGTTCGGCAAGAATTTTCTTTGCCGTCAGTCGCATGGGCGGACCGGGGCGAGTCTGCCGGGGCGCCCGGGTGCATGTCCGGAAGCCAAACTTGAATACAATGGCTTCCTTTCGATGCCCGCCCCGCCTTTACCCGACCCGTCAGTACCCATGGCTGAAACCGAGCGCACCTCCGATCCGGCCGATGCCATCCTGCAATGGCTCGCAGCCGAGCCCGACGCCGACCTCGTGGCCGAACTCGGCGCCTTGCGGGCGCACCTTGCAGCCATTTCCGGCGACCCCGACAGGGTGCAGGGCGGCTTGGAGATGCTGCAGCAGTTCGGTGCGCGGGCGCTGGATGCGTGCGGGCGACTGCGCCCGCGCCTGCTCGATGCCGCGCTGCCCTTGTCGCGCGAGCTGCACGTGGCGGCCGATGCGCTGGTCGAATTGCTGCGGGACATCGCAACCGCCATCGAGCGCCTGGAGGCGCGGCGCGAAACGCGGTGGCTGCGCTTCGGCAGGGAGGAAGCCGAGCGCGGCGGCGAGCAGGCGTTTGCGCTGATCAGCGAGGCCCACATCATCGTGTCGATGTCGGGAGCCTCGGCGCCGGAAGGGCTGTGGCGTAGCGCGCACGCCCTCGGCGGCATGGCGAGGGAGGCCGGGCACGACGTCGACGAAGCCGCGGTGCGGCGCCTGTTCCTGTATCGCCGCATGCTGGCGGCCGCGGTGGCGCAGCCGGAGAGCCTGACCCCGCGCGAATCATCCTGGATGTTCGACTATCTCGATTCCATCGCGATGCAGGCGCAACTGTCGCACGAGCCCGTCGAGCCGTCGGCCGCCGGGTACTGGATCGACCTGGCCGGCGATGCGCCGCCCGTCGCGGTCTGCCGGCGCCCGCCGCCGGCCGGCGCCGGCCGGCGCCCGCCGCCGGCCGGCGCCGCCTTGTGCTACTTCAGCCCGGCGTCGCTGGCGCCGCGCACGCGCGAGCACATCGAGTGGCTCGAGACCCGCATGATCGAAGCCGAAGTGAACAGCCTGGAGATCGATGGCGAACCGCTCGCGCCCGACGTGGCCGGCCTGCCGCTCGGGCTGGCGCCGGCGGAGATCCTGTCGCTGCTGCGCCGGTTGCGCGATCGCTGGGCGATGCCGCCGCTGCGGGAACAGCCGAGGCGGCGCCACCGGTACGCGGTGCAGGTCTGCGTCGGGCTGCGCGCGGTGTGGGAACTGGGGCGGGGCGCGATCGGGGCGGCGCGCATCGCCGAGTGGATGGTGTTGAACGAGAGTCCGGGCGGGTACGCGATCATGAGCGTGTCCGGCGTCCAGGGCACGGTCGCCGCCGGCATGGTGGTCGCGCTGCGGCGCGATGTCGCCGAGCCGTGGACGGTGTGCATCGTGCGCTGGGTGCGCAGCGACGATCCGGACCAGATCGAACTCGGCCTGCAGACGATGTCGCAGAGCTTTGCGTCGATCCAGCTCGGGTTTCGCGGCAGCGAGGTCCGGACCACGTCGCCCGGCCTGATGCTGCCCGCCATGCCGCCGGTGCGCCGCAACGCCGTCATCCTGGCGCCGGCCGGCACCTATACCTCGCGGCGCTTCGTCTTCGTGCGCGAGGGGCCGCCGCTCTACGTGGCTCAGGGGCGGGCGCTGGGGCTCGACATGCAGACGGCGAACGTCGAGATGTTCCAGTACGAGACCGATCCCTACGCGCTCTGAGCGGCGGGGCTGGCGGGGCCGTCGGGCGTCGCCCGCAGCAGTTCGTCCAGCGTCATGTCCGACGCGGCGAGCCCTTCCTGCAGCCGATGGGCGACGGTGGCCGATGCGCCTTCGCCGGCTGCGGCCAGCCAGGCGCGCGGGTCCAGGGCGAAGCGCTCTATCACCGCGCGGATGCGGATGCTGCGCGCGGCGCGGGTGAGCACCCAGTCGCCCGCTTCGGTGCGCGTCGCCCAGCCGGCTTCACACAGCCCGTCGAGCAGCGATTCGGCGGCATGTTCGGCAAGGCCGGCGCTGCCGCGCAGCAGCGCGAACGGGGCCGGCCGTCCGGACTGCTGGGCGTGGCCCAGGGTGGCGAGCATGCCGATTGCCGCCCATGCGCGGTCGCCGGGAAAGGGGCGGGTGATGCGCTGGCGCTCGAGGAAGGCGGGCAGCGTCGCCGCGACCAGGGCGCCGAGCAGGATGACGGTCCACGACAGGTACAGCCAGACGAGGAAGATCGGCAGCGCGGCGAAGGTACCGTAGATCAGCGTGTAGGTGGGAAAGTTGGCGATGAACATGCCGAAGGCGCGCTGCATCAGGAAGAACACCAGCGCCGCGGCAAGGCCGCCGGCGGCGGCATGCAGCGGGCGCACCGGGTGGTTGGGCACCGCGTAGTAGAGGAAGCTGAACAGCGCGCCCAGCAGCAGCGGGGGCAGCACCCTCGCGGCGATCTCGCCGATCCACGGCAGGTGGTCGGCCCATTCCATCGAGGTGGTGACCAAGTAGCCGGTGGCGATCACGCTGGCGCCGAACACGACCGGGCCCAGGGTGAGCACGAACCAGGACACCGTCAGCCGCATCAGCATCGGGCGGGGCCGGCGCACCCCCCAGATGAGGTTGAAGACCTTTTCTATGGTGCCCAGCAACAGCAGCGCGGTGACGGCGAGCATGGCGGTGCCGATGAGCGTGAGCTGTCCGGCCTTCTGCGAGAACTGCAGGGCGTAGGTGGTGATGATGCGGCCGGCGCGCTCGGGCAGCAGGTTCTGCAGCAGGAAGGTCTTCAGTGAGGTGCCGAGCTGGTCCATGCCCGGCAGATTGCCGAATACGCCCAGCGTCACCGCCACCAGCGGCACGAGGGACAGCAGCGTGGTGAAGGCGAGGCTGCCCGCCACCTGCGGGCAGCGCGTGGCCGTGAAGCGTTCGGCGAACAGGCGCAGGAAGTCGCGCATGGCGGCGGAATTCATGGGAGCGGTGCGGGCATCCGGAAGGGCGCGGGCGCGCGGGTATAATGCCGCGCATTCTATCGGCTCGCGGGTCGATCCCCATCTTCCTTCGGATTCCATTTCCATCCCCATGCAGGAAATCCTCGTGCTGTATTACAGCCACCGCGGGTCCGTGCGCGCGCTGGCGGAGCAGATCGCGCTCGGCATCCATCAGGTTCCCGGTGCCGCTGCGCGGGTGCGGACCGTGCCCCGCGTATCGACGGTGTGCGAAGCGGTGGAGGACGGCATCCCGGCCGATGGCCCGCCCTACGTCGAGGCGTCCGACCTGCGGCAGTGCGCGGGGCTGGCGCTGGGCAGCCCCACGCGCTTCGGCAACATGGCCGCACCGATGAAGTACTTTCTCGACGGCCTGGCCGGCGACTGGGTGAATGGCACGCTGGTCGGCAAGCCCGCCTGCGTGTTCACCTCGACGGCCTCGCAGCATGGCGGACAGGAGACCACGCTGTTGTCGATGATGGTGCCGCTGCTGCACCACGGCATGCTGCTGATGGGCATCCCCTATACCGAGCCGGCCCTGAATGCCACGCGCGGCGGCGGCACGCCCTATGGCGCGAGCCACGTGGCGGGCGCCGATGGCATGCCCGTGCTGAGTGCGGACGAGACCGCGCTGGCGCGGGCGCAGGGCCGCCGCCTGGCCGAGGCGGCCCTCAGGCTGGCGGAGGCGCGATGAACGCCCGCGCCCTGTCCCTGCTCGCGAGCGCCAGCCTGCTCGCGCTGATCGTCCTGTGCGTGCTGTGGGAGGCGTGGCTGGCGCCGCTGCGGCCGGGCGGCTCGTGGATGATGCTGAAGGCGGTGCCGCTGCTGCCGGGGGTGTTCGGCATCCTGCGCGGCAAGCGCTACACCTACCAGTGGATGTCGATGCTGTCGCTGCTCTACCTCGTCGAAGGTGTGCTGCGCGCCGGCGATGCCGGGCTGACCGGCCCGCTGGCGATCGCCGAGGCGGTGCTCGCCGTCGTGCTGTGCGTGTCGGTCATCCTGTACGCGCGCGCGACCGCGCCGTCGCGGCAGCGGCAACAGGGCTGAGCGCGGAACCGTCGCGAGGAGGATGCCGCAACTGCGGCCGGGGCCGCTGCGCGACGGCAGCGGCCCCGGCCGGCTTTTCCCTTCCTGCGCGGCGCGCCGATTCTAGACCTGCGGATTGAGCTTGCGCGCGCTGCCGTGCAGCTTGTTCAGCGCGTTCAGGTAAGCCTTGGCGGAGGCGACGATGATGTCGGTGTCCGCACCCTGGCCGTCCATCACCCGGCCGTCGCGCGCCAGGCGCACGGTGACCTCGCCCTGCGCATCCGTACCGGTGGTGATCGCGTTCACCGAATAGAGCAGCAACTGGCAACCGCTGTCGACGATGGATTCGATCGCCTTGAAGGCGGCGTCGACCGGCCCCGAGCCTTCGGCACAGGTGCTCTTCTCGCTGCCGTCCATCGTCAGCGTGATCTCGGCCTGCGGCTTCTCGCCGGTTTCCGAGTGGAAGCGGCTGGCGATCAGGCGGAAATGCTCGGCCTCCGGCGTCACGGATTCGTCCCGCATCAGGGCGTGGAGGTCTTCGTCGAAGATCTCGTGCTTCTTGTCCGCGAGTTCCTTGAAGCGGGCGAAGGCGTGGTTCAACTGCTCTTCGGAGCCGATCGCGATGCCCAGATCCTGCAGGCGCGAGCGGAAGGCGTTGCGGCCGGAATGCTTGCCCAGCACGAGCTTGTTGGCGCCCCAGCCGACGTCCTCGGCGCGCATGATCTCGTAGGTCTCGCGGTGCTTGAGCACGCCATCCTGGTGGATGCCCGATTCATGCGCGAAGGCGTTGGCGCCCACGATGGCCTTGTTCGGCTGCACCGGGTAGCCGGTGACCTGGGACACCAGCTTGGAGGCGGGCACGATCTGCGTGGCGTCGATGCGCGTCTCGACCGGGAACACGTCGGCGCGCGTGCGCACCGCCATGACGATCTCTTCGAGCGAGGCGTTGCCGGCACGCTCGCCCAGGCCGTTGATGGTGCATTCGACCTGGCGCGCGCCGGCCATCACCGCCGCGAGCGAGTTCGACACGGCCAGGCCGAGGTCGTTGTGGCAATGCACCGACCAGATCACCCGGTCGGAGTTGGGCACGCGTTCGATCAGCGTGCGCAGCGTGGCGGCGTATTGTTCCGGGACGTTGTAGCCGACCGTGTCGGGCACGTTGATGGTCTTCGCGCCGGCGCGGATGACTTCCTCGAAGATGCGGCACAGGAAGTCGATCCCGGAGCGGCCCGCGTCCTCGGCCGAGAACTCGACGTCGTCGGTGTATTCCCGCGCCCAGCCGACCGCCTTCACCGCCTGCGCGACGACCTCGTCGGGCGTCATGCGCAGCTTCTTCTCCATGTGGATCGGGCTGGTGGCGATGAAGGTGTGGATGCGCCCGCGCGCGGCCGGGCGCACGGCCTCTCCCGCGCGGCGGATGTCGTTCTCGTTGGCGCGCGCCAGCGAACAGACGGTGGATTCCTTGATCGTCTCGGCGATCGAGCGCACCGCGTCGAAGTCGCCGTTGGAGGCCGCGGCGAAGCCGGCCTCGATGACGTCGACCCGCATGCGTTCGAGCTGGCGGGCGATGCGCAGCTTGTCGTCGCGCGACATCGACGCACCGGGGCTTTGCTCGCCGTCGCGCAGGGTCGTGTCGAAGATGATCAACTGTTCTTTTTTCATGTGCGGCTCCCGGAGTCGGATGCAGAGAAGGGTTACGCGCCAGGATGCTCGTCGGCCGGGCCTGGGGGCGGATTCGCCGGCGCGGACCCGTTCGCCGCCGGCTTCTTCCTGAGATTCCAGATCCACAGCACGTAGCCCGAGGCGGCATAGGCGAGGAAGAGCGCGAACAGCACGCCCGGCGGATAGCTCGACACCAGCGCGAAGGCCATCACCAGCGCGATGACGACGATGAAGGGCACGCTCTTGCGCAGGTTGATGTTCTTGCCGCTCCAGAACATCACGTTGCTGATCATCGACAGGCCCGCGAACACCGTCAGCGCGCAGGCATACCAGCGCACGTCGTCGCCGGCGACGCCGTTGTCGATGACGACCCACACGAGCCCCGCCACCAGCGCCGCCGCCGCCGGGCTGGGCAGGCCCTGGAAGAAGCGCTTGTCGATGATCTCGATGTTGGTGTTGAAGCGCGCGAGGCGCAGCGCGGCGCCGGCGCAGTAGATGAAGGCGGCGATCCAGCCGATCTTGCCCATGTCCTTCAGCGCCCATTCGTAGACCACCAGCGCCGGGGCGACGCCGAACGACACCATGTCGGACAGCGAGTCGTACTGCGCGCCGAATTCGCTTTGCGTACGGGTGAGACGTGCGATGCGGCCGTCGAGGCCGTCGAGCACCATGGCCACGAAGATCGCCACGGCAGCCATCTCGAAGCGCAGGTTCATCGCCTGCACGATGGCGAAGAAACCGGCGAACAGTGCAGCGGTGGTGAACAGGTTGGGCAGGATGTAGATGCCGCGCCTGCGCTTGTCGAGGGGAATCAGGGGGGTGCGGTCTGGATACGCCACAGTGTCGGGACCGATGGGTTCGGGACACCGATTCTAGCGCATGCATGGCCCGCGGCGATCGGGGGGGCCGCGCCGGTGCTGGATGCGGACGGGGCCGGAACGGAAAAAGGCCGGCCCCGCGAACGGGGCCGGCCTCGGTACCGTGCCGGGAGAACTCAGTTCTTCGACTTGTCGACCAGGGCCTTGTCCTTGATCCACGGCATCATGTCGCGCAGCGTGGCGCCGACTTTCTCGATCTGGTGGTCGGCGTTCAGGCGGCGGTAGGCGGTCATGCTCGGGTAGTTGGTGCGGCCCTCGAGGATGAACTGCTTGGCATATTCGCCGGTCTGGATGCGCTTCAGCGCATTGCGCATGGCGGCGCGCGAATGCTCGTTGATGACTTCGGGGCCGGTCACGTACTCGCCATACTCCGCGTTGTTGGAGATGGAGTAGTTCATGTTGGCGATGCCGCCTTCGTACATCAGGTCGACGATCAGCTTGAGTTCGTGCAGGCACTCGAAGTAGGCCATCTCGGGAGCGTAGCCGGCTTCGGTCAGGGTCTCGAAGCCCATCTTGACCAGCTCGACGGCGCCGCCGCACAGCACGGCCTGCTCGCCGAAGAGGTCGGTCTCGGTCTCTTCGCGGAAGTTGGTCTCGATCACGCCGCCCTTGGTGCCGCCGTTGGCCGCCGAGTAGGACAGGGCGATGTCCCTGGCCTTGCCGGAGCGGTCCTGGTACACCGCGATCAGCGTCGGCACGCCGCCGCCGCGCAGGTATTCGGAGCGCACGGTGTGGCCCGGGCCCTTGGGGGCGACCATGATCACGTCGAGGTCGTCGCGCGGCACGATCTGGTTGTAGTGCACGTTGAAGCCGTGGGCGAAGGCGAGCACCGCGCCCTTCTTGATGCTCGGCTCGACGTCCTCGCGGTAGACCTGGGGTGCGGTCTCGTCCGGCAGCAGGATCATGACGACGTCGGCGTCCTTCACCGCCTCGCCGATCTCCTTGACGGCGAGGCCGGCCTGCTCGGCCTTCGCCCACGAGCCGCCGCCCTTGCGCAGGCCGACGGTGACGTTGACGCCGGAATCGCGCAGGTTCTGCGAGTGGGCGTGGCCCTGGGAGCCGTAGCCGACGATGGTGACCTTCTTGCCCTTGATGAGGGAAAGGTCGGCGTCCTTGTCGTAATAAACTTTCATGGTTTTCCTTTCAAGCTTGCATGATGGTAGGGGCAGCGGGCGGCCAGGGGTCCCCGGCTGCGGCCGCAAACGGCGGATTAGAGTTTCAGGACCCGGTCGCCGCGGCCGACGCCGCAGACGCCCGAGCGCACCGTCTCGAGGATCAGCGCCGGGTCGATGGCGCCGATGAAGGCGTCGAGCTTGGACTGGTTGCCCGTCAGCTCGACGACGTAGGACGCGTCGGTGACGTCGATGATGCGCGCGCGGAAGATGTCCGCAGTGCGCTTGATCTCCTCGCGGTCCTTGCCGGTGGCGCGGACCTTGATGAGCATCAGCTCGCGCTCGATGTGCGCGGCTTCAGATATGTCGACCACCTTGACGACCTCGACGAGCTTGTTCAACTGCTTGGTGATCTGCTCGATGATCTCGTCCGAGCCGGTGGTGACGATGGTCATGCGCGACATCGAGGCATCCTCCGTCGGCGCGACGGTCAGCGATTCGATGTTGTAGCCGCGTGCCGAGAACAGCCCGGAGACGCGCGACAGGGCGCCGGATTCGTTTTCGATCAGGAGGGAGATGACGTGACGCATGTTTGATTCGATCCGGAATGCAGGGAGTGTGCGCGGCAGGCGGTCGGTTACAGGTCCTCGGCGGACAGGATCATCTCGGTGAGACCCTTGCCGCCCTGCACCATCGGGTAGACGTTCTCGGTCTGGTCCACCTGGAAGTCGAGGAACACGAGATCGTTCCTGTGTTTGACGAACGCCTCGCGCAGCGCGTCCTCGACGTCGGACGGGCGGTCGACGCGGATGCCGACGTGCCCGTAGGCCGCCGCCAGCCTGGCGAAGTCGGGCAGGGAATCCATGTACGACTCGGAATAGCGTGCGCCGTGGAAGATCTGCTGCCACTGGCGCACCATGCCGAGGTAGCGGTTGTTGAGGTTGCAGATCTTGATCGGCAGGCGGAACTGCTTGCAGGTAGACAGCTCCTGGATGTTCATCTGGATCGACGCCTCGCCGGTGATGCAGGCCACCCGGGCGTCGGGATGCGCGAGCTGCGCGCCCATCGCGTAGGGCAGGCCGACGCCCATCGTGCCCAGCCCGCCGGAATTGAGCCAGCGGCGCGGCCGGTCGAAGCGGTAGTACTGCGCCGCCCACATCTGGTGCTGGCCGACGTCGGAGGTGACGATGGCCTCGCCACCGGTCACTTCCCACAGCTTCTGCACGACGAACTGCGGCTTGATGATCTCGTCCGAGTTCTTGTAGGCCATGCAGTCGCGGCTGCGCCATTCCTCGATCTGCTTCCACCAGGCGGAGAGGTGGTCGGCATTGGGCCGCGCGGCGCCGGCCTCGAGCTGGCGGATCATCTCGTCGAGCACTTCGCGCACGTCGCCGACGATGGGCACGTCCACCTTCACCCGCTTGGAGATCGACGACGGGTCGATGTCGACGTGGATGATCTTGCGCGGTTCCTCGGCGAAGTGCGCCGGATTGCCGATCACGCGGTCGTCGAAGCGGGCGCCCACCGCCAGCAGCACGTCGCAGTAGTGCATCGACATGTTGGCCTCGTAGGTGCCGTGCATGCCGGGCATGCCCAGGAACTGGCGGTCGCTCGCCGGGTAGCCGCCCAGGCCCATCAGCGTGTTGGTGACCGGGTAGCCCAGCAGGCGGGTGAGGCGGGTGAGCTGTTCGGCCGCGTCCGCCAGCACTACGCCGCCGCCGGTGTAGATCATCGGCCGCCGGGCTTCGAGCAGCAGTTGCACCGCCTTCTTGATCTGGCCCTGGTGTCCGCGCACCACCGGGTTGTACGAGCGCATCGAGATCTCCCTCGGATACTCGTACTCGCACCTGGCGATGGTGATGTCCTTCGGAATGTCGACCAGCACCGGGCCGGGGCGGCCGGTCCGCGCCAGGTAGAAAGCCTTCTTGAGCGTGATGGCGATGTCGCGCACGTCGCGCACGAGGAAGTTGTGCTTCACACAGGGGCGGGTGATGCCCACCGTGTCGACCTCCTGGAACGCGTCCTGGCCGATGGCGGCGGTGGGTACCTGGCCGGAGATGATGACGATCGGGATGGAGTCGCAGTAGGCGGTGGCGATGCCGGTGACGGCATTGGTCGCGCCCGGGCCGGAGGTGACCAGCGCCACGCCGACCTTCTCGGTGCTGCGGGCGAAGCCGTCCGCGGCGTGCACCGCGGCCTGCTCGTGGCGCACCAGGACGTGGCGTACTTCTTCCTGCTGGAACAGGGCGTCATACAGGTACAGCACCGCACCGCCGGGATAGCCGAAGACATACTCGACCTTTTCTTCCTGCAGGCACCTGATTACAATTTCTGCCCCGGTCAGCACCATCGCAAACTCGCTCTACAAACGTTCAGAGAAACGCCGAACGTTACCGGCCCCCACGATTTTGGTCAACGCCGCGAGCCATGCTCCGGCGCGCCCAGCCGCCGCGCATGTACAGGATTTGGCGGTCAATTTCTGCACGAGCGGGCGCCCCCGTTCTCCCACTGGCATGAAGAGCAAACTTTCCCGAGCCGCATCCCGGCAGACGCCGGCCGAGCCGGCCGCCGCCGCACGGACCGCGGTGGAACTCGCCGGCCTGCGCCGCAGGCTGGCGAGCATGCTGTACGAATCGCTGCTGCTGCTCGGCGTGCTGGCGCTGACCTTTCTCGTGCCCTATCTGCTGCTCGGCATGGCCGCCGGCATCGCGCCGTCGGGCTGGGTCGCGTGGCTGCACATCTTCGTCGTGCTCGGCTGCTATTTCGTGTGGTACTGGACGCGGCACGGCCAGACGCTGGCGATGCAGACCTGGCGCCTCAAGGTGGTGAACGCGGCCGACGGCCGCGCCCCGGGCGCGGCGCAGAGCTGGCTGCGCTATGTGCTGGCATGGCCGTCGGTGCTGTTCTTCGGCATCGGCCTGCTGTGGGCGATCCTCGACCGCGACCGCCAGTTCCTGCACGATCGCCTGGCGCGCACCTACGTCGTTCTGCTTCCGGGACGTCCGCAGGGCTGACGCCCGGCGCGGGAACTTTCGCGCCGGATCGCGGTTAGCATTGATGACGATGCCTTCACGATAGCGGTCGGAAACCGCGGCGATGCGCCGCCTGCCGGGCGCCGCCGCCCGGCGCCCGCGCAGACCGCGGGCGATCCATGACCGAGACCGCCAATGACGGAACACGCTTCACCCCCGCCTTTCGCCGCGCCGGCCGGTTGCCACGCGCAGCCCGCCGACGCCGTCCTGCTCGCCCTGCAGACCTCGCATGAAGCCGGGATCGCCTCGGTCGAGGCCGCGCGCCGCCTCGACCTGTGCGGCGCCAACGCGCTGCCGCCGCCGCCGCGCAACGGTCCGCTGATACGCTTCCTGCTGCAGTTCCACAACGTGCTGATCTACGTCCTGCTGGCCGCCGGCGTGGTCACCTCCGTGCTCGGCCATGCGGTCGACTCCGCGGTGATCTTCGGCGTGGTCGTGATCAACGCGATCATCGGCTTCCTGCAGGAAGGCAAGGCCGAGCGCGCCCTCGACGCGATCCGCGACATGCTGTCGCCGCATGCCCACGTGCTGCGCGACGGCCGCCGCCAGGAGATCGCCGCCGATGCGCTGGTGCCGGGCGACATCGTGTTCCTCGCCTCCGGCGACCGGGTGCCGGCCGACCTGCGGCTGCTCGACGTCCGCAGCCTGCGCATCGACGAGTCCGCGCTCACCGGCGAATCGCTCGGCGCGGACAAGTCGCTCTCGCCGGTGGCGGCCGACGCGGCGCTGGGCGATCGCACGTCGATGGCCTATTCGGGCACGCTGGTCAGCTACGGCCAGGGGATGGGGGTCGTGGTGGCGACGGGCTCGGCCACCGAGATCGGCCGCATCAGCACGCTGCTGGGGACGGTGGAAGGCATGAGTACGCCGCTGCTGCGCCAGGTGGCCGGATTCAGCCGGCTCCTCACCTGGGTCATCCTGGGCATCGCCGCGGCCGCGTTCGTCTTCGGCACGCAGTTCAGGGGCTACACGCACGGCGACATGTTCCTCGCCGCGGTCGGGCTGGCGGTGGCGGCGATTCCCGAGGGGCTGCCCGCGATCATGACGATCACGCTCGCCATCGGCGTGCAGCGCATGGCGCGCCGGCACGCGATCATCCGCCGGCTGCCGGCGGTCGAGGCGCTGGGGTCGGTCACCGTGATCTGCTCGGACAAGACCGGCACCCTGACGCGCAACGAGATGGCCGTGCAGCGCGTGATCTGCGCCGACGCGCAACTGCGCGTCTCCGGCGCCGGCTATGCGCCGCACGGCGGTTTCGAGTGCGGCTCGCATGCGATCAGCGCGGCCGAGGCGCCGCTGCTGGCCGACATCGGCCGCGCCTGCCTGCTGTGCAACGACGCCGAACTGAGCCTGCAGGGCAAGGAATGGCGCATCGTCGGCGATCCCACCGAGGGCGCGCTGACCGCCCTGGCGCTGAAGGCGGGCGCCGATCCGCGCCTGCTGCGCGAGGCCCTGCCGCGCGACGACGTGATCCCGTTCGAATCCGGACACCGCTTCATGGCCACCCTGCACCACGACGAGGCGGGCGATGCGTGCGTGATGCTGAAGGGCGCGCCCGAGCGTGTGCTGTCGCTGTGTTCCGCCAGCCGCAGGCTGGACGGCGCGCCGGCGCCGCTGGAGCCGGAGTCCTGGCAGCGGGCCGCGGAGCAGGCTGCCGGCGAGGGCATGCGCCTGCTGGCGGTCGCTGAGCGCCGCGAGGCGGGCCAGCGACGCGCGCTGAGCTTTGCTGCGGTGGAAGAGGGCGGCTTCACGCTGCTCGCGGTGCTGGGGATCACCGACCCGCCCCGCGCCGAGGCGGTGAAGGCGGTGGCCAACTGCATGGCCGCGGGCATCCAGGTGAAGATGATCACCGGCGACCATGCCGCCACGGCGCGCGCGATCGGCGAGCAACTGGGGCTCTCGCGCGAGGTCAAGGTGCTGACGGGCGCCGAGATCGAGCGCATGGAAGACGCGCGGCTGGCCGAAGCGGTGGCGGAGACCGACATCTTCGCCAGGGCCAGCCCCGAGCACAAACTGCGCCTGGTCGAGGCGCTCCAGGCGCGCGGCGAGGTGGTGGCGATGACCGGCGACGGCGTCAACGACGCGCCGGCGCTCAAGCGGGCGGACGTCGGCGTGGCGATGGGCCAGAAGGGCACCGAGGCGGCGAAGGAAGCGGCCGAGATGGTGCTGGCCGACGACAACTTCGCCTCGGTGGCCGCCGCCGTCGAAGAGGGGCGCACGGTCTATGACAACCTGCGCAAGGCCATCGCCTACATCCTGCCGACCAACATCGGCCAGGCGGCGATGGTGTTCTGCGCGGTGCTGTTCGGCCTGACGATGCCGATCACGCCGGCGCAGATCCTGTGGGTGAACATGGTGACCGCGGTGACGCTGGCGCTGGCGCTCGCCTTCGAGCGGCCGGAGGCCGACATCATGGCGCGCCCGCCGCGCGACCCCGCCGAGCCGTTGCTCAACGGCCTGCTCGCCTGGCGCATCGTGTTCGTCGGCTTCCTGCTGGTCGCCGGCGGCATGGGCATGTTCCTGTGGGAGTCCGCGCGCGGCGCGACGCTCGAGGCCGCGCGCACGGCGGCGGTGAATGCGTTGCTCATCGGCGAGGTCTTCTACCTCTTCAACGTGCGCAACCTGTTCGGCTCGGTGCTCAGCCGCGACGGCTTCCTCGGCAACCGCTACGTGCTGCTGGCGATCCTGCTGCTGGCCGTGTGCCAGGCGCTGTTCACCTATCTTCCGGCCATGCAGCGGCTGTTCGGCACGCTGCCGCTGGGTGCCGACGAATGGCTGCGCATCCTCGCCTTCGGCATCCTGCTGCTCTTCGCCGTCGAGATCGAAAAGGCGGTCCTGCGGCGCATCTTCCCGCAGGGCGAGGCGCGCGCGCACTGATCCCGCCGGCAGGCCGATGACAGAGGGCCCATGACCCGGCTGCGCACCATTCCCGCGGCAACCGATCTGTCCGCCGTCGCCCGCCATGCCGCCATGCCGGCGACGTGCTGGTGGCCGACCGTGCGGCCGGCCGAGCCGCGCATCGGCGCCGCGCGCCCTTCGCCCGTTCCGCCGCCGGCCGCGCTGTGCGAAGCGGGCGCCGCGGCGTACACTCGCCCCTTGCCCGCCCGCGACGGCGGACGATGGAGAAAAGAATGAAGACCGAACACGCCCCGACCATACGTCGCGCCGACTACCAGCCGCTGGCCTGGACCGTCGAGCGCATCGACCTGCATTTCAGCCTCGACCCCGACGCCACGCTGGTGAAGAGCCGCATGGTCTGCGTGCGCAATCCCGCTGCGGAAGAAGGGCCGATCCGCCTGTGGGGCGAGGCGCTGGAGCGGCTTTCGCTGCTCGTGGAAGGTGCCGGGCCGGCGGCCGGCACGGTGCGCGAGGCCGATGGCGTGCTCGAGATCGACGCCGGCGGCGAGCGTGCGGTGGTGGAAGTCACCACCCGCATCGATCCGCGCGCCAACACCACGCTGTCGGGCCTCTACCTGTCGAACGGCGGCTTCTTCACCCAATGCGAGGCCGAAGGCTTTCGCCGCATCACCTACTTCCCCGACCGCCCGGACGTGATGGCGCGCTACACCGTCACGCTCGAGGCCGACCGTGCCGCCTGCCCGGTGCTGCTGTCGAACGGCAACCTGCTCGAAGAGGGCGACCTGCCCGGCGGGCGGCACTACGCGCGCTGGGAAGATCCGTTTCCCAAGCCCTCCTACCTGTTCGCGCTGGTCGCGGCGAAGCTCGTGGCGCTGGAACGGACGGTGGCCACCGCGTCCGGCCGCGAGGTGCTGCTGCAGGTCTGGGTGGAAGAAGGCAACCTCGACCGCAGCGAGCATGCGATGGAATCGCTGATCCACTCGATGCGCTGGGACGAGGAGACCTTCGGCCTCGAACTGGACCTCGACCGCTTCATGATCGTCGCGGTGGGCGACTTCAACATGGGAGCGATGGAGAACAAGGGCCTCAACATCTTCAACACCAAGTTCGTCCTCGCCAAGCCCGACACCGCCACCGACGTCGACTACGAGAACATCGAGAGCGTGGTCGCGCACGAATACTTCCACAACTGGACCGGCAACCGCGTCACCTGCCGCGACTGGTTCCAGCTCACGCTGAAGGAAGGGCTCACCGTCTTCCGCGACCAGCAGTTTTCCGCCGACATGCTGGCGCGCGCCGCCGGCCCCGAAGGCGCGGTCTCGGCGCGGGCAGTCAAGCGCATCGACGACGTGCGCGTGCTGCGCGCCGCGCAGTTCGCCGAGGACGCCGGGCCGATGGCGCACCCCATCCGCCCGGACAGCTACCGGGAGATCAACAACTTCTACACCGCCACGGTGTACGAGAAGGGCGCCGAGGTCATCCGCATGCTGCACACGCTGCTGGGGACGGAGGGTTTCCGCAACGGCATGGACCTGTATTTCAGCTACCACGACGGCCAAGCAGTGACCTGCGACGACTTCGTCGAGGCGATGGCGGAGGCCAACGGCGTGGATCTCGACCAGTTCATGCGCTGGTACGAACAGGCCGGCACGCCGCGGGTGAAGGCGAGCGGCGCGTGGGATGCCGCTTCCGGCACCTATGCGCTCACGCTGGCGCAGCACACGCCGCCCACGCCGGGGCAGCCGGAAAAGCAGCCGCTGGTCATCCCGGTGGCCGTCGGCCTCATCGGGCCGGACGGCCGCGACCGTCCGCTGAGGCTGGAAGGCGAATCCCAACCCGGCGCCACCACGCGGGTACTGGCGCTGACCGCGGCCGGACAGACCTTCCGCTTCGTCGGCCTGGATGCCGAGCCCGTGCCTTCGCTGCTGCGCGGCTTCTCGGCGCCGGTCGTCCTCGAACTGGACGAGACCGACGAGCGCCTCGCCTTCCGCATGGCGCACGACGCCGATCCGTTCAACCGCTGGGACGCGGCGCAGCGCTATGCCGAGCGCGTGATCCTCGCGCTCGCGGGCGGACAGGCGAGCGCGGTGCCGCAGGCTTTCGTCGCCGCCTTCCGCGCGCTGCTGAACGATGCCGCGCTCGATCCGGCGTTCCGCGCCCAGGCGGCCGCGCTGCCCGCCGAGGCGTACCTGCTGGAGCGCATGTCGCCGGCCGACCCGGCCGCGTTGCGTGCCGCGCTGATCGCGACGATGCGCACGCTCGGCGGCGCACTGGCCGACGACTGGCTGGCCCTGATCGACGCGATGCGGGTGGACGGCGCCTACCGCTATCACCCCGGCGATGCCGGCCGGCGTGCGCTCGGCAACCTCGCCCTGCGCTACCTCGCCGCCGCCGGCGATGCGCGCGGGCTGGCCGCGGCGAGCACGCGCTTCGAGTCGGCGACCGACATGACCGAGCGCTTCGGCGCGCTCGCCGCCCTGGTGCAGAGCACCAGCCCGGCGCGCGAGGCGGCGTTGGCCGCCTTCCATGAACGCTATCGCGACGATGCGCTGGTGCTCGACAAGTGGTTCGCGCTGCAGGCCGGCGCCTGGCGCTGGGACGATGCGGTGGCACCGACGCTGGAGCGGGTGCGGGCGCTGATGGCGGACGCCGCTTTCAGCCTGTCGAATCCGAACAAGGTGTATGCGCTGCTCGGCACCTTCTTCCGCGCCAACGCCGCCGAGTTCCATGCCGCCGACGGCAGCGGCCATGCGTTCTGGGCGGAGCAGGTCGTCGCGCTCGATGCGAAGAACCCGCAGGTTGCGGCGCGCATGGCGCGCGCGCTGGAAAACTGGTGCCGCTACGCGCCGGCCCTGCAGTCCAGCATCCGCCCGCAGCTCGAACGCGTGCTCGCGGCGCCCGGCCTGTCGTCCGACGTGCAGGAGATCGTGGGCAAGGCCCTCGCCTGACCTCTCCGCGTCCGCGCCGGCGCGTGGGCTGTGCAAAAGAAAAACGCCGGGATTCCGACAATGCCGTTCAGCTAGCGCTGAACGGCATTTTCATTTTCCTCGCCCGGAAGGAGCGCATCGGCTGCCGGTGGCCTGAGCAGCGTCCATGCCTGCACTTCAAGAGCCCGGGCGATGGCCTCGATGTTCGACAACGAGACGTTCCATCGCGACCGCTCCACGGCGGACACGTAGGTCCTGTCCAGCCCGCACTCCAGCGCCAGGGCCTCTTGCGACCAGCCCTTCCGGACTCTCAGCAGCCGCACGTTGAAGGCCAGCACCCCACGGAGATCGTCAGGGGCAGGCAACTCCGTAGGGGGCTTGGGCTTGGCAGACATGCCACGAAGCTATCTTTGTGATAACTTTGCATCTACGGATTTTGCTTCACATATGAGGCAGGCCGTGGGAGCATGCGCCGCATGAGCCCGACAATCTTCAATCAAAGAAAATCCGGAATGAAAGCCATCCAATCCATTGTTGCCGCCCTGATCCTTGCCGCCGGCGCCGCCCATGCCCAGGACAGCGGTTTCTACCTCCGCGGTGCCATCGGCCAGGCCCACACCACGCTGGACACCTCCAATACTGTCCATGCCACCTACATCACCGGCGAGTCCGTGAACAAGCCCGGTCTTGAAATCGGCGGGGGTTATCGTTTCAACCGCCACGTCGGCGCGGAACTGTCCTATGTGGATTTCGGCAAACCGCACTACGACCTGACCCGCCGCACCACCGGCGAAACCAGCGTCCTGTACGTGAAGAACAGGGGCTTGGTGACGGCGGT
Source organism: Thauera sp. K11 (assembly GCF_002354895.1). Taxonomy (NCBI): domain Bacteria; kingdom Pseudomonadati; phylum Pseudomonadota; class Betaproteobacteria; order Rhodocyclales; family Zoogloeaceae; genus Thauera; species Thauera sinica. The sequence goes on from NZ_CP023439.1 coordinate 844,845, forward strand.
GCGCGGTTTCTATCCCGTCGGTGAGAATTTCACGCTCACCGGCCGGATCGGAGCCATCTTCGTCCGCACCTCGCTGGATCGCCAGTCCGTTCATCCCGACAGCGCCTACACGGGCAGGGACAAGCAGACTCATGCCACCTTTGGCATTGGCGGCATGTACAAGCTGATCGACAGGCTCAGCTTGGTCGCCGACATCAACTGGTATCCGAAGATCACCAAGACCAACGACAATGCCACCGACACCAATGCGCGCATGGCGTCGGTCGGCCTTCAGTACGACTTCTGACCAGCACGGAGAAGGCCGTCGGGACGGCCGTTGCCGTCTTCCCGGATCGGGATCGGTCGACGCGCTGGCGGATTCAGGCTGTCCCCCCCTTGCGGGGGCACATTACTCGAGGTGAATGCAATGAAATGCCGTCTTGCCCATGTCGGAGTGCGAATACGTTTTCATTCTCGGCATGGACATCATGGACCGCTATCTCGCCTTTTTTGCCGCCCACATCGATCCCGCCTTCCGCGAGGACACCAATACGAGGATCGGTAACACCCTGATCGCGCTGGCATACCCCGACGTGATCCTGATCGGGCCGCCGCCGTTCTTTCGCAATGCCGTCGTGGACGTGAGGAAAGAGGGGCTCGAGATCGAGCCGGACGAATACCCGCTCTACCGCTTCCTCGACGAGAACCCCGAGATTTGCGAAAGGCTCGTCCGGGATCATGAAGAGCTGGGGCGTTTCTTCGCCCGTTGGAATCGCCAGGCATAGAAAAGTAGCCTCGGGGGCGGAGCTCGGGTTGCCGAGCCCGGCGTCGATACTCGACAACCCCGTGCGCAGACGGCTTCTGCCGATATGGAAAAAAGACGGGGGCGCAACGCCCCCGTTTCGTCTTACCTCTGCCAGAACGCATGCCGTCGGTTCCCTCGGCGAAGAGCCTGGCTGAGCGGCATTGCCGGCATCCCGGCACGTCTTCCGGGCCACGCGGCCCGCGGCGTTCAGTTCGTCGCCAGATCCCCGGAAATGTAGCTCGAGAGCTGGCGGATCGTTGCTTCCTGCTGGCTCACGATGGACTTCACCATGTCGCCGATGGTGACGATGCCGACGATGCGACCGTGGTCCACCACCGGCAGGTGGCGGAAGCGGTTTTCGGTCATCGTGCGCATCACTTCGTCGACCGTGCTCGAGGGCGATACGGTGCACGGGTTCGGCGTCATCAGTTCCCCGATCCGCACGTCCTTGGAGACCAGCCCCTTCAGGACCACCTTCCGGGCATAGTCGCGCTCGGTGAAGATGCCGAGCAGATGGTCGTTTTCGGTCACGATGACCGAGCCGATGTCGAACTCCGCCATCAGAGACAGCGCGGCGAACACCGTGTCCTCGGGACGCACCGAGATGGTCTTGTTGCCCTTCTGATCGAGAATCTGTTTGACCGTGGTCGTCATTGTTTCCACTTCCTCCGCTTTGTTGTCGCTGGCGCCGCGCATCGTTGTGCACGTACCTACAGCATAGATTGGAACGCCTCGCGATGCCACGCCGGCAGGGGCGGAGCGCGGCGAACGCATGCGTCCGGGCTCAGATCTCGAGGTTGTCGATGAGCCGCGTCCTGCCCAGTTTCGCGGCGGCCAGCACCACCAGCGGGTCGTGCGGGTGAAGCGCGGGCTGCAGGTCGGCGCGGCGGCGCACCGCGACGTAATCCGGCGCCCAGCCGTGCGCGGCGAGTTCGGCCATCGCCTCGGTTTCGAGCTTCGAGAGGTCGTGGTCGCCCGCGCGCACCGCGTCGCGCACGCGCGCCAGCGTCCGGTACAGGCGCGGCGCCTCGGCGCGTTCCGCGGCGCTCAGGTAGCCGTTGCGCGACGACAGCGCCAGCCCGTCCTCGGCGCGCACCGTGTCGCCGGCGACGATCTCGACCGGCAGCGCGAACTCGCGCGCCATGTTGGCGATGATCATCAGTTGCTGGTAGTCCTTCCTGCCGAACAGCGCCACGTCGGGCTGCACGATGTTCAGCAGCTTCAGCACCACCGTCGCCATGCCGCCGAAATGGCCGGGGCGGAACTCGCCTTCGAGGATGGAGACGTGGGCCGGCGCCGGCTCCACCAGGTAGCGCTGCGGCTGCGGGTACATCACCGTCTCGTCGGGCGCGAAGAGATGCGCCACGCCCGCGGCCTCTAGCTTCTCGCAGTCGGCCTGCAGCGTGCGCGGATAGTGGTCGAAGTCTTCGCCGGCGCCGAACTGCAGGCGATTCACGAAGATGCTCGCCACCACGGTGCCGGCATGCTGGCGGGCCTGCCGCATCAGGGCGATATGGCCCTCGTGCAGGTTGCCCATGGTGGGGACGAAAGCGACCTTGCCGGCGCCGGCACGGGCGGCACGCAGGCTTTCGATGGTGGAGTGGATCTGCATGGTCGGTCGGGTCGTGGCGGGCGAAAGCGGGGTGGCGGGAGCGCCGTCCGCTCAGTAGCAGTGTTCGGCGGCGGGGAAGCTGCCGTCCTTCACCGCGGCGACGTAGCGCGACACCGCGTCCTCGACGCCGGCGGCGCCGTCCATGAAGTTGCGCACGAAGCGCGCCGTCCTGCCGGGGAACACGCCCAGCATGTCGTGCAGGACCAGCACCTGGCCGTCGCAATCGGGGCCCGCGCCGATGCCTATCGTGGCCATCGACGCCAGGCTGGCGGTGACGTCCTTCGCCACCGTGGCCGGAACCATTTCCATGACCATCAGCGCGGCGCCGGCCTGTTCCAGCGCGAGCGCGTCGGCCCGCAGGCGGGCGGCGCCTTCCTCACCGCGACCCTGCACCCGGTAGCCGCCCAGCTGGTGCACCGACTGCGGCGTCAGGCCGATGTGGGCGCATACCGGCACGCCGCGCTCGACCAGGAAGCGGATGGTGTCGGCCATGAATTCGCCGCCTTCCAGCTTCACCATCTGGGCGCCCGCGGCCATCAGGCGCGCGGCGCTGCGCATGGCCTGCTCGCGGTTCTCGTGGTAGCTGCCGAAGGGCATGTCGGTGATCACGAAGGCGCGGCCGTCGGCGCGGGCGACGCACTCTGTGTGGTAGGCCATGTGCTCCAGGGTCACGGGCAGGGTGGATTTCTGCCCCTGCAAGACGTTGCCCAGCGAGTCGCCGACCAGTACCGCGTCGACGCCGGCCCGTCCGCACAGCGCGGCGAAACTGCGGTCATAGGCGGTGAGCATGGCGATCTTGCGGCCTTCGGCGCGCATCTTGCCCAGCTCGAAAAGCGTGACCGGTTTCTGATCCTGCAGGTAGCTCATGGAGTCCTCCTGATAGGGAGGCCGGAGTTTTCACCAAAGAACTGCATTGCACAAGGGGTTCCGGCGCGCCGGTGCCCGCCCCGGGTCCGGGGATCAGCCGGCGTAGCCGAAGAATTCGCGGTAGCCGCGCATGTCGCGCAGGCGTTCGACGAGCAGTTCGAAGTCTTCGTCCTTGTCGACCGGATTGAGCACCCCGGCATCGACGACGAACAGCGGCGCGGCGTCGTACTGGTAGAAGAAGCGGGCGTAGCGCTCGGCGACGCGCTCGAGGTAGGTTTCGGTGATGCGCCGTTCGGCGTCGTTGCCGCGGCGCCGGATGCGCTCCATCAGCGTGTCGGGTTTGGCCTGCAGGTAGATCACGAGGTCGGGACTGGGCGGCGCGGCCGGACGCAGGCTGTCGAAGATGCGCTGGTAGAGCGCGAACTCGTCGTCGCTGAGATTGAGGCCGGCGAAGAGCGTGTCCTTTTCCAGGATGAAGTCCGACACCACGCGCCGCTCGCCGGTGAGTTCGCCGAGCTGGGCGACGACCTGGTCGATGCGCTGGAAGAAGAACGACAGCTCGGTGGCCATCGCCCAGCGCTCGGGGTTCTGGTAGAAGCGGGCGAGGAAGGGGTTGCTTTCGGCCTGCTCGAACAGGCTTTCCGCGGACAGGCGTTCGGCGAGGCGCTTGGCGAGCGATGTCTTGCCGGCTCCGATCGGGCCTTCGACGACGATGTACCGCGCTTTGTCGAGCATTGCGGGCGCCCTTGCCTCAGTTGCGGAACATGAAATAGACCGCGCCAAGCATACACAAGCCGGCCCAGAGATAGTCAAGCTTGAGCGGCTGCTTCATGTACAGCACGGCGAAGGGCACGAAGACCAGCAAGGTGATGACTTCCTGCATGATCTTCAGTTGCCCGAGGTTCAGCGCGGTGGCGCCGATGCGGTTGGCGGGCACCTGCAGCAGGTATTCGAACAGGGCGATCGACCAGCTCGCCAGGGCGGCGACGTACCAGGCCCTGCCCTGCATGTTCTTCAGGTGGCCGTACCAGGCGAAGGTCATGAACACGTTCGAGGCGGTCAGCAGCAGCGCGGTCTGCAGCCAGGCGGGGGCGGCGAGCAGCGGGGTGGCGGATTGCGGCCAGGCGGGCATGGTGTCCTTCGGGGAGGGATTGCCGGGTGTCTGCGGAAAGTGTTCAGAGCCGGACGACGTTCTGGTCGCCGACGCCGGCGAGCAGCGCGAGCACCGCGCCGTGGCCGGGGATGACCGTATCGGCGGCGATCTCCGCGAGCGGCTGCAGTACGAAGGCGCGCTCGTGCATGCGCGGATGCGGCACCACCAGCCCGGGTTCGTCGATGACCGCGTCGCCGTGCAGCAGCAGGTCGAGATCCATCGTGCGCGGCGCGAGGCGGGCGGGGCGCGTGCGGCCGCCTTCGTGCTCGATGGCGAGCAGGGCCGCGAGCAGCGCCTGCGGCGTCAGGCCGGTGTCCAGGGCGATCACCGCGTTGATGTAGTCCGGGTGGTCGCCCGCCACGCCGACCGGTGCGCTGCGGTACAGCGAAGACTGCGCGGCGATCCGTGTCCGGGGCAGCGCGGCGAGGCGCTCGACGGCGAGGCGGAACGCCGCGGCGGGGTCGCCGAGGTTGGCGCCGAAGGCGATGTAGGCGCGGACCCGCGCCTGCGTGCTCACCGGACTGCCCTTACGCTGCTTCGGCCCCGGCCTCGCCGCCCTGTGCGATGCCGGCGTCGGCCGGCTTGCGCTTCCTGCGCCGGCGTTTCCTCGCCGGTGCGGCTTCGGCCGGCGCCTGGCGGATCAGCTCGTCGCGTTCGTCGTGGCCGGCATGGGCGAAGCGGTCCCACCAGTCGGGGATCTCCATCGGAATCTCGCCCGCCTGCGCGCGCAGGCGCAGGAAGTCCCACCCGGCGCGAAAGCGCGGCTGCTCGATGAGGCGGTAGGGCATCCTGCCGGTGCGCCTGTCGAAGCGCGGCTGCAGCGCCCAGATGTCCTTGATGTCGCCGGCGATGCGCCGCGTGATGGCGAGCTTGCCCGCCTGCATGTCGAGCACCTCGTCCATCGCCTCGAACAGCGCCGGCTGGCTGTGCCCGCCGGCGGCCGTCTTCCTTTCCCAGGCGGCCAGCACTTCGTGCCACAGCAGCGTGGCGAACAGGAAGCCGGGCGAGACCGGCTTGTCCTGGCGCACGCGCTCGTCGGTGTTCTCCAGTGCCAGCGTGACGAAGCGCTTGCCCAGCGGCTGTTCGAGGATCACGTCGAGCAGCGGCAGCAGGCCGCGGTGCAGGCCCTCTTCGCGCAACTGCTGCAGGCATTTGAGCGAATAGCCCGAGAACAGCAGCTTCAGCATTTCGTCGAACAGGCGCGCGGCCGGCACGTTTTCCAGCAGCACGCCCATGTCGCGGATGGGGTGGCGCGCCGCCGGATCGATTTCCAGCCCGAGCTTGGCCGCCAGGCGGACGGCGCGCAGCATGCGCACCGGGTCTTCGCGGTAGCGCGTGCGCGGGTCGCCGATCATGCGCAGCGTCTTCTGCCGGACGTCGGCGACGCCGTGGTGGTAGTCGACGATGGTCTCGGTGGTCGGATCGTAGTACAGCGCATTGACGGTGAAGTCGCGCCGCGTGGCGTCTTCTTCCTGGCTGCCATAGACGTTGTCGCGCAGCACGCGGCCGTGTTCGTCGGTGTCGGCGTTGTTGGCATCCTGGCTGGCGCGGAAGGTGGAGACCTCGATGGTTTCCGGTCCGCTCAGCACATGCACGATCTTGAAGCGGCGGCCGATGATGCGCGAGCGGCGGAACAGCGCGCGCACCTCTTCGGGCGTGGCGCTGGTGGCGACGTCGTAGTCCTTGGGCGGATGGCCGATCAGCAGGTCGCGCACCGCGCCGCCGACGACGTACGCCTTGTGGCCTTTCTCCTGCAGTGCCGTACACACCTTGCGCGCGGCGGGCGACAGTTGCTCGCGGCGGATGTGATGGCGTTCGACGGGAATGAGGGCGGGTTCGTGGCGGACGGGTTGCGCACGGCGGTTGAACACCTTGCGCAGCAGCTTGCGGATCATCGGAAGAGAAGACGTTCTGGCGTAAGCCGGGAATGATAACCGATCGCCCGCCGGACACGGGGCTGCCGCGTCGGCGCGGCCAACGGCGATTGCATGCGTTGCGTGCGTCGATCGCATGCGTGTGTGGAATCCGGCCTGGTGGCGGGGGATGCGTTCCGCGGGCTGCGGAACTCGCCCTCGCTGCGCTCGGGGCTCGGACAGTCCTCGCCCGCTCCACGCATCCCCCGCCACCAGACCTGCCGTGTCGCGCGATTCCGGCGGCCGGAAAACCTGCGACTGCTTCTGTCAGCGCAGCGAGATCACCGGCCAGCCGGCTTGCTCGGCGTGCGTGCGCAGCGTGTCGTCGGGGTCGACCGCGACCGGGTCGGACACGCGCGACATCAGCGGCAGGTCGTTGTGCGAATCGGAGTAGAACCACGTGCGCGCGAAGCTGCCCCAGTGCAGGCCGAGTGATTCCAGCCAGTTGTCCACGCGCTCGATCTTGCCGGCCCTGAAGGCCGGCATGCCGCGCGGCTTGCCGGTGAAGGCGCCGCCTTCCTGCGCGGGGATGGTCGCCACCAGGTGCGGGATGCCGAGTTCGCCCAGCACGATGGGGCCGGTCACGAAGCTGTTGGTGGCGGTCACCACCGCGACCAGGGCGCCGCCGTCCAGGTGCTGGCGCACCAGCGTGCGCGCCTTGGCGGTGATCATCGGGCGGATCGCGGTCTGCACGAACTCGCGGTGCCAGGCGTCGAGCTGCGCGCGCGGGTGGCGTGCCAGCGGGGCGAGCTGGAAATCCAGGAATTCGAAGATGTCGAGCGTGCCGGCCTTGTACTGTTCGTAGAACCGCACGTTCTTCGCTTCCTGCAGTTCGCGGTCGAGTACGCCCTTGCGGATCAGGAATTGCGCCCACTCGAAGTCGGAGTCGCCGGCGAGCAGGGTGTTGTCGAGGTCGAACAGTACGAGATTCACGTCGAGGGTTTCCGTGCAAGGTCTATCGAAACGATGGGGCGGGCGCTCAGATGGCCAGGCCCTGCTGCATCATCTCGCGCAGCAGCGGCAGGGTGACGGGGCGCTTGCGTTCCAGCGACGCGGCGTCGAGCGCGTCGAGCGTCGCGAGCAGGCTGGAGAGGTCGCGGCGGCCGTGGCGCAGCAGGAAATCGACCACCTCGTCGGCCAGCCGCAGGCCGCGGCGCTCGGCCAGCGCGGCGAGGATGGCGGCGCGCGAGCCATCGTCCAGCGGCTGCACCTCGTAGATCAGGCTCTGGCCGATGCGGGTGCGCAGATCCTCGCGCACCGTCAGGCCGAGCGGCGGGCAGGGGCCGGAAAGCAGCAGCGACTGGCCGTTGCCGCGTGCGCGGTTGAAGGCGTTGAAGAGGGCGACCTGGGCGTCGGTGCCGAGCCGGTCGATGTCGTCGATCGCCACCAGCGCATCCATGGTCTCGGGCAGGGCGTCGTCGATGTCGGCCGCGGACAGCACCTGCGTCGGCCGGCCGCCGTCGCGCGCCATCGCCACGGTGGCGCGCAGCAGGTGGCTGCGGCCGCTGCCGGGCGCGCCCCACAGGTAGAGATGGCGGGCGGGCAGTTGCGCCGCGGTGGCGCGGTCGGCCAGCAGTGCGAGCGCGGCCACCAGCTCCGCATTGGCGCCGGCCACGAAGTTGTCCAGCGTCGGCGGCGCGTCGGGGCGGATGTCGAGGACGAGCTGCTTCATGCCTCGTCCGACGGATGCGCGATCACCGGTTTCTCGCCCCGGTAGACCGGGCTGGCGAACCAGGCGTCGCGCACCTCGCGCAGGCCCACCAGCAGCGCCGCGCTCACCGGCAGCGCCACCAGCACGCCGACGAAGCCGAACAACTGGCCGAAGGCCATCAGCGCGAAGATCACCGCCAGCGGATGCAGGCCGATGCGCTCGCCCACCAGGTAGGGCGTCAGCATGAAGCTCTCCACCAACTGGCCCAGGCTGTAGACGACTGCGACGCCGATGAGCGGCGGCCAGCCGCCGCCCTGCAGCAGCGCGGCGAGGATGGCGAGGATCAGCCCGCCGCCGAAGCCCACATAGGGGATGAACACCAGGAGGCCGGTCAGCACGCCCACCGGCAGAGCGAAGTTGAGCCCGGCAATCCACAGGCCGACGCTGTAGAAGACCGCCAGCAGCAGCATCACCGACAACTGCCCGCGCAGGAATTCCGACATCACGCGGTCGATGTCGTTGATGACGCGCATCGTTCCATCCAGCCACGGCCGCGGCACGATGCGCTGCAGCTCGGCGAGGATGCGCGGCCATTCCTGCAGCAGGTAGAACATCACCAGCGGGATCAGGAACAGGTTGGCGGCCAGGCCGATCAGGGCCAGGCCGCCGGTCTTCAGGTGGCCCAGCACGATGGGCACGAGGTCCTGCGCATTGGTCCAGTTGTCGGCGATCAACTGGCGGAACTGCGCGGCATCGAGCTGCAGGTCGATGCCCAGCCGCGCCTGCAGCAGCGGCGACACCTGCGCGTTGAACATCTCGACCAGGTCGGGCAGGCGGCGCACCAGCATCACGCCCTCGCGATACACCATCGGCACCAGGATCAGGGCCAGCGACACCAGCAGCAGGCCCAGCCCGACGATGACCAGCAGCACCGCCAGGGCGCGCGGCACGCGGCGCGCCACCATCCAGTTCACCGCCGGGTCGCAGATGTAGGCGAACACCGAGGCGATCACGAAAGGGGCGAGGATGGGACCGAGCGTCCACAGCAGCGCGACCAGCGCCAGGCCGGCGCCGGCCCAGGCGAAGGTTTGCAGACGGTCGGCGCGGGGGGAGGTCATTTCTAGTAAAATCGCGGGCTTGGTGCGGGCGCAGACTGCCCGCAAGACCCGTAAATGTAGCCACTTGGCGTTGCGGCCTCAAGCTCGCGCTGCCGCCTGGAGGCCCGCCCGCATCCCGCAAGCCCAGAGGAACGATCTTGAGCGCATCCACCCCTTCCAACAAAGCCTCCCTGTCGTACCGTGACGCCGGTGTGGACATCGACGCCGGCGATGCCCTGGTCGACCGCATCAAGCCGTTCGCCAGGCGCACCATGCGCCCCGAGGTGCTGGGCGGCATCGGCGGCTTCGGCGCGCTGTTCGCGCTGTCGAAGAAGTACAGGGAGCCGGTGCTGGTGTCGGGCACCGACGGCGTCGGCACCAAGCTCAAGCTCGCCTTCCAGTTGGACACGCACGACACCGTCGGCCAGGACCTCGTCGCGATGAGCGTCAACGACATCCTGGTGCAGGGCGCCGAGCCGCTGTTCTTCCTCGACTACTTCGCCTGCGGCAAGCTCGACGTCGATACCGCCGCCGACGTGGTCAAGGGCATCGCGCAGGGCTGCGAACTGGCCGGCTGCGCGCTGATCGGCGGCGAGACCGCCGAGATGCCCGGCATGTACCCGGCGGGCGAATACGACCTCGCCGGCTTCGCCGTCGGCGCGGTGGAAAAGGCCGACATCATCGACGGCAGCCGCATCGTGCCGGGCGACGTGGTGCTGGGCCTGGCCTCCAGCGGCGCGCATTCCAACGGCTACTCGCTGATCCGCAAGATCATCGACGTCGCCCGACCCGACCTCGACGCCGACTTCCACGGCCGCAGGCTGCGCGACGTGGTCATGGAGCCCACCCGCATCTACGTCAAGTCCATGCTCGGGCTGATGCAGGCGATGCCGGGCGTGGTGAAGGGCATGGCCCACATCACCGGCGGCGGCATCACCGAAAACGTGCCGCGCATCCTGCGCGACGAACTCACCGCCCGCATCGACGCCGGCGCCTGGACGCTGCCGCCGCTGTTCCAGTGGCTGCAGCGGGAAGGCAACGTCGATATGCAGGAGATGTACCGCGTGTTCAACTGCGGCATCGGCATGGCCGTGGTGGTGTCGGCCGGGGATGCCGAAGCCGCCGCCGCCAGGCTCGCCGCCGCGGGCGAAACGGTCCATCGCATCGGCCGCATCGACGCCCGCCAGGACGGCGAGGCGCAGACCACCGTCGGCTGAGGCTTGCGATGCGGATCGCCCCGGAGCAGGCCGCAGCGATCCGCGCGCTCGTCGCGGAACTTGCGCCGGCGGGCAGCAGCGTGCGCCTGTTCGGGTCGCGCCTCGACGACGAAGCCCGGGGTGGAGACGTCGACTTGCTGGTCGATGTGCCGCTGCCGGTGGAACGGCCGGCGGTGCTCGGCGCGATGATCGCGGCCCGGGCGATGCGCGTGTTTGCCGGCCGCAAGGTGGATGTGGTGCTGCGCGCGCCGAACCTGGCCGAGCAGCCGATCCATCGGATCGCCATGCAGGAAGGAGTGCTGCTTTGACCGAATCATTGTCGCCGCGAGACGCCGCGGTCGAACGGCTGCGCTTTCTGCTCCGGGTGGTGGGCAAGGAGATCTTCCACCTCGAGACGACCGACCGGCGTCTGTTATCGACAATCTCGACCGTGCGGAGAGGCTGGGCTGGCTGCCATCGGCCGATGCGTGGCTGTCGATGCGGCAACTGCGCAACCAAATGGTGCATGAATACATCGAGGAGCCGGCCGTGCTGAGGGATGCTCTCGAGGCCGGCCATGATTTCGTGCCTCAACTCGTCACTACGGCGCAACGTCTCGTGACCGAGGTGGAAGCCCGCCTCGGCGAGGATGCCCGCTGAGGCGCCGGCGCTACCGCCCTTGGCCGCCATTCGTCCGGGAGGCGCATCCTGTCCTGCCGACTCGCCGCCGATGCCGTCCTGCTGCTGCATCTCGCCTTCATTCTCTTCGTGCTGCTGGGCGGGCTGCTCGCGCTGCGCTGGCGTCGGGCGCCGCTCGTGCATCTGCCCGCGGCGGCATGGGGCATCTACATCGAACTCAGCGGCGGCATCTGCCCGCTCACGCCGCTGGAGAACCGCCTGCGCGCGGCGGCGGGGCAGGCCGGCTACGAGGGCGGATTCGTCGAGCACTACCTGCTGGCGCTGATCTATCCGGCGGGGCTGACGCACGAGATCCAGTTCGTGCTCGCCGCCGTGGTCGTGGGCGTCAACCTGGCGGTGTATGCGCTGGTGCTGCGCCGTGCCGCGGGCAGGCGGCCGTAGTGATCGTCCGGGTCCGCGGCGCGCTTCCTTACCCGGCGGAATCCAGCGCCGCTTCCGCCGCCGCGCCGGCGTGCAGTGCGGTGGTGTCGAACAGCGGCACGCCCGCGTCCTGCTGCCCGACCAGCAGCGAGATCTCGGTGCAGCCGAGGATGATGGCCTGCGCGCCGCGCTCGGTCAGCCGGGCCATCACGCCGCGGTAGGCTTCGCGCGAAGCCTCGTTCAGCACGCCGAGGCAGAGTTCCTCGTAGATCACGCGATGCACGAGGTCGCGGTCGGCGGCGTCCGGGATCAGCACGTCGATGCCGTGCCGCCCGGCGAGCCGGCCGCGGTAGAAATCCTGTTCCATCGTGAAGCGGGTGCCGAGCAGGCCGACGCGATCGAAGCCCGCGGCGCGGATGGCGGCGGCCGTCGGATCGGCGATGTGGAGCAGGGGGATCGCGGTCGCGGCTTCGATGTGGGGCGCCACCTTGTGCATGGTGTTGGTGCACAGCACGAGGAAGTCGGCTCCGGCGCGCTGCAGCGACTGCGCGGCGCCGGCGAGCAGCGCACCGGCCGCGTCCCAGTCGCCGGCATGCTGCAGGCGCTCGATCTCGGCGAAATCCACGCTATAGAGCACGAGACGGGCCGAATGCAGGCCGCCGAGCCGCGCCTTGACCGCCTCGTTGATCTGGCGATAGTAAGGCACGGTGGATTCCCAGCTCATGCCGCCGATGAGGCCGATGGTCTTCACGTCTGTCGATGCTCCCGCGGGAGAATGGCGCGGCGGGCATTATGCGCTCCATGTGTGACATGCCGCGATTGGCGCCCGCGGCCACTGCCGGCTACATTGCGGACATGGAGGGCCGGACCGGACGATCGCGCCGGTCGCGAGCCCTGCGGGCAAAAGGAGGAGATGCACCATGGCAACAGGTACCGTCCGTCTTCATCGTGTTCTGCGGGCGCCTGCGGAACGGGTCTATCGCGCCTTCCTGAATGCGGAGGCGACGGCCAAGTGGCTGCCGCCGAACGGCTTCACCTGCAACGTCCAGCACATGGACGTACGGGTCGGCGGCACGTTCAGGATGTCTTTCACCAATTTCACCACCGGGCAGAGCCATGCGTTCGGCGGCGAGTATCTCGAACTCGTCCCGGACGAGCGGATCTGCTACACGGACACGTTCGACGATCCGAACCTTCCCGGCACGATGAGGACCACGGTGTCGCTGAGGGCGGTGTCCTGCGGCACGGAGCTGGGCGTGGTCCAGGAGGGCATTCCCGAGGTCATTCCGGTGGAAGGGTGCTATCTCGGCTGGCAGGAGTCGCTCGTGCTGCTCGCCAAGCTCGTCGAGGCCGAGATCCGCGAGTAGCGGCACGAGGGATCGTCCCGTCGCCACCGTCGTCCCTTCTCGCCGACGCTTCCGGCCGGACGCGCGCATGCGGGCGGTGTGGATCTGCGGCCTGCTCGCGCTGGCCCTGTTCGCTGCCACGGCCTGGCTTCTCGCGCCGCTCGAACCCGGTGTGCTGGCGCTGCAGTTCGCCTGGACGCCCCGGCGCTTCGGCGAAATCATCCACGTCTGGCCGTCGGCGTGCCTGGCGCGGTACCGCTGGCATCTCCCGGTCGATTGCGCCCTGCTGCTGGCGTACGGTGCCTTCGGCTGGCTGCTGGCGACGCGGACGCGGCTGTTCGCGCCGTTGCCGGCGCCGGCCAGGGCGTTCGCGCAATACTGCCTGCCGCTGGCGGCGCTCTTCGATGCGGCGGAGAATGCGTTCCACTGGTGGCTGACCGGGATGCCGCGCTTCGGCGTGCCGGACGTGTATCTGGCGTCGGCCGGCTGTTCGGCGGCGAAATGGGTGCTGTTGATCGGCTTCGGCGCGCTGGCGCTGTGGGCGGTGGCGCGAAGCGGGGAATGAGGCGCGCGCCTGCGGCCGCGGTTCCCGCGCCTGGTCCGGGGCGCGCCATGTCCCGAGGCGCGCGATTGGGAGAACGGCCGCCGGCGTTGTATCTTTGCCCGCCGCCGACCGCGGCGGGCGCGCAGCGCGCCGGCGGTGCGCGATCCCACTCCGAAAACGACAAGGAAGTCCGATGAGCAGTCTGCCCAAGTGTCCGCAATGCAATTCCGAATACACCTACGAGGACGGCGAGTCCTACGTCTGTCCCGAGTGCGCGCACGAGTGGCCCCGCGCCGCGGCGGAGGATTCCGGCGAAGCGGCGAAGGTGTTCCGCGACGCCAACGGCAACGTGCTGCAGGACGGCGACACCGTCACCGTGATCAAGGACCTGAAGGTCAAGGGTTCGTCGCTGGTGGTGAAGGTCGGCACCAAGGTGAAGAACATCCGCCTGGTCGATGGCGATCACGACATCGACTGCAAGATCGACGGCATCGGCGCGATGAAGCTGAAATCGGAGTTCGTGAAGAAGAACTGACGTCCCCAGGCACCGGCGCGCCGACCGGCGCGGGATGTCGCTTCGGCCGGCCGGGTGCTGCGGGAGGGCGGTGCAAAGGCGTTCGCGGTGCGCTGCTCTCCTTGCGCGACGCCGGGCGGACTGCGGTGGCGCCGGGCAACCGGCGCAAGGGGCGGGAGAAAGGCGATGACGCATCCATCGGACTCCGGCGCTGACGAGGACCGGTTCGAGCTGCGCCGCTTCGTCGACGCGCAGCAGGGCGTCCATGAACAGGCTCTGGCCGAGCTGAAGGCCGGCCGCAAGCGCTCGCACTGGATGTGGTTCGTGTTTCCGCAGGTCGCGGGGCTGGGCATCAGCCCGACGACGATGCGCTACGCGATCCGCAGCCTTGCCGAAGCGCAGGCGTATCTGCGGCATCCGCTGCTGGGTCCCCGCCTGGTGGCCTGCGCGCAGGCCCTGCTGCAGGTGCAGGGGCGTTCGGCGGAAGAGATCCTCGGCTACCCCGACGTGCTCAAGCTGAAGTCGTCGATGACGCTGTTCGCCGCGCTGCCCGATGCCGACCCCGTCTTCGCCGCGGTGCTGGCGCGCTACTACGGCGGCGGCCGGGACGACAGGACGCTGCGCCTCATCGGCCTGGCGGGCGGTTGAGGCGCGGGCCGGACGCCGTCCGATCCGGTCGTCGGCGCGCCGGAACCGGACAGCGGGCGCCTTTGTCCTTACACTGCAGCATTTTTCGCGCGGGCGGCCGCAGGGCAGCCCCGCACGGTCCCGATCCCCATCCACCCCGCCGCAGCCACTGAGCTTTTCATGTTCTCGAGTCGCCGTTTCGTCATCGTCGTCAGCCTGATCGGCCTGGCCGGTCTGGGCGCCTATGCCTGGTATGCGAACCGGCCGCCCGCCGGCGAGCCGCCGCCGAACGCAGCCGGCGGCGGCTCGCCGGCGGCAGGGCAGGCGGTGCAGGGCGGGCCGGTGCTGGTCGAGGTGCGCGCGGTCGAGCTGCGGCCGCTGGCGGACGACGTCACCGCGGTGGGTTCGCTGGTGTCGAACGAATCCGTCGTGCTGCGCCCGGAAGTGGCGGGGCGCATCTCGGCGATCCGCTTTCGCGAGGGCGCCGCGGTGAGGAAGGGCGACGTCCTGGTGGAACTCGATGCCGCGGTGCAGCGCGCAGAGCTGCAGCAGGCGCAGGCCAACCTGAAGCTGGCGGAGGCCAACAGCCGCCGCGCCGAGGATCTGTTCGCGCGCAAGTTCGTCAGCCAGAGCAGCCTCGATACCGCGCGCTCGCAGCTCGAGGTCGCACGCGCGACTTCCGCGCTGGCGCAGGCGCGCCTCGAGCGCACCCAGATCCGCGCGCCGTTCGCGGGCGTGGTCGGCATCCGCGACGTGAGTCCGGGCGACTTCGTGAAGGATGGCGACGCGCTGGTGAACATCGAAGACATCGCGACGCTGAAGGTCGATTTCCGCCTGCCCGAGCTTTACCTGGAGCGCATCCGCCCGGGCCAGACGCTGGAGGTGGCCAGCGACGTGCTGCCGGGAGAAACCTTTGCCGCCACCGTCGATGCGATCAACCCGCTGGTGGATGCGCAGGGCCGCGCGATCGCCCTGCGCGCGCACCTGGACAATCCCAAGGGCCGGTTGCGCCCGGGCGTGTTCGTGCGCGTGCGGCTGATCCTCGCGCAGCGGACGAGCGTGATGGTGGTGCCGGAAGAGGCCCTGGTGCCGGCGCCGGGCAACGTGCAGTTCGTGTACCGGGTGGTCGACGGCAAGGCGCAGCGGGCCGAGGTGAAGACCGGCGTGCGGCGCGATGCGATGGTCGAGATCGTCGATGGCCTGTCGCCGGGCGCCCTGGTGGTGACGGCCGGCCAGCTCAAGCTGCGCGACGGCGCGCCGGTCGAGGTGGCGCAGAGGGGGGCGGGGAAGGGGGCGGATGGTGCGGCCGTCGCCGGCGCCGCGCCTGCCGCGGCGGCGATCGCGACGTCTGCGCGCTGAAGGAGTGCGGCCATGGTGCTGTCGGAAATCTGCATCAAGCGCCCGGTGTTCGCCACCGTGCTGTCGCTGCTGGTGCTGCTGGTCGGCCTGATGTCGTTCTCGCGCCTGGCGGTGCGCGAGTATCCGAACATCGACGAGCCGGTGGTGACGGTGGACACGACCTATACCGGCGCCAGCGCCGAGATCGTCGAATCGCAGGTGACCAAGCCGCTGGAGGATTCGCTTGCCGGCATCGAGGGCGTGGACGTGCTGTCGTCGATCAGCCGGCAGGAGCGCAGCCAGATCACCGTGCGCTTTCGCATCGAGCGCAGCGCCGACAGCGCGGCGGCCGACGTGCGCGACCGCGTGTCGCGGGTGCGCCGGCGCCTGCCCGACGACATCGACGAGCCGGTGATCGCCAAGGTCGAGGCCGACGCCAACCCCATCATCTGGGTGGCGTTCTCGTCCGACCGCCATACGCCGCTGGAGATCAGCGATTTCGCCAACCGCATCGTCAAGCCGCGCATGCAGACGCTGCCGGGCGCCGCCGACGCCCGGCTGTACGGCGAGCGGCGCTATTCGATGCGCATCTGGCTCGACCGCGACCGCCTCGCCGCCTTCGGCCTCACCGCGCAGGACGTGGAGGATGCGATCCGGCGCCAGAACGTGGAACTGCCCGCCGGCCGCATCGAGAGCGAGAAGCGCGAGTTCGCGGTGGTGGCGCGCACCGACCTGGCCCAGCCGGCGGCCTTCGAGGCGGTGGTGGTGCGCCAGCCGGCCACGCCCGACGGCTATCCGGTGCGCATCCGCGACATCGGCCGCGTCGAGGTGGCGGCGCAGAGCGAACGCACTGCGGCGCGCTTCATGGGCAGGCCGGCGGTGTCGATCGGCCTCATCAAGCAATCCACCGCCAACCCGCTCGACGTCAAGCGCGCGCTCGACGAGATGATGCCGCGGCTGCAGTCCGAACTGCCCGACGGCATGACGATGGCGATCGCCAACGACACCACGGTGTTCATCGACCGCTCGATCGCGGCGGTGTTCTCGACGATCTGGGAAGCGGTGATCCTCGTCGCGGTGGTGTGCCTGTTCTTCCTGCGCAACTGGCGCGCGATGCTGGTGCCGCTGGTGACCATCCCGGTGTCGCTGGTGGGCGCGTTCACGCTGATGCTGGTGTTCGGCTTTTCCATCAACACGCTGACGCTGCTCGCGCTGGTGCTGGCGATCGGCCTCGTCGTGGATGACGCGATCGTGGTGCTGGAGAACATCTACCGCCACGTCGAGGAAGGCATGGCGCCGCTGGCGGCCGCGTTCAAGGGGGCGAAGGAGATCGGCTTCGCGGTGATGGCGATGACGATCACGCTGGCCGCGGTGTATGCGCCGGTGGCCTTCATGACCGGGCGCACCGGCAAGCTGTTCACCGAGTTCGCGCTGACGCTGGCCGGGGCGGTGATCGTGTCGGGCTTCGTCGCGCTGACGCTGTCGCCGATGATGTGCTCCAAGCTGCTGCGCCACGAGCCCAGGCACGGCCCCATCTACAACGGCATCGAGCGCTTCCTGACGTGGATGACCGAGGGTTACCGCCGTGTGCTGCTGCGCTCGCTCAACGCACGCTGGCTGGTGATGCTGGCTTTTGCCGTGGTGGCCGGCAGTTCGGTGATCCTGCTCGGCCAGCTCAAGTCCGAACTGGCGCCGCTGGAAGACCGCGGCCGGGTCATCGGCATCTTCAGCGGGCCGGAGGGGGCGACGATCGACTACCTCGGGCGCTACGCGAAGGAGATCGAGGAGATCTATGCCGCGCTGCCCGAGGTCGACCGCTACCTGGTGATCGCCGGCAATCCGACGGTCTCGCAGGGGGTCTCGTTCGTCGGCTTCACCGACTGGAAGGCGCGCCACCGCAAGGCCGGCGAGATCGCCGCCGAGCTGCAGCCCAAGCTGCGCGCGATCCCGGGGGTGAACGCCTATCCCGTGCAGCCGGCATCCTTCGGCCAGAGCCCGCGCTCGCGGCCGGTGGGCTTCGTCGTCACCACCTCGGAGTCGTACGACGAACTCGAGCGCTACACCGAGCTGATGCTCGACGAGATGCGGCGCAATCCCGGCTTCCTGTCGCCCGACACCGATCTCAAGCTGACGCTGCCCGAACTGGCGGTGGATGTGGACCGCGACCGCGCGGCCGACCTCGGCGTGCCGGTGGATGTGATCGGGCGCACGCTCGAGACCATGCTCGGCGGCCGCCAGGTGACGCGCTACAAGCAGGATGCCGAGCAGTACGACGTGATCGTGCAGGTGGCGGCCGACAGCCGCGCCGGCCCGCGCGACATCCGCGACATCTTCGTCCGCTCCAAGAGCGGCCAGATGGTGCCGCTCGCCAGCCTGGTGAAGGTGCACGAGTCGGTCGCCCCGCGCGAACTGAACCATTTCGGCCAGCGCCGCGCGGTGACGATCTCGGCCAACCTGGCACCGGGCTACGCCATGGGCGAGGCGCTGAAGTGGATGGAAGACACTTCGGCGCGCATCCTGCCGGCGGGCTACGGCACCGACTACGACGGCCAGTCGCGCGAGTTCAAGACCAGTTCGTCGAGCCTGGCGCTGGCCTTCGTGCTGGCGCTGGCCTTCATCTACCTGGTGCTGGCGGCGCAGTTCGAGAGCTTCCGCGACCCGTTCATCATCATGCTGACGGTGCCGCTGTCGATCACCGGCGCGCTGCTCGCGCTGCTGCTGGCCGGCGGCACGCTCAACGTGTATAGCCAGATCGGCCTGGTGACGCTGGTGGGCCTGATCACCAAGCACGGCATCCTGATCGTGGAATTCGCCAACCAGCTGCGGGATGCCGGCGGCGCGCTGCGCGAATCGGTGGTGGAGGCCGCGGTGCTGCGCCTGCGCCCCATCCTGATGACTACCGGCGCGATGGTGCTGGGCGCGATCCCGCTCGCGCTGGCCACCGGCGCGGGGGCCGAGAGCCGGCAGCAGATCGGCTGGGTCATCGTCGGCGGACTGCTGCTGGGCACCTTCTTCACGCTGTTCGTGGTGCCGACGGTCTATACGCTGCTGGCGCGGCGCGAACGCGAGGCGGTTTCCGCGGCGCCCGCGCAGGCTTCGGCCTGACCGCGGCGGCAGGCACCGGCATACGAGAAACGAGGCCCCGCAGGCCGGAGTGTTCCGCCTGCGGGGCCTCGTTCCGACCGTGCGGCCGTGTCGCTTTCGACCTTACTGCGCCGCCGTGTCCGATTTCCTCAGGATCGAGTAGATCTGGTCCTTCAGCAGCAGCTTTTCCTTCTTCATGATCTCGACTTCCTCGTGCGTCGCATGCTCGATGTGCGACTCGACGTTCTTGATGCGCTGGTCGAGATCGTTGTGCTTGTCGAACAACTGCACGAAATGGCGGTCGCTGGTCTTGAGCTGGGTGATCAGGTCGCGGTACTCAGGGAACATAGGCACACTCCTGCGGCAGGGTCATGGACAAACCGGAACCGGAGCCTTTGCCCCGACTCTACTCCTCGCCGTGCGCGCATGCCAGCCGCGGACTGCCCGCTTTCAGCCGAACAGGTAGGGGAACAGGCGGCGCCGTTCGTCGGCGTTCAGCGCTTCCATGCGCCTGATGTTGCGCTCCGGGATGCCGTCGACGTCGGGAAAGTGCTCGATCGCCTTCTCCAGGCTTTCCTCGCGGATGATGTGCAGCAGCGGCCACGGCGAGCGGTTGGTGAGGTTGCCGGCGTCGTCGGGTCCGGTGTCGGCGAACTGGTAGTGCGGATGGAAGCTCGCCACCTGCAGTTCGCCTTCCCAGCCGAACTGTTCGAGCCAGATGTCCACCGCGTCGAGGAAGTCGTTGTAGTCGGCGAAGTCCTCCAGCATGTCGGGGATGGCCAGCAGGGTGGTCTCGAGTTCGTCCGCCGGCGTGTCGGCGAGGCGTTCGAGTTCGCGCTGCAGGTCGTCGAGCAGCGCTTCCTCGCTCCTGGCATGGCTCACTGCGATGCGCACGCGGTTTTCGGCGCGCGGCCGGGCGGCGAAGGGGCACAGGTCGAGGCCGATGACGACTTCGTCCAGCCAGGTGCGCACGTCGTCGATGATCTGTTCGTCCATGGAGTGGTTTCCTCGGGCGTGATGTCGGAAAGGTGTCGTGTCAGGCCGCGAGCAGCCGCAGCGCCGAGTCGCGCACCGCCGCCGGCAGGTCGGCGCGCAGGCAGTCGAGTTCGACCAGATCCGGCCAGGTTTCGCGGAACTGGCGCTGCCAGGTCAGTTGGCGCTTGGCGAGCTGGCGCGTGGCGGCGATGCCCTTGAAGCGCAGCGTGTCGTGGTCGATATCGCCGTCCAGGAATTCCCAGGCTTGCCGGTAGCCGACGCAGCGCATCGACGGCAGGCCCGGAGCCAGGCGGTAGGCGGCCCGCAGCCGGCGCAGTTCGTCGATCAGGCCCGCGGCGAGCATCGCGTCGAAGCGCCGCGCGATGCGCTCGTGCAGCACGCCGCGATCCGACGGCGCCAGCGCGATCGGCAGCAGGCGGCAGGGCAGCGCATCGTCTTCCTTCTGCGCGTAGCCGTCGGCCAGCGGCCGGCCGGTCACGCGCACGATCTCGAGCGCGCGCTGGATACGCTGTGCGTCCGTCGGCTCCAGGCGGGCGGCGGCGGCGGGGTCGAGGGCGGCCAGTTCGGCGTGCAGTGCGGGCCAGCCGCGCGCCGCGGCGTCCTCGTCGATGGTGCGGCGAAGCCCGGCATCGGCCGGCGGCAGATCGGACAGGCCGTCGCGCAGCGCCTTGAAGTACAGCATGGTGCCGCCGGCCAGCAGCGGGATGCGGCCGCGCGCGGTGATCCCGGCCATCAGCCGGATGGCGTCGGCGCGAAAGCGGGCGGCGGAATAGGCGTGCTCCGGCGACACGATGTCGATGAGGTGGTGCGGACAGCTCGCCAACTCGCCGGCGGTCGGCTTCGCGGTGCCGATGTCCATGTCGCGATACACCAGCGCCGAATCGACGCTGACGATCTCCAGCGGCAGCTCCTGCGCCAGCGCCAGCGCACAGGCGGTCTTGCCGCTGGCGGTGGGGCCGAGCAGCAGCAGGGCGGGGGCAGGCGGGTATCGGCGGCGGTGGAAGGCACGGTCTTGCGGGCAGGCGGCGGGCAGGGCGGCATTATCCGCCGGCGCGGCATGCGGGGCAAAGGCGGCGGGCGGCCCGGGTCGCGGGCAGGACTTCCGGATGATGATGAATGCATTTATTCTGCATTCTTTCTTTCCCTCCGGAGCCCATCGGTGATGTCCCAGTCCGAATCCCTTCTTCGCCTCCGTCTGCGTCCGTGTGCGTTTGCCGTGGCGCTGCTGCTCGGCCTGCTGCCCGGCGCGGGAGTGCCCGCCGTGGCCGCCGATGCCGTCCCCGTCGCCCCTGCCGCGGAAGATCCGCCTGCGCTGATGCTCGCGCAGCGCTGGCACGATGCGCTCGACCCGGCGGACTACTGGGTGAGCGAAAAGCTCGACGGCGTGCGCGCGCACTGGGACGGCAGGCGGCTGCGCTTTCGCAGCGGGCTCGCGATCCCGGCGCCGGACTGGTTCGTCGCGGCCCTGCCGCCGCGGCCGCTCGACGGCGAATTGTGGCTGGGGCGCGGGCGCTTCGAGGCGCTGTCGGGCATCGTGCGCCGCGAGTCCCCGGTCGATGCGCAATGGCGCAGCGTGCGCTACATGGTGTTCGACCTGCCCGGCGATCCGGGTACCTTCACCGAGCGCGTGCAGCGCATCGGCGCGCTCGTGGCCGGCGCGCAGTCCCGCGCGCCCTGGCTGCAGGCGGTGCGCCAGTTCCGCGTCCGCGACCGGGTAGAACTCGCGCAGCGCCTGGAGATGGTCGTCGCCGGCGGCGGCGAGGGCCTGATGCTGCACCGCGCCGATGCGCCGTGGGCGCCGGGGCGCGGCGAGGCGCTGCGCAAGCTCACGCCCTGGCTCGATGCGGAGGCCCGCGTCGTCGCGCATGTTCCGGGCAAGGGGCGGCTCGCCGGCATGGTCGGCGCGCTGGAAGTGGAGCGTGCGGACGGGCGGCGCTTTCGCATCGGTTCGGGCCTCACCGACGCCGACCGGCGCAATCCACCGCGCATCGGCGCCGAGGTCACCTACCGCTACCGCGAACTCACCGGGCAGGGGCTGCCGCGCTTTCCCCGCTTCCTGCGCGAGCGCACGGTGCCGTGACGGGCGCCGGCAGCGCGGGGTTGCGCATTGCACAAAATTGAGGCGACGCCCTGCTGCCCTTCCGGCTCATCGACTTGCCGCACTTTTCCACAGCTTATCCCGGCGGCTGTTCACGTCGGCTGGGGAAAAAAGATCAGTCCCCATCGGAGCGTTCCGGATCGGCGCGGGCGAGGATGGCGGCGAAATCGGTGTTGCGGGCGAGGGTGCCGAAGCCCTGCCAGCCGTCGCCCGCCAGCCGGCTCGAGCACAGTGCGTCGCCGGCCGGGCTGCCGGCCGCCAGCAGCAGGGCGGCCTCCATGGCCAGGGCGATGCGGCCGGCGAGGCGGCGTGCGTCGCCTTCCTGGGCGGCCTGCGGCGCCAGCGCGCCGGCCAGCGCATCGAGATGGCGGTCGTAGCCGGCATGGATGCCGCGCACGCGGCCCAGCACGTCGAGCAGCAGGTCGCGGCAGGCGGGCTCGCGCTGCAAGGCGCGCAGCACGTCCAGGCACATCATGTTGCCGGCGCCTTCCCAGATCGAGTTGAGCGGCGACTGCCGGAACAGGCGGGGCATGGGGCCGTCCTCGACGTAGCCGTTGCCGCCCAGCACCTCCATCGCCTCCGCCACCAGCGCCGGCGTCCGCCCGCACACCCAGTACTTCAGTGCCGGCACCAGCAGCCGCGCCAGGGTGCCGGCCTCGGCGCTGGTCTCGCGCCGGTCGATGCAGCCGGCCACCGCCATGCAGAAGGCGACATGTCCTTCGAGTTCCACCGCCATGTCGGCGAGCACGTTGCGCATCAGCGGCTGCGCGACCAGCGGCTTGCCGAAGGCCGAGCGATGGCGCGCATGGTGCAGGGCGTGCGACAGCGCCGCGCGCATCAGCCCGGCGGAGCCGTTCGCGCAGTCGAGCCGGGTCAGGCCGGCTACCTCCATCACGGTGGCGATGCCGCGTCCTTCCTCGCCCACCAGGCGGGCGAGCGCGCCGTCGAACACGACCTCGGCGGTGGCGTTGGAGCGGTCGCCGAGCTTGTCCTTGGCGCGGCGGACGTGCAGCGCATTGAGGCCGCCGTCGGGCCCGAAGCGCGGCAGCAGGAAGCAGCCCAGGCCCCCGGCGGATTGCGCGGTGACGAGAAAGGCGTCGCTCATCGTCGCCGACATGAACCACTTGTGCCCGGTCAGCCTGTACCAGCCATCGCCGGCCGGTTCGGCGCGCGATATGTTGGCCCGCACGTCGGAGCCGCCCTGGCGCTCGGTGACGCCCATGCCGATCAGCACGCCGCGCTTGCTCGCCGCCGGCAGAAAGCGGGGGTCGTGGCGGGTGCTCTGCGCCAGGCGGACCCAGGGCTCGATGAGGCCGAAGTCGCGCGCCAGCACCGGCACCGCGGCATGGGTCATGGTGGCCGGGCACAGGCTGCCGCTTTCCACCTCGGCGAACAACTGGAACAGCGCCGCGCGCCGGACCTGGGCGCCCGGCCGCGGCTGTGTCCAGGCCGCGCCGGCAAGGCCGTGCTGCTTCAGCCAGCCGAGGCATTCGTGCCATGCGGGGTGGAACTCGAAGCGGTCCGCCGGCCGGCCGTCGCGGTCGTGGCCGCGCAGGCGCGGGGGGCTGGCATTGGCGAGTTCGCCGCGCCGGACCCATTCGGCGCTGCCGAGTTCGGCGCCGCGTTCGGCGAGTTCATCGTGCGCCCAGCCGGCGCCTTCGCGGAGAACGGCGTCGCGCAGCGGGCGGTTGCCGAGGTAGCGGTTGAAGTTCTCGAGCGGCGGCGCCTGGTTGAGGACCGCATTCATGGGGTCGGTCGTCGTCATGTCGCCCTCTCCTGATCGCCGGATGCGCCGGCGGCGTGCAACGCCGGAATCCGCGAATTATGCGCGCTGCGGCGACGGCCGATCGAGCACGCCGCCCATTTCCGAGGCACCGCCGGAATCGCCTTTGCGCCCAGGGGCTTGCCGCAGTTGTGCACAGCTTGTCCGGGTGTTCGTTCACGGCCGCTGGGGAAAAACCGCGGCCGCCGTACGCGCGGCGCGCGGCAGTATCATCGGCTCGACCAAGGACTCGTGCGGAGCGGGACATGCGTTGCAGGAAAGGGATGCGGGGGCTGGGCAGGGTGCTTCCCGCGATGGCGGCCGCGCTGGTCGCGCTGGCCGCGGCGGCCGAATCCCGCGCCGCCGATGCGATCTACCGCTGGGTCGACCGCAACGGCCGCGTCAACTACGGCAATCTGCCGCCGCCCGGCACGAAGGCGGAACTGATCGACGGCGGCGGCCTGACGGTGGTGCCCGCGCCCGCGGCCCCGCCGCCCGATGCTGCCGGCACGACGCGCCGCATCGAGCGCCTGGAGACGGAGCTGGAAAACGAGAGGCGATTGCGGCGCGAGGCCGAGGAGCGCGCGGAGGAAGCGCGCGAAACGGAAGATGAGGCGCGGCGCGCGCGCGAAAAGGCGCGCGCCGACTGCGAGGAACGCCTGCGCGAGCCGTGCGACGAGGAAGGCCGCCCCCTCGGCTCGCGCTACATCGTCGTGCCGCCGCGGCCCTACCTTCCTCCGGTGCCCCCGCGCGGCGGCCGGCCACACCGTCCGGACGGCGAAGCGCCGCCGCCGCGGCCGCCCCGCCAGGGGGTGCCGGCCCCAGACGGCATGCCGAAGCCGGTGCTGCCGATCAACCCGGAGCGGTCGCCGCAGCCGCCTTCGCGGCCCCGGCGCGGGCAGCAGGAATAGGCGCGCTCAGAGGGCGCCGTCGCGGGATGCCTCGCGGCGCTGCGTGGCGGAAGAGGTGTCGGGAGGGGCCGCGCGGGCGCCTACTGGCCGCGCATGAAGAAGCGGTCGAGGTCGGCCATCGTCAGTTGGGTCCAGGTCGGCCGGCCGTGGTTGCACTGGTCCGCACGCTCGGTGGCTTCCATGTCGCGCAGCAGCGCGTTCATCTCGGGCAGCGTCAATTGCCGGTTGGCACGCACCGCGCCGTGGCAGGCCATGGCCGCCAGCAGTTCGTTGCGCCGGGCGGTGACGACTTCCGACGCGGGAAACTCGCGCAATTCCTCCAGCAGCTTGCGCACCAGTTCGGCCACCGGCGCGCCGGCGAGCAGGGCCGGCACGCTGCGCACCGCCAGTTCCTGCGGGCCCGCCGCCGACACGTCGAAGCCCATGCTGGCGAGCACGTCCGCACACTCTTCGGCGGCGGCCATGTCCTTCGCGCCGACGGAGATCACCGCCGGGATCAGTAGCCGCTGCACCGACGGCCGGCCGTCGAGCACGGTCTTCAGCTTTTCGTACAGGATGCGTTCGTGCGCGGCGTGCATGTCCACCAGGATCAGCCCGGCGGCGTTCTGCGCCAGGATGTAGATGCCATGCAGTTGCGCCAGCGCGTAGCCCAGCGGCGGCGCGGTGTCGCCGGCCGGCAGCGGCTGCGGTGCGAACGGCGCGGCGGCGCCCGCCGTGGCGGGGGAAGCCGCGCCGCGTGCTCCGGCGGCGAAATCGAAATACGAGCGGCTCGCCGATTCCATGGCCAGCCGGCCCTGCTGCGGTGCGGCCTGCGGCCAGCCGCGCGGACCGCCGCCGCGGGGCGCTTCCGTGGTGCTGAAGCGGGCCGCCGGCAGCGCGCCGGAAGGGGCGGGCGTCGCGTCGCCGGCTGCGGCTGCATCGGGCTGCCCGGTCGCGGCCATCGTGGCTTCGCCGGCCATGCCGGCGCCCGATTCGGCCAGCACCCGCCTCAGCGCGTGGAACACGAACTGATGCACCGCGCGCGATTCGCGAAAGCGCACCTCGATCTTGGCCGGATGCACGTTCACATCGACACCGGCCGGATCGAGTTCGAGGAACAGCACGTAGGCCGGATGGCGGCTGCCGTGCAGGATGTCGGCGTAGGCTTCGCGCACCGCGTGGGCGAGCAGCTTGTCGCGCACGAAACGGCCATTGACGAAGAAATACTGCGCGTCGCGGCCGGCGCGCGAGTACGCGGG
The DNA here is from genome assembly GCF_002354895.1 of Thauera sp. K11. Lineage (NCBI taxonomy): Bacteria > Pseudomonadati > Pseudomonadota > Betaproteobacteria > Rhodocyclales > Zoogloeaceae > Thauera > Thauera sinica. The sequence continues at coordinate 870,635 of NZ_CP023439.1, forward strand.
CAGCGACGCGAAGCCGGCCAGGCGCAGGATGCCGGCGTCGGCGGCCACTTCGCGCGCGTGCTGCAGGAAGTCGTCGCCCATCAGCGCGCCGATGCGCGCGAACGGCGCTGCCGGCGGCAGGCGGTGCGCCACCCGGCCGTTGTGCGACAACTGCATGCCGATGTCGGGCCGCGCCAGTGCGACGCGGCGGAACATCTCGTCGCAGTGCGCGTATTCGGTGCCCTCGGACTTCAGGAACTTGCGCCGCGCCGGGGTGTTGTAATAGAGATCGGCGACGTCGACCACGGTGCCCTGGCCGAGCGCAGCCGGCGCCAGCGCGCGATCGCTGCCGTCGATGCGCCATGCGTGCGCCTCGCCGTCGGCACGGCTGGTGATCGTGGTGCGCGCCACCGCGGCGATCGCCGCCAGCGCCTCGCCGCGGAAGCCCATCGTGCCCACGTGCTCGAGGTCGTCCAGGCTGGCGATCTTGCTGGTGGCGTGGCGTTCGAGCGCGAGCGCGAGATCGTCGCGGCCGATGCCGCAGCCGTCGTCGGTGACGCGGATGCGCCGCACGCCGCCCTGTTCGAGCTGGACTTCGATCGCACGAGCGCCGGCATCGACCGCGTTTTCCAGGACCTCCTTGAGCACCGAGGCGGGCCGCTCGACGACCTCGCCGGCGGCGATCTGGTTGATCAGCAGGTCTGACAGGCGGTGGATGACGGTCATCGGCGCGGCGTCCGTGGGGCAAGCCGGGAATTATACGGGTATGCGATGCGCAGACCCGCCGCCGCGGCTCCGGTATCATGCCGGCAAAACCACGCAGAGGGTGCCAGCCGATGTTCCGTCCAGCAGGCAGGGGGTCTGTTCCGGCCGGCTGCCGGATCGCGGTGTGGGTGCTGGCCGGCGTGCTGACGGGCTGTTCGTCGCCGGGTTCGGCGCCGAAGGCCGGCAAGCTGTCCAGCTACGCGCCGCAGCATCTGCTCAAGACCGACCTCAATCGCGTGGCGGAAGCGCATCAGCAGCAGATCTTCGCCAGCCTGCGCCGGCTCGCGGTGAGGCTGTACAAGCGCAATCCGCGCGAGTGGCGCAAGTCGGGGGCGGACAGCCTGGAGGCCGCGGTGGCGCGCATCTTCGACGAGCAGCACCACTGGCGTTTCGAGGCGCTGGGCAACCGCCGCGACCTCGAGGCGCTGCGCGTGGCGCTGCATCCGGAATTCCGCGGCGACCGCGTCCAGGCTTTCGTCGTCGGCCTGGGCAGCATGGTGCAGACGGCCTTCGGCGACAGGGAAGAATTCTTCATCCTGGATGCTCTTGCGGCCCAGCACCTCTACAATGCGGCCCGCAACATCGAGATCGCGGCGTGGAAGCTCTCCGCCGCCCGCGACGAGCGGGGCGGAGCGCTGCTGCTGTCCAACCAGACGGGAGATGCAGCCGGTTCCGCCGCCAACCTGAGCTTCGAGCGCGAGTTCGGCCGCATCATCGGCTCGCTCGACACGCTCGCCGACGTCGTCGAGGAACAGACGGAACGCACGGTCACCCGCGTGGTCCAGAACCTGGCGACCGCCGTATTCCTGCCGGTGCATTGAGCCCGCCGGCAATCATCATCGTGCCAGTTTTCCAATGAAGTCCATCGTCATCCTGATCTCCGGCCGTGGCAGCAACATGCAGGCCATCGTCCGCGCGGCCGTTCCCGGCGTGCGCATCGCCGCGGTCGTCAGCAACCGGCCGGATGCGGCCGGGCTGGACTTCGCCGCCGCGCACGGCATCGCCTGCGCGGTGGTCGATCACAAGGGGTTCGCCGATCGCACCGCGTTCGATGCCGCGCTGGCCGAGACCATAGACGGCTACCGGCCCGACCTGGTCGTGCTCGCCGGCTTCATGCGCGTGCTCACCGACGACTTCGTCCGCCGCTACGCCGGCCGGCTGATGAACATCCATCCCTCGCTGCTGCCGGCCTTCCCCGGTCTGCACACGCACCGGCGGGCGCTGGAGGCCGGCGTGCGGGTGCATGGCGCGACGGTGCACTTCGTGACGCCGACGCTCGATTGCGGCCCCATCGTCGTGCAGGCGGCGGTGCCGGTGCTGCCGGACGACGACGAGGCGGCCCTGGCCGCGCGCGTGCTCGCGCAGGAGCACCGCATCTACCCGCAGGCGGTGCGCTGGTTCGCCGAGGGCAGGCTGGGCCTGGGGGCCGACGGGCGGGTGCGGCTGCGCGGCGAACTGCCGGTCGTCGCGGGCTGGACGGTGCCCGCGCTCGAATGCTGAGCGACGCAGCCCGATGATGCGACGCACGGCCATCGCCGCTCTGGGGATCTCGGTCCTGCTGCACGGCGCGCTGCTGGCGGGCGGCGACCTGGCGTTCGCGCCGCGCGTCGAGCCCGAACTGCCGCCGGTCATGCAGGCGCGGCTGATCGAGCCGCCGCCCGTCGCCGTGCCGGCGCCGGTACCGCCCGCCCCCGCTGCCGCGGCGCCGCAAGCCAGGCCCGTGCCCAAGCCGCGGCCGCCGGCGAAGCCCAAGGCGCCGCCTGCGCCGGCCCCGGTCGCCCTGGCGGCTCCGACCGCCACGCAGAGCGACGCGATGCCCGATGCGCCATCCGGCGCTGCCGAGCCTTCCGCGCCCGTGCCGGAGGAAGCGGCGGACGTCCCGGCGGAGATGGCGGCCGCCGACGAGGGCGTTCGCGCCGATGCCGTGGATGCCGAAGGCTGGCCCGACCGCGGCAGCATCGTGTTCCGCGTGTTCATGGGCGACAAGGGATTCGAAGTCGGGCAGGCCCGGCACCAGTGGTCGCACGACGAGCACAGCTACCGCATGGAAACCCTGTTGCAGACCACCGGGCTGGTCGGGCTGATGCGCAGCCTGCATTACGTGCAGCGCAGCGAGGGCGAACTCGGGCCGCAGGGGCTCAAGCCGCTGCGCTTCACCGTGGAGCAGGGCGGCAAGCGGCCGGAGAGTGCGGAATTCGACTGGGCGGGCGGGCGCGTCAGCATCCGCCGCGACGGCCGCGAGCGGCGCTCGGCCGACATCCGGCCCGGCGACCAGGACGTGCTGAGCCTGTGGCACCAGATCGGCATCGTCGGCGCGGCCGGGCTGCCGAAGACGATCACGGTGGTGAGCAACAAGGGCGCCAAGCCCGCGCTGCTCGAGGCGGTGGGCAGCGAAAACGCCAGGCTGCCGATCGGCCGGCTCGACACCCTGCACCTGAGGGCGCAGGCGAGCGACGGCAGCCTGACGATAGACATCTGGCTGGCGAAGAACTACGGCATGTTGCCGGTACGCATCCGCCTGGTCGATGGCGACGGCGAATCCCTGGACCAGCAGGCGATCCAGTTGCGGCTGGCGCCGCCGGGCGAGGAAGCCGCGGCCGCCGCGGCCAGCGTGGCGGCCGCGGGCGAGCCGGAAATGATCGAACTCAAGGAAGAGCCCAGGCCCGCCCCCGGCCTGCAGGAAGACATCTACCGCAACTGACGGGACGACATGGAAAAACACGACAAGGGCGCGCGTACGGCGACGAGGCCGGCTGCCGCGGACAAGGCGGGTGGCGCCGGCAGGGCCGAGGGCGCGGTGTCGCGCGTGCTCTTCATCCAGGCGACGCAGGCGCTGGGTGCCGTGCTGGGCTTCGAGCATCCGGCCGACGCCGTGCTGTCGCGCCATTTCCGCGACAACCGCGAACTCGGCCATCGCGACCGCGCCTTCATCGCCGAGGCGGTGTACGGCGTGCTGCGCCGGCTGCGCTGGCTGCGCCGCCTGGCGGGCGACCGCGCCACGCCGCGCGAACTGCTGCTCGCTTGGTTCGCGCGCGGCGAGGGCTGGCCGATGCGGGCCTTCGAAGGCTTGGCATCGGCCACCGAACGCGACTGGCTGGCCGGCATCAAGGCCGCGGAACCGGGCGAAGGCACGCTGGCCGAGCGCGCTGACCTGCCGGACTGGCTGGCCGCGCGCCTGCTGGCGACCCACGACGAGGCCGCGCTGCTGGCGCTGGCCCGCAGCCTGAACCGGCCGGCGCCGCTGGACCTGCGGGTGAATCTGCTGAAGGCCGACCGCGACGCGGTGCTCGCCCGCCTGGACGAGGACGGCATCGCCGCCAGGTCGGGCGCGCTGTCGCCGCAGGCGATCCGCCTCGCCGGCAAGCCGGCGCTGCAGAAGCACCCGCTGTTCCTCGACGGCAGCTTCGAAGTGCAGGACGAGGGCAGCCAGTTGCTCGGCCTGCTGGTGCAGCCCAAGCGCGGCGAACTGGTCGTCGACTTCTGCGCCGGCGCCGGCGGCAAGACCCTGCAACTGGGCGCGATGATGCGCTCCACCGGCCGGCTCTATGCCTTCGACGTGTCGGACAAGCGCCTGGCGAAACTCAAGCCGCGCATGGCGCGCGCCGGGCTGAGCAACGTGCATCCGGTGCTGATCGCGCACGAGAACGATGCCAAGGCGAAACGCCTGGCCGGCAAGGCCGACCGCGTGCTGGTCGATGCCCCCTGCAGCGGGCTCGGTACGCTGCGCCGCAATCCCGACCTGAAGTGGCGCCAGAGCGCGGCCGCCGTGGACGAGATGGTGGCGAAGCAGGGCGCCATACTCGCGGCCGCGGCGCGGCTGGTGCGGCCAGGCGGCCGCCTGGTGTATGCCACCTGCAGCCTGCTGGCGGAGGAGAACGATGGCGTGGTCGACGCCTTCCTCGCCGCCCACCCGGAATTCCACCAGTCGTCCGCCCAGGCGGTGCTGGAAAAGCAGGGCGTGGCGCTGGCGACCGGCGAGCGCCTGCGGTTGTCGCCGGCCATGCACGACACCGACGGCTTCTTCGCCGCGGTGCTGGAGCGCGCCGATGCCTGAGCGGCGCCGGCTGGCAGCATGCCTGCTGGCGTTCGCCGTCGCCGGGTCCGCCGCGGCCAGCCAGCGCTTCGCCGCGCGCGGCGAGGTCGAAGTGGCGTTCTCGCCGCGCGACGATGCCGAAGGGGTGCTGATCGGCGTCATCGGCGGGGCCCGGCGTACGCTGCTGGTGCAAGCCTATGCGTTCACCAGCCGCAGGATCGCCGATGCGCTGGTTGCGGCGAGCCGGCGCGGCGTGCGGGTCGAAGTGCTGGCCGACGCCCAGATGAACCGCCGCGGCACGGGAAACGCGCTGCCGCGCCTGCTGGAGGCCGGCATTCCGGTGGCGCTGGAAACCGGATACAACGCGGCGCACAACAAGCTGCTGATCGTCGATGCCGACGGACCGGGCTGCGCCGTGGTCACCGGTTCGTACAACTTCACCTGGTCGGCGCAGAACCGCAATGCCGAGAACCTGCTCGTGCTGCGCGGGCATTGCACGCTGGCCGACGCCTATCGCGACAACTGGCGGCGGCATCGCGCCGAGGCCACCCCGATCACCCGACTACCCTGGAGCCCATGACGATGGCAGAACCCGCAACGACTCCGCCGGCCGACGATGCCATGGTGGCCGAATTCGCCGCACTACTGAAGAACATCTGGAAAGACCTGCACGACCCCTTCGTGCTGTGGCAGGTGGGCGCGCTGCTCCTGTGCCTGCTGGGCGCCTGGTTCGTCCTGCGCATGGTGCGCGAGCATACCGCGGCGGGGGCCGGGGAGGACGTGAGCGCCGCACGGCGCTTCGGCCGCAGCGGGCTGCGCCGGGTGGTGTTCCCGCTGTCGGCGCTCATCTTCGTGGTGATCGTGCGCCCCGTGCTGGCGCGCTATCACAACGTGCATCTGCTCGATCTGGCGATGCCCCTGCTGGGCTCGATGGCGGTGATCCGCTTCGTCGTCTATACGGTGCGGCAGGCGGCGGGGGGCGCGTCGAGCTGGCTGGGCGGCTTCGAGAAGACCTTCGCCGGCCTGGTCTGGTCGGTGGTCGCGCTGCACATCGTGGGCTGGCTGCCGGAGGTGATCGACGCGCTGGACGCGGTGTCCTTCTCGATCGGCAGCCAGAAGCTGTCGCTGTGGCTCGTCCTGCAGGGCATGGCGATGGTCCTGCTGACGGTGCTCGTCGCGCTGTGGGTGGCGGGCCTGCTGGAGCGGCGCATCGTCGCCGCGGCCGGCATGGACCTCAACATGCGCACCGTGCTGACGCGCATCACACGGGCCATGCTGATCGTCGTCGCGGTGCTGATCGCGCTGCCGATGGTGGGCATCGATCTGACCACGCTGTCGGTGTTCGGCGGCGCGCTCGGCGTGGGCCTCGGTTTCGGCCTGCAGAAGATCGCCGCCAACTACGTGTCGGGCTTCATCATCCTGCTCGACCGCTCGATCCGCATCGGCAACCTGATCACCGTCGGCAGCGAGCGCGGCGTCGTGAGCGAGATCACCACCCGCTACACGGTGGTGAAGGCGGCGAACGGCATCGAGTCCATCATCCCGAACGAAACGCTGGTCGGTTCGGTGGTGCGCAACGAGACCTTGAACGACACCAAGGTCATGCTGCCGATCTCGATCCAGGTGGGCTACGAAGTGGACATCGAACGGGCGCTGGAGATCATGGTCGAAGTGACCGGAGCACATTCGCGGGTGCTCGACCAGCCGGCGCCGAAGGGTTTTCTCTCCGACTTTGGCGAGAGCGGCATCAACCTCAAGCTGCTGTGCTGGATCGCCGATCCCGAGGAAGGCACGCTGGGCATCACGTCGGCGATCAACATGGAAGTGTGGCGGCGCTTCAAGCGCGAGGGGATCAGCATCCCTTTCCCGCAGCGCGAAGTGCGCGTGCTCGGGGCGGTCGCGGTGAGCGCCGGCACGGCGGAGGACGGGCCGCCGGCCGCGATCGCCGCCGGGCCGGCGAGTTGAGCGGGATGCGGCGCGCCGGTCCCGTGGCCGCTTTCGAGTAGAATCGAAGCGGCAAGTTTTTCAATCGAAAGGATATTTTCAAGAATGTACAGCGGGTTGTTCGATCTCCCCTGGTGGGGCTACGTCCTGGCGGCCCTGGCGCTGACTCACGTCACCATCGCCTCGGTCACCATCTTCCTGCACCGCCACCAGGCGCACCGTGCGCTCGAGCTGCATCCCGTTGCCAGCCATTTCTTCCGCTTCTGGCTGTGGCTCACCACCGGCATGGTCACCAGGGAATGGGCGGCCATCCATCGCAAGCACCACGCCAAGTGCGAAACCGAGGACGATCCGCACAGCCCGCAGACGCGCGGCCTGCGCAAGGTCCTGTGGCAGGGCGCCGAACTCTACCGCGCCGAAGCGAAGAACGCCGAGACGCTGCAGCGCTATGGCCACGGCACTCCGGACGACTGGCTGGAACGCAAGGTCTACCGCCACTCGGTGGCCGGTGTGTCGATCATGATGATCATCGACCTCGTCGCCTTCGGCCCCGTCGGCCTGACGATCTGGGCGGTGCAGATGGCGTGGATTCCGTTCTGGGCGGCCGGCGTGATCAACGGCGTGGGCCATTTCTGGGGCTACCGCAACTTCGACTGCGCCGACGCCTCGCGCAACCTGGTGCCGTGGGGCGTGCTGATCGGCGGCGAGGAACTGCACAACAACCACCACAGCTTCGCCACCTCGGCCAAGCTGTCGGCGAAGTGGTACGAGTTCGACATCGGCTGGATGTACATCCGCCTGCTCGAGATGCTGCGCCTGGCCAGGGCCAAGAAGATCATCCCGACGCCCCGCTTCGGCGAACTCAAGCTGACGCCCGATTTCGAAACGCTGCAGGCCATCGTGACGCACCGCTACGACGTCATGACGCGCTACATGGCCTCGCTGCGGCGCGTCTGCGCCGACGAGGTCGAGCGCCTGAAGGCGAGCCACGCCGGCCGCTTCGACGTCACCGCGCTCAAGCGCTGGGTGCTGTCGGGCGAGGAGCGCCACCTCAAGGACGGCGAGAAGGAACAGTTGCGCGACGTGGTCGCGCACAGCCAGGCGCTGACCACCGTGGTCACGATGCGCGAGGAACTGACTGCGCTGTGGGCGCGCTCCAACGCGACCCGCGAGCAACTGCTGGCGCAGTTGCACGACTGGGTGGCGCGGGCGGAGCAGAGCGGCATCCAGCAGTTGCAGGAGTTTTCGCTGCGGCTGCGTCGCTACGCGGCGTGATCGGTGGGTCGGGGCCTGCCGGACCCTCGGATTGCAGCGGCGGTGCCGCTTCGCGCGGCCGCCGCGGTTCAGCCGCGGACCGCGTCGGCCCAGCAGTTGGGCGTTTCGTACAGCCGCACCCGTTCCAGGCGCAGATGGTTGCCGTAGGTGTCGCGGTAGGCCGGGTCGAGGATGCGGAAGGCTTCGGCGGCGAGGTTCTCGGCGGTGGGCACGACGTCGAGCACCACCGTCTTGTGGCCCGGCACGCTGGCGAGGAAGTCGGCGACCAGGGTGTCGCCGCGATAGACCAGGAAGGCGTGGTCCCACTGGCTGACCACCAGTTCGTTCGCGATCCGCTTGACGTCGGCGAAGTCCATCACCATGCCATTGACCGGCAGCCCGTCGGCCTTGATGATCTCGCCCGACAGCGTGACCTCGATCGCATAGCGGTGGCCGTGCAGATGGCGGCACTGGCTGGCGTGATCCGGGATCCGGTGTCCGGCATCGAATTCGAGACGGCGGGTGATGCGCATGGCGAACCTCTGCTGAAGGGGCGCGGATTATACCATTTCCGCCGCCCCGGACCGCCGGGGCGCATCTGCAAGTGATTGAGCAAACGATGATTTCCGACTCCTCCCGCGCTGCCCGGCCGCTTTCGGTGCGCGATCACGACCGCGATCTCGCCGGCCTGACCTACGTCTATCCGGTGCTGTCGCGGCGTGCCGGCGGCGTGTCGGTCGGCATCAACCTCAACCCGAACAATGCCTGCAACTGGCATTGCGCCTACTGCCAGGTGCCCGGCCTCGTGCGCGGCAAGGCGCCCGTCATCGATCTGGAAGTGCTCGAAGCCGAACTGCGCGGCTTCCTGCACGATCTCGTACATGGCGACGGGCTGCGGCGCCTTGCGCCCGAAGGCGCACGCGTGATCTGCGACATCGCGTTTTCCGGCAACGGCGAGCCGACGAGCGCGGAGGCGTTTCCGCAGGTGGTGGAACGCGTGCTCGCGCTGCGTGACGAATTTGGCCTCGGCGCACGGACGGACGCGGAGCCGGTGCCCGTGCGCCTGATCACCAACGGCAGCCTGATGGCGCAGGCCCGCGTGCAGCAGGGCGTGAGCCGGCTGGGCGAGGCGGGCGGCGAGGTCTGGTTCAAGGTGGACGCCGGCACGACGGCGGCGATCGAGCGGATCAACGGCGTCCACCTCGCGCCGGATGTGCTGGCGCGCCATCTCGCGCGCTGCGCCGGACTGTGCGCCACCTGGGTGCAGACCTGCATGTTCCGCTGGGACGGCGCGGCGCCGTCGGACGACGACGTGGAGGCTTATCTCGAGGTGCTGCGGCAGGCCGGCATCCACCGGCTGCGCGGCGTGCTGCTCTACGGCATCGCGCGGCCGTCGATGCAGCCCGAGGCGGTGCGGCTGTCGCCGCTTGCGCCCGAAGATCTCGAAGCCATCGGCGAGCGCATCAAAAAAGAAGGGCTGACGGTCCGCGTCAGCCCTTGATGGCTCGACGAAGCGCGAGGGTCAGCGTTCCCTGCGCTTCGCGCGGGCTTCCTTTTTGAGCGACTTGTACAGATCCGGATTGGTCGCCTTCAGGTATTCCGCGACATCCACGTCGTCCTTCTTGACCTTGTCGATGTCGATCTGCTCGATATGCACCAGTCGCAGCAGGGCCTGCACGGGGCGCGGGATATTGCGGCCGCTTTCGTAGCGGGAGCCGCCGCTTTGCGTCACGCCGATCTTCGACCAGAACTGCGATTGGTTCAGGCCGAGCTTGCGGCGGATTTCGCGAACGTCGATCTTGTCGGTGCCTTTCATGATTTCGTCCTATCGATGTGACCTGCGCAGCCGGCTCTTGCATGCTCCGGCGGTAAGCGCTGTCAATGGGATTAATACTACTAAAGTTGTATTGCAGCCTAAGTATAGATCACCCTTTCGCATAAATTCAATGTGCATTAGCCCGCGTTGCGGGTTAATCGCAGGCAATATTCGCGTTCCGGTGTGAAATATGACCATCGTCGGGTGCGGGCGGCACGGTTCCGTACCGCATCCGCCGCACGGGGCCTGGCGGGCGTCCTCAGTTTCCGGATTCCTGCAAAAAACTCCGCCTTTCGCTAGAATCCGAGGCTTTATCCACAAGCACTTGGATACAGCGATGGCACTGATAGTTCAGAAGTACGGCGGTACCTCGGTAGGCAGCCCCGACCGCATCAAGAACGTCGCGCGCAAGGTCGCGAAGTTCCGTGCCGAGGGGCATCAGGTGGTGGTGGTCGTGTCCGCGATGAGTGGCGAGACCAATCGCCTGATCGCGCTGACGAAGGACGTGGCCGCGAATCCGAATCCGCGCGAGCTGGACGTCGTCATCTCCACGGGCGAGCAGGTCACGATCGGCCTGCTGTGCATGGCCCTCGAGGACATCGGCGTGCATGCAAAGAGCTACACCGGCGCGCAGGTCAAGATCCTGACCGACTCGATGCACACCAAGGCGCGCATCCTGAACATCGACGAAGCGCCGATACGCCGGGATCTCGACGAGGGCAAGGTCGTCGTCGTCGCCGGCTTCCAGGGCGTGGACGAGCACGGCAGCATCACCACGCTCGGCCGCGGCGGCTCGGACACCACCGGCGTGGCGCTGGCCGCCGCGCTCGGTGCCGACGAGTGCCAGATCTATACCGACGTCGATGGCGTCTATACCACCGACCCGCGCATCGTCGCCGAAGCCCGCAAGCTCGACACGATCACCTTCGAGGAGATGCTGGAAATGGCCAGCCTCGGCTCGAAGGTCCTGCAGATCCGCTCGGTGGAATTCGCCGGCAAGTACAAGGTCAAGCTGCGCGTCCTCTCCAGTTTCGAAGAGGGAGGCGAGGGCACGCTCATCACCGTTGAGGAAGACAACAACATGGAACAGCCCGTCATCTCCGGCATCGCCTTCAACCGCGACGAAGCCAAGCTCACCGTGCTCGGCGTGCCCGACAAGCCCGGCATCGCCTACCAGATCCTCGGGCCGGTCGCCGATGCCAACATCGACGTGGACATGATCATCCAGAACGTCGGCCACGACGGCACGACGGACTTCTCGTTCACCGTCGGCCGCGCCGATCTCGAGAGGGCCGTGAAGGTTCTCGAAGGCGTGAAGACCCACATCGGCGCCCGCGCGGTCGAGGCCGACAAGACCAACTGCAAGGTCTCGGTGGTGGGCGTCGGCATGCGCTCGCACCCGGGGGTGGCCTCCAGGATGTTCCGCACGCTGGCCGAGGAAGGCATCAACATCCAGATGATCTCCACCTCCGAGATCAAGATTTCCGTCGTCATCGACGAGAAATACCTGGAACTGGCGGTACGCGTGCTGCACAAGGCTTTCGGCCTGGATCTGGCCGCCTGACCGGGCGGCCGCGGATCGCGGCCTTAGCGTTTGACCGGGGCGCGGCGACTCGCTATCATCGCGCCTTCTTTGAGGAGACGTGGCCGAGAGGTCGAAGGCACTCCCCTGCTAAGGGAGCATGCGGGCTAAAACTCGCATCGAGGGTTCGAATCCCTCCGTCTCCGCCAACGGAACATACGCCCGGGCCGTCGATCGGCCCGGGCGTTTTCTTTTTGCGCCTCCGGCTGCCGCCGATCGCCGAACCTCCGTCCGGCGAAAGGTCCAGCGCCACGCCGCAAGCCGGCGGAGCAGGGCTTTCCAGGGCGGCGACGGTACGAGCGTTCGAGGAGACGACACGATGCATCCGGACTCGCTGCCGCCCGCGGGCGGCGCTTTCCCGTCGCCGCTGCCCGCGGCGCTTCCCCGCATCGCGCTGCTTGGCACCGGCGGCACCATCGCCGCGTCCGCGCGGGATGCGGTCCAACTGCACGACTACCGGGTCACCGAGGGCGTCGACGCCATCCTGGCGGCGGTGCCGCAGGTCCGCGAACTGGCCGAGGTGCATTGCGAACAGTTGATGAACGTCGAGAGCCACGAGATCGACGACGCCGGGCTGCTCGCGATCGCGCGCCGCGTCCAGGCGCTGCTCGACGACGATGGGATCGATGGCGTGGTGCTCACCCACGGCACCGATACGCTGGAAGAGACCGCCTATTTCCTCAACCTGGTGCTGGACAGCGCCAAGCCGGTGGTGATCGTCGGCGCGATGCGTCCGGCGAGCGCGCTCAGCGCCGACGGCCCGCTGAACCTGCTCAATGCGTTCCGCCTCGCGACCTGTGCGGAAGCGGCCGGCAAGGGTGTGCTGGTGATGCTCAACGACCGCATCGGCGCGGCGCGCCACGTGACCAAGATGCATACCACCGCCACCGACGCCTTCTTCTCCGTGGAGCAGGGCAGCCTGGGCGAGATCGCGGGGGGCGTGGTGCATTTCTTCAATGCGCCGACGCGGCGGCACACGGTACACAGCGAGTTCTCGCTGGCGGACATCGGCGAACTGCCGCAGGTCGACATCATCTTCGACCACCTGGGCGCGGGCACGCACCTGTATCGCGCGGCGATCGCGGCCGGAGCGCGGGGCATCGTGCTGGCGGCCACCGGCAACGGCAGCCTGTCGCCGTCGGCGCGGCAGGGGGCGGAGGAGGCGAAGCGCCACGGCGTGGCCTTCGTGCGCGCGAGCCGGGTGGGGCAGGGGGTGGTGACCGATTCCGCCGACGATGCGGTGCTCGGCACCATCGCCGCGAACTCCCTCAACCCGCAGAAGGCGAGGCTCCTGCTGATGCTGGCCTTGTGCGTCACGCGGGACACGGATGCGATCCGCGAATGTTTCCGCCGCTACTGATCCCATCCGCCGGGCGCACGGCGCACGCGTCCGGCGCCGCCGCGGAGCGTGCCGGCGGCATGTGGGCGATAATGGCGCCCCATCGCCAACAGCCAGGGGAGGCCGGATGAAGACCGTCAGCATCAATGGTGTCGAACTCGAATACGTGCGCCTGCGTTCCGCGCATGCACGGGAGGGTGCGCCGCCCATCGTGTTCCTGCATGAAGGGCTCGGTTCGATCTCGATGTGGCGCGACTTTCCGCAGAAGGTCGCCGATGCGACGGGTTGCGAGGCGGTCGTGTATTCACGCGCCGGCTACGGCCGTTCGGGCCCCGAGCCGCGGCCCCGCACCGCGCGCTACCTGCACGAACAGGGGCTGGACGTGCTGCCGGCCCTGCTCGCGAAGCTGGGCATCGAGCGTCCCATCCTCCTGGGGCACTCGGACGGCGGCTCGATCGCGCTGATCTGCGCCGGCGGTACCGGCACGCCGCTTGCCGGCATCGCCATCATGGCGCCGCACGTCATGGTGGAGGACATCTCCCTCCACGGCATCCGGCTGGCGCGGCAAGCCTATCTCGACACCGACCTGCGGGAGCGGCTGGGCAAATACCATGCGCAGGTCGACGCGGTCTTCTGGGCGTGGAACGACGTCTGGCTCAGCCCCGCCTTCCGCGACTGGAACATCGAGGAATACCTGCCGCGCATCGCCTGCCCGATCATGGCCATCCAGGGCGAGGACGACGAGTACGGCACCATGGAACAGCTCGATCGCATCGCCGCGCAGGCCCGCGACGTGGATCTGGTGAAGCTGGCCGACTGCCGGCACTCGCCGCACAAGGATCAGGAGCAGGCGGTGATCGACGCGGTGGCCGGCTTCGTGGAGCGTGTCGCGGGCGGTTGACGCCGCGGGCGGGTGCCTTCCGCGGGTTTTCCCATTGTTTCCGGGTCGGGGCGCCACCTCGGCAAGTCGTTGTCGTCTGAAGTTCCGCCGTGCCGGCCGGTGCGGCCTTCACGATGGAGGCGGGCGTGCTCGCGAGCCTGTTCGAAATCCTGGCCATCACCGGGCCGATCTACATCCTCATCGCGCTCGGCTTCGGCGCGGTGAGGCTGCGCCTGCTGGCCACCGCCGAACTGCGCGCGCTGGGCGTGTTCGTCATCAGCTTCGCCCTGCCCGCACTGCTGTTCAAGGCGCTGTCGCCACGCCCGCTGGGCGCGCTGATCGACCCCGATGCGCTGTTCGCGTATACGCTCGCCTCCCTGCTGATGGCGGGGCTGGGCATCGGCCTGACGGTGTTCGTCAAGCGGCGCGGCCTGCAGGAGGGGGCCATGCTGGCGATGGGCATGGCGGTGTCGAACAGCGCCTTCGTCGGCCTGCCGATCGCGCAGCCGCTGTTCGGCGCGGCGGCCAGCGCCAACCTGGCGATCTACCTGGTGGTGGAGAGCATGATCATGCTGCCGCTGCTGCTCACGGTGGCCGAGATCGGCGGCAGCGGGCGCGGGCGGCTGGGCCAGGTGCTGCGCAACGTGATCGGCAATCTGGTGCGCAACCCGATGATCGTGGCCATCGTCGCCGGCGTCGCCTGCGCGGCGCTCGCCGTACGGATTCCGCTGCCGCTGGCGCGGGCGGTCGACATGCTGGCGACGGCCTCGGCGCCGGTGGCGCTGTTCTACATCGGCGGCACCCTGGCGAGCCTCAGCGTGCGCGGCATGGCGGGCAGCATCGGCGTGATCATGGCGGGCAAGCTGGGCGGGCATGCGCTCGTGGTGTTCCTGCTGCTGCTCGCGCTGCCGGGGCTCGATCCCGCCCTCAAGGCGGCGCTGGTCCTGAATGCGTGCATGCCGATGGCGAGCATCTATCCGATCGTGGCGCAGAAATACGGCCAGCAGGGAATCGCGGCCGCGGCGCTGGTGGCGACCACGGTGGCTTCCTTCCTCACCATCAGCGCGGTGGTCTGGGTGATGAAGACCCACGGCCTCGTCGGCATGCATGCCTAGGGCGGAAGGCCATGCATCCGGCGCGTGGCGTTCGAGCGGAAGGCGCGCCCGGCGGGCGGCGTGCATTAAAGTGTCGCCGCCGGGCCGCCGCCGGCGCGGCCCTTCGTCCCGTCAGGAGTCATGTCGCACATGAGCAAAGTCCTCGTCATCAACGGCCCCAACCTCAATCTGCTCGGCACGCGCGAGCCGCACATCTACGGCTCGACCACGCTGGCCGACGTCGAAGACGGCCTGCGCGCGCAGGCGCGGGAGCTGGGGCTGGAGCTGGAGTGCTTCCAGAGCAACCACGAAGGGGCGATCGTCGATCGCATCCACCAGGCCCGGCTCGAGGGCGTGAAGTTCGTGCTCATCAACCCGGGTGCCTACACCCATACCAGCGTGGCGATCCGCGACGCCTTCGGCGGCGTGGCGATCCCCTTCGTCGAGGTGCACATCTCCAACGTGCATAAGCGCGAAGCCTTTCGCCACCACTCCTACCTGTCGGACGTCGCCGAGGCGGTGATGGCCGGCTTCGGCACGATGGGCTACAGCCTCGCGCTGCAGTTCATCGCCGCGAAACTGCGCTGAACGGCATCCGGCACGAAAGCCTGCTCCAGCGGGTAGCTCGCCGGCGGCGGGGCGTCCGGTCCGGCGAGGCGGCGCACCGGGGCCTTCAGGCTGCCGAAGGCGTGCTCGACCGGGTGCAGGGCGGTTGCGGCCGCGGTGCCGGCGATGATGCCTTCGGCGAGCGGCGTGTTGCGCACGCGGCAGGCCAGGAGGCGCCGGATGATCCGCCCCGGGTAGCCCAGCGGCTCCAGTCCGCTCGCGAAGGCACCGACGTAGCGCGCCGCCAGCGCCTCGTCGCTGGGTTCGAGCGGCACGACGCGGGCATCGCTGCCCTTGAACTGCAGCGTGTGGTGATCCGTGGGCAGGCTGAACACGACGGCGATCGCGCCGTTGCGGCGCACGTCGTCGATCAGCCCGGCCGAGGCGGCGGCCGACAGCAGGATGGTGAGGCCGCGCCGGTCTGCGGCGACGCGGCCGCCGGTCTGCGCATAGGTCGGCGTGTGGCAGTCGTTGCAGCCGGCGATCCGCACCATGTAGCGGCCGCGTTCGATCGTGCCGGCATCGGCCGCCGTCTGCGCCGCCGCGGGGCCGGCCTCCGCGGCGGCGGTGCCGGGCATGGCCGCCAGCAGGGCGGTTGCGATGTGTGCGAGCGTGTTCCTGATCATCATGGCGTCTCTCCTGTCGTCCTGGCTTCGCGCCGGGCGGGAGCCGCGGCGAGCGAAGGCCAGTGTGGCCGGACGGGCGGAGGGCCGAGGCTAAATCTCGCCTCAACGAATCCTAAGAATTTGCTAGGCGCCGCGGACGAATGGAACGGCCCCGCCTTGGAGACGAGACGGGGCCGATGGGAAAGCGCCGGCGCGCGGTGGCGTCCGGATTATTCGGCGGGGCCTATCGTCAGCTCGACGTCGCCGACGCGGTCGATGTGGCCGGTGATGCGGTCGCCCGGGCCGACCGCGCCGACGCCTTCAGGCGTGCCGGTGTAGATCAGGTCGCCAGCCTGCAGGTGATAGAACTGCGACAGGTCGGCGATGATCTCGCCGATGTTCCAGATCAGTTGTGATACGTCGCCCGACTGGCGGGTCACGCCATTGACGGCGAGCGTGATGGCGCCGCTGTCGAGCACGCCCAGATCGCCGGCGGGCAGGATGGCGCTGCACACCGCGGCGTTCTCGAAGTCCTTGGCGAGGTCCCAGGGGCGGCCGGCTTCGCGCGCGATCGCCTGCAGGTCGCGGCGCGTCATGTCGAGGCCCGCGGCATAGCCGTGGATCAGCCGGTGCGCATCGGCCTCCGCGACGCGGAAACCTGGCGCGCCGAGCGCGACGACCAGTTCCATCTCATGATGGAAGTCGGCCGTGCCGGGCGGATAGGGGATGGTCGCGCCGCTGTCGACCAGCGCCGCCGGCGTCTTGGTGAAGTAGAAGGGGCGGGAGGCCTCCTTGTCCACGCCCTTCATGCCCATCTCGATGGCATGTGCCTGGTAGTTGCGGCCGACGCAGAAGATGCGGTTTACTGGGTAGCGCGCCGAGCTGCCGACGACGGGCAGCGACGCGACAGAGGGTGGGGGCCACAGGTAGGTCGGATGGGTCATGGAGCCGTCTCCGGGCTTACCAGAGCTGCCACCACGGACGGGTATCCGCAGGGCCGCCGGCAAAGTAGACGCTGTCGGGGAAGTTCTTGCGCATCACGCGGTCGGCGTCGTCGCGCAGGTCGTTCATGCCGAGTGCGTCGTAGCTCTTGACCAGCAGGAACAGTCCTTCCTCGTTGGCCGGCGCCTGCGGAAAGCTCGTCAGCGCGGTCTTGGCGCGGTTGATGGCAGCCACATAGGCGCCGCGGCGGTAGTAGTAGCGGGCCACGTGCACTTCGTGCGAGGCGAGCGAGTTGACCAGGTACTGCATGCGCTTTTTCGAATCGTCGGCATAGCGGCTCTCCGGGAAGCGCGTGACCAGTTCGCGGAAGCTCTCGAAAGCCTCCCGTGCGCCCTTCGGGTCGCGCTCGGAAAGGTCCTGGTTGGACAGGCCGGCGAAGAGGCCGAGGTCTTCGTTGAAGTTGACCAGGCCCTTCAGGTAATAGACGTAGTCGACGTTGGGGTGATTCGGGTGCAGCTTGATGAAGCGGTCGGCCGCGGCCAGCGCCAGGGCGGGTTCGTTCTGCTTGTAGTAGGCGTAGGCCGATTCGAGCTGCGCCTGCTGGGCGTAGCGGCCGTAGGGGTAGCGGGCCTCGAGCTTCTCGAACAGCTTCACCGCGCGGTCGTAGCCGCCTTCGCCCATCGATGCCTTGGCCTCGGAGTAGAGCTTCTGCGCGTTCCAGCCCGCAGTTTCGTCGATCTCTTCAGGCAGGATGCCGCAGCCGCCGAGCAGCAGGGCGCCGATCAGTACGACATTTCCCGCTAAACTTCCCAAGGTGAACCTAGCCATCGATAACGCTCGCGTGAATGAACCGCGCGATTATAGCCCAGCCGAAGACGACGACCCTTTCGAGCCGTCGTCCGTCCTGCTGACCGTTCCGGCCGATTGCGCCGGCCTTCGCGTGGACCAGGCGCTGGCGCGGCTCTTCCCCGAGCACTCGCGCAGCCGGCTGCAGTCCTGGCTGAAGGAGGGGCGCGTGCGCGTGGATGGCGCCGCGCCCGAAGCCAAGCGCAAGGTCTGGGGGGGCGAGTGCCTGGAAGTGGAGGCCGCCCCGCCGCCCGAGGCGAGCGCCGAACTGCCGGAGGACATCCCGCTCCAGGTGGTGTTCGAGGACGATACGCTGCTCGTGATCGACAAACCCGCCGGGCTGGTGGTGCATCCGGGCAGCGGCAACTGGACGGGCACGCTGCTCAACGCGCTGCTGCACCATGCGCCGGCACTGGCCGGCGTGCCGCGCGCCGGCATCGTGCATCGGCTGGACAAGGAGACCAGCGGCCTGCTGGTGGTGGCGAAGACGCTGGAGGCGCAGACCGACCTCGTGCGCCAGTTGCAGGCGCGCACCGTCAAGCGCCATTACCACGCGCTGGTGCAGGGTCTGGTCGGGCAGGCCGGCGTGGTGAGCGCGCCGATCGGCCGCCATCCGCAGCATCGCACGCGCATGGCGGTGGTGCCGGGCGGCCGCCCGGCGGTGACCCGCTATGCGGTATGCGAGCGCCTGGACCGCTGCACGCTCGTCGAATGCCAGCTCGAGACCGGGCGCACGCATCAGATCCGCGTGCACATGGCCCATCTCGGCCATCCTCTCGTCGGCGACCCGGTGTATGGCATGCGCCGCTGCGGCGATGCCCGTCTCGATGCCTTTCCGCGCCAGGCGCTGCACGCTTTCCGCCTCGGCCTGATCCATCCCGCCGCCGGCACGGCGATGGAATGGATGGTGCCGATGGCGGCGGACTTCGCGGCGCTGCTGCATGCGCTTGGGAGTTCGTCGTGGTGAATCCCTTGCCGCTGATCCGCCCCGACTGGCCGGCGCCGGCCAAGGTCCATGCCTGCGTGACGACCCGCGCCGGAGGCATGAGTCCGCCACCCTACGACAGCCTGAATCTGGGAGCGCACGTCGGCGACGGCGAGGCGGAGGTCGCCGGAAACCGGGCCAGGCTGCGGGCCGTCCTGCCGTCGGAACCCGTGTGGCTGGACCAGGTGCACGGCATCGCCGTCGCCGAGGCGGATACGGCCAGCGGCGTGCCGACGGCCGATGCGGCGGTGGCGCGGCATGCGGAGCGGGTGTGCGCGGTACTGACCGCCGACTGCCTTCCCGTCCTGTTCTGTGACGAGGCGGGTACGGTGGTCGCGGCGGCGCACGCGGGCTGGCGCGGCCTTGCGGCGGGCGTGCTGGAGGCCACGGTGGCGCGCATGGGCGTGCCGCCCGCCTCGGTGCTGGCCTGGCTCGGGCCGGCCATCGGTCCGCACGCATTCGAGGTCGGCGGCGAAGTCAGGGCCGCGTTTCTCGCGGACGACCCCGCCGCCGCGGCGGCGTTCGCGCCTGGCCGCGGTCGGGACAAATGGATGGCCGACCTGTTCGCCCTGGCGCGCCGGCGGCTGGCGCGGATCGGCGTGCTGCGCGTCCATGGCGGCGGGCTCTGCACGCATACGGATGCGGCACGCTTCTATTCCTACCGCCGCGACGGGGTCACCGGCCGCTTTGCCTCGATGGTCTGGCTGGGCCGCTGACCGCCCGCCGGCGGGGCTGCCCGCGCGGCGCTATTGCCTGTCGCCGGAATCGGCTCTATCTTTCAGGCCAGCTTCCTCGCGCTCCCGTCGGCGCTGCCGCCGCGCCGGCGAACCGAGCAGCCACAGCACCAGTGCGAGCGGGGCGGCGCCGTAAAAGACGAATGTCAGCACGCCGGCCACTACGGTGTCCTCCGCCACGGCGGCGAGCAGGGCGACGTACAGCCAGGCGATCGCGATCAGATACATGGCCCGGATTGTAGCCGCCGTGTTCCGGAGACGGTTGGCAGGTGCATAATCGTGCCAGCTCGTGGGGTCCCGATCGAAGGCCCCCGGCGAACAGCCACAGGAGACGAAATGTCCGCCTCGAACGACAACAACAAATCGACGGAAGCCTTGCAGACGATGTTCCAGGCCGGCCAGGCCATGGCACAGAATTTCTTCGACATGCTCGCGCGCAACCATGCCGCGATGCAGGATTCCACCGGCGTGGCCGCGCCGCGCGTGCCGATGCCCGAGGCCGGAGTCTTCGCCGACATGCAGAAGACCTTCGCCGAACAGCACACGGCCTTGTGGTCGTCGATGCTCGCGCGCAAGCCCGGCGAGCCGACCGAACCGGTGGCGCAGCCCGAACCGGGCGACCGGCGCTTCGCGTCGCCCGAATGGCAGGAAAGCCCGATCTTCGACTATGTCCGCCAGGCGTACCTGCTCAATTCGGGCTTTCTGAAGCAGGTCGCCGACGCACTGCCGATGGCCGACGGCCGCGCCAAGTCGCGCATCCAGTTCCTCACCCGGCAGTACATCGATGCGATGTCGCCGAGCAATTTCGCCGCCACCAACCCCGAGTTCATCAAGGCCGCCATCGAGACCAAGGGCGAGAGCATCACCCAGGGCGTGCAGAACCTGCTGGCCGACCTCGAGAAGGGCCGCATCTCGATGACCGACGATGCGGCCTTCGAAGTCGGACGCAACCTGGCGCTGACGCCGGGTGCCGTCGTGTATGAGAACGAGGTGATGCAACTGATCCAGTACGCGCCGCTGACCGACAAGGTTGCGCAGGTGCCGCTGCTGATCGTGCCGCCGTGCATCAACAAGTTCTACATCATGGATCTCCAGCCGGAGAACTCCCTCATCCGCTTCATCGTCGAGCAGGGGTTCACCGTCTTCCTGGTCTCGTGGCGGAATCCGCGCACGGACGAGGGCGGCCACCTTACCTGGGACGACTACCTGGACAAGGGGCCACTCGCCGCGCTCGACGTGGTGCGCTCCATCACCCGGGTGAAGAAGCCCAACGTGCTCGGATTCTGCGTGGGCGGCACCCTGCTGACGTCTGCGCTGGCGGTCGAGCGCGCGCGCGGTGTCGAGCCGGTTTCCAGCCTGACGCTGATGACCACGCTGCTCGATTTCGCCGACGCCGGTGAACTGGGCTGCCTCGTCGACGAGGCGAGCGTGACCGCGAGGGAAGCGGCGATCGGCAAGGGCGGGGTGCTGAAGGGGCAGGAACTGGCCAACGTCTTTTCCTTCCTGCGTGCGAACGATCTCGTCTGGCAGTACGTGGTGGGCAACTACCTGAAGGGCAAGAAGCCGGCGGCCTTCGACCTGCTGTACTGGAACGCGGATTCGACCAACCTTCCGGGCCCCTTCCTGACCTGGTATCTGCGCAACATGTATCTCGAGAACAACCTGCGGGTGCCGGGCAAGCTCAAGATGCTGGGGCAGAAGATCGACCTCTCCAAGGTGGACATGCCGGCCTACCTGATGGCGGCGCGGGAAGACCACATCGTCCCGTGGGGCAGCGCCTACCTGGCCTGCAATCTCCTGGGCGGCGAGGCGACCTTCGTGCTGGGCGCCAGCGGCCATATCGCCGGAGCCATCAACCCGGCATCGAAGAATCGCCGCAGCTACTGGGTTTCCGACGCGAGGCCGACCGATCCGGACGAATGGCTGGAGGCGGCGGTCGAGCAGAAGGGCAGTTGGTGGCTGCACTGGATCGAATGGCTTCGCAAGTTCGGCGGCAAGGCCGTCGCGGCGCGCGGCCG
Organism: Thauera sp. K11; assembly: GCF_002354895.1. NCBI lineage: Bacteria > Pseudomonadati > Pseudomonadota > Betaproteobacteria > Rhodocyclales > Zoogloeaceae > Thauera > Thauera sinica. The sequence continues at coordinate 892,057 of NZ_CP023439.1, forward strand.
GCTCGGCAGCACGAAGTACGAGCCGATCGAGCCGGCACCGGGCCGCTACGTCAAGGAACGGGCCTGAGCGTTCCAGCCCCCAGGCGCTCGGGTCTTCGGTCATCGACGGCGGCAGCGAAAATGGCGGGCGCTGCCGCAGGCATCATTCCCGCCGTGAGAACCCATTAGGGGAGAGGAGCAGAAAATGTCCAGAGTTGCACTGGTAACCGGTGGTATGGGTGGTCTGGGAGAGGCAATCTGCATCAAGCTTGCCGCGCTTGGCTACAAGGTCGTCACCACGTATTCGCCGAGCAACACCAAGGCGGCGGAATGGCTGCAGACCATGAACAACATGGGCTACGGTTTCAAAGCCTATGCCTGCGACGTGGCCGACTTCGATTCGTGCAAGGCGTGCGTCGAGCAGGTGGCCAAGGACGTCGGCCCGGTCGACGTGCTGGTGAACAACGCCGGCATCACGCGCGACATGACCTTCAAGCGCATGACCAAGGCCGACTGGGACATCGTGATCGGCACCAACCTCGACTCCACGTTCAACATGTGCAAGCAGGTCGTCGACGGCATGATCGAGCGCAAGTGGGGCCGCGTGATCAACGTGTCCTCGGTCAACGGCCAGAAGGGCGCTTTCGGACAGACGAACTACTCCGCGGCGAAGGCGGGCATGCACGGCTTCACCAAGGCCCTGGCGCTGGAAGTCGCGCGCAACGGCGTGACGGTCAACACGATCTCCCCGGGCTACATCGGTACCAAGATGGTCATGGCGATCCCGCAGGAGATCCTCGACTCCAAGATCCTGCCGCAGATCCCCGTCGCGCGCCTGGGCAAGCCGGAGGAGATCGCCGGCCTCGTCGCCTACCTGTCGTCGGAAGAGGCGGCCTTCGTGACCGGCGCCAACATCTCGATCAACGGCGGCCAGCACATGTTCTGATCCGCAGGCGGCCCGGACGCGGACGGCGCGCTCCCGCACTGCGGGGCGCGCCGTTTTTGCAGGAGTCGCCGCCTTTTGTTTTGCGACGCAACATCATCGGCCTGGAACGTTTATAATGCCGCGGCGGCGAAGCTGACGCGCTGCCGCAAAAAGGTCGGAAATGGCCCCTTGGGTATGGGTGTTTCGGGGCGTTTTTTCGGCGCTAACAACCGTTCCAGAAGGATCAGACAATGTCGCAGAAGATTGCTCTCGTCACCGGCGCCATGGGTGGCCTCGGCACGGCAATTTGCCAGTCGCTGGCAAAGGACGGCTTCACGGTGGTTGCCAACTGCCTGCCGGGTTTCGAGCAGAAGGAAGGCTGGCTGGCTGCCCAGCGCGACCTCGGGTTCAATTTCGTTGCCGCCGAAGGTGACGTCTCCAACTACGAATCGTGTGCGGCGATGGTCGCCAAGATCGAAGCTGAAGTCGGTCAGATCGACGTGCTGGTGAACAATGCCGGCATCACGCGCGACAAATTCTTCCCCAAGATGGAGAAGGGGCAGTGGGATGCGGTGATCAACACCAATCTCAACAGCCTTTTCAACGTCACCCACCACGTGTCGGCGAAGATGGCCGAACGCGGCTGGGGGCGCATCATCAACATTTCGTCGGTCAATGGCGTCAAGGGCCAGGCCGGCCAGACCAACTACTCGACCGCGAAGGCGGGCGTGCTCGGCTTCACCAAGGCGCTGGCGGCGGAACTCGCCACCAAGGGCGTGACGGTGAACGCGATCGCGCCGGGCTACATCGGTACCGACATGGTCATGGCGATCCGCGAAGACATCCGCCAGGGCATCGTCGACTCGGTGCCGATGAAGCGCCTGGGCCGTCCGGACGAGATCGGCGACCTGTGCGCGTACCTCGCTTCCGACAAGGCGGCCTACATCACCGGTGCCACCATCAACATCAACGGTGGCCTGCACATGTGCTGATGTAGCAGTGCGTCATGCGCTGGATCACGGACCCCGTCGCAAGGCGGGGTTTCGTTTTCGCAGCGCGGTATAATGAAACCGAAATTCAAGAGCGGAACCGACCGCCGCCGAGGAGATGGAGAAATGGCCGAACAGCCGCGCCTGATCAAGAAATATCCCAATCGCCGCCTCTACGATACGCGGACGAGTTCCTATATCACGCTCACCGACGTCAAGGAGCTGGTGCTCAACCACGACGAATTCCAGGTCGTGGATGCGAAGACCGGCGAGGATCTGACGCGCAGCATCCTGCTGCAGATCATCCTCGAGGAAGAGGCGGGCGGAGCCCCGATGTTCACCAGCGACCTGCTGGCCCACATGATCCGTTTCTATGGCAACGCCATGCAGGGGATGATGGGCAAGTACCTCGAGAGCAACATCAAGGCGTTCACCGACATGCAGGCCAAGCTGCAGGATCAGGCGCGCGCGATCTACGGCGACAACAGCCCGATCGGGCAGGATCTGTGGGCGCAGTTCCTGAATTTCCAGGGTCCGGCGCTGCAGAGCATGATGGGTGCGTACGTCGAGCAGTCGAAGAAGATGTTCCAGCAGATGCAGGAACAGCTCGAGAGCCAGACGCGCAACATGTTCTCCGGCTTCCAGTTCCCGTCCTACGGCGCGCCGGCCGATGCGGAAGGCAAGTCCTCCGACTCGGTGACGGCAGGCGGCAAGGCCAGCGCCGAAAAATGAGGTGAGGGCACCGGCGCAGGGGAGGGAAGCTTCCCGGGCCGCCGATCACGACAGGCCCATGCAAGCATGACCATCCAGAAATCGACCGGCCTGCCGCGCGTGGGCCGCGTGTCTCCCGGCTGTCCGAAAGGGGTGCCCTGTACGTTCCCGACGGGGGCCGCCGGATGAACAGGCAGCCCCGTATAGGGATGGTCTCGCTCGGCTGCCCCAAGGCGACGGTCGACTCGGAACACGTCCTCACCCGCCTGCGGGCCGAGGGCTATTTGATCTCCGGCAGCTATGACGATGCCGATCTGGTGGTCGTCAACACCTGCGGCTTCATCGATGCCGCCGTCGAGGAGTCGCTCGATGCGATCGGCGAGGCGCTCGCCGAGAACGGCAGGGTGATCGTCACCGGCTGCCTGGGTGCGAAGGACGACGTGGTGCTCGCCGCACATCCGCAGGTGCTGGCGGTCACCGGCCCGCACGCGACCGATGAGGTGATGCATGCGGTGCACAAGCATCTGCCCAAGCCGCACGACCCCTTCACCGATCTCGTGCCGCCGCAGGGCATCCGCCTGACGCCCCAGCACTACGCCTACCTGAAGATTTCCGAAGGCTGCAACCACCGCTGCACTTTCTGCATCATCCCGTCGATGCGCGGCGATCTGGTCAGCCGGCCGGTCCACGAGGTCATGCGCGAGGCCGAGGCGCTCGCCGACGCGGGCGTGAAGGAGATCCTCGTCATCTCGCAGGACACGTCCGCCTATGGCGTGGACGTGAAGTACCGGACCGGCTTCTGGGGCGGCCGGCCGATGAAGACCCGGCTACTCGAACTGGCCCGGGCGCTGGGCGAACTCGGCATCTGGATCCGGCTGCACTATGTGTATCCCTACCCGAGCGTGGACGATCTGATCCCGCTGATGGCCGAGGGCAAGATCCTGCCCTACCTCGACGTGCCGTTCCAGCATGCGAGCCCGAAGATCCTGAAGGCGATGAAGCGGCCGGCGAATGCCGAGAACGTTCTCGAGCGCGTGCGCAAGTGGCGCAGCATCTGTCCGGACCTGACCATACGCTCGACCTTCATCACCGGCTTCCCCGGCGAGACGGAAGAGGATTTCGAGCAACTGCTGTGCTTCCTCGAGGAGGCCCAGCTCGACCGCGTGGGGGCGTTCGCCTATTCGCCGGTCGAGGGCGCGGCGGCGAACGAACTGGCGGACCCGGTGCCGGACGAGGTGCGCGAGGAGCGTCGGGCGAGGCTGATGGACTTCCAGGAGGACATCTCCACCCAGCGCCTGGAGGCGAAGATCGGGCGCGAGATGACCGTGCTGGTGGACGAGGTGGACGAAGAGGGAGCGCTCGCCCGTTCCGGCGGCGAGGCGCCGGAGATCGACGGCCTCGTCATCATCCCGGACGGGGAGGGCCTGCAGCCCGGTGATTTCGTTCAGGTGCGCATTACCGACTGCGATGTGCACGACCTCTACGCCGAACGCGTGGGCTGAAACCCCCGCCATCCCGCGGCCGCGCGCAGGCATCGGGCGGAGCCGCCCGTGACCGAGTTTCCACCGCTCGACCGGACTCCGAAGGTCCCGGGCGCGCCCGGCGTGGGGCTCGCTCTCGGCAGCGGCGCGGCACGCGGATGGGCTCATCTCGGCGTCCTCCGCGCCCTGGAGGCCGAAGGCGTGGTGCCGCAGATCATCGGTGGCTGCTCCATCGGCTCCTTCGTCGGTGCGGCCGCGGCCGTGGGCGATCTGGCCAAGCTGACGCAGTGGGCGGAGTCCCTGAAGTGGCAGGACGTCGTCTCGCTGCTCGACGTCTCGCTGCGCGGCGGGCTGATCAAGGGCGAACGCCTGATCCAGTTCTTCGAGAAGAACTTCGTCGACAGGGACTTCTCCACGCTCGACCGGCGCTTCGCCTGCGTGGCCACCGAACTGGATTCCGGCCGCGAGGTCTGGCTGCACGAGGGCAGCGTGTCGGCGGCCGTGAGGGCCTCCATCGCCTTGCCGGGGTTGTTCACCCCGGTGATGCACCAGGGGCGCCTCCTGGTCGACGGCGGGCTGGTCAATCCGGTGCCGGTGTCCCTGTGCCGCGCCATGGGGGCGGACGTGGTGATCGCGGTGGATCTGGGCTCCGATACCGCCGGCCGGGCGTTGCGGCGCACCGCGGGCAAGCCCGTTCCCGCGGAAGAGACCGAGGCCGGATGGAGCGATCGCCTGCTCGCCCGCTTCGGTTTCGCCGCGGGCAACGGTACGATCCCGATGCCGGACGCTTCGGCGAATCTGCCTTCGCTCGTGACCGTGATCAGCGCGAGCATCAACATCATGCAGGTGCGCATCGCACGCAGCCGGCTCGCCGGCGAGCCGGCCGACGTGCTGATCTCGCCGCGCGTCGGTCAATTGGGGCTGATGGATTACCACCGCGCGAGCGAGGCCATCGCCGAAGGCGAGGCCGCCGTGGCCCGGGCGCGGCCGGCCTTGCGCTACCTGCTGGACCAACTGGACGGCCGTACTGCATGACATCCCCTGGCCGTGCGCCGGGCCGGCCGTGTCCGGAGAAGATCCGATGAACGCATTCCTGCAGCGCCTCGTCGGCGCCGTCGGCCGCGCAGCCGTCGTCACCGCGCCCGCCGACATGGCGCCCCACCTCCAGGACTGGCGCGGGCGCTACCGCGGCGCCGCGCTCGCGGTCGTCAGGCCCGCCAGCACCGACGAGGTGGCCGCGGTGGTGCGCATCTGCGCCGAAGAGGGCGTACCCATCGTGCCGCAGGGCGGCAATACCGGCCTGTGCGGCGGCGCGACACCGCTGGCGGACGGACGTTCGGTGGTCGTCAGCCTGTCGCGCATGAACCGGATCAGATCGGTCGATGCCGACAACGCCGCGCTGTGCGTCGAGGCGGGCTGCACGCTGGCAGAGGTGCAGGCGGCCGCGTCAGCGGTCGGCAGATTCTTTCCGCTCTCGCTGGCGTCCGAGGGGAGCTGCCAGATCGGCGGCAACCTGTCGACTAATGCCGGCGGCGTGCAGGTGCTGCGCTACGGCAATGCGCGGGATCTGGCGCTGGGGCTGGAAGTGGTCCTGCCGGACGGGCGGGTCTGGGACGGTCTGCGCGCGCTGCGCAAGGACAACACCGGCTACGATCTCAAGCATCTGTTCATCGGCGCCGAAGGTACGCTGGGCATCATCACGGCCGCGGTGCTGAAACTGTTTCCGGCGCCCGACCAGTCGCGCATCGCCTGGGCTGCGGTGCCCGACGCGGCGGCGGCGGTGGCGCTGCTGGGCCGCCTGCGCGAGGACTGCGGCGACCGCATCACCGCCTTCGAGATCATCGGCCGCGAGGCGCTCGAACTCGTCTTGCGCCATATTCCCGGTGCGCGGCCGCCGCTGCCGGATTCCGGACCTTGGGCGGTCCTGATCGAAGCGGCAGACAGGCTGCGCGGCGGCGCGCTGGAAGACGCCTTCGACGGCGCGCTCGCGGATGCCGTGGCCGCCGGAGTGGCCCGCGACGTCGTCGTGGCCGGCACGCTGGCGCAGGCCCGGGCGCTGTGGTCGCTGCGCGACAACATCTCCGAGGCCCAGCGCATCGAGGGCATCAGCATCAAGCACGACATCTCCGTGCCGGTCAGCCGCATTCCGGCGTTTCTCGAGCAGGCCGATGCCGCGCTGAGGGCGGTATGGCCGGATGTCCGCATCGTCGCGTTCGGACACATCGGCGATGGCAACCTGCACTACAACCTGTCCAAATCCGCGGCACAGGACAATCCCGAGTTCATCGCATCCACCCCGCGGGTGAACGCGATCGTGCATGACCTGGTCGTCCGGCTGGGCGGCTCGATCTCCGCCGAGCACGGCCTGGGGCAGCTCAAGCGGGACGAGATCCGGCGCTACAAGTCGGCGGTGGAACTCGACATGATGATGGCCGTCAAGCGTGCCTTCGATCCCCGCGGACTGATGAACCCGGGAAAGGTCATCGGCTTCGACAAGGATTGATGTCGATGAAGCTGCAGGAAATGGTTTACAGAGCCCAATACCGGCCCTATAATGCGCGCTCTTTCGATGTCGGGGGTATAGCTCAGCTGGGAGAGCGCTTGCATGGCATGCAAGAGGTCAGCGGTTCGATCCCGCTTACCTCCACCAACCGAAAGCGGCAAAAGCAAGCAGTGCGGTATGCAGTCCCCATCGTCTAGAGGCCTAGGACACCGCCCTTTCACGGCGATAACCGGGGTTCGAATCCCCGTGGGGACGCCAGTCAGATGTCGCGTAGCCCATGGCTGCGCGACGAAGCCGACGATGTCGGTGCAGGTCAGTGCGGAGTGGTAGTTCAGTCGGTTAGAATACCGGCCTGTCACGCCGGGGGTCGCGGGTTCGAGTCCCGTCCACTCCGCCAGTTTTTCGCAGGAGCAGATTCCTGCAATCCGGTCGAAACCGGGCATTGCGGCAGGCTTGAACAGAAGCTATAATCGCCGGCTCGTTGTGGGGGTATAGCTCAGCTGGGAGAGCGCTTGCATGGCATGCAAGAGGTCAGCGGTTCGATCCCGCTTACCTCCACCAACCGAAAGCGGCAAAAGCAAGCAGTGCGGTATGAAGTCCCCATCGTCTAGAGGCCTAGGACACCGCCCTTTCACGGCGATAACCGGGGTTCGAATCCCCGTGGGGACGCCAGTCGGATGTCGCGCAGCCCGTGGCTGCGCGACGAAGCCGACGATGTCGGTGCAGGTCAGTGCGGAGTGGTAGTTCAGTCGGTTAGAATACCGGCCTGTCACGCCGGGGGTCGCGGGTTCGAGTCCCGTCCACTCCGCCAATCATGAAAGTCTGTCGGGAATCTCGACAGGTTGAAGAAATGGGCTTCAGAGCGCACGTAATGGAACGTGAACTCTGAAGCCCTTTCTGTTTTTCCGGGTCGTGAAGGCGATGCCCGTTCCTGGGGCTCCAACAGGCATCGGGCTGCTTCGGCAGGCGTCGATATCTGGCGCCTGATCTGTGCCACGCCCGAAGCGTCGAGGTCTTTGGCGTCGCGGCGATCGTCCGGTCCTGTCTACATTGCCTGAACAAAACGCTCCTGTTCACGTCATGTTGGGCAGGAGGGGCATTTGCGGTTGCCCGACATTCCGGACGCGCGCCCCTTCCTTTCCAGCCGAGGAGATACCGAATGGCGATGAGCTGCGTCGTGCCACCACACAGGTCGATACTCGATCCGGCCGCACCGGGAAAAGGTCTCAGGTAGCCGGATGGACGGCGCTTTCTTGCACGGCGCAACGGGGAGACCGTCGTGACTGCAATCATCGGCCGGCTTTCGGGGGAATGGCGGGATGGAGGATCTCTGCGTCTCGTGCCGCTACCTGAGCGGTTGACCGGGGTGATCGAGATCCACAGGCTGGAACTGCGCCTGGATGAAGAGCCAGGCGACGCCCTTTCCATGCTCACCGAACTCGAACGGCAAATGGCGGGGCGCTACCGGCAGCGTGCCGATCGAGTCCGGTCTGCCGCCACGCGTGCGGCGACGCGCGTGTTGCTGGCCAGGTGGCTGGATTGTGCTCCCCAGGCGATCGACATTGCGCCCGGGCCGCACAACAAGCCGGGGGTCGTGGGCATCGCAGGGCGTGCGTTCTGCGCGGCGCCTCTCTTCAACGTTTCTCATTCCGGCGGATTCTCGCTGATCGCGATCGGCAATCCGGCCCGGCTGGCCTGCCTGGGGGTCGATATCGAGCATCGCGATCCGGCACTCGACCCGTTTCCCATCGCGGAAATGGGTTGCACCGAAGCGGAAAGGAGGTGCTTGCGCGATGCCCCGAACCCGCTCGACGTGCTCTATCCGATCTGGGTCGCCAAGGAGGCGGTGCTCAAGGCCGTCGGCGTGGGCATCCCTGATCACCTCCAGTCGGTGTCGATCGAACTGCGGCCGGGATTCGAGATCGGCGTGAACAGCCGCACCGACGCCTGCGCCGGCGTTCAAGCCCGAATGCTGGATGCTCCGGACGGGTACGCCGCGGCGGTCGCCTGGCGCAGCAAGGACGATGCGGAGGCTTTCTGCCGTCGTGAGGGCATTGAACGCGGATAGAAAGCGCGCGATCTGCGGACGTGCCAGCCGCGGTGTCAAGCGATCGAGCGCAATTCGATCACGGGGAAGCGGTCCGGTTCAAGCGGGAGCATATCTTCGATGTCTCCGACCGCCGGTCCAAGGAAGGATCGGGAACGTTGCCCCGGGTTGCGATGGATTCGAGGTATTAGATAGATCAGGTACGCCGCCCGGTATTCAGCCGGCGAAATGATTCCTAATCATCGGTGGAGCGAGTGGGGTCGGTACTGTCGGGGAGATCATTCGCCGGAGGCACCAGCCCGGAAAGGGTCCAGATGCGCGAGGCTTCCTCATAAGCCCGGCGATTGGCGGGGTCGGCTTGCAGCCATTGGATCAATTCGGCATTGAATGCCTCATCGGAAACGCCCGCTTCATGTTGCCGCTGAACCCAGCGCCAAGCAGCTTCCCAGCAAGGATCATCGGATTGTGAATTATTGCTCATCTACCACCGTCCAACTTCTTACGATCACAACCGAAGGTAGCATATTATCATATCGATACTCATGGCTGGATCGTATCAAGACATTATCCGGCACGCGCAGGCATAGTTCACGAATCGACCGAGGTCGCTCCAGCGTAGACGGCATGGGGCGGCAGATCAGTGCGGCGCTCCCATTTTGACACCGTTGCAGCGTGTCGAGCCTTCCTCGCTGCAGCTCATGCCGAAATTGCGGGTAGTCGTAAGCTTGAGCCGCAGGGCTCAAGGGTGGCGGGGCCTCCTGGTTCCGGCTGCGCTCATGCTCGCGCCGGCCTGGGGCGCGCGAGCATTCGGTGCGTTGTGATGTCGAGGGATCATGCCGTCGGGGGAGCCCAAGCCCGAACCGACGGCGTCAGCCGTCGTAGTCCTTGCGGCACCTGGACAGCGCACCCACGGCATCCTTGATCAGGATGTTCACCAGAGAGGCCGATACGCCGATGATCCCGGCGATCTCGCGCTGGGTCCTGCCTTGCAGCCGATACAGTTCGAACACCAGCCTCGTCCGTTCGGGCAACTGCTCGAGCGCAGCCTCGATCCACGAAAGGATGCGCCTTTCGTCGAGTCCCGCTTCCGGTACGTGTCCCCCCTCGACTTCGGGAAGCTCGCCGTCCTCGCTCTGCACGATACATGCAGACTCGGTGACACGGCGCCGGCAGTAGTCGAAGGCCATGTTGCGCACGACCTGGCAACAATAGTTGTAGGGCTTTTCCACATCGCGGACGCAGACGCCATAGGCCAGCTTGAGATAGGCGTCCTGCAGCACGTCGTCGACCAGTTCGGAATGGCCAACGATTCCGGCCGCAACGGCCCGGAGATCGGCCCGGCGGGCGATGAACATCTCGCCGAGCGAATGAGAATGATTTAGCGGATAAGGCATTTTAGTCCCTTCCCACGTTGGGGCTACAGCGCCGCCTCTCTCACTTGCAGCCACATGAAGACTCGCCATAACAGCACCATCCCTCGTGGAGGTTCGCATTCGCGCCATGCGCAAGAGCAGTGATTCATGAAATTCTTATGCAAATCCACTGCACTCCGACCCCACCTGCCGATCGGGGGCCACCCCTCGGCGCAGGACAGGCGGGAAAAATCGACGACGCATGAGTTGCGGGAAGATTTCGCCCGACAGGCGCGGCCGACGGAGGATCTGGCGTGCAGTTGCAATGGACTTGCTGCGACGCACAAAGATACCCGCGCTACATGACAGAATGATTGATGCCGGCGGTCGACCGCGAAGCTTCTCGCTCCCGCCTCATCCGAACGACGTATGACGACGCGGCACGGGAGTCCGGTGCGCACTATCCGCCGCTCCGCGCCCACCGGCGCGACATCGGCCGGACCTGGCCGGCGCAACCTGGAATCCGTTACGCAAAGTGGAAAGGGCGGCGGCGGAGCCATGTGGCTGGCGCCGGTGCCTCCCGTCAGCCGCCGCGTTCCGCTGTGCGAGGCGGTGGTCGGCGCGGCGGTGGACTAAACAGATCGCAGCCAAAAACGTCCTAGCTGGCGTGGGCAGTCTCATCGAGGTTGTTTGGCTTGATGCGGCTGCTCTCTTTTTGTGTTCAAGCCAGGGAAAAGCCGTATGAGCGCGAGCTGCTTCGACGATGACGAGGAGACCTTCGTCGTTCTGGTCAACCAGGACGGCCAGTACTCGATCTGGCCGCATTGGAAACAGCTTCCCGGCGGCTGGACGGCGGTCGAAGACGTCAAGGGCGACAAGAAGGCCGTCCTGGATTACGTCGTGAAGGCGTGGACCGACATGCGTCCGCGTCCGCTGCGGGGGGCTGCGGACGAGCAGGCCGGCGGCATCGGCGCGCTACCCGTCTCCGCCGAGGCTTGAGACACATGGCTGCATTCCCCGAACCGTCCCGCCTTCTGTCCGTGGCAGCGGGTGAAACCGCATCGCGTCGATCCGTCCGCCTCCTTGCCGTCCACGCGCAGGGCCGGCCGGATGCGGTTCTGCCGACGTCGCGCGCAGGCCGCAAATGACGGGCAGGGCGCTTCCTTCATCAAGTCTGCACGGCGGCGGGAGGTTCGGCCGGGCCGTGCAGGCGCATGCCCGCCCGCGCGGCCGGAACGGCAAGCAGATCGCACAGGCGACGGCCGGTCTCCGGCCGGCCGGAATCGCCATCGACCGGAGTTCATATGAGGCGGCGGGACGATTCGCGCGCGGCTCACTGCCGCCCGTTGATGCGGGCGGCGTGGTCGGGCGGCAGGGCGCCAAGGCGTTCGAGGAAGTCGTCCGTCGTGCCGGCCTGCCGCAGACCCCTTCATGTCCCATGGATTCGGCAACGTCCATGGGGCTGCCGATGACCCTGTATTGCACCTGCCCGAGGCTGCGCCGCTGAACCGGCGGTCCGCTTGCGGCACGTACGTCCTTCTTAGGAGATAGAAATGCACCGCTATGAAGCACTGAGGTCGCTGGAATCGAATGCCCGTACGTACGCAGCGACGTTCGAACAGGTATTCGAGTACGGTCACGGCATGCGCCTGCGAGACAGCGCCGGGCGCGAGATCATCGATTGTCTCGCTTGCGCCGGGGCCCTGCCGCTCGGACACAACCATCCCGAGGTACGGGACGCGATCATCGAGTTCATGCATTCCGGGCACGTACACCAGGCGCTGGATCTGACGACGCCGGCGAAGTACGAGTTCGTCGAGAAGCTGTTCTCCCTGCTGCCGCCGAACTTCGCCTCCAAGGCAAAGATCCAGTTCTGCGGCCCGAGCGGTTCCGACGCCGTCGAGGCCGCGATGAAGCTGGTCCGTCACGCCACTCAGCGGCATCCGATCATCGCCTTCCACGGCGCCTATCACGGCATGACGAGCGGCGCCCTGGCGGCGATGGGCAACCTCGGGCCGAAGATCCACGCCGGCCCCAACGCCTCCATCGGCATTCATTTCGCGCCCTTCCCCTATACCTATCGCTGCCCCTTCGGCACCGACGGCAGCCAGACGGAAGAGCTTTCCCTCAACTACCTCGAAACCATGCTCAGCGATCCGGAGAGCGGGATCACGAAGCCGGCCGCGGTCATCGTCGAGGTCGTGCAGGGCGAGGGCGGGTGCATCCCGGTGTCCGATGCATGGCTGCGCGCGCTGCGTGCGATCACGCAGGAACACGACGTGCGGCTGATCATCGACGAGGTGCAGAGCGGCTTCGGGCGTACCGGCACGATGTTCGCGTTCGAGCGTGCCGGCATCGTGCCGGACGTACTGGTGCTTTCGAAGGCTCTGGGTGGCGGCTTCCCGCTGGCGGCCGTGGTCTACGGCCGCGACCTCGACGTCTGGCCCCGCGGGACGCATGCGGGGACCTTCCGCGGCAATCAGATCGCCATGGTGTCGGGCCGCAAGGCGATGGAGATCATCGTGCGCGACCGCCTGCAGGAAAACGCGGCGCAGATGGGCGCGCTCCTGATGAACGGCCTGCGCAGCATCGCGGCCCGCTTTCCGGTGCTCGGTGACGTGCGCGGACGCGGCCTCATGATCGGCGTCGAGGTGATCAAGCCGAGCGACGAGCTGATCGCCGGGCCGCAGGACGGAAACATGGCGCGCGACATCAAGCTCGCAGCCTTCGAAAGGGGGCTGCTGCTCGAGACCGGCGGCCGCCATGGCGCCGTGCTGCGCATGCTGCCGCCGTTGATCGTGACCGCGAACGACGTTGCCGAGGTACTCGAGAGGTTCGAGGACGCCGTCGCGGAAGCATTCGCCGCGTCGGAGCGCGTAGGGAGCCCGGCATGAGCGAAGCGAGCATCGCCGCCTCGGTGCGCGCCGGGGCCGCAGTGGCCGGCGCCAAGCGCCTTTCGTCCGCTCCGCGCATGCACGAGGTGCGGCCCGGCAAGCCGGGGCGCCTGCCCCTGCTGGTGCTGGGGAGCGATACCGCATGGGCGTCGATCGCCCCGATCCTGCGCGAGCGGCTTTGCGGCGATGTACCCGTGGTGCGCCCCATGCTGGCCGAGGCCGCGAACGACGGCGTGCGGACCCTGCATGGCGCCGCAGCCCGCGTGCTGGATCTGGTCCGGTCCGAATATCCCGTGCAGGGCGCGCTCGGCGTCCTCGCCCTGGAGCCGGCGGCGCGAATGGCGCATGCGCTGGCGATCCAGTGCCTGATGGAGGACATTCCGCTCAGCTTCGTAGGCGTGATCGACGCCACCTGCGTCGACGCCGCCTCGGCGTTCGCCCCCGAGGATCGCTGGCTGGAGGAACTCGCCGAGGTCGCGCACAACGAAGAACACCTCGGCCACCACTTCGATCTGCACTGGTTCGGGCAGCCCGGGCGGCATCTGTCGAGCCCGGCGACGAGGACGCAGGGATTCGCCCGCCAACGGCTTCGTTCGTGGCCCGTGGCGGCCGGCGATGCGGACACCCTCGCGGAACAGCTCGCAAGGGCCGTGGAAGGTGCGCTGGATGTCCCCGTGACGGCCGGCAAGCATGCGCCGCTCATGACGATCCAGTCGGGTGTTCCGGGCGCGGAAGCCTATTTCTGCCTGCCGGGTGCCGGGGCGAGCGTGATCGATTTCATCCCGTTCTCCACGGTCATCGGAAGCAGGCATCCCGTCTATGGGCTGCAGCCGCGCGGCATGTGCGGCACCCAGTTGCCGGCGGGAAGCGTGGAATCGGCGGCAAACCGGTTCGTGGCCTCGATCCAGGAGTGCCAGCCCCGCGGCGTCGTCCATGTGGTGGGGCATTCGTTCGGCGGCTGGCTCGCCTTCGAGACCGCGGTACGCCTGCAGGCGGCGGGACGCACGGTGGGATCGCTGACGCTGCTGGACAGCGAGGCACCTGGATCGAGCAAGCGCGCCGGTCACGAATACACCCGGCCGGAAGCGCTGATGCTGCTGGTCGGGCTCTACGAGCAGGCGGCGCACCGCCCGCTGGATCTGAGCATCGACGCCTTCGAGGGGCTGTGCTGCGATGAGCAACTGAGCCTGCTGCACCGGCGGCTGGTCGGCGTCGGGCTCCTGCCGCGCGCCTCCAGCCCCGGCCAGTTGCTCGGCAGCGTGCGCTGCTTCGAGGCGGCCGTGCGCACCCGTTACCGGCCCTCCGGACGATTCGACGGCGAGACGAGGCTCGTGCTGGTGCGCGGCACCGGCGAGACGGTGGAAGCCGCGGCCATGCGGCAGTACGAGACCGCCGAAGCCTGGCGCCGCCTGGCGCCCCGGCTGAAGCTGCGGCGCGAATCGGGAAACCACATCACCTTGCTCCGGATGCCGCACATCGGCGAGACCGTGCGCTGGCTGAAGACCACCACGACCGCCCCGTCCCGGGACGAGGCGTCTTGCCTGATCCGGGCGTAACCCCACGAGGATGTCTTCAATGACCAGTAAGAAACTTTTGGGCAAGTCCTTCATCCTGCTGTGGCTGAGCGAGACCGCCTTCGACATCGGTTCCGCGCTGATGGGCTTCGCGCTCGGCGTATGGGTGTTCGAGAAAAGCGGTTCGGTCCAGCAGTTCTCCTGGGCGATCCTGTCCTCGGCCGTGCCCGCCCTGCTGAGCATTCCATTCGCCGGGATGATGGCGGATCGGTTCGACCGCCGCTGGGTCATCGCAAGCTGCGACTTCCTCGCGGTGCTGATGGTCGTCATCGTTGCGCTGCTGGTGTTCAACCAGATGCTGGAGGTCGAGCACCTCTACATCGTCGGCGCGGTCGGCGGCGTCATCGGTGCCATTCGAAACCCCTCGTACCATGCGGCCGTGGCGCAGATCGTGCCGCACGACCGGCTGACCCAGGCCAACGGACTGATCAGCGGCACCCAGGGCGTGCTCCAGATCGGAGCCCCGCTCGTGGCCGGGTTCCTGCTGGCCTCGTGGGGCATGGTGGGCATCATGATCATCGAACTGTTCCTGTCCGTGGCGGGGGCACTCGCGGTGTTCGCGGCGCTCACGAGCGCGAGGCATGCGATCCGGGGCGTGCAGAACGACAAGCCCGTCAGGCTGTTCGAAGGCATCCACGAGAGCTTCGCCAGCGTGGCGCAGTACTTCCGGCAGCATTCCCTGATGATCGGCCTCGCAGTCTACATCCTGATCCAGGAAGCGCTGCTGGTGCTCGCATCGACGATGCTCACGCCGCTCATCCTGACCGGACACGGCAGCGAGACGCTCGGCATCGTCATGACGCTGGGCGCCGTCGGCGGCGTGATCGGCGCCTTCACGCTCGCGGCCACGAACCCGAAAGCCGGCCTCATGCGCTGGGTGCTGATCGCCGACGTGGCGCTGGCCTTCTTCGTGATGCTGGCAGGGATCGTCCGCGAGCCGGCCCTGTGGTGCATCTGCGCATTCGGGGCGTTCGCCTTCGGTGGCGTGTCGGAAGGCTGCTCCAACGCGCTCTGGATGCGCAAGGTGCCCAAGGATAGGCAGGGCAGCGTGTTCGCCGCGGTCGGCGCGGCCAACCTGGTCATCATGTGCATCGTCATGCTGACCGGAAGCACCCTCGTCGAGCAGTTCTTCGAGCCGCTGATGATGCCCGGCGGCGCGCTGGCCGATTCCGTCGGCGAATGGCTCGGCGTCGGCAAGGGGCGGGGAGTGGCTCTCCTGTTCGTCCTGGCCGGGGCGATCTTCGCCGTCGTCTCGATGGTGGCCCTGCTGCACCCGCGGCTCACCCGGCTGGACGAACTGGTGCCCGATCAGGCCAAGCCGGACGGCGACCAGAACGCCGACGAGGCATCTGACATCCCTGAATCCGCAAGTCCCGCGCTGGTACCGGCGCAGGCTTCCTCGCGCCCCTGACTGGAGTTTGCTGTGACCGTCGCTTCGCTCGCCTCTCCCGGACAAGACCCATCGAGCCGTTCCGATACGCCGGATTCAGGCTGGTTTCCCCTCTCGGCGATCCAGCGCTCGCTGTGGTTTCTGTACGAGATGGAGCCCGAGCAGCGCGGTTACTTCAACATCGCGTTCGCGGCGCGGGCGCGTCCGGCGATCGATGCCGGGACGCTGCAATGGGCGCTGGACGTGATCGTGGCCCGTCATCCCATGCTGCGGGCAACGCTCGCGCTGCGCGATGGCGTACCGATGCAGCGGGTGGACGACGGCGCCCTGGTGGCGCTCGAAGTGTTCGAGGTGGACGATCTCGACGACCCGGCCGTCGTGGCCCGCGTCGAGGCCGACCGCGTGCGCCCGTTCGAGCTGGGCGCGCCGCCGCTGCTGCGCGCCTGCCTCTACCGGGCACCGCAGGACGAATGCGTCATCGTGCTGGTGTTCGACCACATGGTCTGCGACGGATGGTCGCTGTGGCAACTGCTGGACGAACTGGACCAGTTGCTCCGTGCCGAAGCGGCCGGGGACGAGGCCCCGGAGTTCGTCGAACCGCCGCACTTCTCGCGCTTCGTCACCGAGCAGCGCGAGTGGCTGTCCGGCAACGCAGGTGCGCGCCAGCTCGAATACTGGCGCGGCGAACTGGCGGACTCCGGCCCGCTGTTCGACCTCCAGGCGGATCACCGCCCGGACGGCAGCGATGAGCGGCACGGGCGCGAAACGGTCAACCTCTTCGTTTCGGAGGAACTGACCGGACGCATCGGCGAGCTGTCGGAAAAGCACGGCGTCAACATGTTTTCGACCTTGCTGGCGTCCTACTGCATCCTGCTCAGCCGCCTCAGCGGCGAGCGCCGGATCGCGGTCGGATCACCGATGCCGGGGCGTAACAAGGCTTGGGGGGGCACGATCGGCAACTTCACGAACCCGGTCGTCCTCGCTGCCGACGTCGATCCGCAGATCAGCGTGGCCGAACTGCTCAAGCAGGTGGGTTCGACGGCGTGGCGCGGCCTGAAGAACCAGAATTACCCGATTTCCGACCTGGTCACCGCGCTGAACCCGGCGCGCTCGGATGTCGGGCAGCCGTACTTCAAGGTCCTGTTCACCTTCCAGAAGGCGCGTGCGGCCTCCGACATGATGGGCTTGATGGCTCACCGCGAGGAAACGGGCGCGGTTCCCTGGGGCGGCATTCATCTGCATGCCTACGGCCACATCCAGAACAACGGCGGCGTGGGGATGGACCTCGTCTTCGAGCTGGCCGAATTCCGCGGGCGCCTGTGCGCGCCGCTCGATTTCGACAAGGGCAAGTTCGAGCGCGCCACGGTCGAGCGGTTCCTCCTCTACTGGCAGGAACTGCTCCGCTCCATGGTGGATGACGACACGCGTCCGGTATCGCAGCTCGTGATGCTGCCGGCCGCGGAGCGCGAGCAGGTGGTGTCGGGGTGGAACGCGACGGCGAAGCCCTACCCGCTGGCGCGCTGCGTGCATGAGCTGTTCGAATCGCAGGCGGCGCGCACGCCGCAGGCGCCGGCGGTACGGTTCGGGGGCGAATCGCTGGGCTACGGCGAACTGAACGCGCGGGCGAACCGCCTGGCGCACCACCTGGCGCGCCTGGGGGTGGGTCCGGAAGTGCGGGTGGCGCTGTGCGTGGAGCGCGGGTTCCACATGGTGACGGGCCTGCTGGCGGTGCTCAAGGCGGGCGGCGCGTACGTGCCGCTGGACCCGGCCTACCCGGGCGATCGGCTGGCGTACATGCTGGCCGACAGCGAACCGGCGGTGGTGCTCAGCCAGGGCGCGGCGCGCCCGGTGATCGAAGCGCAACTGGCGGCGCTGGCCGCGGCCGGGCAGCGCGTGCCGGCGCTGCTGGACCTGGCGGCCGACGCCGGAGCGTGGGCCGGGGCGCCGGAGACGAACCGCGTCCCGGGTGATCTCGGACTGGACGCGCGGCACCTGGCCTACGTGATCTACACCTCGGGTTCGACGGGTCGCCCCAAGGGGGTGATGATCGAACACCGCGGGCTGGTGAACTACACGCTGGAAGCGATCGGCTGGTTCGGCCTGCAGGCGGGCGAGCGGGTGCTGCAGCAGAACTCGCTGAACTTCGACCTCTCGCTGGAAGAGACGCTGCCGGCGCTGCTGGGCGGGGCGACGCTGGTGCCGGGCAACGACCTGTTCGGCGTGGGCGAGGCCGGGGCGCCGGAGCGGGTGCGTCCGGACGTGGTGCACCTGACGGCGGCGCACTGGCACACGCTGGTGGGCGAATGGCAGGTGTCGCCGGAACAGGGTCTGGCCTGGCTGGAAGGCGTGCGGCTGATCAACGTCACGGGCGATGCGCTGTCGGCGCACGCGCTGGCGCAGTGGGAGGCGCTGCAGGGCGGTCGGGCGGCGCCGACGCGGCTGATCAACACCTACGGCCCGACCGAGATCACGATCTCGTGCAGCGCGGCCTACGTGCGCCACGTGCCGGGGACGAGCCGGGTGAGCATCGGCCGTCCGTTCGCCAACATGCGGCTGTACCTGCTGGACGGGCAGGGGCAGCCGGTGCCGGTGGGGGTGGCGGGGGAACTGTACATCGGCGGGGTAGGGGTGGCGCGCGGCTACCTGAACCTGGAAGAACAGACGCGGGAACGCTTCGTGGCGGACCCGTTCGCGGCGGCCACGGCGCTGGAGCCGGCGCCGCGGATGTACCGGACGGGGGATCTGGCGCGCTGGCGTCCGGACGGCGAAGTCGAATTCATCGGGCGCAACGACTTCCAGGTGAAGGTGCGGGGCTTCCGGATCGAACTGGGGGAAGTGGAAGGCAGCCTGGCGGCGGTGGCCGGCGTGCAGGAAGTGGCGGTGCTGGCGCGCGAGGACGGGCCGGGCCAGAAGCGGCTGGTGGCGTACCACGTGGGCGAGGCGCCGGTGGAAGCGCTGCGCGCGCACGCGGTGGCCGCGCTGCCGTCGTACATGGTGCCGTCGGCGTTCGTGCGGCTGGCGCGCTTCCCGCTGACCCCGAACGGCAAGCTGGACCGGGCGGCGCTGCCGGCGCCCGAAGGCGGCGGGGCGAGCCGCGCGTTCGAGGCGCCGCAGGGCGAGGTGGAACAGACGCTGGCGCGGCTGTGGAGCGACCTGCTCAAGGTGGAGCCCGTCGGGCGCCACGACAACTTCTTCGAACTGGGCGGTCACTCGCTGCTGACGGTGAGCCTGATCGAGCGGCTGCGCCGCGAAGGGCTGTACGCGGACGTGCGCACGCTGTTCGCGGCGCCGAGCCTGGCCGAGCTGGCGCAGCAACTGGGGCGGGAAGGCAGTGAAGTGCGGGTGCCGCCGAACGGCATCCCGTCCGACGGCAGCGCGGAGCGCATCACGCCGGAGATGGTGACGCTGGCGGCGCTGACGCAGGACGAGATCGACGCGCTGGTGGCGCAGGTGGCGGGCGGCACGCCGAACATCCAGGACATCTACCCGCTGGCGCCGCTGCAGGAAGGCATGCTGTTCCACCACCTGGTGGATCCGGAACACGACGCCTACGTCGAGGCCGGCCTGATCGCGGCCTCCTCGCGCGAGCGCCTGGATAGCCTGCTGGCGGCGATCCAGCGGGTGATCGACCGTCACGACATCCTGCGCACCGGGTTCATCTGGAAGGGACTGGCGCAACCGATGCAGGTCGTCCTGCGGCGGGCGCTTCTCCCGATCGACATCTTCGAACCGGACCCCGCCTCGGGCGACACCGTCGCCGAGCAGCTCGAAACGCGCTTCGACCCGCAGCACTTCCTGATGGACATCACGCAGCCGCCGATGCTGCGTTGCGTCATCGCCGACGATCCGGCCAACCAGCGCTGCCTGCTGCGCCTGCTGAGCCACCATCTGGCGATCGATCACCCGACCCTCGAAATGCTGGTCGAGGAAGCATTCGCGATCGAACGCGGGGAGGAGTCGGAACTGCCGGCACCGGTACCGTTCCGCAACTTCGTGGCGCAGGCACGGCTGGGGGTGAGCGAGGAAGAGCACGAAACCTTCTTCCGCGACATGCTGGGTGACATCGACGAACCGACGGCACCGTTCGACATCGTCGACGTGCAGGTCGATGCGAGTTCGATCGTCGAGCATCGCTGGACGCTCGATTCGGCACTGTCCGCCGCACTCCGCATCCAGACGCGGAAACAGGGCGTGAGTCCGGCCGCCGTGATGCATCTGGCGTGGGCGCTGGTGCTGGCGCGGCTGACCGGACGGAAGGACGTGGTTTTCGGCTCGGTGTTCCTCGGCCGCATGCAAGGCGGCGAGAGCGCCGACCGCGCGCTCGGCATGTTCATGAACACGCTGCCCGTGAGGCTGCGCATCGGCGAACTGGCGGCGATGGTCAGCCTGAGGGACACGCACGCCCTGCTCGCGCAACTGCTGCGCCACGAACATGCGCCGCTGGCGCTGGCGCAGCGCTGCAGCGCGGTGCAGGCGCCCGCGCCGCTGTTCACCACCATCCTCAACTACCGCCACAGTGAGCAGTCGCTCGCCGGCGCCGAAGGCTTGTTCCGCGGCAGCGAGGGCATCTCGCTGCTGAGCAGCCGCGAGCGGACCAACCTGCCCGTGTGCGTGGACGTAGACGATCTCGGCGACGACTTCGTCTTCACCTTCCAGGTCGTGAGCAGGATCGATCCGCAGCGTCTCGGCGCCTTCATGGCGGAGGCGCTGCATGCGCTGTCGTCGGCGCTGTCGAGCGGAGGGGGGACCTCGCTGAACGCCCTGGACGTGCTGCCGTCGGCGGAGCGCGAGCAGGTGGTGTCGGGGTGGAACGCGACGGCGAAGCCCTACCCGCTGGCGCGCTGCGTGCATGAGCTGTTCGAATCGCAGGCGGCGCGCACGCCGCAGGCGCCGGCGGTACGGTTCGGGGGCGAATCGCTGGGCTACGGCGAACTGAATGCGCGGGCGAACCGCCTGGCGCACCACCTGGCGAGCCTGGGGGTGGGCCCGGAAGTGCGGGTGGCGCTGTGCGTGGAGCGCGGGTTCCACATGGTGACGGGCCTGCTGGCGGTGCTCAAGGCGGGCGGCGCGTACGTGCCGCTGGACCCGGCCTACCCGGGCGATCGGTTGGCCTACATGCTGGCCGACAGCGAACCGGCGGTGGTGCTCAGCCAGGGCGCGGCGCGCCCGGTGATCGAAGCGCAACTGGCGGCGCTGGCCGCGGCCGGGCAGCGCGTGCCGGCGCTGCTGGACCTGGCGGCCGACGCCGGGGCGTGGGCCGGGGCGCCGGAGACGAACCGCGTCCCGGGTGATCTCGGACTGGACGCGCGGCACCTGGCCTACGTGATCTACACCTCGGGTTCGACGGGTCGCCCCAAGGGGGTGATGATCGAACACCGCGGGCTGGTGAACTACACGCTGGAGGCGATCGGTTGGTTCGGCCTGCAGGCGGGCGAGCGGGTGCTGCAGCAGAACTCGCTGAACTTCGACCTCTCGCTGGAAGAGACGCTGCCGGCGCTGCTGGGCGGGGCGACGCTGGTGCCGGGCAACGACCTGTTCGGCGTGGGCGAGGCCGGGGCGCCGGAGCGGGTGCGCCCGGACGTGGTGCACCTGACGGCGGCGCACTGGCACACGCTGGTGGGCGAATGGCAGGTGTCGCCGGAACAGGGTCTGGCCTGGCTGGAAGGCGTGCGGCTGATCAACGTCACGGGCGATGCGCTGTCGGCGCACGCGCTGGCGCAGTGGGAGGCGCTGCAGGGCGGTCGGGCGGCGCCGACGCGGCTGATCAACACCTACGGCCCGACCGAGATCACGATCTCGTGCAGCGCGGCCTACGTGCGCCACGTGCCGGGGGTGAGCCGGGTGAGCATCGGCCGTCCGTTCGCCAACATGCGGCTGTACCTGCTGGACGGGCAGGGGCAGCCGGTGCCGGTGGGGGTGGCGGGGGAACTGTACATCGGCGGGGTGGGGGTGGCGCGCGGCTACCTGAACCTGGAAGAACAGACGCGGGAACGCTTCGTGGCGGACCCGTTCGCGGCGGCCACGGCGCTGGAGCCGGCGCCGCGGATGTACCGGACGGGGGATCTGGCGCGCTGGCGTCCGGACGGCGAAGTCGAATTCATCGGGCGCAACGACTTCCAGGTGAAGGTGCGGGGCTTCCGGATCGAACTGGGGGAAGTGGAAGGCAGCCTGGCGGCGGTGGCCGGTGTGCAGGAAGTGGCGGTGCTGGCGCGCGAGGACGGGCCGGGCCAGAAGCGGCTGGTGGCGTACCACGTGGGCGAGGCGCCGGTGGAAGCGCTGCGCGCGCACGCGGTGGCCGCGCTGCCGTCGTACATGGTGCCGTCGGCGTTCGTGCGGCTGGCGCGCTTCCCGCTGACGCCCAACGGCAAGCTGGACCGGGCGGCGCTGCCGGCGCCCGAAGGCGGCGGGGCGAGCCGCGCGTTCGAGGCGCCGCAAGGCGAGGTGGAACAGACGCTGGCGCGGCTGTGGAGCGACCTGCTCAAGGTGGAGCCCGTCGGGCGCCACGACAACTTCTTCGAACTGGGCGGTCACTCGCTGCTGACGGTGAGCCTGATCGAGCGGCTGCGCCGCGAAGGGCTGTACGCGGACGTGCGCACGCTGTTCGCGGCGCCGAGCCTGGCCGAACTGGCGCAGCAACTGGGGCGGGAAGGCAGTGAAGTGCGGGTGCCGCCGAACGGCATCCCGTCCGACGGCAGCGCGGAGCGCATCACGCCGGAGATGGTGACGCTGGCGGCGCTGACGCAGGACGAGATCGACGCGCTGGTGGCGCAGGTGGCGGGCGGCACGCCGAACATCCAGGACATCTACCCGCTGGCGCCGCTGCAGGAAGGCATGCTGTTCCACCATCTGGTGGACCCGGAGCACGACGCCTACGTCGAAGCGAGCCTGATCAGCAGCCCGAGCCGGGCGCGGCTGGAGAGCCTGCTGGCGGCGATCCAGCGGGTGATCGACCGTCACGACATCCTGCGCACGAGCCTCGTGTGGCAGGGCGTGCCCGAACCGCTGCAGGTGGTCAGCCGGCAGGCGCGGCTCGTGATCGAGGAGATCGCGCTGGACCCGTCGCAGGGCGAGGCGGCGGCGCAGCTCGAAGCGCGGCTGGACCCGCGCAACACGCGCTTCGACCTGACGCAGGCGCCGCTGATCCGCGCCTGGGTGGCCGAGGACGCCCGGAACGGGCGGTGGCTGCTGCGCATCCTGTCGCACCACCTGGTGCTGGACCACACGACGCAGGACCTGCTGGTCGAAGAGGCGGCGCTGATCGAGGCGGGCCGGGCATCGGAGCTGCCGGCGGCGGTGCCGTTCCGCAACTTCGTGGCGCAGGCGCGGCTGGGGGTGAGCGAGGCCGAGCACGAAGCCTTCTTCCGCGACATGCTGGGGGACATCGACGAACCGACGGCGCCGTTCGGGCTCTTGGACGTGCAGGGCGACGGCAGCGAAATCGAAGAGGCGGAACACCGGGTCGCTCCCGAACTGGCCGCCGCCATCCGTCACCACTGCCGCCGGCTGGGGGTGAGCGCGGCGAGCCTGATGCACCTGGCGTGGTCGCTGGTGCTGGCGCGCACGACGGGGCGCGAGGACGTGGTGTTCGGGACGGTGCTGTTCGGTCGCATGCAGGGCGGCGAAGGCGCGGACCGGGTGATGGGGATGTTCATCAACACCCTGCCGGTACGCTTTTCCGTGGACGGATCGGGCGTGGAAGCGGCGCTGCGGCAGACGCATGCGCGCCTGGCGCAGTTGCTGCGTCACGAACACGCGCCGCTGTCGCTGGCACAGCGCTGCAGCGCGGTCGAAGCGCCGGCGCCGCTGTTCACCGCGCTGCTCAACTACCGCTACAGCCCCGAAGCGGACGAGGCGGGCGGCGACGGCGTGGAGCGCGCGTTTGCCGACCTGGTGGCAGTGGCCGGCCACGAACGCACGAACTACCCGCTGACGTTCTCGGTGGACGACCTGGGCGAAGGCTTCCTGCTGACGGCGCAGGTGAGCCGCCCGCTGGAGGCCGCGCGGGTGTGCAGCTTCATGCAGAGCGCGCTGTCGGGCCTGGTGGAGGCGCTGTCGTCGCATCCGCAGGCGCCGCTGAGCGGCGTGGGCGTGCTGCCGGCCTCCGAGCGCTGGCAGGTGGTGCAGGGCTGGAACGCGACGTCCTACGCCTACCCGCGGGAGAGCGGGGTGGGCGAACTGTTCGCACAGATGGCGCAGTCCACGCCGTCCGCGCCGGCGGTGCTCGACGGCGAACGGACGCTGAGCTACGCGGAACTGGACGCGTGGTCGAACCGCCTGGCGCACGCGCTGCTCGATGCAGGGCTGCAGGCGGGCGAGGCGGTGGCGCTGAGCCTGCCGCGCTCGGCCGAACTGGTGGCGGCGGAACTGGCGGTGCTCAAGGCGGGCGGAGCGTACCTGCCGCTGGACACGGTGCTGCCGGGCGAGCGCCAGGCGCTGATGGCGCAGGACGCGGGGGTGCGCCTGCTGATCGGGCGCGCCGGCGAAGCGGCGGCCGCGGAACTGGCCGGCCTGCAGCGGCTCGACGCGGACGGCGAGGCGCTGTCGTCGCAGCCGTCCGGCACGCCGGACGTGCGCACGGGCGGCGACGCGCTGGCCTACGTCATGTACACCTCGGGCTCGACGGGCCGCCCGAAAGGGGTGGAGATCCTGCACCGGGGGATCGTGCGGCTGGTGCGCAACAATGGCTACGCGGCGTTCGGTGCGGCTGACCGGGTGGCGCTGGCGGCGAACCCGGCGTTCGACGCGAGCACGCTGGAAGTGTGGGCGGCGCTGCTCAACGGCGGCGCGGTGGTGGTGATCGACCAGGACACGCTGCTCGATCCGCAGCGTCTGGCGGGGGCGCTGGGTGATCGCGCGGTGAGCGTGCTGTGGCTGACGGTGGGCCTGTTCAACCAGTACGAGCGGGTGCTGGGCCCGGTGCTGCCGGGGCTGCGCTACCTGATCATCGGCGGTGACGCGCTGGACCCGCGGGTGGTGCGCAAGGTGCTGCGCGAGCACCGTCCGCAGCACCTGCTCAACGGCTACGGCCCGACCGAGAGCACGACGTTCGCGATCACGCACGAGATCGAATCGCTGGCGGAAGAGGCGGCCAGCGTGCCGCTGGGCCGTCCGATCGGCAACACGCGGATCTACATCCTGGACGGCCACGGCCAGCCGGTACCGATCGGGGTGGCGGGGGAGCTGTACATCGGCGGCGACGGCGTGGCGCGCGGCTACCTGAACCAGCCGGAGCTGACGGCCGAGCGCTTCGTGGCGGACCCGTTCGCCACCGTGGCTGAAGGCGACGCCCCGGCGCGCATGTACCGGACGGGCGACCTGGGCCGGTGGCTGTCGGACGGAACGATCGAATACCTGGGCCGCAACGACTTCCAGGTGAAGGTGCGGGGCTTCCGCATCGAGCTGGGCGAGATCGAGGCGCACCTGGCGCAGGCCGCGGACGTCAGCGACGTGGTGGTGATCGCGCGGGCGGACGGCGACACCGACACCAAGTACCTGGTGGCGTACTACGTGGGCGAGGCCGCAGCCGAAGCACTGCGCGCGCACGCAGGCGACGGGCTGCCGTCGTACATGGTGCCGTCGGCCTTCGTGCGGCTGGCACGCCTGCCGCTGACGCCCAACGGCAAACTGGACCGGGCGGCGCTGCCGGCCCCCGAAGGCGATGCCTTCGTACGCCGCGGCTATGAAGCGCCGCAAGGCGAGGTCGAACAGACGCTGGCACGGCTGTGGAGCGAACTGCTCGGCGTGGCGCAGGTCGGCCGCCACGACAACTTCTTCGAACTGGGCGGGCATTCGCTGCTGGCGGTGAGCCTGATCGAGCGCATGCGCCAGGCCGGGCTGCAGGCCGACGTACGCGTGCTCTTCACCAGCACGAGCCTGGCCGAACTGGCCGCGAGCGTGGGCGCGGGGCCGGCGCGGATCGAGGTACCGCCGAACGGCATCCCGGCCGACGGCAGTGCGGAGCGCATCACGCCGGAGATGGTGACGCTGGCGGCGCTGACGCAGGACGAACTGGACCGGCTGGTGGCGCAGGTGCCCGGCGGGGTGCGGAACGTCCAGGACATCTACCCGCTGGCGCCGCTGCAGGAAGGCATCCTGTTCCACCACCTGATGGCCGAGGACGGCGACCCGTACCTGCTGCCCAGCGTGTACGGCTTCCAGCAGCGCGAAGCGGTGTCGCGCTTCGTGGACACGGTGCAGCAGGTGATCGGGCGGCACGACATCCTGCGCACGGCGGTGTACTGGGAAGGGCTGTCGCAGCCGGTGCAGGTGGTGCAGCGCGAAGCGCGGCTCGAGCTGGTCGAACTGGACGCGGGCGACTTCGGCACGGAAGACCTGGCCGCGGCGCTGGAAGCGCGTTTCGACCCGCAGCACACGCGGCTGGACCTGGGCCGCGCGCCGCTGCTGCGCGCGCACCTGGTGGAGGACGCGCGGAACGGGCGCTGGCTGCTGCACATCCTGGCGCACCACCTGGCGATCGACCACACGACGCTGGAACTGCTGGTCGAAGAGGCCGAACTGATCGAACAGGGCCGGGAGTCGGAACTGCCCGCGCCGGTGCCGTTCCGCCACTTCGTGGCGCAGGCGCGGCTGGGGGTGAGCCAGGCAGAACACGAAGCCTTCTTCACCCAGATGCTGGGCGACATCGACGAACCGACGGCGCCGTTCGGGCTGCTGGACGTGCAGGGCGACGGCAGCGGGATCGAGGAAGCACGGCTGCGGCTGGACCCGGCGCTGGCACAGACGGTCCGCGCGCAGGCGCGCCGGCTGGGGGTGAGCGCGGCGAGCCTGATGCACCTGGCGTGGTCGCTGGTGCTGGCGCGCACGACGGGGCGCGAGGACGTGGTGTTCGGGACGGTGCTGTTCGGGCGCATGCAAGGCGGCGAAGGCGCGGACCGGGTGATGGGGATGTTCATCAACACCCTGCCGGTGCGCCTGGGGGTGGGCGACGTGGGCGTGGAAGCGGCGCTGCGGCAGACGCACGCGCGGCTGGCGCAACTGCTGCGTCACGAACATGCGCCGCTGTCGCTGGCGCAGCGCTGCAGCGCGGTCGAAGCGCCGGCGCCGCTGTTTACCTCGCTGCTCAACTACCGCTACAGCCCCGAAGCGGACGAGGCGGGCGGCGACGGCGTGGAGCGCGCGTTTGCCGACTTGATGGAAGTGGCCGGCCACGAACGCACGAACTACCCGCTGACGTTCTCGGTGGACGACCTGGGCGAAGGCTTCCTGCTGACGGCGCAGGTGAGCCGCCCGCTGGAGGCCGCTCGGGTGTGCAGCTTCATGCAGAGCGCGCTGTCGGGCCTGGTGGAGGCGCTGTCGTCGCATCCGCAGGCGCCGCTGAGCGGCGTGGGCGTACTGCCGGCCTCCGAGCGTGCGCAGGTGGTGCAGGGCTGGAACGCGACGTCCTACGCCTACCCGCGGGAGAGCGGGGTGGGCGAACTGTTCGCACAGATGGCGCAGGCCACGCCGTCCGCCCTGGCGGTGCTCGACGGCGAACGGACGCTGAGCTACGCGGAACTGGACGCGTGGTCGAACCGCCTGGCGCACGCGCTGCTGGCGGCGGGGCTGCAGGCGGGCGAGGCGGTGGCGCTGAGCCTGCCGCGCTCGGCCGAACTGGTGGCGGCGGAACTGGCGGTGCTCAAGGCGGGCGGAGCGTACCTGCCGCTGGACACGGTGCTGCCGGGCGAGCGCCAGGCGCTGATGGCGCAGGACGCGGGGGTGCGCCTGCTGATCGGGCGCGCCGGCGAAGCGGTGGCCGCGGAACTGTCCGGCCTGCAGCGGCTCGACGCGGACGGCGAGGCGCTGTCGTCGCAACCGTCCGGCACGCCGGAGGTGCGCACGGGCGGCGACGCGCTGGCCTACGTCATGTACACCTCGGGCTCGACGGGCCGCCCGAAAGGGGTGGAGATCCTGCACCGGGGGATCGTGCGGCTGGTGCGCAACAACGGCTACGCGGCGTTCGGCGCGGGCGACCGGGTGGCGCTGGCGGCGAACCCGGCGTTCGACGCGAGCACGCTGGAAGTGTGGGCGGCGCTGCTCAACGGTGGTGCGGTGGTGGTGATCGACCAGGACACGCTGCTCGATCCGCAGCGTCTGGCGGGGGCGCTGGGCGATCGCGCGGTGAGCGTGCTGTGGCTGACGGTGGGCCTGTTCAACCAGTACGAGCGGGTGCTGGGCCCGGTGCTGCCGGGGCTGCGCTACCTGATCATCGGCGGTGACGCGCTGGACCCGCGGGTGGTGCGCAAGGTGCTGCGCGAGCACCGTCCGCAGCACCTGCTCAACGGCTACGGCCCGACCGAGAGCACGACGTTCGCGATCACGCACGAGATCGAATCGCTGGCGGAAGAGGCGGCCAGCGTGCCGCTGGGCCGCCCGATCGGCAACACGCGGATCTACATCCTGGACGGCCACGGCCAGCCGGTACCGATCGGGGTGGCGGGGGAGCTGTACATCGGCGGCGACGGCGTGGCGCGCGGCTACCTGAACCAGCCGGAGCTGACGGCCGAGCGCTTCGTCGCGGACCCGTTCGCCACGGCCACGCCGCAGAACCCGGCCCCGCGCATGTACAAGACGGGCGACCTGGGCCGCTGGCTGGCGGACGGAACGATCGAATACCTGGGCCGCAACGACTTCCAGGTGAAGGTGCGGGGCTTCCGCATCGAACTGGGCGAGATCGAGGCGCACCTGGCGCAGGCCGCGGACGTGAGCGACGTGGTGGTGATCGCGCGGGCGGACGGCGACACCGACACCAAGTACCTGGTGGCGTACTACGTGGGCGAGGCCGCGGCCGAGGCGCTGCGCGCGCACGCGGGCGACGGGCTGCCGTCGTACATGGTGCCGTCGGCCTTCGTGCGGCTGGCACGCCTGCCGCTGACCCCCAACGGCAAACTGGACCGGGCGGCGCTGCCGGCCCCCGAAGGCGACGCCTTCGTGCGCCGCGGCTATGAAGCACCGCAGGGCGACGTCGAACAGACCCTGGCGCGGCTGTGGAGCGAACTGCTCGGCGTGGCGCAGGTCGGCCGCCACGACAACTTCTTCGAACTGGGCGGGCATTCGCTGCTGGCGGTGAGCCTGATCGAGCGCATGCGCCAGGCCGGGCTGCAGGCCGACGTGCGCGCGCTCTTCACCAGCACGAGCCTGGCCGAACTGGCCGCGAGCGTGGGCGCGGGGCCGGCGCGGATCGAGGTACCGCCGAACGGCATCCCGGCCGACGGCAGCGCCGAACGCATCACGCCGGAGATGGTGACGCTGGCGGCGCTGACGCAGGACGAACTGGACCGGCTGGTGGCGCAGGTGCCCGGCGGGGTGCGGAACGTCCAGGACATCTACCCGCTGGCGCCGCTGCAGGAAGGC
Source organism: Thauera sp. K11 (assembly GCF_002354895.1). Classification (NCBI taxonomy): domain Bacteria; kingdom Pseudomonadati; phylum Pseudomonadota; class Betaproteobacteria; order Rhodocyclales; family Zoogloeaceae; genus Thauera; species Thauera sinica. Next base: position 921,252 of record NZ_CP023439.1, read on the forward strand.
ATCCTGTTCCACCACCTGATGGCCGAGGACGGCGACCCGTACCTGCTGCCCAGCGTGTTCGGATTCTCGAGCCGCGAAATGCTGGATGCCTTCCTCGCGCGTGCGCAACAAGTCATCGATCGGCACGACATCCTGCGCACGGCCGTCATCTGGGAAGGGTTGGCAAAACCCATGCAGGTGGTGTTGAGGGATGCGCCCTTGATGGTCGAAGAGCTGCATTTCGATCCCGCGGGCGGGAACGTCCTGCAACAGCTCGAGGCGTATTTCGATCCGCGCAGGACACGGATCGCCGTGGACAAGGCACCGATGCTGCGAGTGCATGTCGCCGAGGATGCCGCCAACGGCCGCTGGCTGCTGCACCTGCTGGCTCATCACCTCACCATCGACCACACGGCGTCCGATCTGATCATCGAAGAGACGCGGCTGATCGAACAGGGCAGGGCGGACGAACTGCAGCCGCCGGCGGCTTTCCGCGAGTTTGTGGCGCAGGCCCTGTACGGTGTCTCCCAGGAAGAACACGAAACCTTCTTCCGCGACATGCTGGGCGACATCGACGAACCGACGGCGCCGTTCGGGCTGCTGGACGTACAGGGCGACGGCCACGACATCGGCGAAGCGAAGCACCTGCTGCCCAGGGAACTGTCCGGATCGCTGCGGCAGCAGGCCAGGCAGCTCGGTGTCAGTACGGCGAGCCTGATGCACCTGGCGTGGGCGCTGGTCGTCGCACGCGCGACGGGTCGCGAGGACGTGGTGTTCGGGACGGTGCTGTTCGGCCGCATGCAGGGCGGCCATCAGGCCGACCGCAGCATCGGCATCTTCATCAATACGCTGCCGCTTCGCGTCACCATCGGCGGGCAGACCGCCAGGAGCGGGGCGAAGCATGTGCACACCATGCTCGCGCGCCTGCTGCGCCACGAGCACGCACCGCTCGCAGTTGCGCAACGTTATAGCGGCGTGGCCTCGCCGGCCCCGCTGTTCACTTCATTGCTCAACTACCGCTACAGCCCGCAGCAGGAGAGCGGGCTGGAAGGCGTCGGGCAAGGTTCCTTCGACGACATCGAGGCGCTGGGTGTCTATGAGCGCACCAACTATCCGGTGACGCTGGACGTAGACGATCTGGGCGAGGACTTCCTGCTGACGGCGCAGGTGAGCCGGACGGTGGAGGCGGAACGGGTGTGCGCCTTCATGGCGGAGGCGCTGCATGCGCTGTCGTCGGCGCTGTCGAGCGGAGGGGGGACCTCGCTGAACGCCCTGGACGTGCTGCCGTCGGCGGAGCGCGAGCAGGTGGTGTCGGGGTGGAACGCGACGGCGAAGCCCTACCCGCTGGCGCGCTGCGTGCATGAGCTGTTCGAATCGCAGGCGGCGCGCACGCCGCAGGCGCCGGCGGTACGGTTCGGGGGCGAATCGCTGGGCTACGGCGAACTGAACGCGCGGGCGAACCGCCTGGCGCACCACCTGGCGAGCCTGGGGGTGGGCCCGGAAGTGCGGGTGGCGCTGTGCGTGGAGCGCGGGTTCCACATGGTGACGGGCCTGCTGGCGGTGCTCAAGGCGGGCGGGGCGTACGTGCCGCTGGACCCGGCCTACCCGGGCGATCGGCTGGCGTACATGCTGGCCGACAGCGAACCGGCGGTGGTGCTCAGCCAGGGCGCGGCGCGCCCGGTGATCGAAGCGCAACTGGCGGCGCTGGCCGCGGCCGGGCAGCGCGTGCCGGCGCTGCTGGACCTGGCGGCCGACGCCGGGGCGTGGGCCGGGGCGCCGGAGACGAACCGCGTCCCGGGTGATCTCGGACTGGACGCGCGGCACCTGGCCTACGTGATCTACACCTCGGGTTCGACCGGCCGCCCCAAGGGGGTGATGATCGAACACCGCGGGCTGGTGAACTACACGCTGGAGGCGATCGGCTGGTTTGGTCTGCAGGCGGGCGAGCGGGTGCTGCAGCAGAACTCGCTGAACTTCGACCTCTCGCTGGAAGAGACGCTGCCGGCGCTGCTGGGCGGGGCGACGCTGGTGCCGGGCAACGACCTGTTCGGCGTGGGCGAGGCCGGGGCGCCGGAGCGGGTGCGCCCGGACGTGGTGCACCTGACGGCGGCGCACTGGCACACGCTGGTGGGCGAATGGCAGGTGTCGCCGGAACAGGGTCTGGCCTGGCTGGAAGGCGTGCGGCTGATCAACGTCACGGGCGATGCGCTGTCGGCGCACGCGCTGGCGCAGTGGGAGGCGCTGCAGGGCGGTCGGGCGGCGCCGACGCGGCTGATCAACACCTACGGCCCGACCGAGATCACGATCTCGTGCAGCGCGGCCTACGTGCGCCACGTGCCGGGGGTGAGCCGGGTGAGCATCGGCCGTCCGTTCGCCAACATGCGGCTGTACCTGCTGGACGGGCAGGGGCAGCCGGTGCCGGTGGGGGTGGCGGGGGAACTGTACATCGGCGGGGTGGGGGTGGCGCGCGGCTACCTGAACCTGGAAGAACAGACGCGGGAACGCTTCGTGGCGGACCCGTTCGCGGCGGCCACGGCGCTGGAGCCGGCGCCGCGGATGTACCGGACGGGGGATCTGGCGCGCTGGCGTCCGGACGGCGAAGTCGAATTCATCGGGCGCAACGACTTCCAGGTGAAGGTGCGGGGCTTCCGGATCGAACTGGGGGAAGTGGAAGGCAGCCTGGCGGCGGTGGCCGGTGTGCAGGAAGTGGCGGTGCTGGCGCGCGAGGACGGGCCGGGCCAGAAGCGGCTGGTGGCGTACCACGTGGGCGAGGCGCCGGTGGAAGCGCTGCGTGCGCACGCGGTGGCCGCGCTGCCGTCGTACATGGTGCCGTCGGCGTTCGTGCGGCTGGCGCGCTTCCCGCTGACGCCCAACGGCAAGCTGGACCGGGCGGCGCTGCCGGCGCCCGAAGGCGGCGGGGCGAGCCGCGCGTTCGAGGCGCCGCAGGGCGAAGTGGAACAGACGCTGGCGCGGCTGTGGAGCGACCTGCTCAAGGTGGAGCCCGTCGGGCGCCACGACAACTTCTTCGAACTGGGCGGTCACTCGCTGCTGACGGTGAGCCTGATCGAGCGGCTGCGCCGCGAAGGGCTGTACGCGGACGTGCGCACGCTGTTCGCGGCGCCGAGCCTGGCCGAACTGGCGCAGCAACTGGGGCGGGAAGGCAGTGAAGTGCGGGTGCCGCCGAACGGCATCCCGTCCGACGGCAGTGCCGAACGCATCACGCCGGAGATGGTGACGCTGGCGGCGCTGACGCAGGACGAGATCGACGCGCTGGTGGCGCAGGTGGCGGGCGGCACGCCGAACATCCAGGACATCTACCCGCTGGCGCCGCTGCAGGAAGGCATGCTGTTCCACCACCTGGTGGACCCGGAGCACGACGCCTATGTCGAGGCGAGCCTGATCAGCAGCCCGAGCCGGGCGCGGCTGGACAGCCTGCTGGCGGCGATCCAGCGCGTGATCGACCGTCACGACATCCTGCGCACGAGCCTCGTGTGGCAGGGCGTACCCGAACCGCTGCAGGTGGTCAGCCGGCAGGCGCGGCTCGTGATCGAGGAGATCGCGCTGGACCCGTCGCAGGGCGAGGCGGCGGCGCAGCTCGAAGCGCGGCTGGACCCGCGCAACACGCGCTTCGACCTGACGCAGGCGCCGCTGATCCGCGCCTGGGTGGCCGAGGACGTGCGGAACGGGCGGTGGCTGCTGCGCATCCTGTCGCACCACCTGGTGCTGGACCACACGACGCAGGACCTGCTGGTCGAAGAGGCGGCGCTGATCGAGGCGGGCCGGGCATCGGAGCTGCCGGCGGCGGTGCCGTTCCGCAACTTCGTGGCGCAGGCGCGGCTGGGGGTGAGCGAGGCCGAGCACGAAGCCTTCTTCCGCGACATGCTGGGGGACATCGACGAACCGACGGCGCCGTTCGGGCTCTTGGACGTGCAGGGTGACGGCAGCGAAATCGAAGAGGCGGAACACCGGGTTGCTCCCGAGCTGGCCGCCGCCATCCGTCACCACTGCCGCCGGCTGGGGGTGAGCGCGGCGAGCCTGATGCACCTGGCGTGGTCGCTGGTGCTGGCACGCACGACGGGTCGCGAGGACGTGGTGTTCGGGACGGTGCTGTTCGGTCGCATGCAGGGCGGCGAAGGCGCGGACCGGGTGATGGGGATGTTCATCAACACCCTGCCGGTGCGCCTGAGCGTGGATGGGGAGAGCGTCGAGACCCGTCTGAAGGCGGTACATGGCCTGCTCGCGCGGCTGCTGCGGCACGAGCATGCGCCGCTGGCGCTGGCGCAGCGCTGCAGCGCGGTGCAGGCACCGGCGCCGCTGTTTACGTCGCTGCTCAACTACCGCTACAGCCCCGAAGCGGACGAGGCGGGCGGCGACGGCGCCGAGCGTCCGTTTGCCGACCTGGTGGCAGTGGCCGGCCAGGAGCGCACGAACTATCCGCTGACGCTCGCGGTGGACGACCTGGGCGAAGGCTTCCTGCTGACGATGCAGGTGAGCCGCCCGATCGGGGCCGCGCGGGTGTGCGGCTTCATGCAGCGCGCGCTGGAGGTCGTGGCGGCGGCGCTGGAGCGGGATCCGCAGCAGGCGCTGCGTGCGCTGGACGTGCTGCCGGCGGGCGAGCGGACGCAGGTGCTGGAGGGCTGGAACGCGACGGCGCGGGACTATCCGGCGGGCCGCTGCCTGCACGAACTGATCGAGGCGCAGGCCAATCGCACGCCGCAGGCGGTCGCGGTGAGGCAGGACGGGGCGTCGCTGACGTATGCCGAACTGAACGCCCGCGCGAACCGCCTGGCGCACCACCTGCGCACGCTGGGGGTGGGGCCGGATGCGCGGGTGGCGGTGTGCCTGGGGCGCAGCGTGGAGCTGGTGGTGGCGCTGGTGGCGGTGCTCAAGGCGGGCGGGGCGTACGTGCCGCTGGACCCGGGCTATCCGGGCGAGCGGCTGGCCTACATGCTCGAGGACTGCGAACCGGCGGTGGTGATCAGCGCGGCCGAACTGGCCGGGCGCATCGGCGCCGAGCGGCCCGGAGCGGTGCTGCTGGACATGGCGCAGCCGTCCGCCTGGGCGGGTGCCAGTGCGGCCAACCCCGAGCCGTTCGCGGGCAACGAGGCGCACCTGGCCTACGTGATCTACACCTCGGGCTCGACGGGCCGTCCGAAGGCGGCGCAGGTCTGGCGGCGGGGGCTGCAGAACCTGCTGGGGTGGTACGTCGAGGACGCGGGCCTGAGCGGTGAGGACCGTGTCCTGCTGCTGAGTTCGCACAGCTTCGACCTGACGCAGAAGAACATCTTCGGTCCGCTGGTGGTGGGCGGCTGCCTGCACCTGGGGGCGGAGCCGTTCGATCCGCAGCGCATCCTCGCGCAGATCGAGGCCGAAGGCATCACGTGGCTCAACCTGGCGCCGAGCGCGTTCCATGCGCTGATCGAGGCGGGTGCGGGGGGCTGCAGCGGCTGGGGACGGTGGTGCTGGGCGGGGAGGCGGTCCAGGCGGGCAGGCTGCAGCAGATTCCATCGCCGCGGCCGCGGTTCATCAACAGCTACGGCCCGACCGAGTGCAGCGACGTGGTGGTGTGGCACGGGCTGGAGGCGGAGCTGGGCGGGTACGCGCAGGGGGTGCCGCTGGGCCGTCCGGTCCGCAACACGCGGCTGTATGTGCTGGACGAGCATCGGGCGCCGGTGCCGATCGGGGTGGTGGGCGAGATCTGGATCGGGGGCCGGTGCGTGGGCGCGGGCTACCTGAACCAGCCGGAGCTGACGGACGAGCGCTTCATGGCGGACCCGTTCGCCACCGTGGCCGAGGGCGAGGCCCCGGCGCGCATGTACCGGACGGGCGACCTGGGCCGCTGGCTGTCGGACGGAACGATCGAGTACCTGGGCCGCAACGACTTCCAGGTGAAGGTGCGGGGCTTCCGGATCGAACTGGGCGAGATCGAGGCGCACCTGGCGCAATGCGAAGGCGTGAGCGACGTGGTGGTGATCGCGCGCGAATCGGGCGACGGCGAAGCCAAGCACCTGGTGGCGTACTACGTGGGCGAAGCCGCGGCCGACGCGCTGCGCGCGCACGCGGGCGACGGGCTGCCGTCGTACATGGTGCCGTCGGCCTTCGTGCGGCTGGAACGCCTGCCGCTGACCCCCAACGGCAAGCTCGACCGGGCCGCACTGCCGGCCCCCGAAGGCGACGCCTTCGTGCGCCGCGGCTATGAAGCACCGCAGGGCGAGGTGGAACAGACGCTGGCGCGGCTGTGGAGCGAGTTGCTGGGGGTGGAGCAGGTCGGCCGCCACGACAACTTCTTCGAATTGGGCGGGCACTCGCTGCTGGCCATCACCCTGATCGAACGCATGCGTGCAGCCGGGCTGCACGTGGATGTCGGAACACTGTTTTCGAGCCCGATTCTGGCCGACTTTGCCGCGGCCACGACGGAAATCGAGGAGATATTGCTGTGACTGTCGTCGACCTCCTGTCCCTCCTCGAGGCCAAAGGTATCTCTCTCGCGCTGAATGGAGATCAACTCGCTGTACGCGGAGACAAGAAAGCGCTGGCCGATGCGGGCCTCGTCGATCTGCTGCGCCAGAAGAAGGCCGAACTGATCGCGTTCCTGCAGCAAGGCGGGCAGACGACCGGCCTGGGCGGACGCGTCGCCGTGCCGCCGAACGGCATCCCGTCCGACGGCAGTGCCGAACGCATCACGCCGGAGATGGTGACGCTGGCGGCGCTGACGCAGGACGAGATCGACGCCCTGGTCGCACAGGTGGCGGGCGGCACGCCGAACATCCAGGACATCTACCCGCTGGCGCCGCTGCAGGAAGGCATGCTGTTCCACCACCTGGTGGACCCGGAGCACGACGCCTACGTCGAGGCCGGCCTGATCGCGGCTCCCTCGCGCGAGCGCCTGGACAGCCTGCTGGCGGCGATCCAGCGCGTGATCGACCGTCACGACATCCTGCGCACGAGCCTCGTGTGGCAGGGCGTGCCCGAACCGCTGCAGGTGGTCAGCCGGCAGGCGCGGCTCGCGATCGAGGAGATCGCGCTGGACCCGTCGCAGGGCGAGGCGGCGGCGCAGCTCGAAGCGCGGCTGGACCCGCGCAACACGCGCTTCGACCTGACGCAGGCGCCGCTGATCCGCGCCTGGGTGGCCGAGGACGCCCGGAACGGGCGGTGGCTGCTGCGCATCCTGTCGCACCACCTGGTGCTGGACCACACGACGCAGGACCTGCTGGTCGAAGAGGCGGCGCTGATCGAGGCGGGCCGGGCATCGGAGCTGCCGGCGGCGGTGCCGTTCCGCAACTTCGTGGCGCAGGCGCGGCTGGGGGTGAGCGAGGCCGAGCACGAAGCCTTCTTCACCCAGATGCTGGGTGACATCGACGAACCGACGGCGCCGTTCGGGCTCTTGGACGTGCAGGGCGACGGCAGCGAAATCGAAGAGGCGGAACACCGGGTTGCTCCCGAACTGGCCGCCGCCATCCGTCACCACTGCCGCCGGCTGGGGGTGAGCGCGGCGAGCCTGATGCACCTGGCGTGGTCGCTGGTGCTGGCACGCACGACGGGTCGCGAGGACGTGGTGTTCGGGACGGTGCTGTTCGGGCGCATGCAGGGCGGCGAAGGCGCGGACCGGGTGATGGGGATGTTCATCAACACCCTGCCGGTGCGCTTTTCCGTGGACGGATCGGGCGTGGAAGCGGCGCTGCGGCAGACGCATGCGCGCCTGGCGCAGTTGCTGCGTCACGAACACGCCCCGCTGTCGCTGGCACAGCGCTGCAGCGCGGTCGAAGCGCCGGCGCCGCTGTTCACCGCGCTGCTCAACTACCGCTACAGCCCCGAAGCGGACGAGGCGGGCGGCGACGGCGTGGAGCGCGCGTTTGCCGACCTGGTGGCAGTGGCCGGCCACGAACGCACGAACTACCCGCTGACGTTCTCGGTGGACGACCTGGGCGAAGGCTTCCTGCTGACGGCGCAGGTGAGCCGCCCGCTGGAGGCCGCGCGGGTGTGCGGCTTCATGCAGAGCGCGCTGTCGGGCCTGGTGGAGGCGCTGTCGTCGCATCCGCAGGCGCCGCTGAGCGGCGTGGGCGTGCTGCCGGCCTCCGAGCGCTGGCAGGTGGTGCAGGGCTGGAACGCGACGTCCTACGCCTACCCGCGGGAGAGCGGGGTGGGCGAACTGTTCGCACAGATGGCGCAGGCCACGCCGTCCGCCCTGGCGGTGCTCGACGGCGAACGGACGCTGAACTACGCGGAACTGGACGCGTGGTCGAACCGCCTGGCGCACGCGCTGCTCGATGCAGGGCTGCAGGCGGGCGAGGCGGTGGCGCTGAGCCTGCCGCGCTCGGCCGAACTGGTGGTGGCGGAACTGGCGGTGCTCAAGGCGGGCGGAGCGTACCTGCCGCTGGACACGGTGCTGCCGGGCGAGCGCCAGGCGCTGATGGCGCAGGACGCGGGGGTGCGCCTGCTGATCGGGCGCGCCGGCGAAGCGGTGGCTGCGGAACTGTCCGGCCTGCAGCGGCTCGACGCGGACGGCGAAGCGCTGTCGTCGCAGCCGTCCGGCACGCCGGACGTGCGCACGGGCGGCGACGCGCTGGCCTACGTCATGTACACCTCGGGCTCGACGGGCCGTCCGAAAGGGGTGGAGATCCTGCACCGGGGGATCGTGCGGCTGGTGCGCAACAACGGCTACGCGGCGTTCGGCGCGGATGACCGGGTGGCGCTGGCGGCGAACCCGGCGTTCGACGCGAGCACGCTGGAAGTGTGGGCGGCGCTGCTCAACGGCGGCGCGGTAGTGGTGATCGACCAGGACACGCTGCTCGATCCGCAGCGTCTGGCGGGGGCGCTGGGCGATCGCGCGGTGAGCGTGCTGTGGCTGACGGTGGGCCTGTTCAACCAGTACGAGCGGGTGCTGGGCCCGGTGCTGCCGGGGCTGCGCTACCTGATCATCGGCGGTGACGCGCTGGACCCGCGGGTGGTGCGCAAGGTGCTGCGCGAGCACCGTCCGCAGCACCTGCTCAACGGCTACGGCCCGACCGAGAGCACGACGTTCGCGATCACGCACGAGATCGAATCGCTGGCGGAAGAGGCGGCCAGCGTGCCGCTGGGCCGCCCGATCGGCAACACGCGGATCTACATCCTGGACGGCCACGGCCAGCCGGTGCCGATCGGGGTGGCAGGCGAGCTGTACATCGGCGGCGATGGCGTGGCACGCGGCTACCTGAACCAGCCGGAGCTGACGGCCGAGCGCTTCGTCGCGGACCCGTTCGCCACCGTGGCCGAAGGCGACGCCCCGGCGCGCATGTACCGGACGGGCGACCTGGGCCGGTGGCTGTCGGACGGGACGATCGAATACCTGGGCCGCAACGACTTCCAGGTGAAGGTGCGGGGCTTCCGCATCGAACTGGGCGAGATCGAGGCGCACCTGGCGCAGGCCGCGGACGTGAGCGACGTGGTGGTGATCGCGCGGGCGGACGGCGACACCGACACCAAGTACCTGGTGGCGTACTACGTGGGCGAGGCCGCGGCCGAGGCGCTGCGCGCGCACGCGGGCGACGGGCTGCCGTCGTACATGGTGCCGTCGGCCTTCGTGCGCCTGGCGCGCCTGCCGCTGACCCCCAACGGCAAGCTCGACCGGGCGGCACTGCCGGCCCCCGAAGGCGACGCCTTCGTGCGCCGCGGCTATGAAGCACCGCAAGGCGACGTCGAACAGACGCTGGCGCGGCTGTGGAGCGAACTGCTGGGGGTGGCGCAGGTCGGCCGCCACGACAACTTCTTCGAACTGGGCGGGCATTCGCTGCTGGCGGTGAGCCTGATCGAGCGCATGCGCCAGGCCGGGCTGCAGGCCGACGTGCGCGCGCTCTTCACCAGCACGAGCCTGGCCGAACTGGCCGCGAGCGTGGGCGCGGGGCCGGCACGGATCGAAGTGCCGCCGAACGGCATCCCGGCCGACGGCAGCGCCGAACGCATCACGCCGGAGATGGTGACGCTGGCCACGCTGACGCAGGACGAACTGGACCGGCTGGTGGCGCAGGTGCCCGGCGGGGTGCGGAACATCCAGGACATCTACCCGCTGGCGCCGCTGCAGGAAGGCATCCTGTTCCACCACCTGATGGCCGAGGACGGCGACCCGTACCTGCTGCCCAGCGTGTATGGCTTCAAGCAGCGCGAAGCGGTGTCGCGCTTCGTGGACACGGTGCAGCAGGTGATCGGGCGGCACGACATCCTGCGCACGGCGGTGTACTGGGAAGGGCTGTCGCAGCCGGTGCAGGTGGTGCAACGCGAAGCGCGGCTCGAGCTGGTCGAACTGGACGCGGGCGACTTCGGCACGGAAGACCTGGCCGCGGCGCTGGAAGCGCGCTTCGACCCGCAGCACACGCGGCTGGACCTGGGCCACGCGCCGCTGCTGCGCGCGCACCTGGTGGAGGACGCGCGGAACGGTCGCTGGCTGCTGCACATCCTGGCGCACCACCTGGCGATCGACCACACGACGCTGGACCTGCTGGTCGAGGAAGCCGAGCTGATCGAACAGGGCCGCGAAGCGGAACTGCCCGCGCCGGTCCCGTTCCGCCACTTCGTGGCGCAGGCGCGGCTGGGGGTGAGCCAGGAAGAGCACGAAGCCTTCTTCCACGACATGCTGGGTGACATCGACGAACCGACGGCGCCGTTCGGGCTGCTGGACGTGCAGGGCGACGGCAGCGGGATCGAGGAAGCACGGCTGCGGCTGGACCCGGCGCTGGCGCAGACGGTCCGTGCCCAGGCGCGCCGGCTGGGGGTGAGCGCGGCGAGCCTGATGCACCTGGCGTGGTCGCTGGTGCTGGCGCGCACGACGGGTCGCGAGGACGTGGTGTTCGGGACGGTGCTGTTCGGGCGCATGCAGGGCGGCGAAGGCGCGGACCGGGTGATGGGGATGTTCATCAACACGCTGCCGGTGCGCCTGGGCGTGGGCGAAGTAGGCGTGGAAGCGGCGCTGCGGCAGACGCACGCGCGGCTGGCGCAGTTGCTGCGTCACGAACACGCCCCGCTGTCGCTGGCGCAGCGCTGCAGCGCGGTCGACGCGCCGGCGCCGCTGTTTACGTCGCTGCTCAACTACCGCTACAGCCCGGGCATGCAGGCCGTGCTCGACGGCACGGCCGAGCGCGACGACGAGATCGTGGAACTGGGCGGGCATGACCGCACCAACTACCCGCTGACCCTGTCGGTCGACGACCTGGGCCAGGACTTCCTGCTCTCCGCCCAGGCCGTCGCCGGGCTGGACCCGCTGCGTGTCTGCCACTTCATGCAGCGCGCGCTGGCGGGCCTGGCCGACGCGCTGGCGCGCGATCCGCAGCGGGCGCTGAACAGCCTGGGCATCCTGCCCGAGGCCGAGCGCGCGCAGGTGGTGGACGGCTGGAACGCCACGCACCGGCCGTACGCCCTGGAACAGGGCACGGCACGACTCATCGAAGCGCAGGCCGCGCGCACGCCGCAGGCGGTCGCGCTGCAGCAGGACGAAACGTCGCTGACGTACGCCGAACTGGACGCCCGCGCGAACCGCCTGGCGCACCACCTGCGCACGCTGGGCGTGGGGCCGGACGTGCGGGTGGCGGTATGCCTGGGGCGCAGCGTGGAACTGGTGGTGGCGGAACTGGCCGTGCTCAAGGCCGGCGGCGCCTACGTACCGCTGGACCCGGCCTACCCGGGCGAGCGGCTGGCCTACATGCTCGAAGACTGCGAACCGGGGGTGATCCTGACCGACGGGGGGCTGGAGGCGGAGCTGCAGACGCTGATCGCGATCGCCGCGGCACGCCACGAACCGGCGCTGCCGGTGCTGGACCTGCGCCAGGACGGCGCCTGGCGCGCCCTGCCCGAGGACGCGGTGACGGTCGCCGGGCTGAGGCCGCATCACCTGGCCTACGTGATCTACACCTCGGGTTCGACGGGCCGCCCCAAGGGGGTGATGATCGAACAGCGCAGCCTGAACAACCTGATCGGCTGGCACATCGAGCGCTTCGGACTGGAGGCGGGCAGCCGCAGCAGTTGCACGGCGGGGGTGGCGTTCGACGCCTGCGCGTGGGAGACCTGGCCGGTGCTGGCCGCGGGCGGCACGCTGCTGCTGGCGCCGGCGGCGAGCGAAGGGGACCCGCAGGCGCTGCTGGCATGGTGGCAGTCGCAGGCGCTGGACGTGAGCTTCCTGGTGACGCCGCTGGCCGAGCACGCGCTCGCGCACGGCCAGGCCAACGGCGGGGTGCGCAGCCTGCTGATCGGCGGCGACCGGCTGCGGCGCTGGCCGTCGGGCCTGCCGTCGGGGCAGGCGCTGGTGAACAACTACGGCCCGACCGAGAACACGGTGGTGGCCAGCTCGGGGACACTGAGCGCGGACGGCGTGCTGCACATCGGCCGTCCGATCGGCAACACGCGGATCTACATCCTGGACGGCCACGGTCAGCCGGTACCGATCGGGGTGGCGGGGGAGCTGTACATCGGCGGCGACGGCGTGGCGCGCGGCTACCTGAACCAGCCGGAGCTGACGGCCGAGCGCTTCGTCGCGGACCCGTTCGTCACCGTAGCCGAGGGCGACGCCCCGGCGCGCATGTACAAGACGGGCGACCTGGGCCGGTGGCTGTCGGACGGAACGATCGAATACCTGGGCCGCAACGACTTCCAGGTGAAGGTGCGGGGCTTCCGCATCGAACTGGGCGAGATCGAGGCGCACCTGGCGCAGGCCGCGGACGTCAGCGACGTGGTGGTGATCGCCCGTGCGGATGGCGACACCGACACCCAGCATTTGGTGGCGTACTACGTGGGCGAGGCCGCGGCCGAGGCGCTGCGCACGCACGCGGGCGACGGGCTGCCGTCGTACATGGTGCCGTCGGCCTTCGTGCGCCTGGCGCGCCTGCCGCTGACCCCCAACGGCAAGCTCGACCGGGCCGCACTGCCGGCCCCCGAAGGCGACGCCTTCGTGCGCCGCGGCTATGAAGCACCGCAGGGCGACGTCGAACAGACGCTGGCGCGGCTGTGGAGCGAGTTGCTCGGCGTGGCGCAGGTCGGCCGCCACGACAACTTCTTCGAACTGGGCGGGCATTCGCTGCTGGCGGTGCAACTGGTATCGCGGCTGCGCAGCGAAGTCGCACTCGAACTGAGCCTGTCCGAACTGTTCGACACGGCGAGCCTGTCCGAACTGGCGGCGCGGATCGAGGCGCGGCGCGCGGCGGGCGAAGCCGGTGCGGTGCTCGAGGCGATCGGCCGGGCCGACCGCGCCGCGCCGCTGCCGCTGTCGCTGGCGCAGCAGCGGCTGTGGTTCCTGGGCCGCCTGGGCGGGGCGAGCGAGGCGTACCACATCGCCGGCGCGGTCGCGCTCGAAGGCGAACTGGACGCCGCGGCGCTCGCGCAGGCGCTGTGGCGGGTGCAGGCGCGCCACGAAGCGCTGCGCACGCGCTTCGGGGTGGACGGACAGGGCCAGCCGGTACAGGTGATCGACGGCCCCGACAGTGCGCTGGCATGGCACACGGAAGACCTGTCGGGGCTGGCGGGCGAAGCGCAGGACGCGGCGCTGCAGGCGAGCCTGGGGTCGGAAGCGTCGGCGCCGTTCGACCTGGAACGCGGCCCGCTGCTGCGGGCGCGGCTGATGCGCCTGGGCGAAGGGCATCACGTGCTGTCGCTGTGCATGCACCACATCATCTCGGACGGCTGGTCGATCGGGGTGCTGCTCGACGAGTTGAGCACGCAGTACGGCGCCTGCGTGGCGGGCGAAGACGACCCGCTGCCGGCGCTGGCGGTGCAGTACGCGGACTACGCGGCGTGGCAGCGGCAGTGGCTGAGCGGGGGTGCGCTGGCGGCGCAGCAGGCGTACTGGCAGGCGACGCTGGCGGCGCGTCCGCGGCTGCTGAGCCTGCCGCTGGACCACGCGCGCCCGGCGCAGCAGGACTACCGGGGCGACACGGTGCCGGTGTGGCTGCCGGAGGCGCTGACGCAGCGGCTGCAGGCGCTGGCGCAGCGCGAAGGGGTGACGCTGTACATGGTGCTGCTGGCCAGCTGGGGCGTGCTGCTGGGCCGGCTGGCGGGACAGGACGAAGTGGTGATCGGCACGCCGGTGGCCGGCCGCACGCGCCAGGAAGTGGAAGGGCTGATCGGGTTCTTCGTGAACACGCTGGCGCTGCCGGTGGACCTGCGCGCGGCGGGCGCGGGCGAAGGACAGGACGAAGGAGCGGACGAAGGACCGGACACGCGCGACCTGCTGGCGCGGGTGAAGGCGCAGGTGCTGGGAGCGCAGGCGCACCAGGCGCTGCCGTTCGAGCAGGTGGTGGACCTGGTGCAGCCGCCGCGCAGCCTGTCGACCACGCCGCTGTTCCAGGCGGTGCTGGCGTGGCAGAACACGCCGGAAGGAGAACTGAGCCTGCCGGGTCTGACGCTGCGCCCGCTGGCAAGCCCGCAGGCGACGGCGCAGTTCGACCTGACGCTGAACCTGATGCCGCTGGAAGGGGGCGTGGGCGGGGGTCTGAACTACGCGACGGCGCTGTGGTCGCGGGCGACGATGGAACGGATGGTGGGCGGCTGGCAGGTGCTGCTCGAAGCGATGCTGTCGCAGCCGGAGGTGGCGGTGAGCCGGCTGGCGATCCTGCCCGAGGCCGAGCGCGCGCAGGTGGTGGACGGCTGGAACGCGACGGCGCGGGACTATCCGCCGGGCCGCTGCCTGCACGAACTGATCGAGGCGCAGGCCGATCGCACGCCGCAGGCGGTCGCGGTGCGGCAGGACGGGGCGTTGCTGACGTACGCCGAACTGAACGCCCGCGCGAACCGCCTGGCGCACCACCTGCGCACGCTGGGGGTGGGGCCGGATGCGCGGGTGGCGGTGTGCCTGGGGCGCAGCGTGGAACTGGTGGTGGCGCTGGTGGCGGTGCTCAAGGCAGGCGGGGCGTACGTGCCGCTGGACCCGGGCTATCCGGGCGAGCGGCTGGCCTACATGCTCGAGGACTGCGAACCGGCGGTGGTGATCAGCGCGGCCGAACTGGCCGGGCGCATCGGCGCGGAGCGGCCCGGAGCGGTGCTGCTGGACATGGCGCAGCCGTCCGCCTGGGCGGATGCCAGTGCGGCCAACCCCGAGCCGTTCGCGGGCAACGAGGCGCACCTGGCCTACGTGATCTACACCTCGGGCTCGACGGGCCGTCCGAAGGCGGCGCAGGTCTGGCGGCGGGGGCTGCAGAACCTGCTGGGGTGGTACGTCGAGGACGCGGGCCTGAGCGGTGAGGACCGTGTCCTGCTGCTGAGTTCGCACAGCTTCGACCTGACGCAGAAGAACATCTTCGGTCCGCTGGTGGTGGGGGGCTGCCTGCACCTGGGGGCGGAACCGTTCGATCCGCAGCGCATCCTCGCGCAGATCGAGGCCGAAGGCATCACGTGGCTCAACCTGGCGCCGAGCGCGTTCCATGCGCTGATCGAGGCGGGTGCGGGGGTGCTGCAGCGGCTGGGGACGGTGGTGCTGGGCGGGGAGGCGGTCCAGGCGGGCAGGCTGCAGCAGATTCCATCGCCGCGGCCGCGGTTCATCAACAGCTATGGCCCGACCGAGTGCAGCGACGTGGTGGTGTGGCACGGGCTGGAGGCGGAGCTGGGCGGGTACGCGCAGGGGGTGCCGCTGGGCCGTCCGGTCCGCAACACGCGGCTGTATGTGCTGGACGAGCATCGGGCGCCGGTGCCGATCGGGGTGGTGGGCGAGATCTGGATCGGGGGCCGGTGCGTGGGCGCGGGCTACCTGAACCAGCCGGAGCTGACGGACGAGCGCTTCATGGCGGACCCGTTCGTCACCGTGGCCGAGGGCGAGGCCCCGGCGCGCATGTACCGGACGGGCGACCTGGGCCGCTGGCTGGCGGACGGAACGATCGAATACCTGGGCCGCAACGACTTCCAGGTGAAGGTGCGGGGCTTCCGCATCGAGTTGGGCGAGATCGAAGCGCACCTGGCGCAGGCCGCGGACGTGAGCGACGTGGTGGTGATCGCGCGCGAATCGGGCGAAGGCGAAGCCAAGCACCTGGTGGCGTACTACGTGGGCGAGGCCGCGGCCGAAGCACTGCGCGCGCACGCAGGCGACGGGCTGCCGTCGTACATGGTGCCGTCGGCCTTCGTGCGCCTGGCGCGCCTGCCGCTGACCCCCAACGGCAAGCTGGACCGGGCCGCACTGCCGGCCCCCGAAGGCGACGCCTTCGTGCGCCGCGGCTATGAAGCGCCGCAAGGCGAGGTCGAACAGACGCTGGCGCGGCTGTGGAGCGAACTGCTGGGCGTGGCGCAAGTCGGCCGCCACGACAACTTCTTCGAACTGGGCGGGCATTCGCTGCTGGCGGTGCAACTGGTATCGCGGCTGCGCAGCGAAGTCGCACTCGAACTGAGCCTGTCCGAACTGTTCGACACGGCGAGCCTGTCCGAACTGGCGGCGCGGATCGAGGCGCGGCGCGCGGCGGGCGAAGCCGGTGCGGTGCTCGAGGCGATCGGGCGGGCCGACCGCGCCGCGCCGCTGCCGCTGTCGCTGGCGCAGCAGCGGCTGTGGTTCCTGGGCCGCCTGGGCGGGGCGAGCGAGGCGTACCACATCGCCGGCGCGGTCGCGCTCGAAGGCGAACTGGACGCCGCGGCGCTCGCGCAGGCGCTGTGGCGGGTGCAGGCGCGCCACGAAGCGCTGCGCACGCGCTTCGGGGTGGACGGACAGGGCCAGCCGGTGCAGGTGATCGACGGGCCCGACAGTGCGCTGGCGTGGCACACGGAAGACCTGTCGGGGCTGGCGGGCGAAGCGCAGGACGCGGCGCTGCAGGCGAGCCTGGGGTCGGAAGCGTCGGCGCCGTTCGACCTGGAACGCGGCCCGCTGCTGCGGGCGCGGCTGATGCGTTTGGGAGAAGGGCATCACGTGCTGTCGCTGTGCATGCACCACATCATCTCGGACGGCTGGTCGATCGGGGTGCTGCTCGACGAGTTGAGCACGCAGTACGGCGCCTGCGTGGCGGGCGAAGACGACCCGCTGCCGGCGCTGGCGGTGCAGTACGCGGACTACGCGGCGTGGCAGCGGCAGTGGCTGAGCGGGGGCGCGCTGGCGGCGCAGCAGGCGTACTGGCAGGCGACGCTCTCAGAGCGTCCGCGGCTGCTGAGCCTGCCGCTGGACCACGCGCGCCCGGCGCAGCAGGACTACCGGGGCGACACGGTGCCGGTGTGGCTGCCGGAGGCGCTGACGCAGCGGCTGCAGGCACTGGCGCAGCGCGAAGGGGTGACGCTGTACATGGTGCTGCTGGCCAGCTGGGGCGTGCTGCTGGGCCGGCTGGCGGGACAGGACGAAGTGGTGATCGGCACGCCGGTGGCCGGCCGCACGCGCCAGGAAGTGGAAGGGCTGATCGGGTTCTTCGTGAACACGCTGGCGCTGCCGGTGGACCTGCGCGCGGCGGGCGCGGATGAAGGACAGGGCGAAGGACCGGACACGCGCGACCTGCTGGCGCGGGTGAAGGCGCAGGTGCTGGGGGCGCAGGCGCACCAGGCGCTGCCGTTCGAACAGGTGGTGGACCTGGTGCAGCCGCCGCGCAGCCTGTCGACCACGCCGCTGTTCCAGGCGGTGCTGGCGTGGCAGAACACGCCGGAAGGAGAACTGAGCCTGCCGGGGCTGACGCTGCGCCCGCTGGCGAGCCCGCAGGCGACGGCGCAGTTCGACCTGACGCTGAACCTGATGCCGCTGGAAGGGGGCGTGGGCGGGGGTCTGAACTACGCGACGGCGCTGTGGTCGCGGGCGACGATGGAACGGATGATGGGCGGCTGGCAGGTGCTGCTCGAAGCGATGCTGTCGCAGCCGGAGGTGGCGGTGAGCCGGCTGGCGATCCTGCCCGAAGCCGAGCGCGCGCAGGTGGTGGACGGCTGGAACGCGACGTCCTACGCCTACCCGCGGGAGAGCGGGGTGGGCGAGCTGTTCGCACAGATGGTGCAGGCCACGCCGTCCGCGCCGGCGGTGCTCGACGGCGAGCGGACGCTGAGCTACGCGGAACTGGACGCGTGGTCGAACCGCCTGGCACACGCGCTGCTCGATGCTGGGCTGCAGGCGGGCGAGGCGGTGGCGCTGAGCCTGCCGCGCTCGGCCGAACTGGTGGCGGCGGAACTGGCGGTGCTCAAGGCGGGCGGAGCGTACCTGCCGCTGGACACGGTGCTGCCGGGCGAGCGCCAGGCGCTGATGGCGCAGGACGCGGGGGTGCGCCTGCTGATCGGGCGCGCCGGCGAAGCGGCGGCCGCGGAACTGTCCGGCCTGCAGCGGCTCGACGCGGACGGCGAGGCGCTGTCGTCGCAGCCGTCCGGCACGCCGGACGTACGCACGGGCGGCGACGCGCTGGCCTACGTCATGTACACCTCGGGCTCGACGGGCCGCCCGAAAGGGGTGGAGATCCTGCACCGGGGGATCGTGCGGCTGGTGCGCAACAACGGCTACGCGGCGTTCGGCGCGGATGACCGGGTGGCGCTGGCGGCGAACCCGGCGTTCGACGCGAGCACGCTGGAAGTGTGGGCGGCGCTGCTCAACGGTGGTGCGGTGGTGGTGATCGACCAGGACACGCTGCTCGATCCGCAGCGTCTGGCGGGGGCGCTGGGCGATCGCGCGGTGAGCGTGCTGTGGCTGACGGTGGGCCTGTTCAACCAGTACGAGCGGGTGCTGGGCCCGGTGCTGCCGGGGCTGCGCTACCTGATCATCGGCGGTGACGCGCTGGACCCGCGGGTGGTGCGCAAGGTGCTGCGCGAGCACCGTCCGCAGCACCTGCTCAACGGCTACGGCCCGACCGAGAGCACGACGTTCGCGATCACGCACGAGATCGAATCGCTGGCGGAAGAGGCGGCCAGCGTGCCGCTGGGCCGTCCGATCGGCAACACGCGGATCTACATCCTGGACGGCCACGGCCAGCCGGTACCGATCGGGGTGGCGGGCGAGCTGTACATCGGCGGCGACGGCGTGGCACGCGGCTACCTGAACCAGCCGGAGCTGACGGCCGAGCGCTTCGTGGCGGACCCGTTCGCCACCGTGGCCGAAGGCGACGCCCCGGCGCGCATGTACCGGACGGGGGACCTGGGCCGGTGGCTGGCGGACGGAACGATCGAATACCTGGGCCGCAACGACTTCCAGGTGAAGGTGCGGGGCTTCCGCATCGAACTGGGCGAGATCGAAGCCCACCTGGCGCAGGCCGCGGACGTCAGCGACGTGGTGGTGATCGCGCGGGCGGACGGCGACACCGACACCAAGTACCTGGTGGCGTACTACGTGGGCGAGGCCGCAGCCGAAGCACTGCGCGCGCACGCAGGCGACGGGCTGCCGTCGTACATGGTGCCGTCGGCCTTCGTGCGGCTGGCACGCCTGCCGCTGACGCCGAACGGCAAGCTGGACCGGGCCGCGCTGCCGGCCCCCGAAGGCGACGCCTTCGTGCGCCGCGGCTATGAAGCGCCGCAAGGCGACGTCGAACAGACCCTGGCGCGGCTGTGGAGCGAGTTGCTCGGCGTGGAGCCAGTCGGACGCCACGACAACTTCTTCGAACTGGGCGGGCACTCGCTGCTGGCGGTGAGCCTGATCGAGCGCATGCGCCAGGCCGGGCTGCAGGCCGACGTGCGCGCGCTCTTCACCAGCACGAGCCTGGCCGAACTGGCCGCGAGCGTGGGCGCGGGGCCGGCGCGGATCGAGGTACCGCCGAACGGCATCCCGGCCGACGGCAGCGCCGAGCGCATCACGCCGGAGATGGTGACGCTGGCGGCGCTGACGCAGGACGAACTGGACCGGCTGGTGGCGCAGGTGCCCGGGGGCGTGCGGAACGTCCAGGACATCTACCCGCTGGCGCCGCTGCAGGAAGGCATCCTGTTCCACCACCTGATGGCCGAGGACGGCGACCCGTACCTGCTGCCCAGCGTGTACGGCTTCCGGCAGCGCGAAGCGGTGTCGCGCTTCGTGGACACGGTGCAGCAGGTGATCGGGCGGCACGACATCCTGCGCACGGCGGTGTACTGGGAAGGGCTGTCGCAGCCGGTGCAGGTGGTGCAGCGCGAAGCGCGGCTCGAGCTGGTCGAGCTGGACGCGGAAGAATTCGGCACGGCAGAGCTGGCCGCGGCGCTGGAAGCGCGCTTCGACCCGCAGCACACGCGGCTGGACCTGGGCCGCGCGCCGCTGCTGCGCGCACACCTGGTGGAGGACGCGCGGAACGGTCGCTGGCTGCTGCACATCCTGGCGCACCACCTGGCGATCGACCACACGACGCTGGACCTGCTGGTCGAAGAGGCCGAACTGATCGAACAGGGCCGGGAGTCGGAACTGCCGGCGCCGGTGCCGTTCCGGCACTTCGTGGCGCAGGCGCGGCTGGGGGTGAGCCAGGCAGAACACGAAGCCTTCTTCACCCAGATGCTGGGCGACATCGACGAGCCGACGGCGCCGTTCGGGCTGCTGGACGTGCAGGGCGACGGCAGCGGGATCGAGGAAGCACGGCTGCGGCTGGACCCGGCGCTGGCACAGACGGTCCGCGCGCAGGCGCGCCGGCTGGGGGTGAGCGCGGCGAGCCTGATGCACCTGGCGTGGTCGCTGGTGCTGGCGCGCACGACGGGGCGCGCGGACGTGGTGTTCGGGACGGTGCTGTTCGGTCGCATGCAGGGCGGCGAAGGCGCGGACCGGGTGATGGGGATGTTCATCAACACCCTGCCGGTACGCTTTTCCGTGGACGGATCGGGCGTGGAAGCGGCGCTGCGGCAGACGCATGCGCGGCTGGCGCAGTTGCTGCGTCACGAACACGCCCCGCTGTCGCTGGCGCAGCGCTGCAGCGCGGTCGAAGCGCCGGCGCCGCTGTTTACGTCACTGCTCAACTACCGCTACAGCCCGGGCATGCAGGCCGTGCTCGACGGCACGGCCGAGCGCGACGACGAGATCGTGGAACTGGGCGGGCATGACCGCACCAACTACCCGCTGACCCTGTCGGTCGACGACCTGGGCCAGGACTTCCTGCTCTCCGCCCAGGCCGTCGCCGGGCTGGACCCGCTGCGTGTCTGCCACTTCATGCAGCGCGCGCTGGCGGGCCTGGCCGACGCGCTGGCGCGCGATCCGCAGCGGGCGCTGAACAGCCTGGGCATCCTGCCCGAGGCCGAGCGCGCGCAGGTGGTGGACGGCTGGAACGCCACGCACCGGCCGTACGCCCTGGAACAGGGCACGGCACGACTCATCGAAGCGCAGGCCGCGCGCACGCCGCAGGCGGTCGCGCTGCAGCAGGACGAAACGTCGCTGACGTACGCCGAACTGGACGCCCGCGCGAACCGCCTGGCGCACCACCTGCGCACGCTGGGCGTGGGGCCGGACGTGCGGGTGGCGGTATGCCTGGGGCGCAGCGTGGAACTGGTGGTGGCGGAACTGGCCGTGCTCAAGGCCGGCGGCGCCTACGTACCGCTGGACCCGGCCTACCCGGGCGAGCGGCTGGCCTACATGCTCGAAGACTGCGAACCGGGGGTGATCCTGACCGACGGGGGGCTGGAGGCGGAGCTGCAGACGCTGATCGCGATCGCCGCGGCACGCCACGAACCGGCGCTGCCGGTGCTGGACCTGCGCCAGGACGGCGCCTGGCGCGCCCTGCCCGAGGACGCGGTGACGGTCGCCGGGCTGAGGCCGCATCACCTGGCCTACGTGATCTACACCTCGGGTTCGACGGGCCGCCCCAAGGGGGTGATGATCGAACAGCGCAGCCTGAACAACCTGATCGGCTGGCACATCGAGCGCTTCGGACTGGAGGCGGGCAGCCGCAGCAGTTGCACGGCGGGGGTGGCGTTCGACGCCTGCGCGTGGGAGACCTGGCCGGTGCTGGCCGCGGGCGGCACGCTGCTGCTGGCGCCGGCGGCGAGCGAAGGGGACCCGCAGGCGCTGCTGGCATGGTGGCAGTCGCAGGCGCTGGACGTGAGCTTCCTGGTGACGCCGCTGGCCGAGCACGCGCTCGCGCACGGCCAGGCCAACGACGGGGTGCGCAGCCTGCTGATCGGCGGCGACCGGCTGCGGCGCTGGCCGTCGGGCCTGCCGTCGGGGCAGGCGCTGGTGAACAACTACGGCCCGACCGAGAACACGGTGGTGGCCAGCTCGGGGACGCTGAGCGCGGACGGCGTGCTGCACATCGGCCGCCCGATCGGCAACACGCGGATCTACATCCTGGACGGCCACGGCCAGCCGGTACCGATCGGGGTGGCGGGGGAGCTGTACATCGGCGGCGACGGCGTGGCGCGCGGCTACCTGAACCAGCCCGAGCTGACGGCCGAGCGCTTCGTGGCGGACCCGTTCGCCGCGGCCACGGCCGGGAACCCGGCCCCGCGCATGTACCGGACGGGCGACCTGGGCCGGTGGCTGGCGGACGGGACGATCGAGTACCTGGGCCGCAACGACTTCCAGGTGAAGGTGCGGGGCTTCCGCATCGAACTGGGCGAGATCGAAGCGCACCTGGCGCAGGCCGCGGACGTCAGCGACGTGGTGGTGATCGCCCGTGCGGATGGCGACACCGACACCCAGCACCTGGTGGCGTACTACGTGGGCGAAGCCGCGGCCGACGCGCTGCGCACGCACGCGGGCGACGGGCTGCCGTCGTACATGGTGCCGTCGGCCTTCGTGCGCCTGGCGCGCCTGCCGCTGACCCCGAATGGCAAGCTGGACCGGGCGGCGCTGCCGGCCCCCGAAGGCGACGCCTTCGTGCGCCGCGGCTATGAAGCGCCGCAGGGCGAGGTCGAACAGACGCTGGCGCGGCTGTGGAGCGAACTGCTCGGGGTGGCGCAGGTCGGCCGCCACGACAACTTCTTCGAACTGGGCGGGCATTCGCTGCTGGCGGTGCAACTGGTGTCGCGGCTGCGCAGCGAAGTCGCACTGGAGCTGAGCCTGTCCGAACTGTTCGACACGGCGAGCCTGTCCGAACTGGCGGCGCGGATCGAGGCGCGGCGCGCGGCGGGCGAAGCCGGGGCGGTGCTCGAGGCGATCGGGCGGGCCGACCGCGCCGCGCCGCTGCCGCTGTCGCTGGCGCAGCAGCGGCTGTGGTTCCTGGGCCGCCTGGGCGGGGCGAGCGAGGCGTACCACATCGCCGGCGCGGTCGCGCTCGAAGGCGAACTGGACGCCGCGGCGCTCGCGCAGGCGCTGTGGCGGGTGCAGGCGCGCCACGAAGCGCTGCGCACGCGCTTCGGGGTGGACGGACAGGGCCAGCCGGTACAGGTGATCGACGGGCCCGACAGTGCGCTGGCATGGCACACGGAAGACCTGTCGGGGCTGGCGGGCGAAGCGCAGGACGCGGCGCTGCAGGCGAGCCTGGGGTCGGAAGCGTCGGCGCCGTTCGACCTGGAACGCGGCCCGCTGCTGCGGGCGCGGCTGATGCGCCTGGGCGAAGGGCATCACGTGCTGTCGCTGTGCATGCACCACATCATCTCGGACGGCTGGTCGATCGGGGTGCTGCTCGACGAGTTGAGCACGCAGTACGGCGCCTGCGTGGCGGGCGAAGACGACCCGCTGCCGGCGCTGGCGGTGCAGTACGCGGACTACGCGGCGTGGCAGCGGCAGTGGCTGAGCGGGGGCGCGCTGGCGGCGCAGCAGGCGTACTGGCAGGCGACGCTGGCGGCGCGTCCGCGGCTGCTGAGCCTGCCGCTGGACCACGCGCGTCCGGCGCAGCAGGACTACCGGGGCGACACGGTGCCGGTGTGGCTGCCGGAGGCGCTGACGCAGCGGCTGCAGGCGCTGGCGCAGCGCGAAGGGGTGACGCTGTACATGGTGCTGCTGGCCAGCTGGGGCGTGCTGCTGGGCCGGCTGGCGGGGCAGGACGAAGTGGTGATCGGCACGCCGGTGGCCGGTCGCACGCGCCAGGAAGTGGAAGGGCTGATCGGGTTCTTCGTGAACACGCTGGCGCTGCCGGTGGACCTGCGCGCGGCGGGCGCGGGCGAAGGACAGGACGAAGGAGCGGGCGAAGGACCGGACACGCGCGACCTGCTGGCGCGGGTGAAGGCGCAGGTGCTGGGGGCGCAGGCGCACCAGGCGCTGCCGTTCGAACAGGTGGTGGACCTGGTGCAGCCGCCGCGCAGCCTGTCGACCACGCCGCTGTTCCAGGCGGTGCTGGCGTGGCAGAACACGCCGGAAGGAGAACTGAGCCTGCCGGGTCTGACGCTGCGCCCGCTGGCAAGCCCGCAGGCGACGGCGCAGTTCGACCTGACGCTGAACCTGATGCCGCTGGAAGGGGGCGTGGGCGGGGGTCTGAACTACGCGACGG
The DNA here is from genome assembly GCF_002354895.1 of Thauera sp. K11. Classification (NCBI taxonomy): domain Bacteria; kingdom Pseudomonadati; phylum Pseudomonadota; class Betaproteobacteria; order Rhodocyclales; family Zoogloeaceae; genus Thauera; species Thauera sinica. The sequence continues at coordinate 945,419 of NZ_CP023439.1, forward strand.
CGCTGTGGTCGCGGGCGACGATGGAACGGATGGTGGGCGGCTGGCAGGTGCTGCTCGAAGCGATGCTGTCGCAGCCGGAGGTGGCGGTGAGCCGGCTGGCGATCCTGCCCGAGGCCGAGCGCGCGCAGGTGGTGGACGGCTGGAACGCCACGCACCGGCCGTACGCCCTGGAACAGGGCACGGCACGACTCATCGAAGCGCAGGCCGCGCGCACGCCGCAGGCGGTCGCGCTGCAGCAGGACGAAACGTCGCTGACGTACGCCGAACTGGACGCCCGCGCGAACCGCCTGGCACACCACCTGCGCACGCTGGGCGTGGGACCGGACGTGCGGGTGGCGGTATGCCTGGGGCGCAGCGTGGAACTGGTGGTGGCGGAACTGGCGGTGCTCAAGGCCGGCGGCGCCTACGTACCGCTGGACCCGGCCTACCCGGGCGAGCGGCTGGCCTACATGCTCGAAGACTGCGAACCGGGCGTGATCCTGACCGACGGGGGGCTGGAGGCGGAGCTGCAGACGCTGATCGCGATCGCCGCGGCACGCCACGAACCGGCGCTGCCGGTGCTGGACCTGCGCCAGGACGGCGCCTGGCGCGCCCTGCCCGAGGGCGCGGTGACGGTCGCCGGGCTGAGGCCGCATCACCTGGCCTACGTGATCTACACCTCGGGTTCGACGGGCCGCCCCAAGGGGGTGATGATCGAACAGCGCAGCCTGAACAACCTGATCGGCTGGCACATCGAGCGCTTCGGACTGGAGGCGGGCAGCCGCAGCAGCTGCACGGCGGGGGTGGCGTTCGACGCCTGCGCGTGGGAGACCTGGCCGGTGCTGGCCGCGGGCGGCACGCTGCTGCTGGCGCCGGCGGCGAGCGAAGGGGACCCGCAGGCGCTGCTGGCATGGTGGCAGTCGCAGGCGCTGGACGTGAGCTTCCTGGTGACGCCGCTGGCCGAGCACGCGCTCGCGCACGGCCAGTCCAACGGCGGGGTGCGCAGCCTGCTGATCGGCGGCGACCGGCTGCGGCGCTGGCCGTCGGGCCTGCCGTCGGGGCAGGCGCTGGTGAACAACTACGGCCCGACCGAGAACACGGTGGTGGCCAGCTCGGGGACACTGAGCGCGGACGGCGTGCTGCACATCGGCCGCCCGATCGGCAACACGCGGATCTACATCCTGGACGGCCACGGCCAGCCGGTACCGATCGGGGTGGCGGGCGAGCTGTACATCGGCGGCGACGGCGTGGCACGCGGCTACCTGAACCAGCCGGAGCTGACGGCCGAGCGCTTCGTCGCGGACCCGTTCGCCACGGCCACGGCCGGGAACCCGGCCCCGCGCATGTACAAGACGGGCGACCTGGGCCGGTGGCTGTCGGACGGGACGATCGAATACCTGGGCCGCAACGACTTCCAGGTGAAGGTGCGGGGCTTCCGCATCGAGCTGGGCGAGATCGAGGCGCACCTGGCGCAGGCCGCGGACGTCAGCGACGTGGTGGTGATCGCCCGTGCGGACGGCGCCGACGACACCCAGCACCTGGTGGCGTACTACGTGGGCGAGGCCGCAGCCGAGGCGCTGCGCGCGCACGCGGGCGACGGGCTGCCGTCGTACATGGTGCCGTCGGCCTTCGTGCGGCTGGCGCGCCTGCCGCTGACCCCCAACGGCAAACTGGACCGGGCGGCGCTGCCGGCCCCCGAAGGCGACGCCTTCGTGCGCCGCGGCTATGAAGCGCCGCAGGGCGAGGTCGAACAGACCCTGGCGCGGCTGTGGAGCGAACTGCTGGGGGTGGCGCAGGTCGGCCGCCATGACAACTTCTTCGAACTGGGCGGGCATTCGCTGCTGGCGGTGAGCCTGATCGAGCGCATGCGCCAGGCCGGGCTGCAGGCCGACGTACGCGCGCTCTTCACCAGCACGAGCCTGGCCGAACTGGCCGCGAGCGTGGGCGCGGGGCCGGCGCGGATCGAGGTGCCGCCGAACGGCATCCCGGCCGACGGCAGCGCCGAACGCATCACGCCGGAGATGGTGACGCTGGCGGCGCTGACGCAGGACGAACTGGACCGGCTGGTGGCGCAGGTGCCCGGGGGCGTGCGGAACGTCCAGGACATCTACCCGCTGGCGCCGCTGCAGGAAGGCATCCTGTTCCACCACCTGATGGCCGAGGACGGCGACCCGTACCTGCTGCCCAGCGTGTATGGCTTCAAGCAGCGCGAAGCGGTGTCGCGCTTCGTGGACACGGTGCAGCAGGTGATCGGGCGGCACGACATCCTGCGCACGGCGGTGTACTGGGAAGGGCTGTCGCAGCCGGTGCAGGTGGTGCAACGCGAAGCGCGGCTCGAGCTGGTCGAACTGGACGCGGGCGACTTCGGCACGGCAGACCTGGCCGCGGCGCTGGAAGCGCGCTTCGACCCGCAGCACACGCGGCTGGACCTGGGCCGCGCGCCGCTGCTGCGCGCGCACCTGGTGGAGGACGCGCGGAACGGGCGCTGGCTGCTGCACATCCTGGCGCACCACCTGGCGATCGACCACACGACGCTGGAGCTGCTGGTCGAGGAAGCCGAGCTGATCGAACAGGGCCGCGAAGCGGAACTGCCGGCACCAGTGCCGTTCCGCCACTTCGTGGCGCAGGCGCGGCTGGGGGTGAGCCAGGAAGAGCACGAAGCCTTCTTCACCCAGATGCTGGGCGACATCGACGAACCGACGGCGCCGTTCGGGCTGACGGAAGCCCTGGGCGGGCTGGACGAACACCATGTGCTGCTGCCGCGCACGCTGGCGCAGTCGGTGCGGGCGCAGGCGCGCCGGCTGGGGGTGAGCGCGGCGAGCCTGATGCACCTGGCGTGGTCGCTGGTGCTGGCGCGCACGACGGGTCGCGAGGACGTGGTGTTCGGGACGGTGCTGTTCGGGCGCATGCAGGGCGGCGAAGGCGCGGACCGGGTGATGGGGATGTTCATCAACACGCTGCCGGTGCGCCTCGGTATAGGCGACGCGGGCGTGGAAGCGGCGCTGCGGCAGACGCACGAACGGCTGGCGCAACTGCTGCGGCACGAGCATGCGCCGCTGGCGCTGGCGCAGCGCTGCAGCGCGGTGCAGACGCCGGCGCCGCTGTTCACCTCGCTGCTCAACTACCGGCACAGCGCGGTGGCGGTGGGCGACGCGGCGGCGGACGGCGTGCCGGCCGAGGGCGGGAACGACGTCGAATCGCTGGGAGCGAGCGAGCGCACGACCTATGCGCTGACGCTGACGGTCGATGACCTGGGCGAAGACTTCGTGCTCGGCGCGCAGGTGATGGAGGCGCCGCTGGCCGCGCGGGTGTGCGGCTTCATGCAGCGCGCGCTGGAGGTCGTGGCGGCGGCGCTGGAGCGCGACCCGCAGCAGGCGCTGCGTGCGCTGGACGTGCTGCCGGCGTCCGAGCGGACGCAGGTGCTGGAGGGCTGGAACGCGACGGCGCGGGACTATCCGCCGGGCCGCTGCCTGCACGAACTGATCGAGGCGCAGGTCGATCGCACGCCGCAGGCGGTCGCGGTGAGGCAGGACGGGGCGTTGCTGACGTACGCCGAACTGAACGCCCGCGCGAACCGCCTGGCGCACCACCTGCGCACGCTGGGGGTGGGGCCGGATGCGCGGGTGGCGGTGTGCCTGGGGCGCAGCGTGGAGCTGGTGGTGGCGCTGGTGGCGGTGCTCAAGGCGGGCGGGGCGTACGTGCCGCTGGACCCGGGCTATCCGGGCGAGCGGCTGGCCTACATGCTCGAGGACTGCGAACCGGCGGTGGTGATCAGCGCGGCCGAACTGGCCGGGCGCATCGGCGCGGAGCGGCCCGGTGCGGTGCTGCTGGACATGGCGCAGCCGTCCGCCTGGGCGGATGCCAGCACGGCCAACCCCGAGCCGTTCGCGGGCAACGAGGCGCACCTGGCCTACGTGATCTACACCTCGGGCTCGACGGGCCGTCCGAAGGCGGCGCAGGTCTGGCGGCGGGGGCTGCAGAACCTGCTGGGGTGGTACGTCGAGGACGCGGGCCTGAGCGGTGAGGACCGTGTCCTGCTGCTGAGTTCGCACAGCTTCGACCTGACGCAGAAGAACATCTTCGGTCCGCTGGTGGTGGGTGGCTGCCTGCACCTGGGGGCGGAACCGTTCGATCCGCAGCGCATCCTCGCGCAGATCGAGGCCGAAGGCATCACGTGGCTCAACCTGGCGCCGAGCGCGTTCCATGCGCTGATCGAGGCGGGTGCGGGGGGGCTGCAGCGGCTGGGGACGGTGGTGCTGGGCGGGGAGGCGGTCCAGGCGGGCAGGCTGCAGCAGATTCCATCGCCGCGGCCGCGGTTCATCAACAGCTACGGCCCGACCGAGTGCAGCGACGTGGTGGTGTGGCACGGGCTGGAGGCGGAGCTGGGCGGGTACGCGCAGGGGGTGCCGCTGGGCCGTCCGGTCCGCAACACGCGGCTGTACGTGCTGGACGAGCATCGGGCGCCGGTGCCGATCGGGGTGGTGGGCGAGATCTGGATCGGGGGCCGGTGCGTGGGCGCGGGCTACCTGAACCAGCCGGAGCTGACGGCCGAGCGCTTCATGGCGGACCCGTTCGTCACCGTGGCCGAGGGCGAGGCCCCGGCGCGCATGTACAAGACGGGCGACCTGGGCCGGTGGCTGTCGGACGGAACGATCGAATACCTGGGCCGCAACGACTTCCAGGTGAAGGTGCGGGGCTTCCGCATCGAACTGGGCGAGATCGAAGCCCACCTGGCGCAATGCGAAGGCGTGAGCGACGTGGTGGTGATCGCGCGCGAATCGGGTGACGGCGAAGCCAAGCATCTGGTGGCGTACTACGTGGGTGACGCCGCGGCCGACGCGCTGCGCACGCACGCGGGCGACGGGCTGCCGTCGTACATGGTGCCGTCGGCCTTCGTGCGGCTGGACCGCCTGCCGCTGACGCCGAACGGCAAGCTGGACCGGGCGGCGCTGCCGGCCCCCGAAGGCGACGCCTTCGTGCGGCGCAGCTTCGAGGCGCCGCAGGGCGACGTGGAACAGACGCTGGCGCGGCTGTGGAGCGAGTTGCTGGGGGTGGAGCAGGTCGGCCGCCACGACAACTTCTTCGAACTGGGCGGCCACTCGCTGCTGGCGGTGCAACTGCTCGTCCGCTTGAGGCAGGACTTCTCCGTCGAGTTGAGCCTCAGCCAGGTGCTCGCCGAGCCGACCGTCGAGGCGCTGGCCAAGAGCGTGCTGCTCGCCACGGTATCCCACTACGACCCGAACGACGTGGCGCAGGCAATGGCCGAGCTGGAAGGATTGTCGGCCGAAGAGATCGCGGCATTGCTCGCCAGCGAGAACGAAGACTGAGCGCCGTACCGTCCCAGTCATCAACCAACATTGAATATGTGTCTTTCATGACCAAGCCTGCGAACAGCAATCTCGACGCCAGACAACTCGAACTCCTGCTGCGTCGACTGAAGCAAAAGGGAGCGGTGGCCGCATCGCCCGCCGTTTCAGTCATTCCGCATGCGGATCGCACACAGGCGATACCGGTGTCCCTGGCGCAGGCGCGCCTGTGGTTCATCGACCGTCTGGATCCGGAGGGGAGCAAGGCTTATCACCTTGCCACGGCATTCCGCCTCGAAGGCCGCCTGCAGCGCGATGCACTGATCGCCGCGCTGGATGCGATCGTGGGCCGCCACGAAAGCTTGCGCACCACCTTCGCCATGGAGGACGGCGAAGCGCGTGCCGTGATTGCGCCGGCCGGCTCCACCTTCGCCCTGAGCGAGGAGGATCTCGGCGCGCTGCCCGAGGCGGCCCGGCAGGCGCGCGTGGACGAGATCGCCGCCAGGGAAGTCGGCGACCCCTTCGATCTGGCGACGGGACCGCTGTGCCGCGGCCGCCTGCTGCGCCTGGGCGACGACGAGCACGTGCTGCTGATCACGCTGCACCACATCGTTTCCGATGGCTGGTCGATCGGGGTGTTCGCCTCGGAAATGAGGGAGCTATACACCGCCTTCGCGACCGGCCGGGACGACCCGCTCCCGCCGCTTCCCGTCCAGTACGCGGATTTCGCGGCCTGGCAGCGGACGCGCCTGGCGGGGGCTGCCCTCGACGAGCAGATCGGCTTCTGGCGCGGCTACCTGGAAGGCGCGCCGGCCGTGCTCGATCTGCCCTTCGATCGCCAGCGCAGGGACGATCAGACCTTCGATGGCGACGTGCTGCGCTTCGAGATCCCCGAGCAGACGGCCCAGGGCCTGCGCGTCTTCGCGCAACGCGGCAAAGGCACGCTGTTCATGGTGCTGCTGACGGCCTGGGCCGCCCTGCTGTCGCGCTTGAGCGGCCAGCAGGATCTCGTGATCGGAACGCCTGTCGCCGGACGGGAACGCGCCGAACTCGAGCCCCTGATCGGCTTCTTCGCCAACACGCTCGTGCTTCGCATCCGGATCGATCCCGAGGCGACGGCCATCGGCCTGATGGAACAGGTGCGGGCTTCGGTGACGCAGGCTTTCGCGCATCAGGAACTGCAGTTCGAGCAGATCGTCGAGGCCGTCAAACCCGAGCGCAGTCTGGCCTACAACCCGATCTTCCAGGTCATGCTGGCGTTCAACAACACGCCGGACGGCGGCAACGAGGATCTGCCCGGACTGCGTCTTTCCGCGATCGAGCAGCGGCAGACCACGGCGCATTTCGATCTGATGCTCAACCTCACCGACGGCGGCGACCGGCTGGGCGGCGCCCTGACCTACCGCACCGACCTGTTCGACAGGGAGAGCATCGAACGCTACGCCACCTATCTGCTGGGCCTGCTCGAAGCGATGCTGTCGCAGCCGGAGGTGGCGGTGAGCCGGCTGGCGATCCTGCCCGAAGCCGAGCGCGCGCAGGTGGTGGACGGCTGGAACGCGACGTCCTACGCCTACCCGCGGGAGAGCGGGGTGGGCGAGCTGTTCGCACAGATGGTGCAGGCCACGCCGTCCGCGCCGGCGGTGCTCGACGGCGAGCGGACGCTGAGCTACGCGGAACTGGACGCGTGGTCGAACCGCCTGGCACACGCGCTGCTCGATGCAGGGCTGCAGGCAGGCGAGGCGGTGGCGCTGAGCCTGCCGCGCTCGGCCGAACTGGTGGCGGCGGAACTGGCGGTGCTCAAGGCGGGCGGAGCGTACCTGCCGCTGGACACGGTGCTGCCGGGCGAGCGCCAGGCGCTGATGGCGCAGGACGCGGGGGTGCGCCTGCTGATCGGGCGCGCCGGCGAAGCGGCGGCCGCGGAACTGTCCGGCCTGCAGCGGCTCGACGCGGACGGCGAGGCGCTGTCGTCGCAACCGTCCGGCACGCCGGAGGTGCGCACGGGCGGCGACGCGCTGGCCTACGTCATGTACACCTCGGGCTCGACGGGCCGCCCGAAAGGGGTGGAGATCCTGCACCGGGGGATCGTGCGGCTGGTGCGCAACAACGGCTACGCGGCGTTCGGCGCGGGCGACCGGGTGGCGCTGGCGGCGAACCCGGCGTTCGACGCGAGCACGCTGGAAGTGTGGGCGGCGCTGCTCAACGGCGGCGCGGTGGTGGTGATCGACCAGGACACGCTGCTCGATCCGCAGCGTCTGGCGGGGGCGCTGGGTGATCGCGCGGTGAGCGTGCTGTGGCTGACGGTGGGCCTGTTCAACCAGTACGAGCGGGTGCTGGGCCCGGTGCTGCCGGGTCTGCGCTACCTGATCATCGGCGGTGACGCGCTGGACCCGCGGGTGGTGCGCAAGGTGCTGCGCGAGCACCGTCCGCAGCACCTGCTCAACGGCTACGGCCCGACCGAGAGCACGACGTTCGCGATCACGCACGAGATCGAATCGCTGGCGGAAGAGGCGGCCAGCGTGCCGCTGGGCCGCCCGATCGGCAACACGCGGATCTACATCCTGGACGGCCACGGCCAGCCGGTACCGATCGGGGTGGCGGGCGAGCTGTACATCGGCGGCGACGGCGTGGCACGCGGCTACCTGAACCAGCCGGAGCTGACGGCCGAGCGCTTCGTGGCGGACCCGTTCGCCACCGTGGCCGAAGGCGACGCCCCGGCGCGCATGTACCGGACGGGGGACCTGGGCCGGTGGCTGGCGGACGGAACGATCGAATACCTGGGCCGCAACGACTTCCAGGTGAAGGTGCGGGGCTTCCGCATCGAACTGGGCGAGATCGAAGCCCACCTGGCGCAGGCCGCGGACGTCAGCGACGTGGTGGTGATCGCGCGGGCGGACGGCGACACCGACACCAAGTACCTGGTGGCGTACTACGTGGGCGAGGCCGCAGCCGAAGCACTGCGCGCGCACGCAGGCGACGGGCTGCCGTCGTACATGGTGCCGTCGGCCTTCGTGCGGCTGGCACGCCTGCCGCTGACGCCCAACGGCAAGCTGGACCGGGCCGCGCTGCCGGCCCCCGAAGGCGACGCCTTCGTGCGCCGCGGCTATGAAGCGCCGCAGGGCGACGTCGAACAGACGCTGGCGCGGCTGTGGAGCGAACTGCTCGGCGTGGCGCAGGTCGGCCGTCATGACAACTTCTTCGAACTGGGCGGGCATTCGCTGCTGGCGGTGAGCCTGATCGAGCGCATGCGCCAGGCCGGGCTGCAGGCCGACGTGCGCGCGCTCTTCACCAGCACGAGCCTGGCCGAACTGGCCGCGAGCGTGGGCGCGGGGCCGGCGCGGATCGAGGTACCGCCGAACGGCATCCCGTCCGACGGCAGTGCCGAACGCATCACGCCGGAGATGGTGACGCTGGCGGCGCTGACGCAGGACGAACTGGACCGGCTGGTGGCGCAGGTGCCCGGGGGCGTGCGGAACGTCCAGGACATCTACCCGCTGGCGCCGCTGCAGGAAGGCATCCTGTTCCACCACCTGATGGCCGAGGACGGCGACCCGTACCTGCTGCCCAGCGTGTACGGCTTCAAGCAGCGCGAAGCGGTGTCGCGCTTCGTGGACACGGTGCAGCAGGTGATCGGGCGGCACGACATCCTGCGCACGGCGGTGTACTGGGAAGGGCTGTCGCAGCCGGTGCAGGTGGTGCAACGCGAAGCGCGGCTCGAGCTGGTCGAACTGGACGCGGAAGAATTCGGCACGGCAGACCTGGCCGCGGCGCTGGAAGCGCGCTTCGACCCGCAGCACACGCGGCTGGACCTGGGCCGCGCGCCGCTGCTGCGCGCGCACCTGGTGGAGGACGCGCGGAACGGACGCTGGCTGCTGCACATCCTGGCGCACCACCTGGCGATCGACCACACGACGCTGGAACTGCTGGTCGAAGAGGCCGAACTGATCGAACAGGGCCGCGAAGCGGAACTGCCGGCACCGGTGCCGTTCCGGCACTTCGTGGCGCAGGCGCGGCTGGGCGTGAGCCAGGCAGAGCACGAAGCCTTCTTCCACGACATGCTGGGCGACATCGACGAGCCGACGGCGCCGTTCGGGCTGCTGGACGTGCAGGGCGACGGCAGCGGGATCGAAGAAGCACGGCTGCGGCTGGACCCGGCGCTGGCACAGACGGTCCGCGCGCAGGCGCGCCGGCTGGGGGTGAGCGCGGCGAGCCTGATGCACCTGGCGTGGTCGCTGGTGCTGGCGCGCACGACGGGGCGCGAGGACGTGGTGTTCGGGACGGTGCTGTTCGGGCGCATGCAGGGCGGCGAAGGCGCGGACCGGGTGATGGGGATGTTCATCAACACCCTGCCGGTGCGCCTGGGCGTGGGCGAAGTAGGCGTGGAAGCGGCGCTGCGGCAGACGCACGCGCGGCTGGCGCAACTGCTGCGTCACGAACACGCCCCGCTGTCGCTGGCGCAGCGCTGCAGCGCGGTCGAAGCACCGGCGCCGCTGTTTACGTCGCTGCTCAACTACCGGCACAGCGCGGAAGTGCATCTCGAGCAGGGCGGCGAGGAGTCGGCGAACGATGCCGAGCTGCTGCATGCGCACGACCGTACCAACTATCCGCTCATCATCTCCGTGGATGATCTGGGCGAGGGTTTCCTGCTCTCCGTACAGTCCGTTTCGCCGCTTGCGCCGCAACGTATCTGCGAGTTCATGCGGCGCGCCATCGAAGGCGTGGCCGACGCGCTGGCGCATGCACCGCAGCGGCCGATCGGCACGCTCGGCGTGCTCCCCGAGGCGGAGCGCCACCAGGTGCTGGAAGCCTGGAACGATACCGTCCTGCCCTATCCGCGCACGCTGTGCCTGCACCAGCTCTTCGAGGCCCAGGCCGGGCGCACGCCGGACGCCTGCGCGTTGCGCCATGGTTCATCCAGTCTCACCTATGCCGAACTGAATGCGCGCGCCAACCAGCTTGCACACCATCTGCTGAGTCTCGGCGTGAAGCCGGACAGCCGCGTCGCACTGAGTCTTTCGCGCACGGCCGACATGGTGGTCGGCATGCTGGCGGTGCTCAAGGCCGGCGGCGCCTACGTGCCGCTGGACCCGGCCTACCCGGGCGAGCGGCTCGCCTACATGCTCGATCACAGCGCCCCCACGGCGGTGCTGGTCGACGCCGTCGGGCGCGAGATGCTCGCATGCCATGCGCCGGAAGCGGCGGCTGCCCTGCATCTGCTGGACGTCGAGCAGGATTCGGCGAAGTGGCTGGAGAGCGGGGCCTGCCCCGCGACGAATCCCGTGGTACCGGATCTCGCCAGCACGCATCTGTCCTATGTGATCTACACCTCGGGTTCGACCGGCCGGCCGAAGGGGGTGGCCATCGAGCACCGCAACGCGGTGAACTTCGTCACCTGGGCGCAGCACGCATTTCGCGCCGAAGACCTGCAGCGCACCCTGTTCGCGACATCGATCAACTTCGACCTCGCGGTGTTCGAGTGCTTCGTCCCGCTGGCGACAGGTTGCAGCATCGACCTGGTGGACAATGCGCTTGCGCTGCTCGATGGCCCGCGCGACGTCACGCTGATCAACACCGTGCCCTCCGCGATGTCCGCACTCGTCGGCGATGGTGCGGTGCCTGCGCGGGTGAGCGTGGTCAACCTTGCCGGCGAAGCACTCAAACGCGTGCTGGTCGAGCGCATCTTCGAGCGCACCGGGGTGCACCGCGTGTGCAACCTGTATGGCCCGACCGAGACCACGACCTATTCCACCTGGGTGTCCATGTCGCGGGAGACGGGATTCGTCTCCCACATCGGCCGCCCGATCGGCAACACGCGGATCTACATCCTGGACGGCCACGGCCAGCCGGTGCCGATCGGGGTGGCGGGGGAGCTGTACATCGGCGGCGACGGCGTGGCGCGCGGCTACCTGAACCAGCCGGAGCTGACGGCCGAGCGCTTCATGGCGGACCCGTTTGTCACCGTGGCCGAGGGCGACGCCCCGGCGCGCATGTACCGGACGGGCGACCTGGGCCGGTGGCTGTCGGACGGGACGATCGAATACCTGGGCCGCAACGACTTCCAGGTGAAGGTGCGGGGCTTCCGGATCGAACTGGGCGAGATCGAAGCGCACCTGGCGCAGGCCGCGGACGTGAGCGACGTGGTGGTGATCGCGCGCGAATCGGGCGACGGCGAAGCCAAGCATTTGGTGGCGTACTACGTGGGCGAGGCCGCGGCCGAGGCGCTGCGCACGCACGCGGGCGACGGGCTGCCGTCGTACATGGTGCCGTCGGCCTTCGTGCGCCTGGCGCGCCTGCCGCTGACGCCCAACGGCAAGCTCGACCGGGCCGCACTGCCGGCCCCCGAAGGCGACGCCTTCGTGCGCCGCGGCTATGAAGCACCGCAGGGCGAGGTCGAACAGACCCTGGCGCGGCTGTGGAGCGAACTGCTCGGCGTGGCGCAGGTCGGCCGCCACGACAACTTCTTCGAACTGGGCGGGCATTCGCTGCTGGCGGTGCAACTGGTGTCGCGGCTGCGCAGCGAAGTCGCACTGGAGCTGAGCCTGTCCGAACTGTTCGACACGGCGAGCCTGTCCGAACTGGCGGCGCGGATCGAGGCGCGGCGCGCGGCGGGCGAAGCCGGGGCGGTGCTCGAGGCGATCGGGCGGGCCGACCGCGCCGCGCCGCTGCCGCTGTCGCTGGCGCAGCAGCGGCTGTGGTTCCTGGGCCGCCTGGGCGGGGCGAGCGAGGCGTACCACATCGCCGGCGCGGTCGCGCTCGAAGGCGAACTGGACGCCGCGGCGCTCGCGCAGGCGCTGTGGCGGGTGCAGGCGCGCCACGAAGCGCTGCGCACGCGCTTCGGAGTGGACGGACAGGGCCAGCCGGTGCAGGTGATCGACGGCCCCGACAGTGCGCTGGCGTGGCACACGGAAGACCTGTCGGCGCTGGCGGGCGAAGCGCAGGACGCGGCGCTGCAGGCGAGCCTGGGGTCGGAAGCGTCGGCGCCGTTCGACCTGGAACGCGGCCCGCTGCTGCGGGCGCGGCTGATGCGCCTGGGAGAAGGGCACCACGTGCTGTCGCTGTGCATGCACCACATCATCTCGGACGGCTGGTCGATCGGGGTGCTGCTCGACGAGTTGAGCACGCAGTACGGCGCCTGCGTGGCGGGCGAAGACGACCCGCTGCCGGCGCTGGCGGTGCAGTACGCGGACTACGCGGCGTGGCAGCGGCAGTGGCTGAGCGGGGGCGCGCTGGCGGCGCAGCAGGCGTACTGGCAGGCGACGCTGGCGGCGCGTCCGCGGCTGCTGAGCCTGCCGCTGGACCACGCGCGCCCGGCGCAGCAGGACTACCGGGGCGACACGGTGCCGGTGTGGCTGCCGGAGGCGCTGACGCAGCGGCTGCAGGCGCTGGCGCAGCGCGAAGGGGTGACGCTGTACATGGTGCTGCTGGCCAGCTGGGGCGTGCTGCTGGGCCGGCTGGCGGGACAGGACGAAGTGGTGATCGGCACGCCGGTGGCCGGCCGCACGCGCCAGGAAGTGGAAGGGCTGATCGGGTTCTTCGTGAACACGCTGGCGCTGCCGGTGGACCTGCGCGCGGCGGGCGCGGATGAAGGACAGGACGAAGGAGCGGGCGAAGGACCGGACACGCGCGACCTGCTGGCGCGGGTGAAGGCGCAGGTGCTGGGAGCGCAGGCGCACCAGGCGCTGCCGTTCGAGCAGGTGGTGGACCTGGTGCAGCCGCCGCGCAGCCTGTCGACCACGCCGCTGTTCCAGGCGGTGCTGGCGTGGCAGAACACGCCGGAAGGAGAACTGAGCCTGCCGGGCTTGACGCTGCGCCCGCTGTCGAGCCCGCAGGCGACGGCGCAGTTCGACCTGACGCTGAACCTGATGCCGCTGGAAGGGGGCGTGGGCGGGGGTCTGAACTACGCGACGGCGCTGTGGTCGCGGGCGACGATGGAACGGATGATGGGCGGCTGGCAGGTGCTGCTCGAAGCGATGCTGTCGCAGCCGGACGTGGCGGTGAGCCGGCTGGCGATCCTGCCCGAGGCCGAGCGCGCGCAGGTGGTGGACGGCTGGAACGCCACGCACCGGCCGTACGCCCTGGAACAGGGCACGGCACGACTCATCGAGGCGCAGGCCGCGCGCACGCCGCAGGCGGTCGCGCTGCAGCAGGACGAAACGTCGCTGACGTACGCCGAACTGGACGCCCGCGCGAACCGCCTGGCGCACCACCTGCGCACGCTGGGCGTGGGGCCGGACGTGCGGGTGGCGGTATGCCTGGGCCGCAGCGTGGAACTGGTGGTGGCGGAACTGGCCGTGCTCAAGGCCGGCGGCGCCTACGTACCGCTGGACCCGGCCTACCCGGGCGAGCGGCTGGCCTACATGCTCGAAGACTGCGAACCGGGCGTGATCCTGACCGACGGGGGGCTGGAGGCGGAGCTGCAGACCCTGATCGCGATCGCCGCGGCACGCCACGAACCGGCGCTGCCGGTGCTGGACCTGCGCCAGGACGGCGCCTGGCGCGACCTGCCCGAGGGCGCGGTGACGGTCGCCGGGCTGAGGCCGCATCATCTGGCCTACGTGATCTACACCTCGGGTTCGACGGGCCGCCCCAAGGGGGTGATGATCGAACAGCGCAGCCTGAACAACCTGATCGGCTGGCACATCGAGCGCTTCGGACTGGAGGCGGGCAGCCGCAGCAGTTGCACGGCGGGGGTGGCGTTCGACGCCTGCGCGTGGGAGACCTGGCCGGTGCTGGCCGCGGGCGGCACGCTGCTGCTGGCGCCGGCGGCGAGCGAAGGGGACCCGCAGGCGCTGCTGGCATGGTGGCAGTCGCAGGCGCTGGACGTGAGCTTCCTGGTGACGCCGCTGGCCGAGCACGCGCTCGCGCACGGCCAGGCCAACGGCGGGGTGCGCAGCCTGCTGATCGGCGGCGACCGGCTGCGGCGCTGGCCGTCGGGCCTGCCGTCGGGGCAGGCGCTGGTGAACAACTACGGCCCGACCGAGAACACGGTGGTGGCCAGCTCGGGGACACTGAGCGCGGACGGCGTGCTGCACATCGGCCGCCCGATCGGCAACACGCGGATCTACATCCTGGACGGCCACGGCCAGCCGGTACCGATCGGGGTGGCGGGGGAGCTGTACATCGGCGGCGACGGCGTGGCGCGCGGCTACCTGAACCAGCCGGAGCTGACGGCCGAGCGCTTCGTGGCGGACCCGTTCGCCACGGCCACGGCCGGGAACCCGGCCCCGCGCATGTACAAGACGGGCGACCTGGGCCGGTGGCTGGCGGACGGGACGATCGAGTACCTGGGCCGCAACGACTTCCAGGTGAAGGTGCGGGGTTTCCGCATCGAACTGGGCGAGATCGAGGCACACCTGGCGCAATGCGAAGGCGTGAGCGACGTGGTGGTGATCGCCCGTGCGGACGGCGCCGACGACACCCAGCACCTGGTGGCGTACTACGTGGGTGACGCCGCGGCCGACGCGCTGCGCGCGCACGCGGGCGACGGGCTGCCGTCGTACATGGTGCCGTCGGCCTTCGTGCGCCTGGCGCGCCTGCCGCTGACGCCCAACGGCAAGCTCGACCGGGCGGCGCTGCCGGCCCCCGAAGGCGACGCCTTCGTGCGCCGCGGCTATGAAGCGCCGCAAGGCGAGGTCGAACAGACGCTGGCACGGCTGTGGAGCGAACTGCTCGGGGTGGCGCAGGTCGGCCGCCACGACAACTTCTTCGAACTGGGCGGGCATTCGCTGCTGGCGGTGAGCCTGATCGAGCGCATGCGCCAGGCCGGATTGCAGGCCGACGTACGCGCGCTCTTCACCAGCACGAGCCTGGCCGAACTGGCCGCGAGCGTGGGCGCGGGACCGGCGCGGATCGAAGTGCCGCCGAACGGCATCCCGGCCGACGGCAGTGCGGAGCGCATCACGCCGGAGATGGTGACGCTGGCGGCGCTGACGCAGGACGAACTGGACCGGCTGGTGGCGCAGGTGCCCGGGGGCGTGCGGAACGTCCAGGACATCTACCCGCTGGCGCCGCTGCAGGAAGGCATCCTGTTCCACCACCTGATGGCCGAGGACGGCGACCCGTACCTGCTGCCCAGCGTGTACGGCTTCAGGCAGCGCGAAGCGGTGTCGCGCTTCGTGGACACGGTGCAGCAGGTGAT
This sequence comes from Thauera sp. K11, assembly GCF_002354895.1. Lineage (NCBI taxonomy): Bacteria > Pseudomonadati > Pseudomonadota > Betaproteobacteria > Rhodocyclales > Zoogloeaceae > Thauera > Thauera sinica. Next base: position 960,839 of record NZ_CP023439.1, read on the forward strand.
CGGGCGGCACGACATCCTGCGCACGGCGGTGTACTGGGAAGGGCTGTCGCAGCCGGTGCAGGTGGTGCAGCGCGAAGCGCGGCTCGAGCTGGTCGAACTGGACGTGGCCGACTTCGACACGGAAGACCTGGCCGCGGCGCTGGAAGCGCGCTTCGACCCGCAGCACACGCGGCTGGACCTGGGCCGCGCGCCGCTGCTGCGCGCGCACCTGGTGGAGGACGCGCGGAACGGGCGCTGGCTGCTGCACATCCTGGCGCACCACCTGGCGATCGACCACACGACGCTGGACCTGCTGGTCGAGGAAGCCGAGCTGATCGAACAGGGCCGCGAAGCGGAACTGCCGGCGCCGGTGCCGTTCCGGCACTTCGTGGCGCAGGCGCGGCTGGGGGTGAGCCAGGCAGAGCACGAAGCCTTCTTCCACGACATGCTGGGTGACATCGACGAACCGACGGCGCCGTTCGGGCTGACGGACGTGCAGGGCGACGGGCGGGGCCTCGGCACGGCGCGCGCCCTGCTGCCTCACGATCTCGCATGCGCGCTGCGGGCCCAGGCTCGCGCCCTGGGGGTGAGTGCAGCCAGCCTGATGCACCTGGCGTGGGCGCTGGTGCTGGCGCGCGCAACCGGGCGGAAGGATGTCGTATTCGGCACCGTTCTGTTCGGGCGCATGCAGGGCGGCGGACAGAGCGACCGCATGATGGGGATGTTCATCAACACGCTGCCGGTGCGCCTCAGTGTGGATGAAGGAAGTGCCGGGACACGCCTCAAGGATGCGCACACCCTGCTCGCACGGCTGCTGCGCCACGAGCATGCGCCGCTGACGCTGGCGCAGCGCTGCAGCGCGGTCGACGCGCCGGCGCCGCTGTTCACCTCGCTGCTCAACTACCGGCACAGCCCGATCGAACCGGGCGTGGAGGCTGCACAGGCTTTTCTGCAGGCCGTGGAGCAATCCGGGATGCGCGAAAAGACCAACTACCCCCTGTGCCTGGACGTAGACGATCTTGGCGAGGACTTCCTGCTGACGGCGCAGGTGAGCCGGACGGTGGAGGCGGAACGGGTGTGCGCCTTCATGGCACAAGCGCTGCATGCGCTGTCGTCGGCGCTGTCGAGCGGAGGCGGGACCTCGCTGAACGCCCTGGACGTGCTGCCGGCCGCGGAGCGCGAGCAGGTGGTGTCGGGGTGGAACGCGACGGCGAAGCCGTACCCGCTGGCGCGCTGCGTGCATGAACTGTTCGAATCGCAGGCGGCGCGCACGCCGCAGGCGCCGGCGGTACGGTTCGGGGGCGAATCGCTGGGCTACGGCGAACTGAATGCACGGGCGAACCGCCTGGCGCACCACCTGGCGAGCCTGGGGGTGGGCCCGGAAGTGCGGGTGGCGCTGTGCGTGGAGCGCGGGTTCCACATGGTGACGGGCCTGCTGGCGGTGCTCAAGGCGGGCGGCGCGTACGTGCCGCTGGACCCGGCCTACCCGGGCGATCGGCTGGCCTACATGCTGGCCGACAGCGAACCGGCGGTGGTGCTCAGCCAGGGCGCGGCGCGCCCGGTGATCGAAGCGCAACTGGCGGCGCTGGCCGCGGCCGGGCAGCGCGTGCCGGCGCTGCTGGACCTGGCGGCCGACGCCGGAGCGTGGGCCGGGGCGCCGGAGACGAACCGCGTGCCGGATGATCTCGGACTGGACGCGCGGCACCTGGCCTACGTGATCTACACCTCGGGTTCGACGGGCCGCCCCAAGGGGGTGATGATCGAACACCGCGGGCTGGTGAACTACACGCTGGAGGCGATCGGCTGGTTTGGTCTGCAGGCGGGCGAGCGGGTGCTGCAGCAGAACTCGCTGAACTTCGACCTCTCGCTGGAAGAGACGCTGCCGGCGCTGCTGGGCGGGGCGACACTGGTGCCGGGCAACGACCTGTTCGGCGTGGGCGAGGCCGGGGCGCCGGAGCGGGTGCGTCCGGACGTGGTGCACCTGACGGCGGCGCACTGGCACACGCTGGTGGGCGAATGGCAGGTGTCGCCGGAACAGGGTCTGGCCTGGCTGGAAGGCGTGCGGCTGATCAACGTCACGGGCGATGCGCTGTCGGCGCACGCGCTGGCGCAGTGGGAGGCGCTGCAGGGCGGTCGGGCGGCGCCGACGCGGCTGATCAACACCTACGGCCCGACCGAGATCACGATCTCGTGCAGCGCGGCCTACGTGCGCCACGTGCCGGGGGTGAGCCGGGTGAGCATCGGCCGTCCGTTCGCCAACATGCGGCTGTACCTGCTGGACGGGCAGGGGCAGCCGGTGCCGGTGGGGGTGGCGGGGGAACTGTACATCGGCGGGGTAGGGGTGGCGCGCGGCTACCTGAACCTGGAAGAACAGACGCGGGAACGCTTCGTGGCGGACCCGTTCGCGGCGGCCACGGCGCTGGAGCCGGCGCCGCGGATGTACCGGACGGGGGACCTGGCGCGCTGGCGTCCGGACGGCGAAGTCGAATTCATCGGGCGCAACGACTTCCAGGTGAAGGTGCGGGGCTTCCGGATCGAACTGGGGGAAGTGGAAGGCAGCCTGGCGGCGGTGGCTGGCGTACAGGAAGTGGCGGTGCTGGCGCGCGAGGACGGGCCGGGCCAGAAGCGGCTGGTGGCGTACCACGTGGGCGAGGCGCCGGTGGAAGCGCTGCGCGCGCACGCGGTGGCCGCGCTGCCGTCGTACATGGTGCCGTCGGCGTTCGTGCGGCTGGCGCGCTTCCCGCTGACCCCGAACGGCAAGCTGGACCGGGCGGCGCTGCCGGCGCCCGAAGGCGGCGGGGCGAGCCGCGCGTTCGAGGCGCCGCAAGGCGAGGTGGAACAGACGCTGGCGCGGCTGTGGAGCGACCTGCTCAAGGTGGAGCAGGTCGGGCGCCACGACAACTTCTTCGAACTGGGCGGTCACTCGCTGCTGACGGTGAGCCTGATCGAGCGGCTGCGCCGCGAAGGGCTGTACGCGGACGTGCGCACGCTGTTCGCGGCGCCGAGCCTGGCCGAACTGGCGCAGCAACTGGGGCGGGAAGGCAGTGAAGTGCGGGTGCCGCCGAACGGCATCCCGTCCGACGGCAGTGCCGAACGCATCACGCCGGAGATGGTGACGCTGGCGGCGCTGACGCAGGACGAGATCGACGCGCTGGTGGCGCAGGTGGCGGGCGGCACGCCGAACATCCAGGACATCTACCCGCTGGCGCCGCTGCAGGAAGGCATGCTGTTCCACCATCTGGTGGACCCGGAGCACGACGCCTACGTCGAGGCGAGCCTGATCAGCAGCCCGAGCCGGGCGCGGCTGGACAGCCTGCTGGCGGCGATCCAGCGCGTGATCGACCGTCACGACATCCTGCGCACGAGCCTCGTGTGGCAGGGCGTACCCGAACCGCTGCAGGTGGTCAGCCGGCAGGCGCGGCTCGTGATCGAGGAGATCGCGCTGGACCCGTCGCAGGGCGAGGCGGCGGCGCAGCTCGAAGCGCGGCTGGACCCGCGCAACACGCGCTTCGACCTGACGCAGGCGCCGCTGATCCGCGCCTGGGTGGCCGAGGACGTGCGGAACGGGCGGTGGCTGTTGCGCATCCTGTCGCACCACCTGGTGCTGGACCACACGACGCAGGACCTGCTGGTCGAAGAGGCGGCGCTGATCGAGGCGGGCCGGGCATCGGCGCTGCCGGCGGCGGTGCCGTTCCGCAACTTCGTGGCGCAGGCGCGGCTGGGGGTGAGCGAGGCCGAGCACGAAGCCTTCTTCCGCGACATGCTGGGGACATCGACGAACCGACGGCGCCGTTCGGGCTGCTGGATGTGCAGGGCGACGGCAGCGGGATCGAGGAAGCGCGGCTGCGGCTGGACCCGGCGCTGGCGCTGGCGATACGGGCGCAGGCGCGCCGGCTGGGGGTGAGCGCGGCGAGCCTGATGCACCTGGCGTGGTCGCTGGTGCTGGCGCGCACGACGGGCCGCGCGGACGTGGTGTTCGGGACGGTGCTGCTGGGCCGCATGCATGCGGGCGAGCAGGCCGGGCGGATCATGGGTCTCTTCATCAACACCCTGCCTTTCCGCGTCAGCATCGATCGGCGCGACGTTCCGGGCGCGCTGCGCCAGGTCCAGGCACTGCTCGGGGAACTGATCGCGCACGAGCATGCGCCGCTGGCGCTGGCGCAGCGCTGCAGCGCGGTCGATGCGCAAGTGCCGCTGTTCACCTCGCTGCTCAACTATCGCCATGCCAAGGCCATGCCGTCGGCGGCGGCGGACGAGGAGGCCGGCGAGGACGACGGCATCGAACTGCGCGTCAGCGAGGATCGCACGAACTATCCGCTCACCTTCTCGATCGACGATCTCGGGGACGAGTTCGTGTTCACCGCGCAGGTGAGCGCCCCGGTCGATCCGCAGCGCGTGTGCGACTTCATGCAGACGGCGGTCACCGCCTTGCTGGCAGCGCTGGAGCAGACCGCGCCGGCGCCGCTGCAAGCCCTGTCGGATCTGGACGTGCTGCCGGCTGCGGAGCGCGAGCGGGTGCTTCCGCAACAGGGCGCCCTGCCGCCCGCCGCGCCGGTGGGCGAGTGCCTGCATACGCTCTTCGAAGCCTGCGTGCAGCGCGATCCGCAGGCGACGGCCGTGCGCCTGGGCGAGGGCAGCCTGAGCTACGACGCGCTCAACCGCCAGGCCAACCGCCTGGCCCGCCACCTGCGCGGGCTGGGCGTGGGGCCGGATACGCCGGTGGCGATCTGCGTGGAACGCGGATTCGACATGATCGTCGCGCTGCTCGCCGTGCTGAAGGCCGGCGGCGCGTACGTGCCGCTCGACCCGGCCTACGCATCGGAGCGCCTGCATTTCACGGTCGAGGACAGCCGGCCGGTGGCGATCCTGGCCGATGCCGTCGGCCGCGCGGCGCTGGGCGAGGACTTCCTTGCCGCGCAGCCGGCCCGCGTGGTCGACCTGGGGGCCGATGCAGCCGCATGGGCGGATGCGCCGGACGGGAACTTGCCCGCCGCGGGACCCGGCGCCGCCGCGCCCGCGCACCTGGCCTACGTGATCTACACCTCGGGCTCGACGGGCCGTCCGAAGGGGGTGATGGTGGAGCACCGCAACGTGGTGCGCCTGTTCGACGCGACCGCGCATTGGTTCCGTTTCGACGAGACCGACGTATGGACGCTGTTCCACTCCTTCTCGTTCGACTTCTCGGTGTGGGAGATCTGGGGGCCGCTGCTCCACGGCGGCAGCCTCGTGATCGTGCCGCTCGAGACCGCGCGCTCGCCGCGGGACTTCCATGCGCTGCTGTGCGAGCAGCGCGTCACCGTGCTGAACCAGACTCCCAGCGCTTTCCTGCAGCTCTCCGCGGCGCAGGGGCAGGCGATGGATGAAGGGGAGGCGGGACGCCACAGCCTGCGCTACGTCGTGTTCGGCGGCGAGGCGCTGGAATTGCGCACGCTGAAACCCTGGTACGAGCGCAATGGCCACGACACCGTACTGATCAACATGTACGGCATCACGGAGACCACGGTCCACGTCACGTACCGCCCGCTGGCGGCCGCCGATACCGCCCGCCCGGGGCCCAGCCCCATCGGCGAGCCCATTCCCGACCTGCGGCTCTACGTGCTGGACGGGCAGTGCCGGCCGGCGCCGGTCGGCACGATCGGCGAACTCTACGTGGGCGGCGCGGGCGTGGCGCGCGGCTACCTGAACCGCCCGGAACTGACGAGCGAACGCTTCATCGCCAACCCCTATGCGGATGGCGAACGCCTCTACAGATCCGGCGACCTCGGGCGCTGGCTGCCGGATGGAACAGTCGAGTACCTGGGTCGCAACGACTTCCAGGTGAAGATCCGGGGGTTCCGCATCGAGCTGGGCGAAATCGAGGCCAAGCTCGCGCACTGCCCCGAGGTGCAGGAAGTGGTCGTGCTGGCGCGCGAGGACCAGCCGGGCGAAAAGCGGCTCGTGGCGTATTACATCGGCACGGCCGCGGCGGAGGAACTGCGGACGCTCGCGTCGGCGAACCTGCCGCCGTACATGGTGCCGGTGGCCTACGTGCGGCTCGACGGCTTCCCGCTCACGCCGAACGGCAAGCTGGACCGCCGCGCGCTGCCGGCCCCCGAAGGCGGTGCCTTCGTCCAGCGCGCGTACGAGGCGCCCGAGGGCGAGACCGAGGAAAAGCTGGCTGCGATCTGGGCCGAACTGCTCAAGCTCGAGCGCGTCGGCCGACACGACAACTTCTTTGATCTGGGCGGCCATTCGCTGCTGGTGGTGCGGTTGGTCGAACGCATGCGGAGCCAGTCGATGTTTGCCGACATACGCATCCTGTTCACGGCGCCGACGCTGGCCGAACTGGCTGCGGCGGTGAGCTTCGAGAGCAGCGAGGTGGAGGTGCCCGCGAACCTGATTCCGGAGCTGCCCGAAGAGGCGGTATCCGATGGCGAATTCGAGGAGTTTAGGCTGTGACCCTGGAAACCCTGTTTCGTGATCTGGATGAAAAGAACATCCAGGTCCTGCTGGAGAACGACGAGCTTGTCATCCGCGCGCCGCGCGGCGCGATGGACGCCGAGCTGGCGGCCCGGCTCAGGACGCACAAGGGCGACCTGCTGGCGTTCCTGAAGGAGGCTCCCCGGGAGACCGGCGCCGCCGCCGGCAGGCGCCCGTTCCGCATCACGCCGGAAATGCTGACCCTGGTAAGCCTCACGCAGGACGAGATCGACCGCGTCGTGGCCACGGTGCCCGGCGGTGCGGGCAACGTGCAGGACATCTACCCGCTGGCGCCCTTGCAGGAAGGCATCCTGTTCCACCACCTCGTGACCGAGGAGGGCGACCCCTACCTGCTCCCCAGCCTGCTCGCATTCCCGCGCCGCGAACGCCTGGAGCGGTTCCTGGCCGCCCTGCAGAGGGTCGTGGATCGCCACGACATCCTGCGCACCGGCCTCGCGTGGGAAGGGCTCCCCGAGCCGGTGCAGGTCGTGCGGCGCAAGGCCGCGCTGCCGGTCGAGCATCTGCAGATCGATCCCGCGGACGGCGACGCCGTGCAGCAGATCGAGGCGCGCTTCGACCCGCGCCATGCACGCCTGGACCTGACGCAGGCTCCGATGCTGGCATGCCACGTCGCCGAGGATGCCGCCAATGGCCGGTGGCTGCTGCACATCCTGGCGCATCACCTGGCGATCGACCACACGACGCTGGAACTGCTGGTCGAAGAGGCCGAACTGATCGAACAGGGCCGCGAATCCGAGCTGCCCGTGCCGGTGCCGTTCCGCAACTTCGTGGCGCAGGCGCGCCTGGGCGTGAGCCAGGAAGAGCATGAGACCTTCTTCCGGCAGATGCTGGAGGACATCACCGAGCCGACGGCGCCCTTCGACATCCTCGACATCCAGGGCAACGGCGGGGATATCCACGAGGCAAGCGAAGCCGTGCCGGAGGATGTCGCCCGTGCGATCCGCCGGATCGCCCGTACGCTGGGTGTCAGCGCGGCGAGCATGATGCATCTGGCGTGGGCCGTGGTGCTCGCGCGCCTCACCGGCAGGCAGGATGTCGTCTTCGGGACGGTGCTGTTCGGCCGCATGCAGGGCGGCGAAAGCGCGGACCGGGTCCTGGGCATGTTCATCAACACGCTGCCGATCCGCCTCAGCGTCGATCAGGAGAGCGTGGAAACACGGCTCAAGGACGTGCACGCCTTGCTCGCGCGCCTGCTGCGGCACGAGCACGCGCCGCTGTCGCTGGCGCAGCGCTGCAGCGGCGTGCAGCCGCCGGCTCCCTTGTTCTCGACGCTGCTGAATTTCCGCCATGCCGGCGGTGCGGCGGCGGATCTGCCGGACACCGGGCCGGCGGCGGCCGATGCCGCGCAGGACCGGGACGGCGACTTCGAAGTGCTTTCCGGCCACGAACGCACGAACTACCCGCTGACGTTCTCGGTGGACGACCTGGGCGAAGGCTTCCTGCTGACGGCGCAGGTGAGCCGCCCGCTGGAGGCCGCGCGGGTGTGCAGCTTCATGCAGAGCGCGCTGTCGGGCCTGGTGGAGGCGCTGTCGTCGCATCCGCAGGCGCCGCTGAGCGGCGTGGGCGTACTGCCGGCCTCCGAGCGTGCGCAGGTGGTGCAGGGCTGGAACGCGACGTCCTACGCCTACCCGCGGGAGAGCGGGGTGGGCGAACTGTTCGCACAGATGGCGCAGTCCACGCCGTCCGCGCCGGCGGTGCTCGACGGCGAACGGACGCTGAGCTACGCGGAACTGGACGCGTGGTCGAACCGCCTGGCACACGCGCTGCTCGATGCAGGGCTGCAGGCAGGCGAGGCGGTGGCGCTGAGCCTGCCGCGCTCGGCCGAACTGGTGGTGGCGGAACTGGCGGTGCTCAAGGCGGGCGGGGCGTACCTGCCGCTGGACACGGTGCTGCCGGGCGAGCGCCAGGCGCTGATGGCGCAGGACGCGGGGGTGCGCCTGCTGATCGGGCGCGCCGGCGAAGCGGCGGCCGCGGAACTGTCCGGCCTGCAGCGGCTCGACGCGGACGGCGAGGCGCTGTCGTCGCAGCCGTCCGGCACGCCGGAGGTGCGCACGGGCGGCGACGCGCTGGCCTACGTCATGTACACCTCGGGCTCGACGGGCCGCCCGAAAGGGGTGGAGATCCTGCACCGCGGGATCGTGCGGCTGGTGCGCAACAACGGCTACGCGGCGTTCGGCGCGGGCGACCGGGTGGCGCTGGCGGCGAACCCGGCGTTCGACGCGAGCACGCTGGAAGTGTGGGCGGCGCTGCTCAACGGCGGCGCGGTAGTGGTGATCGACCAGGACACGCTGCTCGATCCGCAGCGTCTGGCGGGGGCGCTGGGCGATCGCGCGGTGAGCGTGCTGTGGCTGACGGTGGGCCTGTTCAACCAGTACGAGCGGGTGCTGGGCCCGGTGCTGCCGGGTCTGCGCTACCTGATCATCGGCGGTGACGCGCTGGACCCGCGGGTGGTGCGCAAGGTGCTGCGCGAGCACCGCCCGCAGCACCTGCTCAACGGCTACGGCCCGACCGAGAGCACGACGTTCGCGATCACGCACGAGATCGAATCGCTGGCGGAAGAGGCGGCCAGCGTGCCGCTGGGCCGCCCGATCGGCAACACGCGGATCTACATCCTGGACGGCCACGGGCAGCCGGTACCGATCGGGGTGGCGGGGGAGCTGTACATCGGCGGCGACGGCGTGGCACGCGGCTACCTGAACCAGCCCGAGCTGACGGCCGAGCGCTTCGTCGCGGACCCGTTCGCCACCGTGGCCGAGGGCGAGGCCCCGGCGCGCATGTACAAGACGGGCGACCTGGGCCGGTGGCTGGCGGACGGAACGATCGAATACCTGGGCCGCAACGACTTCCAGGTGAAGGTGCGGGGCTTCCGCATCGAACTGGGCGAGATCGAAGCGCATCTGGCGCAGGCCGCGGACGTGAGCGACGTGGTGGTGATCGCGCGGGCGGATGGCGACACCGACACCAAGTACCTGGTGGCGTACTACGTGGGCGAGGCCGCGGCCGAGGCGCTGCGCGCGCACGCGGGCGACGGGCTGCCGTCGTACATGGTGCCGTCGGCCTTCGTGCGCCTGGCGCGCCTGCCGCTGACGCCCAACGGCAAGCTCGACCGGGCGGCGCTGCCGGCCCCCGAAGGCGACGCCTTCGTGCGCCGCGGCTATGAAGCGCCGCAAGGCGAGGTCGAACAGACCCTGGCGCGGCTGTGGAGCGAGTTGCTCGGGGTGGCGCAAGTCGGCCGCCACGACAACTTCTTCGAACTGGGCGGGCATTCGCTGCTGGCGGTGCAACTGGTGTCGCGGCTGCGCAGCGAAGTCGCACTCGAACTGAGCCTGTCCGAACTGTTCGACACGGCGAGCCTGTCCGAACTGGCGGCGCGGATCGAGGCGCGGCGCGCGGCGGGCGAAGCCGGTGCGGTGCTCGAGGCGATCGGCCGGGCCGACCGCGCCGCGCCGCTGCCGCTGTCGCTGGCGCAGCAGCGGCTGTGGTTCCTGGGCCGCCTGGGCGGGGCGAGCGAGGCGTACCACATCGCCGGCGCGGTCGCGCTCGAAGGCGAACTGGACGCCGCGGCGCTCGCGCAGGCGCTGTGGCGGGTGCGGGCGCGCCACGAAGCGCTGCGCACGCGCTTCGGGGTGGACGGACAGGGCCAGCCGGTGCAGGTGATCGACGGACCCGACAGTGCGCTGGCATGGCACACGGAAGACCTGTCGGGGCTGGCGGGCGAAGCGCAGGACGCGGCGCTGCAGGCGAGCCTGGGGTCGGAAGCGTCGGCGCCGTTCGACCTGGAACGCGGCCCGCTGCTGCGGGCGCGGCTGATGCGCCTGGGCGAAGGGCATCACGTGCTGTCGCTGTGCATGCACCACATCATCTCGGACGGCTGGTCGATCGGGGTGCTGCTCGATGAGTTGAGCACGCAGTACGGCGCCTGCGTGGCGGGCGAAGACGACCCGCTGCCGGCGCTGGCGGTGCAGTACGCGGACTACGCGGCGTGGCAGCGGCAGTGGCTGAGCGGGGGCGCGCTGGCGGCGCAGCAGGCGTACTGGCAGGCGACGCTCTCAGAGCGTCCGCGGCTGCTGAGCCTGCCGCTGGACCACGCGCGTCCGGCGCAGCAGGACTACCGGGGCGACACGGTGCCGGTGTGGCTGCCGGAGGCGCTGACGCAGCGGCTGCAGGCGCTGGCGCAGCGCGAAGGGGTGACGCTGTACATGGTGCTGCTGGCCAGCTGGGGCGTGCTGCTGGGCCGGCTGGCGGGACAGGACGAAGTGGTGATCGGCACGCCGGTGGCCGGCCGCACGCGCCAGGAAGTGGAAGGGCTGATCGGGTTCTTCGTGAACACGCTGGCGCTGCCGGTGGACCTGCGCGCGGCGGGCGCGGGCGAAGGACAGGACGAAGGAGCGGGCGAAGGACCGGACACGCGCGACCTGCTGGCGCGGGTGAAGGCGCAGGTGCTGGGGGCGCAGGCGCACCAGGCGCTGCCGTTCGAACAGGTGGTGGACCTGGTGCAGCCGCCGCGCAGCCTGTCGACCACGCCGCTGTTCCAGGCGGTGCTGGCGTGGCAGAACACGCCGGAAGGGGAACTGAGCCTGCCGGGGCTGACGCTGCGCCCGCTGGCGAGCCCGCAGGCGACGGCGCAGTTCGACCTGACGCTGAACCTGATGCCGCTGGAAGGGGGCGTGGGCGGGGGTCTGAACTACGCGACGGCGCTGTGGTCGCGGGCGACGATGGAACGGATGGTGGGCGGCTGGCAGGTGCTGCTCGAAGCGATGCTGTCGCAGCCGGAGGTGGCGGTGAGCCGGCTGGCGATCCTGCCCGAGGCCGAGCGCGCGCAGGTGGTGGACGGCTGGAACGCCACGCACCGGCCGTACGCGCTGGAACAGGGCACGGCACGGCTCATCGAAGCGCAGGCCGCGCGCACGCCGCAGGCGGTCGCGCTGCAGCAGGACGAAACGTCGCTGACGTACGCCGAACTGGACGCCCGCGCGAACCGCCTGGCGCACCACCTGCGCACGCTGGGCGTGGGGCCGGACGTGCGGGTGGCGGTATGCCTGGGGCGCAGCGTGGAACTGGTGGTGGCGGAACTGGCCGTGCTCAAGGCCGGCGGCGCCTACGTACCGCTGGACCCGGCCTACCCGGGCGAGCGGCTGGCCTACATGCTCGAGGACTGCGAACCGGGCGTGATCCTGACCGACGGGGGGCTGGAGGCGGAGCTGCAGACGCTGATCGCGATCGCCGCGGCACGCCACGAACCGGCGCTGCCGGTGCTGGACCTGCGCCAGGACGGCGCCTGGCGCGGCCTGCCCGAGGGCGCGGTGACGGTCGCCGGGCTGAGGCCGCATCACCTGGCCTACGTGATCTACACCTCGGGTTCGACGGGCCGCCCCAAGGGGGTGATGATCGAACAGCGCAGCCTGAACAACCTGATCGGCTGGCACATCGAGCGCTTCGGACTGGAGGCGGGCAGCCGCAGCAGTTGCACGGCGGGGGTGGCGTTCGACGCCTGCGCGTGGGAGACCTGGCCGGTGCTGGCCGCGGGCGGCACGCTGCTGCTGGCGCCGGCGGCGAGCGAAGGAGACCCGCAGGCGCTGCTGGCATGGTGGCAGTCGCAGGCGCTGGACGTGAGCTTCCTGGTGACGCCGCTGGCCGAGCACGCGCTCGCGCACGGCCAGGCCAACGGCGGGGTGCGCAGCCTGCTGATCGGCGGCGACCGGCTGCGTCGCTGGCCGTCGGGCCTGCCGTCGGGGCAGGCGCTGGTGAACAACTACGGCCCGACCGAGAACACGGTGGTGGCCAGCTCGGGGACGCTGAGCGCGGACGGCGTGCTGCACATCGGCCGTCCGATCGGCAACACGCGGATCTACATCCTGGACGGCCACGGTCAGCCGGTACCGATCGGGGTGGCGGGGGAGCTGTACATCGGCGGCGACGGCGTGGCGCGCGGCTACCTGAACCAGCCCGAGCTGACGGCCGAGCGCTTCGTCGCGGACCCGTTCGCCACGGCCACGGCCGGGAACCCGGCCCCGCGCATGTACAAGACGGGCGACCTGGGCCGGTGGCTGTCGGACGGGACGATCGAGTACCTGGGCCGCAACGACTTCCAGGTGAAGGTGCGGGGCTTCCGCATCGAACTGGGCGAGATCGAAGCGCACCTGGCGCAGGCCGCGGACGTCAGCGACGTGGTGGTGATCGCCCGTGCGGACGGCGCCGACGACACCCAGCACCTGGTGGCGTACTACGTGGGCGAAGCCGCGGCCGACGCGCTGCGCACGCACGCGGGCGACGGGCTGCCGTCGTACATGGTGCCGTCGGCCTTCGTGCGGCTGGCACGCCTGCCGCTGACCCCCAACGGCAAACTGGACCGGGCGGCGCTGCCGGCCCCCGAAGGCGACGCCTTCGTGCGCCGCGGCTATGAAGCGCCGCAGGGCGAGGTCGAACAGACCCTGGCGCGGCTGTGGAGCGAACTGCTGGGGGTGGCGCAGGTCGGCCGCCATGACAACTTCTTCGAACTGGGCGGGCATTCGCTGCTGGCGGTGAGCCTGATCGAGCGCATGCGCCAGGCCGGGCTGCAGGCCGACGTACGCGCGCTCTTCACCAGCACGAGCCTGGCCGAACTGGCCGCGAGCGTGGGCGCGGGGCCGGCGCGGATCGAGGTGCCGCCGAACGGCATCCCGGCCGACGGCAGCGCCGGACGCATCACGCCGGAGATGGTGACGCTGGCGGCGCTGACGCAGGACGAACTGGACCGGCTGGTGGCGCAGGTGCCCGGCGGCGTGCGGAACGTCCAGGACATCTACCCGCTGGCGCCGCTGCAGGAAGGCATCCTGTTCCACCACCTGATGGCCGAGGACGGCGACCCGTACCTGCTGCCCAGCGTGTACGGCTTCAGGCAGCGCGAAGCGGTGTCGCGCTTCGTGGACACGGTGCAGCAGGTGATCGGACGGCACGACATCCTGCGCACGGCGGTGTACTGGGAAGGGCTGTCGCAGCCGGTGCAGGTGGTGCAGCGCGAAGCGCGGCTCGAGCTGGTCGAACTGGACGCGAGCGACTTCGGCACGGCAGACCTGGCCGCGGCGCTGGAAGCGCGCTTCGACCCGCAGCACACGCGGCTGGACCTGGGCCACGCGCCGCTGCTGCGCGCGCACCTGGTGGAGGACGCGCGGAACGGACGCTGGCTGCTGCACATCCTGGCGCACCACCTGGCGATCGACCACACGACGCTGGAACTGCTGGTCGAAGAGGCCGAACTGATCGAACAGGGCCGCGAAGCGGAACTGCCGGCGCCGGTGCCGTTCCGGCACTTCGTGGCACAGGCGCGACTGGGCGTGAGCCAGGAAGAGCACGAAGCCTTCTTCACCCAGATGCTGGGCGACATCGACGAACCGACGGCGCCGTTCGGGCTGACGGAAGCCCTGGGCGGGCTGGACGAACACCATGTGCTGCTGCCGCGCACGCTGGCGCAGGCGGTACGGGCGCAGGCGCGCCGGCTGGGGGTGAGCGCGGCGAGCCTGATGCACCTGGCGTGGTCGCTGGTGCTGGCGCGCACGACGGGGCGCGAGGACGTGGTGTTCGGGACGGTGCTGTTCGGTCGCATGCAGGGCGGCGAAGGCGCGGACCGGGTGATGGGGATGTTCATCAACACGCTGCCGGTGCGCCTGGGCGTGGGCGAGGCGGGCGTGGAAGCGGCGTTGCGGCAGACGCACGAACGGCTGGCGCAACTGCTGCGGCACGAGCATGCGCCGCTGGCGCTGGCGCAGCGCTGCAGCGCGGTGCAGACGCCGGCGCCGCTGTTCACCTCGCTGCTCAACTACCGGCACAGCGCGGTGGCGGTGGGCGACGCGGCGGCGGACGGCGTGCCGGCCGAGGGCGGGAACGATGTCGAATCGCTGGGAGCGAGCGAACGCACGACCTATGCGCTGACGCTGACGGTCGATGACCTGGGCGAAGACTTCGTGCTCGGCGCGCAGGTGATGGAGGCGCCGCTGGCCGCGCGGGTGTGCGGCTTCATGCAGCGCGCGCTGGAGGTCGTGGCGGCGGCGCTGGAGCGGGATCCGCAGCAGGCGCTGCGGGCACTGGACGTGCTGCCGGCGTCCGAGCGGACGCAGGTGCTGGAGGGCTGGAACGCGACGGCGCGGGACTATCCGGCGGGCCGCTGCCTGCACGAACTGATCGAGGCGCAGGCCGATCGCACGCCGCAGGCGGTCGCGGTGAGGCAGGACGGGGCGTCGCTGACGTATGCCGAACTGAACGCCCGCGCGAACCGCCTGGCACACCACCTGCGCACGCTGGGGGTGGGGCCGGATGCGCGGGTGGCGGTGTGCCTGGGGCGCAGCGTGGAGCTGGTGGTGGCGCTGGTGGCGGTGCTCAAGGCGGGCGGGGCGTACGTGCCGCTGGACCCGGGCTATCCGGGCGAGCGGCTGGCCTACATGCTGGGCGATTCGGCGCCGGCCGTCGTGCTGGCCGATGCGGTGGGCCGCGAGGCCCTCGACGGCGCCGGGCTGGCCGGCCGCATCGTGATCGATCCGGGGGCGGACGCCGCGGCCTGGGCCGCGGCACCTGCGGACAACCTGTCGCCGCAGGAGATCGGCCTGGATGCGCGCCATCTCGCCTACGTGATCTACACCTCGGGCTCCACCGGGCAGCCCAAGGGGGCGATGAACGAGCATCGGGGCATCGTCAACCGCCTCGTCTGGATGCAGGAAGAGTATGGCCTGACGGCCGATGACGCCGTCCTGCAGAAGACGCCCTTCAGCTTCGACGTCTCGGTCTGGGAGTTCTTCTGGCCGCTGATGACCGGCGCCTCCATCGTCGTCGCGCGGCCGGACGGCCACCGCGACCCGGCCTACCTGCGCCGCGAGATCTGCGCCTCGGGCGTCACCACCCTGCATTTCGTTCCCTCGATGCTGCAACTGTTCCTCGAGAGCGAAGGCGTGGGCGAGTGCGCGGCCGTCGTGCGCCGCGTCATGTGCAGCGGCGAGGCCCTGCCCGCGAGCCTCGTGCGGCGCTTCCACGAGCGCCTGCCGGGGGTCGAACTGCACAACCTCTACGGCCCCACCGAGGCGGCCGTGGACGTCACCTATTGGGCCTGCGAACCCGGCGCGGAGGGGCAGGGCATTCCCATCGGGCGCCCGGTTGCGAACACGCGCATCTACATCCTCGACGAAAGCCTGCGTCCGGCGCCGGTGGGCGTGGCCGGCGAACTCTTCATCGCCGGCGTCCAGGTCGGGCGCGGCTACCTGAACCGCGAGGAACTGACGGCCGAGCGCTTCGTTAGCGATCCGTACGACCCCGATCCCGCGGCCCGCATGTACAAGACCGGCGACCTGGCGCGCTGGACCGCCGAGGGCGTGATCGAGTACCTGGGCCGCAACGACTTCCAGGTCAAGATCCGCGGCCTGCGCATCGAACTGGGCGAGGTCGAGGCCAGCCTCGCCGGCTGCCCGGGCGTGCAGGACGTGGTCGTGCTGGCACGCGAGGACCAGGCCGGCGACAAGCGCCTGGTGGCCTACTACGTGGGCGAGGCGGACATCGAAGCCCTGCGTGGGCATGCCTCGGAAAGCCTGCCGCAGTACATGGTGCCGGCGGCCTTCGTGCGGCTCGAGTCCATGCCGGTGACGCCCAACGGCAAGCTCGACCGCGCGGCATTGCCGGCGCCCGAGGGCGGTGCCGTCCTGCACCGGGGCTACGCCGCCCCGCAAGGGCCGATCGAGGAGGTGCTGGCGCGCCTGTGGGCGGAGCAGCTCGGCCTCGAGCGCGTGGGCCGCAACGACAACTACTTCGAGCTGGGCGGCCATTCCCTGATGGCCGTGAGCCTGATCGAGCGGATGCGCATGGAGGGCCTGCATGCCGACGTGCGCGCCCTGTTCGCGGCACCGACGCTGGCCGATCTCGCGCAGGCCGTCGGTTCCGTGAGCCGGGAGGTGGCGGTGCCGCCGAACCTGATTCCGGCCGACGGCAGCGCGGTGCGCATCACGCCGGAGATGGTGACGCTGGCCGAGCCGACGCAGGAAGAACTCGATGCCCTGGCGGCGCAGGTGCCGGGCGGGGTGGGGAACATCCAGGACATCTATCCGCTGGCGCCGCTGCAGGAAGGCATCCTGTTCCACCACCTGCTGGCCGAGGAGGGCGATCCGTACCTGCTGCGCAGCCTGTACAGCTTTGCCACGCGGGAACGGCTGGATTCGGTGCTGGAGGCGCTGCAGCGCGTCATCGACCGCCACGACATCCTGCGCACGGGCATCTACTGGGAGGGGCTTGCCCAGCCGCTGCAGGTGGTGCTGCGCGACGCGCGGCTTCCGGTCGAGTGGATCGCGCTCGATCCGGCCGACGGGGATCTCGAGCAGCAACTGGAGGCGCGCTTCGATCCGCAGCATGCATGCATCGACCTCGCCGAGGCGCCGCTGCTGCGCTGCCACGTCGTCGAGGACGCGGCCGCGGGCCGTTTCCTGCTCCACGTGCTGGCGCACCACCTGATCATCGATCACACCACGGTCGACCTGCTGCTGGACGAGGCGCAAGCCATCGAGGCGGGCCAGGAGGCGGCGCTGCCGGAGCCGGTGCCGTTCCGCAACTTCGTGGCACAGGCGCGGCTGGGGGTGAGCAGGGAGGAGCACGAAGCCTTCTTCCGCGGCATGCTGGGCGACGTCGACGAGCCGACGGCGCCGTTCGGGCTGATGGACGTTCAAGGGCAGGGCGACATCGCCGAGGCCCGCCTGGTGCTCGACGACGCGCTCGCGGACAGCTTGCGCCGGCGTACGCGCGCACTGGGCGTCAGCCTCGCGAGCCTGATGCACCTGGCGTGGGCGCTGGTGCTGGCGCGGACCACCGGGCGCAGGGACGTGGTGTTCGGCACGGTGCTGTTCGGACGCCTGCAGGCGGGCGCCCACGCCGAACGCATGCTGGGCATGTTCATCAATACGCTGCCGGTGCGCATCCGCGTCACGACGCAGGGGGTCGAGCACTGCCTCAGGCAGACGCATGGCCTGCTCGCGCAACTGCTGCGCCACGAACATGCGCCGCTCGCACTGGCGCAGCGCTGCAGCGGGGTCGATGCCCAGATGCCGCTGTTTACCTCGCTGCTCAACTTCCGGCATACGCCGATCGAGGCGGCAACGGGCGGCGACGATGCCGCCGGGCAGGAAGGAAGCGCGCCCGCCGGGCGGGACGACGTGGAGGAACTCGGCGCGTCGGAGCGCAGCAACTATCCGTTCGGGATATGCGTCGACGATCTGGGCCTGGCCATCGTGCTCACCGCCCAGGTCAGGGGTTCCATTGCCCCGCAACGCATCTGCGCCCTCCTGGAAACGGCGCTGCGAGAGCTTGCCCATGCCCTGCAGGAAGCCCCCCTGGCGCCGCTCGCCGGCCTCGACGTGCTGCCGGCGCAGGAGCGGGAGCAGGGACTGTCCGGGTGGGACGGAACCGCGCAGCCCGAGCCGGAGCAGCACTTCCTGCATGAGCTGTTCGAGGCGCAGGTGGCGCGCGATCCGGAACGCATCGCGCTCGCGTGGCGCGACGGGCGGATGAGCTATGGCCAGTTGAACGAACGGGCCAATCGCCTTGCCCACTACCTGCGCAACAACGGGGTGGAGCCGGAGAGCCGCGTGGCGATCTGCGCCGAGCGCGGACCGGCGCTGGTCGGCGCCCTGCTGGCGGTGCTCAAGGCCGGCGGCGCCTACGTGCCACTCGATCCGGCCTATCCGCCCGAACGTCTGGCCTACATGATCGAGGACTGCGAGCCGCATGCGATCCTCACCTGCGGCGGTCCGGCGCGGGAGGCGCTGGCCAGGGCCGGCGTTTCCGCGGAACGCCTCTTCGATCTCGATGCCGACGCGTGGCGCTGGGCGCCCGCCTCGACGGACAACCTGCCGCGCCGGGTCGTGGGCCTGACTCCGCGCCACCTGGCCTACGTGATCTACACCTCGGGGTCGACCGGGCAGCCGAAGGGCGTGATGAACGAGCATCGCGGCCTGAGCAACCTGGTGGCGGCGCAGATGTCGGCGTTCGGCATCGACTCCACCAGTCGGGTACTGCAGTTCGCCTCGCCCAGCTTCGACGCCAGCGTGTCGGAGATCGGCACCGCCCTGGGCTCCGGCGCCAGCCTGTGCCTTGCGTCGAGCGACGATCTGATGCCGGGCCGGACGCTGCTGCAGATCCTGCGCCATCTGGACGTCACGCACGTCACCCTGCCGCCCTCGGCCCTGCCGCTGCTCGCCGCCGAACGCATGCCCTTCGCGCCGTCCACGCTGATCGTGGCCGGCGAGGCGGTGTCGCCGAAGGACGCGAACGCGTGGTCCGGCGCCCTGCGGCTCATCAATGCCTACGGGCCGACGGAGACGACCGTCTGCGCCACGACGCACGTGTGCGCTCCGGACCCCGGGGCCACGATCGTGCCGATCGGCAGGCCGATCGCGAACATGCGCGTGTATCTGCTCGACGCGGACCAGCAGCCGGTCCCCGCCGGGGCGGTGGGCGAGATCTGCATCGGCGGTGTCGGCGTGGCGCGCGGTTACCTGAACAAGCCTGCGCTCACGTCCGAGTGCTTCCTTCCCGATCCGTTCGCGGCGCAGCGGGACGGCAGCGGCGGCGACCGGATGTACCGCACGGGCGACCTTGGACGCTGGCGCGGGGACGGCACGATCGAGTATCTCGGCCGCAGCGACTTCCAGGTCAAGATCCGCGGTTTCCGCATCGAACCCGGCGAGATCGAGGCGCGCCTGGCTGCGCATCCGGCGGTGCGGGAGGTTCGCGTCGTGGTGCGCGAATCGGCCAGCGGCGACGCCACCGACAAGCGCCTCGTGGCGTACTACGTCGGGACGGCGAGCGTCGAGGAGGTTCGTGCGCTCGCCACCGCCAGCCTGCCGCGCCACATGCTGCCCGCGGCGTATGTGTGCATGGAGCGCCTGCCCCTGACGCCGAACGGCAAGCTGGATCGCAAGGCCCTGCCGGTACCGGAAGGCGAAGCCTTCGGCCGCCGCGCCTACGAGGCGCCGCAGGGAGAAGTGGAAGTGGAGCTGGCCGCCATCTGGACGGCCGTGCTGGGCGTGGAGCAGGTGGGGCGGCACGACAACTTCTTCCAGATCGGCGGCCATTCGCTGCTCGCGGTGCAGCTCATCGCCCACGTGCGCAAGCGCTTCGAGATCGAGCTGCCGCTGTCGGAGCTGTTCCTGCGGCCCACGCTGACCGAACTGGCCGCCAGCATCGAGGCCGGCAGGATGGCCGCGCTCGGTGCCAGCCTCCTGATTCCGCTGCGCACCGGCGGCAGCGCGATACCGTTGTTCTTCATTCACGCGCTTGAAGGAAACGTTGGGTACGCTGCCGATCTCGCACGCTGGGTAAACCCGGATGTGCCGGTGTTCGGGCTCGTCGCCAGCGGGTTGAACAAGGGCGAGGAACCATTGCGGAGCGTCGAGGCGATGGCCGCGCGGTACATCGACGAGATGCTTCGCGTGCAGCCGCAGGGGCCGTACCGGATCGCGAGCTGGTCGGCGGGCGGGCAGGTGGCGTACGAAATCGCGCATCAGCTTGCCGCCCGCGGCGAGACCGTGGGTTTCGTCGGCCTGATCGACACGATGTTCAGGGTGACCGCGCTGTCGGACGAGATGCGCAAGTGGCATGGGCGCGAGCGCGCCGGTCAGGCGCCGCGGGAAGAGCGCGAACGCGCGATGCTGCTGGTGAATCTGCAGCACGTGCTCAACGTTCCGCCCAAGCGCGTCAAGGAGTTGGCCCAGTTGGGAAGCGTGCCCGAGATCCTTGCCGCGATGGTCGGCGGGGGCGACGACGACCTTTTCGAAATCGAGACGTACGAGCGACACAACGCGATGCAATGTGCCTTTGTCGAAGCAATCGATGACTATGACCCGCCTGCCGCGACGGTGCCGGTGGTCCTGTTCGCGGCGAGCAAGTCGCAGCGCAAGGATGCCTCCCTCGGCTGGCGGCCGCTCGTGGGAGAGCGCCTGCGGGTGGTATCGATCAAGGGCGATCACCAGTCGATATTGCAGGAGCCTCGCATCGCGGAGCTGGGAGCCGCGCTGTCGCTTGCCCTGCAGCGCCATGGCGAGACGGAGCCTGCCTTGACGGCCGGCGAACCCGCATGAACCGCACGTATCGGCGGGGAACGGGCCTGTTCGCGCTTTGCGCCCTGGCGCTGG
This sequence comes from Thauera sp. K11, assembly GCF_002354895.1. Taxonomy (NCBI): domain Bacteria; kingdom Pseudomonadati; phylum Pseudomonadota; class Betaproteobacteria; order Rhodocyclales; family Zoogloeaceae; genus Thauera; species Thauera sinica. Next base: position 981,433 of record NZ_CP023439.1, read on the forward strand.
CGGGGGGCTGCGCCACGGTCGGGCCGGACTACCGGACGCCCGATCCCGGCGCGGCGGGCGTGCCGGAGCAATGGTCCGCCAGCCTGCCCGAGGGGGAACGGCTGCTCGAACTGAGGAACTGGTGGAGCCAGTTCGGCTCTCCCACCATGGCCGGCCTCATCGACGAGGCGCTCGAGACGAGCCCCTCCATGGATGCGGCACTGGCGCGCGTCGCGCAGGCCCGTGCCGGCGTGGGCATGGGGATGGCGGCGCTGTTGCCGAAGATCGGCGTCACGGGGGGCATCGGGCGCGGGCGTTCGAACGAAAAGACCTCGCTGCGCGGCGCCCGCGTCGACACCGACACCGATACCGGTGCCAGGGACGTGCTGCATGGTCAAGTGGGAACGTTCGAAGGTTCGCTGCTGACGACGCGCAGCCTGTCGACCGACATGAGCTGGGAGATCGACCTCTTCGGCGGACGCCGGCGCAGCCTGGAAGGGTCGCGGGCGACGTTCGAGGCTCGTCGCGCCGAATGGCGCGGCGCCCGCGTCACGCTGGCGGCCGAGGTCGCGAACGTCTACGTGCTGCGGCGCCATTGCGAAGGGTTGCTGGCGGTGGCCGACGCAGACCTGGTGTCGCGCACGGAAACGCATCTCCTGACCTTGCAGAAGCGGGACGCGGGATTCGTGATCCCGGCCGATGCCGACCGGACGGAAGCGTCGGTGGCGGAGGCGCGCAGCGTCCGGTCCGGCCTGGAAGCCGAATGCACGCAGTACCAGAACCAGTTGGTCGCGCTGACGGGGCTTCCCTACGGCGAGATCGGGTCGCGGCTGGCGGCCGACCGCGCGAGCCTGCCCACGCCGCCGGACGGAGCCCTCCCGGTCGTGCCGGCGGAAGCGATTTCGCAGCGGCCGGACGTCGCCGTCAGCGAACGCGTGCTGGCCGCGGCCAGCGCCGACATCGGCGTGGCGAAGGCCGCGGCACTGCCGTCGATCACGCTCATCGGCTCCATCGGCGTGAACGTGGGCCGCGGCGGCAAGCGCGACACGACCGGGTACAACGGCATCGAGGCGCAGTCGAACAGCGGCAGCTACCGGGTGACGACCCGCTCCTGGTCGTTCGGTCCCTCGATCTCGCTGCCGCTGTTCGACGGCGGCAAGGCGGCGGCCGACATCGCGTTCGCCAAGGCCGCGTTCGAGGAAGCCTCCGCGGCGTACCAGAGCAGCGTCCGCAACGCCGTGATGGAGGTGGAGAACGCCCTGGTGCGCGTCGACTCCGCGAGCAGCCGGCTGAGCGACATCGGGCGCGCGCACGACGGCTATACGCGCTTTTTCGAGGCGACCGAAGCGCAGTACCGGGAGGGCGCGGCGAGCCTGCTCGCCCTCGAGGACGCCCGCCGCGTCCTGCTCGCGAGCCGCCAGGCGCAGCTCGGCGAGCGGCTCGCGCAGTTGCAGGCATGGATAACGCTGTTCAAGGCCGTCGGCGGCGGTTGGCAAAGCGCCGAACCGCCGGCCGAACCGGAAACATTCAACCCTATCCCTCTGGCCACGTCGGCAATGGAATGAGCACCGCCATGATCACCACGACTGACCTAGCAGCCCACCGCCCGCATACCCGGGCGGCACCTTTCCGTTCATTGTTGCTCGCCGCCTTGCCGATGCTGGCGGCGGTGGTCCTGAGCGCATGCGACGAGGCGGTTTCTTCGGTGCCATCCGAGGCGGCGCCGAAGCCGGCGCTGACCGTTTCGCTGATCACGCCGCAGCAGCAGGAATGGACCGAGCGCCTCCATGCCAGCGGAAACATCCAGCCTTGGCAACTGGTGAGCATCGGCGCCGAGATCAGCGGCGTCCGCGTCGTCGAGGTACCCGTCAAGGAAGGGGACTCCGTACGCAAGGGGCAGTTGCTGGCGCGCCTGGACGACGCCAGCGTCACCGTCGAGCTGAATCTTCAGCGCGCGGTCCTCGCCGAGGCCGAGGCCAATCTCGCGCAGGCGCAACTGTCGCTGGAGCGGGCGCGCAAGCTGGATGTCTCGCGGGCGATCAGCCTGCAGGATCTTCTGCAGTACGAGACCGCGGCCAAGACCGGCGCGGCCAAGGTGGCCATCGCCCAGGCGCAGGTGAAGGCGCTCGAACTGCGCAAGCGCTACACCCGCATCGTCGCGCCGGACGACGGCGTCATCGCCATCAGCAGCGCCAGGGTCGGCGCCCTCAGCGAGGCCGAGGGTGACCTCTTCAAGCTCATCCGCAAGGGGCGCGTGGAGTGGCGGGCGGAACTCCGGCCGGAACAGCAGGCGAAGCTCCAGCCGGGACAGGGGGTCGAACTGCGCGATCCGCTGGGCAACGTCGTGCACGGGAGCGTGCGCCAGATCGCGCCGACGGCCGACCTGGAGTCGCGCATCTCGCTGGTCTATGTCGACGTCGAGCCGAGCACGGTCATCAAGCCGGGCGTGCTGGTGACCGGGGACTTCCTCGTCGATCGGCGTTCCGCGACGACCATTCCCCGGGCTGCGCTGGTGATGCGCGACGGCTTCAACTACGTGATGAAAGTGGACGGCAGCGACATCGTCAAGCCGACCAAGGTGACCGTGGGCGGCCGGCGCGGCAACGACGTGGAACTGCTCGGCGGGCTGGGGCCGGACGACAGGATCGTCGCCAGCGGGGGCGCATTCCTCGACGAGGGCGACAAGGTGCGGGTGGTGCAGCAGCCCGGCGCGGATCAACCTCTCGCGGCGACGGATCGGCCATGAACTTCTCGGCGTGGTCCATCCGCCGGCCGATCCCGGCCCTGCTTCTCTTCGCCGTCCTGACGATCGGCGGCCTGTTCGGCTTCAACCGCATGCAGATCCAGGATCTGCCGGACATCGAACTGCCGGCGATCACCGTCGGCATCGTGTTTCCCGGCGCGACGCCGACGCAGATGGAGACCGAGGTCACGCGCAAGATCGAGTCCTCGCTCGCGAACCTGGGCATGGTCGAGCACATCTCGACGACGGTCATCGAAGGGGCCTCCGAGACGACGATCACGTTCCGCATCGACAAGGACATGCGCGATGCGATGGAGGAGGTGCGCAACGCGGTCTCGTCCGTGCGCGGGAGCCTGCCCGCCGACGTGCGCGACCCGTTCATCGCGCGGGTGAAGACCTCCGGTTCGCCGATCCTCACCTTCGCGGTGGAATCCGGGACGATGGACGAAGTCGATCTGTCGTGGTTCGTCGACGATACCGTCGGCAAGGCGCTCATGACGGTTTCCGGCATCGGCTCGGTCATGCGCCATGGCGGCGTCCGGCGCGAGATCCTCGTGGAACTGGACCCGACCCGGCTGCAGTCGATGAACGTGACGGTGGCCGACGTGGCGCAGCAGATCCTGCTGGTCCAGCAGGATGCTGCCGGAGGGTACGGCAAGGTGGGCGGAGGCGAGCAGTCGCTGCGTTCGGTGGGGCTCGTGGGGTCGGTCGCCGACCTCGCGGCGCTGCCGATCCCGCTGGGCGCCGGCCTGCACAGCGTGCGCCTCGGCGATCTGGCGAGCGTGCGCGACGGCGTCTCGGAACGGCGCAACATGGCCTTGCTGGACGGCCGCGGGATCGTCAGCTTCCAGGTGATCAAGGCGCAGGGCACGAGCGAAGTCACGGTGGCGAACGACATCCGCGCCGCCGTTCAGGCGCTGCGGGACAAGTATCCGGCGGTCACGATCACGGAGGTCGGCGACACCGTCGCGTTCACTTCCGAGCAGTACGAGACCTCCATGCGCGCGCTCTACGAGGGCGCGCTGCTGACGGTGGTGGTGGTGTGGCTGTTCCTGCGCGACCGCCGCGCGACCATGATCTCGGCGATCGCGCTGCCGCTTTCCATCATCCCGACGTTCCTCGTGATGTATCTGCTCGACTACACGCTGAACACGGTGACGCTGCTGGCGCTGACGCTCGTCGTCGGGGTGCTGGTAGACGATGCGATCGTGGAGGTCGAGAACATCGTTCGCCACGTCAGGATGGGGAAGACGCCCTTCCAGGCGGCGCTCGAGGCGGCCGACGAGATCGGCATGGCGGTCATCGCCACGTCGTTCGCGCTGGTCGCGGTGTTCCTGCCGACGGCCTTCATCGGCGGCGTCTCCGGGCGCATATTCCAGCAGTTCGGATGGACCACGTCGGTGGCCGTGATCGGCTCGCTGGTGGTGGCGCGCCTGCTCACGCCCATGATGTGCGCCTACCTGCTCCGGGCCCCGAAAGCGCTGCCCGAGCAGGCGCACGACGAAGCGGACGAGCCGGGCCGCCTGATGCGCGGCTACCTCGCGACCGCCGCCTGGTGTCTCGCCCATCCGCTGAAGACCTGCCTCGCCGCGGGAGCGTTCTTCTTCGTTTCGCTGGTGCTTTCGTCTTCGCTGCCGGTGGATTTCATCCCGGCCGACGATTCGCACGAGATCACGATCAACGTCACCGTGCCGCCGGGCGAGGATCTCGCCCACACGGCGTCCGTGGTCGAGGCGGCGCGCGTCGCGTCGATGCAGGAGCCCGAGGTGAAGAGCGTGTTTGCGTCGATCGGGATGGGTGCCCAGCTCGGCGGCGACAGCAACGGCGGCATCGGCGACGTGGATACCGGCGTCATGCTGCTGTCGCTGCACGAGAAGCGCGACCGGACGCGCCAGCAGGTGGAGGATGCGCTGCGCAAGCGTCTGGCCGGCGTCCACGGCGCGCGCTTCTCGATCGGTTCCGGCGATGCCGGCGAGAGATACGCGGTGGTGCTGGCCGGCGACGATGCCGATCTGCTGCAGAAGACGGCATTCGAGCTTGCGCGCGAGATGCGCACCTTGTCGGGCTTCGGCAACGTGAACACCTCGGCCAGCCTGCTGCGGCCGGAGATCGTGATTCGCCGCGATCCGGTGCGCGCGTCGGACCTCGGGGTCTCGACGCTCGCCATCAGCCATGTCCTGCGCGTGGCGACCGGGGGGGACATCGACACCAACCTGTCCAAGCTCAACCTGCCGTCCCGGCAGGTGCCGATCCGCGTCCAGCTCGACGACAGGTCGCGCCACGATCTCGACACCCTGTCGCAGCTCCGCGTCCCGGCCAAGACGGGCACCGTCCCCCTCTCCAGCGTCGCGACGCTCGGCATCGAAAGCGGCCCCTCGCGCATCGACCGGCTGGATCGTTCCCGCTACGTCACCGTCGACGTCGAGCTGAACGGCCGGCCGCTCAGCGACGCGGCAAAGCTCGTGGACGCGCTGCCCGCCATGCAGAAGCTGCCGGGCGGCGTGACCCACATCGCCATCGGCGACCTCGAGGCGCAGCAGGAGCTGATGTCGCACTTCGCGCTCGCCATCCTCGCCGGCATCCTGAGCGTGTACATCGTGCTCGTACTGCTGTTCAACGACTTCATGCAGCCCGGCACCATCCTGTCGGCGCTTCCATTGTCCGTCGGGGGCGCGTTCGCGGCATTGTGGATGCTGGATTTCGGGTTCTCGATGCCCTCCATGATCGGCATCATCATGCTGATGGGCGTGGTGACGAAGAACTCGATCCTGCTCGTGGACTACTCCATCATGGCGCAGCGCGATCACGGCATGCCGCGGGTCGAGGCGATCCTCGACGCCTGCCGCAAGCGGGCGCGCCCGATCGTCATGACCACCGTCGCGATGGTCGCGGGGATGCTGCCGATGGCGGTCGGCCTGCAGGGCGATCCCAGTTTCCGTGCGCCGATGGCGGTGGTCGTCATTGGCGGCCTGCTGTCCTCGACCTTCCTGAGCCTGCTGGTGGTCCCCGTCGTCTACGAACTCGTGGACGGCCTGCAGGCACGCATCCGGGGCTGGTTCGCAAAGCATCCCAGCCCGCCGGGCCGCACCCTTGCACCCGCCGCTGCGGGCGGCCCGCGTCCGTCATCCGATTCCTTCACACAGGACTGAACCATGGTATCGATAACGCGCGGTTCCCCACTTGCCAGACTGCTCGTCGCAACGACAATGGCCGCGCTGGCGGGGTGCGCCGCGGTGCCGGGCTCCGGCGGCGGAGGCAGCGGCCGGGCGATCGCCGGCCAGAAGGAGACGGCGGCCTACGTCCGCGCGGGTTCCTCCCGCACGCCGGCGATCGTCCTCCAGGCCGGCCTCCAGGACGACAGAAGCAGTTGGGACAAGCTGATGCCCGGCCTGGCCCGCGAAAACATGGTCATCGCCATCGACCGGCCCGGCCGCGGAGACAATCCGGCGACCAAGGCAGCGCGCGACCCCTGCACCATCGCGGCAGAGCAGCGGGCGCTGCTCCGGCAGGCGGGGGTCCAGCCACCCTACATCCTGGTCGGCCATTCGCTGGGAGGCCTGTACCAGTACGTCTATGCCAAGCTCTATCCGGACGACGTGGCCGGGCTCGTCCTGCTGGACCCGACCCATCCGCGCCACTGGGAGACGATGCAGAAATCCAGTCCCCGCAGCGCGGATCTCATCAAGGTGCTGAGATTCGCGGCATTCAGCAGCACCGACCGGGCCGAGTTCGATGCCCAGGCCGCGTGCCTGGACCGTCTCGACCTCGCCAAGCCGCTCGGCCTGCCGACCCGCCTGCTGGTGAGCGGGCGATTCCGTTCCGAGGAGCAGGGCGCGTACCAGGAGATGATCAATTCGCTGCGCCGCGACTGGCTGCGCCTGCTCGGCGTGCCTCGCTTGCAGACCGTGTGGGATTCGGGGCACTACATCCAGAAGGACAGCCCGGAAGAGGTACTGGCCGCCGTCAAGGGGCTGGCCGCCGATCTGCAGAGGAGCCGCCCGAACCATGCGCCTTGAACTTTCCGGCGCGCGCCGCCGCGCCGCCGCCGCGATGCTGGCCCTGATGCTGGGGTCCGGAATGTCGGGCTGCGCCAGCACGAGCGCGTCCCGTGCCGTGATGGACGACCCCTCGCGTTCGATCGTCGTCGGCGTGACCACCCGGGACGACGTCGGCCGCCTGATCGGGGAGGCCAGCGAGCGCTTCGTCGATGACGACGGGAGCCAGGTGTGGATATTCAGCGACGTGCTGGACGTGCCCCTGCTGGTCAGTTTCATCCCCATCGTCGGCGACGTCACCGATGCAATGCAGATGGTCCATACCGACCGCGAGATGATCGTCCAGTTCGACGCGCAGGGCGTCGTCAGGAAGGTCAAGGTCAGAAAGCTGGACTGATCTGCGGCAACGCTTCCTGCATCCGCCCCGGCAGCCACTGCCGGGGCGGTTCGTGCGGCGGATCAGGCCGCGGGCTCGTACAGCCGCTTCTCGATCGCGATGCTGCCCTTCAGCCGGTGCAGGGTCTTCGCGGCGGCGAGGACGGCGAGGTCGACGAGGGGTTCGAGGATCACGACGCTCATGTAGGCCGCGCCGAAGCTGGCGACGTTCTGCAGGTTTTCGGCGCCCATGCCCTGGCCGTAGAAGGCCCAGAAGGCGACCCACGCGACGATGCCTCCCTGGTACGCGACGGAAAGCTTGAGAGCCTGGGCGTAGCGGATGTCCACGTAGGCGGTGTCGGCCGGGATGATGCGGCGGGCGAGCGCGGCGGTGGCGAAGAGCGGCACCAGCAGGGTGGTGACGTTGATGCCGTACTGGGGCAGGTCGAAGGGCGCGAAGAAGAGGCCCTGGGTGAGCAGGCCGGCGGCCAGCCCGATGGCGGCCGGCGCGGCGCCGAAGAGCAGCAGCAGGGTGGAGCCGAGGATCAGGTGCACTTCGGAGACGCCCACCGGGTGGTGGGGCAGGACTTCGAAGAAGCTGAACACCAGGACAGTGGCGATCGCCGCGCGCAGGGCGAGGGATGCGGCGCCGTCGCGCCTGATGGTGCCGAAGGCGAGCTTCGCGGTGTAGCCCAGGGCGGCGGCGGCGGTGCCGTAGCTCAGCAGGAGCTTGGCTCCTTCGACGATTCCGGGTTCGATGTGCATGGTGCTTTCTCCTGTGGTGAAACGCTGCGGTTGAAGAGGTTCAAGGGGTTTGCGTCACCGGCCGCCCGCCGCGGCCAGGCTGCGGGCGGACACGCAGTCCGCATCCCATGCGTGCGCGAGACGCCGCGCGCGGCCGAGGGCGGCGGGGCCGTCGTCGAAATCGATCACCGTGCAGTGGTCGGCATGCAGCGGACGCGGCGGCAGTTCGGCGAAGCGCGCGTCCGACAGCAGCCACAGCGCGATGCGCCCGCCCGGCGTGCGGCGCCTGTGCTGCGCCAGCAGCCGGTCGGCCAGGGCCACCGCCGAGGCCGCCGGCGTTCCGCCGCCGCCGGCGATGGCGGCGATCCAGCCTTCGTTGAAGGCCACCGCCTTGCGCGGCGGCTGCAGTACGTGCGCGGTACTGCCCGCAAAGCCGATCACCGCGAGCGCTTCGCGGCGCCGGTAGATGCGCGAGGTCCACGCCAGCAGCAGGCCCTTGGCGAGTGCCAGGCGCCGGCCGCGCAGCATGGAGGCGGAGCAGTCGAGCAGCAGGCAGTGCAGGGTGGCGCTGCCGGCCGGCGGCGGACGGTGGCGCAGATGGCCGCGGCCGAGCCGCGCCGTGCCCTTGGCGGCAAGCGTGCGTGGCCAGTCGATGCGCAGGCCCGGCAGGCGGGCCGGCCGGCCTTTGCGGGAGGGATTGCCGACGCGTCCGGCGGCGCCCCGGCCGGGCGCCGCCGGACGCGTCAGTACTTTTTTGCATGCAGCGGCCTCACGTTCTTGACGGCCTGGATGGGTACGGCCTGCGGCGGCAGTGCGCCCCACTCGGCGTCGTCCGCCGGCGGCGGCGCGGCGTCGGACCGCGGTTGTGGTTGCGCCTGCGGGGTGTCGTGCGGGGGCTCGTCCGTCTTCCGCCGGTGGGCGAGCACGAGTTCGGCCACCGCATCGATGTCTCCATCCTCGATGCGGGTGCGGCCGTCGAGCGCCGCGTGGGCGCGGGCGGCGCGCAGCATGACGAGGTCGGCGCGCACGCCCTCGACCGCGGCGGCATGGCACAGCGCCGCGACCCGCTGGTGGCTGGCGTCGTCGAAATCCACGGCGGGCAGGGTGGTGCGCGCGGCGGCGATGCGTGCGGCGAGCGCGCGCTGCGCGGGCTCGAGGCGCGCGGCGAAGGCGGCCGGATCGGCGTCGAAGGCCAGCCGCGCACGCACGATGGCTTCGCGCCCGGCGGGAGGCAGGGTGTCTCCCAGGCGCACGAAGAGGCCGAAGCGGTCCAGCAGTTGCGGCCGCAGTTCGCCTTCTTCCGCGTTCATGGTGCCGACCAGGGTGATGCGCGCCGGATGGGCGTGGCTGATGCCGTCGCGCTCGATGCGGTTCACGCCGCTCGCGCAGACGTCGAGCAGCAGGTCGACCAGGCCGTCCGCGAGCAGGTTGACCTCGTCCACGTAGAGCACGCCCTCGTGCGCGCGGGCGAGCAGGCCGGGGTGGAAGCGCACCTGGCCGTCCTGCAGCGCGGCTTCGAGGTCGAGCGAGCCGACGAGCCGTTCCTCGCTGGCGGACAGCGGCAGGTTTACGAAGCGCCCGCCCGGCAGCAGGGCCGCGAGCGCGCGCGCCGCGGTGGATTTCGCGGTGCCGCGGGGGCCTTCGACGAGCACGCCGCCGATCAGCGGATCGACGGTGGCGATGAGCAGCGCGGTCTGCAGCAGCGGCTGGCCGTGCAGCGCGGTGAAGGGGAAGGCCGGCGGGAATGCGGCTTCGTGCGGGCTGTCGTTCATCGTTCTTCCAGATGCCGCTCGGCGGCGAGCAGGTGCTGCTCGATGCGTTCGCGGTAGTCGCCGGGCTGCTGCCACAGGCCGCGGTCCATGGCTTCGAGCAGGCGTTCGCAGATCTCGCCCAGCGCGTCGGGGTTGTGGCGCTGGAGGAAATCGCGGGTGTCGGGGTCTTCCAGGTAGGCGTCGGCCACGCGGGCGTACTGGTCGTCGCGCACCACGCGGGCGGTGGCGTCGAAGGCGAAGAGGTAGTCCACGGTGGCCGCCATCTCGAAGGCGCCCTTGTAGCCGTGGCGCTTCACGCCGGCGATCCATTTCGGATTGGTCGCGCGGCTGCGCACCACGCGGCTGATTTCCTCTTCCAGCGAGCGGATCGCGGGTGAGCCGGGGTTGCTGTGGTCGCCGAAGTACATCGCCGGCCGGGTGCCGCCGAAGTGGCGCACCGCCGCGGCCATGCCGCCCTGGAACTGGTAGTAGTCGTCGGAGTCGAGCAGGTCGTGCTCGCGGTTGTCCTGGTTGTGCATCACCAGTTCGATGCCCGCCAGCCGGCGTGCGAAGGTGGTCCGCGCCTCGCTGCCGTAGTCGTCGCGGCCGTAGGCGTGGCCGCCCCATTCCAGGTAGGCGCGGGCGAGGTCGGCGTCGCCGTCCCAGTGGCGGCCGTCGATGAGGCCCTGCAGGCCGGCGCCGTAGGCACCCGGCCTGGCGCCGAACACGCGGTGGCCGGCATGGCGGCGGGCGTCGGCGTCCGCCATGCCTTCGGCCCGCAGGGCGGCGGTCTCGCGCAGGATGCGGGCGCGGATCGGGTTGACGTCCTCGGGCTCGTCCAGCCCGGCGACCGCCTGCACCGCGGCGTCGAACAGGCGGATGACGTTGGCGAAGGCGTCGCGGAAAAAGCCGGATACGCGCAGCGTCACGTCGATGCGCGGGCGGTCGGACAGCGACATCGGCAGGATCTCGAAGTCCGCCACGCGGTGGCTGCCGTCCGACCACTTGGGGCGCACGCCGATCAGCGCGAACGCCTGGGCGATGTCGTCGCCGCCGGTGCGCATGGTGGCGGTGCCCCACACCGACAGGCCGATGGCGCGCGGGTAGTCGCCGTGCTCCTGGACGTAGCGCTCGACCATGCGCGCGGCCGAGCGCTGGCCCAGTGTCCAGCTCGTCCGCGTGGGCACGGCGCGGGTGTCGACCGAGTAGAAATTGCGTCCGGTGGGCAGCACGTCGGGGCGGCCGCGGGACGGCGCGCCGCTCGGGCCGGGCGGCACGAAGCGCCCGGCGAGTCCGCGCATGAGCTGGTGCAGTTCCTGTTCGCCGCAGGCGTCCAGCCGCGGGCGCAGTTCGCCGTCGATGCGTTCCAGCACCGCGCGGGTGTGTTCCCAGCGGATGCCGGCTGCCGGCAATCCGGCTTCCAGCACGTCGAGCGCGAGGAGTTCGAGGCGTTCGCGGGTGTCGCCGGCGTTGCGCCAGGGGCTCGGGTCGACGGCCGCGAGCACTGCCGGGCGCGGTCCCTGCCAGGGCTGGCTCCAGTCGGCATCGAGCGGGTCGAAGTCCGCGCCCAGGGCGAGGTCGGCGGCCAGTGCGCGGGTCAGGCCCTGGCTGGGGCCGCGGCCGTCGCCCACCGGGTGCCGGGCGAGCGCGAGCAGGGTGTCGCGGCGCAGGCGCCCCGCGGGCGAGGTGCCGAAGACGTGCAGGCCGTCGCGGATCTGCGCTTCCTTGAGTTCGCACAGGTAGGCGTCGGTGCGGTTCAGCAGCAGTTGCTCTTCTTCGGCGGTGGCGGGCGGCGCGAGGCCGAGGTCGCGGTGCAGGTCGTGGCGCAGGATGTGGTCGAGGATCTGCCGCCGCAGCAGTCCGGCGCGGTTCCCGTCCAGCATCAGCGCTTCGTAGTACTCGTCCACCTGGCGTTCGAGATCGCGCGTGGGGCCGTAGCTTTCGGCGCGCGTCAGCGGCGGCATCAGGTGGTCCACGATCACCGCCTGGGCGCGGCGCTTGGCCTGCGTGCCTTCGCCGGGGTCGTTGACGATGAAGGGGTAGAGATGGGGCATGGGGCCGAACGCGAGGTCCGGCCAGCATTCCCCGGACAGCGCCACGCTCTTGCCCGGCAGCCATTCGAGGTTGCCGTGCTTGCCGACATGCACGATGGCGTCGCAGCGCCACGCCTCGCGCAGCCAGCAGTAGAAGGCGAGGTAGTGGTGCGGCGGCACGAGGTCGGGGTCGTGGTAGCTCGCCAGCGGGTCGAGCTGGTAGCCGCGCGCGGGCTGGATGCCGACGAAGATCTGGCCGCAGCGCAGGCCGGCGAGCATGAAGCGGCCCTGGCGCAGCATCGGGTCGGCGTGCGGCTCGCCCCAGCGCGCGACGATGGCCTCGCGGCTGGCCGCCGGCAGGCGTGCGAAGAAGGCGAGGTAGTCGGCCAGCGCCAGGCTCTGGCGCGCGGGGCGCAGCGCCCAGTGCCCGGGATCGTTGGTGATGCCTTCCTTGAGCCGTTCCATCAGCGCGTCGCCGTGCGCGGGGATGTCGGCGACGGCGTAGCCTTCGGCGCGCAGGCGTTCGAGGATCGCGATCACCGAGGCCGGGGTGTCCAGCCCCACGCCGTTGCCGAGCCGGCCTTCGCGCGTGGGGTAGTTGGCGAGGATCAGCGCGAGGCGCTTGTCCGCCTCGGGCAGCGCCCGCAGCCGGCACCAGCGCCGCGCGAGTTCGGCGACGAACGCCATGCGGCCGGGCTCGGGGCGGTACTGCACGACGTCGCTCTGGGTGCGCTCGCAGTGGTGGTCGAGGCCCTTGAAGCTCACCGCGCGGGTGATGATGCGGCCGTCCACCTCGGGCAGCGCGATGTGCATGGCGATGTCGCGCGGCGCGAGGCCGTGGGCGTCGGCACGCCACGCCGCCTCGTTGCCGCCGGAGAGCACGAGCTGCAGCACGGGGATGTCGCCCGCGAGGGCGTGGTCGCCGGGCTCGTCGAGCGCCGATTGCGAGAAGGCGGTGGTGTTGAGGATGAGCGCGGCGTCGTGCGCGGCGGCGAGGCTGCGCACGGTGTCCACGCACAGCGTGTCCTTCAGCGAGGTGAGCGCGAGCGGCAGGGGGTTCATACCCTTGGCCAGCAGCACGTCGCACAGGTGGGCGAAGACCGCCGTGTTGCCGGCCTGCAGGTGGGCGCGGTAGAAGAGCAGCAGCACGCAGGGGGCGTCCGCCAGCCAGTCCGCGCGCCAGGCAGCCACGGTGCCCAGATCGTGGCGCGGGTGGAACACCGCCACGCCGGGCAGCGGGCGCGGCGGTTCGGGTTCGCCGGGCAGGCCGAAGAAGTGCGCGCCGAGAAAGCGGTAGAAGTTGCGCGCGTTCGCCGGCCCGCCCTCGCGCAGGTAGCGCCACAGCGCGCGCGCGAGTTCGATCTCCACCGTGCCCTTCATGAGCAGGTTGAGGTCTTCGCCGGTGTCGCCGGAGAACATCGCCAGCGCGATGCCGCGCGCGCGGCAGACCTCGCCCACGCGCTCGGTGCCGTAGGGCCAGTAGCTCTCGCCGCCGAGGTGGTCGATGATGACCACGCGGGCGTGTTGCAGCACGTCGTCGACGTAGAGGTCCACCGAGGCCGGCTGGCGCAGGTGCAGCAGGTTCGCCAGCCGTACCGAGGGGTAGTCCGCCGCGTCGGGGCAGGCGGCCGCGAGCAGCGCCAGCGTGGTGTCCGCGGCGCTGAGGATGACGATGTCGGCCGGCTCCTGCGCGATGCGGGTGACGACCGAATCGTCCTCGACGAATCCGCCCGGCTGGGCGGCGAGCAGGTGCATCAGGCCGCCGCCCCGGCCAGGGCGGCGCCTTGCAGCGCGCTGGTGAGCGCTGCGGCGTCGAGATCCTCGCCGATCAGCACGAGATGGGTGCGGGGCGTCTCGTGGGCATGCCAGCGGCGGTCGAAGTAGCTGTCGAAGCGGCGGCCGACGCCATGCACCACCAGGCGCATCGGCTTGCCGGCGACGGCGACGAAGCCCTTGATGCGGTAGATGGCGTGGGCCTGGACGAGCCCGTGCAGGATGTCGAGCAGGCGCTCGCGGTCCACCGCCGGCAGATTCACCACCACCGAATGGAAGGCGTCGTGGTCGTGATCGTGCTCTTCGCCCTCTTCGTGGTCGTGGTGGCTGGCGCGCAGGTGGATGCCGTCTTCCGACGCGGCTTCGAGGCCGAGGATCAGGTCCAGGTCGACACGGCCGTTGTCGCTCGCCACCACCTTCACCTCGGGCGGCAGTTCCTCGCGCACCAGGGCCTCGACCGCGGCACGCGCGCTTGCGTCGGCCAGGTCGGTCTTGGACAGCACGACGAGGTCGGCGGCCAGGAGCTGGTCCTCGAACAGTTCGTGCAGCGGCGATTCGTGGTCCAGGTTGGGATCGGCGCGGCGCTGGGCGTCCACCGCGCGCGGATCGGCGGCGAACTGGCCGGATGCGGCGGCGGGCACGTCGACCACGGTGATCACCGCATCCACCGTGCAGGCGGTCTTGATCTCCGGCCAGTTGAAGGCTTGCACCAGCGGCTTGGGCAAGGCGAGCCCGGAGGTTTCGATGAGGATGTGGTCGAGTTCGTCGCGGCGGGCGATGAGTTCGCGCATCACCGGGTAGAACGCCTCCTGCACGGTGCAGCACAGGCAGCCGTTGGCGAGTTCGTACAGCTCGCCGGCCTTCTCGCGGCCGTCTTCCTCGCAGCCGATGCCGCAGCCGCGCAGGATCTCGCCGTCGATGCCGAGTTCGCCGAATTCATTGACGATCACCGCGATGCGCCGGCCCTGCGCGTTGGCGAGGATGTGGCGCAGCAGCGTGGTCTTGCCGCTGCCGAGAAAGCCGGTGACGATGGTGGCGGGGATCTTCGGACGGGGGGACATGGGGTTCTCCGGGTGGTCGGTTACAGGCTGCCGCCCGGTGGCGGCAGGCGCGCGATGAAATGGCCCCTGACGCCTTCGGGCCACTGCTTGTACGGCACCACGCCGGTGTCCGAAGCCTGGTAGCGGGCGACGTAGTCGAGCAGCGCGTCGGCGGCGTCATCGTCGGCGGCGAAATCGCCCAGCACGTAGGCGTACTTGCCGGGTGCGCGCAGGGCCGCGGTGCAGTGGCGCTTGCAGGCCATCAGGCAGGCGGTGCGTTCCAGGCGCAGTGCGGGGGCGCCGCGCTCGGCGATGCGCGCCTCGATGCGCCGGGCGAAGCGTTCGCCGGGGCGCTCGGCCTCGGGGGCCGCCGGGTCGTAGCCGCAGGTGGAACACAGGGTGAGGGTGGCATGCATCAGGACGTCTCCGCCTGCAGGGCCGGCTCGGGGCGGCAGCGCCAGGGCACGACGTAGGTCTCGGCCTCGTGCTCGCCGTGCATCGCCTGTACCCGGTAGACGCGCTGCAGGTTGGCCGGGGTGAGCACGCTGCGCGGTGTTCCGCAGGCCACCGCGCGGCCCCGGTGCATCAGCAGCACGCGGTCGCAGAAGCGGCTGGCGAGAGTGAGGTCGTGCAGCACCACGACGATGCTGCGGCCGAGCGCGCACTGGCGGCGCAGCAGTTCCATGACGCTCAACTGGTGGTAGGGATCGAGCGCGGCGACGGGTTCGTCGGCGAGCAGCAGCGGCGCTTCCACCGCGAGCGCGCGGGCGAGCCGCGCCCGCGCACGCTCGCCGCCGGAGAGCTGGTCGAGCCGGCGGCTGGCGAGCGCATCGAGATGCATGTGGGCGAGAGCGGCATCGACGGCCGCGCGGTTCGCGGCGTCCTTGCGGCCGTGCGGCAGGCGGCCGAGGGCGACGAAGTCGCGCACGGTGAGCGGCCAGGCGGCGTTGTCGCCCTGGGCGAGGTAGGCCAGGCGCGTGGCGCGCACGGCGGGCGGCAGCGCGTCGAGGGCGACGCCGTCGAGCAGCGTGCGGCCTTCGTGCGGCGCGAGCTGGGCGATCGCGCGCAGCAGGCTGCTCTTGCCCGCGCCATTCGGGCCGATGAGGCAGAAAAGCTCGCCGCGGGCGACGCGGACCGAAACGTCGGCGACCAGCACCGCGCCGCCGCGGCGCACCGTGAGCGAGACGGCGTCGAGCAGGGTCATGCGGCACTCCCCAGCCGTTCGCGCAGTACCAGCGCAAGGAAGAAGGGCGCGCCGATCAGCGCGGTGACCACGCCCAGCATCAGCTCGTGACTGCCGCTGACCAGGCGCAGCACCACGTCTGCGCCGAGCAGCAGCAGCGCGCCGCCGAAGGCGCTGGCCACCAGCAGGCGCGACGGGTGATAGTCGACCGCGCGGCGCAGCATGTGCGGCACGACCAGGCCGACGAAGCCGATCGCGCCGGTCACCGCGACGCTGGCGCCCACGCACAGCGCCGTGCCGAGCACCACGCGGGCGCGCAGCCGGGGAAGATTCACCCCCAGGCTCGCGGCCTCGTCCTCGCCCAGCGTGAGGGCGTCGAGCTGGCGCCCGCAGGACAGCAGCAGCGCCAGGCCGGCGAGCACGAAGGGCAGGCACAGGCGGATGTCGTCGAAGCTGCGGTCGGCCAGCGAGCCCAGCAGCCACAGCACGATGTCCTGCACGTCGGTGGGCGTGGGCGCGAGGTTGATCGCGAGCGAGGTGAGCGCGGCGGCGAGCGACGACAGGGCGATGCCGGCGAGGATCAGCGTGAGGTTGCCGGCGCCGCGGCGGGCGACGAGGTAGAGCACCAGCGTGGCGAGCGCCGCGCAGCCCATGGCGGCCACCGGCAGCAGCCACAGGCTGACCGCGGCGAGGCCGAAATACAGGCACAGCACCGCGCCCAGGCTGGCGCTCGCGCTCACGCCGAGCAGGCCGGGCTCGGCCAGCGGATTGCGCAGCAGGCCCTGCAGCGCGGCCCCGGCCATGCCCAGCGAGGCGCCGACGAGGATGGCGAGCAGCACGCGCGGCAGGCGGATATCGGTGACGATGGTGTGCCGGCGCTGCAGCAGTTCGCTGGTGGCCGCATCGCCGGCGGGCAGCAGCGCGCCGGCGACGTCGGCGAGGCCGAGCGGCACCGGGCCGATCGCGAGCGAGACCAGCGCGAGCAGCGTCAGCGCGGCGGGCAGCAGGGCGTTGAGCGTAAGGTGTCTCACCGGACCAAGCTCCTGTCGCTGCGCGACGCAATGCTTCGCGCTGCCCGGGCAGGCTGGCCGTGAGGAACGAGCCCTGCTTCGGGCGGCCGTGCAGCGGCGCTCATCGCCGCGTCTCCGGTGGCGGCAGGCGGCGCAGGCCGGCGGCGAGTTCTTCGGCCGCCTCCACGAGCTGCCAGTTGCTGCAGCCCCAGTCGTTGTGGCTCAGCGACAGCAGCGGACGCGAGGCGGCGATGGCGCGCATCTGCGGATGGCGGCTGAAGCCGGCGCGGGCATAGGTGGTGTCGTGCACCATGTGGCTGGTGACGATGAGTTCGGGCGGGGCCGCCACCACGTCCTCGAGCGAGGCGCGGCCCCAGCCGCTGCGGCCGGTCTCGGCGGCGTGGTTGCGCAGGCCGGCGGCCTGGAGCACGGCGTTCACATGCGTCCCGGCGCCGGCGGTGCCGCCGTTCGGGCGCAGGTAGAGGGCTTGCGCAGCCGGCGTGTCGCGCCGCAGCACGGCAAGGCGGGCCTGGACTTCGGCGACCAGCGCCGCGGCGGCCTCGGCGCGGCCGATCCGGGCGCCGATCCTGCGCGTGCTGTCGAAGATGCCCGTCCAGTCGTCGGGAAAGGGCACGGTGACGATCTCGATGCCGTGGCGCCCGAACAGCGCCGCCTGGTGGTGCGCCTGCCAGCGCCGCGAGGCGAGCACGATGTCCGGCCGCGCGGCGATGACTTCCTCCGCGCTGCCGGTATTGGAGGCAAAGCGCGCCGCGCGGGCGGCGAGCGACGAACGCGCCGGGTCCTGGCTTTTCGCCGACACCGACACGATCTGCGCCGGATCGGCGAGCGAGAGCAGCAGCACGTCGGCGCACAGGTTGGTCGACATCACCCGTGGCAGCGGGGCGGCGGCGTCCGCCGGGAGCGATGCGGCGGCGAGCAGGGATGCCGCGAGCGGGAGCATGGCGAACCGGCGGCGCATCAGAAGTCGATGCCGGGCTGTGCCTTCACACCGGCCTTGAAGGCGTGCTTGCAGTCGGCGATCTCGCTCACGGTGTCGGCGAGTTCCACCAGCTCGGGCTTCGCCGCGCGGCCGGTGACGATCACCGTCTGCATCGGCGGGCGGCTGCGGAT
The DNA here is from genome assembly GCF_002354895.1 of Thauera sp. K11. Taxonomy (NCBI): domain Bacteria; kingdom Pseudomonadati; phylum Pseudomonadota; class Betaproteobacteria; order Rhodocyclales; family Zoogloeaceae; genus Thauera; species Thauera sinica. Next base: position 999,190 of record NZ_CP023439.1, read on the forward strand.
CGCCTCCACCACCGCGGCGGTGTCGAGGTAGCGGTACTTGAGCATGTAGGTGAGTTCGTCGAGCAGCACCAGGTCGACCGCGGGGTCGCGCAGCAGGCGCGCGGCCTGCGCCCACGCCTCGTCGGCGGCGCGCTTGTCGGCGTCCCAGTCCTGGGTGTTCCAGGTGAAGCCGGTGGCCATGGCGTGGTATTGCACCGCGGCAGCGGCGGAGCTCTGCTGCAGAAAGGTGACCTCGCCGGTGGCCTGCGTGCCCTTGATGAACTGCACCACGCCGGCCCGCCGGCCGTGGCCGAGCGCGCGGTACAGGGTGCCGAAGGCCGAGGTGGTCTTGCCCTTGCCGTTGCCGGTGATGAGGATGACGATGCCCCGCTCTTCGCGGGCACGTTCGATGGCCGCATCCACGACTTCCTTCTTGCGCTGCATGCGTGCGTTGTGGCTCAGCTTCTTGTCCTCGTCCATGCCGCGGGCTCCTCGATGGGTATGCCGGCGCCACGGTGCGGGGATTGCTGCTGGCGTGCGCCCGTTGCGGCGCACAGTCTGCGTTGCGGCTGAATCGAGGCTGGGTGAGGTACCCGCAGGACCAGTCGGCAACCAGCCCACACCCCGGGGCGCTCACCTGTGTAGTCGAACGGGTCGGTCTTCTGGCTCGCCGTCGTCCGGTCGCCGTCGCCTTCCCGGGGAGCATTCCCAGTGGTCTCATTGACGGCGCCGTCGGGCTTACAGCAGCGGGGGCTGCGCCGGGATGGCGGGCGTCTGGAACGCCTGCGTCACCGGACTTCCCGTTTCACCCCGGGCACGGACGTGCGGCGGGGCTCCCGATCGATGCTGGCCGAACTATACGCCCGGGCGGGATAGGCCGGCAATGCGGCCGCTTCCGGCAGTGGCCGGGTACGTCGCCCCGACGGTGGCGAGCCGCCCGGCTATCCGCTAGAGTCCTGTCCACTTTCCCGGCATGGGCACGTCGTGCATCGATGGCGCCGCCCGCCGCCAGGCCGTACAACGCATCGATAGGTGACAGACGATGGAAATCAGGAAGGTCGGAGTCGTAGGGGCAGGCACGATGGGCAGCGGCATCACCCAGGCGTGCGCGGTCGCGGGTCTCGATGTCGTCATGATGGACATCGCCGCAGCCCAGGTGGAGCGCGGCATGGCGACCATCGCCGGCAGCATGGACCGCCTGATCAAGCGCGAGAAGATCACCGAGGCCGACAAGGCCACGACGCTGGCCCGGATCACGACCACCACGACGCTGCAGGACCTCGCCGCCTGCGACCTGGTGATCGAGGCCGCCAGCGAGAACGTCGATCTCAAGCTGAAGGTGTTCGCCGACCTGGACGCGATCCTCGGCCCGGATGCGATCATCGCCAGCAACACTTCGTCGATCTCCATCACCCTGCTGGCCGCGGGCACGAAGCGCCCCGAGCAGGTCATCGGCATGCACTTCTTCAACCCGGTGCCGATCATGGCCCTGGTCGAGATCATCTGCGGCCTGCAGACGTCGGCGGGCACCTTCAGCGCGGTCGAAGACCTCGCCAAGGCGATCGGCAAGACGCCGGTGAAGGTCAAGAACAGCCCGGGCTTCGTCGTCAACCGCATGCTGTGCCCGATGATCAACGAGGCGATCTTCACCTTCGCCGAGGGGCTGGCGACGGCCGACCAGATCGACGAAGCCATGAAGCTGGGCTGCAACCACCCCATCGGACCGCTGGCGCTGTGCGACCTGATCGGCCTCGACGTGGAACTGGCGGTGATGCAGGTGCTGTACGAGGGCACCAAGGACCCGAAGTACCGTCCCGCCCCGCTGCTGGTGGAAATGGTCGAAGCCGGCTATCTCGGCCGCAAGACGGGCAAGGGCTTCTACACCTATACGAAGTGAGCGCCGGGCGCCGCACGGCGCCGGCGGAATGAAAAAAAGCCACCTCGCGGTGGCTTTTTTCTTGCCGGCTGGCCGGTTCAGCGTCCGGAGCGCATCGCGTCGAAGAACTCGGCGTTGCTCTTGGTGGCCTTGATCTTGTCGAGCAGGAATTCCATCGCGTCGATGTCGTCCATGCCGTACAGCAGCTTGCGCAGGATCCAGACCTTCTGCAGCACGTCGGGCTTGAGCAGGAGTTCTTCCCGCCGCGTGCCGGAACGGTTGACGTTGATCGCCGGATACACGCGCTTTTCCGCCATGCGCCGGTCGAGGTGCAGCTCCATGTTGCCGGTGCCCTTGAATTCCTCGTAGATCACGTCGTCCATGCGGCTGCCGGTATCGATCAGCGCGGTGGCGATGATGGTGAGCGACCCGCCTTCCTCGATGTTGCGCGCCGCGCCGAAGAAGCGCTTGGGCTTTTGCAGCGCGTTGGCGTCGACGCCGCCCGTTAGCACCTTGCCGGAGGCCGGCACGACGGTGTTGTAGGCCCGTGCCAGGCGCGTCAGCGAGTCCAGCAGGATGACGACGTCGCGCTTGTGCTCGGTGAGGCGCTTGGCCTTCTCGATCACCATCTCGGCGACCTGCACGTGGCGCGATGCCGGCTCGTCGAAGGTGGAGGCGACGACTTCGCCCTTCACCGAGCGCTGCATCTCGGTCACTTCCTCGGGACGCTCGTCGATCAGCAGCACGATGAGCGCCACGTCGGGGTGGTTGGCGGTGATCGAATGCGCGATGTGCTGCAGCATGACCGTCTTGCCGCTCTTGGGCGGTGCGACCAGCAGGCCGCGCTGGCCCTTGCCGATCGGCGCGATCATGTCGATCACCCGGCTGGTGATGTTCTCCTCGCCGCGGGTTTCCTGCTCGAGCCTGAGGCATTCCTGCGGATGCAGCGGCGTGAGGTTCTCGAACAGGATCTTGCGCTTGCACTCCTCGGGAGGCCGGCCGTTGATCTTGTCGAGCTTCACCAGCGCGAAGTAGCGCTCGCCGTCCTTCGGCGTGCGGATCTCGCCCTCGATCGTGTCGCCCGTGCGCAGGTTGAAGCGACGTATCTGCGACGGCGACACGTAGATGTCGTCCGTCCCGGCGAGATACGAAGTATCGGGCGAGCGCAGGAAGCCGAAGCCGTCGGGCAGCACTTCAAGCGCGCCATCGCCGCAGATCGGCTCGCCCTTTCGTGCCCGGTTCTTCAGCAGCGCGAACACCAGTTCCTGCTTGCGCAGGCGGTTCGCGCCTTCGATGTCTGCCGCCACCGCCATGTCGAGCAGTTCGCTGACGTGGAGCGCCTTCAGTTCCGACAGATGCAGCGCGGGAATCGAGCTTTCGGAGGACATGGACGATCCCTCCTCGAGCGACCCGTCGAAATCGAGCAGGTCGTTGTCGGGAGCGGAGTTCTGGGGGGAATTACCGTCGCGGTTGCGGGGCCCGCGGCGACGGGCGCGCGAAGGACCGCGAGAACGGGCCGGAGCGTCCGGCTTAGATGTTGCTGTCAATGAAGGCGGTCAGTTGAGATTTGGAAAGGGCGCCGACTTTGGTCGCCTCGACGTTGCCACCCTTGAACAGCATCAGCGTGGGGATGCCACGGATGCCGTACTTGGCGGGGGTTTCCTGGTTTTCGTCGATGTTGAGCTTGGCGACCTTCAGCTTGCCGGCGTAATCCTTGGCAACATCGTCGAGAATCGGGGCGATCATCTTGCACGGGCCGCACCATTCGGCCCAGTAGTCGACCAGCACCGGGGTGTCGGACTGCAGCACTTCGGCGTCGAAGTTGCCGTCGGTCACATAATGAATATGCTCGCTCATGGTTCCTCGCAACAGGGGCGTAAGGATGGGATCTGGATGGGAGGTGGGCCGAAGCTGACCCGGAGACCAGGGGGCGTGGGAGCGCCCCCGGAAAATTTTTTTCAACAACTTATGCGAACGAGCGCTCGCCGTCAAGAAGATGTCCCGTTTCGCGGGCCTGCCGCATGCGTCACGTGGCGGAAACGCAAAACGCTGGACTAATATACGATCGCCCGGCCGGGCGAAGTCGTCCGCGTCCGGGGCATTCAAGGAGAGAACCGGCAATGACATACGTTGTGACCGAATCCTGCATTCGCTGCAAATACACCGACTGCGTCGACGTCTGCCCGGTGGACTGCTTCCGCGAAGGGCCGAATTTCCTGGTGATCGATCCCGACGAGTGCATCGACTGTACGCTGTGCGTTGCCGAATGCCCGGTCGAGGCGATTTTCGCCGAGGACGACGTGCCGGCCGGTCAGGAGCACTTTACCGCGCTCAATGCCGAACTGGCCAAGCAGTGGAAGCCCATCGTCGAGCGCAAGGACCCGCTGCCGGACGCCGAGGAATGGGCCAAGGTGCGCGGCAAGTTCGGTGAGCTGAAGCGCTGATCGGGGCGGGGCCGTGAGCTAGGTGCACTCGCGGCATTGCACTAATATGGTGCAACCGTGTGACAGCCGACCATTCGACAGAACGTCAGGGAGAAGAAAATGCTGGTGAGCGAGATCCTCGCGATCAAGGGCAAGGTGCTCTACACGATCGCGCCGAACAAGAGCGTCGTGGAAGCCATCGCCATCATGAACGAGCAGGATGTCGGGTCGCTCGTCGTTTTCTCGCGCGGACAGATGGTCGGGCTGCTGACTTTCCGCGAGGTCCTCAAGGCCGTCCAGCAGGCAGCCGCGTCCTGGGAGTCGGTCAGCGTCGAGCAGGCCATGCTCCACGACCCGCTGTCGGCATCGCCCAACATGGAGATGGACGAACTGCGCCGCCTGATGGTGGAACACCATCAACGCTACCTGCCGGTGATGGATGGCGGAACGCTGCTGGGCGTGGTGAGCTTCCACGACGTCGCCAAGGCCGTCCTGGAAGAACAGAGCTTCGAGAACCGCATGCTGAAGAACTACATCCGCAACTGGCCCGCCGAGGAAGGCGAAGGCTGACGCATTCCCCGGGCGTCGCGGTTCGGATGCCCGCTTTCGAACCGGCGCCCGCCCGCGACGCCGGGTGGAAGCCATCCTGATTGCCCTGCGCCGCCGCCGGGATGCCTGCGGACGGGGCGAAGGGATTTTCCAGGGGAGGAGGCAAGGTGGAGAAGATCTGGCTCAGGAACTATCCCCACGGCGTCCCTGCGGAGATCGATGCCGGCGCCTATCGGTCCATCGGGGAACTCTTCGACGAAGGCGTGCGGCGGTTTGCGGCGCGTCCTGCGTACGTCTGCATGGGCAAGGCGATCACCTATGCCGAGCTGGAGCAGCGGTCGAGTCAGTTTGCCGCGTTCCTGCAGCAGGAACTGGAGCTGCCCCGGGGCAGCCGCGTCGCGCTGATGATGCCCAATCTGCTGCAGTATCCGATCGCCCTCTTCGGTGCGCTGCGCGCCGGCTATACCGTCGTCAACGTCAATCCGCTCTATACCGCGCGCGAGCTGGAGCATCAGCTTGCCGATGCGGGGGCCGAGGCGATCGTCATCCTCGAGAACTTCGCCCACACCCTGCAGCAGGTCGGCCGGAGCCTGGCGCTGCGGCACCTCGTCGTGACCAGCCTGGGAGAGATGCTGGATCTTCCCAAGCGGACGATCGTGAATTTCGTCGTCCGCCATGTGAAGAAGCTCGTTCCGCCCTGGCAACTGGACGGCGCGATCCGCTTCTCGGACGCGCTGGCGCGGGGGGCGGCCCACGAACTGGCGCCGGTCGAGGTGGGGCCGGGCGACATCGCCTTCCTGCAATACACCGGCGGTACCACCGGGGTGGCCAAGGGCGCGGTGCTCACCCACGGCAACATCATCGCCAATCTGCAGCAGGCTCACGCGTGGATCGCGCCGCACGTGCGCGATGGCGAGGAAATCATCATCACCGCGCTGCCGCTCTATCACATCTTCTCCCTGACAGCGAACTGCCTGACCTTCTTCAAGCTCGGCGCCACCAACGTCCTCATCACCAACCCCAGGGACATTCCGGCTTTCGTGAAGGAACTCGGCCGCTACCGCTTCACCGCGATCACCGGGGTCAACACGCTGTTCAACGCGCTCCTGAACAACCCGGATTTCGCGCGGCTGGACTTTTCCGCGCTGAAGATCTCGCTGGGCGGAGGCATGGCCGTGCAGCAGGCGGTGGCGGAGAAATGGCAGCGTGTCACCGGCAGGTTGCTCGTCGAGGCGTACGGCCTCACCGAGACCTCGCCGGCGGTGACGATCAATCCGCTGGATCTGCCCGGGTTCAACCACTCCATCGGCCTGCCGGTGCCCTCCACCGAGGTCAGCATCCGGGACGACGACGACGTGGAGCAGCCGATCGGAGCCCGCGGCGAACTGTGCGTGAAGGGCCCGCAGGTCACCGGCGGCTACTGGAACCGCCCGGAGGACACCGCGCGCGCGTTCACCCCGGACGGTTTCCTGCGCACCGGCGACATCGCGGTGATGGACGATCAGGGCTTCATCCGCATCGTGGACCGCAAGAAGGACATGATCCTGGTGTCGGGCTTCAACGTGTATCCCAACGAGGTCGAGGACGTGGTCGCGAGCCATCCGGGCGTGCTTGAGGTGGCGGCGGTCGGCGTGCCCGACGAGCGCAGCGGCGAGGCGGTGAAGGTGTTCATCGTGCGCAAGGACCCTGCGCTGACCGAACAGCAGATCATCGCCCATTGCCGCGAAAACCTCACCGCATACAAGGTGCCGCACCGGGTGGAGTTCCGCAGCGAACTGCCGAAGACCAATGTGGGCAAGATACTGCGCCGCGCCTTGCGCGACCCGGGCGGTTGACGCGCGGCAGGGCGAGTTGTAACAGAGTGCTTGTCATTGCCTGTTTTTCGTGTTTTCATTCCGACCGCTATACCGCCTGAACGCAAATGACCCGCTTTTCCGCAATCCTCGTCGCTGTAGCCGTACGCGTAGTAGTAGGCGTAGGCAGGCGCGCGTCGTAACGGATCAGGGTCGGAAAACAGAATTCAACACCCCCGTCGGCGCACGCAGCCGGCGGGGGTTTTTGTTTTTTCGGGCCGCCGGTGATGTCGTCGCGAAGCAATCCTAGGAGAAGCACATGATGAAAATGACCGGCGCGGAACTGATCGTGCGCCTTCTTGAGCGGCAGGGTGTGCGCACCATCTGCGGCATTCCGGGCGGTGCCATCCTCCCGCTCTACGACGCACTGTCGCAGACGGACGAGATCCACCACGTGCTGGCGCGGCACGAACAGGGCGCAGGCTTCATGGCCCAGGGGATGGCGCGGGTGTCCGGTCGTCCCGAGGTGTGCTTCGCCTCGAGCGGGCCGGGGGCGACCAACCTGGTCACCGCGATCGCCGATGCCTGTCTCGACTCCATTCCGCTGGTGGCCATCACCGGCCAGGTGCCGCAGTCGATGATCGGCACAGATGCCTTCCAGGAGGTCGACATCTACGGCATCACGGTGCCGATCACCAAGCACAACTTCCTGGTGCGCTCGGCGCGCGAGCTGCTGGAGGTGATTCCGGATGCCTTTCGCATCGCGATGTCCGGCAGGCCCGGGCCGGTGCTGGTCGACGTGCCCAAGGACGTGCAGAACCAGGTCGTCGAGTTCGACGGCTTTCCCGCGCCGGCGGTGCCCGACGCGGCGCCCGGACTCGACATGGAGGCGCTCGAGACGGCGGCGCGCCTGATCAACGAGGCCGAGCGCCCGGTGCTCTATCTCGGCGGCGGGGTGGTGCATTCCGGCGCGTCCGCGCTCGCCGTGACGCTGGCCGAGCAGGCCAGCATGCCGACCACCATGACGCTGATGGGGCTCGGCGCCATGCCGATGGACCATCCGCTGTCGATCGGCATGCTCGGCATGCACGGTGCGCGCTACACCAACTTCGTGCTCGAGGAGGCCGATCTGCTGGTGTGCGTCGGCGCCCGCTTCGACGATCGTGCGATCGGCCGTGCCGCTTCGTTCTGCCCGAACGCGAAGATCGTGCATATCGACATCGACCGTTCCGAGCTGGACAAGATCAGGAATGCGCACGTCGGCCTGCATGCCGACGTGACCGTCGCGCTCGAGGCCCTGCTGCCGCGGGTGAAGGTCACGCTGCGCAAGCGCTGGCTGTCGCACGTCGAAAGCCTGAAGCTGCGCTTTCCGATGCAGTTGCCCGGCGCCGACGATCCCCGCACCCACTACGGCCTGGTCCATGCGGTGGCGGCCGCGCTCGACGACAGCGCGATCATCACCACCGACGTCGGCCAGCACCAGATGTGGGTCGCCCAGGCTTATCCCTTCCGCCGCCCGCGCCAGTGGCTGACCTCCGGCGGCCTCGGCACCATGGGCTTCGGCATGCCGGCGGCGATCGGTGCCGCGCTGGCCGAACCCGAGCGCACGGTGGTGTGCTTCTCCGGCGACGGCAGCTTCAAGATGAACATCCAGGAACTGGCGACGCTGGCCGAGGAAGGGCTGAACGTCAAGATCGTGCTGATGAACAACAATTCGCTCGGCCTGGTGTACCAGCAGCAGAACCTCTTCTACGGCAAGCGGGTGTTCGCGTCCAAGTACCGCGGCGCGCCCGATTTCGTGAAGATCGCGGAAGGCTTCGGCATCCCCGCGCTCAATCTCGACGATGCCGAGAATCCGCGCGCGACGCTCGCCCAGGTGCTTGCCGAACCGGGCCCCTGCCTGATCCACGCGTCGATCGACCGCGAACAGTTTGTCTACCCCATGGTGCCGCCCGGTGCGGCCAACACCGAGATGATCGGAGGCTGATGATGATCGAGCAGGTTGCCGACCCGCTGCCGCAAGCCGGCTTCGCCAAGATTGTGCTGGAGCTCGAGGTGAACAACCACCCGGGCGTGATGAGCCACATCTGCAATCTTTTCGCACGCCGTGCGTTCAACGTCGAAGGCATCCTCTGCATGCCGATGAGCGACACGCGCCGCAGCCGCATCTGGCTGCTGGTCTACGAGGACCAGCGGCTCGACCAGATGGTGCGCCAGCTCGAGAAGCTGGAGGACGTGCTTGCCGTCCGGCACCACGGCGCGGAGCACGAGGTGTTCGAGCGTCTGGAGAACTTCTTCCACTGAAATCCCGGTGGCACGGCACCCGTGGCGGGTGCCGGCAGGGCGCAAAAAGGCGTGTGCTAAACTCGGCACCGCCTTTTTTTGCGTCTGCGCGCTTCATTTTCTGATCGGACCCTCACTCTCATGTCGGGCAATTCCTTCGGCACGCTCTTTTCCGTCTCATCCTTCGGCGAATCGCACGGCCCGGCCATCGGCTGCGTGATCGACGGCTGCCCGCCGGGGCTGCCGATCGCCGTGGAAGAGATCCAGGCCGAACTCGACCGCCGCAAGCCCGGCACCTCGCGCCACGTCACGCAGCGCCGCGAACCGGACGAGGTCGAGATCCTGTCGGGCGTGTTCGAGGGCGTGACCACGGGCACGCCGATCGCGCTTTTGATCCGCAACCAGGACCAGCGCTCGCGCGACTACGGCAACATCGCCGAGACCTTCCGCCCGGGGCATGCCGACTACCCGTACTGGCAGAAATATGGCGTGCGCGACTTTCGCGGCGGCGGCCGCTCGTCGGCGCGCGAAACCGCGGTGCGCGTGGCGGCCGGCGCGATCGCGCGCAAGTGGCTGCTGCAGCGCCATGGCGTGGTGATCCGCGGCTACATGGCGCAACTCGGGCCGATCGAGATCCCTTTCGTGTCCTGGGACGAGGTCGGCGACAACCCATTCTTCGCGCCCGATGCGTCCATCGTGTCCGAACTCGAAAGCTACATGGACGAGCTGCGCAAGTCGGGGGATTCGATCGGTGCGCGGATCAACGTCGTCGCCAGCGGCGTTCCGGTCGGCTGGGGCGAGCCGGTCTACGACCGCCTCGATGCCGACATCGCCCACGCGATGATGGGCATCAATGCGGTGAAAGGCGTGGAAATCGGCGCCGGCTTCGCGTCGATCATGCAGCGCGGTACCGAACATGGCGACGAGATGACGCCGGAGGGCTTCCTGTCGAACAACGCCGGCGGCGTGCTCGGCGGCATTTCGACCGGGCAGGACATCCTGGTGAGCATGGCGATCAAGCCCACCTCCAGCATCCGCCTGGACCGGCGTTCGATCGACAAGCAGGGCAGTCCGGTGATCGTGAATACCCACGGCCGCCACGACCCGTGCGTCGGCATCCGCGCCACGCCCATCGCCGAGGCGATGCTGGCGCTGGTGCTGATCGACCACGCGCTGCGCCACCGCGCGCAGTGCGGCGACGTCGCCACGACCACGCCCCGCATCGCCGGACTGGCGCCACAGGGACGGCAGAGCGTGCCGTCGCCGCGCATCCGCTGAGTCCGCCTTGCCGGTGGCGTCGCGGTGCGCGGCCATCCCCGGCCGCGGCGGCCTCCATCCGCCGGGTGGGGCGCGCCGGCCGCACGGCGTCCGGCGCTGAGTGTCCCGCGATGCTTCCCTATTGGCGCCTTTCGGCCTACTACTTCGCGTACTTCGCCTTCGTCGGCGCCTTTTCGCCCTATTTCGCGCTTTACCTGGAATCGCTCAGCCTGTCGGCGGCCGACATCGCGATCCTGATGTCGCTGATGCAGGTCATGCGGGTCCTGGCGCCGGCCCTGTGGGGCTGGCTGGCGGAGCGCCTGGGCATGCGCCTGCCCATCGTGCGCGCCTCGGCGCTGCTGAGCCTGGCGGGGTTCTCGCTGTTCTTCGCCACCGATTCGTTCGCCGGGCTGTTCGCGGCGATGGCGCTGATGTCGTTCTTCTGGAGCGCGGCGCTGCCGCTGATGGAAAGCGTGACCTTCGCCCACCTCGGCACCCAGGCCCACCGCTACGGCGACATCCGGGTGTGGGGTTCGGTGGGCTTCGTGCTGGCGGTGCTCGTCCTCGGCCATGCGCTCGACCGGCTTCCCGTCGCCATGCTGCTGTGGGTACTCGCCGGGGTGCTGGCGGGCATCCTGGGCTGCGCGGCGATGGTGCCGGAGGCCACGGGCGCCCGGGGCCATCGCGGGCAGGTCGGCCTGCGCGCCACGCTGGCCCGGCGCGAGGTCAGGGCCCTGCTGGGCGCCTGCTTCCTGATGGCGGCGGCCCATGGCGCGCTGTACGTGTTCTATTCCATCTACCTGGTGGGACACGGCTACAGCAAGGGGCTCGTCGGCTGGATGTGGACGCTGGGCGTGCTGGCCGAGATCGCCGCCTTCATGCTCATGCCGCGCCTCACCCGGCGGTGGTCCCTGCGCGGCATCCTGCTGTTCACCTTCGCCGCCGCGGCGGTCCGCTTCCTGCTGATCGGCTGGGGAGTCGAAAGCGTGGCGCTGCTGGTCCTTGCGCAACTGCTGCACGGCGTAACCTTCGGCGCCTACCATGCGGCGGCGATCGCCATGGTGAACCAATGGTTTCCGGGGCCCCTCCAAGCGCATGGGCAGGCGCTCTACGGCAGCCTGTCGTTCGGCGCGGGCGGCATGCTGGGAGGTCTGGTCAGCGGCTACACCTGGGACGTCGCCGGTTCCGCCTGGACCTATACGCTGGGGGCCGGTTTTGCGCTGGCCGGCCTGGTGTGGCTTGCGCGCGGCTGGCCGGCGGCGACAATGCACGACGAGAACTGACGGAGGAGGCCGGCATGACGAATCCCCTGCTACGCAATCTGCTCCCCGCCGCGCTGGCGGCGACCGTCGCCGTCGCCTGCCAGACGGTCCAGACCACGGCAGGCGGCACGGTAGGCGTCGATCGGACGCAGATGATGATGGTCTCCGCCCAGGAGGTGGAGCAGGCGTCGCGCCAGCAATACCAGCAGATGCTGGCCGAGGCCCGCAGCAAGAACGCGCTCAATCGCGATCCGGCACAGTTGCAGCGGGTGCGCACCATCGTGTCGAGGCTCACCGCGCAGGCGGGCGCCTTCCGCCAGGACGCGATGCGCTGGCAGTGGGAAGTCAACGTCTTCAGTTCGGATGAACTCAACGCCTGGTGCATGGCGGGAGGCAAGATGGCCATCTACACCGGCCTCATCGACCGGCTGAAGCTGAGCGACGACGAGATCGCCGCGGTGATGGGGCACGAGATCGCCCATGCGCTGCGCGAACATGCGCGCGAGAAGGTGTCGAAGTCCATGGTCACCGGCCTGGGCGTGTCGGTCGCCGGGGCGCTGCTCGGCGTGGGTTCTGCCGGCCAGGACCTGATGAACACGGTGGCCAAGGTCACCTTCGAGCTGCCGAATTCGCGCGAGTACGAGATCGAGGCCGATCGCATGGGCGTCGAACTCGCGGCCCGTGCCGGATACGACCCACGGGCCGCGGTGACGTTGTGGAACAAGATGGCCAGCGCCTCCAACGGCGGGCCGCCGCAGTGGCTGTCCACCCACCCCTCGCATGCCACCCGCCAGCGCGAGCTGACGGAGTACTCGGCGCGCGTGATGCCGCTCTACGAACGCGCCCGCCGCTGAGCCCGGACGCGCGGCCAAGGCCGCCGGCGCCCTGCTGTTCAGCCCCGCGGGCTTTGTGAAATAATCGTAACCTTTTCTTTCCTTGGATCTTATTGGATGGAAGCCCAAACGCTGTACGAAAAGCTCTGGTCGAGCCACGTCGTCCACCAGGAGGCCGACGGCACGGCGCTGATCTACATCGACCGCCATCTGGTGCATGAAGTCACCAGTCCGCAGGCATTCGAAGGTCTCAAGCTCGCCGGGCGCAAGCCGTGGCGCGTGTCGTCCATCGTGGCGACGGCCGACCACAACACGCCGACCGACCACTGGGATCAGGGCATCCAGGACCCGGTGTCGCGGCAGCAGGTCGAGACGCTGGACGCCAACATCCGCGAGGTGGGTTCGCTCGCCTACTTCCCGTTCAAGGACGAGCGGCAGGGCATCGTCCACGTCATCGGCCCGGAAAACGGCGCCACGCTGCCGGGCATGACCGTCGTCTGCGGCGACTCGCACACCTCGACGCACGGCGCCTTCGGCTGTCTGGCGCACGGCATCGGCACGTCCGAGGTCGAACACGTGATGGCCACGCAATGCCTGCTGCAGAAGAAGTCGAAGACCATGCTGATCAAGGTCGACGGGCAACTGGGCCGCGGCGTCACCGCCAAGGACGTCGTGCTCGCCATCATCGGCAGGATCGGTACCGCGGGCGGCACCGGCTATGCGGTGGAGTTCGGCGGCAGCGCGATCCGCGCGCTGTCGATGGAAGGCCGCATGACGATCTGCAACATGGCGATCGAGGCCGGCGCGCGTGCCGGCATGGTCGGCGTCGACGACACGACCATCGCCTACCTGCAGGACAAGCCGTTCGCGCCCAAGGGCGAACTGTGGGACAAGGCGGCCGCCTACTGGCGCACGCTCAAGAGCGACGACGGCGCGCAGTTCGACGAGGTGGTCGAGCTCGATGCCGCCGCGATCCAGCCGCAGGTCACCTGGGGCACGTCGCCCGAGATGGTGGTGACGATCAACGACCGCGTGCCCGACCCGGCGTGCGAAGCCGATCCGGTCAGGCGCGAAGGCATGGAACGGGCGCTGCGGTACATGGGCCTCGAAGCCAACACGCCGCTGACCGAGATCGGGGTCGACCAGGTCTTCATCGGTTCCTGCACCAACTCCCGCATCGAGGATCTGCGCGAAGCGGCCGCGATCGCCAGGGGGCGCACCAAGGCGGCGAACGTGCGCCGCGTGCTGGTGGTGCCGGGTTCCGGCCTGGTCAAGCGCCAGGCCGAGGCCGAAGGGCTGCACGAAGTGTTCATCGAGGCGGGCTTCGAATGGCGCGAACCGGGCTGTTCGATGTGCCTGGCGATGAACGCCGACCGCCTGGAGCCGGGCGAGCGCTGCGCATCGACCTCGAACCGCAATTTCGAGGGGCGCCAGGGCGCGGGCGGACGCACCCACCTGGTGAGCCCGGCGATGGCCGCCGCCGCTGCGGTGACCGGCCACTTCGTCGACGTGCGTACGCTGGCCTGAGGCCGCGCGGAGACAGGACGGATCATGAGACAACTGGCAATCCTTCTCGCCATGCTCTGCCTGGGCGCGAGCGTCGCCGCCTGCAACACGGTGCGCGGCATCGGGCAGGACATCGAACGCGGTGGCGAGATCATCCAGAGGACAGCGAAATAATGAAGCCCTTTACCGTTCTCGATGGACTGGTGGCGCCGCTCGACCGCGCCAACGTCGACACCGACGCCATCATCCCCAAGCAGTTCCTGAAGTCGATCAAGCGCAGCGGCTTCGGCCCCAACGCTTTCGACGAATGGCGCTACCTCGACGTCGGCCAGCCGGGCCAGGACAACAGCAGGCGTCCGCTGAACCCGGACTTCGTGCTGAACCAGCCGCGCTACCAGGGCGCGCAGATCCTGCTGACGCGCGACAACTTCGGCTGCGGCAGCTCGCGCGAGCATGCGCCGTGGGCGCTGGAAGACTACGGCTTTCGCGTGCTGATCGGGCCGGGCTTCGCCGACATCTTCTACAACAACAGCTTCAAGAACGGCCTGCTGCCGATCAAGCTCGCCGCCGGCGAGGTGGACGAACTGTTCCGCCAGTGCGCGGCGACCGAGGGCTACCGCCTGAAGGTGGACCTCGCGGCGCAGACGATCACGCGCCCGGACGGCAGGGCCATCGCCTTCGACGTCGATCCCTTCCGCAGGGAATGCCTGCTCAACGGCTGGGACGACATCGGCCTCACGCTGCGCCATGCCGACGAGATCCGCGCCTTCGAGGCGCGGCGGCGTGCCGAGCATCCCTATTACTTCGCCTGACGCGCAGGCGCCGGGTTTGTCTGGAGAATCGATTCGATGAAGATCTGTGTGTTGCCGGGTGACGGCATCGGGCCGGAAATCATGGCGCAGGCCGTGCGCGTGCTGCAGGCGCTCGACCTGAAGTTCGAGATGGAAGAGGGCCTGGTCGGCGGCTGCGCCGTCGATGCGGCGGGTACGCCGCTGCCGGAGGCGACGCTGAAGCTCGCGCGCGAGGCGGACGCCATCCTGCTGGGTGCGGTCGGCGGCCCGAAGTGGGACACCTATCCCCGCGACCAGCGCCCCGAGCGCGGCCTGCTCGGCATCCGCAAGGAACTCGGGCTCTTCGCCAACCTGCGCCCGGCCATCCTCTACCCCGAGCTGGCCAACGCCTCCACGCTGAAGCCGGAGGTGGTTTCCGGGCTCGACATCCTGATCGTGCGGGAACTCACCGGCGACATCTACTTCGGCCAGCCGCGCGGCATCGAGACGCGCGAGGTCGACGGCGAGAACCAGCGCGTGGGCTGGAACACGATGATCTACGCCGAGTACGAGATTCGCCGCATCCTGCGCGTGGCCTTCGAGGCGGCGATGAAGCGCGGCCGCAGGCTGTGCTCCGTCGACAAGATGAACGTGCTCGAAACCACTCAACTTTGGCGCGACATTGCCGAAGAAACGAAAAAGGATTACCCGGAGGTCGAGCTTACCCACATGCTGGTCGACAACGCGGCCATGCAACTGGTGCGAAACCCCAAGCAGTTCGACGTGATGGTGACCGGCAACATGTTCGGCGACATCCTGTCCGACGAGGCATCGATGCTGACGGGCTCGATCGGCATGCTACCGTCGGCGTCGCTCAACGCCGACAACAAGGGCATGTACGAGCCCTCGCACGGTTCGGCGCCGGACATCGCCGGCCGTAACGTGGCCAACCCGCTGGCGACGATGCTGTCGGCGGCGATGATGATGCGCTACTCGTTCGACGACGAGGCATCGGCGCAGCGCATCGAGAACGCGGTGAAGAAGGTGCTCGCGCAGGGTTATCGCACCGGCGACATCTACGAGCCGGGCACGCGCCGCGTGGGCACGAAGGAAATGGGCGACGCGGTGCTGGCCGTGCTGTAATCGCGAAGAACTGAAGCTTGAACTGGAGAAGTAAAGTGATGAATCGAGTCGGTCTGGTCGGCTGGCGCGGAATGGTCGGTTCCGTGCTGATGCAGCGCATGGTGGAAGAGGGCGACTTCGCCTACATCGAACCGGTGTATTTCTCGACTTCGAACGCCGGCGGCAAGGCGCCGGCGTTCGGCGGCAAGGAGGCGGCCGAACCGCTGCAGGACGCGACGAACATCGACGCGCTCAAGGCATGCGACATCGTCATCACCTGCCAGGGCGGCGACTACACCAAGGCGGTGTATCCGAAGCTGCGCGCGGCGGGCTGGAAGGGCCACTGGATCGATGCCGCCAGCGCGCTGCGCATGGAAGACAACGCGGTGATCGTCCTCGATCCGGTCAACCGCAACGTCATCGACGCCGCGCTGGCCAGGGGCGGCCGCGACTGGATCGGCGGCAACTGCACGGTGTCGCTGATGCTGATGGGCCTGGGCGGCCTGTTCAGGCATGGCCTCGTCGAGTGGATCTCGGCCATGACGTACCAGGCGGCGTCGGGCGCCGGTGCGCAGAACATGCGCGAACTGATCTCGCAGATGGGCGCCATCCACGAATCGGTGAAGGATCTGCTGGCGGACCCGGCGTCCGCCATCCTCGAGATCGACCGCAAGGTCGCCGAGACGATCCGCTCCGACGCCTTCCCGACCAAGCATTTCCGCAATACGCCGCTGGCCGGCAGCCTGATCCCGTGGATCGACGTGCCGGTCGAGGACGGCCAGAGCAAGGAGGAGTGGAAGGGCGGCGCCGAGTGCAACAAGATCCTCGGCAACGCGCCTTTCCGCAGCGCCGGCTCGATCCCGATCGACGGCCTGTGCGTGCGCATCGGCGCGATGCGCTGCCACTCCCAGGCGCTGACGATCAAGCTGAAGAAGGATGCGCCGCTCGACGAACTGGCCGACATCATCGCCGGTGCCAACCCGTGGGTGAAGGTGGTGCCCAACGAGCGCGAGATCACCGAGCGCGAACTGACGCCGACGGCCGTGACCGGCACCCTGGCGGTGCCCGTCGGACGCCTGCACAAGCTGGCGATGGGCGACGATTACCTCGGTGCCTTC
Source organism: Thauera sp. K11 (assembly GCF_002354895.1). Lineage (NCBI taxonomy): Bacteria > Pseudomonadati > Pseudomonadota > Betaproteobacteria > Rhodocyclales > Zoogloeaceae > Thauera > Thauera sinica. Next base: position 1,015,961 of record NZ_CP023439.1, read on the forward strand.
ACGGTGGGCGACCAGTTGCTGTGGGGTGCGGCCGAACCGCTGCGCCGCATGCTGCGCATCCTGCTCGAGCGCTGAACGTGCAACACCCGCCGGGCAGCGTCCCGGCGGTCGCCGTGGCCGGGATCCGGCATTTCGTCACGGCGTAAGGCGTAGCAGGCAGGATGATTACTGCGTGAAGCAAGGACGGGATGCTAGATTGCCAGCCACATTGCGTTGGCAGGCATCCTGGGGATACGGCTTGGGGAGAAACGCAGGTTGAAGAAACTCATGAAGACGTCGCGCAGGGCTTCGCTGATCGCGTTGGCGATCGCCTCGTTCCCGATCGGCTGCCACGCGGCCGGCCTGGGGCAGATCAACGTTTTCAGCGGCCTCGGACAACCGCTCAGGGCGGAGATCGCCGTCAGCGCCACACCGCAGGAGCTGCAGTCGCTCGTGGCGCACATCGCGTCGCCGGATGCCTTCAAGGCGGCGAACCTGCCGTACTCGGCGGCTGCCGCAAGCATCCGCGTCAGCCTCGACACGCGCAGCGGCAGGCCGGTGATCCGGCTCTCCAGCGCGAAACCGATCAACGATCCCTTCGTCGAGCTCCTCGTGGAACTCAACTGGGCATCGGGCCAACTGGCGCGCGGATACACCTTCCTGCTCGATCCGGTGGATGTCGCCGCGCCCAAACCCGCGGCTGCCCGGGTCGAGGCCGCTCCCGCTCCCGTTCAGCCTGCACCCAGGATGGCGCCCCCGCCACCTCCCGTTGCCCGGGAGATCGAGCGTGCGCCGGCGAGCGCGCCCGCGCCCGAACGATATACCGTGAAGCGCGGCGACACCCTGCGCGGCATCGCCGGCAGCACCGCGCCGGCCGGTGCGAATCTCGACCAGATGCTGATCGCGCTGTTCCGCGCGAATCCCGGAGCGTTCGAGGGTGCCAACATCAATCGTCTGAAGGCGGGGGCGGTCCTGTCCGTGCCTTCCGCGGAGCGCGTGCAGGCGGTCGATCCCGCCGAGGCGCGGCGCGAGATCCTCGCCCAGGCGACCGACTTCGACGCCTATCGCCGGCGGCTGGCCGGCGCCGTCGGCGCACCGTCGGAAGCGTCCGAGGCTGCGGCCGAGCAGGCCAGCGGCGGGCGCATCGTGCCCAGGGTGGAAGAGGCCCGTCCGGCCGACGAGCCGAAGGACAAGGTGCGCGTCTCGCGCTCGGAAAGTCCGGCGGGGGGCGACACGAATGCCCGCCTGCAGGTGCTGGAAGAAGAACTCGCCACCCGTGAGAAGGCGCTGAAGGATGCGAATGAGCGGCTCGCCCAGCTCGAGACGAGCATACGCGACCTGCAGAAGCTGCTCGAGCTGCGCAGCGCCTCGCTCGCCCAGGCGCAGCAGCAGGCGGGTGGCACCCGTCCGGAAGCCGCTGCGGCGCCGGCTGCGCCCGCCACGCCGCCGGCGCCCGCCGCCGGGTCTCCGGTACCGGCCGGGACTGTCGGCGTGCCGGCGGCGTCGAGCGAGATCGCCAAGGCGGACGTGCCGCCGGAAGTGAAGCCCGAGCCGATCCCCGCACCCCAGCCTGCCCCGGCGCCCCAGGCCGCTCCGACGCCCAAGCCCGCGCCGAAGAAGGCGCAGGCCGCGCCTCCGCCGCCGGAAGAGCCCGGCTTCATCGAGTCGCTGCTCCAGGATTCATCGACGCTGGCCGCAGGCGGCGGCGTGGCGGCTTTGCTGCTCGCCCTGGCGGGGCTCAAGCTGCGTCAGCGCAGGGATCGCAATGCCGCCGGGACCGCCGAAACCGAAACGGCCGGCACGACGCAACTGCCGGAGCAGGGAGCGGTGTTCGGCGAGACCGGAGGCCAGAGCGTCGATACCGGCAACAGCGTGCTGATGACCGATTTCAGCCAGTCCGGCCTGTCGGCGATCGACACCGACGAAGGCGTCGATCCCGTGGCCGAGGCCGACGTGTACATGGCGTATGGTCGGGATGCCCAGGCCGAAGAGATCCTGCAGGACGCCATGAAGGCCGACCCCGATCGTGCGGCCATCCATCTGAAACTGCTCGAGATCTATGCGCAGCGCAAGAACGTGAAGCAGTTCGAGATGGTGGCCACCGAGCTGTATGCCCGTACCGGCGGCCGCGGTGCGGACTGGGAGCGCGCTGCCGTGATGGGCCGCAAGCTGGACCCGGACAATCCGCTCTATGGCATCCAGGGCGCGGCACGCACCGAAGGGCTCGCCGCGCCGGCGACCGAACCGTCCCTGGCAGCCGCCGGGCTGGCCGCGGCCGCAGCCGTCGTGGCCACCCGGGCCGATGCCGGGAACCCTGCCGGCGCGCCGGAAATCGCCAGGAAACCGGAAACCGGGCCGTCCGTGGCTGCTTCCGAGGCCGAGGCGGCGGTGGAGGCTGCGGCGGTCGAAAGCCTGTCGGCGCTGGACTTCACCACCTCGCTGCCGATCGAGCCGAGCCAGTCGCAGCTCAAGGAGACCTGGACGTTGCCGGGCGACCTGGGCCGGTTCGCCAAGGATGAGGCGGACAGGGCCGAAGGCGCTGAGGCGCCCGTCCCGGACTTCACGGCGAGCGCCATCGAGGTGCCGGAACTGGACGTCATCGATTTCGACCTCGGCCTCGGCGAGCCCGACACCGCCGCGGTACAGGCCGTGGCGGAACAGGCCGTCGCCGGCGAGGCGGACAACGCGGATGCGACCGGGCCCGGCGACCAGAGCCTGACCTTCGATCTCGACAACGTGGATGCCCCGGCCGTGCCGGCGGCAGACGCCCAGGCTGCGAAAGAGGCCGGAGCGCTGCCGGACGTCCAGGGCGATGCGGTAACGGCCAGCGCGTTCGATTTCGAGCTGTCCGATTTCCAGCTCGAGCCGGCCGAGGATGCCGCACCCGATCTCGACGCGACGATGCTGGATGCCCCGCCGGCGGCGTTCGAGCCGGAGACGACCGCCCTCGGCATGGATTTCGAGTCGGCCGCCGAGACACCGAACCGCATCGATGCCGCACCGGACCTCAAGGCGACGGTGATCTCCCCGGAGCCGCCGGCCTTCGACCCCGATGCCACCGCGCTCGATCTCGATTTCGAGCTTCCCGACATGTCCGGCATCGGTTCGGTCGTGCCGCCGGCGGACCGGCCGCCGCATCCCGATGCCGCGGCCTCCGGCGAGGACCTGCCCGAGACGGATCTGGAAAAGACGAGCTTCGATGCCAGCCTGCTCGATTTCGACTTCGACATCGAGCCGCAGGCCCAGGGTGCCGAATCCGCACCCGCGCCGAGCCTGGATCTCACCTCCATCGACCTCGATCTGAACAGCTTCGGCGAAGCGGACGGCCTCCCGGCGGAAACCCCGGCCGGGGCGCAATCGCCGCAGCCGGCGGCGGCGGCCGATGCGCCGCTCCCCGAGAATTTCGAGGAAATCGAGACCAAGCTGGAACTGGCCCGTGCCTACGAGGAAATGGGCGACAAGGAAGGTGCCCTCGAACTGCTGGAAGAAGTGCTGCGCGAGGGCGGTACCCGGCAGCAGGCCAGCGCGCGCGAGATGATGGACCGGCTCGGATGAGCCAGGCCGCGGGGCCGCTGCGCAGCGAGATGCTGGCAGCGGCCTTTCGTTCCTGATCGATGCATTCCGGTTTTCTTTTGCTGCTGTGGCTGATCGGCGTCGCGCTCGTGCAGTTCATGCCGACGGGCGTCCTGATCGGGCTTGCCGTGGCCTGTCTGGCCATTGCCGGGATGGCGGCAGGAGGGCGCCTGGTGCGCCTGTTGCGCCGCACGCGCTTCCTGCTGCTCGCCATCTTCGTGCTTTTCGCGTGGTTCACGCCGGGAGAGGCGATCTTCGCCGACTGGCCGCATGCGAGCCCCACCCGTGAGGGACTGGCGCTGGCCGGCCGGCATCTCGCGCATCTCGCCGCCGTCGTCGGCAGCGTGGCGGTGCTGCTGGAGCGCCTCCCGGTGGATCGGCTGGTCGGCGGCCTGCACGCGCTCTGCCGCCCGCTGGCGTGGATCGGTTTGCCGGTGGAGCGCATCGCGCTGCGCCTGCTGCTCGTGCTGCGCTACGTCGAATCCTCGACCGTCGATGGAGCGGGCGACTGGCGCGCATGGTTGATGGGTGAAGGCCGCGTGGCGGGGAGCGAGAGGGTACGCCTCACGGTGGAGCCGGTCGGCGTTCGCGAACTGGTGCTCGGCGTGTTCGTGGCGGGCGGGCTGTTGTGGTGGAAGCTCGGGTGAGGCGGATCGCCCTTGGCGTGGAATACGCCGGCGATGCTTTCGAGGGATGGCAGAGCCAGCCACACGGACGCACGGTCCAGGACGTCCTCGAGGCCGCACTGGCGAAGATCGGCGGAGAGCCGGTGCGCCTGCATTGCGCGGGGCGTACCGACACCGGGGTCCATGCGACGGCCCAGGTGGCGCATTTCGACACCGCGGCCGTGCGCCCGATGTCGGCCTGGGTGCGCGGCGTCAATGCGCATCTGCCGCGCGCCGTGGTCGTGCGCTGGGCGGTCGCGGTGGACGAGGACTTCCACGCCCGCTTCCTCGCCTACGAACGGCGCTACCGCTACGTGCTGGTGAATGCGCCCACCCGCCCTGCGCTGCTGGCCGGGCGGGTAGGGTGGTTCCACCTGCCGCTGGACGCGCGCGCGATGGCGGCGGCGGTGGCCCATCTGGCCGGATCGCACGACTTCACCACCTTTCGCGCGGCAGGCTGCCAGGCGCGCAGCCCGATCCGCCACATGCACGAGGCGACGGTGCGCCGCGAAGGCGCCTGCTTCGTCTTCGATTTCCGTGCCGACGGTTTTCTGCACCACATGATCCGCAACCTCGTCGGCGCGCTGGTGTACGTCGGCAAGGGCAGGTACCCGCCGGACTGGCTGGCCGAGGTGCTCGCGGCGCGGGACCGCAGCCTCGCGGCGCCGACCTTCGCGCCGGACGGCCTTTACCTGTGCGGCGTGAGCTACCCCCCGCGATGGTCCCTGCCGGATGATGGGCGTATCATCGCGGTGCCCCAGCTACCCCTGATCTGAATGTCCCGAACGCGAATCAAGATTTGCGGCCTCACGCGGGCCGAGGATGTGCGCGCGGCCGTCGACCATGGCGCCGATGCGATCGGTTTCGTGTTCTACCCGCCCAGTCCGCGCGCAGTGAATTTCGAGCGTGCGGCCGAACTCGCCGCACTGTTGCCGCCTTTCGTGACCGCGGTCGGCCTGTTCGTGAATCCGGCGCCGGAGTTCGTGTCCGAAGCCCTGTCGCGTGTGCCGCTGCAACTGCTGCAGTTCCACGGCGACGAATCCGATGCCGACTGTGCGCGGCACGGGCGGCCGTGGATCAAGGCGGCGAGGATGCGGCCGGGGGTCGATCTGTTAGAATTCGTTGCTTTGCACCCCGGCGCACGGGGCATTCTCGTCGATGCGTTCGTCGATGGCTACGGCGGCGGCGGACGGATCTTCGACTGGTCGCTGATTCCCGCGGGCCTCGGGCGTCCGCTGATCCTGTCCGGCGGCCTCGATCCCGACAACGTCGACGAGGCGGTCCGTCGTGTCCGCCCGTGGGCGGTGGACGTGTCCAGCGGGGTGGAGCGTGCGAAGGGAATCAAGGACGCAGGAAAGATCGCTGCGTTCATAGCCGGAGTTAGACATGCAGATGGCCGACACGCCTTATCAGCTTCCTGACGCCAGCGGCCATTTCGGGCCGTATGGCGGCATCTTCGTTGCCGAAACGCTGATCCCGGCTCTCGTCGAACTGCGCGAAGCCTACGATGCCTGCCGGAAGGACCCGTCCTTCATGGCCGAGTTCGAATACGAACTGAAGCACTACGTCGGCCGGCCGAGCCCGATCTACCACGCCAGGCGCCTGTCGGACAAGCTCGGCGGCGCGCAGATCTACCTCAAGCGCGAAGACCTGAACCACACCGGCGCGCACAAGGTGAACAACTGCATCGGCCAGGCGCTGGTGGCGCGCCGCATGGGCAAGCCGCGCGTGATCGCGGAGACCGGCGCCGGGCAGCACGGCGTGGCCACCGCGACGGTGGCGGCGCGCTACGGCATGCAGTGCGTCGTGTACATGGGCTCGGAGGACGTCAAGCGCCAGGCGGCGAACGTCTATCGCATGAAGCTGCTCGGCGCCACCGTGGTGCCGGTCGAATCGGGCTCGAAGACGCTCAAGGACGCGCTCAACGAGGCGATGCGCGACTGGGTCACCAACATCGCCGACACCTTCTACATCATCGGTACTGTCGCCGGGCCGCATCCCTACCCGATGATGGTGCGCGACTTCCAGACCGTGATCGGCAAGGAATGCCTGGTGCAGATGCCCGAACTCGCCGGGCGCCAGCCGGACTACGTGATCGCCTGCGTCGGCGGCGGCTCCAACGCGATCGGCATCTTCCATCCCTACATCGGCGTGCCGGGCGTCCGGCTCGTCGGCGTGGAGGCGGCGGGCGAGGGCCTGGACACCGGACGGCATGCGGCGCCGCTGACGGCAAACGCCAAGGCCGGCGTGCTGCACGGCAACCGCACCTATCTGATGCAGGACGAGGACGGCCAGATCATCGAGACGCACTCGATCTCGGCCGGTCTCGACTACCCCGGCGTCGGGCCCGAGCACGCGTGGCTGAAGGATACGCAGCGCGCCGAATACGCCGCGGTGACCGATGCCGAGGCGTTGCAGTCCTTCCACGATCTGTGCCGGCTCGAAGGCATCATCCCGGCGCTGGAGTCCTCGCACGCGCTCGCGTATGCGGCCAAGCTCGCGCCCAGCCTGCCGAGGGATCGCATCCTGCTGGTGAATCTGTCCGGCCGCGGCGACAAGGACATGCATACCGTCGCCGAGCGCTCCGGCATCCAGTTCTGATCATTCTCCCGGGCCGCGAAGCGGCCCGTTCTGACTCCGACATGTCGAAAATCCAATCCACATTCCTGCGCCTGCAGGGCGCGGGCCGCAAGGCCCTGATTCCCTTCATCACGGCCGGAGACCCCGCGCCGGCGCTCACCGTGCCGCTGATGCGCGCGCTGGTGGCCGGCGGTGCCGACATCATCGAACTCGGCGTGCCGTTCTCCGATCCGATGGCCGACGGGCCGACCATACAGCGTGCCTCCGAGCGGGCGCTGGCGCAGGGCATGAGCCTGCGCAAGGTGTTCGACATCGTGCGCGCGTTCCGCGCCGGGGACGCCGACACGCCGGTGGTGCTGATGGGCTACGCGAACCCGATCGAGGCGATGGGCGTCGAGCGCTTCGTGGCCGACGCGAAGGCGGCCGGCGTGGACGGCGTGCTCGTCGTCGACTATCCGCCAGAGGAGTGCGCCGGATTCGCGGCCGCCGCCAAGGCGGCGGGCCTCGATCCGATCTTCCTGCTGGCGCCGACCTCGACCGAACAGCGTTTCGCCGACGTCGCGCGTGCCGGCAGCGGCTACATCTACTACGTCTCGCTGAAGGGCGTGACCGGCAGCGGCAAGCTCGACTTCGACGAGGTCGCCAGCCGCATCCCGGCGATCCGTGCGGCCGTCGGCATGCCGGTGGGGGTGGGCTTCGGCATCCGCGACGCGGAGAGCGCGCGGCGCATCGGCGCGGTCGCGGATGCGGTCGTGATCGGCAGCCGCATCATCGAGGAAATCGAACGCAGCCCGCGCGAGGCGGTGGCGGCGAACGTCACCGCCTTCATGCGCGGGATTCGCGAGGCGCTCGACGGCCTCGCAGCCACCGCGGGAGCGAAGCAATGAGCTGGCTGCAGAAACTGCTGCCGCCCAAGATCAAGCGCAGCGAATCGACGGGCCGCAACAAGTCCATCCCTGAAGGGCTGTGGAGCAAGTGTCCCGCGTGCGAGGCGGTGCTCTATCGTTCCGACCTCGAGAGCAATCTCAACGTCTGCCCGAAGTGCGGCCATCACCAGCGCCTGCGGGCGCGCCAGCGGCTGGATCTGCTGCTCGACGCCGAAGGACGCTTCGAGATCGGCTCGGAAGTGATGCCGGTCGATCCGCTGAAGTTCAAGGATTCGCGCAAGTACCCCGAGCGCCTGTCGGCCGCGGTGTCGGACACCGGCGAAGCGGATGCGATGGTCGTCATGCAGGGCGCCATCATGACGGTGCCGGTCGTGATCGCATGCTTCGAGTTCGACTTCCTCGGCGGCTCCATGGGCTCGGTGGTCGGCGAGCGCTTCGTCCGCGGCGTGCGCGCCGCGCTCGAACAGCGCGTTCCGTTCATCTGCGTCACCGCGTCGGGCGGCGCGCGCATGCAGGAGGGCCTGTTCTCGCTGATGCAGATGGCCAAGACCACCGCGGCCATCACCCAGTTGGCCGAACGCAGGCTGCCCTTCGTGACGGTGCTGACCGATCCCACCATGGGCGGCGTGTCGGCGAGCTTCGCCTTCATGGGCGACGTGGTGATCGCCGAACCGGGTGCGCTGATCGGCTTCGCCGGACCGCGCGTCATCGAGCAGACCGTGCGCGAGAAGCTGCCGGAAGGCTTCCAGCGCTCCGAGTTCCTGCTCGAGAAGGGGGCGATCGACATGATCGTGGACCGCCGCCGGATGCGTGAGCAACTCGCGCAACTGCTGGCCCTCCTGACCCGGCAGCCGCCGGTTGCATCCTGAAGCGCGAGGGCGATGCGCCAGATGTCGTTGCCGCAAACGCTGGACCAATGGCTCGCCCTGCTGGAGGGGCGGCATTCGCAAACCATCCGGCTGGGGCTGGAGCGCGTCCGGACGGTCAGATCGGCCCTCGGGCCAGACCCGGCATCGGTGATCATCACCGTCGGCGGCACCAACGGCAAGGGTTCGACCTGTGCCATGCTCGAGTCCATCCTGCTGGCGGCGGGCTACCGCGTCGGCTGCTACACCTCGCCGCACCTGCTGCGCTACAACGAGCGCGTGCGCATCGATGGCAAGGAAGCCGGCGACGAGCAACTGCTCGCGGCCTTCGCCGCGGTGGAGGCGGTGCGCGGCGAGACGCCGCTGACCTATTTCGAGCACGGCACCCTGGCCGCATGGTCGATCTTCCAGCACGTGGCGCCGGATGTGATCATCCTCGAAGTCGGCCTCGGCGGGCGGCTCGATGCGGTCAATGTCTTCGATGCCGACTGTGCGATCGTCACCGGCGTGGCGATGGACCACATGGACTACCTCGGCGACACGCGCGAGGCGATCGGCTACGAGAAGGCCGGCATCTTCCGCGCGGGGCGGCCCGCGGTGTGCGGCGATCCGCAGCCGCCTGCGTCGCTGACGGCGCATGCCGAGGCGATCGGGGCGCAGTTGTGGATCAGCGGGCGCGATTTCGGCTTCGGCGGCGACCGCCAGCAGTGGGGCTACTGGCGCTACGGAGAACCGCCCGCGCGCGGGGCGCTGGTCAAGCGCGCCGGCCTGGCCTATCCGTCCCTGCGCGGCACCAACCAACTGTTGAACGCCGCGGCCGCGATCACCGCGCTCGATTCGCTGCGCGACCGCGTGCCGGTCGCGATGCAGGCGATCCGCCAGGGCCTGATGCTCGTCGAGGTTCCCGGGCGCTTCCAGGTACTTCCCGGCCGGCCGGCGGTGGTGCTCGACGTGGCGCACAACCCCCAGGCGGCGGGCGTGCTGGCCGAGAACCTCGGCAGCATGGGCTTCTACCCTGAAACCTACGCGGTGTTCGGCATGCTGCGCGACAAGGACGTGGAAGGCGTCGTCGCGTTGATGCGGGAGCGGGTGGACCACTGGCTGCTCATCGATCTCCCCGGGCCACGCGGACTCAAGGCCGACGAGCTGGCGGCGAGGCTGCGTGCCGCCGGCGTCGCTGCCGGCATCCGCTGCTTCGGGGCCGCGGCCGAGGCGTTTGCGGCAGCGCGGGAGCGCGCGACCGAGGGTGATAGAATCATCGCTTTCGGCTCCTTCCTGACCGTGGCCGACGCGCTTGCGGCGATTCGGGCCAGACGGAACTGACAGAGTCTTCCGGTGAGCGACGCAGACAATCTAGATATCAAGAAACGGGCACGCCGGCGCCTGGTCGGGGCGGCCGCGCTGGCCTTGCTGGCCGCCATCGTGCTGCCGATGATGATGGATCAGGAGCCGCGACCGGCGAGCCAGGACATCCAGGTGTCCATCCCGGACCGCGATGCCGACAGTGCCCTGTCGCGCCCGATCGGCGGCGCGGAGCGCGCATCTGCCGACGGTGCGCTGGCTCCGCCGCCGGAAGAGCAGCCCGCATCGGGCGCTACGCCCGACACCGAACCTCCGGCGAAGGCGGCCGTGGCGCCGGCCGTACCCCCGCGGGCGGAGGTGCGCGCCGAGCCGAAACCGGGGCAGAAACCCGAACCGAAGGCGGAGGCGAAACCCGAGCCCAGGCCCGCTGCGCCGGCGGCGCTTTCGGCCGCCGCTGCCGCGGAGGCCGCACGGGCGCGGGCGGCGCTCAGCGGCCAGGAGCCCGCGCCGCGCGGCGAATCCTACGTGGTCCAGGTCGGCGCCTTCGGCGATGCCGCAAAGGCCGCCCGGATCTCGGCCGACCTCAAGCGGCAGGGCCTCGCCGCCTACACCGAGAAGGCCGGCAGCGTGACGAGGGTGCGCGTGGGCCCGCTGGATGGCCGCGAGGCGGCCGACAAGGTGGCGGCCCGGCTCAAGGCGCTGGGATATCCCGCCGCGCCGGTTCCGCGCTGAGCCGGGCGATGACGGCATTCGACTACATTTTTCTGGGCGTGCTGGCGGTTTCCGCGGCGGTGGGGCTGTGGCGGGGCATCGTCGGCGAGATCATGGCGCTGCTCGCCTGGGTGCTTGCGCTGGTGGCGGCGTGGCGTTACAACGAGAGCGCCGCCGAACTTTTCAGCGGCCTGATTGCCGAACCCGTCTGGCGCCAGGTGGCCGGCGTCGCCCTGATCGTCGTCTGCGTGCTGCTGGTCGCCGCGCTGCTGCGCTACCTGCTGCGCCAGTTGTTGCGGGCCGCGGGGCTTGGCGCTTCGGACCGCTTCTTCGGGGCCCTGTTCGGCATTCTCCGCGGTCTCGCCGTGGCCTTCGTCGCGGTGCTGATCGGCGGGCTTGCGGGCCTGTCGAGCCAGGCGTGGTGGACGCAGGCGATGTTCTCGCCGCCGATGGAAACGGCGGTGATCGCCGCCAAACCCTGGCTGCCGCAAGTGGTGGCCGACAAAATTCGTTTCAGATAGGCAGGTTTTCATGTGCGGAATTCTCGGGGTCGTTGCCACCTCTCCGGTCAATCAACTGCTGTATGACGGGCTGCAGGTCCTGCAGCATCGCGGGCAGGATGCCGCGGGCATCACGACGGCAGAGGGCGGGCGCTTTCACATGCACAAGGGTTCCGGCCTGGTGCGGGATGTGTTCCGCACGCGCAACATGCGCAACCTGGCCGGCAACTGGGGCATCGCCCATGTGCGCTATCCGACGGCCGGCTCCGCCTACAACGCGGCCGAGGCGCAGCCCTTCTACGTGAATTCGCCCTTCGGCCTGCTGCTCGCGCACAACGGCAATCTGACGAACGCCAGTGCGCTGATGCGCGAGATGTTCCTGTCCGACCTGCGCCACATCAACACCAATTCCGATTCGGAAGTGCTGCTCAACGTGCTGGCGCATGAACTGCAAGCCTCGTGCAACGGCCTCAAGCTCGACGAGGAGGCGGTGTTCCGCGCCGTGGCCGGCGTGCATCGGCGTTGCCGCGGCGCCTACGCGGTGGTGGTCATGATCGCCGGCTACGGCCTGCTCGCCTTCCGCGACCCCTATGGCATCCGCCCGCTGGTGATCGGCCGCAACGACGCCGCGGCCGGCCCGGAGTGGCTGGTCGCCTCCGAATCGGTGGCGGTCGACGTGCTGGGGTTCAAGCTGCTGCGCGACGTCGCGCCGGGCGAAGCCGTGCTGATCGACACCAGCGGCAACTTCCACAGCCGCCAGTGCGCCGCCAGGACGGTGGAAGCGCCGTGCATGTTCGAATTCGTCTATCTGGCGCGGCCGGACTCCATCATCGACGGCGTGTCGGTGTACGAGTCGCGGGTGAAGATGGGCGAATTCCTCGCCGAGAAGGTCAGGCGTACCCAGCCACACCTGGACATCGACGTCGTGATCCCGATCCCGGACTCCAGCCGGCCCGCGGCGATGGAGCTGGCGCACAGGCTCGGTCTGCCGTACCGCGAGGGCTTCGTGAAGAACCGCTACATCGGCCGCACCTTCATCATGCCGGGGCAGGCGACGCGGCGTAAGTCCGTGCGCCAGAAGCTGAACACCATCCCGCAGGAGTTCCGCGGCAAGCGCGTGCTGCTGGTGGACGACTCCATCGTGCGCGGCACGACCAGCAAGGAAATCGTGACGATGGCGCGCGAGGCGGGCGCCGCCAAGGTCTACCTCGCCTCGGCGGCGCCGCCCGTCCGCCATGCCAACGTCTACGGCATCGACATGCCGACGCGCTCGGAGCTGATCGCGTCCGACCGCAACGAGGCCGAGATCTGCGCCGCCATCGGTGCCGACGGCCTGATCTACCAGGACCTCGATGACCTGAAGGCGGCGGTCCGCGCAGTCAACCCGGCGATCAGTTTCTTCGAGACCTCCTGTTTCGACGGCAGCTACATCACCGGCGACATCACCGCCGAGTACCTCGACGGCGTCGAGAACCAGCGCGGCGAAGTGAAGCCGGCCGCCAGCGAGAGCAGCGACGACGCCGACGACGGCCAGCTCGATCTCAACCTGGCCTCCAGCAGCGAACTTTGATCCGGCGGCACGAGAACTCCAACCCAGCATGAACGAGCAATTTGACCCCGATACCCTGGCCATCCGCGCCGGGATCGAACGCAGCCAGTTCAACGAGCACAGCGAAGCCCTGTACCTGACTTCGAGCTTCGTCTTCGAGAACGCGGCGAAGGCCGCGGCGCGCTTCTCGGGCGAAGAAGAAGGCAACGTCTACGCGCGCTTCACCAACCCGACCGTCAGCGCGATGCAGACCCGGCTCGCCGCGCTGGAAGGCGCCGAAGCCTGCATCGCCACCGCTTCGGGCATGTCGGCCATCCTGTCGCTGGCGATGGCGCTGCTGCAGTCGGGAGACCACGTCGTGGCTTCCGACGGCCTGTTCGGCGCCACGCAGCAACTGTTCGGCAACATCCTGAGCAAGTTCGGCATCGAGACCAGCTTCGTGCGGGCGACGGACCTCGGCGCCTATCGCGACGCGCTGCGGCCGCGCACCCGCCTGTTCTTCATCGAAACGCCGTCCAATCCGCTCACCGAGATCGTGGACATCGCCGGCGTGGCGGCGGTCGCCCATGAGGCGGGCGCCATCCTGGCGGTGGACAACTGCTTCTGCACGCCCGCGCTGCAGCGGCCGCTGGAACTGGGCGCCGACGTCGTCGTGCATTCGGCCACCAAGTACCTCGATGGCCAGGGGCGCGTTCTCGGCGGCGCGGTCGCGGGGCGCAAGGCGGTCACCGACGAAGTGCTGAAGTTCCTGCGCACCGCCGGTCCGACGCTGTCGCCGTTCAATGCCTGGGTCATCCTGAAGGGGCTGGAGACGCTGCGCCTGCGCATGGAGGCCCAGTCCGCCAATGCGCTGGAACTGGCGCGCTGGCTCGAGCGGCAGCCCGGCGTGTCGCGCGTGTATTACCCGGGCCTGCCTTCGCATCCCCAGCATGAACTGGCGATGCGCCAGCAGAAATCGGGCGGGGCGATCGTCAGCTTCGAGGTCGAGGGCGGCCGCGAGGCGGCGTGGCGGGTGGTGGATGCCACCCGGGTGATCTCGATCACCGCCAACCTCGGCGACACGAAGACCACCATCACCCATCCGGCCACCACTACCCACGGGCGCATCACGCCCGAGGCGCGCACCGCCGCGGGGATAAGCGAGGGGCTGCTGCGGGTGGCGGTCGGCCTCGAGTCGGTAGCGGACCTGAAGGCGGACCTGGCACGCGGCCTGCGCGGCTGACGCCGCGGGCGCAGCGCCGGTGCCGATGCGGCCCGGCTCAGCCGCCGCTCAGCGCCTGCACGATGGACAGTTCGTCGCCCGGCCGCAGCGCAGTCTGCAGGTCGAACACCTGCCGGCCATTGACGAAGAACCGCACGTGCGGCCGCAGACGTTCCTGCTCGTCGACCATCCTGAACCGGATGCCGGAAAACTGGCGCTCGAGATCATCCAGCAGGGCAGCCAGCGTGGCGCCGCCGGCCTCGACCTCGCGTTCCTGCGTGTAGCTTCTCAGCGGACCGGGAATCAACACCTTCATGGCGCGGATGCCGGGCAACAGGCTTCGACCGCGTAGATCTCGGGCAGGTGGCGGGCGATGCAGGACCACGATTCTCCTTCGTCGCCGCTCGTCCACAGTTCGCCGCCCGACATGCCGAAGTACAGATGCGCAGGGTCGCGCGGATCGACGATGATCGAGTGCAGTTTGGGGCCGTCGGGGGTGCCGTCCTGCGCGGTGCCCATCCAGGTGCGGAAATCGGGGTCGTCGTTGATGATGGAGAAGGGCGCCCAGGTGTCGCCGCCGTCTTCCGAGCGGAACAGGCCCTGCGGCGGTTCCGGCATATCAGGCGCCCGGTTCGTTGCCGTGGCAGGGCGTGAGCCAGAAGGTGTGATCGACCGCGCGGCCGGGCCCGTCCGGCGGCGCCTTGGCGAAGGCCGGCGGACGGCTGGCTTCCTGCCAGTTCGTACCGAAGTCGGTGGAGCGGAAGATCGTCGGGCCGAGGTGGCCGGTCCTCGCCGCGGCGAGCAGGGTGCGCCCGTCGCGGGGGTCGAGGACGACGTGATTGATGATGTGGCCGAGGAAATGCGGACCGTCGGCCTGCCAGGCCGATCTCGCCGGATTTCCGTGATAGATCCAGGCGCCCTTGCGGGTGGCGACGAGCAGCACCGTGCCGTCGCCGCCGTCCGATGAAGTGCGCCCGGGTGCTTGCCTTGGATCGCTGTCTGCGGCCATCTGCGGGCTCCTGTCGGGAACGCCCCGGGCCGGAGTGGCCCGGGGCCGGGCGAAGGCCGCCGCGGGGCGGCGACGCCCTGGACTTCTATCGGTATAGGCCAGTGCGGCGTCCGATCACAGCGTCTCGTGCGGCAGGGGCGGCAGGAAGGCGGGCGGAAGCGGAGCCGCCGGCCGCGAGAAGGCGGCGACGGCTCCGCGCATCGTCGGGGCCAGGTGCAACAGGCGGATGCCGGGCCGCCTTGTAGCTCCAAGCCTCGGACCGGCTCGGGCAAGCCCCGGGGGGATGTTCAGCGCGTGGTGGCGCCGTGCGCCGTCACGCCGTTGCCGTCGACGCGCAGCCAGCTTGCGGCGCCGTGCCAGTCCGCGAGCACCCAGCGCACGCAGGTCCGGCCATCGACGAGATGTTCGTGGCGGGCGGGGCGATGGGTATGGCCGTGGATCAGCATCGGATAGCCGCTGGCGCGCAGCAGCGCGGCCACCGCGTCGGCATTGACGTCCATGATGTCGAGCGCCTTTTCGCGCTTGGCCATCTCGCTCTTCTGGCGCAGCCCCTCGATGAAAGCCTTGCGCGCGGCCAGCGGCTGGGACAGGAAGCCGCGCTGCCACGCAGGGTCCCGGACCTGGTGGCGGTAGGCCTGGTACGCGACGTCGTCGGTACACAGCGCGTCGCCGTGGCTCAGCAGCACGGGCGCACCACCGCTGCCGAAGGCGACCAGAGAAGGGTCTTCCAGCAGCCGGGCGCCGGTGGCGCGGGCGAAGCCTTCTCCCGCCAGCAGGTCGCGGTTGCCGGTCATGAAGAACAGTTGCACGCCGTGGTCGGCCACCGCGCGCAGGGCGGCGCCGATGTGCCGGTTGAAGGGCGCATCGAGATCGTCGTCGCCGGCCCAGTATTCGAACAGGTCGCCGAGGATGAACAGGCTGGCGGCATCCCGCGCCGGACCATCGAGGAAGCCCAGGAAGGCATCGACGGTGTCGGGCCGTTCGTCGCTCAGGTGCAGGTCCGAGACGAAAAACGCCGGCAGCGCCGCGGCCACGGCGTCCGGCACGGGGCCGGCGGCCGCGCCGCCGCTTGCGTCTTCGAGGCCGGGCACGGGGTCAGACGATCTCGGCGCGCTGGATGACCACGTCTTCCTTCGGCACGTCCTGGTGGAAGCCGCTCGAACCGGTCTTGACCTTGCGGATGCTGTCGACCACGTCCATGCCTTCGGTGACGCGGCCGAACACACAGTAGCCCCAGCCCTGCAGGTCGGGCGCGCGGAAGTTCAGGAAGTCGTTGTCGGCGATGTTGATGAAGAACTGTGCGGTGGCCGAGTGCGGCGCCTGGGTGCGGGCCATGGCGATGGTGCCGCGGTCGTTCTTCAGGCCGTTGTCGGCCTCGTTCTTGATCTGCTCGCCGGTCGGCTTCTGCTTCATGCCGGGCTCGAAGCCGCCGCCCTGGATCATGAAGCCGTCGATCACGCGGTGGAAGACGGTGTTGTCGTAGTGGCCCGATTCCACGTAGCCGAGGAAGTTCTCGACGGTGGCGGGCGCCTTGTCGGCATCGAGTTCGAGCGTGATGACGCCGTGATTGGTGTGCAGTCTGACTGCCATGGCTGGACTCCTGTTGGTCTGTCGATTATCGATGTTCGATGTGCGAGGGCGTGCTCACTTGCCCTCGAGCACCCTGGCGGACTGGATGACGACCGGTTCAACCGGGACGTTCTGGTGCATGCCCGCGTTCGTCACCGGCACCTTGCCAATCTTCTCCACCACGTCCATGCCCTTCACCACCTTGCCGAAGACCGCATAGCCCCAGCCGTCGCGCGACGGGTAGTCGAGGAAGGCGTTGGGCACGAGGTTGATGAAGAACTGGGCGGTGGCCGAATGCGGGTCCCGCGTGCGGGCCATCGCCAGCGTGCCGGGCTCGTTCTTCAGCCCGTTCTTCGCTTCGTTCTCGATCGGTGCGCGGGTCGGCTTCTCGTTCATGGAGGCGTCGAAGCCGCCGCCCTGGACCATGAAGCCGTCGATCACGCGGTGGAAGACGGTGCCGTCGTAGTGTCCGTCCTTCACGTAGCGGACGAAGTTTTCGGCGGACTTCGGCGCCTTGTCGGCAAACAGTTCGACGACGACGTCGCCCCGGCTGGTGCGCAGTTCGACCATGGGGTTGGCCGCGAGTGCCGACAGGGCGGCCGAGGCGAGTGCGGCGAAGGCGAGGAGTTGTTTCTTCATGCGGTCTCCGAGATGGCCGGAAGCTGGCGTGGGCGGGGCGTTCCGGGCCCCTGTGCTATACTTCGGCCCGATTTTTCGTCCACTGGCCGGCGGGCCGGGACAGCCCCGGATTCTACCCGCATCCTTCCGCCGGTCGCCACAGGCCGTTGCGGCGCCCGGTCCGGTGGAGCCTCCATCCGCAGTACGGCGCCCGGGCCGGTGCGATCCCTTTCCCGCTGCGGGGCCGGGCGGCGACCGTTTTGTTGCTTTCACCAATCGACATGCTGACGATCTACAACACGCTCTCGCGCAGCAAGGAAGAATTCCGTCCCATCGAGCCGGGCAAGGTGCGCATGTACGTGTGCGGCATGACGGTGTACGACTACTGCCACCTCGGCCATGCGCGGGTGATGGTGGTGTTCGACATGGTCGCGCGCTGGCTGCGGGCGAGCGGGTTCGACGTCACCTACGTGCGCAACATCACCGACATCGACGACAAGATCATCCGCCGCGCGCAGGAGAACGGCGAATCGATCCACGCCCTGACCGGCCGCTTCATCGCCGCCATGCACGAGGATGCCGACGCGCTCGGCGTGCTGCGGCCCGACTTCGAACCGCGCGCCACCGACTACGTCGCCCAGATGCAGAGCCTGATCTCGCGCCTGGAGCAGAAGGGTCTGGCCTACGTCGCCGCCAGCCGCGACGTGTGCTACGCGGTGCGCAAGTTCGAGGGCTACGGCAGGCTGTCGGGCAAGTCCCTGGACGAACTGCGCGCCGGCGAGCGCGTCGATGTCGCGGCCGACAAGAACGATCCGCTGGATTTCGTGCTGTGGAAGCATGCCAAGGTCGAGGAGCCGGGCGAGGTGAAGTGGGCCTCGCCGTGGGGCGAGGGCCGTCCCGGCTGGCACATCGAATGCTCGGCGATGAGTTCCGAACTGCTGGGCGAGCATTTCGACATCCACGGCGGCGGCATGGACCTGCAGTTCCCGCACCACGAGAACGAGATCGCGCAGTCCGAGGGCGCGCACGGCCGCACCTTCGTCAATTACTGGATGCACAACGGCTTCGTGCGGGTCGACGACGAGAAGATGTCGAAGTCGCTCGGCAACTTCTTCACCATCCGCGAGGTGCTGCAGAAGTACGATCCGGAAGTGGTGCGCTTCTTCATCCTGCGCGCCCACTACCGCAGCGCGCTGAACTACTCCGACGCCCACCTGGAAGATGCGCGCAACGCGCTGACCCGGCTCTACACCGCGCTCAAGAACGTTCCGGCGGAGGGCGGGGCGGCGGTCGACTGGAACGAGGCCCACGCCCGGCGCTTCCGCGCGGCGATGGACGACGACTTCAATACCGCCGAGGCGGTCGCGGCGCTGTTCGAACTCGCCAACGAGGTCAACCGCAGCGCTTCGCCGGCGCTGGCTGCGCAACTGAAGGCGCTCGGCGGCGTGCTCGGCCTGCTGGGGCGCGAGCCGCAGGTCTTCCTGCAGGCAGGTACGCCGGACGCGGGCGGGCTCGACGTCGACGCGATCGAGGCGCAGATCGCCGCCCGCGCCGCGGCGAAGAAGGCCAGGAACTACGCCGAGGCCGACCGTATCCGCACCGAACTCACCGCGGCCGGCATCATCCTCGAGGACGGGCCGGGCGGCACGACCTGGCGGCGCGCCTGACACGGCGCCGCGCCGGCGGCAAGCATGAACGGCGAGGCCCGCCATCCTTGTGGTGGCGGGCCTCGCCGTCTTGCCGGGTCCGGGAGTCCTTGCGGGCTCAGGTGCCGAAGAAATCCTTCACCTTGTCCATCCAGGACTTCGCCTTCGGATTGTGGCGGTCGGCGTTGCCGCTGGAGATTTCCTCGAACTCGCGCAGCAGTTCCCGCTGCCGCTCGGTGAGGCTGACCGGCGTTTCCACCACCACGTGGCACATCAGGTCGCCCGGGGCGTGGCTGCGCACGTTCTTGATGCCCTTGCCGCGCAGGCGGAAGACCTTGCCGCTCTGCGTCTCCGCCGGGATCTTCAGGCGCGCCATGCCTTCGAGTGTGGGGATCTCGATCTCGCCGCCCAGCGCGGCGGTGGTGAAGCTGATCGGCATCTCGCAGTGCAGGTCGTCGTGGTCGCGCTCGAACACCGCATGCTTGCGGATGTGGATCTCGACGTAGAGATCGCCCGGCGGGCCGCCGTTGACGCCGGGTTCGCCGTGGCCGCCGTGGCGCAGGCGCATGCCTTCGTCGATGCCCGCGGGGATCTTCACCTCCAGCGTCTTCTGCTTCTTCACCCTGCCGGCGCCGCCGCAGTCGCGGCAGGGGTCGGGGATGATGCGGCCGGTGCCGTGGCACTTCGGGCAGGTCTGCTGGATCGAGAAGAAGCCCTGCTGCACGCGCACCTGGCCGTGGCCGTTGCAGGTGGGGCAGGTCTTGGGCTGGGTGCCGGGCTTGGCGCCGCTGCCGTGGCAGGTGCCGCATTCCTCGACGGTGGGGATGCGGATCGTCTTCTCGGCGCCGCGCGCGGCTTCCTCCAGCGTGATCTCGAGGTTGTAGCGCAGGTCCGCGCCGCGATAGACGTTGGAGCGGCCGCCGCGGCCGCCGCCGAAAAGGTCGCCGAAGATGTCGCCGAAGGCATCCGCGAAGCCGCCCTCGAAGCCCTGCGCGCCGGCGCCGGCACCCATGGACGGATCGACGCCGGCGTGGCCGTAGCGGTCGTAGGCGGCCTTCTTCTGCGGGTCGGAGAGCATCTCGTAGGCTTCCTTGGCCTCCTTGAACTTCTCCTCGGCATCCTTGTTGTCCGGATTGCGGTCCGGATGGTACTTCATGGCCAGCTTGCGGTAGGCCTTCTTGATCTCGTCGTCGCCGGCATCGCGGTTGACGCCGAGGACGTCGTAGTAATCCCGTTTGGACATGGTGCTTCGCTCAGGCTCAGGTCATGCAAAGGCCGAGCCGGCGCCGGAGCAGGGCTCCGGCGGGGCTCGGCCGCGAAGGATTCGCCGGGGGGGCGATTACTTCTTGTCCTTCACTTCGGTGAATTCGGCATCCACCACGTCGGCATCGTCGGCCTTGCCGCCCGACGACTGGGCACCGGCACCCGCCTGGGTGCCCGCCTCGGCCTGCGCCTGGGCATACATGTGCTCGCCCAGCTTCTGCGCGGCCATCGCCAGCGCCTGGCTCTTGGCCTCCATTGCATCCTTGTCGGAGCCCTTGATCGCCTCCTCGGCTTCCTTGATCGCGGCTTCGATTCCGGACTTCTCGTCGGCCGACAGCTTGTCGCCGTATTCGCCCAGCGCCTTCTTCGTCGAATGCACCAGCGCATCGCACTGGTTGCGGGCATCCACGAGCTCGTGCGCCTTCTTGTCTTCCTCGGCGTGCGCGGCGGCGTCCTGCACCATGCGCTCGATCTCGGTGTCCGACAGGCCGGAGTTGGCCTGGATCTTGATCTTGTTCTCCTTGCCGGTGGCCTTGTCCTTGGCCGACACGTGCAGGATGCCGTTGGCGTCGATGTCGAAAGTGACCTCGATCTGCGGCATGCCGCGCGGCGCCGGCGGGATGTCCGACAGGTTGAACTGGCCCAGGCTCTTGTTGCCGCCGGCCATCTCGCGCTCGCCCTGCAGCACGTGGATCGTCACCGCGGACTGGTTGTCGTCGGCGGTCGAGAACACCTGGCTGGCCTTGGTCGGGATCGTGGTGTTCTTCTGGATCAGCTTGGTCATCACGCCGCCCAGGGTCTCGATGCCCAGGCTCAGCGGGGTGACGTCGAGCAGCAGCACGTCCTTGACTTCGCCCTGCAGCACGCCGCCCTGGATGGAGGCGCCCACGGCCACGGCCTCGTCCGGGTTCACGTCCTTGCGCGGCTCCTTGCCGAAGAACGCCTTCACGCGTTCCTGCACCATCGGCATGCGCGTCTGGCCGCCGACCAGGATCACGTCGTCGATGTCGGAGACCTTCACGCCGGCGTCCTTGAGCGCGACGCGGCAGGGCTCGATGGAGCGCTCGACCAGGTCTTCCACCAGCGATTCGAACTTGGCGCGGGTGATCTTGATCGCCAGGTGCTTCGGCCCGGTGGCGTCGGCGGTGATGTAGGGCAGGTTGACCTCGGTCTGCTGGCTGGACGACAGCTCGATCTTCGCCTTCTCGGCCGCTTCCTTCAGGCGCTGCAGCGCGAGCACGTCGTTCTTCAGGTCGACGCCCTGTTCCTTCTTGAACTCGGTGACGATGTAGTCGATCAGGCGCTGGTCGAAGTCCTCGCCGCCGAGAAAGGTGTCGCCGTTGGTGGCCAGCACCTCGAACTGGTGCTCGCCGTCGAGGTCGGCGATCTCGATGATCGAGATGTCGAAGGTGCCGCCGCCGAGGTCATACACCGCGATCTTGGAGTCGCCCGGCTTCTTGTCCATGCCGAAGGCGAGCGCGGCCGCGGTCGGTTCGTTGATGATGCGCTTGACTTCCAGGCCGGCGATGCGGCCGGCGTCCTTGGTGGCCTGGCGCTGGCTGTCGTTGAAGTAGGCCGGCACGGTGATGACGGCTTCGGTGACTTCCTCGCCGAGGTAGTCTTCCGCGGTCTTCTTCATCTTGCGCAGCACTTCGGCGGAAACCTGCGGCGGCGCGATCTTCTTGCCGCGCACTTCCACCCAGGCGTCGCCGTTGTCGGCCTTGGCGATCGTGAAGGGCATCAGGTCGATGTCCTTCTGCACTTCCTTCTCTTCGAAGCGGCGGCCGATCAGGCGCTTGATCGCGAACAGCGTGTTCTTCGCGTTGGTGACGGCCTGGCGCTTGGCCGGTGCGCCGCACAGGATCTCGCCCTCGTCGGTGTAGGCGACGACGGACGGCGTGGTGCGCGCGCCTTCGGAGTTCTCGATGACCTTGGGCTTGCCGCCTTCCATCACGGAAACGCAGCTATTGGTGGTACCGAGGTCGATGCCGATGATCTTGCCCATGTGTGATCCTTTGATTGTTTGGATTCGCTGGCGGGGCGGCGCGGCCGCCCGGTCTGGTTTCAATATGGGGGGACGGGGCCGGCTTTCAAGCGATGCGCCGCAAAAAACCGGGCCTGCGCGGGCTTACTGCTGCGGGGAGGCGGCTTTCGCCTTCGCCACCATCACCAGCGCGGGACGGATCACGCGCTCGTTGAGCAGATAGCCCTTCTGCAGCACGTTGACGACCGAATTGGGCTCGGCGTCGGACTCGACCGCGCTGATGGCCTGATGCCTGTTCGGGTCGAACTTCTGCCCCAGCGGATTTTCCTCGGCCACCTTCGCGCTCTCGAACGCGGCCACCAGTTGCTTGAGGGTCAGTTCGACGCCCTCGCGCAGCTTTTCCACCGTCTGGTTCTCCACCGACAGGGCCGCCTCCAGGCTGTCCTTCACCGGCAGCATCGCGGTGGCGAATTTCTCGGCGGCGAATTTCGATGCCTTGGCGATGTCCTCCTGGGCGCGGCGGCGGACGTTCTCGGTGTCGGCCTTGGCGCGCAGCCAGGCGTCGTGGTGTTCGGCGGCCTTCAGCTCGGCCAGGCGCAGGGCGTCTTCCAGGCTGGGCATGACGTCCGGGGCGGTGCCGGGGGTGGCGTCGGTCGCGGCGGCGGGCGCCTCGGCAGCGGCGGGCTGCTGTTCGAGTTCCGGCATCGGGTTGGGGTTCTGGCTCGGGTCCTGCATGGGTGTTCGCTCCCTGTTGATCCGTTCGACGCCCGCCTATCTGGGGGTGCCGGCGCCGATTTCAAGTGCTCCGCGCGAAGTTTCGGCCAGGCGCGGGCGATCGGCGGGCGCGGGCAGCCGCGCGCCGGTGGCGAGGTGCGCTCCGGGGCGGGGAACGCCCGGATGCCGGGACGCCCCGGTCAGAAGACGTCGATCGGCACCTTCAGATAGCGCACGCCGTTGTCCTCGGCCGGGGGCAGGGCGCCGGCGCGGATGTTCACCTGGATGGCGGGCACGATCAGCCGGGGCAGGTCCAGCGTGGCGTCGCGCGCCCGGCGCATGGCGATGAAGGCCGCTTCTCCGATGCCGTCGCGGACGTGGAGGTTGCCGTCGCGCTGGGCGCCGATGCTGGATACGCAATCCGGCCCGCGCCCGGCCGGCGGATAGTCGTGGCACACGTAGAGGCGGGTATCGGGCGGCAGCGACAGCAGACGCCGGATCGAGCGGTACAGGATGGCTGCGTCGCCGCCGGGGAAGTCGCAGCGGGCGGTGCCGACATCGGGCATGAAGAGCGTGTCGCCGACGAACACCGCGTCATCGCCGACGCAGTAGGCGAGGTCGGCCGGCGTGTGGCCCGGCACCTGCATGGCGACGGCCGGAACGGCGCCGATATGGAAATGCTCGCCGTCGCCGAAGAGGTGGTCGAACTGGGAACCGTCGGCGCGGAAGCCGGGTTCGAGATTGAAGGTGTGCCGGAAGGTCTCCTGCACCTCGGCGATGCGGGCGCTGACGCCCATCCTGCCGCCCAGCCGCTCGCGCAGGTAGGCCGCCGCCGACAGGTGGTCTGCGTGCGCGTGCGTTTCGAGCAGCCACTGCACGCGCAGGCGATGCGCCTGGACGAAGGCGACGATGCGTTCCGCCCCATCGGTCGACGTGCGCCCCGACGACAGGTCGTAGCCGAGCACCGAGTCGATGATGGCGCAATCGGTACCGTCGGCTTCGAAGACGACATAGCTGAAGGTGGCCGACGGAGGGTCGAAGAAGGGCTCGATGCAGAGAGGCATGATGCGAAAGTCCTGAGCGGAGGACGTGCTTGGCGAACAGGGTAGCGGCAACGGCCGGCACGGTCCGTGCGAAGTGTCGCAGCCCACGCCATGCTGCCGGCGGACATGCCGGAAGAGCCGGCCCGATATGCCGCAGGACGTGGTAGTGCGGATTCGAGGCGGCGGGCATGCCGTGCCCGGATCGGGGCACCCGCAGTCTCGGCGACGATATTTTTCTGTCACACTTGCGCTCGTGTTTGTCATGAAGCGGGGCGGCCGGGTTTTCGCGGCGGGCTTCGTGTCTTGCGCCATGCGCTACCCTTTCACGCTGATCATCTGCGATGCTTCCCGGCTGTTGCGCTACTTGTCCCAGTGGGACGTGGCGGAGGCGTTCAGCCGTATGCGGCTGGTCGAGCCGGAGGGCATCGATGACGAGTTTCCGCGTGCCTGGCGCTGGAACGACGCCGTTTGCGCGCTTTTCTCGCGCCCGCAGCGCTGGCGGCTCGAGAGCCTTCGGGCCAACCTGGAAAGCCTGTGCCGCGAGGCGAAGATGATGGACAGGCACATCATCTTCCACCTGGAGTTCGAGAGCGATCTTCGCCGCCTGGGGCTGCCGGTCCGGCCGGAGTACGTGATGCAGTTGTGATGCGGCTTGCGATCTGGCACTTCGGGAGCGGGTGGCCTATATGAAGCTGTTCGGCCCCGATTCGCAGACGGCGCTCGTCGCCGAGGATGACGATTCCGGCATTGCGGCGAACGCGCGCATCGCCGCCGACTTGGTCGAAGGCGGGTACTTCGTGCAGGTGCGCCACTGGAACCGGGCGAGCGGCGTGGGCGATTACTCCGTGGCGGTGCGCAAGGCGCGCTGAACCGGCAACCGGCTCAGGTGTTCTTCTTCAGGCGGTAGTTCAACTGCGGGCGGGTGATGCCGAGCAGGCGGGCGGCAGCGGAGAGATTGCCCTTGGCGCGTTCCACCGCGCGGTGCAGCAGTTCGCATTCGAGCGCATCCAGGGCGATGCCCGAATCCAGCACCGCGTCCGGCAGGTCGAGGGAGGCAGGTGCGCCGTGAGCGGGCCTGCTCTCGAGCCGCCCTTCCTTGCTCACCGACGAGTGGGCGGTGTCTTCCCGCGGGATGGCGCCGACGAAGAGGTGCTCGGCTTCGATCCAGCCGTTGTGCGGCGCGAGGATGACGCCGCGCTCGATCACGTTTTCCAGCTCCCGCACGTTGCCGGACCATACGTGTGCCTTGAGCGCGCGCATGGCCTTGTCGGTGATGCCGGCCACGCGCTTGTCGTGCAGGGTACAGAAACGGGTGACCATCGCATCCACCAGCGGCGGGATGTCGGCAATGCGCTCGCGCAGCGGCGGGATCGTGATCGGGTAGACGTTGAGCCGGTAGAACAGGTCGCGGCGGAAACGGCCGTCGGCGACCGCTTCCTGCAGGTTCACATTGGTGGCCGCCACGAGGCGGACGTTGACCTTGCGCGAACGCTCGTCGCCGAGGCGTTCGATCTCGCCTTCCTGCAGCACCCGCAGCAGCTTGGCCTGCGCCGACAGCGGGAGTTCGCCGAGTTCGTCGAGGAAGAGGGTGCCGCCGTCGGCGCGCTCGAACTTTCCGGCGCGGGAGGCGTGGGCGCCGGTGAAGGCGCCGCGCTCGACGCCGAAGAGTTCGGATTCGATCAGTTCGTCGGGCAGGGCGGCGCAGTTCACCGCGACGAAGGGGCCGTCGTGGCGCGGGCTGAGGTCGTGCAGGGCGCGCGCGAAGCGTTCCTTGCCCACGCCGGTCTCGCCCAGCAGCAGGACGGTGACGCTGGTGGGTGCGGCCTTCACGGCGAGGTCGTAGGCGTGCAGGAAGGTGGCCGAGTTGCCGATGAGGTTGGGGACCTTGTTGCGACAGGCGATGCTGCGGCGCATCGCTTCCATTTCTTCGCGCAGTTCGAGCAGGCGGCCGACGATGGAGTCGGCCTCGAAATAGGTCCGCAGCGAATCGGCGTCCGGCCATTCGTCCACCGGCCGGCCGACGATGCGGCAGTGCGCCGCGCCGGTGGCGGCGCATTCGACTTCCTTGAAGAGGATGAAGCTGCCCATGAAGGCCGTGGTGTAGCCGGATGCGTAGCCGATCTGCATCCAGCAGACCGGATGGTCCACCTCGCCGAAGGTCTGGACGTGCGCCTCGACCTCCCACGAATGGCGCCAGATGAATTCACCGTAGAACTGCCTGCCGTCGATGTCCACTTCCAGGCGCACCGGCTCGACCTGGACCGAACCTTCGAGCATGTGCAACTGCGGCCCGACGACGAAGGCGTCGACCAGGTCGCCGGCACCCCGCACCTTGCGCGCCAGTTCCGCGTCGCGCATGCCGGAGGCGAAACCCATGCGGGTGAGGATGCGGCGGGCCTGTTCGGTGCCGACCGACTCGATCAGCTCCTTGCGCAGTTCCGCCAGGGCGCCGGCATGCAGCAGCACCATCCGGTGCTCGCCCAGCCAGATCAGGCTGTCTTCGCTGGAAAAGCGCAGCAAGCGCCTGAGATCGGAATCTTCCGGGTACCGGATGCTGCTCAAGCCTGTCTCCTCCTCATCCCGTCGAACGCGGGTTTTTCGTGCCTTGTCTTGCGCCGGACGGCGCAGGCCGGCCTCCCGATCATCCGGTTCTTATAACACGCGGCCGGGCGACCCTGCGTGGGGGAAGTCCTGTGCCGGCGCGGAAGATCTCTCGACAGCGAATATTAATCTCGAAATTTGCTCCGTGGCCAATCGGTCCGGTCTGCTGCCCGGCCAGGGGCGTGAAAGGCCGGCTTTGTTGCGATGCAAAAAATTGATTCGATCATTTGATCAAGTGATGGGGCCGGTTTGATCATTTGATCATTCAAGAAAAGATGGAAATTTCAACCGAATCCCGTTGGAGCCGCTGTTTTTGATTTGAATCAAGAACTTGAAAAATCTGGCACGGACCTTGATTCATAGGTCTGCGTGGCTAGCGCCACTGCACCAAAACAGACGGAGCCCGCAGATGGAGAAAGACAAACCCACGGTAGACCTGTCCCGGAAGTACGTGCGCCTGATCGAGCGCCGTGCCGACGGGTTCGTCGAGTTCGAGTTCGCCATCGGCGAACCCGAGCTTTACGCGGAAATGCTGCTGCCCGAGGAGGCGTACGAAGCGTTCTGCAAAGCCAACGAGGTGATTCACCTCGGGCCGCGCGAGGCGTCGGCCGAGTCCGAGGGTTCCGAGTGGGACTGGAACCTGCATCAGGCAACCCATCAGCGATTCCGTTGAGTCGCCGGTCAATCAACAGGAGGAGAATTCATGCAAATCGATTTGCGCACGGTGTCCATCAAGCCCCTGCGGCACACCTTCGACCACATCGCCCGCCGCATCGGCGGCGACAAGCCGGCGTCCCGCTACCAGGAAGGGACGCTGGACATGCAGGCGACCGACAACTTCCACTACCGGCCGACCTGGGACCCGGAGTACGAGATCTTCGATCCGGCGCGCACCGCGCTGAAGATGGCCGACTGGTACGCGTTCAAGGACCCGCGCCAGTTCTACTACGGCGCCTACACCATGGCGCGCGCCAAGCAGCAGGACACCGCCGAGGCCAACTTCGACTTCGTCGAGAACCGTGGCCTGGCCGCGACGCTGCCGGAAGCGGTGCGCGACACCGTGCTCAAGCTGCTGGTGCCGCTGCGCCACGTGGCCTGGGGTTCCAACATGAACAACGCGGCCGTCTGTGCCTATGCCTACGGCGCCGGCATCACCCAGCCCTGCATCTACCAGGCGATGGACCAGCTCGGCATCGCGCAGTACATCACCCGCGTCGGCCTGCTGCTGGGCGACATCGACGTGCTGGACGAGGCCAAGAAGGCGTGGCTGGAAGACGACGCCTGGCAGGGGCTGCGCCGCTACGTCGAGGACAGCTTCGTGATCAAGGATCCGATGGAGCTGTATTTCGTCCAGAACGTGGTGCTCGACGGCCTGCTGTATCCGCTGGTGTATGAAACCATCATCGACGACGTGCTTTCGTCGCAGGGCGGCACGGCGGTGGCGATGCTCACCCAGTTCATGACCGACTGGTTCGCCGAGACGAAGAAGTGGGTCGATGCCACGGTGAAGACGGCGGCGGCGGAGTCGGCCGAGAACAAGGCACTGGCGGCCAGGTGGATCACCGGGTGGCGCGACCGTGCCGCCGCGGCCCTGCTGCCGGTGGCGCGCATCGCCCTGGGCGAGCGCACCGACGAGGTCATGGCCGACGTCGTCCAGCAGTTCAATGCCCGCATGACCAAGGCCGGCGTGGCCCTCTGAGGAGATATCCGGATGTCGACCGTATTCATCGCGCTGCAAACGAACGAAGAAACCCGCCCGATCATCGAGGCGATCCTGCAGGACAACCCGACGGCGGTGGTGGATGAGCAGCCCGCCATGGTGAAGATCAACGCCGAACGCGAACTGGTGGTCCGCCGCGAGACGATCGAGGAGATCACCGGCAGCGAGTACGACCTGCAGTCGCTGCAGGTGAACCTGATCACGATGTCGGGCAACCTGGACCAGACCGACGACGAAATCCGCCTTTTCTGGAAGGCTTGACCCAAGAGGAGACCCAACACATGGACATGCAAGTCGCCAAGAAGAAACTCGGCCTGAAGGAACGCTATGCGGTCATGACGCGCGGCCTGGACTGGGCGCCGTCGTACCAGAAGATGGAGGACATCTATCCCTACGTCGCCTACGAGGGCATCAAGATCCACGACTGGGACAAGTGGGAAGACCCGTTCCGCCTGACGATGGATGCCTACTGGAAGTACCAGGCCGAGAAGGAGCGCAAGCTGTACGCGGTCATCGACGCCTACAACCAGAACAACGGCCACCTCAACGTCACCGACGCGCGCTACATCAACACGGTGAAGCTCTTCCTCACCGGCGTGAGCCCGCTGGAATACATGGCGCACCGCGGCTTTGCCCATGCCGGCCGCCAGTTCCCCGGCCCCGGCCCGCGCGTGGCCTGCCTGATGCAGTCGCTGGACGAGATGCGTCACGCGCAGACCCAGGTGCACGCGGTGTCGAACTACAACAAGTACTACAACGGCCTGCACGACTTCCATCACATGCACGACCGCGTGTGGTACCTGTCGGTGCCGAAGTCCTTCTTCGACGATGCCGTCACCGCCGGCCCGTTCGAGTTCATGGTGGCGATCGGCTTCTCGTTCGAGTACGTGCTGACCAACCTGCTGTTCGTGCCCTTCGTCTCGGGCGCGGCCTACAACGGCGACATGGGCACGATGACCTTCGGTTTCTCGGCGCAGTCCGACGAGGCCCGCCACATGACGCTGGGCCTGGAAGTGATCAAGTTCATCCTGGAGCAGGACCCGGACAACGTGCCCATCGTCCAGCGCTGGATCGACAAGTGGACCTGGCGCGGCTATCGCGTGCTGACCCTGGTGGCGATGATGATGGACTACATGCTGCCCAAGCGCACGATGAGCTGGAAGGAAGCCTGGGAGGTGTACTTCGAGGAGAACGGCGGCGCGCTGTTCAAGGACCTGGCCCGCTACGGCATCAAGATGCCGCAGTGCGCGGAGCAGATCGCCCTTGAGAAGGACCACCTGTCGCACCAGGCATGGAGCACCTTCTACAACTACGCCGCCGCGGCCGACTTCCACACCTGGATGCCGGACGACGACGAGATGGACTGGCTGTCGTCGAAGTACCCGGAAAGCTACGACAAGTACTACCGTCCGCGCATGGAGTTCTGGCGCGAGCAGGCCGCCAAGGGCAACCGCTTCTACAACAAGACGCTGCCCATGCTGTGCCAGACCTGCCAGATCCCGATGCTCTTCACCGAGCCGGGCGACCCGACCAAGATCTGCTACCGCGAAGTGGATTACAAGGGCGAGAAGTATCACTTCTGCTCCGACCACTGCAAGGCGATCTTCGAGCACGAGCCGGAGAAGTACGTGCAGTCTTGGCTGCCGGTGCACCAGATCTACCAGGGCAACTGCTTCCCCGAAGGCACCGATCCGACCGCGGAAGGCTTCGACCCGCTGGCCGCGGTGCTCAAGTACTACAACCTGGAGTTCGGCCGCGACAACCTCGACTTCGACATTTCCGAGGACAAGAAGAACTTCGCCGAATGGCGCGGCCAGGCGACCAAGAACGTCTGATGCCGCACGCCGCGGGCGCACCGGCGCCCGCGGCCTTCAAGTGATCAAGGAGACAACGACATGGCCGCTGTTGCCGTTTCGAAATACGAGTTCGCCCCTGCCGACACGCAGGACAAGTTCCACGGTGCCCAGTTGATGTACATCGGCTGGGAAGACCACCTTCTGTTCTGCGCGCCGTTCGCGTTCCCGTTCCCGCCCACGATGCGCTTCGGCGACATCGTCTCCAACGTGCTGCCGGGTGCGTTCGGCTACCACCCGAGTTCTCGCAGATCGACTGGGCGAAGACCGAGTGGCTGAAATCGGGCAAGCCCTTTTCGCCGGATTTCGACAAGTCGCTGGCCGAAAACGGCCTCAAGCACAAGGACGCGATCCGCTTCCGGACGCCGGGCCTCACCGGCATCAAGGGTTCCTGCAGCTGATCGACCGCAGCGGCGGCGACCCGCGCGAGCCGGTCGCCGCCGCATGCCGGACCGACGACAGAGAGAACGGAAGAGAACCATGAGTTACGAACTGACCATTGAACCCATCGGCCAGACCATCGAGGTCGAGGACGACCAGACCATTCTCGATGCCGCGCTGCGTGCCGGCATCTGGCTGCCGCACGCCTGTTGCCACGGCCTGTGCGCCACCTGCAAGGTGAGCGTGATCGACGGCGAGGTCGACCACGGCGAAGCGTCCAGCTTTGCGCTGATGGACTTCGAGCGCGACGAAGGCAAGACGCTGGCCTGCTGTGCGCGCCTGCAGAGCGACGTCACGATCGAGGCCGAGATCGAGGAAGACCCGGATGCCGAATCCATCCCGGTGCGCGACTTCCCCGGCACCGTGACCCGCATCGAGAGCCTCACGCCCACGATCAAGGGCGTGTTCATCGAGACCGACGAGCCGATGCACTTCCAGGCCGGCCAGTACATCAACTTCTTCCTCGAGGGCGGCGAATACAGCCGCGCGTTCTCGCTGGCGAACCCGCCCTCGACCGGCCGTGCGGTGGAACTCAACATCCGCATCGTGCCAGGCGGCCGCGGCACCACCTGGGTGCACGAAAAGCTGCAGGTCGGCGACCGCGTGAAGCTGTCGGGCCCCTATGGCCGCTTCTTCGTGCGCAAGTCGGCGCCGGAATCGCTGCTCTTCATGGCGGGGGGCTCGGGGCTGTCCAGCCCGCGCTCGATGATCGCCGACCTGCTGGAGGCGGGCGACACGCGGCCGATGACGCTGGTGTACGGCCAGCGCAACCGCACGGAACTCTACTACCACGACGAATTCCTGGCCCTGGCCGGGCGCCATCCGAATTTCACCTACGTGCCCGCGCTGTCGGACGAGCCCGCCGATTCGGACTGGAACGGTTTCCGCGGCTTCGTGCATGAGGCGGCGAAGGCGCACTTCGACAACGATTTCCGCGGCCACAAGGCTTACCTGTGCGGCCCGCCGATGATGATCGATGCCTGCATCACCACGCTGATGCAGGGCCGCCTGTTCGAGCGCGACATCTACACGGAAAAGTTCTTCTCGGCGGCGGACGTGCAGCAGGTGCGCAGCCCGCTTTTCAGGAACATTTGAGTTTTATCAAGAAATATCGAGATTTTTTCCGCGCGGCTTGAACCTGTGGCTATGATTTTCGGGCGTTTTTCGATCGCTTGTAACCCGGCTCGATCCGGTTGGCCAAAGGCCGGACGAGTCAATTTCTGGAGGAGAAATCCATGGCAATGACTGGCGTACTGCGTCCCGGCCACATCTCGCTGCGCGTGCTGGATCTCGAGGAAGGCATCAATTTCTACAAGAACACGCTGGGTCTCGTCGAGACCGGGCGAGACGGCCAGGGGCGCGTCTACTTCAAGGCGTGGGACGAGCGCGACCACAACAGCGTGCTGATCCGCGAGGCGGAGGACGCGGGCATCGACTTCTTCGCTTTCAAGGTGGCCGACAAGGCCACGCTGGAAAAGCTCGATGCCGACCTGCAGGCCTACGGCTTGGCCACCGAGCGCATTGCGGCCGGCGAGATGCTCGAGACCGGTGAGCGCGTGCGCTTCAAGCTCCCCTCCGGCCACTTCATCGAGCTTTACGCCGAGAAGACCGACATCGGCAACGGCCAAGCCTATGTGAACCCGGACCCGTGGATCGCCGATGCCGAGCGCGGCATCGCCCCGACCCGCATGGACCACTGCCTGCTGTACGGTCCGGACATCGAGAAAGTCCAGGAGATCTTCGAGAAGGTGCTCGGGTTCTACCTGGTCGAGCACGTCGTCATGGAAGACGGCAAGACCGACCTGGCCATCTGGCTGTCGTGTTCGATCAAGGCCCACGACATCGCCTTCGTGCGCCATCCGGAGCCGGGCAAGCTGCACCACATCTCCTTCAAGCTGGACAGTTGGGAGAAGGTGCTGCGCGCGGCGGACATCATGTCGATGAACCGTATCTCGATCGACATCGGCCCGACCCGCCACGGCATCACCCGCGGCACCACGATCTACGCGTTCGACCCGTCCGGCAACCGCTTCGAGACCTTCTGCGGCGGCTACGACGGCTACCCGGACTACAAGGCCATCAAGTGGACGTGGGACCAGGTCGGCCCGGGCATCTTCTATCACGACCGCAAGCTCAACGAGCGCTTCCTGACCGTGGTTTCCTGAGCGGCGGAACGAAATACGGCACGCTGTTCATCGCCACGCGCCATTCCTGGCCGTCGTCGGTGCACAGCAGCGCGACGCCAGTGGTGCGGGTGGCGAAATCGGGTGCAGGCGGGTCGCTGTGGCCGATCGAGAAGTGCCCGATCACAGGCGTTTGCGCTCCTGCGGGAACAGCCGTGCCGTAGACAGCTCCGCCGCCGCGCCAGCGCTGCGGCCAGGCCGAGCGATTCAGCGCTTGCTAGTAGGCGAAATGGATCTGGCCGCGCCGCAGCGTCGGCGACTCGATCTCGTCGACGACCGCCAGCGCGAAATCCGCCCCGCCGATCGCGGACTTGCCTTCGGCGTCGAACAGCGCGACATCGCCCGATTTGCGGTAGATGCCGCGCCGCTCGCCCGGCGCGAAGGCGCCGAACTGCGCGCCCGGGCTGACGAACAGCCAGTCCAGTGCCTGCGGCGCTTCGGCCTGCAGCAGATCGAACGCATCATGGGTCGCACGCGCGCCGTCGAGGAACTCGGGCGGCACGTCGCCGCTGTCGATGAAGCGCGGCGCACCGGGGGCCGGACGCAGCCCGCTGAAGCCGCCGATGACGACGAAGCGCGCCCCGGCCCGGGCGATCGGTGCCAGCGCGGCGCGGTAGATCGGTATGAATTGCGCGGCTAGGCCGGGCTGGAACGGCGACAGCGCGCCCACCACCACGTCCGCGCCCGCGATGACGCGTTCGAGCGTTTCCAGGTCAGCCGCCGAGCCGGTCTCGTGGCGCACGCCCGGTACCGGCTCGGCCGGCTGCGAACGGCCCAGCGACACCACCTCGTGGCCGCGGGCAGCGGCCTCGCGCACGATGTGCGAGCCGGCATAGCCGTTGCCGCCAATCACGATGATCTTTGCCATGTTCATTGCTCCTTGGGTCATTGCTGCTGATGTTTGCCGGCTCATTCCACCGTCACGTTCAGCGCCACGTCGATGTTGCCGCGCACCGCATTGGAATAGGGGCAGGTCTGGTGCGCCTGTCGGGCCAGTTCTTCGGCCGTGGCCTGATCGACGCCGCCCAGGCGTACTGTCAGGGCGGCACTCAGGAAGAACGATTTGTCTTCCGCCTGGTGCAGGCTGACCTGGTTCTCTACTTCCGAGTGCGCCAGGGTGATCTTGCGGCTTCGGGCAATGTGCTTGAGCGCCGAGTGGAAGCAGGCGGCGTAGCCGGCAGCGAAAAGCTGTTCCGGGTTGGTCTTGTCGCCGGCGCCGCCCAGGGACTTGGGATGAACGAGATCGAGATCGAGCAAGCCGTCTTCACTGCGAACATGGCCATTTCGGGCGTCGCCGGTGGAAAGCGCGGAGGTGGTGTAGAGCGCGTTGGACATCATGTTTCCTCTGTTGGTTGAAGGCAGGGGCCGTCTCGCTGGATCAGGCGGCCACCGTTGAAAAGCAGGTCAAAGTGCGTAGTCCAGTCCGATCTTGCCGAAGTGCTCTCCCGCCTGTTGCAGACGGAAAGCATCGGCGATGTCGCGCAGGGCGAAGCTGCGGTCGATCACCGGCCGGATACCGGTGGCGTCGAGGGCGCGCACCAGTTCGATCTGGTGCTGGCGACTGCCTACACCGATGCCGGCAATGCGCTGCTGGCGCGCCATCAGTTCGATGGTGGGCACCACGCCGGCAAAGCCGGTGAGCATGCCGATCAGCGCGATGCGACCACCGATGCGGGTTGCCTTGATCGACTGCGCCAGGGTGCCGGGGCCACCGACCTCGACGGTCAGATCGACACCGCGTCCGGCGGTGATCTCCAGCACCCGTTCAGCCCATTCCGGCTGCTTGCGGTAATTGATGAGGTGGTCTGCGCCCAGTTGGCGGGCGCGTTCGAGTTTTTCGTCCGAAGACGAGGCCAGCAGCACCGTCGCGCCCGCCGCCTTGGCGAGTTGCAGGGCGAATATGGAAACACCGCCGGTGCCCAGCAGCAGCACGGTGTCGCCGGGCTTGATGCCGCCTTCGACCACCAGCGCCCGCCAGGCGGTCAGGCCGGCGGTGGTCAACGTGGCCGCCTCGACGTGGCTGTAGCCCTTGGGTGCATGCGTGAAGGCGGTAGCGGGGCGCACGGTCACTTCGCTGGCATAGCCGTCGATGCCGTCACCGGGCGTGTGCGCGAACCCGGCAAATTGTGGTTCGCCGGCCAGCCAGGGCGGGAAGAAGGTCGAAACCACCCGGTCGCCCACGGCGAACTCGCTGACTCCGGCACCAATGGCCTCGACCACACCGGCGCCGTCTGCCAGCGGAATGCGGCCGTCGACGACCGGAAGCTGCCCCAGCACCACCGCCAGGTCATGGGCGTTGAGCGAACTGGCGTGCAAGCGCACGCGGATTTCGCCGGGTCCGGGCACGCCGGGATCGGCCAGTTCGACCTGCTCGACATGCTCCAGGCCAAAGGGGCTGCGCAAACGAATGGATTTCATGCCTGGGAACCTCTCTTTCTAAGATCCGGAAAGTTGACTTGTGACTTGCGCTGCACCTTAATCCCGTTCATTCCATCCAGTAAGTACGCACCCTTGGGTTAGTATGAAAAGCCACCCTGGCGCCAACCCGCTTTCCGAGGCTTCTGCCCAAACCTTGGATGAAGGGACATTGACCTCGCGCGTCCGGCGCGGGGATCTCTTCATCGGCTCCGGAAATTGCGAATCGCGCGAAGTCTTTTCCCACATCACCAGCCTGTGGGGCGTTCTGTGCCTGATCGCATTGCGCGATGGCACCTTGCGCTTCAGCGAGTTGCGTCGAAAGGCCGGCGGAGTCAGCGAGAAAATGCTGGCGCAGACGCTGCAGCGCCTGGAGGCGGACGGATTGGTCCGCCGGACCTCCTATCCGGTTGTCCCGCCGCACGTCGAGTACGACCTGACCCCCCTGGGGGAGGAAGCGGCCGCGCATGTCGCCGCGCTTGCGGATTGGCTTGAAGTCAATCTTCCCCGTATCAGGCAAGCCGCAAGCCAACGCACGCATCCGCCCAGGTCCTAGATCAAGCGGCTTTGAGTCCATCCAGCAACCGATTCTCCTGATTGATTGCCGGTTTAATGAAAAAGCGGCCCTCGGGCCGCTTTTTTTGCGCTTGCGGGATGGTGCCGTGTCACCCGTGGTTGTTGTTGCCCCCGCGGGTGAAGAACTCGAGCGGAAGGCGTTTCACCGCATCGAGGGTGCGCAGGATGTGTTCGGACAGGATGGAACTCGCCCGCGCACCGTCGCGCGCCAGCGTGGCGTCGAAAAGGGCGTGGTGTTCGGAGTGGATGTCGCGCGTGATCGGCTGCTTGAACAGGCTCACGCGCCGATAGCGTTCCGACTGCTGGTAGAGGATCTGCTGGAAGTGCCGTATCCAGCGCGACGGGCTGGCGGCGATCAGCGCCTCGTGGAACGCGCGGTTGCAGCGCTCCCATTCTTCCGTCGTCGCTTCGTCGTTGTCGCTGAGCTTCTGTTCGGCGCGGGTGAGGCGGTGGAAGGCGGCGACCAGCGTCGCCTCCCAGGCGTCGTTGCCGCGCGCGATGGACTGGCGCAGTGCTTCGGTTTCGAGCAGTACGCGCGTATGGCTGATGTCCTCGCAGTCGGCGATGGAGATCGGTGCGACGCGAAAGCCGCGCTGCCCCTGGGCCACCACCAGCGCGTCGGTGACGAGCAGCAGCAGCGCTTCGCGCAGCGTGCCGGCGCCGACTTCGTACTGGTCCTTGAGATGTTCGACGCGCAGCTTTTCTCCCGGCGCATAGACGCCTTCGATGATGTCGCGCCGCAACCGGAGATAGGCGGCCTCGACGAGGGTCTTCGGCTCCGGGACGATGTCGCCGTCGCTCACCGTGGAGACATGCTTGTCGCGCATGAGTGCTCGATTGATGAAAAATGTCGTGGTATGAATTTTAGCTGAGCGTGAAAAATATAGGGCCTCCCATAATCTCGAGATTAAATATTGACTTCGAGATTGGGGGGTACTATCTTGCCGCGATCGGTTTGCGGCATTACGGCCCAATTCCACAACGAGGAGACGAATATGAAAGTCGCGGTGCCCCAGTCCACGGTGTCGTGGGAAGCAGGCCATGCT
The DNA here is from genome assembly GCF_002354895.1 of Thauera sp. K11. Taxonomy (NCBI): domain Bacteria; kingdom Pseudomonadati; phylum Pseudomonadota; class Betaproteobacteria; order Rhodocyclales; family Zoogloeaceae; genus Thauera; species Thauera sinica. The sequence continues at coordinate 1,052,455 of NZ_CP023439.1, forward strand.
GCGGTGGAGGCCGCGGTCCGCCACGCCGGATCACTTGGGGTTCTCATCAATGTCGCGGTCACCGACGTCGGCGGTAATCTCATCTCCTTTTTGCGCATGCCCGGGGCGTTCGTGCAGTCGATCGACATCGCGATCGACAAGGCCCATACCGCGGGCGGCTTCGGCTTTCCGACCAAGCAGTGGATGTCGGTCTTCGGCGACAACGAGGGCATGAAGTTCGGCTTCTCGGCGCGTCCGCGGCTGGTCGTCTTCGGCGGCGGCCTGCCGATCCGGGTGAATGGCGAACTGATCGGCGGCATCGGCGTGTCGGGCGCCTCGGAAGAACAGGATGCGGAGTGTGCGCGCGCGGCGTTGATCGCCATCGGCGCAGACGCGGTGGAACTTTGAATTCAGGAGCGAGCGGGATGAGCGATTCCAGCCCCGAGATCGGCCGCAGCATCGTGGCTGCGGGCATTCGCACGAACTACCACGACGTTGGCGAAGGTTTTCCGCTGCTGATGATCCACGGTTCGGGGCCGGGCGTGTCGGCCTGGGCGAACTGGCGGCTGGTGATGCCCGAACTGGCCAGGCGCTCGCGCGTGATCGCGCCCGACATGGTGGGCTTCGGCTTCACCGATCGTCCGGAAGGGCAGAAGTACGACATGGACGCGTGGGTCGAACAGGCCGTCGGCCTGCTCGACGCGCTCGGCATCGAGCGTGCGGACCTCGTCGGCAACTCGTTCGGCGGTGCGCTGGCGCTCGCGCTGACGATCCGCCATCCGCAGCGCGTGCGCCGGCTCGTGCTCATGGGCAGCGTGGGCGTGCCGTTCGAGATCACGCCGGGCCTGGACGCGGTGTGGGGCTACGAGCCCTCGTTCGAGAGCATGCGCCGCATCATGGACTACTTCGCCTGGGACCGTTCGCTGGTGAACGACGAACTGGCGAAGCTGCGCTACGAGGCCAGCATCCGTCCGGGCTTCCAGGAATCCTTCTCGGCCATGTTTCCCGCGCCGCGCCAGCGCTGGGTCGACGCGATGACGAGCAAGGAGGCGGACATCCGCGCGATCGCCCACGAGACGCTGGTGATCCACGGCCGCGACGACCAGGTCATCCCGATGTCGACCTCGCTGACGTTGGCCAACTGGATCTCGCGCTCGCAACTGCACGTCTTCGGACGCTGCGGGCACTGGACCCAGATCGAGCATTCGGCGCGCTTCGCCCGTCTGGTCGGCGACTTCCTCGCCGAGGCGCAGGCGGACGAGCCCAGGGCGCTCGACTGATTGCAGGTGCGCGGCGGGCAGCCTCTCTCCCTCTCCCATGCCCCGCCGCGTGCCCTGCATTCCAAAGGACGTCGTTGGCTGACCCGATGGAACCCTCGATGGACGTTCGTCTCTCAGGCAGGTGGGCGGCTGCGGCCGCCCCGGCCTGCGGAACCGGCTCCGCCGTTGCCCGACGGCAGGCGGGGAGGGCGCGGGAGCAGGAGGGGCCGCGATGCGGCTCGCGTGGAGGCCGCGGGATCCGCAGCCTGATTGATTCAACCAAGCTATCTCACAGAGAACGAAGGCGATGAGCAAGAAAATCAAGTGCGCGCTGATCGGTCCGGGCAACATCGGCACCGACCTGCTCTACAAACTGAAGCGCAGCCCGGTGCTGGAGCCGGTGTGGATGGTCGGCATCGACGCCACGTCCGAGGGCCTTGCCCGTGCGCGCGAAATGGGCCTGAAGACCACCGCCGAGGGCGTCGATGGCCTGCTGCCGCACGTCCGCGAAGACGGCATCCAGATCGCCTTCGACGCGACCTCGGCTTACGTGCATGCCGAGAACAGCCGCAAGCTCAACGAGCTGGGCGTGCTGATGATCGACCTCACGCCGGCGGCGATCGGCCCCTACTGCGTGCCGCCGGTCAATCTGATCGAGCACGTCGGCAAGGGCGAGATCAACGTGAACATGGTCACCTGCGGCGGCCAGGCGACGATCCCGATGGTGGCCGCGGTGTCGCGCGTGCAGCCGGTGAAGTACGGCGAGATCATCGCCACCGTGTCGAGCAAGTCGGCCGGCCCGGGCACGCGCAAGAACATCGACGAATTCACCCGCACCACCGCGGGCGCGGTCGAACGCGTGGGCGGCGCCAGGCAGGGCAAGGCGATCATCATCCTGAACCCGGCCGAGCCGCCGCTCATCATGCGCGACACGGTGCACTGCCTGACCGAGGACGAGCCCGACCAGGCGAAGATCACCGAGTCGATCCACGCCATGATCCGCGAAGTGCAGAAGTACGTCCCCGGCTACAAGCTGGTCAACGGCCCGGTGTTCGACGGCAACCGCGTGTCGGTCTTCCTCGAGGTGGAAGGGCTGGGCGACTACCTGCCCAAGTACGCCGGCAACCTCGACATCATGACTGCGGCGGCGGCGCGTACTGCGGAGATGTTCGCCGAAGAGATCCTCTCCGGCCGTCTCACCCTCGAACCCAACCGTGCCGTCATGGCAGCCTGAAGGAGATGAGCATGGATCTTCACGGCAAGAAAATCACCCTGCACGACATGACCCTGCGCGACGGGATGCACCCGAAGCGCCACCTGATGACGCTCGAGCAGATGAAGAGCATCGCGGTGGGCCTGGACGAGGCGGGCGTGCCGCTGATCGAGGTCACCCACGGCGACGGCCTGGGCGGCAGCTCGGTCAACTACGGCTTTCCGGCGCACACCGACGAGGAATACCTCGGCACCGTGATCCCGCTGATGAAGCGCGCCAAGGTGTCGGCGCTGCTGCTGCCGGGCATCGGCACGGTCGATCACCTCAAGATGGCGTTCGATCTGGGCGTGTCGACGATCCGAGTGGCCACCCACTGCACCGAGGCGGACGTCTCCGAGCAGCACATCGGCATGGCCAGGAAGCTCGGCATGGACACCGTCGGCTTCCTGATGATGAGCCACATGAACAGCACGGAAGGGCTGATCGGCCAGGCCAGGCTGATGGAAGGCTACGGCGCCAACTGCATCTACATCACCGACTCGGCCGGCTACATGCTGCCCGACGAAGTGAGGACCAAGCTGGGCGCGGTGCGCGAGGCCCTCAAGCCGGAAACCGAGCTGGGCTTCCACGGCCATCACAACCTGGCCATGGGCGTGGCCAACTCGATCGCGGCGATCGAAGTCGGTGCCAACCGCGTCGATGCGGCTGCCGCGGGCCTGGGTGCGGGCGCCGGCAACACCCCGATGGAGGTGCTGGTGGCGGTGTGCGCGCGCATGGGCATCGAGACCGGCGTGGACGTGTTCAAGATCCAGGACGTGGCCGAAGAGCTCGTGGTGCCCATCATGGACTTCCCGATCCGCTGCGACCGCGACGCGCTCACGCTGGGCTATGCCGGCGTGTACGGCTCCTTCCTGCTGTTCGCCAAGCGCGCCGAGAAGAAGTACGGCATTCCGGCGCGCGAACTGCTGGTCGAGCTGGGCCGCCGCGGCATGGTCGGCGGGCAGGAAGACATGATCGAGGACACCGCGATCACGATGGCGAAGGCGCGCCAGCAGGCGGCCTGAACACCCTCGCCGCGCGTACCGGGTCCGGTGCGCGCGGCGGCGGACGGATTGGATGGATGCGGTGACTGCCCGCTGCGGGCCGAGCCGCGCTGAACAGGGAGGGTAGCTATGCCGTTGGCCGAAATCACGATGATCGAAGGGCGTACCGAAGACCAGAAGCGTGCGGTGATCGAGAAGGTCACGCAGGCGCTGGTGGAGGCGGTGGGCGCTCCCATCCAGACCGTGCGCGTCGTCATCCGCGAGGTTCCGAAGACGAACTGGGGTATCGGCGGGGTGTCTGCGAAGGATCTGGGGCGCTGATACGGGAGCGGACCGTCGATGCGATGCGCAGTCCGGCATCGGCTGCGATATGACCTCTCGATTTCATTCGGCCGGAAGCGCTTGCGACCGGCCGAATGCTTTCCGGGATTCGAGATGCCGCGCCGCGCGCGGCGAGCCATGATGTTGAAGGTGAATGAATGAGTGAAGCGACGAAAGCTGCAGGCACCGCACCCGCGGGCCCGGCACCGGTGACGCGCATTGCGCGGCGCCACGCGCGGCAAGGCCACGAAGCGGAATACGAGGCCCGGATTCGCGAGATGTTCGTCAAGCTGCGCGCCTTTCACGGCTTCATGGGCGCGGACCTGATTCCGCCCGAGCAGCCGGGGGGCTGCTACCAGGTGGTGGTCAATTTCGCCTCCGAGGCGGACCTGCAGGCATGGGACGACTCGGCCGTGCGCACCGAGATGCACAAGCGCATACGCGAGGTGGCCGAGGACGAGCCCGACTACCGCCGCCTGAGCGGGCTCGAGGCGTGGTTCGCCGGCGTGGTGGTGCCCGCGTCGATGCATCCGCCGCGTTTTCGCATGGCGGTCGTGACCTGGATGGGCATCTTCCCGGTGGTGTCCTTCTACCTGTGGCTGGTGTCGCTGTGGCCCGGCTTCTTCGAGCAGCCCTTCCTGCCGCGTACCGCGGTGTTCACCGCGGTGATCGTGGTGACGATGACCTGGGTGGTGATGCCGCGCCTGACGAAGCTCATGCGCGGCTGGCTGAATCCGCAGCAGAAGTAGTAGGCGGCAGCGGCCGGGGCGCTCCGGGCCGCTGCCGCGCGGCGGGAAAGGCGGGTGGGTCGGGTATAATTTCGGGCTTCCGCAGGCGTGCAAAGCCTGGGAAGCCTTCTCATTCCCGCCTCGACCGACATGACCCCGATCCTGAAACTGCGTGGCGCTGCGGCGCTGTCCCGTACCCGTCTGGAACGTCTTTCCCGCGCCGCGGGCGAGGTCCTGGCCAGGTTGAAGGGGCTCGCGGCCGAGCATTGGTACTTCGTCGAATTGTCGGCACCGCTGGCGGCCGGCGAACAGGAGCGCCTGGTCGATCTGCTCGGCGCCCGCCCGGAAACCGCGCAGGCTCCCGCCGGCACCCTGCTGCTGGTGGTGCCGCGCCTGGGCACGATCTCCCCGTGGTCGTCGAAGGCGACCGACATCGCGCGCCAGTGCGGTTTCGACAAGGTCGTGCGCATCGAGCGCGGCACCGCCTACACGGTCGATGCGAGGGATGCGGACGGCAACTCCGCCCTGCTCGCGCTGCTGCACGACCGCATGACCGAATCGGTGCTGCCGGCGCTGGACAAGGCCGACGAACTCTTCCACCACTATGCGCCGCAGCCGCTGACCTCGGTCGACATCCTCGGCGGCGGGCGCGCCGCGCTCGAGGCGGCCAACGGCGAACTGGGGCTGGCGCTGTCGGAGGACGAGATCGACTACCTGGTCGAGAACTTCGTCCGCATGGGGCGCAACCCGACCGACGTCGAGCTGATGATGTTCGCCCAGGCGAACTCCGAGCACTGCCGCCACAAGATCTTCAACGCCGACTGGGTCATCGACGCGCGGCCGATGGACAAGACCCTGTTCGGCATGATCAAGGACACGCACAAGGCTCATCCGCAGGGCACGGTGGTGGCCTATTCGGACAACGCCTCCGTCATCGAGGGCGCCGCCATCGAGCGCCTGTACCCGGACGCCGACGGCGTCTGGCGCTATCACTCCGAGCAGACCCACATCCTCGCCAAGGTCGAGACGCACAACCATCCGACGGCCATCTCGCCCTTTCCGGGCGCGGCGACCGGCGCCGGCGGCGAGATCCGCGACGAAGGCGCCACCGGCCGCGGCTCGCGGCCGAAGGCGGGGCTGGCCGGCTTCTCGGTGTCCAACCTGAACATCCCCGGCTTCGAGCAGCCCTGGGAGAAGCCCTACGGCAAGCCGGAGCGCATCGCCTCGGCGCTCGACATCATGATCGAGGGCCCCATCGGCGCCGCCGCGTTCAATAACGAATTCGGCCGCCCGAACCTCGCCGGCTACTTCCGCAGCTTCGAGCAGGAAGTGCAGGGCGAGGTGCGCGGCTACCACAAGCCGATCATGATCGCCGGCGGCGTCGGCAACATCCAGGCGCAGCAGTCGGAGAAGCCGGTCTTCCCGCCCGGCACGCTGCTGATCCAGCTCGGCGGCCCCGGCATGCTGATCGGCCTGGGCGGCGGCGCGGCGTCGTCGATGGCCACCGGCACCAATACCGCCGACCTCGACTTCGCCTCGGTGCAGCGCGGCAACCCCGAGATCCAGCGCCGCTGCCAGGAAGTGATCGACGCCTGCTGGCAGATGGGCGAGCGCAACCCGATCATCGCCATCCACGACGTCGGCGCCGGCGGCCTGTCGAACGCGATGCCCGAGCTTGCCGACCATGCCGGCCTCGGCGCGCATTTCGAACTGCGCGAGGTCCACATCGAAGAGCCGGGCATGAGCCCGCGCGAGATCTGGTCGAACGAGTCGCAGGAGCGCTACGTGATCGCCGTCGCGCCGCAGGACCTCGAACGGTTCCGCGCCTTCTGCGAGCGCGAGCGCTGCCCCTTCGCGGTGCTGGGCACGGCTTCCGCCGACGGCCGCCTCACCGTCACCGACCGCCATTTCGGCAACAAGCCGGTCGACATGGACATGAAGGTGCTGCTCGGCAAGCCGCCGAAGATGACGCGCGACGTATCGCGCCGCGCCGTCTTCCTGCCGCCGTTCGACGTGACCGACATCGACCTGAAGGAAGCCGGCTTGCGCGTGCTGCGCATGCCGGCGGTGGCGGGCAAGGGTTTTCTCATCACCATCGGCGACCGCTCGGTGGGCGGCCTGACCGCGCGCGACCAGTTCGTCGGCCCGTGGCAGGTTCCGGTGTCCGACGTCGCCGTCACCGCGATGAGCTTCCACGGCTACCGCGGCGAAGCCTTCGCGATGGGCGAGCGCACCCCGCTGGCCTGCATCGACGCGCCAGCCTCCGGGCGCATGGCGATCGGCGAGGCGATCACCAACATCGCCGCCGCCGACATCGCCGGCATCGGCGACGTCAAGCTGTCGGCGAACTGGATGGCCGCCGCCGGCCATCGCGGCGAGGATGCCGGGCTGTTCGACACGGTGAAGGCCGTCTCCGAATTCTGCATCGCCGCCGGCCTGTCCATCCCGGTCGGCAAGGACTCGCTGTCGATGCGCACGGCGTGGAGCGAGAACGGCGAGGACAAGCAGGTGGTCGCCCCGCTGTCGCTGATCGCCACCGCCTTCGCGCCGGTGCAGGACAGCCGCCGCACGCTCACCCCGCAATTGCAGCTCCCCGAAGGCGTGGACACCGACCTGCTGCTGATCGACCTCGGCAACGGCAGGAACCGCCTCGGCGGCTCGGTGCTGGCCCAGGCCTACGGCACGGTGGGCGAACATGCGCCCGACGTCGATCCGGCCCAGCTCGCCGCCTTCTTCGCCACGATCCAGCGCCTGCGCGGCGACGGCCTGCTGCTGGCCTACCACGACCGCAGCGACGGCGGGCTCTTCGCCACCGTGTGCGAGATGGCCTTCGCGGCCAGGTGCGGCCTGTCGCTGGTGCTCGATACCGTGTGCTACGACCACTACATGAACGACGTCGACGGCCTGGAGAAGAGGCCCGACACGCTGAAAGGCCGCTTCGGCGACAAGCTCTTCGCCGGCCTCTTCGCCGAGGAACTGGGCGCGGTGATCCAGATCCGCCGCGACGACCGCGCGCGGATCACCGAGGTCTTGCGCGAAGCGAAGCTGACCTATCACTTCATCGGCGAGCCCAACGACAAGGACGAGATCCGCTTCCGCCGCAACGCCAGGCTGGTGTTCGGCGCGGGCCGCAGCGAACTGCTGCAGGCGTGGTCCGAAACCGGCTACCGCATCGCCCGCCTGCGCGACGACGCCGACAGCGTGCAGCAGGAATTCGATGGCCTGGCCGATGCGGCCGACCCCGGCCTGTCGGTGTCGCTGTCCTTCGACGCCACCGAGGACGTCGCCGCGCCCTTCATCGCCACCGGTGCGCGTCCGCAGGTCGCGGTGCTGCGCGAGCAGGGCGTGAATTCGCAGGTCGAGATGGCCGCCGCCTTCGAGCGCGCCGGCTTCGCCCCGGTGGACGTCCATATGTCCGACCTGCAGTCCGGGCGCATCGGCCTGGCCGGTTTCCACGGCCTGGCGGCCTGCGGCGGCTTTTCCTACGGCGACGTGCTCGGCGCGGGGCAGGGCTGGGCGAAGTCCATCCTGTTCAACCCCGGGCTGCGTGCCGAATTCGAGGCATTCTTCCGCCGCGGCGACACGTTCGCGCTGGGTGTCTGCAATGGCTGCCAGATGATGGCGCACCTCGCCCCCATCATCCCCGGCGCCGAGGCATGGCCGACCTTCCACCGCAACCGCAGCGAGCAGTTCGAGGCGCGCTTCGCGATGGTCGAGGTGGTCGACAGCCCGTCCATCCTGTTCCGCGGCATGGCCGGCAGCCGCATGCCCATCGTCGTCAGCCACGGCGAAGGCCGCGCGGTGTTCGCACGGGAAGCCGACCGCGCCGGCGCGCTGCTCGCGCTGCGCCACGTGGACAACTACGGCAGGCCAACCGAGGCGTATCCGAAGAACCCCAATGGCTCGCCGGACGGCGTCACCGGCTTCACCACCGCCGACGGCCGCTTCACGATCATGATGCCGCACCCGGAGCGCACCGCCCGCACCCTGCAGATGTCGTGGGCGCCGCAGTGGCTGGTCGACGAGAGCCCGGATGCCTCGCCCTGGCTGCGCATGTTCCGCAACGCGCGGGTCTGGCTCGGCTGAGCCGGGCGGGCGCGCCCCGGCGGCGATGCGGGGCGGGCGTCGGCGGGCGTCAGCCGCCCATCATGCGGCGGCGGCGCTCGTGGAGTTCCTGGGCCTCGATGCTGTAGGTGGCGGTCGGCCGCGCCAGCAGGCGGGCGATGCCGATCGGCTCGCCGCTTTCCTCGCACCAGCCGTAGCTGCCGTTGTCGATGCGCGTGATGGCTTCGTCGATCTTGTGCAGCAGCTTGCGTTCGCGGTCGCGCACGCGCAGTTCGAGGGTGTGGTCTTCTTCCAGCGAGGCGCGGTCCGCCGGGTCGGCCGGGGATTCGAATTCCTGCAGATGCAGCGTCGTCCGGTGCGCCGAGTCCAGCAGCGCATCGCGCTCGCGCAGCAAGAGCGCCCGGAAAAAGGCGAGCTGCCGCGGCGACATGTAGTCATCTTCCGGCGCGGCCAGCAGTTCGGCTTCGGTCGGCAGCCTGTCAGGCGTCAGCAACTTCCCTGTCATGGTGTTTCTCCTCGGGTCACTGTGTGTTGAGGATCGCCGCGAAGGACGATGTGTCGTGGGCGGGGAGCGACTCCCGCCACGATACACGCCTAAGCCGGCGCCGGATACGGGGGCGGTCCGCGCCTCCGCCCGGCCGCCGCATCCTCTCCGTCTTCCATGACATTCGTTGCTGCGGGCCGGGCAGAATGCGGAAGGCGCCATTCCCACGGGGCGCTGCCGGCCGGCTGCCGTTTCCCGCAGGCTGGCGGGGCGCGCCCGCAGCGGGGCGGAATGCGCGAAAGGGGCCGAAGCCCCTTTCGCGTTCCTGCGCCGGGAAGTCCTCAGAACACTTTGAGCAGGCGCAGATTCACGCGGCTGTCTTCCTTCGGACCGTTGTCCACCGAGATGTCCTTGCCGACGTTGGCGATCAACTGGACGGTGGGCTCGACGAACCAGGCCGCGCCGATGGTGAATTTCGAGCGGTTGCTCTCGTCGTCCTGCCGCACGCCGCCGAGCTTGGTCTCGCCGCCCCAGTGGCGCGACAGGCTGGCGCGCAGGTCGAGCGCGTCGGTGACGTGGTAGCGCAGCCAGGCCTGCGCCTGATAGCTCACCGCCTGCTTGAGCGTGTCGCCGGCGGCGTTCGCCTTCTTGTTGTCGCCGTGGATCGTGGCATCGGCGACGAGGTCGATGGTGAATTTGTCCGACAGCCGGTTGATGTAGCCGGCCTGCAGGATGTGGCTGTAGCGGTCGGCGCCGATGTTGAGGGCGCGGTCGCGGTCGTAGTTGCCGGTCGGCGTCGACAGGAAATAGGTGAAGCCGAAGTATTCCCCCTTCTGCGGATCGTTCTTCAGCCACAGGGTGGCGCCGAGCAGAGTGTCGCCCAGGCCGCCGGGGCTGTTGACGCCGGCGTCCGCCAGGGCGCCGCGGGTGTCGATGTCGACATAGGGCACGATGATCTGCGGGTCGATGATGTAGTCGCCGATCTTCGTGAAATGCACGTAGCGCAGCAGCGCGGCGTCGGTGCGCAGGCTGCCGGCGCCCTTGCGCCCGTCCGCATACAGGTGGTCGACCTCGGCGTGCTGGTAGTAGAGCAGGGCGAGGTTGGTGCCCTCGGGCAGGGCGGTGTAGTCGCCGGCGTCCACGTCGAGCGCGCTGGCGGCGCCGGATGCGCACAATGCGGCGAGGGCGGCGGCGAGGTGGGTATGGCGGATCTGTCTTGTCATCGTTTTGTCTCCTCGAGCGGTGGTGGGTGTGGCTGCTGCGGTTGAAACGGGTCGCGCTTCAGGGCGCGGTCAGGCTCAGGCCCTGTTCGGCGAACAGGCGGGCGACGGCGCCGGAGCGCTGCAGCTCGCCCAGGGCACGGCCGAGCGCTTCGGCCAGGGGCGTGGCTTCTGCCTTCACCGCCATGCCGAGCGGCCACTGGGCGACGCGCAGTTCGGGCAGGGCGAGGCGGTCCAGCGCGTAGCGGCCGGAGCCGGCGAGGGCGGCCTGCAGTTCGGTATGCGTGCCGAGCACGGCGGCGATCTCGCCGCGCTCGAGGGCCTCGACGGCGAGCGCGGGCGTGCGGAAGTGGCGTACGTTGCCGCGCAGGCGGCCGTTCAGCACCTGCATCAGGAAGTCGCTGGCATGGCTGTCGACTTCGGCGCCGATCAGCTCACGGGTGAAGACTTCCAGCCCGGCCGCGGCCGAGCCGGCCACCGGCGGCAGGCGCGCCGGGTCGCGCGCCACCGCCATGGTCTCGAGGTGATAGGGGCCGAAGATCGCCACCTTGTCGTTCTGCGCGGCGAAGCGGGCGTCGACCGGCACGTGCAGCATCACGTCGGCGGGGCGGGTGCCGAGGTAGTGGCCGCGCCAGACCATGTTGCGCAGGTCGTCGCTCATGTCCTCGCCCGGCTGGAACTCGACGAACTCGGCGCGCAGGCCGAGCTTGTCGGCGAGCGCCTTGCCCAGCGCGACGTCGACGCCCTTGCCCTTGTACGAGTAGGGCGGGAAGTCGGCATACACCGCGATGCGCAGCGCGCCGGGCTGCTGCGTTTCGGGCGGGCCGCCGGCGGCGATGGCGCGGGCGGCGCCGGGCAGGGCGGCCTGGGCGAGCAGCGCGCCGGCGCCCAGCAGCAGGCGGCGGCGCTCAGTCCACATGGACGGTCTCCAGCCAGGCGCGGATGGCCCACATCGCTTCCTGGGTCAGCGTGCCTTCGAAGGGCGGCATGTAGACCGCGCCGTTGCGGGTCACGCCGTTGCGGATGCGCTGGATGAAGTATTCGTCGCCGTCGTCGCCGGTGGGCAGCAGGCGCAGGTCGGGGGCGATGCCGCCGGACACGGCGCCGATGCCGTGACAGCGGGCGCAGTTCTGGTTGAAGGCCGAACTGCCGATGCGGATCGCGTCTTCGTTCTTGCGGTAGGGGTTCTTTTCCAACCAGCCGCCGCCGACCGGCTTGAGCACCGAGGTGTCGACCGCCTGCGGCGTGACGTCGCCATGGGCCTGCGCGTGGCCGGCGGCTGCACCCAGCGCCGCGGCGAGGGCGGCCGAGCGCAGGGTGTGGGCGAGAGTCTCCTTGTTCATCATGTCTTCCACCTTTTTCCGTCGAGTGATGTGGGCGGCGGCGCGCCTGGATGCTTCGGGCAGGCGGCGGCGCCGGTGCGCAGGCCGAGTGCAAGCGGTGTGCCATTCGTGCGGCGGCGACGGCGGCGATGTGGGCGAATCCCGCTGCGGGCGGCGCTTTCGCGCCCGATCGCGGAGGGTCGGCGGTGCTGCCCGGCGGCGATCGCGCCTGCTCCAAAATTGGCGTATGTTCGTGGAGCAGTACCTGCTCGGGCAGCGAAAGGAGCAGTCATGGAGCAGATCGGCCGGCGTTCTGCCCGTTGCTCCGCCCGATGCGCCGCATGTGTTGCAATGTGGAGTGCTCCAGCGCGGGTACAGGGATTTTTGGAGCACCGTCCTTCGTTCCAAGTATTTGAATGGACGAATAAATTATTCTTTGGCACGGCTTCTGCTGACGAGAGGAGTGCGGCGGCAGGACGCCCCGAACGCCATCAAACCAGGAGACACACCATGCTCTACGCAATGCCCGGCCAGGCCGAAGCCAAGGTCCAGTACAAGAACCGTTACGAGAACTTCATCGGCGGCAAATGGGTGGCGCCGGTCAAGGGGGAATACTTCGACGTGGTCACCCCGATCTCCGGGCAGGTCTACACCCGGGTCGCACGCTCGACCGCCGAGGACATCGAACTCGCCCTCGATGCCGCCCATGCCGCCTTCCCCGCCTGGGGCAAGACCTCGCCGGCCGAACGCGCGAACCTCCTGCTGAAGATCGCCGACCGCATCGAGCAGAACCTCGAACTGCTCGCCTATGCCGAGACGGTGGACAACGGCAAGGCGATCCGCGAGACGCTCAATGCCGACATCCCGCTGGCGGTCGATCACTTCCGCTACTTCGCCGGCTGCCTGCGTGCGCAGGAAGGCAGCATTTCCGAGATCGACGAGAACACCGTCGCCTACCACTTCCACGAGCCGCTCGGCGTGGTGGGCCAGATCATCCCGTGGAACTTCCCCATCCTGATGGCAGCCTGGAAGCTGGCGCCCGCCATCGGCGCCGGCAACTGCGTGGTGCTGAAGCCGGCCGAATCGACGCCGGTCTCCATCCTCGTCCTGGCCGAGCTGATCGCCGACCTGCTGCCGCCGGGCGTGCTGAACGTGGTCAACGGCTTCGGCCGCGAAGCCGGCCTGCCGCTCGCCACCAGCAAGCGCATCGCCAAGATCGCCTTCACCGGCTCGACCTCGACCGGCCGCGTGATCGCCCAGGCCGCGGCCAACAACCTCATTCCGGCCACGCTCGAACTGGGCGGCAAGTCGCCCAACGTCTTCTTCGCCGACGTGATGGACAAGGACGACGCCTTCCTCGACAAGGCCATCGAAGGCCTGGTGCTGTTCGCCTTCAACCAGGGCGAGGTATGCACCTGCCCGTCGCGCGCACTGATCCAGGAATCGATCTACGACCGCTTCATCGAGCGTGTGCTCGAGCGCGTCGCCGCCATCAAGCAGGGCCACCCGCTCGACACCGGCACGATGATGGGCGCGCAGGCTTCGCGCGAGCAGATGAGCAAGATCCAGTCCTACCTCGACCTGGGCCGGCAGGAAGGCGCCCAGTGCCTCATCGGCGGCGACCGTGCCCAGCTCGGCGGCGAACTGGCCGACGGCTACTACATCCAGCCGACGCTGTTCAAGGGCCACAACAAGATGCGCATCTTCCAGGAGGAAATCTTCGGGCCGGTGCTGGCGGTGACCACCTTCAAGGACGAGGCCGAGGCGCTGTCCATCGCCAACGACACGCTCTACGGCCTGGGTGCGGGCGTGTGGAGCCGCAACGGCAACGTCGCCTACCGCATGGGCCGCGCCATCCAGGCCGGCCGCGTATGGACCAACTGCTACCACGCCTATCCGGCGCATGCGGCCTTCGGCGGCTACAAGGAATCCGGCATCGGCCGCGAAACGCACAAGGTCATGCTGGACCACTACCAGCAGACCAAGAACCTGCTCGTGAGCTACGCCGAGAACAAGCTCGGCTTTTTCTGAGCGACGTGTCTTCTCTCCCCTTGCCCGTTCCCGGGCAATTCGCCGGGGGCGGGCAACCGCCCCCGTTTTTTCCTTTCCGGAGGGGAACATGGTCGACCGCGTCATCGCCACGCCGGCCGCGCTGGAGCTGATCGCTTCGCTGAAGGCGCAATACGGGCCGGACCTGATCTTCCACCAGTCCGGCGGCTGCTGCGACAACAGCGCCGCCAACTGCTATCTGCCCACCGACCTGACGATCGGCGCCTACGACGTGCGCCTCGGCGACATCGGCGGCGTGCCGTTCTACATCAGCGCATCCCAGTACGAGTACTGGAGGCACACGCAGTTGATCATCGACGTCGTCGACGGCCAGGGCGGCACCTTTTCGCTGGAGGGCAATACCGGCAAGGCTTTCCACACCCGTTCCAGGCTGTTCGACGATGACGAGATGGCGGCGGTCGAGGCGGAGGATCGGGCGCTGGGCCGATAGCCGCTTTCTATGTGAATCTGCCGATGCCCATGGATGCGCGATTTCCGCTGTCCGGATGGCAAGAGTTTTGCTTTAATTCCGACGAGAAGCCGGATGCTCCACCCATGGAGCAATCCGGCCCCGAGGAATGCCCCGAGGGCATGGCGGTCATGCCGGAAGTACAAAAGAGCATGCCCGCCGGAGACGGAGACGAAGACATGGGCCAGACCCTGGCACGCAGTGAGCAGGCGGCGGAGCTTGCCACGCTGCGCCGGCAGTTTTTCGAGATGGGCGATGTACCGGAAAGAGGCTTGCCCGAACCGGTGATCCGTTCCTGGCGCCGCTGCCGCCGCGACGGGCTGGACGAGCGCGCTTCGAGCCGCATCGACAACGTCAACCGCTGCGAATTCTCCGTCGCGCGCGAGCGCAGCGGCCTGCTGCTGAGCCACGCCAGCGGCGTGATGGAACACCTCTACGAGCAGATCCGTTCGTCCGGCAGCATGGTGGTGCTCGCCGATGCGGACGGCCTCATCCTGCATGCGCTGGGCGACCCGGGCTTCGTCGATCGCGCCGGCCGCGTCGCGCTGCAGCCCGGCGCCGACTGGAGCGAGCGCCAGCGCGGCACCAACGCGGTGGGCTCGGCACTGGTCGAGCGCAGGCCGATCGAGATCTTCGGCGCCGAGCACTACATGGAACGCAACAGCATCCTGACCTGCAGCGCCGCGCCCATCTTCGATGCGCGCGGCGAGATGCTCGGCGTCCTCGACATCTCGGGCGACCATCGCAGCTACCAGCCGCACACCCTGGGCCTGGCGCGGGTCGGCGTGCGGCTGCTGGAGCGCAGCCTGTTCGAGAGCGAGCACGCGCGCCACATGCTGTTCGCCTTCCATTCCCGCGCCGAGGGCGTGGGCGGACTGCAGGAGGGCCTGCTGGCGGTGTCGGCCGACGGCGAGATCGTCGGCGCCGACCGCCAGGCGCGTGCGCTGCTGGGCATCGCCGACGCCCACCGCAGCGGCTTCGGCGGCTTCGGCAACCTGTTCCGCACTTCCTTCGGCGCCGCGATGGACCGCGCCGCGCGCGACCCGATGGGCCTGCTCGAGCTCGAACTGCGCGCCGGCGGCACGGTGTTCGCGCGGCCGCGGGCGAGCCTGGCCTGGTATGCGGCCACTCCGGTGCGCGGCGCAGCGCGCGCACCGCGCCGCGCCGGCGACGAGGCCGCGCGCCGGCCGTCCAGCCCCGGCGCCATCACGCTCGAAAGCCTCGCCACCGGCGATGCCACGCTGCAGTTCGCGCTCGACCGCGCCGGCAAGGTGGTGGGCAAGAACATCCCGCTGCTGATCCAGGGCGAGTCCGGCGTCGGCAAGGAACTGCTGGCGCAGGCTTGCCACAACAGCGGCCCGCGCGCCAGCGGCCCGTTCGTGGCGCTCAACTGCGCCGCGATACCCGAGAACCTGATCGAATCCGAACTGTTCGGCTATACCGGTGGCGCCTTCACCGGCGCCCGGCGCGAGGGCGCGGTCGGACGCATCCAGCAGGCGCACGGCGGCACGCTGTTCCTCGACGAGATCGGCGACATGCCGCTGGCGATGCAGGCGCGGCTGCTGCGCGTACTGCAGGAGCGCCGCGTGCTGCCGATCGGCGCCAGCGAGGCGGTGCCGGTGGACATCGCGCTGGTCTGCGCCACCCACCGCGTGCTGAGCGAAGCGGTGAAGGCCGGCCAGTTCCGCGAGGACCTGTACTACCGCGTCAACGGCCTCACCGTGCATCTGCCGCCGCTGCGCGAACGTTCCGACATCCGCCGCATCGTCGAAAAGCTGATCGACGAGGAAGCGACCGACCGTCCGCCGGGCAGCGTCCGCGTGGGCGGGGACGTGATGCGCTTCATCGAGGGCTATCCCTGGCCGGGCAACATCCGCCAGTTGCAGAACGTGCTGCGCGTGGCGCTGGCCCTGCTCGACGACGACGAGGACGAGATCCGCCCGAACCACCTGCCCGAGGAGATCTTCAGCGGCGACGCGCCGGTGCATGACAAGCGGCACGCGCCGGCGCCGGCGCCGCCGGCTTCGGCAGAGGCGGCACCGCCGCCGCGCCGCGGCCGCCGGCTGAAGGAAGTGCAGGCCGACGTGATCCAGCGCGCGCTGGAAGAAGCCGGCGGCAATGTCTCGGCCGCGGCGCGGCAACTGGGCATCAGCCGCAACACGCTGTACCGGAAGCTGGGCTACAAGTTCTAGGTGAAACAGCCCCCGCGCTCGCTTCGTTCGCTGCCCCCGAGGGGCGCTCAGCGGCCGGGCGCCACCGGGATGCGGCGGGCGGCCCGGCACGGCCGCGCTTAGCTTCGGAACGGCCGATCGCTTAGAATCGCGCCTTTCCCGAGAAACACGCACAAGCCCCATGTCCGCCAGCCCCGCCTCCCGCCCCGTCCGCACCCGCTTCGCGCCCAGCCCCACCGGCTACCTGCACATCGGCGGCGCGCGCACGGCGCTGTTTTCCTGGGCCTTCGCCCGTCGCCACGGCGGCACCTTCATCCTGCGCATCGAAGACACCGACGTTGCCCGCTCCACGCCCGAGGCGGTGCAGGCGATCATCGACGGCATGAACTGGCTCGGCCTCGAGGAGGACGAGGGGCCGTACTACCAGATGCGGCGCATGGACCGCTACAAGGAAGTGATCCGGCAGATGCTCGCGGCCGGCACCGCCTATCACTGCTACACCTCGCCCGAGGAACTCGACCGCCTCCGCGAGGAGCAGCGCGCCCGCGGCGAGAAGCCGCGCTACGACGGACGCTGGCGCCCCGAGTCCGGCAAGACGCTGCCCGCGCCGCCCGCCGGCGTGCAGCCGGTGGTGCGCTTCCGCAACCCGCCCGACGGCGCGGTGGCCTGGGACGACCTGGTGAAAGGCCGCATCGAGATCTCGAACGCCGAACTGGACGACTTCATCATCGCCCGCGCCGACGGTACGCCCACCTACAACTTCTGCGTGGTGGTGGACGACTGGGACATGCGCATCAGCCACGTCATCCGCGGCGACGACCATGTGAACAACACGCCGCGGCAGATCAACGTGTTGCGCGCCCTGGGCGCCGAGGTGCCGCTGTATGCCCACCTGTCGATGATCCTCGGCGACGACGGCACCAAGCTGTCGAAGCGCCACGGCGCGGTCAGCGTCATGCAGTACCACGAAGACGGCTACCTGCCCGAGGCGGTGGTCAACTACCTCGCGCGCCTGGGCTGGAGCCACGGCGACGACGAGATCTTCAGCCGCGAGCAGTTCGTCGAGTGGTTCGACCTCGACCACATCACGCCGTCGGCCGCGCAGTTCAACACCGAAAAGCTGAACTGGCTCAACGCCCAGTACATCAAGAAGGCCGACGACGCCTACCTGGCCGCCGAAATGGCCAACCGGCTGGCGCATCGCGGCGTGAATCCGGAAACCGGCCCCGAGCTGGAAGCGGTGGCCGCCCTCTACAAGGACCGGGCGGCCAGCCTCAACGAACTGGCCGATGCCGCCGAGCTGTTCTGTGCCGACGTGCATCCGGCGCCGGAAGTGATCGCCCAGCATCTGACGGATGCCGCCAAGGCCGCACTGGCCAGCCTGCGCACGCGATTCGAACAGGCGGCCTGGGACAAGGCGGCGCTGACGCAGGCGATCAAGGACACGATGGCCGAGCATGGCCTGAAGATGCCGCAGGTCGCGATTCCGCTGCGGGTGGCGGTGCTCGGCGTACCGCAGACGCCCGCCATCGACGCCGTGCTCGAGGTGCTCGGGCGCGAGCGCGTGCTGGCGAGACTGGCGCGCCATCTCTGAGCCCATCCGCCGTCCCCATGGCCCGGGACGGCGCGACCTCTCCGCCGAGTCGATCGTCCGCCGTACGTCGGCAACCGGCGCCCGACCGAGGCTGCTTCGGGGCTGAACCACGGCCGGCGCATCGGCTGCTCGGCCTTCATCGACCCGATCCCGGCGGGTAGCGCGGGATTGATGCCTGCGGCGGGCTCGGACGAGCCGTCGGGCAATGCCGTCAGAGTCGATCGGCCGATATCCGCAATCCCTCGACGACGGCACGGAACACGTCCTCGGGAAAGTCGTCGGGCAGTGCCGCGCCGACCTGCTCGGCGACGGCCGGCACGCGGGCGATGACCTCGTCGACGAGCCCATCCATGTTCAGCCCGAGGCCGCATCTGCGTGCGGCTTCGTTGAAATGGCGGCGCTGGATGTCGCGCAGGCGGTAGTGGGCGTTCTTTCCTCGCAGAGCCAGCTTGTGATAGTCGAGGTGGTTGGGTCCGCTGCCGGCCACGGGCCACGCCGAAAGCACGTCGTAGAGCGGCGTGAGGCGATAGCGTCCGCCGGCGAGCAGGAAGATGGAGAAGTTCTTTGCGTGGCCATCGGTGGCCGCGAGCATCCAGAAGAGGAGTTGCGCCTTCAGCAGCGTGGCGAGGTCTGCCTCGCGGGACTCGGAACCGTGCAGGATACGGGCGATGTCGAGGAGGCCGGGGCCGCCGTCGGCCTCGTACTTGAGATGGGGCGGAGTGCCGGTGGCCTGGCAGAAATCCTCCTGGGGCAGGCGTAGCCAGTAATCGTTCGAACTCGCCAGCCGGCGGTCGAAGCGCTCGACGACCAGCACCTTCTGTTCGCCGAAGCGCTGGATTTGGCAGGGGGCCACCGGTACGTCGAACGCGGCGAGGAGACGCGCGCACAGCCATTCGTTCTCGACCGAGGTGCGCATGTCGGCCTGCCGGTTGCCGACGAGGCCGAGCGGCAGTTTGAAGATATGGGTGGTGGGTGTGGCGCCGAGCGGACGGCACCAGCGCCCTTCATGCCAGGTGAGCGCCGTCTTTTCCTGGGCGCCGGCGATGGAGATGCGGAAGTCGCCGCCATCGTCCCCGTCCCCGAATGTGCCGTGAGGCGCGACCGCCGCGGTCAGCATCCGCTCGACGCCGGCCTCGTCGAGGGGTTCGACCTCGATGCGGAACACGTTGTCCGGCGGGGTGTCTTCGGGCAGCAGTTGCACTGCGCCCACGCAGTCGCGGCCGATCGCTGCGAGCAGGTCGAAAGCGTCCCGGCTGCGGGTGCGAAAGCGCGATTGCAGGCGGGCACGGATGCGGTCGCTGTCCGGCAGCAGGTTGTCGAAGTAGTTGAGGACGGCCTCGCCGCGCAGGGGCAGGTTGTCGGGTGTCATCGGCAGCGACAGGGACAGCGGGCGTCCCTCGGGTGCAGTCGTCCACACAGCGTCGTACTGGAACTCGGCAGCGCCCCGGGCCGGCAGACGCCATTGGCCCGCCAGCCTGCCGTTGATCCAGGCATTGAGCGCCCGGGTGTGCGAGCGGCGTCCCATGGCTACCACTCCCCGGCGTCGGCGGATGGGGCCTTCTCCTGCAGGACCACGTCGAATCCGAGCAGGCTCGCCAGGGAGATGAGCCGGTCGAGCGTCAGGCGCTCCGGGCCGGCCTCGAGTTCCGAGAGCCGATTCTGGCTGATACCCAGCCCCGCTGCGGCTGTCGCCTGGGATAGACCGAGCGACTTGCGCCGGTCCGCCAGTATCTTGCCGGCCTGCTGGGCCGTGGAAAGACGATGCATGGCTGCGGTATCGATGATGGCGATAAAGTCAATATATCGATATAGGCGATAAATTGCAAATATCGGTCATGCCGATGAGTGGAGGTTTTCTACGATGTCGCGGTAGCGGTGTTGCAAGGCAGGGGTTCGAGGAGTTCGGGCCAGCGGGCCTGTTTCTTTCCTGCCGGGCAAGCTTCTGCGGCCTGAAAAAGACAAAGCCCCTCGCGGGGCCTTGTCTGTTCTTGTTGTAGTGGCGGCGGTGGATCGCGCGGGATCTCCGCTCGCCGTCTCCTCCGTTCCGAATCCGGGGCGGAAAGGCTCAGGCGGACTTGCGCGTCGTCGTCTTGGCGGGCTGGGCCGGGGCCGAGAAGTCGAACGTGCCCGCCGGCGCGAGCTTGGCGACGCTGTCGAACAGCGACTGCACCGACTGGGCATATTCGCCGGCGTGTCTGGCGTTGAGTTCGACGACGTCCGCGTGCGTCTTGGCGCAGATCTCGTTCACGCTGCGCAGGTAGTTGGCAGCCTTCTCGAAGCCCTGGCCGCTGGCGGCGACGCGGCTGGAGATCTGCTCCTTGATGTCTTCGGCGGTCAGCGGGACGGCGTTGCTGGATGCGAACTCGCAGGCGCTGCGGGCGGCGTCGATGTTCAGGCCGACCAGTTGCTCCGAGGCATTCAGCACGATGTCCGCGAGCGCGACGAAATGCTGGATGCTGGTGTTGGCGGTGTCGGCGATTTGCTGGACGGAGGGCATGGAAGTCATGGTGTTGCCTCTTGGTGCAGGTGGAAAACATAGATTCCGTGAATTGGCGCAATGCTAAGGAACTATGGTTCACGCGCATATACCGCCTAAGGTGTGTTGTGCATACCGGTTTCCCGGTATGTCCGCCCCGCGCGCGCGGGACGGGGTGCCAGGCGTTCCGCGCCGCCGGCGGGCGCCGCTGGATGGGTCAGCTCGAAACCGAGGTGATGCCGTTGCGGATGGCGTAGCGGGTGAGATCGGCGACGCTGTGCAGGTCGAGCTTGCGCATGATGTTGCGGCGGTGCACCTCGACCGTCGAGGGGGCCACGTGCAGCCGGTCGGCGATGCGTGCCGAGGTATGGCCTTCGGCGATGAGCTGCAGCACCTGGCGTTCGCGCGCCGAGATGCGCGGCGCGGCCGGCGCCATCTGCATGTTTTCCATCAAGGCGCTCGTCACCGTCGCCGCCACGTCCGGGCACAGGTAGCTGCGTCCCATGCGCACCGCCTGGATGGCGCGGATCAGTTCGTCGCCCGCTTCGGCCTTGGTCACGTAGCCGGTGGCGCCGGCGTTGAGCATGTCCATCACGAACTGGCGGTCCGAGAAGGCGGACAGGCCGATCACCTTGGCGGCGGGCTGGATCGCCAGCAGCCGGCGCGTGGCCTCGATGCCGTTCATGCCGGGCATGGCGATGTCGATGCACACCACGTCGGCCGGCGTGCGGCGCGCGATGTCGAGCAGTTCGTCGCCGCTGCTGGCCTCGGCCACCACCGACATGCAGGCTTCCTTTTCCAGCAGCGCGCGCAGGGCGTGGCGGAACATCTGGTGGTCGTCGGCGAGGATGATGCGAACCAGCGCGGTCACGGCGAGTCCTGGTGCAGGTCGAAGGAAACGCGGATCTCGGTGCCCTGGCCCGGCCGCGACGAAAGCGAGAAGCGTCCGCCGACGAATTCGGCGCGCTCCCTCATCGTGATCAGGCCGAGGCCGGCGGAGGAGCCCGGCTCGGTCAGCATCGCCGGTTCGAAGCCGACGCCGTCGTCGGCGATCAGCAGGTTCAGTTCGCTGCCGTCATGGGTGAGGCTGATGCGGATGGAACCGGCCGAGGCATGCTTGGCGCAGTTCGTCAGCGCCTCCTGCACGATGCGGAACAGCACCGACTGCAGGTCGGGCGACAGCGGTGCGACGAAGTCGTCGATGTCGAGCACCACCCCGATGCCGCTGCGCTGGCCGAACAGGTCGGCGTAGTCGTGCAGGGCCGGCAGCAGGCCGGCGTGGTCCAGCGTCGCCGGGCGCATCTCGGTCGAGATCTCGCGGATGCCGGTAGTGGTGTCGGCCAGCAGGCCCCGGATGTCGTCGAGCAGCGGTTCGACCTCGGCGAGCACTGCCGGCGGCAATGCGCTGGCGAGGTTGGAGAAGGTGAGCTGCAGCGCAGCCAGATTGGGGCTCGCGCGCTCGTGCAGTTCGCTCGCGAGCCCGCGCCGTTCGCGCTCCTGCACCATCACCAGCCGCCGCGACAGTTCGGCGACGTGGCCGAGCTGCTTGGTGCGCTCCAGTTCGAGCTGCTTGCGTTCGGTGATGTCCTGCACGGTGCCGAACAGCTTGCAGATGCGCCCCGAGGTATCGGGAATCGGCACGATCACGCTCACATGGTGGCGGACCTCGCCGGAAGGCAGGTGCACTTCCTGTTCGAGCGTGCATCGTTCGCCGGTGTCGATCGCGTGCCAGAAGGTGTCGCGGGTGAGTTCGAGCGAGTGGGGCGCGTAGTAGCACATGGCCTCGTTGAGGTCGGGCACGCCCAGCGATTCGGGCCGGTCGAACAGGCGGAAGACCTCGCGCGACCAGGTCATGCACGCGGTGTCGCGGTCGAGTTCCCAGTTGCCGACGCCGCAAAGCGCCTGCGCTTCCTCCAGCCGCCGCTCGCTGGCGCGCAATGCCGCCTCGGCACTCTTGTATTCGGTGACGTCCTGCGCGATGCCGATGATCTTGACGATGCGGCCGTCCTCGTCGCGCTCGGCCTCGCCGTGCACCGTGAGCCAGCGGCGCTCGCCGTTGGGCTGGATCATCTCGGCATCCACCTGGAATGCCTCGCCGGTGGTGATGGAGCGTTCGATCGCCGCATCGAGCCTTGCCCAACTGTCCTCGGTGTGGAGGGTGGCGCGCTCGAATGGCGACGGCATGTTCTTGCCGGGCGGGAAGCCGAGGATATCGACGATCTCCTGCGACCACAGCATGCAGCCTTCGTCGACCACGTATTCCCAGTGGCCCAGGCGCGCCAGCCGGTGCGCCTTGCTCAGCAGGCGCGCCTTCAGCCACAGCTTTTCCTTCAGCCGGATGCATTCGGAGACGTCCAGCGTCGCCAGATCGGCGGGGTCGCAGATGTTGGACAGATGGAGGAATTTCCAGCCATCCAGCTTGACCATGTCGGCCGTGCCGGCGGGCTGTTGCGCGGACGGGTCATCGTTGTTCATGTCAGTCTCGTTGCTCGCACTCTCGCGCTGGCGGTGATCCGCAACCGCCGCCCGGTCGGGACGTTTCCGCCCGTCTGCTTGCCGCATGTCCATCCTTCCCCGCGCGGCGGACGCCATGCTCACTTCATTCTAGACCAGATGCGGAGGTTTCCCGGCCGGGCGAGGCGGTGCGGCAGGGCGATCGCACAAGTGCCCTGAATCCGGTCCGGCACCGCGCGACGCCCGCACGTCGCGTCAGTCCTCACCACGCACCGCGGCAGCCGGACGCAGCAGATAGCGCGCGGGATCGACCGCATCGACGAGATCCCGCTCCAGCGGCAGGGGCTCGCCCTCGAGATGCGAGGCGAGCAGTTCCGCCATCAACGCCGCCCACACCAGGCCGCGCGCGCCGTAGCCGGATACCGCGTACAGCCCCGGGTGGCGCGCGACGGCGTCGAGCGGCGTGCCGTGGGCCGGCCGGGCCGGCAGCGGCACGCCGCCGACCATCGGCAGGCGGTCGGGCGAGGCTGGACGGAAGCCGACGCGCCCGTGCATCCCGAACGCGGGCAGGGTGGCGACATAGCCGGGCAGCATGGCTTCCAGCTTTGCGAGGTTGCCGGCATGGTCGGCTTCGCGCAGCGCGGGCTCGTCGTCGTCCACGTCGAAACTCGCGCCGGCGCAGCGCATCCCATCCACTTCCGGGCTGACGTAGCCGCCGCGGCACACCACCACCTTCGGCGCGCTGCCGCCCGCGGCCGGCAGCAGCGAGACCTGGCCGCGCGCGCTCGCCACCGGCAGGGCGGCGGCCTCGGCGAAGCCGCGGATCGCGCTGCCGGCGGCGAGGATGGCCACCGGCGCGGCGGCGATCGCCGCGCCATCGTCGCCGATGGCCTGCCACTCGCCGCCGGTGTGGCGCAGGCGGGCGACGCGGTGGCCGAAAAGGCTGCGGATGCGCCCGGGGTGCGCCGCCACGTTGGCCGCGCACAGGCTGGGCGGTTGCACCCAGCCGCTATCGCCGAACCACCAGCCGCCCAGCGGCAGCGGCCAGCCGGCAAGGGCCGAGGCCGCGGCCGCATCGACGAAGCGCAGGTGCGAAGGCGGTTGCGCCAGCCGTTCGGCCACCGCCTGCATCTTGGCCTGCTGGACTTCGTCGCGCGCCAGGTGCAGCACGCCGCAGGCTTCGGCGCGCACCGGCAGGCCGAGGCGCGCGAGCCGGGCGATGTGCCGCCAGCCGTACAGCGTGCCGGCGCGCGTCAGGCGGCCCATGCGGTTGTCGTCCAGGCTGGGCAGCGGGCGCAGCACGCCGGCGTGGTTGCCGGACGCGCCCTGGCCGGGTGCGTCGGCGGCATCGACGACATCCACCGTCCAGCCGCGTGCCGCCAGCCGCTCGGCCACCGAACTGCCGGCGATGCCGGCGCCGAGCACGAGCGCATGCCGCGGCTGCTCCGCCGGCGCGGCCGGCTCGCCGGCGGCGTCCTCGCGTGAGCCCTGCAGCATCTCGCGCTTGCCGCCGAATCCGGGGGTCTTGCGCACCGCGAAGCCGGCGCGGCGCAGTCCCTCGCGCACCTCGCCCGCCACCGACCAGGTGGCCAGCGTCGCGCCCGGGGCACTGCGGCGGGCCAGCAGATGGAACACGCGCGCCGACCACAGGTCCGGATTCTTCGCCGGCGAAAAGCCGTCGAGATAGAGCGCATCGGCTTTCGCGTCGAGCTGGGCGAGGCCGTCGCGCGCATCGCCGAAGTACAGCGTGAGCGTCACCCGCCCGTCGTCCAGGTGCAGGCGATGCATGCCCGGCACCGGCACCGGCCAGGCCGCGCGCAGCTCCGCGGCCGGCGCCGTGAATTCCGGCCAGCGCGCGTGCAGCCGGGCGAGGTCGTCGACGGTGAGGGGATGCAGTTCGAAGGATACGAAGTGCAGCCTGTCGCAGCGCCGGGGATCGCGGCGCCAGGCGTCCCAGGTGGCGAGAAAGTTCAGCCCGAGGCCGAAGCCGGTCTCCAGCACCACGAAGCGCCTGCGTCCGGCCCAGCGCAGGGGCAGGCCGTTGCCGCGCAGGAAGACGTGGCGGGCCTGGCCGAGTCCGCCGTCGCTGGAGTGATAGACGTCGTCGAAGGTGCTGGAGTAGGGCGTGCCGTCGGGGGCGTAGGAGAGGCGTGCCGGGGTGATGGGCATGGCGGTCGGGCTCGGGACGTGCTCAGTGCGTGGCGGTCCCGGCAGGCAGCAGGCGGCGGACGAGGCTCACCGCGGCGAGGATCACCGCGCCGGCGGCGATGCCGATGCCGCCGTTGAGCAGGGCGGGGGTGAGCGCCTCGGCGACCGCGCCCACGGCGGGCAGCGCGCCGGCATCGTGGGCCACGCCCTCGATCCAGTGGTGGACCACGCCCACGCCGTGGGTCAGGATGCCGCCGCCGACGAGGAACATCGCCGCCGTGCCGGCCACCGACAGCGCCTTCATCAGCCATGGCGCCGCGGCCAGGATGCCGCGGCCGAGCCCGCGCTGGAAGGCCGCCCAGGCGCCGCCCCGGGCGCGGCTCAGGTGCAGGCCGGCGTCGTCGAGCTTGACGATGCCGGCGACCAGGCCATACACGCCGGCGGTCATGACGATCGCGATGCCGGTCAGCACCGCGACCTGGGTCGGGAAGGGGCTGGCCGCGACGGTGCCGAGCGTGATGGCGATGATCTCCGCCGACAGGATGAAGTCGGTGCGCACCGCGCCGTCGATCTTGTCCTTTTCCGCCGCCACCAGGTCGACGGCCGGGTCGGCCACCGCCTCGACGAGGCGGGCGTGCCGTGCGTCGTCCTCGGCCTTGCCGTGCAGGAAGCGGTGCGCGAGCTTCTCGAAGCCCTCGTAGCACAGGAAGGCGCCGCCCAGCATCAGCAGCGGGACCACCGCCCAGGGGGCGAAGGCGCTGATCAGCAGCGCGGCCGGCACCAGGATGGCCTTGTTGCGCAGCGAGCCCTTGGCGACGGCCCACACCACCGGCAGTTCGCGCTCCGCCCTCACGCCGGTGACCTGCTGGGCGTTCAGCGCGAGATCGTCGCCGAGCACGCCGGCTGTCTTCTTGGTGGCGACCTTGGTGAGGGTGGCGACGTCGTCGAGGATGCTGGCGATGTCGTCGACGAGGGCGAGCAGGCTGGCTCCGGCCATGCGGAATTCCTTGTTGCGGTTGGGCGCCGATGCCGGCGCGGGCGCTATGTTAGCGCGTCGGCGTGGCGCCCGCCTCTACCCGGACCAGCGGCCCCGGCGCCGGCCAGACGCCCCGCGCGATCGCGCGGCGGCCGTCGAACACCAGCCAGCTCTGCGCGCCGTAATGGGGCAGCGGGCGGGCCAGCGCGCGCAGGGCGTCGGCGCCGTCTGCGGAGACCACCGCGAGCGGCGGGCCGGCGCCGCCGGCCTCCGTCCACACCTGGGCGCTGCCGCGGCCGGCGACCTCGGCGGGGCGCGGCGGGGCGCCGAGGCGGGCGAGGGCGGCATCCACCTCGGCCGGGCGGCCGACGACGAGCACGGGCCCGCCGTCCTTGCCGGCGTCGTCGATGGCGATGGGCAAGGCGGCGTTTTCATGCAGGCGCTGCGCCAGCTCGGTGCCGGCGGCGCGCAGGTCGGGCGCGTCCGACAGCAGCAGGAGCCGCGGCGCCGGGGCGACGATCCACTGCCGCAGGATGGGCGGCAGTTGCGTCCCGTCGAGCATGCGCCACACGCGCAGTTCGGGGTCCAGGCGCACTCCCGACGGGCGCGCGGCGGCGTCCAGCACGATGCGGGTACGGGCGCCGGCGGCGTCCACCCAGCGCATCTCGCTGCGGTCGGCATGGACGATCTCCACCGGCAGGCGCAGGGCATAGGCCGGCATCGCCTGTTCGATGTCCAGCGTCAGGCGCGCCGGCTCATGGGAGTCGATGGCGGCACGGGCGATGCGCACCTGCGGCCCGCCCGGCCGTTGCAGCCATTGCGCGAAGAAAGCCTGCAGCGAGCGCCCCGCAGCCTGCTCGAAGGCTTCCTGCAAGGCATGCCAGTCGGCGGTGCGAAAGCGCTGCGCCTGCCAGAACCCGGCGATGCCGCGGTCGAAGGCGGCCGGGCCGATGGCGTCGCGCAGCATCACGAACAGCATCGCGGCCTTGCCGTAGCCGATCGCCGCCCCGGCGCCGTGGGTGCGCGAGCGGAAGTCCTCCAGCGTCGGCTGCCCGTCCGCCGGCAGCGCGGCGAAGTCGCGCAGCCAGCCCAGGCGCATTTCGCGCGCGGCGGCCGGGGACTCGTCTTCCTTGTAGGCGTAGTCGGCCATGAAGGTGGTGAGCCCCTCGGACCAGTTGCCGCGCGCGTAGTCCACGAACACGCCGTTGCCCCACCAGTTGTGCAGCACCTCGTGGCCGAGCGAGGTGGCGCGGATGAAGGGCAGCCTGAGCACGTCGGCGCCGAGGTAGGTCAGGGTGGGCATGCCGAAGCCGGTGGGCAGCGGGCTGGCGACGACCGAGAAGCCGGAATAGGGATACGGGCCGATCAGCCGCGAGTAGCGCTCGATGTAGCGCGCGCTGTCGGCGAGATAGCCTTCGGCCAGACCGGCGGTGGCGTCGAGATCGGCCGGGAAGTAGGTGCGCAGCCGGATCGGCTCGCCGCCGGCGCGCGGCATCATGTGTTCCCGTACCCGCCACGGGCCGGCCATCAGGTCGATGCGGTCGGCCGGATGGGGAAACCCGAAGCTCGCGCGATAGCGTCCGCTCTCGTCGCCGGGCTGCGTCTCGCTCTCGAGGTGTCCGGGCACCACCGCACGCTGTCCGGCGGGGACCGACACCCGCACGCGGTAGGCGAAGCGCCCGGCGGGCCGGGGATACCAGCCGCTGCCCGCGGGCAGGAAGCTGCCGGCCGGGGCGCTCATCGGCGGCAGCGCCTGCAGCACGTCGCGGTGGTCGGAGCCGGCCGCGAGCGGCGGCAGCGTGCCTCCATAGGCGAGGCGCAGCGTTGCGCCGCCCGCGTGGGAGATGCGCCAGCGCTGCAGGCCGCCGCTGTGGCCGGCTGCCGCGAAGCGGACGGGCCGGCCCGCCGCGGACGCCGACGAGATGGCGAGCGAGGGATGCAGCAGGAACTCGAAGCCGCCGGCGGCGCCGGTACCGGGCCTGCCCGGGGCCGCCACCGCGTGCGGCCGGACTTCGGCGACGACGTCCAGCCTGCGCGTCTGCGGGTCGAGTTCCACGTCGAGTTGCAGCGGCGGTTCCGCGGCCTGCGCGTGCGCCGGCGGGCCGGCCGCGAGCAGGGACAGGCAGATGCCCGCGGCCCAGGCGGCGCGGCGGGCGGCCCGGCATGGCGGCGTGCGCATCAGCCGCGGGCCGGAAAGCGCACGACGAGTTCCAGGGATTCGCCGTTCCGCCTGATCCGCAGCGGCAGCCAGGTGCCGGCCGGCTGGTTCCGGATCGCCGCGACGACGGACGCGACCTGGCTCACCGGCGAACCCGCAAGCTCGACGATGAGATCGCCGGCGCGAAATCCGCTCCGTTCGGCCAGGCTGCCCGGGGACACTTCCGCCACATGCACGCCGCCTTCGCCTTCGCCGAGGCTGACGCCCAGGCGCGGCGGCGCGGAGGGCACCACGGCCTGGGGCGGAACGGCGAACACCGCGTCGGCGAGGCCGGGGCGGATGTCGTCGCAGGGCGTCTCGACGGCCACCGGCAGCAGGGTCGCGATGCGCGTCACGCCGAGGTCGCGCAACTGGTGTGCGACACCGAGTCCGTGGTGCAGATGGCCGCTGCCGATGATGCCGACGACGAGCGGACGCGATCCGCCGCCGGCGGCGAGGCGGCGCGCCAGCGCCTCGGCCATTGCGCGGTCCCAGGTCGTCTGGGCATCGACGAAATTGCGGAAGGCGGGGTCGGCCGCGGCGGCCCGCGCGTCGTCCGTGCCGCGCATGCGGGCGTGCTCGCGATGCGACTGCAGCAACTGGTCGACGTACGACGGCAGCGGAGTGGCGGGCCGGGAGACGCCCTCGCGCTCGGCGTCCGCGACGGCATCGCCGCCCTTGCTGGCGATCGTGCGGATCAGCTTGCGTTCGACGTTGAGGGCCACCATCGGGATGCGGTTCAGGCGCGCGAACTCGAACAGCGGCAGGTAAAGCTCGGCCGGCATGCCCCAGACCTTGTTCCATTCGACCCGGTCGAGGAATTCCGCGGTGCCCAGATCGCCGGCGACCCAGCGGTCCAGCACCGGCTGCACGCGGCGCGGGAAAGCCTCGAAGCCGATCACCATGCCCGGCCGCATGGCGTTCAGCGCCGCCACCGTCTGCAACTGCCAGCGGTGGTCGTCCGCCTTGTCGTGCTGTTCCCCCAGCAGGATCACGTCCCTGTCCGCCAGTGCGGGCAGCACGTCCTGCGCGGTGGCGATGCGCGGCGCCTCGCCGCCCAGCCGCGTCCAGGCGCCGGCCTTCAGGCAGGAGGACGCGGCAGGCGCGGGGTCGTCGGCGGCGATGGCGGGCTGCGCCGCGTGCAGGGCCAGGGTCGCGGCCAGGGCGGCAAGCAGCCCGGCGGGGGAAGATTCGATGTTCACTCGGATACTCTCCTGTCGCTGCGCGACGAAGGGCCGGCCTCGCATGGCCGGCCCGTTCCGCAGGTGCGAAGCGGCGCTCCGCGAAAACCCTGTTCCACCCTCCGCATGGGAGAACTGCCTTTCTCCGGACGGCCGGGCCGGATGGCGCGGCGGGAATTCAGCGCGTAGAGCGCTGCCGCGCGGATGGAGTTCCGGAGGCGGGGCTGCCGTGCAGCGGCGGGCGCTCCGCTTCGTCCTCCGGACTGCCGCCGCCGGGCATCGGCGTTCCCTCGTCGGCGCCGTGGAAGACCTGGACCTGGTTGCTGCCCGCGGCCTTGGCCTCGTACATCGCGCGGTCGGCGCGGCGCAGCAGTTCATCCACCGTCGCCTGATGGCCGCAGTAGGTCGTCAGGCCGATGCTGGGGGTGCATTGCAGCGTGTGCATGTCGAGCAGGTACGGCTGGTTGAGGCTGGAGAGGAGCTTGGCGGCGATGGCCGCGGCCTTGTGTTCGGCCTCGGCGGGCGTGCCGGCGAGGTCTTCCAGCATCACCACGAACTCGTCCCCGCCCAGCCGCGCCACCGTGTCGCCTTCGCGCACGCCGGCGCGCAGGCGGTGCGCCACCTCGCTCAGCAGCAGGTCGCCCGCGTGGTGGCCCAGCGTGTCGTTGATCGCCTTGAACTTGTCCAGATCGACGAACAGCAGCGCGCCGTGCAGGCCGGAGCGGCTGCTGGCGGCAAGCTGGTGGCGCAGGCGGTCGAGCAGCAGGCGGCGGTTCGGCAGGCCGGTCAGCGGGTCGTAGAAGGCGAGGTCGCGGATCGCCAGTTCGGCGATCTTGCGGTCGGTGACGTCGAGTATCACGCCGTCGATCCACAGTACGCGGCCGTCGCCGTCGCAGGTGGCGCGGCCGCGCTCGCTGGCCCAGCGGATCTGGCCGTCGCGGGCACGGATGCGGTATTCGAGGTTGTAGGTGCCGCGTTCGGCCACCGCGCGGGCGATCGCGTCGCGCACCGCCGGGGTGTCGTCCGGGTGGATGAACGTGCGGTAGGCGACGCTGCCGGACAGGAAGCTCTCGGGCGGCTCGCCGGTCAGCCCTTCGATGTCGCGGCTGACGTGCAGTGCGCGCCACGGCGGCGCGGCCTCGGTGCGGAACACGGTGCCGGGCACGTTTTCCACCAGCGTCTGGAAGCGATCGCGGCTCTGCGCCAGCTCGACAGCCGCCGCCTGCATCCTGCGCCGGTGCCGTGCGCCCTTGAGCATCACCGCGAACAGCAGCAGGCTGAACGCGGAGCCGCCGAGCAGGATCAGCAGGGGCTCGTTGCTCGAGGTGCTGTCCTCGAACATGCTGCTGCTCTTGAAGCGCGCGATCCACGGCCGGCCGCCGAAGACGAGTTCCAGGTCGCGGCCGTGCAGCGCCGCGCGCCCGGCGCCGGGCGAGGCGTAGAGCAGGTTGTCCGGCGCCGGGGCGAGGTCGAAGAGTTCGATCTCGATGTCCTCGTTGCTGCTGTCGAAGAGGGAGCGCATCAGGTCGTGGGCGCGGAACGGGCTATAGACGTAGCCGGCCAGCGCCGCGCGGCGTGCTTTCGCGTTGCCATGCCCCGTGTCCGCGCGATACACCGGCATGTACATCAGGAAGCCGGGCTGCACGTCGGTGTCGGTCTCCTGCACCAGCGTGACCTTGCCCGACAGCGCCAGCCGGCCGGTGTCGCGCGCGCGCTCCATGGCCTCGCGGCGGATCGGCTCGGAATACATGTCGTAGCCGAAGGCGCGCAGGTTGCGGCCGGAAAACGGCTCCAGGTAGATGATGCTGGTGTAGGCGTCGCGCTCGCCGGCGGGCTGCACCGTGTAGTCCGCGAAGCCGGCCGCGCGTATCGCGCGTTCGTGCTCGGCCAGCGTGTCGCGCGGCACCACCAGCGCGAAGCCGGTTCCGAGTATGCCCGGCAGCGAGGTGTCCAGTTGCAACTGGTCGATGTAGGCGCGCCATTCCGTGCGGGTCACGCTGTCGCTGGCGGCGAACAGCGCCGCGCCGCCGCGCAGCACCTGCTCGTAAGCCTGCAGGCGGCTGATCAGCATGCTGCGCTCCTTGTCGGCGCGGTAGTCGAAGCGGTCCCGCGCGCGCTGCAGCAGATGGTGCTCGGAGTACTGCCACAGGATGAGCGTGAGCAGCGTGGACAGGCCCAGCGTCAACCACGCGAATCCTTCGCGGCCGAGGAGGCTGCTCGATCCCTGGGATGTGTGCTTGTCGGTCGGCGGCATGGCTTCTGTCCGGCGAGGCGGCGGTGGGTGGGGCATTCGTGCGCGGCCCGGCGGGCCGGTCGTCCGCCGTGCAGGCGCGTCGACGCGCATATCATGCCCCCGGCGCGCGCGCCATGCACATGCCGGACGCGCGTCGGAATCGCATCCGCCGTCCCGGCCCCGGCGTCTCGCGGGCCGAAGTGAGGCGGGGAAGGGGCGTCGCGTGGTAACATTGCACGTTTTTGATTCACGCGGATTTTCCGCCTTCGAGCATGACCCCGTTCGCGAAAGAGACCCTGCCGATCAGTCTCGAGGAGGAGATGCGCCATTCCTACCTCGATTACGCGATGAGCGTGATCGTGGGACGCGCGCTGCCCGATGCGCGCGACGGCCTCAAGCCGGTGCATCGCCGTGTGCTGTACGCGATGCACGAACTGTCCAACGACTGGAACCGGCCCTACAAGAAGTCGGCGCGCATCGTCGGCGACGTCATCGGCAAGTACCATCCGCACGGCGATACCGCGGTCTATGACACCATCGTCCGCATGGCGCAGAATTTCTCGCTGCGCTACATGCTGGTCGACGGCCAGGGCAACTTCGGTTCGGTCGACGGCGACAATGCCGCGGCGATGCGCTACACCGAGATCCGCATGGCGCGCATCGGCCATGAGCTGCTGGCCGACATCGACAAGGAAACGGTCGACTTCGGCCCCAACTACGACGGTTCCGAGAAGGAGCCGCTGGTCCTGCCGGCGAAGATCCCCAACCTGCTGATCAACGGCTCGTCGGGCATCGCGGTCGGCATGGCGACCAACATCCCGCCGCACAACCTGGGCGAGATCGTGCAGGCTTGCCTGGTGATGCTGGAAGACCCGGACACTCCGATCGATGCGCTGATCGACATCGTCAAGGCGCCGGATTTCCCCACCGCCGGCCTGATCTACGGCCTGGCCGGCGTGCACGAGGGCTACCGCACCGGCCGCGGCCGCGTGATCATGCGCGCCCGCACCCATTTCGAGCCGATCGGCAAGACCGACCGCCAGGCCATCGTCGTCGACGAACTGCCCTACCAGGTGAACAAGCGCACCCTGCAGGAGCGCATGGCCGAGCTGGTCAACGAGAAGAAGATCGAGGGCATCAGCGAGATCCGCGACGAGTCCGACAAGTCCGGCATGCGCCTGGTCATCGAGCTGAAGCGCGGCGAGATGGCGGAGGTGGTGCTGAACAAGCTGTTCAAGCACACCCAGTTGCAGGACAGCTTCGGCATGAACATGGTGGCGCTGGTCGACGGCAAGCCGCGCCTGCTGAACCTCAGGCAGATGCTGGAGTGCTTCCTCGCCCACCGGCGCGAGGTCGTCACCCGCCGCACGATCTTCGAACTGAGGAAGGCGCGCGACCGCGGCCACGTCCTGGAAGGTCTGGCGGTGGCGCTGTCCAACGTCGACGAGATCATCGCGCTGATCAAGGCCGCGCCCACGCCGGCCGACGCCAAGCGCGAGCTGATGGCGCGCACCTGGCGCTCGGCGCTGGTCGAGGAAATGCTGGCGCGCGCGACGGCCGACAGCTACCGGCCGGAAGGGCTGCCGCCCGAATTCGGCCTGTCCGCCCAGGGCTACCGCCTGTCCGACGCGCAGGCCCAGGCGATCCTGGAACTGCGCCTGCAGCGCCTCACCGGGCTGGAGCAGGACAAGATCGTCGGCGAATACCGCGAGGTGATGGACGTCATCACCGACCTGCTCGACATCCTGGCGCGGCCCGAGCGCATCACCGCGATCATCGTCGAGGAACTGACCGCGATCCGCAACCAGTTCGGCGACCCGCGCCGCTCCGAACTGGTCATGAACACCGCCGAGATCAACATCGAGGATCTGATCACGCCTGAAGACATGGTGGTGACGCTGTCGCACACCGGCTACTTCAAGCGCCAGCCGCTGGCCGACTACCGTGCGCAGCGGCGCGGCGGGCGCGGCAAGCAGGCGACCTCGATGAAGGACGAGGATTTCATCGACCACCTGTTCGTCGCCAACACCCACGACACCGTGCTGTGCTTCTCCAGCCGCGGCCGCTGCTACTGGCTGAAGGTATACGAGGTGCCCGAGGGGACGCGCAATTCGCGCGGCAAGCCGATCGTCAATCTCTTCCCGCTCGTCGAGGGCGAGAAGATCACCGCGGTGCTGCCGATCAAGGAGTTCGACGAGGAACACTTCGTGTTCATGGCGACCTCCGAAGGCACGGTCAAGAAGACCGCGCTGTCGGCGTTCTCCAACCCGCGCAAGGCCGGCATCATCGCGGTGAACCTCGACGACGGCGACCACCTGATCGGCGTCGCCATCACCGACGGCGCATGCGACGTGATGCTGTTCTCCGACGCGGGCAAGGCGGTGCGCTTCGCCGAGACCGACGTGCGGCCGATGGGCCGCGACGCGCGCGGCGTGCGCGGCATGACGCTGGAGGACGGCCAGGCGGTGATCGCGATGCTGGTCGCCGAGGACGAGACGCAGTCCGTGCTCACCGCCACCGAGAACGGCTACGGCAAGCGCACGCCGGTGGCCGAATACACCCGCCACGGCCGCGGCACCAAGGGCATGATCGCCATCCAGACCTCGGACCGCAACGGCAGGCTGGTGGGCGCGGTGCTGGTCGAACCGACCGACGAGGTGATGCTGATCTCCACCGGCGGCGTGCTGATCCGCACCAAGGTCGAGAGCATCCGCGAGATGGGGCGCTCAACCCAGGGCGTGACGCTGATCAACCTCGACGAGGGGACCTTCCTCGCGAGCATCGAGAAGGTGGCCGAGTCCGAATCGGACGAAACGATGCTCGACGTCTCCGCCGATGCGGCCGAATCCGGCGGCGGGGCGGATGAGGAAGGGGACAGGGACGGGGACGCGCAGCAGGGCGGTGGCGATGCGCCGGCCGCGCCCGGCCAGGAGGACGAATGATGAGCCGCGTGTGGAACTTCAGCGCCGGTCCGGCGGTGCTGCCCGAGGAGGTGCTGCGCCAGGCCGCCGACGAGATGCTCGACTGGCACGGTTCGGGCATGAGCGTGATGGAGATGAGCCATCGCGGCAAGGAATTCATCTCCATCATCGAAGAGGCCGAGGCCGACCTGCGCGAACTGCTCGCCATCCCGTCCGGCTACCGCGTGCTGTTCATGCAGGGCGGGGCGATCGCCGAGAACGCGATCATCCCGATGAACCTGCTCGGCACCCGGCGCGCGGCCGACTACGTCGTGACCGGCTCGTGGTCGGCGAAGTCGGAGAAGGAAGCGCGCAAGTACGGCGAGGTCAACATCGCCGCCAGTTCGCAGGCGGGCGGCTGCACCACCGTGCCGGCGATGGCCGGCTGGAAGCTTTCACCCGACCCGGCCTACGTCTTCACCTGCACCAACGAGACCATAGGCGGCGTCGAGTACCCGTTCGAGCCGGACCTGGCGCAGATCGGCCGCGGCGACGTGCCGGTGGTGGCCGACATGTCCTCGAACATCCTGTCGCGCGTCATCGACGTATCGAGGTACGGCCTGATCTTCGGCGGCGCGCAGAAGAACATCGGCCCGGCCGGCGTCACGCTGGTCGTCGTGCGCGACGACCTGATCGGCCATGCGATGCCGCACTGCCCGACCGCCTTCGACTTCAGGATCGTGGCGGACAACCACTCCATGTACAACACGCCGCCCACCTACGCGATCTACGTCGCGGGCCTCGTGTTCCGGTGGCTCAAGCGCCAGGGCGGCGTCGCCGCGATCGAGGCGCGCAACGTCGCCAAGGCGAAGCTGCTCTACGACTTCCTCGACGGCAGCGGCTTCTACGAGAATCGCGTCGACCCGGCGTGCCGCTCGCGCATGAACGTGCCCTTCTTCCTCGGCGACGAGGCGCTGAACGACACCTTCCTGGCCGAGGCGAAGGCGGCGGGGCTGCTGCAGTTGAAAGGGCACAAGTCGGTCGGCGGCATGCGCGCGTCGATCTACAACGCGATGCCGATCGAAGGCGTGCAGGCGCTGGTGGATTTCCTGCGCGACTTCGCGGCGCGAAAGGGCTGAGCGCCGGCGACGGCCGAACATGGAAGGGCAGGGCATGAGCGACGAACTGCTGAAGCTGAGAAACCGGATCGACCACCTCGACGAGGAAATCCTCGCCCGCCTGTCCGAGCGCGCCCGCTGCGCGCAACGGGTGGGCGAGATCAAGCAGGGCAACGCCTACTACCGGCCCGAGCGCGAGGCGCAGGTGCTGCGCCGGCTCGCCGACCTCAACCCGGGCCCGCTGCCCGCCGATTCGGTGAAGAAGATCTTCCGCGAGATCATGTCGGCCTGCCTGGGCCTCGAGCATCCGCAGAAAGTGGCCTACCTCGGTCCGGCCGGCACCTTCTCGGAGAGCGCCAGCCGCAAGCAGTTCGGCTCGGCGCCGACCTTCGTCGCGATGACGACCATCGAGGACGTGTTCCGCGCGGTGGAAGCGGGCAACGTGAACTACGGCGTGGTGCCGGTGGAGAACTCGACCGAGGGCGCGGTCAGCGTCACCCTCGACCTGCTGCTCGCCAGTCCGGTGAAGGTGTGCGGCGAGATCAACCTGCGCATCCACCAGCAACTGATGTCGCGCGCCGAGGGCATCGGCGCCGCCAGGCGCCTGTATTCGCATGCCCAGTCGCTCGCGCAGTGCCACGAATGGCTCAACCGCAACCTGCCGCACCTGCCGCGCGTGCCGGTCGCCAGCAACGCAGAGGCGGCGCGCATGGCCGCCGAGGACCCCGAATCCTGCGCGATCGCCGGCGAGGCTGCGGCCGAACTTTACGGGCTCAACATCCTCGCCACCAACATCGAGGACGACCCGAACAACACCACCCGCTTCCTCGTCATTGCCGACCACGACGCCGGCCCGTCGGGGCTGGACCGGACCTCGCTGGTGTTCTCCGCGCTGAACCGCCCCGGCGCGGTGCATGCGCTGCTCGAACCGCTCGCCCGCCACGGCGTCGACATGACCAAGCTGCAGTCGCGTCCGGCGCAGTCCGGCCTGTGGGAATACGTCTTCTACGCCGACATCAGGGGGCACCAGCGGGACGCGCCGGTGGCGGCGGCGCTCGCGGAACTCGGCGAGCGTGCCGCGTTCCTGAAGGTGCTCGGGTCCTACCCGGTCGCCGCGATCTGAATCGATTCCTGGGAGAAGCTCATGAGCGTCGCCGATCAGGCCCCGTCCTACATCCGTTCCATCATGCCCTACCAGCCGGGCAAGCCGATTTCCGAGCTGGCACGCGAAATGGGCATGCCCGAGGCGAGCATCGTCAAGCTCGCCTCCAACGAGAATCCGCTCGGCATGAGCGCGGCGGCGCGCGAGGCGGCGGGCCGCGCGCTGGCCGAGGGCGCGCGCTACCCGGACGGCAGCGCATTCGCCTTCAAGGCCGCGCTGTGCCGCAAGTTCGGCGTGCGCCAGGAGCAACTGGTGGTCGGCAACGGCTCGAACGACGTGCTCGAGATCGCCGCGCAGGCTTTCCTCGCGCCGGGGCTGTCCGCGGTGTACGCCCAGCATGCGTTCGCGGTATATCCGCTGGCGACCAATGCCAGGGGCGCGCGCGGCATCGAGGTGCCGGCGAAGAACTTCGGCCACGATCTCGACGCGATGGCGGCGGCGATCGCCGCCGACACCCGCATCGTGTTCATCGCCAATCCCAACAATCCGACCGGCACCTTCGTGCCCGGCACGCAGCTCGAAGCCTTCCTGCAGAAGGTGCCGCGGGACGTTCTGGTGGTGCTGGACGAGGCATACACCGAATACCTGGCCGAGGACCAGCGCTACGACGCCATCGCCTGGCTCGACCGCTTCCCCAACCTGCTGGTGTCGCGCACCCTGTCGAAAGCCTACGGCCTGGCGGGCCTGCGCGTCGGCTATGCGATCGCGCACCCGGACGTCGCCGACCTGATGAACCGCGTGCGCCAGCCCTTCAACGTGTCGAACATCGCGCTGGCCGCTGCCGAGGCGGCGCTGGCGGACGACGAATACCTCGCCCGCAGCGCCGACATCAACCGCCGCGGCATGGCGCAGGTCACCGCGGCCTTCGCCGCGATGGGGCTGGAATGGATACCCTCGGCCGGCAACTTCGTCACCGTCAAGGTGGGCGACGCGGCGGCGGTGAACCAGGCGCTGCTGCGCCAGGGTGTCATCGTGCGTCCGATCGGCGGCTACGGCATGCCGCATTGGCTGCGGGTGTCGATCGGCCTGCCGGAAGAGAACGCGCGCTTCATCGAGGCGTTGCAGCAGGCGCTCGCCTGATCCACGGAGGCCGGCGGTCATGCCCCTGATCGGCAAGCTGGTGGTGTGCGGTGTCGGCCTCATCGGAGGTTCGTTCGCGCTTGCGCTCAGGCGCGCGGGCGCGGTCGGCCGGGTGGCCGGCATCGGCCGCAGCCGGGCGCCGCTGGAGCGCGCGCTGGCGCTCGGCGTGATCGACGAGATCGCCGCCGGCTGGGCGGATGCGCTCGACGGCGCCGACCTGGTGCTGCTCGCCGCGCCGGTCGGCCAGATGGACGCCATCATGGCGGCCATGGCGCCGCACCTGCGGTCCGGCACCGTCGTCACCGATGCGGGCAGCACCAAGCGCGACGTGGTCGATGCGATCTACCGGAACCTGGACGCGCAACTGCCCTGGGTGGTGCCGGCGCATCCCATCGCCGGCGCGGAGAAGAGCGGGGTGGAGGCAGCCTTCGCCGGGCTCTACGACAAGCGCCGCGTCGTGCTGACGCCGCTGCCGGAGAACGCGCCCCAGGCGGTGGACAAGGTGCGGGCGGCGTGGATCGCCTGCGGCGCGGCGGTCAGCGCCACGTCGCCGCAGGAGCACGACCGCGTTTTCGCCGCCGTCAGCCATCTGCCGCACCTGCTCGCTTTCGGGCTGGTGGATGACCTGGCGCGGCGGCCGAACGCCGAACTGCTGTTCTCGCACGCCGCCGGGGGTTTTCGCGACTTCACCCGCATCGCCGGCAGCCATCCGGAGATGTGGCGCGACATCTGTCTGGCCAACGCCGGGGCGCTGCTCGCCGAACTCGACCAGTACGTCGCCGAACTCGCCCAGTTGCGGGCACTGCTCGCCGCCGGCGACGGCGCGGGCCTGGAGGCGGTGTTCGACAACGCCCGGCGGGCACGCAACGCCTGGGCCGCGGGCCTGCCGATCCAGACGGCCGAATGACCGGAGCGCGGGTGTCCGCCGCCGCTCCCTATTTTCCGAGGTGATGATGGAATTTCTCGATCTGCCGCCGATGCTGGGCGCCGCGGGCACCGTCCGCCTGCCCGGTTCCAAGAGCATCTCGAACCGCGTGCTGCTGCTGGCCGCGCTGGCCGAGGGCGAAACCGACATCCGCGACCTGCTGTCGTCCGACGATGTGGACCGCATGCTCGATGCGCTGACGGCGCTCGGCGTGAGTTGGCGGCGCGAAGGCGAGGGCGGGAGCTACCGCGTCGTCGGTGCCGGCGGCCCGTTCCCGGTGAAGTCGGCCGAACTCTTCCTCGGCAATGCCGGCACCGCGTTCCGGCCGCTCACCGCCGCGCTCGCGCTGTCGGGCGGGGAATACACGCTGTCCGGCGTGCCGCGCATGCACGAACGGCCGATCGGCGATCTGGTGGAGGCGCTGCGCCAGCTCGGCGCCGACATCACCTGCACCGCCAACGAGGGATTCCCGCCGCTGCGCCTGAAGCCGGCGACGATCCGCGCGGGCGGCGTCGTCAGCGTGCGCGGCGACGTGTCGAGCCAGTTCCTCACCGCGCTGCTGATGGCGCTGCCGCTCACCGGCGTGGAGACGACGGTGGAGGTGGTCGGCGAACTGATCTCCAAGCCCTACATCGCGATCACGCTGGAACTGATGGCCCGCTTCGGCGTCGCCGTGGAGCGCGAGGGCTGGGCGCGCTTCGTCGTGCCAGGCGGCGTGCGCTACCGCAGCCCGGGCACGGTGTATGTCGAGGGCGACGCGTCGTCGGCGTCGTATTTCCTCGCCGCCGGCGCGATCGGCGGCGGGCCGGTGCGCGTCGAGGGCGTCGGCCGCGACAGCATCCAGGGCGACGTGCGCTTCGCCGAGGCGCTGCAGCAGCTCGGCGCGCGCATCGCGATGGGCGACAACTGGATCGAGGCGGCCGCCCCGGCGGACGGCCGCCTGCGCGCCTTCGACCTCGACCTCAACCACATCCCGGACGCGGCGATGACGCTGGCGGTGGCGGCGCTCTTCGCCGACGGTCCATGCACGCTGCGCAACATCGCCAGTTGGCGGGTGAAGGAGACCGACCGCATCGCGGCGATGGCGACCGAGCTGCGCAAGGTCGGCGCCGGGGTGGAGGAGGGGCCGGATCATCTGCGCGTGTCGCCGCCGGCGCGGCTCGTGCCCGCAGCGATCGACACCTACGACGACCATCGCATGGCGATGTGCTTCTCGCTGGTCAGCCTCGGCGGCTGCCGCGTGCGCATCAACGACCCGAAGTGCGTCAACAAGACTTTCCCGGACTATTTCGCGGCCTATGCCGGGGTCGCGCGGCCGGTGCCGGTGGTGGCGATCGACGGCCCCTCCGCCTCGGGCAAGG
This sequence comes from Thauera sp. K11, assembly GCF_002354895.1. Classification (NCBI taxonomy): domain Bacteria; kingdom Pseudomonadati; phylum Pseudomonadota; class Betaproteobacteria; order Rhodocyclales; family Zoogloeaceae; genus Thauera; species Thauera sinica. The sequence continues at coordinate 1,092,583 of NZ_CP023439.1, forward strand.
GCACGGTGGCGGAGCGGGTGGCGGCCGCGCTGGGCTGGCACTACCTGGACAGCGGCTCGCTCTACCGCCTCGTCGCCCTCGCCGCGATCCGCGCCGGTGCGCCGCTGGACGACGAGGCGCTGCTCGGCCGGATCGCCGCCGACCTGCCGGCGGGCTTCGCCGGCGGGCGCGCATGGCTGGCCGGCGACGACGTCACCGACGCCATCCGCAACGAGGCATGCTCGGTCGGCGCCTCGCAGGTCGCGGTGCTGCCCGCGGTGCGCAATGCGCTGTTCGACCGCCAGCGGGACTATCGCTGCGGCCCCGGCCTGGTGGCCGAAGGGCGCGACATGGGCTCGGTGATCTTTCCCGATGCGCCGGTCAAGGTCTTCCTCACCGCATCGGTCGAGGCGCGGGCCGGGCGTCGCCATAAGCAGTTGATGGAAAAGGGTTTGGCTGCTAACATGGAAAGCCTTCTGCAGGATCTGCGGGAGCGGGACGCGCGTGATGCCGCCCGCGCCGTGGCGCCGCTGCAGAAGTTGCCGGACGCGGTCCTGCTCGATACGACCAACATGGATGTCGACGAGGCCGTGGCCTTCGTTCTCGATCTCGTGCGGGGTCGCGGGCTGGTCGCCGGCTAGCTTGCCGGGCGCGGGCGCCATCCATCGGCGCCGCGGCCGTTTCTTCAATCAACCTTGTTTGCCGTCGCACGGCGGTCCCGGATCTTTGCCTTTATGTCCAACACCACCCCCGCCCTCGAAGAAAGCTTTGCCGCCCTTTTCGAGGAAAGCCTCGCCCTGCAGGAAATGCGCGCCGGTGAAGTCATCACCGCCGAAGTCGTGCGCATCGACCAGAATTTCGTCGTCGTCAACGCCGGCCTGAAGTCCGAAAGCTACGTGCCCATCGAAGAGTTCCGCAACGACCGCGGCGAACTCGAAGTGAATCCGGGCGACTTCGTGCACGTCGCCATCGACGCGCTCGAGGACGGCTTCGGCGAAACCCGCCTGTCGCGCGAGAAGGCCAAGCGCATCTCGGCCTGGAACGATCTCGAGAAGGCCCTCAACGACGGCACGCTGGTCAAGGGCGTCATCACCGGGCGCGTCAAGGGTGGTCTGACTGTCATGACCAACAGCATCCGCGCCTTCCTGCCGGGTTCGCTGGTCGACATGCGTCCGGTCAAGGACACCACGCCGTACGAAGGCAAGGAATTCGAGTTCAAGGTCATCAAGCTCGACCGCAAGCGCAACAACGTCGTCGTGTCGCGCCGCGCCGTGCTCGAAGAGTCCATGGGCGAAGAGCGCCAGAAGTTGCTCGAGAACCTCAAGGAAGGCACGGTCGTCAAGGGCATCGTCAAGAACATCACCGACTACGGCGCGTTCGTGGACCTCGGCGGCATCGACGGCCTGCTGCACATCACCGACCTGGCCTGGCGCCGTGTTCGCCACCCGTCGGAAGTGCTCAACGTCGGCGACGAGATCGAAGCCAAGGTCCTCAAGTTCGACCAGGAAAAGAACCGCGTCTCGCTGGGCCTCAAGCAACTGGGCGAAGATCCGTGGGTCGGCATCTCGCGCCGCTATCCGCAGGGCACCCGCCTGTTCGGCAAGGTGACCAACATCACCGACTACGGTGCGTTCGTTGAAGTCGAACAAGGTATCGAAGGTCTGGTGCACGTGTCCGAGATGGACTGGACCAACAAGAACATCCATCCGACCAAGGTCGTCCAGCTTGGCGACGAGGTCGAGGTCATGATCCTCGAGATCGACGAAGACCGTCGCCGCATCTCGCTGGGCATGAAGCAGTGCATGTCCAACCCGTGGGACGATTTCGCCATCAACCACAAGAAGGGCGACAAGGTCCGCGGCCAGATCAAGTCGATCACCGACTTCGGCGTGTTCATCGGCCTGGAAGGCGGCATCGACGGCCTGGTGCACCTGTCCGACCTGTCGTGGAGCGAAACCGGCGAGGAAGCCGTGCGCCGCTTCAAGAAGGGCGACGAGGTCGAGGCCGTGGTGCTGGCGATCGACGTCGAGCGCGAGCGCATCTCGCTGGGCATCAAGCAGCTCGAGGGCGATCCGTACACCAACTTCATCGCCACCCACGAGAAGAACAGCCTCGTGCGCGGCACCGTGAAGTCGGTCGACGCCCGCGGTGCGGTGATCGCGCTGGGTGACGACGTGGAAGCCTACCTGCGCGCTTCCGAGGCGGCCGCCCACCGCGTCGATGACCTGACCACCGTGCTGAAGGAAGGCGACCAGGTCGAGGCGATGGTGATCAACGTCGATCGCAAGACGCGTTCGATCAATCTGTCGATCCGTGCCAAGGATCAGGCCGAACAGAGCGAAGCCATGCAGAAGCTGGCTTCCGAGAGTTCGGCTGCCTCGGGTACGACCAACCTTGGCGCACTGCTCAAGGCCAAGCTGAACGAACAGAAGAACTGATTCGGCCGGTCATGACCAAATCGGAGCTGATCGCCCAGCTTGCGGCACGTTTTCCGCAACTGGTTGCTAAGGATGCCGATTACGCGGTCAAGATGATCCTCGATGCGATGTCCGATGCGCTTGCACGCGGCGATCGCATCGAGATCCGCGGGTTCGGGAGTTTCGCTCTGAATTACCGCCCGCCCCGCGTGGGGCGCAATCCGAAGTCGGGCGAGAAGGTGCATGTACCGGAAAAGTACGTGCCCCATTTCAAGGCCGGCAAGGAGTTGCGCGAGCGGGTGGATCTCTGCGAGTGACCGCGCGGCGAATGGTCGTCTTTGCAGGATGTCCCGGAAGGCGGCTGCGGCCGCCTTCTTTTTCGTCATTCGCTCGGAGATAATGCGGACCCATGCGCGCCTTGATGTGGTTCTTCCGTCTGCTGCTTTTCTTCCTGCTGTTCGGGTTCGCGGTCAAGAACGACCATCTGGCGAACCTGTACTTCTTCTTCGGCTGGCAGTGGCAGCTTCCGCTGGTGTTCGTGATCCTGCTGAGCTTCGCGGCCGGTGCCCTGATCGGCGTGACGGCCACGTTCGCCTCCCTGCTGCGCAAGCACCGCGAGATCCGCCGCCTGCGCCGCCAGGTCGAGCGGCTGGAGCGCGACCGGGCCGAGCCGGCCGCGCCTGCGCCCGACGCGGTGAATGCGGAGACGCTCTGATCAAGCATGGATATTGAATTCTGGTGGCTGCTCGCGCTGCCGCTTTTCTTCGCGCTGGGCTGGCTGGCCGCGCGCATCGACATCCGCCAGGTGGTGCAGGAATCGCGCGCCTTGCCGCGTTCCTACCTCAATGGCCTGAATTTCCTGCTCAACGAACAGCCCGACAAGGCCATCGATGCCTTCGTCGAGGCGGTGCGCATCGATCCGCAGACGGTCGAACTGCATTTCGCCCTGGGCAGCCTGTTCCGCCGCCGCGGCGAGACCGACCGCGCGATCCGCATTCACCAGTTGCTGGTCGATCGCGAGGATCTCGACGAGGAGCAGCGCCTGCAGGCGCTCGGCGAACTCGGACAGGATTTCCTCAAGGCCGGCCTGCTCGACCGGGCCGAGGCGGTGTTCCTGAAGCTGCGCGACACGCGCGCCAACGACGTGGCGCAGCAATACCTGCTCGAGATCTATCAGCAGGAAAAGGACTGGGCGAAGGCGATCGAGATCGCGCGTGCCCTGCCCAACCACGAGAGCGTGATGTGGCGCCGCGAGGTGGCGAACTTCCATTGCGAGCTGGCCGCGAATGCGCTGGCCAACTCCCGCTTCGAGGAGGTGCGCAGCCATCTCGACGATGCGCTGGCGGTCAATCGGCGCAGCGTGCGCGCCAGCCTGCTGCTGGGCGACCTGGACGTCGCCGAAGGGCGGGACGAGGCGGCGCTCGAGGCGTGGAAGCGGATCGAGACCCAGGACCCGGTGTATCTCGCACTGGTTGCCGAACGTGTGATGGAAGCCTACGGTCGCCTCGGCCGCCAGGAGCAGGGGCACCAGTTGCTGCGCGCATGGCTGGAGAACCACGCCTCGCTCGACCTGCTCGACGAGTTGTTCCGCTGGGAGCTGGAAAAGCACGGCCCGAAGACCGCCTACGAACTCGTGCGCGAGGAACTCAAGCGCAATCCGACGCTCCTCGGCCTCGACAAGCTGCTCGAGGCGGCGCTGCTGACCGCGCCGTCCGAGCAGCGCTCGGACATCGAACTCATCAAGCAGCTCATCCACGGCCACACGCGCAAGGTGGCCCGTTATCGTTGCGATGCATGCGGCTTCAAGGCGCGCCAATTCCACTGGCGCTGCCCGGCCTGCGGCGGCTGGGAAACCTATCCGCCGCGCCGGACAGAGGAATTCGACCTGACGCCATGAGCGCCGCCTCGCCATCGTTTCCGTTCAACCCCTTCAGGATCTGCCCAACATGAAAATTACCGTGGTTGGTACCGGCTACGTGGGTCTCGTCAGTGGCGCCTGCCTGGCGGATGTCGGCAACGACGTCCTGTGCCTCGACGTCGATCCGAACAAGATCCGCGTTCTCGAGGAAGGTGGAATCCCCATTCACGAGCCCGGCCTGCTCGAGATCGTGCGGCGCAACGTCGCCGCGGGCCGCCTGTCGTTCACGACCGACGTCGAGTACGCCGCGCGCTACGGCACGATCCAGTTCATCGCCGTGGGCACGCCGCCGGACGAGGACGGATCGGCCGACCTGAAGTACGTGCTCGCCGCGGCGCGCAACATCGGCCGCCACATGGACGGCTATCGCGTCGTCGTCGACAAGTCCACCGTGCCCGTCGGCACCGGCGACAGGGTCGAGGCGGTGATCGCCGAGGAACTGGCCGCGCGCGGCGCCGACATCCCTTTCGCGGTCGTCTCGAATCCGGAGTTCCTCAAGGAAGGCGCGGCCGTCGAGGACTTCATGCGTCCGGACCGCATCATCGTCGGCGCCGACGACAAGCGTGCGATCGACCTGATGCGCCAGCTCTACGGCCCCTTCCAGCGCAGCCACGAGAAGCTGCTGGTGATGGACGTGCGCAGCGCCGAGCTGACCAAGTACGCGGCCAACGCCATGCTGGCGACCCGCATCAGCTTCATGAACGAACTCGCCAATCTTTCCGAGACGCTGGGCGCGGACATCGAACTGGTGCGCCAGGGGATAGGCTCGGACCCGCGCATCGGCTGGCACTTCCTCTATGCCGGCTGCGGCTATGGCGGCTCGTGCTTCCCGAAGGACGTCAAGGCGCTGGTGCGCACCGGCCGCGAGAACGGCCACGACCTCTTGCTGCTCAATGCGGTCGAGTCCGCCAACGATGCGCAGAAGCTGCGCCTGGTGGAGAAGATCGTCGCCCGTTTCGGCGAGGACCTGAGCGGCATGCGCTTCGCGCTGTGGGGGCTTGCCTTCAAGCCCAACACCGATGACATGCGCGATGCGCCCAGCCGGGTGATCCTGGCCGAGCTGTTCCAGCGCGGGGCGACCGCGGTCGCCTACGATCCGGTGGCGATGGACGAGGCGCGCCGCATCTTCGGCGACGAGCCGCGGCTGCTCTATGTCGAGCGCCCGATGGAGGCGGTCGAGGGGGCCGACGCCCTGGTGATCGTGACCGAGTGGAAGGAATTCCGCAGCCCGGACTTCGAGCGCATCCGCGCGGCCCTGAAGCATCCGGTGATCTTCGATGGACGCAACATGTACGACCCGGCGATCATGCGCGAGATGGGCGTCGAATATCACGGGATCGGCCGGGGCTGATCCGCGGTCGAACCGACACTCCACGCGCACATCGGAACGGGAATGGAATTCAGGACGCTCGAAGATTATGTCGGCCATACGCCCCTGGTGCGCCTCAAGCGCATCAACGCCGGCCGCAACAACGTCATCCTCGCCAAGCTGGAGGGCAACAACCCGGCCGGGTCGGTGAAGGACAGGCCGGCGCTGTCGATGATCATGCGCGCGGAGGCGCGCGGCGACATCGGGCCGGGCGACACGCTGATCGAGGCGACCAGCGGCAATACCGGCATCGCGCTGGCGATGGCCGCGGCGATGCGCGGCTACCGCATGATCCTGGTGATGCCGGAGAACCAGAGCATCGAGCGCCGCCAGACGATGCGCGCCTTCGGCGCGGAGCTGGTGCTGACACCGACATCGGGCGGCATGGAGCTGGCGCGCGACATCGCCGATCGCATGCGCGACGAGGGCAAGGGCATCATCCTCGACCAGTTCGCCAACCCGGACAATCCGCTTTCCCACTACGAGGGGACCGGGCCGGAGCTTTGGGAGCAGACGGACGGGCGGATCACACATTTCGTCAGCTCGATGGGAACCACCGGCACCATCATGGGCACCTCCCGCTTCCTGAAGGAGAAGAGCCCGGCGATCCAGATCGTCGGCTGCCAGCCGGAGGATGGTTCGCAGATCCCCGGCATCCGCAAGTGGCCCGAGGCTTACCTGCCGAAGATCTTCGAGCGGCCGCGGGTCGACCGCATCGAGAACGTCAGCCAGGCCGATGCGGAGGAGATGACCCGCCGCCTCGCGCGCGAGGAGGGCATCTTCGCCGGCATCTCGTCGGGCGGCGCGCTGCATGTGGCGGTTCGCATTGCGGCCGAGGTCGAGAACGCGGTGATCGTCACCATCGTGTGCGACCGTGGCGATCGCTATCTCTCCACGGGTGTCTTCCCCGCCTGACGTGCCCTTGCGTCGCGGTGTGCGACGAGGTTTCGCTGCCGCGCTGGCCGGTGCGGCGCTGGCCGTTTCGGGGGCCGGGATGCCGGCCGCGTCCGCAGCGCTGCCGGCCATCGAGGCCGGGCGCGTGCGCCTTTCCGTGGCCCGAATCGACCATCCCGCGTTCTCGGTGCGCGACCTGTCGGTGCGCTTCGAGGCGGACGAGTCGCGCCTGCAACTGGCGCTGGGGCGCCTGCGCATCGGTGGCGATGAATTCCGCGACCTGCGCTTCGATTGTCCGCAGGGCCGCCTCAGCTACCCGCTCCTCTCCTGCCGCGGCGGGCAGTTGCGCGTGGCGCGGAAGGGCCTGCCGTGGCGTGTCGATTTCCATGCGGACCTGACGACGGGCGAAGCCGACCTCGTGGCGACCAGCCGGACCGGCGCCCGCGTGGCGGTCCGCGCCGGGGCCTCCGGCGGGCTCCATGCCCGCATCGAGCGTTTTCCGCTGTCCGACGCTGCGGCCCTGCTCGGATCGCCGGCAATCCGCGTGGCGGACTGGAAGCCGGTGGGCATCGTGCATGGCGAGCTGGACTGGTCGGCATCCGGGGCCGGCGCCGCGCGGCAGGGGCGCCTTACCGTGCGCGGCACGCTGGAGGATGGCGGCTTCGGCAGCGCCGACGGGCAGCATGCGGCGGAGAAGCTCGGCCTGGTGTTCGCGCTGGAGGCAGGGCTGCGCAACGGGCGCTGGCAGTGGACAGCCCGGGCCGACTGGCGCGAGGGGGCCGCGTACTGGCATCCCTTCTTCGTCGAGGCCGGGGCCAGGCTCGACGCAGGCGGCGTGATGCAGGGCGACCGGTTCGAGGTGCGGGAGGCCGCGCTGCAGATTGCCGGCGTCGACGCGCTGGCGGCCACCGCGGTGCTGGACACGCGGCACGGGCGGTTGATCGACGGCACCCTGTCGGTGTCCGGCGCCGACCTCGCCGTCGTCGGGCCGCGCTGGGTCGCGCCACTGATCGCACCCGAGGCCGCTGCGCGGCTGCGTTTCGCCGGGCACGTCGGCGCCGTCCTGGCCGCCCGGGATGGCGTCCTGCAGGCGGTGGACGCGGTGTTCGACGACGCCGGCTTCAGCCTCCCCGCGGCCGACGGCGGCGGCGGCGTGGCCTTCGGGCCGGTCAGCGGACGCCTGCCGTGGCGGACGGACGGAGCCACGCAGGCCGAACTGCACATCGGCGGCGGCCGCTGGGAAAAGCTGGCCCTGGGGCCGTTTTCCCTCTCCGCCCGGCTCGAGCGCGACCGCGTTTCGTTCGCGCGCAGCGTGATCCCGCTGCTCGATGGCGCGGCCGTGCTCGACGGGCTGGCGCTGCAGCGCGTCGGTGACGGCTGGGCGGGGAGCGGCGGGGCGGTGATCGAGCCGGTGTCGATGCGCCTGCTGACCGAGGCGGCCGGCCTGCCGTCCATGGGCGGGGTGCTGTCGGCGTCCATTCCGGCACTGAGCGTGCGCCCGGGAGAGATCGCATTCGATGGCGCGCTGGTGATATCGCTGTTCGACGGTTACCTGCAGGCGACCAATCTGCGCCTGCGGGAGCCCTTCGGCGTCGCCTCGTATCTGTCGGCCGACGTCGAGGCCCGCCACATCGATCTGGCGCAGCTCACCGAAACCTTCAGCTTCGGCAGCATCACCGGCTTCATCGATGCCGACGTCCGCGGGCTGGAACTGGTCCGCTGGCGGCCGGTGCGCTTCGATGCTCGGGTCGCGAGCAGCCCCGGCCGCTATCCGCGGCGCATCAGCCAGCGGGCGGTGGAGAACATCAGCGCCCTGGGTGGCCCGGGAGCGATGGCGGCGATACAGCGCAGCCTGATCGGCCTGTTCGACACCTTCGGCTACCGCGACCTGGGTTTTCGCTGCGTGCTCGAGGCCGACGTATGCCTGGCGGATGGCGTCGGCGACACCGTCCGCGCCGACGGCGGCTTCGCCATCGTGCGAGGAGGCGGCGTCCCGGCGCTGGATGTCATCGGCTACAATCGCCGCATCGACTGGAAGGAGCTCGTCGAACGCCTGCAGCGCGTGACCGACGGCAAGCTCCCGCCAGAGGTACGTTGATGGCATGCGGGCACAGGGCCGGCGGGCCGAACCGGAGAAACTCGATGTCATTGAGCCCGCATTCCAGGCTGCACGTTCTTGCCGGCGCGTCGATGCTGCTCGTGCTCGCCGGCTGCGTCACCATCAACATTTATTTTCCCGCGGCGGCAGCCGAGAAGGCTGCGGACCGCATCATCGACGAAGTCTGGCAGTTGCGCGAAGGCCAGCAGCCGCCCGGTACGCCGGCTGCGCTGCCGGCAGCCCCGGGCGCAGGAGGAGCAAGACCATGAGACCGCGCGCCTGGCTGGGCATTCTGTTCGCAGTGTTGATCGGTTCGCTGCCGGCGGCCGTCCGCGCGCAGGGCAATCTCGACATCGACTCTCCGTCGATCGCCGCCCTGAGGGGCTCGATGCAGCAGCGCCACGCCCAGCTCGCTCCGCTCTACGCATCCGGCGCGGTCGGCCTCGCGGCCGACGGTACCGTCGCCCTGCGCGACGCGTCGGGCGTGCCGCTGGCGCAGCGTGCGCAGCTCAATGGCCTGGTGGCCGCGGAGAATGCCGACCGGATCGCCCTGTACCGCGAGATCGCGCGCGCCAACGGACATCCGGAATGGGAGGCTGACGTGCGCAAGACCTTCGCGCAGCGCTGGATCGAGCGTGCGCAGGCGGGCTGGTGGGTGCAGTCGGGCGGCAACTGGGCGAGGAAGTGATGCCGGTCCTGGTCTTCGACATCGAGACGATTCCCGACACCGCCGGCATCCGCGCGCTCAACGAACTGCCGGCGGACCTGCCCGATGCGGAAGTGGCGGAATTCGCCTTCCAGCAACGGCGCGCGAGCCACGGCAGCGATTTCCTGCCGCACCACCTGCAGCGCGTGGTGACGATTTCCTGCGTGCTGCGCGATGCCAGCCAGTTCCGCGTGTTCTCGCTGTCCGAGCCCGATTGCGACGAGGGCCAGATCATCCAGCGCTTCTTCGACGGCATCGAGCGTTACACGCCGCAGATCGTGTCGTGGAACGGCGGCGGCTTCGACCTGCCGGTATTGCACTACCACGGCATGCTGCACGGGGTGGCGGCGCCGCGTTACTGGGACCAGGGCGAGGGGGACTACAACGACTCGCGCGACTTCAAGTGGAACAACTACATCAGCCGCTATCATTCCCGTCATCTGGATCTGATGGACTTGCTCGCGCTCTACCAGCCTCGCGCCAATGCGCCGCTGGACGAACTCGCGAAGCTGATGGGCTATCCCGGCAAGCTCGGCATGGACGGGTCGGCGGTGTGGCAGGCCTGGCAGGAGGGCCGGATCGCCGAGATCCGCGACTATTGCGAGACCGACGTGGTCAATACCTACCTCGTCCATCTGCGCTTCCAGCGCATGCGCGGCCATCTCGACGCGGCGGCGTGGGCGCAGGAGGTGCAGGCGGTGCGCGACGCGCTGGCGCGCATCGACGCGCCGCACTGGAAGCAGTTCCTCGCCGCCTGGCCGGCATCCTGAGTTTCAAAACAACCGCTCAACAGGAGATCTAGTCCATGTCCATCATCGGCACCATCATCATCGGGCTCATCGTCGGCCTGATCGCCCGCCTGCTGCACCCCGGCAAGGACGGGCTGGGACTCATCATGACGGCATTGCTGGGCATCGCCGGCGCGATGCTGGCCACCTTCGGCGGGCAGGCCATCGGCATCTACAGCGCCGGACAGCCGGCCGGCTTCGTCGGTGCGGTGATCGGCGCGATCATCATCCTGTTCGTGGTACGACGGCTGAAGAAATAGTCCCTTGTGCGGCACCGCAAAAAGTCTTTGACAAGATCGTTTCGGTGTCTATAATGCGGGACTTCAGCAGGCGCGTAGCTCAGTTGGTTAGAGCACCACCTTGACATGGTGGGGGTCGTTGGTTCGAATCCAATCGCGCCTACCAGACATCTGGGGCGATCGTCATGTTCCGAACTACTTTCAAGGCCGGAAACTAAACAGGTCGGCTCCGCTCGTCTGACAGAGAAAAAGCGCGCGACGACCGCGCTTTTTTTTCGTCTACGGCTTGCGTGCAGCCTGGCGACCGTCCCTATCCATCGATGCGCCGCCGCCCGGGCTCAAGCGACCGCCAGGCGACGGAACACCAAGTCCATTTCATGCCCCGAGGCTTCGCAATCATGCCCAATATCACGCTACCCGATGGTTCCGTCCGCAGCTTCGATCATCCGGTGACGGTATTCGAGGTGGCTTCGTCGATCGGCGCGGGGCTTGCCAAGGCGGCGCTCGCCGGACGGGTCGGCGGCAGGCTGGTCGATCTGTCCCACCGGCTCGAGGCCGATGCCGAACTGGCGATCGTCACCGACAAGAACGCCGAAGGGCTCGAGATCATCCGCCACTCGACCGCACACCTGCTGGCGCACGCGGTGAAGGAACTGTTCCCCGAGGCGCAGGTGACGATCGGCCCCGTCATCGACAACGGCTTCTACTACGATTTCTCGTACAAGCGCCCGTTCACGCCGGAAGACCTCGCCGCGATCGAAAAGCGCATGGGCGAGATCGCCAGGCGCGAGATCCAGGTGCAGCGCGAAGTCTGGCCGCGCGACAAGGCGGTCGAGTTCTTCAAGGGCATCGGCGAGCACTACAAGGCGGAGATCATCGCGTCGATTCCGGCGGAAGAGGACGTGTCGCTGTACCGGCAGGGCGATTTCATCGATCTGTGCCGCGGTCCCCATGTGCCGTCGACCGGCAAGCTGAAGGTGTTCAAGCTCACCAAGCTGGCCGGCGCCTACTGGCGCGGCGACTCGAAGAACGAGATGCTGCAGCGGATCTACGGCACCGCCTGGGCGAGGAAGGAGGAGCTGGAGGGCTATCTGCACATGCTCGAGGAGGCCGAGAAGCGCGATCACCGCAAGCTCGGCCGTGCGCTCGACCTCTTCCACATCCAGGAGGAGGCGCCCGGCATGGTGTTCTGGCACGCCAAGGGCTGGACGCTGTGGCAGCAGGTCGAGCAGTACCTGCGCAGGACCATCGCGGAGCATGGCTACCAGGAGGTGAAGACGCCGCAGATCGTCGACCGCTCGCTGTGGGAGAAATCGGGCCACTGGGGCATGTACTCCGACCTGATGTTCACCACCCAGTCGGAGAAGCGCGACTACGCGGTCAAGCCGATGAACTGTCCCTGCCACATCCAGATCTTCAACCAGGGCCTGAAGAGCTACCGCGACCTGCCGTTGCGCATGGCCGAATTCGGCTCCTGCCATCGCAACGAACCTTCGGGTTCGCTGCACGGCATCATGCGTGTGCGCAATTTCGTGCAGGACGATGCGCACATCTTCTGCGCCGAAGACCAGGTGCAGGCCGAATCGGCCGCCTTCATCGAGCTGCTGCAGAAGGTCTATGCGGATTTCGGCTTCACCGACATCCTGGTGAAGCTGTCGACCCGGCCCGAGAAGCGCGTCGGCTCCGACGAACAGTGGGATGACGCCGAGGCTGCGCTTGCCGCGGCGCTCGATGCCCAGGAGCTGGCCTACGAACTGCAGCCGGGCGAAGGGGCCTTCTACGGGCCGAAGATCGAGTTCTCGCTCAAGGACTGCCTCGAGCGCGTGTGGCAGTGCGGCACGCTGCAGCTCGATTTCAACCTGCCGGTGAGGCTGGGGGCGGAATACGTCGCCGAGGACAACACCAAGAAGTTCCCCGTCATGCTACATCGCGCCATCGTCGGCTCGATGGAGCGCTTCATCGGCATCCTGATCGAGCATCACGCCGGAGCGATGCCGCTGTGGCTGGCGCCGGTGCAGGCGGCTGTGATGAACATCACGGAAGCGCAGTCCGACTATGCGGTCGAGGTGGCTGCGGCGCTGAAGAAAGCCGGTTTCCGCGTCGAAGCCGATTTGCGCAACGAGAAGATTAACTATAAAATTCGAGAACATAGCGTACAAAAGCTGCCGTACCAGATCGTCATCGGCGACAAGGAGAAGGCGGCGGGCATGGTTGCCGTACGCGCCCGAGGCGGCCAGGATCTTGGCCAAATGTCCCTCGATTCGCTGATCGAACGCTGGCATCGCGAACTGGAAGCGAAAGCCGGCCCGGTCTGATTTTTGGTTTTCGTGGAGAGTTGAACCATCGCTCAAGAAAAAAAGCAGCGCGTGAACGGGGAGATCAACGCGCTTGAGGTCCGGCTGGTCGGTGAAGAGGGCGAACAGCTCGGCATCGTTTCTGTGAATGCAGCCCTCAACATGGCCGAAGAAGCCGGGCTGGATCTTGTCGAAATCGCGCCGATGGCCAAGCCGCCGGTGTGCAAGCTGATGGATTTCGGCAAGTTCAAGTATCAGGAACAGAAGAAGGCCCACGAAGCCCGATTGAAGCAGAAGCAGGTGCAGGTGAAGGAAGTCAAGCTCCGTCCCGGCACCGATGAGAACGACTACCAGATCAAGCTGCGCAACCTGAAGCGCTTTCTTGAAGATGGCGACAAGTGCAAGGTGACCCTGCGCTTCCGCGGCCGGGAAATGGCGCACCAGGAGTTCGGCCTGCGGCAGCTCGAGCGCGTCAAGACCGATCTCGAGGAGATCGGCCAGGTGGAACAGATGCCCAAGATGGAAGGGCGTCAGATGATCATGGTGATCGCACCGAAGAAGAACCGCTGACCGGTTCTCAGGATCTGCCCCGGAAACGGGGCAAGACCGGCGCCGCGGGAAACCGGGGCGGCGGAAAACAAGTGGTGCCAGGTCTGAAAACGTGCCGGCTCGTTCGGCGCTACCTGGCGGCATCCAAAAACACGGAGTCTTAGCAATGCCCAAGATGAAGACCAAGAGCGGAGCGAAGAAGCGCTTCAAGGTCCGCTCCAGCGGCGGGATCAAGCGGTCCCAGGCGTTCAAGCGCCACATCCTTACCAAGAAGACCACCAAGAGCAAGCGCCAGCTTCGCGGCATGACGGAAGTCCACGCCGCCGACGAGAAGCTGATTCGCGCCATGCTGCCTTACGCTTGATAGGAGACCGCCATGCCTCGCGTTAAACGTGGTGTAACCGCCCGCGCCCGTCACAAGAAAGTCCTCGCCCAGGCCAAGGGTTATCGAGGCCGTCGCAAGAACGTCTATCGCATCGCCAAGCAGGCGGTGATGAAGGCCGGCCAGTACGCCTACCGCGACCGCCGTCAGCGCAAGCGCCAGTTCCGTACGCTGTGGATCGCGCGTATCAACGCGGCCGCCCGCGAACTGGGGCTGACCTACAGCACCTTCATGAACGGCCTGAAGAAGGCTGCCATCGAAGTCGACCGCAAGGTCCTGGCCGACCTGGCCGTGTTCGACAAGGCCGCGTTTGCGGCGATCGCCGAACAAGCCAAGGCCAAGCTCGCTGCGTGACCTGACGCAGCCCGAAAAAAGGAGGCCTGGCCTCCTTTTTTTTTAGTGTCCCCGCATCAAAGCAATTCCGGACGGCAGGTAAATGGAAACCCTGGATCAACTGGTTCAACAGGCTGCGGCGGATTTCGCCGCAGCGGTGGACGGCGCCGCGCTCGAGCAGGCCAAGGCGCGTTACCTCGGCAAGAGCGGTTCGCTCACCGAGCGGCTGAAGGCGCTGGGCAAGCTCGCGCCCGAGGAGCGGCGTGAAGCGGGGGCGGCGATCAACCGCGCCAAGGATGCCATCGAGCAGGCGCTCGACGCCCGCCGCCAGGCCCTGCGCGAAGCCGCTCTGCTGGCCCAACTGGCTGCCGAGGCGCTCGACGTGACGCTGCCGGGCCGTGGCGGCATCCCCGGCGGCCTTCACCCGGTGAGCCGCACGCTGGAACGCATCGAGGCGCTGTTCCGTTCGATCGGCTTCATCGTCGCCGACGGGCCCGAGATCGAGACCGACTGGCACAACTTCACTGCGCTCAACACGCCGGAGAACCATCCGGCACGGTCGATGCACGACACCTTCTACCTCGAAGGCCATGCCGACGTGCTGCTGCGCACGCACACCAGCCCGGTGCAGATCCGCGCCATGCAGGATCACGTCGCGCGCCATGCGGGCCAAGACCACATGCCCGAGCTGCGCCTGATCGCGCCGGGGCGGGTGTATCGCGTCGATTCCGATGCCACGCACTCGCCGATGTTCCACCAGGTCGAAGGTCTGTGGGTGGGCGAGAACGTCAGCTTTGCCGACCTGAAGGGCGTCATCGCCGACTTCCTGCGCAAGTTCTTCGAGACGGAGGATCTGCAGGTCCGCTTCCGCCCGTCCTTCTTCCCGTTTACCGAGCCGAGCGCCGAGATCGACGTCGCCTTCATGAGCGGCGCGCTCGAGGGCCGCTGGCTCGAGATTGCCGGTTGCGGCATGGTGCATCCGAACGTGCTGCGCTTCGGCGGGATCGACCCCGAGCGTTACACCGGCTTCGCCTTCGGCATGGGGCCGGACCGCCTCACCATGCTGCGCTACGGCGTCAATGATCTGCGCCTGTTCTTCGAAGGCGATCTGCGCTTCCTGAGCCAGTTCCGCTGACATTGCCCGGCCCTGCGCCCAGGTATCCGCATCAAGGCAAGCCCATCCAGGTATAGGAATCATGCAATTCTCCGAACAGTGGCTGCGGACTTTCGTCGATCCGCAGTGCGACAGCGCCGAACTCGGTCATCTGCTGACGATGGCCGGCCTCGAGGTGGAAGAAGCCGACCCGGCCGCGCCGGTGTTCTCGGGCGTCGTCGTGGCGCGGATCGTCGAGGCCGACAAGCACCCGAATGCCGACAAGCTCAAGCTCTGCAAGGTCGATGCGGGCACGGGCGAACTGCTGCAGATCGTCTGCGGCGCGCCGAACGCGGCGGCGGGCATGAACGTGCCTTGCGCCAAGGTCGGGGCGCGGCTGCCGGGCGACTTCGCGATCAAGGCCGCCAAGCTGCGTGGCGTGGAGTCCTTCGGCATGCTGTGCTCGGCGCGCGAACTCGGCCTGTCGGAAGATCACGGCGGCCTCTACGTGCTGCCGGACGACGCGCCGGCCGGCACCGACATCCGTGACTACCTCGGGCTCGACGACACGCTGTTCACGATCAAGCTCACGCCCAACCGCGCCGATTGCCTGAGCCTGACCGGCGTCGCACGCGAGTTGGCGGCGATCACCGGCCGGTCCCTGGAACTGCCCGAGGTGGTGCCGGTCACGCCGGCGATCGATGCGCGACGCGCCATCGTCCTCGATGCCCCCGATGCCTGCCCGCGCTATTGCGGCCGCATCCTGCGCGGCGTCGATGCCAGGGCGCCGACGCCCGAATGGATGGTGCGCCGCCTGGTGCGCAGCGGCGTCCGCTCCATCAGCGCGTTGGTCGATGTCACCAACTACGTGATGCTGGAACTGGGCCAGCCGCTGCACGCCTTCGACGACACGAAGCTGTCCGGTGCCATCCACGTCCGCTACCCGCGCGCCGGCGAACAGGTGCTGCTGCTCAACGAGCAGACGGTGACGCCCGCGGCCGACACCCTGCTGATCGCCGACGAGGCGCGCGCCCTGGCGCTGGCCGGCATCATGGGCGGGGAAGAGAGCGGCATCACGCTCGATACCACCGAAGTCTTCCTTGAGAGCGCGTTCTTCGCGCCGGCCGTCATCGCCGGCCGTGCGCGCGCCCATGGCTTCGCGTCCGATGCGTCGCATCGTTTCGAGCGCGGCGTGGATTTCGAACTTGCCCGCACCGCGATCGAGCGTGCGACCCGACTCATCCTCGACATCTGCGGCGGCGAGGCCGGCCCGGTGGAGGAGGCTGTCGCGCGCGACCATCTGCCGGCGCGGCCTGCGGTGCGGCTGCGCCCGGCGCGCGCCCGCAGGCTGCTCGGCATCCACCTCGACGATGCCGGCATCCAGGCGCTGCTCGAGCGCGTGCACCTGGCGGTGGCCCGGCAGGGCGACGATTTCCTCGTCACGCCGCCGTCTTTCCGCTTCGACATCGAGATCGAGGAAGACCTCATCGAGGAACTCGCCCGCCTGCACGGCTACGACAACATCCCGGCGGTCGCGCCGCAGGGCGGGCTGATGATGCTCTCCAGTGCCGAGAGCCGCCGCCCGGTATGGGACGTGCGCCACCTGCTGGCGGCCTGCGGCTATCAGGAGGTGGTCAATTTCGCCTTCGTCGAAGAAGCCTGGGAGCGGGATTTCTGCGCCAACGAGAACCTGATCCGGCTCGCCAATCCCATCGCCAGCCAGCTCAGTGTGATGCGCTCCAGCCTGATTCCCGGCCTCGCCGCGAACCTGGTGACCAACCGCAAACGGCAGATGGATCGCGTGCGCGTGTTCGAGATCGGCCGCTGCTTCGAGCGCAAGGCCGACGGCCAGCCCGTGGCCGGTTTCCATCAGGCGCTGATGGTGGCCGGCCTGGCGGCCGGTTCGGCGCTGCCCGAGCAATGGGGCGAGCGCTCGCGCCAGGTCGATTTCTACGACGTGAAGGGCGACCTCGAAGCGCTGTTCGCGCCGCGCTGCCTGAGCTTCGAGAGTCTGTCGCATCCGGCCCTGCACCCCGGGCGCGCGGCCACGGTGCGGCTCGACGGCCACAACATCGGCATTGTCGGCGAACTGCATCCGGTGTGGGTCCAGCGCTACGACATGGGCAGCGCGCCCGTCGTGTTCGAGATCGAACTCGAGGCTGCGCTCGGCGCGGTGCTGCCGGCCTACGCGGAGATTTCCCGCATGCCGGCGGTGACCCGCGACCTCGCCCTCGTGGTCGCGCTCGACGTCACGGTGGAGCGCGTCCTGGAGGTCCTGCGCGAGGCGGCGCCGGCGGTCGCGCGCGAGATCGCGCTGTTCGACGTCTACCATGGCAAGGGCATCGATCCGGACAAGAAGAGCCTTGCTTTCAGGGTGTTGATGCAAGATACTCAGCGAACTCTTGAGGATGCCGAGGTCGATGCCGCGGTCTCGGCGCTCGTCCGCCAGGCAGAGGCTGTGCTCGGTGCGCGCCTGCGTGGATCGGGAGAATGACGTGACCCTGACGAAGGCAGAACTGGCCGACCTGTTGTTCGAGCAAGTCGGATTGAACAAGCGTGAAGCGAAGGACATGGTGGAGGGTTTCTTCGAGGAGATCCGGACCGCCCTGGAGCGCGGCGACAGCGTCAAGCTTTCCGGCTTCGGCAACTTCCAACTGCGCGACAAGCCGCAGCGCCCCGGACGCAACCCGAAGACGGGCGAGGAGATTCCGATCACCGCCCGGCGCGTGGTCACCTTCCATGCCAGCCAGAAGCTGAAGGTCGCAGTGGAGCAACTCAGCGATGCAAGCAAGCAGCCCTGACGCCGGTCCGGTCCCGTTGCCGCCGATCCCTGCCAAGCGCTACTTCACCATCGGCGAAGTGGCCGAACTGTGCGGCGTCAAGCCGCACGTGCTGCGCTACTGGGAGCAGGAGTTCACCCAGTTGAAGCCGGTGAAGCGGCGCGGCAACCGGCGCTACTACCAGCACCATGAAGTCCTGCTCATCCGCCGCATCCGGCAATTGCTGTACGAGGAAGGTTTCACGATCTCCGGTGCGCGAAACCGCCTGGGCGAAGCGGCCATCCAGCACCAGGAAGACGTTGCCGAGGCCGATCGCTACAAGGCGCTGCTGGCCGAGATGCGCGCCGATATCCAGGAAGCGCTGGCAGGGTTGAGGGACTGACTGAAGCTCGTCGAAATCACTGGATAATAGAAAATTGGCTGCTATAATGGCGGCTTGTGTCGGGGCGTAGCGCAGCCTGGTAGCGCACTTGCATGGGGTGCAAGGGGTCGCGAGTTCGAATCCCGCCGCCCCGACCAATCGAATCAAGCACTTGGGCCAGTCGAAAGACTGGCCTTTTTGCTTTGTAAGCCTTTGGTGGGACGAGTGCGGGTGTCCCGTGAGTTGGGCGGTGAAGGTTCGGAGGGTTGCCTTGCAACAGGCTTGTCCCTATAGTAGGGACGTGTAACTAAGGAGACGAGCGATGTTCAATGAAGGAACGGGTGCTTGCTGAAGCCGTCCGTCTGCCGCAGAGGCGGTAGGCGGGAACTGTAGTGCGACTTTCTCATATCTTGATTGCCGCAATGGGAGTAGTACTCATTGCGGCTTTTGGTGTTCCTGTCGGGTTTTGGCTTGTCTCATTGGACCCGACGCTCGTTTCTACCGGGCTGGATGCCAAAGAGTGGATTGCGCTGTATGCCGTCCTCGCCGCCATTCTGGGCTGGTTGCTGGCGGCCGCCGTTCAGATTCGCAACTCGCTGAAACAGCATACGGTCAATACCATGCTGCAGTCCCGACTCTCCACCGCTTTTCAGGACAAGGCCACCAAGCTCAATGCGGCCTACCCGACCTTGACGGGCATCACTCCCGTCAAGCACAACGATTGGCAAGCTACCGATGCGACAATTCGTGACGGGGTCGAGGCGGCGCGGTACATGCTCAATTATTACGAATTTATCGCTGTCGGCATTCGCAGTGGGGACTTTGACGAAAAACTCATGCGACATTCCTGGCGGAAGATCGTCCTCAACCTGCACGAGCTGGCGGGGGAACTCATCAAGCATCTGCGAGGTACCCGGCCGGATGGGGCTGTGGACCACCCCAGGGTCTACGAGCACTTTCTTTGGCTGGTCGAGCGGTGGCGGAACGTTTGACGCCCTCCTTGTCCTGAGTTCGAGCGGCTACACGTCGGCCCCCTGGCAAGGCTTTCGCACCGACTTTGCATGGCCTCGCCCGGAAAATGGCTCACCTTCATGGGCCCGCGGCAGCACTGTTCACGGCGTCAACGCCATGATTTGGTGGGAAAGCGCAGCGTGCGGGAACTCGGCTGCGATACGCCACCGAGGCCGAACAGGAGAAGGCAAGGATATGGATCCCAAGACTGAATCCAATCTCCGGGGGCTGGTCCGGCAGCGAATTGCCAAACAGGGTGAGGAGATCGCCCATTCGCTGCGGCAGATTGCGGCGGGCAACCCGCTGGGGGCGGAAACGCATGAGCCGCGGTTGGTCGCCCGCATCGCGGCGAAGGCCAGCATGCCGCTGCGCGAAGCAGAGGCAGTGGCAACCCTGGTTGCTCAAACAGCAAGACGCATCGACGGAGTTGTGCTCCAGGAGCCCGCATCGGAGGCAATGCAGGGACAGGTTGATGCGGTGCCTGGCCGAGTCGCGCTTCGGAGATCCGCAGCAGAGGCGCTGCAGGGGCCCAGTATCGATTTCGTGGGCGTGGAGTTCCTCACGCGCGGGCGTCTTGCGGCGAACGCAGTGGGCCGCGTCATTTTCCGCTCGGGTCGGGCTCAGGGCAGCGGTTTCCTGGTCGGACCGGGACTCTTCCTGACCAACAACCACGTGATCCCGAGTGCGGACGCCGCGCGGCAGATGGCTGTGGAGTTCGACTACGAGAACGACGATTCCGGGTACCAGCGCCGCGTGACGGTCTTTGCATTCGACCCGGATGCCTGCTACGTGAACGACCCGACGGATGGATTGGACTTTGCGCTGCTCGCCGTCGGTCCCCGCTTGTCCGGCGACAAGCCGATCGATGTCTTCGGGTTCATGCCGCTGTCCGACGCAGCCGACAAGCACATGCTTGGCGAGATCGCCAACATCATCCAGCATCCGCAGGGGCGGCTCAAGCAACTGGTCGTTCGCGAGAACAACCTCGTGGCCCGCGACGACACCCTGCAAGTGCTGCACTACCTGGGCGACACGGAAAAGGGATCTTCGGGATCCCCGGTCTGCAACAATGACTGGGAGCCTATTGCCCTGCACCATTGGGGCGAGCCGGCGTTCGAGGTCGCCAGTATCCTGGGACAACCTCTGCGGACCGACGTCAACGAGGGGATCCGCATCAGCGCCATCGTCACGGCGCTGCGCGGCCGTATCGGATCGATGGGCCGCCGCAGTGACGATGCGGTGCGTTCGGTGCTTGGCATCTGGGATCGTTCGGCCCGAAGCGGACCCGTCGGGCCTCATGGTGAGGCAGCGGCGGGAGAACCCAACTCCGAAGTCCATGCCACGGGCTCGCGGCCGGCGATGTCGCAAAGAGTCTCGAGTGATGGCATCGTGACTTGGACGCTGCCACTGGAGATCAGCGTACGCATGCCCTGGGCGGGCGCACCAGCGCTTGCGGAGGGAACGTCCCAGGCCGCACCGCCGGTTCCATCGGCCGCGCCATCACCCCCGGCGTTCGTGCGGCAGACGGCAGAGTCTGCCGAAGATTTCTCCGATCGGGACGGTTACGAGCCCGGGTTCATTCCCGGTTTCATCGTCCCGTTGCCGGAGGTCTCCAATCTTCGCTACCGCCTGGCCCGGAACCGGTTTGCGGTCCACGGTGAAGATCCCCACGAATTGCAATACCACCACTTCTCCATCGTGATGAATGCCGAGCGGCGGCTGGCGGCATTTACTGCCTGCAACATCAATGGACGGCGGGTGGTTGCAGTCAACCGGCAAACAAAGCAGACCAACACCGCTCCAACCCTGGAGGATCTTGGCGTCGAAGCGCTCGAAGGCGCTGAAGCGTCCGACGATTTCAGCCCCGATCCACGCATCCTGGACAGCGAACAGATGGTCCGGCCGTTCTACGAGAACCAGAAAGTGCCTGGATACGAGAAGCCCGTGTTTCCCGGCCGCGACGCATCGGAGGAAGAGCGCAGGGCCTATCATCGTGCGATGGCCGAGCGCACGGCCCGCATGTTCCAGAAGGGGCACATCGTGTTGCGGGGAGATCCGGCATGGGGCACATCCGATGACGCACTGCTGGCCGAAGAGGATACGTTCTTCTACACGAATGCGGCGCCGCAACTCGGCTTTTTCAATCAGGGCAGTCCGGACGACCGGCCTAGTGCGAAGGGTAAGTTCCGGTGGCGGGCCGTGGAGTCCTACATCCTGCGCAATGCGGTCACCATGCGCAAGCGCGTATCTGTCTTTGCCGGACCGGTGTTTGCCGATAGCGATCCGGAGTACCGCTTCGGTGTGAAAGTGCCGATGAAATTCTGGAAGATCGCGGTGTGGCATGGCTCGGAAGGACTGCAATCCGTGGCGCTGCTTGCCGATCAATCCGAAGTCCTCAAGCAGCTCACGAAAGGGGTTCCGGAAGCCGCCGAAGCCTACGATGACGAGGAGGAACTCGCGCGCGTCAGCGAGTTCCTGACGACCGTGGAAGAAATCGAAGTGCTCACTGGTCTTCGCTTCAGCGATGACGTGCGAGCGGGCGACATGCATCGCGGAGGGGAGCGAGAATCCGCCTGGGACTTCGACTTTCAACGTCTGCACCGCTGACGGAGAAAAGTCTCCTTCGCCTTGGGCCTGTGTAGCCGTTTGCCTTGGCATGCCGCCCACTGGCCTCGAATAGCCGAGGACAACGGCGGCGTCTGCGATCCCGACCCGCCCTGAATACCAGACGCGCCAGTGCAATCTGACCGGGCGCTTCCTGTTCTTCATTCCGGGCATCCGGACACTCTCGAAGCCGAGCGCGCGCTGCTGCCGGCCATCAGCTACGAACTGCGCAGCCCCCTGACCCGGGCGCGCCTCAATGCCGAACTGTTGCCCGAGTCGGCCGAAGTACAGCCGCAGCGCGGCGTCTTGCTGCGCGACCTGCAGGAGAGCGAGCGCCTGTTTTTTTGTTAACACAAATGCAATGTGCTGTCTATGACGTCCGGCACATATGTCATAATTTTTTACATTCACGCAAATTTAACATTCTAACGAACTGATTTTTCGCTGTTTCTTCGCCGGGTCTGAAATTTGTTGTTACGCCCTTCATTGCACCGGTGGGTGGCCGACCAGCTTGACGAGGTGAAGAGATGCCGATTGCTATCGAAGAACCGATCAACACGTATCCCGCCAGCGGTCAGGGCGAACCCGGGATTGCCGGAGTGACGGATGCGCCGGGCGTTCCCGTGGTGACGCTGGCGGATGCGGTGGTCCTGGAGACCAACAGCACGTACAGCCCGAACATGCAGTTCGTGGTGACGCTGTCGGAAGCGGCGACGGCGGAGGTTCGCATCGACTACCGGACGATCGGCAAGACGGCAACGGACGGCGGCGATTACGACGCGGTCTCGGGCACGCTGGTGGTCGCTGCGGGCCAGACCAGCGCGGTGATCGCGATCACCACGTACGGCGGCTCGGCGGTGGAGTTCGACGAATCGTTCGTGCTGGAGCTGACCAATGCCCGGGGAGCGCAGTTCGCCGACGGTGCGGTGAGCCTGCGCGCGGCCGGCACGATCCTGGACAACGACGGCACGGGCGCGAAGCTGGCATTGCTGGTGGGCGATGCGGAGGTCGTGGAAGGCCACAGCGGCCAGCGCGAGGTGGTGTTCGAGGTGCGGCTGTCGCAGCCGGTGGATCAGGCGGTGACGGTCAACTACACCACTGCACCGGGCACGGCCAGTTCGGGTGTGGACTTCGCACCGGTCAGCGGTACGCTGACCTTCCTGGCGGGTCAGACGGTGGCGACGGTGCACGTGCCGGTGTACGGCGACACGGCCGTGGAGAGCACCGAGCAGTTCTCGCTGGTGCTGTCGGCGCCGGGGGGGCGGGTGCCGAGGGCGTGGGCAGGATCCTGGACGACGATGCCGGCGGTGGCGTCGTGCCGGTGATCAGCATCGAGCCGGCGCAGGTGTTGGAGTCCAACAGCACGTACAGCCCGACGATGGAGTTCGTTGTGCGGCTGTCGGCGCCGACCACGCAAACGGTGCGGGTGAGCTATGCGACGGTGGCCGGCACGGCGCTGGCCGGCAGCGACTACGTCGCCACCAGCGGCACGCTGACGTTCGCGCCGGGGCAGACCAGTGCGGTGATCGTGGTCACGCCGTATGGCGGCACCGCCGTGGAGCCGGACGAGACGTTCGTGCTGCGGCTGACCAACCCCCAGAACGCCGCGCTGGCCGGCGGGGTGGCGGCGCTCGATGCCATCGGCACCATCATCGACAACGATGCCCCGGCAGCGGTGGACGGCCTGCCGATCCTGAGCGTGGCCGACGTCCAGGTGCAGGAGGCGCCCGGCGGCGCCACCGCCGTGTTCACGCTGAACCTGTCCAGCCCGACGGCCGCGGCGGTCAGCGGGCAGTTCGCGGTCGTGGCCGGCACGGCCAGCGCCGGGGCGGACTTCACGCCCGTCTCCGGTACGTTCCTCATCGAGCCGGGCCAGAGCGCGTTCACCGTCGAGGTTCCCATCCTCGACGATGCGCTCGACGAGCCCACCGAAACCTTCGTGCTGCGGCTCTCCGAAATCAGTAACGCCGGTTTTGCAGGAACGGATACGGAACTGTGGGCGATTGGCGAGATTGTGGATGATGACGTCACCCCGGGTGTTGCCGTTGCGGCCGGTGGGGATCTCGAGGTTGCCGAAGGCCAGGCTTTCGGGCGCACCGTGAATTTCACCGATGGCGCCGACGCAGGCGCAAATGGCTGGACCTACGAAATCGACTGGGATGGCGATGGCCTGGCCGACGAAACCGGAAGTCTCGCCCCTGGCAACAGCAGTTTCGACATCAGTCATGTCTATCCGGATGGTCCGGCCGCGACCGTAGTCACGGTGAAGGTGATCGACGAAGCGGGTATGGATGAAGCCAGCGCAAGCTTCACTGTGGCGGTAACCAACGTTGCGCCGGTTATTGCACTGACCGGTGCCGGCAGCGTCGACGAAGGCAGCGCTTACATGCTGAACTTCGGCACGCTGGCCGACCCGGGTGCGGACGCCGCCACCGAGTTCGCCGCGCTTGGTGGCAACGCCAGCCACACCTATGCCGATGACGGCAATTACGGCATCACCCTCAGCGTCACCGACGAGGACGGCAGCTTCGTCGCCGGCAGCAAGTCGGTCACCGTCGAAGGGAACGTGCTGCCGCCGGAGACGGTGCGCATCGGCGAGGCGCCGACGCGGGTCACCTCGGGCAATCCGAACGCGATCGCCGACGCCTGGCTGGGGGACAAGGTCTCCGCCATCGTCCACAAGGCCGATGCCACCGATACGGGCGAGGCGTGGAGCGCGGTCAATTTCAGCGGAACGAACGCCACCACGCTCGCCGGCGTCGATCATTACTCCGGCGACCTGGGCGTCAGCGGCCAGTCCGCCGCCACCAGCAGCGTGCGGCAGGAAATCGACGGCCGCGAAGTGCTGCGCATCGAACTGGGACAGGCCGCGAGCAAGGTCACCGTCGATCTGTCGCGCTTCTACCTCAACGACGACGGCACGCTCCATGCCGAAAGCGGGCGTCTGCGCCTGCTCGACGCCAGCGGCAACGTGGTGGACGAAGCCACGTTCGTCGCCGATTCGACCACCGGCGGCAAGACCGTGAGCCTGGATTCGACGGCGGACTTCACCGCCGTCGAAATCAGCGCCGGGGCCTACGACGGGACGGACTTCGTGTTCGGCGCCTACGCCGGCGCGGGGGGCGGTTTCGCCACCGGCGTCTATGCCGACGGTGCCGGGCTCCACGGCAGTGACTTCCTGGTGAACTGGGTGGAGTTCGAGTTCCAGCCGGTGGGGACATTGCAGCCGAACCCGCTCGATCTTTGATGCGACGGGGCGGGCGCGTCGGCGTATTTGACGGTCCCGCCCCGGCTGGAACACAAGCCATTGAAAGCAATTGATTTTATATCTGGCGCCGATCTTGCTTGAGCGTCAGGCAGAAACCCTTACCGGAGGTCGCATGTTGCCCACTACCCTGAAGAAACTGGGTGCCGCCGCAGTCCTGGCCGCAGCGCTGGCTGCGCCCGCATCCGCTGCCGTGCTGGTCCAGCAACGCCCCGCGGACGGCGGACCGGGCTTTCTCTCGGCCAACAGCGTGGGCTACCAGAACGGAGACACGTTCGTCCTGGGCGGCGACAGCGAACTGCAAGGCATCGCCTGGTGGGGGACGGAGGCCGGCCCGGACGGATTCGTGGTCCGTCTCTTCGATTCGCTGGCGGGGGGTGCCGCGCCGCTGGTCACCTACCTGGGCGCGGTGAATCGGGAACTGGCGGATCCGGCGATCCACGACGACGGCCAGAACCCCCTCTACCGCTACTGGATCGACGGCCTGTCGTTCTCCCTGGCGGGCGGGATCACCTACCTGCTGTCGGTCGGCAACGAAGACGTCGAGTGGTTCTGGCAGACGGGCCTTCCCAACGGCTCCAGCCAATGGCGCGGCGACGACGGCGACGACTGGACGGAGGACGCGTTCGACCTCGCCTTCGCGATCGACGGCCAGCGGACGCCTGTCAACCCGGTGCCCGAACCCGGCGTGCTCGCGCTCCTCGGCGTCGCCGGCCTGGCCGCCGCACTGGCCGGACGCCGCCGCAAAGCGACGGCCTGAACCGCACCCTTCGTTCGACTTCCCGCGCCCGGGGCCGGCAACGCGATCTCGTCTAGGCTCGCGCCTTTTCCGCGGCCTCGAGAAAGTCCTGCATGATCGGGCTGCCGTCCAGCAGGTCGCCGTTGCCGCTGTGGAACTCCGGGTGCCACTGGCAACCGAAAAGGTAGCCGGCGCCTTGCCAGCGGATGGCTTCGATCACCCCGTCGCCGACCGAGCGCGCCTCGACCACCAGGTCGGCGCCGAGTTCGCGCACAGCCTGGTGATGGATGCTATTGACGCGGCCGCCCCCGACTTTCGGATAGATCTGCGCAAGCCGGCTGCCGGACGCGAACTCGATGGCATGGTGGTGGTTGTCGTACAGGTCGCCGTCGCGATGCGCGACTGCCCCGGGCACGTATTCGGCGATGTCCTGCCACAGCGTCCCGCCGCAGGCGACGTTGATGAGCTGCGCTCCGCGGCATACGCCCAGCACCGGTTTGCCCTGGATCACGAACTCCCACAGCAGTTCGATCTCGTAGAGATCGCGTATGCGGTCGCCGCTCCATTCCGGGCGCAGCGGATCCTCGTGGTAGGTCGTGGGGCTGACGTCGGCTCCGCCCTGCAGCACCAGACCGTCCAGCGTGGTGACGTAGTCGCGCACGGAGATCTGTGCCCGGCGCAGCCCGAGGTGTTCGCCGATGGTCGGGACCATCAATGCGAGCGCGCCGTGCGACATGATCCAGTGCGCCATCGACTGCTCGAGATATTGGAGGGTCTTGCCCGGGAAGCCGAGCTCGGGCGGGGGGCTGTGCATCAGGCGGGCCGACAGGCCGATGCGCAGCGGTGTTCGGCTCACATCTCGCCTCCCTGCGTCCAGCGGGCACACTGCGCCATCACGACTTCGGCCAGCGGGGCCCGGCTCGTGCGCTGCTCGCGCAGCCAGCGCGCATCATTGCGGCCGGCGCGTACGTCGGCGAGCAAGGATGCAAGGGCGCCGTCGGTGCCCAGTTCGATGGCGTGCTGTTCGATGGACCCGAAGCTGGCCGCGATTTCGTCCGCGATGGGGATGTGCGCGTGGGTTTCCGGGTGGACGTAGATGCCGGCGTAGCCGAAACGGCAAGCCTGGAAGCGGTTGAACGTGTAGACGAGATAGTCGTCTTCCGCGAAGCGGAACGGCCGCTCGATCATCAGGTAGCGCGCCAGGGTCTGGATGTAGGCAGCGATGGCCGCAGCCCGCCGCACGGTCAGCGGGGTGTCCATGACCCGGATCTCGATCGTGCCGTACTCGGGCTTGGGCCGGATATCCCAGTAGAAGTCCTTCATGCTGCTGACCACGCCGGTGCCGGTCATCTTGTCGAAGTAGCGCTCGAAGTCGCTCCAGGTCTCGATGAACGGGGCGCGGCCGGACAGCGGGAATGCGAGCACCGAATTCAGCCGGGCGGACTCGAAGCCGGTGTCCCGCCCCTGGACGAAGGGAGACGAGGCCGACAGCGCGATCAGGTGGGGGATGTAGCGGGACAGGCCATGCAGCAGGTAGAGCGCGATGTCGGGACTGGGGCAGCCGACGTGCACATGCTGGCCGAAGACGGTGAATTGCTTGGCGAGGTAGCCGTAGAGGTCGGACAGGTAGTGAAAGCGCGGGCCGTCGAAGATCCGCTGCTCGCCCCAGTCCTGGAAGGCGTGCGTGCCGCCGCCGCAGATGCCGATGTTGAGCTTGCGTGCCGCGGCGGCGAGCGCATCGCGCAGTGATTCGAGCTGTGCGCACACCATGTCGTGGTCGTCGCAGACGCGTGTGGACAGCTCGATCATCGAGTTCGTCATCTCGGGTTTCACCTCGCCCTGCAGGTCGGTGCGGGACAAAGCCCGCAGCAGGTCTTCGGCGACGGGGGCGAGATCGTAGTCGTGCGTGCTGACGAGCTGCAGCTCGAGTTCCACGCCGATGGAAAGCGCGCGCGAGGAGGCAAAGGCATCGAGGCTCATGAAGTTTCTTCCGTACGGGTTTCCCGGCTGCGGAGCAGGGCCCAGCGCGTGGCGATGGCGCCGAACAGGCCGAGCACCACGACCATGCCCAGCACGACGGGCTGCAGTTGCTCGCCGAACTCGGGATAGAGGAGCCGAACGTCCTCCACCTGCAGGAGCGCCAGTACCGACAAAGGCATCAGCGCGACACCGAGGGCCACGCTCTTGCGGTAGTCGAGCCCGCTGCTGGGGCCGAATGCGAACACCCCGGCGAGCTTGCCGAGGGCGCGGGCGAGAATCGCCACCACGGCGAGGCCCGCGCCAGCCATGAGCTGGCCCATGCTCGCCGCCGATCCGGCGAGCATGAAGGTGACGATCACCAGGATGCCGCCCACGCTGCCGAACTGCGTCGGCCACAGATGGGGGCGCGGGTCGAACCATTTGACCAGGGCGCCGCCGATCAGCGGGGCGAGCACGACCGGAAGGCGGAGGGCGCTCAGGATGGGCATCGCCACCAGCATGAGGGCGATGATGGCCGCCAGCCCCTGTTCGGACGCCGGATCCACGATCTTGCGCAGTGCGGTGTAGGCGCCCGCGATGAGCACGCCGCAGGCGATGGACCCCACCAGCAGGTAGAGCGGATGCAGCAGGGCGAGAAAACCGCCGCCGTGCGTCCCGTGCAGCCCGCCCATCACGAGCTTGAGCAGCACGACGGAGGCGGCTGCGTTGAGGGCGCACAATGCGAGCAGCCGGTCGGTCACCTGGCCGCTGGCGCGCTGCTCCGCGGCCACCCGCATCACCACGATGGGCGAGGTGCCGACGGCGACGGCTGCGACGGCCAGCGCCAGCGCCGTGCCGACGCCGATCGCCCGCAGGGCGCCGAAGGTCAGCATGAAGCTGAGCGCGATCTCGGTCAGGCTTGCCGCCAGCACCCACGGGTTGGCGCGGAACCACCGTACGTCCAGGCGTATGCCCAGCTCGAACAGCAGCAGGACGAGGCACAGATCGAGCACGCTGCGATAGGTCGTGAGGGCGGTCGTATCGAACCAGCCCAGCAGCATCGGCCCGAGCAACAGCCCGGCAGCCGCATAGCCGCTCACGCCGGGCAGTTTTGCGCGCCGGCATGCTTCGCCCGCCAGGGCGGTCAGGATCAGGGCGAGCCCGACGTGGAAGAGGGCGCCGAAGCGCAATGGCCATTCCGGCCAGACAGCAATATCCATCGGGATGATTCCGGGGAAAGACAACGGCCGTGACATCCCGGGAAGTCTGCCTTGCGCAGGACCGCTCGGGCAGCCGGAGTGAGGTTCGCACTTATATATTCACGAAAATATAGTGTATCCAAATCCGGGCAGGCAACCTTTATTGCACCGCACCACCCGCCGGTTTCCATCGCCGGAGACGTATCGGGGGCCGGCCTGCGGCCCTCGCGGCGGCGTGCAGCGCGGGCCGATGCAAGGGTCGGGGCATGCCGGCGAGGAGGCCGGCCGGGGCGTCTTTTCACGCGGGCGATTGTCCGCCGGCGCGCCGGACACATCTTCGCCCTGTGCTAGAATTTTCGCCTCTTGCCGGGCGGATCAAGCATGTCCGTCTTCCTCGGCGACGCTTTGCATGGACTCGAAATGCGTATTCTGGTCAGTAACGACGACGGTTATTTCGCCCCCGGGATCGCGGCGCTTGCGGAAGCCCTTGGCTCGATAGGCGAGGTCACGGTCGTTGCCCCCGAGCGCGACCGCAGCGGCGCCAGCAATTCGCTGACGCTGGACCGCCCGCTGTCGTTGCGCCGTGCCGCGAACGGCTTCCATTTCGTGAACGGCACGCCGACCGACTGCGTGCATCTGGCAGTCACCGGCATGCTCGATCATCTGCCCGACATGGTCGTGTCCGGCGTCAACCATGGCGCCAACATGGGCGACGACACGGTGTATTCCGGCACCGTGGCGGCGGCCACCGAGGGTTTTCTGCTGGGCGTGCCGTCGATCGCGGTGTCGCTGGTGAGCAAGTCGGCGTCCGACTTTTCGGCTGCGGCCAGGGTGGCGCGCGATCTCGCCGAACGCTTCATGCGTGCCCCCTTCCGCCAGCCGGTGCTGCTCAACGTGAATGTGCCGGACGTTCCCTACGACAGCCTGCGCGAGATCAAGGTCACGCGCCTGGGCAAGCGCCACAAGGCCGAACCAGTGGTGCGCAGCGTGACGCCGCGCAACGAGACGGTCTACTGGGTCGGCGCTGCCGGCGGTGCGGCCGACGCCGGCGAGGGGACCGACTTCCATGCGGTTGCGAACGGCTACGTGTCGGTGACGCCGCTGCAACTGGACCTGACCCACACCGGGCTCCTCGCCCCGGTCTCCGACTGGTTGAAGCTGTGACGATGCGCGCTGCGGATGCCGGGCAGGCCACGCGCGCGCGCGCGCGCATGGTCGAGCGCCTGCGCGGGCAGGGCATCCGCGACGAGCGTGTGCTGGCCGCGATGCAGGTGGTGCCGCGCCACCAGTTCGTCGAGGAAGGGCTCGCCTACAGCGCGTACGACGACACGCCGCTGCCGATCGGTTTTCAGCAGACGATCTCGCAGCCCTTCGTGGTGGCGCGGATGATCGAGCTGCTCCGCGCCGGGCGCGAACTCGGCAAGACGCTCGAGGTGGGTGCCGGCTGCGGCTATCAGGCCGCCGTGCTCGCCCAGCTTGCCACCGAGGTCTATGCGGTGGAACGGATCCGGCCGCTGCTCGATCGGGCGCGTGCAAACCTGCGTCCCTTGCGCCTGCCCAACGTACGGCTGAAACTTGCCGACGGTAGTCTGGGGCTGGCGGAGGCGGCCCCGTTCGACAGCATCATCGTCGCTGCGGCCGCAATCGGTCTGCCGCAGGCGCTGAAGGAACAACTCGCCCCGGGCGGCCGTCTGATCGTCCCGGTAGGCTCGTCGGAGCAGCGCCTGCTGCTCGTCGAGCGACAAGGAAACATGTTCAGGGAAAGCTGGCACGAGGCGGTACGCTTCGTCCCGCTCCTTGCTGGTACGGAATGAAAGACATCGAACGATTCACGAAACAAAGGCGGGTGGCCGCCGCGCTCCTGGTCGCGGCGGCGGTGTCGTCCGGTTGCGCGTCGCGGGTGACGGCGCCCGTGCATGACAGCGTGCCGCCTCCTTCGGCGGCGCCGCAGGCGCCTGCGGCAGGCGTACACGTCGTGCGCCCGGGTGACACCCTGCTCGCCATCGCGCGCCAGTATGGCCAGACGGTGGCCAGCCTGGCAGCCTGGAATGGCCTCACCGATCCGAACCAGATCCACGTGGGGCAGAGCCTGCGCGTGGCGCCTCCCGGTCAGGATGCCGGCGGCGAGGTCGCCACGGCGATTCCGGTGGCGCCCGGCGGCGTGGCGGTGGCACCGGTTCCGGCCACGCCGGGCGATGCCGCCGCCGTAGTGCCCATCAAGCAGACACCGATCGGCGGTCGTCAGCCTTACTCGGACGAGGCGTGGGCGAAGCTGAGTCCCAATGGCGCGGCAGTCCAGCCGGCCACGCCCGCGCCCGCGGTGGTGCCGCCGGCGCAGGGCAATGGCGATTGGCTGTGGCCGGCAAAGGGCAAGCCGATCGCCGGCTTCAACGAGACGACGAACAAGGGCGTCGACATCGCCGGCAGCCTCGGCGACCCGGTCTATGCCTCGGCCGCCGGCAAGGTGGTGTATGCCGGCAGCGGTTTGCGCGGTTACGGAAAGCTGGTTGTCATCAAGCATAACCAGGAGTACAACTCCGTCTACGCTCATAACCAGAAGCTGCTCGTGAAGGAGGACGACGTTGTCGCCAAGGGGCAGCAGATCGCGGAACTTGGAAATACCGAAGCCGATCGCCCGAAGCTGCATTTCGAGATTCGCAAACAGGGCAAGGCGGTCGATCCGATGAAGTATCTCCCGGCACGCTGAAGGAGTGATGGATGGAAGAACCGGTCGAGCTGGACGATCTCGAAAGTCAGGAGCCGGATCTTCCGCTGGAGGTGGAAGTCTTCGTCAGCCAGCAAGGCCAGGTCACCGAGAACGACTTCCTCAGCGATGTCACGCAGCTCTACCTCAATGAAATAGGCGCCAATCCGCTGCTGACCGCCGAAGAGGAACTGCGCCTGGCCAGGCTGGTGCGCATCGGCGACTTCGAGTCCAGGCAGACGATGATCGAACGCAACCTGCGGCTGGTCGTCAACATCGCCAAGCATTACCTCAACCGCGGCATTCCGCTGCTCGACCTGGTCGAAGAAGGCAACCTCGGCCTCATGCACGCGCTGGAAAAGTTCGATCCCGAGCGCGGCTTCCGCTTCTCCACCTACGCCACCTGGTGGATACGCCAGAACATCGAGCGCGCGATCATGAACCAGTCGCGCACGATCCGGCTGCCGGTCCACGTCGTCAAGGAACTCAACCAGGTCCTGCGCGCGCAGCGCTCGCTGGAGGCGGCCTCGAATGGCGAATCCACGCTGGAGGACATCGCGCGGCGGTTGAACAAGACGGTCGACGAGGTGCGCGCCGTGCTGGCGCTGAGCGAGCATACGGCCTCGCTCGATGCGCCGCTGGACATCGACCCGACCTTGTCGATCGGCGAGTCGCTCGCCGACGAGCACGTCGAGACGCCGGACCTGCAGATCCATTCGTCCGAGGTCGAGCAACTGGTGCGCGAATGGATCAAGATGCTCAGCGACAAGCAGCGCCTGGTGATCCTGCACCGCTACGGCATAGACGAATGCGAACTGCTGACGCTGGAAGAACTGGCGTTGCGCCTGGATCTCACCCGCGAGCGCGTGCGCCAGATCCAGCTCGAGGCGCTCGGCCAGCTCCGGCGCATCCTCAAGCGCCGCGGCATCAGCCGCGACGCGCTGCTGTAACCCCTTCCGCCTTCGCGCGCTGCGGGGCCTTCATGCCGGCGGAAACACGCGCCGGTAGAGCGCCCGGCTCGTGTAGGCCATCATCGGCAATGTATACAGCAGCAGCGGCAGCAGCCATGCGCTCAGCAGCATCACGACGGCAAGCAGCAGCGCCCAGCACATCATCGCGGGAAAGCGGCCGAATACCGCCCGGACGCTGGCCACGACGCCCGACACCAGGTTGGCTCGCCGGTCGTGGATCAGCGGGATGGAAAAGGCCGACACGCAGAACAGGATGAAGGCGAGGCCCGCCCCCATCAACGAACTGAAGCCGACGAAGCTCGTCACCGACCCGTCGGCCCGTGCAAGCTGCTGAAAGCCCTGGGGCGTCTGGCCGACCATGAAGCCATACAGCGTACCCGCGTCGGTGAGCCAGATCAGCAGCAGCAGCGCGCAGACGAAGGACACCACCCAGCCGCCTCGCGGCATGCTGCGGAACCCGTGCCACACTTCGGCCGCGCCGGGTTTGCGTCCGCCCTCGCGGCAGTCGGCGACGGCGAAGAAACCGGCCAGCAGCGCGGGGCCGAGCAGCACGAATCCCCCCGCGACGGACAGGCTGAGCGGTGCGATGGACAGCAGTTCCAGCGTCACGAAAAGCGCGGCGCCGATCGCGGCGAAGACGGCGGCGCAGGCGACGCTGAGTGCCGCCGTGGCGCGGAACATCGCATGCCCCTCGCGCAGCGAGGCGGCGATGTCGCGCACGCCGATGCGCGCCGGACGCAGGTCGGCGGTGGGATCCAGGCCGAGCGCGAGCGCCAGGCCGAGGACGGCGGACGGCATATCCTGTCCGTCCAGTTGCGGAAACGACTCGAGCAGCGATGTGACGATCATGGCGCCTCCTCCCCCGACGCCGCGATTGTCGGCTGCGGCCGGGCGCCCCGCCTTGACCCGCATCACTTCGCCGGCCCGCCTTGCGGGCCGGTGCTACTGCGCGGCGCCTGCCCGCTGCGCCAGTTGCGTCGCACGCCGCGCACGCAGGGCCTCGGCCAGCTCGAACACCGACATCGCGTAGAAGCTGCTGCGGTTGTAGCGGGTGATGACGTAGAAGTTGCGATAGCCGAGCCAGTATTCGGTGGTCGTGCCCGGCGTTTCGAGATCGACGAGGGTGGCGGTGGCAGCCGGCGGCGTGCCGCCGAGGGTGGTCACGCCGGCTTCGGCGAGCGTTGCCGGTTCCAGGGTGGGCTCGATGCCGGCGGCCACCAGCGGCGTGGGATCGACGACGTTCCGGAAGCGGGCGCGTTCGGCGATCGGCTCCCCGGTGCGCCAGCCGTGTCCATGGAGGTAGTTGGCCACGCTGCCGATCGCGTCGGCCGGGCCGGCATCGAAATCGATGTGGCCGTCGCCGTCGAAATCGACGCCGAAGCTGCGTACGCTGCTGGGCAGGAACTGGGGGTAGCCCAGGGCGCCGGCGTAGGAGCCGTAGTAGCTCTGAGGTTCCCGGCCCTGCTCGCGTGCGAGCAGCAGCAGCGACTCGAGTTCGCGGCGGAACAGGGGGGCACGCGGTGGATAGTCGAAGGCGAGCGTGGCCAGGGCGGACAGCGTCTCGAAGTTGCCCGTGTTCCGGCCGTAGACCGTCTCGACCCCGATGATGGCGACGATGATCTCGATCGGCACGCCGTATCGCTCCGACGCGCGCTGCAGGTCGGCCTCGTTCTCCGCCCAGAAGGCGAGGCCGCCGTCGATGCGCAGCCGGTCCAGGAAGCGGGCGCGGTATTTCTGCCACGAGCGCACGCCGGCGCGCGTCGGCGGCGAGATCAGGCGAATGACCTGCGCCTCGTGGCGGGCGAGCGCGAGGGTGGCCGTCACCGCATCGGCATCGAAGCCGTGCTGCTCGACCATGTCGCGTACGAAGGCTTGCGCGTCGCCGCGCTCCAGGAAGGATGCGCGGGCGGCGCCCGGCAGGGCCACGGCGATCGCCGCGGCGGCGAGGGTGGCGCGGAGGGTGAGGTTCATTGCAGTTCGAGTTTGCGTATCCGTCGGTTCAGCGCGCGGACGTCCGCGCGGCGGGCCGCCGCGCCATAGCGCAGGCGGGCATAGGTATTCGCGATGCCGGTCAGTTCGTCGGCCTGGCGGGGCAGGGCGGTGGCGAGCCTGAGACCGTAGTCCCGCGGGCCTTCCCAGGAGGCGCGGGGATGGCCGGCGCGTGCCAGCCGCCTGCAGAAGACCTGCCAGCTTCGCTCGAGCGGGTCGCGCGTGTGGCGCTGCCACGAGGCCCAGGCCATCAGGCCGCCGAGCAGGGCTACGGTCATGCCCGACATCAGCCCGACGAGCGTCGCCCAGTCCACACGCCCGAAACCCAGGCGCGCGAGGAATTCGCGCTGTCGGTCGGGATTGTAGCCAAGAACGCGCTGGTCCCAGGCGTTGGAAAGCGCTTCCCAGCGATGGCGCAGGTTGCGCAGCCAGCCGAGGTCCCGGCGCAGCATCAGCGGCAGTGCCTCGCCTTCCGGCAGCGCCGCCGCGAGGCCGGCGTCGATGCGCTGCGGCGCGGCCAGCGCCGTCGGATCGACGCGGACCCAGCCGCGCCCGGCCAGCCACACCTCCGCCCAGGCATGGGCGTCGGACTGGCGGACGACGAGATGGCCGTCGATCGGGTTGATCTCCCCGCCCTGGTAGCCCGCGACCACGCGCGCCGGCACGCCGGCGGCCCGCATCAGCACGGTGAATGCCGAGGCGAAGTGTTCGCAGAAGCCGCGGCGGGTGTCGAACAGGAATTCGTCCACCGAATGCCGGCCGAGCAGGGGCGGACGCAGCGTGTAGATGAGGCCGCTGCCACGCAGGTGCGCGAGGACGCGGCCGAGGATCGCGGCATCGGAGCTTGCCCCGGCGGCGAGCCGACCGGCAAGCTCCCGGCTGCGGGGGTTGTAGCCGTCGGGGAGGGCGCGCGCCGATTCCAGCACCGGCGCGGCTTCCTGCAGCCCGGTCGGCGTATCGGGCCAGGCACTGAGTTCGAAGCGGCTGCGCGTTTGCAGGGGGCGTGGCAACAGGGCCTGGTTGGCGCTCGAGAAGCGCAGCGGTGCCGTCCCGGCGCCGGGAAAATCGAGGGCCAGCATCCAGCGCTGGTCATGGGCCTCCAGGGTCATGCGGTAGTCGAAACGCCGCCCGGAAGGGGTGTAGAACGGCGTACCCGCTTCTGCGTTGCGCGCCGCGTGCCAGGTCCGCCCGTCGAAGCGGGTGAGCACCGGTCCGCGCCAGTAGCGTGCCGGCGGCTCGGGCAGGGGGCCGTCGAATTCGGCACGAAAGGCGATTTCGGGCGAGGTGCCGAGACTGCTGATGGAGCCGGGGCTCATCGCGTCCGACAGGCCGGAGCGCGCACTGGTGGCATCGGCAGGCAACCCCCACAGCGGTCCCTGCACGCGCGGAAAGAGCAGGAACAGCATCAGCATGAACGGCATGCCCTGTGCCAGCAGCAGGGCGCCGGTGCGCATCTGCGCACGCCGGGCGGCGCCCGGATCGGCCAGGGCGAGCAGCGCGACGATGGCGAGCCAGGTGCCGGCCAGGGCCGACAGGGCGATGGGCAGCGACTGGTCCTCGAAGAACAGTGCCATCTGCAGGAAGAAGCAGAGCAGCACGGCTGCGCGGACGTCCCGCGTGCGGCGCATCTCCAGCAGTTTCAGGCACAGCAGCAGCGCAAGCAGCGCGACGCCGGGGTCCTTGCCGAAGAAGTGGCCGTATTCCTGGCGCACCGCGATGCCGCTCGCCAGCGCGAACGACAGCAGCAACAGGTGGTGCGGCGGTTGCCGCCGCTGCCGCAGCAGCAGGGCGCGCCAGCCCAGCAGCACGGCGCAGGCGCCGGTGAGCCAAAGTGGAAGATAGAGGGCGTGAGGCGCGAGGGTGACGCCGGCGGCGATCAGCAGCCACACGCCCTGCTCCGTCGTCAGGGAAGGCGGGGTCGGGCCGGCGGCGGCCCGCGGCTTGCGGCCGATGCGCTGCGGGCGTTCAGCGCGCATCCAGGCGGGCATCTACTTGCGGGCCTGCGTGCGGGCGATGGGCGGTCAAGGCCCGCAGGCAACGGTGCAGGTGCGCGTCGCCCTGTCCGGCGTCGAGATATGTGCCGGGCAGGCGCAGCGCATAGCGCCGTCCGGTGCGCTCCGCCGCCAGTATCCAGGCGGTCAGGCGCGACAGCCGTGCCTCGTCGTCCAGCGCCGGCGGCAGATCGTTCCAGCCGAGCAGGACGTCGCCGCCGCCAAGGCCGGTGTATTGCTTGGTGAGCATCGGCGCGCCGCGCGCGAGCGCCTTCCAGGCGACGTGGCGCGGCGAATCGCTGTCGCGGTAGGGGCGCAGGCCGTGGAAGTCGTCGTCGCCCTCGCCGGCTTCGCGGTGCCCGCTGCCGCCGCCGGGACTGCCGGCCGGCAGCGGCGGGGCGTCCGCTTCCGGCTTCGGATACACGATGCAGTCGAGATCGGGGACGAAGACGCTCCAGGCCCGGATCAGCCCCAGCGGCCATGTCGTCTCGAGGATCGTCCGCCCCGCGGGGAGCGTCCCCCGCAGCGTGGTCGGGCAGGCGAGCTCGACGGTAGCGGTATCCGACGCCGCCAGTTCGAAATCCGTCCGGCCGCCGAGTGCCCGCAGCCGCAGTGCCGGACGGCGCGCGGCGCGCGGATTGGCGATGCGGAGCACGAAGCGCGCATCGTCGCCGCAGAACACCGGCGCGCAGCGGCCCGGCTGCACGCCGAGGCCGAAAAGGTTGCGGAAGGCATGGACGATGCTGGCGACGGCCACCCCGGCGATCAGGAAGGTGAGCCCGAAGCCGAGGCTGAGACTGTAGTTGATCGACGCCACCAGCATCGCCAGCAAGGCGGCGGCAAGGCCGAACCCGGCGCTGGTGGGCAGGACGTAGATGCGCCGCTGGGTGAGACGGATCGGCGCCGTTTCGGGAACCTTCAGGTGGAACAGCCAGCGGTCGAGTGCGCCGCGCACGGACGTGTGCAGTGGCTGCGCACGGGGCATCGTCGCGAAGGGCATCAGCGCAGCGGGACCGACTGCAGCAGGCGCTGCAGTGAGGCCGGCGGCAGGCCCCGGCCGTCGCCGGCCAGGTGCAGGCGGTGTCCGGCGACATGGGGGAAGACCGTCTGCACGTCCTCGGGCAGCACGTGGTCCCGCCCCTCGATCAGGGCCCAGGCCCGCGCGGCGGCGATCAGGGCGAGCCCGGCGCGCGGGCTGAGGCCGGCAGCCAGCGAGGCGTCGGCGCGCGTGGCCGCGAGCAGGGCCTGTACGTAGTCGATCAGCGCGTCGGCCACGACGACGTCCCGCGCGGCATGCTGCAGCGCGCGCAACTCGTCGGTCGACAGCACCGGATGCTGGCGCTCCAGCAGCCGTCGGCGGTCCTCGCCCATCAGCAGGGCGCGTTCGGCCGCGCGGTCGGGGTAGCCGAGATGGATGCGCATCAGGAAGCGGTCGAGCTGGCTTTCGGGCAGCGGGAAGGTGCCGATCTGGTTCGCCGGGTTCTGCGTGGCGATGACGAAGAAGGGCATCGGCAGCGCAAGCGTGCGTCCGTCGGCGGTGACCTGACGCTCTTCCATCGCCTCGAGCAGCGCGCTCTGCGTCTTCGGGGTGGCGCGATTGATCTCGTCGGCGAGGATCAACTGGGCGAAGAGCGGACCGGGGTGGAAGCGGAAGCTGCCCGTCTCGCGGTCGAAGATCGATACGCCGACGATGTCCGCCGGCAGCAGGTCGCTGGTGAACTGGATGCGCTGGAACTGCAGCCCCAGCAACTGCGCAAAGACATGCGCGAGGGTGGTCTTGCCGACGCCGGGGACGTCTTCGACCAGCAGATGGCCGCGGGCGACGAGGCAGGAGAACGCGAGGCGAAGTTCGCGTTCCTTGCCGAGAATGATCCGGCCGGCGGCCTCCAGAAGGCGGTCTGCATGACGATCGGGCATGACGCGACGTACTGTGAAATTGATGTTGAAGCGGTGATAATAGACGACAAACAAGGCGTCACCGCCGCATCGACAGGCCCGGAACGGCGATGTTCCCGGGCCGGCGGCCGATTCCGGCGCCGGATCGTTCGAATCAGGACATGGGAGGGGGAGCATGACGACGACGGCGTTCATCACGCATCGGGAGTGCTGGCTGCACGACATGGGCAAGTTCCATCCGGAGTGCCCGGACCGGCTGGCCGCGATCAACGATCGCCTCATCGCAGCGGGACTCGACCTGTACCTGTCGTTCTACGATGCGCCGGTCGCCACGCCCGAACAGATCGGCCGCGCGCATCCTGCCGTCTATCTCGACGAACTGATGGCCAACGTCCCCGAGCACGGCATACGCCACCTCGACCCGGACACCGCGATGAACCCGAACACCATGAAGGCGGCCCTGCGTTCGGCCGGTGCCGGGGTGCTTGCCACCGACCTCGTGCTGAAGGGCGAGATCGAGAACGCCTTCTGCGCCGTCCGCCCCCCCGGGCATCACGCCGAGCGGACCAAGGCAATGGGGTTCTGCTTCATCAACAACGTCGCGGTGGCCGTACGCCATGCGACCGAGGTCCATGGGCTCGAACGCGTCGCCATCGTCGATTTCGACGTCCATCACGGCAATGGTACGGAGGACATCTTCCGCAACGATCCGCGCGTGATGATGGCCGGGATCTTCCAGCATCCCTTCTATCCCTACTGCGGCGTCGACAACCCGCCGGCGCACATGTGCAACGTGCCGCTGCCGGCCGGCACCCGCGGCGACGGTTTCCGGCAGGTGTTCAGCGACATCATCGTGCCTGCCCTGCGCAACCACAATCCGCAGATGATCTTCGTGTCGGCCGGGTTCGATGCCCACTACGAGGACGACATGGGTTCGCTCGGCCTGCTCGAGGCCGACTACGTGTGGGCGACGCAGCAGATCAAGGGGGTCGCGGAGGACTGCGGCCACAAGCGCATCGTGTCGCTGCTCGAAGGCGGATACTCTCTGTCCTCCCTCGCCCGTTCGGTGGTCGCGCACATCAAGGCGCTCGCCGATCTCTAGCATCTGCCGGGCATTGCAATGCCGGTGCAGGAAAACGCCCGGCCATCTAGCCGAGTTCCGGCGATCAGTTAAAATCACACTTTTGCCGCCCAGCCCATCACCATGATTACCGGATCGATTGTCGCCATCGTCACCCCCATGCAGGACGATGGAAGTCTGGATTTCCCCCGTCTGCGCAGCCTCATCGACTGGCACATCGCCGAGGGTACCGAGGGCATCGTGATCGTCGGCACCACCGGCGAATCGCCCACGGTGGACGTCGAGGAGCACTGCGAACTCATCCGCGCGGCGGTCGAGCATGCCGCCGGCCGCGTGCCGGTCATCGCCGGCACCGGCGCCAACTCGACGGACGAAGCCATCGAACTGGCGCGCTTCGCCAAGTTTGCCGGCGCGGATGCGCATCTTTCCGTGGTCCCGTACTACAACCGCCCCACCCAGGAAGGTCTGTACCGCCATTTCCGCACGATCGCCGAGGCGGTCGAACTGCCGATGATCCTCTACAACGTGCCGGGACGCACCGTGGCCGACCTGTCGAACGACACCGCGCTGCGCCTGTCCGAGGTCCCGAACATCGTCGGCATCAAGGACGCCACCGGCAGCATCGACCGCGCCTGCGACCTGGTCGCGCGCGCGCCGGAGGGCTTCGCCCTCTACAGCGGCGACGACATGACGGCTGCGGCCTTCCTGATGCTCGGCGGCCATGGCGTGATCTCGGTCACCGCCAACGTCGCGCCGCGCGCGATGCACGAACTGTGCGCCGCCGCGGCGGCGGACGACATGCGCGGGGTGCGGGAAACCAACGCCAGGCTCGTGCCACTGCATCGCGATCTGTTCTGCGAGGCGAACCCCATTCCGGTGAAGTGGGGCGTGGCGCGCATGGGCCTGATCGGCTACGGCATCCGCCTGCCGCTGACGCCGTTGTCCGAATCGCAGCATGAGCGCGTCCTGAAGGCGATGCGCACGGCCGGCATCGACGTCTGACACGCAATATCGACCTCCCAGGAACCTCATGAATCGCTCCTTGCGTACCACCGCCTCCCTCACCGCGCTGTCGCTTGCCCTGGCCGGCTGCAGCGGAGGGCTGCTCGAAACCAAACGTATCGACTACAAGAGCGCGCGCCAGGTCGCGCCGCTCGAGATTCCGCCCGACCTGACCGCGCCGACGCGCGACGACCGCTATGCCGTGTCGGACGTCGCGCCGCGCGGCGTCGCGACCTACTCCGCCTACGCCGCCGACCGCGCCGGTCAGCCCGCGACCGCGTCGACTTCGGGCGAGGTGCTGGCCACCCCGGACAAGATGCACATCGAGCGCGCCGGCACGCAGCGCTGGCTGGTCGTCCCCGGCACGGCGGATACGCTGTGGCCGCAGGTGAAGGATTTCTGGCTGGAGCTGGGCTTCATCCTGAACATCGACAGCCCGAACATCGGCGTCATGGAAACCGACTGGGCGGAAGATCGCGCCAAGATTCCGCAGGACATCATCCGTTCGACGATCGGCAAGGTGCTCGACGGGCTCTACTCGACGCCGGTCCGCGACAAGTTCCGCACCCGTCTCGAGGCGGGCAAGGAGTCCGGCACGGTCGAGATCTACGTCAGCCATCGCGGCATGATGGAGATCTATCCGACCGAGGCGAAGGACACCACGATCTGGCAGCCGCGCCCGGCCGATCCGGAACTCGAGGCGGAAATGCTGCGCCGGCTGATGGTGCGCCTGGGCGCCGACGAAGCGCGCGCGCAGTCCGCGCTGGCGACCGCGCCGGCCGAGGAGCGGGCGAAGATCACGTCCGGCTCCAATGGCCAGGTCAGCCTGACGATGGCCGAGCCCTTCGACCGCGCCTGGCGCCGCGTCGGACTGGCGCTAGACCGCATCGGCTTCACGGTGGAAGACCGCAATCGTACGGAAGGTCTCTACTTCGTCCGCTACGTCGATCCGGATGCGGACAACAAGACCAAGAGCGGCGAGGGCTTCCTGTCCAGGCTGGCCTTCTGGCGGAGCAGCGAGAAGCCGGTCGCCGCGGGCAGCGAATACCGCCTGCGCGTGCAGGGGCAGGGCGATCAGGCGCGGGTCTCGGTGCTCACCCGGGAAGGGGGCGCGGACAACTCGGATACCGCCAAGCGTATTCTCGGCCTGCTTCAGCAGGAGCTTCGCTGACGGCGCCGGAGCCGCTGCGGCCGCCTCGCTGCCGGATGGAGAGGTTTCTTCGCCTCACCGTCGGCGCGAGGCAGGCG
The DNA here is from genome assembly GCF_002354895.1 of Thauera sp. K11. Taxonomy (NCBI): domain Bacteria; kingdom Pseudomonadati; phylum Pseudomonadota; class Betaproteobacteria; order Rhodocyclales; family Zoogloeaceae; genus Thauera; species Thauera sinica. The sequence continues at coordinate 1,134,442 of NZ_CP023439.1, forward strand.
CAGAAAGCAAAAAAGCCGGCCATCTGGCCGGCTTTTCTTCGTCTGCGAGGAGACGATTACTTCTTGGCGGCGTCGACGGCGGCAGCGGCAGCGTCCTTCGCAGCATCGGCAGCGTCCTTCGCGGCATCGGCAGCGTCCTTCGCGGCATCGGCGGCAGCGGCAGCGCCTTCCTTGGCAGCTTCAACGGTCGCGGCGGCGCCTTCCTTGGCGGCTTCGACCGTGGCGGCGGTGCCCTGCTTGGCAGCTTCGGCGGCGGCGTCGGCGCTTTCCTTCGCGGCGTCGACAGCCTGCTGGGCTGCTTCCTTGGCCTGTTCAGCGGCGGGGGCCGCGGCCGGAGCGGGGACGGGCGCGGCGGCTTCTTCCTTCTTGCCGCAAGCGGACACGGCGAGAGCGACGAGGGCGGCGACGAGGAGGGAGTTCTTCATGTGCTGTTTTTCCTTTTTAACGGGTAACGACGGCAAGACATTCAACGCAGTGCATTAGCGGTTCTACAGTGCCAAACCGTATTCCATTCTAGCATGTGGTTTTATGGCGCCACTACTGCCATGCGGCATTGCGCAATGCGGCGCAAGTTCCTCAGATCCCAAGCGGAGCACCGGTTGGTCCGTCTTTTGCCGATACCCACATTGTTTCAAATTGTGCGGTGTGCCGGCTCGTATCGGCGCCCGGGCCGTCGACGCGCTTGCCGCGCGCCCGGTCGTGATGGAAGCGGGTGACGAGGGTGCTGCCGTCGCCGACGATGAAGCTGGCATCGGGATGCGCGACGGATTCCCCGACGACGCGTATGCGCATGCGCCGGCCATAGCGCTCGACGAGCTTCAGCAGCCGCGGGCAGTACTGCTCGATGTGCTCCGGGCTGCATACCAGGATACGGATCGCCTCGTCGCCGACGACGTTGCGTGCGAGGGTGTCCAGTGCTTCGATGCCGGCGCTGCTTTCGAAGCCGGTCTGCGCCAGGTCGCGATCGAACACGACGAGGCTGCGCGTCGCATGCCGTACGGCGTCGAGCACGTGTTCGCGGTAGGCGGCGTAGGTGTCGAAGGCGTATTCCTGCATCGTGATCGTCCGCTCAGGAACGGGGCTCGTCCGGTGCGCCGAAGCCGTCGCAATACCACTCGTACAGCAGGTCGAGGAGGGCGGCCGGATATGCCGCGCCGGCACCGAGGCGGCGGCGGTCGGCCAGGTCCGTGACGACGGGCCGCAGGTCGGGCTGCACCGCGACGGCCTCCCCGTTGAGGTGGAAGCCTGCTTCCGAGAACAGCAGCAGGCTGCGCGCGTCGAGCGCATAGCCGCATGCCTCCACCGCGCGGGCAAAGGTCTTGCGCGCCATCGGCTCTTCGGGCGGGTCGAAGAAGATGTGCGCCTTCGGTTCGGTGAGGTATTCGCCGACGAATTCCGCGACGTCGCTGCGCGTCCAGCGGATGCCGGCGAGCATGCGTTCGATCCGGTCGATCATCCCGGGCGCGATCTCGGCGGAATGCGCCTGCAGCCGCAGATCCGGGTCCGAGTAGAGGCCCTCCAGGCCGAGGCGCTCCTGCAGCCAGCCGAGGCGCTCCTGCAGCCAGCCGAGGAAGCCGGTGCCCAGTTCCTGCGCCGTCGGCGAACGGAAGCCGATGGAATAGGTCGTGCATTCGCCGACCGCGATGCCATCGTGCGCCCAGTGCGGCGGCAGGTAGAGCATGTCGCCCGGCTCCAGCACCCAGTCATGGGTGGGCCGGAAGTTCCGCAGGATGCGCAGCGGGGCGTCCTCGACCAGGGTGCGGTCGTCCTGATCCGAGATCAGCCAGCGGCGCCGGCCCATGCCTTGCAGCAGGAACACGTCGTAGTTGTCGAAGTGCGGCCCGACGCCGCCGCCGTCGACGGCATAGCTCACCATCAGGTCGTCCAGCCGCGCCTGCGGAACGAAGTCGAAGTGGTGCAGCAGCCTGTCGCCGTCGGGCACCCAGAGGTTCACGCCCTGCACCAGCACCGTCCACGGATGGCGCTTGCCGCGCAGCCGGCCGCGCGTCTGCGGGCCGTGCTCCAGTTGCCACTCGCCGTCCTGGCGGGCCACGCGGCGCGATTCGACGTCGGGGTCGCAGGCGAGGTCGAAGAGTTCGTCGCGCGACAGCATGCCGGTGAAGCCGGGTACGGCCTGGCGGATCAAGAGGGGCTTCTTCTGCCAGTACTCTTCCAGGAACTGGCGCGGCGAGAGGCCGCCGAGCAGGGTGTCGAGAGCGGGTAGGTCCATGCGCGGCATTATAGGCTGCCGGTTCCGCTGCCGATGCGCGTCCGGCGATGCGCCGCAGGGCTGCCTCCCGGTCCGCTCCGCGCAGGCGGTAGAATCGCCGGCTGATTTCGAGCCGGAAGCTTCCCCATGCCCATTGCAGTCATCGAGTCGCTGGACCACGAAGGCCGTGGCGTCGCCCACGTCGAAGGCAAGGCGATCTTCATCGATGGGGCGCTGCCCGGGGAATATGTGGAATATCGCGCCTACCGCAGCAAGCCGCGCTACGAGCAGGCCGAGACCGAACGCGTCGTGAAGGCGAGCGCCCAGCGCGTGACGCCGCGCTGCCCGTATTTCGGCACCTGCGGCGGCTGTTCGATGCAGCATCTCGACCCGGTGGCGCAGGCCGCCGTCAAGCAGCGCGTGCTGGAAGATGCGCTGCGGCACATCGGCGGCGTGCGGCCGCAGATCGTCTACCCGGCGATCCACGGCCCGTCCTGGCGCTACCGCGACCGTGCCCGGCTGAGCGTACGGCTGGTCCCGAGCAAGGGCGGCGTGCGGGTGGGTTTCCACGAGCGGCGATCGAGCTACGTCGTCGACATGCGGTCGTGCGAGATCCTGCCGGCGCATGTGTCGGCGATGCTGCCGCGTCTGCGGGAGCTGATCGCGGGGCTGTCGGTCACCGATCGTCTGCCGCAGGTCGAGGTGGCGGTCACCGAGGCCGCGACCGTGCTGGTGTTCCGCCACCTGATGCCGCTCACCGCGCACGACGAGGCCAGCCTCGCGGCTTTCGCGGATGCCGAGGGCATCCAGGCGTGGACCCAGCCCGGCGGCCCCGATACCGCCGCGCCGCTGCAGCCGGAGGGCGGGCCCGGCCTGGCCTATGCGTTGCCGGAGTTCGGCGTGCGGCTGGACTTCCTGCCGACGGATTTCACCCAGGTGAACATCCACATCAACCGGCTGCTGATCCGGCGATCGATGCAGTTGCTCGATCCGCGGCCGGGCGAGCGCATCGCCGACCTGTTCTGCGGCCTGGGCAACTTCAGCCTGCCCATCGCGCGCGGGGGCGCGACGGTGGTGGGCATCGAGGGCAGCGAGGCGCTGGTGGCGCGCGCCCGCGAGAATGCGCGCCGCAACGGCCTCGACGGGCTGACCGAGTTCCATGCCGCCGATCTGTTCGATGCCACCGAGGACAGCCTTGCCGCGCTGGGGCGGCTCGACAAGCTGCTGATCGATCCGCCGCGCGAGGGCGCCGTCGCGGTGGTGAAGGCGCTCGGCGCGCAGCAGATGCCGTCGCGCATCGTCTATGTGTCCTGTAATCCCGCCACCCTCGCACGCGACGCGGCGGTGCTCGTGCACGAGAAGGGCTACGTGCTGCGCGGGGCGGGGATCGCCAACATGTTTCCGCAGACTTCGCACGTCGAGTCCATCGCGCTGTTCGAGCTTGCGTGAGCGTTCGCGGACTTTCGCGCACTGCCGGGCGCGCATCGGCGGGCAGGGCGCGGTTTCCTCCGTCATGGATGGATGACATCGGGCGAGGCGTTCCGATCTTCCGCACCGGCCGGCGGCTTGACGCGGCGCAACAGCCGCGATTAGATTCCGTAATTATTAATACAAAATGAAGAGCGCAGCACCTTGACCCCGGCAGGACCTTCTCCATCCTCCACCAGCGATGACCGGCTCAACCGTGCATGGCAGCAGCGCAGCCTCGCTCACGTGTGGCACCCGTGTACCCAGATGCAGCGTGCCCGCACGGCCGTGCCGCCGCTGCCGGTCGCGCGTGCAAAGGGGCCGTGGCTGGAAGATTACGAGGGCCGGCGCTATTTCGACGCCAACAGTTCGTGGTGGGTCAATCTCTTCGGCCATGCGGACGCGCGCATCAACGCGGCGCTGCACGACCAGCTCGACCGCCTGCCGCACGTGATGCTGGCAGGCTGTACCCACGGGCCGGCGGTGGAACTCGCCGAGCGGCTGTCGGCGCTCACCGGCGGCGTGCTGGGGCACGTTTTCTACGCCAGCGACGGTGCATCCGCGGTGGAAATCGCGCTCAAGATGAGCTTCCACTACTGGCGCAACACCGGGCAGGACGCAAAGCGCGAATTCGTCTGCGTGCGCCACGGCTACCACGGCGAGACCCTGGGCGCGCTCGCGGTGACCGACGTGGCGGTGTTCCGCGACGCCTACGATCCGCTGCTGATGCGCGCCCACATGGTGATGTCGCCGGACGCGCGCCAGGCGGGCGAGGGCGAATCGGCGGCCGACGTCGCCGCGAGGGCGATCGCAGAGGTGCGCACGCTGTTTTCGCAGCGCCAGGGGCACCTCGCCGCCATCATCGTCGAGCCGCTGGTGCAATGCGCGGCGGGCATGGCGATGCACGACCCGGCCTATCTGCGCGGGCTGCGCGCCCTGTGCGACGAGTTCGGCGTGCACCTGATCGCCGACGAAATCGCCGTCGGCTGCGGCCGCACCGGCAGCTTCTTCGCCTTCGAACAGGCGGCGCCGCCGGGCGAGCCGCCGCTGTGGCCGGATTTCGTCTGCCTGTCGAAGGGCATCAGCGGCGGCTACCTGCCGTTGTCGCTGGTGATGACGCGGGATGCCGTGTACTCGGCCTTTCTCGGCGACGACGTGGCGCGCGGCTTCCTGCATTCGCATTCCTACACCGGCAATGCGCTCGCCTGCCGCGCGGCGCTCGCCGTGCTCGACCGCTTCGCCGAGGACGACGTGCTCGAACGCAACCGCGCGGACGCCCGGGCGCTGACCACTGCGCTGGCGCCGCTGCACGGCGATGCGCGCGTCGAGCACATGCGCCAGCGCGGCATGATCTGGGCCTTCGACGTGCGCGAACCCTTCGCCGGCGAGCGCTTCGCGGAGCGCTTCCATCTCGCGGGCCGCGAACATGGCCTGCTGATCCGTCCCATCGGCCGCACCGTCTATCTGCTGCCGCCCTATGTGCTGGACGAAGGGCTCGCGCAGTGGCTGGCGCAGCGCACGCTGGCCACGCTCGACGCCACGCTGCGCCGGACGCCCGACATCCATGCTGCTTGCACACCTGAACCGCCGGTTGCGTGAGCGCGAGGCTGCCTCGCTGCATCGCCGCCGCCGCATCGCCGAGACGCCGTGCGCGCCGCACCAGCGCGTGGCCGGCGACGGCGCGGCGCGCGACATGCTGGCCTTCTGCAGCAACGACTACCTTGGCCTGGCGAACCATCCGGCGCTGATCGAGGCGCTGGCGGACGGTGCGCGGCGCTGGGGCGCGGGCAGCGGCGCGTCGCACCTGGTGAGCGGGCACGGCCGCGCGCATGCGGCGCTCGAGGAAGACCTGGCGGCATTCCTCGCCCCCTGCATCCCGGGTTGCGAGGCGCTGGGCTTTTGCACCGGCTACATGGCCAATCTGGCCCTGCTCACCACCTTGGGCGACGGCGCGGCGACGATCTTCGCCGACAAGCTCGACCACGCCTCGCTGATTGACGCAGGCCTGCTCGCCGAGGCGAAGATGTGGCGCTACCCGCACGGCCGGACGGATCTGCTCGAGGCGCGGCTGGCCGCGTGCGACACGCCGGTGAAGCTGATCGTCACCGACGCGGTGTTCAGCATGGACGGCGACCTGGCGCCGCTGCCCGAACTGCTCGCGCTGGCCGAGCGCCACGACGCCTGGCTCGTCGTCGACGACGCGCACGGCTTCGGCGTGCTGGGCGAGGACGGGCGCGGATCGCTCTCGCATTTCGGCCTCGCCGGCGAGCGCTTCATCTACATGGGCACGCTGGGCAAGGCGGCCGGCATCGGCGGCGCTTTCGTCGCCGCGCATCCGGCCGTGATCGACGCATTGGTGCAGATGGCGCGCAGCTACATCTACACCACGGCATCCCCGCCGGCACTGGCGCATGCCCTGCGCGCGAGCCTCGGCATCATCGGCGGCGGGGAGGGCGCGCGCCGCCGCGCCCATCTCGAGCGGCTCGTCGCGCAACTGCGCGCGCGGCTGCAGGACGTCATCGTGCGCCACCCCGGGCTGGGCTGGCGGTTGGCCGATTCGGCGACTGCGATCCAGCCCTTGATCGTCGGCGACAACGCGGCGGCGCTCGCACTGGCGGCCGGGCTCGACGAGCGCGGCCTGTGGGTGCCCGCCATCCGCCCGCCCACCGTGCCGGCCGGCACCGCGCGCCTGCGCATCACGCTGAGCGCCGCCCATTCCGCCGCCGACGTCGAGCGGCTGTGCGCGGCGCTGGAAGAACTGGCCGAGCAGGGAAGCCCCGCATGACGCAGCCCACGCGACCCGCGCTGCGCGGACTTTTCGTCACCGGCACCGACACCGGGATCGGCAAGACGCGCATCTCCGCCGCGCTGCTGCAGGCGTACGCCAAGAGCGGCGCGCGCGTGGCCGGCATCAAGCCGGTGGCCGCGGGCATGGAAGACATCGGCGGCGAGCACATCAACGAGGACGTCGCCATCCTGCGCGCGGCCGGTTCGATCGAACTCACCGCGGCCGAGGCTGGCCCGTGCCAGCTCGAGGCGGCATGCGCCCCGCACGCGGCCGCGGCGCTGGAAGGGCGGCGCATCGAGCGCGAGGCGCTGCTGGACGCGGTGCATGGGTTGGCGCAGCGGGCCGACTTCCTGATCGTGGAAGGCGTGGGCGGCTTTCGTGTACCCTTCGGCGACGACTGGGACAGCGCCGATCTCGCCCGCGACCTCGGCCTGCCGGTGGTGCTCGTGGTCGGCCTGCGGCTGGGCTGCATCAACCACGCCCTGCTGACGGCGGAGGCGGTGCGCGCCCGCGGCCTGCGCCTGTGCGGCTGGGTGGCCAACACCATCGATCCGCACATGGCCTGCATCCCGCAGAACCTCGACGCGCTCGCCCGCGGCCTGGGCGCGGCCCCCTGCCTCGGCCTGGTGCCGCGCCTGCCCGAGCCGGCGCCCGAAGCCATCTATCCTTACCTGAACGTGCCGGCGTTGCACGCGATCTTCGAAACCATCCACACCTTGAGGGACACAGCATGAGCACGATCGCCACCATCTCGCCCGACGCACTGCGCCGTTCCGCGCCGCGCAGCCAGCCGGAGCGCCCGCAGCGCTGGCGCGTGGAGGACGTCGAGGCCCTGTTCGCGCTGCCCTTCATGGAACTGGTGTTCCGCGCCCAGCAGGTGCACCGCGAGAACTTCGACCCGAACGAGATCCAGCTCTCCACGCTGCTGTCGATCAAGACCGGCGGCTGCGCCGAGGACTGCGGCTACTGCTCGCAGTCGGCGCATTTCGATACCGACGTGCAGGCCGGCAAGCTGATGCCGCTCGACGAGGTGCTCGAGGCCGCGCAGGCGGCCAAGGCGCAGGGCGCCACGCGCTTTTGCATGGGTGCGGCCTGGCGCTCGCCCAAGGCGCGCGACATGGAGCGGGTGTCGACCATGGTGCGCGAGGTGAAGGCGATGGGCCTGGAAACCTGCATGACCCTCGGCATGCTCGACGCCGGGCAGGCGAAGACGCTGAAGGATGCAGGCCTCGACTACTACAACCACAACCTCGACACCGCGCCCGAGTACTACGGCAGGATCATCAGCACCCGCACCTACCAGGACCGCCTCGACACGCTCGACAATGTCCGCGGCGCTGGCATCAACGTGTGCAGCGGCGGCATCGTCGGCATGGGCGAATCGCGCACCCACCGCGCCGCGCTGATCGCGCAGCTCGCCAACCTCGAGCCCTATCCCGAGTCGGTGCCGATCAACAACCTGGTGCCGATCGAGGGCACGCCGCTCGCCGGCACCGAGCCGATCGACCCCTTCGAATTCGTGCGCACGATCGCGGTGGCGCGCATCACCATGCCCCGCACCATGGTGCGGCTGTCGGCCGGGCGCGAGGTCATGGACGAGGCGCAGCAGGCGCTGTGCTTCATGGCCGGCGCCAACTCGATGTTCTACGGCGACCGCCTGCTGACCACTCCCAACCCGCAGACCGGCCGCGACCGCAGCCTGCTCGAACGCCTCGACATGCGCATCCAGGGCGCCGACGCGGCCTGATTCCGACGGGGATCGCAAGCGTCATACTCCATGCCCGCCGCCGGGGTACTGCGGTATACTCCGCGCGCTTCGAGCCGGGCAGAGTAGGTGAATGACCGGGGCGCGAAGGCTCTTGCGGGAAGCGTGGCCGAGCGGTTTAAGGCACCGGTCTTGAAAACCGGCGACGGGCAACCGTCCGTGAGTTCGAATCTCACCGCTTCCGCCAACCAGACAAACGATTGCCGCCGAACGATCCACGGGGTTCTTTCGGAACCCCGTGGATCGACCTTGTCACCAGCCCGGTCTTAGCGAGCGATGCGGCGACGGGCCACGGCACCGATCAGGCCGAGGCCGGCCAGCATCAGCGCATAGCTTTCGGGTTCCGGCACCGGATTGACGTTGAAGCCGGTGACCAGGCCCTGGTTCCAGTCATACGTGTAGGCGGAGAAGCGGCTGTTGGTGACGCCGACGTTCTTGTCGACGTCCAGGTACGCCGTGCCGTCGCTGCTCAGCGTGGCGTTGCGCACGGTCAGCACCAGGTTGCTGCCCGCGTTCGGGTCGTAGTGGAACGTCGTCGACAGATCGAGATCGACGCGGCCATCGGCGAGCGCCGGCAGCGTGCCGTCGTAAACCTGGGTCCAGGAAGTGTCGAGCCAGGGGTATTCCACGCCATTGGTCGTGTCAAAGCCGGCGACGCCGAGGGTCGAGGTCGACAGATAGATCTGGTAGGCGCCCGAATTCAGCGTGCCGCCGGGAGTGGCCGTGTTGTAGAAGCTGATCTGGCTGATGTCGATCGCCGAGGCGAAGCTCGCCGAGCTATAGATCTGCTGGAAGTAGTAGCCGCCAAGATAGGCGTTCGGGCCGAACGGGAAAGCACCGGCGCTGTCGGCTTCGCCGATCACCAGCGCGTGTGCCGGGGCAGCCATGGTAGCCACTGCAAAGACGACGGCTGCTGCTTTAATTTTGTGCGCGAACATCGTGTGAACTCCTTGCCTGAGGATTTGTTGCTGGAGGATGAGAACGATTCGTCAGCGACTCGACCGTCAAGGTCTTCGTCGCACGACTAGCGTGCCGAGCGTGCGCTACACGCGCGTGAGAGGCGCGCTGCACAGCCATTACGGCACCCCGTGCCGATCGGGCTATAGCGTTTCCGGCCATGCCTGCGGGCGGGTACCGCCGTCCGGATCGGACGGCCCGTTGCCGATTGCACCGGCATGGGCCCGAAGGTGCTGTCGAGACGCCGTTCGCGCTGATTTACGGCTTTCTTCGGGAATACCGCTTGCCGACGTTGCCGGAGATGGCCGCCCAAGCGTCGCCGCTTCCGCCGTCGCTACGCGCCGCCGGACCCGTGCCGGTCCTGCGAAAGGATCTCGCCTGATATGATCGGCGCTCGGAAAAGCGGAGGCCACGACCTCCCCCCGTCATCGGGAAATCGTCCGGGACGACCCGGCTCTTGAAAGGAGCAGGGTATGGCTTGGGCAATGTTGCTGGTCGCTGGGCTTCTCGAAGTCGTCTGGGCTTACTGCATGAAGCAGTCGGAGGGCTTCACGCGGGTGGTTCCAACGGCAATCACGCTGGTCACGATGATCGGCAGCTTCGCCTTGCTGTCGCTTTCGATGAGGACGCTGCCGCTGGGTACGGCCTACGTCATCTGGACAGGCATCGGCGCGGTCGGCGCCTTCCTCGCGGGCATCGCGTTCCTGGGGGAACACGCCAGCACAACCCGCATCCTGGCGGCGCTGCTCATCGTTTCGGGCCTGGTCCTGATGAAGGTGTCCGGTCCGCATTGACCGCCGGCATGCCTGCCGCCAAGGGTGCGGGTTGGGATTCCCGCGATCAACTGAGCCTGTTGACCTCGACGGTCACGTGCGCCAGTTCTTCGTGGATGTCCAGTCGTTGCCGGAAGTAGGAGGGCGGGACGTCGGCCGGCGTCACGATGCCGAGAATGCAGGCGTACTTGCCCTTGCCCACGCGCCAGACGTGCAGATCGACGATCTCGGCGTCGACCGGGCAGCCGTCGATGGCCTCGCGGATCTCGGCCACCACCGGCGCGTCCATTTCCGCGTCGAGCAGGATGCGCCCGGTGTCCCGCAGCAGCCCGTACGCCCAGACGGAAACCAGCACCGCGCCGACGATGCCCATCGACGGGTCGAGCCAGTTCGCGCCCCACAGCTTGCCGCCGAACAGCGCGGCGATGGCGAGAATCGACGTTGCCGCGTCGGCGAGGACGTGGAGGTAGGCGGAGCGCAGGTTCAGGTCGTGATGATGGTGGTCGTGACCGTCATGTCTGTGGTGGTGATCGTGGCCGTGGTGGTCGTGGTCGTCCTTCAGCAGCCAGGCGCAGGCGAGGTTGACCAGCAGCCCCATGGCGGCGATGGCGATCGCCTGCTCGTAGTGGATGGGGGTGGGAGAAATCAGGCGTTCGATGGACTGGTAGAGCATCAGCGCGGCGACGCCGACCAGGAAGAGCGCGCTGGTGTAGCCTCCGAGGATCTCGATCTTCCACGTGCCGAACGCGAAGCGCCGATCGTGGGCGAAGCGGCGGGCGGCGCCGTAGGCGAGCAGCGACAGTCCGAGCGCCAGCGCGTGGGAACTCATGTGCCAGCCGTCGGCGAGCAGGGCCATCGAATTGAAGACATATCCGCCGACGATCTCGGCCACCATCATCGCGGCCGTCAGCAGGACGGCGCGCCGGGTGTTGCGTTCCGCGAGCGGATTGCCCTCGTCGAAGACGTGGCTGTGCTTCCAGTCGCCGGTGGCCGTCGAAGATGGCATGGCTGCTCCCGCCCAAATGTTAACTCAATATACTATACCCCAGTATATATACGAGGAAGGAGGAAGGTGCCGATGGCGCATACCATCCGAGGCCAGAAGCAGTTGCTGACGCGGGTACGCCGCATCAAGGGCCAGGCCGAAGCGCTGGAGAAGGCGCTGGGCCAGGAGGCCGAGTGCTCGGCCATCCTGCAACAGATCGCGGCGATACGCGGCGCGGTGAACGGGCTCATGGCCGAAGTGCTGGAAGGCCACATACGCGAACACCTGGGGCGGCCGGACGCCACGCCGCAGGAGCGGGCCGACGACGTGGAGCAGGTCGTGAGCGCCCTGCGCTCCTACATGAAGTGAGACCGGGCGGCGACGCAACCGGCTTTTCGATCATGGCGAGACTCATTCTTCTCAACAAACCCTACGGCGTGCTGTGCCAGTTCACCGATGAAGCCGGCAGGGCGACGCTGAAGGACTACCTGCCGGTGCCGGACGTGTATGCGGCCGGCCGGCTCGATACCGACAGCGAGGGGCTGCTGCTGCTCACCGACGACGGCGCGCTGCAGCACCGCATCGCCGATCCGCGGCACAAGCTGCCCAAGACCTACCTGGTGCAGGTCGAGGGCGAACCGGATGAAGCCGCGCTGGCCGCGCTGCGGCGCGGCGTGGATCTGGGCGATTTCCACACCCGGCCGTGCGAGGCGCGGGTGGTGGCGGAGCCCGGCTGGCTGTGGCCGCGCGACCCGCCGGTGCGATTCCGCAAGACGGTGCCGACGGGCTGGCTCGAGATCGTGCTGCGCGAGGGCAGGAACCGGCAGGTGCGGCGCATGACGGCGAAGGTCGGCTTTCCCACGCTGCGCCTCTTGCGGGTGGCGATCGGGCCGTGGCGGCTCGGGGAACTGCTGCCGGGGCAGTGGCGGGAGGTGCCGGCGGCGGATGCGGCCGCAGGCCGGGAGCAGCCCGCGGGGCTCGCGGCGGGCGCGGCCCCGGCAGGCCGGCGCGCGCCTCGTGCGGCGGGGCGGGCAGAGGCGTCCCGGCGCGGCCGGACGCGCTAGAATCCGCGCCATCCTTACGCATCGGACTTCGGAAACGGCACATGGGCAGTCTTTCTCGCTTTGGACGGCGCGCGATCGCCGGTGGGATCATCGCAGCCGCGCTCGCGGCATCGGCGCGGGCCGATCTGCCGCTGGCCGAGCTTGGCGCCGGCATGTACCGCATCGAGGCCGAAGTGGTCAACACCTTCCAGACGCGGCAGACGGGGTTGATGAACCGCCAGACCATGCCGCCGCAGCGGGGCATGGTGTTCGTGTTTCCCGAGGACGCGATGCACTGCATGTGGATGCGCAACACCTACCTTCCGTTGTCGGTGGCTTTCCTCGATGCGCAGGGCAGGGTGCTGAACGTCGAGGACATGCAGCCGCAGACCGAGGACAACCACTGCGCGGCCGGCGCGGCGCGCTATGCGCTCGAGATGAACATCGGCTGGTTCCGCGAGCGCGGCGTGAAGCCGGGCGACACCATCCGCGGCATCGGCCGCCTGCCCGCAGCGCGCTGACCGGGGCGCTGCGCGCAAGGGGCCCGAATAGCGGGGCTTTCTCCCGGCTTATCGGGCGCTGCCGCACGGCAGGCCGCCGCCATAATCTCCACACGCCGCCTCGCGTCCGCATCCGCCGGGACGCGGCGGGCGGCAACCGGAGCCGGCCGTGGCCGAAGAAAGCGATCTCGAGAAGACAGAAGCGCCATCGCCACGACGGCTGGAACAGGCGCGCGAGGAAGGGCAGGTCCCGCAGTCGCGGGAGCTGTCGACCTTTCTCGTCACGATGACCGGCGCGGCGTCGCTGTGGATGATGGGCGACTGGATGGCCACGCGCATGCTCGCGCTGGTGCGCCATGCCTTTGCCTTCGAGCGCGAGGTTGCCTTCGACCACGTGCTGATGCTCGATGCGCTGCGGGGGCAGCTCGAGGGCGCGCTGTTCATGCTGACGCCGCTGTTCGTCGTGCTGCTGGTGGCCGCGGTCGCGGCGCCCATCCTGCTCGGCGGCCTGGTGTTCGCGCCCAAGGCGCTGGGGCCGAATTTCGGCCGGCTGAATCCCATGCAGGGCATCGGCCGCATGTTCTCGCTGCACGGCCTGGTGGAGATGGTTAAGGCCATCCTGAAGTCGCTGCTGGTGGGCGGCGTGGCGGCGGCGGTGCTGTGGAACAACAAGGATCACCTGTTCGATCTCATGGTCGAGCCGCTGGAGGTCGGCATGCCCGACTTCGCCAACACGGTGGCGTTCGCCGCGCTGCTGATCGTCTCCAGCCTCGGCCTGCTGGCGCTGATCGACGTGCCGTTCCAGCTCTGGCAGTACCACAGCAAGCTGCGCATGACCAAGGACGAGGTCAGGCGCGAGAGCAAGGAGCAGGAGGGCGATCCGCAGATCAAGGGCCGCATCCGCGCGATGCAGCGCGAGATGGCGCGCCGCCGCATGATGGCGCAGGTGCCCAAGGCCGACGTGGTGGTGACGAACCCGACGCACTTCGCCGTGGCGCTGAAGTACGACGCCGACAGGATGGGTGCGCCCGTCGTCGTCGCCAAGGGGCGCGGCGAGCTTGCGCTGAAGATCCGCGAGATCGCCGGGGAGAGCGACGTGCCGCTGCTGGAGGCGCCGCCGCTGGCGCGCGCGCTGTACGCGCACTGCGAACTCGACGCGGCGATTCCCGCAGCGCTGTACACCGCGGTGGCCGAGGTCATGGCCTACGTCTATCAGCTCGACGCCTGGGCGGCCGGCGGCGGGCTGCCGCCGCAGGTGCCGACGAACCTGCCGGTGCCCGAGGACATGGACCCGGGCTCGCCCGACGAATGACCCGTCCCCGCACGCCATCATGAACATCCGACCCGGGGCCTGAGGCATGGCCAGCAACGACACCCTCAACATCCGCCAACTGCTGACGCCGGCCAACCTGCGGCCGCTGGCGGCGCCGCTGCTCATCATCATGATCCTGTCGATGATGGTGCTGCCGCTGCCGGTGTTCCTGCTCGATGTGTTCTTCACCTTCAACATCGCGGTTTCGGTGATGGTGATGCTGGTGGCGATGTACTCGAGGAAACCGCTGGATTTCTCGGTGTTTCCCACCGTGCTGCTGATGACCACCCTGCTGCGGCTGTCGCTCAACGTCGCGTCGACGCGCATCGTGCTGATGCACGGCCACTCCGGCCCGGACGCGGCGGGCAAGGTGATCGAAGCCTTCGGCCACTTCCTCGTCGGCGGCAACACCGCGGTCGGCATCGTGGTGTTCGTGATCCTCACCATCATCAACTTCGTCGTCATCACCAAGGGCGCCGGCCGCATCGCGGAAGTGAGCGCACGCTTCACGCTGGATGCGATGCCCGGCAAGCAGATGGCGATTGATGCCGACCTCAACGCCGGCCTCATCGACGACAAGGAAGCCAAGCGCCGGCGCAAGGAGATCGCGCAGGAATCCGACTTCTACGGCGCGATGGACGGTGCCTCAAAGTTCGTGCGCGGCGATGCCGTCGCCGGCATCCTGATCCTGGTGATCAACATCGTCGGCGGCCTCTTCGTCGGCGTCGTGCAGCACGACATGGCGGTGGGCGACGCGGCGCACAACTACACGCTGCTGACGATCGGCGACGGCCTGGTGGCGCAGATCCCGGCACTGATCATCTCGGTGGCGGCGGGCCTGGTGGTGTCGCGCGTCGGCGACGACGGCGACATCGGCGGCCTGGTCATCGGCCAGTTGTTCTCCAACCCGCAGGTGATGCTGCTCACCGCGGCCATCATCGGCGTGCTCGGCCTCATCCCGGGCATGCCCAACCTCGTCTTCCTGCTGCTCGCTTTGTCGCTGGGGGCGCTGGCGTGGACGCGGCGCAAGAAGATGGCCGAGGAGGCGGTGACGGCCGCCGCGGCGCAGCCGGCGGCACCTGCCGCCGCGGCTCCCGAGGCGCAGGAAGCGAGCTGGAACGACGTGGCGCCGGTGGACGTGCTCGGGCTGGAGGTGGGCTACCGGCTCATCCCGATGGTCGACAAGGCGCAGGACGGCGAACTGCTCAAGCGCATCCGCGGGCTGCGCAAGAAGTTCGCCCAGGAGGTGGGCTTCCTGGCCTCACCGGTGCACATCCGCGACAACCTCGAACTGCGGCCGAATGCCTACCGCATCGCGCTGAAGGGCGTCGAGATCGGCAGCGGCGAGGCGTATCCCGGACAGTTCCTCGCGATCAACCCCGGACGGGTGTCGGGCACGCTGCCCGGCCGCGAGACCAAGGACCCGGCCTTCGGCCTGCCGGCGGTGTGGATCGAGCCCGCCCATCGCGAGCAGGCCCATGCCCTGGGCTACACGGTGGTCGATGCGAGCACGGTGGTCGCCACCCACCTGAACCACCTCATCCTCAACCACGCCGCCGAACTGCTCGGCCGCCAGGAGACGCAGGCCCTGCTGGACCACATCGGCAAGGATGCGCCCAAGCTGGTGGAAGACCTGGTGCCCAAGCTGCTCCCCGTGTCCACCGTGCAGCGCGTGCTGCAGAGCCTGCTCGAAGAAGGCGTCAACATCCGCGACATGCGCAGCATCATCGAGGTGCTGGCCGAGCATGCGCCGCGCACGCAGGACCCGGCGCAGCTCACCGCGCGGGTGCGCGAGGCGCTGGGCCGTGCGATCGTGCAGTCGCTGTTCCCGGGCAATGCCGAGGTGCAGGTCATGGCGCTCGAGCCGGGCCTGGAGCGCATCCTGATGCAGGCGATGACCTCGGGCGGCGACGGCGGGGTGATCGAGCCCGGCCTGGCCGACACGCTGCTGCGCCAGACGGCGCAGATCGCCCAGCGCCAGGAAGACATCGGCCTGCCGCCGGTGCTGCTGGTGCCGGCGCAACTGCGCATGCTGCTGTCGCGCTTCCTGCGCCGCGCGGTGCCTTCGCTGAAGGTGATCTCCAACAACGAAGTGCCCGAGTCGCGCACCATCCGCGTCACCGCGATGATCGGCGCGCAGGGCTGAGCCGCGGCCGGTTCTTCGCGCATCGGGTCTTCCGGTCCCGCTGGAATTGGCGGGGGAAAGGACCCTTTTTCGGGCCTCGTCGCCACAGCCCGGCTGGCGATAATCCCCTTCAAGCTGCGGCCGGCGTCCGGCCGCCGGGAGAGACGCCATGAACGTGAAACGCTATTTCGCCCCCACTGCACGCGAGGCCCTGCGCACGCTGAAGGAGGAACTCGGTCCGGAAGCCATCGTGCTGTCGAACCGCGCGGTCGAAGGCGGCGTCGAGATCGTGGCCCTGCCCGGCGACGCGGTCGGCGCGCTGCAGGCTGCCGCCGCCAGGGCGCGGACCGGTGCCGCGGCTGCCGCGCCCTCGCAGCCGGCGATGCCGCAGCCCGCAGCCCGGCCCGCGACCGCGCCGGCCGCGGACGACGCCGATGACGATTTCCGCGTCAGCCTGTCCGACCTCGCGGCGAGCGCGCGGCGCGGACAGGCGAGCGCCGCCCGCGCCGCGGCCGAACCGGTGATCCGCCCCTTCGATCCGCCGCGCATCGAGACGCCGGATTTCCTGCTCGCCGCCCAGGCGGCCACGGCGGCCCGTCCGCGCCCGGCCGCCACGCCCGAGGCGCCGCAGGCGTCGGTCGCGGCCGAGAGCCGCGTGCGCGAGCTGCAGGAGGCCAATGCCCGCCTGATGGAAGAACTCACCGGCATCCGCGGCATGATCGAGCGCCAGCTCGCCGGCTTCGCCTGGGGCGACACGCGGCGCCATGCCCCGTCGCGCGCCGCCGTGATGGGCGAACTGCTGGAAGCCGGTTTCTCCGCGGATTCGGCGCGCAGGCTGGCCGAAGTGATCAAGGACGGTGCCACGCCGGCCGAAGCCCGGGCATCCGTGCGCAAGGCGCTGGACAGCCTGCTGCGCGCCCGCTCGGGCGCGGACGACCTGATCGAACGCGGCGGCACGTATGCGCTGGTGGGGCCGACGGGGGTCGGCAAGACCACCACCGCCGCGAAGCTCGCCGCCCGCTGCGTCGTGCGCCACGGCGCCGGCCGGCTCGCGCTGGTCACCACCGACGGCTACCGCATCGGCGCGCAGGAGCAGTTGCGCATCTACGGCCGCATCCTCGGCGTACCGGTGTTCGCGGTGCGCGACGGCGCCGAACTGCGCCAGACGCTGGCCGGCCTGCGCGACAAGCACATGGTGCTGATCGACACGATGGGCATGAGCCAGCGCGACCGCATGGTGTCCGCGCAGGCCCGCATGCTGAACGAGGCCGGCGAGGTGCGCCGGCTGCTGCTGCTCAACGCCACCTGCCGCGGCGACACGCTCGACGACGTGGTGCGCGCCTACCGGGGCGGCGACCTGGCCGGCTGCATCGTCACCAAGGTGGACGAGGCGGCCTCGCTGGCGCCGGCGGTCGACGTGGCGATCCGGCGCAAGCTCGACATCCTGTTCCTGGCCAACGGGCAGCGCGTGCCGGAGGATCTGCACCTGCCCAACCGCGCCTATCTGCTGCACCGCGCGATGCGCGAGCAGGCGGCGGAATCGCCCTGGCATCTGCACGACGACGAAGCCGGCATGATGCTCGCGGCGGCCGGCGCGGGAGCCTGACATGGCCGATGCGCGCGAAGACCAGGCGGCCGGGCTGCGCCGGCTGTTCCGCCGGTCGCCGCCCCAGGTGGCGGCCCTGTATTCGGCCGGCCGGCTGCGTGCGGAGAACGCGGTGATGGCCGCCCACCGCATCGCCGGCCATGCCCTGCGCGTGCTCGTCATCGACGAGGCCGAAGGGGAGGCCGGGCTGGGCGGCGCGCTCGGCCTGGGTGCCGGGCCGGACCTGCTGCAACTGCTCGACGGCCGCACCCTGCTGTCGTCGGTGGTGCAGCCGGTGCCGGGGCTGCTCGGCCGGGTTCCGGCAGCAGCGGCGGCGCTCACCCTGCCGCTGCTCGACGATGCGCGGCGGACCTGCCTGTTCGAGGCCCTGCGCATCCTGCATCGCCATGCGGGGTTCGTGCTGATCCACGCCGACGGCGCCGCCGCCGCCGAGCCTTCGGCTCTCGTGCATGCCGCGCCGCGCCGCCTGCTGGTGGCGGAGGCGAGCGCCTGCGGTGCCACCGAGGCGTACCAGGCCATCAAGCAACTGGCTGCCGGCGGGGCGGGTTCGGTCGACGTCGCGGTGTGCCGTGCGCGCGGTAGGGCCGATGCCGCCGCCTTCTTCGCCAGCCTCGACACGCTGGTGCGCCGCCATGTCGGCGTGCCGCTGGCCTGGCTCGGCGAAGTCGAGCGCGACGACCTCGCGGCCGGGCTCGCCCGGCCTGTGCTGGCCGCACGGCCCGGCCGGCCCGCGGCGCCGGCCGCGCGGCGATACACCTCGTGGGCGCGGCTGCCCGCCTGCGGCACGGCGGACGCGCGGTCGCACGGATGACAAGCCTGACCGCCGCCGCTGGTAATGCCTGCGACAGTGCGGGAGAATGCAGTCCCGCAATCAGGATGGCGGTGGCGAGTGCGCCTTCCCGCCGCAACAGGACACACAGGCCGACCGGATGTACGACGCAGCAGGAAAACTCGACAAGGGGCACCTCGTGGAAGCCTATGCGTCGCTGGTCAAGCGCATCGCGTTCCAGTTGATGGCGAAACTGCCGGCGAGCGTGGACGTCGATGACCTGATCCAGAATGGAATGATCGGGTTGCTGGATGCCATCGGCCGTTACGAAGAGGGCCTCGGCGCGCAGTTCGAGACCTACGCGGTGCAGCGCATCCGCGGCGCCATGCTCGACGGCCTGCGCGAGAACGACTGGCTGCCGCGCAGCCTGCGCCGCGACATGCGCCGCATCGAGGCCGCCATCCACGCGCTCGAGCAGCAGCACGGCCGCCCGCCGTCGGAGACGGAGCTGGCCGACTCGCTGGGCGTGCCGCTCGCCGAATACCAGCAGATGCTGCAGGACGCGCGCGGCCATCAACTCGTCTATTTCGAGGATTTCGCCGAGGGCGATGGCGAGGACTATTTCGAGCGCCACCTCGGCCAGCCGGAGGCCAATCCGCTCGTCATCCTCGAGGATGCCGACATGCGCGCCAATCTCGTGCGCGCGATCGACGACCTGCCCGAGCGCGAGAAGCTGGTCATGGGGCTGTACTACGACGAGGAACTGAACCTGCGCGAGATCGGAGAGGTGCTGGGCGTGACCGAGTCGCGCGTCTGCCAGCTCCACAGCCAGGCAGTGGCCCGCCTGCGCGCGCGGGTCCTCGGCGTCGGCGCCCCGGCCGGCAGCGGTGCGCGCCGCGGCCGCCCGCCGAAAAGGCCGGCGCAGATCTGATGCGCAAGGGATGAAGGGGCCGCTCGCGCATGGATAGCATCAGCCTGGTCGGCGTCACCCTCGGCCTTGCCGCCATCCTGGTCGGCCAGTCGCTGGAAGGCGGGCACATTTCTTCGCTGCTGCAGCCGACCGCCTTCATGATCGTGGTCGGCGGCACGCTGGGCGCCGTCATGCTGCAAAGCCCGCTGCGTACCTTCGTCGAGGGCGTGCGCATGGTGCGCTGGGTGTTCGTGCCGCCCGCCGTCAGCCACGAGGAGATCATCACCCAGGTTTCCGGCTGGAGCCAGATCGCACGCAAGGAAGGGCTGCTGGTGCTGGAGAACCGGGCCACGGCGGTTGGCGATCCCTTCATGCGCAAGGGGCTGCAACTGCTGGTCGACGGCGTGGAACCCGGCCGCCTGCGCGAGGTGCTGGAGGTGGAGATCGGCGTGTGGGAAGCGCAGATGCGGCAGGCGGCGCGGATCTGGGAAGGCGCGGGCGGCTATGCGCCGACGATCGGCATCCTCGGCGCGGTGATGGGGCTGATCCACGTGATGGAGAACCTCACCGATCCGTCCAAGCTGGGCTCCGGCATCGCCGTGGCCTTCGTCGCGACCATCTACGGCGTGGGGCTGGCCAACCTGGTGTTCCTGCCGATCTCCAAGAAGCTGATGTCGCACATCTCCACGCTGGCGACGATGCGGGAGATGTTCGTCGATGGCATCGTCGGCATCGCCAACGGCGACAACCCGCGCATCGTCGAGAGCCGCATGCGCGGCTACGTGGCCTGACCGGCCCGGCACGCCGCGGCGACAGGAGCGAGATCTTCCATGGTTCGTCGGGACAGGCGCGAGCGCAGGAAGGACGTGGAGCAGGACAACCACGAGCGCTGGCTCGTGTCCTATGCCGACTTCATCACCCTGCTGTTCGCCTTCTTCGTCGTGATGTATTCGCTGTCGTCGGTGAACGAAGGCAAGTACCGCGTGCTGTCGGACTCCATGGTCCAGGCTTTCCGCAACATCAACCTGAACGACAGCGGGCAGCAGATCGTCGTGCAGCCGATCACCATGGCGCCGGCCACGCCGTCGACGCCGGAACAGGAGGCGCAGCGCCGCGACAACGCGCAGCGGCTGCGCAGCATGGCAGACGAGATCCGGCGCGTGCTTTCGCCGCTGACGCGCGACGGGCAGGTCAATGTGTCCGAAGGCGCCTTTGGCATCAGCGTCGAGATCAACGCCAGCCTGCTGTTCGCGCCGGCGGAGGCGGTGCTCGGCGCTGACGCGGCCGCCGCGCTGCGCTCGGTGGGGCAGGTGCTGGCGCCGGCATCCTTTCCGATCACGGTCGAGGGGCATACCGACAACCGGCCGATCTCCACCGTGCGCTTTCCGTCGAACTGGGAACTCTCGGCGATGCGCGCGGCCTCGGTGGTGCGGCTCTTCATCGAGACGGGCGTGTCGCCCGACCGGCTCACCGCCACCGGCTACGCCGACCAGCGCCCGGTGGCGCTCAACGGTACGGAGGAGGGGAGGGCGCGCAATCGCCGCGTGACCATCCTGATCGAATCGCGCACGGCCGACGCTGCGCCCGGCGCGCCGGGCCAGATCGCGCCGGACGATCCGATCAGCGCCATCCTGCCGCCTGCTCCTGCTCCCGCGCCGGCCGAACCGGCGACCGGGCCGGCGCCGGACGCCGCTGCGGCTACCGCGCCGCAATAGCGCGCCGGGAGGCCGGCGCGGGACGGCCGCGGCGGCCGTTCGCCGGTTACCCCGCCCCGGCCCGGCCCCGCCTCAGCGCATCCGCTCCGGCTTGATCCTGGGTGCCAGCGGGGCGCCCTTGCGCGCGCGGCGATGGCGCAGGGTTTCGCGCTGCGCGGGCTTCAGGTCTATCGTCACCGCCCTGCCGCCGCGACCCGTGCCTTCGATCGCCAGCATGGCGTCGTCCGCCGGCGCGGCCACCGCGGCCAGGGCCTCGCCTTCGTCGAGCGCCATCACGATGACGCCGCGTCCGCCGCTCTGCGTCTTCATCTCCGGCAGCGGGAAGACGAGCAGGCGGCCGTTTTCCGAGGCAGCGGCCACCCAGTTGCCCTGCACCCTCGCCGGCGCCAGCACCTTCTCGCCCTTTTCCAGGCTCATGAACGCCTTGCCGGCGCGCTGGCGGCTGGTGGCGTCGGCCAGGCTGCACTGGAAGCCGTAGCCGCCGCTGTTGGCGAACAGATACGTCGCCTCCGGCGCGTCGGCGACGACCTGCGCCAGCTTGCCGCCATCCTGGAACTCCACCAGCGTGGCCATCGGCACGCCGTCGCCGCGGCCGCCCGGCAGATCGGAGACCTTCACCGTGTAGGCGCGGCCGTTGGTGTCGATGACGACCAGCGGCCAGGTGGTGCGCGTCTCGATCACCGCAAAGCCGAAGTCGCCGGCCTTGTAGCCGATCGCCGCCGGGTCGATGCCGTGCCCCTGGCGCGAGCGCACCCAACCGTTCTTCGACACGATCACCGTCGCCGGCTCGTCCGGCACGCTGATCTCGGCCGGCGCCACCGCGGCGACGGCTTCCACCAGGGTGCGGCGGTCGTCGCCGTACTTCTTCATGTCCTCGCCGATCTCCTTCAGGATCAGCTTCGTCATCGCCGGGCGGTTGTCGAGCACGTGCTGCAGGCCGTCGCGCTCTGCCTTCAGTTCGGCCAGTTCCTTCTCGATCCTGAAGCCTTCGAGGCGGGCGAGCTGGCGCAGGCGGATCTCGAGGATGTCCTCGGCCTGCACGTCGGTCAGGCCGAAGGCGGCGATCAGCGCCGGCTTGGGTTCGTCGGATTCGCGGATGACGCGGATCACTTCCTCGATGTGCAGGAAGGCGATCATGCGGCCTTCGAGGATGTGGATGCGGCGGTCGACCTCGTCCAGGCGGTGGCGGGTGCGGCGTTCGACGGTGACGTAGCGGAAGTCGATCCACTCGCGCAGGATCTGCACCAGGTTCTTCTGCTGCGGCCGGCCATCGCGGCCGATCATGGTCATGTTGACCGACACCGAGGTCTCGAGGCTGGTGTGGGCCAGCAGCACCGCCATGAACTCGTCGCGGCCCTGGCGGCTGGACTTGGGCTCCAGCACGATGCGCACCGGCGCCTTGTCGCTGGATTCGTCGCGCACGGTGTCGAGCACGCCGAGCATGAGCTGCTTGAGGTTCTTCTGTTCCTGCGAGACTTCCTTCTTGCCGGCGCGCGGCTGCGGGTTGGTCAGCGTCTCGATCTCGGACAGCACCTGCGCGGTGGAGACGCCATGCGGCAGCTCCTCCACGATCACGCGCCACTGGCCGCGCGCAAGCTCCTCGATGCGCCAGCGCGCGCGCATGCGCAGGCTGCCGCGGCCGCTGGCGTAGGCGTCGCGGATGGCCTCGGGCGAGGAGATCAACTGGCCGCCGCCGGGGAAGTCCGGCCCGGGCAGCATGGGCAGGATGTCGGCCAGCGTCGCGTCGGGGTGGCGGATCAGGTGGCAGACGGCTTCCGCGACTTCGCGCAGGTTGTGCGGCGGAATCTCGGTCGCCATGCCCACCGCGATGCCCGAGGCGCCGTTCAGCAGCACGAAGGGCAGGCGCGCGGGCAGCAGTTGCGGCTC
This sequence comes from Thauera sp. K11, assembly GCF_002354895.1. Classification (NCBI taxonomy): domain Bacteria; kingdom Pseudomonadati; phylum Pseudomonadota; class Betaproteobacteria; order Rhodocyclales; family Zoogloeaceae; genus Thauera; species Thauera sinica. The sequence continues at coordinate 1,157,253 of NZ_CP023439.1, forward strand.
TTCGAAGGCGCCGTCGTAGTTGGGGAGGAAGTCCACCGTGCCGCGGTCGATCTCGGACAGCAGCAGTTCGGCGATCGGCGTCAGGCGGCATTCGGTGTAGCGCATCGCCGCGGCGGAGTCGCCGTCGCGCGAGCCGAAGTTGCCCTGGCCGTCGACCAGCGGGTAGCGCAGCGAGAAGTCCTGCGCCACGCGCACCATGGCGTCATAGACGCTGGTGTCGCCGTGCGGGTGGTACTTGCCGATCACGTCGCCGACCACGCGCGCCGACTTCACGTGCTTGGACACGGGCGACAGCCGCATCTCGCTCATCGCGTACAGGATGCGGCGCTGCACGGGTTTCAGGCCATCCTCGACCTGCGGCAGCGCGCGCGATTTCACCACGCTCATCGCGTAGGCGAGGTAGGCGCGTTCGGCGTAGCGGTCCAGCGGCAGCGCGCCGTCGGGCATGGGCGCGAGCGGGGCGGGCGGTGTGGCAGGCGGGGCCGGGGGCGCCGTGGCGGCCGGTGCTGGCGGAGGCGGCTGGTCGGGTGCGGGACGGGCGGGCTGGCTGGCAGGTGAGGGCGCGCTGTCGCCGAACAGGTCGGGAATGTCGTTGCTCATGGGAAATTCAGCGGAACTCAGGGCCGGGGCAAGGACCAGCCATGGCTGGCAGTACCCCGGAAAGGGGGCGATCTTACCCCGTCAGGGCGACATGACGCGAGCCGGCCGCGGGCCGAAATCGCCGAGGCTTGTCCTGGGGTGGGGACGGGCTACGATAGGACGAAGGCGGGATCGCGTCGGGCAGCACGGTATCCGCATGGACGACCAGTGGCGTTTGTGCTTCACCTGGACCGAACTTGGGCCCGAGAGCGTCGAGATCGTTGATTACCATTGAGGATACCGACATGGCTACCAACAACATGCGCCCGATCCATCCGGGCGAAGTGCTTCGCGAGGAATACCTCGTTCCGCTCGACATGAGCGCCAACGCGCTGGCGATGAACCTTCACGTTCCGGCGCCGCGCATCAACGACATCGTGCGCGAGCGCCGCAGCATTACGCCGGATACGGCCCTTCGCCTGGCCCGGTTTTTCGGCACCACCCCGCAGTTCTGGCTGAACTTGCAGGCGGCTTACGACCTGAAAAAAGCCGAAGCCGAGGCTGGTGCATCGATCGAGCAAGAAGTGCGTCCGATGCACGCTGCCGCGTGATCGCACTTGCTCCGACTCTCCGGGTTCATCAGGCAACCGCCGACTCGATCGATGGCCCAGTCCCTCGTTTCCTCCCAGGTGGAGGACAAGGCAAGGCTCGAACAGCCGGCCAAGGTCTGGTATCGACAACCGCAATTGCGCTGCCCGTTCAGCCGGTTGCCGCGAGGTAGGGTGCCGGTGGTTCGGAGAGCAGCGGTTCGATCCAGTTCTCCAGCATCAGGCCGGCGACGCGCTGGAACTCGCGCGTATCGTTTGTGACCAGTGTGGCGCCCAGTGCCAGGGCGTGGGCGGCGATCTGGGTGTCGAGCGCGCCGATGGGCTGGCCGCGCCGTTCCAGGTCGGCACGCAGGTCGGCGTAGCGCCACAGCACCCGTTCGTCCAGGGGGGCGATCTCCAGCGGCAGCAGAAAGGTTTCCAGCGCCGCGCGGTTGCGCACCGATCCGCTCTTGGCGACGCCGTAGGCCAGTTCGGTGGCGGTGACGATGGAGATGCCGACCTCGCCGACGGCACAGGCATCGAAACGCCGGCGCACCTGGGGCGGACGGTGGTTGATGAGGTAGATGCAGATGTTGGTGTCGAGCATGTACCTCACGGCAGCAGTGCCTCGCGCGCGTCCTGGGGCGGCTGTTCGCGTTCCATGACGAAGCCCGGCTCGAATGCTTCCAGACCCTGGAACAGCGTATTCCAGCCGTGGCGCGGCAGCAGCACCACGGCGTCGCCGACGCGCTTGATGAAGACTTCCTCGCCGTCGAAGCGGTACTCCTTGGGCAGCCGGACGGCCTGGCTGCGGCCGTTGATGAAGAGCTTGGCGGTTTCCACGCGGGCCTCCCGGGTGAGAATGGAATCTACCGGGAGTATATACCACTGGCGGGAAGGGTCAAACGTCCGCTTCGACCGAGTCTCCCTTTTCCTCCATCCACGCCCGCCGCCCGGACGCTTCGCCCTTGCCCATCAGCAGGGTGAACATCTTCAGCGTTTCGTCCAGGGCCTCGCTGCGCACCTGCACCGGCAGCACGCGGCGGGTGGCCGGGTCCATCGTGGTTTCGCGGAGCTGGTCGGGGTTCATCTCGCCCAGGCCCTTGAAGCGGCCGATCTCGATCGCGTCGGGCTTGAAGCCTTCCTTCTCCAGGCGGTCGCGGATGGCGGCGAGTTCGCCTTCGTCCAGCGCATACAGGCGGCGCGGCGGGCGCTTCTTGCCCTGGGCCGGCACGTCGACGCGGTACAGCGGCGGCTGCGCCACGTGGACGTGGCCACGCTCGATGAGTTTCGGGAAGTGGCGGAAGAAGAGGGTGAGCAGCAGGGTCTGGATGTGGGCGCCGTCGACGTCGGCGTCGGACATGATGACGACCTTGCCGTAGCGCAGGCCGGACAGGTCGACCTCGCTGTCGGCGCGGTGGGCGTCCACGCCCAGCGCGACGGCGATGTCGTGGATCTCGGCGTTGGCGAACAGGCGGTCGGGGTCGATCTCCCAGGCGTTGAGCACCTTGCCGCGCAGCGGCAGGATCGCCTGCGTTTCCTTGTTGCGCGCCATCTTGGCCGAGCCGCCGGCAGAGTCGCCTTCCACCAGGAAGAGTTCGTTCTCGCCGATGTCCTCCGACTCGCAGTCCGACAGCTTGCCGGGCAGCACCGCCACGCCCGAGGTCTTCTTCTTCTCGACCTTCTGCGCGCTCTTCTGCCGCGCCAGCGCCTGCCTGATCGACAGTTCGGCGATCGCGCGGCCGGCGTCGACGTGGTTGTTGAGCCAGATCTCGAAAGGATCGCGCACCTGGCTGGAAACGAGCTTGACCGCCTCGCGCGAGTTGAGCTTTTCCTTCACCTGGCCCTGGAACTGCGGGTCGAGCAGGCGCGCCGACAGCACGAAGCTCATGCGCCCGCACACGTCTTCCTGCTGCAGCTTGACGCCGCGCGGCAGGAGCGTGTGATGGTCGATGAAGGATTTCATCGCCTCGAACACGCCCGCGCGCAAGCCGGATTCGTGCGTGCCGCCATTCACCGTCGGGATCAGGTTCACATAGGATTCGCTCGGCACCGGCGACTCGTACCAGGCCAGCGCCCAGGCCGCGCCCTCGCCGGGGGCGAAGGTGGGGTCGTCCTTGCCGGCGTACTTCTCGGCGGTGAAGATCGGCGCCGCCGCTTCGGCATCGGCGGCGAGTTCCTTCAGGTAGCCGGCGAGTCCTTCGGGGTAGGTCCAGGTCTTGGTGAGCGCCGGCGCGTTCGCCTGCTCGATGTCGAGCCGCACATTGACGCCGGACAGCAGCACCGCCTTGGAGCGCAGCAGGCGCTCGAGTTCGGCCATCGGCACGCGCGGCGATTCGAAGTACTTCGCATCCGGCCACACCCGCACGCGGGTGCCGGTCTGGCGGCCGCACTCGCCCTCGATGCGCAGTTCGCCGATGGTTTCGCCACCGTCGGCAAAGTCGATGCGATGGATCCTGCCGTCGCGCCGCACCTCGACCTCGATGCGGGTGGACAGCGCGTTGGTCACCGACACGCCGACGCCGTGCAGGCCGCCGGAAAATGCGTAGGCGGAGTTGCCTTCGCGCTTGTCGAACTTGCCGCCGGCGTGCAGCCGGGTGTAGGCGAGCACCACGACCGGCACGCCTTCGTCGGGATGCAGGCCCACCGGGATGCCGCGGCCGTCGTCGGCCACCGCGACCGAGCCGTCGAGGTGCAGCGTGACGTGGATCTTCTTCGAGAAGCCGGCGAGCGCCTCGTCGGCGGCGTTGTCGATGACTTCCTGGATGATGTGCGCCGGACTGTCGGTGCGGGTGTACATGCCGGGGCGCTCGCGCACCGGCTCAAGTCCTTTCAGGACGCGGAAGGAGGATTCGTCGTACTGTTTGCCTGCCATGCTGCGGCGCCGTTCGGTTTCACGAAGGGCGCAAGGATAGCAGAGGCGGGGACTGGAAGAATGTTCAGGCGCTGCCGAGCATGCGGCCGCCGTGCGCAGGATGGGTCTGGCCGTCGGCGTCGTAGAGCTGGGGATGGTCGGCCGCCGCGAGCAGCACCGACAGTGCGGCCTGGTTGGCGGCCATGCGCTCGACGATCAGCCTGCCGTTGATGGCGTTGCGGTCGTGCGCGGTGCGCGCCAGTTCCAGCAGTTCGTCCCAGCGTGCCAGCACGCGCGGCAGGCCGGCGCACAGCTCGCGCATCGACGCGTCGGAATCCGGGCGGCCGAGGCGGGCGAGCAGCAGGGCGCGATCGTCGTGCAGGCGTTGCAACTGGCGGTAGCGGTCGCTCTTTTCCTGCGCCAGCGTGACCAGGGCGTCGCTGTCGCCGGCGACCAGCAAAGCCTCCTCGCGTTCGAGGATGGCGATGAACTCGCGCAACTGGATGAACTCGGCCTCGACGAGCAGCGCAAGCCGCTGCGTGTCGGCGGGGGTGGGTGCCTGGGGCGGGCGGTTCATCGCCTGTCTGCGCTGCGTGTTCCTGCCGGTCCGGGCGCGCCGCTCAGCCCTGCCGGCCCAGCATCTCGCGCACGCTGGCGATCAGGCCGTCGGCGACGCGGTCGGCATCCACCTTGAAGCGGCCGTCGGCGATGGCCTGGCGGATCTCGTCCACTTTCTTCTGGTCGATCACCGGAGTTTCGGCCATTGCGGCCTCGGCCTTCTGCAGGCTGGACGACAGCGACGACAGTTCGACCTTGTCCGACGCGGTGGCAACGGTCGCCGGCACGTTCTGGCCGGCGACGGCGGGCCGGTTCCTGGCCTCGTTCGCGCTACCGGCCGCAACCGGTTTTCCTGTGTTCTCGATTTTCATGATGCTTTCCCGGACAGTTTGTCTCAGACGGGGTAACGGCGAACCTTGACGAAACTTTAGCGCGGAAAACCGGAATTTCTACTCGGTATGCGCGAAGGGGCCGGGCGATTGCATGCATGCCTGGAATCCGGTCTGGTGGCGGGGATGCGTTCCGCGGGCTGCGGAACTCGCCCTCGCTGCGCTCGGGGCTCGGACAGTCCTCGCCCGCTCCACGCATCCCCGCCACCAGACCTGCCGTGTCGCGCCATCCGGGCGGATGAAGAACCATCGTCGATCGTTCTGCCTGGAGCAGCTCACGCCTTGAGCATCGGGGCTCCATCTCAGAACGCGACCTCGACGCTGCCGCCGGCCTGCGCGGTGCCGGTCACCACCTGGCCGTTGGGCATTCTCACGCGGACGGACTCGCCCGGCGCGGCATTGTTCAATGCCCGGCCTTCGCTGGCGACGCTGAATCCCGCGCCGGCGCTGATCACCCGTACCGGCTGCCCCTGCTGCACGGCCGGCGGGATGCGCAGCATCGCGCTGCGCAGCGGCACGTCCGACGCGACGGCATGGCGCGCATGGTGGCCGATCGCCTGCGCGGCATCGGTCAAGGTGTCGCCGGGCAGGGCGGCGAGGTCGCCGTGGCGCAGTTCGATGTCGTCCGGCCCGACGATCTGCGCCGCGCGCAGCGGCCGCTTCGTCACCAGGTGGTCGGCCATCACGGCCACGCTGGCCTGCAGGTAGGCGGTCCACGCGACCGGCGAGTCGCAGCGCAGGCCGACGCTGATCTGCCCCAGGCGCGGGTGCCGGCGGGCAGGAAGGGGGTCAGCGCCGCGCAGGGCGGCAACTGGTTGCGTGCGTCGAGCGGGCTCACCGTGATCCGGACCTGCCCCGGCAGGCCGCGGGTTTCCCGCTCCAGGAAGGTCCGCACGGCGTCGGCCGCCGCCTCGGGCGGCTGCTGCGCGCGGACCGCAGGGGCGTGCAGCGACAGGGCGAGCGCGCCGCAGGCGAGGGCGGCGGAGAAGCGGGATCCCGGAAAGGGATGGCGTGGGGGCCGCGCGCGGAGCGCGCATCTGGGCTGCTCGTTCATGGGCGCGATTGCATCATGGCGCGGCAGCCCCGGGCAACCCGGCGGCAAAGATTGCCGCCGGTGCCGCCCGCCGCGGCGAAATTGGCCGGGGATTCCTCGCCTTATCGGCCGACGGCCGCCGCCGGCGGGCGGCTAGGATCGCTGGCATGGAAGCTGCACGGTTTCCGCAATCAGCCGTGGCCCGGCCGTTCCGGGCGCGGCGCCAGAATCCGGGGTGAGGCGATGAAGACGCTGCTCGACAAGCAAATGGGTTTCCACCTGAACGCGCTCAACCTGCAGGCCCATCGCCAGCAGTTGCTCGCTTCGAACATCGCCAACGCCGACACCCCCAACTACAAGGCGCGCGACGTGGATTTCCGCGCCGCGCTGCAGGGGGCGCTGGCGCAGCAGGCCGGCAGCGTGGCGCTGGCCACCACCCGGCCGGGCCACATCCCGTCCGCCGATGCCGGCCCGTTCGAAGGCTTCACCGGCTACCGCACCGAGCTGCAGTCGGCGGTCGACGGCAACACGGTGAACATGGACGTCGAGCGCGCCGCCTTCGCCGAGAACGCGCTGCACTACGAGGCCAGCCTCACCTTCATCAACGGCATGCTGCGGTCGATGAACACCGCGATCAGCGGCCAGTAAGCCGATACCGGGGACCGATCATGAGCATGCTCAACGTCTTCCAGATCGCGGGGTCGGCGCTCAATGCGCAGTCGCTGCGGCTCAACACCACCGCGTCCAACCTCGCCAACGCCGACAGCGTGGTCGGCGAGGACGGGCAGCCATACCGCGCCAAGCAGGTCGTCTTCGCGGCCAGGCCGGTCGCCGCGGGGGACGCCTCGGTCGGCGTGCAGGTGACCCAGGTGGTGGAGAGCACGGCGCCGATGCGCCTCGTCTATGAACCCGCGAACCCGGCCGCCAACGCCGAGGGCTACGTCGAGATGCCCAACGTGAACGTGGTCGAGGAGATGGTGAACATGATCTCCGCCTCGCGCTCGTATCAGAACAACGCCGAGGTGATGAACACGGCACGGACCTTGCTTCAGCGCACCTTGCAGATCGGACAGTAAGCGCCGACCGGCAATGGACACCGCCAGCAGGAGAATTCGATGAGTACCGTATCCGGCACGCAGTCTTCGCAGAACACGATGAGCAGCCTGGCCCGCAGCACCAGTTCCACCACGACGACGAAGTCCGAGGAATCGCGCTTCCTGACCCTGCTGACCACGCAGTTGCGCAACCAGGACCCGATGAATCCGATGGAGAACGCGGAGATCACCTCGCAGCTCGCCCAGATGAGCACGGTCGACGGCATCGAGCGGCTGAACAAGATGTTCCAGACCTTCCTCGATGCGCAGGGCACGAGCGACTCGATGCAGGCGGCCGCGCTCGTCGGCCACAGCGTGCTCGTCGAGGGCCGCAAGCTGGCGCTGACCAGCGCCGGTGCGGTGGGGGGCTTCGAGGTCGATGCCGATGCGGACAAGGTCGTGCTGACGATCAAGGATGCGGCGGGCGTGAAGGTGAACGAGATCGCCTTCGACGACGTCGCCGCCGGCAGCCACAACTTCGTCTGGGATGGCTCCGCCAGCGATGGCGCACGCGCGGCCGACGGCGTCTACACGATCGAGGTCGCGGCGACGAAGGACGGAAAGGCGGTCAAGGGCCGGACGCTGGAATTCGGCACCGTCTCCAGCATCATCCGCGGCCCCACCGGCACCGACTTCCAGGTCGGTTCGCTGGGCATCTTCAAGTTCGACGACATCAAGCAGATCCTCTGATCCGGAGCCCCGATCATGTCTTTCCAGCAAGGTTTGAGCGGCCTGAACGTTTCCTCGAGAGCGCTGGACATCATCTCGAACAACGTCGCCAATACCAACACGGCCGGCTTCAAGACCGGCTCGGCGGTGTTCGCCGACGTCTATGCCGCGTCGCTGAGCGGCACCGTGTCGGACAAGCAGGTCGGCGCCGGCAGCTCGATGACGGCGGTGCGGCAGACCTTCGCCCAGGGCAACCTGACGACGACCAACAACCCGCTCGACCTGGCGATCAACGGCAACGGCTTCTTCATGATCTCGCGCGAGAGCGGCCCCAACGCCTATACGCGCAACGGCCAGTTCGATCTCGACAAGAACGGCTACATCATCACCTCCACCGGTGACCGCCTGATCGGCTACCAGAGCATCCCCGACATCGGCACGGGCCTGCCGAACGAGATCGGCGGGCTGAAGGAGCTGCAGATCCCGAACGTCGGCTCGGCGCCGGAAGCGACGACCAGGGTGACCGTGGAAGGCAACCTCGATGCGGAAGAGATCAGCCCGCGGGACGCCTACCCGCTGCTGGATCCCTTCCCGACCGGCACCGACTGGCGGGACGCGCGCACCTACAACCGCAGCACGTCGATCCAGGGTTTCGACAGCCTGGGCAAGTCGCACGAGATCACCTTCTATTTCGTCAAGCAGGCCGACCCGGCCATCAACACCTGGGACGTGTACCCGAGCCTGGACGGCAACCGGCCCGACGCCTCGCCCATGCTGTCGCTGCACTTCACGACTTCGGGCACCCTGGACACCTCGTTCGGCGCCACCGCGACCTGGAACGTCGAATCGACGCTGACGCCGGACGCGGCGCCGCTCATGATCATGCTCGACTTCACCGGCATGCGGCAGACCGGCGGCACCTACCTGATCAACGACATCGGCCAGGACGGCCGGCGCGCCGGCGAACTGGCCAGCCTCAGCGTGGACCAGAGCGGCCTCATCGTCGGCAGCTACACCAACGGCCAGACCTACAACCTCGGCCGGGTCGCGCTGGCCACGTTCCGCAACGAGAACGGCCTGAACTCGCTCGGCAACAACCTGTGGGAGGCGACCACCGAGTCCGGCCCCGCGTTCGAGAACGCGCCGGGCGAGGGCCTCAACGGCCTGATCACGTCGAGCACGATCGAGGAATCCAACGTCGAGCTGACCCAGGAACTGGTGCAGATGATCATCCAGCAGCGCAATTACCAGGCCAACGCGCAGTCGATCAAGACGCAGGACGCGATCCTGCAGACCCTGGTCAACCTGCGCTGAACCCGGCGCGCGAACGGAGGGCTGAACCGTGGATCGCCTGATCTATACCGCGATGACCGGTGCCAGGGGCACCATGGATCAGCAGGCCGCGGTCGCGCACAACATCGCCAACGCGACGACCACCGGCTTTCGCGCCGAACTGCACAAGCTGCGCGCGGTCGAGGTGCAGACCGACGCGCTGCGCACGCGCGCCTTCACCGTCGATGCGAGCGTGGCCACCGACTACGGCGTCGGGCCGATGCAATTCACCGGCCGCCCCTACGACGTGGCGGTCGCCGGCAAGGGCTGGATCGCGGTGCAGATGCCCGACGGCAGCGAAGCCTATACCCGCGACGGCAGCCTGGAAGTCAGCGCCAACGGCATCCTGCAGACGCGCGACGGCAGGCCGGTGGTCGGCGACGGCGGCGGGCCGATCTCGATCCCGCCCGACAACGAGATCAGCATCGGGACCGACGGTTCGATCTCGGCGCTGCAGCCGGACCAGCTCGGCGTGGTGAACGTGGTGGCGCAGCTCAAGCTGGTGAATCCGGCGGAAGAAACGCTGGTGCGCGGCGAAGACGGCCTGTTCCGCCTGCAGCAGGGCGGCGCCGCGCCGGCGGACGAGAACGTGCGCGTGGCGGGCGGCTACCTGGAAGGCAGCAACGTGAACGTGGTCGACCAGATGGTGCAGATGATCTCGCTGGGCCGGCAGTTCGAGATGCAGACCCGCATGCTGCAATCGGCCGAGCAGAACGACCAGGCCGCGATGAAGGTGCTTTCCGTCGGCTGAGTGCCGCCCACGGTCCCGCCTCCGGCGCGCCGCCGCAGCACGGTTTTTGCAACGCTTATCCCGGGATGGCCGGCGGCGGCACGGGCCTAGACTGGTTCCATCGACGATTCCATCGAAAACCGGCGGACGCCGCCACCTGCCGGCAAGGCTTGCCGCCCCGGCAATGCGAACCAAGAGGACTACATCATGATCCGCTCCCTGTGGACCGCCCGCACCGGGCTGGATGCCCAGCAGACGCAACTGGACGTGATCTCCAACAACCTGGCCAACGTCTCGACCAACGGCTTCAAGCGCCAGCGCGCCATCTTCGAGGACCTGCTGTACCAGACCATCCGCCAGCCCGGCGCGCAGTCCACGCAGCAGACGCAGATCTCCAGCGGGCTGCAGATCGGCACCGGCGTCAAGCCGGCGGCGACCGAGCGCATCTTCACCCAGGGCACGCTGCAGCAGACCGGCGGCTCGCTCGACGTGGCGATCCAGGGCAACGGCTTCCTGCAGGTGACGATGCCCGACGGCACCACCGCCTACACGCGCGACGGCGCGCTGCAGCTCGACAACCAGGGCAACGTCGTCACCGCCAGCGGCTACCTGCTGGCCGACAACATCAACATCCCGGCCGATGCGAAGACCATCACCATCGGCAAGGACGGCACGGTGAGCGTGCTGCAGCCCAATGCCACCACCCCGGTGCAGATCGGCAGCATCCAGCTCGCCACCTTCATCAACCCCGGCGGCCTGCAGAGCCTGGGCGAGAACCTGTTCGCCGAGACGGCCTCCAGCGGCGTCGCCACGCCGACCCAGCCCGGCACGAACGGCTCCGGCGTGCTCAACCAGGGCTACGTCGAGACGTCGAACGTCAATGTCGCCGAAGAGCTGGTGAGCATGATCGTCACCCAGCGCGCCTACGAACTGAATTCGCGCGCCATCTCGACCTCCGACCAGATGCTGAGCCGGCTGACGCAGCTTTGAGGAGGCAGGCCATGAAGACGACCGGCGCACTGGCACTCGTCGGTGCCGCCCTGCTGCCGGGTTGCGCGTCGATCTACCCGACGCCGCCCACCGCGGTCCATCAGCCGATGACGGCGCGGCCCGAGGCGAGGCCGCAGGCGATGCCCGCCACCGGCGCGATCTTCCAGCCGGGCTACGGCCGGCCGCTGTTCGAGGATCGCCGCGCGCGCCACGTCGGCGACACCATCACCATCAACCTGGTCGAGCGCAACACCGCGCAGAAGAACGCCAATGCCAGCGCCGGACGCGAATCCAGCCTCACCGGCGGCATCACCGGGAGTTCGAAGCTGCCGCTCGGCGGGCTGGCCGGGCTGAACGCCGAGGCGGGCGTCACCTCGGACTTCGCCGGCAAGGGCGCCGCGGCGGCCAACAACGTCTTCAACGGCACCATCACCGTGACGGTGATCGACGTCTATCCCAACGGCAACCTGCTGGTGTCGGGCGAGAAGATGGTGGCGATCAACCAGGGCAACGAGTTCATCCGCTTCTCCGGCGTGATCAACCCGAACAGCGTGACCGCGTCGAACACCGTGCAATCCACCCAGGTGGCCGATGCCCGTATCGAGTACCGCGGCAGCGGCTTCATCGACGAATCCAACACGATGGGCTGGCTGCAGCGCTTCTTCGTGGCCATCCTGCCGTTCTGAGGCCGCGACATGCGCAATCGTCCCTCCGGTTCCACGCACCTGCTGGCGGCGGTCCTCGCCGCCGCGGCCCTCTTCCTCGCGCCGCCGGCGGCGGCCGAACGCATCAAGGACCTGGCGTCCATCGCCGGCGTGCGCGACAACCAGCTCGCCGGCTACGGCCTGGTCGTGGGCCTGGACGGCTCGGGCGACCAGACGACGCAGACGCCCTTCACCGTGCAGAGCATCGTCAACATGCTGGGCAACATGGGCGTCACGCTGCCGGCGGGCACCAACCTGCAGTTGAAGAACGTCGCCGCGGTCATGGTCACCGCCACGCTGCCGCCCTTCGCCCGCCCCGGGCAGGCGCTGGACGTCACGGTGTCGTCCATCGGCAATGCCAAGAGCCTGCGCGGCGGCACGCTGGTGATGACACCGCTGAAGGGGGCCGACGGCCAGATCTACGCCATCGCCCAGGGCAACATGGTGGTGGGCGGCGCGGGCGCGTCGGCCGGCGGCGCGTCGCAGACGATCAACCACCTGTCCGCCGGCCGCATCCCGGCCGGCGCCACCGTGGAACGCGCGGTGCCGGCGCTGCTGGGGCAGGGCGAGCATGTGACGTTCGAACTCAACGCCACCGACTTCGGCACCGCGCGCCGCGTCGTCGATGCGATCAACCTCGCCGCGCCGGGCTCGGCGCAGGCGCTCGACGGGCGCAGCATACAGGTGCGCGCGCCGCTGGATTCCACCGCACGCGTCGCCTTCCTCGGCCATCTCGAGAACCTGGAAGTCACGCCCGCGGTGCAGGCGGCCAGGGTGATCATCAACTCGCGCACCGGTTCGGTCGTCATGAACCAGAAGGTCACGCTGCAGAACTGCGCGGTGGCGCACGGCAACCTGACGGTGACGGTCGGCACCGAGACCCAGGTCAGCCAGCCGGCGCCGCTGTCGGGCGGCCAGACGGTGGTCACGCAGCGCGGCCAGGTCGACATCGAGCGCGAGGCGGGCGCGCTCTTCAACGTGAAGGGCGGCGCCAACCTGGCCGACGTGGTGAAGGCGCTCAACGCCCTCGGCGCCAAGCCGATGGATCTCGTCAGCATCCTGCAGGCGATGAAGTCGGCCGGCGCGCTGCGCGCCGAACTCGAGGTCATCTGAGGCTGCGGCGATGACGGCAGCCCGCACCGGCGGCGTCCAGCTCAACGCCTTCGATCCGAACGCGCTCGGCGACCTCAAGCGCCTGGCGCGCAGCGAGGGGCAGTCCGACCAGGCGCTGCGCGCCGCGTCCCGGCAGTTCGAGGCCCTGTTCGTGCAGATGGTGATGAAGTCCATGCGCGACGCCACGCCTGCCGGCGGCCTGCTCGACAGCGAGCAGGGCAGGCTGTTCCAGGGGCTGCTCGACCAGCAACTGGCGCTGAACATGGCGCAAGGCAAGGGTACCGGGCTGGCCGACACCCTGTACCGCCAACTGGGCGGCAAGGCCGCCGGCAGCGCGCTCGATGCCGTCGATACGCGCATGACCGGCAATACCGGCCCCGCCGCCGGCTTCGATCTCGGCAACGTGGTGCGGCGGGCGGCAATTCCTGCCGTCCGCGCGGCGGCGGCGGAAAGTGCTGCCGGTGCGCTTGCCGCCTTGCCGCAGGGGCTGGCTGCGGCGGCGGGCCTGGTCGGCGGGCAGGGCGCCGCGGAAGAAGCCGGGGATGCCGCCGCGGTGGCCGGGAGCGCCGCGCTGCAGGCCCGGCTCGGCGAGGCGATCCGCGCCGCGCGCGAGGCCGGCGGTGCGATTTCGTCGCGCGCGCGCGATTTCGTCGCCGACGTGTGGCCGCACGCGGTCGAAGCCAGCCGCAGGACGGGCATCCCGCCGCAGTTCATGGTCGCGCAGGCGGCGCTGGAGACCGGCTGGGGCGAGAAGCAGCTTCGCCATGCCGATGGCAGCCCCAGCCACAACCTCTTCAACATCAAGGCCGGCAGCAGTTGGGACGGCCGCACGGTGAACGTCGGCACCACCGAATACGCCAACGGCCGCACCTATGCCGAGCAGTCCCGCTTCCGCGCCTACGGCTCGTACGCGGAATCCTTCGCCGACTACGCGCGGCTGCTCTCGAACAGCCCGCGCTATGCGGCGGTGCTCGGGCAGCGCGACGCCGGCGGCTTCGCGCGCGGGCTGCAGCAGGCCGGCTACGCCACCGACCCGATGTATGCCGACAAGCTCGCGCGCATCATCGGCGGCAGCACGCTGCGCAATGCGCTCGCCTCGGCCTCGGCCTCGGCCGCCTGAGGCGCGGCGGGGATGTGACGCGCTGGCAAGGATCTTGCTGCTGATGGCTGGAACCAGCGTATCGGGAATACCGCCATGTCGAGCCTGCTGAACATCGGACTGACCGGCCTCTACGCCGCCCAGGCGCAGTTGTCGACCACGTCGCACAACGTCGCCAACGCGTCGACCCCCGGCTATCACCGGCAGACGGTGCAGCAGAGCACCTCCACGCCGCTGCTCAGGGGCGGCTCGTTCTTCGGCCAGGGCACGGCGGTGGATTCGGTGCAGCGCACCTACAACCAGTACCTGGAAAACCAGGTCATGCTCAGCGACAACCGGCGCGCCGAATACGCCGCCTACAGCATGCAGGTGAACCAGATCGACAACCTGCTCGCCGACCCGTCGGTGGGCCTGTCGCCGGCGCTGAGCGAGTTCTTCGCCGCCATGCAGAACGTGTCGGCCAACCCCACCAACATCGCCTCGCGCCAGGCGCTGCTGTCGACCGGAGAGGCGCTGGTCGCGCGCTTCCAGGCGCTCGACAGCCGCCTGTCCGAGATCCGCCAGGGAGTGGATGCGGACATCGAGGCGACCGTCACCAGCATCAACAGCTACGCGCGCGAGATCGCCGATCTCAACCAGCGCATCATGGACTCCCGCGCCAGAAGCGGCGGCACGGCCGCCAACGACCTGCTCGACCTGCGCGACCAGGCGGTGGCCCAGCTCAACCAGCTCGTCCGCGTGTCCACCGTGCCGCAGGACGACGGCACGATCTCGGTCTTCATCGGTTCCGGGCAGCGCCTGGTGCTGGGCGACGATGCGGCCCGGCTCGGCACCGCGCCCGGAGCCGGTGAGAACGGCGGCCTGGGGATCACCCTGATCGCCCGCGACGGCACCGCGTCGCCGCTGTCCGAGACGCTCCTCACCGGCGGCAGCATCGGCGGCACGCTCGCCTTTCGCCGCGAGGCGCTCGACACGGTGCAGCGCGATCTGGGGCTGATCGCCACCACCCTGGCCACCGCCTTCAATACCCAGCACAAGCTGGGCGTCGACCTCGACGGCATGCTGGGCACGGATTTCTTCAAGCCGGCCGCCGTCAGCGTGGAATCGTCGGCGGCGACGATCGAGATCGACCCCGGGGCGATCGGCGAACTCACTGCGAGCAGCTATTCGCTGGCGATCTCCGGCACCACCTACACGCTGACCAACCTGACCACGGGCGCGTCCAGGACGCTCGGCGAAGGCGAGACCTTCGAGGGCCTGAAGCTGACGAGCGCGCTCGGCGCCGACGGCACCTACCTCGTCGAGCCGACGCGCTATGCGGCGGGCCGGCTCGCGATGGGCATCGCGGACCCGCGCAAGGTGGCGGCGGCAGGCCCGGTCGCGGTGGCCGCGGCCGGGACCAACGGCGGCACCGCGCGCGTCGGCGACATCCGCGTGGCGAGCACGGAAGGCATGGTGTCCGGGGCGAGCACCACGCCGGACTTCACCGCGGTCGGCCTGTCGTGGTCGGGCGGGACCCTGAGCGTGCCGGCGGGCTACGTGCTGGCTTCAGGAAATCCGCCGGTTGCCGATAACGCCTATGACCCGGCGACGGAAGGCAACGGCAAGACCTTCACGCTCACCGCGCCCGAGGGGTACAGCCTGACGTTCTCGCTGGCGGGAACGCCGGCGGATGGCGATTCCTTCACCTTCGGCCCCAACACCGGCGGCATCGCCGACAACCGGAACGCGGTGCTCCTGGGGTCGCTGCAGACCGACAAGCTGATGTTCGACGCCGGCGGCCGGCCGACCGCGACGCTGAACAACGCCTACGCCCAACTGGTGAGCAAGGTGGGCAACAAGGCGCGCGAGATGCAGGCCGGCGAGAAGGCGCAGGATGCGCTGCTGGCGCAGGCCGAGGCGGCGCGCGACTCGGTGTCGGGGGTGAATCTGGACGAGGAGGCCGCCAACCTGCTCCGCTTCCAGCAGGCTTACCAGGCGTCGGCCAGGGTGATGGCGGTCGCCCAGACGCTGTTCGACGAAATGCTGGCGATCGGCCGCTGATAACGGGAGCCCGAAGTGCGCATCTCGACCAACATGATCTACGACCAGAGCGTGGGCGCGCTGCAGCAGCAGTCCGCCTCGCTGCTGCACACCGCCCAGCAGATCGCCAGCGGCCGCAAGATCCTCACGCCGGCCGACGATCCGGTGGCCTCGGCGCGGGCGCTGGACGTCAGCCAGTCGCGCAGCGTGAATGCCCAGTTCATGTCCAACCAGGGCTATGCGGAGGACGCGCTGAAGCTGGTCGAAGGGCAACTGAGCGGTGCCGGCGAAATCCTGAAGTACGTGCGCGACCGGGCGCTCGAAGCCGGCAATCCGTCGCTGCCCGAGAGCGACCGGCGCGCCATCGCCACCGACCTGCGGGCGCAGTTCGACGCCATGCTGGCGATCGCCAACACGCGCGACGCCAACGGCGACTACCTCTTCGCCGGCTACCGGTCGCAGGACCCGCCCTTCAGCGGCAACGCCGACGGCGGCGTGAGCTACCAGGGCGACCAGGGTTCGCGGACGATGCAGGTCTCGTCCTCGCGCTTCATGCCGACCACCTTCGCCGGCGAGCGCGTCTTCGGCGACGAGTCCTCCGGCGTGTTCGCCGCGCTGTCCTCCTTCATCGACGCGCTGGAGGGGCCGGCCGCCGGCGTGCCGGCCGCGGTGACGGCGGCGGTGGATGCGATCGACGGCAACCTGGACAAGGTGCTGGGCGTCCGCGCCCAGATCGGGTCGCAACTGGTGGAGATCGACCAGTTGGGATTGATCGGCAGCGACCTCGACCTGCAGTACGCGACCACCCTGTCGAACCTGCAGGACCTCGACTACAACGAGGCGCTGTCGCGCCTCACGCAGCAGCAGACCATCCTGCAGGCGGCGCAGCAGTCCTTCCTGAAGGTCGCCGGGCTGTCGCTGTTCAACTACCTGACCTGACCCCGATCATGCGCATCCCGCCTCGTACGGCCTGCCTGATGCTCGGCGCGGCGATGCTGGCCGCCGCCTGCTCGACCACGCCCACCGGGGAGGCGACCTTCGCCGGGGTGACGCAGGACGACGTCGCCGCGTCCGGCGGCACGGTGGCGGGCATCGCCGGCGGGGCGCTGATGGCCCGCAAGCTGTCGTACTTCAAGCCGGAGTACATTGCCGGCGCGCTGGTGGCCTACGCCATCTACGATCCGCTGGCGCCGACCTGGAGCATCGACGTCAGCCGCGCGGGCGACGAGCGGGTGCGCATGGACCTGCGCATGAAGTCGCTCATCACCGGCGGCGAGGGCGAGGCGCGCCAGGTCTTCCTGCGCAGCGCGCAGCGCATGGCGGAGGCCGGCGGTTTCGCCGGCTACGACGTGCTGCGCTACGAAGAAGGCATGGAGTCGACCCGCCCGTTCGCCCGCCGCGTCGCCAGCGGCGAGATCCGCCTGGTGCGTTCGCGCCAGTTCCCGCAGCTCTGAGATCAGGGCAGGACGGGCGGCAGCGGCGCCAGCGCTTCCAGCATCGACGCGATGGTGTCCAGGCCGCGCTCGAACAGGCTCTGCAGCACGGGCGCGAAGTTCGCGAAGACCAGCATCAGGCTGACGAAGCCGGCGGTGAGGGTGATCGGAAAGCCGACGGCGAAGAGGTTGAGCTGAGGCGCGGCCCGCGTCAGCACGCCGAGCGCGATGTTGGCCACCAGCAGCACCGCCACGATGGGCAGCGCCAGCAGCAGCCCGGCCGCGAACACCGTCGCCCCGGTGCGCGCGACGTGGCCCCAGCCGGACGAGCGAACCGTCCCGGCGCCCACCGGCAGCCACTCGAAGCTCCTCACGGTGACGTCGATCAGCAGCAGGTGGCCATTCACCGACAGGAAGAGCAGGGTGGTGACGAGGCCGAGGAAGTCGGACATCACCGCCGTCTGGCCGCCCGCCTCGGGGTCGAAGAAGACGGCGAACGACAGGCCCATCTGCATGCCGATCAGCGCGCCGGCCATGTCGACCGCGGCGAAGACGATGCGCATCATGAAGCCGATCGCGATGCCGATGAAGATCTGCTGCACGAAGATCGCCAGCCCCGGCCCGGAGCCCGGCGGCACCGCGGGCATCGGCGGCATGGCCGGCAACAGCGCGACCGTCACCGCCAGCCCGATCGCCAGCCGCACGCGCATCGACACGCCGCGGTTGGAGAACACCGGCGCGGACGAGAACAGGCCCAGGAGGCGCGCCAGCGGAAACATCAGCGCCGCGAGCCAGGCGTCGAGCTGTGCGGCGGTGACGCTGAGCATGGGATGCCGTGGCCGGGCGCCGTCAGCCGATCATCGCGGGGATGGATTCGAACAGCCGGCGCATGAAGTCGGTCAGCGTGGTGATCATCCACGGGCCGGCCACGACCAGGGTCACGAAGATCATCACCAGCTTCGGCACGAAGGACAGCGTCATCTCGTTGATCTGCGTGGCGGCCTGGAAGACGCTGATGATGAGGCCGGTGACCAGCGCGGCGAGGAAGAGCGGCGCCGACACCAGCAGCGTGATCTCGATCGCCTGGCGGCCCAGGTCGATGACGGTGGTAGGGGTCATGATGGCGTCTCCTCGGCGGGCTAGGGCGCGAAGCTCTGCACCAGCGAGCCGATCAGCAGGGTCCAGCCGTCGACCAGCACGAAGAGCATGATCTTGAACGGCAGCGACACGATCACCGGCGACATCATCATCATGCCCATCGACATCAGCACCGAGGCCACGACCATGTCGATGATGATGAAGGGGATGAAGACGATGAAGCCGATCTGGAACGCGGTCTTCAGCTCCGAGGTGACGAAGGCGGGGATCACCACGCGCATCGGCAGGTCCTCGGCCTTGTCCACCGGCGGCAGCCCGGCCAGGCCGGCGAACAGCGACAGGTCGGGCTCGCGCACCTGCCTGAGCATGAAGGTCTTCATCGGCACGGAGGCGCGCTGCAGCGCCTCGTCGAACTGTATCGTGCCCTGGGACATGGGCAGGTAGGCTTCCTCATGGACCTTCTCGGCCACCGGCGCCATGATGAAAAACGTCAGGAACAGCGCCAGCCCCAGCAGCACCTGGTTGGGCGGCGCGGTCTGCGTGCCCATCGCCTGGCGCAGCAGGGAGAAGACGATGATGATGCGCGTGAAGCTGGTCATCATCAGCACCATCGCCGGGATGAAGCTGAGCAGCGTCATCAGCACCAGCGTCTGGATCGTCAGGCTGTAGGTGGTGCCGCCGCCGGCGGCGGGCGTGGCGGTCAGCGTCGGCAGCGCCTGCGCCGCGGCCAGCAGCGGCGCCAGCGCCAGCGCGAATCCGGCCGCGCAGCGCGCGAGCGCCGGCAGCGCGCCGGCGGGCGAGGCGCGCCGCGGCATGGGTCCGGGGCTCACTGGCGGCGCTCCATCGCCTGCCGGAGCCAGGCGGGGAAGTCCTTCATGCCTGCCGCCGGCGCGCCCGGAACGGGGACGGGCAGTTCGTCGGCGCCCAGCACGTGCAGCGTCCTGACCTGCCCGGGCGCCACGCCCAGCACCAGCACCTTGTCGCCCAGCCCGACCAGCACCACGCGCTCGCGCGGGCCGACCGCCACCGCGCCCAGCACCTTCAGCGCCGAGGCCGCCGTGCCACGGGGGGCGGACAGGCGCTTGATCGCCCACAGGCAGGCGAGCAGCACGGCGACGACGACGGCGAGGCCGACGGCCATCTGCCCCAGGCCGGCGGCGAGATCCGGCGCGGCCGGGGAGGCTGCGCCGGCCGGCTCCGCGGCGTGCAGCGGAAGCGCGGCGGACAGCAGGGAGAGGGCCGCAAGGGCGAACGGGGGAATGGGCACGTCGTGCTGCTCGTCGAAGGCGAAGTGTGTGGCGGGCCCGCGGCGGCGTCGCGCCGCGGGCGGGGAATCAGTGGCGGATCTTCCGCATGCGTTCGGCGGGGCTGATGATGTCGGTCAGGCGGATGCCGAACTTATCATTGACCACCACCACCTCGCCCTGCGCGATCAGGGTGCCGTTCACGAGCACGTCCATCGGCTCGCCGGCCAGCCCGTCGAGCTCGACCACCGAGCCGTGCGCCAATTGCAGCAGGTTGCGGATCGACAGCTTGGTGCGGCCGAGT
Organism: Thauera sp. K11; assembly: GCF_002354895.1. Classification (NCBI taxonomy): domain Bacteria; kingdom Pseudomonadati; phylum Pseudomonadota; class Betaproteobacteria; order Rhodocyclales; family Zoogloeaceae; genus Thauera; species Thauera sinica. The sequence continues at coordinate 1,177,085 of NZ_CP023439.1, forward strand.
TCGACCGTGATCTGCACCGGGATGTCGAGGATCATGTCGAAGTCGTTCAGCGAGCCCGGCTTGCCGCCGGCCGAGCCGAAGTCTTCGAAGATCTGGCTGGCGGGGCGCGCCTGGTAGGGGGAATCGCCCATCGCGGCGGCGGCGAGTTCGGCGGCCACCTGCGCGGCGTCATCGCCCACGCCGGCCTCGGCCGAAGCCTGTTCCTGCATCGCGGCGGCCCAGTCGTCGTCGCTGATCTGGTTGTCGTCAGCCATTCTGGCCTCCAGGAATCTGTGGGGCGTCGTTCTCGTTGGGATTGACGATGCGTTCGACCTTGAGCGCATAGCGCCCGTTCTTCGTGCCGTGCCGGCACTCGAACACCGGCACGCCGTCCACCTCGGCCGTCAGCGCCTCGGGGACGTTGAGCGGGATCACGTCGCCGACGCGCATGTCGACGATGTCGCGCAGCGTCACGCGGGCGGTGCCGAAGTTGCACGTCAGATCGATCTCGGCCGTCTGCAACTGGCGCGACAGAAGCCGTATCCAGCGCTTGTCCTGCGTCAGGTGATCGCTCTGCATCGTCGAGTAGAGCAGGTCGCGGATCGGCTCCAGCATCGAGTACGGAAAGCAGACGTGCATCTCCGCCTGCGCGCCGCCGAAGTCGAGCGAGAAGCTCGTCGCGACGACGATCTCGGACGGCGTGGCGATGTTGGCGAACTGCGAATTCATCTCCGAGCGGACGTATTCCAGCTCGAACTTGAACACCGGCGCCCAGGCGCGCGCATACTCCGCGAACACCACGTCGAGCATGCCCTTGATGATGCGCTGCTCGGTCGGCGTGAAGTCGCGTCCCTCGACGCGGGTATGGAAGCGGCCGTCGCCGCCGAACATGTTGTCGACCACCAGGAACACCAGGTTGGGGTCGAACACCACCAGGCCGGTGCCGCGCAGCGGCTTGCCCTGCACCAGGTTCAGGTTGGTCGGCACCACCAGGTTGCGGATGAATTCCGCGTACTTCTGCACCTTGATCGCGCCCACCGACACCTCGGCGTTGCGGTGCATGTAGTTGAACATGCCGATGCGCAGGTAGCGCGCGAAACGCTCGTTGATCAGTTCCATCGTGGGCATGCGCCCACGCACGATGCGTTCCTGCGTGGCGAGGTTGTACGGCCTGACGCCGCCCTCGTCGGCGAGATCTTCGTCCGGCTCGTCGGACTCCCCGGTGACGCCCCGCAGCAGGGCGTCAACCTCTTCCTGGGAAAGAAAGTCCGAAGACATCGCGGGGGTCCGTCACTGGATGATGAACGAGTTGAACAGCACGGCCTGCACCGGCCCGTTCGAGCGCGTCCGCCCGCGTGAATCGGTGCCGGCGGGGAAGCCGAGCGCCTCGTTCACCTGGGTGGCGATGCCCTCGGCGAGCGCTTCGCGCCCCACGGTGTCGGCCAGCTCGGATGGCAGCTTGGACGACAGCAGCAGGTTGATGCGATGCCGGATCTCGGGCATGAAAGCCTTGAGGCTCTCGGCCAGCTTGGGATCGCCGACGCGCAGGACGATGACCGCCTGCAGGTAGTGGTCGCCCTCGTCGCGGCGCAGATTGACGGTGAAGGGGTCCAGCGGCACGAAGGCGGGCGGCTTGGACAGATCGATCGTCGAGTGCGGGGCCGTCTCCTGCGCGTCCGCATGGTCGCCGCCGCCCTTGTCCTTCTTCAGCAGCAGCAACACCACCACGCCCGCGGCTGCGACGAACAGCACGAGCAGGACGATGATGATGATCAGCAGCAGCTTGCCCTTCTTCCTGGGGGCTGCCTCGGTGGCAGCTTCCGGTTTGGCTGGCGCCTTCGCCATGCGACTCTCCTAGATCCTGAATCCCATTATCCAGGATGGCCGCTGCGAACGAAGCGCGGAAAAGTGGGGCAGACCCGCCCCAATTCCGGCGCTTCAGACGAAGGTGTCGACCATCCCGTCGTGTTGCCTCGACCAGGCGGTGGCCGCCGTGCCGTTGCCGAGCGTGCCGCCGCCCCGTCCGCGTCCGCCGCTGCCGCCGTCGCGTCCGGCCTGCTGCTCGCCGGAGGTGCCGACGCTGGCCTCGCCGAGGCTGATGCCCGCTTCCGCGAACATCTCGCGCAGGCGCGGCAGGGCCTGCTCGAGCGCATTGCGCGCAGCCTGGCTGCTCGCGACGAATTGTGCCGTGGTCTGATCGCCGTTCAGGTTGATCGAGACTTCGAGCTTGCCGAGGTTGGGCGGGGTCAGCACCAGCTCGGCCTTGCTCTCGGCGCGGCCCAGCATCCAGGTCACGCGGTTGCCGACCTCGTCGACCCAGCCATCCCGTCCGACCGGTGTGTTGACCGGCAGTTGCGGCGTTGCCGGCCGGGCGGCGATGGCCTGGTTGCGCAAGGCGGCGAATTCGCCGGCAGGGTGCGGCACGGCGTCGCCGGGAAGCGTCGAGGCAAGGGCCGCGCCGGCCCCGTCCGCGCCCTTCACCCCGGCGGCGAGCCGGCCGGCCGCCGCGTTCTCGCGCGCCTGCAGCATGAGCGCCGGATCCGCGGCGCCGCGCCCGGCGCCCGGCAGTCCTGCATCCATTCTCGGCAGCAGGCCGGAATTCTGAAGCGATTTGCCCGGGCTGTCATCCGCCGCCGGACCGGGCCTGGGTGCGCCTTCCGCCATCCTCGCCGCGGCAAGCTGCGGCAGCAGGGCGGCAAGTTCTGCCGGCAAGTCGGCATCGATGCCGGTATCGTCGGTTCCGCCATCGGCATCGGCCGCGGCGTCGGTGAGCACCACGGCTGCCGGGGCCGCCAGCGTGATCGGGTCCGTGCCGCCGGCGGCGGACGCTGCGGCGGCGCCTTCCGCCGCCTTGCCGCCGGCCTGCGATGCAGGCGTGCCTTCGCCATGCGCGCCCGAGGTTTCGCGATGCGCGCCCTTGCCGTCGGCGGGCCGGCCTTCCTGCGCGCCGTCCGCCTTGCCGTTTGCGGCGCCGTCGCGCGGCGCGCCAGCATTCTGCCGCTCGGGCTCGCGCGCTCGCTCGGGGCTGCGTTCCGGCTCGCGCGGGCGTTCGGCGCCGTCCAGGTGCGCGCCCGGTTCGCGCGCCGGGGGGCGGCCGTCGAGCCGGCTTTGCAGGGTGGTGGAGAACGATGTGGCGGACGAAGTGGCCGCCGCGCCCTTGACGCCGGTCTGCACGGAGGAGGCGAACAGCATCCCGGCGAGACCGGGCAGTGCGGCGCTGGAGGAAACGGGGGCGGGCATGGTGGTGACCTCGGGATGGCGGATCTGCATGGACATCGAGCTGCAATCAGCAAGCTTCATGCCATGCCTGCAATCAGCAAGCTTCATGCCATGCCCGTGCCGCGCTCGCGTCCGGCCATATCCGCCGGGCCGCCCGTCCCCTTACTCGTCGTCCTGGCGGCTGCGCCGCGCGGCGTGTTCGTCGGTGAGTTTCTGCTCCCGCTTCGCCTCGCTGCGCGCGACGCCGGCCTGGTGGCGCTGCGACAGGGTGTCGAAGGCTTTCAGCCGGTTGCGCTGCGCCAGCCAGTTCTGCTGGCCCTGCGCCGTCTGCTGGCGGGACTGCTCGACCGCCTTGCGCTGCACCGCGACGGCGTCGTCGAGGCGGCCGAGGAAGGCGCTGTAGTTGCGCCAGGCGTCGGGGCCGATGCCGTCGCGCACCGCCTGCATGAAGCGGTCGTGGTATTCCTGCCGGTAGTCTTCCAGCAGCTTCAGCTTCTGCTCCACCGTACGTTCGCTGGCGATCAGTTCGCCCAGCCTGCGCGCGGCCTCGTCGGTGCGCGTCTGGGCGAGGTCGAGCAGGGGCTGGAGGTGGAAGCGGCTCATCTCGGACGTCTTGCGGATCGGGTGCGCGATTCTAACGCGGCATCATCATGCGCGGAGCCTCTTCGGTCAGGCGGGTGTGGCAAATACCTCGGCCAGCCGGGCCAGCGCGCCGTCGTAGCCCTCGCGCTCGTGGATGCCCTGCTGCAGGAAGGCTTCGAGCCGCGGGTACAGCTTGACGGCCATGTCCAGCACCGGGTCGGCGCCGGGCTGGTAGGCGCCCACCGCGATCAGGTCGCGCGAGCGCTGGTAGCGCGAGAAGAACTGCTTGAACTGCCGCACCACCGCGAAGTGATCGTCGCCCACCAGGTTGTGCATGGCGCGCGAGATGGACTGCTCGATGTCGATGGCCGGGTAGTGGCCCTGGTCCGCCAGGCTGCGCGACAGCACGAAGTGGCCGTCCAGGATGGCGCGCGCGGAATCGGCGATCGGGTCCTGCTGGTCGTCGCCCTCGGCCAGCACGGTGTAGAAGGCGGTGATGGAACCGCCGCCGGCCGGGCCGTTGCCGGCGCGTTCGACCAGGGCCGGCAGGCGCGCGAACACGCTCGGCGGGTAGCCGCGGGTGACCGGCGGCTCGCCGATCGCCAGCGCGATCTCGCGCTGCGCCATGGCGTAGCGGGTGAGCGAATCCATGATCAGCAGCACCTGCTTGCCCTGGTCGCGGAAGTATTCGGCCACCGTCGTGGCATAGGAGGCGCCCTGCATGCGCATCAGCGGGCTGGTGTCGGCCGGCGCCGCCACCACCACCGAGCGCGCGAGGCCCTCGGCACCCAGGCTCTGCTCGATGAATTCCTTCACTTCGCGGCCGCGCTCGCCGATCAGGCCGACGACGATGGTGTCGGCCGCGGTGTAGCGCGCCATCATGCCGATCAGCACCGACTTGCCCACGCCCGAACCGGCGAACAGGCCGAGGCGCTGGCCGCGGCCGACGGTGAGCAGGGCGTTGATCGCGCGGATGCCCACGTCCAGCGGCTGCGAGATCGGGGCGCGCGCCAGCGGATTGAAGGCGCGGCCCTGCAGCGAGCGGGTTTCCTGGGTGACCAGCGGGCCGAGCCCGTCCAGCGGCCGGCCGGCGCCGTCCACCACGCGGCCGAGCAGGGCGTCGCCCACCGGCAGATGCTTGGCGCGGTCGGCGGCGCGGCGGCGCGGCCCGATGTGCTTGCCCAGCACCAGGCGCGGCGCGCCCACTTCCATGGGCAGCACGCGCGCGCCCGGCGCCAGGCCGAAGACGTCGTCGGTCGGCATCATGAAGAGCTTTTCGCCGTTGAAGCCCACCACCTCGGCCTCGACCGCCCCGCCGCCGGGCACCAGCACGCGGCAGCCGGAGCCCAGCGGCAGCTTGAGTCCGGCGGCCTCCATGACGAGGCCGTTGATGCGGGTGAGGCGGCCCGACACTTCCAGCGGATTGCAGCTTTCCACCAGGCTGGCGCCGCTCTTGAGGAAGCTGCGCCACAGCACGCCGTGATGTTCCATCATGCCTCCCCGTCGTCGTCGGACGGCTGCCATTGGGCATGTTCGCGCCCCAGCGTCTCGAGGGTGCGCTGCCAGCGCGTCTCCAGCGTGGCGTCGACCTGCGCGCCGGGGCTGTCGATGCGGCAACTGCCGCGCAGCAGTTCGGCATCCTCGATGATGCGGTGGCCGGAATGGCCGAGCTGCTCGCCCATGTGCTGGCGCACCAGTTCGCAGTCGTCGGGGTGCAGGCGGATCTGGGCGTGGCCCTGGGGGATCTGCAGCAAGGCGCTGCGCACGGTGTCGATCACCGCCTCGGGATGCACGGCCAGCGTGTGATGCACCATCTGGCGCGCGATCTCGATCGACAGCGCCATCAACTCCTCGGCGACTTCCTGGTCCAGCCGGCCCAGCGCCTGGTCGAGGTTGCCGGCGAGTTCCGCCAGGCGCCGGGCGGCTTCCTCGACCCGTTCCGCGCCTTCCGCCTGGCCCGCCTCGCGGCCGGCCTCGAAGCCCGCCGCGTAGCCCTCGGCATGACCTTCCGCATGGCCGGCGGCGCGTGCATCCTCGTGCATGCGCTCGATGTCCTCCGCGGTCGGCAACTGCAGGCCGGCCAGGGGCTCCGGCTCGGGTTCGGGCTGGAGCGGCGCGGGTGCCGGCTCTTCGGCCGGCGGCGGAGGGTCGGGCGCGGGGGGTGTCTCCGGGGCGTCGAAATCGACCGGTTCCCAGCGGCGATAGGCGCCGGCCGCCTGGTGGCGGGTGATGCTCACCGGGCTGCCCTGCCGCCGCCGCGCGGCGCGATGCGGCGCTTACACGAAGCCATCGTCGCCGCCCTTGCCCGCCATCATCACCTGGCCTTCCTCGGCCAGGCGGCGCACGATCTTGAGGATTTCCTTCTGCTCGGCCTCGACCTCGGACAGGCGCACCGGCCCGCGGGATTCGAGATCTTCCCGCATCATCTCGGCGGCGCGGCTGGACATGTTGCGGAAGACCTTCTCGCGCAGTTCGGGCGTGGCGCCCTTGAGCGCGACGATCAGCGAATCGGACTGCACCTCGCGCAGGATGGTCTGGATGCCGCGGTCGTCGATGTCGAGCAGGTTGTCGAACACGAACATCTCGTCGAGGATCTTCTGCGCCAGTTCGGGATCGTATTCGCGCACGTTGTCGATGACCGCGGTTTCCTGCGCCGAGCCGACGAAGTTGAGGATCTCGGCGGCGTGGCGGACGCCGCCCATCGCCGCCTTCTTCACCGTCGTCGCGCCGGCCAGCATGCGCGACAGGGCCTCGTTGAGTTCCTTGAGCGCGGCCGGCTGGACGCCGTCGAGCGTGGCGATGCGCAGCACGACGTCGTTGCGCAGGCGGTCGCCGAAATGCTTGAGGATCTCGCCCGCCTGGTCGTACTCGAGGTGCACCAGGATGGTGGCGATGATCTGCGGGTGTTCGTTCTTGATGAGGTCGGCCGCGGTCGCGGCGTCCATCCACTTCAGCGCCTCGATGCCGGCGGTGTCGGAACCCTGCACCATGCGCGACAGCAACTGGCCGGCGCGCTCGTCGCCCAGCGCCTTGGTGAGCATCGTGCGCAACTGCTCCTGGTCGGACTGGATCAGCGTGCCCTTGCCGAAATGCTCGTTCACCTCGAGCAGCAGGGGGTCGACCTTGCTGCGCGGCTGCGCCGGCATGGTCGCCATCTTCATCGTCAGCTTCTGCACCTCGCGCGGGCCGAGGAACTTCAGCACCTCGGCGGCCTCGTCGGCACCCAGCGTCATCAGCAGCAGCGCGGCCTTCTCCAGGCCCTCTTCCGGCGTCGTCACTTGCGGCTCTCCTCGGTGACGCCCATCCATTCCTTGATCAGGTTGGCGACCATCCTCGGGTCGTTGCGCGCCAGGTTGCGTGCGCGCTCGAGGTGAGCCTCGTAGCTGTCCTCCTCGGCGGCTTCGGACAGGGTGACGCGCACGCCTTCCTCGCCTTCTTCGCCTTCCTCGCCGGCTTCCCCGGCCCCTTCCGCTTCGGGCTTTTCCTTCGGCGGCACGACGGTACGCACCAGCGGGCGGATCACCGCAAGATACACGAGCAGGATCACCAGGAGTACCGCCAGCCAGCGTGCGATCTCCTTGCCGAGATCGAGCATCTCCGGGTCCTTCCACAGCGGCGGGGTGGCCTCGGCCGCCGGCGTGGTGAAGCTGCTGCTGGCCACGTTGATGGTGTCGCCGCGGCCGGCGCTGTAGCCCACCGCCTCGCGCACGAGGTTGGTGATGCGCGCCAGTTCCTCCTCGGTCGGCGGCAGGCTCTGCGTCTGGCCGTCGGGCGCGGTCGCCGGGCGGTGGTTCACCACCACCGCCACCGACAGGCGCTTGAGCTGTCCGATGGACTGCTTCACGTGCTGGATCGTGCGGTCCAGCTCGTAGTTGAGGACCGCGCTGCGCGCGCTGCTGGCGGCGCCCGCCGCGCCGGCCCCCTGTCCGGCCGGCACCGCCGGCGCGGTGATCGGCGCGGTCGCCGGAGCGGGGGGCTGGTTGGTCAGCGCGCCGGGCACGCCGATCGCGCCGGGCGCGGGGTTGATCTGCTCGTTGGTCTGCTGGCTGCGGACCGCCTGGTCGGGCGAGGGGTTGGGCTTGTAGGTCTCGGCGGTCTGCTCGACCTGGTTGAAATCGACGTCGGCGGCGACCTGGGCGCGGAAGTTGTCCTTGCCGAGCATGGGCCCGAGGATGGTCTCGATGCGGCGGATCATGCCGGCCTCGATCTCGCGCACGTAGTCGAGCTGGGTCGGGTCCATGCCGGCGCGGCGCAGCGGGTCGGCCTGCTGGGTGAGCAGTTCGCCGTCCTGGTTGATGATGCTGACCCCGGAGGCAGTCATGCGCGGCACGCTGGACGACACCAGGTGCACGATGCCCGCCACCTGGTTCGCATCCAGCGTGCGGCCGGCGCGCAGGTTGACCATCACCGACGCGGTGGGCTTCTGGTCGTCGCGCAGGAAGGCGGTCTGCTTGGGCATCGCCAGGTGCACCCGCGCGCCGGCGACCGCGGCGATCGACTGCACCGTGCGCGACAGTTCGCCCTCGAGCGCGCGCTGGTAATTGATCTGCTCGTTGAACTGCGAGATGCCCAGCTTCTGGCCGTCCATCAGTTCGAAGCCGGCGAGCCCGCCCCTGGGCAGGCCGCCGGCGGCCAGCCTGAGCCGGGTTTCGTGCACCATCGCCTGCGGCACGAGGATGGCGTTGCCGGCCGGCGACATGCGGTAGGGCACGTTCTGCTGCTGCAATGCGGCGATGATCTGCCCGCCGTCGCGTTCTTCCAGGTTGGAGAACAGCACCGCGTATTCGGGCTGGCGGTTCCACAGCAGCGCGCCGACGATCAGCGCGATGGCGAGCGCGATCGCCGCCGCGCCGGCGATCTTCTGGCGCTGGCTGAGCGCGTTGATGTTCTGCAGCGTCTGCTGCAGCCGCGAGGCCCGGCCGCCTTCGGCGGGCGCGGCGCCAAGGGCTGCGTCTGCGGTGTTTTCTGCGGTTGCCATGGTCGCGACCCCGTTGCGTCCCAATTCCGGATGACGGCATTCTCCGCTCGCCGGCGCAAGCGGGAGCGGGGGAAAAGCGGCATTTTTTGCCGCCTGTTTGCCGGCTACCATGGCGGACCGTGGGCTACAGTGGTCCACGGGGGAATGGCCCGGCCGATGCGCCCGGTGCAAGGAGCGCGCGCGACGCGGGCCGCCATTCCGGCATCCGATCACCGACAGAACCCGCATCCCGACCGAGATGAGCACCGCCGCCGACGCCACCACGCCATCGCCCCCGGCGCTCGATGCCGCCCAACTGGCGGAGGCTTTCGCGCTCTTCAGCCGCGCGTCGGAGGAACTGTCCACCGCCTACAACGCACTGCAGGCCCAGGTGGCGCAGCTCACCGAGCGCCTGACGATGCTGCTGGGCGCGCTGCCCGCCGGGGTGGTGGTGCTCGACCGCGGCGGCAAGGTGGTGCAGGTCAACCGCGCGGCCGAGGCGCTGTTCGGCGCCGACCTCGCCGGGCGCGACTGGGCGCAGGTCGGCCGCGCGCTGCAGGCCACCGGGACGCCGGGCGAGGTCACGCTGCCCCGGGGCGGCGAGACCTTGCGGCTGGCGCTGTCGGAAACCGCGCTGGAGTCGGGCGACGAGCGCATCCTGCTGCTGCACGACATCACCGGCACCTACCAGATGCGCCTCGCGGCCGAGCGCAACGAACGCCTCGCGGCGATGGGCGAGATGGTGGCCGGTCTCGCCCACCAGTTGCGCACGCCGCTGGCGGCGGCGCTGCTCTATACCGGCAACCTGCGCCAGGCCGAGCTGGGCGCGGCGGAGAGGGCGAAGGTGGCCGACCGCGCGATCGAGCGCCTGCGCTACCTCGAGCGCCTGATCCGCGACATGCTGCTGTTCGCCCGCGGCGACAGCCTCGGCCGGCAGCGCTTCAACGCCTGCGAGCTGGCCGCCGAACTGGCGCATACGCTCGAACCGCTGGCGCGCGCGCGCCAGATCGACTTCCGCTGCGAGTGCGACTGCGGCGATGCGGCGGTGCATGGCGACCGCAAGGCGATCGCCGGCGCGCTGACCAACCTGCTGGAAAACGCCATCCAGGCCACCGGGCCGGGCGGCAGCGTCGGCCTGCGGGTGGCGCTCGAAGCGGCGGCCGGCGGCGCGGTTCCCGGGCTGCGCTTCGTCGTGCGCGATACCGGCCGCGGCGTGCCGCCGGAGCTGCAGTCGCGGCTGTTCGATCCGTTCTTCACCACCCGCGCCGACGGCACCGGGCTCGGCCTGGCCATCGCCCGCGGCGTGGCGCGCGGCCACGGCGGCGACATCACGCTGCGTTCCGCCCCCGGCCAGGGTTCCATCTTCACGCTCGCCCTGCCGCTGGCCGCCGGCGGTGGGGCGGGCGCCGACGCGGTCCCCGAAACATGAGCCAGGCACTGAACATTCTCGTCGTCGAGGACGACGCGGCGCTGCGCGACGCGGTGTGCTTCACGCTGGAAATGGCGCATCACCAGGTCACCGGGGTCGATGGCGGGCTGCCGGCGCTGGCCGAGCTGGAGCGCCGCGCCTTCAACCTCGTCGTCACCGACCTGCGCATGCAGCCGATGGACGGCCTGCAACTGCTGCACGAGATCCGCGCGCGGCTGCCGCAACTGCCGGTGCTGCTGATGACGGCCTACGGCGACGTCGACAAGGCGGTGGCGGCGATGCGCGGCGGCGCCTGCGATTTCCTGATGAAGCCCTTCGAGCCCGACGTGCTGCTCGAGAGCGTGCGCCGCTACGCCGCGGTGCAGGCCGGCCCGGACGACACCATCGCCGAGGACCCGCATACCCGCAACCTGCTCGCGCTCGCCGCGCGGGTGGCCGGGACGGACGCCACCGTGCTGCTGTCGGGCGAATCCGGCACCGGCAAGGAGGTCTTCGCGCGCTACATCCATGCGCATTCGCCGCGCGCCGCCGGGCCCTTCGTCGCCATCAACTGCGCGGCGATCCCCGACAGCCTGCTCGAGGCGACCCTGTTCGGCCACGAGAAGGGCGCCTTCACCGGCGCGCAGGCCGCGCAGCCGGGCAAGTTCGAGCAGGCGCAGAACGGCACGCTGCTGCTCGACGAGATCTCGGAGATGCCGCTCGGGCTGCAGGCCAAGCTGCTGCGCGTGCTGCAGGAGCGCGAGGTGGAGCGCGTCGGCGGCAAGAAGCCGGTGCCGCTGGACATCCGCGTGCTGGCGACGTCCAACCGCGACATGGCGAAGGAGGTGGCGGCCGGCCGCTTCCGCGAGGATCTCTACTACCGCCTGAACGTCTTTCCGCTCGCCATTCCCGCGCTGCGCGAGCGGCCCGGCGACGTCATACCGCTGGCGCGCCATTTCCTCGCCCGCCATGCGGCGCTGCTCAAGCGCCAGGTGCGCCTGTCGCCGGAGACGGAGGCGCTGCTCGCCCGCCACGCATGGCCGGGCAACGTCCGCGAACTCGAGAACACGGTGCACCGGCTGCTGATCCTGACCACGGGCGACACGGTGGCGCCCGGGACGCTGCGCCTGTGCCTGCCGGCGTGGGATCGGACGGCGGCGGACGGCGCGGGTGGCGCGCCATCGCAAGCCGCGGCCCGGACGGTATCCGCGGCGCCGGCGGCGGACGAGGCCGCCGGGGCGGCAGATTCTGCCGCCCCGGCGCTCGCCGCAGGCGCGAGGTCGGCCAACATGAAGGACCTGGAGCGCGAGCACATCCTCGCCACGCTGCGGGAACTGGGCGGCTCGCGCAAGAAAACCGTTGAAAGGCTTGGGATTTCCGAGCGTACCCTGCGCTACAAGCTGCAGCAGTACCGCGACGAAGGTTACGACGTGTAAGCCGCTGCCGCATGGTGGCATGCGGATTGCTGTGCTAGATTGGAATCGTCTTCAACGCACCACCCGGCACCCGGGGCAAGGATATGGACACCCGCGGAATCGACCAGATGCTGAGCGAGCTGCGCTCGGTATCGCAGGCAGCGCAGAACAAGCCCGTACAGCCCGAAGAGGCGGCGGGCGGCGTCAACTTCGCCGACGTGCTGAACGGTGCGCTGAAGGACGTCAGCGCCGCGCAGAACGAGGCGCGGGAGATGGCGCAGAACTTTTCCGCCGGCGACCCGAACGTCAATCTGCAGGACGTCATGGTCAATCTGCAGAAGGCCAACCTGTCCTTCCAGCAGATGGTGCAGGTCCGCAACCGCCTCGTCACCGCGTACCAGGACATCATGAACATGTCCGTCTGACGCGGCTCGGCCGCGGCGCTCGAGGTGCCGCCGCAGGCCGGGTCCGGACGTCCGGCGGCGCATTTCCCGCCGCGGGGTGATGCCGCGAAGCCCGTTTTCTCCGGACGGCGGAATCCGCGTCCATGCCGGGATGCGCTTTTCCGGCAATGGTTCGTCCGACGAAGGGAGTCTCGCACGCCGTGGACGGGGTCTTCATCAGCTATCGACGCGACGACTCGGCGGGCTATGCAGGCCGGCTGTACGACCGGCTGGCCGGGTATTTCGGCAGCGCGCGCATCTTCATGGATGTGGAAGGCATCGAGCCGGGCACCGATTTCGTCGCCGCCATCGAGGATGCGGTGGGGTCGTGCCGGGTCCTGATCGTCATCATCGGCGACGAATGGACGAATGCCACCGATGCTGCCGGCAGGCGGCGGCTGGACGACCCGGCCGATTTCATCCGCATCGAAACCGCCACCGCGCTGCGGCGCGACATCCGTGTGGTCCCCGTGCTGGTGGGCGGCGCCGTCATGCCGCAGGCGGACGAACTGCCGCCGGAGCTGAAGCCGCTGACCCGCCGGCAGGCGATCGAGATCAACCACAAGCAGTGGGAAGCGTCGAGCGGCGAACTGATCCGGACCCTGGAGCGGATCCTGGGCAGCGGGGCCGCGCCGGCATCGGCACTCTCCGCAGCCGCGGCGGAACCGGCTTCGTCCCCGCCGGCGGGCGGCAATGGCGCTGCCGGCAAGGGGGCGATGCGATGGATCGCGCTGTCCGGCGTCGCCGCCATCGTTGCCGGCAGCGCCGTGTGGTTCGGCGTCGCCAGGCATGCCGTGATGGAACAGCCGGTCTCACGGACGGAAGGCGAGGGCGCCGGGCAGGCCGCCGCGCCTTCGCCGTCCGCGGCGCCGGCCGCACGGGCGGCGCCCGATGTGGCGGCGGCAACGGTGCGCGAGCCGCAAGCCGTGCCATCGGCCCCTGCGTCCGTGCCGTCGGCCACCGCACCTGCGGCGACGCCTGTGGCCGATGCGCCGGCTGCCGCGCCACCGGCGGTGAAGGCCCCGCAGGCGGATAGGCGGGTGGCCAGCCCGGTGGTCACCGTCGCTCCCCGGCCGGCGAACCCGTCAAAACCGACGTTCTCGCCGAGCCTGGCACCGGGCACCGTCCGCGAGCCGGTTTCCATCGCGAGGACTGCGCCCGCGCCCTCCGCGCTGCCGCCGGTCGCACGGCCGGAAGCGAGCGCGGCTGCGCTGCTGGCCGCGGTGCCTGCGGTGGAGGTTCCCCGCGCGGCCGATGCAGGCCGCCCGCTCGGCGGTGAGCGCTGGACCTACGAATCGCGCGGCAAGTGGCCGACGAGTCCGAAACGCCGCTTCGAGGTCGCCGTCCAGTCGGTGGCCGGCGAGGTCGTCACCGACGCCCTGAAGATCGTCGAGCCCGACACGGCCGCGGGCGGCGAGGTGCGGCGCTGGGCGGGCGGCAAGCCCGGATTCATCGAATGGAACGGGATCGGGACCGAGTTCAGCCCGTACTGGGGCGCCTTCGTCGAACTGTCCCGCGGCGAAGGCGCGCGCGGCTTCGCGACCCCGGAGGTGGGCGGGTACTGGACGAACTGGCATTCGGTGGCGAAGGTGCTGGGCGAGGAATCGGTCAGGGTGCCGGCCGGCACGTTCGATGCCTACAAGGTGGAGGTCTGGAGCAGCCGCAACGCTACCGGCGGCCCGGCCCAGGCGCAGCTCGAGCCGGTCGGCATCCACTACCTGGTCTGGTATGCACCCGCGGCAAAGCGCTACGTGAAGATGCAGCGGCGCGTCATTTCGGCATCGAGCAGCGAAAGCGAGCGTGACGTGTTCGAACTCGTCGCGCACCGGCTGCCGTGACGCTCACAGGCCGCCGCGCTCGCGGGCGTTGATTTCGCGTTCGGTGCGCAGGATGTAGCGCTGTATGGCGGTGTCCGCGCCGCGCGGCAGGGCGGCGAAGCGGCAGCCGACGCGCAATGTCTCGATGCCGCTGCGGTTGCGCTGGGGATTGACGTTGCGCACCTCCAGCGTCGCCGTGATCGGGTCGAGGTCGGGCAGCAGCAACAGGCAGCCGGGCAGTTCGGCCGCGGGTTCGAGCCGCGGCAGCGCATCCGGCGCGGCGTGGAAGGCGATGCCGCCCGCGCCGATGTCGATGATCCGCACCGACAGGCTGCCCGCGTCGCCGGGCCGGGGAATCGCGCACCGCGCCTCGTGGCTGAGCGGGACCTGCAGGCGGTAGGTCTCGCGCCGCTGCAGGCGCAGCATCTGGCCCGGAACCGGCGCCAGCAGCGCCGTCCGCCCGTCGAGCGACACCAGCGTGGCGGCCTCGATGGAAAACTGGATGCGGATGCGGTCCAGTTGGGTGACGCACATCAGCTTGTCGGCCAGGGTCGCGCGGCGGTTCGTGCCTTCGTCGATGCAGGCGTCGAGGTAGAGCGACTCTTCGTCGCCGGACAGCGAGACGAGGGCGCTCAGGAAGGATTCGCGCCCGGGCGGCAGGTGCACGCTCACCAGCGCATGCGCATCGATCAGGGCCTGCAGCAACTGGCGGACCTGGCGCCGGCCGTGCAGCAGGTACCTGTCCAGGCCCTCGGTCGGCAGCGGCTGGATGCGCTCGGGTTCGTCGTGGCCGGCGTGTTCTGGCTCTGCGGTGGACATGGGCGGTTTCAGCGGCGGCCGCGTGCGCGGGCGGCGCGCTGGCGTTCGTTCTTCATGATGTAGCGCTGGATGACGTTCTCCGCCTGTGCCGGAAGCCCTGAGAACTGGCAGCCGGCACGCAGCATCTCGACGCCGTTGCGGGTGACGAGGCGGAACAGGTTGCGCACCGTCAGATGCGCCGGAATCGGTTCGCTGTCGGGCAGCTCGAGCCGGCATCCGGCAAACGACATGCCCGGCTCGAACGCGATGCCGGTGGGCGGGACCGCGATGGCGATCCCGCCCGTGCTGATGTCCAGGATGCGCATGTCCACCCGGCCGCCTTTCCCCCGCCCCGCGCCGAGCGGGATCGAGCACACCACCGTATGCGTGACCGGCGTGCTGAGCCGGAAGAAATCGCGCCGCTGCAGGCGCAGGATCTCCGCCGGCAGCGGCGCGCTGAACACCGGGCCGGAACCGGCGTCGCTGCGCGACGGACGCCCGAGGGAGAACTGGACCCGAACCTTGTCGAGCTGCGTGATGCAGGTGATCTGTTCCGCGTGCTCGATCTGCCGGTTGATGGCCTCGGCGGTGCTGCCGTCGAGCAGCAGCGTATCCTCGCCGGGCGTCAGGCCGAGGACCAGGGTGAGAAAGGACTGGTTGCCCGGCGCGAGATGGGCGGTGACGAGGGTGCGCTCGTCCGACAGTTCGCGGATGAGATGCGCGATCTCGCGCGGGTCGCGCAGCAGGAACCGCGATTCGTCGTCGGCGTGCAGCAGTTCGACGCGGGTCTGGTTGTTGTCGGTGGCCATGGTGACCGGGCGAAGGCTTGCGGGGATGCCGAGGCTTATAGCACGACTCAGCCCGGGTGTGCTTTCGCGCCCCGGCGCGGCAGCGCGCCGGGCAGGCTGCCCGGCGCCGGAACGGGGGCGCTGCCGGCCCCGGCGCCCTGTTCGACGCGGTAGAGCCAGGCCAGCAGTTCGGCCACCGCGACGTAGAGCTGGGGCGGGATGCGCTCGTCGAGGTCGACCTGCATCAAGAGGCCGACGAGTTCCGGCGATTCGTGCACATAGACGCCGGCCTCGCGCGCGCGCTCGATGATTTCGCGGGCGATCACGCCGCGCCCCTTGGCCACGACGCGCGGCGCCGTCTCGCCCGCGTTGTAGGCGAGGGCGACGGCTTCGCCGCGCGGATCGGGTGCCGGGCCGGCGTTCATCGCGGTTCCACCACCATGCCGGTGAGCGGAAGGGCGGCGGCGTCGAGCGCGGACTGCAGTTCGGCACGGCGTTCCTGCAGCGCGGCGATGGCGGCCGGGTCGTCGGCGCGCATGCGCAGCGCCACGCCGGCGGCGGTGAGGTGTAGTTCGGCCTCGACGCCGCCCAGGCGCGGCAGCGTCAGGCGCAGCGTCGTCTTCCATTCCGGGGCGGGTTCCTCCCCGGCCTCGGCCTGTTCCCGCTCCGGCGCCTCGTTCTCGGGGTCGTGGATGATCCATTCGACCGCCTGCCCGGGCCACGCCTGGCCCTGCCACACGTACTGGTGGGTGGCGAGTGCGTCGAGCTGTTGATGCACCACCGGCAGCAGGCGTTCCGGGATGGCGAGGCCGCGTGGCATGGGGGATTCGTCCGCCGCGGGGCGTGCGCGCGGCGAGGCCGCGGTGTCGTCGGGCGGGGCGTTCCGTTCGCTGGCGCGTCCCTGTGCCGCCGCGCTGCGCGCGGCATCGGCGGCAGCGGCCGGCAGGCCGCTCCCCGGCCGCTCGCCGCCTGCGGCCGCCAGGTTGTGCGGTTCGCGCTGCAGCGCCGCGACGTCGAGCCTGCCCTGCGCCCATTGGGCCTGGTGCGATTCGTAGAACAGGCCGCTGCGGCCGATCGCTTCACGCAGCGCCGGCGCCAGTTGCGCGCCGCTGGCCGGCGGCGCGTCCAGGACCGGCCTGCCGGCCGACAGCGCCGCGGGTGCCGAGGCCGGCTGGCCGGTCAGGAGGAAGCTGATGAGGCGCCCCGTCCGGCTCAGCGAGGGCAGGGCCGAGGCGTTGCCCGCGGCCGCGTCGGGCGTGGCGAGCCGCGCGAACACCGTGCGCGGCGTGGTTTCGGTGACGACGAGGTCGAGCGTGTCGCCGGCGCTGGCGGACGCGTCCAGCGCCAGCGTCATCTGCCGGCCGGCGATCAGGGCGCGAAAGGTGCCGTCGGGCAGCGCCTGCTGCAGCGTGGCGAGCACGCGCTGCCCCGGCACGAGATCCGGCAGGTCGGCCTGGATCTCGCGCGCGCGCTGCAGCCCGGCGACCGGCTGGTCGGCGTTGAAGAAGCTCGCTTCGTTGAGCAGCCGCAGCCGCGCGGCGAGGTCGGCGGGGATCACGGTGCGCGCTCCGTGTCGTCAGCGGCCGGGCCGCCCGGGCTCAGGGCTCGAGTGCGCCGTAGGCGGCGCGCACCGCCCGGTCGCGCACGCCGTCCGAGAGCAGCTTGCGCACGGCGGTCAGGAAGGGTTCGGCGTGGCTGCGGATCTCGGCATCCAGCGCGAGGATCCGCTGCATGCCTTCGGCCAGCGCGGCGCGTTCCTGCGCATCGGCCGCCGCGCTGCCGGCCCGCGCGATGCAGGCGGCGCGCAGCTCGGCCGCCTCGCGTTCGAGGGCGGCAAGGGTGTCCCAGTCGTTCGCCCGTGCGGCATCGGCCATCGCCTGGTAGCGGGCGAGCAGGGCGTCGATATCGTGGAGGGTCGGCATGGCGCGGCTCCGGAATGTTTCCATGCAACCAGAAGCAAGACCCGCGCCATGCGGCGGTCAGGCCGCCGCCGCGGTCGCCTCCGCCTTGCCGGCGATACCGGCCCAGGCTTCGCGCAGCGTGGCCAGCAGGCCGCCGACCTCTTCCAGCGCCGGCTGGCTGTTGTGCAGGTTGGCGTAGAGCAGGCGGTCGCTCATGTAGTCGTAGAGCGCGGCCAGCCGGACGGCGAGTTCGCCGCCGGCGCTCATGTCCAGGCTGACCTTGAGGCCGTTGATGATGATCTCGATGGCCTTCGAGATGGCCTGGCCCTTGGCGGACACGTCCTGGCCGCCGACGGCGATCGCGGCGCTGCGCACCTGCAGCAGGGCGCCGTCGAACAGCATCAGGATCAGTTTGTGGGGGTCCGCGGTATTGACGCCGGTTTCGACGCCGACCTTGGCGTAGGCCGCAGCGCGATTGGAGAAGCCTCCGAACATCTTTACGTGTCTCCTGCGGGGAAGCCCGATGTGATCGTTAGGCAGACAGGCTGGCGAGCTGCCGCGTCAGGTAGGCGCTGGTGGTGCTCATGCTCGACATCGCCGCATCCAGCGCGGTGAATTGCGCGGAATAGCGTGCCTCGATGCGCGCCAGGCGCAGCTCCATCGTCTCCTTGCGGTCGTCGAGCGCCTTGATCGAGCGGCTGATGCCTTCGGTGCGGGCGCTGAGCAGGCCGTCGGTGTCCAGCATGGACTTGATGCGGCTTTCCAGCGTCTTGGCGAAGCCCTCGACGGTGCCGTTGCCGCGGAACAGCTCGCCGACCTTCTTCGCCGGGTCGGCCAGCGCCTCGGTGAGCTTGGTGCTGTCGACCGAAATGCTGCCGTCCGTCTTGAAGGTGATGCCGATCTGCGACAGCGTGGTCGCGCCGCTCAGGCCGGAAAGCGGGTTGGAGAACACGCCGCGGATCTGGTTCTGGATCGAGCGCACGCCGGAGTCGCCGTTGAGCGTGCCGGCCTTCTTGGTCTCGGCGTTGTAGCTGGTCTGGCTGCGGATCAGGGTGTTGAGTTCGTTGTATGCCTTGACGAAGTCGTCGATGGCCTTCGTGGCGACGGTGTCGTCGCGCGTGACGGTGACGGCGGTCTCTTCGTCGGTGAGCTTGGCGAGCTTGAGGGTGACGCCCTCGATGGCGTCCGTCACCGTGTTGGTGCTGCGCGTGATCGCCAGTCCGTCGATGGTCAGGCGCGCATCCTGCGCCTGCTGCACCGAGGTCAGGGACGAGCCCGAAGGGTTGCCGGCGTCGAAGCCGAAGCCTGCCAGCGCGCCGTCGCCGCTCAGCCTGAAGGCATTGGCGGCGCCCGTTTCCTTGCTGCTGATGACGAGCTGGTTCACCGTGCCGTTGTTGACGATCTGCGCGGACACGCCGGCGTCGGCGGCATTGATCGCCTTGCGCAGGTCGGCGAGCGTGGCGCCCGCGGCCAGCGAGATCGTCTTCTCGCCGTCTTCCGCCGGCGTGAAGCTGCCATCCTCGGCGTAGCGGCCCAGGCTGATCGTGAGGCTGCCTTCGCCCACCGCGGGTTCTGCGGTGGCGCTGGTGGCCACGCGCTGCGTGCGCGCGAGCGCGCTCACCTCGACGTTGTAGCTGCCGGTCTGCGCCGACGAAGTCGAGCTGACGGTGAATGCCTTGGTGTCGCCCGCGCTGGCGGCGGTCGCGGAGAAAGTGCCCGGTTTGGCGAGCGTGGCGGCGGCGTCCTGCAGCTTGGACATCGCGCTCTTCAACAGGCCGAAGGCCGAAAGCTTCGACTGGTAGCTGCTTTGCTGGGATTCGATGCGAGTCAGGGGCTGGCGCTCGACCGCCATCAACTGGCTGATGATGCCCGAGACGTCCAACCCCGAACCGACTCCTGCAGCGCTGATTGCCATGATGGGAACCTCCCGGGTATCAGGCTTGCTGCTTCAGCAACAGGCCCTTCAACTTGTCTACTGCCTTGGAAATCGCCAGCACCTCTTCGGAGGGGATCTGGCGGATCACTTCGTTCGTCTCGGTGTCCATGACCTTGACCACCGTCCGGCCCGAGTCCTTGTCGAGCGAGAACTCGAGGCTCTGCGCCATTGGTGCCACGGCCCTGGCCACGTCCTCGAGCGCCTTCTGCAATTCGCCCGCGCCGGGGACCCTCCCGGCGCCGTCCACGCCCTGGGCCGGGACCGCACCGCCTTGCTCCGCCGGCGCGCTCCGGGCCACCTGCGTATCGCGCCCCACCATGGACTGCATGGCGACGGCGCTATGGCTGATGGGCTGAATCGACATGATATGTCCTCCTTATGGACAGACGGCGCGGAGCGTATCTTACGCTCCGCGCCCATCGTTGTTTCAGGCCGGCCCGGGCTTAGCGGAGCAGCGACAGCACGTTCTGCGGCAAGGAGTTCGCCTGGGCGAGCATCGCGGTACCGGCCTGCTGCAGGATCTGGGTGCGGGAGAGGTTGGCGGTTTCCGTCGCGAAGTCGGCGTCCATGATGCGGCCGCGGGCGGCGGACTGGTTCTCGGCGGCGACCTGCAGGTTGCTGATGACGGCGTCGAACCGGTTCTGCGAGGCACCGAAGTTGGCGCGCGCGGTGTTGATGACGGTGATCGCGTCATCGACGGCGTCCATCGCGTCGCGGGCCGCCGCGGCGTCGGCGCCGAGGGTCGCGCTGGTGCCCTGCGTGGCGGTGCCCATGTCGGTGGCGATGTCGGTCGTGGTGATCGCGATCTGGTTGTCCGTGCTCGTGTTGGCGCCGACCTGGAAGGTGAAGGTGCCGCTGTCGCCGCCCGCACCGGTCAGCAGTTCCTGGCCGTTGAACTTGGTGTTCTTGATGATGCGTTCGTTTTCCTCGGCGAGCTGCTTGAACTCGGCGTCGAGCATCGTGCGGTCGTCGCTGTCGTTCGTGTCGTTTGCCGACTGGACCGCCAGTTCGCGCATGCGCTGCAGGTTCTCGCCGATCTTGCCCAGCGCGCCTTCGGCCGTCTGCGACAGCGAGATGCCGTCGTTCGCGTTGCGGATGGCGACGTTCATGCCGCGCACCTGGGTGTTCATGCGCTCGGCGATCGCCAGGCCGGCGGCATCGTCCTTCGCGCTATTGACGCGGAGTCCGGAAGACAGGCGCTGCAGGGTGGTGCCGAGCGAGCTCTGCGAGGTGGACAGGTTGCGCTGCGCGTTGAGGGAAGCCACGTTGGTGTTGATCGTCTGGGCCATGATGTTTCTCCTGGAAGGTCAGGTTGGTCATACACCCGTTGGTTCTGTCGTCTGCCTGGGCGGGTGAGGAGCGTTTCGTTGTGCTCTTGGCTGCTCTTACGGTGACCCCGGAAAAATCTTTAGGCGTTTTTTGGCTTGCCGTGCGCATTTTCCGCAAGTGAGGCCCATGCGGCAGGTTGCCGGCGCGTTGCGAATCCGCGATGAGGTTCCGCGCCGGCCGGCGATGGGCGCGTCCGCCGTATACATATATATGGGAGTGGCGCGGCGGGCGGCGATCGGGCAGGGCCGTGACCCCCGGCACGGCCGGATGCGGCGGGAGAATCCGGGCCCTAAAGTTCCCGGAGATTTGTCCGATGAAGGGTCCAGAAAGCATAGAAGCAATGCGGACCGGGTCGTCGCACGGCGCTCCGGATCTTTCCAGAACGTCTCGCCGTCGTGGCGCAAAAGGCAAAAGGGGTTGTCATGTCCATCATCAGCGGAATGTCGGGGGCGCAGATCTCGGCGCTGACCACTGCTCAGATCCAGGCGCTGTCGACGTCCGATTTCAAGGCGATGTCGACCGCCCAGATCAGCGCCCTGACGTCCGACCAGATCGGCGCCATCGAGACCGCCGACCTCGTCGTCCTCAACGCGAGCCAGATCGCCGCCTTCGACACGACCGCGTTCTCCGACGGTCTCATCACCTACCAGGCCACCGCCCTGACGGCGGCCCAGACCAAGGCGCTCACCACCGCCCAGCTCAACGCGTTCGGGAGCGACCAGATCGCCGCGCTGGGCACGGACGTGTCGGCGTTCTCGGCCGCCCAGCTCAAGGGCTTGTCGACGAACAACATCGTCGCGCTGACTTCCGATCAGCTCGCCGCGTTCTCGGGCGCGCAACTGGCGGCGCTGACCACGGGCCAGATCCAGGCGATCGAGACCGCCGACATCGCCAAGCTGGGCACCGCGCAGATCGGCGCATTGACGGCGGTGCAGGTGAAGGCGCTGAGTTCCGACCAGCTCAACGCGCTCGGCACCGATCAGTTCGCCAGCCTGAAGGCGACTCAGATCGCGGCGCTGACCACGGAGCAGATCACCAGCCTGTCGACGGACAACGTGAAGGCCCTCGGCGCGGCCCAGATGAAGGCGCTGACGACCGCGCAGCTCAACAGCCTGACCAGCGACCAGCTTGCCGCCCTGGACACGGCGGACGTCGCCGCGCTGACCGCCTCCCAGGTGAAGGGGCTGTCGACGAGCAACATCGCCGCGTTGAGTTCGGACCAGCTCAATGCGATGTCCGCCGCGCAGATGGCGGCGCTGAGTTCGGAGCAGATCCAGGCGATCGAGACCGCCGACGTCGCCGCGCTGGGCAGCGCGCAGATCGGTGCGCTGACGGCGGCCCAGATGAAGGCGCTGAGTTCCGACCAGCTCAATGCGCTGGGCACGGGCCAGATCGCCGGCCTGAAAGCCACCCAGATCGCGGCCCTGACGACCGATCAGGTCGCCGGCCTGTCGACGGCGAACGTCCAGGCGCTGAGCGGGGCGCAGGTGAAGGCGCTGACGGTGGCGCAGCTCAACAGCCTGACGAGCGACCAGGT
Source organism: Thauera sp. K11 (assembly GCF_002354895.1). Classification (NCBI taxonomy): domain Bacteria; kingdom Pseudomonadati; phylum Pseudomonadota; class Betaproteobacteria; order Rhodocyclales; family Zoogloeaceae; genus Thauera; species Thauera sinica. The sequence continues at coordinate 1,199,194 of NZ_CP023439.1, forward strand.
CGCCGCCCTGGATACGGGCGACGTGGCCGGCATGACCGCGGCGCAGATCAAGGGCCTGTCTTCCGACAACATCGTCGCGCTGACTTCCGGCCAGCTCAACGCGATGTCCGCGGCGCAGATGACGGCGCTGACCTCCGCCCAGATCCAGGCGATCGAGACCGCCGACGTCGCCGCGCTGGGCACGGCGCAACTGCAGGCGCTGAGCGCCGCGCAGGTGAAGGCGCTGACGACCGAGCAGCTCAACGCCCTGGGCACCGAGCAGTTCGCCAGCCTGAAGGCGACGCAGGTCGCCGCGCTGACGACCGAGCAGGTCGTCAGCCTGGCCACGGCGAACGTCCAGGCGCTGAGTGCGGCACAGGTGAAGGCGCTGACGTCGTCCCAGCTCAACAGCCTGACGAGCGACCAGGTCGCGGCCCTGGATACGGGCGACGTGGCCGGCATGACCGCGGCGCAGATCAAGAGCCTGTCTTCCGACAACATCATTGCGCTGACCTCCGCCCAGCTCAACGCGATGTCCGCGGCGCAGATGACGGCGCTGACTTCCGCCCAGATCCAGGCGATCGAGACCGCCGACGTCGCCGCGCTGGGCACCGCGCAACTCCAGGCGCTGAGCGCCGCGCAGGTGAAGGCGCTGACGACCGAGCAGCTCAATGCGCTCGGCACCGAGCAGTTCGCCAGCCTGAAGGCCACGCAGGTCGCCGCGCTGACGACCGAGCAGATCGCCAACCTGGCCACCGGAAACGTGCAGGCGCTGGGCGCCGCCCAGGTGAAGGCGCTGACGGTGGCGCAGCTCAACAGCCTGACCAGCGACCAGGTCGCGGCGCTGGACACCGCCGACGTCGCGGCGCTGACCGCCGCCCAGGTGAAGGGCCTGTCGTCGGCCAACGTCCAGGCGCTCACCACCGGCCAGATGAAGGCGCTCAGCTATGCGCAGATCGCCGCGCTCACCTCGGCCCAGGTCGGCGCCATCGAAACCGAGGATCTGGCCGCGCTCGGCACCGATCAGCTCGGCGCGCTGACGGCCGCGCAGATCAAGGCCCTGGGGACGGACCAGCTCAACGCGCTCGGCACCGACCAGGTGGCGGGGCTGAAGGCGACGCAGGTGGCGGCGCTGACGAGCGACCAGGTCGCCCAGCTTTCGACCGCGAACGTCGAGGCGCTCACGACCTCGCAGGTCAAGGCCATGACCGTGGCGCAACTGAACAGCCTCGACAGCGACCAGATCGCGGTGCTGAACACCGAAGACGTCGCGGCGCTGACCGCGGCCCAGGTGAAGGGATTGTCGACGAACAACATCCAGGCGCTGACGACGGGCCAGGTCAAGGCGCTGATGTATACGCAGATCGCGGCCCTGACGTCGTCGCAGATCAAGGCGTTCGAGACCGGCGATCTGGTCGAGTTCAGCACCGGCCAGATCGGCGCGATGACGGCGGCCCAGATCGGCAGCCTGACCACGGACCAGCTCAACTCGCTGACGACCGGCCAGATCCAGGGCCTGAGCGCGGCCCAGGTCGCCGCGCTCACCACCGAGCAGGTCGGCAAGTTGTCGACCGACAACGTGCAGGCGCTGACGACCGCCCAGGTCAAGGCGCTGACGGCGACCCAGATCCGCGCGCTCGGCACCGAGCAGATCGGCGCGCTGCAGACCGAGGACCTGGTGCAGTTCTCCGCCGCCCAGGTCCAGGCCCTGAGCACCGACCAGATCCAGTCGGGGCTGTCGACCGATCAGATCAAGGAACTGACGACGAGCCAGATCGCCGCGCTGACGACCGCCCAGATCAAGGACGGCCTGAGCACCGACCAGGTCGCGGCCTTGACCTCCGCGCAGGTCCAGGCGCTGACTCCGGCCCAGGTCGCGGCGATGACCACCGACCAGATCCAGCAGCTCAACCTGGGCTGATCGCGCTGACCGACGCCGTTGCCGGCCGCATCGCCACGCCTCCAGCCGGTCCAGGCCCCGGCCGCTGGAGGCGTCGCCATTTCCGGAGCGTTCATCTTGAGTGAAATGAAAGACGTCGACTACGCCGGCATCGTGAATCTGATCTGGCATCGCAGGCTCGACTTTCCGCAACTGCTGAACTACGCGAACCGGCTCGAGGCGGGGGGGCTGAGCGGGCTCGTCGCCGTGCTCTACCAGACCTGGCTCAAGCGCAACCGCAGCGCATACGACCACTTCGCATGGTTCAACCTGGGCGTGGCGCTGTTCGCCGAAAGCGACGTGGAGGGCGCGCGCGAGGCATACGAGCAGGCCGTCCGGCTGGCGCCCGGCTTCGTGCAGCCGAGGTTCAACCTCGGCCTGGTGTACGAACGCCTCGGACAGCCCGACGCGGCGATGGAGCAATGGCAGTGGGTGGAGCAGCATGCATCGCCCGAGCGGCCGGACGAGCGCACCGTCCTGATCGCCGTGCTCAACAACTGCGGGCGCCTCGAAGAGGGGCAAAAGCGGTATGCCGACGCGCTGGCCTGCCTCGACCGCAGCCTGGCGATCGATCCCGGCCAGCCGGACGTGCTGCACCACTGGGTGTTCCTGCGCGAGAAGCAGTGCCTGTGGCCGGTCCATGCGCCGCCCGCCGGCGTCGACCCGGAACTGATGCGCCGCTCCACTTCGGCGCTGGCGATGATCAGCCTGTCCGACGATCCGGCCGAACAGCTCGCGGCCGCGACGAACTACGCGAGCCGCAAGATCCCGGCGGACATGCCCGTCCTCGCGCCGGAGCAGGGCTATCGCCACGACAGGATACGCATCGGCTACTGCTCGTCCGACTTCTGCCTGCACCCGGTGTCCATGCTGACCGCCGAGCTGTTCGAACTGCACGACCGCGGGAAATTCGAGATCTACGGCTTTTGCTGGTCGCCCGAGGACGGCTCGGCGCTGCGCCAGCGCGTGGTGAAGGCTTTCGACCACTACATTCGCATCGACGGGCTCGACGAGGCGGCGTCCGCGCAGCTCATCCGCAGCCACGAGATCGATATCCTGATCGACCTGCACGGCCAGACGCGCGGCGCCCGCACGCAGATGCTGGCCCACCGGCCCGCGCCCATCCAGATCACCTATCTCGGCCTGCCGGCCACCACCGGGCTGCCCTGCATCGACTACGTCATCGCCGACCGCTTCCTGATTCCGGAAGAATACGCCGGCTATTATTCGGAAACGCCGATCTACATGCCGGACGTGTACCAGGTGAGCGACCGCAAGCGCCTGTGCTCGCCGGCGCCGACGCGCAAGGGCTGCGGCCTGCCGCCGGAAGGCTTCGTCTTCTGCTCCTTCAACAACAACTACAAGTACACGGCCGAAGTCTTCGACGCGTGGATGAACATCCTGCGCCGGGTGCCCGGCAGCATGCTGTGGCTGCTGTCGGACAATCCCTGGGCCGAGGCCAACCTGCGGCGCGAGGCGCAGGCGAGGGGCATCGACGAGGGCAGGCTGTTCTTCGCCGGCCGGGTGGCGCCGGAACACTACCTGGCGCGCTACGCGGTGCCGGACCTCTTCCTGGACACCTTCCCGTTCAACGCCGGAACCACCGCCAACGATGCCTTGTGGATGACCCTGCCGGTCCTCACCCTGTCCGGACGCTGCTTCGCCTCGCGCATGGCCGGAGCGCTGCTGACCGCCGCGGGCCTGCCGGAACTGATCACGTACGACCTGCAGGCTTACGAGGACAAGGCGGTCGAACTCGCGACCACGCCCAACGCCTGCCTGCGCCTGCGCGAGCGCCTGGAGGCGGTGCGCGAGACAGGCGTGCTGTTCGACACGCCCCGCTTCGTGCACAACCTGGAGCAGCAGCTTGCCGGACTGCTCGAAGCGCAGGACCGCTGAGCGGCCGACGCGCGCAGGGGTGGTTCCCGGGGGCGGGCTACTGTGGCCCAATAACGCCCGCAGACGATTTCAATACCCGGAGCAGCGAGAAAGCATGAGGCTCACGAGTGATTTCCCGGACGTGCTGGTCGTCGGTGCCGGTTTTGCCGGCGCCGTCGCGGGCAGGCGATTGGCGGATGCCGGCCATTCCGTCCGGATCATCGACCGCCGTCCGCACATCGGCGGCAACGCCTGGGACGAGACGGATGCCCACGGCGTGCTGGTGCACCCGTACGGCCCCCACATCTTCCACACCAACAGCCGGCGGGTGATGGCCTGGCTGTCCCGCTTCACCGACTGGCGGTTCTACGAGCATCGGGTGCTGGCCCGCGTCGACGGCCGGCATTTTCCGATACCGATCAACCGGACCACGCTGAACGCGGTATTCGGACTGGAACTGGAAGAGGCCGACGTGCCGGCATTCCTGGAGTCGATCCGGGAGCCGCGCGCGCCTCTGCGCAGCAGCGAGGATGTGGTGCTGAATTCCGTGGGCAGCCGTCTTTGCGACATGTTCTTCCGCGGGTACACGAAAAAGCAGTGGGGAAGGGATCTCTCCGAATTGTCCTCCAGCGTCGCCGCCCGGATTCCGGTCCGGACGGACGACGACGACAGGTATTTCGGCGACGGCTTCCAGTTCATGCCGCGCGACGGATACGGGGCGATGTTCGCCCGCATGCTGGATCATCCCCGGATCGAAATCGCCCTCGGGCAGGACTACGCGAGCGAACCCTCGCGATCGACCGCGAGGCATACGGTCTATACCGGCCCGATCGACGAATTCTTCGATTACCGTTTCGGGCCGCTCCCCTATCGCAGCCTCCGTTTCGAGCACTACCACACGGATTCGGTGGGGGAGGACGGGTTCGTGCAGCCGGCCCCGGTGGTGAATTATCCCAATGAGGAAGAATTCACGCGAATCACCGAGTTCAAGCAGTTGACGGGCCAGCGGTGCGCGGGATCTTCGCTGGTGCGCGAATATCCGTCGGCCAAAGGCGATCCGTATTATCCGATTCCCTGCGCGGAAAACGAGGCATTGCTGAAGCAGTACGAAGCCGAGGCCATGAAATGGCCGACGGTATCCTTCGTCGGCCGATTGGCGCAGTACCGTTACTACAATATGGACCAGGTCGTCGCCTCGGCCATCAAGGTGGCTGATTCCGTGGCGGAAAGATTGACGTCGAAAAATCCGGGAAAACAGACACTGCCATGAAATTCGTCATCCTGTGCCCGCTGGGGGCGCGAACGGGCGGGCCGGAAGCGTGCTTTCAATTGTCGGACGCCCTCCTGCGCCTGGGTTTCGAGGCCGAAATGTGGCTGCACGAACCGGCGGACATCATTGCCTTCCAGGAATACAACCTCGATCCGGTGCCCGGCACTCCCTTCGAGTTGCCGGCCAAGGCCCACGGGATCGAGGAATACGACCCGTACCGATACGAGCCCTTCACGCGTTATTCGCCGGAGGAGCGGGTGGTCTTCGTGCTTCCCGAGGTCTATCTTTCCGTCATTTCGCTCTTCCTGGGAAAGGAAGTGATGATCTGGTGGCTCAGCGTGGACAATGCCTTCAAGGCGCTGGGAGGCATCAACCTGAATTTTCTGCGCCATCCCTCGATCCGGCATGCCGCGCAGTCGCGCTATGCGGAAGGCTTCCTGCAGGCAGTGGGCCTCGATCCGCGCAGGCTGACGGACTACACCGTCGTTCCGCGGGGCGATGCCGGGGCCGTTTCGCAGCGGCCCCTCAGGGTCGCACTCAATGCCGGGAACAAGGTGATCGTCGATCTGGATGCGATATCCGCGCTGATCGAAGCCTATTGCCCCGGCGTGGAAATCGTCCGTATCGCGGGCCTGCCCAGGGAAAAGGTGTATGAGATCTTTTCCACCTCCCGCGTGTTCATCGACCTGGGCAATTTCCCGGGCAAGGACCGCATGGCTCGCGAGGCGCTGCTGCTCGGCGCGGCCATCATCCTCGGGAATTCGGGCGCCGGCGCCAACGAAGAGGATTTTCCGATCGCCCGCATGTACCGCCCGGATGTCTACGCCTATCCGCAAATAGCCGGACTGGCGGCCCACATGGCGCTCCATCCCGAAGCGCATGCTTCCCGGTTCCACAGCGCCCGGCAGACCTTTCTCGACGAAAAAGGGAATTTCGACGCCGAAGTGCTGGAACTGGCCTCCGCGTATTTCGGCAGATAGAAATCAGTCCGGGTCCGCTGCCGAACCCGGGCTTGCCCGACGCTAGTCCACGTTGCGGAAGATGCGATCCCACGGGATCGTCACTTCGAGGCCCGGCAGCACGAGCGGTGCCTCGGGTTCGATTTCGTGCAGTTCCCAGACGGTTTCCTGCGTGCGGCGATAGTGTTCGATGCGCCGGCGGTCGGGGTCGATGAGGACGAATTCCTTCAGCGATGGAATGCGGCGATACGCGGCGAACTTGTCGCCGCGGTCGTAGGCGGCGGTGGCGGGCGACAGCACTTCGACCACCAGCGTGGGGGCACGCATGAACTGTTCGGCCTTGTGGTCTTCCGCATCGCAGGTGACGAGCACGTCCGGGTAGAAGTAAGCCTCGTCGGCCTCGGCCCGGAGCTTCATGTCGGCCATGTAGGTGCGGCAGGGCGTGCCTTCCAGGGCCGCATCCAGCGCGGCGAAGACGTTCCCCGAGATCGTCACGTGCCGGCGGCTGGCGCCGTCCATGGCGAAGGTCTCGCCGTGCACGTATTCGTGCTTTTCGGGCTGCTGCTCCTCCCAGAGTAGATAGTCCTCGGCCGTGAAGGGAGGCGTGGGTTGCGGCAAGGCCATGGCGGGCTCCGGAAGCAGGCGACTGCGACCGATTATGGCCGCGGCCCCCGGACGTGTCCATGCGGCCGCGGCGGGCGCGAGCCGCGCTTGCTCCGCGGGCCGGCTGAATGGGCTCGCGGCGATTGCCGCGTAACGCCGGTCTCGACGTACCGGCTGGAGATCGCGGCCACGCGGTACGCCTGCCGGGTTTCCCGGTGAGATCGCGACCGGCAGGAAGATCGGCAGGAGAACGCTGGAAATATGCGGGATAGAGGCTTCAAGCCTTTCTGTTTAAAGTAGAATTTCCGGAATTCAATCGGCAGGAAGATCGGCAGATGAACCAACCGCCCCGGCTGCTGGCGGCGTATACCGAACCCCGTCAGTTCGAACCCTTGATCCCCCAGCGGGAGCTTGAATCCTTGCGTGCCCGCGGTGCGTCCATCGCGGCGCAGTCGCATGCGCTCACGGGGCGGCTGCATCCGGTCACGATGACGCAGTTGCGCGAGTTGCTGCGGGCGATGAATTCGTACTACAGCAACCGGATCGAGGGGCAAAGCACGCATCCCCGGGACATCGCCCGCGCGTTGAGGCGCGAGTTCTCGTCGGCGCCCGACGTCGCCCGCAGGCAGCGGATTGCGGTGGCGCACATCGCCGCCGAACGCGAGCTGGAGGCGCTCGTCCCGGCGGGGCTCGAAGCGCTGTCGTCAGCCTGCGCAAGAAAGGCGCACGAGCTTCTGTATGCGAAGCTCACCCCTGAAGACCGGATGACGGACGATGGCCATGTCGTCGAGCCGGGCGAATTTCGTGCCGATGACGTGGCTGTCGGTCGCCACCAGCCGCCGGCGCACACGGCGATCGGGGCGTTCCTGTCGCGATTCGACAAGGCGTACGGGAAAGCCGGCAGTTGGGAGTCGCGCCTTTTCATCATCGGCGCCGCGCATCAGCGGTTTGCGTGGATTCATCCGTTCCGCGACGGCAACGGCCGGGCCGCCCGGCTGATGACGCACGCAGCCCTGTTTCCGCTGACCGGCGGCTTGTGGTCCGTTGCGCGGGCGATGGCGCGGCGGGTGGACGACTATTACGCCGGCCTCGATGCCGCGGATGCCCCGCGGCAGGGCGACCTCGACGGACGCGGCAACCTGTCGGAAAAGGCGCTGCGGGCGTGGTGCTCCCTGTTCCTCGATTTCTGCGAGGATCAGGTGTCCTTCATGACGAAGATGCTGGACCTCCCGGACATCAAGCAGCGGATCGACACCCTGCTTACCGTGCAGTCGCAGCAGGACAGGCAGATCCGCCGGGAAGCGACCCTGCCGCTCCATTACCTCTTTCTGGCCGGCGAGCTTACCAGGGGCGAGTTCGCGCAGATGACCGGGCTCGCGGAGCGCACCGCGCGCTCGTTGATGGCCCGCCTGCTCGAGACGGGGCTGCTCGAGAGTTCGAGCCCGAAAGGGCCGGTACGCATCGGCTTTCCACTGGATGTGCTGCACCTGTTGATGCCGCGCCTGTATCCGGAAGCGGCGAGCGAGAGTTAGCGGCACGCGCGGCGGGACGGTTCGCGGGCGGGCGGAGTCGCGCCGGTCCGCGGACCGTTTGTCGTTCCGCTCGCGCGGCTCGTCGTCCGGAGAGCGGCGAGGCGGCCGGCGCCGCCCGTGGTCAATCGTGCAGATGGCACGCCGAGGCGTGGTCCGGCGCGACTTCCCGCAGCCTGGGCGCTTCGTGCCGGCAGCGGTCGAAGGCGTGCGGGCAGCGCGGGTGGAAGTGGCAGCCGGGCGGCGGTGCGAGCGGGGAGGGGAGTTCGCCGCGGATGGCGAGGAAGCGTTTCTTTTCGACCTTGAGCGTCGGCACTTCGGCGAGCAGGCCCTGCGTATAGGGGTGGGCGGGGCGGGCGAAGATGTCGGCGACCGGCGCGTTCTCGACGATGCGGCCGAGGTACATGACCGCCACGCGGTCCGACAGGTGGCGCACCACGCCGAGGTCGTGGCTGATGAAGAGGCAGGTGAGCCCGAGCTGTTCGCGCAGCCGCATGAAGAGGTTCAGCACCTGGGCCTGGATGGACACGTCGAGCGCCGCCACTGCCTCGTCGCAGACGAGGAATCCGGGCTTCACCGCCAGCGCCCGCGCGATGCCGACGCGGGCGCGCTGGCCGCCCGAGAACTGGTGCGGAAAGCGCTCGGCCATCGCCGGATCGAGGCCGACCTGGCGCAGCAGCCCGGCGACGAAGCCGGCCTGTTCGGCGCGGGAGATCAGCCCATGCACGCGTGGCGCCTCGGCCAGCAGGTCGCGCACGCGCATGCGCGGGTTCAGCGACGCGTACGGGTCCTGGAAGATCATCTGGATGCCGAGCTGCACGCGGCGGCGCTCGGCTTCGGGGAGGGCGTCGACGTCGGTGCCGCGCCACAGCCGCGTGCCGCGGGTGGGGGCGTGCAGGCCGACGGCGATGCGGCCCAGCGTGGACTTGCCGCAGCCGGATTCGCCCACCAGGCCGACGACTTCGCCCTGCGCGACGGCGAGGTCGACGCCGTCGAGCGCATGCACCGCCGCGGCGGGCCGCAGCCAGCCCAGGCGCTGCCCGAGGCGTTCGATCCAGTCGGGCGAGGCGCCGAACTGCTTGGCGATGCCGCGCAGTTCGAGCAGTGGCGCGGTGGCGGCCTGCGCCGGAGCGTTGGTCGCGGAAGCCGGCGGGGCGTTCATCGCAGGCTCTCGCCGGCCGCGAGCGGGTGGAAGCAGCGCACCGCATGGCCGGACGCGGCCTCGACGAGTGCCGGCGCCCGTTCGCAGGCAGCGCTGGCGCGTGCGCAGCGCGGCCGGAAGGCACAGCCCGCGGGCAGCGCGTGCAGCGAGGGCGCCATGCCGGGGATCTGGCGCAGAGGCCGCGGGCGTCCGGCGCCGTGCGGCGCGGCGTTCGCCGCTGGGGTCGAATCCAGCAGGCCGCGGGTGTAGGGGTGGGCGGGTGCCTCCAGTACCTGCGCCGTGCTGCCCTGTTCGACGATGCGGCCGGCGTACATCACGCACACCCGGTCGGCGAGACCGGCGACCACCGCGAGGTCGTGCGTGATCCAGATCAGCGCGGTGCCGGATTCGCGGCACAGGGTCTGCATCTCGAACAGGATCTGCGCCTGTATGGTGACGTCGAGCGCGGTGGTGGGCTCGTCGGCGATGATGAGGTCAGGCGCGTTCAGCAGCGCGATGGCGATCGCCACCCGTTGGCGCATGCCGCCCGACAACTGGTGCGGATAGGCGCGCAGGCGCTCGTCGGGCGAGGGGATGCCGACGCGGGCGAGCGCGTCGCGCGCGCGTTCGCGCGCCTCGCCGCGGCCGACCCGCCGGTGCGCGCGCACCGTCTCGATCATCTGCGTGTCGATGCGCAGCACCGGATTCAGCGTCATCATCGGGTCCTGGAAGATCATCGCGATGCGGTCCCCGCGCAGCGCGCGCCATTCGTGCGCCGGCAGGCCGCGCAGCTCGCGGCCGTCGAGCCGGATGCTGCCGCCGGCGATCTCGCCCGGCGGGTCGACCAGGCCGAGGATGGAAAAGCCCGTCATCGATTTGCCCGAGCCGGATTCGCCCACCAGGCCCAGCACCTCGCCGGGCGCGACGCTGAAGCCGACGTCGTCGACCGCGGTGACGGTGCCGGTGCGGGTGGCGAAGCGCGTGGTCAGGTGTTCCACGACGAGGGTGGGCGGGGCGGCGGTGCTCATCGTTCGTGCAGCCTCGGGTTCAGCACGTCGCGCAGCCGGTCGGCGACGAGGTTGATGGCGAGGATGATCAGCAGCAGCGCCACGCCGGGAAACACGCTGATCCAGTAGCGGCCGGAGTACAGGTACTGGAAGCCGTTGGAGATCAGCAGGCCGAGCGAGGGCTCGGTGACCGGCAGGCCGAGGCCGAGGAAGGACAGCGTGGCCTCCAGCGCGATCGCCGCCGCCACCTGCAGCGCCGCCACCACGATCAGCGGCGGCAGGCAGTTGGGCAGCAGGTGGCGGAACAGGATGCGCGGCGTCGACAGGCCGAGCAGGCGCGCGGCGTCGATGTATTCCCTGCGCCGCTCGACCAGCGCCGTGCCGCGCGTGGTGCGCGCGTAGTAGGCCCATTGCGAGGCGACCAGCGCCACGACGATCTTGTCGATGCCCTGGCCGAACAGCGCGAGCAGGATCATCGCCACCAGGATGGACGGGAACGAGAGCTGGATGTCGGCGATGCGCATCAGGACCGCGTCGAAGCGCCCGCCGAAGTAGCCCGCCGCCAGCCCCAGCGCCATGCCGATCGCCAGCGCCAGCAGCGTGGCCGCCACGCCCACGCCGACGCTGATGCGCAGGCCGTACAGGATGGCCGACAGCATGTCGCGGCCCTGTTCGTCGGTGCCGAGCAGGTAGGTCAGCCTGCCGTCGCCGCTGGCGCTGCCCGGCGGCAGGCGGCCATCGAGCACGTCGAGCTGCATCAGGTCGTAGGGATTCTGCGGCGCCAGCCAGGGCGCGAACGCGGCCGCCAGCACGATGGCCAGCAGCAGCGCGAGGCCGGCGAGTGCGACCCGGCTCTCGGCGTACGCGCTCACGAAGCGGCGCAGCGGGCGCTCCGCGGCCGGTGCGGGCGGCGCGACGGCCGCGGCTTCGGGCGATTCGCTCATTGCCGTGCTCCGGCCAGCCGTACCCGCGGGTCGAGTGCGGCATACAGCAGGTCCACCGCCAGATTGATGGCGATGTACAGCGTGACGATCAGCAGCAGGTAGGCGACCACCACCGGGCGGTCGAGCTGGGTGATCGAATCGAGCAGCAGCTTGCCCATGCCCGGCCAGGCGAATATCGATTCGGTGACCACCGAGAAGGCGATCAGCGAACCGAATTCCAGCCCGACCACGGTGACGATGGGGATCAGGATGTTCTTCAGCACGTGCACGCCCACCACCCGCGTATTGGACAGGCCCTTGGCGCGGGCGAACTTCACGTAGTCCTGCAGCAGCGCCTCGCGCGTGCCGCTGCGGGTGAGGCGGATGATCAGCGACAGCTTGAACAGCGCCAGGTTGGCCGCCGGCAGCAGCAGGTGGCGCCAGCCCTCGGCGCTCAGCAGCGAGGTCTGCACCCCCAGCAGTCCGGTGGTCGGCCCGCGGCCGCTGGCCGGCAGCCAGCCGAGCTGCACCGCGAACACCATGATCAGCATCAGCCCCACCCAGAAGGTGGGCAGCGAGAAGCCGAGGATGGAGCCGGCCATGATCGCCTTGCCCGCCGCCGAATCCGGCTTCAGCCCCGCCCACAGCCCGAGCGGGATGCCCAGCAGCACCGCGATCAGCATCGCGACGACGGCCAGTTCCAGCGTCGCCGGCAGCCGCTCGGCGATCAGCCCCAGCGCCGGCACGCCGTGGATGAAGGAGTTGCCCAGGTCGCCCCGCAGCGCGTTCGCCAGGAAGCGGCCGTACTGCACCCACAGCGGCTGGTCTAGACCGAGCGCCGCCGCGGCGCGCGCCATGTCCTCGCGGGTGGCGTTCGGGTCGACCAGCAGGTCGAGCGGGTCGCCGATCGCATACACGCCGGCGAACACCAGCAGCGACATCACGAACAGCACGTTGAGGGCCTGGAGGCCGCGTCGCAGGATGAAAAGGGGCATCGGGGGCGGAAGGGCAGTGGCCGGTGGCCGGGGAAGGAGCGGCCGGCGGGGCGGGGTCCGGACGGAGGATAGCAGCCACGGCCCGGTTCGAAGAAGCCCGCGGGCTGGCCGGGAGCGGCAAGGCATGGAACACTTGCCGCCCGCAGGCTCATCCTTTCCACCGATCACGAGGCACAGACATGGAAACCAGGGTCATCAACCCGCCCGAACTCTTCGTCGGCAAGGCGTTCAGCCAGACCTTCTCGGTCGAGGGCGCGCAGCGGCTCATCTTCATCGCCGGCCAGATCGACTGCGACCGCGAAGGCAGGGTGCGCAACCCGGACGATCTCGAGGCGCAACTGAAGGGCACGCTCGACAACCTCGACATCGCGCTGCGCGCGCAGGGCGCGACGATGCAGGATCTGGTGAAGGTGAATTTCTACATCGTCGGCCTGCAGCCGGCGCAGACGCCGCGCATCCGCGACATCCGTGCCGCCTATTTCGACGCCGGCAAGCCGCCGGCGGTGACGCTGGTGGGCATCGAGCGGCTGTCGATGGATGGGCTGCTGGTGGAGATCGAGGGGATCGCCGCACGCTGAGCGGCGCGCTCCGCGCCGTTCTCCGCGGCGCGTTGCCGATCTGCGCCTGATCCTCCGGGACCGGCCATCAAGAAATGAGAAGGGCGCCCGGAAGCGCCCTCGAGCAGGCCGGCGGAGCCGGCCCGACCATCGGCACGCCAAGGGATGGCGGGTCTTTCGACCCGCCATCCCTTTCGTGCGCGGCGAACTCAGCCGCGGCGGCGCGCGACGCCGGCCAGCAGGCCCAGGCCAGCCAGCAGCATGGCGTAGGTTTCGGGTTCCGGCACCGGGGTGGTGAAGGTCAGGTTGTCCAGGACCACGCCGTCGCCAGCGATGCTGATGCGGGCGATGTCGGCGTTGTCGCTGACGTAGCCGGTGGTGAGGAACGCGTTGTAGGTGGTGGAACCAAAGGCCGGGATGCTCACTTCGTGGCTGCCGATCAGGCTGTCGGCGGCATCGAAATAGCTGACGGTGACCGAAACCGGCTCGCTCGAACCCAGATCCTGCCAGGCACTGAAGTCGAAGGCGAAGCCCTTGGTGGTCAGGCCGTTGAAGCTGATGTCGAGCGTGGTGGAGCCGATGTTGTCGAACGAGAGGAAGCGGACGTCACCGCCCCACAGGCCGTTTTCGCCGAGATCGAACGCGTACTGGCCAAGCGTGTATTGCGTGGCCGACGAGAAGTAGGCGGCGCCGATGTTGTAGCTGCCGTTGATCTCATGGCCGAATTCGCTGCCGAAATCGATGACCGTGGCCGTGCTCGGGACCAGGGACAGGCTGTCGATGGTGCCGGCGGCCTGGGCGGTCGCGGCGGAGGCGGCCAGCAGCAGGCCGGCGACGATGCTGAACTTGTTCATGTCTGTATTCCTTTCAATGCGTGTCTGAACGCCCGGCCGCCGCGGCGGCCGGGCATCGATCGATGATCAGGCGCCGATGATGCCGCCGTCGTCCTTGGTGATGACCACGACGCCGGCGCGCGGGCGGCCGCCCGGCAGCGGCGTGCCGTCGGCACGGGTCGCCCACTGGCCGGCCGGCCAGGTGGAGTACTGGGCCGGGTCGGTCGCGGGCGAATCTTCACCCGGGTGCTGGATGCCCACGAACAGCGTCTTGCCATCCGGCGTCATGGTGATGCCGGTGACCTCGCACCGGTTCGGGCCGGTCAGGAAGCGGCGGAACTCCTTGGTGTTGGGATCGGCACAGGACAGGCTGTTGGCGCCGATGTTCACCCAGTCGCCGCTGCCGTCGCCGATCTGGTCGGTCTGTACCCACAGGCGGCCGAACCAGTCGAACCACAGGCCGTCCGGCGCGCCGAAGTCGGCGGAACCGTACGGATCGGCGACGATGTTGCCCTTGAAGTCGTTGGTCGAATTCGGGGTCTTGGCGGTCTGGGTGTCGCCGGCCTGGACGAAGAGATCCCAGGTGAAGGTGGTGGCGAGCACGCTCTTGCCGGTTTCGCGCCAGCGGATGATGTGGCCGTAGATGTTGTTCTCGGACGGGTTGGCGGCGTCGACCGGCGGGCGGGCCGAGCCGGCGGCGGTGCTGCCGTCCGGCTTGTTGACGTTGATCGAGGTGCTGGGGTCACGGCGGTTGTTGTTGGTCAGCGTGCAATAGACCTCGATCTCGTCGTAACCGTTGACGCGCGGGCGCGCGCCGGTCCATTCCGGGCGGTCCATCATCGTGGCACCGACGGCGTCGGCCGCCATGCGGGTCTTGATGAGGATCTTGGCCAGAACTTCGGCGTCGTCGGCGCCGGAGAAGTTCGGGTTGTCACGCAGGGCCACGCCACCCGCGCCGATGGTACCCGGCAGCAGCGCGATCCATTCGCCGGTCAGATCGGCGTTGAACTTGGCGACATACAGCACGCCGCTGTCCAGCAGGTCGAGGTTGGCGGCACGGTTGGTCGGGTTGAACTTGCCGGACGCGACGAACTTGTAGATGTACTCGTTCCTCTCGTCGTCGCCCTGGTAGAAGGCGAGGTTGTTGGCGCTGTCGACCACGTACTGGGCGCTTTCGTGCTTGAAGCGGCCCAGCGCGGTGCGCTTGACCGGCGTGTTGGTGGGCGAGAACGGATCGACTTCCACCACCCAGCCGAACAGGTTCGGCTCGTTCGGGTTGACGGAGATGTCGAAGCGCGGATCGACGGTATGCCAGCGATAGCCGTTGCCGCTGGCGGAAAGGCCGTAGCGGTTGTTCAGCTTGCCGATCTCGGTGGCGACGTTGGTATTGACCGAACCGGTGGTGGAACCGAAGTTGCCGTTCCAGTTCTCCTCACAGGTCAGGTAGGTGCCCCACGGGGTGATGCCATGGGCACAGTTGTTGATCGTGCCATTGGCGACGTAGCCGTCGGTCTGGTTGCCGGTGGGCGTCGTGCCGGTCGGGGTGATGACGTGCTCGTTGGCCTTGAGCAGGGCGTGGCCGGCGGCGGGGCCGGACAGGCGCATCGGCGTGTTGGAGGTCAGGCGGCGGCCGTAGATCGAGTTCGCCACCACCGTCCAGTTGCTGCCGACACGGCGGATCTCGACGATGGACACGCCGTGGGCCGACTGCGACTTGCGGGCCTTCTCGATGGTGTAGCCGCCACCGAGCACGTCACTGCCGGTCTGGCCGGCCGGGAACAGGATGGCCTCGTGGGTGTACTCGTTGTTGGCACAGAGGAGCCCGCGGTCGCTGAGCACCTGGCCACGGCTGGAGAACGGGAAGAAGTGCATGCCGTCGGTGTGCATGCCGTACTGCAGGGCCTGCTCGGCGGCGGTGTTGCTGGCGTCGGCCTTGAAGGGAACGCCGCCGATGGCGATCGGGTCGCCCCAGGAAACGAGCAGCTTGGCGGTATAGCCGGCGGGCACGGCCACGACGTCGGCGACACGGCCGCCGATCGCCAGGCTGGCGGGAATGCTGTCGAAGCCGATGCCGGCGAAACCCGTGCTGCCGGGGATCGGCGCGGCTTCGACGGTGCCGACCAGGCCCGACAGCGTGACGCCGCCGGCGGCGGCCAGCATGCCGGCGCTGGCGGTGCCCTGGACGAAACGGCGGCGGGAGAGATCGACACGGCCGATGACGTCGTGGATCGATTCATTGCCCGACGGGTTGATCGTCAGGTCGTTCTTGGGGTGCTTGATGCCTTTCATGGGCGGTTTCCTCTTGCGGTATTGGGGGAATCGAGCGCAAGGCGACACAAAGGCGTCGCGATCAGCAGGCTTGCCCGGCAGACGCTATCAAGGTGAAGTGACACTTCAGTACCGGCTGCCGTAGCCTGAAAGAACTAGGCGTATTGACAATCAAATAGGCCATATGACGACGGCAGCCATGGAAACGGGCGGAGCACTTGGCGGGTTAACCGCAACGGGTACGGCCGGGAAGGCGAACGGCGGGGCCGCTGCGATGCGCCGCCCGGGCTTCGATCGCCCGGCCGGGGCAGGATCGGCCTGCGTGCCTGGCTGCCGGCCACGCGCGCGTGGCCGGCAGCATGGATGACCTGGACGCGGCCGGTTTCGATCGCTCTCTCGCCGCCGAACCCGCGGGCGCAGCGAGTTCGCGGCCCGCGCCCCTTCGCCTCAGGGGCGTGCGATCTTCACGAACTTCAGCGTGAACTTGTCGCTCTCGCCGATGGCAAGGTAGCGCTCGCGGTCCACGTCCTTCAGGCGCAGGGTGGGCGGCAGGGTCCAGACGCCTTGCGGATGGTCCTTGGTGTCGCGCGGGTTGGCGGCGATCTCGGAACGGCCGGCCAGCTTGAAGCCGTGCCTCTCGAACAGCGCGACGACTTCGTCCTCGCGCAGGTAGCCGGCCTTCGACTGTTCGTCGGCGGGGCGGTCGGTGCGCGCGCGGTGATCGACGATGCCGAGCACGCCGCCGGGTTTCAGCACGGTGTGGAATTCCCGCAGGTGCTCGTCGGCGTTGCCGTCGGTGATCCAGTTGTGCAGGTTCTGGAAGGTCAGCAGCAGGTCCACCGAGTCCGGCTTCACCGTGTCGGGCAGGCCGGGCGTGTGGGCGATCTCGACCTTGCCGTAAAGCTCGGGCCGGTTCGCGATGCGGCCCTCGATGGCGTCGTGCTCGGCCTTGGCCGCCGGCGGGTTGTGCGCGCCCGCGTGCAGGGCGGCAACGTAGCGGCCGCGGTCGCGCAGGTAGGGCGCGAGGATCTCGAACCACCAGGCTCCCACGCTGGGCCAGACTTCGACCACGGTCTGGTCCGGCTGCAGTCCGAAGAAGGCCAGTGTTTCGGCCGGTTTGCGCGCCGGGTCGCGGGCGCGGTTGCGTTCGCTGCGTTGTGCTCCGTCGATCCACTGGCGCAGTCCGGCATCGTCCGCGCGGGCGGGGCCGGCCGGCTGCAGGCTCAGAAGGGCCGCGGCGGCGAGGGAAAGCAGGGAGGGGGTGAAGAGGCGCATGTCGTTCATTCCTGTCGTTGGCGGAAGCTGCCGTGTCGGTGGGGTACGAAGATCCCCGGGGCGAGGTCCGGGCGCAGGGCGAGGCGATGCGACCGCACTTCCGATGGCCGGCCGGATGGCGCGCAGCGGCGGCATCCGGGCCGGCATGGGCAGCGTGCCGCCCGCCGGCCCGGCCCTATTTCGCGCTGCGCACCTCGTGTGCGTAGGTGAATTCGTCGATGCGGCCGCCGTAGTCGAGGCCCTTGCGCAGCGCCCAGGTGGCGATCTGGTGGTGCGAGGGGATCACCGCGTAGTCGCTCATCGCCGCCTTGACGGCCTGGCGGGCGAAGTCCTCGCGCCTGGCCGCGTCCACCGAGCCGAGCGCCTGCCGCACCAGCTTGTCCACCGTCGGGTTGCTGTACCTGCCCCAGTTCCAGGTGCCCCAGCCGGTGTCGGGATCGGGCGTGCCGACGATGGAGCGCAGCGTGAAGTCGCTGGCCAGCGAGCCCCAGCCGAGCAGCGCCATGCTGTATTCGCTGGCGCGCGCCTTGCCGAAATACACCGACAGCGGCTGCGTCTCGACCCTGGTCCGGATGCCGACGCGGTTCAGGAACTGGGCGACCGTCTGCACCACCTGCTCGTCGTTGATGTAGCGGTTGTTGGGCCCGTGCAGCGTGAGGCCGAAGCCTTCCGGGTAGCCCGCCTCGGCCAGCAGCTTCTTCGCGCCTTCAGGATCGTAGGCTTCCACCTTGAGTTCGGCGTCGTAGCCGAAGATGCCCGGCGAGTTCAGGTTGGAGGCCGGCTGCGCAAGACCTTCGAGCGTGCGCCCGACCAGCGCCTCGCGGTTGATCGCCTTGGAGATCGCCCGGCGCACGCGCACGTCCTTGAGCGGGTTCTTCGCCAGCGGCTTGCCGGCCTTGTCGGTGACGTAGGGCGAGTTGTCGCGGAACTGGTCCAGGTGCCAGAACAGCGTGCGCCAGGTGGTGTGCTGCGCCAGCGTCACCTTGGGATTGGTCTTCAGCCGCGCGAGGTCGGCCGGCGGCACCGCCTCGATCAGGTCGACGTCCCCGGCCAGCAGCGCCGCCAGCCGCGGCGCGTCGCTGGCGAGCACCTTGAACCGGACCGTGTCCCATTCCGGCCTCGGGCCCCAGTAGGCGTCGTTGCGGGCGATCTCGATGCTCTCGCCCTTGCGGAAGCCCACCAGCTTGAACGGCCCGGTGCCGACGGCCGCGGCGCCGCTGTTGAAGCGATCCTGCGCGGCGTTTGCCGCGGCCTTCTTCGACACGATGAATACCGACGAGAGATCCAGCGGCAGCGCGCCGTAGGCGCCGGCCGTCTTCAGCCGCACGGTGTAGCGGTCCACCGCCTGCCTGGCGACGATGGGCCGGGTATAGCTGATGAAGGGGCCGGGGCTGTTGGCGATCTGCGCCGGGCGTTCGAGCGAGAACAGCACGTCCTCGGCCGTCAGTTCGCTGCCGTCGTGGAACCTGACGCCGCGGCGCAGCTTGAATTCCCAGGTGGTTTCGTCCACCGTCTTCCACGATTCGGCCAGCGCCGGGATCAGCCGGCCTTCGGGATCGACGTCGACAAGGCTGTCGTACAGGTGGTGATGGAAGGCGATGTTGGGGCCGGTGGCGAAGAAATGCGGGTCCAGCGTGGTGACTTCCGACGACAGGCCGATCTTCAGTTCCGCCGCGCGGGCGAACGGCGTGGCGCTTCCGAGGAGGGCAACCGCCAGCGCGGCGGCACCGGCGGCGAGGGGGAAGGAACGGCGGAATTTCGCTGCGCTTGCCATGCGTATGGCTCCGGACGGTTCTTGGACGAGGGCGAACGATAGCGCAGAACGGCGCCTCGGGCCGACATCGCCGCAGCCGAACGGTGGGGCCGCCCGCATTGCCGCGGCGAATCGAAGAATCGAATAAGCAATGCGTTTTTTCTTGGTTCGGCGAATTCGGCCGAAGCGATAGATTTTCGTCATCGACAAACGATCTCGGGAGAGAACGACATGCGCTTCAACGCCACCCGCCGTACCCTGCTGGCATTCGCCCTGGCCACCGGCCTCGTCGGCACCACGCACGCCGCAACCACGCTGCTCAACGTGTCCTACGACCCGACGCGCGAGCTGTACCAGGAGTTCAACCCCGAGTTCGCCAAGTTCTGGAAGAGCAAGACCGGCGAGGACGTCACCATCAAGCAGTCCCACGGCGGTTCGGGCAAGCAGGCGCGCGCGGTGATCGACGGCCTGGAAGCCGACGTCGTCACCCTGGCGCTGGCCTACGACATCGATGCGATCGCCGACCACGGCGACAAGATCCCCGCCGACTGGCAGAAGCGCCTCGCGCAGAACAGCTCGCCCTACACCTCGACCATCGTCTTCCTGGTGCGCAAGGGCAATCCGAAGGGCATCAAGGACTGGGGCGACCTGGTGAAGCCGGGCGTCGAGGTCATCACGCCCAATCCCAAGACTTCCGGCGGCGCGCGCTGGAACTACCTCGCGGCCTGGGGCTATGCGCTGAAGCAGCCCGGCGGCAGCGAGGCCAAGGCGCGCGAATTCGTCGGCGAGCTGCTCAAGCACGTGCCGGTGCTGGATTCGGCCGCGCGCGGCGCCACCAACACTTTCGTGCAGCGCGGCATCGGCGACGTGCTGCTGGCGTGGGAGAACGAAGCCTTCCTGTCGGTCAACGAACTGGGGCCGGGCAAGTTCGAGATCGTCGTGCCCTCGGTCTCCGTCCTCGCCGAGCCGCCGGTCACCGTGGTCGATGGCGTCGCGAAGAAGCGCGGCACCGAGAAGGTCGCGCAAGCCTATCTCGAATACCTGTATTCGCCGACCGGGCAGAAGCTCGCCGCCAAGCACTACTACCGCCCGATCAAGCCCGAACTGGCCGACCCGAAGGACGTCGCCCGCTTCCCGAAGGTGAAGACCTTCACGGTCGACGAGCTGGGCGGCTGGAGGAAGGTGCAGGACGCCCACTTCAGCGACGGTGGCGTGTTCGACCAGATCTACGCCAAATAACCCGGCGGCGCCGGGCGGAGGACAGCATCATGACCATTCAGGCCATCAACGTACGCAACCAGTTTCGCGGCAAGGTCAAGGAGATCATCCGCGGCGACGTCGTCAGCGAAGTGGACGTGCAGACGCCCTCGGGCATCGTCACCTCGGTGATCACCACGCGCTCGGTGGATGAACTCGGCCTCAAGCCGGGCTCGGAAGTCGTCGCCCTGGTGAAATCGACCGAAGTGTCGATCGCCACGCTCTGAGTCGCGCCGCGATGTGTCCGTGTCGGATGTAGGAGGGCGCGCCATGCAGCACACGACCCTGATCGTCCCCGGGTTCCACGGCAGCGGCCCGCTTCACTGGCAGAGCTGGATCGAGGAGCAACTGCCCGGCGCGCAGCGGGTGCGGGACATCGACTGGGAGTCGCCGGTCCTCGCCCGCTGGGCGGGCGCGGTACGCGGCGAGATCGACGCGGCGCCGCATGCGGTGTGGCTGGTGGCGCACAGCTTCGGCTGCCTCGCCAGCGTCGTCGCCGCCGCCGACCGCCCCGAGAAGGTGGCGGGCGTGCTGCTGGTCGCACCGGCGGACCCGCTGCGCTTCGGGCCTTTCGGCCTGCGCGACGCGGTCGGCGACGAGGGCGAGTGCATCGCCGCCTGGCTGCCCGAAACGCCGCTGGAGTGCCCCAGCACGGTGGTCGCGAGCAGCAACGACCCGTGGGTGAAACTCGACAGCGCGGCTTTCTGGGCCGAGCGCTGGGGCAGCCGGCTGATCGACATCGGCGAGGCGGGACACATCAATACCGAATCGGGCTTCGGCCCCTGGCCCTTCGGCCTGGAACTGCTCACCGCCATGCAGCGCGTGCATGACGACGTGCCGCTGGGCACCATCTCGGGCGAGGCGAATTCGCAGCGGGGGCGGCACGGCGCGCTGGCGCGCGTTCGCCATCACACGCGCTTCACGCTCAACCGGCTGGTCGGACGGGACATGTGATCCGCCTCCTGCGGGGCGGGAGATATGCTTTCCGCAATGCGCCGATCATTGGAATGCCGCCTTTCGAGGCGGCTTTTTTGTGCCCGGACGCCGCGCCGGACTATCCCGTTTTCGTGCTTACGATCTGATTTTTTATTGGTTCGCCGGCGCGTCACCCCGGCGTAACTTCCGAGACCTGAACACGCAATTCCCGACAACACCGGTACGGACCGAGGCCGATCGACAGCGCGGCGACCGGCCCGCGAGCGAACCAGGAGACTGCCATGACCGCAACCGCCCTAGCCATCCGTGAAACCGAACAGCCCGCAGCCGGGGATGGGACGCCCGTCGCCGCCGGGCATCCCATCCTCGCCGTCGCCCGCCGGCGTGCCGCGGAGCACGGGCTGCCCTATGCCGGCGGCGTCACGCCGCAGGAAGCCTGGGCGTTGTTCAGCGCCCACGAAGCGGCTCTGGTCGACGTGCGCAGCGCCGAGGAGCGCAAGTTCGTCGGCCACGTGCCCGGCTCCCTGCACGTGGCGTGGGCGACCGGTACCGGGCTGACCCGCAATCCGCGCTTCGTGCGCGAACTGGAATTCAAGACGGGCAAGGATGCGGTGGTGCTGCTGCTGTGCCGCAGCGGCAAGCGTTCGGCGCTGGCGGCCGAGGCGGCGGCGAAGGCGGGCCTCACCAATGTCTTCAACGTCCTCGAAGGCTTCGAGGGTGATCTCGACGAGCAGCAGCGGCGCGGCACGTTCAACGGCTGGCGCTTTGCCGGCCTGCCCTGGGCGCAGGACTGACCAGCCCGCACGCCCGGTCCCGATTTCCGTCAGTCCATTCTTACAGGATCCATCATGTCCCACTGGTATACCGACAATGCCGAATCGATCGGCCGCACGCCGCTCATCCGCTTGAACCGCATCATCGACGGCGCCAGCGCCACCGTGCTGGCCAAGATCGAAGGCCGCAACCCGGCGTACTCGGTCAAATGCCGCATCGGCGCGGCGATGATCTGGGATGCCGAGAAGCGCGGCCTGCTCGGCCCGGGCAAGGAACTGGTCGAGCCCACCAGCGGCAACACCGGCATCGCGCTGGCCTTCGTCGCCGCGGCGAAAGGCATCCCGCTGACGCTGACGATGCCCGAGACGATGAGCATCGAGCGGCGCAAGCTGCTGGTGGCCTATGGCGCCAGGCTGGTGCTGACCGAGGGCGCGAAGGGCATGAGCGGCGCGATCGCGAAGGCCGAGGAGATCGCCGCCTCGGATCCGGGCAAGTACGTGCTGCTGCAGCAGTTCAAGAACCCGGCCAACCCCGGGATCCACGAGAGCACGACGGGGCCGGAGATCTGGCAGGACAGCGGCGGGGCGATCGACATCCTGGTGTCGGGCGTGGGCACGGGCGGCACCATCACCGGCGTGTCGCGCTACATCAAGAAGACGCAGGGCAAGGCGATCCTGTCGGTGGCGGTGGAGCCGTCGGCCAGTCCGGTGATCACGCAGAAGCTGGCCGGGCAGGAACTCAAGCCCGGGCCGCACAAGATCCAGGGCATCGGCGCGGGCTTCGTTCCCGAGGTGCTGGACCTGTCGCTGGTCGACCAGGTCGAGCAGGTCGGGAACGACGAGGCGGTGGAATACGCGCGGCGCCTGGCGCGCGAGGAAGGCATCCTGTCGGGCATCTCGTGCGGCGCGGCGGTAGCCGTGGCGGCACGGCTGGCGAAGGACCCGGCCAACGCGGGCAAGACCCTCGTCGTGATCCTGCCGGACTCCGGCGAGCGCTACCTGAGTTCGGTGCTGTTCGAGGGCCTGTTCGACCCGTCGGGGATCGCGGCATGAGATCCCCGACGCCGGTGATTGCGCCGGCGGCCAACGTCGAGGGCGGGTGGGGCCTCGAACGCATCGTCGCCGAATTGCGCCAGGCGCGCGAGCGCTGGCGTGCTGCACAACAGCGCAAACGCGAATTCGGCGTGCGCGAGTTCCCGTCGCGCGATGCGCTGCGCGACATCGCGGCCGCCCTGTGCGGCGGTCTGTTTCCGATGCGCCTCGGGCCCGCCGACCTCTGCCGCGGAGGCGAGGATTTCTACGTCGGGCATACGCTGGACAGCGCGCTCAACGCGCTGCTGCACCAGGTCCGGCTGGAACTCGCCTACGAGGCGCGGCACGACGGCGGCAGCCCCGACGAAATCTCGGCAAGGGCGGTGGACATCGTGCGCGCCTTTGCCGCCGGGCTGCCCCGCCTGCGCGAGCTGCTCGACACCGACGTGCAGGCCGCGTTCGATGGCGACCCTGCGGCGCACAGCGTGGACGAGGTGCTGCTGTGTTACCCCGGCGTGCTCGCGGTGATCCATCACCGCCTCGCCCACGAGTTGTACACGCTCGGCGTGCCGCTGGTCGCGCGCATCCTCTCCGAGATCGCGCATTCGCAGACCGGCATCGACATCCATCCCGGGGCGCGCATCGGCGGCGGCTTCTTCATCGACCACGGCACCGGCGTTGTCATCGGCGAGACGGCGGTGATCGGCCAGCGGGTGCGCCTCTATCAGGCGGTCACGCTCGGCGCCAGGCGTTTCGAGACCGATGCCGAGGGGAATCTGGTGAAGGGCGGCGCGCGCCATCCCATCGTCGAGGACGACGTCGTGATCTACGCCGGCGCCACCGTGCTCGGCCGCATCACGATAGGCAGCGGTTCCCGCATCGGCGGCAACGTCTGGCTGACGCGCAGCGTGCCTCCGGGCAGCAACGTCACCCAGGCGGGCGTGCGCCACGAGCGGCTCGAGGGAGGCGATGGGGCCTACATCTAACTTTGGCCCCGTCGTTCGCGATCTGAGGGCGGTGCGAGGCTGGTCGCAGGAAAAGCTCGCGGAAATGGCCGGCCTCGATCGTTCGTACATCGGCGAGATCGAGCGCGGCGATGCCGTGCCGTCGCTGATCACCGCCCAGAAGCTCGCCAGGGCGCTGCAGACGAGACTGTCCGAACTGATCGCGCGGTGCGAATGCGTCCGCGGGCCGTCTCCGGACTGATGGCGATAGCCCGTTGAGGCAGCGCAGGGGCGGACAGATACTTCCCGTTATCTGGATTTTTCATATCCATATCTGTTTTTGACGTAAGGAGTCGAACATGGCAGCAGAGAACAAGGTGCATCACGCTCTTGGCGACACCGCGGCCCGCCAGTTGGCCAACGCGACCAAGACCGTTCCGCAACTGGCGACCATCACGCCGCGCTGGCTGGTGCATTTCCTGGAATGGCTGCCGGTCGAGGCAGGCATCTATCGCCTGAACAAGGTCAAGAACCCGCAGGACGTGCGGGTTTCATGTTCGCAGCGCGAAGACGAGGGTGATCTGCCGGAGATCTTCGTTGATTACGAGGAGCAGCCGCGCGAGTACTTCCTGAACGCGGTGACCACGGTTCTCGACGTCCACACCCGCATCTCCGATCTCTACAGCAGCCCGCACGACCAGATCAAGGAACAACTGCGCCTGACGATCGAGACCGTCAAGGAGCGGCAGGAGTCCGAACTGATCAACAACCCCGACTACGGCCTGCTCGCCAACGTGGCGGATGATCAGCGCATTTCCACGCTGACCGGCGCGCCGACCCCGGACGACCTCGATGATCTCCTCTCCAAGGTGTGGAAGGAGCCCGCCTTCTTCCTGGCGCATCCGCTGGGCATCGCCGCCTTCGGCCGCGAATGCACCCGCCGCGGCGTGCCGCCCCCCACCGTGTCGCTGTTCGGCGCCCAGTTCATCACCTGGCGCGGCATCCCGCTGGTGCCGTCGGACAAGGTGTCGGTCGAGGACGGCAAGACCAAGATCCTGCTGCTGCGTGTGGGCCAGAAGCGCCAGGGCGTATCCGGCCTGTTCCAGCCCGGCGTCGCCGGCGAGCAGGGGCCGGGGCTGTCGGTGCGCTTCATGGGCATCAGCCGCAACGCGATCGCGTCCTACCTGATCTCGCTCTACTGCTCGCTGGTGGTTCACACCGAAGACGCGCTGGCCGTGCTCGATGACGTTGAAGTGGGCAAGTACCATGACTATTCCGCTCTCGACACCTACAAGTAACGGGCTGGCCGCCCCTGCCGGCCTGCCCGACGTGTCGGTGCTGACCCAGCTCGCGGGCGAGTTCTTCGCCCAGTTGCCGACCGGGCTGCCGGATGCGCGCCTGCCATTCGGTCCGCCGCCGCAGCCGCCGCAGACCGAGATTGCGCTCGGCAACCGCGCGCCGTCCCTGGCGCCGATCGACGGCACGCCGACCGGCGCGCCCGGGCCCGTGGTGGATGCCGCATCCGCCGCGGGCGGCGCGGGCAACCCCGCGTACGGCGTGCCGGAAGCCTATGCCGCCGCACTGCCCATCGTCGCGCCGCCGCAGCCCGCCGGCGTTCCGAACGGCGTGCCGTCGTCGCCGTACTATTTCCTGGGCGAAGCCAGCGCGTATCCGTCGGCATTGCCGGAAGGGCCGGAAACGGCAGCGGCGTCGGTGCCGGAGGACCGCGTCAGCGCGCAATCCTTCGGGCTGCCGGGCGATGCGCAGTTGCGTGCGCTGCTCGCCGGGCTCGGCGCGGATTCGCGCGCTACCGTACCGGGGGCGCAGCCGGCCGGCGCCGGCGCCCCGGCGTTCTACTTCCTGGACGAGCCGGACGCCGGTCCGGTGCCCGCCGCGACGCCGGCGGCCCGTGCCCCGTTCGACGTCCAGGCCGTGCGCCGCGATTTCCCCATCCTCCAGGAACGGGTCAACGGCCGGCCGCTGATCTGGTTCGACAACGCGGCGACGACGCACAAGCCGCAGGCGGTCATCGACCGGCTGGCGTATTTCTACCGGCACGAGAACTCCAACATCCACCGCGCCGCGCATGAACTGGCGGCGCGGGCGACCGACGCCTACGAGGGCGCGCGTGACAAGGTTGCGCGCTTCATCGGGGCCGGGTCGCCGGAGGAGATCATCTTCGTGCGCGGCGCCACCGAAGGCATCAACCTGATCGCCAAGACCTGGGGCTGGCAGAACGTGGACGAGGGCGACGAGATCGTCGTGTCCCACCTCGAGCATCACGCCAACATCGTGCCGTGGCAGCAGCTTGCCGCCGCCAAGGGGGCGAAGCTCAGGGTGATCCCGGTCGACGATTCCGGCCAGGTGCTGCTCGACGAGTACCGCAAGCTGCTCAACGGCCGCACCCGCATCGTCGCGGTGACGCAGGTATCGAACGCGCTCGGCACCGTCGTTCCGGTGAAGGAGATCGTGGCGATGGCCCATGCGGCGGGGGCCACGGCGCTGGTCGACGGCGCGCAGTCGGTGTCGCACATGCGGGTGAATGTGCAGGACATCGACGCCGACTTCTTCGTGTTCTCCGGCCACAAGGTGTTCGCGCCGACCGGCATCGGCGCGGTGTATGGCAAGCGCGCGCTGCTGGAGGACATGCCGCCGTGGCAGGGCGGCGGCAACATGATCGCCGACGTGACCTTCGAGAAGACGATCTACCACGGGCCGCCGACCCGCTTCGAGGCCGGCACCGGCAACATCGCCGATGCGGTCGGCCTCGGCGCGGCGATCGACTACGTCGAGCGCATCGGCATGGAGAACATCGCGCGCTACGAGCACGACCTGCTCGTGTACGCGACTCACGGGCTCCTCGCCGTTCCCGGCCTCAAGCTGATCGGCACGGCCAAGGACAAGGCCAGCGTGCTGTCCTTCGTGCTGAACGGCTACACCACCGAAGAGGTGGGCAAGGCGCTGAACGAGGAAGGCATCGCCGTGCGCTCCGGCCACCACTGCGCCCAGCCCATCCTGCGCCGCTTCGGCCTCGAGGCGACGGTCCGCCCGTCGCTCGCCTTCTACAACACCTGCGAGGAAGTCGACACGCTGGTCGCGGTACTGCAGCGGCTGGCGTCGGGCAGAGCGAGGCGCTGATCCGGCGCGGCCGCCGACGTTCGAAGAAAGAGGGCCACGGAGCGATCCGTGGCCCTTTGTCCGTCCGCGGCCGGGGCGTCGCATCGATCTGTCAGACTGCAGGCTTACGGTAAGCCGGGGCAAATGACGATGGATTCCGCCGATGCCTATGAGGCTCACGCTCACGCGTTCCTGCAGGCGCGCGACGGGTCGCCGACCGGCGCGCAGGCCGTGGACCGCTGGAGCCGCACTCTGCGCACCGGCTCCGCCGTCATCGAACTGGCGTGCGGCGGTGGCTATCCGGTAACGCGGGTCCTCCATGCCGCGGGGCTGCGGCTCCGGGCGGTCGATGCTTCCCCGACGCTAGTCGCGGCGTTCGAGTCCCGCTTTCCCGATATCCCGGTTCAATGTGCCAGGGTGCAGGAAAGCGACTTCTTCGGTCGAACCTATGATGCGGCCGTCGCGATCGGCCTGGTTTTCCTGCTGCCGGAACCGGAGCAGCGCGCGCTGATTTCCAGGGTCGCCACGATCCTGGTGCCCGGGGGCCGATTCCTGTTCACGGCTCCCATCGAGAGAGGCAACTGGCCGGACATGAGCACCGGCCTGGAATGCCGCTCACTGGGGCAGGCCGGCTATGAAGCGTGCCTGAAGGAAGCCGGGTTTCGGGTCGTCGGCACATTCATCGACAGGGGCGGTAACAACTATTACGACGCGGAGCGATCGGGGTGAGGGCAGGCGGTGCCGCCCGGGCGCCGTTCCCGCATGGGCACCCGTCGTCGGGGGACGCCTCCATCTCGCCGAGGTGCTGCTCACGCAGCCGCTGATGTGGTCGTGGGCAATGAGCCGGGAACGGCGGGACGCTGTCCGACGATCCGGCCCCCGTCGCCCGTGGTAGGGTACGCACCTCCGCAAGAGGTCATGACGATGAACCTGCCGCCCACCCCTCCTGCCCCTGCCGAAAGCCGCGGCACGCGTGCCGCGCTGGTCTTTGCGCTGACGGCGGAACGCCTCTCGATCTGGTACGAGCACGGCCGGTGGCCGACCGAGGCGCAGGGTGCCACCCTGGCTGCGGACTGGCTCGGCCGCACGCGGCGCAGTCTGCCCCTGGCCGACCGCCGCCTCCTGTCGGAGCGCAGCGACGGGCTTGCGCGCCGGATCGCGGCTTCGCTGTCGAGGGAAGCGGGGCTTTACACGGCGCACGAGATGATGGAAGCACTCGACCCCAATTACGAATCCGAACTGTCGCGTTCCCTGATGGACGAATGCGCGAGGCTGGTGGCAAATGACTGAGGACCGCCGCCGGTTCGCGCCCGCGACGGAGCGCAATCGCGATTTCATCCTGCCCATCCTGCGGCGCCTGCTGCCGGCGGCAGGCACGGTGCTGGAGATCGGCAGCGGCACCGGCGAGCACGCGGTGTATTTTGCCGGGCACCTTCCCGAACTGGATTGGCAGCCGACCGAAACGGACGAGCCTGCCCTCGAATCGATCGCCGCCTGGCGCGCGCATGCCGGCCTGGCCAACGTCGCCCCGCCCGTGCGGCTGGACGTTCGCCGCCGCCCATGGCCCGTCGCGCACGCCGTCGCGGTGGTGGCGATCAACGTCGTGCATTATTCGCCCTGGTCCAGCACCGACGCGCTGTTCCAGGGCGCGGCCGAAATCCTGCCGGCCGGCGCGGTGCTGTACCTGTACGGCCCCTACAGGCGCGGCGGCAGGCACACCGCGCCCAGCAATGCCGCCTTCGACGAATGGCTGCGGGGCGTCGACCCGGGCTTCGGCGTGCGCGATCTCGAAGCGGTGGAGGCGGCGGCCAGGGCCCACGGCTTCGGGCTGGAGGAAGTCATCGACATGCCGGCCAACAATCTGAGCCTGGTGTTTCGCCGCGCATAGGGTGTCTCCGGCCTCGGTGCTGCAGGGGCGCTACGGCAGCAGCATTTTCGCGGCGAGGCCGATCACCGCGCACGCGGCGATGACGTGGATCACGTTGCGCTTGTAGCGGAACAGTGCCACCGCCGCCCCGATGGCGATCAGCGCGGACGTCCAGTCGAAATGCCCGGCGAAGCCCTGCGGCCACAGGACGTGGTAGCCGAAGAACAGCGCCAGGTTCAGGATCACGCCCACCACCGCGGCAGTGATCGCGGTCAGCGGCGCGGTGAATTTCAGGTCGCCGTGGGTCGATTCGACCAGCGGCCCGCCGGCGAGAATGAACAGGAAGGACGGCAGGAAGGTGAACCAGGTCACCAGCGCCGCCGCCGCCGCGCCGGCCAGGAACAGCGCCTGCGCTCCGAACAGCGATTTCAGGTATCCACCGACGAAGCCGACGAAGGCCACCACCATGATCAGCGGGCCGGGCGTCGTTTCGCCCAGCGCCAGTCCGTCGATCATCTGCACTGCGGACAGCCAGCCGTAGTGCTCCACCGCGCCCTGGAACACGTACGGCAGCACCGCGTAGGCCCCGCCGAAGGTCAGCAGCGCCGCCTTGGTGAAGAACCAGCCCATCTGGGTGAGGGTGTCGTCCCAGCCGCGGGTGAGCGTCAGCACCGCCATCGGCACCGACCACAGCAGGGCGCCGGCCAGGAGTACCCGTGCCAGCCCGCTCCAGCGAAAGCGCGCATGGGGCGGCGTGGGCGTGTCGTCGTCGATCAGCGCCGGGCCGAAGGATCTGCCGGCCTTGCCGTGTGCTCCGCCCGCGGTGAAATGCCGGGGGGCGATGCGTCCGCCCGCGAATCCGGCCAGCGCCGCGGCCGCGACGATGGCGGGGAAGGGCACGCCGAGGGCGAAGATGGCGACGAAGGACGCCGCGGCGATGCTCCACAGCCAGCCGTTCTTCAGCGCGCGCGAGCCGATGCGGTGCGCCGCGTGCAGCACGATGGCGGTGACTGCCGGCTTGATGCCGTAGAACAGCCCGGCGACCAGCGGCACGTCGCCGAAGGCGATGTAGACCCACGACAGGCCGATCAGGATGAGCAGCGACGGCAGCACGAACAGCGCCCCGGCGGCGACGCCGCCCCACGTCCGATGCATCAGCCAGCCGATGTAGGTGGCGAGCTGCTGCGCTTCGGGGCCGGGCAGCACCATGCAGTAGTTGAGTGCATGCAGGAAGCGCCGCTCGGAGATCCAGCGCCGGTTCTCGACCAGTTCCTGATGCATGATCGAGATCTGCCCTGCCGGGCCGCCGAAGCCGATGAAGCCCAGCTTGAACCAGAAGGCCAGGGCCTGCCGGAAGCCGACCCTGGATGCGGGTGCCGTGCCGCCGGGGGCGTGTTGCGCGCGGGAGGTGTCCATGGATGCGATCCGTGTCGATGGGGATCGCCGGGGACGGGGCCGTCGCGGCCGGCGAAGCGCCATGATCGCAAATGTGCGTCGCGCGCGTCACCACGGCGGCGTCCGCCGGGGCCGCCCGACCGGGAGATCGGGCGGCGGATCGCGGTGCGGCGGGGTTGCCGCCGGCCGTGCCTTTGGCCGGATCGTGAAAATCAAAGCAGAATTCCTTCGTTCGCGCCTGGCGGCCCAGCCTCTAATCTCGAAACATCGAAATATGCCCCGCGTCGACGTCCCGCTTCTCCAGTCGCAGCGCCTGCGGCTGCGCTTCGGGCGTACGGTGCCGGCGCCAACAGAGAGAGCCCATGAACGAATCGAACACCGCAAGGCTGCTGACTTTGCCCAATGCGGGGCAGGCGGCATTGTCCATTCGCGCGAAGGCGCTGATCTTCCATGACGTGAAATCCCTGCGCTTGCTGCGCCAGATCGAACTGATCGCGCCGAGCGAGGCCAATGTGCTGGTCATCGGCGAGACCGGCACCGGAAAGGAACTGATCGCGCGCCACATCCATGCCCGGAGCGGGCGCAGCGGGCCCTTCGTGGCGGTCAACTGCGGCGCCTTCAGCGAGAACCTGGTCGAGGCCGAGCTGTTCGGCCACGAGGCGGGCGCCTTCACTGGCGCGCAGCAGGCGCGCGCCGGCTGGTTCGAGGCTGCCAACGGCGGCACGCTGTTCCTCGACGAGGTGGGCGACCTGCCGCTGCCGATGCAGGTCAAGCTGCTGCGCGTGCTGCAGGAGCGGCAGGTGGTGCGGCTGGGGTCGCGCAAGCCGATTCCGGTGGACGTGCGGCTGGTCGCGGCGACCAACGTGAATCTGGAAAAGGCGGTGCAGGCCGGCCATTTCCGCCTCGATCTCTACTACCGCCTGAACGTCGCCCCGGTGGCGCTGCCGGCGCTGCACGAACGGCCGGGCGACATCCTGCCGCTGGTCGAGTACTTCATCGACTACTATCGCCAGCGGCTCGACATCGAGGCCCCGCGTCTCAGCCCCGAAGCCGAGGCGGAACTGGCGGCCTACGGCTGGCCCGGCAACATCCGCGAGCTGGAGAACGTCGTGCATTTCGCACTGATCGTGTGCCAGAACGGCGTCATCACGCCGGCCGATCTGCGCCTGCCCGGTCTCGTCGTGCCGCGCCCCGGAGAGCAGGGCGCCGTGCCCGCGTTCGGCTGCACCGACGGCCTTGCCGCGATCCGCGCCGGCGTGCGCCAGTTGCTCGAGGACGACGCGCCCGACGTCTATGAGCGCATCGAAAATCTTGTGTTTTCCACCGCTTTCGAGTATTGCCGCGAGAACCAGGTCCGCACTGCGCGCCAGCTCGGCATCTCGCGCAACATCCTGCGCACCCAGCTCAAGCGCTTCGGTCTCATCGGCGACGGCGCGGCCGAGGTGCTGGCCGCTGCCGACGCATGACCGACCCTTCACCGCTTTTCCCTGACATGACCCGGCCAATGGCCGTGGAGGACGCCCGACGATGAGCCTCGCCGCACACGACATCCCCGAACACACCCGGCAGGCGGAGGCATCCGCGGCCGCCATCGCCGCCGGGCTCGCCGAGCGATTCGCCGAGACGGCCGCGGCCAGAGACCTCGCCGGCGGCACGCCGAAGACGGAGCGGGACCTGCTGCGTGCGAGCGGCCTGCTCGAGCTGAGCATTCCGGCCGAGTACGGCGGGCAGGGTGCGGGCTGGGCGGAAACGCTGGCCATCGTGCGCCAGCTCGCGAGGGCGGACAGCTCGGTGGCGCACGTCTTCGCCTTCCACCACCTGCAGCTCGCATCGGTACGTCTGTTCGGCACGCCGGCGCAATGGGAGCCCTGGCTGGCCGAAACCGTCAGGCAGGGCTGGTTCTGGGGCAACGCCCTGAACCCGCTCGACAAGCGCACCGTGGCCCGCCGCGTGCAGGGCGGGCGCGAATTCTCCGGGAGCAAGAGCTTCTGCTCGGGGGCGCTCGATTCCGACATGCTGCTGGCTTCGGCCGTCGAGGACGATGCCGGCGGCAAGCTCATCATCGCCGCGATCCCGACCCGGCGTGCCGGCATCACGCTGTTCGAGGACTGGGACAACATGGGCCAGCGCCAGACCGACAGCGGCAGCGCGCTGTTCGAGCGGGTCGCGGTGGCCGAGAGCGAGATCCTGTCCGACCCCGGCCCGCTGTCTTCGCCCTTCGCCTGCCTGCGGCCGCTGCTGGCGCAACTGATCTTCGTGAACATCTTCCTCGGCATCGCCGAAGGCGCGGTCGCCGAGGCGCGCGGCTACACGCGCACCCAGACGCGCCTGTGGTCGGCTTCGCCGGCCGCGCAGGTGACCGAAGACCCCTACATCCTGGCGCACTACGGCGACTTCTGGGTCGCGCTGGAAGCCGCGCGCAAGCTGGCCGACCATGCGGCGGCGCGCTTCGACGCCGCCTGGGACGAAGGGCTCGCGCTGACCGAGGCCGGCCGCGGCGAGGTTGCCCTCGCGGTCGCTACCGCCAAGGTCGTCGCCACGCGCGGCGGGCTGGACCTGACGAGCCGCATCTTCGAGGTGACCGGCGCGCGCTCCACCACCGCGGCGCTGCGCCTGGACCGCTACTGGCGCAACCTGCGCGTCCACACCCTGCACGATCCGCTGGACTACAAGGTCCGCGAACTGGGGGACTGGGTGCTCAACGGCAACTATCCGAAGCCGTCGTTCTATTCCTGAAGCCAGCCCCGCAGCCGGCTCCGCGTCCGGCGGGAAAGCCGTCGGCGGGCTGGCGTCCCGAACTGCAGGGATCGATCGCCACGCCGCTGCCCTTACCCGGGCGGCGGCGTGGCGTCGTTGTTTCCGCTGAACGCCATGCGCACGGAAGGTGCGTGAATCTGCAGCAAGGCTCCGCTGCCTTCGCGGCTGCAACGCCCGCTTCTTTGGCGCAGGAGCCTTCGCGAAACCGGGCGATGCGGATGGTCCGGCGCCTGCTGCGCAGGCAGCAGACGGGATTTTTCTTGTTTGCGCCGCAGCACGAAGCGGCTGAGGGGTTCGTCCAGTGGATTGTTTTTAAAGGACAATGAAACTGGCACGAGGGTTGCTGTGCGGGTGGAAACGGCATCTGGAGCCCATCGTGAGCACTACCCGAAAACAACCGTCCGACGATACGGCAAGCCTGCCGTCGTGGCTGGAACTGCAGGCGGCGCGGCGTGGCGGTGAGGTCGCGCTGAGGCACAAGCGCGAAGGGGTCTGGCAGGCGCGGACGTGGGGCGAGGTCCATGCCGAGGTGCGCCGTCTCGCGGGCAGTCTCCGGCGGTTGGGCTTCGGCGCGCAGGACCGGCTCGTCGTGGTCAGCCATCCCCGCCCGGAAGCCCTGTTGTTCTCGCTCGCCGCGCAGCGGCTGGGCGGTGTGGCGGTGCTGCTCGACCCCCATGACGAGGCGGCCGGGCAGTTGCGCCTTCTCGCCGAACTGGCGCCCGATTTCGTGTTCGCGGAAGGGCGGGACCAGGTGGATCGCGTGCTGGCCGCCGATCTCGCGCCCCGGCTGCTGGCATATGCCGACGGGCGCGGCGTGCGCGCGACGGTGAAGGCGGAAGGGCGGTCCGATCTGCCGCAGGTCACGCCGACGGCGTATCGGGATCTGCTCGGCGAAGGCGGGGAGCAGGCGGCGGAGAGTGGGAGCCGCGGGAACCGCGCCCGCGCGGACGAGCCGGCCTTCGCCATCTACCGCCGGGATGGTGAAGGCGAACTCCACGTGCAGCGGCTCCGGCACGACGAACTGCTCGGGCATGGCCGTGCGCTGGTGGAGCAGGAGCGGCTCGGCGCGCAGGAGGAAGCCTTCGCGGCACGCGCCTTCGCGGCGAGCGCGCAGGCACGCTACCTAGTGGCGCCGTGGCTGCTCGCCGGGTTCAGGCTGAATTTCCCGGAGAACCTGGCGACGCGCGACAACGACCGGCGCGAGATCGGCCCGACCCTGGTGGCGGGGACCTGCGCGACCTATCGGCGCGTCGAACAGTGGGCGCGCGAGCGGCTGCCGCCGCGCAGCACATGGCAGCGCGGCGTGATCGACTGGGCGCTGGCGCCGCGCCCCGGCCCGCTACGCCGCGTGCTGGGCCATTGGCTCGTGCGGCGACCCCTGCGCGACGTCATCGGCTTCACGCGCACCCGCACGCCGCTCATCATCGGCGAACCGCTGCCGGCGGAATCGCTGCGCTTCTTCGCGGCGCTCGGCGTGCATGTGCGCGTGTGGCCCGAGGCCGCCGGCTGGCAGCGCCATGCGGTGGACCCCCGGCAGCCGCACCGGGGCTGGGTGGAATTCCGGTCCGCGCCGCCCGACGCGTTCGACGGCAGCGGCGACTGGGAGCCGGCATGACGGGCGGCGCAACGCGGACGGCGCATTCCGGGCCGCTGCTGCGGCTCGACGGCATCTCCCTGTCCTTCGGCGGGGTGAAGGCGATCACCGACATCAGCTTCGAGGTCGGGCGCGGCGAGATCTGCGCGCTGATCGGCCCCAACGGCGCCGGCAAGAGTTCGCTGCTCAACGTCATCAACGGCGTCTATCGCGCGCAGCAGGGGCGGGTCAGCTTCGACGGCGAGGTCCGGCGCCACATGCGCCCGCACCACGCGGCCGAGCGCGGCATCGCGCGCACCTTCCAGAACATCGCGCTGTTCAAGGGCATGACGGTGCTCGACAACGTGCTGACCGGCCGCAACCTCAGGCGCCGCAGCACCTGGGTCGAGCAGGCGCTGCGGATCGGCCGTGCCGGGCGCGAGGACGACGAGCAGCGGCGCCGCGCCGAGGAAGTCATCGAGTTCCTGCGCATCCAGCCGTGGCGCCAGACGGTGGTGGGCAAGCTGCCCTACGGCCTGCAGAAGCGGGTGGAACTGGGGCGGGCGCTGGCGGCGGAGCCCGCGCTGCTGCTGCTCGACGAGCCGATGGCGGGCATGAACGCGGCCGAGAAGGCCGAGATGAGCCGCTTCATCGTCGACATCAACCGCGAATACGGCACCACGGTGGTGCTGATCGAGCACGACATCGGCGTGGTGATGGGCATTTCGGATCACGTCGTGGTGCTGGACTACGGCCGCAAGATCGCCGACGGCCCGCCGGAAGAGGTGCGCCGCAATCCGGACGTGATCGCCGCCTACCTCGGCACCCGCCATTGATTCGCGGTGCGCCGTCTTTCCGCTCCGGCTGGAGCCGTCGGCGCAGCGTCAAACAGGATCTGACATGGATTTCTTTCTCGAAGTGCTGGTCGGCGGGCTGCTGTCGGGGGTCATGTACTCCCTGGTGGCCATCGGCTTCGTGCTGATCTACAAGGCGTCGGGCGTGTTCAACTTCGCCCAGGGCGCGATGGTGCTGTTCGCCGCGCTGACCTTCGTCAGCCTGGTCGAGCTCGGCGTGCCGTTCTGGCTCGCCTTCGCGGCGACGCTCGCCGCGATGCTGCTGCTTGCGCTCGCGGTGGAACGGCTGGTGCTGCGCCCGCTGGCGAACCGCTCGCACATCACGCTGTTCATGGCCACGCTCGGTCTCGCCTACATCATCGAGGGCGCGGCGCAGGCGCTGTGGGGCGCCCAGGTGCATGGCCTGGAGCTGGGCATCGACGACGTGCCGCTGGAAGTGGGCGGGCTCTTCGTGTCGCAGTTCGACCTCTTCGCGGCGGCGACCGCGGCCACGCTGGTGCTCGTGCTGTCGCTGCTATTCAACCGGACCCGCATCGGCCTGTCGCTGCGCGCCGTGGCCGACGACACGCTGGCGGCGCAGGCCGTCGGCATCCGGCTGCGCCGGGTGTGGGCGGCGGTGTGGGCGGTGGCCGGCCTCGTCGCGCTCATCACCGGCCTGCTGTGGGGGGCGCGCCTGGGCGTGCAGTTCTCGCTGTCGCTGGTGGTGCTGAAGGCGCTGCCGGTGCTGATCATCGGCGGTTTCTCGTCGGTCGGCGGCGCGATCGCCGGCGGCCTCATCGTCGGCGCCACGGAAAAGCTGGCCGAGATCTACATCGGGCCGCTGGTCGATGGCGGCATCGAGAACTGGTTCCCCTACCTCCTCGCCACCCTGTTCCTGCTCGTCCGCCCAGCCGGCCTGTTCGGCGAACGCGCGATCGAACGCGTCTGACCGGAGACCTATCCATGCTCTACACCGAAGCCGGCCAGTTCAGCACCACCTACGCGGCGGACCGCCGCGTGTTCCGGCTGCGCCAGGACCGCATCGCGATCGGCGCGCTGCTGGCCTTCGCCGTCGTCGTCGTGCCGCTGCTCGGCAACGACTACTGGTTCAGCGCGATCCTGATCCCCTTCCTCGTCCTGTCGCTGGCCGGGCTCGGCCTCAACCTGCTCACCGGGTATGCGGGCCAGTTGTCGCTCGGCTCGGCCGCCTTCATGGCCGCCGGGGCGTTCGCCGCCTACAACTTCAACCTGCGCGTCGAAGGGCTGCCGCTGCTCGCGAGCTTCGGCCTGGGCGGGGTCGTCGCGGCGCTGCTGTCCATCGTGTTCGGCCTGCCCAGCCTGCGCATCAAGGGCTTCTACCTGATCGTGTCGACGCTGGCCGCGCAGTTCCTGATCCCGTGGGCGCTGGTGAAGTTCGGCTGGTTCTCCGACTTCAACGCCTCGGGCGTGATCACCGCGCCGCCGCTGCAGATCGCGGGCATCGACCTGGGTTCGCCCGCGGGCCGCTACCTGCTCACGCTGGCGATCGTCATCGCGCTGGCCTGGCTCGCCGGCAACATCGTGCGCAGCGAACTCGGCCGCAACTGGATGGCGGTGCGCGACATGGATACCGCGGCCGCGGTGATCGGCATTTCGCTGCCCAAGGCCAAGCTGCTCGCCTTCGCCATCAGCGGCTTCTACCTGGGCGTGGCGGGCTCGCTGTGGGCCTTCACCTATCTGGGCACGGTGGAGCCGCACGGCTTCGACCTCGCGCGTTCGTTCCAGGTGCTGTTCATCATCATCATCGGCGGCATGGGCAGCATCCTCGGCAACTTCCTGGGCGCGGCCTTCATCGTGCTGTTTCCGCTGCTGCTGTCCAACCTCGCCGGGCTGCTGCCGGCCGGCCTGGTCGATGCCGGCCAGTTGGAGAACATCCAGAAGATGATCTTCGGCGCGCTGATCATCGCCTTCCTGATCCGCGAGCCCGACGGCCTCGCCCGGCTGTGGCAGCAGTTCCGCGCCCGCGCGCGGCGCTGGCCGCTGCGCTATTGAGCCGGCGCCCCGCCGCGCCGCATCCCGTCTTTTCCACCCCGTGTCTCGGCAGAGACGACGCTTCGACCAAAACCAGTCCAAGGAGTCGCATTCCATGTTCCATCGCAAATCCCTTCGCAGGCCGTTGCTCGCCGCGCTCGCGCTCGGCACCGCCAGCCTCGGCGCCCAGGCCGCCGCCGAGCAGTACTTTCCGCTGCAGAGCTACCGCATCGGCCCCTATGCCGCGGGCGGCACCGGCTTCTTCGGCGGCTTCATCGACTACCTGCAGTACGTGAATGCCAACGGCGGCGTGAACGGCGTGAAGCTCACCTGGAGCGAATGCGAGACGGAGTACGTCGTCGAGAAGGGCGTCGAGTGCTACGAGCGGCTGAAGAAGGGCCTCAACGGCGCGCCGGCCGCGGCCACCAATCCGCTGTCGGTCGGCATCGCCTACGCCACGCTCGACCGCTCGACGGCCGACAGGCTGCCGCTGGTCACGATCAACCACGGCCGCACCGATTCGACCGACGGCAGCGTCTTCCCCTACGCCTTTCCGCTGCAGTTGAACCCGTATTCCGAGGTTTCGGCGATCGTCAATTACATCGGCCAGCAGGCCGGCGGCATCGACAAGCTGCGCGGCAAGAAGATCGTCACGCTGTACCACGGCTCGCCCTACGGTAAGGAGACCAACGAGGTGCTGCAGAAGCTGGCCGGCCGCTACGGCTTCGAGCTGACCCTGCTGGAAGTCCCGCATCCGGGCAACGAGCAGCAGTCGCAGTGGCTCAACATCCGCAAGATCAAGCCCGACTACGTGATCCTGCGCGGCTGGGGCGTCATGAACCCGGTGGCGCTGAAGACGGCGCAGAAGGTCGGCTACCCGGTCGACCGCGTCATCGGCAACATCTGGAGCAATTCGGAAGAGGACGCCGCCCCCGCCGGCGCCGCCGCGAAGGGCTTCGTGTCGATCACGACGCATCCGTCGGGCTCCGGCTTCCCGGTGCTGCAGGGCATCAGGAAGGACGTCGTCGATGCCGGCAAGGGCAACCTGGCCGATCCGAAGCGCTTCGGCACCGTCTATTACAACCTGGGCGTGGTGAACGGCATCCTCAACGTCGAGGCGGTGCGCATCGCGCAGGCGAAGTTCGGCAAGAAGCCGCTCAGCGGCGAAGAGGTGCGCTGGGGCTTCGAGAACCTGCGCCTCGACGACAAGCGCCTGCAGGAACTCGGCGCGCTCGGCCTGGTGCAGCCGCTGCGCCTGTCCTGCGCCGACCATGAAGGCGGCGGCGCGGTGCGCTTCCAGCAGTGGGACGGCCAGCAATGGAAGCTCGTCAGCGACTGGGTCCAGGCCGACCGCGCCTTCCTGCGCCCGATCATCGAGGCATCCGCGCAGAAGTACGCCAAGGAAAAGGGCATCACGCCGCGCGATTGCGCGAAGGAGAGCTGAGCCGGGCGTCCTTCTGCCCCGCTGCCGCCGGTCCGCGCCGGCGCTTCCTCCGCGACAGGGCGGGTTCCGCCGCTGGCCGCGGGAGAAGTGCCGCAGCCGGCGCAGGACGATCCTGGATCTCGACGGGCAGCGTGTTCAGAGCGCGCTGCGCGACGAGGCTTGCATGGTTGAATGCACGAATATAAAGTGCATGCATCGAATGCAACGAGGAGTCTTGAATTGGCCATGCTGACAGTGCGCAATCTGCCCGACGAGGTGCATCGCGCCCTGCGCGTGCGAGCCGCCATGCACGGCCGCAGCACGGAAGCGGAGGTGCGCGAGATTCTGGAATCGGCCGTGAAGCCGGAAGGGCGGGTGAAGCTGGGCTCCCTGCTGGCCGACATCGGCCGCCGGGCCGGGCTGACCGATGAAGAGTTCGCCGTCTTCGAGCAGGCGCGTGACAAGACCCCGGCCCGGCCGGCGAGCTTTGAATGATCCTGCTCGACACGAACGTGGTCTCGGAGCCCCTGCGCCGTGCTCCGGACGCCCGCGTGGTCGAGTGGATCGACGCGCAGCCGCTCGAAACGCTATACCTGTCCGCCGTCACGGTGGCCGAACTGCGCGCCGGCGTGGCGCTGCTGCCGGCCGGCAAGCGGCGGGCCGGTTTGCATGAGAGCCTGGAAAAGCAGGTGTTGCCGCTGTTCGCCGGGCGCCTGCTGGCTTTCGATTCCGCATGTACGCAAGCCTATGCGGCGCTGATGGCGAAGGCTCGCGCGGCGGGCCTGGCGATCGCCACGGCCGACGGCTATATCGCCGCCATTGCCGCCGCCAACGGGTTTTCCGTGGCCACGCGCGACGCGAGCCCGTTCGAGGCTGCCGGAGTCGCCGTCATCAACCCGTGGGCGGCATAGGGCGGGAATCCTCTTTCCGCGCTCCCGGCGGCGGCCTGCCGGGGCCGGAGTGCCACGGCGCGGTCGCCATCACCAGCAGCGCCAGATCCCGATAGCCGGCGCGCGCCGGCGGCGTCTGCGCGGG
Organism: Thauera sp. K11; assembly: GCF_002354895.1. Taxonomy (NCBI): domain Bacteria; kingdom Pseudomonadati; phylum Pseudomonadota; class Betaproteobacteria; order Rhodocyclales; family Zoogloeaceae; genus Thauera; species Thauera sinica. Next base: position 1,239,055 of record NZ_CP023439.1, read on the forward strand.
ATCGCGAGGCCGCGATTTCTCGCCCATGCCCCTGCCCCTGTCCGGCCGTGCTGCTGGCTGCGCATCAGAACGTTTCCCATCTGGTTGCGGTGCAGCACGATCTTCCCGGGTGAATTCTTCAACCTGTTGTTTATAAAAAGAAAAATAAATTGGCATGGAAGGTGCTCAAGGGGCCTGTCTTCCGACCCCATCCACTTTGGAGCCCAGCCATGACCCATCGCGACGAGTTTTCCAGCCTGTCGACCGGAACCGACTACGAGCAGCTTGCGAGCCGCTTCCGTCCCATCTTCGCGCGCATCGCCGAAGGGGCCGTCGAGCGCGAGCGCACGCGCACGCTGCCGCATGAGCAGATCAAGTGGCTGAAGGAAGCGGGCTTCGGCGCGGTGCGCGTGCCGGTCGAACATGGCGGGGCAGGGGCCTCGCTTCCGCAACTGTTCGCGCTGCTGATCGAGCTGGCGGCGGCCGATTCCAACCTGCCGCAGGCCTTGCGCGGCCATTTCGCCTTCGTCGAGGACCGCCTGAACGCGCCCGCCGGCGAGCAGCGCGACGTCTGGTTCAAGCGCTTCGTCGCGGGGGAGACCTTCGGCAACGCGTGGACGGAGGTCGGCGACGTCAAGATCGGCGACGTCATCACGCTGGTTTCGCCCAAGGACGGGCGCTGGGTGCTGAACGGGCGCAAGTACTACAGCACCGGCAGCATCTTCGCCGACTGGATCGACGTCTATGCGCGCCGCGCCGACACCGGCGCCGACGTCATCGCCGCGGTGCGCACCGCGCAGCCGGGCGTGACGCAGTTCGACGACTGGGACGGCTTCGGCCAGCGCACCACCGGCAGCGGCACCTCGGTCTTCGAGGACGCGGTGGTGGAAGCCGAGGACGTCATCGATTTCTCCACCCGCTTCAAGTACCAGACCGCCTTCTACCAGCTCGTGCATCTGGCGACGCTGGCCGGCATCGCGCGCGCCGCGGAACGCGAGGTCGCGCGGCACGTCGCCGGGCGCAAGCGCATCTTCAGCACCGGCAACGCGCCGCTGGCCAGGCTCGATCCGCAGATCCAGCAGGTGGTCGGCGAGATCTCGGCGCAGGCGTATGCCGCCGCGGCGATCGCCGTGCGCGCGGCGGAGCCGGCGCAGCGTGCCTACCTCGCCCGCTTCGGCGGCGACGAGGCGGCGGAGAAGGCCGCCAACATCGATGCCGAGATCGAGTCGGCGCAGGGGCAAGTGGTCATCGCCGACCTCGTGCTGCGCGCCACCGCCGACCTGTTCGACGCGCTCGGCGCCTCGTCCGCCAGCGAGCGCCTGGCGCTCGACCGCCACTGGCGCAACGCGCGCACCGTCGCCACCCACAACCCGCTCGTCTACAAGGCGCGCATCGTCGGCGACTGGTCGATCAACGGCACCGAGCCGCCCTACGTCTGGCAGATCGGCGGCAGCCCCGCGGCCAGCAAGTGATTCCACCCGCAACCCCGAGAAAGGAGTGCCCCGAATGAGTACGCTTCAAGCCGGTCCCGAAACCCGCCAGCGCGTCAATACCGCCGCGCCGTTCGCCGCGCTGCCGCGTCCGTCGCAGCCCGCCCACGTCATCCGCAGCGACGCCGAGGCGATCGAGGTGGCGCGCCGGCTCGCCGCCGGGTTCGCCGTCGAAGCCTCGCTGCGCGACCGCGAAGGCTACCTGCCGATCGCCGAGGTCGACGCCTACTCGCAGAGCGGCCTGTGGGGCATCACCGTGCCCAGGGCCTACGGCGGCGCCGGGGTGTCGTATGCCACGGTGGCCGAGGTGATCCGCATCCTGGCCGAGGCGGATTCGAGCATCGCGCAGATCACCCAGAACCATCTGGCCCTCGTCGCCCACATCGACCTCGATGCGTCCGAAGAGCAGAAGAAGGCGCTGTTCGGCCTCGTGCTGCAGGGCATCCGCTTCGGCAACGCGTTCTCGGAAAAGGGCAGCAAGAACGTGGCCGCGTTCGAGACGCGGCTGCGCCGCGAGGGCGACGGCGTGGTGGTCAATGGCCAGAAGTTCTACACCACCGGCGCGCTGCTGGCGCACATCGTGCCCATCGTCGCGGTCGATGACGAAGGCAAGGGCTATCTCGTCTTCGCCGATCGCGACGCCCCCGGCCTCACCGTCATCAACGACTGGTCGAGCTTCGGCCAGCGCACCACCGCCTCCGGCTCGATCAGGATCGAGAACGTGCGCGTGCCGGCGAGCCGCCTGGTGCCGGTGGCGGCCTTCGAGCGCCCGACCGCGGCCGGCGCGATCTCGCAGATCATCCAGTCGGCGATCGACGCCGGCATCGCTGCCGCTGCCATCGCCGAGACCGTCGCCTTCGTGCGCACGCGCAGCCGGCCGTGGATCGACAGCGGCAAGGAGTCGGCGGGCGAGGACCCGTTCACCGTCAGCGCGGTCGGCGAACTGGTGATCCGGCTGCATGCGGCCGAAGCGCTGCTGGAGCGCGCGGGACGGGCGATCGACGATGCGCTGGCAGCCCCGGACGAGGGCACGGTCAACCGCGCCACGCTGGCCACCAGCGAATCCAAGGTGCTCACCACCGAGGTGGCGATCGCCGCCACCAACAAGCTGTTCGAGCTGGCGGGCACCCGTTCCACGCTGAGCGAGCACAACCTCGACCGCCACTGGCGCAACGCCCGCACCCACACGCTGCACGACCCGGTGCGCTGGAAGTACTTCCACGTCGGCAACTTCCACCTGAACGGCATCAATCCGCCGCGCCACCCGTGGAACTGAGCATCCGGCCGCCACGCACGGAGGACCACGCCCCATGAGCAAGACCATCCGCTTCAACGCCTTCGAGATGAACTGCGTCGGCCATCAGTCCCCGGGGCTGTGGACCCACCCGCGCGACCGCTCGTGGCAGTACAAGGACCTGGCGTACTGGACCGATCTCGCCAGGATTCTCGAACGGGGCATCTTCGACGGCATCTTCATCGCCGACGTGATCGGCTACTACGACGTCTACAAGGGCAGCAACTACCACGCCCTGCAACAGGCCGCGCAGATCCCGGTGAACGATCCGCTGCAGCTCGCGGCGCCGATCGCGATGGTGACCGAGCACCTCGGCATCGGCATCACCGCGTCCACCTCGTTCGAGCACCCCTACACCTTCGCGCGGCGGCTGTCGACGGCCGATCACCACACCAAGGGCCGGGTGGGCTGGAACATCGTCACCTCCTACCTGGAGAGCGGCGCCAGGAACGTCGGCCAGGGCGGCCTGCGCCGGCACGACGACCGCTACGAGGTGGCCGGTGAATACGTCGAGGTGCTCTACAAGCTGTTCGAGGGCAGTTGGGAGGAAGGGGCCGTGGTGCGCGACCGCGGGCGCGGCATCTTCACCCACCCGGAGAAGGTGCACGAGATCGGCCACAAGGGCCGGTATTTCGAGGTGCCCGGCTACCACCTGTGCGAGCCCTCGCCGCAGCGCACGCCGGTGCTCTACCAGGCGGGCGCCTCGGGCGCGGGCAAAGCCTTCGCCGCCGGCCATGCGGAATGCGTGTTCGTCGCCTCGCCGCTGAAGGAAGTGCTCAGGGAATACGTCGCCGACGTGCGCCGCCAGGCCGCCGCCGCCGGGCGCGATCCGCGCAAGGTGCTGGTCTACAACCTGGTGACGATCATCGTCGACGAGACCGACGCCAAGGCGCAGGCCAGGTTCGAGGAATACCAGCGCCACTCGTCCTACGACGGCGCGCTGGTCTTCATGTCGGGCTGGAGCGGCATCGATTTCGGCCAGTACGCGCCGACCGACCTCGTGCGCAAGGTGGAAACCAACGCCATCGTCTCGGTGGTCGAGCACCTGGCCGGCGGCGGCAAGTCGTGGAGCATCGACGAGCTGGCGCGCTGGGGCGGTCTCGGCGGCCTCGGCCCGGTGTTCGTCGGCTCGCCGTCCACCGTGGCCGACATCCTGCAGGAGTGGGTGGAGGACACCGGCGTCGACGGCTTCAACCTGGCCTATGCGGTGGCGCACGAAACCTTCGAGAACGTGGTCGGTTACCTCGTGCCCGAACTGCAGCGGCGCGGCGTCTATCCGGCCGCCTACAAGCCCGGCACGCTGCGCGAGAAGCTGTTCGGCGAAGGGCCGTACCTGCCGGCAAGCCATCCGGCGGCGCGCTACCGCGACATCGAGCGCGTGAAGGCGGAGGAAGCCGCCGCCCGCGGGCGCGCGCTCGAAGATGCCGTCGCCTGACCGGGGATCAGCCATGACTGCAATGCCGATTCTCCAGGTCGACGACATCGAGGTCGTCTATGAGCAGGTGATCCTGGCCGTGCACGGCGTGTCGCTGTCGCTCGGCGAGGGCCGCATCGTCGCGCTGCTCGGCGCCAACGGCGCGGGCAAGAGCACCACGCTGAAGGCGATCTCGGCGCTGGTCGGAGCCGAGCGCGGCGAGGTGGTGGGCGGCCGCGTGCTGTACCGCGGCAAGGACGTGACGCGCAGCGCGCCCGACGTGCTCGTGCGCAACGGCCTCGTCCAGGTCCTGGAGGGGCGCCATTGCTTTCCGCACCTGAGCGTCGAGGAGAACCTGCTGGCCGGCGCGCTGGCCAGCGGCGGTTCGCGGCAGGAGGTGAAGGCCGGGCTGGAGCGGATCTACCACTACTTCCCGCGGTTGAAGGAAAGGCGCAGATCGGCGGCGGGCTACACCTCCGGCGGCGAGCAGCAGATGGTCGCCATCGGCCGCGCACTGATGGCCCGGCCCGCCGTCGTGCTGCTCGACGAACCGTCCATGGGCCTCGCGCCGCTGATTGTCGACGAGATCTTCGCCATCGTCGCCAGGCTCAACGCCGACGAAGGCGTCAGCTTCCTGCTCGCCGAGCAGAACGCCAGCGTGGCGCTGCGCCACGCGCACCACGCCTACGTGCTGGAAAGCGGCAGGGTCGTGGCGCAGGGGAGCGCCGCCGAGCTGGCCGCGCGCAGCGACATCCACGACCTGTACCTGGGGGCGGGCGTCGCTGCCTGAACGGCGCGCCGGCACCAGACCCGATAACGACGAGACCCATCGCTTCAAGACCCAACCACCTCACAGGGAATGACATGCAGAAAAGACTGTTTGCACTGGCCGTCGCCGGCCTTGCGGGTGCCCCGGCATTCGCGCAATCCAGCGTGACCATCTTCGGCACGGTCGATGTCGGCTACCGCTTCAGCGGCGACAACATAGACTCGCGGGTAAAGAACCGTTCCGCGATCGACTCCGGCACCAGCACGCCGACGCGCCTCGGCTTTCGCGGCAACGAGGATCTCGGCAACGGGCTGCAGGCCGGCTTCGTGCTGGAGCAGGGCATCGCGGCCGACACCGGCACGTCGGCCGGCGGCGGCACCTTCAGCCGTCAGGCTTTCGTCAGCCTCGCCGGCGCTTTCGGCACGCTGGGCGCGGGGCGCCAATACACGCCGGGCTACGTGCTCACCTCCACCGTGGATCCTTTCAGCGGCGTGACGGTGGGCCAGTACAACAACGTCTATCTTTCCGAGTATCGCTGGGACAACCTGGTGACGTACGTGTCGCCGTCCTGGGGAGGCTTTTCGGTGACCGCGGCCTTCACGCTGGACGGCTACGGCAACGAATCGCCCGGCAATCGCGGCGCGGGCGACGTCGGCGACGTGCGCGCGCTGTCCATCCTGCCGCAGTACCGCAGCGGTCCGCTCCATGTCGGCCTGCACATCCAGGACCTGCGCGCGAAATCCACCGGCCTGTACGACGGCGACAAGGTCCGCGTCTACGACCTCGCCGGCACCTATGACTTCGGCGTCGCCAAGCTCGCCGCGGCCTACGGCATCCGCCGCGCGGACAACGGCGACTTCAGCCCCGACACCGGCGCGACCGAAGGCGAGAAGACGAAGCAGTGGTTCGTCGGCGTGACGGTGCCGGCCGGCGCGGCGGGCAAGGTCCTGGCCTCGTACGTGGCGCGCAAGACGGAGGCCGTCGCCGGCGGCGATGATGCAAAGGCCGGCCAGTGGGCGGTCGGCTACGAGCATGCGCTGTCCAAGCGCACGGCGATCCATGCGACCTACGCGAAGATCGACAACAATCGCGCGGCCCGCGACTCCACCAACCTGTCCGGCTCGGTCGGCGCCGGCTACAACGCCGGCGACGGCTACCAGACCGGCTTTGCCGCCGGCATCCGCCACGGCTTCTGAGCGGTCGTTCCGCTACGGGCGACATCGGGCCGGGGCCATGCGCGCGCATGGCCCCGGCGGCGACCGCCTCGCCCGCGTGCTCAACAAGCGGATCTGATCGAGCCCGATCCGCGCCGTTTCCCCGCGCCTCTCCGCGCACTGCTGCACATGCGGCAGTGCGCGGTTCTTTTTTCGGGCCCCGCACCGGGCTTCGCTCGTTCTCTTCAGGTGCGTCCAAGAAAAGAGCCGATTCGCGCACGATCGCCGCGATGCGGCCGGCCCCGTCCGATTCCCGCGGATGAGCGATGTCCGAGGCCCAGAAGGCGCCTTCCCGGGAAAATTTTCACCATCCATTCCAGTGACCAAAGATTTCCGCCCCACGAGCAAAACATCGCCGCGTGAATTGGTGGGAAATTCCGTGCGCCATATACAGGCGGCACGTTGCCCGGTCTCGTCGAGCCCTCGGTAACTCGGCCCCACAGCATTCCGAAGCACAGGGAGTGCGTGCCGGTGACCGCATCGGAAACGATGCCCCGCCATCGATGATCCGCGCGCCACGCCGACGCGCCGCACTTGCCCGAGGAAACGCCGCCATGGATGCCTGCGACAACGACAGCCCCGATTCAGAACGGCCCATCGACGTGCATATGGCGCCATCCGCCGTGGCCGTGCTCCGCACTGGAGGCTAGAGGTGTCCTTTCTCGTCAAAGTGGTGGATCGCATAACGGAGCACTACCTGGAATTGGCCCGGGGCAGATACCCCTATCACGTTCGGGAGGGCAAGCAGTGGCAGGTCCGCGACGGCGGGCTCGGCTGCCGGCCGATCGAGACCCAGGCCACTATTTCGATGGACAAGGACCCGCCGCCGCTGCCGGAAGATAGAAACAAGCCCAAACCCCAACTGCCGGCGCAACCTGCCGCTGCCGAGACGGGAAAGGACAACGCCAAGTCCCCGCCGGCCCAGTCCGCCCCACCGCCCGCCGCCGCTGCGCCGGCCGCCGCACAAGAGCGCCTCAGGGACGAAGCCTGCGTAACGCCTCCACCCTTCGACATGCTCGACCTGCCGGAAGGCATGGAAGCCATGGGCTTCAAATACGCCGCCTACTGTGCGCGGCGTTGGTTCAACGGCAAGGTATATGCGCTGGATGACCCCACAGCAACCCATGCCCCGGATTTTGTCGATACCGATACCTTCAAGCTCAAATGGATATTGGGCTTCGGCCGTGTTCGGCAACGCCATGCGCATCTGCTAGCAACAAATCTGAAAGCAAGTACGCCCGAAAACATCTTCAACGATAGGGCAAGGGAGGAACTGCTCAAGCAGTTTCAATATTTCATTGACCAGCAGCGCAACAATTATTACTACGCCACGCTGGATACACTCGCCTACTGCAATAACGACAAACAGGCGTTTCATCGGCAATTCCAGTTTCAACGGGTCAATGTCACGACGTTTGATGCCCTCGACGACTACGCCAGCCTCGTGAATGATCTGACGGCTTCGCTGGCCAACTTCTCGTTCTATGCCGCAGTGGCCCTGGCACAGGTGTCGACCGAGCAGTACAACTGGTACGGGCCGATCTGGTATCGCTGCACACGCACGCGGGTGGAGGTCACACATATCTATGTGTATGCGCGGGATAGCTATGCGTTCAATGACGATAAAACTGTGTCTCAATATCTCGGGCACTGGAACCGTCATGGCGTCATCATTGCCCGGGATGCGGCTGCCTCGGAATTGATTTCAAAATATTCCGATATTCTCGCCCACGAGAGCGGCAATGAACCAAAGTCCTATCTGCCGCCTTTGCCCGCACATCTGGACAAGCCGGTCGACATCGGAAGGCACCTGCGGAAAAAGGAAGTCTTTTATCCCGTCCGTAACCGTGACTTCCGGCACTGGCGCAAACTCAAGGGGCGCGGCGGAGATTTCGCCATTTTCTCCAGTTTCGAGCGAATCAAGCTGCCTACGCCCATCGTGCTGGACCTTGGTGAAAGAAGGCAACAGATCAAACCATGAACTGGAAACGAGTCCTCCGGCAGTGCCTGATGGCGGTGGGTATTCCATACATTGCATTCGTATTGCTATTTAACTATTTCTATTCACTCAACAATTACGAATCTTGCGAAAAATACACTGCGAAACTGAATGGTGGCGTCCATGTCTTTCAGGGGAAGCCGCTCAATGTCAGCATTTGCGGATTAGACCGTTTGCCTCACGATCAGACCCGGTCGTTTTATAGTGTTCCGGACAGGGCGCGTATCCGGGTGTTCTCCATGGATGGCGAGTTGCTGGCAGAGCGATACTTTGAGCCGCTTTGGGAGTCGCGATGGCTCCACAAGCTGGAGTATGGCGACGACTACTTGATCTACAACGACGGGGACGGGAGTGGCTTCGGGACAAGAATGGCGATGCCGCCGACGACGTGGGACTGGATACGTGCCCGACTGCCCCGGCCGTGGCCGTTCTGAACATGGCGGAAATTTTTTGTGCCTCTTCGATTTCGAATGCATCAGACCGCTCGGATTCATCGTGCCAGGCATTGGATGAAAGGGCTGCAGATCAAACCATGACCTGAAAACGAATCTTCTCGCCCCCTGTTGGCCGCCGATTCAATGACAAGCTATCAATCCGCGCATGACATGACCACCCGAATTCTCGCCCGACTTTCTCTGTTGCGCCTGAGCGTGCTCGATGATCATCTGTCGAGCCACGTCGACAGGCCGCACCTTGCAGGGTCGTTCCGCTTCCTTGCCGAATTCCTGTATTTCGGGATCAAGGAAGCCCGTGCATGCCTGTTTGCCGGTCTGTTCTTCGTCGCCGTGTTCGCGATTCCGCGCGACGGATTGTGGGGCGTACCTCGCTACGACGCCCTGCTCATCGCTGCCGTCGCCATTCAGGTCTGGATGGTCCGGGCGAAGCTCGAAACCATCGATGAACTCAAGACGATCACGCTCTTCCATGTCATCGGCTTCGCCCTCGAAGCGTTCAAGACTTCAAGCGGCATCAAGTCCTGGGCCTATCCCGACTTTGCGTACACGAAGCTCTACGGCGTACCCCTGTTCTCGGGTTTCATGTACGCGGCCATCGGCAGCTACATCATTCAGGCATGGAGGCTTCTCGAAGTCCGTATCGCCCATCATCCTCCCTACTGGATGGCTGGTGTAATGGCGCTGCTCATCTACGTCAACTTCTTCACCCACCACTACATCGGCGACTACCGCTGGTATATCGCCGCATGCGCTCTCGGCCTGTATGCCAGATCCACCGTGATCTATCGCCCATTGGACCGGGATCGAAAAATGCCGTTGCTGCTCGCGTTCGTCCTCATCGGATTCTTCATCTGGCTCGCCGAGAACATCAGCACCTTCTTCGGTATCTGGAAGTATCCAAACCAGCTTGGCGCGTGGTCCGCGGTTCATGTCGGCAAATGGAGTTCCTGGTCGCTCCTCATCATCATGACCTTCACCATCGTCGCCAACCTCAAGCACATCAAGGAGCGTACCCATGTGCCTGCATGAGACGGCCATCGATCCGGCAATTCGTGAAGAGCTGCCACGAAGGCAGATGGCGTTTCCATGCAGAAGGGAGAGAAGTGTGTCCTTCCCATAAAGGAAGAAAAGGGAAGGCGATATGTCGCGGAAAACAGGAAGTCTGGAATTCCCCCGGAGTGGCGGGGAAGAATGATCTGGTGAATCAAGCATATAGGGAGAAATAGACCTGATGATTACACGTTCTGGAGACCGCAAGGAGCGGAAAATCGCTCATGTCTCGCTGGCCATAAACGCCTCCCCTTTTATCGGCGTGGGGGCAGTGATAGCTCTGATGCTCTGTGTTCCAGAATTGGTGTGGATCTGGTGGGCGCCGGCTGGCCTCATAGTGTTGCCATTGCTTTTGTTGAATCTCGTCTGGTACATCTATATCTGCTGCAGGCGTTACCGTTTTGTCGTACATCTGTTTTTCTGGCTTCCAAGCACTCTCGTCTTTTTCGGGTATAACTTGTTGGCATGATCGCCGCGCGATATCGGACTCTTGAGCTGCATGGCGAATCGAGAATATAGGGAGAATTGACCTGATGATCATACTTTCTGGAGACCGAGAGGAATGGAGAGTCGCTCGTGTTTCACTGGCCATAAACGCCTCCCCATTTATCGGCGTGTGGGTGGTGATGGCTCTGGTGCTCTACGTTCCAGGCTTGGCGTGGATCTGGTGGGTGCCGGCTGGCCTCATAATGTTGCCATTGCTTTTTTTGAATCTCGTCTGGTACATCTATATCTGCTGCAAGCGTTACCGTTTTGTCGTACATCTGTTTTTCTGGTTTCCAAGCGCTCTCGTCTGTTTCTGGTATAACTTGTTTGCATGATCCCCCGCGCGATATCGGACTCTTGAGCTGAATGGCGAATCGAGAGATAGAGGTGCATGTCAGTCATCGCGGTGGCGATGGAAGAAGCATCGGCACGCTCGTCGTCGAGGGAGAGCCGGAAAAGGAAAAATAATGCGGTATGCCCTGTTGTTCGCATTCTCGATCTTCGGATCCTGCAACGTTGCCCAGGCCTGGAACACTGATGACGACCGCACAAGAGGCGAAGTTCAAGGTTTGTACGAAATTCGAAAAGAGGCGATGAAGTTCATGGATCAATGGAACAAGTCGTATGGCACGAGCTATGAGCTTCTTGAACCAAACAGCAAGACGTTCGTCCCTCGTTGTATCGTTCCTTTACGCACCGCGTGGTCCGAAGAAAATAAAGGGCAGAGGCTGGCTGATGTTTCGGTAATTTGCGACAAGACAAATTTTCCCGGCATGAAAAGATGGGTTGTCGTCGTTCCGGCACTGGAGTGGGATCGGACGGCGACTGCCAAGCCGTGATGCGCTGGCGTTCTGCTACAGGATTGACCTGATCTGCACGCACTCGGCTCACGGTTGGCGGAAAAATGGCGGACCTGCCAGAACGAAGGGGTGCGTCACCTCATGAGACTTCGTCGTGGCGGCTGCTGCGTACGCAACAGTTCTTCGCCGCGGCTGCTGCGATCCGCGCACAGGATCGGGCGGGTTCCTGCCCAAGGGGCTGAAAGAACGCGGAAAACGTTTCAGGCACGATGGTTGCGATGTGGCCAGGTCCATCCAATTTCCGAGGATCAGCCATGTTCGAGACTTTCAAACACCTCAGCCGACTCGCGGCCGGGCTGCTGCTGTCGGTGGGCGTTGCCCATGCGGCCGGCAAGCCGGCCGAACTCCGCCTCGATTACGCCTATTATTCGCCGCCCAGCCTGGTGCTGAAGAAGTTCGGCTGGCTGGAGGAAGACCTGAAGGCCGATGGCGTGCCGGTGAAGTGGGTGTTGAGCCAGGGCAGCAACCGCGCACTCGAATTCCTCAACAGCGGCAGCGTCGATTTCGGTTCCACCGCCGGACTGGCGGCCGTGCTGTCGAAGGCCAACGGCAATCCGATCAAGAGCGTCTATGTGTATTCGCGGCCGGAATGGACCGCGCTCGTCGTGCCCAAGGATTCGCCGATCAAGTCGGTCAAGGACCTGAAGGGCAGGAAGGTGGCGGCGACCAAGGGCACCGATCCCTTCCTGTTCCTGCTGCGCAGCCTGCACCAGGAAGGGTTGTCGAAGAGCGACGTCGAGATCCTCGCGCTGCAGCATGCCGACGGACGCTCGGCGCTGGAACAGGGCCGCGTCGACGCCTGGGCGGGGCTGGACCCGCTGATGGCCGGCAGCGAGGTGCAGGCCGGCTCGAAGCTGCTGTACCGCAACGTCGGCTACAACACCTATGGCTTCCTGAACACTTCCGAGCGCTTCGCGAACGAACATCCCGACTACGTGAAACGCGTGATCGCGGCGTACGAGAAGGCCCGCAAGTGGATCGTCGCCAATCCCGAGGAAACGGCGAAGCTGGTCGCCGAGGAGGCCAAGCTGCCGCTCGAGGTCGCGAAGCTGCAATTGTCGCGCAACGATTTCAGCAAGCCGGTGCCGGGCGCTGAACACATCGAGGCGCTGAAGGCGGCCGCGCCCATCCTCGTCGAGGAGGATCTGGTGCGCAAGGGAACCGACGTGGGCGCGGTGGTCGGCGCGCTGGTGGACCCGTCGCATGCGCGCGCCGTGATCAAGTGAGCGGCCGCAAGTGAGCAAGGTGTCCACGTTGAATCCGGCCTTGCCGGCGGCGGGCGGAGCCGATGGCGCCCGGCGTCCGGCGGGGCGCCGCTTCGCCTCGCAACTGCGGGGCTGGGCCGTGCCGCTGGCCATCGTCGTGCTGTGGGAGGCGCTGGTGCGCGCGGGCTGGGTTTCCGCCCATCTGCTGCCGCCGCCCTCGGAGCTGCTCGTCACGCTGGCGGACCTGGCCGCCGGCGGCCAACTGTTCGGCCATGTGCTGGTGAGCAGCGTCCGCGTGCTGGCCGGCTTTGCCATCGGCGCGCTGCTGGCGCTGCTGGTGGGCGCCGCGGTGGGCCTGTCGCGCGGGCTGGAGGCTTATCTCGATCCGACCTTCCAGGCGCTGCGGGCGATTCCTTCGCTGGCCTGGGTGCCTCTGCTGCTGCTGTGGCTGGGCATCGACGAGGCGCCCAAGATCACGCTGATCGCGATCGGCGCCTTCTTCCCCGTGTATCTGAACCTGGTCGCGGGCATCAAGAACGTGGACCGCAAGCTGGTCGAGGTGGGCGGCATCTTCGGGTTGAAGGGCTGGCGGCTGGTGCTGCGCATCTTCCTGCCGGCGGCGCTGCCCAACCTGCTGACCGGGCTGCGCACCGGGCTGTCGCTGGCGTGGATGTTCCTCGTCGCGGCGGAACTGATCGCCGCCACCCGGGGGCTGGGCTATCTGCTCACCGACGGGCGCGAGACCGCGCGCGCGGACCTGGTGATCGTCGCCATCGTCGTGCTGGCCGTGCTCGGCAAGCTCAGCGACACCCTGCTGCAGGTGCTCGAGCGCAGGCTGCTCGCATGGCGCGACGTCTATGACAACGCTCGTTCGTAGGGAGGCACGCAGGTGTCCCGATCGCTTCTCGAACTGAACGTCGCCGACAAGCGCTTCGAGGCACGCCGCGTCATCGACGGCGTCGCCTTCGAACTGCGCGCGGGGGAGATCGTCAGCCTGCTGGGCCCCAGCGGCTGCGGCAAGAGCACGCTGCTGCGCATCGTCGCCGGCCTGGACGAAGACTACCGCGGCAGGGTGCGGGTCAATGGCGGGCTGCCGCAACTGCATTCGCCGGATGTCGGCTTCATCTTCCAGGAGCCGCGCCTGCTGCCCTGGCTGACGGTGGCCGACAACGTCGGCTTCGATGCCGGCCGCGGCGGAGGCCGCCATCCGCGCGTCAGGGAGCTGCTTGCCGAGGTGGGGCTGGCCGACTTCGCCGATGCCTATCCGAAGCAGCTTTCGGGCGGCATGGCGCAACGCGCCGCGATCGCCCGCGGCCTTTTCGCGCAGCCGGCCCTGCTGTTGCTGGACGAGCCGTTCAGCGCGGTCGATGCCTTTACCCGCATGCGGCTGCAGGACCTGCTGCTGTCGCTGGCCGCGCGCCACGGCACGACCCTGCTGCTGGTCACGCACGACATCGACGAGGCGGCCTATCTCAGCGACCGCATCGTGGTGATGGCCAGCGGACCGGGGCGCATCGCCGGCGAACTGGAGGTGCGGGCGGCGCGGCCGCGCGACCGGGCCGACCCCGAACTGGCGAGGGTGCATGCCCGGGCGCTGTCGCTGCTGAATGGCGAGCGCCTGGATTGCCTCGACCTGACGGAAGAACTCGCTTCCCGGCCGCGTCCGTTCGAACCGGTGGATTTCGCGTCGCTTTCGTTCGCCGTCTGAGCGTGGCGCGCGTGCCGATCATCGGCCTGTCGACGCTGTCGAGCCACATGAACGTCGACTTCTCACGCTTCCCGCTTCATACGCCGGTCGCGGACATCGCCGTGCAGGGCATGCAGGGAATCTTCTCGATCATCAAGGAGCTGTCGCGGCGGGACGGGCTGACCCTGGCCGACGTCGGGCGGCTCTACGGCGAAGGGATGCTGGTTCCCCAGATCGTCGGCACGCCCGCCCAGGTCGTGGAGCAACTGGTCGAGCTGTTCCGGCAGCGGGGCGAAGGCGCTGTCGCCGGCGCAGCAACGGGCTGCTGCAAACGCAGCAGCCCGTTCCGCGAGTTGCGGGCAACTCACCAGAGTGAGCCGGGTTTTTTCCACAAGTAGATGAAATGAAAAGAGAATTTTTCTGGCATGGGAAGTGCTTCGGCCGGTGAGAGTGCCGGTGGCGGCACAAGCAACAACGAAAGGTGAATCCATGAGCAAGCAGATCAAGGTGGTCGCGGTTTCCGGCGGCCTGCAGCGTCCTTCGCGTACCCTGGCCCTCGTCGAGGCGCTGATCGATGCGCTCGGCGAGCAGGCGTCGATCGACGTGCGCCTGATCGAGCTGGGGACGGTCGGCCCGAAGCTGGCCGGCGCGCTGTATCCGTCGCAACTGCCCGAGGACGTGAAGGCCGAGATCGCGGCGATCGAATCGGCCGACTTCCTGGTCGTGGCCAGCCCGGTCTATCGCGCCTCCTTCACCGGGCTCTTCAAGCACCTGTTCGATTTCGTCGACCACAACGCGCTGATCGACGTGCCGGTGCTGCTGGCGGCGACCGGCGGCAGCGACCGCCATGCGCTGGTGATCGAGCACCAGTTGCGCCCGCTGTTCAGCTTCTTCCAGTCGCACACGCTGCCGATCGGCGTGTATGGCAGCGAAGCGGAGTTCGAGAACTACGCAGTCACCAGCCCCGCGCTGCAGGCGCGCATCGACCTGGCGGCCGAGCGCGCGCGTCCCTTCCTGCGCCCGCGCACGCCGGCCGTGTCCAGCGTGCAGAAGAACGTGCGGGCGGCAGCCTGATCCTTACCGGAACCGGAACGAGCCAAGGAGATTCGGCATGAGCCGCGAAAACATCAAGTTCGCCTATTGGGTGCCCAACGTCAGCGGCGGCCTGGTCGTCAGCAAGATCGAGCAGCGCACGAGCTGGGACATCGACTACAACCGCAAGCTGGCGCAGATCGCCGAGAAGGCAGGATTCGACTACGCGCTGTCGCAGATCCGCTTCACCGCCGGCTACGGCGCCGAGTACCAGCACGAATCGGTGGCGATCAGCCATGCGCTGCTGGCGGCCACCGAGAAGCTGCGCGTGATCGCCGCGATCCTGCCCGGCCCGTGGCATCCGGCGGTGCTGGCCAAGCAGATCGCCACCATCGACCATCTCACCGGCGGCCGCGTGGCGGTCAACATCGTGTCGGGCTGGTTCCGCGGCGAGTTCCACGGCATCGGCGAGCCCTGGCTGGAGCACGACGAGCGCTATCGCCGCTCGCAGGAGTTCATCGAGGTGATCAAGGGCATCTGGACGCAGGACAACTTCAGCTACCGGGGCGATTTCTACCGCTTCCACGACTACACGCTGAAGCCCAAGCCCCTGCAGCAGCCGCATCCGGAGATCTTCCAGGGCGGCAGCTCGCGCGCCGCGCGCGACATGGCGGCGCGCGTGTCCGACTGGTACTTCACCAACGGCAACAGCGTCGACGGCATCAAGGCCCAGGTGGACGACATCCGCGCCAAGGCGGCGGCCAACGGCCATGAGGTCAAGATCGGCGTCAACGCCTTCATCATCGCCCGCGATACCGAGGAAGAGGCCAGGGCGGTGCTGCAGGAGATCATCGACAAGGCGGACAGCGAAGCGGTCAATGCCTTCGGCGACGCGGTCAAGCAGGCCGGCAAGGCCAGCCCGGAAGGCGAGGGCAACTGGGCCAAGTCCACCTTCGAGGATCTGGTGCAGTACAACGACGGCTTCAAGACCAACCTGATCGGCACGCCGCGGCAGATCGCCGAGCGCATCGTCGCGCTGAAGGCGGTCGGCGTGGACCTGGTGCTCGGCGGCTTCCTGCACTTCCAGGAAGAAGTGGCCTATTTCGGCGAGAAGGTGCTGCCGCTCGTGCGCGAGCTGGAAGCGAAGGCGCAGACGGCCTCCGGCGAAAGGGAAGAGGCTACGGAAGCGCTCGCCTGAGTTCCGCGGCCGCCGCCCCGCCGGGCAGGAACGGGGCGGCGGTGCGCACGCCGGGTGCGGCGCGGGACGGCCCGGGCGGCATATCTTGCGCATCGCAAAGCTACGCAGGTTTTCTTGGTTCGGTTCTCTCCGGCGATCCGGACAATGAGGGCCTGCGCCGCCGTCGACTCCCGCAGCCACGGCCGGCGACCGCGCATCCGCCCCGCTTCCCGCGGCCCGGCTCCAAATTCCAAGTCCACGAGGATCTTCCATGAGTCTCGACATCTTCTGGTTCCTGCCCACTTCAGGTGACACCCGCTATCTCGGCAAATCCAATTCCGGCCGGCCCGTCACCATCGAATACATGCAGCAGATCGCGGTGACCGCCGACAACCTCGGCTACGACGGCATCCTGATCCCCACCGGCAGCGGCTGCCTCGATCCGTGGGTGGTCGCCGGCAGCGTGGCGCCGGTCACGCGCAGGCTGAAGCTGCTGGTCGCGCTGCGTACCGCGCTCACCAAGCCGACCGCGGCGGCGCGCATGGCGGCGACGCTGGACCAGGCGACCCGCGGCCGCCTGCTGCTCAACGTGGTCGCCGGCGGTGATTCCACCGAACTGGCCGGCGACGGCGTCTTCCTCGACCACGACGCGCGCTACGGCGAGGCGGGCGAGTTCCTCAGCATCTGGCGCCGCCTGCTGGCCGGCGAGACGGTCGATTTCGACGGCGAGCATCATCGCGTGGAAGGCGCGCAACTGCTCTTCCCGGCGGTGCAGAAGCCGCATCCGCCACTGTATTTCGGCGGTTCGTCCGACGCCGCGCACGATCTCGCCGCCGAGCACGTCGACGCCTACCTGACCTGGGGCGAGCCGCCCGCGGCGGTGGCGGAGAAGATCGCCGACGTGCGCGCGCGGGCCGCCGCGCGCGGGCGCAAGGTCCGGTTCGGCGTGCGTCTGCACGTGATCGTGCGCGAAACGAACGAAGAGGCGTGGGCCGAGGCCGACAAGCTGATCAGCCGCCTCGACGACGAGACGATCGCCAAGGTGCAGGCGCGCTTCGCGTCCATGGATTCCGAAGGCCAGCGGCGCATGGCGGCGCTGCACGGCGGGCGCCGCGACAAGCTCGAGGTGAGCCCCAACCTGTGGGCCGGCGTCGGCCTGGTGCGCGGCGGCGCCGGCACCGCGCTGGTGGGCGACCCGCAGACCGTGGCGGCGCGGCTCAAGGAATACGTGGATCTGGGCGTCGACAGCTTCGTGCTGTCCGGCTATCCGCACCTGGAGGAGGCGTGGCGCTTCGCCGAACTGGTGTTCCCGCTGCTGCCGGGCAAGGCGCCGGTCACGATCCAGGACCAGGTGATCACCGGCGGGCCGTTCGACGCCAGCACGGTCAACGCCAGGTCCGCCGAGAAGGCCGCTGCATGAAAGTCATCGACATGCGCTGCCGGCCGGCCTTCCTGCACGACTTCTTCGGTGCCACGCCGGGCACGCCGGAATACGACACCGCGCGCTGGCTCAACCGGCGCGTCGGCACCCGCGGCAGCGACGAGCATTTCACCCGTTCGCACACGCAGGAAGGCTTTCTCGCCGAGGTGCGCGATGCCGGGCTGGCGAAGGCGGTGGTGGTGGGGCGGCACACGCCGTCCCAGCGTCTGCCCAACGAGCTGATCCATCGCATCACCCACGGCCACGACGAACTGCTGGGCATCGCCGGCGTCGATCCGGTGATCCAGGGCCGCGGCGCGGTGGACGAGGCCGAGCGCGCGATCCGCGAACTGGGGCTGGCGGGCATCGACATCGAGCCGGGCTTCGGCAGTCCGGCGCGGCATGTCGATGATCCGACCTATTTCCCGATCTACGAGGTGTGCGCGCAACTGGGCGTGCCGGTGTTCCTGATGACCGGGCCGACCACGCCGGACCCGCGCTTCAACGATCCCGCGCCGCTGGCCAACGTGGCGCGCGCGTTTCCGCAACTGCCCATCGTCTGCTACCACGGCTGGTGGCCGAACGTGTCGCAGGCCATCGGTGTGGCGTTCCGTTACGAGAACATCCACCTGGTGCCGGACATGTATCTGTTCATCGCCGGCAGCAAGCTTTACGTCGAGGCGGTGAACGGCTTTCTGGCCGACCAGTTCCTGTTCGGCTCGTCGTATCCGTTCCGCCCCATCCGCCAGTCGATCGGCGATTTCCTCGAACTCGGCTTTCGCGAGCCGGTGCTGGACAAACTGCTGTACGGCAACGCCGCCCGGCTGTTCGGGCTGCAGGGCTGATATTCCGCCGGCCGGCGGTCAGGGCCTGGCGCATCCTGGGTGTTCCGGACGGACCCGCCGCTCCAACGCAGGGCGGGCCGTCCGGCTTTTTTCGCGTGCGCGGACCTTCTGCCGCCAGCGGATCACACCGGTGACGAACAGCAGCAGGGGAAGGAAGCCGGCGATGCAGGCGAGGACGCGCCCGGCGGTTCCGAACGCCTCGCCGTTGTGCAGCGGATGCAGCCAGTCGAACACGGTGTCGCCGCCGCCGTTCCCGGCGGGGTCGCGGATGGCGAGGACCGCGCCGGTCGCCGGATGGAACCAGACCTGGGTGCGGGGGAATCTCCGTCCCGGCTCGAACGCCTGGTGGAGCCGGACCGAAACCGGCGTGCCGCCGGCGCCGGAGGTCTCGATCCAGCGCACTTCGGCACCCGGGAAGCGCTGGCCCGCCAGGGCGACCGCGGCGTCCAGCGACAGGGGAGGGCTTTCCTCCAGCGGCGGGACGGCGGGCAGGCGGGGCGGCGGAGACGGGGCCGAGAACGCTGACACCAGGCTGCGGGCCGTTTCCGGCAGGGCGAGCGCGCTGCCGGCGAGCGTCACCACCGCCAGCACGATCAGGCCGTAGACGCCGCCGATCACGTGCAGGTCGTAGTTCCGCCGCACCGCCCCGGCGCGCGGAACGGGACGCAGCGCCGCCGCGAAGCGCGCGCGTGAAGGCCACCACAGGTAGAGGCCCGTTGCCAGCGAAACCATCGCGAGCAGCCCTGCGATGCCGACCAGCGTCACGCCGGCGCGGTCCAGCAGCAGGCTGTAGTGCAGGTCGTAGATCCACGTCATCGCGGTGTCACCCCAGAACCGGCTGCTGGTGACGGCGAGGGTTTCCGGGTCCAGCGTGACCATCAGCGGCGCGAAGCTGCGCCCGGCGCGTTCCGCCGGCCTGTAATAGCGCGCCGTCACCGGGGAGTCGGGCGACAGCGGCATCTCGATCCGCCATGGCCCGTCGCGCCCGGGAAACGCCTGGCGCAACCGGTGGTGGACGGCATCGGCGGACACGGGCGCGGCAACCGCGTGCGCCGCCCGGATCGCCGGATTGAATGCCGCGTCGATGTCGAGGTAGAACACGAGCACGCTGCCGGTGAGCCCCAGCAGCGCGAACAACCCTCCCAGCCCCAGGCCGGTCCATAGATGGACGGCCAGCCAGATGCGCCGGGCCTGGCGCCGCGCCGGCCGCCGCACCTGCTCCGGGGGTGCCGCGCCGTCCACTAGAACCGCGCGGTGAGCATCGCGTGGATGCTGCGCGGGCTGCCCGGCGCATGCAGGGACTGGCTGCCGTCGTACCACACGTATTCGTAATAACGGTCGCCCAGGTTGCGCACCTGCAGTTCGACCTCCACCGCCTTCGACACGCGATAGGCGGCCGACACGTTCACCAGCGCATAGCCGCCGAACTTGCCGGTGGTGTTGGTGCGCTCCAGGTAGTAGCCGCTCTGGCCCTGCATCCAGGCCGACAGGCGCAGCGCGTCGCTCGGCCGGTAGTCCGCGCCGAGGTTGTAGAGCAGATGGGGAACGTGGTCGATCTCCTTGCCTTCGGTCTGCACCGAGGCGGCATCGGCCTTGAGGATCTTCGAGCGCTGCAGCGCGGCGCCGGCCCACAGCCCAAGCTTTGCCGTGGGCTGGGCGTTGAGCTGGACGTCCACCCCCTGGCGGCGGGTCTCGCCGATGTTCTCGGCGTCGTTGGCGGGGTCGTTCAGCCTGCGGCGCGCCTCGTTGGAGGCGGTCTGGCGCCACACGGCGACGCGGCCCTCGAGCCAGCCGAGCGGGCGGAATTTCATGCCCGCCTCCCAGCCCTCGTTGATCGACGGCGCCAGATCGTCGGCCTGGTTGACCTTGTAGGCGGCGGTACCGACCCCGACCTGGAAGCTGCGCCCCCAGTTGCCGTAGAGCGAATAGCCCTCGGCCAGCTTGTAGACGGCGCTCAGCTTGGGCTGCTCGATGAGGCCGTAGTCGTTGATGTCGTAGTTCGTGCCATTGAGCCGGTTGGCGTAGCTGCCGGAGACGGCGTCCACCCGGTAGGCCGGGGTGATGGTCAGATCCTTCGTCGGCCTGAGCACCGCCTGGATGAAACCGCCGTGGATGTCGAAGTCGAACTGCTGGTTGCGCGTGCGGCTCTGGCGCACCTGCCGCACGGTGTTGTAGCGCTCGCTGCGGTTGTCCTGGCGTTCCATGTTGAGGCCGCCGACCAGGGTGAGGTTGCCCAGCGCCGTGTCTCCCGCCCGCCAGGTCAGCGTCGTCGAGGCGCCGACGTGGTTCTCGGCCACGTAGCGCTCCTGCTGCGGCACGCCGGCGGAGAAGGTCACGTAGCGGCGGTCGTCCAGATCGTTCATGTACGCCTGGGCGGTCCAGTACAGGTCTTCGCCGATGACGGTTTCGGCCTGCGCCGCCACCTGGGTCATGCGGCGCTCGTCGCTGTCGAAGGCGTTGTGCGCGGGCGACATCTCCGGGTCGGCGCGCGACTGGGCGCGGGTCAGGTAGCCGGCCTCGTCCGCGGTCGCCTCGCGATGCCGCACGATCAGCCCGTAGCGGCTGGCGCCGTCGTCCGGCGAATAGAACCACTTGCCGGAAAAGCCGGCCTTCTCGGAGGCCGAGTGGTCGCGGTAGCCGTCGCTCTTCTGGTAGCTGACGGCGTAGTTCTGCGAAAAGCCGCCCTTCTCGATGCCGAGCGCCGCCTGGGCGTCGCGCGTGCCGAAGCTGCCGTAGGCCAGCCGCCCGGTCGCGTAGTTGCCGCCGCTCTTCGTCTGGATGTTGGCATTGCCGGCGATGTTGTGGAGCCCGTAGCGCGGATCGTTGGTGCCCCGCACCACCTCGATCGACTCGATGTCCAGCAGCGGCGCGAGGTCGATGTAGGGCATGTTGCCGTCGTTGCTGTTGCTCGGCACGCCGTCGATCAGCAGTTTTACCGCGTTGATCTCGCCCTCGCCGTTGAAGCCGCGCATCGAGAACTTGCCGGACGTGTTGCCCTGGCCGAATTCGGTGAGCATCACGCCCGGCACCTGGCCGAACAACTGCCAGTTGTTGGCGACCGCCTGGTCCTCGATCCGCTCGCGGGGCAGCACGTCCACCGAGGTGAGGATGCTGCGCGTGGCAAGCGGGCCGCTGGCGTCGCCCGAGACGACGACCTCGCCCAGCGTGAGGGCCGGAACATCCGCGCCGCCCTGGGCCCAGGCGGGCAAAGCGAGCGCCATGCTTACCGCCAGTGCGATCGGTTGGGGTTTCGTGAACATGGTTCGGGATCTCACTCGTTGCGTAGCCTCGACGGAGGCGGACTCTAGCAACGCAGAAAGTGAAATCTCTTGATTCCGCTCAGGAATGCCGGGCTGCGGCGAGATGTCGCAGCGGGCTTGCGGCCGTCAGAAATCGCAGGCCGGTCGGGCGGACGCCTCGCCGGTCGCCTGGGGCGCCGGCTCGCCGTAGTAGAAACCGAAGGATCGATCCCACGCCGGATGGATGTGTCCATCGCGCGCCGGAGCCTGGAACTCCAGCCCTTCGTCGCGCCGGATGCGCATCTCGTCGCAGGCGGCAGCCAGTTCGTCGAGGTTCCAGCACAGCCAGTCGTTGGTGGCCCGCGTCACATCGAAGGCCGGCTTGCAGACGACCCACGGCTCGTCGTCCGACGGCCTGGCCTGCCGCTTGAAGACCCATCCTCCATCGCAGGGCTCCGCATGCCAGGTTTCCAGCAGATCCGCATTCCGCAAGGGGTAGTCGGCGTAGAAGGCCTGGGTCATCCACCCGGAAGGGTCGTCCTGTCCGCCTTCGAGGATGCGCATCGGCGTCGCCAGGCGGGCCGAGACGATCCGGTCCTCGTCCCTGGCCATCAGGCCGCCGCCCAGCCGCAGCCGCGCGTCCAGCGCATCGAGATCGGCATCCGCCAAAAGGGCAAGCAGATCCGCACTGGTGTACCGCAACTCCGCCGATGCCGATTCCAGTCCCGGCCGCATGAACACCGCATCTCCAATCTTTCCGGTTGCCCAGCGGGCGTTGTACTGGAGGATGGCGACATTGGCTGCGGTGACCTCCCGGAGGCGGTGACGGTTGATCCGGCCTGCGGCCTGCACGAGGGAATGGGCGCTGGAAGGCTCGATGACGCCCCAGTCGAAATCGTGATCCCGGCCGATCTCCTCCACCGGCGTGGCGACGACGATGAACGGCGCGTCGGACGACCCGTTTTCGGCAAGCAGGCGCCTGATCTCCCCGTCGCGGACGATGTGCAGGTCTCCCTGCTTCCGGCTCAGCAGGGTGTCCAGCCGCCTTTCCTTCAGATGTCGCTGGATGCGGAAGTCCCGTGCGTGGTAGCAGGCCACCCGGGCATGGGGGAGGGCTGCGGAGAGGGCTCGCGCGGCGGCGACGGCGGTTCGGATGTTTGCGACGCGCACGAGGCCGAACGACAGGCGTTTGCCGCCCGGCCCCAGCCAGGCGTGCGCCTGGTGCAGGCGGGCCGCTGCTTCACCGATGGCCGCCAGGAAGGCCGTCATGCCGCGTGCCGAAACCGGCTGCACGTAAGCCTTGCGAACGGCAGCCCGGGGCGTGTCGAGCAGGGTCCGCACGTGCCTGGCGTACTGCGCGGAGAAATCCTCGTCGCTGCAGAACGTGTTCGGCCGCGTTCGATCGTCCACGATGGCGATGCCGAAGCGCATGGCCCGCTCTTCCAGCGCGCAGCGCATCTCCACGCCGCTGCGAAAGGCGCGCAGCACCGCCTCTGCGATTGGCTGGGCGAGTGTCGCGGAGGAGCAGATCACGCTTCGCCCCATCAAGCCTGCGACCTGCACCAGGCGCAGGACCGCGACCAGAGCCTTGGGTTCGTAGGCGTCGATCTCGTCGAGTATCAGATCGCTATCGGCCATGCGTATCAGGGCCGACACATGATGCCCCTGCCGTCCAGGTTCCCCGGCGTTGATCAGGTAATCGATCGTGGAAACCAGCACCGGCGTGCCGATCACCGGGCGCAAGGCGGGCCGCTCCCTGGTCAGCGCATCCATCCATCCGGGCAGGATCGCCTCGCCGCCGTGGGCGTCGTACTCGGTTGCCGGGCCGTCCGTCTCGAAGGTGCCCGCGTGAGCCGTGCCGGATGACTCGTCCGCGGCATGGAGCCGGCTCGCAATGCGGTCGCCGATCACGGTGGCAAGTTCGTCCGCGCCCAGCCCGAGGTCGCGCCGCAGTGCATCGCCGGTCTGCAGCGTGAGCGTCCGCAGGTTGAGCGCGATGGCGAACCGCGGCCGCGGTGATACGGTACATGCCAGTTTGGCGTTCGCGATGGTCTTGCCGGCGCCAGTGGCGGCGATGTTGAAGACGAGCAGGCCGCCTTCGGATTTTTCGCGCAGCCCGGCCACCGCCGCAACCGCGTGGTTCTGCCATGCAAAGCGTCCCTTCCCGTCGGCCGGAGACAGGATGTGCTCCACGGTCTCCGTCGCCAGCCCCGGCAGCCTCACGGTCGCGATCCGCCAGGCGAAGTCCGCGGCACGCGCGCCGACCGTCCGGAGATGCCAGCACAGAGGCTGGTTGAAGCGCTCCTCCCGGGTGTTGGCGAACAGCCCGCAACCCCGCGTTCCGGGCGGTAGCGTTCGTGCGGAGACTTCATGGTCGGCCAGGATCAGGGCGGCGCGGGCGAAGATCGCCGCACCGCGCCAGAACGCGGGACTGCGCTGCCCCGCCTTGCGTGCGAGACGCGCCAGGACCCGGCCGAGCAGATCGCGAATGTCTGGAGGCAGCACGCCCGCCGGGGCCAGCTCCCGGGCGCGGGAGGCATCGGCCACGTGGCGGCCGGAAGTCGGCGCGGACGTTCCGCTGTCGGGCCCGAAAAGCCGGTGGTGGGTCACCACCAGATAGTCGAGCGCGGTGGCGGCGCTTTCGACCCCGCAGTCTTCCAGTCCGCCCGGATCGCACAACGGAACGGGCCTGGCGATGGCTTTCCAAGCCCGCTCCCAGTCCTTGCCGTCGCGCCATTGCTGCATCAGGCGCATCGAGATCCATTCGTGGCGCACCGGGTCCGCCTCGCCTTTCTTCCCCGGGGCGGCGACCGCGCGGGCCAGCTTGTCGGCGAAGAAATTGCCGGCCTTGCCCAGGTCGTGCCCGAGTCCGCCCGCATGGGCGAGCAGACCGACGATGCGCAGCCAGGGCGGGGGAGGGGAGCGCTTGCGCCGCGTATGGCCCGCGGGAAAATGCCCGTCCGGCCCGAAGGCGTCCCGCGCGCCCACCACCCAGAGCAGGCGCATGCGTTCCCGTCCCTCGTTGCGATAGCACGCTACTGCAGTCTGGCGCGTGGCCGATGCCTTCAGCAGGCCGCGCAACTCGTGCAGCCCTTCCAGCGTGATGGGCGTAGCCCACGACCGCTCCCCGGTGCGGATCGCGTAACTGTCGAGAATCGCCCGGCTACGCTTGACGGCCCGCCGTTCGCAGGCGGAGATCAGGGTGACGTGCATCGAAGTTCGTCCTCGTCCGTGTTAAGTTCACCGCCGCCACCGGAGCAGGTGGTTGAGAAGTAGTGCAGCAACCAGGTCGTCCTGGACATGCCGCCGTGCAGGCGGCTTAGAGGTCGATCAGCCAGTTGCTCTACGGGCAGGCTGTGTTTGCCGCCGTGCAGGCGGTTGAGAAGTACGTCGGTTCCTGGATAAAGGTTCTGCAAGAACTTGCCGCTGCTCGGGCGAAAGGAAACCTATGGCGCTATTATTGCCTAGTGAAGAATACAGGTAAAATTATGGCGCATACGATGTGCCTGATAGCGTCACCCTTTTGATCAAGGAGCGTCGATGGCCCGCAAGAAGAAATCCCCCGCCCCCGAACCCCCGGAGTGGGTCGAACTACCCCACGAGTTGTATGTGAAGACCAGCTCGCAACTCGTCACCTTCTCCCACAAGACGGCCAACTCCAACATTCCGGCCGGGGGTGTTCGCCTGTCCCGGGCGCAGGCGCTGCGGCTCCCTTACGTTGCTGCCCGTACGCTGCTTGGCGCGGGCGAGACGCCGGCGCTGGACTACGTCGCCAATGCCGGCAAGACGGCGACCGCGGTCAAGCAGCTCGAACAGCTCCGCGAAGGCCGTGCCGCAGCCTCGCCGGACGACGCCCGGCGCCTGCTCGACACGCTCGCCGAGGCGACGGCGAACGGCTGCGAGATCGGGACGGACAAGGTTTCGCTGCGGGCCAGGCAGCTTCTGCTGCCGCGGCCGGATGGCGGCTACGTGGCCGTCACTCCCCTCGGAGCCGGCGGCGTGAGCCTTCGGCTCCGCGAAGCGGTGCGCGCCCACAACGAGCGGCAGCGGGAGACACCCCTGTTGCAGCGCATCCCGGTGGCCGTGTTCGGCCTCGGCGGCGCCAATCCGCAGAACGTGGGGTCTCTGGTCCGGGAAATGCAGCGTCCGCTGGTGTTCTTCGCCCCCGTCGAGAAACGGCAGCTCAAGGCGGCGCTCGCTCTTCATTTCCAGGGGGCGGCGATCAGGCTGCCCCGTGATTTGCTGCTGGCGTTCCGGGCATGGTGCTCGGCCAGCCGGGCGCGCAACGGCGGCAGGATTCCGACCGACATGCATACCCGCGACGAGGAGATCGAGCACATCCGCGGCATCGCCCGCGCCATCCTGCTGCAGGGACAGAGGGCATGTCAGCGACTGCTGGCCCACCGGGACATCCTGCCGGCGGACGGCGTGCCATTGGTGTCGGCGGAGGCCGATCCGGTCGCCCGCGGCCTCGTCGATCCCGATCTGCGCGGCAAGGACTGGCCACGCGCCTTCGCCGTCCGCCTTGCCTACCTGATTGCCGACCATCGCTTCAGCGACGGGAGGGAGGAATTCCACTTCGACCAGGCGGACATTCATGAGCTGCAGGACATGATCGAGGAGGCCGCCCGGTGACTTATCTGCTCCTGCCCCGGCTGCGCATCCGCGCGGCCAACGCCATGGCAGGCAACTACGCGATCAACGCTGCGCCGGTGATGGCGATCAACCTCTTCGTCCACAACCTCGGGCTCAAGACGGCCTGCCGGCCCAGGCGGGTCGCCATCCTGCATCACGACGCGCAACTGCTCGGCGAGTATGGCAGCGACGGCTTCTACGACTTCCATCCCCAGCAGCGGCGCGGCGCTACCTTCATCGACGCGGTGGACTACTCGTCGAAGAACCCCCATGCCCTGTCCCTGCAGCCGACTGCCAGTTGCCACCTCACGCTTTCGCTGCTGGTGGAGATCGACGGGCGCATCAACCGCGAGCGGATCGCCCGCTTCCTGCGGACCGCGCGCATCGCGGGCGGCTGCATCGATGGATTCGGCGAGCCGGATTCCGCCGACGAACTGGATGCCATCCGGTTGCCCAAGGGCTTCTGGATCGTCGAGCGCAGTGACCTGATGGCGCTCGACGACAACCCGGTGGAGGCGCTCGTCCAGGTCATCGGCCGTGCGCCCAGGCGGCATGTCCGGCCGCCGGAAGACCCGGATGCCTCGCCGCTTCCGCTGCCCGAATCCTGGCTCGCCGCCACCGTGCTCGGCTATGCCATGACCACACCCTTTGCCATGCGCGACGGCGTGCGGCAGACGGACCACGGCCCTTCCGCCGGCAACCCGCTCCACGCCTTCTGCGAACCGCTGCTCGGCCTCGTCCAGTACGTCTCCACCGGCGACTACGGAAGGCGCCCCATCCCGTTCTGGGAACACACCTGGCTGCAGGACGACGTGTTCGTCGTTCGCCAATCCAATCCCTGTAAAGGAGTCGCTCCATGAACGCACCCGAATTCAAGAAGCTGCCCGGCGTCCTGTCCTTCCAGCGCGGGCTCGTCATCACCGACGCGCTTTTCTTCAATGTGCTCGACGACACCCAGACGCCGGTCATGGTCGTGCGCCACGGCATCCGCGGCACCCAGAACGTCAACAAATACGGCGACGCGGCCCGGAGCACGGCGGCCAACGCCAGGCGGGAAGAAGTCTCGAACATCCAGACCACCGACACCGCCAAGCTCGACGAGTATGCCCGGGCGCTGGCCGTACGTTTCAGCCTGCGCTTCCTGAACCTCGACAACGTGCTCTTTGCCTGCGCGCCGTCCAGCACGGATGCCGACGACCTGGTGCGCAACTACCGCGACAGCGTGACCGGCTTCATCGAACGAGCCAAGCAGTCCGCAGGTGTTGGCGAGGTCGCGGCACGCTTTGCCCGCAACATCGCCAACGGCCGCTGGCTCTGGCGCAACCGGACGATTGCGCGGACGATCGAGGTCGGCGTGAGCGTCGCCGGGAAATCCGTGGCGAAATTCGACGCGCTCGCGGTGCCCTTCAGCCACTTCGACGACATCACCGACGATGAAGGCCGGATCGCCTCGTTGATCGCGGACGGCCTGCGTGGTGACGATGATGCCGGGCTCGACATCGAGGCGCGGCTCGACTTCGGCCTGCGTGGGGCCATCGAAGTTTTCCCCTCCCAGAACT
The DNA here is from genome assembly GCF_002354895.1 of Thauera sp. K11. Lineage (NCBI taxonomy): Bacteria > Pseudomonadati > Pseudomonadota > Betaproteobacteria > Rhodocyclales > Zoogloeaceae > Thauera > Thauera sinica. The sequence goes on from NZ_CP023439.1 coordinate 1,266,864, forward strand.
ATGTCGAAAACAAGCCGCGCGGGTTTGCCCGCCCTCTGTACTGCCTCGGCTCCCCCGAGCGCGGCGGCCGCGACAGCGGCATGGACTTTGCGAGTACCCGGGTGATGGGGCATGCGGCATTGCGCGACCAGAAGCTCGGCAATGCCCTGCGCACCATCGATACCTGGTACCCCCGCTATCGCGAATACGGCCGTCCGCTGCCGGTGGAGCCCAATGGCGCCAGCCTCGAGGCACAGGAATTCTTCCGTGACAAGAAGACCTCGGCCTTCGAATTCGCCCGACGCCTCAACACCCTCGACCCGGCCTCGCCGGAAGGCATGTTCATGATCGCCAGCCTGATTCGCGGCGGCGTGTTTTCCGGAGGCAAGGAGTGATGGAGGCCCGCTGCTACGTAGACATCGACCTTGGCCGCCGGGCCTCGCCGATGGCGGCGGCCGTCGTCCTGAGGCTGATGCACGGAGTTTTCCGGCAGCGACCCGGACAGTACGCGCTGGCGCTGCCGGACTACCCGCGCACCTTTCCCAGGATGCGCATCTTTGCCGGGTCGCGCGAGGGGCTGGACTACCTCGTCGCGGCAACGGACGGCCATCCCGCGTTCGGCGCGAACGGCCGTTTCGGCTATCCGAAAGCGGTACCCGGCGATTTCGCGGGGCCGTGGGTCAGCTATCGGCGCTACCGCATCCCGGCCCGCAAGGCGGAGCGAAAGCCGGACGGAAGCTTGCGCCTGCGCCGCATCCGGATGGCGGACGAGGCCAGGCTGCCGTATTTGCCCCTGCGCAGCGAAAGCAACGGCAATGCATGGCGCCTCTACGTCCAGGCCATCGAGGCGTCGGCCGGCGGCCCTGCGGAGCCGGATGCCTACGGCCTCGCCACCGCATCGAGACCCTTTGGCCTGCCGGTCCTGCCATGAGCGCGCCTCGTGCCAAACCCCGGCAGATACTCCTCTCCAGGCGAGCCAATATCTTCTATCTCGAGCATGCCAGGGTGCTCCAGAGGGATGAGCGGATCGTCTGGCTCACCGAGAGCGGGGAAGACGTAGAGCAATACTTCAACCTCCCCGAACGAAACACGGCGCTGCTCCTTCTTGGAAAGGGCACCTCCATCACCGACGCCGCCATGCGCCGTCTGGCCGAATCCAACGTGCTGGTGGGTTTCTGCGGCAGCGGCGGCTCCCCGCTCTTCGCCGTCACCGAACCGGTATTCCTGACACCGCAGAGCGAATACCGCCCGACGGAATACATGCAGAGCTGGGTTCGCCTCTGGATGAACGACAGCCATCGCCTCGAACTGGCCAAGGCGTTGATCGCCGAACGCATCTCGCTCACCGAGAAGGCATGGGGCAGGAACGCCGACCTCCTGCAAAGGCGGATCGTTCTGCCCCCCGCTGCCGCCGAGAAACTCCGCCAGCGCAGCGCCGCCATCGCCGATGTGCAAACCCTGCTGCTTGCCGAGGCCGAATGGGCGCGGGCGCTCTACGCCAGCCTGTCGGCGGGCTACGGCCTGCAGTTCACCCGCAACGAGGGCGCCGGTGCCCGGGCAAGCAAGGAGGATCGGATCAATTCCTTTCTCGACCACGGCAACTACATCGCCTACGGTCTCGCCGCAGTCGCCCTCAACGGACTCGGCATCAGCTACGCCTTCCCGCTCCTGCACGGCAAGACCCGCCGCGGCGCACTCGTGTTCGACATTGCAGACCTGATCAAGGACGCCTACGTGATGCCTCTGGCCTTCGAGTGCGGCGCAGATACTCGAATCAAAGACAATACCTTCCGTGCCCGCCTCATCGAGGTCTTGCAGGAAGCCGACGCATTGGATTTCCTGTTTGGCTTCGTCAAGACTCTGTCAGAGAAATATCCCTGAAATCATAGGCTTGGGGAAGCCGGATAAAATGAAGCCTGGAGCCTTCGCTGGTGCGTAAGGGGCTGTTTATAGGGGAGTTTGCGAAAGATTCGTTCAGTTTGCCGCCGCGTAGGCGGTTGAGAAGAGGAAGGCCGCGATACGCGCCGGCGTCACGATGTTTGCCGCCGCGTAGGCGGTTGAGAAGTGCTTCAAGCAGGCGTTTTTTTTCGGCGAAGAGTTTGCCGCCGCGTAGGCGGTTGAGAAGCGGTTCGTGTCCGACTCGTGCGCGTGCATACCGTTTGCCGCCGCGTAGGCGGTTGAGAAGACTTGCAGTCTGCCGCCCTGCTCCACTTCAGGGTTTGCCGCCGCGTAGGCGGTTGAGAAGTTATCTGTCCTATTATTAGGACATCGGAAGGGGTTTGCCGCCGCGTAGGCGGTTGAGAAGAATGCGCCGGCGGTCGTTGCGGCGGTGATTGCGTTTGCCGCCGCGTAGGCGGTTGAGAAGTGTCACCATCGTGTTTGGTGACAGGTGGGGATGTTTGCCGCCGCGTAGGCGGTTGAGAAGTTGTCCATCAGGGTCTGCAATGGGCGAGGTTAGTTTGCCGCCGCGTAGGCGGTTGAGAAGTTGCACGGCGGTTCTCGGCATTCCCCCGTATTGTTTGCCGCCGCGTAGGCGGTTGAGAAGTGGTCGAGCATGTTTATATGTACTCGGATGGTGTTTGCCGCCGCGTAGGCGGTTGAGAAGACTGAAAAGACTGAGTAGAAAAGCCCCTAGACGTTTGCCGCCGCGTAGGCGGTTGAGAAGTATGTATGATGGTATTCGTAGGGTTCAGACGTGTTTGCCGCCGCGTAGGCGGTTGAGAAGATCGCCACCTGAGCCCCATCCGACAAACTTTCGTTTGCCGCCGCGTAGGCGGTTGAGAAGTGGTCGCCGGTGCGGCCGACGAGTCGAAACCCGTTTGCCGCCGCGTAGGCGGTTGAGAAGACAGACGAAGGCTGCTTTACTGGCCGCTGCGAGTTTGCCGCCGCGTAGGCGGTTGAGAAGATTCGGAGAGCGACTGAGGTTCGCTCTGGCCCGTTTGCCGCCGCGTAGGCGGTTGAGAAGAAGGCCGGCCGCAGGCGCCATCAGCAGGGTTCGTTTGCCGCCGCGTAGGCGGTTGAGAAGTAACCCCCGGACGACATTCAAAACCCGTCGAAGTTTGCCGCCGCGTAGGCGGTTGAGAAGACCCGGGTTCGTCGTCGTCGTCGTCTGATTATGTTTGCCGCCGCGTAGGCGGTTGAGAAGATTTCCTGAAAGGCATCAGTGACCGCCTTATCGTTTGCCGCCGCGTAGGCGGTTGAGAAGGCGATCACTGCCGCCCCGATACATGCCAGGGCGTTTGCCGCCGCGTAGGCGGTTGAGAAGTCTGTGCAGCCGCCGGCTTCTTTTTTGGAGCCGTTTGCCGCCGCGTAGGCGGTTGAGAAGTGCTTGCGGGCGGGGATGGGCTGCGCAACAGGGTTTGCCGCCGCGTAGGCGGTTGAGAAGAAAGACGAATGCCATACCCATCGCGAGAACAAGTTTGCCGTCGCGTAGGCGGTTGAGAAGGTAGCAAGTCCGCAACATCTCGTCACTCTCGGGTTTGCCGCCGCGTAGGCGGTTGAGAAGTGGTTGAGTTCGAGTGTCGGCGCGCGCCGGGTGTTTGCCGCCGCGTAGGCGGTTGAGAAGAACGCCTCGAACGCGGCGCCGAATGGTCCGACGTTTGCCGCCGCGTAGGCGGTTGAGAAGGAACAGATGCGGGACATTGGCGGCAGCGATCAGTTTGCCGCCGCGTAGGCGGTTGAGAAGAACAAGGAACTCCGCGTCGTCGCTCAGTTGCAGTTTGCCGCCGCGTAGGCGGTTGAGAAGAATTGGATGCGGTCGAGCAGCAGTGACTGCATGTTTGCCGCCGCGTAGGCGGTTGAGAAGTGGACCAGATAAAGGAGCAGAACGGGTTGAAGAGCCGAAACCAGACCATTGCACTGCTTATTGATCTAGCTTGGCAGAGCAGCAATACATGACTAAGCGTCAACTACCAGACTAGCGTTAATATCATTATGCTAACGAACATCTCCTTCCTGCTTTCTAAGAAGAGCCATGACAAGCTAAGTGACCTCTCACGAAGAGGAACTAAGACCTCAGCATTAATAGAGGCCATAGAAACCTACACGGATGACCAGCTAACCTACACACCTGCACGTACCACAAGCTTTAATCTGCCGCCAGAGATAATCTTTAAGCTTGACGAGATAAAGGCAAAGAACAATCTTAAGAGCAGGAATCAGACAGTAGAGATGCTCATAGATTTGCTATGGGCCAAGCACATTAAAGGCCCCTTATGAAGCCCAGACCCATTGCTATAGCCGCTATAGCCGTCACCGTAGTAGCCCTGCTATTGGTAGCTTTCAGGGCACCTATAAGAGTTGCAGTGACACGCTTGGCGGGTCCTGAAGAAGCCTGCCTAGACAGTCTTAGGTTGTCCTTGAAAGATCCTGACTCAGCAAAGGTAGTCTCAAACTTGAAAAGCAGGGGGCTTGATCTACCGGATGGCGCGTTCTTTCTAAGGTACAAGGCCACGAACTCATATGGAGCCTATGTATCTTCAAATACCATTTGTTCAGTGTCCTATAGCGGTGCCTATGAGGCAGGTGGGGTTCAAGAATCCATAGTGAGGACAGAGATCGGTAACTTATGTTTGCAAGCTCAACTTAGTCATCTCAGGGCAGGACAGGAATGGAAGCTAGGCGACTGTGATCACTTGGCGGACGCGGAGTTTAAAGGGATAGAAAACCTTCGGTGGCTTGTACAGCTCGGGCAATCAGACTAGGCCGTTTCACCGACACAGCCATCTCACTGGGCCATGTCACGTTTGCCGCCGCGTAGGCGGTTGAGAAGAGGCGATGGATGGAGGTGTCGCCGCGAGCGCTGTTTGCCGCCGCGTAGGCGGTTGAGAAGAAGGGCGGGCGCAGCGGTGCGAGCAAGGTCGCGTTTGCCGCCGCGTAGGCGGTTGAGAAGTCGGTGCGGCCGAGTTCGTGCTGAGCTTTCGGGTTTGTCGCTGCGTAGGCGGTTGAGAAGTTTCACGCGCTGGTGCGCCAGCTCGGGAACATGTTTGCCGCCGTGCAGGCGGTTGAGAACGGCGTAATCCGTACCGGAATGCCGCAGTACTTGGTTGCCACCGCGCCGGCGGTAGAAATCGGAATCGCTCTGCACGAAAACGTGTGGGCCAGGCCCGGTGCAGGCGCGTCACAACTAGGCTGCCGTATTGTCCGGACGCCGGTGCGATGAGGTCACGCCGCCCTGTTCGCGAAACGTCTTGCCAGCCTGTTGGCGCACAGTTCGAGCGTCGAGCACAGGATGAAATAGACCAGCGCCACGAACAGGAAGATCTCGGTGGGATAGACCATTTCCCGGTTGCTGACCTGGGTGGCGACGAAGGAGAGTTCGCCGACGCCGATGACGTAGGCGAGCGACGTATCCTTGATCAGGGCGACCCACTGGTTGATGAAGGAGGGCACCATGATCGGCAGCGCCTGCGGCAGGATCACCAGGCGCAGGGCCTGCCCCCGCCGGAATCCCAGCGCCGCCGCGGCCTGCCATTGCCCCGGCGGCAGGCTGAGGATTCCCGCATGCACCGAATGCGCCAGATAGCTGCCGCCGATCAGCGACAGCGCGACCACCACCGTGTCCACGCCCGGCACGTCGATGCCGAACAGGATGGGAAGCAGGAAGTAGGTCCAGAAGATCAGCATGATCACCGGTATGGCGCGGAAGAAGCCGAGCCCCAGGAGCAGCGCTTCGTGCGCGAATCCGCGGGTCATGGCGAGCGCGATGCCGAATACGAGCCCGAGTACGCCGGATGCCAGCGCCGAGACGACGCTCAGCACCAGCGTCAGCGCGGCTCCGCCCAGTGCTCCGTCGGGCCACGCGCCGAGCATGAAGTAGGAGAAATTGCCGGCGACGACCGAGAAGTCCATGGCTCAGCTCCCTGCGCCGGGCGCCGGCCGGCGGCGCTGCACCCACTGGCCCGCCAGCTCGATCGCGGCGATGGTGCCGATATAGAGCAGCGTGGCGACGCCGAAAGCCTGGAAGGTCTTGAAGGTTTCGGTCTCGACCTGGCGCGAGGCGTACGACAGCTCCGCGAGGCCGATCGCCATCGTCAGCGACGAATTCTTGACGGCATTCATGTATTGGCCGAGCAGGGGCGGCAGCGCGATGCGAAACGCCTGCGGCATCACGATGTACAGCCAGACCTGCAGGCGGGTCAGCCCCAGCGCCTGCGCGGCGGTGATCTGGCTGCGGGGAACGCCCTGCACGCCGGAACGGAATTCCTCCGCGATGAAGGCGGAGGTGTACAGCGTCAGGCCGAGGAAGCCGGCGAGGTATTCGAACGGCGGCCAAGCCACGCCGAAGAAGGCCAGGTGCCAGTGGTGCGGCGTGTTCAGCCACGTCAGCAGGCCCTCCGGCATCAGCGCGCTGGCGCCGAAATACCAGAAGAACAACTGCACCAGCAGCGGCGTGTTGCGGAACATCGACAGCCACGTGCGTGCTGGCCACGACCACAGCGGCGAGCGCGCGACACGGGCGAGGCAGAGGGCGAGACCGAGTGCGGTGGCGGCGGCCGATGCCAGCGCGGAGAGCGCCAGGGTGACCCCGAAACCTTCGATCAGCCAGCCCAGATATTTTGGTGCGAGCAGGTCGGCGGCCATGGCGGGGCGGAGAACGTCATCGGAAGCGGGTACGAAAACGGCCCGCCGCCGGTCTGGATGCCGGGCGGGGGCCGGAAGCGCAGGGCGTGTTACTTGTCGCCGATGCGGAAGATGCGGGCGAGCGGGGTCTTGGTGGCGGGGCCGAACCAGGCGTCGTAGATCTTCTGCGCCTTGCCGCTGGTTTCCAGCTCGCGCAGCGATTGATCGACGAACTCGGTCAGCCGCGTCTCGCCCTTGGGCAGGCCAGCCCCGATCAGGTCGTCGGAGATCGAGAACGGGGGGATCTCGTACTTGTCCCTGTCGGGGACGTTGGCGAGCAGGCCGATCAGCTTCGGGCCGTCCTGCGTGATCGCCTGCACGTTGCCGTTGCGCAGCGCGGTGAAGGCGAACGGGGTGTCGTCGAAGGCGACCAGCGTGGCGCTGGGATATTTCTCGCGCAGCACGATCTCGTTGGTCGTGCCCTTGTCGACGCCAATGCGCAGCTTGCCGAGCTGGTCGGGCGAGTTCAGGGTGCCTTTCCTGGCGATGAACTGCTGGCCGGAGGCGAAGTAGGGAATGCTGAAGTTGACCTGCTTCGCGCGTTCCTCGGTGATGGTGAAGTTGGCCAGCACGACGTCGACCTTGTTGGCGGTCAGCAACGGAATGCGGTTGGCCGGATTGGTCGGCACCAGCTCGAGCTTCACGCCCAGCCGGGCAGCCAGTTCCTTGGCGTAATCGACGTCGAGGCCGGCGATCTGCTTGGTCTTCGGATCGATGAAGCCGAACGGCGGGTTGCTGTCGAACGCGGCGACGCGCAGCACGCCATTCTTCTTGATGTCGTCGAGACGGTCGGCCTGGGCCAGGCCGGAGAGCAGGGCGAGCGCGGCCAGGGTGGCCAAGTGCAGTTTCTTCATGTGATCGGGCTCCGTGTGTTGCTTTGTGTCAGGCGATGTCGACCGGAATCGGCCGGCATGTCGGAGCGAGCATAGGCTGGGGGGCCTTCGATGCCCAACGAAGAAGAAGTGCAATCGATATGAGCGCCGGAAGAGGACCGGTTCCGCCGTGCTTCCTGGCTGCTCTTGCGCTCGGCGCGAGGAGGCCGGTCAGTTGGTGCTGCCGTGGTAGGTGGTGATCCGGGTGAGGTGCCCAGTGCATCGGCTAGCGTAAAACTACGCCTATGACCTATTCAGCGAGCGGCTTTTCCATTTTTTCCAAACCCAAGGCACTAAGACAAACCACTGAATATAACCCGCTACTGTGATAAATGCCCAAATTACAATACCGGCAATCTCCTGGATAAATGGGTCGGGTGAAGAAGATACGCTATTTGATGCAAGCATTGCAGCAGCCCAAGCGACTACCATCACCACTATAATGCCGGATGGGAATGCCAAAATGGACATGACGTAGACGAAAATGATGCCGATATCCTTGTCGTCCTGTCGCATAAACGTGACAAGAAGGACACCAAGGCAGCAGGAAAGCCAAAGTGCTTTTAATGGATTTGATATTATTTTTTCTCGCATTGATTTTCGCATCGCTTAGAAATATCGCTAACCCATTCTTGACAATTTGTCCCCATGCCAATTACTCCATAGAATGGCCGCGGGCGTTTGAACTCGCTACTCAAACAGCTTTCGTAACAGTCGTCATCATCCCGCTTCTTTTCACATTGATTCTCTGAGTAGCTGTCATTACTGGGAGCGCCAGGCCCATAGGGCCACCAAGCCGGCATCCAGCTAGGATTTGGCGGAGAGCCATGATTCCGGGTCTGACCTCCACATTCAACGATTCCGTTTCGAACAATGCACAGATACTCGTGATAGAGCGGATTCCCTCGCAAATCAGGACCAGTTCGCTGCCCGTCTCCACCACCTAACGCATCGAGTGGTACTTTACATGCGAAAGTTGTCAGTCCAAGCGGATCTACCTCGCTAATCGGGTTTCCCCCGACATAGCTGTAAGTATTGATTCCTCCTTCAAGCCCAATTGGATCACTGGAGATATACCGTCCGGTGCGTGGATCATAGTACCGGTGCCAGTTGTAATGCGGCCCTGACTCCGCATCGAAGTACTGCCCTGGAAATCGCAGATTGACCGTCGTGCTGGTACCTGTGCCCGCGGGGTCTTCGTTCGCCGCCGTGCTGCCGAAGGCGTCTGATTCCCACCGCCACACCACCTGCCCGGCCTGGTTGCGCGCCACCCTCGGGGTGTGTCAAGGGCAACCGAATTTTCCCCCGTGTGGTCATTCAAATTTCCCCGCCCGGTTGGGATTCGTCTTCAAATGACCGGACGAGCCCGGCCTTGAGTTTCTCCTTGAGGCAATAGGAGTTGCCGCGGATGTTGAGCGTCACGGCGTGGTGCAGGAGGCGGTCGAGAATGGCGGTAGCGATGACGCGGTCGCCGAACACGTCGCCCCACGCACCGAAGCTCTGGTTGCTGGTGAGGATCATCGGGCCGCGCTCATAGCGGCGGCTGATGAGTTGGAAGAACAGGTTGGCGCCGATGCGCTCGATCGGCAGGTAGCCGATCTCATCGATGATCAGCAGGCGCGGCGTGGTGTAGAGCTTGAGCTTCTCGTCGAGCCGGCCTTCGGCCAAGGCCTTGCTCAGGGTGGAGATCAGTTGCGCGGCCGAGGTGAAGAGCACGCGATAGCCGGCCTCGATCGCCTTGATGCCAAGCGAGACGGCCAGATGCGTCTTGCCGACACCGGGCGGCCCCAACACGATCACATTGTCGCCGTGCTCGATGTAGTGGCAGCTCGCCAGTGTCAGCACCTGGCGCTTGTCGATCGACGGCTGGTAGGCGAAGTCGAAGGTCTCCAGCGGCTTGACGAAGGGGAAGCGTGCCATCGCGGTGCGCATCGAGATGTTCTTCGCGGTCTTGGCCGCGACCTCTTCGCCGAGGACCTGTTCGAGGAAGTCGGCGTAGGGCAACTCGTCGGCGGCGGCCTGCTGCAGCATCGCCTCCAGGCGCTCGGCGCTCTTCTGCAGCCGCAGCTTGTGCAGGTGTTCGCCCAGACGCTCGAGCTGAGCGGGGGTGGTGAGTGCGGCGCCCGTGGCCGCTGCTGGCGTGTTCTTGGCCATCATGCCACCTCCCGCGCGCTGTCACCGAAAGCCCCAGCCTCGAGCAAGGTGTCATAGAGCGCCAGGTCACGGACCTCCACCATGAGCGTGTCGGGTGCGCGCCACAGACCATCGGCCGGTCCGCTGGCCGCCGCGGGCCCCACGTGGTGCTTGCGTGCATTGCGCATGGCTGCACCGGGGTCGTGCTGCGGGCAGACCGACAGCTGGGCACGGCCGGCCAGCACCGGGTGCTCGGCAACCAGACGCCCACGGTGACGGATCAGCCAGGAGCCGCCGGCGCGGACCACTTCGACCGTCTGACCAATCAGCCCGAAAGGCACCGAATAGCGGTTGCCGTCGATCGAGACGAGCCAGTCGTCGGCCACGACACGCGTGCGCACCATTGCCTGCAGGAAGCTCGCCTGCCCGGCAGTGGGCACGAGGACGGACACTTCGTCGGCAAAGCGCTCGATCGGCCGCTGGTGAGTCGTGCCGTGGATGCGCTGGTCGGCGACCTCGGCCTGCCAGCCCACCAACTGCTGATTGAAGTCGTCCAGGTCGGCGAAGGTGCGGCCGGGCACGAAGTTGCGCTTGAGGTACTTCACCCCGGACTCGACCTTGCCCTTGGTCTGGGCGCGATACGGGCGGCACAGGCGCGGCGTGAAGCTCCAGTGATCGGCGAACGCGGCGAACGTCGCGTTGAGCGTCGGGCGCCGTTTGCCGTCGGCATCGGTCACGGTGCCCAGGACGACGGTGCGCATGCGGTCGTAAAGCAGGAACTCGCAGCGGCCACCGAAATGGGCGAAGGCTCGTTCGTGGGCGGCCAGCAGGTCACCGATGCGCTCATGCAGGAAGCCTTCGGCATACGCGCGCCGGCTGTAGCCGAGGGTCATCACGAAGACGTGCACCGTCGTGCGCGCGTCCCCGAATCGGACGGTGATCTGCCCCCAGTCGACCTGCGCCTGCTCGCCGGGGCCGGTTTCAAAGCGGCGCTGCGTCAGGCTGGCCAGACAAGCTTGGGTGCGCAAGGGGCGCACGGCGAGCTTGACCGTCTCGTAGCTGCCGGCGAAGTCCCGCTGGGCGCGCAGTTCCTGGTAGAGGATGCGCGCCGAGTAATTCACCTGCGGCGCCCGCTCGACGAGCCAGCTGCGATGGGCGTCGAGCACGCTCGCCGCATGCCTCTCGCGCCCATACGGGCGCCAGTCGGCTTGCTTCAGGCAACGCCGCACCGTCTTCCGGTCCAGGTCGAACTCGCGCGCAATCGCCGAGACAGTTGCGCCGGAGGCCCGCCGCGCCTGGATCGCCCCCCATTGTTCGCGTCCGATCACGTCGCCCTCCGTGTCCGGTTTCAATCCGGACACGGTAACGCCGATGCGCTCCCGGGCCCGCGGGCCCGGGAGCGCATCCACATCAGACACCACTGATTCCCTTTCCATCTCTGACTCCTTCAGATCGATGGGCGGGGAAAATTCGATTACCACAGGTGGGGATTATTGGATTACCGCTGACACCGTGGCGGATCAGCGCGATCGGGGTGTCCTCGCGCCAGACGTAGGTGATTCCTGGGTTTCCCGCCCCATCGGCCTCGACCAGCAGGTGGTCGGCGTGGTCGTAGAGGTAGAGCGTCGTCGTCGCGCCCTGGGGCGCGGCGGCCATGGTGCTCTTTCTCACCCGCCGGCCCTTGTGATCGTAGTCGTAAGTGGCGAGCAGGGGGCCTGCCGGGGTGCCCTGGCGCACTTCGGCGAGGTAGCCCGCCTGGTTTCAGACGAAGCCGAGGTTGCGAAGCTGCGTGACGTTGCCCGCGGCGTCCGTCTGCACGTCCTTGACCAAGTCGATCGGCGTCCCCGCCACGTCCCCGGCGACCTTGCCGATGCGCCCGGTCGCATCGCGGCTCGTGGTGGGCACCTTGCCCGAGGGGGTGATCGTGGTGATTGGCCGGTCGGCGTCGTAGCACAGCGCTGGTTGCGCGCGACCGACGCATCCGGGTTGGTCCAGTCTGTCTGCGGCACGTTGCCCACGTTGTTCAGCCCGTAGTGCAGCGTCTCGCCGCGGCTGTCGCTCACGCCGATGAGCCGGCGGGCGCTGTCGTACTGGTAGTCGGTGAAACTGCCGTTGGCGGGTGATCCGCTGCAGACCGCCGCGTGGTCAGTACGCGTTGGTAATGGCGGTGTTCAGAACATCTCAAGCCTAATGGCTGCAGCAATAGCAGCTTGAATCGCATCTGCATCGCAGCTAATGCGTAACCAAGTAGGAATAAGGTGCGATTGAATCATCACTTGGTTTTCACCGCTCCTGATAATCAGGGTGTCTGGCGAAACTACGGAAAATCTCTCTCCGACGAGAATTGCTTTGGACTGATAATCGTGTTTTCGATATGCAAGAAAAAAACGGTGTTCATCAGACACGTTCGGCATGCAGTTAGGCATTTCAATCTGAATAGCGCTTAGCTCTTGAGTAGCCAGCGACCGAACGTCACGTTCGATCTTAAGCCTAAATGCCTCATCCTCCCCATGGGGCAAGGTCACATCGAGACTTCGTATTCTCACGATCACATTGCGCGTCCGAACAACAATTCCAGACACACGAAATGTGTTTGATGACTCCTGAAACATAGACTCATCGATACACCAAGAATTCCATAGACTCCGCCCTATAGTCGCCAGGAGTTCCTGTTCATTTGGTTCCAAGCTTAACCACATACTCTGCATGACGACCTCGCTTTCGATGTCCTACCGGGGCCAATGAAGCGTTTCCGGCAGAGCCGGCGATGGAGGCGTAATATCGACTCTAATGGATCCATCTGCATTGATGCGAATTTGAGTTGTTCCGCCATTTGACCCCGGCGCAGATATCCTAGTCCCACCACTGGCGGTTTCGCCAATCCATGACCGGTCGGTCACTGTTGCTCCAGCGCTGATATCCGAGGGACCGTTTCACTCAGAAATCTGCCGGCCGGCCTACGTGTACAGCTTGGCCTGAGCTGTCGTTGGTCCAAATTTGAGAAGGATTTACAACAATGAATGCCGTATGGCTAGAAATAAACAATGAAATCTACGCCTGGCTCCCGAATGCAGGACTTCAGCGCCTCGTGCAATCTCCTCAAGTCTTCATATTCCAAAGTTATGAATGTGACTAATTTTGCCCGAAAAACGCTTAAACCTTCGTCAAAGGGAGTGCTTAGTTCAACCTCTAGAGCAACCTTGCCGACGTTCCCTATTGGGAAGGCTGCAATCTTCAGGTGGGTCTGGGAAAGAGCGCTCATATCTTCCTTGAAGTATCCACCTTCGATACAAGGCACTGCGAATTTTGACAAGGGATAGTCCAGGAATCCTTCAATCCTGTGTTCGAAGTCTTTGACGCCTAGATAGCAGCGTCCTATCCCTTCAAACCCGTCACAGCTTAAAGCCGCTGTTAGCTCAGCACTTTCACCATCATCTAATCTAAGCGAAATTCGAAGCCTCTTCATGCTTTGCCTCTATTATCATTGAGCAGTTCTCTCATTCCACTCCTGAATTATCCAGATCTAAATTAGCTTCATGGATTTCAATTGAGGAGCCATCCTCAAATTCAACAGAATAGACAACTCCCTCCGGGAATTTATTGAAATAATCGCCTTTTGGTCTTGTCAGAAAAACGCCGACGATCCAAGCCCTCTCCCCCGGTCTAGCTTCCTCAGGGGCATTTCCTCGGACGCGAACAATATCGTCGTAATCAAATTTCGGCTTCATATTCATCTAATTGGCAAGTGCTCATTGCCATCCGGCGTTGTAATCCCCGGTCTATGCCCATGCGGCCCTCTTGCACGTGGGTCAGACCGCCCGCGGTGCCCACCACGATCAAGCCGATCTCCAGTTGGCCTACCATCTGCACCGATTATTAACCCGGCAATCAAATAGCCGACTTACCGTGCATACCAAACGTAGTCATGACTGAAATGCGCCTGCACACGATCCGGCATCGCAGCAATGCGTTCCATGCATGTGCGCGCCTTTTCAAGAAGCGCCGTGGCGGTCTTGGCGATCGACCCCGTGCGAATGGTCGTCTTCAGATCGCGGTTCAGGTATTCGTCGGGATTGAGTTCGGGCGCGTACGGCGGCAGGTAGAACAACTCGATCTTCGCGGCACTCTCCGCGATCCACTCGCGAACACGGTTGGCACGATGCACCCGCAGGTTGCCCACGATCAGGAAGACCTTACGCTGGGCATCCTGGATCAGATCCTTCAGGAAAACGATAAAGCGCTCGGCATCAATGGCACCCTCGAAGAACGAGAAGCGCACCAAACTCTGGTTGGTGATCGCCGAGATCATCGAAGTCGAGCCGTGACGGTCGGCTGGCAGGCGAAGCTCGGGCGTCAAACCCGCCATCGAGTCGCCGCGTACCCAGTTCGCGTCCTGGCGAATGGCGGTCTCGTCACCCCAGTAGATCTCGGCATCCTCAGACTTGGCGCGTGCAACGATCTTCGGGTACGCCTCTTCGAGCCACCCCTTGAGCCGGGCCGGGTCCTGTTCGAGCGCGCGCTTGACCGGCCGCTGTGGCGTGAAGCCCCAGCGCCGCAGGTACTCGCCGACCGTGCGAATCGGCATGTCGATGCCGAACAGCTGCTTGATCGCGAGCATCACCGCACGGCGATTCCACAGCGCGAACTCAAGCTGCAGTTGAGTGGGGGTCGAGCCAATGATCTTCAAGCACAGTTGCTCCTCTTGAACCCGCGTCAGGGTTCGCCCCGATCCATGCCGGCGACCACGTTGCCCGCCTTTGATGACGATATCGACGCCATCCGCCTGGGCACGCCGAGCCCATCTCAGGACGGTTCCGACATGCACACCGCACACTTCAGCGATGTAACCTTGCTTGCGAAGCACAAACGCCTGGCAGCGAATATGTTCGAGGGCTGCGGGCGGCAGCTTTCTGGCGTCGATCTTATCCACGCCACAAATTATATCAAAATCCATTTGATTGCCGGGTTAATAAGAAATGGCCGAAGCCGCTCTTTGCTACTTTATCAGGTCCGCAATAGTCTTTTTCTCAAAAAAGGCCAGTCGTCGCGTAAGTAGTCATCCGCAACGACATTCGATATTGCTGCCTCGCTGAGAATTTCATCTATCAGTCGCAGTCTGTCTTCGGAGCATCCTTGAGACAGTTTGTCTATCAGATATAAAGCGACAGAGAAATCTTCGATAGAACCATTTTCCAAAGCATTGGAGTCATCCCAGCTTCCAAAATCCTTCTTATGCCAAAGCTTAAAAAGACCGAGTACGGTTCCGCCTACTTTTCTTGCAGCCTCGTCAAATGTGTCTGAAGTTATTTGCTTAATCGGAACCTCAATAATTCCGCGAGAAGCTTCCTCGGTTGGAAGCTTCTTTGCAAAGTGCAACGTTTCATCTTCTATGTAAAGCTCGAGATATGGTTCGTGCATCTCTATTTTCCGTCACATTGACCGAATGTACTGACGCATTGTTCCCAGAAGCACTCGGGGCACTATATCGAACGGCGTCGGTGCCCTTGGTTAGCGCCTAAATCTGCCCGACAAATTGGACATGTCCAGAGGAAGGCTATCACTGTCTTTGTAAATCTTAGTGGATTTTATTTTTGCGTACTCAATGCGCCAACA
Organism: Thauera sp. K11; assembly: GCF_002354895.1. NCBI lineage: Bacteria > Pseudomonadati > Pseudomonadota > Betaproteobacteria > Rhodocyclales > Zoogloeaceae > Thauera > Thauera sinica. The sequence continues at coordinate 1,282,082 of NZ_CP023439.1, forward strand.
GTTTTTACCCGTCTGAATATTCCTCGCCATCCGGCCAGAAGAATTTTTCACTATTGGTGGAGCGATCAAGATATATTTCAACGAAGCTGATTGCTTGCTTCATGGCATTTAAAGGATCAATGCCTCGAATGTCATTTACGCGACCAAGGCATCCACGAATTGCAACGGGGCAAGCCGCTTCGATGTCAGGTTTAGTCCAATAAGGGGTGCCGATTTCAACAACGATTTCAATTAAATCATCGTTCGTCGAACGTTGCATTTTCAAACGTCGTTCAATTAGTACGGGGAATCGGTCATCATTAAGATTTTCCACGTATCATCTCATTTACTTGCAGTTCTTTAGGCACTGGCCGGACAACTCATTTGCTCGGGAATAACATGCTTCTCTGGCTCGTCTCGTCGGAGCCATCTTGCAAATCTCCACCTGAACTTGGTTAGCGGCGTCACACTTTTGCCGACATTCCTCAATGCTATCTTTGCACATCTGCGATATCGCATTGATCGCCTGCATTGTGCTCTTAACAAAGACGTCATTCGCAGGAGCACCTGGAAAAATACATCGAACGACGTCGGCACTCCCGGCAAGCCTCGCGACTCACCTGATGAATTGAGTGGATCGGGAGAAAGGTCATCAGGGTCTATAAACCTCAGTGGGTTTTGTTTGGCGTATCCAAACAAATTTAAGCCACCCGCGATCCCGATCGGATCGGGCGAGATGTAACGCCCGATCGTCGGATCATAGTACCGCTTCCAATTGTAAAAGAGCCCTGATTCCTTATCGAAGTACTGCCCCGGCAACCGCAGATTGACCGTCGTGCTGGTACCTGTGCCCGCGGGGTCTGCGTTCGCCGCCGTGCTGCCGAACGCATCCGATTCCCACCGCCACACCACCTGCCCGGCCTGGTTGCGCGCCACCCTCGGGGTGTTCAGGTGATCTGTCTCCAGGTACAGCACCGTCTCTGGCGTGCCGTGGCGGATCAGCGCGACGGGGGTGTCGTCGCGCCAGACGTAGGTGATGCGCGGGGTGCCCGCCCCGTCAGCCTCGACCAGCAGGCGGTCGGCGTGGTCGTAGAGGTAGAGCGTCGTCGTCGCGCCCTGGGGCGCGGCGGCCGTGGTGCTCTTTCTCAGCCGCCGGCCCTTGTGGTCGTAGTCGTAGGTGGCGAGCAGGGGGCCTGCCGGGGTGCCCTGGCGCACTTCGGCGAGGTAGCCGGCCTGGTTCCAGACGAAGCCGAGGTTGCGAAGCTGCGTGACGTTGCCCGCGGCATCGACGCTCACCGCCTGGCCGGCGACGCTGGCCGGGCGGTTGGTGTGGGGCGTGTAGGTGTGGCTGCCACCGGCGTCGCTCGTGCGGTTGCCGTTGGCATCGTAGCCGAGCGACTGGGTCTTGGCGGGGCCGGCTTCGCTGTCGAGGCGGCCGAGGGCGTCGTAGCCGTAGGTGGTGGTGCCGGCCGGGCTCGCGCGCTCGACGATGTTGCCGTCGGCGTCGTAGGTCAGGGTTTCCCGGGCCCATGTGGAAGTGTGCGGCAGGAGCATGGCCGCGAGGCCCAGTACCAGTACCAGTGCCGTGCGGCGCCGTCCCAGCGCACCGAGCAGCCCCGCACCGAGCAGCGCCAGGGCCCAGGCCGGCAGCGGCACGTCGCCGTCCTGGGGGCGTGTCGCCTGGGTAACCGTTTGCCCGATGGGCAGGCCGTCGTCCGAGAACTGCCGGCTCAGGCCCGTGCCGTTGCCGAAGGTCTGCGCGGTGACGTTGCCCGCGGCGTCCGTCTGCACGTCCTTGACCAGATCGATCGGCGTCCCCGCCACGTCCCCGGCGACCTTGCCGATGCGCCCGTCCGCATCGCGGCTCGTGGTGAGCACCTTGCCCGAGGGGGTGATCGTGGTGATCGGCCGGTCGGCGTCGTCGTAGGTGTACCGGGTGGTCAGGCTCACCGTGCCGATGGTGCGCGTCTCGCTCTCGAGGTTGCCGCGGGCGTCGTACGCGTAGCGCGTGCTCCCCAGCTTGTCGCTCGCCTGGCACAGCCGGCCGATGCCGTTCGCGCAGCCGGTGTCCCAGGTGTAGGTGACGTTCTCTCCGCTTTGGGGGTAAGCGACGGTGAGCGGGCGGTTGAGCGCGTCGTAGGTGAAGCTCGCGGTGGTGCCGCGCCCGTCGCTCAGGGTCTTGAGGTTGCCTGCCGCATCGAAGGTGGCCGGCCGGCTGCCGCGGTCGGCGGACGTTTCCTGGACGTTGCCCAGGCCGTCGACGGTGAAGCCGGTCGCGGCCTGGTTGGGCGCGGTGAGGCCGGTCAGGCGGTCCTGGCCGTCGTAGGCGAGCTGGGTGAGGCCGGCGAGCGGATCGGTGATCCGCAGCGGGCGGTCCAGGCCGTCGTACTCGGTGGTGGTGGTCTTGCCCCGGAAGCTGGCGTCGCTCGTGCGGTTGCCGTTGGCGTCGTAGCCGTACAGCGTCGAGACGTCCTCGCCGTTGCGGGTCTCGATCAGGTGCTGCAGGCGGCCCAATGCATCGAAGGCGAAGCGCTGGCTGCGCGCGACCGAGGCATCCGGGTTGGTCCAATAAGTGTTTCTGCTCGACCTGCTGGCCGTAACCGGGCAGGTGGAAGATTGCTGAGCACGGGACACCACTCCCGTTGTGTGGAGGGGTTGTGCGGCTTGCCGGCGCTGCACGTGCCTTGGCATCCCGGGGCGTTTCGGTGGAAACGCATCACCGGGAGGACCATTCACCCAGGGGCCGAGGAGCGCTGATCAGGCGCGAAGGTGATCCGTCCGGGGATCAGCCGGCAACGGCAGTTGGGCTGCGGTTGCGTTCGAGGGAAACGAGGTTCGGGACCTCGGGGATCGGGCCCAGGGGCCCGTCACGCGGCGGCGTCATGCGCCGCCATTGCCTTTCTACCGATCCCCCCGCTTTGGGAGGCCGCGCGCCTCAGGGGCTGGCGGAACCTACGGGCGGTGGTAGGCGCGTCGTCACTAGCCGCGCTGCTCCTAGTGACGACGCGCGGCGCTGGCTCAGCCGGGTGCCGGGGCACAGCCGATCGGCGCGCACACCGGGCGGCGATCGATGTTGCCGGCCCGACGCCGGTGCAGGGAGATTGGCGCACGCGATGGGGCGCGTGCACGGAGGATCACCACCGACGGTCGAGCCACGTGACGATCCAGCAAGGTGCAGACGCACTAGGAACAGTGAGGAGATGCACAGCGCAACCGTAGGAGGCTACGCTCGCCGATTCAGGATCGGCGGAACTCTATAGGCGCGTAACGAGCGCTACGCCTTTTCGCGCCGCGATGGTGCAGGACAAGGAGCCTTGACGCAGCCTTCATTGGACGACTCGGGCCGGTACGCGTCAAGGGGCGATAACGTATTCACCGGGGTTTGCCGGCGATTGCGTGTGGCAGCTACTGGGCCAGCTCTTTATATCGCGCCAACAGCCCAACATCAAAGCGCTGAACGTCGATTTTGTCGACGAAGTCAAATTCGTAGCGAATGTCTTCCGAACGATCGCTCCCCGCATCCCCAACAAGCTCAGTCAGTGCCCGCTCAAGCACAGTGTAGTCATCAAGCATCAACCCGAGGCGCGCTAGGTTGGTGGCGCAATATCTCACTAAACGATCTTGGGACTTGGCCACATCGAGCGCCTTCTCAGCGATTGCGATCGCCTCATTACTACTAGAAGGTTCGATCATGCCAAGAGTGATCGCAAGGCCCGCATGTGCCATCGGATCACTTGGCAAGTCGTGGATACGTCGGCGCAGGCAGTCGATGTAAAGCGAATCGTTCCTTGCCTTAGAACATTCGCTTGCGAGCAGCGTATACAAAACGGCGCGGTCCTCGTCCGAGGTTGATGCCGCCAGCAACTGCTCTAACCGAGGAACACTCCCTGGAACGGAGCCGAACCGGGACTTGACACGCTGACTTCTCAGCGTAGCCAACTCAGCAATTAAGGCAGCGTGCTCATCTCTCGTCATCGCCAGTTACCTCTCGGTGCAGGAGGTGGTGCCCAGCCGTCTACGTCAGCATCACTCCAAGGAGGCGGCGGATCTGGTTGCTTCCGGCGGCACATGTCGCCGCGGATGCGAGCGCGTTCTATGCAGCCTCCATAGGACCAGTGGCCAAAATATTTGCTGCAAGCTGCTTCTTCCAGTTCCTGCTGCTCCTCGCATGGATCCTTGTCATCGGGCGTGCACAGTTCCTTGATTTTCTGCGCGATGCTCTTGATCACCTTTTTGCCCGATGGCCCGGACATGTAGATCGCGCCACCAACAATCAACACGCTGCCACCAACGACGACAGCCGCCGCGTTCTCGCCTCTTGGATCGGTAAAGGTCAGCGGATTCTGCTTCGCGTACCCAAACAAATTTAGGCCGCCCGCGAGCCCGATCGGATCGGGCGAGATGTAACGCCCGATCGTCGGATCATAGTACCGCTTCCAATTGTAAAAGAGCCCTGATTCCTTATCGAAGTACTGTCCTGGAAACCGCAGATTGACCGTCGTGCTGGTACCTGTGCCCGCGGGGTCTTCGTTCGCCGCCGTGCTGCCGAAGGCATCCGATTCCCACCGCCACACCACCTGCCCGGCCTGGTTGCGCGCCACCCTCGGGGTGTTCAGGTGATCTGTCTCCAGGTACAGCACCGTCTCTGGCGTGCCGTGGCGGATCAGCGCGACGGGGGTGTCGTCGCGCCAGACGTAGGTGATGCGCGGGGTGCCCGCCCCGTCAGCCTCGACCAGCAGGCGGTCGGCGTGGTCGTAGAGGTAGAGCGTCGTCGTCGCGCCCTGGGGCGCGGCGGCCGTGGTGCTCTTTCTCAGCCGCCGGCCCTTGTGGTCGTAGTCGTAGGTGGCGAGCAAGGGACCGGCCGGGGTGCCCTGGCGCACTTCGGCGAGGTAGCCGGCCTGGTTCCAGACGAAGCCGAGGTTGCGAAGCTGCGTGACGTTGCCCGCGGCATCGACGCTCACCGCCTGGCCGGCGACGCTGGCCGGGCGGTTGGTGTGGGGCGTGTAGGTGTGGCTGCCGCCGGCGTCGCTCGTGCGGTTGCCGTTGGCGTCGTAGCCGAGCGACTGGGTCTTGGCGGGGCCGGCTTCGCTGCCGAGGCGGCCGAGGGCGTCGTAGCCGTAGGTGGTGGTGCCGCTCGGGCTCGCGCGCTCGACGATGTTGCCGTCGGCGTCGTAGGTCAGGGTTTCCCGGGCCCATGTGGCAGTGTGCGGCAGGAGCATGGCCGCGAGGCCCAGTACCAGTACCAGTGCCGCGCGGCGCCGTCCCAGCGCACCGAGCAGCCCCGCACCGAGCAGCGCCAGGGCCCAGGCCGGCAGCGGCACGTCGCCGTCCTGGGGGCGTGTCGCCTGGGTAACCGTTTGTCCGATGGGCAGGCCGTCGTCCGAGAACTGCCGGCTCAGGCCCGTGCCGTTGCCGAAGGTCTGCGCGGTGACGTTGCCCGCGGCGTCCGTCTGCACGTCCTTGACCAGATCGATCGGCGTCCCCGCCACGTCCCCGGCGACCTTGCCGATGCGCCCGTCCGCATCGCGGCTCGTGGTGAGCACCTTGCCCGAGGGGGTGATCGTGGTGATCGGCCGGTCGGCGTCGTCGTAGGTGTACCGGGTGGTCAGGCTCACCGTGCCGATGGTGCGGGTCTCGCTCTCGAGGTTGCCGCGGGCGTCGTACGCGTAGCGCGTGCTCCCCAGCTTGTCGCTCGCCTGGCACAGCCGGCCGATGCCGTTCGCGCAGCCGGTGTCCCAAGTGTAGGTGACGTTCTCTCCGCTTTGGGGGTAGGCGACGGTGAGCGGGCGGTTGAGCGCGTCGTAGGTGAAGCTCGCGGTGGTGCCGCGCCCGTCGCTCAGGGTCTTGAGGTTGCCCGCCGCATCGAAGGTGGCCGGCCGGCTGCCGCGGTCGGCCGATGTTTCCTGGACGTTGCCCAGCCCGTCGACGGTGAAGCTGGTCGCGGCCTGGTTGGGCGCGGTGAGGCCGGTCAGGCGGTCCTGGCCGTCGTAGGCGAGCTGGGTGAGGCCGGCGAGCGGATCGGCGATCCGCAGCGGACGGTCCAGGCCGTCGTACTCGGTGGTGGTGGTCTTGCCCCGGAAGCTGGCGTCGCTCGTGCGGTTGCCGTTGGCGTCGTAGCCGTACAGCGTCGAGACGTCCTCGCCGTTGCGGGTCTCGATCAGGTGCTGCAGGCGGCCCAATGCATCGAAGGCGAAGCGCTGGCTGCGCGCGACCGAGGCATCCGGGTTGGTCCAATAAGTGTTTCTGCTCGACCTGCTGGCCGTAACCGGGCAGGTGGAAGATTGCTGAGCACGGGACACCACTCCCGTTGTGTGGAGGGGTTGTGCGGCTTGCCGGCGCTGCACGTGCCTTGGCATCCCGGGGCGTTTCGGTGGAAACGCATCACCGGGAGGACCATTCACCCAGGGGCCGAGGAGCGCTGATCAGGCGCGAAGGTGATCCGTCCGGGGATCAGCCGGCAACGGCAGTTGGGCTGCGGTTGCGTTCGAGGGAAACGAGGTTCGGGACCTCGGGGATCGGGCTCAGGGGCCCGTCACGCGGCGGCGTCATGCGCCACCATCGCCTTTCTACCGATCCACCCGCTTCGGGAGACCGCGTGCCTCAGGGGCTGGCGGAATCTGCGGGCGGTGGTCGGCGCGTCGTCACTAGCCGCGCTGCTCCTAGTGACGACGCGCGGCGCTGGCTCAGCCGGGTGCCGGGGCACAGCCGATCGGCGCGCACACCGGGCGGCGATCGATGTTGCCGGCCCGACGCCGGTGCAGGGAGATTGGCGCACGCGAACTTGCGCGTGCACGGGAGAACATCGCCGACGGTCGCGCCGCGCGGCGATTCAGCAAGGTGCATACGCACCAGGAACAGTGAAGAACTGCACAGCGCGGCCTCGGGAGCCACGCACGCCGATTCAGGATCAGCTGAACTTGAAAGGCGCGTAACGAGCGCTACGCCTTTTTGCGCCGCGATGGCGCAGGACAAGGAGCCTTAATGCAGCCTTCATTGGACGACTCGGGCCGGGGCGCGTCAAGTGGCGATGACGACTTCGCCGGGGTTTGCCGGCGATTGTGCGTGGCAATGGCAGGGTGCCGGACGAAACGAAAGGCCGCATCAACGGCCTTTCTCGTAGCAGCCACTCGCCGCTAAAGGCAGCGGGAGAGTGGCTTTACGGGTTATTTTTTTGACATAAGAATATAATTCTTAGGTTTTGATCTCTTCCATTTCCGGAGGGCGAAGATCTGGAAACTCCTTGTACAAGGGCTCCAAGAGCTCTAGGTCCATCTCAGCAACCACCATCCCAATCGCTTGCTGTGTCTTTTTCCGAAACTGCGCGTCCTCTGAATTGTTGACGATGTAGAGCACATCATTTGCTCGCTCGAACATTTCAGACACCAGCGCGTGAATCCTCTCTGCTTCCGTACGATTCATTCATTACTCCTTAGAACCTGTTCACGATCTTTTAAGCAATAGCACCAAGAAGGCCAGGTGGATGAATTGCAAGCTGGTGTTGAGCTTGCGCTCGCAGTTCTTCCACAGTCTTCGATTCTTCTCAAGCCAGGCAAAGCTGCGCTCGACGATCCAGCGCTTGGGCATGACCTTGAAGGTATGCAACTCACTGCGCTTGGCGATCTGCACCGTGACCTGTTCGCCCAAGATGTCTCCTACACCCTGGGCGAACGGTTTACCGCTGTAGCCGCTGTCGCCCAGCAAGCTTTCCACTCGCTTCAAGCCAGGCTTGCACCGCTCCAACGCTCGTAGCGCACCCTTGCGGTCGGTCACTTCCGCTGTCGTCACCGCGATGGCGTGCGGCAAGCCTTGCGTGTCCACCGCGATGTGCCGTTTGATTCCCGAGACCTTCTTGCCCGCGTCATAACCCTTCTGACCCGCCGTGTCAGTGTTCTTCACGCTCTGCGCGTCCACGATCAAGAACCTGCTGCAAGCGTTGCGTCCCTGTTTCTCGCGGGCCGCGCCAACCTGATTTTTTGAGCGCCCGCTCAAGCAGGCTCACGCCGTTCTCATCCGGCTCGCTCCACTTGGCAAAGTACGAGTGCACGGTTCGCCATTTCGGAAAATCGCTGGGCAGCGCTCGCCACTGGCAGCCCGTACGCAGCAGGTACAACACCGCGCACCACACCTCGTACAGATCCACTCTGCGTGGCTTGGTACGCTTGCGTGCTTGTTCCAGAATCGGAAGAATCTGCTCGAATCGATCACGACTCATGTCACTCCGATAGGTCTTCTCTCGCATCCGGGGAGTTTGCCCAATGGGGGAAAGATCGTGAACAGGTTCTTAGTAATCGCACCCAACTGCATTCATGCAACGCCGAATACAGGCACGGTATGGCCCAACATTATCCGTTCTGCCAGGCATGTCGAGTTCATACTGGCAGAATGTAATGCAGTAGTTCTTGCGCTTTCTGCAGAATTCCTCGCTGGGTTTGCACATCTCCTTGATGGCATTGCCAATCTGTTGGACTGCAGCTTGCCCCTGTGGAGTACTCATAGCAGCACCAACTATGAGAATTCCGCCAAGCAGCATTGCGTCATCTACCCCTGCGACCAAGCCTTTCGGATCGGTGAACCTCAGCGGGCTTTGATTCGCGTACCCGAACAAGTTCAGGCCCCCCGCGAGGCCGATCGGATCGGGCGAGATGTACCGCCCGATCGTCGGATCATAGTACCGATTCCAATTGTAAAAGAGCCCTGATTCTCTATCGAAGTACTGGCCGGGAAACCGCAGATTGACCGTCGTGCTGGTACCTGTGCCCGCGGGGTCTTCGTTCGCCGCCGTGCTGCCGAAGGCATCCGATTCCCACCGCCACACCACCTGCCCGGCCTGGTTGCGCGCCACCCTCGGGGTGTTCAGGTGATCTGTCTCCAGGTACAGCACCGTCTCTGGCGTGCCGTGGCGGATCAGCGCGACGGGGGTGTCGTCGCGCCAGACGTAGGTGATGCGCGGGGTGCCCGCCCCGTCAGCCTCGACCAGCAGGCGGTCGGCGTGGTCGTAGAGGTAGAGCGTCGTCGTCGCGCCCTGGGGCGCGGCGGCCGTGGTGCTCTTTCTCAGCCGCCGGCCCTTGTGGTCGTAGTCGTAGGTGGCGAGCAAGGGACCGGCCGGGGTGCCCTGGCGCACTTCGGCGAGGTAGCCGGCCTGGTTCCAGACGAAGCCGAGGTTGCGAAGCTGCGTGACGTTGCCCGCGGCATCGACGCTCACCGCCTGGCCGGCGACGCTGGCCGGGCGGTTGGTGTGGGGCGTGTAGGTGTGGCTGCCACCGGCGTCGCTCGTGCGGTTGCCGTTGGCGTCGTAGCCGAGCGACTGGGTCTTGGCGGGGCCGGCTTCGCTGTCGAGGCGGCCGAGGGCGTCGTAGCCGTAGGTGGTGGTGCCGCTCGGGCTCGCGCGCTCGACGATGTTGCCGTCGGCGTCGTAGGTCAGGGTTTCCCGGGCCCATGTGGACGTGTGCGGCAGGAGCATGGCCGCGAGGCCCAGTACCAGTACCAGTGCCGTGCGGCGCCGTCCCAGCGCACCGAGCAGCCCCGCACCGAGCAGCGCCAGGGCCCAGGCCGGCAGCGGCACGTCGCCGTCCTGGGGGCGTGTCGCCTGGGTAACCGTTTGTCCGATGGGCAGGCCGTCGTCCGAGAACTGCCGGCTCAGGCCCGTGCCGTTGCCGAAGGTCTGCGCGGTGACGTTGCCCGCGGCGTCCGTCTGCACGTCCTTGACCAGATCGATCGGCGTCCCCGCCACGTCCCCGGCGACCTTGCCGATGCGCCCGTCCGCATCGCGGCTCGTGGTGAGCACCTTGCCCGAGGGGGTGATCGTGGTGATCGGCCGGTCGGCGTCGTCGTAGGTGTATCGGGTGGTCAGGCTCACCGTGCCGATGGTGCGGGTCTCGCTCTCGAGGTTGCCGCGGGCGTCGTACGCGTAGCGCGTGCTCCCCAGCTTGTCGCTCGCCTGGCACAGCCGGCCGATGCCGTTCGCGCAGCCGGTGTCCCAGGTGTAGGTGACGTTCTCTCCGCTTTGCGGGTAGGCGACGGTGAGCGGGCGGTTGAGCGCGTCGTAGGTGAAGCTCGCGGTGGTGCCGCGCCCGTCGCTCAGGGTCTTGAGGTTGCCTGCCGCATCGAAGGTGGCCGGCCGGCTGCCGCGGTCGGCCGATGTTTCCTGTACGTTGCCCAGGCCGTCGATGGTGAAGCCGGTCGCGACCTGGTTGGGCGCGGTGAGGCCGGTCAGGCGGTCCTGGCCGTCGTAGGCGAGCTGGGTGAGGCCGGCGAGCGGATCGGCGATCCGCAGCGGGCGGTCCAGGCCGTCGTACTCGGTGGTGGTGGTCTTGCCCCGGAAGCTGGCGTCGCTCGTGCGGTTGCCGTTGGCGTCGTAGCCGTACAGCGTCGAGACGTCCTCGCCGTTGCGGGTCTCGATCAGGTGCTGCAGGCGGCCCAATGCATCGAAGGCGAAGCGCTGGCTGCGCGCGATCGAGGCATCGGGGTTGGTCCAATAAGTGTTTCTGCTCGACCTGCTGGCCGTAACCGGGCAGGTGGAAGATTGCTGAGCACGGGACACCTCTCCCGTTGTGTGCAGGGGTTGTGCGGCTTGCCGGCGCTGCACGCGCCTTGGCATCCCGGGGCGTTTCGGTGGAAACGCATCACCGGGAGGACCATTCACCCAGGGTCCGAGGAGCGCTGATCAGGCGCGAAGGTGATCCGTCCGGGGATCAGCCGGCAACGGCAGTTGGGCTGCGGTTGCGTTCGAGGGAAACGAGGTTCGGGACCTCGGGGATCGGGCCCAGGGGCCCGTCACGCGGCGGCGTCATGCGCCGCCATCGCCTTTCTACCGATCCACCCGCTTCGGGAGGCCGCGCGCCTCAGGGGCTGGCGGAATCCGCGGGCGGTGGTAGTCGCGTCGTCACTAGCCGCGCTGCTCCTAGTGACGACGCGCGCGCGGTGGCGACGGGCTACCCGGGCTCGCTGTGCCGCCCTGCCGCACGACCGCAATTGCATCGGCCGACGACGAGGTGAAGCGAGCGCCGGTCAACACCGTCGCCACGTTTCGCTATAGGGAATTGGCCACAGCCGGCAGTCATACTGCTGACGCCCTGCGGCCGAGGGGGCTCGGCGCCGCACGGGGCGGCACGCGCAAAAGGAAGGCCCACGATTCTTGCGAACGGGGCCTTCGCTCGATGCCGATCCACCCGAAGGTGGCACGGCACGGACAGCACTGCATTCAGCCGAGCGGCTGAACAAGTCTCACGACCGATGCGATGGCCGGACCCGACCAAAGCCGGGAATCTACAAGGCAGGTAACGACTGCGACGCCAGCAGGGCTGGGCTTCAGGGTGATGGAGATCGCCGCTGAAGGCTGGGCAGACACGATGTCCGCAGAAGCCCTTGCAGTACGGCGCAGGGATCATCCGGGATTCAAGGGCGCGACGACGATTGCCACCCTCAAATGCCGCCAACGCCGGGGGCTTGGTTGGTAGAAGGCGGGCCGTTCCCCCCTCAATAAAGGTTTAATCCGAACCCGGCACCTTTTCGCCTACCCAATAAGGCACATCCGGCATTACAAGTGCTGGTGCAATTTGAAGCCCCACCCCCAAGCCAGAAAGTGCCTGTAGAGTTTCACGGTCCAACACACATGCAAAGCACTCCTCATCACTTTGCTCGACTGGGCACAGCGTAAAAAAAGCATAGTCTATTCCGGTATCACAAGCCGAAAAAGCACCAGCAAGTTGCGCATGAGCCGCAATGAAATCGCGCACTTCGGCATCAATCAAGTCAAGATGGAAGCGGTACCAAGGTGAGGCATAACACCATGAATCTACGTCAGGAATCTTCCGCATTAATCCAATTTGCGTAATTGTCGATCCCGGAATTGGTGCAGCTAACGCACACCGATCAACACTGGCTTTCCTGCCATAAATTGATATTTGGCCGAGTATCCTAAACATGATCAGTGCCAGAAATCACTTGTCTTACCGCACATCCCGACAGCAGCAATGCGAATTGTGCCGTCCTTGCACTTGCAGATGTCGTAGCGGGATTCTGGCACAGCACCGTTTTCCCGTTTATAAGCATGCTCATCCAGTATCCCCGCCTGCACAAGATCCCACTTGCTGGCTTTCCGGCAATCAGGCTTGTCGTCATCATCGTTCCCGTTGCATAGATCAGCGATTGCTTTGCCCGCAGATTTGAGTGTCTTCTGCCCGGGCGGTGACATAAGAATTAACGAACCAACGCCCGCAGCGCACGCAATTGGCCCTCCCAAGCACCAACTCAGCGTAGCCGCCTCCCCTGTTGGGTCTGAGTATCGGAGCGGATTTTGATTTGCATACCCAAACAAGTTCAGGCCGCCGTCGAGCCCAATAGGATCGGGCGAGATGTACCGCCCGATCGTCGGATCATAGTACCGATTCCAATTGTAAAAGAGCCCCGATTCCTTGTCGAAGTACTGCCCCGGAAACCGCAGATTGACCGTCGTGCTGGTACCTGTGCCCGCGGGGTCTTCGTTCGCCGCCGTGCTGCCGAACGCATCCGATTCCCACCGCCACACCACCTGCCCGGCCTGGTTGCGCGCAGCCCTCGGGGTGTTCAGGTGATCCGTCTCCAGGTACAGCACCGTCTCTGGTGTGCCGTGGCGGATCAGCGCGATTGGAGTGTCCTCGCGCCAGACGTAGGTGATTCTTGGGTTTCCCGCCCCGTCAGCCTCGACCAGCAGGCGGTCGGCGTGGTCGTAGAGGTAGAGCGTCGTCGTCGCGCCCTGGGGCGCGGCGGCCGTGGTGCTCTTTCTCGCCCGCCGGCCCTTGTGGTCGTAGTCGTAGGTGGCGAGCAGGGGGCCTGCCGGGGTGCCCTGGCGCACTTCGGCGAGGTAGCCCGCCTGGTTCCAGACGAAGCCGAGGTTGCGAAGCTGCGTGACGTTGCCCGCGGCATCGACGCTCACCGCCTGGCCGGCGACGCTGGCCGGGCGGTTGGTGTGGGGCGTGTAGGTGTGGCTGCCGCCGGCGTCGCTCGTGCGGTTGCCGTTGGCGTCGTAGCCGCGGAGCGTCGAGACGTCCTCGCCGTTGCGGGTCTCGATCAGGTGCTGCAGGCGGCCCAGCGTATTGAAGGCGAAGCGCTGGCTGTGCGCGACCGACGCATCCGGGTTGGCCCAGTTTGTCTGCGGCATGTTGCCCGCGTTGTCCAGCGTGTAGCCGCGGCTGTCGTCCACGCGGATGAGCCGGTGGGCGCTGTCGTACTGGTAGTCGGTGAAACTGCCGTTGGCGGGTGATCCGCTGCAGACCGCCGCGTGGTCAGTACGCGTTGGTAATGGCGGTGTTCAGAACATCTCAAGCCTAATGGCTGCAGCAATAGCAGCTTGAATCGCATCTGCATCGCAGCTAATGCGTAACCAAGTAGGAATAAGGTGCGATTGAATCATCACTTGGTTTTCACCGCTCCTGATAATCAGGGTGTCTGGCGAAACTACGGAAAATCTCTCTCCGACGAGAATTGCTTTGGACTGATAATCGTGTTCTCGATATGCAAGAAACAAACGGTGTTCATCAGACACGTTCGGCATGCAGTTAGGCATTTCAATCTGAATAGCGCTTAGCTCTTGAGTAGCCAGCGACCGAACGTCACGTTCGATCTTAAGCCTAAATGCCTCATCCTCCCCATGGGGCAAGGTCACATCGAGACTTCGTATTCTCACGATCACATTGCGCGTCCGAACAACAATTCCAGACACACGAAATGTGTTTGATGACTCCTGAAACATAGACTCATCGATACACCAAGAATTCCATAGACTCCGCCCTATAGTCGCCAGGAGTTCCTGTTCATTTGGTTCCAAGCTTAACCACATACTCTGCATGACGACCTCGCTTTCGATGTCCTACCGGGGCCAATGAAGCGTTTCCGGCAGAGCCGGCGATGGAGGCGCAATATCGACTCTAATGGATCCATCTGCATTGATGCGAATTTGAGTTGTTCTGCCATTTGGCCCCGGCGCAGATATCCTAGTCCCACCACTGGCGGTTTCGCCAATCGTGTAGGGTCCTGGCCCAGAATTCCTTACGAATGTCTGATACGGATCTCCGACACCATCGGTATTTGTCCTCCCCCCTCCGGGTCTCGGATTGTTGCCCACTGTAGGTGTAGGGCAATATGGACCATCCGCGATGACTGGGGGACTCTTGGGCGGAGGGAGAGAATCACCTATTCTTGGATAGAACCGCCCGAAACTCCAGCCGCCGGGACGATTGCCAGGATGCGGAATGACATACCGTGGATTGCCGACTCCCCGTCGTTGAAGACCTTCGGGCCTAGCTACCGGTTGGGTACGTCAAAGATCAATATAGCCCATCCCGCGGCGGATGGGCGTGACGACGCCCGATTTGCCACAACCAAGGAACGGCAGCCCGGCCCCTTTGTACTATTCGCCCTCGCTTTCATAAGATTCTCCGCTAGGCCAGCAGAGACTTCCTTCGGAACTATCCTTCAAGTAGGAGTTAACGAACCTAACTGCGCACTCGACCGCATCGAGCAAATCCATTCCATATATATCGGAAGCCCCACTCAGCATGCCTTCGATCAGGACGGGACATGCAGCTTCAATGCCTTCCTCAATCCAATATGGCTGTCCCAGCCTCACTGTAACCGGCCTGCGCTGGCCGGTCCCATTCTCCACCAAGACCAATGAGCGCTCAGCAATTACATTCATTTTCGCGGATGAACTCAATTTTTCCCCCGAAGGCAATCACCGTAAATGTCAGCAGCTCGCGCATAACACTGTTTCCGAGCTGCGGCCGTTGGGCTCATTTTGCATATACGTATTTGCGCCTGGTATGCAGCCCAGCATTTCTGCTCCCGATCAGCAGAAGTGCTCATGCACCAGTCGACAGCTTTGGATATTGCCGGTTCGACGTATGGATAAAGTAACGTACCCAAACCATAGCCAGCAAGCCCCGCGCCAGCGACAGCGGCACTCGCCCCAAGACCGGCAGTAGCGCCTGCTCCGGCTACTGAACTTCCACCGCCGAACCCGCCCAATACAGCCGTTGCCTGTAAGCCATCGGGGTCTGTGAAGCTCAGCGGGTTCTGACTTGCGTACCCAAACGAGTTCAGGCCGCCCGCGAGCCCGATCGGATCCGGCGAGATGTACCGCCCGATCGTCGGATCATAATACCGGTTCAGATTGTAAAAGAGCCCTGATTCCTTATCGAAGTACTGCCCCGGAAACCGCAGATTGACCGTCGTGCTGGTACCTGTGCCTGCGGGGTCTTCGTTCGCCGCCGTGCTGCCGAACGCATCCGATTCCCACCGCCACACCACCTGCCCGGCCTGGTTGCGCGCCACCCTCGGGGTGTTCAGGTGATCTGTCTCCAGGTACAGCACCGTCTCTGGCGTGCCGTGGCGGATCAGCGCGACGGGGGTGTCGTCGCGCCAGACGTAGGTGATGCGCGGGGTGCCCGCCCCGTCAGCCTCGACCAGCAGGCGGTCGGCGTGGTCGTAGAGGTAGAGCGTCGTCGTCGCGCCCTGGGGCGCGGCGGCCGTGGTGCTCTTTCTCAGCCGCCGGCCCTTGTGGTCGTAGTCGTAGGTGGCGAGCAGGGGGCCTGCCGGGGTGCCCTGGCGCACTTCGGCGAGGTAGCCGGCCTGGTTCCAGACGAAGCCGAGGTTGCGAAGCTGCGTGACGTTGCCCGCGGCATCGACGCTCACCGCCTGGCCGGCGACGCTGGCCGGGCGGTTGGTGTGGGGCGTGTAGGTGTGGCTGCCACCGGCGTCGCTCGTGCGGTTGCCGTTGGCATCGTAGCCGAGCGACTGGGTCTTGGCGGGGCCGGCTTCGCTGTCGAGGCGGCCGAGGGCGTCGTAGCCGTAGGTGGTGGTGCCGGCCGGGCTCGCGCGCTCGACGATGTTGCCGTCGGCGTCGTAGGTCAGGGTTTCCCGGGCCCATGTGGAAGTGTGCGGCAGGAGCATGGCCGCGAGGCCCAGTACCAGTACCAGTGCCGTGCGGCGCCGTCCCAGCGCACCGAGCAGCCCCGCACCGAGCAGCGCCAGGGCCCAGGCCGGCAGCGGCACGTCGCCGTCCTGGGGGCGTGTCGCCTGGGTAACCGTTTGCCCGATGGGCAGGCCGTCGTCCGAGAACTGCCGGCTCAGGCCCGTGCCGTTGCCGAAGGTCTGCGCGGTGACGTTGCCCGCGGCGTCCGTCTGCACGTCCTTGACCAGATCGATCGGCGTCCCCGCCACGTCCCCGGCGACCTTGCCGATGCGCCCGTCCGCATCGCGGCTCGTGGTGAGCACCTTGCCCGAGGGGGTGATCGTGGTGATCGGCCGGTCGGCGTCGTCGTAGCTGTAGCGGGTGGTCAGGCTCACCGTGCCGATGGTGCGCGTCTCGCTCTCGAGGTTGCCGCGGGCGTCGTACGCGTAGCGCGTGCTCCCCAGCTTGTCGCTCGCCTGGCACAGCCGGCCGATGCCGTTCGCGCAGCCGGTGTCCCAGGTGTAGGTGACGTTCTCTCCGCTTTGCGGGTAGGCGACGGTGAGCGGGCGGTTGAGCGCGTCGTAGGTGAAGCTCGCGGTGGTGCCGCGCCCGTCGCTCAGGGTCTTGATGATTGCCGGGTTAATAATACAAGTTTCTCACACACTGCGGCAAGCTGTGCTCCCGCCGATGGTTCTAAGACAACCAATTCCAACGCTCCACTTGCGTATGCATCTATCCACTCTTGCCTGCGTTGTTCGCTTAACCATGAGACTGAATCCGAAAGACTTGTACTCCATATTGTCCAATAGGCGAGATATTCGGCAGAAAATTCCTTGCTGGAGGAGCGAAGAACCCTATTGACGACGTTCTGTAATGTTAGGTCTTCGCAGCGGAATGACTTAAGGCCGCGCAACTCGACCACATGACGGCTCCTGTCCTCAAGACAAAAATCTAGGCATGCAACTGCTTTGTGGCGATCAACAGCTACTGCCACCAATTCAGCATCATGTAAAGATAAAGAACACTCAGTATTCACAGTTATTGCCCCCTTTCACGGTCTCTCGGGACAGGAGAAATCGGAACACCTGGACCACGTATTGGCTCTCCACTTGGACCGCGATCCCAATTATGCCCGTGTGGAATACCCTGTCCGTGATCGTGATCCCAGTCTATGTCCCATTCAGGCAGTCCGTCGGCACCATATTTGCGTTCCTGGCCACTGCCTGGGTTGATATGACAAGAGCCGGCTTCACCTGTATTCGGTGTCTTGCTTTGTTCAATGATCCACCAGCTTGCACCCAGAACACCTAAACCGCCCAAACCCCATGCGGTGACTGATCCGCCTGTACCCCAGGCAGCACCAATCAGCGCAGGAATGAAGAATATTCTCCCAGTAGGATCGATCCTCGAAATCGGATCTCCCCCGACATAGCCGTATGTATTGACCCCACCCGCCACCCCAATCGGATCGCTGGAGACATACCGCCCGCTCTTCGGATCATAGTACCGGTGCCAGTTGTAATGCAGCCCTGATTCCTTGTCGAAGTACTGCCCCGGAAACCGCAGATTGACCGTCGTGCTGGTACCTGTGCCCGCGGGGTCTTCGTTCGCCGCCGTGCTGCCGAACGCATCCGATTCCCACCGCCACACCACCTGCCCGGCCTGGTTGCGCGCAGCCCTCGGGGTGTTCAGGTGATCCGTCTCCAGGTACAGCACCGTCTCTGGCGTGCCGTGGCGGATCAGCGCGACGGGGGTGTCGTCGCGCCAGACGTAGGTGATTCTTGGGTTTCCCGCCCCATCGGCCTCGACCAGCAGGCGGTCGGCGTGGTCGTAGAGGTAGAGCGTCGTCGTCGCGCCCTGGGGCGCGGCGGCCGTGGTGCTCTTTCTCAGCCGCCGGCCCTTGTGGTCGTAGTCGTAGGTGGCGAGCAGGGGACCGGCCGGGGTGCCCTGGCGCACTTCGGCGAGGTAGCCGGCCTGGTTCCAGACGAAGCCGAGGTTGCGAAGCTGCGTGACGTTGCCCGCGGCATCGACGCTCACTGCCTGGCCGGCGACGCTGGCCGGGCGGTTGGTGTGGGGCGTGTAGGTGTGGCTGCCGCCGGCGTCGCTCGTGCGGTTGCCGTTGGCGTCGTAGCCGAGCGACTGGGTCTTGGCGGGGCCGGCTTCGCTGTCGAGGCGGCCGAGGGCGTCGTAGCCGTAGGTGGTGGTGCCGCTCGGGCTCGCGCGCTCGACGATGTTGCCGTCGGCGTCGTAGGTCAGGGTTTCCCGGGCCCATGTGGAAGTGTGCGGCAGGAGCATGGCCGCGAGGCCCAAGACCAGTACCAGCGCGGCGCGGCGCCGTCCCAGCGCACCGAGCAGCCCCGCACCGAGCAGCGCCAGGGCCCAGGCCGGCAGCGGCACGTCGCCGTCCTGGGGGCGTGTCGCCTGGGTAACCGTTTGTCCGATGGGCAGGCCGTCGTCCGAGAACTGCCGGCTCAGGCCCGTGCCGTTGCCGAAGGTCTGCGCGGTGACGTTGCCCGCGGCGTCCGTCTGCACGTCCTTGACCAGATCGATCGGCGTCCCCGCCACGTCCCCGGCGACCTTGCCGATGCGCCCGTCCGCATCGCGGCTCGTGGTGAGCACCTTGCCCGAGGGGGTGATCGTGGTGATCGGCCGGTCGGCGTCGTCGTAGGTGTACCGGGTGGTCAGGCTCACCGTGCCGATGGTGCGGGTCTCGCTCTCGAGGTTGCCGCGGGCGTCGTACGCGTAGCGCGTGCTCCCCAGCTTGTCGCTCGCCTGGCACAGCCGGCCGATGCCGTTCGCGCAGCCGGTGTCCCAGGTGTAGGTGACGTTCTCTCCGCTTTGCGGGTAGGCGATGGTGAGCGGGCGGTTGAGCGCGTCGTAGGTGAAGCTCGCGGTGGTGCCGCGCCCGTCGCTCAGGGTCTTGAGGTTGCCCGCCGCATCGAAGGTGGCCGGCCGGCTGCCGCGGTCGGCGGATGCTTCCTGTACGTTGCCCAGGCCGTCGATGGTGAAGCTGGTCGCGGCCTGGTTGGGCGCGGTGAGGCCGGTCAGGCGGTCCTGGCCGTCGTAGGCGAGCTGGGTGAGGCCGGCGAGCGGATCGGTGATCCGCAGCGGGCGGTCCAGGCCGTCGTACTCGGTGGTGGTGGTCTTGCCCCGGAAGCTGGCGTCGCTCGTGCGGTTGCCGTTGGCGTCGTAGCCGTACAGCGTCGAGACGTCCTCGCCGTTGCGGGTCTCGATCAGGTGCTGCAGGCGGCCCAATGCATCGAAGGCGAAGCGCTGGCTGCGCGCGATCGAGGCATCGGGGTTGGTCCAGTCGGTCTGTAGCACGTTGCCCGCGTTGTCCAGCACGTAGTGCAGCGTGTCGCCGCGGCTATCGCTCATGCCGATGAGCCGGTGGGCGCTGTCGTACCGGTAGTCGGTGAAACCGCCGTTGGGGCGGGTGATGCGCTGTAGGCCGCCCCAGGCGGTGTAGTCGTAGGTGGTGGTCTTGCCCGCGAGCGTCACGCTTCTCAACCCGCCGCGCGGCCAGTACGCGTAGGTGATGGTGTTGCCGTTGGCGTCGATCACCGTGAGCGGACGGCCCGCGCCGTCGTAGGCGGTGATGCGGGTGAGGTGGCCGAGCGCGTTGGTGACCGTGGCGAGATCGCCCGCGGCGTGATCGGGGGTGGCGTCGGTGTAGTAGCCGTAGGTGGTGACGTCATTGACGTCGGTCCTCGGGCCGTTCTCGCTCAGCACCTGGCCGCGCGCGTCGTAGGTCCACTGCCAGGCACGCGCCGGCGTGCCCGCGAGCGTGGCATTGAAGCCCTGGCTGCCGTTGGCGTCGGTGGTGGCTTCTTCGGTGCGCGAACACAGCACGCCCAGCGGACGCGTGCCGGTCGGGCCGGGCACCGTGGCGTCCTGCGGGGCGCAGTAGACGCCGCCGTCGCCGTTGTAGACGTAGGTGGTGCGCTTCTTGGGTTCGGCCACCCTGGCCGGCAGCCGCCAGTCGCCGTGCCACTGGGTCGAGATCGTGCGCGCTTCGGGCTTGCCCGCAGCTTCGACCCGCTGCGTCTGCAGGCCGCGGCCGTCGTGTACATAGGTGGTCTGCACGTTGTTGAAGTTGGTGCGGCGTTGCACGAAGCCGTTCGAGGCGTAGCTCACGCTCTGCGCCGACGGACCGCAGCCCGAGCCGCCCGGCTGGCTCGCATTGATGAGCTTGGCGGTGTTGAACTGGTCCTGGTAGGTGAAGGTGCGGCTGCTCGACAGCGCGTCCTGGATCGTGACCGTGCCGTTGGCGTTGTAGGTGACGCCGTGGTGGTCGATGCCGCTGCCGGCGGCACCATGCTCGCTCGAGATCGCCCGGCCCTGGCCGTCGTAGGCGAAGCTCGCGTAGCGCTGGCCGCTCTCGTCGCCGATGCCGGTCAGCGCCTTCGGGAAATTCGCGTTCTCGTAGTGGTAGGTGCGCGCCTGGCCGCCGGGGTAGGTGGCCGACGCCAGGTTGCCCTGGGTGTCGTAGCCGTACTGGATGACGCCGCCGCCCGGTTCGGTGAGGCTCGTCAGGCGGCCGCCGGCGTCGTGGCCGAAGGCGAGCGCACGGCCGAACGGATCGGTGACCGTGGCCAGCCGCCCGTTCGCATCGTAGGCCAGCGTCTGCGCGATCCCTTCCGGGCTCGTGATCGAGACGAGCCTGCCGGCCGCGCTGTAGATCTCGACCTCGCCCGCGCTCGTCACGTAGCGCCAGGTGCCGTCGCTCTGCTTCGCAAGCGTGTCGGCCACGCCGCCCGTCGCGGCAACCCAGTTGCTGCCCGACGGCCTGAACACCACGATCTTGCCGTCTGGGCGGAACACCGCCGCCGACTGCACCGTGTTGACCCCGGTGTTGAGGTAGGGCACGAACAGTTGCAGCGAGCGCTGGTAGGTGTGCGTCCACTGGCCCGCGATGCTGCTGTCGAAGCCTTTCGTCAGGCCGGCCACGCGCGCGGCGCGGCTGCTGTAGGTCCGCACGAAGCTCAGCGGCGATGCGCCTTCGCCGGTGAAATCGGTCTCGCGCTGCGTCTTGTTGCCCCGCCACGCGGGGTTGATCGGATTGGTGCCGTTGTCGGTGGTGCTGCCCAGGCCGTTGTCCACGCCTGCCATGCACATGCCGTTATTGAGGCCGCTGTCCGGGCGCAAGGCGCACGATTGCGTCGTCGGGTCTTTCGCGATGCCGATGTTCGTGCCCGGTTGCAGGAAGATCGGGCTCTCGAACACGTCGACGTAGGGGGTGGTGCTGACCGGATGGCTGATCGGTATCCCGGCGATGCTCCGCGACGCCGACCAGAACCGGTTGACGAACAGCAGGTGGGTGCCGCAACCGGAAACGTAGAGGCGCCCCACGGGAGAGCCGAATGCGCTCTGGAAGGCGGACACCAGCGTGACGGGATCTCTCCAGCCCATGTCGTAGGGAAGGCTCAGGCCGGTGCCCGAATCGTAGATCACCTCCCCTGCGCTGCTGCAGCGCAGCCCGGTGGTGGCATAGCGGTATTCGCCGGCGGCGTTGGGGCCTTCGACGGCGACCAGTTCGAAGCCGAGCGAGAAGTTGAGGTAGGTGCAACCGGTCGCGGCGGCGGCATTGGGCGCGAACGCGAGGCATGCCAGCGCTGCCAGACAGGCAGACAACACGTTCGCCAGACGCGGGAAACGGCGGCGGATGAGGGACGGCATGGGCACACTCGAGTCTGCATGACAAGTGCGCAAGCTTAGCGGCCGCCCATGACGAACAGGCGAACTGAAATGTCGATGTATTGGTCCGTTCGGCCCTCGCCGAAAGGCATGGCCCGCCGTGCCCGCCCGCATTTCGGGCGGCGTTGCCGCACTCTCCGGCTGCCCTTGCGTTTCGTCCGGTCTAGCCGCGGCGGCCGCAGCGTGCCGCCCGCGCCAGCAGCAGGGCGCGTTCGCGGGCGTTGCGGGTGAGTTCGGCGGCGCGCTCGAATTCCGCCCGCGCTTCGCCGGGGCGGTCCAGCCGCGTCAGCAGGTCGCCGCGCACGCTGGGCAGCAGGTGGTAGTGCTGCAGTTGCGGATCGCCGGCGAGGCCGTCGACGATCTCCAGTCCGGCCGCGGGGCCGAAGGCCATCGACACCGCGACCGCACGGTTGAGGGTGACCACCGGGGAAGGCGCGACCTGCGCCAGCGCGTCGTAGAGCGCGGCGATGCGCTGCCAGTCGGTGTGTTCGCGCGTCGGCGCGCGGGCGTGGCAGGCGGCGATGGCGGCCTGCAGGGCGTAGGGGCCGAGCGGGCCGGGCAGGGCTTCGGCGCGGGCCAGCGCGTCGAGGCCGCGGCGGATCAGCAGGCGGTCCCAGCGGCCGCGGTCCTGGTCGAGCAGCAGCACGGGTTCGCCGTCGGGCGCCACGCGGGCCTTCAGGCGCGAGGACTGGATCTCCATCAGCGCGAGCAGGCCGAGCACTTCGCCTTCCGCCGGCATCAGGCCGGCGAGCACGCGGCCCAGGCGCACCGCTTCCTCGCACAGCGCCGGGCGCATCCAGTCGTTGCCCGAGGTGGCGGAATAGCCTTCGTTGAAGATCAGGTAGAGGACTTCGAGCACCGGCGCGAGGCGCTCGCGCAGTTCGTGCGCCGGCGGCACTTCGAAGGGTACGCGCGCCGCGGCCAGGGTGCGCTTGGCGCGCACGATGCGCTGGGCGATGGTGGGTTCGGGCTTGAGGTAGGCGCGGGCGATTTCCTCGGTGGTGAGCCCGCCCATCAGGCGCAGGGTGAGCGCGCAGCGGGCGTCGGGCGAGAGCACGGGGTGGCAGGCGGCGAAGATGAGGCGCAACGGGTCGTCGCCGATGTCGTCGTCGAGGGCGGCGTCGACCTGCTCGGCCAGCGCGTCGCTCGCCAGTTCGTGGCGCAGATCGAGTTCGTGGCCGAGTTCGGCGGCCCTGGCGGCGGCGGTGCGCTCGTGGCGGAGGTGGTCGAGCGCACGCCGCCGGGCGGCCGTCAGCAGCCATGCGCCGGGCCTGTCGGGGACGCCGGCGGCCGGCCAGTGCTCCAGCGCGGCGACCAGCGCATCCTGGGCGAATTCTTCGGCCAGGCCGACGTCGCGCACGATGCGCGCGACGTGGCCGATGACCTTCGCCGCCTCGA
Source organism: Thauera sp. K11 (assembly GCF_002354895.1). Classification (NCBI taxonomy): domain Bacteria; kingdom Pseudomonadati; phylum Pseudomonadota; class Betaproteobacteria; order Rhodocyclales; family Zoogloeaceae; genus Thauera; species Thauera sinica. The sequence goes on from NZ_CP023439.1 coordinate 1,305,084, forward strand.
TGTGCCAGACGGCTTCGACCGTGCGCCGGATCGCGTCCGCGCCGCCGTGCCTCATCGGCGCGCCTTTGCGCCGCGCGACGGCCCGCGCGGGTGCCGCGGCGGCGCCTTCATGCGGCGCCTGCGGCCTGCGGCGTGAGGTGGACCAGCTCCCAGATGTGGCCGTCGAGGTCCTGGAAACCGTGGCCGTACATGAAGCCGTGGTCCTGCGGCTGGTTGTAGGTGGTGCCGCCGGCGGCGACGGCGGCCCGCACCATGCCGTCCACCGCATCCCGGCTGTCGAGCGCCAGGCAGATCAGCACTTCGGTGCTGCGGGTGGCGTCGGCGACCGGCTTCGGCGTGAAGCCGCCAAAGCGCTCGCGCGTCAGCAGCATGACGAAGATGTTGTCGCCGGCGATCATGCAGGTGGCGGTGTCGTCGGTCCATTTCGCGTCGAAGGCGAAGCCCAGGGCGGCGAAGAAGGCGATGGCCGCCTTCAGGTCGGCCACCGGGAGGTTGATGAAGATCTGCCTGGCCATCGCTGTCTCCGCTCAGTTCTTGTCGAGGACGACCAGGGTGCGGAACCCGCCGTAGGCCATGCGCTTGCAGTCGAACGGGGGGGCGTCGTCGTTCATCATCGACTTCATGCGCGGGTCGGCCATCACCGCGGCGTTGACCTCGTCGCGGTGCGCGCGCGATTCGTAGACGATCCACGAGAAGATCACGGCGTCTTCCGCCCCGGCGCCGGCCGCGCGGGGGAAGGGCACCATGTCCTTGATCTCCAGGTCGTCGCCGATGCATTCGTAGTACTGCAGGGCGCCGTGTTCCATCCACACCTGGCCGGCGAGGCTGGCGATTTCGCGGTACCGCCCGATCCTGTCCTTCGGGACGGGGATCAGGAAGCCGTCGACGTACTTTCCGGTGTTGTCCATTTCATCTCTCCTTCGGGGTGCTGCGGGTGTCGGGCGGGGCGGATTCACCGCACGTGGCAGGGGGCGCATTCGCGCACTTCGACCGTGGCCCAGCGCGCGGCCGGGCAGCGGCTGGCGATGGCGACGGCTTCTTCGCGGCTGGCGGCCTCGATGAGGAAGAAGCCGCCGACCATTTCCTTGGCTTCGGCGAACGGGCCGTCGCGCAGTTGCGGCGTGCCGGCGGGCGCGGCGACGCGCACCGCGTGTTCGTCCGGGCGCAGCGATTCGCTGGCGATGTAGCAGCCCTGCGCCTTCAGTTCGTCGCCGAAGGCTTGCATCTGCGCATACAGGCCGCGGGCCTCGCTTTCGCTGCGCTCGGCGCGCTGGCCGCGGGGTTCGACGATCAGCAGCATGAATGTCATGGCGTTTTCTCCGCTGCGTGCGTCAGGGGCAGCCCTTGGCGGCCGCGGCGGCGATTTCTTCCGGGCTCACGTCGCGCACGTGGGTGGCCACCGACCAGCGGTGGCCGAAGGGGTCTTCCAACTGGCCGTAGCGATCGCCCCAGAACATGTCGGCCACCGGCATGGTGGCGCGGGCGCCGGCCGCCACCGCGCGCTCGACGGCGGCGTCCACGTCCTCGACGTAGAGGTGGATCGTCACCGGCGAGCCCTTGAGCGCGAGCGGGCCGACCGATCCCATCTCGGGGAATTCGTCGACCAGCATCACCGCCGCGCCGCCGATGGTGATGAGGGCGTGCCACAGCCGGCCGTCGGGGCCGGTGAGGCGTCCGTGCTCGGCGGCGCCGAAGGCGCGCACGTAGAAGTCGATGGCCTTGGCCGCATCGGCGCAGACGAGGTGCGGGGTGACCGCGGTCATGCCGGCGGGGATGGCTTGTACGGAACTCATGCTTGTCTCCTTGTCGGGGAGTGGAGGGAGGGAAGCGGGCGAGGGACCCGTTTCATTGTGGTCGACGCATGGCGCAGGGTGGAATCGACATGCAAGCGGATCTTTCCGCCTCAGCCGTCCACGTCCGGCGCACGCGGGCGCTCGACGGCGTCCGGCGGCGGGAGGCCGTCGATGTCGTACAGCGGGCGCACCTCGATCTCGGCCGCCCGGCCTTCGCCGCGCGGGTTGGGGAAGCGCCGCGTCCATTCCAGCGCTTCCTCGCGCGAGCGCGCCTGGATCAGCGTGTAGCCGGCCACCAGCCGGCCGTCGGCGGAGAACGGTCCGGGGATCACGCTGCGGCCGGCATCGTCGTAGCGGATGCGCCAGCCCGCCGACGTGGGCGCGAGCCCCGAGGCGTCGAGCAGCGCGCCGGCCCGGGCCAGCTCTTCGTGGTAGCCGGCCATCCGGGCGCTCAGGCTTGCGGCGGGCAGGGCGCCCGCTTCCGATTCGGTGGTGGCGTAGACGATGATCAGAAAGCGCATGACTATCTCCGTGGCGGATCGAGGGGGTCGCGTTATTGCCCGCCTCCTGCTATCACGACGTACGGCGGGCGGAAAAATCGACATGGCCCGCGCCGCGGCGGCGTCCGCCCGCCGGGGCGGAAACGCCCGGCGGGCCGCGGCCTGCGGCGATGCCGGCGATTGCCTCCCGCGGCATATGGACTGCATGAATTCTTGGTTTGCCGCCGGACTCCCTGCCGTTACCGTGTCTGCCCGCCCGGAATCAACCTGCCCTCCACGGAGATCGACGTGCCCCTGACCGAACTCGTGCATTACTTCAACAAGCGCAGCCAATTCGTCCGCGGCGGTGCGCTGGAAGACTGCTTCGACATCGTCGACGGGCGCGTGCATGCGCGCTTCGGCGGACGCGTGCTTGGCACGCTGTTCCAGCCGGTGGTGGCGCCGGACGGCACGCGGACGATCGGTCATGAAGCCCATCTGCAGGCGGTGGACGGCCAGGGCGACGGGCTTCCGGCCCAGGCGGTGTTCCTCGAGGCCGGCGACGACGACGAACTGGTCCATCTGGATCGCCTCGCGCGCACGCTGCATGCGCTGAACTTCCTGCTGCAGCCGGACCAGTCCGGCGGCTTTCTCTCCCTCAACGTGCATTCGCAGCTCGTGCAGGCGGTGCCGGACCACCACGGGCAGGTGTTCGAAACGGTCCTGTCGCGCTGCGGGCTCGCGCCCGATCGCATCGTGCTGGAGATCTCCGACGACGGTTTCCGCCATCCCGCGCGGCTCGCGGCGGCGATCTCGGAATACCGCGAGCGGGGCTACCGCATCGCGCTGGACAATTTCGGCCGCCATTCCTCGGACCTCGACCGCCTCGCGGAACTGGCGCCCGACATCGTCAAGCTCGACCGCAGCCTGTCGGGCCACGCCGGGCAGTTGAGCCTGGCGCGCAAGGTGATGGAGGAGCTGGTGCCCGAGATCCGCCGCCTCGGCATGAAGGTGGTGAGCCAGTGCATCGAGAACGACGAGCAGCTCCGGCTGGCCCGCGATCTGGCGGTGGATGGGCTGCAGGGCTACCTGATCGGGCGTCCGGCGCAGGACTGCCGCCCCGTCGCCGGCTTGGCGGGCGCACGCGCCGCGGCCTGAGCGCCACCGCCCGGCCGGACCGCCGGCCGGACCCTATTGCGCGCGTCTATGCCGCTCCGGGTTGCGCTGGAACCGGGGTGCCGCCGGATGTGCCCGCGGCGTCGGCGGGCTGCGGGGCGGAGGGTGCGCAGCCGCGTCCGCGTTCGCCGGCCAGTTCGGCGGCGATCGCGTTGCTGCGCAGCATGCGGGCGAGGACGAGGCCGGCGCCGACCGAGGTGGCGATGGCGAGCACGACCAGGCTGGTGTAGGCCGCCGGGTTGATGATGCCGGCCGCAAACGCGGTCGACGCGACGACGAGGCCGGGTCCGCCGCGCGCATTGACGCTGATCGCCAGCGCATTCGCCATCGCGCGCGGTTCGCCGGCGATGACACCGCCGGCGAGGGCGCCGCCGTACTTGACGAGGCTGCCGAAGACGAGGATGCCGGCGGTGAGCACCCAGTCGAAATCCCCGATCAGGTCGAGCGAGGCGCCGATGAGGGCGAAATAGATCGGGATGAAGAACGCCAGCCCGACCGACTCGACCTGCTGCTGGGCCTTCGCGAAAGGCGGTTCGGTATTGTTCGAGGCCACGATGCCGGCGACGAGGGCGCCGAACATCGGCGCGAGGCCGAGCAGCATCGCGACGCCGGTGATGACGAGGATGGAGGTGAGCAGCCAGGCCAGCGGGCTGCGCTGCGCGACGGCGTGGATCGCGCCGCGTACCGCGCCTCCGCTCGCCCCCGGCTTGCCGAAGCCCCACGCCGCCGCGGCGAGCAGGGCGAGGCTGGCGGCGACGTGCCAGGCGATGAACGCGCCCGAATCGGGCGCCAGGCCGAGGAAATGCGGGATCGACGCGTCGCCCCCCGGCCTAGCCTGGACCATGCCGAGCGCGATCGACAGCGCGACGTACAGCAGCACGTCTTCGATGACGGCGACCGACAGCACGATGCGGGCGAGCCGCGTGTGCATCAGGCCGAGGTCGAGGAAGATGCGGGTGATGACCGGGATGCTGGTGATCGCCAGTTCGATCAGCAGCACGATCCTGAGCGCCGCCAGGTGACCGGCGCTGCCGGCGTAGCGGCCGACATCGACGAATTCGAGCAGCAGCAGGCCGGCCGCGACCGGGACGATGACGCCCGTCGCCGCGATCCAGCCCACCGCCGCCGTGTCGTCCCGGGTCAGCAGGCGGCGCAGTTGCAGGCCGCCGACGAAGAGCAGCAGCAACAGGCCGATGGTGCTGCAAAAGCCCAGCGTGGTGAGCACCGGCGGCACCGGCGCGCCCGCGCCCGGCGCGGCGGGCAGCAGCCAGGCGTGGCCTTCCGGCCAGATGCGCTCGAGTACGGTGGCGCCGAGGAGGAGCCCCCCGCCCAGCTCGCCCACCATGGGCGGCAGGCCGGCGCGGGCAGCGGCGAATCCGCCCAGGTGCGCGCAGGCGAGGATCGCCGACAGCGTGACGATGATGTGGAAGATGTCGAGGCTGGCGAGGTTCATGCGTGCTCCCCCGTGGCGTCCGGCAGCCCGGCACCGCTACAGGCGATAGCCCATCTCGCGGGCGAGGCCCTCCAGCCCGGGCAGCACGCGCTCGATGCGCTCGCGGTGGCGCTGGTCGCGCCACTTGTCGATCCGGATCTCGGAAAAGGCGTCGTAGGGCTTGTCGAGCAGGCCGCGGCAATGCGCTTCCACCTCGGGGGTGAAGGGCAGGTCGCAGTGCTCGAAGATGCGGCGGTTGGCGCCGACCGGGTCGCGCACCACGTCCTCGTAGAACACCTCGTGCCATTGCGCGGGCGGGATGCTGCGCGAAGCGTGGCGGATGGCGCGGTGGATGGACGCGTACTGGAAGGCGTTCACCTCTTCGAGCGGGGCTTCAAGGTAGTCCCGCCATCCCTCGGGCAGGAAGTGGCACCAGCGCGTGAAGCGGCCGCCGTCGATCTGCACTTCGGCCGGCAGGCCGGCAGACCAGGTCGCGTAGCGCTCCGGCCGGTGCCAGCCCTCGATCATCGAATTGAGCGTGTCGCCCGGGTTGCGCTTGATGTAGACGAAACGCGCGTCGGGAAACAGCGCATGCAGATAGGGCACCGCCAGCCCGTGCTGGTTGTTCTTGTCGACGAAGCGGTGCTGGCCGGTATGGGCGTAGAAATAGCGGGTGATGAAGCTGCGGTCGCCCGGCTCCGCATCCTCGGCGGTCAGCACGTGGCTTTGCCACTGCTTGTGGTGCGGGGCGTGCAGCCGCGACCAGATCGCGTAGATCTCGCGGTTCAGCGTGCCGATGGCGCGCGACTGCGACAGGGTCTTGTACAGCATCTGCGTGCCGGAGCGGCTGCCGCTGACGACGAACACCGGCCGGTCCGCCGGCCACTGGTTCATCTGCCACAGCGCGGCGCGCAGGGTCACCTTCGCGCGCCCGGCGTGGTGGCGCAGGGTCTTGTCCACCTTGTGCCAGAACTCGTTTTCCGCGGGCGCCACCGCGCCGTGCTCAGTGGGCGTGGGCATGGCTGCGCTCCTGGTTCGGGGCGGTCAGGCGGGAGCGGAGCATGTCCTGGATGGGCTCGCGCATGAACCAGTCGGGGAGGGGTTCGTTGCGGCTGAGCGTCGCGCGGGCTTCGGCGGCGGGGACGGCGGCCCGGCGGCTGCCGGCGCGGCGCTTCCTCGCTTCGTGCTCCACGTAGCGCTGGGTGTCGGGGTCGTATTCGACCTGGCCGGCGAAGATCGGCGTGATGCCGATGTCGCCCAGGCCGGCCAGCAGCGCGCGGACGTCGTCCGCCGGTTCGGCCGGAACCGGGCGGTCGAACAGGAAGTGGCTGCAGCCGACGTTCTTGTGGCACAGCGCCTGGAACACCTGCTCGCGGGCGCCGGCGTGGCGCCGGTAGATCGGCAGCACGCCGAGGGTGGCCTTGCCCGCCGGGTAGTAGCCGAAATCCAGCATCAGGCGGTAGCTGCCCAGCACGGCGTCGGGCGGGAAGCCGCGGCCGGAGTCGCCGTCGACGCCGACGTTGAGGAACAGCCCGTCGGCACTGTGGCGCTCGAGCGCACCGACCTGCACGTGTTCGTCGAGGCGCGTGGCCGGGCCGTGCGCCTGGACGCCGATCACCTTGCGCCAGCCCTTGTGCTGCAGCACGAAGCGGTTCTCGCGCGGCGTCAGTTCGTACTCGCGGTGCGGCGACGGCAGGCGCTGCAGCAGGCTCACCGTGCCGGCGAGGAAGCGGCCGCTCCAGCGGCGCACGCGCTGCACGCCCGGATGGGCGCCGGAGCGGGTGCCGAACCATTGCGCGGCCAGCGTATCGCGGTCGAACGAGAACGGCCTTGCATCGCGGATGACGGCATGGGGCCGTCCGGCCTCGTCGGTGAGGACGACGGCGCCGGCCGCCGGCGCCGAGTCGAGCGCGGCCGCGGCCTCTTCATCCAGCGGCAGCAGGATGGGCATGGGCCAGGGCGTGCCGTCGGGCAGGCGGTGGGTCGCCAGCACCGATTCCAGCGTGGCCGCGTCCATGAAGCCGCGCAGCGGCGAGAAGGTGCCGAGCGCGATGTGCTGCGCGTCCTGCAGGACGTCGCGGCCGACGGCGAGCCTGGGCAGCGCGCCGAGCGCATCCCGGCCCGCTTCCGGTTCGAGCCGTTCGACGAGTTCGCCGCCGTGCGGCGCGACGAGCAGCGACAGGCCGTCGTTGGCGCGATAGGGGCGCGGCGACGCATGGACGGCGTCGCGGTAGTTCTCGTACTCGTGGATCAGCTTCAGGATCATCCCGACGCAGCCCACCGGGTCGCGGCCGATCGCGGTCTCGGCGGCCAGCACGAGGCCGTCGGCGCCGTCCAGCAGCGTATTGACCACGTCATTGACCTCAGCGCGCGTCGGGCGCGGCGCGTCGATCATCGATTCGAGCAGGTTGGTCGCCACGTACACGCGCCGCCCCAGTTCCGCGCCGCGCCGGATGATCATCTTCTGCAGGCTGGGGATGCGTTCGATCGGCTCCTGGCGCGACAGGTCGCCGCGGTCGATGAGCAGCGCGTCGGAGCGCTGCGCGATGTCGTCCAGGTTGTGCAGCGCGTTGCGGCATTCGATCTTGGAGATCAGGAAGGTGTCGCCGCCGACGAGCCGGCGCACTGCATCGACGTCGCTGCCGCGGTTGGCGAACGACAGCGCGACGTGCCGGATGCCGTTCTGGCGCCCCCATTTCAGCGCCTCGACGTCCTTGGCCGTCAGCGGCGCGAGCGGCAGGTCGCGCTCCACCGTCACCGCCTTGTTGCGGCCGACCGTGCCGCCGTGGATCACGCGCATCGCCACGCGGTCCGGCAGGCGCTGCGTCACCTGCACCAGCACGGCGTTGAAGTCGATGCTGATGAAATCGCCTTCCTCCAGCTGGTCGACGATGTCGAGCGGATAGAGGTTGAAGTTGTGCGGATCGCCCGGCACCCGATCGCGGTGGGCCCAGACGATGGTGTTCTCGCGCAGCACGATCTCCCCGCCCACCAGGTCGCCGGTGCGCACCTGGGCGCCCTCGGTGTCGAGGCAGATCGGCACGTCGCTGTGCGAGCGGATGGATTCGACGACCCGGGGCAGATCCTGGAGCCGGGTGTGGGAGAGATTGATGCGGAACAGGCTCACGCCCAGTTCCTGCAGCCGGACGAGCACGCTCGCGTTGAGCGAAGACGGGCCGACGGTGCACAGGATCTCGCGTGTCGTGGTGTGCGGCATGGCTGCGCTCCTGACGGGTTATCGGGTGCGGCCAGCCTATTGCGAACGGCTTCCGGACTGAACGAAGGAATATTTCGTTGCTATTTCATTGCAGATATATGGCGGCCCCGTGTCGGAAATGCGCCATTCGCGCAGACGGCGCGCGACGCGGCCCGCGGCCGTCTCCGGCGCCGGACCCGCCCGGGGCCGTTCGCGCCGCGGATCCGGCCATTGAATCCTGCCTTGCGGCCGCTCCGGGGAAAGTGCCGGCCCCCTCCGGCGGCCTCCCTAACATTTCCTGCGTGAGGCGGGGAGCGGTTTTCCGCGGCGGCCGCGAGGCCGCGCATTCAGATCGGGAGAGATCGAGCCATGGACCACTCAAATCAGAAGTACCTCGAAAACCGCACGTTCGACGAGATCCGGGTCGGCGATTCCGCACAGTTGCTGCGCACGCTCACGCCCGACGACATCCACCTGTTCGCCCTGATCTCGGGCGACCTCAATCCGACGCATACCGACCCGGACTTCGCCCGTTCCAGCCCGGCGCGGCAGGTGGTGGGCCACAGCATGTGGGGCAGCGCCCTGATTTCGTCGCTGCTCGGCAACGAGTTTCCCGGGCCGGGCTCGACCTATGTGTCCCAGAGCCTGAACTTCCATCGCCCGATCACGATCGGCGACAGTCTGGCGGTCACGCTCACCTGCCGGGAGAAGCGCCCGGACGGCAGGCACGTCGTGTTTTCGTGCGAGGCGACCAATCGCGCGGGCCTGCTGGTGATGGACGGGGTGGCGGTGGTGGCCGCGCCGGAGGGCAAGATCCGGCGTCCGCAGGTGCGCCTGCCGGAAGTGAAGATCCTGGACCGCGCCCGGCGCTACGGCCACCTGCTGGGCATTTCGGCCGGCCTGCCGCCCATCCCCATCGCCGTCGCCTACCCATGCGACCGGGAATCGCTCGCCGGACCGCTGCAGGCGGCCAGGGCCGGCCTGGTGAAGCCGATCCTCGTCGGCCCCGCCGGCAGGATCCGGGCGGTGGCCGAGGAGCACGGGCTCGAACTCGACGGCTGCCCCGTCGTCGACGTGCCCGATGCCATGGCCGCCGCGTCCGCGGCGGTCGCCATGTGCCGCGACGGCGAGGCCGAGGCGCTGATGAAGGGCTGCCTGCACACCGACGAACTGATGCGCTGCGTGGTGTCGCGCGAGCACGGCCTGCGCACCGGACGGCGGATCAGCCACGTCTTCCTGGCCGACGTGCCGACCTATCCGCATCCGCTGATGATCACCGACGCGGCGATCTCCATCGAGCCCAGCCTGGAGGACAAGGTCAGCATCGTCCAGAACGCCATCGACCTCGCCCGCACGATGAACATCGCCGAACCCAGGGTGGCCATCCTCGCCGCCGTCGAGACGGTCAACCCCAGGATGCGGGCGACGCTGGATGCGGCGGCGCTGTGCAAGATGGCAGATCGCGGGCAGATCACCGGCGGCGTGCTGGACGGCCCGCTGGCCTTCGACAACGCGGTATCGCCCGCCGCGGCGCGGACCAAGGGCATCCGTTCGGAAGTCGCGGGCAGGGCCCACATCCTCGTCGTGCCGGACCTGGAGGCGGGCAACATGCTCGCCAAGCAGCTCGAGTACCTGGCGGACGCGCTGATGGCCGGCGTCGTGCTCGGCGCGCGCGTACCCATCGTGCTGACGAGCCGTGCCGACACGGCGGAAACCCGCGCCGCATCCTGCGCGGTGGCGCAACTGATGGCCCACCGCAACCGCGAGCGGAGCTGCAAGTGAGATCCGTACTCGTCCTGAATGCGGGCTCTTCGAGCCTGAAGTTCGCCGTCTTCCCGGTCGCCGGCGGCCTGGCGGATACCCCCTCGGTCTGCGGGCTGATCGAGGGCATCGGCACGGCTCCCGAACTGGCGTTGAAGACGGCCGCCGGCCGCAGCCGGACGGCGCTGCCGGTGGCGGCGCCCGAGCCGGACGGACAGCACCGCGAGGCGCTCGTGCATCTGCTGGGCTGGCTGGGCGAGAACCAGCCGGGCACGCGCATCGCCGCCGCCGGCCACCGGGTGGTACACGGCGGCGAGCGCTACGGCGCCCCGGTTGCGCTGGACGACGGGGTGCTCGGCGATCTGGAGGCCCTCGTGCCGCTGGCTCCGCTGCACCAGCCGCACCATATCCGCGCCATGCGCGCGGTGGCGGCGCTGATGCCGGACATCGGCCAGGTCGCCTGTTTCGATACCGCCTTCCACCGCACCCAGCCGCCGGTGGCGCAGACCTTCGGCCTGCCGCGGGCGATGACGGCGGAAGGCATCAGGCGCTACGGCTTCCATGGCCTGTCCTACGACAACGTCTCGCGCCGGATGAAACGGGTGCTGGGCGAACGCGCCGCGGGGCGGGTGGTGATCTGCCACCTGGGCAACGGTTCTTCGCTGTGCGCGCTCGAGGAAGGCCGGAGCCAGGCTTCCACGATGGGCTTCACCGCGCTGGACGGCCTCCTGATGGGGACCCGGACGGGCACGCTGGACCCCGGCGTGCTGCTCTACCTGATGCAGCAGCGCGGCATGGACCTGCACCAGGTGGAGCGGCTGATCTACAAGGAGTCGGGCCTGCTGGGCGTGTCGGGCATCAGCCAGGACATGCGCGTGCTGCTCGCCTCGGATGCGCCCGAGGCGGCGGAGGCGCTGGAACTCTACTGCTACCGCATCGCCCGCGAGCTGGGTTCGCTGGTCGCCGCCGTCGGCGGGCTGGATGCGGTGGTGTTCACCGGCGGCATCGGCGAGAACGCGGCGCCGGTGCGGGCGAGGGTGGCCGAGCTGTCGGCCTGGGCGGGCCTGCGCCTGGACGCGGACGCCAACGCCCGCCACGCGGCGCGCATCGACGCGCCGGGAAGTGCGGTGGCGGTCGCGGTCGTGCCGACCGACGAAGAGCGCCTGATCGCGATGTACACCGCCGAAACGCTCGGCCTCTGAGGCCGGCTCCGGCAGGCGCAAGGGTGGCCCGCAGGCCACCCTTTTTTTCTGGTTCGCCGCGAGGCCGTGCAGGACGCACCGGCGCCGCCACCGTTCGCCACCCGTTTCATGCCACTCGCCCCCCGGCCTCTGCCGCTCCGGGGAAACTCCGGGGCGCTTGCCGGTGCGTCCCTAAGATGAGTCTCGTGCAACCAAGGGTTCACATATCTTCTGAGGAGAGAAAAATGGACAAAGCGATCTACTTCGTCATCGCGTCGGTCTGTGTCCTCGCACTGGCATACCGCTTCTACGGCATATTCTTCGTGCGCAAGGTCCTGGCCGCGGATGATCGCGAAATCACGCCGTCGCACCAGTTCAAGGACGGCAAGAACTACGTGCCCACCAAGAAGTGGGTGAATGCCGGCCAGCACTTCGCCGCCATCGCCGCGGCCGGGCCGCTGGTCGGGCCGGTGCTGGCGGCGCAGTTCGGCTACCTGCCGGGTTTCCTGTGGCTGCTCGTCGGCTGCGTGATCGGCGGCGCGGTGCACGACACGGTCGTGCTGTTCGCCTCGATGAAGCACCAGGGCAAGTCGCTGTCCGAGGTGGCGAAGGCCGAGATGGGCACCGTGGCGGGCTGGAGCACCGGCCTGGCGATGCTGTTCATCATCACCATCACCATGGCGGGCCTGTCCATCGTCGTGGTGCATGCCCTGGAGCGCAACGCCTGGGGCACCTTCGCGGTGTTCATGACGATTCCGATCGCGATCGCGCTGGGGCTCTACGAGCGCTATTTCGGTTCGACCAAGTGGGGGACCTACCTCGGCGTCGGCGCCATCATGGTTTCCATCGCGATCGGCCCCCACCTGCAGGGAACCGCGGTCGGCGAATGGCTGACGCTGAACAAGACCACCGTCTCCTGGCTGCTCCCGACCTACGCCTTCTTCGCCACCGCGCTGCCGGTGTGGATGCTGCTCACCCCGCGCGGCTACCTGTCGAGCTTCATGAAGATCGGCGTGTTCGCGGCGCTGGTGATCGGCGTGGTGTTCATCAACCCGACCATCCAGTTCCCGGCGCTGACCGACTTCATCGCCGGCGGCGGCCCGATCCTGAAGGGGCCGGTGTGGCCGTTCATCTCGATCACGATCGCCTGCGGCGCCATCTCGGGCTTCCACGCCTTCATCGGCTCCGGTACCACGCCCAAGCTGGTGGACAAGTGGAGCGACATCCGCCCGGTGGCCTTCGGCGGCATGCTGGCCGAGTGCCTGGTGGCCGTGATGGCCTTGATCGCCGCCACCTCGCTGCACCCGGCCGACTACTTCGCCATCAACTCCAGCCCCGAGACCTTCGCCACGCTGGGCATGCAGGTGGTCGATCTGCCGCAGCTCAGCCAGGAAATGGGCATCGACCTCTACGGCCGGACGGGCGGCGCGGTGACGCTGGCGGTGGGCATGACCTACATCTTCACCAAGATCTCGTGGTTCGCCGACCTCGCCGCGTACTTCTTCCAGTTCGTGATCATGTTCGAAGCGGTGTTCATCCTGTCCGCGGTCGATTCGGGCACCCGCGTGTCGCGCTACCTGATCCAGGACCTGCTCGGCGACCTGATCCCGCCGATGAAGCGGCTGGATTCCCCGGTGGCCGGCGTGGTGGCGAGCGTGATCGCCTGCGTGCTGTGGGGCTACCTGCTGCTGTCGGGCGACATCAGTTCCGTCTGGGCGCTGTTCGGCGTGTCCAACCAGCTCATGGCCTCGGTCGGTCTGATGATCGGCGCCACCATCGTGCTGCGCCTGGCGAAGAAGCCGCTGTATGCGCTGACCTGCTTGGTCCCGCTGGCCTACCTGTTCGTGACGGTCAACTACGCCGGCTACTGGATGGTGGCCAACGTGTATCTGAACGCGGGCACCAAGGGTTACAGCCTGTTCAACGCCTCGATCACGATCGTGATGATGGTGCTGGGCCTCGTCATCCTGTTCGCTTCGCTCAAGCGCTGGAGCGTGCTGTGGAAGGCCCGCAGCGCATCGGCGGCCATCCCGCCCGCGCTGGTGTCCGGAGCGGCCTGAAGAACGCGGCGTGCGCCAGACGCGCACTGCCGGGTCACCAGGGGCGGCCGAACGGGCCGCCCCTGGTGACCGGAGGCGCCGGGCTCATCCGCCGGGCGCCGGAAGAATTCTCAAAAGGTTCCATTGAAGGAGAAATCCATGAACGACATGACCAAGATCAGCAGCCGCGAACAAGCCTGGGAGGACTTCGTGGCCGGACCGTGGCAGGAGCGGGTCGACGTGCGCGACTTCATTCAGCGCAACTACACGCCCTACGCCGGCGACAGCGCCTTCCTGCAACCGGCGACGGCGCGCACCGCGGCCCTGTGGACCAGGCTGCAGGGACTCCTGGAGCAGGAGCGCGCGAAGGGCGTGCTCGACGTCTCGGCCGACCGCGCCTCCGGCATCACCGCGCACGACGCCGGCTACATCGACCGCGACAACGAGATCATCGTCGGGCTGCAGACCGATGCGCCGCTCAAGCGCGCGATCATGCCGAACGGCGGCCTGCGCATGGTGGAGAGCGGCCTCGAAGCCTACGGCTTCAGGATCGACCCGCTGGTGTCGGAGATCTGGACCCGGTACCGCAAGAGCCACAACCAGGGCGTGTTCGACGTCTATAGCCCGGACATCGTCAAGGCCCGCAAGTCCGGCATCATCACCGGACTGCCCGACGCCTACGGCCGCGGACGCATCATCGGCGACTACCGCCGCGTGGCGCTGTACGGGGTGGATTTCCTGCGCAAGGACAAGCAGCGCGAATTCCACGAGATCGACGACAAGCCCTTCGGCGAGGACGTCATCCGCCTGCGCGAGGAACTCTCCGAGCAGTTCCGCGCGCTGGGCGAACTGAAGGAGATGGGCGCGAAGTACGGCTTCGACCTCGGCCGTCCGGCGCAGAACGCCCGCGAAGCGGTGCAATGGACCTACCTTGCCTACCTCGCCGCGGTCAAGGAGCAGAACGGCGCGGCGATGTCCCTGGGCCGCGTGTCCACCTTCCTCGACGTCTACATCCAGCGCGATCTCGACACCGGGCTGATCGTGGAATCCGAAGCCCAGGAAATGATCGACGACCTGGTGATGAAGCTGCGCATCGTCCGCTTCCTGCGCACGCCGGACTACGACCAGTTGTTCTCCGGCGACCCCACCTGGGTGACCGAAGCGATCGGCGGCATGGGCGAGGACGGCCGCACGCTGGTGACGAAGAGCAGCTTCCGCTTCCTGCACACGCTCACCAACCTGGGGCCGGCGCCCGAGCCCAACCTGACGGTGCTGTGGTCCGGGCGGCTGCCGGAAGGCTTCAAGCGCTTCTGCGCCGACACCTCGATCAGGACCTGCTCGCTGCAGTACGAGAGCGACGACCTCATGCGCCCGAAGTGGGGCGACGACTACGGCATCGCGTGCTGCGTCTCCGCCATGCGCATCGGCAAGCAGATGCAGTTCTTCGGCGCCCGCGCCAATCTCGCCAAGACCCTGATGTATGCGCTCAACGGCGGCCGCGACGAGATCTCGGGCGAGCAAGTGGGGCCGATGTCGGCGCCGGCCGCCGGCGAGGTGCTCGAGTACGAGGACGTGATCGCGCGCCTGAAGCCGATGATGGAATGGCTGTCCGGCGTCTATATGAAGGCGCTCAACACCATCCATTACATGCACGACAAGTACGCCTACGAGCGCATCGAGATGGCGCTGCACGACCGCGACATCCTGCGCACGATGGCCTGCGGCATCGCCGGCCTGTCGGTGGTGGCCGACTCGCTGTCCGCGATCCGGCATGCGAAGGTCCATCCGCTGCGCGACGAGCGCGGGCTGATCACCGACTTCCGCATCGAGGGCGAGTACCCGGCCTTCGGCAACGACGACGACCGCGTGGACGCGATCGCGGTGTGGCTGGTGGAAACCTTCATGGATTACGTGCGGGCGCAGCCGGCCTACCGCGATGCACTGCCCACGCAATCCGTGCTCACCATCACCTCCAACGTGGTGTACGGCAAGAAGACGGGCAACACGCCGGACGGCCGCAGGGCCGGGCAGCCGTTCGCGCCGGGCGCCAATCCGATGCATGGCCGCGACCACAAGGGCGCGCTGGCGTCGATGGCCTCGGTGGCCAAGCTGCCCTACGAGCATGCCTACGACGGCATCTCCTACACCTTCACCATCGTGCCGTCGGCCCTGGGCCGCATCGGGGACGAACGCGTGCAGAACCTGGCCGGCATGCTGGACGGCTACTTCGCGCAGGGCGGGCATCACATCAACGTGAACGTGTTCGACCGCGACATGCTGCTGCACGCCATGGACCACCCCGAGCTGTATCCGCAGCTCACGGTGAGGGTCTCGGGCTATGCGGTGAACTTCATCCGCCTCACCCGCGAGCAGCAGCTCGACGTGGTGACCCGGACCTTCCATGCCGCTCACTGACATGCCCGTCGCGCCGGACCGTTGCCCCTGCGCTCCCCTCGCCGCTCCGCAGGGAGCGGCAAGGGCGGGGGTGCGCGAAGGCTGGGTGCATTCCATCGAGACCGGCGCCGCGGCCGACGGCCCGGGCATCCGCTACGTCGTGTTCCTGTCCGGCTGTCCGCTGCGCTGCCTGTACTGCCACAACCCCGACACCTGGCACCAGCGGAACGGACGGCTCGCCGCCGCGGACGAGATCCTGTCCGACATCGCGCGCTACCGCGGCTTCCTGCGCGCGGGGCGGGGCGGGGTGACGATCTCCGGCGGCGAGCCGCTGGCCCAGCCCCGATTCACCGCGGCCCTGCTGCGCGGCTGCAAGGCGCTGGGGCTGCATACGGCGATGGATACCTCGGGCGTCGCCGGAAACAAGGCGGACGACGCCATGCTCGCCGACGTCGATCTCGTCCTGCTGGACATCAAGGCGTTCTCGGAAGCGCGCTACCGCAGGCTGACCGGCGCGCCGCTGGCGCCCACGCTGGCCTTCGCGCACCGGCTGGCGGCCGTGGGGAAGCCGGTGTGGCTGCGCTACGTGCTGGTGCCGGGGCTGACGGACGACCGGCGGGAGATCGAGGCGCTGGCCGGCTTTGCCGCCGGACTGGGCAACGTCGAGCGTGTCGACGTGCTGCCCTTCCACAAGCTGGGTGAGTACAAATGGGCGGACAGCGGACGGCCGTACCGGCTTGCGGACGTATCGCCGCCGAGCCGCGAGCTGGTGGACGAGGTGTGCGGGCTGTTTCGCTCGCATGGACTCCGGACGGCCTGATCCCGGCGTCGTGACGCGGCTGCCGGGCCGAACGAGGTATTCACATCATGGTTGGCACGACGAGACCGGAACATCCGCTGCAGGCCGGCTCCTTCGAGTCCCTGCCGCCGCCCGCCATCGCGCAGGCGGCCGAAGGGAATTACCGCAAGAAGGCCATGCAGTACGGCTCCACCCTTTTTGCGCTGGCGATCCTGGGCGGCGCCTTCGTCGCCCTCGGCGGGATGTTCGCCACCGTCGCCGCCACCGGCTCGCAGACCAGCCTGCCCTACGGGGTGGGGCGCCTGCTGCTGGGGTCGGTGTTCTCCCTCGGCCTGATCCTGGTGGTGGTCGCGGGGGCGCAGCTCTTCACCAGCGACGCGCTGATGGTCATGGCCTGGGCGAGCGGAAGGCTCAGGACGTCGCGCATGCTGCTGGCCTGGACCACGGTCTGGTGCGGCAATCTCGTCGGCGCCCTCGGCACCGCCGTGCTGGTCTTCCTGTCGGGGCAGTATCTGTTCGGCCACGGCCAGGTGGGGGCGACCGCGCTCTATCTCGCCTATGCCAAGAGCAGCCTGCCGCCGTCCCAGGCGTTCTTCCTGGGGATACTGTGCAACGTGCTGGTGTGCCTGGCGGCCTGGCTCGCGCTTTCCGCGCGCTCGGTGGCGGACAAGATCGTCGCCCTGTTCTTCCCGATCACCGCCTTCGTCGCCGCCGGGTTCGAGCACTGCGTCGCCAACATGTACTTCGTCCCCTACGGTATGCTGATCCAGTGGTTTGCGCCGGATTCGTTCTGGGCGGACCTGGCCCGTCTCGACTTCGGTAGCAACCTTCCCTTCATCTCGCCGACGGATTTCCTGCGCAACCTCGCGGTGGTCACACTGGGCAACTGGGTCGGCGGCGGCCTGCTGGTCGGCGGAATGTACTGGCTGATCTATCGCCGCCCCGCCGACGCGGCGCGGTCCGAGAAGGCCGATTGAGAGACAACGGATGCTGTTCGATTCCGTCGAGCTGACCCTTACGCTGATCCAGCAGACCTGCGTCTACCTGGTGATCGCGTACCTGCTCAGCCGCACCCGCATCTTCATCCCGCTGATGCACGTGACGATCCGGTTTCCCCACCGGGTGACGTGCTATCTGGTGTGTTCGCTGTTCTGCATCATGGGCACCTACCTGGGGCTCAGGATCGACGACTCCATCGCCAACACCCGCGCCATCGGCGCGGTGCTGGGCGGGGTGCTGGGCGGTCCCGGCGTGGGGCTGGCGGTCGGCTTCACCGGCGGCCTGCACCGCTACACGCTCGGCGGCTCCACGGCTTTCGCCTGCATGGTGTCCACCGTGGCGGAAGGGCTCATCGGCGGCCTCTTCCACCACTACATGGTCCGGCGGGGCAAGGCGCGCGACCTGTTCGATCCGGTGCGGGTGGGGCTGGTGACCTTCGGCGCCGAGATCACGCAGATGCTGATCCTGCTGCTGCTGGTGCATCCGTTCCAGGCCGCCCGGCACCTGGTGGAGCAGATCGCGGTGCCGATGTGGATCGCCAACAGCCTGGGGGCCGGACTGTTCGTGCGCATCCTGCTCGACCGCCGGGAGATCTACGAGCAGGACTCCAGCGCCTTCTCCACCAAGGCGCTGGCCATCGCGACCCGGGTGGAGGGTCTGCTGCATTCGGGCTTCAACGCCGGCACGACGGCCAGCGTCGCGCGCATCATCCACGAGGAAACCGGCGTCGGCGCGGTGGCGATCACCGACACGAAGAACCTGCTCGCCTTCATCGGCATCGGCGACGACCACCACGTCCCCGGTACGCCGATCAGCTCGGCGCTGACGCTGCGCTCGATCGAGAACAACGAGGTGGTGTATGCCGACGGCAACGAGGTGAACTATCGCTGCTCGCTGCATCCGCGGTGCCCGCTGGCGGCCTGCCTCATCATTCCGCTGGTGGGAGAGGACAAGCGGGTGATCGGCACAATCAAGCTCTACGAGCCGCGCACGCGGCTGTTTTCCAACATCAACCGGACCCTCGGCAAGGGCATGGCGCAGTTGCTGTCCAACCAGATCCTGGCCGGCCGCTACATGGAGCAGCGCGATCTGCTGGCGCAGTCG
Organism: Thauera sp. K11; assembly: GCF_002354895.1. Taxonomy (NCBI): domain Bacteria; kingdom Pseudomonadati; phylum Pseudomonadota; class Betaproteobacteria; order Rhodocyclales; family Zoogloeaceae; genus Thauera; species Thauera sinica. Next base: position 1,323,437 of record NZ_CP023439.1, read on the forward strand.
GAGATCCGGCTGCTGCATGCGCAGATCAACCCGCATTTCCTCTTCAACGCCCTGAACACGATCTCGGCGGTGATCCGGCGCGATTCCGAGCGCGCCTGCAACCTCGTGCTCAACCTGTCGACCTACTTCCGCAAGAACCTGAAGAGGCCGAGCGAGGATGCCTGCCTGGACGAGGAGCTGAGGCACGTGGCGGCCTATCTCGAGATCGAGCAGGCGCGCTTCCTCGACCGCCTGGTGGTCGAATTCGACATCCCCGAGCACCTGCAGTGCGTACGCATGCCGGCCTTCTCGCTGCAGCCCATCGTGGAGAACGCCATCAAGCACGGCACCTCGCAGTTGCTGGGCGGCGGCCGCATCCGCATCTTCGCCACCTCGAGCGGCGGCAACCTCCTGCTGAGCGTCGAGGACAACGCCGGACTGTTCGATGCCGCGGAGGGGGGCGAGGGGCTGGGGCTCAACCTGGTGCGCCGGCGCATCGCCAACCGCTGCGGCTCGTCCTATGGGCTGGAGATCGAATCCGAACGCGACGTGTTCACCCGCGTCACGCTGAAGCTGCCACTCGCCCCCTGCGAGGAGTCGCAGGTCGCAGGGAGAAGAGCCGCATGAACGTCGTGATCGTCGATGACGAACCCCTTGCCAGGGACGAGATCGCCAGGCTGCTGGAGCAGGAAGCCGACATTCGCATCGTCGAGCAGTGCTCCAACGCCATCGAGGGCATCTCGGCGATCAACCGCCTGCACCCCGACGTGGTGTTCCTGGACATCCAGATGCCGATGGTGAGCGGGCTGGAGATGCTGAGCATGCTCGATCCGGAGCGCATGCCGCGGGTGGTGTTCCTCACCGCCTACAACGAGTACGCGCTGCAAGCCTTCGACAGCGATGCCTTCGACTACCTGCTCAAGCCGGTGGACCCGGTCCGGCTGGACGTCACGCTGAAACGGCTGCGGCGCGACGGCGGCCCCAAGCCGGATCTGTTCAACGCTGCGGCGCCGCTGCGGCAGATCCCCTGTCCGGGCCACCACCGCGTGCTGCTGATCAAGGTGGACGAGATCGAGTTCGCCACCTCGAAGACGTCCGGCGTGTATGTCACCACCATGCAGGGGCCCGAATACTTCACCGAGCTGACGTTGCGGACGCTGGAGGAAAAGACGCCCTTCCTGCGCTGCCATCGCCAGTACCTGGTCAATCCCGATCACATCCGCGAGATCTGCTTCCAGGAGGCCGGCAGCGTGGAGATCGTGACCCGCCGCGGCCAGCGCCTGCCGGTGAGCCGGCGCCTGCTGGGAGAACTCAAGGAAAAGCTGGGGCTGTGCTGAATCCGCCTTGCGTATCGCGCAGCGCGAACGCGGGCTGCGGCTGCGCCGCACGGCCCGGCATCGTCGAATCCGAATGACTGGAGTGTCTGGAAATGAGAAAGATCATGCTGATCGGCGCCGGGGCCGGCGTCTCGGAGGAGGCCGTCAGGGCCGCGTTTGCGCGCATCGCGCCGGTCGAGTGGGTGATCATCGTCCGCGACGGCAATCCCGAGCTGCCCTTGATCCTCGTCGCGGCGGACGTCAGCCATATCGGCGTGTATGACGTCCTCGTCCGGGCCGATGGCCTGTCGCTCGCCGGAAAGAGGGTCCGCGCCCACGCCGTGCTGCGCTGAAGAGGACTTCCATCCCGCGCCGCGCGGCCGGACGTGCCGCCGCGGCCCTTTCCGAGAGTTTTCCCCAGCGATGGCGGCGTCCGGCCCCGGCACTTGAAGCCGGTTGCCGCCGGGCCCGCGCCTGCATGCCGGGCGCATCGACGGGGCCCGATTCACTACGTCTGGATGAGAATCATGAAGAACCTGGCCATGAAACTGGCTCCGGCCTCCATACCGATCGCGATCACGCTGGCGATCTGGTTCGGCGTTCCCGTTCCCGAGGGGGTGACGCCCGGCGCGTGGCATCTCCTCGCCCTGTTCGTCGGCACGATCGCCGCGATCATCGGCAAGGCCGCGCCGATCGGCGTCATCTCGGTGGTGGCGATCGCGCTCGTCGCCCTCACCGGGGTGACCAGCGGCACGCCGGGAGGCGCCATCGCGGACGCCCTGAGCGGCTTCTCCCATCCCCTGATCTGGCTGATCGGCATCGCCATCATGATCTCCCGGGGGCTGATCAAGACCGGGCTCGGCGCGCGCATCGGCTACTACTTCATCGCCCTGTTCGGGCGCAAGACGATAGGCATCGCCTACGCGCTGGGGCTGTCCGAACTGATTCTCGCACCGGTCACGCCGAGCAATACGGCGCGCGGGGGCGGCATCATCCACCCGATCATGCGCTCGATCTCCGCCTCCTTCGGCTCCACGCCCGAAGCGGGCACCTCGGCAAGGATCGGCCGGTATCTGGCGCTGGTGAACTACCACACCAATCCGATCACCTCGGCGATGTTCGTGACCGCGACGGCGCCCAACCCGCTGGCCGTCAAGCTGGTGGCGGAGGCGACGGGCGCGCAGATCAGCCTGTCCTGGGGCACCTGGGCGCTCGCCATGCTGCTGCCCGGGCTGGTTGCCCTGCTCGTGATGCCGCTGGTGGTCGCCTGGGTCTATCCGCCGCAGATCAGGGACACCCCGGATGCGCACAGGTTCGCCCTGGGCAAGCTGGGGGAACTCGGGCCCGTCTCCAGGGCGGAGAAGGTCCTGCTGGGCGTCTTCGGCGTGCTCCTCGTGCTCTGGGCCGGCGTCCCCGAGATGGTGCTGGGCAAGGGCTACGCGGTCGATCCCACCACCGCGGCGGTGGGCGGCCTCGCACTGCTGTTGCTGACGGGCGTGCTGACGTGGGAGGACGTCCTCGCCGAGAAGAGCGCCTGGGACACGATCGTGTGGTTCTCCGCCCTGGTCATGATGGCGACCTTCCTCAACAAGCTGGGCGTCGTCGGCTGGCTGGCGAAGTCGCTCGAGCAGGGCATCCTCGACCTGGGACTGGGCTGGACCGCGGCCTCGGCCTTGCTCGTCCTAGTCTACATGTATTCCCACTACTTCTTCGCCAGCGTCACGGCGCACATCACCGCCATGTTCGGCGCGTTCTACGCCGCCGGGATCGCGCTCGGAGCGCCGCCCATGCCGTTTGCGCTGATCCTGGCCGCGGCGTCGTCCATCATGATGACCCTGACCCACTATGCGACGGGTACGTCGCCCATCATCTACGGCTCGGGCTACACCACCCTGGGGCAATGGTGGTTCATGGGCTTCATCATGAGCGCCGTCAACCTGGCGGTCTGGCTGGTGGTGGGCGGCGCCTGGTGGAGCGTGCTGGGCTACTGGTGACCGGCGGGGCGCACGTGATGAACGGCGCGGCACAGGTGCGGGCGAGCGCGGGGCGAAGGGGGCCGGCGGGTGCATCCCCCTTCGCGCGACGGGTCAGCGTCCGCGGCGGGCGATCAGATGGCGTGCCAGTTGCAGGGTGTGGCGGCGCAGTTCGGGCACCGCGATCGCCTCCCAGTAGCGCGCGCGCAGCATGGGGCCGACGTAATGCACGCCCGGCACCTTGTGTCCGTCGGCGCCGATCGGATGGTATTCCTCGTCCACCTCGACGCCGATGTGCAGCGGGTCCGGCCGCAGGTAGCCTTCGTCGCGCAACTGCGCGACCAGGGGCGATGCCGACAGGCGGTCGATGTCGTAGTCCGGCCCGGTACAGTTGACCACCGCGGCGACGTCCAGCGCCTGCGTGCCGCCGTCGGTGCGCCGGCGCACGGTGACGCGGATGCCGTCGGCGGTTTCTTCCATCGTCAGCACCCGGCCGGCGACCACCTCGGCCTGGCTGGCCTCCAGCATGCCGCGCAGCCGGCGGTAGGCGGTCGGCGCCAGGCGGTGGCGGTGGATGTCCCACCACGGTCCGACGCGCGCCAGCAGCCGCCGGCGTTCGGCGGTCGGCAGCCGGTGCCAGATCTCGGGAGTGTGCGGGCGCAGTTCGTTGATGACGTCGCGCCAGTTGTGGCCGGCCTGCCGGCGGCGCTTCACTTCGCGCCGGATCGCGCGCAGGTGGGCGAAGGCAGTGGGCGGCAGGTGCTCCAGGTAGGCGGGATAGCCAGCGGTGACCGGCGGATGCGGGACGCTGCGGTGCCCCTTGGGCAGCAGGCCGCGCCGCGACAGCAGGAAGACCTTGCGCGCGTCGTCGCGGCTCGTCAGCCGGAACAGGGCGTCGATGGCGGTGTGGCCCGCCCCGAGCACGAGCACCGGCCTGCCCGCCGGGACGTGGTCCATGGCGGCGTAGTCCCAGGGGTCGGCGACGTAGCGCGCCGAGCCCGCGAGGGCGTCGGCAAAGCGCAGCTTCTGCGCGCCCAGGTGGCCGAGCGCCAGCACCACGTGGTCGGCGCCGATCCGGCGGCCGTCGGCCAGCGTCACCAGCAGGCGCTTCCCGTCCTGCTGCGGCCGCAGGCTGACGGCTTCGCCCTGCACGCGGGTGAACGGGATGCGGCTTTCTTCTCCGGCGACCTGCAGCGTGCGTTCGAGGTAGTCGCCGAACATGCGCCGCGGGACGAAGGAGCCGGCATGGAGCGCGGGGTCGATGTCCTGGCAGTACTCGACGAAGTGCATGGGGTGCTCCGCCAGCGCGCTCATGTTGCCGGCGACCACGTTGAGCAGCATGCTGTCGTCCCAGATGCGGTAGGCGAGTCCGCGGCCGGCGCGCCGGTGCTGCTCGACGAGCACCACCTCGAATTCGCCCTCCGCGGCTTCGCGCAGGATGTTGACCGCGGCGAGCGTGCCGCTGTAGCCGGCGCCGATGATGACCAGCGTCTCGGGGCCGGCGTGCGATGTGGATTGGTTCGCCATACGTTTCCCGGTGGGTTGAAGGATGTCGGGCCTCCGGTCCGTCTTCACCAGCCGCGGCGCTTGCGCAGCAGCCACCCGAGGAAGGTGCCGAGCGCGAGGAAGACGGCGAAGACCCATCCGGACAGCGCAGCCGCCATGATGCCAGATAGCAGGGTGCCGACCGTGCAGCCGAGCGCGACCATCGCGCCCCAGCCCATCAGCAGGCCGCCCAGCAGCGCCCGCAGGGCTTCCGCGGCGCCGGGCAGGCGGGGACGGAAATCGCCGCCCGACAGTGCCGCGCCGAATGCGCCCAGCACGAGGCCGGCGACGAAGGCGCCGTTCTGCGACCACAAGGTTTCCTTCACCGCCGTCGCGCAGCCGGCGAAGCCGTCCAGCCCTTCGAGGCGCAGCGGAAACCACGCCGCGCCGCTCGCCGCGGTGCGGGCGAGGCTGCCCAGTTCGGCGGTGACGCCGAGCGGACCCAGGCGCAGGTAGGAGAGAACGCCGATGAAGCCGACCAGGATGCCGCCGACGTGGGCGGGCCAGCGCCGCGCCCACCAGGCTTGCGGCCCGGCCGCGGCAGGCGGCGCCCGGTGCGCGCGCGCCAGCAGCACCGTGGCGATGGCGATCAGCCCGATCTGGGCCGCGGCCGAGCCGGCGTAGCCCAGCGACGCGGGAAGCCACACGACCGGGGCGGCCTGCAGCGTGCCGAGGTACAGCCCGTTCCAGGACAGGAAGCCGAGCACGAAGCCGCCCGCCGCCCCGAGCAGGGCCAGCGGCGAGGCGAGCGAGCCTTCGCCGATGCGGTACAGGTGCGCGCTGATGCAGGAGCCGGACAGCGCCATGCCGAGGCCGAAACTCGTCGCCCCCGCGGCCAGCACCCAGCTCACCGGGCCGATGTGCGCGCCGGGCGGCAGGCGGCCGCCGGAAGGGTCGGGCAGGAAGGCGCCGAACAGCAGGTGGTAGCCGAGCGTGCCGGTGGCGAGCGCGGCAAGGATGCCGAGCAGGCCGCGCGCGTCGCGCCGGTCGAGAAAGTCGCGCGTCACGCAGTAGAAGCAGAAGCGCGAGCGCTGCAGCACGGCGCCGAAGGCGATGCCGAGCAGGGCGGACAGGGCCAGTTCCTTGCCCGTTCCTTCGATGCCGGCCAGGTTGCGGGCCAGAGCCAGCCCGGCGACGAGCGCGGCGGCGGCCGGCGCGAGCGTGCGCAGCGGCGGAACGGCCGGCGGGCGATCAGCGGAAACTGCCATCATCGGATCCAAAAAAAAGCGGCGCCGTGGCGCCGCATCAAACTCGTGGCATGAGAAGGCACGAGGAGACAACTTATTTGCCGCCCCACACGGTGCCGGCAAGATTGGTGATCGGCACGCCCACCGCGTTGCCGTACTCGGTCCAGGAACCGTCGTAGTTGCGCACCTCGTAGCCGAGCAGCTTCGACAGGGCGAACCAGGTGTGGCTGGAGCGCTCGCCGATGCGGCAGTAGGTGATGATGGGCTTGCTGCCGTCTATGCTCTTGGCGGCATAGACCTTGCGCAGTTCCTCCACCGGCTTGAAGGTGCCGTCGGCGGCGACCGCCTCGCCCCAGGGCACGTTCACCGCGCCGGGGATGTGTCCGGCGCGGATCGACAGCTCCTGGATGCCGGCGGGGGCGAAGACCTTGCCCTGGTATTCGTCGGCCGAACGGATGTCGACCAGCGCCACGTCGCCCTTCTTCTCGGCGGCTGCGATCACGTCGGGCAGGCGTGCGCGCAGCCTGGCATCGGCCCCGGCGACCCTGACGTTGCCGGCGGGCGGCTGCTTCGACACGGCGGCGAGCGGGCGGCTCTCCGCTTCCCATTTCTTGCGTCCGCCGTCGAGCAGCTTGACGTTCTTGATGCCGTAGATGTCGAACACCCAGGCGCCCCAGGCGGCGAACCAGTTGTTGGTGTCGCCGTACAGGACGACCGTGCTGTCCTGCGACACGCCGGCGCTGCGCAGCAGTTTCTCGAAGTTCTCCCTGCCGACGATGTCGCGCCGCACCGGGTCGACCAGGTCGGTATGCCAGGCGAAATTGACCGCCCCCGGGATGTGGCCGCGCTCGAACTGGCCCGGATTGACGCTGACCTCGATCACCCTGACCTTCGGGTCGTTGAGATTCTTCTCGAGCCATTCGGTGGTGACGAGCACGTCGGATGCGGCGGCGAAGGCGCCGTGCGCCGCCAGCAGCAGCGTTGCCGAGGCGAGGAGGGTGCGAATGCGCTTCATTGGAAACTCTCCTTGATGATCTGGAAGCCCGACTTTGCCGAACACCTCCGCCCCGAGGGAACGAAGCAATTCAGATAAGCAATCCGGGATCGAGTCCTTGGCCCGTTCTTTCGCGATCCCGTTCCCGGGGCCTCTAGCGCGCGAAGCACCGGAGCGCGAAGCGCTCGGGGCCGGCGATGGCGGCGCGCTGCGCGGGCAGGCCGTAGGCGTAGCCCTGGGCGAGCGCGGATGCGGGCAGGGCGGTCGTCTTTTCCTCCAGCCGGGTGACGACCACGGTCGCCTTCTGCGCGATCGACTGCAGGGTTTCGGCATGGCCTTCGTCGCCGGGGGTGAGCGTGTCGCCGCGGATCTTGACGTAATGCGCCGGCACGACCTGCGACAGCGCTTTCCACTGCGCCGGCGATGCGAGATTCACCGCGGTGCAAAAGCCGTTGAGCCGGTAGTTGCGCAGCACGAAGGTAAGCAGGTCGGGCTGGCTGCTGGCGCTCACCGGCGTTTCGATGACGATGCGGTCAGGGGGCAGGCCGAGCGCGTCCAGCACCTTGCGGAAGGCGGCGCCGTGGTCTTCGCTGACCGCCGCGAGCAGCCGTCCGTGCACGTTCAGGAACAGCAGGCCGTCGTCTTCCACCGAGGTGATGAAGTTCAGCGCGTGCACCGTGCGCGCCAGCCGGTCGAGCGCGATCAGCCGGCCGTCGTCCGCGTTCGACGAGAACAGCGCCCACGGCGACAGTTCGCGCTCGCCGCTGCCATGCACGCGCAGATAGGCTTCGAAACCCGCGATGCGCCCGCCGGCCGGTTCGACGATGGGCTGGAAGACGCTCGCCAGTTCGCAGCCGAACCAGTCGCCGACCACGCCGCCATCGGCCAGGCGGCGCAGTTGCCGGCCCCCCTCGCGTTCGAGCGGAAGGCGATCGAGAAAGGCGCGGGTGCCCGCACCGAGCAAAGGGTCGTGCGTGGTCACGGCTGGCTCCAGGGCATCGTCAGGCGGCCCACCGCCATTGCCCGAACGGTATGCCGTCGGGCCTGGCGGGCGCTTCTTCCTCGAGGGGCGGATGCTGCAGCACGCGGCGCAGCACCTCGTCCTCCAGCGCCGCGAAATAGGCGCTGCCGCGCTCGCGCGGGCGTGCCAGCGGCACGCGCAGGTCGAGCGCGATGCTGCCTTCCTCGATCAGCAGCACGCGGTCGGCCAGCACGACGGCTTCGGACACGTCGTGGGTGACGAGCAGGGCGGTGAAGCCCTGCTCGCGCCACAGCCGCTCGATCAGTTCGTGCATCTCGATGCGCGTCAGCGCATCGAGCGCGCCCAGCGGCTCGTCGAGCAGCAGCAGGCGCGGCTCGTGCACCAGGGCGCGGGCAAGCGCGACGCGCTGGCGCTGGCCGCCGGACAGCCGGGACGGCCATTCGCCGGCGCGGTCGGCGAGGCCGACGTCCGCCAGCGCGGCCAGCGCGGCCTTGCGCACTTCGGCGCGCGTGCCGGGCAGGCCGAGCGCGACGTTGTCCAGCACCGTCTTCCATGGCAGGAGGCGCGCGTCCTGGAACATCAGGCGCAGTTCGTCGCGGGTCTGCTGCAGCGGCTGGCCGTCGAGCGTGATGCGGCCCGCGCCGGGCTGCTCCAGCCCGGCCAGGAGGCGCAGCAGCGTGCTCTTGCCGCAGCCGCTGCGTCCTACGATGGCGACGAATTCGCCGGCTTCGATGTCGAGGTCCATGCCCTTCAGCACCTGCCGGTCGCCGTAGGACTTGGCGAGGCCGTCGAAGGCGATGCGCACGCCGCTGCGGCGCGCCTCCCGGCCGCTCAAGGCGCGGATCTCGTTTGAGTCGATGACACCCATGGCGGGCTCCCTGTCGTGCGGATGGTCGGTTCTGTCTTCAGATGTGGGCATAAGCGGGGTTCCAGCGCAGCAGCCGGCGTTCCAGCAGGCGGGCGGCGACGTCGGCCAGCTTGCCGAGCACGGCGTAGAGCAGGATGGCGACGACGACGATGTCGGTCTGCAGGAATTCGCGCGCATTCATCGCCATGTAGCCGATGCCCGAGGTCGCGGAGATCGTCTCGGCCACGATCAGCGTCAGCCACATGAAGCCCAGCGCGTAGCGCACGCCCACTAGGATGTCGGGCAGCGCCCCGGGCAGGATGACCTGCCGGAACAGCGCCCAGCCGGAGAGGCCGTAGGAGCGGCCCATCTCCACCAGCGACGGGTCGACCGAGCGGATGCCGTGGAAGGTGTTCAGATACACCGGGAAGAAGACCCCCAGCGCGACCAGGAACAGCTTGCCTTCCTCGCCGATGCCGAACCACAGGATCACCAGCGGGATCAGCGCCAGGTGGGGCACGTTGCGCACCATCTGCAGCGTGGTGTCGAACAGGTTCTCGGCGAGGCGGTAGCCGCCGTTGATGAGGCCGAAGAAGAAGCCGATGCCGCCGCCGATGGCAAAGCCGATCGCGGCGCGGACGAAGCTGGCCTGCAGGTGGGTCAGCAGTTCGCCCGAGGCGGACAGCGTCCAGGCGGCGGCGAGCACCGCCGACGGCGCCGGCAGGATGCGGGTCGACAGCCAGCCGAGCTGCGCCGCGGCCTGCCAGGCGACGAGGATGGCCACCGGCACCAGCCAGGGCGTGATGCGCCCGAGCCAGCGCGAGGACAGGGGGTGCTGCGGGTTGGTCACTGTTTCGCTCTCCGTGTCGTGGCCCCGTCAGGCCGCCTTCGGGTGATGGGCATAGCCGACGATCTCGCCGAGCGGGGCGATGCGTCCGCGCGTGCCGTCCGCCGCGCCCCCATCGTCCCGGCCGGCGAGCGGCAGGTGGGGGAAGACGAGTTCGGCGAAGCGGTACGCCTCTTCCAGGTGCGGATAGCCCGACAGCACGAAGGTGTCGGCGCCGATCGCCGCGTATTCCTCGATGCGCTCGGCGATGATCTTGCCGTCGCCCACCAGCGCGGTGCCGGCGCCGCCGCGCACCAGCCCCACTCCCGCCCACAGGTTGGGGGAGATCTCGAGCTTGCTGCGGTCGCCGCCGTGCAGTTCGCGCATGCGGCGCTGGCCTTCCGAGTCCATCTGGCCGAGCGCGGCCTGTGCGCCGGCGATGGTGTCGTCGTCGAGCTGGCTGATCAATTCGTCGGCGGCCTGCCACGCTTCGCTTTCCGTTTCGCGCGGGATCACGTGCAGGCGCACGCCGAAGCGCACCTGCCGGCCCTCCTTCTCGGCGCGCCGGCGCACGTCGGCGAACTTCTTCGCCACCTCCTGCGGCGGCTCTCCCCAGGACAGGTAAAGCTCCACATGCCTGGCGGCGGTGTCGTGGGCGCGATCGGACGAGCCGCCGAAATAGAGCGGCGGATAAGGCTGCTGCACCGGCGGGAACAACTGCCGCGCGCCTTTCACCCTGACGTGCCTGCCTTCGTAATCGACCGTTTCGCCGGCCAGCAGGCGCTTCCACACGTCGAGGAATTCCTCGGCGTGCTCGTAGCGCTCGTCGTGGCCGAGGAAGATGCCGTCGCCCTCGAGGTCCGAGCGGTCGCCGCCGGCCACCAGGTTGACCAGCAGGCGGCCGTCCGACAGCCGGTCGAGCGTCGCCGTCTGGCGCGCGGCGGCGGTGGGCGAGGTCGTCGCCGGCCGCAGCGCGACGAGGAACTTCAGCCTGCGCGTCACCGGGATCAGGCTGGATGCGACCACCCAGGCGTCCTCGCAGGCGCGGCCGGTGGGGATCAGCACCCCGCCGTAGCCCAGGCTGTCGGCGGCCTGGGCGATCTGCTTCAGGTAGTCGTGATCCACCGCCCGCGCGCCGCGCGACGAACCGAGATAGCGGCCGTCGCCGTGCGTGGGCAGGAACCAGAAGATGTCGAGCTTGCCTTGCCTGCTCATTGCGTGCTCCGGTGTCGCGTGCGGGCCGGGATCAGCGGGCCGGGCGCCAGACCACGGAGGCGACGTCCAGCTTGCGCGGGATCAGCTTCAGTTCGGTCAGCGTGTCGGCCATCTGCTGCTGGTGCTTGACGACGTCCTCGGTCAGCGGCTTGACGCCGTAGCCGTAGCGCGACACCGAAACCTCGGCGACGGCCGGCGGCAGGCCGATCTGCGGCGCGACGATGGCGGCCGCCTCCTTCTGGTTCTTGCCCACCCACACGCCGGTTTCGTTGATCGCTTCCAGCGCCGAGGCCAGCACCTGCGGATGCTTCTGCACGAAGGGGCGGGCGGCGATGTAGAAGTTGTAGTTGTTCACGATGCCGCTGCCGTCGGCCACGATGCGCGCGCCGAGCTGCGCTTCGGCGGCGGCGCCGAACGGGTCCCAGATCACCCAGGCGTCGACCGCGCCCCGCTCGAAGGCGGCGCGTGCGTCGGCCGGCGGCAGGAACGCCACCTCGACGTCGCTGTACTTGAGCTTGGCCGATTCGAGCGCCTTCACCAGCAGGTAGTGCACGTTCGAGCCCTTGTTCAGCACCACGCGCTTGCCTTTCAGGTCGGCCAGCGTCTTGATCGGGGAATCCTTGGGCACCAGCACCTTCTCGGCGCGCGGCGCGGGCGGTTCGTTGCCGACATAGACCAGGTCGGCACCCGCGGCCTGCGCGAACACCGGCGGCGTCTCGCCGACCACGCCGATGTCGATGCTGCCGACGTTGAGCCCTTCGAGCATCTGCGGGCCGGCGGGGAATTCGGTCCAGGTGACCTTCACGCCCTCGGCCTTCAGCCGCGCCTCGAGGTTGCCGCGTGCCTTCACGATGGACAGGGTCGAGCCCTTCTGCCAGCCGATGCGGATCTCCGGGCTGTCGGCAAGGGCGTGGGGGGCGGCGAGGCCGAGCGGCACCACGGCGGCGGCGAGCAGGCTCTTCAACAGCGTGCGGCGGTTCGTGTTCATCAGGGGCTCCTTGGGGTGTGCGTCCGGATCGGATGTGGACTTGACCGGGACGGCCCCGGTCGATGGCGCAAATCTAAATAGGCCGCCGTTTTTCACGAACCAAGAAAATCCGGATTGCTTATGTGGGCGCAACTGGATTGCTTTGCAGGATCCAAGCTGTTGCGATTTTCCGCTTAGCAGTTTCCGAAATATGGAAATCGTTTTTTATTACTTCTTGGCGTTTGGAGGCATGGCTAGACTCGGGGCCTATTTCAAACAAGGAGGTTCATCGTGCCCCACGCCAATCGCGTTTCCCGTCTGCTGCGCGGCCTGCTCGCCGCAAGCCTGCTGAGCCTTGGCGCCGGCGCCTCGGCCGCCGAGATTTCCATCCTGAACGTGTCGTACGACGTGTCGCGCGAGCTTTACAAGGAGATCAACCCGGTGTTCGCGGCGCAGTGGAAGGCGAAGACCGGCGACACCGTCACCGTCAACCAGTCGCACGGCGGCTCGAGCAAGCAGGCGCTGTCGGTGGCGGCGGGGCTGGAGGCGGACGTGGTGACGATGAACCAGTCGCCCGACATCGACATCCTGGTCGAGCGCGGCAACCTCGTCGCCGCCGACTGGCGCAAGCGCTTCCCGCACGATGCCACGCCGTATACGACCACCTCGGTGTTCCTGGTGCGCAAGGGCAACCCGAAGGGCATCAAGGACTGGTCCGACCTGACCCGCGCCGGCCTGCAGGTGATCGTCCCGAACCCGAAGACCTCGGGCAACGGCCGCTACACCTATCTTGCGGCATGGGGCTACGCGCTGGACAAGACCGGTTCCGAGGCCGGCGCGCGCGACTTCGTCGCGAAGCTCTTCGCCAACGTGCCGGTGCTCGACGGCGGCGGACGCGGCGCCACGACCACCTTCACCCAGCGCGACGTCGGCGACGTGCTGGTGACCTTCGAGAACGAGGCCATCCTGATCGCGCAGGAACTGGGCGGCGACAAGTTCGACGTGATCTATCCGTCGCTCTCCATCGATGCGTCGGCGCCGGTGGCGGTGGTGCAGAAGGTGGCGGACAAGCGCGGCACGGCCAAGGTGGCCGAAGGCTACCTGAACTTCCTGTTCTCGCCGGAAGGGCAGGAGGTCATCGCGAAGCAGAATTTCCGTCCGCGCGATCCCGCGGTGCTGAAGAAGCACGCGAAGCAGTTCCCGCCCATCCGTACCTTCAGCGTCGATGAAAAGCTCGGCGGCTGGAGCGCGGTGCAGAAGACCCACTTTGCCGACGGCGGGATCTTCGACCAGATCGTGGTCAATCGATGAGCCCGGCGCGGGGCCGGGCGGCCGCCCGGCCGGACCGGCACCCGCGCCGCTTTTTCCCCGCCCGGCGGAACGGCGCTCTTAGCAATAAAATGAATAAGCAGCGCGTTTTTTATTGTTTATTGATCACAAGCCCGGCTCATAAACTTTGCTTCATTACGCAGACGAAGGCTTTTCCCATGTTCCAGAATCCTCGCGCCGACGTCTCCGGCCGCGTCGGGAGGGCGCCATGAGCGCCCCGTCCCGCTCGTTCAGCGTGCTGCCCGGTTTCAGGCTCACGCTCGGCTATACGCTCGCCTATCTGTCGCTGATCGTCCTCGTGCCGCTGGCGGCGGTGTTCCTGAAGACCTTCACGCTGACCTTCGACCAGTTCTGGGCGGTGGTCACCGCGCCGCGCGTGGTGGCGTCCTACAAGCTGTCGTTCGGCATGTCGCTGCTGGCGGCCGCGATCAACGCGGTGTTCGGGCTGATGCTGGCCTGGGCGCTGGTGCGCTACTCCTTTCCGGGCAAGAAGCTGATCGACGCGCTGGTCGACCTGCCCTTCGCGCTGCCCACCGCGGTGGCCGGCATCGCGCTCACCGCGCTGTATGCGAAGAACGGCTGGATCGGCCAGTTCCTCGAACCGCTCGGCATCCAGGTCGCCTTCAAGCCGCTGGGCGTGCTGGTGGCGCTGGTGTTCATCGGCCTGCCGTTCGTGGTGCGCACGGTGCAGCCCATCCTCGAAGACCTCGACACCGAACTGGAAGAGGCGGCGGCCAGCCTGGGCGCCTACCGCTGGCAGATCTTCCGCTACGTGATCCTGCCCATCCTGCTGCCGGCGCTGCTGACCGGCTTCGCGCTGGCCTTCGCGCGCGCGGTGGGCGAGTACGGGTCGGTGATCTTCATCGCCGGCAACATCCCGATGGTGTCCGAGATCACGCCGCTGATGATCATCACCAAGCTCGAGCAGTACGACTATGCCGGCGCGACCGCGATCGCGGTGGTGATGCTGCTGCTCTCGTTCGTGCTGCTGCTGGTCATCAACGGCCTGCAGGCGTGGACCGCGAAACGCACGGGGAGGAGCCGCTGATGGCCGGCGCAGTCGCAATGCACTGGGGCGGCGCCGGCGACGGCGCGGCCCGCTTCGAGTCGAAGGCGGCGACGCGCGAGACGCCGCTCGTCAAGTGGCTCATCGTCGGCGTGTCGCTCACCTTCTTCGCCGTCTTCCTGCTGCTGCCGCTGGTGGCCGTGCTGGTGGAGGCGCTGAGGAAGGGCTGGGAGACCTACGTCACGGCGCTCATCGATCCCGACGCGCTGTCGGCGGTGCGGCTGACGCTGCTCGCCGCGGCGATCTCGGTGCCGCTGAACCTGGTGTTCGGCGTCGCCGCGGCGTGGGCGATCGCCAAGTTCGATTTCCGCGGCAAGCACTTCCTGATCACGCTGATCGACCTGCCGTTCTCGGTGTCGCCGGTGATCGCCGGCCTCATCTACGTGCTGGTGTTCGGCGCGCAGGGCTGGCTGGGGCCGTGGCTGTCCGAGCACGACATCAAGATCATCTTCGCGGTGCCCGGCATCGTGCTGGCGACGGTGTTCGTCACCTTCCCCTTCGTCGCGCGCGAGCTGATTCCGCTGATGGAGGCGCAGGGCAAGGAAGAAGAAGAGGCCGCGGTGGTGCTCGGCGCCAACGGCTGGCAGACCTTCTGGCACGTGACGCTGCCCAACATCAAGTGGGGGCTGATGTACGGCGTCATCCTCACCAATGCGCGGGCGATGGGCGAGTTCGGCGCGGTGAGCGTGGTGTCGGGCCACATCCGCGGCGAGACCAACACGCTGCCGCTGCACGTGGAGATCCTCTACAACGAATACCAGTTTGCCGCCGCCTTCGCGGTAGCCTCCCTGCTGGCGATGCTGGCGCTGGTCACCCTGGGCATCAAGACCTGGGTGGAGCACCGGGCGGCCGCGGCGAAGAATGACGAACAGGACGACGCATCATGAGCATCCAGGTCAAGGACATCAACAAGCGGTTCGGCAGCTTCGTGGCGCTGGACAAGGTCACGCTCGATTTTCCCACCGGCGAACTCGTCGCCCTGCTGGGGCCCTCGGGCTGCGGCAAGACCACGCTGCTGCGCATCATCGCCGGGCTGGAGCAGGCCGATGGCGGCCAGGTGCTGCTCGAGGGCGAGGACGCTTCCGGCACCCATGTGCGCGAGCGCCAGGTCGGCTTCGTGTTCCAGCACTACGCGCTGTTCCGCCACATGACGGTGTTCGACAACGTGGCCTTCGGCATGCGCATGAAACCGCGCGGGCAGCGTCCGTCGGAGAAGCAGGTCCGCGGCAAGGTGCATGAACTGCTGAACCTGGTGCAGCTCGACTGGCTGGCCGACCGCTTCCCGTCGCAGTTGTCCGGCGGCCAGCGCCAGCGCATCGCGCTGGCCCGTGCGCTGGCGGTGGAGCCGCGCGTGCTGCTGCTCGACGAACCCTTCGGCGCGCTCGACGCCAAGGTGCGCAAGGAACTGCGCCGCTGGCTGCGCAAGCTGCACGACGAACTGCACATCACCTCGATCTTCGTGACCCACGACCAGGAAGAGGCGCTCGAGGTGGCCGACCGCGTGGTGCTCATGAACCGCGGCCGGGTCGAGCAGATCGGCACGCCGGAGGAGGTCTATCGCCGGCCGTCGACGCCGTTCGTGTATGGTTTTCTCGGCTCGGTCAACCTGTTCCACGGGCGGGTCGACGGCGAGGCGGTCCGCGTCGGCGAGGACGTGCTGCCGCAGGATGCGCTGACGCATGAAGCCGGCCGCTTCGGCCACGGCGCGGAGGTGGTCGCCTTCGCCCGTCCGCACGAGCTGGACATCGTCGTCGATGCGGGCTCGACCGCCGGCATCGCGGCCAGGGTCAGCCGCATCCTGGCCTTCGGCGTCACCGCGCGGGTGGAACTCGACGGCATCAACGGGACGGTCGGGCAGCATTTCGAGGTCGAACTGACGCGCGAACAGGTCGCCGCGCTGGCGCTGGCCGAAGGGCAGGTGGTGCGCCTCGTGCCGTCGCGGCTGAAGGTGTTCGAGCGCGAGGCGACAGGGGCGGGAGCGGGAGCATGAACTTCCAGCAGTTGCGCATCATCCGCGAGACGGTGCGGCGGGGCTTCAACCTCACCGAGGTGGCCAATGCGCTGTTCACCTCGCAGTCGGGCGTGTCGAAGCACATCAAGGACCTCGAGGATGAACTGGGCATCGAGCTGTTCGTGCGCAAGGGCAAGCGCCTGCTCGGGCTGACCGATCCGGGCAAGGAACTCGTGGTGATGGTGGAGCGCATGCTGCTCGACGCCGGCAACATCAAGCGCCTGGCCGAGCAGTACAGCAACCGCGACGAGGGCACGCTGACGATCGCGACCACCCACACCCAGGCGCGCTATGCGCTGCCCAAGGTGGTTGCCGAGTTCAAGCGCGTGTTTCCCAAGGTGCACCTGAAGCTGCACCAGGCCAGCCCGGGTGAGATCGTGCAGATGCTGCTCGACGGCGAGGCCGACATCGGCATCGCCACCGAGGCGGTGGCCGACGTGCCGGAGCTGGCTTCGTTCCCCTACTACAGTTGGCACCACTCGGTGATCGTGACGGCCGGCCACCCGCTGGAGGCGGTCCAGCCGCTGACGCTGGAGGCGATCGCGCGCTTCCCGGTCATCACCTACCACGAAGGCTTCACCGGCCGCGCACGCATCGACCAGGCTTTCACCCAGGTCGGGCTGGTGCCGGACGTGGTGATGTCGGCGCTCGACGCGGACGTGATCAAGACCTACGTGGAACTGGGCCTGGGCGTCGGCATCCTCGCGTCGATGGCCTTCAATCCCGCACGCGACGGCGACCTGCGCCACCTGGACAGCACGCACCTGTTCCCGGAGAACGTCACGCGCATCGCCGTGCGGCGCGGGCATTACCTGCGCGGCTTCGCCTACCGCTTCATCGAGCTGTGTGCGCCCGAACTGAACGAGGCGGTCGTGACGCAGGCGCTGACCCGGGCGGTGGGCGAGGCGGCGGCCTGAGCACCCTCCCCGGGCGCCGGTTCGCCGCCGGCGGCACCGCTAGTCGCGGCGCTCCGGCGGGGCTTCCAGCACCGCGCGTTCGGCGGCGGGAAAGAGGTGCACCACCGAGCGGCGGTACTCGTGCTCGGCCACGGCAAAGCCGGCGAAGCGCGGCGGCAGCGGCCGGGCAAGCGTCTCGGCCATGTCCAGGCCGGCGGCGGCGGCCTCGTCGATCG
Organism: Thauera sp. K11; assembly: GCF_002354895.1. Lineage (NCBI taxonomy): Bacteria > Pseudomonadati > Pseudomonadota > Betaproteobacteria > Rhodocyclales > Zoogloeaceae > Thauera > Thauera sinica. The sequence continues at coordinate 1,340,806 of NZ_CP023439.1, forward strand.
AACGCTGCAGCCAGCCGAGGTAGTCGCGGGTCGCGGCCAGCGGCGAGGCATCGGCGCTGACCTCGCCGTGCCCCGGCACCCACAGGCGGGCGGGGAGGGCGGCGAGCGTTTCCAGCGCATCCATCCAGCGGCGTATGTCGGCATGCGGCGTGGTCGGCGCGCGGTGGTTGAACACCAGGTCGGATGCGAACACGGTGCCGCTGGCGTGATCGATCAGCACCAGATCGGCCGCGGTGTGCCCGCCGAGCGCGACGAACTCGACGTCGCGCCCGCCCACGGTGCGGCGGCCGGGCGTGATTTGCCGCCGCGGCACGACGACCTCGGTGTCGCGCATCCAGTCGCCGGCGAGCCGGTACATGTTCTCGTTGAAGGCGTTGCCTTCTGCCTCGATGGCGGCGGCCGTCTGCGGCAGCGCGGCGATCGTTTCCGGCGGGAAAGCCTGGTTGCCGAGAAAGTGGTCGGGATGGTGGTGGGTGTTCAGCGTCAGCACCACCGGCAGGGGCGTGACGCGGGCGATGGCGGCCCGCAACTGCTCGCCGTAGCGCTTCGACGGTCCGGTGTCGATGACGATGACGCCGCTGCTGCCGACGATGAAGCCGGTGTTGACGATGTTGCCGCCGTTCGCGGGCGAGAAATCCTCGCTGCGGCCGACGAGCACATGGACCCCGTCGGCCACCTGCCGCGGCCGTAGCCCGTAGTCGAACGAGGCGGCGGCCGAGGGAGCGGGCTGCCCGCCCGGCGGCTGCGCGATGGCCGGGGCGCAGAGCGCGGCGGCGAGCAGGGCGAGGGCGGCGGCGCGGCGGCGGACGGGCTTCATCGCTGCACCTGCGCGTCGATGCGGTTGCCGTTGTTGTCGCGCCCGCTGATGCGCAGGGGGCCGGCATCGGCTGCGCCCGGACGCAGATCGAGCGTGAACACCGGGTTCTCGGATACCGGCTCGTACGCGCGGATGCGCACCAGCGCCTTGCCGGCGGCATCGGCGACCGCCAGTTCCTCGATGTGGAAGGCCGGGATGCCGGGGGCCAGCCCGGTATCCATCGGATGGATCACCCGCAGCCGCAGGCGCTCGCCGTGGCCGACGCCCGGCCACAGGCGGGCGCTCACCCGGTTCAGATGCTGCTGCCACAGCGGCGACGAAGATCCCGCCGAAGGCAGCGTGCACCCGCCGCCGTGGGTGCGCACCCACGCCCCTCCGACATGCCAGACGCCGTCCGCGGTGCGCGCGGCGGCGCGGACCGGCGAGGATTGCTGCAGCTTCAGGCGAAAGCCGAGCGTGGGCGCGGCGTCGAACGGCTCGAAGCCGAGCACCTTGACGATCGGGTTGAAGTCGGCGAACACGATCACTTCGTCGACGCCGGGCAGGGCGCTCGCATCCACGCTCACCGGCACGTTGAGCGGGTCTTCGGCGTTGAACGGGGCGGTGACGGCGATCCGCGGATCGAACACCACCCTGGCATCGGCGAAGAACTCGCGCCGCATGTCTTCCCAGCGCGAGGATTCGAGCGGGTCGGCGTCGGCGATCCGCGGATCGAACACCACCCTGGCATCGGCGAAGAACTCGCGCCGCATGTCTTCCCAGCGCGAGGATTCGAGCGGGTCGGCGTCGGCGATCGTGGCCGCGGGCGCGGGCAGCGCCAGGATGAGGGCCAGCAGGCCGAAAGCGATGCGCATGTTCGTCGTCTCCTTTGCCGCGGTGCCGGGCGGCATTGCGGTGCGGCCTAGCAAGCCGCGTGCCGGCTCTCCCAGCGGCAGCGATACGCGGGGACGACCGGCGGGAAGGGCGCCTTCGCGGCGGATGGAGCAGCCGGATTGCCCGGTGCGATGTGGAGCATCTGGAGCAATGGAGCAGTCCGGCGCGGAGCACTCCGCAGGCCGCTTCAGGGCTTCCGGCCGGCCTGTGATTCGACGAAGCTGCGGATCGCCCAGACCAGCTCGGGTGCGAGCACGCCTTCCCAGGCCGGCATGTGCTCGACGCCGACCTTGACCTTGCCCTTGAGCACCGAGTCGCGGAAGTAGTGATCCACGTCGGCCACGCAGCGCTGCCGGAATTCGGCGTCGCGCACCCGGCTGCAACTGCGGCCGAGGCGGCGCAGGTCGGGCGCGGCGGCGTGTTCGCCGTCGGCATCCACGCCGTGGCAGCCGGCGCAGGACTGGTTGAAGGCGCTGCGGCCGACCTCTGCGGCGAGCGCGTTGCCGCGGTAGGGGTTGTGTTTCGGCCACGGCTGCTGCAACGCGGGCAGGCCGGCGGTGTCGACGACGGGCGGCACGGGCGTGGTGCGCGCGTGCGCGGCCGGCGGCAGGGCGGGCGAGGCGGCCAGCGCGCACAGCAGGGCGGTGCCGAAGCGGCGCGGGCGGAAGCGGAAGGCGTGCGGCATGGCGAGGTTCCTGGTTTGGGATGCAGGTGTTACCAGCCCGTCGGGCAGCCCTGGCAGCCGTCGAAGGCGGAGTCCGGGAAGATCGTGAAGCGCGTCACGCAGCCTTCCATGACGGCGTCGCGCAGGTTGACGGTGACGAACTTGGCCTCCTGCAGATTGGTCGACACCAGCCGGGCGCCGACGAACCAGGCGAAGTTCAGGCGGGCGAATTCCAGGCTGGCGCCGGTGAAGTCGGCGCCGGAAAAGTCCGATCGCATCAGCCGGGCGGCTTCGAGATCGGCGCCGGTCAAGCGGGCGTTGCGGAAGTTGGCGCTGGCCGCAGTGGCCTTGTTCAGGCGCGCGGCGGTGAGGTTGGCGCCTTCCAGGTTGGCGCCGGCGAGGTTGGCGCCCCGCAGGTCGGCGCGGGTGAGGTCGGCGCCGGACAGATCCGCCCCGGCGAGGTTCTTGCCGACGAGGTCGGCGTGGCGCAGGTCGGCGCCGGGGCAGCGGGTGTAGGGCCAGATCGGACAGCCGTTCATCACCGTCACGCCGTCGTCCGCCGGTGCGGAGGCGGTGCCGTCGGCGGCGGAGTCGTCGCCGGCGCGGGCGCCGGCGGACAGCAGCGCGGCCAGCAGCAGGGTAGCCGCGGTTTGCCGCGGGCTTGGGCGGAGAGGCATGGCGATGCTCCGGATGGCCCCGCCGCGGGCCTTGCCGGCGGCCCCGCGGCGGTTCTCGGCTGGAAGGTGGCGGATCAGTTGGCGGCGAGTTGCCTGGGCAGTTTGAACACCCACAGCGAGCCGCCCTGGGTGACCTGCTTGGTCAGGTCGGCCATGTCTCCGCCCCACAGCGGCACGGCGCCGCCGTAGCCGGACTGGATGGCCACGTACTGCTCGCCGTCCATCTCCCACGTCACCGGCACCGACACGACGCCCGAGCCGGTCTGGAACTTCCACAGTTCCTTGCCGTTCTTGGCGTCGAAAGCCTTCAGGTAGCCGTCGGACGTGCCGGTGAAGACCAGCCCGCCGGCAGTGGTCAGCGTGCCGGCCCACAGCGGGAAGGTCTCCTTGTGTTCCCATGCGATCTTGCCGCTGACCGGGTCGATGGCGCGCAGGATGCCGACGTGGTCGTCGAACAGCTTCTTGATGCGGAAGCCCTGGCCGAGATAGGCGGAGCCCGCCTTGTAGGTGACGTTCTCGGTCCAGTAGTCCATCGCCCAGTGGTTGGCGGGGATGTAGAACAGGCCCGTGTCGGGGCTGTAGGACATCGGGTGCCAGTTGGTGCCGCCGAGGAAGGGCGGCGAGACGAAGATCGATTCGCCCTTGTCGGCTCCATCCTTGGGAAGTTGCGGGCGGTTGTTCTTCTCGATCGGCTTGCCGGTCGCCAGATCGAAACCGGATGCCCAGGTTATGCCGTCCACGAACGGCCAGGCGCCGATCAGCGAGGTCGGCCTGTTAGGGTAGCCCGAGCCCTTGGCGAGCTTGTCGCGGTCGGTGACGAAGAAGAAGCCGTTGCGGTCGGCGTGGGCCGAGGCGTTGACCATCTTGCCGGTCTTCGGGTCCTTGTATTCGAACAGCACCACCGAGTTGTTGCCGGAAAAGTCCCAGGCGTCGTTCGGGGTGTGCTGGTAGAAGCCCTTGAGTTCGCCGGTGGCGGCATCGACGTAAGCCTGGCCGGAGGTGAACAGGCTGTCCCAGTTGCGCGGGTCGTCGCCGGGTGCGGTGCGCTTCCAGGTGTTCCACGGCGCGGGGTTGCCGGCGCCGATGACGATCATGTTGTTTTCCGCGTCGAAGCTTGCCGTCTGCCACGGCGCGCCGCCGCCGTGGCTCCAGGCTTCGACCTTGCCGGTGGGCGAGTTGGGGTCGTCCGGCCAGCTCGGTGCCTTCGGGTTGCCGGTGGGCGTGCTGTCCTTGCCGTGGAGCCGCCCCATGTGGCCCTCGACCAGCGGCCGCGCCCACACTTCCTCGCCGGTGTCGGGGTCGCGCGCGTACAGCCAGCCGACCACGCCGAACTCGTCGCCGGACGAGCCATGCACGAGCAGCACGCGGCCGCTCTTCTGGTCCTTCACGATGAAGGGGGCGCCGGTCATCGTGTAGCCGACCTTGTGGTCGGCGAACTTGTTGCGCCACACGACCTTGCCGGTCTTCCTGTCGAGCGCGACGATGGCCGCGTCCAGCGTGCCGAAGAAGACCTTGTCGCCATAGATCGCCGCGCCGCGGTTGACCACGTCGCAACACGGCCGGATGTCGTCGGGCAGGCGATGGTCGTATTCCCACTGGCGCTTGCCGGTGCGCGCGTCGATGGCAAAGAAGCGCGAATAGGAGCCGGTGGCGTAGATCATGCCGTCGTGCACCAGCACCTGCCCTTCCTGGCCGCGCTGCTTTTCGCCGCCGAAGGAAAAGCTCCACGCCGGCACCAGCCCGGCGACGGTCTTCGTGTTGATCTGCTTGAGCGGGCTGTGGCGCTGCGCCTTCAGGCCGAGGCCGTAGGAGAGCACGTCGCCCGGCGTCTTGTGGTCGTTGGCGATGTCATCCCAACTGACGTCGGCGCCCGCCGCCGCCGGCAACGACAGCGCCGCCGCCAGCGCGAGGGTCAGTGCTTTCGGCGCGACGCGCCGGTTTGCTCGGATGCTCATGTTGGTCGTCGTCTCCATGGTTCGTTTCGAGTTGTTCCCGGGCGCCGCCGCAGGTGCCGGTCGATGTTGCGGTGGGCAGTATCGGACCGTGCCGCAGCGGATGTCGCGGGACTTCGGAACGCGCGCACCGGGAAGCTTTCCCGTCCGGACCGGGAATGGCATGGGGTTTGCTAGAGACATGCCGCCGACGCATGGATGGAGCAAGTGGCGGCCACTGCCGGACGGCTTCCCCGCCGGCGCGGCGCGGCAGCAACGCCGGCCTTGCGGCATTGGCTCGTGCGCGGCGCGGTGATCGACAACGACAAAGGAGACAAGCGCTATGTTGCGGATACTGCTGCTCGACGACCACGCCGTGGTGCGCACCGGCTATCGCCGGCTGATCGATGCCGAGGGCGACATGCGGGTGGTGGCCGAGGCCACCACCGCGGACGAAGCCTACGCCCGCATGCAGGAAGCCGATGTGGACGTCGCCGTGGTCGACCTGAGCCTGCGCGGCTCCAGCGGCGTGGAGGCTATCCGGCGCATGCTGGCGCGCCAGCCGTTGCTGCGCGTGCTGGTGATGTCGATGCACGACAGCGCGGGCTTCGTCACCCAGGCCATGCGGGCAGGCGCCCTGGGCTATCTGACCAAGAGCAGCGGGCCGGTCGACATGCTCGACGCGATCCGCAGCGTCGCCGCCGGTCGCCGCGTGCTGTCGTCGGACGTCGCCCACGTGCTGGCCGACGCGGTGCTCGACGGCGAACAGTTGCTCGCCCGGCTGACGCCGCGCGAATTCGAGGTGCTGCGCATGGCCGCGCAGGGCGAGCCGGCATCGTGGATCGCGAACCAGATGCATCTCAGCCACAAGACCGTGCTCAACCACCTGTCGATGATCCGGCAGAAGCTGGAGGCGGAGAACGACTTCAAGCTGCTGCGGCTGGCGGTGCGCCACGGCCTGGTGGATTTCTCCGCCGAACTGGCGTGCTGATGGCCGGGAGCCGAAGCCGGGAAAGGAATGGTGCGCCGCGCGCCGGCGGCGCGTCCGCTCCCGTTCAGCCCCGGGCTTGCCGCCCGGGTAGCATGCGGGCGAGCACCGGCTTGCCCTGCAGCGCATGCAGTGCGACCGCGCCCAGGTGCGCGGCGATCAGCGCGGCCAGGGTCCAGGCCAGCAGGCCGTGGGTGGCGTTGAAGAAGGCGTTGAGCGCTTCATCCTCCCTCCCCGCCTTTGGCAGGACGACGCCGAACACCCGCATCGGGTAGCGCGTGAAGCTGCTGGACAGGTAGCCCGCCAGCGGCACGAGCACCAGCAGCGCGTACAGCAACCGGTGGCCGGCTGCGGCGAGCCGGTGTTCGGCGGCCGTCAGGCGTGCGTCCGCCGGGGGCGGATGGCGCAGGCGCCATGCCAGGCGCACCGCCACCAGCGCGAAGGCGAGGACGCCGAACGACTTGTGCAGGCCGATCGCCGCGCTGCGCGCCTCGCCCTTGGGCAGGCCGGCCATGTACAGCCCCAGCCCGATCAGTCCCAGTATCAGGACGGCATGCAGCCAGTGGAGCAGCATGGTGCCGCAGTCGTAGGGCGCTGCGGGAGGAAGGGTGGCAGGTGGTGCATCCATCGGGTGTCGTCTCCTTTCGTCGTTCTCGTTCCTGTTCTCGAAGGCATCGGCCGGCAGGCCGGTCCCGGCGGTCGAGCAGCAACTCATGTGCCAGCCGCCGTGGCCACAGGATGCCGGCGATCGGGCGCGATGCCCGGCCACCTGCTCAATAAATCTGCTGCGATTCACAGCAACTGCCTGCGCAGCGGCGCGAGGAGGGGGCAATTGGAGCAACCGTCGGGCCCCGCACCGCGCGTGCGTGCGTGCCGCGCCCGATGGCATGGCGCTTGCAAACGCAGCCTTCGCCGGATGGCCAGCGTGCCGTCCGGGTTCCCGTTCGCCGCCAAGAACAAGTCCATCAACACCCATCCAAGGAGGAACCCATGAACCAGGACACCCACGCCCGGCGCCGGTCGCGCAGGCTCACCGTCCTTGCCGTAGCGCTCGCGCTCGGCACCATGCAGGCGCAGGCGAAGAACGTCACCGACGACGACATCGTCAACGACGCCAGCATCACCACCCAGGTGGTCACCAACGGCCTGGGCACCAAGGGCCAGCGCTTCAGCCCGCTCACCCGGGTCAACGTGCAGACGGTGAAGGATCTGGTGCCGGTGTGGTCGTTCTCCTTCGGCGGCGAGAAGCAGCGCGGCCAGCAGTCGCAGCCGCTGGTGCATGACGGCAAGATGTTCGTCACCGCCTCCTACAGCCGCTTGTTCGCACTCGACGCCAGGACCGGCCGGAAGCTGTGGAAGTACGAGCATCGCCTGCCCGACGGCATCATGCCCTGCTGCGACGTGATCAACCGCGGCGCCGCGTTGTACGACGACCTGGTGATCTTCGGCACGCTGGATGCGCAACTGGTGGCGCTCAACAAGGACACCGGCAAGGTCGTGTGGCGCGAGAAGATCGAGGACTACAAGGCCGGCTATTCCTTCACCGCCGCGCCGCAGATCGTCAAGGGCATGGTCATCACCGGGAATTCGGGCAGTGAGTTCGGCGTGGTGGGCCGCGTCGACGCGCGCGACGCGAAGACCGGCAAGCTGATCTGGAGCCGGCCGACGGTCGAGGGCCACATGGGCCACAAGTACGACGCCGAGGGCAAGCCGGCCGAGAACGGCATCACCGGCACGACCAACGCCACCTGGCCGGGCGACCTGTGGAAGACCGGCGGCGCGGCGCCGTGGCAGACGGCCAACTACGACCCCGACACCAACCTGATCTACATCGGCACCGGCAACCCGGCGCCATGGAACAGTTGGCTGCGCCCCGGCGACAATCTGTATTCGTCGTCGACGATCGCGATCAACCCCGATACCGGCAAGATCGTGTGGCACTACCAGAGCACCCCGCACGACGGCTGGGACTTCGACGGCGTGAACGAATTCGTGTCGTTCGAATACAAGGACCCGAAGACCGGCAAGACGGTCAAGGCGGGCGGCAAGGCCGACCGCAACGGCTTCTTCTTCGTGAACGACCGCGCCAACGGCAAGCTGCTCAACGCCTTCCCCTTCGTCAATCGCATCGACTGGGCCAAGGGCATCGACCTCAAGAGCGGCCGCCCGATCTACGACGACGACAAGCGCCCGGGCAACCCCTTCGCCGAGAACGCGGGCGAGGACAAGAAGGGCAAGACGGTGTTCAACGCGCCGTCCTTCCTCGGCGGCAAGAACCAGATGCCGATGGCCTACAGCCCGAAGTCCGGCCTGTTCTACGTGCCGGCCAACGAGTGGGGCATGGACATCTGGAACGAGCCGATCTCGTACAAGCGCGGCGCCGCCTACCTCGGCGCGGGCTTCACCATCAAGCCGCTCAACGACGACTACATCGGCGCGCTGCGCGCGGTCGATCCGGTGAACGGCAAGATCGTCTGGGAGGTGAAGAACAATGCGCCGCTGTGGGGCGGGGTGCTGACCACCGCCGGCGACCTGGTGTTCTACGGCACGCCCGAAGGCTACCTGAAGGCGATCGACGCCAACTCCGGCAAGGAACTGTGGCAGTTCCAGACGGGCTCCGGCGTGATCGCGCCGCCGATCACCTGGGAAGAGAACGGCGAGCAGTACGTCGCGGTGGTGTCCGGCTGGGGCGGCGCGGTGCCCCTGTGGGGCGGCGACGTCGCGAAGCGGGTGAACATGCTGGAGCAGGGCGGCTCGGTCTGGGTGTTCAAGCTGCATCGGTCCTGAGCGCGAGGCGGCAGGCAACGGCGGTGACGGCCATTTGCCACCGCCGTTGCCGCAGCCGGGCCGGAAGCCCCGCCGGCCCGCAGCCGCCTCCGATGGCGGGGCGATCGCGCCCGGAACCGGCTGCTGCGCGTCTGCGCGGGCGGGGTGCGACAAACTGTCCGGCATCCGGGGCGGGGTGGTTTCTGTAGAATCCACCCCGCTTCCAGGATTCTTCCGGCCTTGCCTTTGCCCACGATGTTTCGTTTTCGCCGACGTCCCTACGCATGGTTCGCGATTCTCGCGATCCTGATCGGCGCGCTGGCACCGGCGGTGAGCCGGGCCTTGCCGGTGGAACGGGGCACGGCCTTCGTCCTCGAACTGTGCTCGGCCACGGGCACGCATCGCGTCTGGCTCAGCGCGGCCGAGGCCGGACGCTACGCCGGCGCCGTGCCGCAGGATTCCGGACGGCCGGATGCCGATGCGGGCAGGTCCTGCCCCTGCTGCATCACCCACGGCGCCGGCTTCGGCCTGCCGCCGGACGATGGTCCGCCGGCCTTCGTTTCCTTCTCCGCGGCCGACGTCGAGCCGTGTCGCTTCCTCGTCGCGCCGCATCCGTCGTTCGCATGGATGCCGTCGCGCCCACGGGCTCCGCCCGCCGCGGCCTGAGGCCCGCCCGGCGCCGCCTGCGGCGCCCCGATGCCGGGCTCCCCGCGGGGCCCGAGACCAGACCGATACCTGTTGCGACCATCGCCGGCCGGCCACTGCCCGCCGCTCCGTCCCGCTCGCGGACCCGGGCGGACAGCGTCGCCGCGCCGACACGACCGAGGATACGACCATGAAGAAGACCGCCATCGCCGCACTGTTCTCCCTCGCCGCCCTTCCCGCGTTCGCCGACGTGACCGTCGCCGACGCCTGGGTCCGGGCCACCGTCCCCCAGCAGAAGGCCACCGGCGCCTTCATGCGCCTGACCTCCGACACCAATGCCCGCCTGCTGTCCGGCACCTCGCCGGTGGCCGGGGCGGTGGAGATCCACGAGATGGTGATGGAGGGCCAGGTCATGAAGATGAGCCCCGTCCCGTCGCTCGAACTGCCGGCCGGCAAGACGGTGGAGCTCAAGCCCGGCGGCTACCACGTGATGCTCATGGATCTGAAGGGGCAGGTGAAGGAGGGCGACAAGGTGCCGCTCAGCCTGGTCGTCGAAGGCCGGGACGGCAAGCGGCAGACGCTGGAAATCTCCGCCCCGGTGCGCCCGCTCAATGCGGCGGCCGGCGGCATGGAGATGCAGCACGGCAAGCACTGATCCTCGCCGCGCCTGACCCGCGGGCTGGCGCGCCCGGGCGCTGACCGGCCGCGGGTTCTTCATTCCTTTCCATCAGACCGTATCCGGTCGCGTTGCCGCGACCGGAGGGGCGCGCTCGCCGGACGACCTGCCGCTGCGCGACATCCTCCGCGGGGAGGGCGCGCCGCCTTCGGGCGGCCGTGCGGCCGGCCCGCGGGACGCGGTGCGCCCCATCACCTCTCGAACAACAGACATGAAATCCAGAATCGGAAGACTCCCGTTTTTCATCGCACTTGCCTTTTCATCGCCCGCCTGGGCGCAGGAAACCACGCTCGGCGCGGTCGTCGTGACCGACGCGCCGGAACTCGCGGTTCCCGCAGGTACCGGGGTCGGGGCCCGGGTCCGCCAGTCCCTTGCGCCCGCCACCAGCGACACCGCCACCTTGCTGCGCCATGTCCCCGGCATCAGCCTCCAGGGGGCCGGCGGCATCTCCAGCCTGCCGGTGGTGCGCGGGCTGGCCGACGACCGGGTGCGGATCAAGGTGGACGGCATGGACCTCATCGCGTCCTGCCCCAACCACATGAATCCGGCCCTGTCCTACATCGATCCGACCAACGTCGGCAGTCTCGCGGTCTATGCCGGCATCACGCCGGTCAGCGTGGGCGGCGACAGCATCGCCGGCACCATCGTCGTCGAGTCGCCGGAGCCGGTGTTCGCCGGGGCGGGCGAGGGGATGATGACCGGCGGCGAGATCGGTGCCTTCTACCGCAGCAACGGCAACGCGGTCGGCGGCAATTTCGCCGCCCGGCTGGCGACCGCGTCGTTCAGCCTCGGCTACGCCGGATCGACCGCCCGGCGCGGAAACTACATCGCCGGCGGCGACTTCCGGACGACGACGGCGAGCGGCCGGATCGGGAACGCGATCGCGCGGGACGAAGTCGGCTCCACTGCCTACGAAAGCCGCAACCACGAACTGAGCATGGCGTTCCGGGGCGGCGATCATCTGCTCGAGGCCAGGGTGGCGGTGCAGGACGTGCCCTACGAACACTGGCCCAACCAGCGCATGGACATGCTGGACAACGACCAGACCCGGCTGAACCTGCGCTATCTCGGCTCCTTCGGCCGGGGGACGCTGGAGGCCCGGGCCTACCACGAGAAGGTCGAGCACTCCATGGATTTCGGCGGCGACAAGCGCTTCTGGTACGGCGCCGCGTCGGGCGGCATGGCCGTGCTCGACGGCGTGCCTTGTTCGCCCGTCGGGCCGAACTGCGCCGCCGGCATGCCGATGCGTACCCGCAGCGAGAACAGCGGCCTGGTGCTGAAGGGGGACGTGGGACTTTCCGCGCGGGATCGTCTGCGCGTCGGCGGCGAACTCCAGCGCTACCGGCTCGACGACTGGTGGCCGGCGTCGGGCGGTGGCATGGGGCCCGACACGTTCTGGAACGTGCGCGACGGCGAGCGCGACCGGACCGCCGCCTTCGCGGAATGGGAGGCGGTGCATTCGCCGCAATGGACGACGCTGGCCGGCGTGCGCTACGAGCACGTCCGCACCGACGCCGGCCCGGTGCAAGCGTACGACGGCAGCGTGCAGCCGGCCGTCAGCCGGGTGGCGGCGGTCAACGGCGCGCGACGCGCACGCAGCGACGACAACCTGGACGTGACGCTGCTCGCGCGCCATACGCTCGACGAGCGCCGCAGCATCGAGTTCGGTCTCGCGCGCAAGGTCCGCTCTCCCAGCCTGTACGAACGCTACGCCTGGTACAGCCGCGGCATGGAGATGCTGATGGTGAACTGGTTCGGCGACGGCAATGGCTACATCGGCGACGCGAAACTCGCCCCGGAAAAGGCGCATACCGTGTCCGCCACCTTCGACTGGCACGCCCCCGACCGCCGCTGGGAATTCAGGCTGACGCCGTACTACACCCGCGTCGCCGACTACATCGATGCACTGCGCTGCCCGACGCGCCTGGGAGGGTCCTGCACCGCGGCCAACCTGGCGGCGCGGCAGGGCTTCGTGTATCTGCAGTTCGCCAACCAGTCCGCCCGCCTGTATGGCGTGGATGTCTCGGGCCATGCGCCTCTCGCGCAGACCGGATGGGGGGACTTCGGGCTGGGGGCGGTCCTGAACTACACCAACGGCAAGAACCTGGAAACCGGCGACCGGCTCTACAACATCATGCCGCTCAACACCACCGTCACCCTGACCCATGGGCTCGGTGGCTGGGACAGTGCGGTGGAGTGGGTGGCGGTGCGGGGCAAGAAGGCGGTTTCCGAAGTCCGCAACGAGCTGGAGACGCCGGGCTACGGGCTGGTGAATTTGCGTACGGGCTACACCTGGCGAAACGTGCGGCTCGATCTCGGCGTGGAAAACCTCTTCGACAGGCTGTATTACCTGCCGCTCGGCGGCGCCTACGTCGGCCAGGGGACGACGATGAGCGCCATGCCGATGGGGTCCGTGCCGCGCTGGGGAACGGCCGTGCCCGGCATGGGGCGGTCGTTCCATGCCGGAGTGAAGATCGCCTTCTGATCGGCCTGCCCGGCCCGCGCGCCGAGCCCCGGATGCGGGTCGGCGCGCAGCGGGCCGAAGACCAGCGCCAGGTCGCAGCTCGCCCCGCCCGGGAACCAGCGCGCCAGCGCTGCCGCGCCGCCGGGAAAATGCAGGACGAATTCGTCGGAAACCGGCTTGCGCAGGTGCGATTCGCCCTGCGGCGCACCGAGTGCGCCGCGGAAGCGTTCGGCGAAGCGCGCGCCCTGCAGGCGGCAGGCGCCGGCATCGGCGGCGGCGGCGGCGATGTCGAGCCCGCGCGGCAGCGCGACCACTTCCTCGATGCGGCCGTCGCTGCCGGCCATCGCCATCACCGCGAGTTCGATCCCGGCACCGCGCACGCTGATCGCGACCTGCTCGCGCATGTCGCAGCCCGGGCCGACCTGGGCGGCCGCGGGGTCGAGCGGCAGCGCCTGGCTGGCTGCCGCGCGCAGGTCGCTGCCGAGCCGCAGCGGGCCGATGCCCGTGGCGGTAACGGCAGGCGCGGGCGGCAACGGAGCCTGGCGGGCGACGACCGCAGCCGTCGCCGCCAGCAGGATGCCGGAGACGGCGAGGAGTGCGCGCCGCGCGCTCAATCGGCCGCCTTGACCACGCCGCAGGCGATGCGTGCGCCGGCACCGCCGATCGGCTGGGTGCTGTGGTCGTCGCGGTTCTCGTGGATGACCAGCGCGGCGCCGTCGGCATCGAGGATGCCGGCGCGGCCGCCGGCGCCCGAGAGGCTGGCCAGCGCAGTGAACAGTTCGGCTTCGACGCTGCCGTCGGCGTGCACGAAGATCACCGGCAGGTCGCCGGCGTCCGGTCCCTCGGGGTTCATCAGGCCATGTTTTCTGCCGCTGGGGTTGAGGTGGCCCTTGGAGGCGACGAAGCCCTTGTCGGGATCCTCGCAGGTACCGACGCCATGGATGTGGATGCCCTTCGGGCCGGCGGGCAGGCCCTTGGCCGAGACGTGGATGAGCACGCCGGCAGGCCCTTCGGCCAGCGTGGCGGTGCCGATGGCCTGACCCTGGCGGTCGACGATCCGGGCGGTGGCGCGGTCGGCGGCGCCGGCGTGCGCGGCGGCGGCGAACAGGATGGCGGCGGCAAGCGGTCGGATGGCAAGCATGATGTCTTCTCCGTGGTTGGGCTGCTTGCATCCTAGGCGACGTATATGACGGCAACAACGTAGCCATGCGCGCGCCGCGGCGGCCGTGTCGCCCGCGTGCGCGGAGCCGGGCGGGAAACCCGTGGCCGGGGAGGCGGAGCGCCTTGCCCGTGGCGTGGCCGCTTCGGAGCGAAGTTGCGGACTGTGCCGATGGCTGCCGGCGCCTCCCGTCCGAAGGCGGCGGCGCGCGCCGCCGATGCGATCGAGCCCGCAATCAAAGGTTTGCGCCCTTCCAGCAAAACACGCCTATCCAAACGTCCTGCAGGATCAGGATCGTGGAATCGCCAGGCAGGCGCCTGCCGCGGCCTTTGCCGGATTCCTGAAGGGCGCGCCCGCCGCCGCCCGACGATCCGTCCCAACCCGTTTCGCGAAGGAGAAGCGCATGCCGGTCTTGCTGCATCCATCCCTCACCATGAGGACGATCGCCCATGGGCCTGCTTGACACCCCCCGCACGCTGATCGCCCAAAGCGCCGCGCTGCCGCAGCACCTCGGCCAACCCGCCCTGGTGCCGGTGCGCCTGCAGGGCGAAGAGCGCCTCAACGACCTCTTCGTCTACCTGCTCGAACTCAAGACCGCCGACGCGCTCGCCTTCGCCCCCAGCCTGGCCGCCAACTTCGACCTTGCCGGCATGGTCGGCCGCGAGATCACCGTCAGCATCCAGCTCGAAGGCCGGGGCCACTTCATCCCCGGCGCGGTTGGCGACCAGGGGCTGGCCAACCAGGGCGCCGGCGTGCGCGAAATCTCCGCGCTCATCGCCGAGGCCCGCTACCTGCGCGAAGAAGGCCGCCACCACGTCTATGGCCTCACCCTGCGCCCCCGGCTGTGGCTCGCCACCCTCATCGCCGACTGCAGGATCTTCCAGGACAAGACCGTCATCCAGATCCTGGACGACCTCTTCGCCGACACCCCCTTCGTCGTCGAAAAGCGCCTGCAGACCGCCAAGTACCCGCCGCGCGACTACCAGACCCAGTTCAACGAGACCGACTACCACTTCTTCGCCCGCCTGTGCGAAGAATGGGGCATCGCCTGGTGGTTCGAGCACGCCGATGGCAAGCACCGCCTGATCCTCGCCGACCAGCCCGGCGCCTATCGCCCTTCACCCAGCGACGCCTACCGGCAGGTGAGCGTCTACCCGCCCGGCCACAAGCTCGACGAGGAATACCTGCACGCCGTCTCCATCCGGGACCGCCTCGTCACCGGCGCCTGGGCCGGCACCGACGTCGACTACACCCGCCGCCGCGCCGATCTGGCCGTCCGCCACCACGACCCGCGCCCCACCGGCTGGCAGGCCAGCGCCCGGGGCAACGTCCGCGGCCTGGCCGCCGGCCACACCTTCCACCTGAAGAAACACCCGCAGGACGCGGCCAACATCGAATGGCTGATCCTGTCCGCGCGCCTGGACATCGAAGAGATTGCCCAGGAAAGCCAGGGCTCGGCCAACCTGGACGGACATCCGCTACCCGCCCAGCAATGGCGCTGCAGCGTCGATCTCGAGCTGCAGCCGACGCGGGAAGCCTACCGCCCGCCGCTGAAGCACGCCCGTCCGGCCATCGGCGGCGCCGTGCGCGCCATCGTCACCGGCCCGGCAGGCAAGGAGATCTGGACCGACCCCTACGGCCGCGTCAAGGTCGCCTTCCCGTGGGGCCGCTACCTCCGCAGCGACGACCATTCCTCCTGCTGGCTGCGGGTCTCCACCGCCTGGGCCGGCAACCAGTACGGCGGCATCCAGCTCCCCCGCATCGGCCACGAGGTGCTCGTCAGCTTCGAAGGCGGCGACCCGGACAAACCCATCGTTACCGGCCGGGTGGTCGACAACCAGAACCTGCCGCCCTGGCAACTGCCCGGCAACCAGGCGCTCTCGGGTTTGCGCAGCAAGGAGCTGTACGGGCAGCGCAACAACCACCTCGTACTCGACGACAGCGAAGCCGACGGGCAGGTTCGGGAAGGCCGGCTCGACGCCGAAGGCAGCGCCACGCTCGAGGACGTTCCGATCGGCGCAGCGACGGTCTATTACGGCGAAACCAGCCAGACCGCCCGACCGGCAACCCCGGAATTCGGCCCCCCCGCCCTGGGCTTCATGATCGAGGAAGACCTCGCGGAGATCGGCATCGATGTCCGCGGCGGAGAGCAGATCGATGCCTGCCTGGCGCAACTGACGGAGCGGCACCATGACTGATCCAGTCGATCTGGAGGATTTCCTGGGCGATGTCGGCAAGGCGGTCGCGCTCGGCATGCTGCCCTTTCTCGGGCAGGCCATCGACATCTACGACACGGCCTATGCCGCCTACGACCTGTATCAGAACAAAGACGGCTCGGCCGAACAGCGTGAAGAAGCGTGCTTCGGCGTGGTGATGGCGGCGGTGGGCTGGATACCCGGGCCGGGCGACGGGATCAAGAAGACCCTGAAGACCATCAACCGGGACCCGGAACGCTACGCCCCGCTGCTGCTCGATGCGGTGCGCTACGTGCTCTACCAGTCAGGCTACAAGGTCGACCCCTACGCCTTCCTGATGGACAGCATCGACGCGGAGCGCATCCGCTCCCTGATCGAAGGCGCCAGGTCGGATATCGCGAAGTCGGAATTCTTCAGCCAGTGCCCGGCACTCGTACAGGAGGGCATGCTGCGGGGCCTCAATCTGACCATGGCGAACATCCCCGTGATCGTCGGTGTCGTGGAGCGCCGGGTGAAACGCTGGCTGAAAGTGGTTCCGAAGAACACGGCGGCGGTCACGAAGCAAACCGCCCATCCGGCCCCGAAGCAGCCGCCGGGGCAGCAGCAGGGGCGCCGGGAAGGCGAGGTCGGGACGCACGGGCAAGCGCACGGGCTGTCGGCCTTCAACGGGACGGCGAACGCCGCCGAGATCGCCACGGCAAACCTGAACCAGAGGCAGGAAAGCATCGGCGAGCACGTGGGCGACTACCACTGCCAGGACGAACTGGGCTGGGGCCGGCAAACAGCGCAGCACGATATCGGCACAGGCAGCGCAAAGCTCACGGATGGCGCACGGCTCATGCGGTTGCAGCACCAGATCAAGGCACGCGGCCGGGGCATCGATGCGATCTGGCGGACCGGTCGGGCGCGGCCGTACGCGGTGGTGGAATACAAGACGCGGAGCGTGCCGCTGTCCGAATCCGGGATGCGCCGCCTGCTCGTTGCCGAATCGGCGCAGAACAAGAGCCTGCAACCGGCCAAGCGGGCAGAGCAGCGGGAATACCGCAAACAGGTCAAGGGCGGGAATGCCCGTGCCGTTTCGCCAGAGGCGTTACCGAAAAACGTGCCCAAGATGAGCCATTTGTGGATTCGGCAACGAGTGGAGAGCGACAAGAAACTCGGGAGACATCAAAAGCAAGAACTCAAGGAAATTGAAAACTACACCCGCCATGTGATTCAAGTTTCCACGGCCTCCGGCGACGGCAAGGTACACCGTGAAGAACTGGACCAAGCACTCGAAGAAAAGCGAGAGGTCACCGACTCGAAGCACACGGCGCATCGGGCCGGCATCGACAACTTCACGAACGTGTTTACCGAGGCACCGAATGAAGACGCAAGAACCCGAAAGGGGCAGACCTCGCAGAACGCGGGAAGAAGAGGAGCAAAACCATGAGTGAGAATTTTCTTGAGCGCCGCCGTCAGCCGTTCCTGACGGAGGGGTTCTATGAAACCTGGGAGCGAGAAACGTTTGAAATCGCACGGCCGATAATGGCCAAACAGCTGGCAAAACCGACCTTATCACTGTTCAGCAGGAAGAACATCCTCGCCGGCAACGCTTCCGAAACCACTCATCTCCTTCATCTCCGTTATACAGCGGGCGAGCCGATTGAGAAGCTCCGGGGCGATCTGGATGAAGTCGTCGAAGCGTGGGAGGCTTTCGCCAAGGTCGCAGGCGTCATCGGTGCGAAGCCCGCGGGATCGATCTTTGGATTCGGTTATCGCTCGGAATACCTGCCCGCGGTGTTGTTGGTGGGCCTGACCATTCTGCTGCGACGCGAAGACTTGCTGCCCCGGATCGACGCCCTGTGTTTCGGTTTTCATGGGGCCGATGCGATCTATGAAGAACTGGTGGCCCCCTTTATTGCCGGTCGGGGTTTTGTAGACACCTGGTATCACGCCGAGCCGTACACCGCAGCCCTCGACGCCATCGACAGCGACGACCCCAACGAGCAAAGCGCCTTGATGAAGGAAGCGGTGGAAAGATGGTATGCCGCGAACGAAGAGCTGCCGTTCCACGGCACCCACAAGGACATCGACGACGAGGGGCACGGCGGGTATTTCGGCTACTGGTGCTTCGAACTGGCGGCGCTGTGCTACCTGAAGAACATCGACGACAGCCGTTTCCGGAATCACCTGACCTACCCGAAGGATCTGGTCGATTTCGCGCGCGCCTACCAGGCCGAGCCGGATCGGCGGCCACCACCTGCATCCGGCGCAGCCGCCCTTCAGGTTCTTTCGGCACGCCCCGGCGAGCCCTGCCCGCGGGAAGGCGTGTGGTTCGCCATCCACCTCCGCGGCAAGGAAATACGAATGCGGCAGGGCGAAACCATGCCCGGCCCGAAGATCGGCCCGTCCGGGGCCGTCACCTGGTATTTCAAGGGGCCGTGACGGACCGCGGGCCGTACTTTGCCGACAGGTCGGCGCAATTCAGGGAAGAAAGGCGCGACCAGTATGAATCAGCAGAAATCCAAAGCCCGGAAAGAGAAGCCATGGAAGACATCAAGACCAATTTCCTCGAGCGTCGCCGTCAGCCGTTCCTGACGGAAGGATTTTACAGGACCTGGGAACGGGAAACGTTTGAGATCGCACGGCCTACTACCGAACGCATGCTAGCTGACCATTCAGCAAGCCTAAGAGATCGTAAGGCACTTCTTCGGGCACACGCCTCAGAAACCACCGATCTCCTTCATCTCCGCTATACAGCGGGCGAGCCCATCGAAAAACTTCGGGGCGATCTGGATGAAGTCGTCGAAACATGGGAAGCCTTTGCCAGAGCTGCAGGCGTCATCGGTGCGAACCCCGCAGGATCAATCTTTGGATTCGGTTATCGCTCGGAATACCTGCCCGCGGTGTTGCTGGCGGGTCTCACCATTCTGCTGCGACGCGAGGACTTGTTGCCCCGAATTGACGCTCTGTGTTTCGGTTTTCATGGGGCTGATGCGATCTATGAAGAACTGGTAGCCCCCTTTATTCCCGGCCGCGGTTTTGTAGACACCTGGTATCACGCCGAGCCCTACACCGCGGCCCTCGACGCCATCGACAGCGACGATCCCGCCGAACAGAGCGCCTTGATGAAAGAGGCGGTGGAAAGATGGTATGCCTCAAATGAAGGAATGCCGTTCCACGGCACCCACAAGGACATCGACGACGAGGGGCACGGCGGGTATTTCGGCTACTGGTGCTTCGAACTGGCGGCGCTGTGCTACCTGAAGGACATCGACGACAGCCGCTTCCGGAATCACCTGACCTACCCGAAGGATCTGGTCGATTTTGCGCGCGCTTACCGGACCGAGCCCGATCGGCGGCTGCCACCGGAACCCGGCGCAGCCACCTTTCAGGTTCTTTCGGCCCGCCCCGGTGAGCCCTGCCCGCGGGAAGGCGTGTGGTTCGCCGTCCACCTCCGCGGCAAGGAAATACGGATGCGGCAGGGCGAAACCATGCCCGGGCCGGAGATCGGTCCATCCGGGGCCGTCACCTGGTATTTCAAGGGGCCGTGACAGGCTCGTCGGAGGGAAGAAAGAACATGAGCACCAGCGAAACCTACCTGAGCGACGAGGAAATTGCCGAGTTCATCCGGGAAACCAAGGCCGAGCCGCAGTACTTCTACGGCGACGAAGGGCATGAATACGGCGTATGCCCGTTCATCACCTTCTACGTCTACCACGATGACGCGCAGTTCCTGAGCCTGTGCGACAAGATGATCGACATCCACCGCCGGCTGGAGCGGATGATCGATTCGCCCTACCGCAAGGTTTGGAAGGATGCCACCGAAACCTGGTTCGAGGCCGGCGACAAGCGCCTGCCGACCGACCTGCGCGCCGAAGCGCGCAAGGCACTGGATCGGGGCAAGGAATTCTGGGTTCGGGCCACCGACATGGACAGCCCGCTCGCCTCGGCCCGCTGGGCCATCGACGCGCAGGTGACCAATTGCAGCGCGATGGATTACACCACGCTCAAGATCACCTTCCGCCATAGCTGGTATGTCGAGCATCGGCGGGAATGGCGGGAATTCGTGCTCGCCTGCCTGCACCTGCTGGAACCGGAACAGTGCTACAGCGGCTTCGAGATCGGCAACACCGCGACCGGCGTGATGGGCGCCTACGAAAGCGACGTCATGGAGCGCATCTGCGCCGACCACTTCTACGGGCTGGACATTGACCACCCCGGAGACATGGGCTTCCAGTACCACCGGAACGAGAAGGGCTGGGTCAACCCGGCCCGCCTCGGCGCCGGGCTGCGCACGCCGACCTGGGGCTTCCTGCTGTCGCCCCACTGGTTCGACAAGCTGGGGCTGGACGAACTGCGCCTGTACGAGGGGCTGAACGATGCACGCATCCGCATCGAAGCCCTGCCGCGCGGCAGCGACGGGCGGACGAGCTACTGGATCGAACTGGGGGACTTGTCGCTGTACCCGGTGGAAGACGGCGTGCCGGAACTGCCGGTGATCGCTAACCGGCTGATCCGCCCGGTGCGCTGCGACGACTTGAACCTGCTCTCGCTCGACCCGTGGGACGACGACCCGAATCCGCGCTTCGATTTCCAGAGCGGGCCGCGCTGGATGGGGCGTTTCGACGAAGGCAGCGACTGGCCCACGCCCGAGCGCCGGGCGCCTCGTCCGCCATCCGCATCCGCGCCAGGGAAGAAAGGCGCGACCAGTATGAATCAGCAGAAATCCAAAGCCTGGAAATAGGAACCATGGAAAACACCAAGACCAATTTCCTCGAACGCCGCCGTCAGCCGTTCTTGACGGAGAGATTCTATAAAACCTGGGAACGGGAAACATTTGAGATTGCACGACCACTGCGGGCGAAACGGCTTGCAGATCCCGCGTTGTCGCAGGATGTCCGGAAAGACTCTCTATGGTTCCAGGCTTCCGAAACCACTCGCCTCCTTCATCTCCGCTATACGGCGGGCGAGCCGATCGAGAAACTCCGGGGCGATCTGGATGAAGTCGCCGAAGAGTGGGAAGCCTTTGCCAAAGCCGCGGGCGTCATCGGTGCGAACCCCGCGGGATCGATCTTTGGATTCGGTTATCGCTCGGAATACCTGCCCGCGGTGTTATTGGTGGGCCTGACCATTCTGCTTCGGCGCGAGGACTTGTTGCCCCGGATCGACGCCCTGTGCTTCGGTTTTCATGGGGCCGACGCGATCTATGAAGAACTGGTGGCCCCCTTTGTTCCCGGTCGCGGTTTTGTAGATACCGGGTATCACGCCGAGCCGTACACCGTGGCCCTCGACGCCATCGACAGCGATGATCCCAACGAGCGAAGCGCCTTGATGAAGGAGGCGGTGGAAAGCTGGTATGCCTCCAACGAAGGGTTGCCGTTCCACGACACGCACAAAGACATCGACGAGGAAGGGTACGGCGGGTATTTCGGCTACTGGTGCTTCGAACTGGCGGCGCTGTGCTACCTGAAGAACATCGACGACAGCCGCTTCCGGGATCACCTGACCTACCCGAAGGATCTGGTCGATTTTGCGCGCGCCTACCGCGCCGAGCCGGATCGGCGGCGGCCGCCGGAGCCCGGCGGCGGCGCCTGTCAGGTTCTTTCGGCCCGCCCCGGCGAGCCGTGCCCGCGGGAAGGCGTGTGGTTCGCCAGCCATTTGGTGATGAAAGAAATCCGCATGCAAGCGGGCGAGCCGATGCCGGGCCCGGCGCGTGGCGCTTCCGGTGGGGTGGTCTGGTATTTCAAGGCGGGCAACTGAACGTCACGACCCCGTCTACTTCTCTACGTACGCCGACAGCCCAACGCGCCGCGCCGCCGGAGCACCTTGGCCAACCGGCCAAGGTGCCGGCATTCCTCCGCGGGAACGAAGGGCCTGTCCCGCTCCTGGTCCGCCATCTCGATCGGTCTTGCAGGGATGGCCGGCCGCGGGATCTTCGCCCTTCTCACATCCCCTGGTAGATCGGCCCCTCGCCGCCCTGGGGTACGACCCAGTCGATGTTCTGGGTGGGGTCCTTGATGTCGCAGGTCTTGCAGTGCACGCAGTTCTGGGCGTTGATCTGCAGGCGCGGCACGTCGTTCTCGCGCACGATCTCATATACCCCGGCAGGACAGTAGCGCTGTTCGGGGGCGTCGTACGTCGCCAGATTCACCGCGATCGGCACCGCCGGGTCCTTGAGCCGCAGGTGGCAGGGCTGGTCTTCCTCGTGGTTGGTGTTGGACAGGAACACCGAGGACAGGCGGTCGAAGGTGAGCACGCCGTCGGGCTTGGGGTAGGCGATCTTCGGGCACTCGGCCGCTGGCTTGAGCGCCAGGTGGTCGGCGCTGTTGTGCAGCGTCCAGGGCACCTTGCCCTTGAAGAGCTTTTGCTCGGCGCCGAACAGGAAGGAGCCCAGCCACAGGCCCTTCTTCATGTAGGGCTTGAAGTTGCGCGTCTGGTGGAGTTCCTCGCGCAGCCACGAGTCCTGGAAGGCCGACGGATAGGCGGTGAGCGCATCGCGCTGGCGCTGCGCCGCGAGCGCCTCGAAGGCGGCCTCGGCGGCGATCATGCCGGACTTGATCGCCGCGTGGCTGCCCTTGATGCGCGCCGCGTTGAGGAAGCCCGCGTCGTCGCCGATCAGTGCGCCGCCCGGGAAGATGAGCCTTGGCAGGCTCTGCAGGCCGCCGGCGGCGATCGCCCGCGCACCGTAGGCCAGGCGCTTGCCGCCTTCGAGGTACTTGCGGATCTGCGGGTGGGTCTTGTAGCGCTGCATCTCCTCGAAGGGAGAGAGGTGCGGGTTGGTGTAGTTGAGCCCGACCACGAAGCCCACCGCCACCAGGTTGTCCTCCAGGTGATAGACGAAGCCGCCGCCGTAGGTGGCGTTGTCCATCGGCCAGCCGGCGGTGTGCACCACCAGGCCGGGGCGATGGTTCTCGGGCTTCACCTCCCACAGTTCCTTGATGCCGATGCCGTAGGTCTGCGGATCGACGCCGTCGCGCAGGTGGTACCTGGCCTCGAGCTGCTTGCCCAGGTGGCCGCGACAGCCCTCGGCAAAAAGGGTGTACTTCGCATGCAGTTCCATGCCGGGCTGGTAGGCGGGGCCGGGCTCGCCGTCGTGCCCCACGCCCATGTCGCCGGTGGCCACGCCCTTCACGGCGCCGGCCTCGTCGAACAGCACCTCGGCACCGGCAAAGCCCGGATAGACTTCCACGCCCAGCGCCTCGGCCTGCTCGCCGAGCCACTTCACCACGTTGCCCAGGCGCACGATGTAGTTGCCGTGGTTGACGAGGCAGTCGGGCAGCAGGCCGTGCGGCAGGGCGCGCGCGCCCGTCTCGGTGAGCACGAGCACCTTGTCCTCGGTGACCGCGGTGTTGAGCGGCGCGCCGCGCTCCTTCCAGTCGGGGATCAGTTCGGTGAGCGCCTTCGGGTCCATCACCGCGCCCGACAGGATGTGGGCGCCGATCTCGGCGGCCTTCTCGATCAGGCACACCGAAAGTTCCTGGCCCCTGGCCGCCGCCTGCTGCTTGAGCCGGATCGCCGCCGCCAGCCCGGCCGGGCCGCCGCCGACGACCAGCACGTCAAATTCCATCGATTCGCGTTCCATCCGTTTCTCCTTTGGCCTGTGCGGCATGCGCCCTGGTGTGGTTGCGCGCTTCGAGCGTTTCGGCAGCGCGAAGCTGCTCACCTTGACAGCACCGCCTTCTTAAAAACATACGGATGCGTATGTTACATTAGTCGCGCCTTTCGACAACAAGGAAAATCTGCCATGGAGACGACGAGAAAGCATCTTCGCACCATCCGAATGCCCGTGCGCTGGGGCGACATGGATGCCTACGGCCATGTGAACAACACCCTCTATTTCCGCTACTTCGAGCAGACCCGCGTCGAGTGGCTGGAGGAGATGGGCTCCATCGTGCGGCCGGACGAAGCGGTCGGGCCGGTCATCATCAACGCCAGTTGCACCTTCCTTGCGCCGGTGAATTATCCCGCGACCGTCATCGTGAAGATGTACGGCGGCGAACCGGGCCGCACCAGCATGATGACGTGGTACGAGCTGTTCATCGACGGCGACGACCGCCTCCATGCGGAAGGCGCGGCGAAGACCGTCTGGATGGACATGAAGACCGGCAAGTCTTCGCCCTTGCCGGATAATATCCGGGCACTGTTCGATTGAACATATAAACGATCAAAAGCGCAAACGCTCGAAAACGACAGGAGGGACAGCATGAACACTGCAGCGGATCAACCTTTGTGGGCCCCTTCGCCCGATCGCATCGCCGGGGCCAACGTCACCGCCTTCCGTCTTGCGGCGGAAAAGCGCTGGGGCGTGAGCCTGCCGGACTACGAGGCGCTGTACGCCTGGTCGGTGGCGGCCCCGGAGCAGTTCTGGGTGAGCGTGTGGGAAGACGGCGGGGTGATCGGCGAGCGCGGCGAGCGCGTGCTGGCCGACGGCGGCAGAATGCCCGGCGCGAAGTGGTTCCCCGACGCCAGGCTCAACTTCGCGCAGAACCTGCTGCGCTCGCGCGACGCGCACGACGCCATCGTGTTCTGGGGCGAGGACCGGGTGCAGAATCGTCTTAGCCACGGCGAGCTGTACCGCGCGGTGGCGCACTTCGCCGCGGCGCTGAAAGAGCAGGGCGTGGCGGCGGGCGACCGCGTGGCGGCCTACATGCCCAACATGCCCGAGACGGTGATCGCCATGCTGGCGGCGGCGAGCATCGGCGCCATCTTCACCTCGGCCTCGCCGGACTTCGGCGTGCAGGGCGTGCTCGACCGCTTCGGCCAGACCGAGCCCAAGGTGCTGATCGCCTGCGACGGCTACTACTACGGCGGCAAGACGGTGGACGTGCTGGGCAAGCTGGGCGAGATCGTCGGCCGGCTGCCGTCGGTGAAGCGCGTGGTGGTGGTGCCCTACGTGCATCACGACCATGACCTGTCGGGCGTGCCGCATGCGCGCCTGTACGCCGACTTCGTCGCGCCGCACCACTTCGTCGACGACATCGAGTTCGCGCCGCTGCCCTTCGACCATCCGCTCTGCATCATGTATTCCTCGGGCACCACAGGCGTGCCCAAGTGCATCGTGCACGGCGCCGGCGGCGCGCTGCTGCAGCATCTCAAGGAGCATCGCCTGCACGGCGACGCGAAGGCGGGCGACCGCGTGTTCTACTTCACCACCTGCGGCTGGATGATGTGGAACTGGCTGGTGTCGGGGCTCGCCGCCGGCGCCACGCTGCTGCTCTACGACGGTTCGCCCTTCGCCGGCGACAACCGCATCCTGTTCGACTACGCGGATGCGGAAGCGATGACGCATTTCGGCACCTCGGCCAAGTTCCTCGATGCCGCCGCCAAGTTCGGGCTGAAGCCGCGCGAGACGCACAGCCTTGCTACCGTGCGCGCGATGTTCAGCACCGGCAGCCCGCTGGTGCCCGAGGGCTTCGACTACGTGTATCGCGACATCAAGGCCGACCTGCAGCTTTCGTCGATCTCGGGCGGTACCGACATCCTGTCGTGCTTCGTGCTGGGCAGCCCGGTGCTGCCGGTGTGGCGCGGCGAGATCCAGTGCCGCGGCCTGGGGCTGGCGGTCGACGTGTGGGACGACGACGGCCGCCCGGTGCGCGGCGAGAAGGGCGAACTGGTGTGCACCAAGCCCTTCCCGGCGATGCCAGTGGGCTTCTGGAACGACGCCGACGGCGGCAAGTACCGCGCGGCGTACTTCGAGCGCTTCGAGAACGTGTGGTGCCACGGCGACTTCTGCGAGATCACCGCGCACGGCGGGCTGGTGATCTACGGCCGCTCGGATGCGACGCTGAACCCGGGCGGGGTGCGCATTGGCACGGCGGAGATCTACCGCCAGGTCGAGAAGCTGCCCGAGGTGGTGGAGTCGCTCGTGGTCGGCCAGGACTGGCCGCCGCAGAATCCGAACGACGTGCGCGTGGTGCTGTTCGTGAAGCTGCGCGAGGGGCTCGTGCTCGACGATGAACTCGTCAAGCGCATCCGGCAGACGATCCGCGACAACACGACGCCGCGGCACGTGCCGGCCAAGGTGCTGCAGGTGGGCGACATTCCGCGCACCAAGAGCGGCAAGATCGTGGAACTGGCGGTACGCAACGTGGTGCACGGCCGTCCGGTGAAGAACCAGGAAGCGCTGGCCAACCCCGAGGCGCTGGCCTTCTTCCGCGACCGCGCCGAACTGGCCGATTGAAGGGGACGGAACATGCTGATGAACCGCGACAAGTCGGTACTGCTGATCGTCGACGTGCAGGAGCGGCTCGCGCCGGCGATCCATGACGGCGAGCGGGTTGCCGCGAATTGCGTCTGGCTGGCGGGCGTGGCGCAGCGGGTGGGGGTGCCGGTGGTCGTCACCGAGCATTTCCCCGACAAGATCGGCGCCACGCTCGAGTCGGTGAAGGCGGCGACCGGCGGGGCGCAGTACGTCACCAAGCAGTGCTTCTCGGCGCAGAGCGACGGCTGCCTGGCGGCCACCGCGGTGCAGGAGCGCCGGCAGGTGATCGTGTGCGGCACCGAGGCGCACGTGTGCGTGCAGCAGACGGCGCTGGAACTGCGCTGGGCGGGCAAGGAGGTGTTCGTCGCCGCCGACGCTTCCGGCTCGCGCGATCCGGCCGACCGCGAACTGGCCTTTGCGCGCATGCGCAGCCATGGCATCGAGATCGTGTCGTGCGAGATGGTCGCCTTCGAGTGGCTGCAGCGCGGCGGCACCGAGCTGTTCCGCGGCGTGAGCCGGGATTTCATCCGTTGAAGACGGCCCCGTCCCGGCGAGGGGACGGGGTTGACGGATGCGTGCCGGAGGGGCGGAAGGTTTTTCCTGACCCCAAACGGAGCGACGCGGCAGGTCTGGCGTCGGGGGATGCGTGGAGCGGGCGAGGACTGTCCGAGCACCGAGCGCAGCGAGGCCGGGTTCCGCAGCCCGACGGAATGCGTCCCCCGATGCCAGACCGGATTCGAGAAACGCAGGAAGCGGCGAGGACTATCCGAGTCCTGAGAGATAGCGAGGCCGGGTCCCGGCGCGCGCTTCCGGCCGCGGGGACGGATCGGTTATCATCGCGCTTTCCCGCAGCACAGTTCCCATGACCAAATACGTCTTCGTAACCGGCGGTGTCGTGTCCTCACTGGGCAAGGGCATCGCGGCGGCCTCGCTCGGGGCCATCCTGGAGTCCCGCGGCATCAAGGTCACCCACCTGAAGCTGGACCCCTACATCAACGTCGATCCGGGCACGATGAGCCCGTTCCAGCACGGTGAGGTCTTCGTCACCGAGGACGGCGCCGAGACCGACCTGGACCTGGGCCACTACGAGCGCTTCACCAGCGCCAAGATGAGCAGGCGCAACAACTTCACCACCGGCCAGATCTACGAATCGGTGCTGAAGAAGGAGCGCCGTGGCGAATACCTCGGCAAGACGGTGCAGGTCATCCCGCACATCACCGACGAGATCAAGACGTACATCAAGCGCGGCGCGGAAGGCGCCGACGTGGCGATCGTCGAGGTGGGCGGTACGGTGGGCGACATCGAATCGCTGCCCTTCCTGGAGGCCATCCGCCAGATGGGCATCGAGGAAGGCCGCAGCAGCACCTGCTTCATCCACCTGACGCTGCTGCCCTACATTCCGACGGCCGGCGAACTCAAGACCAAGCCGACGCAGCATTCTGTGAAGGAACTGCGCGAGATCGGCATCCAGCCCGACATCCTGCTGTGCCGCGCCGACCGCTCCATCCCGGCCGACGAGCGGCGCAAGATCGCGCTGTTCTGCAACGTGATGCCGGAAGCGGTGATCGAGTGCCTCGACGCCGACTCGATCTACAAGATCCCCGCCATGCTGCACGACCAGATGATGGACCAGATCGTTTGCCACAAGCTCGACATCCTCGCGCGCGCGGCCGACCTGTCGGTGTGGGAGCGCCTGAGCCGTGCGTTCGAGAACCCCAAGCAGGAGGTCGACATCGGCTTCGTCGGCAAGTACGTCGACCTGACCGAGTCGTACAAGTCGCTGATCGAGGCGCTGAACCACGCCGCCATGCATACCGAATCGAAAGTGAACATCCACTACATCGATTCCGAGGACATCGAGCGCGACGGCTGCGGCGTGCTGGAGAAGATGGATGCGATCCTGGTGCCCGGCGGCTTCGGCAAGCGCGGCACCGAGGGCAAGATCGCCGCGATCCGCCATGCGCGCGAAAACAGGGTGCCGTATCTGGGCATCTGCCTCGGCATGCAACTGGCGGTGGTGGAATTCGCGCGCGACGTCGCCGGCATGGCGGGGGCGCATTCGACCGAATTCGAGCACGACACCAAGTATCCGGTGATCGGCCTCATCACCGAGTGGAAGGACCGCTCGGGCAAGCTCGAGAAGCGCAGCGAGGATTCCGACCTCGGCGGCACGATGCGCCTCGGCGGCCAGGTGTGCCAGCTTGCGGAAGGCTCGCTGGCGCGCGAGATCTACGGCGCGGCCGAGATCATGGAGCGCCATCGCCACCGCTACGAGGTGAACAACACCTTGCTCGCCAAGCTCGAAGAAAAGGGCCTTGTTGTGTCCGGCCGCGCGCCGGTGACCGACCTGTGCGAAATGGTCGAACTGCCGGCGGAGGTCCATCCCTGGTTCGTCGGCTGCCAGTTCCACCCGGAGTTCACCTCCAACCCGCGCAAGGGGCATCCGCTGTTCGTCGCCTACGTGAGGGCGGCGATCGCCCGTGCCGCCGCGAAGGCGCCGGCGCACGCCTGAAGGAGCAAGCCATGAAGCTTTGCGGATTCGAGGCCGGGCTCGACAAGCCCTTCTTCCTGATCGCCGGCCCGTGCGTGATCGAGTCGCGCGAAATGGCGTTCGACACCGCCGGGGCGCTCAAGGAAATCTGTGCCGGGCTCGGCATCCCCTTCATCTACAAGTCGTCCTACGACAAGGCCAACCGCAGTTCGGGCAAGTCCTACCGCGGGCTGGGGATGGAGAAGGGCCTGGAGATACTCGCCGACGTCAGGAAGCAACTCGGCGTGCCGGTGCTGACCGACGTGCACGCGATCGACGAGATCCCGGCCGCGGCAGCGGCGGTCGACGTGCTGCAGACGCCGGCCTTCCTGTGCCGCCAGACCGATTTCATCCATGCGGTGGCGGCCAGCGGCAAGCCGGTCAACATCAAGAAGGGCCAGTTCCTCGCGCCCGGCGACATGAAGAACGTCGTCGACAAGGCGAAGGAAGCCAGCGGCGGCGCGGACACCATCATGGTGTGCGAGCGCGGCGCCTCGTTCGGCTACAACAATCTCGTATCCGACATGCGCAGCCTCGCGATCATGCGCGAGACCGGCTGTCCGGTGGTGTTCGACGCGACGCACTCGGTGCAGTTGCCGGGCGGGCAGGGCACGGCCTCCGGCGGCCAGCGCGAGTTCGTGCCGGTACTGGCGCGGGCCGCGGTGGCGGTCGGCATTTCGGGCCTGTTCATGGAAACCCATCCGGACCCGGAGAAGGCGCTGTCCGACGGCCCCAATGCCTGGCCGCTGCCGAAGATGAAGGCGCTGCTGGCGACGCTCAAGCAGATCGACGCGCTGGTCAAGCGCGAGGGCCTGATCGAACAGGCCGGCTGACGCGGCATGCCGCAGACGCATGGCCCGCGCTGATACCGGAAATTCCGTCCGGCGGTCGACCTCGTGGCGCGCTTGTTGTCTAATGCGGCACCGGAGGGAGTGCCGCGCGTTATCGATTTGAATCCGTAAATACAACAGGATGAATTATGAGTGCAATCGTTGATGTGATCGCCCGGGAGATTCTGGACTCCCGCGGCAACCCCACCGTGGAAGCCGACGTGCTGCTCGAGTCCGGCGTCATGGGGCGCGCCGCCGTGCCGTCGGGCGCCTCCACCGGCTCGCGCGAGGCGATCGAACTGCGCGACGGCGATGCTGGCCGCTACCTGGGCAAGGGCGTGCTGCGCGCGGTCGAGAACGTCAATACCGAGATCTCCGAGGCCATCATCGGCCTGGACGCAGAAGACCAGTCCTTCATCGATCGCACCCTGATCGAACTCGACGGCACCGAGAACAAGTCCCGCCTCGGCGCCAACGCCACGCTGGCGGTGTCGATGGCGGTGGCCAAGGCCGCGGCCGAGGAAGCCGGCCTGCCGCTGTACCGCTATTTCGGCGGTTCCAGCCCGATGGTGATGCCGGTGCCGATGATGAACGTCATCAACGGCGGCGAGCATGCCAACAACAGCCTCGACATCCAGGAATGCATGATCATGCCGGTGAGCATGACCAGCTTCCGTGAGGCGCTGCGCTGCGGCGCCGAGATCTTCCACCACCTGAAGAAGATCACCGACAAGAAGGGCTACCCGACCACCGTCGGCGACGAGGGCGGCTTCGCTCCCAACGTGTCGGGCACCGAGGAGGCGCTGAACCTGATCCAGGAAGCGATCTCCGCCGCCGGCTACGAGCCGGGCACCGACGTGCTGCTGGCGCTGGACTGCGCCGCCAGCGAGTTCTACAAGGACGGCAGGTACGAACTGCGTGGCGAAGGGCTGTCGCTGACTTCCGAAGGCTTCACCGACTACCTGGCGACGCTGGCCGACAGGTTCCCGATCGTGTCGATCGAGGACGGCATGGCCGAAGGCGACTGGGCGGGCTGGAAGTACCTGACCGAACGCCTGGGCAAGACGGTGCAACTGGTCGGCGACGACCTCTTCGTCACCAACACCCGCATCCTGCACGAAGGCATCGAGAAGGGCGTCGCCAACTCGATCCTCATCAAGATCAACCAGATCGGCACGCTGACCGAGACCTTCGCCGCCGTGGAAATGGCCAAGCTCGCCGGCTACACCGCAGTCATCTCGCACCGTTCGGGCGAGACCGACGATGCGACCATCGCCGACATTGCCGTCGGCCTGCGCGCGATGCAGATCAAGACCGGTTCGCTGTCGCGCTCGGACCGCATCTCGAAGTACAACCAGTTGCTGCGCATCGAGGAAGATCTCGGCAATACTGCGGCCTATCC
Source organism: Thauera sp. K11 (assembly GCF_002354895.1). Lineage (NCBI taxonomy): Bacteria > Pseudomonadati > Pseudomonadota > Betaproteobacteria > Rhodocyclales > Zoogloeaceae > Thauera > Thauera sinica. The sequence goes on from NZ_CP023439.1 coordinate 1,371,609, forward strand.
CGGCAAGCGTGCGTTCTACAACCTGCGCGGCTGACGGCCGGCGGGTTGCGGCACGGCATGATGCGAGAAGGCCGGCGGCGACCCCGCCGGCTTTTTCGTGGGCTGCCGGCCGCAGGCGTCCTTTGATGCGGCGCCGGGTTCGTCACCGGCAGATTTCGTGATTCACACGCAAGATTCCATGCGCTGGCCTGTCCTGATCCTCTTCGTGCTCGTCGTCGTCCTGCAGTACCCGCTCTGGCTGGGCAAGGGCGGCTGGCTGCGCGTGTGGGAAGTGGATCGCCAAGTGCAGGCGCAGCGCGACGAGAACCTGCGCCTGGAGCAGCGCAACGCCAGCCTGGATGCGGAAGTGCGCGACCTCAAGTCGGGCAACGACGCGATCGAGGAGCGCGCGCGCTTCGAACTCGGCCTGACCCGCCCGGGCGAGGTCTACGTGCAGGTGCCGCAGAAAAACTGAGCCGGCGCAGGGCCGGCCCGTTCGTTCCGATTGGCGGCCTCACAGCCGCTCGGAGATCGATTCCCGTTGTTCCAGTTCGTTCTCGAAGGCGATGAGTTCGCTGCCGAGTGCGTCGCGTGCCGACACCATGCCGATGGGGCGCCCGTCCACGACGACCGGCACGTGGCGGAAGCCGCCTTCGGTCATCAGGTGCATGGCATGCCCCAGCGGTCGGTCGGGCGCGACGGTCTGCGGATTGGCGGTCATCACGTCGGCAAGCCGCGTGGTCTCGGGGTCGCGTCCCGCGGCAAGCACGCGGGTCAGCGCGTCACGCTCGGTGAAGATGCCGATCAGCTTGTCGCCGCTGACGATCATCACCGAGCCGACGCGTTCGGCGGCCATGCGTTGGGATGCCTGGCGTACGCTCAGTTCGCAGTCGGCGGTTAGAATCCGCTGGCCGCGTACGACGTCCGCAATCGTTCGTGTTGGCATGGTGTGTCTCCTCCAGGAAAGATGTCATATGACCGAAGCCTAGATGGCCGGTGTGACAACGGCGAGACGGTCCGGCCGCCTTCGCCGCAGGATGCCGGACCGGGTTCAGTTTGCCGCAAGCAGGGTGCGCGCGCCGTCGAAGCGCGGTTTGAAGTAGCGGTTGTCCAGGCGCTCGATGCGCACCGATCCACGGCTCGAAGGCGCATGCACGAAGCGGCCGTCGCCGATGTAGATGCCCATGTGCGAGTAGCGGCGCTGCATCGTGTTGAAGAAGACGAGGTCGCCCGGCTGCAGATCTCCGGCAGCGATCGGCCGGGTACGTTCGGCGATCTGCGCCGCGTTGTGCGGCAGGCGGTATCCGCTGACCTTCTCGACGATATAGGCCACCATGCCGCTGCAGTCGAGCCCGGCTTCCGGGTTGCGGCCGCCGAAGCGGTAGCCGGTGTCGAGCAGTCCGAGAGCGTAGAGCACCATCTCCTGCGTCTGCGTTTCGCTGTCGAGCGAGAAATAGCTGCGTCCTGCCGGCTGGCCGGCAGGTGCCGGCCCGGGCGGCGGGGTCACCGTGCTGCAGCCGCTGATGAGCGCCGCGCTCGCGGCGGCGGCCAGCGCCAGGGCCCTCATGGTATCGACGGGACCGTGCGGCGGCGCGGTGCCCGGCGCGCGCCGGGTGCCCCCTTCGCGCACGAGGCCGGACGCCGTCCAGAGGGCGGTGGCGGGATCGCTGGCATGTCGGAGGCGTGGCGCTGTCATGCGGCGAAAGATAGGACATGGCCGGGCGGCCGTCCACCCCGGGAACGTCATCAGTCGAGCAGCTCGACGCGCCCGGTGACGCTGACGCCGACTTGGCTTTCGCCGCCTTCGAGGGGCGCCGGCGCCGCGTCCGCAGCCATTGCCGGGGCGGCGCGCATCCGCGCGTAGACCGGGGTGTGCATGCCGCTCTCGGAGATGCTCATCTGGTACAGGCGATAGCGCTTGCCCAGCGCGCCGGCGATCAGTTCCCCGCGCTTCTCGAAGGCACGCAGGGCGTCCACCGTGGCCTCGTCCACCGCCTTGCGCCGCGTCTCGGGAGCCGGCTGCATGACGACCTGGGCGAGGGCGAGCGTGGACTGCAGCTTGCCGATCAGCTCGGAGACCGCGCCCACCTCGCGCCCTTCGAGGCGGATCTCGGCGCGCATGCGCCAGCTCTCGATGCGGCCGCGCCCCTCCTTGCCATACACCGGCCAGGTCGACGTGCCGGCGGTCTGCGTCTTCACGTTCGCATAGGCGCGCGCGGTGTCGAGCGCGGCGGCGATCACGCGGTTGACCTCGCGCGCGAGCGCGGCGGCATCGGCGCCCGAACGTTCGGCGTAGAGCACGGCGACGACCAGGTCGTTGGGCGCAGCGCGGCTGGCCTCGGCGGTGAATTCGACGGTACGCGCGGGGGCATCGGCGGCCGCGGCGGAGAGGGGGAAGGCCAGCAGCGTGCAGAACGTGCTGGCCAGGAAGCGGGTGCGAAGTTGCATGACTGGGATACCTCGTCGTTATTGGTCGTCGATGCGGGCGCGATGCGGGCCGTCGCCGGCGGATGTCGGGCGTTTATACCCCATTCGCACGCGGCTGCGCAGCGCCTCGATGTAAATGCCTGTGAGGCGGCTGCCCGTGCGTAGCCGGCGGCCGGCGCATCCGGTGGGTGTGCATTGACCGCGGGTACTCCGCCCGGCATGCTGGCGGGCTCAGCTTTCGACCTGTTCCCTGCGATGAACCAGCGAGTCTTCGGTGCCATCCTGGTCGCCGTTTCGGCGGTGAGTTTCGGCGCGATGGCGATCTTCGCCCGCTATGCCTATGCCGATGGCGCCGACGTCATCGCTGTGCTGTTCCTGCGCTTCGCGATCGCCGCAACGCTGATGGGCGCTTACATGCTGGCGGCGCGCCGGCGCTGGCCGCGCGGGCGCAACCTGGCGATCCTCGCCGCGATGGGGGGCGTGGGCTACGTGGGGCAGTCCTTCGCCTTCTTTTCCGCGCTGAATCACGCATCGGCGGGACTGGTGGCGCTGCTGCTCTACCTGTATCCCTTCCTGGTCACCATGCTGGGGGCGATATTCCTGCGCGAGCCGCTGAGCGCGGGGCGCGTGTTCGCCGTGCTCGCCGCACTGGGCGGGACGGCGCTGACCCTGGGCGGAGGCATCGCCGGCGAGCCGCTCGGCGTCGTGCTCGGCCTGGCCGCGGCCCTGATCTATTCCGCCTATATCCTGGTCGGGAGCAGGGTGCTCGCCGCCGAGGATGCGATGGGCGCCGCGACCGTGGTGATGATCGCCGCGGCCGTGGTGTTCGGCGCCATCGCCCTCGCCACGGCGCCGCGCTTTCCCGGCGAGCCGGCCGGCTGGGCGGCGGTGCTGGCGATCGCGGTGGTGTCCACCGTGATCGCCATGGGCGGTTTCTTCGCCGGCATCCGCCGGCTCGGCGCGGCCGATGCGGCCACGCTGTCGACGCTCGAACCGGCCGTCACCATCGTGCTGGCCGCGGTCTTCCTCGACGAGCCGATGAACCGGCTGCAGCTTGCCGGCGGCGCGATCATCCTCGCCGCCGTCGTCTGGCTGACCCGCAGCAGCGCCGCGTCCCGCGCGGATGCGGCGACGGGTGCGGACAAGGCCGCCGAGGGCAGTGCGGAAGGGCGCGCCTGACTAGCGCGCGGCCTGGTCGAGCGCCGCGCTCGGGTCGAGTGCGCGCATCTCGGCCTCGTAGCGGCGCGCGTTTTCGACGTAGTGCGCCGCATTGGCGCGCAGGTTGGCGACGTCGGCGTCGGTCAGTTCGCGGATCACGCGGCCGGGCGAGCCGACCACCAGCGAGCGGTCGGGGATCACCTTGCCTTCGGGGATGAGCGCCTTGGCGCCGATGATGCAGTCCTTGCCGATCACCGCGTTGTTCAGCACCACCGCGTTGATGCCGATCAGGCTGCCGTCGCCCACCGTGCAGCCGTGCAGCATGGCCATGTGGCCGACGGTGACGTTGGCGCCGACCGTCAGGGGAACGCCTTCGTCCGTGTGCAGGATCGAGCCGTCCTGGATGTTGGTGTCGTCGCCGATCCTGATCGGGTCGCGGTCGCCGCGGATGACCACGTTGTACCAGATGTTCACATTGCGTCCGGCCTCGACTGCGCCGATCACCGTGGCGTTGTGTGCGACCCAGCAGCCATCGCCGAAGCGGGGCGTATGCTCGCCCAGGGCGTAAATGCTCATCGTCTCTCTCTTGTCGAACCTGCGCCTGCCGACCGGCGCGGGGGCGAGATCATAGCAAGCTCAGGCGCTTGGTGCACATTCCGCGGCCGGCCGGCGGGAATTCGCTGCCCGGATGGGGGAGCCGGGGCCGCGCATGCTGCGCCCGCGCGGCAGCCCCGGCGGGGCGGTCCGGCCGCGGTGGTGGTAGGATTCGCGGCTTCCGCCGCCCGTCGATGCTCATGCTCAGCTACCGCCACGCCTTTCATGCCGGCAATCACGCCGACGTCCTGAAGCACGCCGTCCTCCTCGAGCTGCTCGACTACTACAACCGCAAGGACAAGCCCTGGTTCTACGTCGACACCCATGCCGGCGGCGGATGCTATGCGCTGGACAGCGAGCAGGCGGGGAAGACGGCCGAGTTCGCCGACGGCATCGGCCGGCTGTGGGACAGGGACGACCTGCCCGAGATGCTGGAGCACTACGTGGCGTCGGTACGGCAGTTCAACCCGCACGGCCGGCTGCTGTTCTACCCGGGATCGCCGGCACTGGCGATGACGTGCGCGCGCCCCCAGGACCGCCTGCGCCTCTTTGAACTGCATCCGGCGGATTTCGACTCCCTGCAGCGCACCTTCAACGGCGAGGCCGAGCGCGTGCAGGTGCGCAGGGCCGACGGCTTCGGCGCGCTGAAGGGCCTGCTGCCGCCGCCCTCGCGCCGCGCGGTGGTGCTGATCGATCCGCCCTACGAGGTGAAGGAGGACTACCGCCGCGTGATCGAGGTGCTGAAGGATGCGATGAAGCGCTTTCCCACCGGCACGTACGCGCTCTGGTATCCGATGCTGGCCCGGCCCGAAGCGCGGCTACTGCACGAGCGGCTCGCCGGCCTCGGCGTGGAGAGCTGGCTCGACGTGCGGCTGGCGGTGAAGGGTCCGCCGAAGGACGGGTTCGGCATGTTCGGCAGCGGCATGTACATCGTCAACCCGCCGTGGGTGTTGCCCGAGCGTCTCGAATCCACCCTGCCGTGGCTGAGCGGGGTGCTGGCGGAGGACGAGGGTGCCGGGTTCGACCTGGAGCATGTGATCGAATGAAGCCCGACATGCCTGATGCGCCCGATACGCTGCAGGCGCTGCGCGATGCGCTGCGCGTGTTCGCCGCCGAGCGCGCCTGGGAGCAGTTCCATACGCCCAAGAACCTCGCGATGGCGCTTTCCGGCGAGGCGGGCGAGGTGATCGAGCATTTCCAGTGGCTGACGGCCGAGCAGTCGGCGGCGCTCGATGCCGGCACCCGCGATGCGGTGGCGCTCGAACTCGCCGACGTGCTGCTCTACCTCGTGCGCCTGGCCGACGTGCTGGACATCGATCTGGCGCAGGCGGCGCAGCGCAAGATGGCGATCAACGCCCTGCGCTATCCGGCGGACAAGGCGCACGGGCGCGCCGACAAGTACGACAGGCTGGGCTGATCCGGACGGCGGCGGGCGGACGTGGAACTGCAGCACATCAGCGAATTCGACAGGGCGGTCGCGGGCGGCAAGGGCGAACTCGTGCGCTTCGGCGCGAGCTTCCTGTTCATGGTCGGGGTGATGTTTCTCGCCGCCACGCACGGCGCCGGCGAGGGGGAACTGCTGCTGGTGATGGCGGCCACCGCCGCCGCCTACATGGCGATGAACATCGGCGCCAACGACGTCGCCAACAACGTCGGCCCGGCGGTCGGCGCGAAGGCTTTCAGCCTCCTCGGCGCGCTCGGCATCGCCGCGGTGTTCGACATCGCCGGCGCGCTGATAGCAGGCGAGCGCGTGATCGAGCGCATGCGCAGCGGCATCATCCACCCCGGCATGCTCTCCGAGCCGCAGATCCTCGTGTGGGTCATGCTCGCGGCGCTGCTGGCGAGCGCGGTGTGGATCAACATCGCCAGCGCGCTGGGGGCGCCGGTGTCGACCACGCACTCGATCGTCGGCGCGATCATGGGTGGAGGGATCGCCGCGCACGGGCCGGAGATCGTCAACTGGCCGGTGATGGGCCGCATCGTCGCGAGCTGGGTGGTGTCGCCCGTGCTGGGAGGCGTGCTGGCGGCGATGTTCCTGTACTTCATCAAGCGCAGCATCACCCACCAGATAGACATGGCGGCCGCGGCGCGCCGGGTGGTGCCGGCGCTGCTGGGCGTCATGGCCTGGATCTTCACCACCTTCCTGTTCGTCGAGGGGCTGGGCCGGCTGCCGTCCGTCACCCGGGGGCTCGCGCTGTCGTGCGGCCTGGGCGCCGGCGTGCTGACCTTCGCGATCGTGCGTGCGCGGGTGCGCGATCGGGGCCTCTTCATCCCCAATACCGAGCACGGCGTGAATCGCCTCTTCGTCCTGCCGCTCATGTTCGCCGCGGCGGTGATGAGCTTCGCCCACGGCTCCAACGACGTCGCCAACGCCGTCGGGCCGCTGGCCGCCATCGTGCATGCGGTGACCTATGGCAGCGGTCCGGGCCAGGGAGCGACCGTGGCCGGCTGGGCGATGCTGGTGGGGGCGCTGGGCATCGGCGTCGGCCTGGCCTTGTTCGGGCCGAGGGTGATCCGCACGATCGGTTCCGAGCTGACCGAACTCGACAACATGCGCGCCTTCAGCGTCGCGATGGGTTCGGCGCTGACGGTGATCCTCGCCAGCCTGCTCGGGCTGCCGGTCAGTTCCACCCATGTGGTGGTGGGCAGCGTGCTGGGCGTGGGTTTCCTGCGCGAATACCTCGATGGCAGCCACGAGCGCATGGTCGAGGAGTTCAAGGCGCATCATCCGCAGGGCGACCAGGAGGCGATCGACGACTTCATGCAGCGTTTCGGGGCTGCGTCGCCGGACGGGAAGGGCGAACTGCTGAAGAATCTCAAGCGCCAGTCGAGGAGCGGCGAGGACCCGGCCCGCTTCGCCAAGTGGGAGCGCAAGGCCATGCGCCGCGCCTACCGGCAGGAACTGGTCCGGCGTTCGCAACTGCGGCGCATCCTGGCCGCATGGGTGGTCACCGTGCCCGTCTCGGCACTGACGGCCGCCGCCCTGTTCCATGTGATCGGCGGAGCACTGCCACGATGATCTCGTTTCCCGAACTGCTCGCGCTGCTGGCGCTGGGGTTGCTGGTCTGGTTCTGGTTCGACAGCCTGCAGGCGCGCGAGGCGGGTGTCGCCGCCGCGCGTGTGGCGTGCCGGCGCGAAGGGCTGCAGTTTCTCGACGAGACGGTGGTCGGCCGCGGGCTCAGGCCGGTGCGGGACGAGGACGGCCGCCTCGTGCTGCAGCGCGCTTTCGAATTCGAGTATTCCCGCTCCGGCTACGACCGCTTTCACGGCTCGGTGGTGCTGCGGGGGCGGGACGTCGTGCTGCTCGACGTCGGCGCCTGGCGGCTGGCGCAGGGCGGGCTCTCCGGTCCGGAAGGGTGAACGGGCCGGGCGACGTGCGGCTTCAGCCGCGCCGGCGGTCGAGCGCGTGCAGGAATTCGTTGCGCAACTGGGCCGAGCCGGCGAAGACGCCCGACCAGGCTTGGGTGACGACCCGTTCGTCGCCGCGGCGATCCTCGCCCAGTAGCAGGCAGAGCTGTTCGGCCTCGATCACGCAGGCCGCGCCGCGGGCCTTTCCGTGCGTCATCAGCGCGTCGGCGATGTCGCGCGTCATCCATTCCTGGTAGGTGAAGCGGTGGCCGATCGCGTCCACGAGGCGGGCGATGCGGCCGAAGCCATGCAGCCGCCCGCCCGGCAGATAGGCGACGTGGGCCACGCCGCGGAAGGGGACGAGATGGTGCGGGCACACGCCGTGCACCGCGATGCCGCGCACCACCACCATGTCCTCGCGCGGATCGGTGAAACCGTCGCCGAGGACCTCCGCCGGGTCGAGTTCATAGCCGCCCAGCAGCCGGTGCTGCCACAGTTCGCGCACGCGCCGGGCGGTGCGGCCGGTATGCGCGGTGGCGGGATCGATGCCGCAGGCGAGCAGCAGGTCGGCGACGGCGCGTTCGAAGGCCGCCGGGTCGAACCGGCCCCGGCGCGGGATGCCGATGCTCTCGGGCTGCGGGCCGTGGTCGTGGAAGGGGGCGTGATCTTCCGGGTGGTTCATCGTCGGAGCCTCGCTGGGGGATGAGGCGATGATACGCGCGTCGGCCGCCGGCCGGCCCGCGACGCGGATCAGGCGATGAACACCGGGTCGGAGAACACCAGCGTGCCGTCCTTGCGCATCATGAGGTTGTTGGCGTTGAGGATGTCCGGCAGGACCTGGTATTCCTCGACGAAATCGGACAACGCCTTCAGCGCCTCGCGGATGCCCTGGTCCACGCCGACCGGGTTCTGCGTCATGTGGTACAGCGCGATGCGTCCCATGTTGGAGCCGAGCCGGCTCCATTGTTCGCACGCCGCCCAGTAGAACTCGATCAGCAGCATCGCCAGCTCGGCCGCCGGGGAGCCCGCGGCGAGCGGATACAGGCGTTCCATCTCGATCAGGTGCAGCGGGTAGCCCGAGCGTGCGCGCCCGATGATGCCGTGGTCGGCATGGATGACGGGGAAGTGCTTGCCGCGCGGGCGGTCGTCGGCGGTGTACAGGAAGTAGTCGGCCGGCGAACTGACGATCTTGTAGACCCGTTCGCCGTCGCCCTTGTCGAGCACGATGGAATACTCGCCGCGGCCGATTTCCCGCTTGCCGTCCAGCAGCGGGTGCGCGGGTACCGGATCGGGCAGCACGACGGCCCCGCGGCCGAGGCATGCCCGCGCGGCGTCGAGGTCGATCACGGTGCCGCCCTCCGCTTACGCCATGATGTTGTAGCCGGCATCGACGAAATGCACTCCACCGGAGATCAGGCGGCCGGCATCGGAGAAGAGGAAGGCCGTCAGCGCGCCGATGTCTTCGGGCGTCACCAGGGCATGCATCGGCGAGCGTTCGACGGCGGTCGCCATCAGGCCGTCGAAGCCGGCGATGCCCGAGGCGGCGCGCGTCATCAGCGGGCCGGGCGACACCGCGTTGACCCGGATGTTCTTGGGGCCGAGTTCGGCCGCCATGTAGCGCGTGGCGGCCTCGAGCGCCGCCTTGCACAGGCCCATCACGCCGTAGTTGGGAATGACCTTTTCCGAACCGAGGTAGGTCATCGTCACCAGCGAACCGCCGCCCGCCTTTTCCAGCAGCGGCTCGGCCTTCTTCGCCAGGCGGACGAAGGAATGGGTGGAGACGTCCATCGCCAGCCCGAAGCCGTCGGCCGAGGTGTCGACCACGCGGCCGTGCAGGTCGTCGCGCTTGGCGAAGGCCATGCTGTGCAGCACGAAGTCGAGCCTGCCGTAGCGCGCGTCGATCTCGGCGAAGGTCTTGTCCAGGGTCTCGGGCTGCGTCACGTCGAGCAGGAAGACGTCGGTGATGCCGAGACGGTCGATCACCGGCTCGATGAATGCGCGCGTCTTTTCGTTCTGGTAGGTGACGATCAGTTTCGCCCCGGCTTGCGCGCAGGCTTCCGCGACGCCGGTGGAGATGGATTTTTCGTTGGCGATGCCGGTGATCAGGCCCACCTTGCCTTCGAGATTGACGATCGGGGTCATGATTGCTCCTGGTTGAAAGGCTGGGGCGAAGTGTGCGGATAATGCATTGCAGCATTTGCGCCCTGCATCACGAATGCGCTGCAAATCCGCCACGGACACTGAATGAATTCCTGCCTTGCAGGTTTTACATGAAGTATATTCCGCATTGCAGCATTCAGATACCGGGCATCGGGGTTTCTTCTCAAAGCCAGACATGACACGCCACACCTACATCTTCATGGACTTCGACGGCGTCACCCATCCGTGGGGTGAGGTCGAGGATTTTCGCTGCCTGCCGCTGATCGAGACAGTGGTGCGCGAGTTCGATGAGGCGCGCATCGTCATTTCGTCGGACTGGCGCACGCTGTTTTCGCTGCAGAAGCTGAAGTCGCGCTTTTCGGAAGACATCCGCCCGCGCATCGCCGGCGCTTCGCCGCACATGCTGCCCAAGAACGGCGCCGAGCTGCACGGCCTGCGCGAACGCGAGGCGATGCTGTGGCTGACCCAGCACGAGCCGGACATCGACGCCACGGCGTGGTGCGCGATCGACGATGCGCCAGGCAACTGGATGTCGCGTTCGCGCTTGCTGCTGACCGATTTCAAGCGCGGTTTCACCGAAGAGGATGCGCATGCGCTGCACCGCATGCTCGGCGGTTTCCGTGAGGACGACTGGGAACTGCCCGTGCGCCGCGCTCCCTCCCTGTGGGCCTGACACGGCGCGGCCCGCTGCGCCGCGGATGCGATCCGGCGCGCTGATCTTCGCCGCCGCCGGTGCCCATGTGGCGGCGGCGCATTGCCGCGCGGCCGCCCGCTCGGCACAATGGCGCCCTTCCAGTCCGGGCGCCGCCTCATGTCCTCTTCCGCCGAAACCGTTTTCCCCGCCGATCCCCTTGCCGCGTGGGTCGATGCAGGGACCCAGCGCCAGGCCGCCCGCATGGCCCAGGATGCCTTTGCACGCGTCTTCCGCCTCACGGTGGGCGACTCGGAGGCGGTACGCCACGCCGGCGTCGCCGAACTGCACGGCGCGTTGCGCAACTGGGCGCAGGCGGCCGGAAGCGATGAGGCCCGCGCACTGCGCTTGGCGCTGCTGATGAGCGGCATGGACCAGTGGGGGCTGGCGTGGTCGCAGGCTTTCGGCCTGGTGGCCATCCCGGGGCTGACCGAACTGATCGGCGCGCTGCGCACCGGGCTCGGCGCCGGGGACGAGGCGCGCTTCCTGCGCCAGTTCGAGGCGCTCGGCGAGGCCGAGCAGAACGCGATCGATTTCAAGGTCGAGCTGCGCCGCGGCATCCATCTGGCGCTGTGGCACTCGTCGATCGCCGCCGAGGAGCGCGACGAGGCGCTGCGGCTGGCGGGGCAATTGGGCGGCCAGTTGCTTGCGCTGGTGCGCATGATGCCGCTTGCCGGCTGGCGCCTGGTGGCCGATGCCCTGGCCTCGATCCAGATCCGCTGCCTGGCCGACGGACTGGCGAGCGAGGGCGTGGCGCAGGAGGCGACGCAGGCGCTCTTCGGCGCGCTGTCGCGCGAGTTGCCGGCGACGCAGCGCGACGCGGTGATGGCGCATGCGGGCCGCGCGGTGATCGCCTGGCAGCAGGCCGGCCGCGCCTCGTCGGCCACGGTGCATTGAACGGAAGCCGGACCGATGGCACTGAAAGCCACCATCTACAAGGCCGAGCTGCAGATCGCCGACATGGATCGCGGCCACTACGGCGACTACAATCTGACGATCGCGCGCCATCCGTCGGAAACCGACGAGCGCATGATGGTGCGCCTGCTCGCCTTCGCGCTGTTCGCCGATCCCGCGCTGGCCTTTGGCAAGGGCCTGTGCGTCGATGACGAGCCCGACCTGTGGCAGCGCGACCTGACCGGCGCCATCGAGCGCTGGATCGACGTCGGCCAGCCCGACGAGAAATGGATACGCAAAGCCTGCGGCCGCGCCGGCGAGGTGGTGGTGGTCAGCTACGGCCGCGCGGCCGACATCTGGTGGAACGGCGTGCGCGACCGGCTCGGCCGCCAGGACAAGCTCTCCGTCCTCAACCTGCCGCCCGAGGCGGCGCCGCAACTGGCGCAACTCACCGAGCGCGGCATGCGCCTGCAGTTCACGATCCAGGACGGCCACGTCTGGGTCACGAACGGCCGCGACACGGTGCAGGTCGAACCTCAGCCGCTGATGGCGCGCCCAGTACGCTGAGCGTCGCGGGCCGAAGTGAAACGCATCCGCGCCTGCTGCGTTTGCTGCCCTCGAGTGGCGTCGGTACGTTTTAGACGACCCACCGCATGCTGAAATGAATTTCCTCGCCCATGCCTACCTGGCTGGCCCGCTCGCCGCCGACCGCATCGGCGGCGTGATCGGCGACTTCGTCAAGGGCCGGCTGGAGCCGCTGCCGCCGGGGCTGGACGCCGAACTGGCGGCGGGTGTCATGCTGCATCGCCGCATCGACAGCTTTGCCGAGACGCATCCGGCCTTTCGCCGCAGCCGCGCCCGTGTGAGCACGGAGCGGCGGCGGCTGGGCGGGATCATGGTCGATCTGTTCTACGACCATTTCCTCGCGCGGCGCTGGAGCCGCTTCAGCCCCGAGCCGCTGGCCGAATTCACTGCCCAGACCTACCGCCTGATCGGGTTGTATCGCGGGCCGCTGCCGGAATCCTTCCGCCCGGTGTTCGAGCGCATGGCCGCGCACGACTGGCTGGCGAGCTATCGCGATGCGGACAACGTCGCCCGCGCGCTCGACCGCATGGCCGAACACCGCCTGCGCCGGCCCAATCCGCTGGCGGGGGCGGGCGAGGAGCTGCTGCGCGGCTACGCGGGCTTCGAGGCGGATTTCCTCGAATTCCTGCCCGACGCGCGAGCCTACGCCGAGTCGGTGCGCTCGGCGCGCGCGGGCGCCTGAAACGCTTTGCGGATCAGGCGGGCCACAGCGGCGGCTCGTCCATCAGCGCGATCTGTTCGCGCAGCTCGAGCACGCGGTCCTGCCAGTAGCGCTGGGTGTTGAACCATGGGAAGGCAGCCGGAAACGCCGGGTCGTTCCAGCGCCGGGCGAGCCATGCGGAATAGTGGAGCAGGCGCAAGGTGCGCAGGGCCTCCACCAGGTGCAGCTCGCGCGGTGAAAACTCCATGAAGTCCTCGTAGCCGGCGAGCACGTCGGCGAGCTGGCGCGACATCTCGTGGCGCTCGCCGGACAGCAGCATCCACAGGTCCTGCACGGCCGGCCCCATGCGCGCGTCGTCGAAGTCCACGAACTGCGGCCCGGCGAAGCCGCCGCGATCCTCCGCCTGCCACATCACGTTGCCCAGGTGGCAGTCGCCGTGCAGGCGCAGGTGGCGGACCGGGCCGGCACGCTCGTAGGCGCGGCGGACGCCGTCCAGCGCCTGGTCTGCACTGCTGCGCCACGCCGGCAGCACGTCGGGCGGGATGAAATCGTGCGCCAGCAGCCAGTCGCGCGAGTCTTCGCCGAAGCCGGCGATGTCCAGCGTCGGCCGCGCAGCGAAGGGCCGCGTGGCGCCGACGGCATGGATGCGGGCGATGTAGCGCCCCAGCCGCTCCAGCGTGGCCGGATCGGACAGCTCCGGTGCGCGGCCGGCCAGCCGCGGAAACAGCGCAAAGCGCAGTCCGCCGTGGTGGTGCAGCGTGTCGCCGCCGATGACGAGCGGGGCGGCCACGGGGACTTCGCGTTCGGCCAGCTCGGCGGTGAAGGCGTGCTCTTCGAGTATCGCGGCGTCGCGCCAGCGTCCGGGGCGGTAGAACTTCACCACCGACATCGGGCCATCTTCCATGCCCACCTGGTAGACGCGGTTCTCGTAGCTGTTGAGCGCCAGTTGGCGGCCATCCGGGCGCAGCCCGACGCTCTCGATCGCGTCGAGCACGAAATCGGGCGTCAGCACGGCGAAGGGCGCCGGCGCCGCGGCCGGCTCGGCGGCGGCCGGCGGCGAGGACGTGCGGCGGCGGGTCATCGCGTGGCGGGAACGGTCTTATTCACCCCGGTGGCGCCTGGGCTTGTGCGTCGAGAACGGCGCCTTGCCGCCGCGGTCTTCATGCGTGCCGGGATAGGGCTTGCGCTCGTCGCGGCGCGGGGCTCCGGGTTTGCCGTAGCCGCCGGGCCTGGCGTGGCCGGCGCCACGCTCGACCCAGCCCGTCCTGCCCGCTTCGCCGTAGGAACGCGGACTGCGGCCTTCGTCGCCGTAGCCGCGGCGCGGCTCGTCGTCGCGCGACGGGCGGCGGCGCTCCGGCATGGCGGTGGCCTCGGCATCGGTCAGCGGGCGGATGTTGAGCGGCATCTGCCGCACCCGGGTGCGCCTGAGCGTGTCGAGCAGGTCGGCGGGCAGGTTGGCAGGCAGTTCGACGGTGCTGAAGTCGTTGAACAGGTGGATCTGGCCGATGTACTTGCCCTCGATGCCGCCCTCGTTGGCGATGGCGCCGACGATCTCCTTCGGGCTTGCGCCCTGGTTGCGGCCGACCTCGATGCGGTAACGCACCAGCGCGCCGTCGGCGAAGGCCCGGCGGCGCTGCAGTATCTCGTCGCGGTTCGGGCGCTGCGGGCGCTCGCGGGCGATGCCGGTGGTGAAGGCTTCGTCGCGCGGCGGACGGCCGCCGTTGTGCGTCGGCGTGGTGGCGAGTTCCCAGCCGCGGCCGCTCTCCTCGATCTGCAGCGGGCGGTCGCGCTGCGCGAGATAGGCCAGCGCGGCGGCGACCTCGTGGATGTCGATCTCGTTTTCCTCGACGAGGCCATTGACCACATCCATGAAGAAGCCGAGGTCCTGGCCGCCCACCGTGTCCACCACCAGGCGCTTGAATTGCGCCACGCGCAGGTTGGAGACTTCCTCGCTGCTGGGTAGCGCGATCGGCGTGATCGGCTGGCGGGTGGCGCGCTCGATCATCTTCAGCATGCGCGTCTCGCGCGGCGCGACGAACAGGATCGCAGCGCCTTCGCGGCCGGCACGGCCGGTGCGGCCGATACGGTGCACGTAGGCTTCGGTGTCGTAGGGGATGTCGTAGTTGATGACGTGGGAGACGCGCGGCACGTCGATGCCGCGCGCGGCGACGTCGGTGGCGATGACGATGTCGAGGCTGCCGTTCTTCAATTGCTCGATCACGCGTTCGCGCAGGCCCTGCGTCATGTCGCCGTTCAGCGCCGCGGCCGCGTAGCCGCGCGCGGCCAGCTTGTCGGCGAGTTCCTCCGTGGCGATCTTGGTGCGGACGAAGACGATGGCGGCGTCGAAGCTTTCCTCCGCGTCCAGGATGCGCGTCAGCGCGTCGAGCTTGTCCACCCCGCGCACCAGCCAGTAGCGCTGGCTGATCTTGGCCACGGTGGCGGTGGCGGCGCGGATCTTGACCTCCCTGGGTTCGCGCAGGTGGCGGTGGGCGACGTCGCGGATCGCGTTCGGCATGGTCGCCGAGAACAGCGCGGTCTGGCGCGTGGCGGGCGTGTGCTCGAGGATCCATTCGACGTCGTCGATGAAGCCCATGCGCAGCATTTCGTCGGCCTCGTCGAGCACGATGGACTTCAGCGCGTCGAGCTTCAGGCTGCCGCGCTCGAGATGGTCCATGATGCGGCCCGGCGTGCCGACCACGACCTGGGCGCCGCGCGAGAGCTGGCGCAACTGCACCACCATGCTCTGCCCGCCGTAGATCGGCAGCACGTGGAAGCCCTTCAGGTGGTGCGCATACTTGGCGAAGGCTTCCGACACCTGGATCGCCAGTTCGCGCGTCGGCGTCAGCACCAGCACCTGCGGACGGGCGTCGGACAGGTCGAGCCGCGCCAGCATCGGCAGGGCGAAGGCCGCGGTCTTGCCGGTGCCGGTCTGGGCTTCTCCCAGAAGATCGCGGCCGGCGAGCAGTTCCGGGATACAGGCAGCCTGGATGGGCGAGGGCGTCTCGTAGCCGACTTCGGTGAGCGCGGTGAGGATGGGCTCGGGCAGGCCGAGGTCGGCGAAACGGATGGTGGATTCGGTCATGGCGGTCAGGTCGCGCGGACGGCAGACATCAAAATGCAATTATCGGCGATCCGGGGGTGCAAATGGGAAAAGCGCGGGATGCCGCACGAATTCGGCGGTATTGCGGTGCAAGGCGTGCGCGAAGGGGCGGCACGGGGCCGAAAGGCGCACGATGGGTTCGCGGAGCCGGGCGGCATCGCGAAAGCAGGCTGGAGAACGGGCCGCAACCCCGAATGGGCCGCAAAGCGGAAGACGGGCTACAGAAAAGCAAAAACGCGGCACGAGGCCGCGTTTCGATCGATCGGCTCAGGCGCCGATTACAGCGGGCGGATGTTCGCCGCCTGCAGGCCCTTCGGGCCGGTCTTGACTTCGAATTCGACGCGCTGGTTTTCGGCCAGGCTCTTGAAACCCTTGCTCTGGATCTCGGAGAAGTGGGCGAACAGGTCTTCGCCGCCGTTTTCCGGGGTGATGAAGCCGAAGCCCTTGGCGTCGTTGAACCACTTGACGGTACCGGTTTGAGTGCTCATATGCGTTCCATTTTCAAAAAAGATTGGGCATGCGCCCGAAAAGTGCAGGAACGATCAAGAAACGTAATCCAGAGGAATCAGACCGGCACGCGTTCTCTTGAAACACGCTGGGTAACCACCAGAACAACCACTGCTTGAATCGACTGCGTGCAGCAAGATACACGGTTTCCGCGGCGTGTGCGAATTTATTTCTTTATTTCTATTGGAAGCGGAGAAAGTCCGTCCGGCGTCGCGCAATGCGGGCCGTTCGCGGGCGGCGGCGCCAAGATGCCTTGCACGGCGTGGGATAATGCGTGCATTCGAGTTCAGGGATCAGTCATGCCCATCCAGTGGTTCCCCGGCCACATGGCGTCGGCGCGCAAGAAGGCGGCCGAGGCCATGGCGGCCATCGACGTCGTCATCGAAGTCACCGATGCGCGCCTGCCCGAAGCCAGCAGCAATCCGATGATCGCCGAACTGCGGCGCTTCCGTAACCGGCCCTGCCTCAAGCTGCTGAACAAGTCGGACCTGGCCGACCCGGACGCGACGCACGCCTGGATGGCGTTCTACAACCGCCAGCCGGGCGTGAAGGCGGTGGCGATCTCGGCCAGGAACGCGGGCGACGTTGCGCGTATCCCGGCCCTGTGCCGGCAACTGGCGCCGCATCGCGACGACGGCATCAAGCCTTTGCGCATGATGATCATGGGTATCCCCAACGTGGGTAAATCGACGCTGATGAACGCCCTGCTCAAACGCAAGGCGGCCAAGGTGGGCGACGAACCGGCCGTCACCAAGCACCAGCAGACGCTGGATCTCGGTCCGGGGCAGACGCTGACCGACACGCCCGGCATGATGTGGCCGAAGATCGAGTTCGACTCAGACGGCTACATGCTCGCCGCCAGCCATGCGATCGGCCGCAACGCGGTGATCGACGAGGAGGTGGCGGTCTTTCTCGGCGACATCCTGCTGGCGCGGTATCCGGCGCTGGTCGCGGCGCGCTACAGGCTCGACGCCGCAGGGCTCGACGGCCCGGCGCTGGTCGAGGCGGTGGGGCGCCGGCGCGGCTGCCTGGTGAAGGGCGGCGGGATCGACCTGGAAAAGGCGGCGCAGGTCCTGCTGCAGGACTACCGCGACGGCGCGCTCGGCCGCATCAGCCTGGAGACGCCGGACACGCGGGCGGCGATGATCGCCGTGGCCTGTGCGGCCCGGGCCGCTGGCGAGCCGGAATCCGACCAGGCGCCGCTCGAAGACGACGAGGAGTGAGGCACTCCGCCGGCGAGTCGTGGCCGCCGTGTGCCGGTCTCGCCGCGGCGGCGGTCGCTTTCAGAGCGTGCCGTCGTTGCAGGGCTTGATCTCCGTCCACTGCAGCCATTGCCCGCAGGCGTTGCGCGGGCCGCGCAGGGAGCCGTGCCACGGGCCTTCGTTGCACGGGCCGCGGCTGTTGGCCGGATTCAGATGCACCGTCCGGCCGTCCTCGCCGATGCGGCGTTCGCCACCCCAGCGGTTGCAGGTCGGGCAGCGGCGCAGTTCGCCGACGGGCAGGGGCGGGCGGGCGTTCATCGGCTGCTCAGACGCCGAAATAGCGGTCGGGGCGGTGATTGATCATGATCACCAGGTTGAGCGCCAGCGCGCCCAGCACCGACAGCGCCACCTTGCCGGGGGCGACGAAGGCCAGCGCGCCGCCGAGGATGGCGCAGTCGGCGGCCATCTGCACCGTCCCCGCGCGCCAGCCCCGCGTCTTCTGCAGGTAGATCGCCAGCACGCCGATGCCGCCGAGGCTGGCGCCGTGGCGGATCAGGATCAGGATGCCGGTGCCGGCCAGCAGCCCGGCCATGATCGCGGCGAACACCGGGTCGAGCCGGTCGAACGAGACCAGGCGCGGCAGCAGTTCGGTGTACAGCGACAGGGCGCCCACCGCGCAGAAGGTCTTGACCGTGAAGCTCTTGCCCATCGCCCGCAGCCCGAACACGTAGAAGGGCAGGTTGAAGGCGAACAGCAGCACACCGAGCGGCCAGCCCGCCGCGTAATGCAGCAGGAAGGCAAGCCCGGTCGTGCCGCCGGTGAGCAGCGCCGCCTCGCGGAACATCACCACCGCCAGCCCGACGAACAGGCTGCCGATCAGTACGCCCTGCACGTCTTCGATCAGGCTGTGGCGAGCGGGCGTCGGGAGCGGAGCGGATGCGGTCATGGCGGAGCGAGGCAGGGTGGAATGCGGTTGCGGTCCGCCGATGATAGCGGCCCGCACGCGCGGCCGACACCGGGCGCGCGTGCGGCGGCAGGCCGGAGGGCTTTGCTATGATGCCGGCGATGAAAACGTCACGATCCCGTTTTGCCGACGTGCGCGGCGTGCGCTACCACCTGCGCGAGTGGGGCGGGGAAGGTGCGCCCAAGCTGTTCATGCTGCATGGCTGGATGGACGTGTCGGCCTCGTTCCAGTTCGTCGTCGATGCGCTCGCGCACGAATGGCACGTGATCGCGCCCGACTGGCGCGGTTTCGGCCGCAGCGGCTGGTGGGGCGACGGGTACTGGTTTCCCGACTACCTCGCCGACCTCGACGCCATCCTGCGCATGGTCGAACCCGATGCGCCGGTGCGGCTGGTCGGGCACAGCATGGGCGGCAACGTGGCCTGCATGTATGCCGGCGTGCGCCCCTCCCGGGTTGCCAGGGTCGTGGCGCTGGATGCCTTCGGCCTGGTGGACCGTGCGGCCGACGAGGCGCCCGGCCGCTACGAGAAGTGGCTGAACGAACTCGCCGGACCGGCCACGTTTCGCGACTATGCCGATTTCGATGCGCTCGCGCAGCGGCTGCAGCGGGATAATCCGCGCCTGCCGGCCGAACGCGCGCGCTGGCTGGCGGGGCATCTGGGCGAGCGGGTCGGGTGCGAGGGCGGCACCGTGGTGCGCCTGGCGGGCGATCCCGCGCACCGGCGGGTGAATCCGGTGCTCTATCGCCGGGCCGAGGCCGAAGCCTGCTGGCGCCGGGCGACCGCACCGGTGATGTGGGTGGAGCCCGCCGATCCGGCTCTGCGCCGGCACCTGGGCGTGGGCGACGAAGCGCACGACGCGGCCCGCGACTGCTTTCGCGCGCTCAGCGTCGTGACGCTGGAGGGCGCCGGCCACAATCTGCACCACGAGCAGCCGGAGGCGCTGGCGCGAATCATCGAGCCCTTCCTGCTGTCACAATAACGGACCGGACGCCCGGCCGACCCCGGCTGCAAGGGCGCGTACCGGCCTCGCCATGCAAAGACCATGAGTCCCACGAACGTCGATCTCCATTGTCATTCCACCGTGTCCGACGGCTGGCTGGAGCCGCAGGCGCTGGTGCGCCGTGCCGCATCCAACGGCGTCGAGCTGCTGGCGCTGACCGACCACGACGAGGTGAGCGGCATCGATGCCGCGGCCGAGGCTGCTGCGGGGCTGGGCGTGCGGCTGGTGGCGGGCGTGGAGGTCTCGGTCTCGTTCGCCGGCGAGACGGTGCATATCGTCGGGCTGGGCATCGACCACCGCTGCCCGACGCTGGTCGAGGGGCTTGCCGCCCTGCGCGCCGGCCGCGATGGGCGCGCGAGGCGCATGGGCGACGAACTGGCGCGCTGCGGCATCGCCGGCGCCTACGAGGGCGCCCGGCGCTTCGCCCGCAATCCGGCGCTCGTCAGCCGCGCGCATTTCGCCCGCCATCTGGTGGCGAGCGGCGTGATGCCGGACGTCAAGACCGTGTTCGACCACTATCTCGCGCGCGGCAAGCCCGGCTTCGTCGACCACCGGTGGGCGCCCCTGGCGGAAGCGGTGGGCTGGATCAGGGCTGCCGGCGGCATCGCGGTGGTCGCTCATCCGGCGCGCTACCGCCTGTCGTCGGCCGACATGGCGCGGCTGTTCGACGAGTTCGCCGCCGCCGGCGGCGAGGGCGTGGAGGTGGTATCCGGCGCGCACAGCGACGACGAGATGCGCCGCTTCGCCACCGTCGCCCGCCAGCGCGGCCTGCTCGCCTCGCGCGCCTCCGATTTCCACGGCGAGCACGAAAGCCCGGTCGACGTCGGCCGCTGCAACCCGCTGCCGCCCGACCTCGCGCCGGTGTGGACGCGCCTCATCTGAAAACGACAACACGACGCCGCTACGAAAAAAATGGCCCAGTTCTTTTCCGTGCATCCCGAGCAACCCCAGCCGAGACTGATCCGGCAGGCCGCCGAAATCCTGCGCAACGGCGGGCTGATGGCCTTCCCGACGGATTCGGCGTATGCGCTGGGCTGTCTCGCGGGCGACGCCAGCCTGCTCGAGCGCATCCGCCGCATCCGCGGCGTGGACGAGCGCCACCACTTCACCCTGATGTGCCGCGACCTGTCCGAGATCGCCACCTACGCCCGCGTGGACAACAGCCAGTATCGCCTGCTGAAGGCGGTCACGCCCGGCCCCTACACCTTCATCCTGGAGGGGACGAAGGAACTGCCGCGCCGCGTGCTGCATCCCCGGCGCAAGACCATCGGGCTGCGCATCCCGGAACACGCGGTGGTCAGCGCCCTGCTGGCCGAACTTGACGGCCCGCTGCTGACTTCGACGCTGCTGCTGCCGGGCGAGGATCTGCCGCTGTCGGACCCGGAGGATATACGCGACCGCCTGGGCAAGCAGATCGATCTGGTGATCGATGCCGGCTATTGCGGGCCGGAGGCCACCACCGTCATCGACCTCACTTCGGGTGTCCCGGAACTCGTGCGCGCGGGGCGCGGCGACTTGTCGCCCTTCGGCCTGGAAGCCGCGTAGGGCGCCCGCAGGCCGGCGGCATGCGCCGCGGGGCGGGGCGGGGCGGGGCGGAGGGGCTCTGCTAGAATGCGCATTTCCCTGCCCGTCGTCACATGGATTCCCTGATCTCCACGCTCGCCATCTGGGCGCTGCCCGTCGTGCTCGCGATCACGCTGCACGAGGCGGCGCACGGCTACGTGGCGCGCCATTTCGGCGATCCCACGGCGGACCTGGCCGGCCGCATCACCCTCAATCCGCTGCGCCACATCGACCCGGTCGGCACGGTGCTGGTGCCGGCGCTGATCCTCGCCGCGAGTTCGTTGTTCAGCGGCGGCGGCATCCTGTTCGGCTGGGCGAAGCCGGTGCCGGTCAATTTCGGCCGCCTGCACAATCCCAAGGCGGACATGCTGTGGGTGGCGGCGGCCGGTCCCTTCGCCAACCTGCTGATGGCGCTGGGCTGGGGCATCCTGTTCAAGATCGCGACCAGCACCTCGGCGGGCGAGTACACCGTCCCGATGATGAAGATGGCCGATGCCGGCATGCAGATCAACATCGTGCTGATGGTGCTGAACCTGTTTCCGCTGCCGCCGCTCGACGGCGGACGCATCGCGGTCAGCCTGCTGCCCAATCGCCTCGCATGGCAGTTCGCGCGCATCGAACCGTACGGCTTCCCCATCCTGCTCGTGCTGCTGTTCACCGGTGTGCTGGGGATGATCCTGTGGCCGCTGATGGCGATCTTCCGCTACCTGCTCGCGCTGGCGCTCGGCTTCTGAAGCGGTGAGGGAGACGATGCCCCGGTCCGATGAACGGCGCTCTGCCGCCGTGCGCGCATGAACCTCCCGCTGGAACTGGTGCCGCTCGAATCCGCGGCCGGGCTCGACACGGTGGCGCGGCTGTATGGCGAGCCCCTGCTCGAACTGCCGAAAGACCTGTATATTCCGCCCGACGCGCTGCAGGTCTTCCTCGAAGCCTTCGAGGGGCCGCTGGATCTGCTGCTGTACCTGATCCGCAAGGCCAACCTCAACGTGCTCGACATTCCGATGGCGCCGCTGACGGCGCAGTATCTGGAATACGTCGAGGCGATGCGGGCGTCGAACCTGGAACTGGCGGCCGAGTACCTGCTGATGGCGGCGGTGCTGCTCGAGATCAAGTCCCGCATGCTGCTGCCGCGCCCGCCGCGCGACGGCGCCGAGGAAGAGGACCCTCGCGCCGAACTGGTGCGCCGCCTGATCGAGTACGAACAGATGAAGCTCGCCGCCGCGCGGCTCGAGCAGTTGCCGCGGGCCGAGCGCGACTTCGAGTGGGTGGGCGTGTTCGTCGCCGAAAAGGTGGTGGAGCGCCAGCCCGAGGTGAGCCTGCACGACCTGCAACTGGCCTGGCTGCGCATCATGAAGAAGGCGCGGCTGACGCAGCACCACCGTGTCGGCCGCGAACAACTGTCGGTACGCGAGCACATGACGTCCATCCTGCGCAGGCTGCAGGACGGCGCCTATGTCGTGTTCGACACGCTGTTCGACGTCGGTCTCGGCGCGCCCGGGCTGGTGGTGAGCTTTCTCGCCGTGCTCGAGCTGGTCAAGGAAAAGCTGGTCGAAGTGACCCAGAACGAGGCTTTTGCGCCCATCTACGTGAAACTGGCCGATGGAACCCGCGACGACGCCTGAAGCCTGGCTGCGCATCATCGAGGCCGCCCTGCTGGCGACGCCGGCGCCGCTGGCGGTGTCGGACCTGCGCCGGCTGTTCGACGAAGACCCGGGGCCGGAGACGGTGCGCCGGCTGCTGGACGAACTGCGCGCCGAATGGGCCGCTGCGGGCCGCGGCGTGGAACTGGTGCAACTGGCGAGCGGCTGGCGCTTCCAGACGCGGCCGCAATATCAGGTCTACCTGGACCGGCTCAAGGAAGAGAAACCGCCGCGCTACTCGCGCGCGGTGATGGAAACGCTGGCGATCATCGCCTACCGCCAGCCGGTGACGCGCGGCGACATCGAGGACATCCGCGGCGTCGCGGTGTCGCCCAACGTCCTGAAGACACTGGAATCGCGCGGCTGGATCGATGTCGTCGGCCACCGCGACACGCCCGGCCGGCCCGCGCTGTTCGCGACCACGCGGCGCTTTCTCGACGACATGGGGCTGCGCAGCCTGACCGAACTGCCTGCGCTGACCGAAATAGAAAGGATCATGGATCTTGTCGACACCTCGCAAATCGAACCGGCCGCTGCGGCCGCCCCTGAAGAAGAAGCCTGAGGCGATCGAGATCCTCGACCGCAGCGACGGGCCGCGGCGCGGGGGGGGCGCCGGCGACCGCGGACAGCGCGACGAGGATGCGCAGCCGCGCGGCCGCGACGCCCACCTGAACGCCGACCCGAGGGGGCCGCGCGCGCCGCGCGGCGCACGAAAGGGCGGCGAGCCGCGCGAGGACGGGAATGCCGAGTCGCGGCCCGATGCGCACCAGTCCGCGCTCGGCCGCCCGGAGCGCGGCGAGCGTCCCGCGCGCGGCGCGGGCAGGCGGGGGCAGGGCGGCGGACGCAACGCCCCGACCGTGCTGGCCGAACCCGAGCGCCTGCAGAAGGTGCTCGCCCAGGCGGGCGTGGCGTCGCGGCGCGAGATCGAGGAACTGGTGATCGCCGGCCGCATCTCGGTGAACGGGCTGCCGGCCTCGCTGGGGCAGAAGATCGGCCCGGGCGACCGCGTCAAGCTCAACGGCAAGCTGATCCCGCTGCGCTTCGCCCAGCGCACGCCGCGCGTGCTGATCTATCACAAGCCCGAGGGCGAGATCGTGTCGCGCGACGATCCCGAAGGCCGCCCGACCGTGTTCGAGCGCCTGCCCGTGCTGCGCAAGGGGCGCTGGCTGGCGGTGGGGCGGCTGGACTTCACGACCTCGGGCCTGCTGCTGTTCACCAACGACGGCGAACTCGCCAACCGGCTGATGCACCCCCGCTACGAACTGGAGCGCGAATACGCGGTGCGCGTGCTCGGCGAACTGACCGAGGAGCAGGCCCGTTCGCTCACCGAGGGCATCCAGCTCGAGGACGGCGTGGCGCGTTTCAACGGCCTGCGCGACGAAGGCGGGGAAGGCGCGAACCACTGGTATCGTGTCACCATCTCGGAAGGGCGCAACCGCGAGGTGCGGCGCATGTTCGAGTCGGTCGGCCTCACCGTGAGCCGCCTGATGCGCGTCCGCTACGGCCCGGTCGAACTGCCCGCGCGGCTCAAGCGCGGGATGTGGATGGAGATGCCCGAGGCCGACGCCTGCAGGCTGGCCGGCGTCCCGGTGCCCCAGCGCCGGCCGGACGAGCGCGACAAGCGTCCTCCCAAGCTGCACCACACCATGCCCCGGGCGCGCTGAAAACGCCGCGCCTGCCTCGCCCATCCGCCGCCGGGCGGCCTGTGCCACCCGAGTTTGCCCGGCTTTCGGTTTTGAAGCTATAATCAGTCGGCTTTGATGGATGGTTTTTCTGAATGTGGCTTATCGGACGCATTTGGCGGGCGATCTGTCATCCAGTTGTGGCCAGCGGAATTCGGTGACCGGCGGAATTCGGCGTGGTCGGCAGGAATGGGCGTTTCGCCCATTTTTTATTTGTGGCGCGGGTGGTGGTGATGCGGGCAGGAATCGAGAAACTGATCGAACAGGTCGTGACCGGGCTGGGCTTCGAACTCGTGGATGTCGAGTTCTCCCCCAAGGGGCGGTTGCTGCGCGTCTTCATCGACGTCGAGCGCGGCATCACCGTCGATGACTGCGCCACCGTCAGCAACCAGTTGCAGCGCGTGTTCGAGGTGGAAAACGTCGATTACGACCGGCTCGAGGTGTCCTCGCCGGGGCTGGACCGCCCGCTCAAGAAGCTTGCCGACTTCGAGCGCTTCGCCGGCAGCGAGATCCAGTTGCGCGTGTCGCTGCCCATCAACAACCAGCGTAATTTCGTCGGTGTGCTCGAGGGGGTGCGCGATGGCGCCGTGGTACTCGCCACCGACAAGGGCGAGATGCTGTTCCCGTTCGACGACATCGAAAAGGCACGCCTTGTACCCAAATTCTGAGACTGTGGAAGTGGAGGTTTTACTGAAATGAGCCGCGAAATTCTGCTGCTTGTCGATGCGCTGGCACGGGAAAAGAACGTCGCCAAGGACATCGTGTTTGCCGCGCTCGAGTCCGCGCTGGCCTCCGCGACCAAGAAGCGCATCCACGACGATGCCGACGTGGTGGTGTCGATCGACCGCGAGACGGGCGATCACCAGTCGTTCCGGCGCTGGGTGGTGATGCCCGACGAGGAGGTCACCAACGACGAGGCCGAGATGGGCATCATCGATGCGCGCGAGATCGATCCCGACATCCAGCTCGGCCAGTACATCGAGGAACAGCTCGAGCCGATCGACTTCGGCCGCATCGGCGCGCAGGCCGCCAAGCAGGTCATCCTGCAGAAGATCCGCGACGCCGAGCGCGAACAGGTGCTGAACGACTTCCTCGACCGCAAGGAATTCCTCGTCTCCGGCTCCATCAAGCGCATGGAGCGCGGCAGCGCGATCATCGAGGTGGGCCGCATGGAGGCGGTGCTGCCGCGCGACCAGCAGATCCCGCGCGAGAACCTGCGCGTCGGCGATCGCGTGAAAGCCTATCTGCTCAAGATCGACCGCGGCGCCCGCGGCCCGCAATTGATCCTGTCGCGCACCGCGCCCGAGTTCCTGGTGAAGCTGTTCGAACTCGAGGTGCCCGAGATCGAGGACGGCCTGCTCGAGATCAAGGCTTGCGCCCGCGACCCCGGGCTGCGCGCCAAGATCGCGGTGAAGTCGAACGATCCGCGCATCGACCCGATCGGCACCTGCGTGGGCCTGCGCGGCTCGCGCGTCACCGCGGTGCGCAACGAGATCGGCGGCGAGCAGATCGACATCATCGTGTGGGCGCCGGACCCGGCCCAGTTCGTGGTCGCCGCGCTGCAGCCGGCCGAGGTGGTGTCCATCGTCGTCGACGAGGAAGCGCACGCGATGGACGTGGTGGTCGACGAGAACAACCTCGCCATCGCGATCGGCCGCAACGGCCAGAACGTGAAGCTCGCCTCCGAACTCACGGCCTGGACGATCAACCTGATGAGCGAGCAGGAATCGGCCGAGAAGACCGCCCAGGAGCAGCAGGGCCTGCGCGCCCTGTTCATGGAAAAGCTGGACGTCGACGAGGAAGTCGCCGACATCCTGATCGAGGAAGGCTTCTCCTCGCTCGAAGAGATCGCCTACGTGCCGCTGGCCGAGATGCTCGAGATCGAAGCCTTCGACGAGGACACGGTCAACGAGCTGCGCAACCGTGCGCGCAACGTGCTGCTGACCGAGGCGATCGTCACCGAAGAGCAGTTGGAGAACGTCTCCGACGACCTGCTCAACCTTGACGGCATGGATAAATCCCTTGCCGCCGGACTGGCCCGGAAGGGCATTCGTACCCGTGACGACCTCGCCGACCTCGCCGTCGACGAACTGGTCGAAATGGCCGGGATCGACGAAGAGCGAGCCAAGGCGCTGATTTCCGTCGCGCGCGCCCATTGGTTCGAGGAATGATGGGAGGGCAGCAATGGAACAAATGAGCGTGACCCAGTTTGCCGGCGAACTGAGAATGCCGGCCGCGGCGCTGCTCGAGCAGTTGAAGCGTGCGGGCGTCGACAAGGCAGGCCCCGCGGACCTGCTCACCGAACAGGACAAGGCACGGCTGCTGGAGTATCTGCGCCGTTCGCATGGCGATACCGAGCCCAAGGGCAAGATCACCCTGACGCGCAAGCAGACGACCGAGATCCGCTCGACCGATTCCACCGGGCGGGCGCGTACGGTGCAGGTCGAAGTGCGCAAGAAGCGCACCTTCGTCAAGCGCGACGAACTCGTGGCGGAAGCCGCCGCTGCCGCCGGCGAGGGTGCGGCGCCGGCGGAGCAGCCGGCCGCGGCCGAACTGCCGCCGCTCGAGCCGGTGGTGCCCGTCGAGGCGGTGGCAGAACCGGTCGCCGCAGCGCCGGTGGAGCCCGTGATCGAGCAGCCCCAGGTGGTCGAGGCCGTCGAGGCGCCCGCGCCGGCTGCCGAACCCGAGCCTGCGCCGGAGATCGAGGCAGAGGTGGAGGCGGAGCCCGAGGCGCCTGCCGAGGAGCCTGCCGTTGCCGAAGGCGATGACAAGCCGGCCGCGAAGACGACCACGACGCTGGTGCGTCCGAAGCCGGTATCGATCAACGAACTGCTGAGCGACGAGGAACGCGCCGTCCGCGAACGCGAGGCGATGCGCGCGCGCGCGCTGGCCGAGCGCCAGGCGGCCGACCTGCGCGCCCGCCAGGAGCGCGAGGCCGCGGCGCGCGCCGCCGCCGAAGCGCGCAAGGCCGAGGAAGAGGCCCGTCTGCGCGCCGAGCAGCAGAAGAAGGATGAAGTCGCCAAGCCGGCGCCGGCCAAGGGGCCGTCGGGCACGCTGCACCGTCCGGCCAAGTCCGACGACAAGTCTGCCAAGGACGGCAGGCGTGGCCCCGCCGCGCCTGCGCGCGAGACCGACGGCGCGAAGCGCCGGGGCGGCCTGAAGACGCGCGGCGAGGTGGGCGCGGCCGCGGGCAGCGGCTGGCGCGGCGGCGGCAAGGGCGGCGGCCGTCATGGCCGGTCGCAGGACGAGCGCCAGGCGTTCCAGGCGCCCACCGAGCCGATCGTCCGCGAGGTCCATGTGCCCGAGACCATCACCGTGGCCGATCTGGCGCACAAGATGGCGGTGAAGGCCACCGAGGTCATCAAGGCCCTGATGAAGATGGGGTCCATGGTCACCATCAACCAGGTGCTGGACCAGGAAACGGCGATGATCGTGGTCGAGGAAATGGGCCACAAGGCTTTCGCCGCGAAGCTGGACGAGCCGGATGCCTTCCTCGAGGAAGTGGAGCACAGGGACGTCGAGGTGCTGCCGCGTGCGCCGGTGGTGACCGTCATGGGCCACGTCGACCACGGCAAGACCTCGCTGCTCGACTACATCCGCCGCGCCAAGGTGGCGGCGGGCGAGGCCGGCGGCATCACGCAGCACATCGGCGCCTATCACGTCGAGACCGCGCGCGGCATGCTGACCTTCCTCGACACCCCGGGCCACGAGGCGTTCACCGCCATGCGTGCGCGCGGCGCGAAGGCGACCGACATCGTCATCCTGGTGGTGGCGGCCGATGACGGCGTGATGCCGCAGACGCGCGAAGCGATCCACCACGCGAAGGCGGCCGGCGTGCCGCTGGTGGTGGCGATCAACAAGATCGACAAGCCGGAAGCCAATCCCGAGCGCGTGACGCAGGAACTGATCGCCGAGTCGGTGATCCCCGAAGCCTACGGCGGCGACGTGATGTTCGTGCCGGTGTCGGCGAAGAAGGGCACCGGCATCGACGAACTGCTCGAGGGGGTGCTGCTGCAGGCCGAGGTGCTGGAACTGAAGGCGCCGGTCGATACGCCGGCGAAGGGCCTCATCATCGAGGCGCGCCTCGACAAGGGCCGCGGCCCGGTGGCCTCCCTGCTGGTGCAGTCCGGCACCCTGCGCAAGGGCGACGTGCTGCTGGCCGGCGGCACCTTCGGCCGCATCCGCGCGATGCTGGACGAAAACGGCAAGCAGGTCGACGAAGCAGGCCCGTCGATCCCGGTCGAGGTCCTCGGCCTGTCGGACGTGCCGGCGGCGGGCGACGAAGCCATCGCGCTGGTCGACGAGAAGAAGGCGCGCGAGATCGCGCTGTTCCGCCAGGGCAAGTTCCGCGACGTCAAGCTCGCCAAGCAGCAGGCCGCCAAGCTCGAGAACATGCTGGAGCAGATGGCCGAGGGCGAGGTCAAGAGCCTGCCGCTCATCATCAAGGCCGACGTGCAGGGTTCGCAGGAAGCGCTGGTGCAGTCGCTGCAGAAGCTCTCCACCGACGAGGTCCGCGTCAACGTCATCCACGCCGGCGTCGGCGCGGTGTCGGAATCCGACGTCAACCTGGCACAGGCATCGGGTGCGGTCATCATCGGCTTCAACACCCGTGCCGATGCGGGCGCACGCAAGCTGGCCGAGAGCTTCGGCGTCGACATCCGCTACTACAACATCATCTACGACGCCGTGGACGAGGTGAAGGCGGCGCTGTCGGGCATGCTGGCGCCGGAGAAGCGCGAGGAGGTCATCGGCCTGGTCGAGATCCGCCAGGTGTTCACGATCTCCAAGGTCGGCTCGGTGGCGGGCTGCTACGTGCTCGAAGGCACGGTCAAGCGCGGCGCCTCGGCGCGCCTGCTGCGCAACCACGTGGTGGTGTGGAGCGGCGAACTCGATTCGCTCAAGCGCTTCAAGGATGACGTGAAGGAAGTGAAGGCCGGCTACGAATGCGGCCTGCAGCTCAAGAACTACAACGACATCCAGGAAGGCGACCAGCTCGAGATCTTCGAGATCAAGGAAGTGGCGAGGACGCTGTAAGCGATGCCCAAGGAGTATTCCCGCAGCCAGCGCGTGGTGGAGCAGATCCGCCGCGAGCTGGCCGAACTGATCCGGCTCGAAGTCAAGGACCCGCGCGTCGGCTTCATCACCCTGACCGACGTCGAGATCACGCCCGACTACGCCCACGCCAAGGTGTACTTCACCTCCATGACCGGCGAAGCGGACGTGCCCGAGATCCTGCAGGGGCTGCGGCGCGCCAGCGGTTTCCTGCGCCGCGAGCTGGGGCGCCGGGTGCGCATCCACACCACGCCCGAGTTGCACTGGCACTATGACCGCTCGGTGGAGGAGGGCAGCCGCCTCTCCAGGCTGATCGACGACGTGGTGCGCGAAGACGAGGCGCGCCACCACGACGATGCCGGGTCCGGCGGTGGGCAAGGTGACAGCGGCAAAGCCTGAGACTGCGGCGAAGTCCAGGCGTCCCAAGGCGGTGCAGCGCAGGATCGTGCGCCGCATCGTCGATGGCGTGCTGCTGCTCGACAAGCCGCAGGGGCTGAGTTCCAACCACGCGCTGCAGGCGGCGCGCCGCTTGCTGAACGCGGCCAAGGCGGGCCACACCGGCACGCTGGACCCGATGGCGAGCGGGCTGCTGCCGCTCACTTTCGGCGAGGCGACGAAGTTCTCGCAGATGCTGCTCGACGCCGACAAGACCTACGAAGCGGTGGTGCAGCTCGGCGTCGAGACCGACAGCGGCGATGCCGACGGCAAGGTCGTCGCGACGCATGCCGTGTCGGTGGACGAGGCGCAACTGGCCGGGGTGCTGGCGCGTTTCCGTGGCGACATCGAACAGGTGCCGCCGATGTATTCCGCCCTCAAGCGCGACGGCAAGGCGCTCTACGAATATGCCCGCGAGGGCATCGAGGTGGAGCGCGCGGCGCGGCGGGTGACCATCCACGCGCTGGACCTGCTCGGCTTCGCCGGCGAGCGCTTCTCGATCCGCGTCTCCTGCAGCAAGGGCACCTACATCCGCACCCTGGCGATGGACATCGGTGCCGCGTTGGGCTGCGGAGCGCACCTGTGCGGGCTGCGCCGCACGCGCATCGGGCCGTTCGACGTGTCCGGCGCGGTGACGCTGGAGCGACTGGAGGCGGCTCCCGCCGAAGGGCGCGATGCGCTGCTCGCGCCGGTGGATGCGCTGGTGCGGGAGTTCGGCGACGTCCTCCTGGAGGCCGGGCAGGCGGGGTTCCTGCTCCAGGGGCGCACCCTGCGCATCGCGCCTCCTGACGTGCCCGGGCCGGTACGCGCCTACGGGCCGCAGGGCTTTCTCGGACTGGCGCTGTGGCAGGCCGACGGCACGCTCGCGCCCAGGCGCATGATCGCCACCGGCACCGACCCTGCGGGAAACGCATCCGCATGATATCGATTGAGTTTTTGGGATGGCGCGGGGTATAATCCGCGGCTTCTGATTGGCAGAAAAACACGAGTAAAGACACACATGGCTCTTGATATCGCATCCAAGTCGAAGATCGTCTCCGACTTCCAGCGCGCCCAGGGCGACACCGGTTCGCCGGAAGTCCAGATCGCGCTCCTGACCGCCCGCATCAACGGTCTTGCCCCCCACTTCAAGGAGCACGCGAAGGATCACCACTCCCGCCGCGGCCTCCTGAAGATGGTCAGCCAGCGCCGCAAGCTGCTGGACTACCTGAAGGGTCGTAACGCCGACAGCTACCGCAATCTGATCGAGCGTCTCGGCCTGCGCAAGTAATTGCGTCCGTGACGAGCCCGACAGCGCCGATCAGGGCGACCTAAGCCAGCAAAGCCGGTGCGAGCCCATGCGGGTCGCGCCGGCTTTTGTCGTTTCGGCGACACGCTGCGCCCGGCTGCAGTCGGAATGCTTCCCCGCGGGCCTTCGTTCCCGCACATGCAGTTGTAGCTTGCTGCTTTCATCGATAAAGGAATCGTCCCTTGCCTACCGCAATCAAGAAAACCTTCGCCTACGGCGCGCACACCGTCACGCTCGAGACCGGCGAGATCGCCCGCCAGGCCGGCGGCGCCGTCATCGTCAACATGGATGAGACGGTGGTGCTCGCCACCGTCGTCGGCGCCAAGGAGGCCAAGCCGGGCCAGGACTTCTTCCCGCTCACCGTCGACTACGTCGAGAAGTTCTACGCCGCGGGCCGCATCCCCGGCGGCTTCTTCAAGCGCGAAGGCCGCCCGACCGAGAAGGAAATCCTCACCTCGCGCCTGATCGACCGCCCGATCCGCCCGCTCTTCCCCGAAGGGTTCTACAACGAAGTGCAGGTCATCGTGACCGTGCTGTCGCTGAACCCCGAGATCGACTCCGACATCCCGGCGATGATCGGCGCGTCGGCGGCCCTGGCGATCTCCGGCATTCCGTTCAACGGCCCGATCGGCGCGGCGCGCGTCGGCTACGCCGATGGCCAGTACATCCTCAACCCGACCGCCTCGCAGCTCGAGACGAGCCAGATGAACCTGGTCGTCGCCGGTACGCAGGCCGCGGTGCTGATGGTGGAGTCCGAAGCCGACGAACTGCCTGAGCAGGTGATGCTGGGCGCAGTGGTGTTCGGCCACGAGCAGATGCAGGTGGCGATCAGGGCGATCAACGAACTGGTCGAAGTCGCCGGCAAGCCCGAATGGAACTGGCAGCCGGCGCCGGCCAACGACGAACTGATCGCGCGCGTCGCCGGACTGGCCAAGGCCGAGATGGAGGACGCCTTCCGCATCACCAGCAAGCAGGAGCGCTCGAACCGCCTGGCCGACATCCGCAAGCGCGTCACCGCCCAGCTCACCGAAGGCGTCGACAACCCGTCGTCGGCCAACGAGATCAAGGACATCTTCTTCAACATCGAGTCGGGCATCGTCCGCAGCCGCATCCTGAACGGCGAGCCGCGCATCGACGGGCGCGACACCCGCACGGTGCGTCCGATCGAGATCCGCACCGGCGTGCTGCCGCGCACCCACGGCTCGGCGCTGTTCACGCGCGGCGAGACCCAGGCGCTGGTGGTGGCGACGCTGGGCACCGGCCGCGACGAGCAGATCATCGACGCGATCGGCGGCGAGTACAAGGAGCGCTTCATGCTCCACTACAACTTCCCGCCGTTCTGCACCGGCGAGACCGGCCGTTTCGGCGTCACCAAGCGCCGCGAAGTCGGCCACGGCCGCCTGGCCAAGCGTTCGCTGGTGGCGATGCTGCCGAAGGCCGAGGAATTCTCCTACACCGTCCGCGTCGTGTCGGAGATCACCGAGTCGAACGGCTCGTCGTCGATGGCTTCGGTCTGCGGCGGTTCGCTGGCGATGATGGACGCGGGCGTGCCGCTGAAGGATCACGTGGCCGGCATCGCCATGGGCCTGATCAAGGAAGGCAACCGCTTCGCGGTGCTGACCGACATCCTCGGCGACGAGGACCATCTGGGCGACATGGACTTCAAGGTCGCCGGCACGGTCAATGGCGTGACCGGCCTGCAGATGGACATCAAGATCCAGGGCATCACCAGGGAAATCATGCAGGCCGCGCTGGAGCAGGCCAAGACCGGCCGCCTCCACATCCTCGGCCTGATGAAACAGTCCCTGGCCCAGTCGCGCGGCGAAGTGTCGGAATACGCGCCGCGCATGCTCAACATGAAGATCAACCCCGAGAAGATCCGCGACGTGATCGGCAAGGGCGGGGCGGTGATCCGTGCGCTGCAGGAAGAAACCGGCACCGTGATCGAGATCGAGGACGACGGCTCGGTCACCATCTCGTCGGTCAGCGCCGAGGGCGCCCAGGCCGCGAAGGCCAGGATCGAGGCGATCACCGCCGAAGTCGAGGTGGGCAAGGTGTACGATGGCACCGTCATCCGCCTGCTGGACTTCGGTGCCATCGTCAACATCATGCCGGGCCGCGACGGCCTGCTGCACGTCTCGCAGATCGCCAACGAGCGCGTCAACAACGTGGCCGACTACGTCAAGGAAGGCCAGGCGGTGCGCGTGAAGGTGCTCGAGACCGACGAGCGCGGCAAGATCCGCTTGAGCATGAAGGCGCTGCTGAACGAGAGCGCCGTGTAAGGCAGGCTTCGGGGCCGGGCGGTGCGCCTGGCCTTCCTGCAAAAAAGGACGCTTCGGCGTCCTTTTTTCGTCTGGGCTGCTGCCGTCGCCGGGATGCATGCGTCGGGGCGATCGGCCTTGGAAAGGTGCGAGGGAACCAGAAAAAAGGGACGCCCGCGCGTCCCTTTCTTTGCTTGCTGCGGGTGCTTGCCCGCTTACTTCGCGACCTGGCGTTCGCGCATTTCCTCGAGCGTCTTGCAGTCGATGCACATCGTCGCCGTCGGGCGCGCTTCCAGGCGCTTCAGGCCGATTTCCACGCCGCAACTGTCACAGTAGCCGTATTCGCCCGCGTCGATGCGCTCCAGCGCCTCGTCGATCTTCTTGATCAGCTTGCGCTCGCGGTCGCGGTTGCGCAGTTCGAGGGCGATGTCGGATTCCTGGCTGGCGCGGTCGTTCGGATCGGCGAAAACGGTGGCCTCGTCCTGCATCGTGTGCACCGTGCGCTCGATGTCCTCCATCAACTCGCCCTTGAGCGTGCCGAGGATTTCGCGGAAGTGGGCCATCTGCTTCTCGCTCATGTATTCCTCGCCAGCGGCGGGGACGTACGGCGGGAATTGTTTGTGCAGGGTATCTTCAGCCATGAATCGACTTCCGTAGGTTGGTGATTGGAACGAGCGGACTTAATAGCAGAATCGCGGGACAGCAGCAAGCCGATGCCCCGAAACGGCTGGGCAGGAGCGGCGCGGCTCATGTCGCCCGAGTGGATGCAGGCCGGAGCCGGGCCGAGAAAAAGGTGGCGCTCCCGGACTTCCGCTGAGCCGAGCGGAATTCGGGTGGTGACAAGACGATCATTCCCCGATCCAAATTGCGAAAACTGTAAAGTGGCGGGCAGACAATGAAATGGAAAAGGGCCGTGGATGACCATCCACAGCCCTTCGATTTGCTGGGGCGACATACCGGAATCGAACCGGTGACACCTGGAGCCACAATCCAGTGCTCTACCAACTGAGCTAATGCCGCCACTACCGGACCCCGGTAGAACCGAAGCCCAAGAAACTTCTCCTGGCCTGCCCGGCAGGGATCGAACCTGCAACCCCCGGCTTAGAAGGCCGGTGCTCTATCCAATTGAGCTACGGGCAGATTCCTGCGGGCATCCGGGGGGTGAGCTGGTCGGGGTGGAGGGATTCGAACCCCCGACATCTTGCTCCCAAAGCAAGCGCGCTACCGGACTGCGCTACACCCCGAGAGCCGCGCACTATATAGGTCCCCGGCAGGCGCGTCAAACATATTTTTTGCCCGCAGGGCCGTGGATGGAATTCCATCGTCCGCCCGCCCGGCGCCATGCCAGGATGATGCGCGCGAGGTTGAAGAACAGCCAGGCGAATTCGATCGTGACCGCGGCACCCGCAAGATAGGAGAGCGGCGGAAGGAGCACGGCGGCGAGCAGCGCCGCCAGCGCGGCGGCATGGACGCGAAGCTGCCGCCGGACAGGGAGGTCGGGCGACAGCTTTTTCATGTTCGGTGCCTTGATGCCGGCCTGGGTCAGGTGAAGCCAGGCGAGAAAGGGCACGATCTTGTAGAGCATGGCGCTGATCGCGCCGATGAATCCGCCATGCAGGATCAGCACGCCGGCCAGCAGCGGCAGGGCGTCCAAGTCGGTGGCGAGCGCGGCGAGCACGGCGAGCGAGCCGGCCATCACCGCGGCCATCGAGAGTCTGAAGGCGAGGAAGGAGGCGTCGGGCGTGCTGCGGCGGGAGCGCGACTGCAGGCGCAGCGTCGTGGCGCCGAAGGCGGCGGCCAGTGCGCAAAGCAGGGCCGCAATCGCGATGCCTGCGCCGCGCAGCGGGATGCCGGTGGCGATGGACCACAGCACGAGGAGCGCGACCACCGTCGGTGCCCACAGGCGGGTCAGGCGCTGCGGATAGGCGGGCGTGATCTGGAACATCGGGACGACGACCCAACTGGTTGCGGCGACCAGCAGCGCCCCCCAGCCCATCCACGCCCAGCCGGCGTGCAGATTGACGAGGGTCGGCAGATCGACCGGCGGCGGCAGGCCGAGCCCCAGCGTGGCGGCCAGCATGACGCCCAGCGCAACGGCGACGGCCAGGCCGACGAGGGCCAGGCGGAGGTCGCGCGGCGTGTCGCTCCGGGCCTGGGCGGCGCGTGCGCGGTGCAGCGCGAGCGCCGCGGCGAGCAGGAAGACCGCCAGGCCGACGGCCAGCAGCGTCGCGCCGGTCAGCGTCGCGGCCGGCCGGCCGCGCCACAGTCCCCAGCTCAGGCCGATGCTGCCGGCGGTGATGAACCCGTGTGTGATGCGTGCGATGCGCAGCGGAGAGAGCAGCGATGCCCCCGCGACCACCGGCAGGATCTGCATCAGCGCGCCCAGCATCACCTGCAGCATGACGCCGGTGGCCGCGAGATGGACCGCGCCGAGCGCGCCGGGAGACCAGCGCGAGGACAGGACGCCGTCGTCGGCGAGCAGCAGCAGGCCCGCCGCGATGCCGAACAGCGGGGCGGTGAGGAAATAGCGCAGCGGTGCTGCGAACGGCGGTGTGTCGTCGTAGGACAGGCCCGGATTGGCGCCGCTCATGGCCGGGTGATGCGGATCTCGACCACGCCGTCGTCGCGCACCAGATCCTGGTGGGGATAGCCGTCGCGGTCCAGCATGCGGAGCAGGGGATAAGGCATGCGGTCCAGCAGCAGGGTCATTTCCCCCCGGGGGGCAGGTCGGCCAGCGCCTCCATGGCGCGCTCGAAGGGTTCCGGCGGCTCGAGGCCGCGCGCATCGACGATGACGGTGCTCACTGGACTACCCTCCTGTCGCTACGCGATGCAGTGCCGGCCTTGCACGACCGGCCCGGTCCGCAGGCGCAGAGCAATGCTCTGCGAAACCCCTGCTCCACCCTCCCCGAGGGAGGATGAGCGCCGCCTTCGGGCTGCCGTGCGGGGGCGCTCATGCCGGCGTCTTCCGGGCGATGCGGCGGCCGAGATCCTCCGTCAGCGCGTCGCGCTCCACCGACAGGCGTGCGTCGCACATCGGATAGAGGATGTTCTCTTCTTTCATGTTGTGCTGCTGCATCATGATCAGCAGGGTTTCGGCCTCGCCGGCGAAATCGTCCGCATCGCGCCGGGCCAGCGCGTCCTTGAGGCTGGCGACGATGGAGCGCATCTCGGCATGCTCGCCGCGCATGACTTCGGTCGGGCCGTGGGTCATTCCGGTGACGGCCTCGAAGCGCGGGAAGAGTTTCTGTTCCTCGGCGTTGAAATGGGTCTCGAGCGCGCCGGCAAACGCGTTGACCGCTTTCGCGGCGGCGTCCCATTCGCGGCGGGCGACGAGGCTCTCGGCGAGCGCGAATTCGTGGTCGCAGTCACGATGGTCCTGCGTCATCAGGGTGGATATCAGGGTCATGTGCAGCTCCGGTCGGCGGGTGGAACTATTTTCCCCGCGCGCTCCCCGGCAGCATTGATGCGAGTCAAGTCGGCGGAGGCGCAAGTCCGGCGCCGCCACCGCCGCGACCGGCCCCTGCCGCGCCGGGAACGGGCACAATGCAGCCCTCGCTCTGCATCGGTACGGTATGTCCGACCTTCCTGTTCCGGGCTCGTGGCTGAAGATATTCCTGCCCTTCGCCCTCGGCTACTTCCTCTCCTACCTGCTGCGCACGGTCAATGCGGTGATCTCGCCGGAACTGACCCGGGAACTGCACCTGTCCGCGGCGGATCTCGGCCTGCTCACCAGCACGTATTTCCTCGCCTTCGGGCTGGCGCAGATCCCGGTGGGCATCGCCCTCGACCGCTTCGGGCCGCGGCGCGTCGAAGGATTCCTGCTGCTGGTCGCGGCGGCGGGTGCGGCCTGCTTCGCGCTCGGCGATACGCTGGCGTCGCTGGGCGCTGCGCGCGCGCTCATCGGCCTGGGGGTGTCCGCCTGCCTGATGGGGGCGCTGAGCGGGTTCTCGCGGTGGTATCCGCGCGAACGCCAGAGTTCGATGACGGGCTTCATCATGTCGGCCGGTGCGCTGGGCGCGCTGACGGCCAGCGTGCCGATCGAGGCGGCGCTGCCCCTGACGGGCTGGCGCGGCGTGTTCTGGATCATTGCCGCCATCGCGCTGGCCGCCTCGCTGATGATCTTCCGCCTGCTGCCCGGCGAGACCCGGCCGCGCGGCAGAGAGTCGCCGGGAGAGGCGCTGCTCGTCGTGGCGGGCATCTACCTGTCGCCGCCGTTCCTGCGCTTCGCCGGTTCGTCCATGTGTTTCGTGGGCGGGTTCATGGCGCTGCAGAGCCTGTGGGCGGTGCCGTGGCTGATGAACGTCAACGGGCTCGACATCGGCCACGCGGCGCGCACCCTGGTGCTGCTCAACCTGGGCATGCTGGGCGGCCAACTGTCGATCGGCATCCTCGGCACGCATCTCGCGCGCCGCGGCGTCAAGCCGGTGAACATGCTGCAGGCGGGCTACGGCATCCTGCTGATCCTGCAACTGGCCATCCTGTTCGACGCCGGCCCGCCGGCGGTGCTGTGGTTCCTGCTCGGTCTCTTGTCGGCGGTGAACTCGCAGACCTATCTGGCCACTTCGTCGCATTTCCCGCGCGCCCTGTTCGGCCGCGTCAGCACGGCGACCAACCTGATGGCCTTCGCCGGTGCCTTTGCCATCCAATGGGGCATGGGGCTCGCGCTCGATGCCCTGACGGCCGGCGGGCAGACCATGGGCGATGCCCTGCGGATCGCCTTCGCCGGACTGATCGCGCTGCAGGTGCTGGCCTTCCTGCCGCTGCTGCCCGGATTCAGGCTGCCATTCCCGCGGCGTGGCCCGACGACCACGCCCACTGGAAGTTGTAGCCGCCCAGATGACCGGTGACGTCCATCACCTCGCCGACGAAGAACAGGCCGGGACGGTCGCGCGCCTCCATGGTCTTGGACGACAGCGCCCGGGTGTCGACGCCGCCGAGCGTGACTTCTGCCTTGGCATAGCCCTGGGTGCCGGACGGCATCAGCGTCCACGCCGACAGCTCGGCCGCGACCGCCCGCAGCTCGGCATGGCGGAACCGGTTCAGCGGCCGCTGCCAGCCATGCAGCTCGCACCAGGCATGGGCGAAGCGGCGCGGCAGGCGCTCGGCGAGCAGGTTGGCGAGCAGGCCGCGGTCGTGCGCATGTTCGAGCAGCCACGCCTGCGCGTCGATGCCGGGCAGCAAGTCCAGCGTGACCGGCGCCCAGCCGTTTCCGCCGTCATCGCTGGCGCCGTCCTGCCGGTCGTAGCCCTGCGCCTGCCAGTAGCTCGAGACCTGCAGGATGGCGGGGCCCGACAGGCCGCGGTGGGTGATCAGCGCGGCCTCGCGGAAGCTGCCGCCGCCGCATGCTGCGGTCACGTCGAAGGAGGCGCCGGCCAGCGGCGCGAGCCGCGCCAGCGTTTCGGGCGGCAGCGTCAGCGGCACCAGTGCCGGGCGAGGTGGCACGACCGGCACGCCGAACTGCTCGGCCACCTTGTAGCCGAAGGGCGTGGCGCCGATCTTGGGGATCGACAGCCCGCCGGTGGCGATCACCAGGCTGCGGGCGGCAAAGCTGCCGCGGTCGGTATCGACCACGAAGGGTTCGGGCGCGGCCTCGCCGTGGTGCTCGATGCGTCGGACGGTCGCCGGCATCGCCCAGCGCACGCCGCCGTCCTCGCATTCCGCACGCAGCATGTCGATGATCTGTTGCGCGGAATCGTCGCAGAACAACTGCCCCCAGTCGCGTTCGTGATAGCGGATGCCATGACGCTCCACGAGCCCGATGAAATCGCCGGCCGTGTAACGGGATAGTGCAGAGCGCACGAAATGCGGGTTGCGGCTGAGATAATTCCCGGCGCCGACGTGCCGGTTGGTGAAGTTGCAGCGGCCGCCGCCGGAGATGCGGATCTTCTCCGCCAGCCGGGCGGCATGGTCTATCAGCAGCACCCGGCGTTTGCGCCGGCCGGCAGTGGCGGCGCACATCATGCCGGCCGCGCCGGCACCGATCACGATGACGTCGAAGCCGTGGTCGGCCGGCTGCTTGCCCATCTGCGGTACCTGCTGCAATGAAAGCGGCGCAGAATACGCGCTGCGCAACGCACCGGCAATCACGGCCGGCAGCCATCCGGACACCTGCATGGAACAACAAGGACAAGCGGATTCAGGGAGTGCCCACATGACAGAGACCACCACCAGTGAGGCCGCGCCGAGTGTCTTGCGGCGCTTCGCGCGCCCTGCGAAGTGGGGGGTGGGCGTGCTCGTCGCCGTGGCCGCGATCGGCTTCGGCGCGGTGCCGCCCGTGGCAAAACACTACACGGTGAAGATCGCCAGCGAGATGCTCGGGCGCGAGGTGAGCGTCGAGCGGGTGCATTTCAACCCTTTCACGCTCGCCGCCGAACTGCACGGCGTACGCGTGATGGAGGCCGGCGGCGGCAGCGAGGCGCTGGGCTTCGACATGCTGCGCGTCAATGCCGAGCTGGAATCCCTGATCCGGGGCGGGCCGGTGTTGCATGAGCTGTCGCTCACCGGCCCGCGGATCAACGTCGTGCTGCAGGGCGAAGGGCGGCACAACTGGAAGGACGTGCTCGACCGCCTGGCTGCGCGGCCGAAGAGCGAGGACAGCGGCGAGACCGTGTTCTCGGTCGGCAACATCCGCATCAGCGGCGGCCGCATCGCGGTGAGCGACGAACCGCGCGGGCTCAAGCACGAGCTTGCCGACATCGAACTCGGCGTACCTTTCGTGTCGAACCTGCCGGTCAAGGTCGATGTGTTCGTCGAACCCAGGCTGGCGGCGACGCTCGACGGCGATCCGGTGGGCGTGAGCGCCCGCAGCAAGCCGTTCAAGGACTCGCAGGAAACCATCCTCGACCTGTCGCTGAAGGACTTCGACATGTCGCCCTGGACGGCCTACCTGCCGTTCGAGCCGACCTTCCGCCTGCCTTCGGGGCTGCTGAGCACCAACCTGGAACTGTCGTTCACGCAGCAGCCGGATGCCAGGCCGATGGTGACGCTGCGCGGGCAGGTCGGGGTCACCAGGCTGGAGGTGCAGGACAGGACGGGGGCGCCGGCGATCAAGGTCGGCGAGTTCGCGCTCGAACTGGCCGACGTCGAGCCGTTCGCAAACAAATGGCATTTCACCCGGCTGCGTCTGCACCAGCCGGAAATCGATCTCGTCCGCCTCAAGGACGGCGGCATCAATCTGGCGACCCTGGCGCCGCCGCCCGCCAAGGGGGACGGCAAGCCGGCTGCCGGGGCCGAAGCCGCGGCGGCACCTGCCAAGCAGGATTTCCTGCTCGCCGATGCGCGCATCCGCGAAGGCGTGGTGCGCTTCGAGGACCGGACCCTGGGCGAACCCTTCCGCGCCCGCCTCGAGGCGATCAACCTCGACATGCGCGATCTCACCAACACCGGCGACATGCCCGCCGAGATCCGGCTCGACTACGTCACCGACGGCGGCGAGAAGATCGCCCACGAGGACAAGGTCAGCCTCGCGCCCTTCGTGTTCGAAGGCGTCGCGACGCTGGAGGCGATCAAGCCGGCGCGCTACGCGCCGTATGCGGCGGCGGCCCTGCCCGGCGGCGAATTGCGCGGCGGCCAGATCGACGGCGCGGTGCGCTACCGCGTCGCCCTCGGCGAGGACGGCAAGCCCGACATCAGGATAGGCAGCGAGGGCCTGGCGCTGCGCGATTTCGCGCTTGCGCTCAAGGGGAGCAAGGAGCCCGCGGTCAAGGTGCCGGCGCTCGACGTCCGGGATCTCGCCATCGACGTCGGTGCGCGTACGGTCAAGCTGGCCGAACTCGGCGTGAAGGGCGTGGCGGTGTCCGCCGTGCGCCTGAAGAACGGCCGCTTCGATCTCATGGAGATCGCCGGCGACAAGCCCAAGCCGAAGAGCGAGGGGCCCGAGTGGACCGTCGAGGTCGCCAGGCTGGCGCTGGAGAACGCGGCGGTCCGGGTCGAGGATCGCACCGTGGCCAAGCCGGTCGTGCTGGCGGTCGACGGCATCGGCCTGCAGCTCGACAACCTGTCGACCGCGAAGGGGGCGACGACACAGCTCAAGCTGGATTCGCGCATCAACCGGCGCGGCAGGCTCGGCGCCAGCGGCGCGCTGGCGCTGCAGCCGCTGAAGGCCGATCTCAAGCTCGATCTGCGCAGCGTGGACCTGCTGCCGCTGCAGCCCTACGTGCTGGAAAAGACGAAGATCGCGATCTCGCGCGGCAGTCTTTCCACGCGCGGCAGCCTCGACCTGCAGACGGCGAAGAACGGCAGCCTGCTCGGCCGCTTTCGCGGCGACGTCGGCGTGGCCGACTTTGCCTCGGTCGACAGGCTGAACGCCACCGATTTCGTGCGCTGGCGCGCGCTCAACGTCGGCGGCATCGACCTGAAGCTGGAACCCTTCGCGCTCGACGTGGACAAGGTCGCGCTGAGCGACTTCTACACCCGCCTGATCCTCGACGAGCAGGGGCGCCTGAACATGCGCGAGATCCGCGGCGATGGCGGCGAAGCGCCGGCAGCCGCAGGCCAGGCGGCGCCGGCTGCACCCGCGGCGCCCGCGGCGTCCGTGGTCGTGGAAGGGCCGGGGGGCGTGGACACCGCGCCTGGCACGCCCCGGGCTGCGGACGGCGGCACGCGCAGCGTCGAACTGCCGCCGCGCGCCGCGCCGCCGCCGATCCGTGTCGGCCGCATCGATATCAAGGGCGGCAACGTCGCCTTCAGCGACCGCTTCATCCGGCCCAACTACGACGTGAACCTGACCGGCATGGCGGGCTCGCTCGTCGGCCTGTCGTCGGACCCGGCCTCCATCGCGAAGCTGGACCTGGGCGGCAAGGTGGACAACGCCGCCCCGGTCAAGGTCACCGGCGAACTCAACCCTTTCCGCCAGGATGCCCACCTCGACATCCTCGCCACGGTGAAGGATTTCGAACTCACCGGGCTGTCGAGCTACTCGGGCAAGTACGTTGGCTACGGCATCGCCAAGGGCAAGCTGTCGGCCGAACTCAACTACAAGATCGAGGAGCGCAAGCTCACCGCGACCAACCAGATCTTCCTCGACCAGCTCACCTTCGGCGACAAGGTCGACAGCCCCGATGCGCTGAACCTGCCGGTGCAGCTCGCGGTGTCGCTGCTGAAGAACTCGCGCGGCGAGATCGACCTGCACCTGCCGGTCAGCGGCACGCTGGACGATCCGCAGTTCAGCGTATTCGGCCTGGTCGTGAAGGTCCTGGTGAACCTGATCGGCAAGGCGATCACCGCGCCGTTCGCGCTGCTGGGCTCGGTGCTCGGCGGCGGCGAGGAACTGTCCCAGATCGAGTACGCGCCGGGGCTCGCGCGGCCGGGCGAGGCGCAGCAGCAGAAGCTGAAGACGCTTTCGCAGGCGCTGGTGGACCGGCCGGCGCTGCGCCTGGACGTCACCGGCCGGGCCGATCCGGCCAAGGACAGCGAAGGGCTGAAGCAGGCGCTGCTGCAGCGCACCGTGCGTGCGCAGAAGCTCAAGGCGATGGTCGCCAAGGGGCAGGAGGCGCCATCGGTGGACGACATCGAGGTCGGCGCGCAGGAGTATCCCGAACTGTTGAAGAAGGCTTACAAGGAGGCCGATTTCAAGAAGCCCCGCAACCTCATCGGCCTCGCCAAGGATCTGCCCGTGCCGGAGATGGAAGCGCTGATGATCGCCAATACCGCCGTCGGCGAGGGCGAACTGCGCGCACTCGCCCAGCAGCGCGCGCAAGAGGTCAAGGACTGGCTGATGGCCGAGGGCCAGGTGCCGGGCGAGCGGATCTTTCTGCTCGAACCCAAGGTCGAGGCGATCGCCGAGGGCGGGCAGGTGCAGTTCTCGCTGCGCTGAACGGCCCGTTCTCCGGGCCACCCTGCCGCTGCGCCGGCCTTTGCACGGCCGGCCCGTTGCGCAGGCGCAGAGCAGTGCTCTGCGAAACCCCTGCACCCTCCACGGGGGAGGGACGCCGCCTTCGGGCGGCCGTGCGGCGGCGCTCAGGCCGACAGGCGCTGGGCCAGGCGCAGCGTCTGGCCGCGCTCGAGTTGCTGCGCGAAGGCGGTGAAATCCAGCTTCAGCCGCTTCTGCAGTTCGAGCGCGATGGCGCGCATGAACTTCCAGCGCGGCTCGAAGGCGACATCGCGGAAGGCGAAGAGGACGTAGTTGCCGTCCTCCCGTACCGACATCGCGATCACCGCGTCGTCGAACGCGGTGAGCAGGCGCTCGACGTGGCGCGCGTAGGTCTCCCTGCCGCCGGCGACGTTCATGACCAGCACGCCGTTGGCCGACAGACGCCGCCGCGCCTGCTCGTAGAACTCGAAGCTGGCGAGTTCCTCGGCCAGGCCGTCGGCGCCGAAGGCATCGACCAGCAGCACGTCGATGCGGCCCGGATGCACGGCCACGAACTGCGCGCCGTCGGCATGGACCACCCGCAGCCGGTCATCGTCGGGCGGCACGCGGAACTGCTCGCGCAATGCGATGACGTCGGCGTCGATCTCGGCCACGGCGAGTTCGGTGGCGGGCAGGTGCCGGTGGCAGAAGTTGACCAGCGAACCGCCGCCCAGCCCGATCATCACCATCCTGCGCGGCCGCGGATGGAACAGCAGGAAGGCCATCATGCGCTGCGCGTAGCCCAGTTGCAGCGTGCAGGGATCGGCCACCTTGACGACGCTCTGCACGTAGCCGAGGCTGAAGTGCAGGGCCCGCAGGCCGCCGTGCTCGAGCACGAAGGGGCGTCCGTAGCTGCCGTCGAGCAGGCGTGCGCGCAGGGTTTCGGCATCGCTGCCGGGGGGCTCGAGCAAGCGGATGGTGCCGGGCTCGTCGGGGAAAGGGCTGGGGATTTCGAACAGGGTGTTCACTGCGTGCTTCTGCTGCGGCCACGGTACCGGGCGCCGCCAGCGGCCGGTGCGGCCGCCGGGAGCGAAAACGCCGCCTGGCGTGGCGGCGTGCCTCATGCGCTGGAAGGGAAGGGGCGCCCTTTCCGGCATGGCGGAGGTCAGACCGCGGCCAGTGCCTGGTCGAGGTCGGCGAGGATGTCGTCGATGTGCTCGATGCCGATCGACAGGCGCACCATGTCGGGCGACACGCCGGCCTTGGCGAGTTCTTCCGGCGCCAGCTGGCGGTGCGTGGTGGAGGCGGGGTGGCAGGCGAGCGACTTGGCGTCGCCGATGTTCACCAGGCGGGTCACCAGCTTCAGCGCGTCCTGGAAGCGCGCCCCGGCCTCGAGGCCGCCCTTCACGCCGAAGGACAGGATGCCGGACGCGCGTCCGCCCATGTACTTCTGCACCAGGCCGTAGTCCTGGTGGTCGGGAAGGCCGGCATAGTTCACCCACTCCACCTTGGCATGCCCGCGCAGGAACTCGGCGACCTCGATCGTGTTCGTGCAGATGCGGTCCATGCGCAGCGTC
This sequence comes from Thauera sp. K11, assembly GCF_002354895.1. Taxonomy (NCBI): domain Bacteria; kingdom Pseudomonadati; phylum Pseudomonadota; class Betaproteobacteria; order Rhodocyclales; family Zoogloeaceae; genus Thauera; species Thauera sinica. Next base: position 1,416,170 of record NZ_CP023439.1, read on the forward strand.
ACCGTCTCGATGCCCTGCAGGATCAGGAAGGCGTTGAAGGGCGACAGCGCGGCGCCGGTGTTGCGCAGCGGCACCACGCGGGCGCGGGCGATGTAGGCCGCGGCGCCCAGCGCCTCGGTATAGACCACGCCGTGGTAGGACACGTCGGGTTCGTTCAGGCGCCGGAAGCGCGCCTTGTGCTCCGCCCACGGGAATTTGCCCGAATCGACGATGACGCCGCCGATCGAATTGCCGTGGCCGCCGAGGTACTTGGTCAGCGAATGCACCACGATGTCGGCGCCGTGCTCGAACGGCCGGCACAGATAGGGCGTGGGCACCGTGTTGTCGACGATCAGCGGCACGCCGGCCTTGTGCGCGATGTCGGCCAGGCGCTCGAAATCGGTGACGTTGCCGAGCGGGTTGCCCACCGATTCGCAGAAGATGGCCTTGGTGCGCCCGTCGATCAGCCCGGCGAAGGCGTCCGGGTCGCGGTAGTCGGCAAAGCGCACCTCGATGCCCAGTTGCGGGAAGGTGTGCGCGAACAGGTTGTAGGTGCCGCCGTAGAGGGTCGCCGCGGACACGATGTTGTCGCCCGCCTCGGCGATCGTCTGGATCGCGTAGCTGATCGCCGCCATGCCGGAGGCCACCGCCAGCGCGCCGATGCCGCCTTCCATCGCCGCCACGCGCTGCTCGAGCACCGCGGTGGTCGGGTTCATGATGCGGGTGTAGATGTTGCCCTGCACCTTGAGGTCGAACAGATCGGCGCCGTGCTGCGTGTCGTCGAAGGCGTAGGACGTCGTCTGGTAGATCGGCACCGCCACCGCCTTGGTGGTCGGATCGGGCGAGTAGCCGCCGTGGACGGCGAGAGTCTCGAGCTTCATTCAGTGGTACTCCCTCTTGTGATCGAGCGCACGAGTATAGCCATTGCGCAATCCGGACCGAAGTGCCGCGTGGCGGGACGTGCGGCCGCCGCTCAGCCCCGGTAGTAGCGCTGCGGCACGAAGGGCATCTTCGCGACATCCACCGGCACGGTCTTGCCGCGCACGATGGCGCCCAGGCGGGTGCCGGGCGTTGCCAGCGCGGTTTCCACGTAGCCCATCGCCACCGGTGCGCCCAGCGTCGGGCCGAAACCGCCGCTGGTGACCGTGCCGACGACGCGTCCGTCGGCATCGACGACGTCCGCCCCCTCGCGGACCGGCACCCGTTCCCTGGGCAGCAGGCCCACGCGCCTGCGCGCCACGCCCTCGGCGATCTGGCGCTGGATCAGGTCCGCGCCGGGGTAGCCGCCGGCACGGGCGCCGCCGGGGCGGCGTTCCCTGGACAGGGCCCAGAGCAGGCTGCCTTCCACCGGCGTGGTGGCCGGGTCGAGATCGTGGCCGTAGAGGCACAGGCCGGCTTCGAGGCGCAGCGAATCGCGCGCGCCCAGGCCCACCGGCTGGACTTCCGGCTGGGACAGCAGCAGGCGGGCGAGCGCTTCCGCCTGGTCGGCGGGCACCGAGATCTCGAAGCCGTCCTCGCCGGTGTAGCCGGAGCGGCTGACGATGCAATCGGCACCGTGCAACTGCACGCGGGCGATCGTCATGAACACCATCTTCGCGGTCTCGGGCGCAAGGCGCGCCAGCACGGCGCCCGCGGCGGGGCCTTGCAGCGCGAGCAGGGCGCGGTCTTCCAGCACCTCGATGCCGCAGCGGCCGGCGAGGTGTGTCCGCAGGTGGGCGATGTCCTGCGCCTTGCAGGCGGCATTGACGACGAGGAACAGGCTGTCGCCGAGATTCGCCACCATCAGGTCGTCCAGGATGCCGCCGGCGGCGTTGGTGAACAGCGCATAGCGCTGCGTGCCCGCCGGCAGGCCGACGACGTCGACAGGCACCAGGGATTCGAGTGCCGCCGCGGCATCCGGTCCGCCCAGCCGGATCTGGCCCATGTGGGACACGTCGAACAGGCCGGCCCGGGTGCGGGTGTGGGTGTGTTCCTTGATGATCCCAGCCGGGTACTGGACCGGCATGTCGTAGCCGGCGAAGGGCACCATGCGCGCGCCCAGTTCGAGGTGCAGCGCATGCAGCGGGGTGTGGAGCAGGGGCTGGCCGGAAGAGGTGTCGCTCATGACGTGGGGCTCCATGACGGATGTTGCGGAACGGGCCGCGTGCGGCGGTGCCGTGCGGGCGCGGCCCCGGGGCTGGCGGCGAAAGCCCGATTATCGCGGAAACCGGTGCGGGGCGCGCCTGCGGTGCCCGGCGTGAGGGAAATCGTGAGGGAAATCGGCGGAGGATCGGCGCCCGCTTGGGGGATCGCCTGCCGTCCGGCGGCGCCGCGGCGGGTTCAGTGGAAGTCCCGGCTGCGGGTGTCGAGTTCGCCGAGCAGGGCGGAGTGGTCCACCGCGCGGCTGGCCTGCAGATGCACCACGCCGCTCCGGCGGCTGACCTGGCCGTAGATGCCGAGCAGCCTGGCGCCGAGCAGGATGCGGCGTTGGCGCTCGAGCAGTTCGGGGCGGACGATGACGTTGATCAGCCCGGTCTCGTCTTCCAGCGTGATGAACATCGCGCCCTTGGCGGTGCCGGGGCGCTGGCGGCAGGTCACCAGTCCGGCGCTGCGCACCAGCATGCGGTCGGGCGCGGAGGCGACCTCGGCCGCCGACAGGAAGCGCAGCACGGCGAGTTCGGCGCGCAGCAGGGCGAGCGGATGGCGGCCGAGGGTGAAGCCGAGCCGGGCGTAGTCGGCGCGCAGGTCTTCGGCCTCCGTGGGGGGCTGGAGCGCGGCGGGCACGTCGGCGCCAGGCGCATCGGCCAGCAGGCCCGGCAGCGGCGTGCCGCCGGCGGCCTGCCACAGCGCCTGGCGGCGGTGGCCGGCGATGCTGGCGAGCGCGCCGGCGGTGGCGAGAGCGTGCAGCGCGCCGGCATCGAGCGCGGCCCGCACGGCGAGTTCCTCGACGCCGGCGAAGCGGCCGCCGGCCCTTGCCGCCCGGCCGGCCGCGGAACCGCCGGTGCGGGCGGCGACGATACGCCCGGCCGCATCAGCGGGCAGCCCGCGCACCATGCGCAGGCCCAGCCGCACCGCCGGTCCGGCCGACGCCTCGATCGCTTCCAGCGTGCACTCCCGCTCGCTGGCGTTGACGTCGGGCGCGCGGATCTCGACGCCGTGGCGGCGCGCGTCCTGGATCAGTTGCGAGGGCGAGTAGAAACCCATCGGCTGGCTGTTCAGCAGGCCGCACAGGAAGGCGGCGGGCTCGAAGCGCTTCAGCCACGCCGACGCATACACCAGCAGGGCGAAGCTGGCGGCGTGGGATTCCGGGAAGCCGTAGCTGCCGAAGCCTTCGACCTGGCGGCACAGGCGCTCGGCGAAATCGGCGTCGTAGCCGTTGGCGGCCATGCCGCTCAGCAGCTTGTCGCGGTAACGCTCGAGTTCGCCCTTGCGCCGCCAGGCGCCCATCGCGCGGCGCAGCCGGTCGGCTTCGCCGCCGGTGAAATCGGCCGCCACCACCGCGAGCTGCATCACCTGTTCCTGGAAGATGGGCACGCCCATGGTGCGGGCCAGCACCTCGCGGATCTCCGGGCGCAGGCCGGCGAGCGGGTCTTCGCCGCGCCTGGCGCGGGCGCGCGCCTCGAGATAGGGATGCACCATGCCGCCCTGGATGGGACCGGGACGCACGATGGCGACCTCCACCACCAGATCGTAGAAACGCTCCGGCCTGAGCCGCGGCAGCATGGTGAGCTGCGCGCGCGACTCGACCTGGAACAGCCCGATCGCATCGGCGCGCGACAGCATCTCGTACACGGCGGGCTCCTCGCGCGGGATGTTCGCCAGCGTCAGTTCCCGCCCGCGCCAGGCCGAGGCCAGGGCCATGCTGCGGCGCAGCGCCGACAGCATTCCCAGCGCGAGCACGTCGACCTTCAGCAGGCCGACGGTGTCGAGGTCGTCCTTGTCCCACTGGATCACGGTGCGTTCGGCCATCGCCGCGTTCTCCACCGGTACCAGTTCGTCGAGCCGGCCGCGGGCGATGACGAAGCCGCCGACGTGCTGCGACAGGTGGCGCGGAAAACCGATCAGTTCCTCGACGAGGGCGGCGAGGTGGCGCACCACCGGGCTTTGCGGGTCCACGCCCGCATCCCGCAGCCGCTCGGGCAGGATCTGGCGGCCGTCGAACCAGAAATGGTCGCGCGTCAGGCGTTCGATCTGCGCTTCGCCCAGGCCCAGCGCGCGGCCGACGTCGCGCAGCGCGCTGCGGGCGCGGTAGGTGATCACGGTGGCGGCCAGCGCGGCGCGTTCGCGGCCATATTTGCGGTAGATGTACTGGATGACTTCCTCGCGCCGGTCGTGCTCGAAATCGACGTCGATGTCGGGCGGCTCGTTGCGTTCACGCGAGATGAAGCGTTCGACCAGCATGATGCCCAGCGCGGGATCGACCTCGGTGACGCCCAGCGCCCAGCACACCGCGGAATTCGCCGCCGAGCCGCGCCCCTGGCACAGGATGCCGGCGCTGCGGGCAAAGCGCACGACGTCGTGCACGGTGAGGAAGTAAGCCTCGTAACCCAGCTCGGCGATCAGCGCCAGTTCGTGCTCGATCCGGCCGCGGACGGCGGGCGGCACCGGGTCGGACGGCGGCGGCGTCCGGCCGGCGTCCGGCTCCGGCACGTCCGACCCCGGCACGTCGGGCACGGCTTCGTGCCGCAGGAAACGCCAGCGCAGCCCGTCCTCGACCAGCCGGCGCAGCCAGGAGGTGGCCGTCTCGCCGGGCGGGACCAGTTCTTCCGGGTATTCGTAGCGCAGTTCGTCCAGGCTGAAGCGGCAGCGCGCGGCCACCGCCAGGGTTTCCGCCAGCAATGCCGGCGGGTAGCGCCGCGCCAGCGCATCGCGGTCGTGCAGCCGGCGTTCGGCGTTCGGCGCCAGTTGCAGTCCGGCTTCGGCCACGCTGCAATGCAGCCGCGTGGCGGTGAGCACGTCGGCGAGCGGGCGGCGGGCGGCGTCGTGCATCAGTGCGCCGGTGGCGGCCACCGCCGGCAGGCCGGCGGCGCGCGCGAGGCGGCGCAGGGCGGTGATGCGGGCGCGGTCCCGGCCGTCGAAGCCGACCGACACCGCCAGCCAGGCGCGGCCGGGAAAGAGCCCGGCCAGCCAGCGGGCGTCGGCGGGCAGGGCGGTGGCGTCCGGCAGGCCGGGCGGCGGTACCAGCAGCGCCAAGCAGTCCCGCAGGCCGGCCGGGGCGATGCGCCCGAACGCCTCGCGCGCCAAGTGGTATTCGCCCTTTGCCGCGGCACGCCGCGCGGTGGTGATCAGCCGCGACAACTGGCCGTAGCCCGCGCGGCAGGTGGCCAGCAGCACCACGCAGGGCCCGCCGGCGAGGTGGATCTCGCTGCCGACGATCAGCTTCGGCGCGGCACCGGGCGGCAGATCCTGCAATGCGCGATGGGCGCGCACCACGCCGGCGAGCGAGCATTCGTCGGTGATCGCCAGCGCGGCGTAGCCGTACCCGGCTGCCCGCGCGACGAGTTCTTCGGGGTGCGAAGCGCCGCGCTGGAAGCTGAAGTTCGTCAGGCAATGGAGTTCGGCGTAGGGGGGAAGCATGTTGAAAACTGTATTTAAATACAGTCATCGAAGTCAACAGCGGCCCTCTGATGCCAGGGGGAGCCGGCCGCCACGGGCCTGCCGCATTCCGGCCGCCGCGGCGGCGGCAGGGGCATCCGTGCCCTCTCTGCCGTGCCGCTGCCCATCGCCGCTTACACACTCATTTGTCGTCGGGCTCCCCAGCGGCCGTCATCCCCGGCACAATGCCGGCCTCGCCATCTCCGGCCCGTCCCCGATCGATCGATGCGTTACGAATTTCTCGTCGGCCTGCGCTATACCCGCTCACGCAAGCGGGCGCAGGGCCGCAACCGCTTCATCTCCTTCATCTCCCTGGTGTCGATGCTGGGCATCGCGCTCGGCGTCGCGGCGCTGATCGTGGTGCTGTCGGTGATGAACGGCTTCCAGGAGGAACTGCGCACCCGCATCCTCGGCGTGGCCTCGCACGTGCAGATCCAGGGGATCGGCACCGGGCTGGCGTCCTGGCAGCAGGTGGCCGACGAAGCGGTGCGGCATCCGTCGGTGAAGGCGGCGGCGCCCTATGTGCAGGAGCAGGGCATGCTGTCCTTCGACGAGGCGGTGCGCGGCACCATGGTGCGCGGCGTGATCCCCTCCGAGGAGGACAAGGTGGCCGATTTCGCCCAGCACATGAAGGCGGGCGCGTTCGAGGCGCTGCAGCCGGGCCGCTTCGGCATCGTGCTGGGGCGCGACCTGGCGCTGGCGCTGCGCGTCACGCCGGGCGACAAGGTCACGCTGATCGCGCCGCAGGGCCTGGTGACGCCGGCGGCGGTGCTGCCCCGCGTCAAGCAGTTCGAGGTGGTTGGCGTGTTCGAGGCCGGCATGTACGAATACGACTCGGGCCTCGCCCTGATCCACCTCGCCGATGCCCAGGCGCTGTACCGCATGGGCGAGGAGGTGAGCGGGGTGCGGCTCAAGCTCGACGACCTGTTCGCCGCGCCGCGGGTGGCGCGCGAACTGGCCGCCACGCTGACGGAACCGGGCCTCGTCGTTGCCGACTGGACGCGCAGCCACGCCAATTTCTTCCGCGCGGTGGCGCTGGAGAAAACGATGATGACGCTGATCCTGTTCCTGATCGTCGCGGTGGCCGCCTTCAACATCGTGTCCACGCTGGTGATGGCGGTGCAGGAAAAGTATGCCGACATCGCCATCCTGCGCACGCTGGGCGCCAGCCCGGCATCGATCATGGCGGTGTTCGTGCTGCAGGGCACGATCATCGGCCTCGTCGGCCTGGCCGGCGGCGTGGCCGGCGGCTTGCTGATCGCGCACAACCTGGACGTGGTGATCCCCGTGCTCGAGACGATCACCGGCATGACGCTGTGGAACAAGGAGATCTACTACATCGACGAGCTGCCGTCCAAGGTCCTGTGGAGCGACGTCGTCAGCATCGTGTCGGTGTCCTTCGCGCTCACCCTGCTGGCGGCGCTGTACCCCAGTTGGCGGGCATCGAAGGTGAATCCGGCGGAGGCGCTGCGCTATGAGTGAGAACGTGATCGGAACCGCGAGGAACGATGCCGCGGGCGGCGGGCCGGTGCTGGCCTGCGAGCGGCTGGAAAAGCGCTTTCGCGAAGGCGCGGATGCGGTGCAGGTGCTGGCCGGCGTGAGCTTGGCGGTGGCGCGCGGCGAACGGCTGGCCATCGTCGGCGCCTCGGGCTCGGGCAAGAGCACGCTGCTGCACCTGCTGGGCGGCCTGGATGCGCCGAGTGCCGGCGCCGTGCGGCTGATGGGCAGGGATTTCTCCACGCTGTCCGAGGCTGAGCGCGGACGCCTGCGCAATGCGGCGCTGGGCTTCGTCTATCAGTTCCACCACCTGCTGCCCGAATTCACCGCGCTGGAAAACGTCGCCATGCCGCTCTACATCCGCCGCATGGCGCGGGCCGAGGCCGACGAGCAGGCCGCGGCGATGCTGCGCGAGGTCGGCCTAGGGCACCGGCTCGACCACACCCCGGGCGAACTGTCCGGCGGCGAACGCCAGCGTGCCGCGGTCGCGCGGGCGCTGGTCACGCAGCCGGCCTGCGTGCTCGCCGACGAGCCCACCGGCAACCTGGACCGCCGCACCGCCGAGGCGGTGTTCGACCTCATGCTGTCGCTCAACGAGCGCCTGGCGACGAGCTTCGTCATCGTGACCCACGACGAGGGGCTGGCGCGGCGCGCCCAGCGCATGCTGCGGCTGGAGGACGGCCGGCTCGCCTGAGCCGCAGCCGGGCCGGGCCGGGCGGGCAGGGGCGCCCGCCATCAGGCGCCGTTTGCCGGATTCCGCGCCGCCGCATGCCGGGCCCGGCGGCTGCGCCAGTGGCGGATCAGCCACCAGCGCCAGCACGCCTTCACGCCCAGGTAGCCCGCCAGCGACAGGATGGCCGCCAGCAGCACGAGCCCGAGCGCGAGCGGCTTGCCCAGGCCCGCCATCCAGCCGATCAGCCCGGACACCCAGCCCCCCAGATCCATGCCTGCCATCTCCGGCGGCGGGGTGAAGTGCGTGGTCCCGTTGCCCATCACCCAGTTGCCCAGCTCGAAGGCGACGACGTAGAGGGGGACGATGGTGATCGGGTTCGTGTACAGCGTGCATAGCAGCGCGAGCGGCAGGTTCACCCGCAGCACGACGCAGCAGATCGCCGCCCCCAGCATCTGCAGCGGACCGGGGATCAGCCCGCAGAACAGTCCCACCGCCACCGCGCCCGCGGCCGAATGCCGGTTCAGGTGCCACAGGCGCGGATGCAGCAGCGTGCCGGCGAAGGGGCGCAGCCAGCGGTTGTCGCGGATGGCATCGTGATCGGGAAGGAGCTGCTTGAGGCGTTTGCGCATGGTCGGGAGCGGCGGCGGTTCCGGCAGCATGGCACATGCGGGAACGCGGGGCTTGCCGCCAGGGGATTGACGTTGGCATCATTGGATGCCATGCGAATCTTGATCGTCCTGTTCGGTATCGGGGTCTGGCTCTTCCAGCAGCAGGCCGACCTGCCGGTGCCCGCCTGGCGCATCTACGGCTGGTGTGGGTGGACCGTGGCGCTGCCGGCCTTGTTCCGGCTCGCGCATCGCCCGGTGCAGGCAGGGGATGGCGGCGTCCGCCGGCTCGCGCTCGCCGCGGCCGCCGGCTGCATGGCGCTGTGCGCCGGATTCCTGTGGTCGGCGCAGCGCGCCGAATGGCGGCTCACCGACGCCCTGCCGATGGTGCTCGAAGGCGTGGACATCGCGCTCACCGGGCGTGTCGACGAGTTGCCGCAGCAACTGGCCGACGGTGTGCGCTTCGCATTCGTGCCGGACGCCGGCGCGGAGGGCGTTCCACGGCGGATACTGCTGTCGTGGTATCGGCTGCGGGACGACGAGGCGCCACCCGACGTCGCGGCGGGCGAACGCTGGCGTTTCGTCGTGCGCCTGAAGCGCCCCCACGGCTTCGTCAATCCGGCCGGTTTCGACTACGAGGCATGGCTGCTCGAGCGCGGCCTGAGGGCGAGCGGCTACGTGCGCGGCGACGCCGGCAGGCTCGATTCCGGAGCGGCGTCCTTCATGCACCGGGTGCATCGGGCACGCGCCGCGATCCGCGACCGCTTCCTCGCCGTGCTCGGCGACGCGCCCTATGCCGGCGTGCTGGTCGCGCTGGTGGTCGGCGACCAGCGGGCGATTCCGGCCGGGCAGTGGGAGGTCTTCCGCCGCACCGGCATCTCGCACCTGGTCGCCATCTCCGGCATGCACATCTCGCTTGCCGGACTGCTTGGCGCGGCTCTGGCCGGCGCCTTGTGGCGCCGCGTGCCGGCCCTCGTCCTGCGCCTGCCGGCGAGAAAGGCGGCGGCCGTGGCCGCGATCGCCGCGGCGACCGGCTACGCGCTGCTCGCCGGCATGGGGATTCCGGTGCTGCGCGCGCTGATCATGCTGTGCGTCGTGGGGCTGGCGCTCCTGCTCGGGCGTTCGCCGTCGCCGTCCCGGGTGCTGCTCCTCGCCCTGGCCGGCGTGCTGATCGCCGATCCGTGGGCCGTCCTCGCCGCGGGCTTCTGGCTGTCCTTCGCCGCCGTCGGCGTCATCCTGCTGGTGCTGGGCGCCCGCCACGGCGTGCGCGGGCGGGGGGATGGCTGGCGTGCGGCGGTGAAGACGCAGATCGCGATCACCCTGGCAACCGTGCCCCTGCTGATCGCGCTGTTCCAGTCCTTCTCCGTCGTCTCGCCGCTGGCCAATGCGCTGGCGATTCCGGTGGTGAGCTTCCTCGTCACGCCGCTCGCGTTCCTGGCCGCGCTGCTGCCGTTCGAGTGGCCGCTGCAACTGGCCCATGCCTCGTTCTCGGTGCTGATGCAGCCGGTGGAGTGGTTGTCGGCGACGCCGCTGGCGCTCTGGCGGCAGGCGGCGGCACCGGCCTGGCTGCTGCTGGCGGGGGCCGCCGCCGCGGCGGTGGTGCTGCTGCCGCGCGCCACGCCGGTCCGTGCGCCGGCGGGCGTGGTGCTCGCCGCGCTGCTGCTGTGGCAGCCCGGACGGCCGGCGCCCGGCGACTTCGCCGCGACCGTGCTCGACGTCGGCCAGGGGCTGGCCGTCCATGTGCAGACGGCGACGCATTCGCTTCTGTACGATGCCGGTCCGCCTTACGGCGACGAGGCGGATGCGGGCGAGCGCGTGATCCTGCCCTTTCTGGCCGCCAGCGGCGTCGCGCGGCTCGACCGCCTCGTGCTGTCGCACGACGATGCGGACCACGTGGGCGGTGCGCGCAGCGTGCTGGAGGGGGTCGAGGTGGGCGCCATGCTTGCCTCGGGGGACGATGCTGCGGGCTTCCGGCACGACACCGTGGCGCCCGGCGGCGGGCGCCTGGCCTGCGGCGCCGGGCAGCGCTGGGAGTGGGATGGCGTGCGCTTCGAGGTGCTGCATCCGTGGCCCGGGGGGAGGCCCGCGCGCCGCAACAACGACCTGTCGTGCGTGGTCAAGGTGACGGCCGGCGGCGGCTCCCTGCTGCTGGTGGGCGATCTCGAGGCGCCCGGCGAGGCGGCGATGATCGCGCGCCACGGCGTGGATGCGCTGGCGAGTTCGGTCGTCGTCGTCGGCCATCACGGCAGCCGCTCGTCGTCCTCGCCCGCCTTCGTCGATGCCGTCATGCCCGAGGCCGCGATCCACTCCGCAGGCTACCGCAACCGCTTCGGCCATCCCCATCCGGCGGTATGGGCGCGCTGGGCCGGGGCCGGCGCGCGCAACTGGCGCACCGACAGCCAGGGGGCGATCGGCATCCGCGTGACGGCGGCCGGCATCGACGTCGCCGCCGCGCGGGAGCAGCGTCCGCGCTACTGGCACGGCCGCTGAAGGGCGGCCTCCGCGCCGCGGTGCGCAATGCTAGACTCGAACCGACCTTTGCCCTTCGGGAGATGCCCGCCATGAGCCTCATTTCCGACATCCGCCAGGCTTTCGAGCCCGAACGCCCCCGCCATGCATTGCGCGAGCGCAGCGTGCAGTGCATCGGTCCTCACGGACTGCATCGCGTGGCCTATGTGGAATGGGGCGACCGCGACAATCCGCGCGTGGTGGTCTGCGCGCATGGGCTGACGCGCAACGGCCGCGACTTCGACGACCTGGCACGCGCACTGGCGGACGACTTCCGCGTCATCTGCCCGGACGTGGTCGGCCGCGGGCGCAGCGACTGGCTGGGCGTGAAGACCGACTACGGCTTTCCGGTCTATGTACCGGACATGGTCACGCTGATCGCGCGCCTGGACGTCGAGACGGTGTCTTGGGTCGGGACCTCGATGGGCGGCATGATCGGGATGTTCATCGCCAGCCAGCCCCACGGCCCGATCACCCGCCTGGTGCTCAACGACGTCGGGCCGGTCATCACCGCGGTGTCGCTGCAGCGCATCGGCGACTACGTGGGCAGGGCGCCGGTGTTCCCGTCCATGGAGGCGGCCGAGACCTACATCCGCGAGGTGAGCGCACCCTTCGGCACGCTCACCGATGCGCAGTGGCGGCATCTCACCCAGTATTCGGTCAGGCCGGTCCACGGCGAGTCGGGCGTCGGCTTCACGATGGTGTACGACCCCGCCATCGGCGATGTCTTCCGCACGACGCCGGTCCAGGAGGATGTCGACCTGTGGGCGGTATACGAACGCATCGCCTGCCCGACCCTGGTCCTGAGGGGGTGGAATCCGATCTGCTGGAGCATGCCACCCTCGAGCAGATGGCGGTGCGCGGGCCGCGTGCGCAGACGGTGGAATTCCCCGGCGTGGGCCACGCGCCGATGCTGATGGATGCGGAGCAGATTGCGGTGGTGCGCGACTTCCTGCTCGCCGGCTGAGCCTCGCCCATGCCGTCCGGCCTTTTCTCCGTCGTCAGCTATGCCGACGCGATGGCGCTGGCGTGGTTCCTGGTCGTCTGGATCGGCTACGGCTGGCTGTCGGAGCACAGCCCCTGGGCTCGCCACGGGCTGGCCGACGTGGGCGACAGGCATCGCCTCGCCTGGGGATGGCAGATGCTGCGCCGCGAGGTGCGCATACCGGACGCCGCGCTGGTGGGCAACCTGATGCAGAGCGTGTCGTTCTACGCCAACACCACCATCTACATCATCGCCGGCGTGCTGGCGCTGCTGGGCACGCTGGACCAGGTGATCAGCTTCACCGAGGATCTGCCGTTCGCGCGCGAGACTTCGCGCGCGCTGTGGGAGATGAAGCTGGCGCTGCTGTTCTGCGTGTTCGTGTTCGCCTATTTCAAGTTCACCTGGGCCCTGCGGCAGTTCAATCTGCTTTCCATCCTGATCGGCAGCACGCCGGTGATGAAGGAGGAAAACGAGAGCTACGATCCGCGCCTGGCCGAGATCGCCGCACGCCGCCTGGGCAGGGTGAATTCGCTGGCGGGCGACGAGTTCAACCGCGGCATACGCGCCTATTACTTCGGGCTCGCCGCGGTGGCGTGGTTCGTGCAGCCGTGGATCTTCATGGCGATGACGACCGTGATCGCCGTCGTGCTGTACCGCCGCGACTTCACCTCGGCGCTGCTGATCGCGCTGCGCGACGAATGAGGCGCCGCGTGCGCCGCTGCGCGACGCCGCCTACCAGCCGGGGTTGAGCCGTTTCGCTTCCGCGATCTCGGTGCGGATGGTGCGGAAGTGCTCGAACCGCCGCGCGTTGATCGCACCCGATCCGAGTGCGGCCAGCAGGGCGCAGCCCGGCTCGGCTTCGTGCCGGCAGTCGCGGAAGCGGCATTGGCCGAGCAGGGGGCGGAACTCGACGAAGCTCTCCGCCAGCGCCTCGGCGGTCAGGTGGGCGAGGCCGAAAGCCTGCAGGCCGGGGCTGTCGATCAGCCAGCCGTCGCGTTGCAGGTCGGTGCCGAACGGGTACAGCCGGGCGAAGGTGGTGGTGTGCTTGCCGGTATCGAGCGCCGTCGAGATCTCGCGCGTCGCAGCGTTGGCCTCGGGAATCAGCGCATTGGTCAGCGTCGACTTGCCCATCCCCGACTGGCCGACGAGGATGGCATGCGTGCCGGCGAGCCGCGCCCGCAACGCCTCCGCGCCCGCCAGCGCCGACAGTTCGATCACTTCGTAGCCGAGCGTGCTGAAGGGCGAGAGCTGCGCGCGCGCGGCATCGAGGCGGTCGCCCAGGTCCGCCTTGTTGAGCACGATCAGCGGGGTGATGTCCTGGCTTTCGGCGGCGGCGATGCAGCGCGAGATCAGCAGGTCCGAGAATCCGGGCTCGGTGGCGACGACGATCGCGACGTGGCTCAGGTTGGCGGCGATCAGCTTTTCGCGGAAGGCATCCGAACGCCACAATAGGCTGCGGCGCGGCCGCAGTTGCTCGATGACCCCCTGGCCGTCGCCGCTGGGCAGCAGTTCCACCTCGTCGCCGCATGCGAACGTGTTCTTCTTGCCCCGCGTGGTGCATTGCAGCCGGCCGGCGGGGGTGGCTACTTCGTAGTGGCGGCCGAATGCGGCGACGATCAGCCCGTGGAGCCGCGCTGCATCCCTGCGTTGCCGCTGCGCCATCAGGCCATGGCCTGCAGCCGGGCGACGCGCAGCGCCGCCGGCGGATGGGAGTCGAAGAAGCGCGAATACACCGGATCGGGCGTCAGCGTGGAAGCGTTGTCGCGATACAGCTTGACCAGCGCGGCGACGAGGTCGGACGCGCGCGTCTGCCGCGCCGCATAGGCGTCGGCCTCGTATTCGTGTACGCGCGACCAGTGGCTGGCGACGGGCGACAGCATGAAGGTGAACGCCGGCAGCACGAGGAAGAACAGCGCCAGCGCGGTGGCCGTGTCGGCGGCGCGGGCGCCGAGCCCGGAGAAGAACCATTCCTGCTGCATCAGCCAGCCGAGCAGGGCCAGCAGGGCCAGCGTCGCCGGCGCCAGCAGCGCCATGCGCTTGAGGATGTGGCGGTGGCGGAAGTGCCCCAGTTCGTGCGCGAGCACGGCTTCGACTTCCTCGGGGCTCAGCTTGTCGAGCAGGGTGTCGAAGAAGACGATGCGCTTGGCGGCGCCGAAGCCGGTGAAATAGGCGTTGCCATGCGCGGAGCGGCGCGAGCCGTCCATCACGAACAGCCCCTTGGACTGGAAGCCGCAGCGGGCGAGCAGCGCCTCGACGCGGGATTTCAGGGCCTCGTCGGCGAGCGGCGTGAACTTGTTGAACAGCGGGGCGATGAAAGTCGGCCACACCAGCATGACCAGCACGTTGAAGGCCAGCCAGAAGGCCCAGACCCACAGCCACCACAGATCGCCCATCGCCTTCATCAGCCACAGCACCAGCGCGATCAGCGGCAGGCCGATCACCGCGCCGAGCGCCGCTTCCTTGAGCGTGTCGGCGACGAAGAGCCCCGGCGTCATGCGGTTGAAGCCGAAGCGTTTTTCGATGACGAAGGTGCGATAGAGCACCGCCGGCAGATCGACGATCCAGCCGATCACGCTGAGCGTGGCGAGCAGGGCCACGCCGTGGGCGATCCCGCTCGCCTCCAGCAGCCCCGACCACGCCGAATGCAGGATCTGCAGGCCACCGCCCAGCGTCAGCGCCAGCACCAGCAGCGCGCCGACGACGGTGGCGACCACCCCCAGGCGCATGCGCGCGAGCGTGTAGTCCGCCGCGCGCTGGTGGGCCTGCAGGCTGATCGCGCCGGCGAAGGCTGCGGGAACCTCCCCGCGGTGCGCGCCGACGTGGCGGATCTGGCGCCGCATCAGCGCGGTCTTGACCGCCACGCTGGAAAGCAGCATGGCGAGGAAGAGGCTGGTCAGCAGGTTGGCGTCGTCGGCGGGCATGGCGGATCGGGTGATGTGGGACGATGAAGCGGGGCGGTTCGCGGCATCGGGAGAGGGCTCGAATTCCCGCGCCGCATCGCCGTCGCGATGTGTGACACAATCGCGCCCGGCAAGTTTTCATCGCCGGGCTTTCGCCGCGAAAGCCCTCACCCGCAGGCATTGCAAAGAAGCGCGAGATTATGGCACAGGACCCGAAACACCTGATATGGCTGGACATGGAGATGACCGGCCTGGAACCGGATCGCGACCGCATCATCGAGATCGCCGTCGTCATCACCAGCGAGCAGCTCGAGCCCGTCGCCGAGGCGCCGGTCATCGTCGTGCATCAGCCCGATACGGTGCTCGATGCGATGGACGACTGGAACAAGAACACGCACGGCAAGTCGGGCCTCATCGACCGCGTGCGCGCGTCGGAGGTGGGCGAGGCGCAGGCCGAGGCGCGGATGCTCGCCTTCCTGCAGCAGTGGGTGCCCGCCCGCACCTCGCCGATGTGCGGCAACTCGGTGTGCCAGGACCGGCGCTTCCTCGCCCGCTACATGCCGCAGTTCGAAGCCTGGTTCCACTACCGGAACCTGGACGTGTCGACGCTGAAGGAACTCGCCAAGCGCTGGCGTCCGGAAGTCTATGGCGGCGTATCGAAGAAGGGCGCGCATACCGCGCTGTCCGACATCCACGAATCCATCGCCGAACTGCGGCATTACCGCGACCACTTCCTGCGCCTGCAGTGAGGGCCGGCGCCCGCCCGGGCATCAGGCGGGGCTGCGCTTGTAGAGCCTGAAGGTTTCCAGTTGCTTGCCGCCGCCACGGCGGTAGTCCCAGATCAGGCGCCATTCGGGCGCGAGTTCGGGGGTGTCGACGCGGCGGTTGTCATGCACGAGCAGCAGCGAGCAGGGCGTGGCATCGGCATGCACCTGCACCGTGCGGATGCCGGCGAAGTAGTCGAGCGAGCTGCGCAGCGCAGCCGGCAGCCCGGTCGTGGCGATGCAATCCACCACCTCCCCGGCCACCGCCTGCTCGAGCGACTTCATGACGGGGCGGTAGCTGCGGCCGTGGTCGAACCACGGCATCAGCAGGGTGACGGCCAGGCACCACAGCATGGTCATGCCCATCGCCCAGGTCGACGGGCTGCGCGACGGCGTGCGCGGCAGCCGCCAGACGAGCAGCAGCCACAATCCGCTGATCAGCAGGCCGGCAGCCAGTCGCATCGCGCCGCCGTGGAGTATGAAGTCCGGCGCCACGCGGCCGATGTGGCGCGCCAGGCCGGGCGGCCAGGCGTAGGCTTGTGCCGTCCAGGCCAGCCATACCAGCACGCCGAACACGCCGAAAGTCATCAGGCCGAACCAGTCGAACGCATTGGCGGCGCCGCGCCTGAGCGTGGGCACGCCGCCCGCCGCGAGCAGCGCCAGCGCCGGCAGCAGGGGCAGGGCGGCGACCTGCGAGAGTTCGCCGTCCACCAGCAGCCACGCCAGGGAGATCATCGCCGACAACAGCGGCAGCAGCAGCGGCAGGGCGTCGAGATCGCGGCGTCCGCGCCACAGCGTCCAGAGCGCGATCGGCCACAACGGCCAGGTGAACCAGCCCAGCAGTTCGATCAGCCGGAGGATCTCCTGCATGCCCAGCGGGCCGGAAGAGATGTCCCGCCAGCTCGCGTGCAGCCACAGCGTGAAGGCGTCGGGCTGCTGCAGCAGGACGGCGAGCGGCCACAGGGCGCCCAGGCTCAGCGCAATCGACAGTCCGAGCAGCAGGCCGCCGCTGGCGTGGGGCGTGCGGCAGTCGCGGCTGAGCGTCATCACCAGCGGGAACAGCGGCATCGTCAGCAGCGCGGCCGGCAGGCCGCCGGCGAGGACGGCAAGGGCGCTGCCCAGGCCCGCGGTGACGCTGCCGGCGACCGGCTCCTGCGGCACGCGGGCGAGGCCGCGCAGCGTGAGTGCGAGCATGGCGGCCACGGCGATCATCGGCTGCGTTTCGTGTGCGTGCAGCACGAGGCCCAGCGAGCCCAGCGTCAGCATGGCGGCCGGCGTTCGCGCGGGGCGGCCGTACAGGGCTTCGGCGGCGCGCGCGATGCAATAGACGGCGACGGCGGTGAAGATGGCCGATGCCAGCCGCGCCCCGTCGTGGGGTGTCAGCAGCGGCGTCGTGATCCACGCGGTCAGCGCCGCGAGCCAGTAGTAGAGCGGGGGAAATTCGGCGAACAGCTCGCCGGCCAACTGCGGGAAGAGCAGGCCCTCGCCTCGCAGCATGGACCAGACCGGGCCGAAATACCGCGCATCGTCCCCGCGCCAGGGATCATGGCCGGTGAGGCCGACGATCAGGTACAGGCCGACCAGCAGCGTGATGCCCAGGGTGCCGTAGATTCTGCGTTGCAGCAGGGAGGTCGGTCGCGGTTCACTGATCATGCGGGAATGGGCTTGGGAATTCCGTCGCGCGGACGGCAAAGGCCAGATTCTACGGCCTGCGGGCCGGCACGATGCGGATGGCACGCGCGCCGGCGGTTCGGGCGCACACCGGTGCGGCCACGGCGCAACAAAAAAGGCAGCCGAGGCTGCCTTTCCTGCGAGGGCACCCGGGGGTGCCGCGTTCGATGCCGGGCGGATCAGCCCAGGCGCTGAACGTTGCCGTACTTCTGGCGGAAGCGCTCGACGCGGCCGGCGGTGTCGACGATCTTCTGCTTGCCGGTGTAGAAGGGGTGGCAGGCGGCGCACACTTCGACGTGCAGTGCCGGCTTGGTGATCGTGGAGCGCGTGACGAAGACGTTGCCGCACGAGCAGGTCACGTTCACGTCGTTGTACTTGGGATGGATGTCCGCTTTCATGGCTGTTTCCTGGCGCAAGCGGGCGGCGGATGTGACCGCCCTGATTTGAAGAGTCCGCAATTATCCGCGCACTGTTTGAACAAGGCAAGCCCTGCGCCGCTGCAACTCGACTACAATCGCGCGCTTTCGGACACGGCCCGGTTCGCGGGCGGGGGAAATCGACGGTGCATCTGCTGCTGGCGCCGATGGAGGGACTGCTGGACGACGTGCTGCGCGCGGTGATCACACCCTGCGGCGGTTACGACTATGCGGTCACCGAGTTCGCGCGCGTGTCCGGTACCCTGCTGCCGGAGCGCTTCTTCCGCCGCATCGCGCCCGAACTCGCCAACGGCAGCCGCACCGCGGGCGGCACGCCGGTGCGGGTGCAACTGCTCGGTTCCGATCCCGCCTGCATGGCCGACAACGCGGCGCAACTGGCGCGCCTGGCGCCGTCGGGCATCGATCTGAACTTCGGCTGCCCGGCGCCGACGGTCAACCGCCATCGCGGCGGCGCGGTGCTGCTCGACGAGCCGGAACTGGTGCATGCGATCGCGCATGCCGTCTGCCGCGCCACGCCGGCCGGCGTGCCGGTGACGGCGAAGATGCGGCTGGGGGTGCGCGACGCCGGGCGTGCGATCGAATGCGCGCAGGCGCTGGCCGACGGTGGCGCGGCCATGCTGGTGGTGCATGCCCGCACCAAGGACGAAGGCTATCGCCCGCCGGCCCATTGGCAGTGGGTGGGGCGCATCGCCGAGGCGGTGAGGGTGCCGGTGGTGGCCAATGGCGAAGTGTGGGACGCCGGGGACTGGCGGCGCTGCCGCGCCGAGTCCGGCGTCGGCGACGTCATGCTCGGCCGCGGCGCGGTCGCCGACCCGTTCCTCGCCCGCCGCCTGCGCGCCGGACGGCTCGAGACACCGGATGCCGCGGCGCGCGCGCTGGAATGGGAGGAACTGCGCGGCATGCTCGGCGAGTTCCGCGAGCGCGTGCTGCGCAAGGTGGTGCCGCGCCATGCGCCGGGCCGCATCAAGCAGTGGCTGAATCTGCTACGCCGCAATTTCGCGCAGGCGGAGCATCTTTTCCAGCAGATCCGCGGTCTGGGAACGATGCCCGACATCGATCGCGCGTTTGCCGCCGCCGGCGTCCGCGTCGCATCGGCGGGCGCGGATGCGATGCTGCGGAGGAGCGCGTGAGCTACGCGAATTCGCGCATCCCCGACAGCGCCCAGCAGGGCGTGCACGAGAATCTGGCGCGCGTCGTCGCCCGGCATCTGGCCGAACCCTTCCGCAAGCCCTACGCCGACTACAACCGCGCCGCCTTCGACGCCAGCCTCGCGCGCTGGGACGGTCGCGCGCCGCTGATCCTCGATGCCGGCTGCGGCGTCGGCCACAGCACGATCCAGATCGCGCGGGGCAATCCGGACCACTGGGTGATCGGCGTCGATCAGTCGCAGGACCGCCTGCAGCGGCGCAAGCCCTATCCCGAGGCCCTGCTGCCGGGCAACATGGTCTTCGTGCGCGCCGACCTGGTGGACTACTGGCGCCTGCTCGACGAGGCCGGGCTGCGTCTGGCGCGGCATTACGTGCTCTATCCGAATCCCTGGCCCAAGATCGGGCATCTCGCGCGCCGCTGGCATGCGCATCCGGTGTTTCCGTGGCTGCCGCGGCTGGGCGGGCGCCTCGAATGCCGGAGCAATTGGCGCGTCTATATTGAAGAAATGGCGTTTGCACTGACGCTGGCGCTGGGCCGCGAGGTGCCGTGGGAGGCATTCGAAGCACCGGCGCCGCTGACGCCGTTCGAGCGCAAGTACCGCGATTCCGGGCAGACCCTGTATCGCCTCGTGGCGGATCTCTAGACATTGAAATATTGCTTGCTCCGGCGCGGCCGATCGGCCACGCTGCACCCAATTTCCGGAGATCGAACATGAGCGAAACCACTGCCCCGGGCCATCCCGCAGAAAATCCCTACCTGATGAGCGACGAAGCCTTCGAGGCGCTGGAGGAGATCCTCACCTCGGACATCGTGCCCGAAGACTGCATGGACCTCGAGATGCTGGACGGCTTCCTGGCCGGCGTGCTGCTGTCGCCGCGGGTCATCCCGGTGGAGCGCTGGCTGCCGGCGGTGTGGTCGGCGCACGAGGACGACGTCGGCTTCGGCTCGGGCAGCGGCGTGCAGCGGGCGATCCGGCTGGTGCTGTCCTATTACAACGAGATGGCGACGACCCTCGGCCTGGACGAGGAAGAAGAAGCCTGCTGGGAGCCGTTCTGCTTCGCGATTGCCGATGGCGACACGCTCAGGCTCGGCGAAGAGTGGATCGAGGGCTTCGCCCATGGCCTGGAACTGTGGCCGCAGGACTGGGAACAGGGCCTGTCGGAAGACACCATCGAAGCAGTGCAGTCCACGCTCGACGAGGTGCTGGCGCCCTGGCGGCCGGGCGGCGACGGCGAGGACGACGAGGTTCCGTCCCTGGCCGATGGCGATGTGGACGACGAGACCCGCCTCGGCTGGCTGGCCGAGGTCGGCGAGGGCGTCAACGACATCTTCGCCCACTGGCGCGACATCGGCCTTCCCCCCCCCCAACCGCTGGAGATCGAGTTGCCGCCGCAGGCGGCGGCCGGGACGGAGCCCGGCCGCAACGATCCCTGCTCCTGCGGCAGCGGCAAGAAGTACAAGAAATGCTGCGGAGCCGACAAGGACTGACGCCATCGGTGCACGAGGATCACTGCACCCGCTGCGGCGCCTGCTGCGCCGCCTACAGGGTCGATTTCCACCGGGCCGAGCTTGCGTCGTGCGAGGCCGGCGGCGTGCCCGATGCGATGGCGGTGCAGGTCACCGCGATGCTGCGCCGCATGCGGGGCACGGACGAGGCGCCGCCGCGCTGTGCTGCGCTCGAGGGCGAGATCGGCCGCTCGGTGCGGTGCTCCATCTATTCCAGCCGTCCCTCGCCCTGCCGCGACTTCGCCCCCTATGCCGCGCTGGGGATCGGGGACGACGCCTGCCGCCGGGCGCGGCTGCGGCATGGCCTGCCGCCGTTGTGACGCGCCTGCCCGCCGCGGAAGCGAAGCCGGCCGCGCGGACCACCCGAACCGAATCCTGAATACCGAAAGACGTCGGACCCGAACATGGACGAGTACACGTTCAATCCCTGCCTGAGCTGCGGCATCTGCTGCACCCATTTCCGCATTGCGTTCTACTGGGCCGAGGCCGACGACGCGCCGGGCGGCTTCGTGCCAGCGGCGATGACCGAGAAACTGACGCACCACATGCGCTGCATGAAAGGCAGCAACGACCTGCCGCGGCGCTGCTCGGCGCTGTCGGGCAAGGTGGGCGAGCGGGTGGCGTGCACCATCTACGAGAACAGGCCGACGCCGTGCCGCGAGTTCCCGGCGTATTTCGACGACGGTACGCCGAATCCGAAGTGCGACGAACTGCGTGCCAGCATCGGCCTGCCGCCGCTGCCGTGGCATCCGGGGACGCTGCCGGCGGCGGCGTGAGCGTTCAGGCGGGCAGGCCGACCGCGGCGAGCACCGCCAGCGGGCCGGCGCTACGCAGTTCCTCGATCTGCTCGGGCGTGCGGGCGAACAGCGAGCCGGCGTAGCCGAGCGAATTGACCGACACGTGCCGCCACTTCTCGCGGCGGCGGGGCACGACGAGCAGCCAGTCACGGGTCACGAGCAGGTTGTAGGGCGCCATCGGTTCGCTCGGCGCCGGCATGTCCATGGCCCGCCAGGCGGACGAAAAAGCCTGGTGGAGCATGTCGCCGGCCTCTCCGGCGTGCTGCCACCCGCGGCCGTCCAGCGCCACGAAGGCATGCAGCCAGGGCAGTGCGGCGTTGGCGACCGGCGATCCCTGCGGCGCGGGCGGCAACCCCGCGGCGAGGCCGCCGGGCGCGTCGAGCCGTGGCGGGCTGCCGTCGTCCTGCACGTGCGGCACCCACTGCAGGTGCTTGTGAGGCTGGCTCGCGCCGGCCTCGGTGCCGCCGTTGTAGAAGCCGAGGCCGCCGTGGGGGCCGACGACCTGGGCCAGGGCGGCGAAGTCGGCGCAGGTCAGCGGCGCCGACTGCGATTCCCACGCACGGGTGACGATCAGCAGATGGTGGTCGATGACCGGGAACTTGTTCAGCACGACCAGGTGCGCGTCGCCCAGCGCGCCCACCGTCAGCTCCGGTTCGGGCGGCAGGAAGGGGTTGAAGTCGGGGTTGCGCCGGCTGACGGTGGCGACCCGGGCCTGGTCCTTCAGCGCGAGCGAGGACACCCAGCGCACCGCGAAGCGCAGGCCGCGCTCTTCGATCGTCGTGTGGTTGGTGCGGATCGGCAGCAGTGCGCCGGATTTCAGCGCATTGCGCGTGGTGATGGCGCTGCGGTCGAGCAAGGTGCTGCTGGGCGGGCTGGTCATCGGAGCGGCAGGCGAAGGACAATTCACGGATTCTGACACGGCGCCGGCTCGCGTACGGCGTCCGCAGGCATCCGCTCTTTACGGGAGAAACATCATGCGCATCACCTTCGCCGTGCGCGGCGACCATATCCAGCTCGATCAACTGCTGAAGGCGGCCAACCTCGTCACCTCGGGCGGCGCCGCCCATCTGGCGGTCGAGGCCGGACAGGTGGAGGTGGACGGCAGGCCGGAGCAGCGCAAGCGGGCGAAGCTCCGGCCCGGCCAGACGGTCAGCTTCGACGGCCGGCAGATCGTGCTGGTGGCCGCCGGGGGCTGACCGCGGCACTCACTTCAGCAGGCCCTCGGCGCGCAGGGCGGCCTGCACGGTAGGGCGCGCGCCGATGCGTTGCGAGTAGGCTTGCAGTTCGGGCCACGGCGACAGGTCGAACTTCACGAAGGCGGTCCAGCTCAGCACGGTGAAGAGGTAGGCGTCGGCGACGCTGAACGCGTCTCCCATCAGGAAGGGGCGCGTCGCCAGATGCCGGGCGACGAAGTCGAAGCGCCGGTTGATGTTCTCCAGCGCGGCATTGCGCCATTCCTCCCCCGCGCCGCGGAACAGCGGGGTGAACGACTTGTGCAGCTCGGTGGAGATCATGTTGAGCCATTCCTGCAGCCGCGCGCGTTCCAGCGTGCCGGGCGTCGGTGCCAGGCCGGCGGCCGGATGGAGGTCGGCCAGGTACTGGATGATCGCGGGCCCTTCGGTCAACAGTTCGCCGTTGTCGAGTTCCAGCGCCGGAACGTAGCCCTTGGGATTGATCGCGAGATAGTCGCTGCCGTCCTCGGTCTTCTTGGCCTTGAGGTCCACGCGCACGAGCGCGAAATCCGCGCCCGCTTCGCGCAGGACGATGTGGGGGGACAGCGAGCAGGCGCCGGGGCTGTAGTAAAGCTTCATGCAGAGGTCTCCTCGGGTGGTTGGCAGAGTGACCGGCCCGGCGGCCGGGCCCGGTCGGAGGGATGCGTCCATGCCTGCGGCACGGCGGCGATCCACGCCGCATCATGGCAGATTCGGGCGCGGCGCGGCTTTCCTCGATCCGGCCATCCTTTCCCAGATCCAGCCGCCAGGCAGGTCGGTACCGGCGAGCACGTAGTTGAGGGTGTGCTCGTTGGCGATGGTGAGGGCGAAGCCGTTGCGGCTGCCGGGCTTGCCGGCGAGGAGGATCTCGTCTCCCGCCCTCAGCGCCGTGTCGGCGTCCGGCGCCATGCGGTGGTCGTCGGCATCGCGATCGAGGTACAGGACCTCGCATTCGAGCCGCTCGGCGCGATCCTGCGGCGAGCGCAGCAGCATGGCCAGCGTGACGGTCTCGCCGCGCATCAGGCGCCGGTACAGGGCCGGCGCCGTGGCGAGGTTGATGCGCACGCTCCACACCTCGGGCACGTCCCAGCCGAGGCGGTCCGTCAGGTGCTCGAACAGCCCGGTGCACCACGCCGGATCGGTGCGCCGCAGCATGTTCAGGAAGGGCACCAGGAGCGGAGTGCTGAGGATGGCCAGGCATTCGTGGCCGATGATCTCGCTCGGCACCACGGTGGTGTCCGCGTCGTAGGCTTCGAACAGTGCGCGGTTCGCGTAGTGGTTCTGGCGCAGGATGACGAACAGCGAGTCGTTGAGTTCGCGCGCGGCCACCGCGATCGACAGGTTGTCGATGTCGGAGCGCGTCGCCGCGATGATGCCCACGGCGGCCAGCACGCCCGCCTGGTGCAATGCGTCGGGGCTCGTGCCCTCGCCGTGGACCCAGCGGTGTTCGAGATCGTCCGGAAGGTCGCGGTCGATGATGGTGACCGGCACCGCCTCGGCATCCATCGCGCTCACCATCTGCTGGCCGAAACGGCCGTGGCCGCACAGTATCCAGTGGCCGCGCGGCGGGTTGCGGTAGCGCTCGACGGTGGTGCCGGGCAGGCCGGTGAGCCAGTGGGTGAGCTGCCAGGCGGCCGGGGCATGCAGCGCGAGCGCAAGCGTTTCGGCGAATTCCTGGAAGGGGTTGATCACGTGGCGCGTGCCGAATGCCGTCATCGTCGCAGCCGTCTCGGCGCGCTGCGCGCGGCACAGCACCGGAATCTTGGGCGCCAGCAGCCGCGCGGAGATGGCGACGGCCAGATTGCTCTCGTCGTCGTTGGTCAGCGCGATCACGCCCACGCATTGCGGATGGGTGAGCCCGGCGAACTTGAGGGTCTCGGGATTGCGCACGTCCGCGGCGATGGCCGGCACGTCGGCGACATAGCCCTGCAGTTCGATCTCGCCGACCCTGGATTCGTCCAGTTCGATGACCACCGCGCGGTGGCGCAGCCGGTCGAGCGCATCGCACACCAGCCGCCCGGTTTCTCCGTAGCCGCAGACGAGGTAGAAGGGTTCGCGCAACCGGCGCACCGAGCGCGAGAAGCGCTGGATGGCGAAAGCCTGCTGCAGGTTGCGATCGGACAGCAGCGAGAACAGGCTGCCCAGCGTGTAGGCCCAGCCGATCACCGACAGGTAGATGGAGATCATCACCCACAGGCGCTGCTGGTCCGAGAAGGCGTAGGGAATCTCGCCGAAACCGATGGTGGTGGCGGTGTAGCTGATGAAATAGAAGGCGTGGAAGATGCTCAGGTGCTGGACCTTGCCGTCGGCGTCCACGCCGGGGGCCAGCGTCAGCCCCAGCACCGAGATCGCCATGATGACGATCAGCAGGATCAGCGGCATGCGCATGCGCCGCAGGACGAGGAAGAAGATGCTCTGATGGCGCGGTAGCGGAGTCATCGTCGAGCCGTCGCCCAAGCGTGCGACGCGGTGCTCAGCGGCGCTGCATGATGGTCTCGGCGATCAGGATGATCACCGAAACGACGTTGGCGAACAGCGCGCCGCCGGACAGCGAGACGACGCGCGAGACCATCTCCGCCGTGACGCCGTCGGGCGAGACGTGGGCGGCGTAGCCCCACACCATCGCCGCCGCGAACAACTGCAGGTCGGCCACCAGGCTGGTCGAAAGATGGACTGCGCCGATCTGCGTCCGGTCGCCGAACTTGAGCACCGTCGCCACCAGGCTGACGACGAGCGCGGCGAACAACTCGTAGACGTCGTGGTGGCTGGGGTTGTCGATCTCGCCGACGAAGAAGCCGAAGTTCAGCGTCGCGGCCAGTACGATGAAGAAACCGAAGACGACCTTTTCGAGGTTCATGTTGTTCTCGTCCCGCTGGGTGTCCGATGTGGCTCCACGCGCAATCGATTATAGGCTCGGCGATCCCGCGCCGGCAGGACGCCGGTTCGCCGGCCGGCGCCGCCCGTGGCGCGGGACTCAGTCGTGGATGTCGCCGTCGACGTAGTACCAGCGTCCGTCTTCGCGCACGAAGCGGCTCGTTTCGTGCAGGCGCCGGGCGCGTCCGCCGACGCGGCAGCGGGCGACGAATTCCACCTCGGCGTGGTCGGCGTCCACGTTCCGATGGCACCGGATCTCGAGGCCGATCCACTTCGGGCGGGGTTCATCGCCGGGGTCCAGGTCGGCCGGGCGGGTGCTTGCATGCCATGACGCGAGCAGCCAGCGCGCGTCGCCCAGGGCGAAGGCGGTGTAGCGCGAGCGCATGAGCGCCTCTGCACTGGCCGCCGGCTTGGTGCCGGCCAGGACCGGCTGGCAGCACACGGCGAGCGGCTTGCCGGAACCGCATGGGCAGGGTGGGGTCTTCATGTCGGGTGCGTTGCGGAGGGCGGCGCAATGGTGCCGTCATCCGGGGAGCGTCGTTGCGGGAAGGCCGCATCCTGGCCCACGGGGCCATCCCTGGCAAGCAGCGGCCGACGGGGCGGCCGGCATGCCTTCCTTCCCCGCATGCGGCGGGGTGTGCGCCGTGCCCGTGATGCATCCTGTTTCCTGTTTGCAGAAGGCGTAGAATCCGGCCGATCGTCGCTGCACCCGGACTTTCGTGCTGCACCGCACCGCAAGTCTTATAAAAGACATATAATCTGCTCCGATCCGCATGGGCGATCCCCGTGCGGGGCCCTGATCACCGCCACGAAAAGTGAGGAAGTCGCCGTGCTTGAAGCCTACCGTGCCCATGTCGCCGAACGTGCCGCCCTCGGAATCCCGCCGCTGCCGCTGTCCAGGCAGCAGGTCACCGAACTGGTCGCACTGCTGAAGAATCCCCCCGTCGGCGAGGAGGCTTTCCTCGTCGAACTGCTGACCTACCGCGTTCCGGCCGGTGTCGACGATGCCGCCAAGATCAAGGCCGAGTTCCTGTCCAGGGTCGCCAAGGGCGAGGAAAGCTGTGGCCTGGTGTCGCGCGCCAAGGCCACCGAACTGCTCGGCACCATGCTGGGCGGCTTCAACATCAAGCCGCTGATCGACCTGCTCGCCGATGCCGAAGTCGGCGCGGTCGCCGCCGAGGGCCTGAAGAAGACCCTGCTGATGTTCGACTACTTCCACGACGTCAAGGAACTGGCTGTCGCCGGCAACGCCAACGCCAAGGCGGTGATGCAGTCCTGGGCCGATGCCGAGTGGTTCACCAGCCGCCCGGAAGTGCCGGCCTCGCAGAAGCTCACCGTGTTCAAGGTCACCGGCGAAACCAATACCGACGATCTCTCCCCGGCGCCGGACGCCTGGTCGCGCCCCGACATCCCGCTGCACGCGCTGGCCATGCTGAAGAATCCGCGTCCGGGCATCACACCGGAAGAAGCCGGCGTGCGCGGCCCGGTCAAGTTCCTCGAAGACCTCAAGGCCAAGGGCAACCTGGTCGCCTACGTCGGCGACGTGGTCGGCACCGGCTCCTCGCGCAAGTCCGCCACCAACTCGGTGCTGTGGTTCACCGGCGAGGACATCCCCTTCGTGCCGAACAAGCGCTTCGGCGGCGTGTGCCTGGGCTCCAAGATCGCCCCGATCTTCTTCAACACCATGGAAGACGCCGGCGCGCTGCCGATCGAGATCGACGCCGGCCAGATGGACATGGGCGACGAGATCGAACTCGCGGTCGACCAGGCCAGCGGCAAGGTCACCGCGACGAAGAACGGCGCCGTGATCGCCGAATCGCAGCTCAAGACCCTGGTGATCCTCGACGAAGTGCGCGCCGGCGGCCGCATCCCGCTGATCATCGGCCGCGGCCTCACCACCAAGGCGCGCGAAGCGCTCGGCCTGCCGCCCTCCACCCTGTTCCGCCTGCCGCAGGCCCCGGTCGACAGCGGCAAGGGCTTCTCGCTGGCGCAGAAGATGGTCGGCCGCGCCTGCGGCCTGCCGGAAGGCCAGGGCATCCGCCCGGGCACCTACTGCGAACCCAGGATGACCACCGTCGGCTCGCAGGACACCACCGGCCCGATGACCCGCGACGAACTCAAGGACCTCGCCTGCCTCGGCTTCTCCGCCGACATGACGATGCAATCCTTCTGCCACACCGCCGCCTATCCGAAGCTGGTCGACGTGCGCATGCACCGCGAGCTGCCGAGCTTCATCAGCACCCGCGGCGGCGTCAGCCTGCGTCCGGGCGACGGCGTGATCCACTCCTGGCTCAACCGCCTGCTGCTGCCCGACACCGTCGGCACCGGCGGCGACAGCCACACCCGCTTCCCGATCGGCATCTCCTTCCCGGCGGGCTCCGGTCTGGTGGCCTTCGCCGCCGCCACCGGCGTGATGCCGCTCGACATGCCGGAGTCCGTGCTGGTGCGCTTCAAGGGCACGCTGCAGCCGGGCGTCACGCTGCGTGACCTGGTCAACGCCATCCCGCTGTACGCGATCAAGCAGGGTCTGCTGACGGTCGAGAAGAAGGGCAAGAAGAACATCTTCTCCGGCCGCATCCTCGAAATCGAGGGCCTGCCCGACCTGAAGGTGGAACAGGCGTTCGAACTCACCGACGCCTCGGCCGAACGCTCCGCCGCCGGCTGCACGGTGCATCTGAACAAGGCGCCGATCGTCGAGTACATGAACTCGAACATCACGCTGATGAAGTGGATGATCGCCAACGGCTACGAGGATGCCCGCACTCTCAAGCGCCGCATCAAGGCGATGGAAGACTGGATCGCCAACGGCGAACTGCTGAAGGGCGATGCCGACGCCGAGTACGCCGCGGTCATCGAGATCGACCTGGCCGACGTCAAGGAGCCGATCGTCGCCTGCCCGAACGACCCGGACGACGTCAAGTTCCTGTCCGAAGTCGCCGGCGACAAGATCGACGAAGTGTTCATCGGCTCGTGCATGACCAACATCGGCCACTTCCGCGCCGCCGGCAAGGTGCTGGACGGCAAGTCCGACATCCCGACCCGCCTGTGGATCGCGCCGCCGACCAAGATGGACGCGATGATCCTCAACGAGGAAGGCTACTACGGCGTGCTCGGCCGCTCCGGCGCCCGCATGGAGATGCCGGGCTGCTCGCTGTGCATGGGCAACCAGGCGCAGATCCGCAAGGGCAGCACCGCGATGTCGACCTCGACGCGCAACTTCCCCAACCGCCTCGGCATCGACACCCGCGTCTACCTGGGCTCGGCCGAACTGGCCGCGGTGTGCGCGCTGATGGGCAAGATCCCGACCGTCCAGGAGTACATGGAGCAGGTCGAGGTCGTGAACAAGAAGGCGGCCGACATCTACCGCTACATGAACTTCGACCAGATCGAGGAATTCCGCAGCGTGGCCGACACCGTCGAGATGTAAGGCCGGCGGACCGCGGCGGGCACGCTCGTCGTGCCCGCCGCGCAAGCGGAAAACGCCCCCGTCCGGGAAGCCGGCGGGGGCGTTTGCATTGCGGGTGCGGCCCGGCTTCGCGCCGGCGCCGCGGCATGTCCGCGCCCGGCGCATGCCGCAGCCGGGCGGGAAGGCGGACCGATTGCGAACCGCGGCCGGCGTCTGCGAACGCGGCGCAGCCTTCCCGCGGAGAACCCGGGCGGAGATGCCTCAGCCGTGCTCCGCCGCGATTCCGTGCTTTTGCAGCCGATAGGCCAGTTTGGGCCGGCCGATGCCGAGCAGCCGGGCGGCTTTCGAGAGATTGCCGCCGGCTTCGGCGACGGCGGCGCGCAGCATGGCCGCTTCGGTTTCCTCCAGGCTGGGCATGCCGTTCGGCCGCCTGGGCTCCGGTTCCCTGGCGATGGGGCCGGCCGCCGGGATGATCTCGCCGTTGCGCTTGAGCACGAAGGAAGCGGCATCCACCTCTTCGCCGCTCGTGAAGAGGTGGCAGAGATCGAGTGCGCCGCCGTCTTCGGCCAGGATGACGGCGCGTTCGATCATGTTCTCGAGTTCCCGCACGTTGCCCGGCCAGTCGTAGCCGAACAGGGCATCGACCGCCCGCTCGCGGAAGCCGGTGATGATCTTGCCGTGCCGCTTGGCCAGGCGCTGCAGGAACCAGTTCATCATCAGCGGGATGTCGTCGCGGCGTTCGCGCAGCGGCGGCACCTTGATCGGAAAGACATTCAGGCGAAAGAACAGGTCTTCGCGGAAGGTGCCGGCCTTGACCGCCTCGCGCAGATTGACGTTGGTGGCCGCGATGAGGCGGACATCCACCTTGCGCATGCGGATGTCGCCGACGCGTTCGATCTCGCCCTGCTGCAGGGCGCGCAGCAGCTTGCCCTGGGCGGTGAAGGTCAAGGTGCCGATTTCGTCGAGGAAGAGGGTGCCGCCATCGGCCCGTTCGAAGCGGCCGGGCCGCGACGTGGTGGCGCCGGTGTAGCCGCCCTTTTCCACGCCGAACAGTTCGGATTCCATCAGATGCTCGGGGATGGCGGCGCAATTGACGGCGACGAAGGGGCCGTCGCTGCGCCGGCTCAGGCGGTGCAGGTTGTTGGCGAAGATTTCCTTGCCGACGCCGCTTTCGCCCAGGAAGAGGACGGTCGCCTCGGTCGGCGCCGCCTTCTTCACCATGTGGCAGACGGTGTTGAAGCCGGCCGAGATGCCGACCATGCCGAAGCTGTTCTCCGTCGCGGTCGAGATGCGCGCCGCAATGAGGCTGTTTTCCGCCGGTGCGGGTTCCTGCCGCCTGGGTGACCATTTCACGAAGTCGCCGATCTGCAGGAAGCGCAGGTCGTTCTCCGCATCGTCCCATTCCTCCACCGGCTTGCCGACGACGCGGCAATGCGAGTGCCCCATGGCGCGGCATTCGATTTCCCGCCACAGGATGGGACGCCCCATGAAGGCGCTGGTGTAGCCGCAGGCGTAGCCGACCAGCATCCAGCAGACGTCCTCGTTGCCAATGCCGTAGCTGGCGATGTGGGCCTCGGCTTCCGAACAGTCGATCAGGCGGAAATCGCCGTAGTAGTGGCCGCGCTCGACATCGATCTCCAGCGCGACCGGCTCGCAATGGACGATGCCTTCGAGCGAGACGAGCTGCGGCCCCGCCAGGAAGTCGTCGTTGGTCTTGAAGCCGGCGCGGATCTTGCGCGTCATCGCGGCGTCGTGGTTGCCGGCCTGGTAGCCGATGCGGGTGATCAGCCCGCGCGCCGTCTCCTTGCCGAGGCTCTCGATCAGTTCCTGGCGCAGCGAGCCGAAGGAACTGAGATGCATCAGCAGCATCCGCTGGTCGTCGAGCCAGATGCGCCCCTGCTGCGGAGCGAAGCGCAGGCGCTTGGCGAGGTCGCGGATATCCGGGACGGGTATCCGCTCGGTGGCAGGGGCATGTTCCGATTGGTGGGGCTCAGCCGGCGACAAGCGCTCGGACGCCCTTTTCCCCGGGCGTTTCGTCATTATCGTCTCCTCCTTCTGCCTGCGGGTCCGTACCGGCCGGGCCGGTCGGGCCTCATCGATTGTCGTGGAATTCCGGGAGCCGGAAAAAACCGGTGGGGGATTCTCGCGCTGCTACCTCCCTGTGGCAACGGGCTGGAAACGGGCGCCTTCAGAAGCGGTGCGTGTAGCTGAGCACGAAATTGTCCTGCGCATGCGTGGAACGGATTGGAGCGCCGGACGAGACATTGGGTTCGCTGGCGTTGCCCAGGCTTTCCCTGAGCGCATGCGAATAGGCGAAATCGAGCGTGTTCGACCTGCCGAAATCGTAAGAGAAGCCGGCCGAGAGATGCCGGGTCGGCGTCGCCGGAATGACGCCGAACAGCGTGTTGTCGGGAATGGCCTGATTGGCGATGCTGGCGCCGGCGCGCAGCGTCCAGCGGTCGATCCGGTAGGCGGCGCCGAGGCTGAGGATGGTGACGTCGCGGTAGTTCTGCGGCAGTTCCACCGCCAGCTCGCCACCGCCGTCTGCGGCATAGCGGACCTTGATGTCCTTCATCACCTTCTTCCAGCCGACGTGCGAGACGTCCGCCGCCAGCAGCAGATTCTCCGTCGCCTGGTGCGCGATGCCGACGGTGAGGGTCGAGGGCATCTGGAAATCGACGATGCGGATCCTGCCCGGCAGCGCGATCTGGCCGGCGACCGAGCTGACCGCCGTCAGGCGGGCCTTGCCCTCGAGGTCGTCCATGTGCGACCTGAACCCGTAGGCTGCGCCGATGCGGGTCGATTCCGACAGCCTGTACGTCAGCCCCAGGCGCCCGCCCCAGCCCCAGGCATCGGCCCCGCTCTCCACGTCGCTGCTCCTGGAGAAGCTGAAATGCGCGCCTTCCAGCCCGGGGATGCCGGCCAGCGCCGGCACCAGGGAACCGCGTGCGCGATTCCGGCCGATCAGGGAGGCGACCTGGTCCGCGCCCAGCAGCAGGCCGAGGTTCATGCCGGTCCATTGCGCTTCGATGGCGCCGCCGACCGTCAGGCGGTCATCGACCTGGTAGGACATGCCCAAGGGGATATGGAGGACGAGCAGGCGGCTCGAATTCTCGAGGCCGGTGTCGATGCCGCCCGGCGTGCGCGACAGGAAGCTGTTCTTGCCGTACTCCGTGCCCAGGCCGCCGCCGGCGTAAGCGCCGACCCCCCAGGTCAGGGCGCCGGAGCGGCGCACATAGCCGGCCTGCGGCGCGTAATAGGCGCTGGCGACGTCGCGGTGGCCGGATCGCGCGGTCTCGCCGGTCGCGGCATTTTCGATTTCGAGATGGCTCGTGGTGACCAGATCGATGCCGAGATCGAGGCGGCTGCCTCCGCTGCCGAGCCCGAGGGTGGCCGGGTTGGCGAGCAGCGCCGCGCTGCCGGTGTCGTGGGCGGCGCTGGTGCCCCCCATGGCGCGGGAAACCGCGCCGTAGCCTTCCAGGCGGAAGACGTTGGTGGCGCTCGCCGGGCCGGCCAGCCCGAGGGCGCCCAGGACGATGAGGACGAGACGTTGGAAATGGGACATGCGTTGACTCCGGATCAGAAAAAACGGTCGAAGTGGATCTGCTGGAAGGGCACGCCGTGCTTGTGCATCAGCATGGTCTGGACGGCGTCGATCATCGGCGGCGGGCCGGCGAAGTAGAACTCGTAGCGGTCCAGGGGCTGCGGCAGGGCGCGCTTCACCTCTTCATGGACGAAGCCGACGGCGCCGCGCCAGCCCGGGCTTGCATCGGGCATGGACAGCACCGGCGTGTACGACAGCCGGTGCGGCGGCGGGCAGTCGCCGAGCAAGGACTCGCCGCAGAGATCGGCTGCCGTGCGCGCGCCGTCGAAGAAACGGACCGGCGGCGCATCCGGCCGCGCCAGGGCGGCGCGGGCGATCGACAGCATCGGCGCCAGGCCGGACCCGCCGGCGATGCGGACGATCTCGCGCGCCGGCGTGTCGCGCAGGCAGGCATTGCCGTAGGGGCTGTCGATGGCGACCTCGTCGCCGACGCCGAGCCGGTCGAACAAGGCGTTGCTGCCCCGCCCCCCGCTCACGCGGCGGATGACGAACTGCCACAGGCCGTCCGCGTTGGGCAGGTTGGACATCGAATAGGCGCGGGCGCCCTCCGTCCCGGGCGGATACAGCAGGGCGTACTGGCCGGGGAGGAAGGCCGCCGGCCAGGCGGTGCGCAGGCTGAATT
The DNA here is from genome assembly GCF_002354895.1 of Thauera sp. K11. Classification (NCBI taxonomy): domain Bacteria; kingdom Pseudomonadati; phylum Pseudomonadota; class Betaproteobacteria; order Rhodocyclales; family Zoogloeaceae; genus Thauera; species Thauera sinica. The sequence continues at coordinate 1,448,932 of NZ_CP023439.1, forward strand.
CGCTCATGTCCGGCGTCAGTTGCCGGCGTCCTTCGAGGCGCGCCAGGCCGCGCCGCGGCGCGACGGCGGGTGTGTACTCGTCGGCGCAGCGGATGCGGATGGTGCAGTCGCCGCGCGGCCGGCTCTGGCAGGCCAGACGCTTGCCGCGCTTGCGGTCGCGTTCCGACAGTCCGGGCGCCTCGGCCCACAGGGTTTCCATGTCGCCGCTGACGAGGTCGAAGCGGCAGGCGCCGCAGCCGCCCACGCTGCATTCGTGCGGCATGCCGATGCCGGCGCGCAGTGCTCCGCGCAACAGGGAGTCCTCTTCGGTGGAGACGGCAAAGGCCGCACCACCCTCTATCGTGATGATGTGCTCCATGATTGGAAGCCGGGCGGGGCGGACGGGCCGCCCCGCGCCGGAATCAGAGGCCGAAGCTCGCGCGCAGCGCCCGGGTGGCCTCGCGGGCCTGGCCGGCGGTCGCCCCGGTGTCCGGCAGGGCGGCGCAATAGGCGTCGATGGCCGCGTCCGCCAGCGGCTCCCATTTGCGCACCCAGGCGGCCAGGACTTCGCGGTTGCCTTCCTGCTCCAGCGCCATCCTGGCCAGGGCGCCGGTCCAGTGGCGGTGGCGCTGGGCGTCGGCGAGCTGGGCGTCGGTCAGGAGGCCGAGCAGGGTGTCGCCATTGTGGCGCGCCGCCTGGCCCAGGCCGCGCAGCACGGCTTCCTCCACCGCCGGGCGGACGACGAGATTGAAGGCGGCGAAGCTCTCGCCCCAGTCCCAGGCGACCAGCGCCTTCTCGACGAGTTCGCGGAAACCCTGCCAGGCCGGGGCGGTTTCCCAATGACTGCGTTCGTCTTCGCCGAAGCCGGCGTCGGCGAAGGTCCTGGCCAGTTCGGCGGTGCGGTAGGCGGTGTGGGTCAGCCAGCGCAAGGAGTCCGCGGTCTGGTAGGTGGCACAGTTCGAGATGGTCGAGGCCGGCGCCATCTGGCACAGGTAGGCCGCGCTCATCTGCAGGGCGTGGAACAGGTAGCGGCCCGGCGTATACAGGCGCGCCAGGCTGTGGGCCCAGCCGCGTTCGAGCATCGCGTCGTGGCCACGCTCCGAGAACTGGTTGAAGAGGCCGAGGACGTAGGTCTCCTGCCCGTCCTGCAGCATGTTGTAGGTGCGGTAGACGATCTCGTCGGGATCGCGGAAGGCGTTCCAGTCGGCGTGCCGCAGCGGCGAGGTGTTGCGGTACTGCTTGAACCACTGCGCCATGCCGAAATCGGGATCGAGTTCGAAGGGCGCGTCCGGGTTGTCGGTCGTGTAGTGCAGGTTGGTGGAGACGATCTCGTATTCGCTGGGCTTGCGGCGGCGGGCCGCGAGATGGCTCCAGGTCTTGAGGGGCTTCAGGACTTCGGTCTGGTTCATGTCGGGGCCTCTGTCAGAGCGTCTTTTCGTAATAGAAGCGAACGTAGTCGTTCGTGGTTTCGATGCGGCCGGCGAAGGAGCCGAGGTTCACTTCCAGCTCGGACATGCGGAACGGACGGCCGAGCGTGCGCTCCAGGGTCGAACGCCTGAGGATCAGCTCGCCGTCGGCTTCGATGCGCACGTAGGCGGTCTTGTCCTGGACGGAGACTTCCTTGTCGGGGTTGTCCTCGATGGCCGCCTCGATGACGCCTTCGGTGATGTCGCTCGCCCGCAGGATCGGGCCGACCCGGTTGTTGCGGTAAGCGTTGAGGGATGCGGTGATGTTCAAGATGATTTCCTCGGTAGTGGGTCAGGCTTGGGCGAAGAGGGGTTCGACGCCTTCCACCTCCACCAACACGTCGTCGCCTTCGACCCGCACGGGGTATTCGGCTAGGCGGCAGTTGCCGGGGTTGATGCCCTGGCCACTGCTGGCGTCGAAGGTCCATTGGTGGGCGCGGCACATGACCACGCGGCCGTCGAACCTGCCTTCGGCCAGCGGAATGTCCTGGTGCGGGCACATGCCCTGGAAGGCGCGCAACTGCTCCCCCTGCGGCCAGACCAGCAGGATCTGGCGGCCGTCCAGTTCGACCTCGGTCATGTCGCCTTCCCAGAGATCGTCGAGCGTGCAGACTTTCTTGTAGGACATGGGCCGCTCAAGCCTCCGCGAAGACGAACTCGATCGTTTCCATTGGCGCGATGCCGGTCTCGCCCAGCTTCGCGTGCCGCGGGAGGAACGCGGCGTCGCCCTGGCGGCGCACCCGGACGACCTTGCCCGGCTGCGGCGCGACGCGCCGGCCGACCGAATGGTGGGCAGCGGCCGCGGCCACCTCGTCCATGGTGTTCTCGGTATCGACGGCGACCAGTTGCAGGACGAAGTCGTACTGGAAGTTGGAAATCAGCGGAAATGCTGCCATGGGTTTGTCTCCTTTCCGGCGGCCGTTCAGGCGGCCTTCCTTTGATACGGAACGTTGCGATAAGCCTCGACCCAGGCGTACTTGTGGGCGTCGTCGCCGATCTCGCCGGGGGCCAGGTTCATGTACTGCAGCGCGCCCGGGAGGTTGGGCGGCTGGATCAGACCGGCCAGGAAGCGGTCGACCAGGGTCATGTGGCCGCGATAGCGCTGCGGGTCCTGCTGGAAGACCCAGCGGTCCATCTCGGAATTGAAGTGGTAGGTGCGGCCCTGGTAATCCAGCGGGTAGTCCTTGACGTTCCAGCCCTTGCCGGGAATGGCGCAGATCGGCAACTGGCTCATGTTGCAGACGACGGGCAGGGTCTCGGGCACCGTGAGTTCGGGCCTGCCGGCGAGCAGGTTGTCGATGATGACGTCCCACGCCTTGCCGAAGCTGTCGTTCCAGCCGGGATACTTTTCCTCCAGCCAGTCGCGGCACTCCGGCGTCATGCCCGCGGCCGGGTTCCACCACACGGTCGGGCGCCAGAACCAGATGCCCATCTGGTAGGCGTGATGCTGGTAGTCGAACTCGGCGATCATCTGGTTCCAGTACCAGGGCAGGTCGAGGCCGAGGTCGATGAGGGTGCGTTCGAACTGGCCGACGATCCACTCCAGCATGAATTCCTTGAACGACTGCTTGCGGTGTTCGAGCGGCGTGGCGTAGTCCATCGACGTGCCGGTGAGCAGGCAAAAGAGGCGCCAGGCGCGGGCGATGGCGACGTCGACCAGCTTCTGCGCCTCTTCCTTGCGGCCGTTGGCGATCATCACCTGCAGCGCCGGGCCGCCGATCTGGGCATGGCGCGACTCGTCGGTCTGGATGCTGGAGATCAGGCTGGCGAAGGTGAAGTCGCCGGCTTCAGCCGCATCGGCGGCGAGGCCGAGGAACTGCATGTTGGTGAAGCCGGTTTCGAACGCGAAAGTCAGCATCACCGCGATGTCGGTCGCGCTCCTGGCCAGGAACAGGTCGTCGAAGGTGTGGCGGGCGGCGATGGCGCCCCATTCGTTGGAGTGGTACGCCTTGTGCGCCCAGTCGAACTGGCGGTCCTTGGCGCAGTGCTCGTGCGGGAAGTAGAGCTGCAACTGCGCGTGCCGGTTCTCGTCGAGCATGCCGAAGGTCGCCATGTTGCGCATGCCCGGCGCGCGGCCGAAGCGGGCCATGCGGGCCTCGGCGCTCATGGCCGCGTATTCGCCCAGCGCGATGGCGCCGTAGTGCGCCTTGAGGATGGACACCCAGCCCGGGTCCGCATCCTCGTACATGCGGCTGCGTTCCAGCGCGGCCTTCACCGAATAGGCGCCGGCATCCTTTTCGCGCTGGATGTGGACGTATTCGGGATACGAGGTCTTGTAGGGCTCGTCGTATACCTCCCACTTGTCGACCGGCACGCCCTTGGCGCCGGTCATGATGTCGGGGAACAGTTCGCCGTCGGTAACGTGGGCTGGCGTCCAGTTGGTACTGCGGGCGAGGTCGTACCATTCGCTGCGGTCTAGCAATGCCACCGTGTCTTCTCCTCTTCTGGTCCGGATGGATCGATCTTGGGGCGGCAATTCGTTCATTGCCGCTGCAAGCCACTGAGCAAGGCCAGTGCCAGTCGGGAGAACCGCTTCTGCGTGGTGCGGTGCGAAACGTGCGGAAAAGGCTTCGGTGAGCGGCGATGCAGCCGACCGGCCGCAACGCATTGCGGCGGCGCAATGCAGAGGGGGCGACGGGGATTTCATCGCCTGGTGAAATCGTTACGGGCGACCAGGGCCGCAGGAATCTCACCGCCTGATGAAAATCCCGCTATGCCGGTCGGGTCGGGCCCCTGCCGGCAGGGCCGGGCAGGGGCGTTCCGTTTTCGGCGGGAGCTTGCTCCCGCTCGGTTATCGCGGGAGCGGGCCGAACTCCACCGGCACCCACGCATAGCCCTTGCCTTCGGCACGGACGTGGCCGATGCCGGGGAAGGGCAGGTGCATGCCGCCGATCAGCAGCTTTTCCTTCGCCGCGCGGGCAAAGATCTTCTTGCGGGTGGCGACGGCGGTCTTGCGGTCGACGTCGAACTCGATGGCGACGTCCGGACGGGCGAATTGCACCGCGTGGTTATGCACGAGGTCGCCCCAGATCAGCAGCTTCTGCGCACCGCTGCCGACGAGGTAGCCGCTGTGGCCCGGCGTGTGGCCGTGGGCGGCGACGCTGGAGACGCCGGGAACGATGTCCTGGTCGGTGGCGAAGGTCTTCCACTTGCCGCTGGCGCGGTAGGGCGCCGCGGCGTCGCGCGCCATCTTGAACAGAGGCTGCACGTCCTTCGCTGCCTTGGCGGCGACGTCGTCGTTCAGCCAGAAGTCGCTGTCGGCCTGCGCGGACCAGATCTCGGCGTTGGCGAACACCGCCTTGCCTTCCGCGTCGACGAGGCCGTTCACATGGTCGCCGTGCAGATGGGTCAGCAACACCACGTCTATCTGCGCCGGATCGTAGCCGGCGGCGCGCAGGTTGCCGGCGACGTGGCCGAGCGTGGGCCCGAACAGCCCGGCGGCGCCGGCATCGACGAGTACGAGCTTGCCGCCGGTGTTGATGAGATAGGCATTGACCGCGGTCTGTACCTTGGGCGCCTTCAGGAAGCTGCGCGCGAGCAGGCTGTCGAGATCCTTCTCGCCGACGTTCTTCAGGAGCTTGGTGTCGAGTTCGATGGCTCCGTCGTAGAGCGCGGTGATCTCGACGTCGTCCAGCAGCATCCGGTAGTAGCCGGGCACCTGCGTCTTGGTCTGCGGTGCCGCCGCCGTGGCCAGGCCGGCGCCGGCGACGAAGAGCAGCGCGGTGGCGCAGTGCAGCAGATGGCGGAGCAGGCGGGATGGTGTGTTCTTCTGCATGGGAAGCCTCGGAGCGTGGTGTCGGGGCCCCGAGTATCCCATAGGCGTGGGGCCCGGCGGCATGCCGCCGGCCGGCACCCGCTTCAGGCCGGCGTCAGGCCCCAGGTCCGGGCGACGATGTCGAACGACCGCCGGCGCGCGGCGTGATCGAAGATCTGGGCGGTGACGATCAGCTCGTCGGCGCCCGTTTCGGCGAGCAGATGCTCGAGGCCCTGGCGGACGGTATCGGGGCCGCCGACGGCCGAGCAGGCCGTCGCCTCGTCGGCGAAGTCGCGCTCGCCGGGCGTCCAGTCCTTCCCGTGCTCGAGCGAGGGCGGCTGCAGCGGACCGCGGACGCCGCGCGCGATGTGGGCGAAGCGGTTGCGCAGCGAGCTGAAGAGGAGCTGCGCCTCTTCGTCGCTGTCGGCCGCGATGGCATTGGCGGCCACCATCACGTAGGGGCGTCCGAGCGTCTCCGATGGCTGGAAGCGGTCGCGGTAGAGTTCGATCGCACGCAGGAGGTAGCGCGGCGCAAAGTGCGATGCGAAGGCGTAGGGCAGGCCGAGATGGGCGGCCAGCTCCGCGCTGAAGAGGCTGGACCCCAGCAGCCAGATCGGCACCCCGAGGCCGGCGCCGGGTACCGCCCGCACATGCTGGCCCGGTCGCACGGGCTTGAAATAGCCTTGCAGTTCCAGCACGTCCTGCGGGAAGGTGTCGTCGCTGTTGCCCAGGTTGCGGCGCAGTGCGCGCGCGGTGTACTGGTCGGTGCCCGGAGCGCGGCCCAGCCCCAGGTCGATGCGTCCGGGGTAGAGCGATTCCAGCGTGCCGAACTGTTCGGCGATGACGAGCGGCGCATGGTTGGGAAGCATGATGCCGCCGGCGCCGACGCGGATGCGCGAGGTGTTGGCGGCGATGTGGCCGATGATCACCGACGTGGCGGCGCTGGCGATGCCGGTCATGTTGTGGTGCTCGGCGAGCCAGTAGCGGTTGTAGCCCCAGAGGTCGGCCTGGCGGGCGATGTCGGTGGCGTTGCACAGCGCCTGCGCGGGCGTGTCACCTTCCACGATGGGGGCGAGGTCGAGGATGGACAGCGGCGTCTTCGGCATGGGTGAGATGGTGGAAATTGGAAACCACCATTAGACCACCCTTCCACCCGGCCGCACATCCGGGCTGCCCCGGGGGCGGCCGGCCGCGCGCCGCGTCCGCACCGCCGCCATGCGCTAGGATGTGGCCCTTTGCAGCGCCCGTGTCGATCCGGCCCTGCTCCATCCGGTCAGCCCATGAGCCATTTCCTGCATCAACTGACCCTCTCCGCGCCGCTGTTCCTGCTCGTGTTCGCGGGCTATGCGCTGGTTCGCATCGGCGGCTGGACGAAGGCGGTGAGCGATGCGCTGTCGCGCTTCGTGTTCTCGGTGGCGATGCCGGCCATGCTGTTCCATCTGATGAGCGATTTCTCCAAGCTGCCCGCCGTCGATGCGCGCCTGTTGATCGCGTTCTTCGGCAGTTGCCTGGCGGTGTTCTGCATCGGGCGGCTGGTGGCCTGGAAGGTGTTCCGGCTCGACGGTGTGTCGCAGTCGGTGTTCGCACTCGGCGGGGTGTTCTCCAACAACGTCATGCTCGGCCTGCCGATCGCGCGCCTCACGCTGGGCGAGGCCGCCGTGCCGTCCGTCGCACTCGTGCTCGTCTTCAACGCGCTGACCTTGTGGACCCTGGTCACCGTGTCGGTGGAATGGGCGCGCCACGGCCAGTTCTCGGTGCAGGGCTTTGCCAAGACGGCGCGCGGCGTGCTGACCAATCCGCTGATCGTGGCGATCCTGTCGGGTACGCTGTTCGGCATGCTGGGCCTGCCGCTGCCGGCCTTCGTCGGCACCACGCTGGGCATGGTGTCCGACACCGCCGCGCCGATGGCGCTCATCGTGCTGGGCATGGGGCTGGCCCAGTACAGCGTGCGCGCAGGCATCCGCGTGGCGGGAGCGATCTCCGCGATCAAGCTGGTGGTGCAGCCGCTGGTGGTATGGCTCATCGCGTTCGGCCTGGGGCTGCCGCCCATGGAAACGCAGGTGGTGGTGTTGCTGGCGTCGATCGCGGTGGGCGTCAACGTCTACATGATGGCGCTGCAGTTCAAGGTGCTGGAGGGCGAGGTGGCGGGCAGCCTGGTGCTGTCCACGCTGTGCTCCGCGGTCACCACGCCGGTGCTGATGGCCTTGACCATGCGCTGACGGACGTCAGCCCTTGCCGCCCTCCGCCGGCCCGAGCGGTGCGAGGCGGCGCAGGCGCAGCGCGATGCCCAGCACCGCCGCAGTGCACAGCCCGAGGATGGCCACGACCGCCGTCCAGCGGCCGTCGTACCAGGCGATGCCCGACAGGCTGCCGATGCTGCTGCTGCCCAGGTAGTAGCAACACAGATACACGGCGGCGCCCAGGGCGCGCCGTTCCTGCGCCCGGCGCCCGACCCAGCCGCTGGCGAGCGAGTGGGTGGCGAAAAAGCCGAAGGTGAAGACCGCCACCCCGGCGATGATGACGGCGAGCGTGTCCGACAGCGTCAGCAGCAGGCCGCCGAGCATGATCGCCACCATGATCCACTGCACGTTGCGGCGGCCGTGGCGGTCGGCCAGCAGTCCCGCCCACGCCGACGCCCAGGTGCCCACGACGTAGAGCAGGAAGATCGCGCCGATCGCGCTCTGGCTCAGCCCGAAGGGTGCGTCGCCGAGGCGGAAGCCGAGGTAGTTGTAGAGGCCGATGAAGGCCCCCATGGCGAGAAAGGCGGTGAGGAACAGCCAGGGCAGGCCGGCATCGGCGAACAGGTCGCGCGCGTCGCGGACGATGCGGCCGATCGACGCCGCGCGCGGCCTGAAATGGCGCGATGGCGGCAGCCGGCGCCAGAACACCGCCGCGGCGATCACGCCCAGCACGCCCAGCACCGCCAGGGCGACGCGCCACGACCCCCATTCCGTGAGCAGCGCCGCGAGTACGCGGCCGCTCATGCCGCCCAGCGCGTTGCCGGCAATGTAGAGGCCCATGGCGCGCCCCTGCGCGTTCGGTGCCACTTCTTCGCCGAGATAGGCCATCGCCGCCGCCGGCAGGCCGGCGAGCGTTGCGCCCAGCAGCGCGCGCAGCACCAGCAACTGGCCGAAATCGGAAACCAGGGCGCAGCAGATCGACAGCACCGCCGCCAGTGCGAGCGCCCCCTTCATCACCGGCTGGCGGCCGACGCGGTCGGCGAGCACGCTGGCGGGGATCAGCGCCAGTGCCAGTGCCGCGGTGCCGGCGGACACGGTGAGGCTGGCACTCGCCGGGTTGACGCCGAACGAGGCGGCGAACAGCGGCAGCATGGGCTGCGTGCCGTACAGCAGGGCGAAGGTCGCGAAGCCGCCGACGAACATCGCCAGGTTGGCGCGCTGGAAGGCGGGCGTGCCCGCCATGAGGCGATCGTCTGCGGTGGCCGCCGGCGAGGGCCGGCCGGATGGGGGGGCGGGCACGGGGCGTCCGCAGCGGCCGGGTGGCCTCAGTTCGCGAAGAAGCGGCTGCGCGCGGCTTGCGGCAGCGCCATGCCGGTCTGCTGCGCGCGTTGCAGCAGCTCCCAGTAGTAGCGATAGGACGCCCGGTCGTGCAGGCGGCCGCCGTGCTGGATGGGGCCCCAGGCGACGTCCTGCGCGGCGGCGAGGATCTCCGTCGCCTCCTCGACCTCGGAGAAGTCCGGGCGCATCGCCTCGACGATGGGCAGGATCTGGTTCGGATGGATGCTCCACATCCGCAGGTAGCCGAATTCGCGGCGGGCGCGCTCGGCATCGCGGCGGATGAAATCGACGTCCTTCAACTCGGTGGTCACGTTGTGCGACGGAACGACGCCGCAGGCCAGCGCGGCGGCGGAGATCTCCGTCTTGGCGCGCACGATCAGCGGGTGCTCGAACTGCCCTGGGCTCTTCATCGCTGCGCCGGGAATGGCGCCGTGATGGCCGGAGACGAAGTCCATCAGGCCGAAGTCGAGCGACTCGACGCCGTCCTGCGCGGCGATCCGCCACACTTCGCGCAGTGCGCCGTGGGTCTCGATCAGCACGTGGACCGGCAGCGGCCGGGGCACGCCCGCCGCGGCCTCGATGTGCCGCAGCCGGGCGATCTGCGCCGCGGTATCGGTCGCGGACCGCACCTTGGGCAAGGTGATGAAGGCCAGCCGCGGGCCGGCGCCGCCGACCAGGATTTCGAGGTCTCGCTCCCAGTGCGGATGGGTGATGTCGTGGATGCGCGCGCCGACGCGCCCGAAGCGGTTGTCGGCGCCGTTGACGATCTCGACCACCATCTGCGCATGCCCGGCTTCGGCGCCGGCGCGCGCGCCGTCCTCGCAGTCGCAGGTGAGGTCGAAGACCGGGCCGAGTTCCTGCTGCAGCGCAAGGGCCTTGCGCATGAGCTTTTCCGAGCCGGCGTAGTGGTCGACGGCGGGCAGGGCGGGGAAGGGCTTTTCACCGGCGAACAGGACGTCGCGCGGATGTGTGGGGGTACTCATCTTGTGGCGGCTCCGGGGCGTCTGCGGTCGGGAGGCGGGCTAGGATAGCAGCGGTCCGGTCGACGAAAAAGCGCGCGGCCACGGCCGCGCGCTCTCGATGCCCGGGGCCGGCCGGCGAATGCCGGCCGCGCGATCAGCCGAGCAGGTCCTTCACGCCTTCGCGCTCTTCCAGCAACTCGTTCAGCGTGTTGGTCATGCGCTCGCGCGAGAAGGCGTCGATGTCCAGGCCCTGGATGATCTTGTATTCGCCGTTCTCGGTCGTGACCGGAAAGCCGTAGATGATGCCTTCGGGGATGCCGTACGAGCCGTCCGACGGAACGCCCATGGTGACCCATTCGCCGTTCGAGCCCAGCACCCAGTCGCGGATGTGGTCGATGGCGGCATTGGCGGCCGAAGCCGCGGACGACAGGCCGCGCGCCTCGATGATGGCGGCGCCGCGCTTGCCGACGGTGGGCAGGAACACGTCGCGGTTCCAGGCTTCGTCGTTGATCAGGCTCTTGACGGCGTCGCCGTTGGAGGTCACGAAGCGGTAGTCGGCGTACATGGTGGGCGAGTGGTTGCCCCACACGACCAGGCTCTTCAGGCTGGACACCGCGCGGCCGGACTTGGCGGCGAGCTGCGACAGGGCGCGGTTGTGGTCCAGGCGCAGCATGCCGGTGAAGTTCTTCGCCGGCACGCGGCCGTACTTCTCGGCGGTCTTCATGGCGATGTAGGCATTGGTGTTGCAGGGGTTGCCCACCACCAGCACCTTGCAGTCCGGAGCGGCGTACTGGCCGATCGCGGCGCCCTGCACGGTGAAGATCTTGGCGTTCTCGGTCAGCAGGTCCTTGCGCTCCATGCCGGGGCCGCGCGGGCGGGCACCCACGAGCAGGGCGACCTGGGCGTCCTTGAACGCGACGTTGGGATCGTCGGTCGCGATCATGCCGGCCAGCAGCGGGAAGGCGCAGTCTTCCAGTTCCATCATCACGCCCTTGACGGCCTTCTGGGCCTGGGGCAGATCGAGCAACTGGAGAATGACGGGCTGGTCCTTACCCAGCATTTCGCCGCTGGCGATGCGGAACAGCAGGCTGTAGCCGATCTGGCCGGCGGCACCGGTCACTGCGACGCGGACGGGGGCTTTGCTCATGTGGTGACTCCCTCAAAAAAGACTGACTGGCTGATCGATGATGCGTGCCGATGGCGCCGGCTTCGAACGATCCGGGATGGATCGGAAGACGGCTTACCGGGCAGCCTCCAAGGCGCCCAGATGTTAGAAGCAAGGCAGGGGCGTGTCAAATGAGGTCCTTAATCTTATATAAGACATAAGACATGACATGGACGTGCCGGAAAATTTGTGTTTCAATACTTGCATGTCGCACGACGCCCCGACCTTCAGTCCGCTCTACCGCCAGATCAAGGCCTTGATTCTGCAGGCGCTTGAGGCGGGGGAATGGCGTCCGGGTCAGGCCATCCCGAGCGAGCAGGAGCTCGCCGCCCGTTTCAGCGTCTCCCAGGGCACGGTCCGCAAGGCCATCGACGAAATGGCGGCAGACAACCTCCTGGTGCGCAAGCAGGGCAAGGGGACCTACGTTGCGTCGCACAACGATCCGCGCGCGCTATTCCGCTTTTTACGCCTGGTGCCGATGGATGGCAACCTCTCCCATCCGCAGAGCGTGCCGCTCGACTGCTGGCGGGCGAAGGCGGGGCAGGAAGCGTCGCGCATGCTGGGCATCGAGCCCGGCGCACCCATCATCATCCTCCGCCGTCTTCTCAGGTTCGGCGCCAAGCCGGTGGTCATCGACGAGATCTACCTGCCCGGCGACCTGTTCCAGGGCCTGAACCTGGAAGTGCTGCAGGACTGGAGCGGATCGCTGTACAGCCTGTTCGAGACGCGTTTCGGCATGCGCATGATCCGCGCGCAGGAGCGCATCCGCGCCGTGGCGGCCGACCGTTCCGCGGCCGAGGCGCTGAAGCTGGCCGAGGGCACGCCGCTGCTGTCGGTCGAGCGCGTGACCTATACATATGGCGACAAGCCGGTCGAGTGGCGCCGTGGCCTGTATTCCACGGCCGATCATTTTTACTTGAACGAGCTCAATTGAATTGGACGCCTTGCCGTCCGGGTGGGGCCGGTGTCAGGCTGATGTCAGCGGGCTTCGGCTAGAGTCGAGGATTGTGGGGTTTTGGGAGTCAGCGGCGGATGGCCGCCGCACATGTCGAGGGGAGTCTTCATGTCAGAAGTGACAGTACGCAAACAAAGGCCGAAGCACCTGGCCGTGAACGAGATCCGGCTGCCGCTGCCGGGGATCGTGTCGATTCTTCACCGTGTCAGCGGGGCCGGGCTGTTTCTGCTGCTGCCCTTCCTGCTGTACCTGCTGGATCGCAGCCTGGGTTCGCCCGAGAGTTTCGCCACCTTCGAGGCCGTCGTCGGCCATCCGCTGGTCAAGCTGATACTCCTCGGTCTGCTGTGGGCCTTCCTGCATCACTTCTGTGCCGGTATCCGCTTTCTCGCGCTCGATCTCCACAAGGGGCTGGAGCTGCAGGCCGCGCGCAACTCGTCGCGCATCGTTCTGATCGTGAGCATCGCGCTCACCGTGATCATCGGGGTGAAGCTGTGGTGAATCGCAAAGTCGTCGGCGCCCACTACGGGCTGAAGGATTGGATCGCGCAGCGCGCGACCGCGGTGTACATGGCGCTCTACACGGTCGTGTTCGCAGTCTGTGCGCTGACCCTGCCGGAGCTGTCGTACGAAGCCTGGTCGGGTCTGTTCTCGAACGGCGTGTTCAAGTTTCTCTCCTTCCTGTTCTTCCTGTCGGTGTTCTATCACGCCTGGATCGGCGTGCGCGACATCTGGATGGACTACGTCAAGCCTGACGGCCTGCGCCTGGTGCTGCATCTCGTCACCCTCTTCCTGCTCGTCGGCTATGCCGGCTGGGCGGCCCAGATTCTTTGGAGGCTGTAAGCGTGAACGTCGCGAAGCGTACCTTTGATGCGGTCATCGTCGGCGCCGGCGGTGCCGGCCTGCGTGCGGCCCTGCAACTTTCCGAAGCCGGTCTCAAGACAGCAGTGCTCACCAAGGTCTTCCCGACCCGCTCGCACACCGTGGCGGCGCAGGGCGGGGTGGCTGCCTCGCTGGGCAACACCACCGAGGACAACTGGCACTGGCACATGTACGACACCGTGAAGGGCTCGGACTGGCTGGGCGACCAGGATTCCATCGAATTCATGGTGAAGAAGGCCAACGAGGTCGTCGTCGAACTCGAACACTACGGCATGCCCTTCGACCGCACCGACAACGGCAAGATCTACCAGCGCCCGTTCGGCGGCCACTCGATGAACTACGGCCAGGCGCCGGTGATGCGTTCCTGTGCCGCCGCCGACCGTACCGGCCACGCCATGCTGCACGCGCTCTACCAGCGCAACGTGCGCGCCAACACCCAGTTCTTCGTCGAGTGGAACGCGCTGGACCTGATCCGCAACAGCGAAGGCGACGTGCTCGGCGTGACCGCGATCGAGATGGAAACCGGCGAGGTCTCCATCTTCCACGCCAAGGCGACGATCTTCGCCACCGGCGGCGCGGGCCGCATCTTTTACAGCTCCACCAACGCCTTCATCAACACCGGCGACGGCCTGGGCATGGCGGCGCGCGCCGGCATCCCGCTGGAAGACATGGAGTTCTGGCAGTTCCACCCGACCGGCGTGGCCGGCGCGGGCGTGCTGATCACCGAAGGCGTGCGTGGCGAAGGCGGCATCCTGCGCAACAGCAGCGGCGAGCGCTTCATGGAGCGCTATGCGCCCAACCTGAAGGATCTGGCCTCGCGCGACGTCGTGTCCCGCTCCATGGTCACGGAAATCAACGAAGGCCGTGGCTGCGGTGCCGACAAGGACCACGTGCTGCTCGACATCACCCACCTGTCGCCCGAGACCATCATGAAGCGCCTGCCCGGCATTCGCGAGATCTCGATCCAGTTCGCCGGTGTGGACCCCATCAAGGCGCCGATCCCGGTGGTGCCGACCGCCCACTACCAGATGGGCGGCATTCCGACCAACTACAAGGGCCAGGTCATCGCGCCGAAGGACGGCAACCCGAACGTGCCGGTGGTCGGTTTCTACGCCGCCGGCGAATGCGCCTGCGCCTCGGTGCACGGCGCCAACCGCCTGGGCACCAATTCGCTGCTCGACCTGCTGGTGTTCGGCAAGTCGGCGGGCGAGAGCGTGGTCGAGGACTTCACGTCCGGCAACCTGACGCTGAAGCCGCTGCCGGCCGACGCCGCCGACGCTTCGCTGGCGCGCATCGCCCGCCTCGAGAACCAGAAGAACGGCACCGACGTGCATGAAGTGCGCCTGGCCATGCAGCGCACCATGCAGAAGCATGCCGGCGTGTTCCGCTTCAAGGACCTGCTGTCCGAAGGCGTCACCCGCATCCTGGAAGTGGCCGAACAGTCGCTGCATACCGAGATCACCGACAAGTCCAAGGTCTGGAACACCGCGCGCACCGAAGCGCTCGAACTCGACAACCTGATCGAGGTCGCCAAGGCGACCATGGTGTCGGCCGAGGCACGCAAGGAATCGCGCGGCGCCCACGTCCGCGACGACGCGCCGGACACCGCCGAGCATCCCAACGGCCGCGACGACCAGAACTGGCTCAAGCACACCCTGTGGTACCGCGACGGCAACCGCCTCGACTACAAGCCGGTGAACCTGAAGCCGCTGTCCGACGACGTGGAACCCATCGCGCTCGCCAAGCGTACCTACTGAGCGCGGGAGAACAGATCAAATGACCAAGCGTACCGTTCAATTTAAGATCTACCGCTACGATCCGGACAAGGACGAGAAGCCCTACATGCAGGACATCTCGGTCGAGCTCGAACAGTCCGACAAGAAGCTGCTCGACGCCCTGGTGCGGCTGAAGGCCAAGGACGACACCCTGTCCTTCCGCCGCTCCTGCCGCGAAGGCGTGTGCGGCTCGGACGCGATGAACATCAACGGCAAGAACGGCCTGGCCTGCCTGACCGACGTGGACAGCGTGGCGCAGCCGATCACGCTGCGTCCGCTGCCGGGGCTGCCGGTCATCCGCGACCTGATCGTGGACATGACCCAGTTCTTCAAGCAGTACCACTCGATCAAGCCCTATCTGGTCAACAACGATCCGCCGCCGGAGCGCGAGCGCCTGCAGACCCCGGAAGACCGCGAGGAACTCAACGGTCTGTACGAGTGCATCCTGTGCGCCTGCTGCTCGACCTCCTGCCCGTCGTTCTGGTGGAACCCGGACAAGTTCGTGGGGCCGGCCGGCCTGCTTGCCGCGTACCGCTTCCTGGCCGACACGCGCGACCAGGACACGAACGAGCGCCTCGACAACCTCGAGGACCCGTATCGCCTGTTCCGCTGCCACTCCATCATGAACTGCGTCGACGTCTGTCCCAAGGGTCTGAACCCGACCCGTGCGATCGGCAAGATCAAGGACATGATGGTCCGCCGCGCGATCTGATCCGGGCGGGCGGAACGACATGAGCATCAACCGGGGACGCGTGCGCTGGCAATGTCGTCGGGCTCTGCTGGAGCTCGACCTTGTCCTCACGCGCTTCCTCGAGCAGCACTTCGATCGTCTGACCGACGATCAACTGGCGGATCTGGACGACCTGCTGCGCTGCGACGACTACGACATCTGGGCGATGGTCAACGGCAGCAAGGCATGCGAGGCGGACCGCTGGAAGGAGATGATCGGCCTGCTGAGCCAGCGCGCCCCGGGCGCCTGATCGGCCAGGCTGGTCATGGGAAACGGGAGCAAGTCGTAAGAAAACTTCTTGATGAAGGGACGATCCATGAGCACTGAGCGCAATGCAACCCTCACCGTCGACGGGAAGACTGTCGAATTCCCGGTCATGACCGGTACCCATGGCAACGACGTGATCGATATTCGTACCCTGGGTGCGAAGACCGGTCTGTTCACCTACGACTCCGGTTTCCTGTCGACCGCAAGTTGCAAGTCCACCATCACCTTCATCGATGGTGACAAGGGCGAACTGCTGTACCGCGGCTACCCGATCGAGCAACTCGCCGAGAAGTGCAACTTCCTCGAAGTGGCCTACCTGCTGAAGAGCGGCGAACTGCCCAACCAGCAGCAGAAGACCGAGTTCGAGTCGATCATCAAGAACCACACGATGCTGCACGACCAGATGACGAAGTTCTTCTCGGGCTTCCGCCGGGATGCGCATCCGATGGCGGTGATGGTGGGCGTGGTCGGCGCGCTGTCGGCGTTCTATCACGAAGCGATGGACTTCTCCGATGCCGCGCATCGCAATATCTCGATCAACCGCCTGATCGCCAAGCTGCCGACCATCGTCGCGATGGCCTACAAGTACAACAGCGGCCAGCCCTTCATGTACCCGCGCAACGATCTCGACTACACGGCGAACTTCATGCACATGATGTTCGGCACGCCGTGCGAGAAGTACGAGCCGAACCCGGTGCTCGTGCACGCGCTGGACGTCATCTTCACGCTGCACGCCGACCACGAGCAGAACGCCTCGACCTCGACCGTCCGACTGGCCGGCTCGTCGGGCGCCAACCCGTTCGCGTGCATCTCGGCCGGCATCGCCTGCCTGTGGGGGCCGGCGCACGGCGGCGCGAACGAGGCGTGCCTGAACATGCTGGAAGAGATTGGCGACGTGTCGCGCGTCGGCGAATACATCAAGCGTGCCAAGGACAAGAACGACAGCTTCAAGCTGATGGGCTTCGGCCACCGCGTCTACAAGAACTTCGACCCGCGTGCCAAGCTGATGGGCAAGGTCTGCGCCGACGTGCTGGGCGAACTGGGCCTCGAGAACGACCGCCTGTTCAAGCTCGCCAAGGAACTCGAGAAGATCGCGCTGGAAGACGAATACTTCGTCGAGAAGAAGCTGTACCCGAACGTCGATTTCTACTCGGGCATCGTGCAGAAGGCCCTGGGCATCCCGACCTCGATGTTCACCTGCATCTTTGCGCTGGCCCGTACCGTGGGCTGGATCACCCAGTGGGAAGAGATGATCACCGATCCGGAATACAAGATCGGCCGTCCGCGCCAGTTGTACGTCGGTGCGGCGCGACGCGACGTGCCGGCGATCGAGCAGCGTCCGTAAGCGTCGATGGAGAGGGAGGGGAGGCTCCATCGAAACCAGCTCCAGCGGGATGGTCGCGGCTTTGCGGCCATCCCGTTTTTCCTTCGGGCAGCGGGTTCGCGCTGACCGTCAGAACACCCCCAGGCAGGACAACAGAAGACCAAAGGTGGCTTTCATCATGATGAAGCAACTCGAACAAACTTCGCACCTGTTCGGCTCGAACGCGCCGTTCATCGAAGAGCTTTACGAAAATTACCTGGCCGACCCGGCCTCGGTCGCCGACGAGTGGCGCGACTACTTCGACAAGCTGCAGGCCCAGGCCGGCGCGGCGACGCGCGACGTGGCCCACGGCCCGGTGATCGCGGCTTTCGAGCAGATGGCCAGGCGCGGCCCGGTGCGCACCGTCGTCGCCGCGGGCGGCGAGGACAAGCGCCAGGTGTCGGTGCTGCAACTGATCAACGCCTACCGCTTCCTCGGCAACCGCTGGGCGAACCTCGATCCGCTCAAGCGCACGGAGCGTCCGCAGATCGCCGAACTCGAGCCGTCCTACTACGGCTTCACCGAGGCCGACCTGTCGCAGACCTTCAACGTCGGCTCCTTCCACGGCTTCTCGACCGAGCACGCCAGCCTGCGCGAGATCCTCGAGGCGCTGCGCCAGACTTATTGCGGCTCGATCGGCGCCGAATACATGTACATGACCGACATCGGTCACAAGCGCTGGATCCAGAGCCGCCTCGAGAGCGTGCGCGGCATGCCCAAGTTCTCGGTGGAGATGAAGAAGCGCTTCCTCGAGCGCACCACCGCGGCCGAGACGCTGGAGCGCTACCTGCACACCCGCTACGTCGGCCAGAAGCGCTTCTCGCTCGAAGGCGGCGAGACGTCCATCGTGGCGATGGACGAACTGATCCGCGTTGCCGGCAGCCTCGGCGGCCAGGAAGTGGTGATCGGCATGGCGCATCGCGGCCGCCTGAACGTGCTGGTCAACACGCTGGGCAAGTCGCCCGCGATGCTGTTCTCCGAATTCGAAGGCAAGGCCGCACTCGACCTCACCGCCGGCGACGTCAAGTACCACCTCGGCTTCTCGAGCGACGTCATGACCCCGGGCGGCCCGATGCACCTGACGCTCGCGTTCAATCCGTCGCACCTCGAGATCATCAATCCGGTGGTGGAAGGCTCGGTCTATGCGCGCCAGGTGCGCCGCAAGGACACCGAGAAGAGCCAGGTCGTCCCGGTGCTGATCCACGGCGACGCCGCCGTCGCGGGCCAGGGCGTCAACCAGGAGATGCTGAACTTCTCGCAGACGCGCGGCTACGGCACCGGCGGCACGGTGCACATCGTCATCAACAACCAGATCGGCTTCACCACCTCCGATCCGCGCGACTACCGCTCGTCGCTGTACTGCACCGACATCTTCAAGATGGTCGAGGCGCCGATCTTCCACGTCAATGGCGACGACCCCGAAGCGGTGGCCTTCGTCACCGCGCTGGCGGTGGAATTCCGCCAGCAGTTCAAGAAGGACGTGGTGATCGACATCGTCTGCTTCCGCAAGCTCGGCCACAACGAGCAGGACGAGCCGATGGTCACGCAGCCGCTGATGTACCGCAAGATCCAGCAGCACCCGGGCACGCGCAAACTGTACGCCGACCGCCTGATCGCCGAAGGCACCTGCAGCGGCGACGAGCCCGACAAGATGATCGCCGAGTACCGCGAGCACCTGGACAAGGGCGAACTGCTGTACAACCCGGTGCTGTCGGGCCATCAGCGCCAGTTCTCGACCGACTGGTCGCCCTATCTGAAGCAGCCTTACACCGACGAGTGCGACACCTCGATCCCGGTGCAGGAGATCAAGCGCCTCGGCGAACGCCTCGCGACCGTGCCGGAGACCTTCGCGCTGCATTCGCGCGTGAAGAAGATCATCGACGATCGCGGCGCGATGGCGCGCGGCGAGCTGCCGCTCGACTGGGGCATGGGCGAGAACCTCGCCTACGCCAGCCTGCTGGCTCAGGGCTTCGGCGTGCGCCTCTCCGGCGAGGACGTCGGCCGCGGCACGTTCTTCCACCGCCACGCCGCGCTGCACGACCAGAAGCGCGAACGCTGGGACGAGGGCACCTACAAGCCGCTGGACCACATCCAGGACGGCCAGGCGAGCTTCCAGTGCTACGACTCGGTGCTGTCCGAAGAAGCGGTGCTCGCCTTCGAGTACGGCTACTGCACCGCCGAACCCAACGAACTCGTGGTCTGGGAAGCGCAGTTCGGCGACTTCGTGAACGGCGCCCAGGTCGTCATCGACCAGTTCATCAGTTCGGGCGAGGCCAAGTGGGGCCGCCTGTCCGGCCTGGTGATGCTGCTGCCGCACGGCTACGAGGGGCAGGGCCCCGAGCACTCGTCGGCGCGTCCCGAGCGCTTCATGAGCATGGCCGCAGAGAACAACTGGCAGGTCTGCGTGCCGACCACGCCAGCGCAGATCTTCCACCTGCTGCGCCGCCAGATGATCCGCAAGCTGCGCAAGCCGCTGATCATCATCACGCCGAAGTCGCTGCTGCGCCACAAGGAAGCGGTGTCGTCGATCGACGAACTCGCCAGCGGCCACTTCCAGACGGTGATCCCGGAGATCGACAACCTCGATCCGAAGAAGGTCAAGCGCGTCGTGCTGTGCCAGGGCAAGCTCTACTACGAACTGCTCGCGCATCGCCGCGAGAACAAGATCATCGACACTGCCCTTGTTCGCCTGGAGCAGCTCTATCCCTTCCCGGCGCAGGAGTTCGCCAAGGCCATCAACCAGTTCCCGAATGCGAAGGAAGTGGTGTGGTGCCAGGAAGAGCCGCGCAACCAGGGGGCGTGGTACTGGCTGGCCTCGCGCCAGTACCTCGTCAATGTGCTGGGCACCAAGCGGCGTCTGCTGCTGGTCAGCCGGCCGGCTGCCGCCTCGCCCGCGGTGGGCTACTACGCCAAGCACAACCAGCAACAGAAGGCGGTCATCGAGAATGCCTTCGGTCCGATCCAGGACACCACGCCGCAGTCACCCAACGTATAACGAAGCGAATCGGGAGAGAGTTCCATGCTGATCGAAGTCAAAGTTCCACAGTTGTCCGAATCCGTGTCCGAGGCCACGCTGGTCTCCTGGCACAAGAAGGAAGGCGATGCCGTCTCGCGCGACGAGAACCTGATCGACATCGAAACCGACAAGGTCGTGCTCGAGACGCCGGCGCCCGCCGACGGCGTGCTGGTGAAGATCATCAAGGGCAATGGCGGCACCGTCACCTCCGGTGAGCTCATCGCGCAGATCGACACCGAGGCCAAGGCGGCCGCCGGCGCCGCGGCACCGGCGGCTGCAGCCCCGGCTGCTGCGGCGCCCGCGCCCGCGGCGGCGCCTGCCGCCGCCGGTGCGGCCAGCCCGGCTGCGCGCAAGATCCTCGAAGAGAAGGGCATCGCCGCCGCCGACGTGGCGGGCTCCGGCCGCGGCGGCCGCGTGACCAAGGAAGATGCCGTCGTCGCCCAGGCGCCGCGCGCCGCCGCTGCCGCCGCGCCGGCCGCAGCCTCCGTCACGCTGGCCGGCGATCGTCCGGAAGAGCGCGTGCCGATGACGCGCCTGCGCGCCCGCATCGCCGAGCGCCTGATCCAGTCGAAGAACGAAAACGCCATCCTGACCACGTTCAACGAAGTGAACATGGGCCCGGTCATGGCGCTGCGCAAGCAGTACGGCGAGAAGTTCGAGAAGACCCACGGCGTGCGCCTGGGCTTCATGGGCTTCTTCGTCAAGGCCGCCGTGGCCGCGCTGAAGAAGTTCCCGATCCTGAACGCCTCGGTCGACGGCAACGACATCGTCTATCACGGCTACATCGACATCGGCATCGCGGTCGGTTCGCCGCGCGGCCTGGTGGTGCCCATCCTGCGCAACGCCGAAGCGATGTCCATCGCCGAGATCGAGAAGAAGATCGCCGAGTTCGGTGAGAAGGCCAAGAACGGCAAGCTGTCGCTGGAGGAACTCTCGGGCGGCACGTTCTCGATCTCCAACGGCGGCGTGTTCGGCTCGATGCTGTCGACGCCGATCATCAACCCGCCGCAGTCGGCCATCCTCGGCATCCACGCCACGAAGGACCGCCCGGTGGTGGAAAACGGCCAGATCGTGATCCGTCCGATCAACTACCTCGCCATGTCCTACGACCACCGCATCATCGACGGTCGCGAGGCGGTGCTCGGCCTGGTGACGATGAAGGAAGCGCTGGAAGATCCGGCCCGCCTGGTCCTCGACGTCTAACACACGACCCAGCCGGGGCGCACCGCGCCGGAAAGCTTCGTCTTCCGGCCCGCGTGTGCCCCGTTCTTTCCGAGAGGGAGAACTCAATGTCTCAGCAATTCGACGTCCTAGTCATCGGCGGCGGTCCCGGCGGCTACGTGGCCGCCATCCGCGCGGCGCAACTCGGCTTCAAGACCGCCTGCTGCGAATCCAACCCCTATGCCGATCCGAAGGGTGAGCCGCGTCTGGGTGGCACCTGCCTCAACGTCGGCTGCATCCCCTCCAAGGCGCTGCTGCACACCTCGCACCTGTTCGAGGAGGCCGGCCATGCGTTCGAGGCCCAGGGCATCAGCGTCGGCACGCCCAAGATCGACGTCGCCAAGATGATCACCCGCAAGGCCGGCATCGTCGACCAGCTCACCGGCGGCATCAAGGGCCTGTTCAAGAAGAACAAGATCACGCTGCTGAACGGCCACGGTTCCTTCGTCGGCCAGGTGGACGAGGGCTGGCAGGTGAAGGTCGGCGAAGAAGTCGTGACGGCCAGGCAGGTCATCGTCGCCACCGGTTCGTCGGCACGCCACCTGCCGGGCATCCCGGTCGACAACAAGATCGTCTGCGACAACGTCGGTGCGCTCGACCTCGACGCGGTGCCGAAGAGGCTCGCGGTGATCGGCGCCGGCGTGATCGGCCTCGAGATGGGCTCGGTGTGGCGCCGCCTCGGCGCCGACGTCACGGTGCTCGAAGCCATGCCGGAGTTCCTTGCCGCCGCCGACCAGGACGTGGCCAAGGAAGCGCACAAGGTCTTCGCCAGGCAGGGCCTGAAGATCCACCTCGGTGTCACCATCGGCGAGGTCAAGCTGGGCAAGAAGGGCGTCGTCATCGCCTACAAGGACAAGGACGGCGCCGACCAGAAGCTCGAGGCCGACCGCCTGATCGTGTCCGTGGGCCGCGTGCCCAATACCGAGGGCCTGAATGCCGAAGCCGTCGGGCTGAAGATCACCGAGCGCGGCATGATCGAGGTCGACGGCCATTGCCGCACCAACCTGCCCGGCGTGTGGGCGGTGGGCGACGTGGTGCGCGGCCCGATGCTGGCGCACAAGGCGATGGAAGAGGGCGTGATGGTCGCCGAACTGATGGCGGGCCAGGCCGGCCACTGCAACTTCGACACCATCCCGTGGGTGATCTACACCAGTCCGGAGATCGCCTGGGTCGGCAAGACCGAGCAGCAACTGAAGGCCGAAGGCGTGGCCTACAAGGCCGGCAAGATCCCCTTCCTCGCCAACGGCCGCGCGCTCGGCATGGGCGAGCCGACCGGCTTCGTCAAGATGCTGGCCGACGCCAGCACCGACCGCATCCTCGGCGTGCACATCATCGGCGCCAACGCGTCGGAGCTGATCTCCGAGGCGGTGGTGGCGATGGAGTTCGCCGGCTGCAGCGAGGACCTGGCGCGCATCTGCCATGCGCACCCGACGCTGTCCGAGGTGGTGCACGAAGCCGCGCTGGCGTGCGACAAGCGGCCGCTGCACTTCTGAGCTGAAGTATCCTCGCGGGGTGAGTGCGAGGGTCCTCCTCGCACTCACCCTTTTCCGTCAACCGCCATCCTTCATCAAGATGCCCCATCGCACCCTCAAGGTCGCCGAGCACGGCATGCTCGACGCCTACGACGCCCAGCTCAAGGCGCGCGGCTACAGGTCCGACCCGGCGCAACGGGCCGCGGTCCAGCGCCTGCAGCGGCTCTACACCGATCTGCTTTCGTTCAAGGCGGCGCGCAGCAGTGCGCTGCGCAAGCTCTTCTCGCGCCCGGCGATGCCGCGCAGCGTGTATTTCTGGGGCGGGGTGGGGCGCGGCAAGAGCTTCCTGATGGACTGCTTCTTCGATTCCGTGCCCTACAGGCGCAAGCGCCGCACCCACTTCCACGCCTTCATGCAGGAAGTGCAGAACGATCTGAAGAACTTCAATCACGAGCCCGACCCGCTGCAGAAGGTCGCCGACCGCATCGCCCGCCAGACGCGGCTGCTGTGCTTCGACGAGTTCCACGTCTCCGACATCGCCGACGCGATGATCCTCGGCCGCCTGCTCGACGCCTTGTTCGCGCGCGGCGTGATCTTCGTCATGACCTCCAACTACCCGCCCGACGGCCTCTATCCGAACGGCCTGATGCGGGTCAATTTCCTGCCGACCATCGAGATGATCAAGCGCCGCTTCGAC
Organism: Thauera sp. K11; assembly: GCF_002354895.1. Lineage (NCBI taxonomy): Bacteria > Pseudomonadati > Pseudomonadota > Betaproteobacteria > Rhodocyclales > Zoogloeaceae > Thauera > Thauera sinica. The sequence continues at coordinate 1,472,150 of NZ_CP023439.1, forward strand.
GTCGTCGAGGTGGATCACGGCACCGACTATCGCCTGCGCCAACTGGAGAGGATCGAGATCTACCTCGTCCCCGCCGACGAGAGCGCCGAGCGCAAGATGCGCGATGATTTCCGCCGCCTGGCCGGCGGCGACGGACAGGGCGGAACCATCGAGATCGCCGAGCGCAAGCTGCCGGTCGTGCGCCGCGCGCCCGGCGTGATCTGGTTCGACTTCGCCACGCTGTGCGGCGGCCCGCGCTCGCAGAACGACTACCTCGAGATCGCGCGCGAGCACCACTCCGTGCTGCTGTCGGACGTGCCCTGCATGCTGGCCGGCAATGCCGCCGAGGCGCGCCGCTTCACCTGGCTGATCGACGTGCTGTACGACCATCGCGTCAAGCTGATCATGAGCGCGGCCGTCGAGGCGCATGAACTCTACGTCGAGGGCCAGAATGCGCACGAGTTCGTGCGCACGGTGAGCCGCCTGGTCGAGATGCGCTCGCGCGACTACCTGGCCGAGGCGCACCGGGTGGAGGCGGTCGGCGCGGCGTAGGCGGCGCCGGCGCAAACCCGCGCCGCCCGCATCGCGCACCTTCCGGGCCCTTGCCTCCCGCCCCATCCGACGAACCGACCCGATGTCCGATCCCGCACCGATCTTCGCTCCGGACGGCCCGCTGGCCGCTGCGATTCCCGGTTTTCGCGCGCGTCCGCAGCAGATCGAGATGGCGCAGAAGATCGCCGAGGCGATCCACGGCAACCGGGTGCTGGTGGCCGAGGCCGGCACCGGCACCGGCAAGACCTTCGCCTATCTGGTGCCGGCATTGATGGCCGGCGGCAAGGTCATCATCTCCACCGGCACCAAGACGCTGCAGGACCAGCTCTTCAACCGCGATCTGCCGACCGTGCGCGCGGCGCTCAAGGTGCCGGTGTCGATCGCGCTGCTCAAGGGCCGGGCGAACTACGTCTGTCCCTACCATCTCGAGCGCAACGCGCGCGACGGCCGCTTCCTCACCGCCCAGGACGCGGCCGACCTGCGCGCCATCGAGCGCTTCGCCAGGGCCACCGCGACCGGCGACAAGGCCGAATGCACCGACGTGCGCGAGGATTCCGCGGCCTGGATCGCCGCCACCTCCACCCGCGACAACTGCCTCGGCCAGGACTGCCCCAACGTCAAGGAATGCTTCGTCATGCAGGCGAGGCGCTCGGCAATGGAGGCCGACGTGGTGGTGGTCAATCACCACCTGTTCTTCGCCGACGTGATGCTGCGCGACGAAGGCATGGGCGAACTGCTGCCGGCCTGCAACGCGGTGATCTTCGACGAGGCCCACCAGTTGCCCGAGACGGCCAGCCTGTTCTTCGGCGAGAGCGTGTCGACCTCGCAGGTGCTGGAACTGGCGCGCGACACGCGCTCGGAGACGCTGGCCGCGGCGCGGGACTGCATCGCCCTGATCGACGAATCGCGCAAGCTGGAAAAGGCCGCGCGCGACCTGCGCCTGGTGTTCGGCAACGAGGCCACGCGATTGTCAGCCGCGCAGGCCGCCGAGCGCGACGCGTTCGCGCCGCAACTGGAAGCGCTGCAGAAGGCGCTCGATACCTTCCATTCCGTGCTCGACACCCAGGCCGAGCGTTCCGAAGGGCTCGCCAACTGCCTGCGGCGCACGCAGGAAATGGGCGAAAGGCTGGCGCGCTGGCGCAACCCGCAGGAGAAGGAACTGATCCGCTGGGTGGAGGTATTCGCCCAGTCGCTGGCCCTCAACGCCACGCCGCTGCACGTGTCGGACGTGTTCAAGCGCCAGCTCGACGGCCATCCGCGGGCGTGGATCTTCACCTCGGCCACGCTCGCGGTGGGCAGGGACTTCGGCCACTACTGCCGCGAACTCGGCCTTGCCTGGCTGGAACCGCCGCCGCTGACCGAGGTATGGGGCAGCCCCTTCGACTACGGCGAACAGGCCCTGCTGTATGCGCCGGCCGACATGCCCGAACCGAACGCGCCCGACTACACCGAGGCGGTGGCGCGCGCGGCGCTGCCGCTGATCCGTGCGGCGCGCGGGCGGGCCTTCGTGCTGTGCACCTCGCTGCGCGCGATGCGCCGCGTGCACGAACTGATCGCCGACGGCCTGCAGCGCTCGGGCGACGCCCTGCCGCTGCTGCTGCAGGGCGAGGGATCGCGCACCGAACTGCTCGAACGCTTCCGTCGGCTGGGCAACGCGGTGCTGGTCGCGAGCCAGAGCTTCTGGGAAGGCGTCGACGTGCCGGGCGACGCGCTGTCGCTGGTGGTGATCGACAAGCTGCCGTTCGCGCCGCCCGACGATCCGGTGCTCGCCGCGCGCGTCGAACACATGCAGCGGCAGGGGCTCAACCCCTTCGTCCATCACCAGTTGCCGCGCGCGGTGATCAACATGAAGCAGGGCGCCGGCCGCCTCATCCGTACCGAGCGCGACCGCGGCGTGCTGTGCATATGCGATCCGCGCATGATCGGGAAGTCCTACGGCAAGGTCGTCTGGCGCAGCCTGCCGCCGATGCGGCGCACGCGCGTGGAAGCCGACGCGGTCGCCTTCCTGCAGGCCCTGCCGCCGCCGAAATCCTCCGGCTAAGAGCCGCGGTCGGCAGGTGGCCACCGCCGCGGCGGCATCCGGAAGGCGGGTGCCCCCGCCGCCCTGCGGGCCGGAGCGCAACGGCGGCGCGCCGTCCTTGACCTTGCTCCGGGCGACCCCGCGCACATTGCGTTATCCTCCCCTCTGCCCGAGAAACGGGGACCTCCCTGCAAACGATGAAAGTCATAGGCATGGCCGGCTGGTCCGGCTCCGGCAAGACCACGCTGGTCGAAAAACTGATCCCGCACTTCACCGCGCGCGGCCTGCGCGTGTCGGTCATCAAGCATGCCCACCACGGTTTCGACCTCGACCGCCCCGGCAAGGACTCCTACCGCCATCGCGAGGCGGGTGCGGTTCAGGTGCTGATGCTGTCCAACGAACGCTGGGTGCTGATGCACGAGTTGCGCGGCGCGCCGGAGCCGACGCTGGAAGAGCAACTGCGCCTGCTCGCACCCTGCGATCTGGTGCTGATCGAAGGCTACAAGGAGGCCGCCGTGCCGAAGATCGAGATCCATCGCCCGTCGCTGGGCAAGCCGCCGCTGTGGCCGGAGAATCCCCACGTCGTCGCCGTCGCCTCCGATGCCGACATCGACTGTCCGCTGCCGCGGCTGCCGCTCAACGAGCCGGCTGCCGTCGCCGCCTTCATCCTGGAATATCCCGACGTCCAATGAATGCCCCCATGCTTTCCTTCGACGAGGCGCATGACACGCTGCTCGGCTTCGTGCGCCCGGTGCGCGAGATCGAACAGATCGACACCTTCGTCGCTTGCGGCCGCGTGCTCGCGGTGACACAGCATTCCGGCCTGGCGCAGCCGCCGATGGACAACTCGGCGATGGACGGCTACGCGCTGCGCGCGGCCGACGTGCCGGCGCCCGGGACGCGCCTGCCGGTCAGCCAGCGCATCCCGGCCGGCAGCGTCGGCCACGCCCTGGCCGCGGGCACCGCGGCGCGCATCTTCACCGGCGCGCCGCTGCCGCCGGGTGCCGATACGGTGGTGATGCAGGAACTGTGCGAAGTCGACGGCGACGCGGTGGTGGTCAACCACGTACCGCGCACGGGCGAATCGGTGCGCCGCGCCGGCGAGGACATCGCGCTCGGCGCCGAGGTCCTGCCCGCCGGCCTGCGCCTGACGCCGCAGGCCGTCGCCCTGGCGGCCTCGATCGGCCTCGCGCAACTGCCGGTCTACCGGCGCGTGAAGGTGGCGATGTTCTCCACCGGCAGCGAACTCGTGATGCCCGGCGAGGCGCTGCCGCCGGGGGGGATCTACAATTCCAATCGCTTCCTGCTTTATGCCCTGCTCACCGGCCTGGGCTGCGAGGTCGCCGATTTCGGCATCGTGCCGGACGATCTCGCCGCAACGCGCGAAGTGCTGCGGCGGGCGGCCCAGGGGCACGACCTCATCCTGACCAGCGGCGGCGTGTCGGTCGGCGAGGAGGATCACGTCAAGCCGGCAGTGGAGGCCGAAGGCAGCCTCGACATGTGGAAGATCGCGATGAAACCGGGCAAGCCGCTCGCCTGTGGCCGGGTGCATGGGGCCGCCTTCATCGGCCTGCCGGGCAACCCGGTGTCGAGCTTCGTCACGTTCGTGATGCTGGTGCGGCCTTTTCTGCTCGCCACGCAGGGCGTCGCCGACGTCGCGCCGGTCGAACTGGCGTTGCGCGCCGACTTCGACTGGCCGCAGCCGGACCGGCGGCGGGAGTTTCTGCGGGCGCGCATGAATGCCCAGGGTGGCGTCGAACTTTTCGCCAGGCAGGGTTCGGCCGCGCTGAATTCCACCGTATGGGCGAACGGGCTCGTCGACATCCCGGCGGGGCAGGCTGTCGCGCGGGGCGACGCCGTGCGCTTCCTGCCCTATGCCGGATTGCTGAACTGAAGGATCGGAGCCTCTGCAATGGGAGTCAGGATTCTCTACTTTGCCGCCCTGCGCGAAGCGCTGGGCGTTTCCGCCGAAGAGTTCGACCTGCCGCCGGGCGTCGCCAGCGTGGCCGCCCTGCGCGACTGCCTCGCCGCCCGCGGCGGTAGCTGGCAGCGGCTGGCGGCGGGCAGTGTCAAGGCGGCCGTCAATCAGCACATGGCCGGCGGCGATGCGCCGGTCGGGCAGGGCGACGAGGTCGCCTTCTTTCCGCCGGTCACCGGCGGCTGATCGATGGAGCAACGACGGATGGCCGGGCGGGACGGGATCGTCAGCGTGCAGGAGGCCGATTTCGATGTCGGCGCGGAGATCGCGGCGCTGGGCGGCGAACGCAGGGATGTCGGCGCGGTGGCGACCTTCGTCGGCCTGGTGAGGGAGGCGAACGACGGCAGCGGCGTCTCGGCGATGACGCTGGAGCACTACCCCGGCATGACCGAGCGCGCGCTCGGCGAGATCGTCGCTCAGGCGCGCTCGCGCTGGCCGCTGCTGTCGGTGAGGGTGATACACCGCGTCGGGCGGCTGGTGCCGGGTGATCGCATCGTGTTCGTCGGCGTGGCGGCGTCGCATCGCGGCGAGGCGTTCGCGGCCTGCGAATTCATCATGGATTACCTCAAGACCCGCGCGCCTTTCTGGAAGCGCGAGGAGACGCCGGCCGGTGCGCGCTGGGTCGATGCGCGGGAAGGCGACGACGCGGCGGCCGCACGCTGGTCAGGGGATGCCGCAGCGGCTGCCGGCGCAGGGGAGCAGGGACAGGACACCCGCCGGCGGGGCCGCTGACGCGGCGATGCCGGGCCGAATGCAGGACGGCGCCTTGCGGCGCCGTCCTTTTTTCACCGGACCCCCTCGCTGGCGGCGGTCCGGCCACCGTCGGCCTTACTTGCGGCCTTTCGTGCCTTGCTGCGTGAAAGCCTGGAAAGCCTCGGTCGACGCGCGGGTCATCTGCTCGAAGGCGGCGCGCGTGGTTTCCATCGCGGACTGCATCGCGCCCAATGCGTTCTGATCGGTGATCGGCATCCCCTTGAACATCTTCTGCATCGCCTCGAAGACGTCGTGGCTGCCGGTCGTCAACTGCTCGCCGACCAGCTTCCCCACTTCGGCCTGCGTACGCGTCGTGATCTCGGCGATCTCGCGGGCACAAGCCAGCATCTTTTCGGTGGTGCTCTGCGCAAACTGGGTGCGCAGATCCATCATTTCCTTCGGGTCCTTCACCGTGGACAGCGCCTTGGCGTTATGCACGCCTTCCTCGAACAGAGTCTTCGCGGTCGTCACCTGGATTTCCATGATGCGCTGGGAATTCTCGATGGAAAGCTGTGCCAGCCGCATGGCAGCTTCCAGGTTTTTCTTCTGAAGTTCGTTCATCTGCTCTTGCTTTCCGGCCATACACATTCTCCACTCTCACGGATAATAGGAATTTTGCGAGGTCCGGACGGGCCTATTCATCATTGGTATGACGCTGACCGGGCCAGATTCCCGCCCGCCTCTTATTGAACAATAGCACAGGGGAAAGCCTGCGCGTTCGCAGGTGGTGCGGGCGCGCAGGGGCGGGTTCCCTGTCTTGGTGCGTCGCGGTGACGCCGCCGGCTGCCGCGCCGGCGATGGATCAGAGGATCACCGGCCGGTCCGGCAACCCGCCGCCGTCCCGTCCGTCCGCCTGCGACGGCCCGCCGTCGCTCGGGAAGCACTGCCGCAGCACGCGGTCCACCGCGTCGATCGCATGCGCCAGGCCGTCTTCGAGACGTCCGCTGCCCAGGCAGGCCGAGATGTCGCGCAGCATGTCCTGCCATCGGGCGGAGTCCGTGTGCGGGACGATGCCGCGGTCGGCGACGATCTCGATGCGGTGCTCGGCCAGCAGCACGTAGATCAGCACGCCGTTGTTGTATTCGGTGTCCCATACGCGCTGCTCGCCGAAGCGTTCCAGCGCCCGTTCGCGGGAGAGCCGGGCGGTGGCTTCCCGGTGGCGGAGGTGGCGCCACAGGTAGCGCAGCGGCAGCGATGCCTCCACGCAGATGCAGATCTCGCCGCTGTGGTGCCGCTCGCTGTCGCGCACGCGCTCGGTCAACCGTTCCAGGGCGCCCGCGCCCAGTGCGCGCCGGGCGTCGCCGTCGTCGAGCCAAAGGTGACGCAGAAGCTGCAGGAATCCCATCACCAGCTCCCCGACGCGCCGCCGCCGCCGAAGCTGCCGCCTCCGCCGCTGCGGAAGCCGCCACCGCCGCGACCGCCGCCGCCGCGGATGACCGGGCCGCCGCGGTACGACCCGCCGCCGCCAAAGCCACCACCGCCGAAGCCGCCGCCGCCTCCGATGCCGAGCACGAGGACGAACACCGCCGCCAGCACGCCGGCAATGCCTGCGAGCAGCAGGCTGCCGGTCAGGATCTCGACCACGAAGCCGGCGGCTCCGCCGGTCGCCAGCGCGCCCAGCTTGCGGCCAAGCACGCCCATCAGGAAGGCGCCGGCCACCGGTACCGCGACGAACAGGAAGGCGCCCAGATCCTCCAGCGAGGTTTGCTGCCCGTCGCGTCGTTCAGCCTCGGGAAGCGGAAGCGCCTCGCCGCGGACGAGGGCCATCAGGGCGTCGACCCCGGCTCCGATGCCGCCGGCGAAGTCGCCCTGGCGGAAGGCGGGCGTGATGATGCGGTCGATGATGCGGAACGCCGCGACGTCGGGCACGGCCCCCTCCAGGGCGCGCGCCACCTCGATGCGGACGCGCCGGTCGTTCTTCGCCACCACCATCAGGATGCCGTCGCCTACCTCGCGCCGGCCGATCTTCCAGGTGTCGGCCACGCGGAAGGCGTAGGCGGCGATGTCTTCCGGGGCGGTGGTGGGAACGAGCAGCACGACGATCTGCGTGCCGCGTTCGCGCTCGAAGGCGGCGAGCCGTTCGTCGAGCGCCTGCACCTGCGCGGGCGTCAGCGTGCCACTGCGCTCCACCACCCGCGCGCTCGGTTCGGGAACGGGCTGCACCGGCTGCGCGATGGCCTGCGCCGGCGCCAGCAGCCACAGCAGCCCGAGCACCGCGATCAGCAGGCCGGCCAGCGCGGCGCCGGGCAGGCGGGCTGCGGTCTTCATCGGCGGGCGGAGCCGGAGAGATGGCGACGGAGCGGCCGGCGGCATGGATCAGGCACCGGCGATGGCCGCAGGGCGACGGGCATGCATGCCGGTCAGCGGTTCTGCGCCGGCGAGGAGCCGAAGTCCACCGTCGGCGGTCGCGAGATCTCGGCCTCGTTGGCAACGGTGAAGCCGGCCTTGGGCGCGTAGCCGAAGACCATCGCGGTGAAATTGGTCGGGAAGCTGCGGGCCAGCACGTTGTACTGCTGTATCGCCTCGATGTACTTGTTGCGCGCGACGGTGATGCGGTTCTCCGTGCCTTCGAGCTGCACCCTGAGTTCCTGGAAAGCCTGGTTGGCCTTCAGATTGGGGTAGTTCTCGGCCACTGCCAGCAGGCGCGACAATGCGCTGCCCAACTGCCCCTGCGCCTGCTGGAAGCGTTCCATCGCCTGCGGGTCGTTCAGCGTCTCGGGTGTGACCTGGATCGCGGTGGCGCGCGAGCGCGCTTCGATGACCCGGGTCAGCGTCTCCTGTTCGAAATTCGCCTCGCCCTTGACGGTGCTCACCAGGTTGGGGATCAGGTCGGCGCGGCGCTGGTACTGGTTGAGCACTTCGGCCCAGGCAGCCTTGCCTTGCTCGTCGAGGCGCTGGAAGTCGTTGTAGCCGCAGCCCGACAGCCCCAGTACGGCGGCGAAGGCGAGCAGCAGGGAAAGTCGGCGCAGCGCGGCGTGCAGCATGATGAACTCCCGGAACTTGGTGAATGCGGGCCTCACTCTAGCAGCATCGCCGGGTATGGTGGCAGCCCGCCTGCCCGCCGATGGGCGCGAGACCGGCCGGCCTTCGATTTCTTGTTCTGGCTCAAGGCTTTCGCCGCCGGCGGCGGACATCATGCATGCCACGCGGCAGCCCGGTGCCGACAACCCAAGGAGAGGAAGAACGATGAGTGAATTGCCCGTCATCAACGAGGCGGTGTTCGGCTTCGACGCCCGCGGCGTCGCCAAGCGTTTCCGCCATGCGGCCATCTTCGGCGCGCTCGAGTCGCTGGACGACGGCGAGACGATGCGTTTCGTGAACGACCACGATCCACTGCCCTTGCTGAACCAGATCCAGCAGCGCTACGGCAACCAGGTGGGGATCAAGTACGTGGCCCGCGAGCCGGGCAACATCGTCATCGATTTCTCGATCCAGCTCGGTGCGCAGGAACAGGCGCCGGCGCAGTACGGCGCCCAGGAGGGCTCGTGCGGCGGTGGCGGCGGAGGCTGCGGCTGCTCGGGCGGACGCTGATCCGCCGGCTGCCGCCGGCGGCCTTCGTGTCGCCGGAATGATGCGCGGCCCCTCGACGGGGCCGCGTCGTTTCCGCCGTTCAGCGCGCGATCGGCCTGTAGCGGATGCGCCTGGGCTTGGCGCCTTCCTCGCCCAGGCGCTTCTTCTTGTCTTCTTCGTATTCCTGGTAGTTGCCGGCGAAGAAGGTCCATTGCGAATCGCCTTCGGCCGCCAGGATGTGGGTGCAGATGCGGTCGAGGAACCAGCGGTCGTGCGAGATGATCATCGCGCAGCCGGCGAATTCCAGCAGCGCATCCTCCAGCGCCCGCAGGGTTTCGACGTCGAGGTCGTTGGACGGTTCGTCCAGCAGCAGCACGTTGCCGCCCTGGATCAGCGTCTTGGCCAGATGCAGCCGGCCGCGCTCGCCGCCCGACAGGTTGCCGACGATCTTCTGCTGGTCGCCGCCCTTGAAGTTGAAGCGGCCGATGTAGGCGCGGCTGGGCATCTCGAAGCGGCCCACCGTCAGCACGTCGGCGCCGTCGGAGATCGCCTCGAACACCGTCTTGTCGTTGGCCAGCCCCTCGCGGCTCTGGTCGACCGCGGCGATCTTCACCGTCGAACCGATCGCCACCTCGCCGGAATCGGGCCTGTCGCGGCCTTCGATCATCTTGAACAGCGTCGACTTGCCGGCACCGTTGGGGCCGATCACGCCGACGATGGCGCCGGGCGGGACGCTGAAGCTGACGTCGTCCATCAGCAGCTTGTCGCCGAAGCCCTTGCTGACGCCGTGGAACTCGATGACCTTGTCGCCGAGGCGCTCGCCGGGCGGGATGAAGATTTCCTGCGTTTCGTTGCGGCGCTGGTATTCGACGCTGGCCATTTCCTCGTAGCGCGCCAGGCGTGCCTTGGACTTGGCCTGGCGCGCCTTCGGGTTGGAGCGCGCCCATTCCAGCTCGGTCTTCATCGCCTTCATGTGGGCGGCTTCCTGCTTGGCTTCCTGCGCCAGGCGGTCGCCCTTCTGTTCCAGCCAGGACGAGTAGTTGCCCTTCCACGGGATGCCGTGGCCGCGGTCCAGTTCCAGGATCCATTCGGCGGCGTTGTCGAGGAAGTAGCGGTCGTGGGTGACGGCCACCACGGTGCCGGGGAAGCGGGTCAGGAACTGCTCCAGCCATTCGACCGATTCGGCGTCGAGGTGGTTGGTGGGCTCGTCCAGCAGCAGCATGTCGGGCTTGGAGAGCAGCAGCTTGCACAGCGCGACACGGCGCTTCTCGCCGCCCGACAGGTTGCCGATCACCGCGTCCCACGGCGGCAGGCGCAGCGCGTCGGCGGCGATCTCCATCTGGTTCTCGATGTCGCTGCCGGCGGCGGCGAGGATGTTCTCGTACTTCGCCTGCTCCTCGGCGAGCTTGTCGAAGTCGGCATCGGGCTCGGCGTAGGCGGCGTAGATCTCCTCGAGCTTGCTGCGCGCCTCGACGATCTCGCCCAGGCCGGCCTCGACCTCTTCCTTCACCGTCTTGGCCGGATCGAGCTCGGGCTCCTGCGGCAGGTAGCCGATGCCCACGCCCGGCTGCCACTGCACCTCGCCGTCGTACTCCTTGTCCACGCCGGCCATGATGCGCAGCACGGTGGACTTGCCCGAGCCGTTCAGGCCGAGCAGGCCGATCTTGGCACCGGGGAAGAAGGAGAGGGAGATGTCCTTGATGATCTGACGCTTGGGCGGAACGATCTTGTTCACGCGCAGCATCGACATTACGTATTGGGCCATGGGTTCCTGCGGATGGGTTGTTCACGCTTGCCGGGGCGGGCCGTTCCGGCCGGAACGGCCCCGGTGCAAGCGCCGGAGTGTACCCCAGGGCCGGCCCGGCCCGTCACTTCTCCACGAAGGCGCGCTCGATCACGTAGTCGCCCGGTTCGCCGATGCGGTGGGAAACGCGGAAGTTGCGGGCGTCGAGCAGCTTGCAGGTGTCGGTGATCATCGCCTGGCTGCCGCAGATCATCACGCGGTCGCGCGCCGGGTGCAGCGGGGCGAGGCCGATGTCGTGGAACAGCTTGCCGGATTCGATGAGGTCGGTGACGCGGCCCATGTTGCGGAAGCGCTCGCGGGTGACGGTCGGGTAGTAGATCAGCTTTTCGCGCACCTGGTCGCCGAAGAACTCGTTGTCCGGCAGTTCGCGGGTGATGAAATCGGAGTAGGCCAGCTCCGACGCCGTGCGCACGCCGTGCACCAGGATGACCTTCTCGAAGCGCTCGTAGGTCTCCGGGTCCTGGATCACGCTCATGAAGGGGGCCAGGCCGGTGCCGGTCGACAGCAGGTACAGGTGCTTGCCAGGGTGCAGGTCGTGCAGCACCAGCGTGCCGGTGGGCTTCTTGCTCACGACGATCTCATCGCCTTCCTGCAGGTGCTGCAGGCGCGAGGTCAGCGGGCCGTCGGGCACCTTGATGCTGAAGAACTCGAGGTGCTCCTCGTAGTTCGGGCTGGCGATGCTGTAGGCGCGGGTCAGCGGCCGGCCTTCCACCTCGAGGCCGATCATCACGAACTGGCCGTTCTCGAAACGCAGGCCCGGATCGCGCGTGGTGCGGAAGGTGAACAGGGATTCGTTCCAGTGATGGACGCTCAGGATACGTTCGGTGCGCAGGTTGCTCATGATGGGTCGAGGCTGGAGGGTGACTGGATGAGGCCGATTCTATTTCGCCATGCATACCGACTTGGTGGATAATTTTTATATCTCTTATCGGTTGGATGGATATGCGATACACCTTGCGGCAGATCGAAGTCTTCGTCGCCATCGCGCGCAACGAGAACGTGTCCCGCGCGGCCGAGGGGCTCAGCCTGTCGCAGTCCGCCACCAGCGCGGCGCTGTCCGAACTCGAGAGCCAGTTCGGCCAGCAGTTGTTCGACCGCCGCGGCAAGCGGCTGCGGCTCAACGAACAGGGGCGCCTGCTGCTGCCGCGCGCCGTCGAACTGCTCGACCGCGCCGAGGAGATCGAGGCGCTGCTGCGCGGCGAGCGCGGGCTGGGCAACCTGCGGGTCGGGGCCACGCTCACCATCGGCAACTACCTGCTGCCGCTGATCGTCGCCGGCTACCTGCAGCGCCATCCGGAAAGCCGCGTGCAACTGCAGGTGCACAACACCACGGCCATCGCCAGCCTGCTGCTGCACTACGAGATCGATCTCGGCCTCATCGAAGGCCAGGTGCGCGACGCCGAACTCGAATCCGAGCCCTGGGTGGAGGACGAACTGGTCGTCTTCTGCGCGCCGGACCATCCGCTCGCCAAGCGCCGCGTCGCCGGCCCCGACGAACTCGCCGCGCAGCCTTGGATACTGCGCGAACAGGGGTCGGGCACGCGGAAGACGTTCAACGAGGCCCTGCGCCACCTGCCGCGGGGGATCACGCCGCGGCTGGAACTCGAGCACACCGAGGCGGTGAAGCGGGCGGTGGAGAGCGGGCTGGGCATAGGCTGCATCTCGCGGCTCGCGCTGCGCGACGCCTTCCGCCGCGGCAGCCTGGTGCCGGTCGAAACGCCGGCGCTGGATCTGCGCCGCAGCTTCAATTTCGTCTGGCACCGCGGCAAGTACCACACCGCCGCGATCCGCCAGTTCCTGCAGGATTGCCGCAGCTTCACCGCCGGCGCACGGCGCAGCGACCAGATCCCGCTACCGCCGGTGCCGTGACCGGCGCCGATCATGTCCGCATGTCCGGCTGCCGCACCCTTGCCGGAGGCCCGGACGCCGTCCGTCGCCGTCCGCTACTCCGCGGCGCGGCGGCGGAAATCGCGCAGCCGGAAACCCAGCGCGAACAGCGTGGCGAAATAGACCGCCGCGCCGGCGACGATGACCGCCGCCAGCCGCAGCCCGCGCTCGAGCCCGCGGATCTCCACCCACTGTGCCTCGGGTCCGCTGCCGAACCACAGCACGGCACCCATCGCCAGCAGCGCGATGGCGAGCCTGGCCCAGAACGCGCCCCATCCCGCCTGCGGCAGATAGATCCGGCGCCGGCGCAGGCCGCGGTACAGCAGCACCGCGTTCAGGCACGAAGCCAGCCCGATCGCGAGCGCGAGCCCGGCATGGCGCAGCGGCGCGATGAAGGCGAGGTTCATCAACTGCGTCGCGGCGAGCGTGATCATCGCGATCTTCACCGGCGTCCGGACGTCCTGCCGGGCATAGAAGCCGGGCGCCAGCACCTTCACCAGGATCAGCCCCGTCAGGCCGACGCTGTACGCGACCAGGGCGCTGCGCGTCTGCATCACGTCGGACGCGGTGAACGCGCCGTAGTTGAAAAGCGTCGCCACCAGCGGCACCGACAGGATGGCGAGGCCGAGCGCGGCCGGCAGCGTCAGCAGCAGCGTGAGCCGCAGGCCCCAGTCGAGCAGCGACGAAAAGGCATCGTGCTGCTCGTCCGCATGCAGTTTGGAAAGGCTGGGCAGCAGGATGGTGCCCAGCGCCGCGCCGAGCAGCCCGGACGGAAACTCCATCAGGCGGTCGGCATAGTAGAGCCACGACACGCTGCCGCTCTCGAGGAAGGACGCGAAGATGGTGTTGATGAGCAGCGAGATCTGGCTCACCGACACTCCCAGGATGGCCGGCGCCATCAGCTTCAGCACGCGCCGCACGCCCGGGTCGGACAGTTTCAGGTCGAAGGCCGGCAGCAGTCCGATCCGTTTCAGGGGCCGCAACTGCAGCGCGACCTGCAGCACGCCGCCGAGGAGCACCGCCCACGCCAGCGCCAGCACCGGCGGGTCGAAATAGGGGACCGCGAACAGCGCCATGCCGATGAAGGACAGGTTCAGCAGTACCGGCGTGAACGCCGGAATGGCGAAGCGGCTCCAGGTGTTCAGCACGCCGCCGGCCAGTGCCACCAGCGCCATGAAGAAGATGTAGGGGAAGGTGATGCGGGTGAGCGCCACGGTGAGTTCGAACTTGCCCGCATCCCCGGCGAAGCCCGGCGCCGACACGTAGATGATGGCCGGCGCGGCCAGCGCGCCGAGGGCGGCCACCGCCGCCACGACGAGGCCGAGCAGCGTGGCGACCCGGTTCACGAGGGTGTGCGTCGCCTCCGGCCCCTGGCGGTTCTTGTATTCGGCCAGGATGGGGACGAAGGCCTGCGAGAACGCGCCCTCGGCAAACATCCGCCGCAACAGGTTGGGCAGGCGGAAGGCGACGAAGAAGGCGTCGGTCGCCATGCCCGCACCGAAGGCGCGCGCGATGACGAAGTCGCGGACGAAGCCGAGGATGCGGGACAGCAGGGTCATGCCGCTCACGGTGGCGAGGGCGCGCAGCAGGTTCATGCGGGACGGGGCGGAGCGATGCCGCGTGAGGAAAGCGCGCATCATAGCCGTCCGGCGTGCCGGACCGGAAATCGCCTCGATCGGCCCGGCCTCATGCGCGGGGCCTGCGGAAGAAACCGGCACGATGCCGGGGGTGAATTGCCCGATCACCTGGACGGCGGATCTCTGCCGGCGGATGCGGCCGAGCCGACGAGGTAGGCAAGGCGAAGCGGACAGGGCCAGGCCGGCGTGACTCCCGAATACCACCATCCTTATATATAATGCGAACAATTCTCGTTTATAGCGGGCGTTCAGAGCACGCCCGACCGCCGACAGGAGTGCGTCGTGTCTGCCGAAGCCGCCATCCAGCAGCAAGTCCATGCGTGGTACAGCGATCATCACGGATGGCTGCAGGGATGGCTGCGCCGGAAACTGGGCGACGCGCAGCATGCGGCCGATCTGGCGCACGATACCTTTCTGCGTGTCATCGCCGGCCGGCGGGAGTCGCTCGGAGAGGAGCCGAGGGCGCTGCTGACGCACATTGCCAGGGGGCTGGTCATCGACCACTGGCGGCGCCAGGAGGTGGAGCGGGCCTACCTCGAAGCCGTCGCCCATCTTCCTGAGCCCGAAGCGCCTTCGCCGGAATCGCGCCTGCTCATCATCGAGGCGCTGCTCCGCATCGATGCCATGCTCGCCAGCCTGTCCGGCCGCACGCGTGAGATCTTCCTGCTGGCGCAGCTCGACGGCCTGACGCTGCAGCAGATCGCCGAGCGCACGCAGATGCCGGTGATCACCGTGCGCAGGCACATCCACAAGGCGCTGGTGGCCTGCATGGCCATCGCCTGACGAGACCCGCGGCCCTTCCCCCGCGCTGATCCGCCATGCCGTCGCCCGTATCTCCCGATACCGCTTTGCTCGAGGAGGCCGCCAACTGGGCGATGGCATTCCGGTACGGCACGCCGACCGAGTCCGAGCGCCAGGCTTTCGACCGCTGGCGGCGGCAGAGCCTTTCGCACGATGCAGCCTGGGCGCGCGCCGAGGCGGTTTTCCATGCCTTCGACCAGGTGCCGGCCGGTGCCGGCAGGGAGGCGCTCCATTCTCTGGGGCACGGCAGCGGCCGGCGGCGCAGCTTGCGCTTGCTGGGTGCGCTGCTGGTGGCGGCGCCCGCCGGCTGGCTGGCCTGGCGCCAGTCGCCGTGGCGGGAATGGACTGCCGACGTGGCGACCGCAACCGGCGAGCGCAGGACGCTGGCCCTGCCCGACGGCTCGCGCCTCGTGCTCAACACGGCCAGTGCGGTGGACATCTTCTTCAGCGCCGCCGAGCGCCGCATCCGCCTGCTGGCCGGCGAGATCCTCGTCACCACGCATGCCGATCCTGCTCCAGCCTACCGGCCCTTCCTCGTCGACACCCCGCACGGGGCCGTGCGTGCGCTGGGTACGCGCTTCAGTGTGCGCCACCTGGACAGGGAAACCTGCCGCGTCGCCGTTTTCCAGGACAAGGTGGAGATACGTCCGCTGGGCGGGGATGCCCGCATCCTGCGCGCCGGTGAACAGGCGGATTTCGGCACCAGGGAGGTGCGGCAGCCGGTGGAGGTCGAGGCCAGTACCGCGCTGTGGGAGCAGGGCATGCTGCTCGCCAGGAACATGCGTCTCGCGGACGTGATCGCCGAGATGGCGCGGCATCGCCCGGGCGTGTTGCGCTGTGATCCCGCCGTGGCCGACCTGCGCGTGTCCGGCGCCATCTCGCTGGCCGACACCGATGCCGGGCTTGCGCTGCTGGTGCGCACCCTGCCGCTGCGCATCGAGCGCAACACCCGCTACTGGGTGACGGTCGCCCCCCGCGCTTGAGCCGGCGGGCAGCGGGCGTCGGCCTTCTTGCCGGCCGATCCGGTGCCGGCAAGAAAACGTCGTGGGAGTGATCACTTTTTCCGGCTCGTCCGGTGTACGGGGAAATGCGATGCCCTTGCAGGCGCATCGCCAGCCTTTTCTCCATACACAGCACAAGAAAGGACGAATCGACATGAAGAGCCAGCACATGGGCCGCTTTGCGGGAATCCGCGCATCCAGGATCGCGGCGCCCCCCGCGGCCATCCGGGCCGCCATCGAGGCGATGGCGATGAGCGCGGCGCTGGGCATCATCGTGGCATCGCCGGCCGTCGCCGCCGAACCGGCCGCTGCCATGGTGCAGCGTCAGTACGCGATCGGTGCGGGCGAACTGGGCGACGTGCTGGCGCAGTACGCCGCCACCGCGGGCGTGCAACTGGTATTCGATCCCGCCGCGCTGGCCGGCCGGCGTAGTCCGGGCCTGCAAGGCCGCTACGGTGTCCGCGAGGGCTTCGAGCAACTGCTGCGTGGCAGCGGCTACCAACTCGTGAAGCAGGGCAACGACGCCTATTCACTGCACAAGGCGCCGGCGGCTCCGGTGCCTGCCGCCGCGGCGGAACCCCGGGTGGCGCAGTTGGCGGAAGTCCGCGTCACGGCCAGCGGCGAAGCCGCCGGCGAACTGCCCAGGCCCTACGCCGGCGGCAAGGTGGCGCGTGGCGGCAGGGTGGGTATGCTCGGCAACAAGGATGTCATGGACACCCCGTTCAGCCAGACCAGCTATACCGCCGAGTTCATCGCCGACCGGCAGGCGCGCACGCTGTCCGACGTGATGTCCAGCGATCCGTCGGTCGCCATCGACAATCCGAGTGCGAGCGGCTGGGAGGCCACGGTGATTCGCGGTTTTTCCACCGGCGACGGAACGAGTTCGGTGTCGCTGAATGGCCTGTACGGCATCCTGCCGGCGGACGCCACGGGCATCGGCATGGCCGAGCGCGTCGAGGTGCTCAAGGGGCCGAGCGCGCTGCTCAACGGCATGCCGACGGCCGACGCGGTCGGCGGCACCGTCAATCTCGTCAGCAAGCGCGCGCCGTACGAACCCCTCGCGCAGATCACCGTCAGCCATGCGTCGCGGTCCCAGCCGGGCGTGTCCGCCGACATCGGGCGCCGCTTCGGGGAAGACAGAGCATTCGGCGTGCGCTTCAACGGCACCTGGCGCGATGGCGGGCTGTCGGTCGACCCCACCAAGGAAAAAATGGTCTCCGGCGTGCTGGGGCTCGATTACCAGGGTGAAGGCGTGCGCCTGTCGGCCGACTTCGGGCATCAGGAACGCGATCTCTCGAGCGCGAACCGCCCCCTGTTCCTGGGAGCGGGGGTACGGATTCCGAAACTCCCGCGCAACGACGAGAGCTATCTGCCGCCCTGGACCATCTGGAACGGCGGCAGCACGTTCGGCATGGTGCAGGCGGAATGGGACATCGCCGAAGGCATCACCGCCTACGCGGCCTATGGCATGCGCAAGACCGACGGCAAGGAAGTCCTGTTCATCAACCCCGTCCTGCTCGATGCCGAGGGCGACTGGGAAGCCACGCCGTCGCGCTCCGCTTCGGCCAGCCAGACGCGGTCGGCGACGGCAGGCCTGAGGTTCGCGGCGGATACCGGCCCGGTGCGCCATGCCATCGCGGTCAATGCCGCCCGGATCACCGAAGACGCGGACTATGCGCAGCTCTGGGGCAGCGACTTCGAATTCACCTCCAATCTCTACCACCCGGTGCATGTGCCGGAGCCTGCGCTGGTCGTCGGCGACCTGCGTCCGTCCAGCGTGGCGAAGCGCTCCAGCTTCGGCATCGCCGACACGCTGTCGATGTTCGGCGACCGTCTGCAGATCACGGTGGGCACGCGGCGCCAGTCGGTGTCGTCGAAGAACATCAGCATTGCGACGGGCGCGGTCACGTCGAGCTACGAGAGCCATGTCTGGAGCCCGGCGGTCGGGGTGATCGTCAAGCCGCGGGACGGCGTGTCGATCTACGCCAACTACATCGAGGGGCTGCGGCCGGGCACCGTGGTGGGGGAGACCTATGCCAATGCCGGCCAGATCTTCCCGCCCTATCGGTCCAAGCAATACGAGGCCGGGGTGAAGGTCGACTGGAGCGGCAACCTGATCACCACCGTGAGCGCTTTCCAGATCGCCCAGCCAAACACGGTGACGATCCCCGGCGTACCGCTGCCTGCGCTGGCACTCAACGGCGAGCAGCGCAACCGCGGGCTCGAGTTCAGCATGTTCGGCCAGCCCTGGAACGGCGTGCGCCTGACCGGCGGGCTGATGGTCATCGATGCCGAACTGCGCAAGACGGAGGGCGGCGCCGACGACGGGAACCAGGCGCCGGCCGTGCCCAAATGGCAGGCCACGCTGGGCGGCGAATGGGACACCGGCCTGGTGCCGGGGCTCACCCTCACGGCGCGCGTCAAGCATTCGGAAATGGCCTATATCGACACCGCCAACGCACGCAGCGTACCGTCGTGGACCCTGCTGGACGTCGGC
The DNA here is from genome assembly GCF_002354895.1 of Thauera sp. K11. Taxonomy (NCBI): domain Bacteria; kingdom Pseudomonadati; phylum Pseudomonadota; class Betaproteobacteria; order Rhodocyclales; family Zoogloeaceae; genus Thauera; species Thauera sinica. The sequence continues at coordinate 1,490,569 of NZ_CP023439.1, forward strand.
GCCCGGTACCGGTTCACCTCGCTGTGGAACGAGCCCGCGGTCCTGCGGCTGACCATCGAGAACGCCCTGGACAAGAACTTCTGGATCTCGCGGACCTACGGCGTGTACCAGTCGACGCCGCGCACCGTCCTGCTGTCCGCCACCTTCGACTTCTGAGGCGGCCCATGAGATCCGACGACGTGCGCGCTCCGATGCGCGAGCGGGGCCGCGTTCACGCGCCCTGCGGCGGTCCCAGCAGGGAGGCGGCATGAACGGCACCTTCCGCCAGAGCATGTCCTGGCTGCACACATGGTCCGGACTGGTGGCCGGGTGGCTGCTGTTCTTCGTGTTCGTGACCGGGTCGGCCACCTACTTCAAGGACGACATCACCCGCTGGATGAAGCCGGAGATGCCGCTGCCGGTCCATGCGCAGCATCCGCCGGCCACGATGATGGCGGAACTGGCGCTGGACTACCTGGGGCGGCAGCCGGAGGCTGCCCACACCTGGGAAATCCTGCTGCCGGCGGACGGGCGGCGCGTGGGCTGCGGCCCCGGATGCGGCCGGCCGCTGCGGGACTATCCGTCCGAACTGACCGTGTCGTGGGCCGGCAACACCGAGCGGCTGGACAGCACGACCGGCCGGCCGCTGCCGCCGCTGCCGGCCACGCGTGACACCGAGGGGGGCGATCTCCTCGACGAAATGCACTACAGCCTGCACTACATGAGCGAGGAAACCGGCAGGATCATCGTCGCCATCGGCACGATGGTGGCCTTCCTGGCCATCCTGACGGGCATCGTCGTCCACAAGAAGATCTTCAAGGACTTCTTCACCTTCCGCCCGGGCAAGGGGCAGCGCTCGTGGCTGGACGCGCACAACGTGTTCGGGGTGATGGCGCTGCCGTTCTTCCTGATGATCACCTACAGCGGCATGGTGGAAATCGGCTACATGCCCGCGCCGCTGCTGCAGGCGCCCGCCATCGTGCGGGCACCGGCCGGCGAGCATGCGCCCGTGCTGCGCCCGGCCATCCCCATGGCGGCCGTCATCGCCCGCTCGGAGGCGGTGCTGGGGGTCGGGGAGATCGGCGAGATCGAACTCAGCCATCCGCAAGGCCAGGAACCGCGCATCACCGTGTCCAGGCGCTGGGGCACCGAATACCCCTTCGCCGGCAGGGAGGGCAGTTTCCTGAGCTTCAGCGCGGTGACCGGCGAGCCGCTGGACGTCGAATACACCTTCGGCCAGCCCCTGCCGCACAAGGCGCTGTGGTGGCTGGTCGGCGCGCACTTCGCCTGGTTCGCGGGCGCGGGCTTGCGCTGGCTGTTCTTCTGCTGCGGCCTGCTGGGCTGCGCAATGATCGCCACCGGGCAGGTGCTGTGGACGGTGAAGCGCCGCGAACGGCACGAGCGGCACGGCGGGAACCCCATCGGCCTGCGCCTCGTGGAGCGGATGAACGTGGGCGTGCTCGTCGGCCTGCCGGTCGGCGTGGCGGCTTATTTCTGGGCCAACCGCCTGTTGCCGCCGGGGCTGGATGGCCGCGCCGGCTGGGAAGCGCACTGCCTGTTCCTGACCTGGGGCTGGGTTCTGCTCTACGCCGCGCTGCGCCCCGTCCGCCGGGCCTGGGTCGAGACCGCGGGGCTCGCGGCCGCGGCCTTCGGCGCCGTCCCGCTGCTGAACCTCGTCACCACCGACAGGCACCTGGGCGTGACCATCGCACATGGCGACTGGGCCCTGGCGGGCGTGGACCTGTCCATGATGGCACTGGCGGCGTTGTTCGGCGCCATTGCCTGGAAGCTGCGGCGCCGATGGGCCGCCGGCGGCGAGCCCGGGGAAGCCGCGCCGGGCCGGCGCGACGCCGTCGCGGAGGTGGGCTGATGAGTTCGCATACCCCCTCCCTGCGCCGTACGGATTCCGTTTCCTACCGGCTGAGCGTGGCTTCGAGGGTGCTGGCCGCGGTGATCGGCGGCTATGCGCTGGCGGCGGCCATCGAACTGCTGCTCGTCCTGACCCTGCCGTTCCCGCAGGAGCCGCCCTTTCCGCAGGCAGCGCAAGCGGCACGCCTGCTGATCCATGCCATCCACGCCGCCATCCTGCTGTGGGTCTTCCATACCCGCAGCGCGACGCGGGCCTGGGCATGGCTCACCGGCTGGACGCTGGTCGTCTATGCCGCGTGCTGGATGCTGATCCGGCAAGGAGGTGCGGCATGATGCCCCTGCAACCGTTCTGGTGGGATCTGGCCGTCTTCCTGCTCTGTTTCGCCGGTTTTGCCCTGCTGGCCCTGGCCAGCGAGCGGGAGGGCAAGGCGCTGCTGCGCCGCGCGCCGTCGGCCGCGCAGAGATTGGCCTTCCGCCTGATGGGCTGGCCGCTGCTGGCAGCCGCTCTGGCGGTGTGCGTGCTCGGCTGGCGCGGCAACTTCGGCGCGGTGGTGTGGTTCGGCTGGCTGACGGTGGCGGCGCTGGCCGTCGTATTCGGCATCGCGTACCGGCCGTGGCGGCCGGCCCCGCGCGAGCCTGCGTCCCGCCTGGAGAGGGGGCGGGACGCAGAGCGGACGCCCGCCGCCACGCCCTGCTGGCAACGCTGCCGGCGGGGCGTGGCGGCGGCCGGGCTGCTCGTGATCCCGGCCGGCTTCGGCTGGGCCCTGTACCAGGCGCCGGTGCATCCGCTGCTGCGCGCCGATGCGGTGCAGGGCCGGATCGGGCCGTGGGCCTTCACACTGGTGGAGGAAGAGCAGGCAGCACCCGAGGACACGCCCGCCGGCGTGCCCGTCAAGCATCTGATGCTGCGCTTCTGCGATGCCTGCGAGGGCGGCATCCGGGCAGCCTACGTCCAGTTGCGCGAGCCGCGTTCGAGCCGCTCGAAGGGGGTTCGCTTCATGGGCGAGCGCCGGCAGCGCGAAGCGGTGCTCGCCATTCCGACGGCCGTCACGCCGAAAGACCAACTCTGGTTGACCGTCGTCGGCAAGGACGGGCGGACCCACCGGGCGGCGCTGGAGGTATCCCGCGTTTCGCCCGCCACCGCCCGGTTCATTCAGGAGCGCACCAGATGAAACACATGAACAGTCTCTGGACGGATGCCGGTGTCCGGGCGGTGCTGGCGGGCATGGTGGTCTTCGCGGGCGCGGGGGAGGCGCTGTCGCATGCGCCCGATCATTCGAACGTCCCGCTGTTGCGGTGCTGGAACGATGGCGATGCCGTGGTGTGCGAAAGCAGGTGGTCGATGGGTTCCGCGTTGCCGAATGCGTCGCTGGACGTCCTCGGCCGCGGTGGCGAAGTGTTGTCGTCCGTGCGGACGGATGCCAGCGGCCGGGCGCGCTTCGCACGGCCGGAAGGCGAGTTCGGCGTGCTGATGTACGGAGTGGGCATCGACGGTCAGACGGTGGACGTCGACCGCCGCGACATCGACGCCACGCCGCCGCCCGCGCGGCCAGGCTCCTGAAACCGCATGCGCCGTCCGTACATGCCCATGCCTTCGATCCGCCCCGGGCTGTTCGCCGCCGCCGGTACGGCCTGCCTGCTGTCTTCGCTCCTGTGGTGGGGGTTCTTCCGCACCGTGGAAACCGTCGAGACCGAGCCGGTGCGCCGCGCCAGCATCGAGAACGCGGTGACGGCCCTCGGCGTGCTGCAGCCGCAGCGCTACGTGGACGTCGGTGCCCAGGTGTCGGGCCAGATCCGGCACATCGCCGTCAAGGCCGGCGATGGGGTCGCCAAGGGCGATCTGCTGCTGGAGATCGATCCGGCCGTGCAGCAGGCCACGGTACAGGCCAACCGTGCCACGCTGGCAAGCCTGCGTGCGCAACTGGCCGAGCAGGAAGCCCAGCGCGACCTGGCGCGCCAGCAGGCCGACCGCCAGCAGCAGATGGCGGCCGAAGGTGCTACGCGGCTGGAAGACGTGCAGACCGCGCAGGCCAACCTGCGCATCGCCCGGGCCCGCATCGACAGCCTGCGCGCCCAGATCGACGGCGCGAGGTCCACACTGCAGGGCAACGAGGCGCTGCTGGGCTACACACGCATCTACGCACCCATCGCCGGCACGGTGGTGACCCTGGATGCGCGCGAGGGCCAGACGCTGAACGCCACCTACCAGACGCCCAACGTCATGCGCATCGCCGACCTGTCGCGCATGACGGTCTGGGCCGAGGTGTCGGAGGCCGACGTGGGCCGCATCCGTCCCGGCATGCCGGTCTACTTCACCACGCTGGGCCTGCAGGATGCGGCCGGCCGGCCGCGCCGCTGGCCGGGCCGGCTGCGCCAGGTGCTGCCGGCGCCGCCTGCTGCGCAGGGTGCCGCGGCCCAACCGGGCACGCAGAACGCCGCGCCTGCCGGCAAGGTGGTGCTCTACACCGCGCTGTTCGACGTGGACAACGCCGACGGCGCGCTGATGCCGCAGATGAGCGCGCAGGTGTTCTTCATCGCGGCTGCCGCGAATGACGTGCTGGTAGCACCGCTGGCAGCCTTGTCGCCGCTGGCGGGCGACGCCGAGCGCTTCACTGCCCGGGTGCTGACGGGCGATGCGCTGCAGTCGCGCGAGGTGCGCATCGGCGTGCGCGACCGGCTGTCGGGCGAAGTGCTGGACGGCCTGGACGAAGGCGAGCGGATCGTCACCGCCGTCAGGCATGAACGGGCGTCGCGGAGGCTGCGGTGGTAGCTGCGCGCCCGGCCGCGGGCCAACCGCTGATCGAACTGCGCAACATCCGCAAGTCCTATGGGGGCACCGGCGGCGAACCGAGCGTGGAGATCCTGCACGGCATCGACCTCGACATCCGGGCGGGGGAATTCGTCGCCATCGTCGGCGCCTCGGGCTCGGGCAAGTCCACGCTGATGCACATACTGGGTTGCCTGGATCGGCCTGGCAGCGGTAGCTACCGCTTTGCGGGGCAGGACATCTCGTCCCTCGGCGCAGACGAACTGGCCTGGCTGCGGCGCGAGGCATTCGGTTTCGTGTTCCAGGGCTACCACCTCATCCGCACGCTGGACGCCTGCCACAACGTGCAGGTGCCGGCGGTGTATGCCGGCATGCCGGCTCCCGAGCGGCAAGGCCGCGCGCAGGCCCTGCTCGCCCGGCTGGGGTTGGGAGAACGGACGGGCCACAGGCCCGGCCAGCTCTCCGGCGGGCAGCAGCAGCGGGTGTCCATCGCCCGTGCGCTGATGAACGGCGGCCATGTGATCCTGGCCGACGAACCGACCGGGGCGCTGGACAGCCACAGCGGCGCCGAAGTGATGGCGCTGCTGCGCGAACTGGCCGATGCGGGCCACACGGTGATCCTGATCACCCACGATCCGCAGGTGGCCGCCCAGGCGCGGCGCGTGGTGCGCATCAGCGACGGAGACATCGTCGGGGATGGCGGGCAGGACCGCTCCGGGGTAAGCCCCGAGCCGGCAGCGCCCGAATGCGATGCCCGGCACTTCATGGCCGGCATGGCCCGGGGCGCGGCACATGGCGCCTCGTGGTTCGCCGACGTGAAGGAGACCCTGGGCAGCGCGTGGCGCACCCTGTGGGTCAGCCGCTTCCGCACGTTGCTGACGCTGCTGGGCATCGTCATCGGCGTGGCTTCGGTGATCGTGCTGATGGCGGTGGGTCAGGGTGCCAGCGAGCAGACGCTGGCGCAGATGGCCGCCTTCGGCAACACACACCGCATGTCCATCCGCCCGGGCACCGACAACGCGCGCGGCCTGCGCGGGCTGCTCACCGAAGCGGACGTGCGGCTGGTGAGCGAGGTGCCCAACGTGGACATCGCCATGCCGTTCCTGACCGGCAGCGTGATGCTGCGCGCCGGCGGCACCGATCTCTACACCCTGGTCTGGTCCATGGGCCATGAAGGTCTGCGGCTGTTCAACTGGCAACTGGCGCGCGGCGTGTTCTTCAGTGAGGAGGACGAGCGCCAACTGGCGACCGTGGTGGTGCTGGGCAAGCTGGCACGCGAGCGGCTGTTCCCGGATGGCGATGCGATCGGCCGCTACGTGCTGCTTGACAACGTGCCTTTCCGCGTGATCGGCGAACTGGCGGAAACGGGCGAGGACGACGGCGACAACATCGCCGCGATCCCATTCGCCACGGCCAGCCGCCGGGTGCTGGGCACGCCGTACCCCGGGCTGATCCAGGTGAAGGTGGTCGATCCGGCCAGGATCGACCGGACGGTGGCCGATGTGACGGCGGTGCTGGAAGAAGCGCATCGGGTGCGCGACTTCAACATCGCCAACAACCCGGCCCATGCCCGCGCACAGAATGAAGCCGCCCGCCAGCAGAGCCTGTTGCTGGCGCTGATTGCCGGCATCTCGCTGGTGGTGGGCGGAATCGGGATCATGAACATCATGCTGATGGCGGTGAAGGAGCGCACGCGCGAGATCGGCATCCGCATGGCCACGGGCGCGCGCCAGCGCGACATCCGGCGCCAGTTCCTGACCGAAGCGGTGATGGTGTCGCTGGTGGGCGGCGTGGCGGGCATGGCGATCGGGCTGGTGATCGGCGTGGGGCTGATCTATTGGGCGGTGCCCGTGGTCTTCTCGATCCGGGCCATGCTGCTTGCCTTCGGCTGCGCGGTGGCCACCGGCCTGGTGTTCGGCTTCATGCCGGCGCGCCAGGCCGCGCGGCTGGACCCGGTGGTGGCGCTGGCGGGGGAGTGAGGATGATGTCGTGCGACGCGCGCCAGATCCTGCCGCGCCTGATCCCGCTTGCCGCCGCACTGCTGGTGGGGTGTGCCGCGCAAGCGCCGGTTGCCCGCCCGCCCGGGCCCGAATTGCCCGCGAAGTGGCGGCACGACGCACAGTCGGCACCGCCGGCGGCGAAGGAACCTACCCGTGGCTGGTGGCGGACCTTCGGCAGCGGCGAACTCGATGCGCTGATCCGGACCGCGCAGGCACGCAGCCATGACGTGGCCGTCGCCGCGGCGCGCGTGCGGCAGGCCGAGGCAGACGCGCGCATGGCCGGCGCCGCGCTGCTGCCCATCGTGACTGCAGAGGCGCAGGCTCGCCGCGAAGGCCGTCTGGGAGGCAATGCCGGCATCGACGGCAAGCGCCATGGGGCAGGGGTGTCCGCAAGCTACGAGCCGGATTTCCACGGGAGGTATCGCGCCGGCCGCGACAGCGCACGGGCCATCCTGCAGGCTACGGCCTTCGAGCGGGACGAGGTCATGCTCACCGTGACGACAGGCGTGGCTCGCGCCTGGCTGGAGGCCGTGGCGCTGCGCGAGCGCATCGATATCGGCGAGCGGAATCTGCATGACGCCGAGCGTCTGCTCGCCCTGGTCGAATCGCGTGCCCGGGCAGGTGCGGCGACACCACTGGAACTGGCCCGCCAACGCGGGCTGGCGGCCGGTCAGCGGCGCGCATTGCTGGCCTTGCGCCAGCAGTCCGAGGATGCGCAGACGGCGGTAGGTGTGCTGCTGGGGCAGGCCGGCGGCATCGAGATCCGCACAGGCTCGTTGTCATCGCTGTCCGCGCCCCCTGTCCATGCGGGCCTGCCGTCCGAACTGCTCTCCCGCAGGCCCGACATCGCGCGGGCCGAAGCCCGGCTGGCAGCGGCCGATGCCGACGTGGCGGCGGCGCGCGCCGCCATGCTGCCGAGCCTGACGCTCGTCGCCGACCTCGGTTCCGGCGGCAACCGGCTGCGCCGCCTCTTCGACAATCCGGCATATGCCCTGGCGGCGGGCTTGGCCGCGCCGATCTTCGATGGCGGCCGGCTCGCCGCCGGGCGCGATCTGGCGCTCGCGCGGCGGGAAGAACTGCTGGCGGCCTATCGCCAGGCTATCGTCGCCGCCTTTGCGGAGGCGGAGGTCGCGCTCGATGCCGCCGCCCGGCTCGACGGGCAGATTGCCGCCCAGGCCGAAGTGCTGGCCGAGGCGCAGCAGGCGCTGGCGCTGGCCGAGAGCCGCTACCGCGCCGGCGCCGAGGCCCTGCTGGGCCTGCTCGATGCGCAGCGCACGGTGCATGCGGCGCAGGACGAGGCGGTGCAGCTCAGACAGGGGCGACTGCAGGCGGCGGTCGATCTGTTCAAGGCATTCGGCGGTGGCTGGCGGATCGAGTCCGGCCACGGCGGCACAGAAGCCACATCGTCGCCGGCCTCGTGAAGGACTCCGGCTTGCGGTCGCCGGACGAGGACGGGAGGCGATGTCGCGGTCCCTGCGGAACGCGCCCGAGCCTGGACGGATGCTGCGCCGCTGCAAGTCCGGCAAAAACTATCCACGCGCGGTGAAGTGCTCGAATTTCCCATGGACGGCCGGTTTTCGCGGGCGCCGCAGGCGCGGCGAGGTCAAGGGCACTCCCGGATGCGGCGGCTCTCAATGTATAATGCGAACAATTCTCGTTTGCAACATGCGTTTCGAGTGCGCCCAACCGTTGACAGGAGTGTGTCGTGTCCGCCGAAGCCGCCGTCCAACAGCAGGTCCATGCGTGGTATTCCGATCACCATGGATGGCTCAAGGCGTGGCTGTGCAGGACCCTGGGCTGCCCGCACCGTGCGGCCGACGTGGCGCACAACACCTTTCTGCGCGTGATCGCGGGGCGCCATTCACTGGCCGACGTGCAGCAGCCGAGGGCCTGGCTGACCACCACCGCGAAGCGGCTCATCGTCGACGAGGTCCGCCGGGAACGGATCGAGCAGGCTTACCTGGCCGAACTGGCGGCGCTGGGCGAGGACGACTGGTCACCGTCGCCCGAGCAGATCCTCGCCGCAGTGCAGGCCCTCATGCAGTTGTGCTCGGTGCTGGAGAGCGTCTCGGCGAAGGCGCGCACGGCGTTCGTCCGCCATTACATCGACGGCGAGACGCAGGCCGCCGTGGCGGACGAACTGGGGGTGTCGACGAAGATGATCCAGAAGTACCTCGTCCGGGTCCTCGTCGAGGTCCGCTGCATCGGGCTTGGTGCTTGAGACGGCGGCGTCCGGAGCCTCACGTGTCGCCGTCCGCGGAACATCGTCCTCCAGCCTCCGCCGCCGCACCCGGGCATCTCTCTCCGGCGCAGGAGGCGGCTGCCCGTGAAGCCGCACAGTGGATCGTCTCCCTCGGTTCGGACGATCCGGAGGAGCGCCGCCGCGCCCGCGAGGGTTTCGCCGCGTGGAAGGCCGCGGACCCGCGGCACGCCGCCGCGGCGGCCGACATGGAGGCTTTTCTCGACCGCGCGCGTGGCCTGGTCGGCCAGGCGGGGGCGGGGTGCGACGAGGCCCCGCCTGCGGCGCGCGCGGCCCGCGCCACGCTCGCCGCGCTGGTCGGGCGCGGTGCAGGCGACGCGGCACGCAGGGCGCGGATGAAGCGCATCGGCGGCGTGCTGGGGCTGGCCGTGGCGGCTGCTGCCGTGCTGACCCTGGCCATGGGATCGCCGGCCGTGATGCTGGCCGACCTGCATACATCCGCCGGCGAGCGGCATCACGAAATCCTGCTGGATGGCACCCGCCTCACCCTCTCCACCGCCACCGCCGCGAACTTTCGTGTCGATGGGCAGCGGCGGTGCGTCCGGCTTCTGCAAGGCGAGATCCATGTCGACGTGGCCAGGGACGAGGCGCATCCCTTCGTGGTGGAAACGCCCCACGGCCGGATCCGTGCTCTCGGGACGCGCTTCATCGTGCGCAACGAGGCGGATGCCACCTTGCTGACCATGCTCGAATCCCGTACCGAAGTCAGTACGGCCGCCCCTGCACTCCGGCAGGCGGAAGGGGCGACGAGGACGGTCGGCGCGGGGCAGCAGGTGCGTCTGTCGAAGCGTGGTATCGAGACCGTGGGCGAGGTCGATTCCCGGCTGCAGGAAGAGGCTTTCATGCACCGCCGCCTGGTGGCGAACGACCGCCCGCTGCCCGACGTGCTGGACGAGCTGGGCCGCCATCGCGGCGGCCTCGTCCGCTACCGGCGCGGCGACGTCGAGGGTTTGCGGGTGACCGCGGTGCTGCCGCTCGACGATACCGACCAGGCCCTGCGCCTGCTGCTGGCGGAGTTCCCGCAGTTGAGGATGCGCACCCTCACGCCCTGGCTGGTCTTGATCGGCCCGCGCGGCTGACGGGGCCGTCCGCGAGGCGGCGCCGGTGCGTTTCCGGGTTCGCCGCGCCTTCCCCGCAGGGCGCGACGAATTTCTTCCGCGTGGCGGTTCCACTTTGCGCTTCTCGTTCGTCAAGGCACTTGAAGACGACGCATTCGCGCCGCGAACGCTCCCGGAACCTGCCCGCCACGCGCCCTTGCCGGCGCGGGACATCCGGCCTCGGGCCGTACCGGCCGGCGGCGGTGCGCGTCTGTAGAAGGCCAGCCCGTCCACCGGGCGGCCGGAACCGCCATCGCCTTTCATCGATACGAGGTCGAATCATGACGAATGCCCGCTTGGGCGCTCTTTGCCGTGCCCTGACGGCGCACCGCCTTGCCGCATCTTCCGGCAGGAGCATTGTTCCCAGACCCTTGGCCGTGCAACTGGCCCTCGTCGCGCTGGTGGCGGGCGGAGTCGTTCCGCAGGCTGCCGCGCAGGCGCAGCCCGGCGGGGCGCGGACGGCCGTCGCCGCCGACGTCCCCGCGGGGCCGCTGGCCGAGGCGCTCAATCGCTTCGCGGTGCAGGCGGGCATTTCGCTGGCGGTGGATGCCGGCAAGCTGAAGGGGAAATCCTCTCGGGGCATCACGGGCAGCGTGACGGCGGAAGAGGGCCTGCAGAGGCTGCTCGCCGGCAGCGGATTCCGGCTCGGCCGCAATCCGGCGGGGTACGTGCTGGTTCCCGAATCCGCGCAGGAGCCCTCGTCCGACGGTACGGCCACGCTCCCAGCCGTGCGGGTGCACGCGACGGCTGGTGCGTGGCCCGACGAGCTGCCGGGGGTGTACGCGGGCGGCCAGGTTGCCAAGGGGGCCCGCCTGGGCGCGCTGGGCAACACGGACGTCATGGACACGCCGTTCAGCATCACCAGCTACACCTCCGAAGTGATCCGGAACCAGCAGGCGAGCACGGTGGGGGAAGTGCTGGTCAACGATCCGTCGGTGCGTTTCACGACATCCAACGGCCACATGTACGAGAACTTCCGGGTGCGGGGGTTCGACATCAACGCTTCCGAACTGGCGGTCAATGGCACTTTCGGGCTGGTGCCGGTCGGCCATGTGCCGATCGAGTTCGTCGAGCGGGTCGAAATCCTGAAAGGGCCCAGCGCGCTGTTCAGCGGCATGGTGCCGGGTGGCGGCGTGGGCGGCGTGATCAACCTCGTTCCCAAGCGCGCGGGGGATGAGCCGCTCGCGCGCTTGTCGCTGGGCTACCGTTCCGAAGGCCAGTGGGGCGGCAGCATCGACGCGGGGCGGCGCTTGGGCGAGAACAAGGCGGTGGGCGTGCGCGTCAACGCTTCCTACACCGACGGTGACACCGATCTGGACGGGCAGTCCAAGAGGCGGGAGTTCCTGTCGGTCGGCGCGGACTACCGCAGCGACGCCCTCAAGGCGTCCGTCGATGCCTACCAGAGCAAGGAGTCCTACACCGGGGGCACGCCGGCGATGTACCAGTTCCGGGCCGCGCTGACCGACATCCCGAAGGCGCCGGACCCCGACATCAACCTGTTCCGGGGGCTGTACGGCACCCTGGAAAGCTCGGGTGCGGTCTTCCGCGTGGAGTACGAATTCAGTCCCCAGATATCTGCGTTCGCCAGCGCCGGGGTGATGAACCACGACTACTCCGGTTTCATCAACGGCACCCATGCCCGCCAGATCGCGGCCAACGGCAACTACAGCGCCTGGGCCTCCGGACAGCTCGGCTACAACGACAACGTGAGCGCCGAAGCAGGGCTGCGGGTGCGCTTCGAGAGGGGCGAGGTGGCGCACCAGGTCGTCGTCCATGCATCCCGCCTCGACATGGAGGCGGGCTCGGGGGTGCTCATCGGGCCCACCTACACGTCGAACATCTACCATCCTTCGGTGCCCATCGTCGGCCGGCTCCCCGCGCGCGCGGGCAAGACCAGCGAGACGACGCTGGCGAGCCTCGCCCTGGTGGATACGCTGTCCTTCATGGATGACGCGGTGCAACTGACGCTGGGCGCGCGCAAGCAGGGCGTCGAGACCACCAATTTCAACAGCAACACCGGCGCGGTGACGGCGAAGTACGACAAGGACGCGCTGACGCCTGCGGTGGCGGTGCTGGTCAAGCCGTGGGGCCCGGCGCTGTCGCTGTACGCCAGTTATGTGCAGGGCCTCAGCCAGGGCGGAACGGTGACCGATGCCACCGCCACCAACTACCGGCACGTCTTCGCGCCCTACAAGACCGAGCAAAAGGAGATCGGCGCCAAGTGGGACGCCGGCAGCTTCGCCAACACGCTCGCGGCGTTCGAGCTTACCAAGCCGACCCTGGTGAAGATCGGCGACACCTACACCGACGAGGGCGAACAGCGCATCCGCGGCGTCGAATGGACCACCTTCGGAGCGCTGTCGCGGGACGTGCGCCTGCTGGGCGGCATCGCGCACACCCGCGGCACCCAGACCAAGACCGCGAACAACCTCTACAACGGCAAGGATGCGACCGCCGTGCCGCGCTGGCAGGCCAATCTCGGCCTGGAATGGGATACCCCGTGGCTTCCCGGCCTGACCCTGAGCGGACGGGTGATCGGTACCAGCAGCCAGTACATCAACGCCGCGAATACCCAGCGCATTCCGGGCTGGAGCCAGGTCGATGTCGGCGTCCGGTACGGGACGAAGGTGGGCGGGCACGACGTGGCCCTGCGGCTCAACGTCGCCAACCTGTTCGACCGGCACTACTGGTCCGGCAGCTTCAGCGAGAACTTCGCCACGCTGGGGCCGGCGCGCTCGGTCACCGCATCGGCGACGGTGGATTTCTGACGTGATGCGGATTCGCTGCCCGATCGTCGCGGGCCTGTGCATCCTCGCCGCCGGCCGCGCCGCGCTCGCCGCCGGACCCGCGGCAAGCGGGGAGGCGTGGGCCCCGGTGGTGCTGCCCGCCGTGCAACAGGCGGAAGTCCGTTCCGGGCGAAGCGGGCACCGCTATCGCATCTACGTGTCGGAGCCCGCCTCGCCGCCGCCTGCCGGCGGCCGGATGGTGACCGCGCGCCATCGGGTGGATGCCGGCCTCGAGCCGCGGCATGCAGTTCTTCCTGGCGCAGCCCTGATGCGGCCGGGGAATGTCGCGAACATTGCCGTGCGGGGCGCAGGCGCATGACATCTTCCACTTTCGTCCCCCTCGGCCTGGCCGCCGCCTTCGCGGGCTGCGTGTGCATCTATCTGGCCTCGCCGAACCAGAACTGGCGCGACAGGCCCTGGCCCCGCGGGCCGTCGCGGGCGGCGGGCTGGCTGCTGCTGGCCGCGGGCCAGGTCGCCTTGCTGCAGTTCTTCCAGCCCGTGGCGGCGGTCTTCGCTTTCGTGGTCTGCCTGATGCTGTTCTTCGTGTCGTTGCCCTACGCGGCGGCCTTCCGGGTGAGGGAGAAGGCGAAGGGGAGGGCATCGGAATGAACGCGCGCAAACCCCCGGCCATCCGGCGCGACTGGCTGTCCAAGACCACCGCGGGCACGCTGCTGGGCCTGACGCTCGCCCTGGGGTGCAGCGGCCTCTTCGTCGTGTTCGGCCCCGACATGGCGGCCTCCATCGAGGCGCAACTGGCGATGTGGATGGTTCCGCCCATCTGGCTGGGCGTCTTGGGCGGCACGTTCTTCTTCCACAGCGGAATGCGCGCCTGGCTCTGGCTGGGCGGCGCGAACCTTCTCATCCTCGCGGTGCTGGCAGCGGCACGCGCATCCTGATCCTCGGCGGGCAACCCATGCGTTCGGACATCATCCGCATCTACAAGGCCGTCCATACCTGGACCGGCATCATCACCGGCATGGCCCTGTTCATCGCGTTCTATGCCGGCGCGCTGACGGTCTTCCAGGAGCCGATCGCGCGCTGGGCGTCGCCGCCGGCCGAGGGCCGGGCGGTGCCGCTGCAGGATGCGCAGGCGCTCATCGTCGGCACGCTGCAGGCGCATCCCGAAGCCGCCCGCGACTTCACCATCCACCTGCGCGAGGCCGAGCACCTTCCCGCGCGGATGAGCTGGCGGGTGCGCGAGCAAGGCGCGGACGATCACGACGAAACGTCGGCCCGGCACTACGTCGCCTCGCTGGACGCCGGAGCCGGGGTGAAGGTCGAAGAGGCCCGCCCCTCTCAACTGTCCAAGTTCATCGACGTGCTGCACCGCGTCGTGGGCCTGCCGGTGGACAGCGACCCGAACCGCTGGATCATGGGCGTGGTGGCGGCGCTCTACACGCTCGCCCTGGTGTCCGGCGTGATCGTGCTGCTGCCCTCGCTGGTGAAGGATTTCTTCGCCCTGCGCGTGGGCCGGAATCTGAAGCGCATGTGGCTCGACGCCCACAACGTGGTCGGCATCGTCAGCCTGCCGTTCCACCTGGTGATGGCGCTTACCGCCGTGGTGTTCGCCTTTCACGACGGCATCTACTACCTGCAGGACAAGATGTTCCACGAGGGCAGGCTGGCCGGCAACTTCCAGGGCGGGCGGAGCGCCGCGGCGCCCCCATCGTCCCTGTCGCCCCCCGACCCGGCGACGATGCTGCCGCCCGCCGAACTGGTCGCCCGGGCGCAGGCCGTGTCGCCCGACTTCGAGCCCGAGACGCTGCAGTATCAGAACGTGATCGGTCCCCGCGCGGCGGTGCGCGTGTGGGGCAAGGACGCCGCGGCGCTGTCGCCGCGGGCGCTCGGCGGCTTCGTCGCGATCGACCCGTACAGCGGCCGCGTGCTCAGTACCGACTATCTGCCCGGGCGGCAGGATGGCGCGCACACGACCGTCAGCAGTTTCTTCGCGCTGCACATGGCTGCCTTCGGCGGCACGCCGGTGCAGTGGATGTATTTCGTGCTCGGCCTGGCGGGCGTCTGGCTGTTCTACAGCGGCAACCTGCTGTGGGTCGAGTCCCGCCGGCGCAAGGCTGCCCGCGGCGAAACCGGCATCCCCGCGCAGCGCCGCGACGTGCGCCTGATGGCCTCGGCCACCGTCGGCGTGTGCCTTGGCTGCATCTGCGGCATCTCGCTTACCATCGCCGCCGGCAAGTGGCTGCATGGCCACGTGGAGGACGTGAACGCATGGCACCGCTATATCTACTACGCGGTGTTCTTCTGCAGCATCGCCTGGGCATTTGCGCGCGGTGCGGCCGTCGCCTCGGTGCATCTGCTGCAGGCGGCGGCCGCCTGCACGCTGGCCATTCCACTGACGACCCTGCTGGCGTGGAGCGTCCCGTCGCTCGGCATGTGGGCGCACGGCAGTGCCGCCGCGCTGGGCGTGGATGCGACCGCGCTGGGCGGCGCCTTCTGCTTCGCGTGGATGGCGCGGGCCACCGCGCGCCGGGTGCGCTCGGGACCGCGGGACAGCGTGTGGTCGGCGCACGCGCAGGGGCCGGCCGTCGCGCCCGTGGCCGACGGTGCGGCCAGCCCCGGCCGCGCCGGCGTGGAGTCGGGGCCGGTCTGACGCGGGCCGGCCGCCGGCGCGGCCGTCCGGATTTCCGGACGGCGAAACCGGGCATCCGTTCGGGATTTCGTGCCGCGGCCTCGAAATGAAAAAATTTCATATGTAAAAACAGATATTTGCAAACTGTCTCCGCTGGCACGCGACGTGCGATGTCCTGGCAGCTCTTCCCGACCGCGGGGGGCTTCATACCAAAGGAGACAGACCGTGGAAACATTGCCCGTTCGCATCGAACACGACCTGCTTGGCGACCGCGAGGTGCCGGCTTCGGCCTATTACGGCGTGCATACGCTGCGCGCCTGCGAGAACTTCCCGATCACCGGCATCACCATCGCCGCCTATCCCGACCTGATCCGGGCGCTGGCGCAGATCAAGAAGGCCGCGGCCGAAGCCAACCGCCAGCTCGGCCTGCTGGATGCGCGCCGCTGCGACGCCATCGTCGCCGCCTGCCGCGAGATCATCGACGGACGGTGGCACGACCAGTTCGTCGTGGACGTCATCCAGGGCGGGGCGGGGACCTCGACCAACATGAACGCCAACGAGGTCATCGCCAACCGCGCGCTGGAACTCCTGGGCCATGCCCGCGGCGAGTATGCGCACCTGCATCCGAACGAGCATGTGAACATGAGCCAGTCGACCAACGACGTCTATCCGACGGCGCTCAAGCTCGCGACCTACGTCGGCATCTTCCGCCTGGTCGATGCAATGGCCTATCTGCGCAAGGCGTTCGAGCGCAAGGCGGACGAGTTCGCCGACGTGCTGAAGATGGGCCGCACCCAGTTGCAGGACGCGGTGCCGATGACGCTGGGGCAGGAATTCTCGACCTACGCGGTGATGCTGGGCGAGGACGAGGAGCGCCTGAAGGAGGCGGCGCTGCTGATCCGCGAGATCAACCTCGGCGCCACCGCGATCGGCACCGGCATCAATGCCCATCCGGAATACGCGCCGCTGGTGTGCCGCCGGCTGGCGGAGATCAGCGGCGTCCCGGTGGTGACCTCGCCGAACCTGATCGAGGCGACGCAGGACTGCGGCTCCTTCGTGCAGTTGTCGGGCGTCCTCAAGCGCGTCGCGGTCAAGCTCTCCAAGGTGTGCAACGACCTGCGCCTGCTGTCGTCGGGGCCGCGCGCCGGCCTGGGCGAGATCAACCTGCCCGCCCGCCAGGCCGGCTCGTCGATCATGCCGGGCAAGGTGAATCCGGTGATCCCGGAGGTGGTGAACCAGATCGCGTTCGAGATCATCGGCAACGACCTGACGGTGAGCTTCGCCGCCGAGGCCGGGCAACTGCAGCTCAATGCCTTCGAGCCCATCATCGCCCACAGCCTGTTCAAGAGCGTGCTGCACCTGTCCAGCGGCTGCCGCGTGCTCGCCGACCACTGCGTCGCCGGCATCACCGCCAACCGCGAACTGCTGCGCGCCTCGGTCGAGCGCTCGATCGGCATCGTCACCGCGCTCAACCCCTACATCGGCTATGCGAACGCCACCGAGGTGGCCGCCGAGGCTTTCCGCAGCGGCCGCGGCGTGGCCGAGGTGGTGCTCGACCGCGGGCTGATGAGCGCCGAGAGGCTGGCCGAGGTGCTGCGCCCCGAAGTGCTGACCCGCCCGCAGCACATCCCCGCCACCGGCGCCTGATCGCGGACGAGACAAGAAAAGGAGGACGACATGAAGATGAATCGCCTGACGACCTGGATCGTCATCGCCATGGTGCTCGGCGTCATCGTGGGCTACGCCTGCAACACGCTGGCGGGCAGCCCCGCGGCGGCGAAGGAGATCGCCGGCTACTTCGGCATGCTCACCGACATCTTCCTGCGCATGATCAAGATGATCATCGCGCCGCTGGTGTTCGCGACCCTGGTGGCCGGCCTGGCCAACATGGGGGATTCGAAGACGGTCGGGCGCATCGGCGGCCGGGCGGTGGCATGGTTCGTCGGCGCCTCGCTGGTGTCGCTGATGATCGGCCTGATCGCGGTGAACCTGCTGCAGCCCGGCGCGGGGCTCGGCGTCGCCCTGCCCGAAGCCGGCACCGCCACCGACCTCAAGACGGGCGCGCTGAACCTGAAGGACTTCATCACCCACGTCTTCCCGAAGAGCATCGTCGAGTCGATGGCCGGCAATTCGATCCTGCAGATCCTCGTCTTCGCGGTGTTCTTCGGCCTGGCGCTCGGTCATCTGCACAACCAGACGGCGCGTTCGCTGGTCGGCACGATGGACGACATCGTCCATGTGATGCTCAAGGTCACCGACTACGTGATGCGCGCGGCCCCGATCGGCGTGTTCGCGGCGGTCGCCGGTGCCATCACCACGCAGGGCCTGGGCATGCTGGCAGTGTTCGGCAAGTTCATGCTGGGTTTCTACCTGGCGCTGGCCGTGCTGTGGGCGGTGCTGATCCTGGCCGGCTACCTGGTCCTGGGGCGCGAGGTGTTCAGCCTGCTCAAGCTGGTGCGCAACCCGATGCTGCTCGGCTTCTCGACGGCGAGCAGCGAGTCGGCCTACCCCAAGCTGATGGAGCAGCTCGAAAAGTTCGGCGTCAGCAACCGCGTCACCGGCTTCGTGCTGCCGCTGGGCTATTCCTTCAACCTCGACGGCTCGATGATCTACACCTCGTTCGCGGCGCTCTTCATCGCCCAGGCTTACGGCATCGAACTGCCGCTGGCGACCCAGGTCACCATGCTGCTGGTGCTGATGGTGTCGAGCAAGGGCATCGCCGGGGTGCCGCGCTCCGCGCTGGTCGTCGTCGCCGCGGTGCTGCCGATGTTCGGCCTGCCCGAGGCCGGCGTGCTGCTGATCCTGGGCATCGACCACTTCCTCGACATGGGGCGCACCGTCACCAACGTGCTCGGCAATGCGATCGCCACCGCGGTCGTGGCAAAGTGGGAGGGGGCGATCGAGCCGGTCGACCCCGCGCTGGCCGAGTCCGAGGAAGCGCTGCCGGTACCCGAGGAGCTGGTTCCGCAGGCCGCCTGAGGCGGACGTGGCGCGGGTTCGGCCCCTCCGGCGGCCGGACCCGCCCGACGGCCCGGTGCCCCGCACCGGGCTTTTCCTGTCAACACGACGCAAGACCCAACGATGATCGACTGGTACATCCTCGCCCCCGCAGCCTTCTTCGCCGGCATGGTGGACGCCGTGGTCGGCGGCGGCGGCCTGATCCAGATCCCGGTGCTGCTGTCGCAGTTTCCGCAGACTGCGATCCCGACGCTCTTCGGTACCAACAAGGTGGCGAGCATCACCGGCACCGGTGCGGCGCTGTGGCGCTACGCGCGCAGCGTACGCATTCCCTGGAGCGTCGTGCTGCCGGCCACGGCGGCGGCGCTGGCCGGCGCCTGGGGCGGGGCGGCGCTGGTCGCCTGGCTGCCGCGCGAGACGATGCGGCCGCTGGTCGTGGTGATGATGATCGTGGTGGCGGTCTATACCTTCATGAAGAAGGACCTGGGCCACCGCGTGACGCGCACCGTGACCCGCGCCGACCGCTGGAAGGGCGCGCTGTTCGGCGGCGTGATCGGCGTGTACGACGGCTTCTTCGGCCCCGGCACGGGCAGCTTCCTGATCTTCGGCTTCGTGCGCCTGTTCGGCATGGACTTCGTGCAGGGCTCGGCCAGCGCCAAGGTCATCAACTTCGCCACCAACCTGTCGGCGATCGCCTTCTTCGCCAGCCACGGCCCCATCCTGTGGCAGATCGGGCTGCTGATGGCCGTCTGCAACCTGGCCGGCTCCTACCTCGGCGTCCAGCTCGCGCTCAAGCACGGCGCAGGCTTCATCCGCAAGGCTTTCCTCGGCGTGGTGATCGTGCTGATCGCCAAGCAGGTGGCCGACCTCGTCGGCTGAGGACGCTGCTACCATGGCCCATCCCGACCCGGCGGTTCCTTCATGTTCCGTTCCCGTTCGCTGGCGCTGCTGCTGTTCTGTGCCGTCCTGGCCGGGCTGAGCGGCCTGGCCGCCTACCGGGTTGCGCAGCGGCTGGGGATCGCCGAACTGCAGGCGACCGGCCTGCACCGGCTCGACCTGTACGCCGCCAGCCTGGAGCGCGAGATCGGCAAGTACGCCTTCCTGCCCGGCACGCTGAGCCTGGAGCAGGAAGTGCTCGACCTGCTCTCCGGCCCGCGGGGCGCGGAGGCGGCCGGCCGCGTCAGCACCTACCTGGAAAGGCTCAACGAGCGCGCCGGCACGCTGGCGATCTACGTCATGGACACGCAGGGCAGGGTGGTGGCCGCGAGCAACTGGCGGCGCCCCGACAGCTTCGTCGGCGAGGACCTTTCGTTCCGCCCCTATTTCCGCGAGGCGATGGCTGCCGGCAGCGGCCGCTTCTTCGGCATCGGCACCACGCGGGGGGACCCTGGCTACTACCTCGCCGCCGCGCTGGCGGGCGAGCAGGAGGTGCTGGGCGTGGCGGTGGTCAAGGTCAGCCTCGAGCAACTGGAAAAATCGTGGTCGACGGTGGAGGCGCCGGTGCTGGTGGCCGACGAGAACGGCGTCGTCATCCTGTCGGCCGTCGCCGGCTGGAAGTTCACCACGCTGCGCCCGCTGGACGACAACACGCGCGCCGCCTTCGACCACAGCCAGCAGTACAACCGCCGCGCGCTCCAGCCGCTGGGCATGCGCGAGATCGAAGGCTACGGGCACGGCGCCCGGCTGGTGCGGATCGCTGCCGACGGGCCGCAGATCGTGTCCGTCTATCCGGTCAGCGGGCGCTTCCTCGCCCAGTCGCGCGCCTTGCCCGGCACGCCATGGACGCTGACGGTGCTGTCGCAGCTCGAACAGGTCGACGATCTCGCGCAGACCCGCGCCGCCCTGGCGGCGATCGCCGCCGCCTGCCTGTGCATGCTGGCCATCATCGTCGCCCTGCGGCGGCGCCACCTGCGCCACCGGCTGGCCGCGCGCGAGGCTTTGCAGAAGGCCCACGACGAACTGGAACGCAAGGTCGAGGAGCGCACCGTCGACCTTTCCGCCGCCAACCAGAAGCTGCAGGACGAGATCGCCGAGCGCATCCGCGCCGAGCGCACCCTGCGCGCCGCGCAGGACGAACTGGTGCAGGCCGGCAAGCTGGCGGTGATCGGGCAGTTGTCGACCGGCATCGCCCACGAGCTGAACCAGCCGCTGGCCGCGCTGCGCACGCTGTCGGCCAACGCCGGCCGCTTCCTGGAACGCGGCGATGCCGGCACCGCGCGCGCGAACCTGGAGCGCATCGCCGAGCTGGCCGACCGCATGGGCCGCATCACCGGGCAGTTGCGCAACTTCGCGCGCAAGTCCAGCGGGCAGTCCGAGCCGGTGCGACTGTGCCATGCCCTGGACAACGCCCTGGCGCTGCTGGAGGCCCGGCTGCGGCGCAGCGGCGCGGCGGTCGAGCGCAGTTGCCCGGCCGACGAGCCGGTGGCGATGTGCGACGCCAACCGGCTGGAGCAGGTGCTGGTCAACCTGGTCGGCAACGCCCTCGATGCGATGGCCGGCCAGGCGCAGCCGCGCCTCGACCTGAGCTGGGAACGTGACGGCGGCGTGGTCCGGCTGCGCGTGCGCGACCACGGGCCGGGCCTCAGCGACGAGGCCCGCTCGCGCCTGTTCGAGCCCTTCTTCACGACCAAGCCGGCCG
Organism: Thauera sp. K11; assembly: GCF_002354895.1. NCBI lineage: Bacteria > Pseudomonadati > Pseudomonadota > Betaproteobacteria > Rhodocyclales > Zoogloeaceae > Thauera > Thauera sinica. Next base: position 1,511,510 of record NZ_CP023439.1, read on the forward strand.
GCGACGGCCTGGGGCTGGGCCTGGCCATTTCCGCCGGCATCGTCCGCGACTTCGGTGGCAGCCTGCAGGGTGCCAACCATCCGGAGGGCGGCGCCGTCTTCACTCTCGAACTCCCGCTTGCTCCCGGCCATGGCTGACGAACTCAAGATCCTCATCATCGAAGACGATCCCGACGTGGCGCTGGGCTGCGTGCAGGCGCTGCAGCTCGAAGGGCTTGCCGCGGAGCGCGCCGCCAGCGCCGAACAGGGCCGGCGGCGGCTCGGCCCCGACTTCGCCGGCATCGTCGTCAGCGACATCCGCCTGCCCGGCCAGGACGGCATGGACCTGCTGCGCGAACTCCACGCCCTCGACCCGGAACTGCCGGTGGTCCTCATCACCGGCCACGGCGACGTCTCGATGGCGGTGCAGGCGATGAAGGACGGCGCCTACGACTTCCTGCAGAAACCGTTCGCGCCCGAACAACTGGTCGATACCGCGCGCCGTGCGCTGGAAAAGCGCCGCCTCGTGCTCGAAGTGCGCGCGCTGCGCCGCCGGCTCGAACAGCGCGACCTGCTGGAGGCGCGCCTCATCGGCAATTCGCCCGGCATGGTCGGCGTGCGCGCGCTGATCGGCAACCTCGCCGGCAGCGCGGCGGACGTGCTGATCCACGGCGAAACCGGCACCGGCAAGGAACTGGTGGCGCGCTGCCTGCACGACGCCAGCCCGCGGCGCAAGGGCAACTTCGTCGCCATCAACTGCGGCGGCCTGCCCGAGACCCTGTTCGACAGCGAGATCTTCGGCCACGAGGCGGGCGCCTACACCGGCGCCGGCAAGCGCCGCATCGGCAAGATCGAGCATGCCAACGGCGGCACGCTGTTCCTCGACGAGATCGAGACCATGCCGGTGCCGATGCAGATCAAGCTGCTGCGCGTGCTGCAGGAGCGCACGCTGGAGCGCCTGGGCTCGAACACGCCGATCGCTGTCGATTGCCGCATCATCGCCGCGACCAAGGAAGACCTGCTGGCGCTGGCCGGGCAGGGGCGCTTCCGCGCCGACCTCTACTACCGCCTGTCGGTCGCCACCGTGCCGCTGCCGCCGCTGCGCGAGCGGCGCGAGGACATCCCACTGCTGTTCGAGCACTTCCTGCTGCAGGCGGCGGCCCGCCACGACCGCCCGGTGCCGCCGGCGCCGCCGGGACGCATCCAGCAACTGGTCGGCCATCCGTGGCCGGGCAACGTGCGCGAACTGCGCAACGTCGCCGACCGCTGCGTGCTCGGCATCGAAGCGGGCTCGCCGCCGTTCGGCCAGCCGGCGGGCGATCGGCCGTGCCCGCTGGCCGAGACCGTCGAAGCCTTCGAGCGCGCCCTGATCGCCGACGCGCTGCGCCGGCACGGCAGCCTCGCGCGCACCGCCGAGGCGCTGGCGATCGCGAAGACCACGCTGCACGACAAGGTCCGCAAGTACGGCCTGGGCGAATGACGGCGGCCGGCGCGGGTGGCCGCCGGGTAGGGCGCTGCCGTGCCCGCGGGCCGGTGCCGAAGGGATGTCGCATGCGCCGGCGGGGCAATCGTATGAAGAGGTTCTTGCGGCCGTTGGTCCGACGTCACGGCAGGTCTGGCGGCGGGGGATGCGCGGAGCGGACGAGCACTGTCCGAGTTCCGAGCGAAGCGAGGGCGAGTTGCGCAGGACGCGGAGCGCATCCCCCGCCGCCAGACCGGATTCGGTCGATCATGCGATTGCCCCGCACATGGCCCGTCCGGGGCGGCGGCAGGCTAAGCTAACGCGTTTTCGACCACCTCGTCCGGCAGCGATGGAACACCAGATTCTTGCCCGCGCGCTCCACGTCCTCGGCGTCGTGCTGTGGATTGGCGGTGTCGCCTTCGTCACCACCGTCCTGCTGCCGGCGGTGCGCCGCCTGAAGGCGCCGGCCGAGCGGGTGGACCTCTTCGAGGCGGTCGAGGGGCGCTTCGCCATGCAGGCGCGCGGCACCACGCTGCTCGTCGGCGCCACCGGCTTCTACATGACCCACGCCTGGAACCTGTGGGAGCGCTTCCTGGACCCGGCCTTCTGGTGGATGCATGCGATGGTGGCGGTGTGGGCCTTGTTCACCCTCATGCTCTTCGTCGCCGAACCGCTCTTCCTGCACCGCTGGTTCCGGGAAAGCGCGCGGCGGGACCCGGAGCGCACCTTTCGCCGCATCGTGCGGCTGCACGTGTTCCTGCTCTCCGTCAGCCTGCTGACCGTGCTCGGCGCGGTCGCCGGCAGCCACGGCTGGGCGTTCTGAGCGGCGGCTGGCGGGAGAGGCCGCGCGCCGCGCCGGCGGCGCACCAAAGCCTTGCCCGGCGGTCGAAGGTTTGGTTCAAGATGCGCGACATGCGCAGCCCGCCGCTGCCCATCCGGGCATGCGCGGCGAGGGTTGCCGCCGGACGGAGGAGACGAACAGTGAGCAGCCAGGATTTGTGGGACAACCCGACGGGTATCGACGGCTTCGAATTCATCGAGTACGCGGCGCCCGATCCGGTGGAGCTGGCCGGCGTGTTCACCCGGCTGGGTTTCAAGGCGATCGCGCGCCACCGCCACAAGGACGTGACGCTTTTCCGCCAGGGCGGGATCAACTTCATCATCAACGCCGAGCCGGACTCCTTCGCCCAGCGCTTCGCGCGCCTGCACGGGCCGTCGGTGTGCGCGATGGCCTTCCGCGTGGCCGATGCGCGCAAGGCTTACCGGCGCGCGATCGAACTCGGCGCCTGGGGCTACGACTCGCACTCCGGGCCGATGGAACTCAACATCCCGGCGATCAAGGGCATCGGCGATTCGCTGATCTACCTGGTGGACCGCTGGCGCGGCAAGGACGGCCGCCGCGGCGGAATCGGCGACATCAGCATCTACGACGTGGATTTCGAACCGATCGCTGATGCCGATGGCAACACCGACGAGCATCCGGCCGGGCTCGGCCTGCTCGCCATCGACCACCTGACGCACAACGTGCATCGCGGCCGCATGGCGGAGTGGGCGGAGTTCTACCAGCGCCTGTTCAACTTCCGCGAGGCGCGCTACTTCGACATCGAGGGCCGGGTCACCGGTGTGAAGTCGAAGGCGATGACCTCGCCCTGCGGCAAGATCCACATCCCGATCAACGAGGAAGGCAACGACACCAAGGGCCAGATCCAGGAATACCTGGACCGCTACCACGGCGAAGGCATCCAGCACATCGCCCTGGCCGCGGCGGACATCTACCGCACGGTGGACGGCCTGCGTTCCGGCGGCGTGCAGTTGCTGGACACGCCCGACACTTACTACGAGCTGCTGGAAAAGCGCATCCCCGGACACGGCGAGCCGCTGGAAGCGCTGCGTGAGCGCCGCATCCTCGTCGACGGGGCGCCGGGCGACCTGCTGCTGCAGATCTTTTCCGAGAACCAGCTCGGTCCGGTGTTCTTCGAATTCATCCAGCGCAAGGGCAACAAGGGCTTCGGCGAGGGCAACTTCAAGGCGCTGTTCGAGTCGATGGAACTCGACCAGATGCGGCGCGGCGTGCTGAAGGCCGAATCGTGACGAGGGCGGCCGGCGGGCGCTGATCCGCCGGCGAGGCATCAAACCGGCGAGCCCCGCCTGCCATCGGCAAGAAGCGGGGCCGGAGGAGACCTTTCGTGAGCACGACGCAAGCAGCGGTCCATGCCGCACCGCGGGCGGCCATCCGCTACGACTATCGCCTGGCCGACAATCTGGAAGCGGCACGGGGCCGGGTGTTCCTGACCGGGACGCAGGCGCTGGTGCGGCTGCCGCTGATGCAGCGCGCGCTCGACCGCGCGGCCGGGCTGGATACCGCCGGCTTCATCAGCGGCTACCGCGGCTCGCCGCTGGGCGGCTACGACCAGCAGTTGTGGAAGGTGCAGGCGCTGCTCGACGCCAGCCGGATCCGCTTCATGCCGGCGGTCAACGAAGAACTGGGCGGGACCGCGGTGCTGGGTTCGCAGCAGGTGGAGAGCGACCCGCAGCGCACCGTCGATGGCGTGTTCGCGATCTGGTACGGCAAGGGGCCGGGCGTGGACCGCGCCGGCGACGCGCTGCATCACGGCAACATCTACGGCTCTTCTCCCCATGGCGGCGTGCTCGCGGTGCTGGGCGACGACCACGGCTGCGTGTCGTCGTCGTTTCCGCACCAGAGCGACTTCACGCTGCAGTCGTGGGGCATGCCGCTGCTCAACCCGGCGGACATCGCCGAGCTGATCGAATTCGGCCTCTACGGCTGGGCGCTGTCGCGTTTTTCCGGCTGCTGGGTGGGGCTGAAGGCGATCTCGGAGACGGTGGAAAGCGGCTCCACCGTCGATCTCGACGCGCTGCGCACGCGATTCGACGCGCCGGCCGATTTCACGCCGCCGCCGGGCGGCCTGCACTACCGCTGGCCCGACCTGCCCAGCCTCGCCATCGAGCAGCGCCTGGCGGCCAAGCTCGACGCCGTGCGCGCCTTCGCCGCGGCCAATTCCATCGACCGGACGATCTGTGCCTCGAGCGGCGCCGACATCGGCATCGTCACCTGCGGCAAGGCGCACCTGGACCTGCTCGAGGCGTTCCGGCGGCTCGGCATCGGCCTGGACGATCTGGATGCCGCCGGCGTGCGCTGGTACAAGCCGGGGCTCAGTTTTCCGCTGGAGCCGGGCCGCGTCCGCGCGTTCGCGGCCGGGCTGAAGGAGATCCTGGTCGTCGAGGAAAAGGGGCCGGTCGTCGAGCGCCAGATCAAGGAGCTGTTCTACAACGCCGATCCGGCGCGGCGGCCGGTGGTCGTCGGCAAGACGTCGGCCGACGGCGCGCCGATGCTGTCGGCGCTGGGCGAACTGCGGCCGTCGCGGGTGATGCCGGTGGTGGCCGAATGGCTCGCCCGGCACCGGCCGGCGCTGGACCAGCGCCAGCACATCGTGGACCACGTCGCCGAATTCACCGCGCCGGCGCTGCTGTCCAACGAGGCGGACGACGTGCGCCGCGTGCCCTTCTTCTGCTCGGGCTGTCCGCACAACACCTCCACCCGCGTGCCGGAAGGCTCGCGCGCGCAGGCCGGCATCGGCTGCCACTTCATGGCGTCGTGGATGCCCGGCCGCGAGACGGGCGGGCTGATCCAGATGGGCGGCGAGGGCGTCGACTGGGTCGCCCATTCGCAATTCACCCGCACGCCGCACGTGTTCCAGAACCTGGGCGACGGCACGTATTTCCATTCCGGCTTCCTTGCCATCCGCCAGGCGGTGGCGGCGCAGGCCAGCATCACCTACAAGATCCTCTACAACGATGCGGTGGCGATGACCGGCGGCCAGCCGATCGACGGCAAGGTCACCGTCGACGGCATCGCCCGCCAGGTCGAGGCCGAGGGCGCGCGGCGGGTGGCGGTGGTCAGCGACGAGCCGGAGAAGTACCGCGGGCACGAGGGCTTCTTCCCGCGTGGCACCACCTTCCACCACCGCGCCGGACTCGACGCGGTGCAGCGCGAACTGCGCGAGGTGGAGGGCGTCACCGTGCTGATCTACGACCAGACCTGCGCCGCGGAAAAGCGCCGCCGCCGCAAGAAGGGCGAATATCCCGATCCGGCGCGGCGCATCTTCATCAACACCGCGGTATGCGAAGGCTGCGGCGACTGCGGCAGGCAGTCCAACTGCCTGTCCATCGTGCCGGTGGAAACGCCTTTCGGCCGCAAGCGCATGATCGACCAGTCGTCGTGCAACAAGGACTACTCGTGCGTGAACGGCTTCTGTCCGAGCTTCGTGTCGGTGCTGGGCGGCCGGCTCAGGAAGCCGGCCGGCGCGCGCATCGACGCGGAGCGGCTCGACGCGCTCGCGGCGGCGCTGCCGGTGCCGCCCGCGCCGCCGTGGGATGCGCCCTACGACCTGCTCGTGACCGGCGTCGGCGGCACCGGCGTGGTGACGCTGGGCGCGCTCGTCAGCATGGCCGCGCATCTCGAGGGCAAGAGCGCGTCGGTGCTCGACTTCATGGGCTTCGCGCAGAAGGGCGGGCAGGTGCTGGCCTTCGTGCGCCTGGCGCTGCGCCCCGAACTGCTCAACCAGGTGCGCATCGACACGCAGCAGGCCGATGCGCTGCTGGCCTGCGACCTCGTCGTCGGCGCCAGCAACGACGCGCTGCAGACGGTGCGCCGCGGCCGCACGCAGATCGTCGCCAACGCGCACGAGATCCAGACCGCGCGCTTCGTGCACGACCCCGACGCCGACCTGCATGCGCCGGCCCTGCTGGCGAAGATGCGCTTCGCCGCCGGCGACGACAGGGTGCAGACCTGCGATGCGCAGATGCTGGCGCAGCGGCTGCTGGGCGACACGGCGGGCGCCAACGTGCTGCTGCTGGGCTACGCCTGGCAGCGCGGGCTGGTGCCGGTGTCGGTCGAGGCGCTGGACAGGGCGATCGAACTGAACGGGGTGGCGGTGCAGGCCAACCTCGCCGCGTTCCGCCTCGGCAGGCTGGCCGCGGCCGATCCGGCGGCGCTCGCCGGACTGGCCGGCGACGAAGGGCTCGGCCTGCTGCCTTCCCGCGCGGCCGGGGAGGACCTGCAGGCCATCGTGGCGCGCCAGGCCGAGCATCTCACCGCCTACCAGGATGCCGCCCATGCGATGCGCTACCGCGCGCTGGTGGACCGGGTGGCGGCGGTCGAGCGCGGCGTGGTCGGCGAGGGTGCGCCGCTGCGGCTGGCGGCCACGGTCGCGCGGGTGTATGCGCGGCTGCTGTCGTACAAGGACGAATACGAGGTCGCGCGCCTCTTCACCGACGGCAGCTTCTCGGCCGCGCTGGCGGCGCAGTTCGAGGGCGGCTGCACGCTGCGCTTCCACATGGCGCCGCCCTTCCTGGCGCGGCCCGACGGCAGCGGCCGGCCGCGCAAGATCGAGTTCGGGCCGCGCCTGATGCCGCTGATGAAGCTGCTGGCCCGCGGCAAGGTGCTGCGCGGCACGGCGCTCGATTTCTTCGGACGGACCGGCGAGCGCCGCATGGAAAGGGCGCTGCCGGCGGACTACGCGCGCTCCATCGAAGCACTGCTGCCGCGGCTGACGGCGGATGTCCTCGACAAGGCCGTCGTCTTCGCGTCGCTGGCCGAGGGCATCCGCGGCTACGGGCCGGTCAAGCTCGACAACCTGCGCATCGTGAAGCAGCGCGAGCGGGCGCTGGCCCACGAACTGGGCATCGACTTCCGCACCAGCGAGGCCGTCGCCTGCATGCTCGGGCGGCCCGGTGCCGCGGGCGGGGCCGCGGCGGCGGGGGTTCGGCGCGCGCGCCGTCGCGCTGAATCCGCGCGTTTCGCGGACGGTCAGCACGGCGGGGTGTTGAAGCGGCCCGGCGCGGCGGACCTGCGCCGGCGCCTGGCCAGCGTCTCGGAGGGAAGCTCCCCGAACAGTCCGCGGTATTCGGCGGCGAAGCGGCCCAGGTGCGAGAACCCGAATTCCAGCGCGGCCTCGGTGACGTTGCGCAGGCCGGCGGACGATTCGAGCATCTGCCGGCGCACCCCTTCGTAGCGGCGGTGCTTGACGTAGGCGCCCGGCGCCATGCCGAGCAGGCGGTGGAAGCGGTCGTACAGCGTGCGCAGGCTCATGTTGAACAGCGCCGCCAGTTCCCCGGCGCAGATCTCGCGCCGGATGTTGGCGTCGATGTAGCGGTCCACCCGGTCGAGAAAATCCTCGTCGTCCGCGCCGCGGCGGCCTTCCCCGGCGTTGCTGGGGAAGAGGTCCAGCAGCTTGGTCGCGAGGAGGCGTTCCATCTGCGCGGCGGCCAGGCGGTTCGGCCGGTCCTGCTGGTCCGCCTCCAGGTAGAGCATCTCGAGCAGGCGGAAGAAGGCGCTGTCGCGGTCGAGCGGAAAACCGGTGTTGCGGAATTCCACGCCCGCCGGCGGAACGTGGCCGAACTGCTCGCGGCAGCAGGCGTTGAGCACCGTGTTCGGCAGCTTCAGGATCATCTTCTGGCAATCCGACGAATAGCGCAGATCCACCGACTTGCCCGGATTGATCAAGGTCGCCCAGCCCGGCAGCAGGCGGATCTCCTCGTCGGGGTAATTGACCGTACAGGCGCCCTCGACCACCACCTGCAGGTGGTAGCAGTGGTCCAGGCCGGAACTCTTCACCAGCGCCCGGCCGCCGTAGGTGATCTCGCTCAAGGCCACGGCGCCCAGGTTCTTGTGCCGCAGGGTGGCGCGTGCGGTCGGGCTGAGGATGTCCAGCGTATGGTTGCCGATGTGGCTGCGGACATACGCCGACACCTCGAGCGGACTCGCCTTGTGGAAGACCGTGCCGGTCTTCAGCAGATTGGCTGCCATGTCGTCTCCGTGTCCCCGTTTCCGTGTCCCCGATCTGTGCCGGGGTCGGTGAGCCGTCCGCAGGCGGGACGGCCAGAAGATTCTAATGCACGCCCACGCGCCTGCCGGTGCGCATTTTTCGACCCGGGCGGGGCATTTCGCAAGCGGCGGACAAAGGTCCGCAATCAGTGGATATTTGAACGGATCCCCCCTTCGTAGAGTTCGTCGCGCGGCATTCGGGCCGCTGCGAGGCGTGATACGAGGAGGAGCCCATGAACGATTGGAACGAGATCCGGCACAGGATCTCCACCGCGGTGGAGGAGGACCCGGCCAGGGGCATCCATCGCATGCGGCGCGATGTCTTCACCGATCCGGAGCTGTTCGAACTGGAGATGAAGCACATCTTCGAGGGCAACTGGCTGTACGTCGCCCACGAGAGCCAGATCCCGAGACCGAACGACTACATCACTACCACCGTCGGCCGCCAGCCGGTCATCATCTCGCGCGACCGGGACGGCGTCCTGCATGCCTTCGTGAATGCCTGCGCGCATCGCGGCGCCACGCTGTGCCGCGACAGGAAGGGCAACAGGGCGGTGTATTCCTGCCCCTTCCACGGCTGGTCGTTCGGTTCGGACGGCCGTCTGCTGAAGGTGAAGGACCCGGAGGGCGCCGGCTATCCGGAGCAGTTCAACCGCGGCGGCTCGCACGACCTCACGCGCGTGCCGCGCTTCGAGTCCTACCGCGGCTTCCTGTTCGCGAGCCTGAACGCCGACGTCGCCCCGCTGGCCGAACATCTCGGCGACGCGGCGCGGATCATCGACATGATGGTCGACCAGGCGCCCGAAGGGCTGGAGGTGGTGCGCGGGTCGTCCACCTACGTCTTCGACGGCAACTGGAAGCTGCAGGCCGAGAACGGCGCCGACGGCTATCACGTCACCGCGACGCACTGGAACTACGTCGCAACCATCTCGCGGCGCAAGACCGGGCTTTCCGCCGACGACGTGAAGGCGATGGACGTGGGGAGCTGGAACCGGCAGGAGGGCGGCTTCTTCGCCTTCGGGAACGGCCACATGTGCCTGTGGATCAAGTGGCCGAACCCGCAGGACCGCCCGGTGTTCGAGCGCCGCGCGCAACTGGCGGAACGGTTCGGCGAGGCGAGGGCGGACTGGATGATCGCCCACCTGCGCAACCTCTGCCTGTACCCGAACGTGTTCCTGATGGACCAGATGAGTTCGCAGATCCGCGTCTTCCGCCCGCTGTCGGTGGACAAGACCGAAGTGACGATCCACTGCATCGCGCCCAGGGGCGAGAGCGACGAGGCGCGTGCGCGGCGGCTGCGCCAGTACGAGGACTTCTTCAACGCCAGCGGCATGGCGACGCCGGACGACCTGGAGGAATTCCGTGCCTGCCAGGAAGGCTACAACGGCCGCCTGGCGAAATGGAGCGACATCTCGCGCGGCGCTGTGCACTGGGTGCATGGCGCGGACGACAACGCCCGCCTGCTGGGCATGGAGCCGGTGATGTGCGGCGCGCGGCAGGAGGACGAGGGCTTGTACGGGGTGCATCACCGCTACTGGGTCGAGGCGATGACGCGCGCGGTGGAACGCGAGGCGAGGGGAGAAAGCCGATGAGCCTTTGCTACGACGAGGTGCGCGACTTCCTCCACACCGAGGCGGCGCTGCTGGACGACAAGGACTGGGACGCCTGGCTGGACATGTACTCGAAGGAGGTCGAGTTCTGGATGCCGGCCTGGGACGACGACGGCACGCTGACGGGCAACCCGCAGCGCGAGGTGTCGCTGATGTACTACCCGCGGCGCGACGGGCTGGAGGACCGCGTGTTCCGCATCCGCACCGGCAAATCCACCGCCAGCACGCCGGAACACCGCACCAGCCACAACCTGAGCAACATCCTGGTCACCGGCCGGGAGGGCGAGGCCTGCAGAGTGCGCTTCAACTGGGTGACCTTCAGCCAGCGCCACGGCGCGGTGGAGCACTACTTCGGCAGCAGCCTGTACGACCTGGCGCGCGAGGCCGACGGCAAGACCCGGATCAGGCGCAAGAAGGTGATCCTGAAGAGCGACCGCATCCACCAGGTCATCGACATCTACCACGTCTGACCACGACACGATCGCCCGGGCGGCGCACCAGGGCGATCGCATGCGTGCCTGGAATCCGGTCTGGTGGCGGGGATGCGTTCCGCGGGCTGCGGAACTCGCCCTCGCTGCGCTCGGGGCTCGGACAGTCCTCGCCCGCTCCACGCATCCCCGCCACCAGACCTGCCGTGTCGCGTCATCCGGGCCGGTGAAAAAGGCATCGTGCGATCGCCCCGGGCGGTGCACCCCAACGACCACAGGAGGAGATATGAGAATGGACAATGACGACATGCCCGCCGCGGGCGTTTCCCGCCGGTTCGGGGCGCTCTTTCGCGCGCTCGCGCTGGGCGCGAGCCTGGCCGCGGCACCGGCGCTGGCCGAGCCCGGCAAGCTGCGCGTCGGCCTGATGATGAGCTATTCGGGCACCTACGCCGGCCCCAGCAACGCGGCGACCAACGGCTTCAAGCAGTACGTCGCCGAGAACGGCGGCAGGCTGGGCGGGCTGGAGGTCGAGTACTTCCAGGTGGACGACGAGGCCGATCCGTCCAGGTCGACCGAGAACGCCAGCAAGCTGATCAAGCGCGACCGGGTGGACGTGGTGATCGGCGCCATCCACTCCGGCGTCGCGCTCGGGCTGGCCAAGGTGGCGCGCGAGACCGGCACGCTGATGATCGTGCCCAACGCCGCGGCCGACGAACTGACCGGCGCGCTGTGTGCGCCCAACATCTTCCGCACCTCGTTCTCGAGCTGGCAGCCCAGCTACGCCATGGGCGGATACGTGGCGAAGAAGCACGGGACGGCGGTGACGCTGACGTGGAAGTACGCCGCCGGCCTGCAGATGGTGGAGGGCTTCAAGGAAGCCTACGGGAAGGGCGGCGGCAGGATCGTCCGCGAGATGACGCTGCCTTTCCCCAACGTAGAGTTCCAGCCCTTCCTCACCGAGATCGCGGCGCTGAAGCCGGAGGCGGTGTACGTCTTCTTCGCCGGCGCGGGGGCGGCCAAGTTCGTGCGCGACTACGTTGCGTCGGGCCTGTCGAAGCGCATCCCGCTGTACGCGCCCGGCTTCCTGACCGACGGCACGCTGGAGGCGATGGGCGAGGCCGGCCAGGGCCTGCTGACCACGCTGCACTACGCCGACGGCCTGAAGAACCCGCGCGACGACGCGTTCCGGCTCAACTATGCGAAGGCGTACAAGAGCCAGCCCGACGTCTATGCGGTGCAGGGCTACGACGCGGCGCAGTTGCTGGCGGCGGGTCTGGACGCGGTGAAGGGCGACCTGGGCAGGCGCAAGGAGATGATAGCGGCGATGGAGGCGGCGAAGATCGACAGCCCGCGCGGAGCCTTCACGCTGTCCCGTTCGCACAATCCGGTGCAGGACATCTACCTGCGCAGGGCCGAAGGGCGGGAGAACAACTTCGTCGAGGTGTCGGCGAAGGCGCTCGCCGATCCGGGGCGCGGCTGCAGAATGTAGCCGGCGCCAATCGTCGAGTCTGGCCGGGCGCGGCGGCATGCCGCCGCGCCCGGCCGCATTCATCGCGGCGAAGACCGCCGCACGGCGGGCCTGCGCTTCAGCCCGCGGCGGCCTGCCGTTCGAACCGCGCCGGCGCGGAATCCGCAAGACAGCCTTCGACGCCGACCACCTCGCCGATCACGATCAGCGCGGGGGCGCGGATGCCGGCCTCGCGCACCGCGCCGGGCAGCCCGGCGAGCGTGCTGTGCACGCCGCACTGCTGCGGCGTCGTCGCGGCGTGGATCACCGCCGCGGGGGTATCGGCCGGCAGCCCGTGGGCGGCCAGTTCGCGGCAGATGATGTCGAGCGCGCCCAGCCCCATGTAGATCACCACCGTCTGCTTGGGGCGGGCGAGGGCGGTCCAGTCGAGATCGACGCTGTCGTTCTTCAGGTGGCCGGTGGCGAACACCAGCGTCTGCGCGTGCTCGCGGTGGGTGAGCGGGATGCCGGTGGCGGCGGCCGCGCCGGCGGCCGCGGTGATGCCGGGGACGATCTCACAGGGCAGGCCGGCCGCCGTCACCGCCTGCATCTCCTCGCCGCCGCGGCCGAAGATGAAGGGGTCTCCCCCCTTGAGCCTGACCACCTGCAGGCCCTCGCGCGCCAGGTCCACGAGCACCTGGTTGATCTGCGCCTGCGGTAGGGCGTGGTTGCCGGCTTCCTTGCCGGCATACACGCGGCGTGCCGCGGGCGGGATCATCTGCAGGATGTCCGTGCCGACGAGATGGTCGTACACCACCGCCTCGGCCGCGGCGAGCAGGCGCGCCGCCTTGAGCGTCAGCAGGTCCGGATCGCCCGGCCCGGCGCCGACCAGCCACACCTTGCCGCCTTCGCCCGCAGGGCGGCACGGCGCGGCCGCGTCGCCGGGCCTGGACGCGCGCGGCCGGTACGGGGCGAGGCTGCTGCGGTTGCGCAGGCGTGAGGGCAGGCCGGCGACGGACACGGCGGCGTGGGACTGCAGCAAGGCATGAGGCATGGCATCGGCTCCCGTGCGGGCAGGTCGCTGGCCGTGCCCTGTGTTGCAATTCGGATGCCACGAACTTTATCCCCATGCCGCCTAGGGGAAATTAATTCAAATCAAGGATTGCAGGCCGCCATGAAATCGATACTGCCGGCATCGTTTCCGTGTCGTTCAAGGAGAGGGCAATGCAAAACAAGGGCTGGATCGGGAAAACGCTGGCGTTGGCGATGCTGCCGATGGCGGTAGGGGCCGTGTGGGCGCAGAGCGCGCCGGAAATGACGGCTGACGAAAAGGCGAAGGCCAAGCAGATCTATTTCGAGCGCTGTGCGGGGTGCCATGGCGTGCTGCGCAAGGGCGCCACCGGCAAGAACCTGGAGCCGCACTGGGCGAAGACGATGCCCGACGGCACCAAGATGGAAGGCGGCACGCTGAAGCTGGGCACCGAGCGCCTGGAAAAGATCATTTCCTACGGTACCGAAGGCGGGATGGTCAATTACGACGACATCCTGACCAAGGAAGAAATCAACCTGATGGCGCGTTACATCCAGAACACGCCCGACGTGCCGCCCGAGTTCTCGCTGAAGGACATGAAGGACAGCTGGAAGTTGATCGTGCCGGTCGACCAGCGTCCGAAGAAGCAACTGAACAAGGTCAACCTGAAGAACGTGTTCGCGATCACGCTGCGCGACGCCGGCAAGCTCGCGCTGGTCGACGGCGACACGCACAAGATCTGGAAGGTGCTCGACACCGGCTACGCGGTGCACATCTCGCGCCTGTCGGCTTCCGGCCGCTACGTGTATACCGTGGGCCGCGACGGCCTGACCACGATCATCGACATGTGGTACGAGGAGCCGACCACGGTGGCCACCGTGCGCCTGGGTTCGGACGCGCGCTCGGTCGATACGTCCAAGTTCAAGGGCTACGAGGACAAGTACCTGATCGGCGGTACCTACTGGCCGCCCCAGTATTCGATCATGGACGGCGAAACGCTCGAACCGATCAAGATCGTTTCGACCCGCGGCCAGACGGTGGATGGGGAATACCACCCCGAGCCGCGCGTGGCCTCCATCGTCGCGTCGATGGTGAAGCCCGAATGGGTGGTGAACGTGAAGGAAACCGGCCAGATCATGCTGGTGGACTACACGGACATCAAGAACCTGAAGACCACCACCATCGAGTCGGCGAAGTTCCTGCATGACGGCGGCTGGGACATGTCCAAGCGCTACTTCATGGTGGCGGCCAATGCGTCCAACAAGGTCGCCGCGGTCGACACCAAGACCGGCAAGCTGGCGGCGCTGGTCGATACGGCGAAGATCCCGCACCCGGGGCGCGGCGCCAACTTCGTGCATCCGCAGTTCGGCCCGGTGTGGGCGACCGGCCACCTCGGCGACGCCGTCGTGTCGCTGATCTCCACGGCGTCGGACGATCCGAAGTACGCCAAGTACAAGAGCAACAACTGGAAGGTGGTGCAGCAACTGAAGATGCCGGGCGCGGGCAACCTGTTCGTCAAGACGCATCCGAAGTCCAAGCACTTCTGGGCCGACGCGCCGATGAACCCGGAACGCGAGATCGCCGAGTCGGTGTATGTGTTCGACATGAACGATCTCTCCAAGGAGCCGACGCGCCTGGACGTCGCCAAGGATTCCGGCCTGCCGGAAAGCAAGGCGATCCGCCGCGCGACGCACCCCGAGTACAACGAGGCCGGCAACGAAGTGTGGATCTCGCTGTGGGGCGGCAAGACCGACCAGTCGGCGATCGTCATCTATGACGACAAGACGCTCAAGCTGAAGAAGGTCATCACCGACCCGGCGATCGTCACGCCGACCGGCAAGTTCAACGTCTTCAACACCATGCACGACGTTTATTGATCGCCTCGTCGATCCTTACCCCGAGCCCCGCGTCCCCGCGCGGGGCCGGCGAGGAAGAAGCTCATGACTGATCGTGACAGCAGCACCAAACAAGAACATGCCGGCGGGTTCTTCTCCCGTCTGCGCCGTCCGTCGTCGAAGTATTCGCTGGGCGTTTTGCTGGTCGCAGGTTTCGTCATCGGCGTGTCGTTCTGGGGCGGTTTCAACACCGTGCTGGAAGCGACCAACACCGAGAAGTTCTGCATTTCCTGCCATGAGATGTACGACAACGTCTACGTGGAATACAAGGAAACCATCCACTACACCAACCGCACCGGCGTGCGCGCCACCTGTCCCGACTGCCACGTGCCGAAAGACTGGACGCACAAGATGATCCGCAAGGTGCAGGCATCCAAGGAGGTCTGGGGCAAGCTGACCGGCTCCATCGACACGCGCGAGAAGTTCGAGGCCAAGCGGCTGCAACTGGCGCGCAGTGAATGGAAGAGGATGAAGGCCGCCGATTCCCGCGAATGCCGCAACTGCCACACGCTGGAGAGCATGAACCCCGAGGCGCAGAAGCAGCGTGCGCGCAAGCAGCACGAGATCGCCAAGGAAGACAAGATGACCTGCATCGACTGCCACAAAGGCATCGCGCACCACAAGCCCGAAGGCATGACCGAGGCGGACGAGGAGTGATCCGCGCTGCGGCGCGGAGCATGTCCAACCCATCCACAGTGAGGAATCGACCATGAAACGAACGATGATTGCCGGCGCCGTGGGCGCAGCCCTTGCGCTCGGTGCCGGAGCTGCGGTCGCGGCGGCGCCGGCCGACTGGAGCAAGGTGGCGTCCAAGGACATCACCCTGTTCTATCCGGGCGTGTCGCCGCTGGAATGGATCAACAAGGGCACCGAGCACGGCGGTGCGCGCGCGCTCAAGAAGGGCGAGACCTGTGCCGACTGCCACCACGAGGAAACGGCCGACATGGGCAAGAAGATGGCCAGCGGCCAGAAGATCGAGCCCAGCCCGATCCCGGGCAAGGCGGCCTTCATTCCGGTCAAGGTGCAGGCGGCGCATGACGGCGAGAACCTGTACCTGCGCTTCAGCTGGAAGCAGCCGGCCGCCTCCGGCGGCGCCAAGATGGACGACAAGAACCCGGTGAAGATCGCCTTCATGCTGGAATCGGGCGGCAAGGTGGAGCTGGCCAACCAGGCCGGATGCTGGGCGACTTGCCATGCCGACTCGCGCACGATGCCGGGCGCGGCCGAGACCAAGACCAAGTACGTCAAGGGCGGCTCGCTCGCCGAAGGCAAGTTCTACGACCTCCACCAGTGGCGCAGCGGCGAGAAGAAGGCGTACGACGGCTACGTCGCCGACAAGCGCGTCATGGAAGGCGGCAAGGCGCTGGTGAGCGCCGACGGCAAGCAGAACGGCGACACCTGGACGGTGGTGTTCGCGCGCAAGTTCGCGGGCGGCGAGGGCGACGTGGCACTGGAGGCCGGCAAGGTCTACAACTTCGGCTTCGCCATCCACGACGACAGCGCCAGCGGCCGCTTCCACCACGTCTCGCTCGGCTACAAGCTGGGCATCGACACCAAGGCCGACATCACCGCCGCCAAGCAGTAGGGCGCCGGCCGTGCTTCATCTGCCGCAGGAGAACGTCATGCGTGCGATGTTCCGGGCCACCCTGGCGGGTGGCCTGTTGGTGCTGGGGCTGGCGCCGCCGCTGCAGGCCGCCGAGCAGGTCGTCGAAGCCGCCGGCTACAAGTTCGTGCCGGCCGAGGTACGCATCCGGCCCGGCGATTCGGTGGTGTGGGTGAACCGCGAGAAGCGCGTCAGCCATTCGGTGCTGTTCGCCGCCACCGGGGAGGAGTCGCCCCGTTTCTTCCCCGACGAGCGGTGGTCGCGCACCTTCGAGCAGGCCGGCCGCTTCGAGTACCGCTGCGGCCCGCATCCCGAGATGACCGGCGTGGTCATCGTCGGCGACTGAGGCGCCGGGCGCCGCGCGGGGTTGATGCCAGTCAAGGCGCGCCGCGCGGCCCGACCGCATGCTGGCATTGCCTAGAACGCAGCAGGGTCCAACGGTGAAACCTCCGCCTCTCCTCGTCCATGTCGCCGTATTCATCGGCGCCGCCCTGATCGCCGCCTACGCGTCCGCCGCCGAAGAGGGCGGCGCGCCGCGCGCCGGCTCCCCGCGCTACCGCGAGCTGGTGCACATCGTCCGCCAGGACTGCGGCTCCTGTCACGGGCTGACGCTTGCCGGCGGGCTGGGCCCTGCGCTGACGCCGGGCGCGCTCGCCGGCAAGCCCGCCGACAGCCTCGTCGCCACCATCGTCGGCGGCCGGCCCGGCACGCCGATGCCGCCTTTCGTCGGCATCGTCAGCGAAGCCGAGGCGGGGTGGATCGTCGATCAACTGATGCGCGGCTTTCCCGCCGATGGCGGGGCCGGCGCGCCGGCCCACTGAGCCTGTAGGAGCCCCCATGTCTCTGCAACCCGCTCGCCTCGCGCCAACCGTGCTGTGGGCGATTCTGCTGCCGGCCATCGTGGTGCTGCTGTCGGCCTGCGGCACGCTGCCGCAGGAAACCCGGCTGCGCGGCACCGGCGACCTGGGCGTCGTCATCGAACGCGCCGACGGCCGCGTACAGGTCGTCGAAACCAGCGGCCGCAGCGTGCTCGCCCGGGTGAACGGGCTGGGCGACCTGTCGCACGCCTCGGTGGTGTTCTCGCGCGATGGCCGCTACGCCTACGTGTTCGGCCGCGACGGCGGGCTCACCAAGGTGGACCTGCTGACCGCCAGCATCGCCGGCCGCGTGGTGCAGGGCGGCAACTCCATCGGCGGCGCCATCTCGCAGGACGGCCGCATCGTCGTCGCGCAGAACTACGAGCCCGGCGGCATCAAGGCTTTCGACGCCGACACGCTGGAGCTGATCGCCGACGTGCCCGCCGCCTACGGCAACGAAGGCAGGCGCTCCAAGGTGGTGGGGCTCGCCGACCTGCCGGGCAACCGCTTCATCTATTCGCTGTTCGACGCCGGCGAGATCCGCATCACCGATCTCTCCGACCGCGGGAAGCCGGTCACGCAGACCTTCGCCGCCGGCAGGCAACCCTACGATGCGCTGGTGACGCCCGACGGTCGCCACTACATCGCCGGCCTCTTCGGCGAGGATGGCCTGGCGATGCTGGACCTGTGGCAGCCGGAGAAGGGCGTGCGCAAGATCCTCTCCGGCTACGGCCGCGGCGAGCAGCCGCTGCCGGTGTTCAAGATGCCCCACCTGCGTGGCTGGGCGGTGGCGGGCGGGCGTGCCTACCTGCCGGCGATCGGCCGCCACGAGGTGCTGGTGGTCGACACGGACACCTGGCAGGAGGTCGGCCGCATCGCGGTGAAGAGCCAGCCGGTGTTCGTCATGGCGCGCCCCGACGGCCGCGAGGTGTGGGTGAACTTCGCCTTTCCGGACAACGGCTGGGTGCAGGTCGTGGATACCATGAGCCTCGGGATCACCGACACGCTGCAGCCGGGCCGGGCGATCCTGCACATGGAGTTCACCCCGCGCGGAGAGGAAGTCTGGCTGTCCGCGCGCGACGACAACCGCGTCGTCGTCTATGACACGAAGAGCCACAGGCAGGTCGCGCAGTTCGACGCCGCCAGCCCGAGCGGCATCTTCTTCACCAGCCGCGCCGCGCGTACGGGGTTCTGAATGGACGCCCCCGCCCAGCGGCACTCCCCCTCCCATGAGGAGGAGGGTGGAGCAGGGGTCTTGCGCACCGCCCTGCGTTCGCATGACGGGTCGGCCGTGCACGGCCGGCCCTCGGCGGCGCAGCGGCAGGAGGCCGCCCGATGAGCACTACGCCACGCCACGTCCGTCTGCCCCGAACGCTGGATGCGGCGGGCTTTCGCCTGCTCAACGACTGGCAGCGCGACTTTCCCGTCGTGCCGCGGCCGTTCGCGCAGATCGGCGCCGAGGTCGGCATGGCCGAGCACGACGTCATCGCCGCCTATCGCCGCTTCGTCGACGACGGCCTGGTGAGCCGCGTCGGCGCGGTGTTCGCGCCGTGCCGGCTCGGCGCCAGCGCGCTCGCCGCACTCGCCGCCCCGCCCGGGCGGCTGGAAGAGGTGGCGGCGCGGATCAGCCGCGAGCCGGCGATCAACCACAACTACCAGCGCGAGCATGCCTACAACCTGTGGTTCGTCGTCACCGCGGCATCGCCCGGGGGCCTGCGCGAAGTGGTGGCCGGCATCGAGCGCGACACCGGCTGCGCGGTGATCGTGCTGCCGCTGGAGGAAGAGTTCCACATCGATCTCGGCTTCGACCTGAAGACCGGCGGCAGGGCGCGGCGGCACGCCTGCCACGCCCTCGATGCGGGAGCGGCTTCGCCCGCCGCCGCGGTGCCGATGGAATCCGCCTGTGCCCTGCCGGCGCTGGAGCGCGACCTGGTCACCGCGCTGCAGGCCGGGCTGCCGCTGGTGGCCGAACCCTTCGCCGCACTCGGGGCGCGCGCCGGGCTGAGCGCCGGCATGGCGATGGAACTGATCGAGCGCTGGCTGGCGGAAGGGCTGGTGCGCCGCTTCGGCGTCGTCGTGCGCCATCACGAACTCGGCCTCGGAGCCAACGCGATGTGCGTGTGGGATGTGCCCGACGAGGTCGTCTCCGGCCTCGGCAGGCGGCTCGCGGCGGAGCCGGCCGTCACGCTGTGCTACCGCCGCCGCCGCGCCCTGCCGGGCTGGCCCTACAACCTCTTCTGCATGATCCACGGCAGCGCGCGCGGCGAGGTGCTGGCCGCGCGCGACGATCTCGCCGCCCGCCTCGGGCTCGACGCCCATCCGCACGACGTGCTGTTCAGTTGCCGCCGCTTCAAGCAGACCGGCGCCTGTTACCTGCCGCCGCGGGAGGCCGCCCATGCCTGAGCGGCGCGGCGTGGCCGCCAGGCGCGAGCCGGACGACACCGACCGCCGGCTGATCAACGCGCTGCAGGGCGGTTTTCCGCTCGTGGAATCGCCCTATGCCGAGGTCGGCGTGCGGCTCGGCCTGAGCGAGGACGAGGTGCTGTCGCGCCTGCGAAGCCTGCTCGACGACCGCGTGCTGACCCGCTTCGGCCCGATGTTCCAGATCGAGCGCATGGGCGGCGCCTTCTGCCTGGCCGCGATCGCGGTGCCGGAGGCGCAGTGGGGCCGAATCGTCGAGACGGTGAACGCCTTTCCCGAGGTCGCGCACAATTACCGCCGCGAGCACGCGCTCAACATGTGGTTCGTGCTCGCCACCGAATCGCCGCAAGGCATCGCCGACGCCGCGCGCCGCATCGAAGCCGCCACCGGGCTCGCGGTGCACCTGTTCCCGAAGGAGCGCGAATACTTCGTCGAGATGAAGCTGGAGGCTTGATGAACACCTCTTCGCCCGCCGCCGCGCAGGACGACCTGGACCGCCGCCTCGTGCTCGCCACCCAGGCCGGCCTGCCGCTGGTGCCGCGTCCCTATGCCGCCGTCGCGCAGCAGGTGGACGCCAGCGAGGAGGAGGTGCGCCGGCGGCTGGCGGCCATGCTCGAATCCGGCCGCATCCGCCGCATCGGCGCGGTGCCCAACCACTACGCCATCGGCTACACCGCCAACGGCATGAGCGTATGGGACATCGACGACGCGGTGGTCGATGCGGTGGGCGAGCGTGTCGGCGCGCTCGATTTCGTCACCCACTGCTACCGCCGCCCGCGCCATCTGCCGGACTGGCCCTACAACCTGTTCGCGATGGTCCATGCGCCCGGCCGCGAAGAGGCGCTCGCGCGCGTGGGCGAGATCGCAGCGCTCATCGAAGGCGGCTTCCCCGGCGCCTGCCGCGGCCGGGACGTCCTGTTCTCCAATGGCATCCTGAAGAAGACCGGCCTGCGCATCGGCGGCTGAGGCTGCGCCGGCCAGGCGTTCCGCGTCGCACGCACGTGCCGTGCGGCGCCTCTGCGCGCATCGCCCCCCGGCTTCCAGATTGACTGCGCTGATCGGTTGCAACGCACTTCCCGCCTTTTTTCGGGAGGCATGCTGTTCGATTGTCACGAATATCCATTAATGTTACAATTTAATGTCATCCTCATCTAGGATGGCGGATGTGCATCATATGTCCATGCTTCGACCCCGGTGTTGAAGCGCGTCCGTCAAAAATACAGACGATCGGCTTTATCAATGGAAATGGAATAAGAAAAAATAAATGAATCATGGCTGACAAACTGCATACCTTGACCCCTTCACTGCAACAAGCCCCGCATCCGGCCCGTCTGTGGCAGCCACTCGCCAATGGCCGCGTGCAATGCCACCTGTCGCCCCGCGAATGCAAGATTCCCGAGGGGGGTCTGGGTTTTTGCGGTGTGCGCTATAACCAGGGCGGCCGACTGGTAACGCTCAATTACGGCAAATCTGTGCCGATCACTGAAGAGCGTATCGAGTCGGAGGCCGTCTATCATTACGCGCCGGGCGCACGAATTCTGTCCCTGGGTAACATCGGCTGTATGTTCAAGTGTGATTTCTGTCAGAACTGGCAGACCAGTCAGGCACGACTGGTGCGTGAACAGGACATCGCCCGCTATACGCCGGAGCAAGTTGTCGATTACGCCGTGCGCCACGGAATCGGCATCCTGTCTTGGACCTACAATGACCCCGTGGTATGGCACGAATTTGTCATGGATACCGCCCGCCTGGGCCGTCAGGCCGGCTTGAAGAACCTGTACAAGTCGGCTTTCTCCATTGGGCCGGGAGCCATAGATGAACTGCTGGAAGTCATGGATATCTTCAGCATTTCTCTCAAATCGATGGATGCCGGGTATTACCGCAAATTTGCGCGAGGCGAGCTGCAGCCGGTACTGGACGGCATCCTCCAAGTTTATCGAGCGCGCAGCGATGGCGACGGCCCGCATCTGGAAATCTCCAATCTGTGCTTGACCGGGCGCAACGACAATCTCATCGAGGCACGCCGGGTTTGTGATTGGATGCTGGACAAACTCGATGATCGTATCCCGCTGCACTATGTGCGCTTCCATCCGGATTACCTGTACACCCACGTTGAGCGTACCGATGTGAACTTCCTCGAAGCGGCTCGCAGGCAGGCGCTCGATGCTGGAGTCAAGTTCGTCTACCTGGGTAATACCGGAGGGACGACAAGCGTCGATACCTATTGTCCCCAATGTGGACAAACGGTGATCCGCCGCAGCGGGGAGACGCTCGAGATGCATCTCGATGGCAGTCGGTGCGGCCATTGCGGTTGCGACCTGCCCATCGTCAATTCAAGTTGGGCAGACCGCACTTCCAGTACATCGGGCAAGGTCATGCGCTCCCTGACCCATGTCTTTCGTGGTGCCATCGGCGCGGCGCATATCGAGCAGCCGACCGAGTCCCCGATACGCTACGTCTTTCTGGATGTGGAGGGAGAGGAAATCGGACGGGGACAGTCCTCTTGCCTGCGCTTCCTGGTGAGCCGGCCGAGTGTGCGGGTAGCCGCACTGCGTATCGACCTTGAAGCGGATACCGACGTGCGCGTATTGGAGGTCTTCGACCGGGCCCATTTCCCGACCGCCGCTGCGGCACAGTCGCAGACCGGTAGTTGCGATGTGCCGCCTGCCCTGATCATTCCCCGTTGACGGGCTCCCGCCATAGATAGAATGCTCTCCAAGACCTATTCCCGGCTCCGTTCGCACCTTGTCCTGAAGTCCCTCCGTCCGGGGAGGCTACGGCAGGAACGACGCAATCCACCGGTTCTCTACGTGCCGGGTATTTTTGGTACCAAGCTTTACGACCGGCAACGCCAGGTTTATCTGTGGAGCGACTATCGAGGTCTGCTCTTCCGCCAGCCGGGCGAAGCCGGATTCGAGCTTGATCCGACCGACCCTCAACGCGTCCTTGCCAACGAAACCCTGCACGAATTCCGTATCGTGCCGGGAATCTACAGCAGCATCGTCACCCGTGATGTGGTCAATGCGCTGGAAGTCGGCCTCGGTTACCGCTTGGGTTGCGATCTCTTCTTTCTTGCCTACGACTGGCGTAGCGACTATCGGCGCCTGGGCGGGCTGATCGAGTTGGAAATCCGGCGCCTGCAGTCGCGTTTCGGGGAACACCAGAAGATCGTCCTGATCGGCCAGTCCGTGGCGAATCCGGCTATCCGTTACTGGCTGCGGACTTGCACTCCGGAAATACGCGAATCGATCGGCAAATGGTACGCATTCGGGCCGCCCTGGCGGGGTACTTGGAATTCGGTCTACATGCTGCAGAACGGCTACTGGCCGGCCACCCGCAAGTATCACGGGTTCAGTGCGGAAGCAGTCGGTACATGTCCGTCTGTGTACCAATTGTTGCCAGCCGAGGGGCGCATGATCGACCGCAGGGGCGAACGGATCGACGGGTTCGACATTTTCGACGCCGGCCACTGGCGGGATGCCGGATTGCCGTGCCAACAAGCCAATCTGGCCGGGCAGTTGGCGCAGGCGCGCGACTTCGCTGCTGCCATTGCAGGTACGCATCCCGCCGAAGCCGCGGTGCCGCAGACGTGGTTTGTCAACGCCGCCAACCAGGCAGTCAGCGCCGCGCTTGAAGGTGAGGGCAATGCACCGGCGGCGACTTCCCTGGAAACGATCCGCAAGCGTGCCCCGGAGATTCTGGAACGCTGCCAGGAAATCGGCGACGACCACTTTCCCTTGCGCCATATCACGGAGGCTCCCTGCGGACCGTTGGTGACTTCGCTGGACGCCATGCCCTGGGGAGACAATGCCGTTGTCGTCAGCCGCGCGCACGACCATCGTGCCCTCATCAATCACGGCCCCAATCTCTATGCCCTGGTCAAGGACATGGCCATGCTCAGATGCACGGCCGATCATCTCCATGTGTGAATACTCATGAATTCCCTGCCGCATATCGAACAACTCAGCTTGCTCGCAGATCCCTACGCCGCATCCACTGCCGACGACGAAGTCCTATTCGGGGCGGCCATGGCGGAGGCCGACAATTGGCACCGTGCCCGCAATCCGGCCTATGCCGCCCTCTGGCAGGGAGAGCAACGCCCCCGGATGCCCGTCGGGCTCTTCAAGCGCGTTGCGCTGCACACGCCCGTCGAAGGCGATGGAGTTTGGCTGTCCAGCTCGGGCACGGGCCAGCAGGGAGCCGCCTCGCTTTATTTCGACACTTCCAGCATGGCGCGCATCGAGCGCGGCATGCGCCAGATCTTCTACCATCAGGGCATGATCAGCGCGCAGCCGGCGCGCTTTCTCCTTCTCTCGCCCGACCCCCGGCGCAGCCCGCAGCCTGGCTACGCTACCAGCTTCCTGCGTTTCACCGCCTGCGCTCCAAGCAGCGAACTGATCTTCGCCGTCGACGACGCCGGACGGTTTCTACCGGATCTGGCATGGGAGACGCTGACACGCTGGGTCGCAGCGCCGATCCCGATCTTCATTTTCGGACTGACCGTGCATTTCGAACACTTGGCACTGTCGGCGCCGTCTACGCCGAGAACCTCCAACACTCAAGTGCGGGGACTCACCGGCGGCGGCTGGAAAGGCATGACCCGCCAACTCGACCGGCCGGAAATCCTCGCCCGGCTGGCAGGCGTCCTGGGAGGCGGGGCCGCTGTCGACATCCGCGATATTTTCGGCATGACCGAACATCCATTGCACTACATCAGTTGCGCGCATGGCCGCTTCCACATTCCACGCTATTCGCGCCTCGAAGTCGTGGCGGCCGATGGCGCCTCCGCACCCGCCGGCGAGACTGGCCTGATCCGCTTGCAAAACCCCTTCTTCGCCTCGCTGCCCAGCCATGATCTGTTGAGCGAAGACATGGGGCGTATGGAATCGGGCTGCGCTTGCGGCAGCCTCCGGCCCTGGCTGGAATTTCTCGGCCGTGCTGGCGACTCCGCGGCGACGTGCGCGTGGCAGGCCGGTGGCGGCGGCAGGGCGACATGAGTGCAGCTTTGAAGCGCAGCCCGGCCGAAGTGGCCCGCGCCCTTCGGAAATGGCTTACCAGCCTGCCGGCAGACTGGCCGCCCGCCGATACCGCCACGACGGCTTTTTGCCGGCAAAGGCTCGAGCGGCTTGCCGATGAGGCGGTATTGACTGCCAAAGTCGCAGCCGATTTGGGCAGCCGGCCATGGCGACCCTTGGGGCATGTGCTGGCGGTCGTCAGCGAAAACGATCATCTGGGCGTCGTGGCGGCGTTGATGGCCGCAGCGTTGACCGGCAACCGCCTGACACTCAAGTCCCGGGCCGGCCTGGCGGCACTGCGAAGCTTGCGGGATGCCCTGGGCTGGGATGAAGCAGCATGTCGCATCGCCGACTGGAGCAGCGAGGGGCAGAACGATGCCGAATTGCTGGCAGGCGTCGATGGCGTCGTGCTGGCCGGAAGCGAGGCGCTGATTCGACATTACCGCCGAGCTGCCGCTCAGCGCGTGCGGCTGATCGAATACGGCCCGCAGATGAGCGCGGCCTGCATTGCCGAGTGGCCTGTCTCGACGACAGAACAGGCAGCCTGTATCGATGCCCTGATACGGGACACGACCCTGTTCCTGCAGAACGTCTGCAGTTCTCCCCAGTTCGTGCTGACCCCCGGTGCGGCGGCAGCGGAAGCCCTGTTTGCGGCATTGGCGGCGCGGCTGGCGGTCATGCCGCCGTTACCGGAGGAAATTCGCCTGCAGCAGTCGATCAAGGCGCAGGAGTTGCGGCTCCTGGCACGCTTGGGCGAGCCGGTCGACGTCGCCCTCGATGCCGGTACGGGCTGGGCCGTTACACGCTCGCCGTCCGATGTGGCGTACTGGATGCCACGAGGTTTCCGTCTGATCGTCGGTGGCTTGGAGAAGCTGCAGGAGCCCTCTTTACCCTTGCAGACCCTGGGTATCTGGCCATCGCCGGCCGTCGGCCCGGTGGAGGCGGCAGCGCTGCATCGCTGCCGCCTGGGACGCATGCACGAACGTCCTGTGACCGCGCCCCACGATGGGCATTGGGAATTGGCCCAATGGGTCAGTTTCGTGAGTTGTGACACGCAATGATCACTATGCGGTACGCAGCATGAAGATATTTCTCACTGGCGCGAATGGCTTCATCGGCCGGCATCTGACGCAGCATCTGGCGGCGGCTGGGCATGAAATCATTACCTTGGTCCGCCCCGGCGTCGCTGTCGATATACCGGGGTCGGCGCGGCTGGTTCGCGGCGACCTGGCTGGGGTGGAAAGCTGGCAGGACGAACTCGCAGCCTGCGATGCCCTCATTCACCTTGCAGCACGCTATCGCATCGGCAATGTAGACCGGGCCGAGATGGCCGCCTCCAACATCGAAGGCACGCGGCGCGTTCTGCACGCTGCTTGGAGGGGAGGCGTAGGGCGTATCGTGCACGTCAGCAGTACCGCAGCCTTGGGCGAAACTTTCGGGCGGTTGGGTGACGAATCGCAGCGCCATAATGGCCGCTTCCGTTCTTTTTACGAGCAGACCAAGCACGTTGCACACGGCTTGGCCGAGGTGCTCAAGGGAAGAGGCGTTCCGCTCATGATTGCCATTCCCGGCGGAGTATTTGGGTCGGGCGACGGTAGCGATTTGGCGCAGGCCCTTGGGCAGTTCGTGCAAGGCCGGCTGCCCGCCCAGGTCGCGAGCGGGAGCCGCTTTCAGTTGTGCTCCGTTGAAGCCCTGTGCGATGGCCTCAGGCGGGTGGTCGAGCAGGGCGTATGTGGGCGGGATTATCTATTGACCGGACAGACGGTCGGGATGGAGCAACTGATCACTCGGGCCGCCCAGATTTGCCACCTGCCGACACCCCGGACGGTCACCCCCGAGCAGCTACGCTGGCCAGCCCGGCTCTGTGACGCCCTGCGCCCGCTCGGCCTGCGCCTGCCGCTGTCGAGGGAAACCTTGCGGGTCATGGACGGTAGCACCTACCTATACAGCAGTGCCCGAGCCGAGGCTGAACTGGGCTGGCCATGGCAGCAGGTTTGCGATGAATTCGACTCCCGCTTCGACGCCTATGTGCGCAGCCTTCGCACCGCCGGAAATCGGGTATGACGGGCGGCATCCTGTTGAAAAGCGGCTATGGAGCCGCCCGCGTCGATCTTTCCCACCCACAGTTGGCAGTTGTCGATGGTGACAGCCATCTAGCCGTCTACTACGCGCAAGGCTATGCCAGTGCCCGGTTGCGCCTCTGGCAACTGGATCTCACCCGGCGGCTGGCGAGCGGCCGGCTGGGAGAAGTGTTGGGCCGGACTGCGCTGTCGACGGACCGCTTCCAGCGTAGCCTCGATCTCACTGCATTGGCCGAACGGGCGGCTGACGACCCGGATGGCGCCGCCGAACGTGAGCACTTGCAAGCCTACGTGGATGGCATCAACCAGGGTCTGGCCGAAACCAGGCTGTTGCCGCCGGAATTCCTGGCGCTGGGCTACCGGCCACAGCCCTTCCGCCTGATTGATGCGTATCTGGTTGCGCAGCTCAAATATTTCATCAATTCCGCGTGGCAGTTTGAGCTTTATCACACGCTCGTGACTTCCGCCCTCGGAACACGCCGGTCCGCCCGCTTGTTTTCCAGTATCGACGAGGCCGGCGCGACCTATCCCTCCTTGCCGACAGCATTGACCATCGAGTTTGCAGGCGCGCTCGAGGAACTGCTGCTTTCGGCCAAGGCCGGGCTGGAGCGGCTGGGGCTGGAGTCACCGGACATCGGCTCGAATGTCTTCGCCGTGCGCGGGCGGCGAACTCGCAGCGGTTTTCCGCTGCTTGCCAACGATCCGCACATGGGGCTTGTCAATCCCGGCTTCAATCTGATCTTCCACCTGCGCTCGGCCGAGGGGCTCGATGCCTTCGGTTCCAACTTCCCGGGTGCGCCGGGAATCGTCGTCGGTCGCAACCCGGACATTGCCTGGGGTATGACCGGCGTCATGATGGACAATCAAGACCTTTTCTGGGGCGAGGTCGACCTGCCTCGCCGACGCGTCAAGACGAGCCAGGGCTGGCAGGCGCTGACACACCGGGAGAGCGACATCGGGTTGCGTGGCGGCAAGAGCCAGCGTCACGATACCTACGGTTTCGCGGGCGGACAATTACTGACTGAACGAGGGGGCATCGGACTATTTCTGCGCTGGCCGGCGCTCGACCAGGGATTGGGGTCCGTCAGCCTGCACGCGCTGAATCGCGCCCGCAACTGGGATGAATTCCGTGTCGCAATGGCCCGGTTACAGAACTCACCGGGCCTTGCCGCCTACGCCGACGGACAGGACAACATCGGTACCCAGATCTACGGCCTGCTTCCGATCCGGGCCGCCGGGCGTGAAGCGGCGGGCAGTCTCGTCTTGCCGCTCGAAGATGTGCGCTGGGCGTGGCAGGGGTATGTTCCATTCGACGATCTGCCCCGGCAATTCAATCCGGCAGAAGATGCGGTGATGTACGCCAACCAATATTCACCCGAATTCGCCGCCTCTCCTTATCTCTCCAACCGTTGGCATCCGCCGTCACGGGCGCGTCGCATCCGGACTTTGCTGGATGCGACACCTCGCCTTGACGCGGCCGCCTTCAGCGCGATTCAGGATGATCGCGTCGACGTCTGCGCCGAGGTTTGGCTGCCTCGGTTGTGGGCCGCGCTGGAGGATTCCGACCGCGCCGCTTCGCCCCTGGCCGGCTGGCGCGGGGATACACGGCAGACGGAACCGGCACTGCTGTTCGAACGCTGGGTCGAAACCCTGTGTGTCAACCTGTTGGCCAGCGCACTGCCATTGCCGCTGGCGACCCGCTATCTCGACCTGTGGCCGGCACATCGCTGGAATCTACTGGCGATCCTGTTCGAGCCGGATGCCGACTGGCCTCGGACCGAAACACTGGAGCACCTCATTCGCCAGGCTTTCCGGGCCGCACAGGCCGCCGATTCAAGCGCTCCGAGCGTCGATTACCGCCACACCTTGCGCCGATATCCTCTGCTGCGTCGGTTGTTGTCTGCGTCCCATCCATTCGAGGGCGGTTCCCGTGAGACGGTTTCGGCCTTGCGGCGCAATTGCGATTTCCTGACGGCTGGGCAAGGGGGTGAGGGAGGGAGCGCCTATAGTTTCGGCACCAGCTTCAAGATGGTCTTCGATCTTGCTCCGGGTGCGGACAACCTCTTTCTCTCCAACATGCCCAACAGCGGGAACCCGTTCGGTTTCTTCTTGAAACGTCACCTGCACCGCTGGCGCTCAGGACGGCGTTACGTTTTCCGCTTTCCGTAGCTGCTTGCTCTATGCCGGCGGCCGTACTCGCGCTCGGTGCGGTGTGGTGGCCGCCGGCGCTGCAGGGGATGCGCGCGATCCACCGCTGGCGGGCGGCGCGTCGTGCCGGTGCCCTTGACCGGCATCATTTTCTTGCCTGATGCGCTCGGTTGTAATCGGCGCATACAGGAGAAGCCCCATGTTCCGCATCTCGCACTTCATCCGCGAACTCGACCATCCCACGCCCGCCGGACCGCGCCGCAATCCGCCCGGCCCGGTGGTGATCTGGAACCTGATCCGGCGCTGCAACCTGACCTGCGAGCACTGCTACTCGATCTCGGCGGACAAGGATTTCCCCGGCGAGCTGGATACCGCCGAGGTGTTCAAGGTGATGGACGACCTTAAGGCCGCCCGCGTGCCGGTGCTGATCCTGTCCGGCGGCGAGCCGCTGCTGCGGCCGGACATCTTCGACATCGCCCGCCGCGCGAAGGGCATGGGCTTCTACGTGGCGCTGTCGTCCAACGGCACGCTGATCGACGAGGGCAACATCGACGCGATCGACGGCATCGGCTTCGACTACGTCGGCGTCAGCCTGGACGGCATCGGCGCCACCCACGACCATTTCCGCCGCAAGCAGGGCGCGTTCGACGCCTCGCTGGCCGGCATCCGGCTGTGCCTGGCGCGCGGCATCAAGGTGGGCGTGCGCTATACGATGACCGAGGGCAATGCCCACGATCTGCGGGGCCTGCTGAAGCTGGTGGAGGACGAAGGCATCGACAAGTTCTACTTCTCGCACCTGAACTATGCCGGGCGCGGCAACAAGCACCGCGCCGGCGATGCGCGCCACCGCACCACGCGCGAGGCGATGGAACTGCTGTTCGAGACCTGCCTGGACCTGCACCGGCGCGGCATCGACAAGGATTTCGTCACCGGCAACAACGACGCCGACGGCGTGTTCCTGCTGCACTGGGTGCGCCGGCGCTTTCCCGACCGCGTGGCGCACGTCGAGGCCAAGCTGCGGCAGTGGGGCGGCAACGCCAGCGGGGTGAACGTGGCCAACATCGACAACCTCGGCGTGGTGCATCCCGACACGATGTGGTGGCACGTGCCGCTGGGCAACGTGCGCCAGCGCGCCTTCGGCGAGATCTGGAACGATCTCTCCGACCCGCTGCTCGCCGGGCTGAAGCAGCATCCGCGCCGGCTGGAGGGGCGCTGCGGCGCCTGCCGCCACATCGACATCTGCAACGGCAGCTCGAGGGTGCGCGCCGGCCAGGTCACGGGCAATCCGTGGGCGGAAGACCCGGCCTGTTACCTGAGCGACGACGAGATCGGCGTCACCCCGGCCGACTACGGCCGCGAGCGGGTGGTGACGACGCCCTGGGTCCGGCTGCAGAAGGTGGACGCATGAAGCCCTTCGTCCGTGTGATCGTGCTGTGGGTGCTGGCGATGGTCGCGATCTTCGCCGTGCAGGCGTTCGCCGCCGAGGGCGGCGCGCGCGCCGATGCGGCGGCGCTCTACCTGCAGCACTGCGCGAGCTGCCATTCCCCCGACCGGCTCGGCGGCATGGGGCCGGCGCTGCTGCCGGACAACCTGGCGCGGCTGCGCAAGGCCGAGGCCGTGCAGGTGATCGGGGGCGGGCGCGCGGCGACGCAGATGCCGGCCTTCGGCGGGCAGCTTTCCAGGGACGAGATCGCGGCGCTCGCCGAACTGATCTACACGCCGGTGGTGCCCGCGCCGGCATGGACCGAGGCGGACATCCGCGCCTCGCGCATCCAGCACGTAGACCCGAAGACGCTGGGCGACAAGCCGGTGTTCGCCGCCGATCCGCTCAATCTCTTCCTGGTGGTGGAGGCGGGCGACCACCACGTCAGCGTGCTCGACGGCGACCGGCTGGAGCCCATCTTCCGCTTCCAGTCGCGCTACGCGCTGCACGGCGGGCCGAAGTTCGCCGGCGGCGGGCGCTACGTGTTCTTCGGTTCGCGCGACGGCTGGGTCACCAAGTTCGACATGTGGAACCTGAAGGTGGTGGCCGAGATCCGCGCCGGCATCAACACCCGCAACGTCGCCGTGTCGCCCGACGGCAAGCACGTGGCGGTGGCGAACTACCTGCCGAACACGCTGGTGCTGCTCGACGGCGACCTCAACCTGGTGAAGTCGATCGAGGCGCTCGACCGCGACGGCAAGCGCAGTTCGCGCGTGTCCGCGGTGTACGACGCCACGCCGCGCCAGTCCTTCATCGCCGCGCTGAAGGACGTGCCCGAGGTGTGGGAGATCAGCTACACGAAGGCGGTCGAGGACATTCCCGTCGGCTTCGTCCACGACTTCAAGCAGCGCGAGGGCAGCTTCATCCCCGGCTACCTGAACCCGCGCCGCACGGTCCTCGACGAGGTGCTGGACGACTTCTTCTTCACCCCGGACTATTCCGAACTGATGGGCGCCTCGCGCGAGGGCGTGGGCCAGGTGGTGAACCTGGACGTGCGCAAGAAGGTGGCGAACCTGCCGCTGGACGGCATGCCGCACCTGGGTTCGGGCATCACCTGGGACTGGACCGGGCCGGACGGCAAGCCGCGCACGGTGATGGCGAGCACCAACCTGAAGTCGGGCGAAGTCACCGTGATCGACATGGCGAGCTGGGAGGTGATCCGGCGCATCCCGACGCGCGGCCCGGGCTTCTTCCTGCGCAGCCACTCCAACAGCGCCTACGCCTTCGTCGATTCGATGATGAGCAAGGACGCCAAGCACATCCTGCAGGTCATCGACAAGCGCACGCTGGAAGTGGTGAAGGAGATCGCCGGCGAGCCGGGCAAGACGCTCGCCCACATCGAATTCACCCGCGACGGCCGCTACGCGCTCGCCAGCCTGTGGGAGAACGACGGCGCGGTCATCGTCTACGACGCGCAGAGCCTGAAGGAGGTCAAGCGCCTGCCGATGAGCAAGCCCGTCGGCAAGTACAACGTGTGGAACAAGATCAGCCGCGACGAAGGCACCAGCCACTGAACGACAATGACACAGGCGGCCCGCCCGCCGGCGCGGCCGCCGTACCGATAGAGAGAGCCCGACACGCCATGGCACTGATACGACTCGACGAACCCACCTCCCACCGCATCCCGCCGGACACCTTCTCGCTGTTCGCGCTCGGCTTCCGCCCCTTCTACCTGCTCGCCGTGCTGTTCTCCGTCGTCGCCATCCCGATCTGGGCGCTGGTGTACTCCGGCGTGCTGCATACCCGGATGCCCGGCATCTGGTGGCATGCCCACGAGATGATCTTCGGCTTTGCGGCAGCGGTCATCGTCGGCTTCCTGTTCACCGCGGGCAAGACCTGGACGGGGCTGGACACGCCCACCGGCAAGCCGCTCGCCGCGCTCGCCGCGCTGTGGATCGCCGGCCGGCTGGCGATGGCCTTCGGCAGCAACACCGTCGCGGCGCTGGTCGACGTGGTCTTCCTGCCGGTCTGCGCGGCGATCTTCTTCGCCGTGCTGCTGCGCTCCAAGAGCAAGCGCAACTATTTCATCGGCGGCCTGCTGTGCGTGCTGTCGCTGGTGAACCTGACCTTCCACCTGGCGCAGCTCGGGCTCGCGGACGTGGACCCGCTCAAGACGCTGCATCTTGCGCTGAGCCTCATCGTGCTGCTCGAGACCATCATCGCCGGCCGCGTCGTGCCGATGTTCACCGCGAACGCGCTGCGCGGCGTCAAGCAGTGGCGCAACAAGGGCTTCGACTACACCGCCATCGGCTTCACCGCCGCCGCGCTGGTCCTGTGGGTGGCCGACGCCGGCCCGCTGGCCGCGATCGTCGCGGTGATCGCCGCGCTGATGCAGATCGCGCGCACCCTGGGCTGGAACCCGTGGGCCACGCGGGTGAATGCCCTGCTGTGGGTGCTGCACGTGTCGCACCTGTGGATTCCGGTCGGGCTGCTGCTGCTGGCCGCCACCCAATGGGGCCTGCTGCCACGGTCGGCCGGCATCCACGCGCTGGCCATCGGCTCGACCGGCGGCCTCATCATCGGCATGATCACCCGCACCGCACTGGGCCACACCGGCCGCATGCTGGCCGCCGGCCCGGTGGAAACCGCCGCCTACGTGCTGGTGCAGATCGCCGCCGTCGCCCGCGTACTCACGGTAGCGGCCATCCCGGCCGCCGCCACCGGCGGCGTGCATCTGGCCGCCACCTTGTGGGCAATCGCGTTCGCCCTCTATGCGTGGCGCTACTTCCCCTTCCTGACGCGGGCGCGCGTCGACGGCAAGCCGGGGTGATCGGAGCCTGACGTTCATCATCGGGCAGCCGCCGCGCCCGGCTTGCGCATGGCGCTGCCGGCGCGCATGCGCCTGGTCGTCTCGCATGAATGCGGACGGATCTCCGTGCCAGTCCGACGGGCAGCCCCGCCCGATTGCCCACGCACGCGACGACGAAAATCACCCAAGCCAACCCATGAGGGCTACCTCGTCCCCGTCATAATAATGACGATGAGCTGAAAAAGCTGCCCGAAGAGAATATCTGTTCGATATCATTCATGAGGCCGGTATGAATACCGGCATCTCATCGGAGAGCACTCATGGGTATGGCGAATGGCTCGCACGTAGTCGTTGATGATGTTCATCCCATGATTGACGCGGAGGCCCATGATGCGCTCCGCCAGATCATGGATGAGTGCGGGACGCTTGGCAGCGCTACTTTGTGTCGCCATTTCCCAGGATGGCCTTACGGCGGATACATCTACATCGAGCGCGTACCAGCCTATCTCGGGCAATACGCTCGCCGTATCCAACCGGTTCGGGCCAACACTCATTCACTTCTACCAGGGTGGCCGATTTCGCCATATTGGTCTGCTGGGACAGGCAGCGAAGGCGTATGGCGTTCTGTCGATGACAGCATTTGCGTGACTGTAACGTTGCTCCCGTCGGGAAGCACTCCGCAAGAGTTCTGCCTTGAATTGAAGGGACGGTCTATCGCCAGCGCATGGACGGCCGAGGACTCCCGCAACGGGACCATCGTTACAAATTGCTGAAGACACTCCGTATCCAGAGAAATAAGGTAACAACAGCCCTGTGGCTGCCGCGCCGATCAGAGTTAGTCCAGGACGTTATACAGTCGAACGATGTCGGGATGTAGTCTTGTATCTTAATATACGTATTGGAATGCAAGATCTAATTTAAAAAGGAAAATATCGCATGCCGTTTTATATAAACGAAATTCCTGATGTGATGAAGGGAATGGGTTGGAATATTGCTGCTGCTCTGATGTTTCAATGGTTCTCCAATCCCGTTTACAAAATGCCCATTGAAATGCGTAGCGGAAAAAAAGAAAGGCCACTACCACCTGAAGAGTTGCAGCGTAACCATGAGGAAGTTGTGAAATCAATAAGAAAGTATGAAGAAGATAAAAGGAAGTATAAAAAGGAAATAGAGATTGCAGAAAGAATTGCAAGTGAAAGAGAAAAAAATAGAAAGTCTATTGACGATCTGGATATGTGGGAGCCGAATCGCTCTGTTTATTATGGAGAAGAAAGGACGGTGGCAGAGGATCTTGTTGAGCTTGATCCAATGGAATTGACGCCAGATCAATATAATGACTCCATTGTTTCCATGCAATGGTATCTCGGTTTTCCACGTGCTCGCGATATTTTATTTAACGGAAAGGTTATAGGTATTTCAGAGCTTCGAGGAGCATGGGCAACCGAAAATGGGGTAAAGCTCCTCGTGAGAAGATTAATGAAAGCAGGGTGGAAGCCAAATCAGAAATTGTCTTTCTCGTTGGGTAGCATAAATATGGGAGCAAGGCAGCTTGATTCGATTTGCCAAGTTAATAGGGCGGATCATAGTGACAATAGGTTGGTCGTAGATGAATTGCTGGGGGCGCTTGGAACCTGCACTATCAAGATTGCTGTTGTTGGCTCAACCTCCTGGTTGCCATTTATGGGTAATTTTTTTAATGTCAAAAAGATTGGAATTTATTTGCGTGACACATATGATTTCAATGGATTGCATGAAGTTTTGGGCTTATGGGATAAGTCGAAGTGCTACTCGTTTGGTGAGGTGCCTTGGAAATCAATCTTAGATAGCTATTCGATGGGAGCGCAGATTTTATTTGGCGACGGAAAGACGAGATCAAATGTCTTGACAGGAAATGCAGTCCTGGTCACGAATGCGGAGTTTAGGCGATGGCAGGATGTCAAGCAGCAAGGGGGTGATTTCGTTGTTTATTCAAAGGATGTACTTTGGGTCGATCCGCCAAAGGGAGGAGAAAGAATCTATTTGCCAGCATAGAGGTCGATATGTATGAGTTTTTTATCGGACTGCGTGAATATTTTGCATTGAAATTTTTCGCTTCAATATTAGTTTTGTGGACTGTGTGCATATCTTTTGCTCTTATAAAAAGAAAAAGAATGGGGATGGATGGAAAGGTGGGTAGTAGATTGATTTTTACAGCGAAGATTTATTTCATATTGGCGGGACTGGTTTTTCTGCTTGTTTTTTATTTGCCTTTGGCCCTGATAAGGATTAATGCGAAATGTCACGGGATTAAAGATGGTTCCCCCAATGGGCTGTATCGCATGGAGACGTGCTATGTCAGCCGTGACTATGTCTTGATTAGGATTTATTCGACAAGGACTGGCGAGAAGCTGTACGAAAAATCTGAATCTGATCAAATGTTGGAAGATTTTTCATTAAATGATGATGGTTTTACGTATTGGGAGTTCGATATTCCATTGCCTCCTTCATCGTGGGAAAGGATAAAGGCAAAGATACCCTGATACGGATGCAGCGTAAGGGTGGAGGCGGAGGGTGTCTGATATCCTTAAGCCTTGGGCTATTGGCCGTGAAATCATATGGATAATTGTTGCGGAGAGTCGTCTGTGGTAGTCTTCGGCCCCGGCGGCCAATCCTGCAATGCTTCAGGCAGTCGCGCATTGCTTGCGGTTCTCCCGACGCTGCGCGTATTTCACGGCATACCCGCTGCCATGCGTGGTGTTGAGATGTGAATGTGGTGGCTGCGGCATACTTCCCGAGCTTGGCAAAGCAAAAAGACGAGTGAACAATGACATCCGAAAGAATAGTATTTGCCCATCTTCTGCGAGGTGTCGGTGCCGTTTCCGTACTTATATCGCACTATGTCGGGATATTCTGGATCGCACATCCGGAGATTTCCGCGTTGATGGGGGTTCCCGTCGTTCCGGATTTTCCGTCACTCGATTTTCCCTTCTCCGTCATTGGCGACAATTGCATCATATTTGGTCAGTTTGGAGTCGGTGTGTTTTTTCTGGTGAGCGGATTGGTGATTCCATTTTCAATCGAAAGCGCGACTCGGGTGGACTTCCTCGTGCGACGGGCTATGAGAATATATCCCGTTTATATCGTCGGATTCAGTCTTGTGGTTCTGTCGCTTTACGCATTGGCGTCATACACGGGTGTCCCTTTCAAGTTTTCGCTCGCTGATATCGTGGCGCATTTTGGCGTGATTACGCGTGGGCCGCTGGGAGTCGACCGGATAGATGGGATCAGTTGGACCCTGGAAGTGGAGATCTACTTCTATCTGGTGATGTGCGTCCTCGGTGCCTATGTACTGAAATTCCGCGTACAGCAATACATTGCGGCAGCGGTTGTCATCGCAATCGCCGCAGCACTCGCCATGAAGTCCGCTGGCTACCTGATCGGGGTGCAAGTGGGTTCCGGGCTGCTACTGCTGCTGGGGATTGCATACTATTCCGTAATGAAGCAGCGGATCGGTGTAAAGGATTTCTGGATTGTCCAAGTCGTGGTGATAGCCCTGCTCATGCTTCTCTGGCTGGGCTTTGCACGGTTTTCTGTTTATACGATGCGCTGGTTGGGAGGCTATCTGCTGGCAGTCGCTGTCTTTCATGCGTGTTATGTTCTGCGCCAAAAGATTACGGCCAATCTACTATTGTCGCATCTGTCCGATATCAGTTATCCCTTGTACGTGGTGCATGCCCTGTTCGGCTACGCCATCATGTACGTTTTCGTTGATTTGGGATTCGGATTCGGGGCGGCGGTTGCTGCAGCATCGGTTGCCGCATATGCAGCGGCACTATTGATTCATCTTCTTGTCGAAAAACCGGCCATGGATTGGGCCAAGACAGGCCGAAGAAAGGATTCGCTGTTGCGTATCGGCTGATCGCATTTTTCTGTCGGGGACGATGTTCGTCTCATGGCCGATCGGGAGGCAGCATGGTAGGCCCCGTCAAGTTACGGATTGGGGCAGGGTGCATGGTCACGCTGCTTTGTATTGCGATTCCCCAGGAGGGGCGCGCCGAGGATACATCCACGTCGAGCGTGGATCGGCTCGTCTCCGGCAATACGCTCGCCGTTTCCAACCGGTTCGGGCCGACACTGATTCATTTCTACGAGGGCGGACGATTCCGCCACATCGGTCTGCCAGGGCAGACTGCCGAAGGTGTATGGCGTGCGGCCGATGACAGCATTTGCGTGACGGTGACGTCGCTCCCGCCGGGCAGGGTTCCGCAAGAGTTCTGCCTTGAATTGAAGGGACGATCTTTCGGCAGCAAGTGGACGGCGGAAGATCCCCGCAACGGGACCATCGTCTACGAGCTGCTCAAGGGACACCCCGAGTTCGGCAAGGCGATGTAGAACCGCCCCGGCCCGGCGGAGGGCGGCGGCGGGATCAGCCCAGGCTGTCGCGCAGCCGGGCGATGTCGGGGATGTGGATGGTGCGGCCTTCGACTTCGATCAGGCCGTTATTGGTCAGCTCGTGCAGGATGCGGGAGAAATGCTCCTGCGTGAGGTTGAGCCGCGAGGCGATGGTGCCCTTGCTGGTGGGCAGGCGGATGGAGACGCGGCCCTCGGGCGGGGTGTCGTCGGCGCGGATCTCTTCCTCGCGCAGCAGGTAGCCGATGATGCGGTCGCGGCCCGAGCGCAGGGAGTAGCTTTCGACGTCGGCCATCAGGCGGTGCAGCCGCTGCGACAGCCCGGCGATGATCTTGCGGCAGAACAGCGGGTCGACCGCCAGTTCGTCGAAGAAGATCTGCTTGCCGATGTGCAGCAACTGCGCCTCGGTGAGCGCCTGCGCCATGACGACGTAGGGCTTGTCCATGAACATGACCGCCTCGCCGAAGGTCTGGCCGGGGCGCAGGATCTCGACGACCTTCTCGTTGCCGTCGGCGGAGGTGAAGGCGAGTTTGATCTGGCCCGACAGGATGAGGTGGAAGCCGGTGCAGGCGTCGCCGCGGTGGAACAGGATCTCGCCCTTGGGCACCTTGATTTCGCGCACGCCCTTGGCGATGCGCGCCACCTCGACGGCAGACAGTCCGTTGAACAGTGGAGCCTGGGTCAGCAACTGGCTCAGGCGCTCGATCTCGGGCGTGGAGGCGGCGGCGCCGGAGGGCGCCCGCATGGCTTCCAGGCTTTCCTTGCAGGGAATGTCGCAGTGATTCATCGCGTCATCTCGTGAGCTGGGCATAGAACAGGGGCAGGCGGGCGGGCAGTTCGTCCGGCTTGCGGATGACGGCGAAGCCGGCCGGCCCGAACAGGTGCGGCAGGTAGCCGGCGCCTTCGCGGTCTATCGTCACGCAGAACGGCACGATGCCGCGGCGACGCGCTTCGACGATGGCCACGCGGGTGTCCTCGATGCCGTAGCGGCCGTCGTAGAGGTCGAGGTCGTTGGGCTTGCCGTCGGACAGGATGAGCAGGATGCGGCGTGCGGCGGACTGCGCGTCGAGCAGGCCGGTGGCGTGGCGGATGGCGGCGCCGAGCCGGGTGTAGTAGCCCGGCTTGATGGCCATCACGCGGCCGCGCACGCGGTCGTCGAAGCGCTGGTCGAAGTCCTTCAGGCGGTGGAAGCGCACGTTGCCCCGCTTCACCGACGAGAAGCCGCACAGTGCGAAGCGGTCGCCGGTGGCGCTGAGCGCCTCGCCGAACAGCAGCAGCGCGTCGCGGATCACGTCGATGACGCGCGCCTCGGACGAGACCCAGGCGTCGGTCGATAGCGACAGGTCGGCGAGCGCCAGGCAGGCGAGGTCGCGTTCGCGCTTTTCCAGCGACAGGTAGAGCTGGTCGGAGGGATGGTGGCCGGTGGCGCGGTCGGTGGCGGCGCGCACCACCGCGTCGATGTCGAGTTCGCTGCCGTCGGTCTGCGCCTTCAGCCAGCGCCGGCCGGGCTGCAGGGCGGCAAACTGGCGGTGCAGGTGCCGGGCGGTGCGCCGCAGGT
Organism: Thauera sp. K11; assembly: GCF_002354895.1. NCBI lineage: Bacteria > Pseudomonadati > Pseudomonadota > Betaproteobacteria > Rhodocyclales > Zoogloeaceae > Thauera > Thauera sinica. The sequence continues at coordinate 1,550,511 of NZ_CP023439.1, forward strand.
GCTGCGGCAGCGGCGCGGGCGCGGCGCGCGGGTCCTGCGGCGAGGGCCGCAGTTCGCTCAGCCGCACGTAGTCTTCGCGCAGCAGGTTCTTGCGGTAGTCCCACTCCGGCAGCGGAATGCCTTCGCCCAGCACCGCGTCGTCCTCGGCGGCGGAGGGCAGGTCGAGGTCGAAGCGGATCCTGGATGCGATGCGCTCCTCGTCCCGCGCCAGGGAGAGCCGGTCGAGGTTCGCGGCGGCGTCGGCGGCGTTGTCGTCGGGTTCGTCGTCGGTGCTGCGCTTGGCCTTGATGAACTCGGCCACCGACAGCAGGCTCTCGGCGCGGAAGATCATCAGCAGGCCGTGCTTGTCCTGCGGCGCATCGACGCGTTCCACGCGGTGCGCCTCGCGCGCGGTGTCGCGCTCGTCGTGCTTGCCGCGCCCGGCGGCTGCGGCGCCGCTGCCGGAAGCGCCGGCGGTGTCGGCGGCAACGGCGCCGGAAAAGGCGCTCAGCCACAGCAGCACCGGCATCGCCGGCGGCGCGTGCTCCGGGACGGGCGGCAGCGCCGCCACGCTGCCGGGGTCGCGCAAGGCTTCGCGCAGTGCGCGCTCGCGGGCGGCTTCCGCCGGCGGCAGGCGCTCCGGCGACGGGCGCTGGGCGATGGCGGCCTCCACCAGGCGGCGATAGCGCGGCGCGAGGCCGGGCCAGCGGCGCAGCGCGCGCCGGGCCGCCCGCTGGTTCAGGCGGCATTCGAGGTCGGCCGGCGGGGCCGGATCGGCGCTGCCGACCGCTTCCTCGTCCATGCCGTCGCCGCCGGCGGCATGGCTTGCCGCCAGCGCCGCCAGCCACAGGTAGAGGTCGCGGTTCAGCGAGGCATCCGGAAAGGCGTCGATCTCCGGCGGCAGGCGCAGCGTGGCGATGTCCATGCGCGCACGGGCGATGCGCTCGTCGCTGCCGGCGATGCGCTGCAGCAGCTTGCGGCGCGCGCCGTGGGTGTCGGCCGTCGCCGCGGCGACGCGCAGCCCAGGGTCGCCGCCGAGCGCACGGAAGAACACGCCGGCGACGCGCTCCACATCCTTCAGCCGTACCGCCGCCTTGGGATGGTGCCCGCCCGCGGCGCGGGTGATCAGGCGATGCCAGAGCTTGCCGACGGCTTCTTCCATGGCGTCAGCGCTCCCGTCCGGCGCGGAAGCCGGCCTCGTTCTGGCGCGCGGCCTCGCCGGCCACCCAGCTCAGCAGCGGGCCGTCCGGGTTGTCGCGCTGGGTCTGGGCGCAGGCGTCGACGCATTGCGCGCACTGCGTGCAGGTGAACATGTGGCGCTTGATGTTGCGCGGCGTCAGGCGCATCGGGCACACGGCGTCGCAGGCGGATTGCCGGTCCGGCAGGCAGCTCGCGCAATCGGCCGCGCGGCTGCGGCGAAAGCCGACCACCATCGCAGACTTGTTGCCCATCCAGGCCAGGCTCTGGAACAGGCCGACGGCGCACACGTAGCGGCAGAAGAGGTGGCGGGCGAACAGGAACTCGAACGACAGCACCACGGTGGCGGCGGCGAGGAAGATCGTCTGGTTGCGGCTCAGTTCCCCGCCGAAGAGGTTGGCATAGACCTCGAACGGCGGCAGCAGGTAGGTCAGGAACACCACCGCCCACAGGAAGGCGAAGCCGACGGCGGCCGGCAGCACGACGAGCCACCAGCGCGCATCGGTGCGCAGCGGGCTGCCGTCGGGCTGCCACGGGGGCAGGGCGGATCGTTCCCACACGCTGGGCTTGCCGGAGGCGCGCACCATGAGCCGGTTGATGGTCTCGACCACCGAGAAGTGCGGGCACAGCCAGCCGCAATAGAGCCGGCCCCATTTCCATGCCACCCACAGGAATGCCGCAGCGCCCGCCAGCAACGGCAGGAAGAGGCGCAGCGCCAGATTGGCGGCGGCTTCCAGCGTGCCGATGCGTCCGGCGAGGAAGTCGTCCATGCCCAGGCGCCACTGCATGCCGAGCAGCCAGGCGTGGTTGGCCTTGAGGTCGTAGCGGAAGATGTCGAACACCGGTGCGGCCACGAACAGCACGAAGAAGCCGATCTGGAACAGCAGGCGGCGGGTCTGCATCTGCCGGGGCGCGGGGGCGTCGGCGCGGGCGATGGGGATCACCCGGCGCGCCGCGGGGCGCTCTACGGCGGTGTTCATGTCACGCATCCTCCCGCGGCCCGAACACCGGGTAGCGCCAGCTGCGGCCGTTGATCGCGCGCGACAGGCCGAGCACGCCGAGCAGGATCAGCGTCGAATGCACGAAGGTGAAGTACAGCACGCCGATGACCCACGTCCAGGGATTGTCGAAGCCGCCGAGCAGGAAGACGCCGATGCTGATCGTCACCAGCAGCAGCCCGCCCCAGATGCAGGTCATGCCGGTCTGGCGCAGGTGGTTGCGCACCAGCGGGTCGGGATGGCGGTGGTACTTCGCCCACAGCGCCAGCAGCACCAGGAAGGCGAGGCCGGGCAGCAGCATCAGGTTGATGAGGAACAGGGCTTCGGCGGCGATCGCCAGCGGCGGGCCGGGCAGGGCCTGCTTGTGCGACTCGGGGCGGTCGGCGCTCACCGGGTTACCCTCGCTGCGCGAGACCTGCCGCGGGGGAGGGGGCGTGCCCTTCGGAGGTCCGGGCGGCGGTGTTCATGGCGGGGCGGGCGGTGTCGCACGGCGTTCAGCGGCCGAAGGTGGCCGCCACCACTTCCATCAGGCCCTCGGCGACCTCGGGGTCGTCGGTGAGGCTTTCGACGATGGCGACGCGGCAGGCGGCGACGGCATCCATGCCGTCCTTGATGAGCAGTGCGGCGTAGATCAGCAGCCGGGTGCTCGCCGCTTCTTCCAGGTCGCGGTCCTTGAGCGCGCGCAGCGCGCCGGCGATGCCGACCAGGCGCCGCGCGAGGTCCGGCGTGCAGCCGGTCTCGCCGCGCAGGATCGCCTCTTCGCGCTCCGCGGCGGGAAAGTCGAAGCGCAGGCTGACGAAGCGCTGGCGGGTGGAGGGCTTCATGCCCTTGAGCAGGTTCTGGTAGCCGGGGTTGTACGACACCACCAGCATGAAGCCCGGCGGCGCTTCGAGCAGTTCGCCGGTGCGGTCGATCGGCAGGATGCGGCGGTCGTCGGCCAGCGGGTGCAGCACCACCGTGGTGTCCTTGCGCGCTTCGACCACCTCGTCCAGGTAGCAGATGCCGCCTTCGCGTACCGCGCGGGTGAGCGGGCCGTCGCACCAGACGGTGCGGCCCTCGCCGATGAGGTGGCGGCCGACGAGGTCGGCGGCGGTGAGGTCGTCGTGGCAGGCCACCGTATACAGCGGCAGGCCGAGGCGGGCGGCCATGTACGCGACGAAGCGCGTCTTGCCGCAGCCGGTGGGACCCTTGATGAGCAGCGGCAGGCGGTTGCGCCAGGCGTGCTCGAACACGGCGATCTCGTCGCCCGCGGCCTGGTAGAAGGGGGTGGCGAGGTTGGGCGTGTCGAGTTTCATCGTGCGATTCCTTTCCAGTACGCGATGGCGATCAACGCCCAGACGAGGATCATCCAGCCGAGGGTGAGGGCGCGCCACAGCAGCGGCGCGTGCCGCAGCGCCATGAAGTCGAGGATGACGACGCTGCCCTTCCAGAACGACAGCACCGCCAGCAGCAGGATGGTGAGCCGCCCGGCGACGTCGGTCGCGCCCATGCCCCAGGTCAGCAGCGTGGCGGCGATCAGCAGCAGCCACAGGACGGTGGCGCGCCGCGGGGTGCCGTGGACTTCCGTGCTCATCGTCGCGGCCCTCTCAATGGATGACATAGACCAGGGGGAACAGGATCAGCCACACCAGATCCACCATATGCCAGTAGGCCGCGCCCGTTTCCATGCCGTTCATGTCGCCGGCGTGGTAGCGGCCCTTGCGCGCGCCGTTCCACAGCGCGGCGAGGATGACCAGGCCGAGGATGACGTGCATGAAGTGGAAGAAGGTCAGCGACAGGTAGAACATGTGGAAGGGGCTGCTCGACAGGCTCACGCCGTGGTCGAAGGCGGCCGAGTATTCCGTCAGCTTCACCGCGATGAAGCCGAGCCCGCAGCCGATCGCCGCCAGCAGCCAGCGCGCGCTCTGCGCCGGGGCCGCGCGTTCGGCGGCCTGTACCGCGCGCACCACGAAATAGCTCGCGGTGAGCAGCAGCACCGTGTTGAGGACGCCTGCGCTGCGGTTCAGCGCCTGCTGTTCGGCGTTGAACAGTTCGAGGTTGCCCGCCCGCGTGAAGGCATAGGCGGCGAAGAACACGCCGAAGGCGAGCAGCTCGGCCAGGATGAAGAACCAGATTGCGAGGTCGCCGGCAAGGCGGGGGGCCGCCGGGGCGGCTGCGGCGACGGCGGAGGCGGATGCGGGCGAAACGGTGATGCGGGCGTGTTCCATGGCCCGCAGTGTAGGTGCCTGCGAACCGTTTTCACTTGATCGCGGTTAACTGCCGCCCGTACCGGCGCCCGCCCGCCGCGTGGCCTGCAGCCAGTGGCGGGCGACGTCGGTCATGCGGTTGGCGAATCCCCACTCGTTGTCGAACCAGATCACCAGGTTGACGAGGCGGGGGCCGATCATGCGCGTCTGGCCGCCGTCGACGATGGCCGAATGGGCGTCGTGGTTGAAGTCGATGGAGGCGTGCGGCTCGTCCGACCAGGCGATGAGGCCGGCGTAGGGGCCGGATGCGGCCTCGCGCAGCAGTTCGTTGATGCGGGCCGCGCCGACGTCGCGCTCGACCGACAGGACCATGTCGATGGCCGACACGTTGTGCGTGGGCACGCGGATCGCCTTCGCCTGCACGCGGCCGGCGAGCGCCGGCAGCAGCCGTTCGACGCCGCGGGCAAGGCCGGTGGACACCGGGATGATGGATTGCATCGCCGAGCGCGTGCGGCGCAGGTCGGTGTGGTGGTAGCCGTCGATCAGCGGCTGGTCGTTCATCACCGAGTGCAGCGTGGTGAGCATGGCGTGCTCGATGCCGAGTTCCGCATCGAGCAGCGCCAGCACCGGCACGACGGCGTTGGTCGTGCACGAGGCGTTGGACACCAGCCGCTCGCCGCCGGTGAGCGTGTGGTGGTTGATGCCATGGACGATGGTCGCGTCGACGTCGCCGGCGCTGTTCCCCGGGTGCGACAGCAGCAGGCGCGGGCAGCCCGCCTCGATGAAGCGCGCCAGGCCGCTGCGCTCGCTGTACTGCCCGGAACATTCCACGACCAGATCGATGCCGTGGCCGGACCAGTCCACCGCCTCCGGCACCCTGGCGTGCGACACCGGGATCGCCTGGCCGTCGATCAGCAGGTGGCCGTCGCCGGCCTCCACGCGGGCGGGAAAGCGGCCATGGGTGGAGTCGAAGCGGGTCAGGTAGGCGATGCTGGCGAGGTCGGCGGGCTCGTTGATCGCGGCGATGCGAAAGTCGCGCTGCAGCCCGGCCTCGTACAGCGCGCGCAGGAAGCAGCGCCCGATGCGGCCGTAGCCGTTGATGGCGAGACGGAAAGGAGGGGCGGCGTGAAACGGGGAGGAGGATGCCTGCGACACGATCGATGCGGGAATTTGGCCTGGAAAGGCGGGATTCTACCGGTTGGCCGCGGGCGGATGAAAAAAGGGGCGGCCTTCGGCCGCCCCAACCCCTTCCTCCGGTCGCCCGGGGGTACTACAGAAAGACGTCCGCCATCACGCGCCGGCGGTCTTCTTCGAATCTCCCTTCACGAAGAAGCTCACCAGATAGACGAGCAGGCCGATCAGGAAGACGACGCCGGCCCATTCGCGCATCCAGTAGAACAGCGAGACCTGGTCCTGCGTCGCCATGAACGACAGCGGGGTGTCGGACACGCGCTGCAGCCAGACCTGCAGGATGCCGGCCGCGGTCAGGAACAGGACGATGAACACCATCGCGATCGTCATCAGCCAGAAGCTCCACATCTCGAGCACCTGCGCCCTCTCCGGGTTGGCGGCACGGCCGCGCAGGATGGGCATCGCGTAGCTGATGACGGTGAGCACGACCATCACGTAGGCGCCGTAGAAGGCCATGTGGCCGTGCGCCGCGGTGATCTGGCTGCCGTGGGTGTAGTAGTTCACCGGGGCCAGCGTGTGCAGGAAGCCCCACACGCCCGCGCCGAGGAAGGCCATCACGCCGGTACCCAGCGCCCACAGCACCGCGGCCTTGTTCGGATGCTCGCGGCGGCGGCGGTTCACCATGTTGAAGGCGAACACGGTCATGGCGAAGAAGGGCAGCGGCTCCAGCGCGGAGAAGATGGAACCCCACCACTGCCAGTACTGCGGCGTGCCGATCCAGTAGTAGTGGTGGCCGGTGCCGATGATGCCGGTGACCAGGGCCAGCGTGATGATCACGTACAGCCACTTCTCGATGACCTCGCGGTCGACGCCGGTCACCTTGATCAGCACGTAGGCCAGCAGCGCGCCGAGGATCAGTTCCCACACGCCTTCGACCCACAGGTGCACCACCCACCACCAGTAGAACTTGTCCTTGACGAGGTTGTGCGGGTTGTAGAAGGAGAACAGGAAGAAGATCGCCAGGCCCCACAGGCCGACGAGCAGCACCAGGCTGATGGAGGTCTTGCGGCCCTTGAGCAGCGTCATCGTGATGTTGAACAGGAAGCCCAGCGCGACGATGACGATGCCGATCTTGGTGAGCAGCGGCTGCTCCAGGAACTCCCGGCCCATGGTCTCGAGCAGGTCGTTGCCGGTCATCTTCGCCAGCGTGGCGTAGGGCAGGGCCAGGTAGCCGACGATCGTGAGCGCGCCGGCGACCAGGAAGATCCAGAACAGCGCCAGCGCGAGCTTCGGGCTGTACAGCTCGGTTTCGGTCTCCTCCGGTATGAGGTAGTAGGCCGAGCCCATGAAGCCGAACAGCAGCCAGACGATGAGCAGGTTGGTGTGCACCATCCGCGCGATGTTGAACGGCACGGCGGGGAACAGGAAATCCCCCACCACGTACTGCAGGCCCATGATGAGCCCGAACAGGATCTGCCCCACGAACAGCCCGATCGCCGCTATGAAGTAGGGCTTGGCGACCGCTTGTGATTTGTATTGCATGACGTGTTCCTCTTGTCGTCTCACACTTGTGCTTGGTCGGCCTTCGACTCAGCCCTCGATGTTGGGCGGCCAGTTGGCGGCGTTGATTTCCGACGTGTACTTCAGGAACTCGACGAGGTTGTCGAGTTCTTCATCGGTGAGATGGAATTGCGGCATCTGGCGGCGGCCGGGGGCGCCGGTCGGCTGCGACTGGATCCAGGCCTTGATGAACTCCGGACCGCGCCGCTTGTACACGTTGCCGAGTTCGGGGGCGAAATAGGCGCCCTCGCCGAGCAGGGTGTGACAGCCGATGCAGTTGCGCGTCTCCCAGATCTTCTTGCCGGCGATGACCTTCGGCGTCAGGTTCGCGGAGTTGTCGAGTTTCGGTAAAGCCTTGTTGGTGTCGAAGGTCAGCGCCAGGAACAGCAGGAAGAAAAACACCGTCCCGCCATAGAAAATGTTCCGCGCCATTGCTTTCGTGAATATGCCGCTCATGGAGAGGTCCTCATCGTTGGTCTGGTTATGTCCGCAAAGGTGATGGAAGGGGAAAACGTCCTCTGCAGCAGGTACTGGACGTGGGCCGATACTAGGTTTCGGCCCCCGGCATGCACCATGATTTGAATCAAGATTTGCCGGGCCGGACGGCGCAGGCGCAGGCCGGCGATCCGTGACGTTTTTCACGTCATGCGAATGGGTTTGGTGAGAGACTTTCCCCGTATTGGCTTTCAGCCGGGCTCGCGCCCCAGGGAGACATGGGACAACGCTTGAAACCTGAAGACGGCTTCCCCTTCGGCCGTGAATACCGCGGGGACATCTACGCGTTCGCGGATGACGAGACGGAGCTGCGCTGCCTGGGAATCGAACTGGGCCGCTTCAACGCAGAGTGGGCCTGTTTCGAGGACTGCCGGCTGTCGGCGCTGGCGATGGCAGGGTTCGCGGCGCTGGGCGGGAAGTACCTGGCCGACCTGCGCCCCATCGTGCCGTCGCGCTACAACTGAACGGACTCCGGCGGCGCGCCGGCGCTTCCCCTGAAAAACCACAGGCCCCGCCGGCGAGGAAGCCGGCGGGGCCTGCCGCTTTGCGCTGGCGGAACCGGGATGCTACTGCGCCGCCGCGGCGATCCTTCTGACCAGCACCACGCCGCCCTTGCGGAACAGCGTCTCGTAGCCCGCCTCCGGCACGCGGTCGATGCGGGTGATGGCCAGTTCTCCCGCCTCCGGCGCGCGCAGGGGCGTCACCGCCTCGCGATAGACGCTGATGCTGGGGGCGTCGAAACGCCAGGCCACGACGGTGCCGCCCAGCGCGCGCGCGGCAAGGGCGGCTTCCTTGACCGGCCCCTGCAGGAGGGCCCCGGCCCAGGGCGAGACCGTCGTGGTCAGCACGGCGACGGAGATCGCCGCGCCCAGCGACAGGCGCGACCAGACCGGGGATTTCCAGAAGATCGCGACCGCCAGCCACAGCAGCAGCGCCCCGGCCGTCACCACGTAGTAGGCCGGCGACGTGACCGCATGCGCCTCGGCGAGCTGCGCGCGGTAATAGACGTTGCCCGCGCTCCCCTGCGACAACTGCCCGGCCAGGATCGGCAGCGCGGCGAAGCCCGCCAGCAGCAGGGTGGGCGGCAGCAGGTGCAGCCAGGCCCTGCGCAGATCCTCGCGGTGCGCGGCCACCAGCAGGAACAGCGGCGTGGAGCCGTACAGCACGTAGTGCGGCAGCTTGGTGCCCGACAGCGAGAAGAACACCACCACGAAGCCCGCCCACAGCCACAGGAAGCGCCGCACCCCGGTGGCGGCGTCGGTGCGCACGCGGCGCAGCGCGGAGACGAGCGGCGCCGTCCACGGCAGCAGCAGCAGGGGTACCGCGGCCACGTAGTAGAAGAGGCTGCCGGTGTGCCCTTCCAGCGATCCGGTGAAGCGCTTGACGTTGTGCTTGAGGATGAAGCCGTCGATGAAGTCCTGGCCGTGGATGCTCAGCGCCGCCGCGTACCACGGCACCACCAGCACGGCGAGGATGGTCCAGCCCGCCGGATCGAACACCGAGCGCAGCCAGCGGCGCCATTCCAGGCGGCTGGCGCAGTACAGGAAGGTGACCGCGCCGGGCACGATCAGCGCGATCGGGCCCTTGGTGAGCACGCCCAGCCCGATCCAGAGGTAGCTGCGCAGCAGCGGCGCGCGCCGTCCGCTCTCGAGGTGCCGCCAGGCGTCGAACAGAGCGAGAGCGAGCAGCATGTTGAGCAGGGCGTCGGCGGTCGCCGCGCGGCCGATCGCCAGCGGGCCGATCGCCGTCGCCGCCACGGTGAGGGCGGCGAGCGCGGTGCCGGCGCCGAAGCGCTCGCGTGCGAACTGCCAGGTCGCGTAGCACCAGATCGTCGCCGCGAGCGCCGACGGCAGGCGGAACGCCCATTCGGTGGCGCCGAAGGCCATGAACGGGATCGCCTGCAGCCAGTAGATCAGGATCGGCTTGTCGAAGCGGTTTTCGCCGTTCAGGTAGGTCGACAGGAAGTCGCCGCGTTCGAACATCTCGCGCGTGGCTTCGGAGAACGCGCCCTCGTCGACGTCGAACAGCGGCGTCGCCCCCAGCATCAGGAAGAAGCTGGCCAGCGGCAGCAGCAGGATCAGCGCGGTGAGCGCCGGGTGGCGCGGCGGCGTGGCGGGCATCATGCCGCGGGGCGGTGCCACCCGGCGTCGTCGGCCAGGGGAGCCCGCTCGCGCGCGATGTACGCCTGCGTGCCGCCGGACTCGTAATACACCCGCGCGAGCAGTTCGGCGAGCACGCCCGAGGTCACCATCTGCACGCCGGCGATCAGCGTGAAGAAGCCGGCGAAGAGCAGCGGGCGGGTGCCGATCGATTCGCCGAGGAAGATCTTCACGCTGGCCAGGTAGGTCAGGATCAGCGTGCCGATCGTCCCCAGGCCGATGCCGATGCCGCCGAAGAAGTGGCCCGGACGGGTGCGGTAGCGCATGAAGAAATAGACGAAGATCAGGTCGAGCACGACGCGGAAGGTGCGCGAGATGCCGTACTTCGACTGGCCGAACATGCGCGCGTGGTGGGTCACCACCTCCTGCGCGATGCGCCGCGGCGTCGTCACCGTCGCCAGCCAGGCGGGGATGAAGCGGTGCATCTCGCCGTACAGGCGCACGCTCTTGATCGCCGAGGCACGGAACACCTTCAGGCTGCAGCCGTAGTCCTTCAGATGCACGCCGGTCATGCGTGCGATCAGGCGGTTGGCGATGCGCGACGGGATCTTGCGCAGCAGCAGCCCGTCCTGGCGGTTCTTGCGCCAGCCCGCGACCAGGTCCAGGTCTTCGGCGAGCAGGCGATGGACCATGCGCGGGATGTCGATCGGGTCGTTCTGCAGGTCGCCGTCCATCGTCACGATGACGCTGCCGCGCGCCGCGTCGAGGCCGGCCTGCATGGCCGCGGTCTGCTTGAAGTTGCGCATCAGCTCGACGACCCGCACGTGGGGGCCGAAGATCTTCGCGCAGCGTTCGATCTCGGCCGGCGTGGCGTCCGAACTGCCGTCATCCACCAGCACGATCTCCCAGGGCCAGGGATACGGGTCGAGCGCGAGGTGGATGCGGTCGAGCAGGGGTTCGACGTTCTCGGCTTCGTTGTACATCGGCACGACGACCGACAGCGTGTGCTCCGGCAGCCCTTCCGGGATCTGCGGTTCTGCGGGCGGGAGCGGGGATTTGGCTTGAAGGTTCATGGATGAGGGGAAGTGCTGGAAGATTCGCAGGAGGAGGGGGCGTTCCCGTTCCCGTGGGCTTTCGGCGCGGCGATCAGCAGGGCGGCCAGCGCGCCGGCGGCCAGCGCGCAGCCGATGACGAACAGATGCAGCGCGAGGGCGGCGCGCAGACCGTCCTCGAACGCGATTCCCGCCGGCAGCAGTGCCGCGGCGGCGCCGGCCTCGTAGGTGCCGAAACCGGCCACGCCCTGGATGGGCAGGATGGCCGCCAGTTCGGCGCCGAGCGCGCCGGCGGCGCCGGTGGCGAGGCCGGCATCGAGGATCGCGGCCAGCAGCAGTGCCTGGGACGCGAGTTTGACCGACCAGTTGGCGACCGTCCATAACCAGCCGAAACGGGCGTGCCGGGTGGAGTCGGCGAACGCGTCGCGCAGCTTGCCGAGCCGGGCCGCCAGCGCGCCGCGTTTGGCCCAGTCGTGCCGCGCGCGCGCCCAGCGCGGCAGGGCGAGCGCGAACAGCAGCAGGCCGGCGACGCCCGCCGCGCGCAGCGCCGGCGGCAGGCCGGGCCACACGGCGGCGGCGACGACGCCCACCACCAGCGCATCCTGCAGGCGGAACCAGAACAGCGAGGCCACGGCGCGGGCCAGCGGCGTGCCGAAGGTCTGCCGCAGCAGCAGCGGGAAGGCGGCCTCTCCGCCACGGAACGGCACGATGTTCACCATGGCGTTGTGGATCAGCACGATGCGCAGGCAGACGGCGAAGCGTCCGCCGGCGTCGGCGCGGAATTCGTCGTACACGCGCAGGGCACGCAATGCATAGCTGGCCGCGAAGCCCAGCACCGCGAGCCCCAGCACCGGCGTGGGCAGGCGGGCGAAGCTCTCCGCCAGTGCCCGCCAGTGGCCGTTGCGGACGAGCCACGCCAGCAGCGCGACGGTGAGGATGACGGCGACGAGGCGTTTCATCGGCGCGCGGTCCCGGCCGGCTGCGGCCGCCGGACGGCCTCCCGGGCCGGGCGCGGGAGGATGGAGCGGAGAGGCGGCGCCTGGTTGCGGGAGGCGCGGCGCAAGGCAGGAGGGACTCCCGGCATCACCTGAAGAAGGCCACGGAAAAAGTCGCTCATTCTAGCCTATCCCCACGCCGCGCCCCGTGCGGGCGCGGCGCCGTATCCAGGGAGGGCGATCGCATGAGTACCTGGAATCCGGTCTGGTGGCGGGGATGCGTTCCGTCGGGCTGCGGAATTCGGGCTCGCTTTGTTCGGGGCTTGGGCGGTCTTCGCCCGTTCGGCGTGTCTCTCGAATCCGGTCTGGTGGCGGGGATGCGTTCCGCGGGCTGCGGAACTCGCCCTCGTTGCGCTCGGGGCTCGGACAGTCCTCGCCCGCTCCACGCATCCCCCGCTACAGACCTGCCGTGCTGCGCCGTCCGGGCCGATGGAAAACCATCGTGCGATCGCCCTGGCGCCGTTTCCGGCGTCCGCGGCGCTCAGCGCAGGTTGGATGAGTTGAACAGCAGGACTTGGTCGGCGACGAAATTGACGCTGATGTAGCGCTTCTCGTCGCCCCAGGTGCAGGTCTTCACCGTCAGGAGGTCGCTGCAGCCCGCGGGGTCGCCGAGGATGGCCTTCACTTGCGCGTAGGACATGCCCATCCTCAGCTTGTCGTAGTTCTCGGGCGTGAGCTTGCTGCAGGCCAGCAGCAAGAGGGTGGCCAGCAGCGTGGCGGCGGCGGTGCAGGGGCGCATGGCAGGTTCGCAGAGGATGGAAGGGACGGAAGCGGCTCGATTATGCCGCCCATTGGCGAGGCGGCACGTGCCGGCGCATTGCCGGTATCGTTACGAACCACGATGGCGACACGATTTTCCGGCGCAGGCCCTTCCGGCCGATTTCTTCGCGGTGCCCGCCATGCCGGCGCGTGCATGCTGGCGCTCGCGCTGCTGGGCATGCCGTGGCGCGCGGCGCGGGCGGACGGGCCCGCCGTGGCGGTGGATGCCGGCCACACGCTGGCGGCGCCAGGCGCGACCAGTGCCCGCGGGCGGCCGGAGCTGGAATTCAACCGCGATCTTGCCCGCCGGGTGGCCGACGCGCTGCGCCGGCATGGCATCGCGGTGCGCGAGATCAATGCCGACGGACGCATCGCCTCGCTGCGCGCGCGGCCGGCGCAGGCGGCAGGGGCGGATTTCTTTCTGTCCATCCACCACGACTCGGTCGGCGCGCACGAACTCGTGCCGTGGACGTTCGAGGGCCGGGTGCTGGACTACAACGACGAGTTCGCCGGCCATTCGCTCTTCGTGTCGCGCGACAACCCGGACACGGCACGCAGCATCCTGTGCGCGCGGGTCATCGGCGCCCGGCTGCAGCGGCTCGGCTTCGAGCCCACCCACAAGAACGGCCGGCGGCGCGCCTATGCGGACCGGCAGCATGCCGTCCATTACTACGACGGGCTGGCCGTGCTGCGCCACGCGACGATGCCCGCGGTGCTGTTCGAGGCCGGGGTGATCAAGCATCGCGGCGAGGAACTGCTGCTGCGCGACCCGGTGCGCCAGGCGCGCATGGCCGACGGCATCGCCACCGGGATCGCCGCCTGCCTGCGCAACGGCGTGCCGGCCGCGGACGAGGCAGAGGCCGACGGCCCCGCGCACTGAAGTTTCTCCGCCGCGTGCCGTAATCCTCCGTGACGGGAGGGTGACCGGATGGGGACCGGCGCCGCGTTCCCGCCGAGGATCGACACATAGCATGCGACAGCCGAGGGACAAGTGAAGAACAAGATCACGCCGACCTCCATCGAGGTCCCGCTGGGGGGCGACGACTGGATCGTGTCCAAGACCGACCTGACCGGACGCATCACCTACGTCAACCGCGCCTTCATGCGGGTCTCGAACTACCGCGAATCCGAACTGCTGGGCGAGCAGCACAACATCGTCCGCCATCCGGACATGCCGCGCGGCATCTATCGCCTGCTGTGGGAGACGCTCAAGCAGGAGCGCGAATTCTTCGGCCTGGCGAAGAACCTGACGTCGGACGGGCACTACTACTGGGTGTTCGCGAACATCACCGCCGACGTGGATGCCGCCGGCCAGACGGTGGGCTACGTCTCCGTGCGCCGCCAGGCGCCGGCGGCCGCAGTGCGCGCGGTGGTGCCGCTGTACGCGGAGATGCTGCGCATCGAACGCGAAGGCAGCGCGGTCGCGGCGCCCGAGGCTTCGGTCGCCTACCTGCGGCAGTTGCTGGCCGGGCAGCACACCACCTACGACAAATTCGTGCTGGGCCTGTACCAGCAGTGAACACGGAATGCCGAGCATGAACGAATCCCGCGCCCGGGTCAGCGAAAACGTCCCCTTCCTCGACCGCCAGTTCCTGATCCTGTGCCTCACCTACATGTCCATGGTCACGGCCCTGGCCGTATGGCAGGCGGTCGCGCACGGCTTCGAGCCCACCGTCGCCATCGTGCCGCTGCTGTCGATCGGCTTCGGCTTCTACGCCTGGAGGCGCTTCATGCGGCCGATGACGGTGCTGCAGCGCATGCAGGGGGTCCTGCGGGCGTGCGGCGAGGGCGACCTTCATCAGCGCATCACCAACACGGCCGGGCTGGGCGAGGTCGGCAAGGTGGCGTGGGAGCTGAACGAGTTCCTCGACCTGGTGCAGAACTACGTCAACGAGATCACGACCTGTTTTCGCATGGTGGCGGAGGGCCACTACTATCGCAGCGGCCTGGTGCACGGCATGCCTGGGCAGTTGAGGGATTCGGTGGAGCACATCAACCGGGCGATCGCGACCATGGACGAGAACGCGCGCTTCGTGGTGCGCAACCGCCTCAGCTCGCAACTGCACGCGCTCAACACCGGCACGCTGCTCGGCAACCTGAAAGGCAACCAGCGCGACCTGGTGCAGGTGTCGAGCCAGATGGAGGACGTGCTGCAGATCGCGCAGGAGAACCGCGACGGCGCCACCCGCAGCAGCGACGAGGTCGTGCGCATCGGCACTGCGCTGGAGCACATCAACGAGCGCATGCAGAGCATGGCCGGCGCGGCGGGCGAACTGGGGGAGGCGAGTTCGTCGATCGGGCGCACGGTGCAGATCATCGGCGAGATCACCGACCAGACCAACCTGCTGGCGCTCAATGCCGCCATCGAGGCCGCGCGGGCGGGCGAGGTCGGCCGCGGCTTCGCGGTGGTGGCCGACGAGGTCCGCAAGCTGGCCGAGCGCACCAAGACGGCGACGACCGAGATCGGCCAGTTGATCAGCGGGTTCCGCGACCGCGTCGGCGCCATGGTCGAGCAGACCGCCCGCGTCGGCGAGGAGAGTGCGCGCGTCAGCAGCGAGGTGGCGGCCTTCCGCGAGCGGTTCGCCGCGGTGGCGCAGTCATCGGAGGCGACGATCGGGCAGTTGAACCGGGCGAAGGACGTCTCCGTCGCCTCGCTCGCGAAGATGGACCACGTGATCTACATGCAGCATGCCTATGTGGCGATGGAGGCCGCCGGCCAGGGCGCGGAGGCGGCGGCGGTGGATCTCGATCACCACGGCTGCGGGCTGGGCCGCTGGTACGACGGCGGCGGCCGCGAGCTGTTCGGCCATACGCGGGCGTTCTCCGAACTCGACCGCCCGCACGCCGGCGTCCATGTGCAGGTGCGCAGGGCCCTGGAGGCGGTGCGAAGCGGCGACAGCCGCGACGACGGCACGCGCGAGCAGGTGGTCGAGGCGCTGAAGGCGGCCGAGGATGCCAGCGCCAGCGTGATCCGGCTCGTCGAGCAGATGGTGCGCGAGAAGCACGGCACCTGAGGCCGGAGGGTCAGCGCCGCCAGGCCGGCTCGCCCAGCACGTGGGTGGCGAGCACGGCGCGATCGTCGCCCAGCGTCATGAACACGAACAGGCGCTCGGCCAGCGTCGCGCAGCCGGCGATGCGGCGCGCGACGAGCGGCGTGGCGGCGGGATCGAGCACGACGAAATCGGCCTCGCAGCCGGGGGCGAGGCTGCCGATGCGCCCGTCCAGGTACAGGCTGCGCGCGCCGCCCAGCGTGGCGAGGTAGAACGCCTGCGCGGCGCCGAGCGCCTGGCCCTGCAACTGCAGCACCTTGTAGGCTTCGCCCAGCGTCTGCAGCATCGAGAAGCTCGTTCCGGCGCCGACGTCGGTGCCGATGCCGATGCGCACGCCGTGCGCCCGCGCGCGTTCGAGGTCGAACAGCCCGGAGCCGAGGAAGAGGTTGGAGGTGGGGCAGAAGCTGATCGCCGCGCCGGTCCCGGCCATGCGTTCGCGGTCCTCGTCGTCGATCCAGATGCAGTGCGCGAACACGCTGCGCGGCCCGAGCTGGCCGAAGCGCGAGAACACGTCCAGGTAGCTGCGCGCTTCGGGATGCACGCGGGCGATCCAGGCCACCTCCTGGCGGTTCTCGGCGAGATGGGACTGCAGGTAGAGCCCGGGATGTTCGGCGAACAGCCGCCCGGCGGCCCGCATCTGCTCGGCCGACGAGGTGGCGGGAAAGCGCGGCGTGACGGCGTAGAGCAGGCGGTCGCGGCCATGCCAGCGCTCGATCAGCGCGCGCGACTCGGCTTCGCCGGTGGTGCCGGTGTCGCACAGGCCGGGCGGGCAGTGCCGGTCCATCAGCACCTTGCCGGTGATCATGCGCATCCGGCGCCGGTGCGCCGCGGCAAAGAGCGCGTCGGCGGAGCCGGGATGCACGGT
Source organism: Thauera sp. K11 (assembly GCF_002354895.1). Lineage (NCBI taxonomy): Bacteria > Pseudomonadati > Pseudomonadota > Betaproteobacteria > Rhodocyclales > Zoogloeaceae > Thauera > Thauera sinica. The sequence continues at coordinate 1,566,877 of NZ_CP023439.1, forward strand.
GGCGAAGGCCAGCGCGGTCGTCGTGCCGTTGCGCAGCAGCTCGCCGCAGAAGAAATCCGCCGCGGCGGCGGCATGCTGCGGATCGGCGAAGCGCGCTTCCGCCGGAAAGGTGTATTTCTGCAGCCAGTTCAGCAACTGCTCGCCGGGGCTGGCGATGACGTCCACCTGCGCGTAGTGGATGTGGGTGTCGATGAAGCCGGGCAGGATCAGCTTGCCGCGATAGTCGTGCAGCGGCGCGCCGGACGGCAGGCGCGGCAGCAGTTCGGCGGCGGGCCCGACGGCATCGATACGGCCGCCGCGCACCAGCAGCAGGCCGTCGGGGAAATGCGCGATGGCGGCATCGCCGAGCGCGGCCGGCTCGCCGGTGAAGTACAGGATCTCGCCGCGCACCGCGCGCGTGTCCGGCGCGCGTTCGGACGGGGAAGCGGGATGTTCCGTCATGGAGGCCGGCCTTCGGATCGGGGGCGCAGGAGCAGCAATTGTGCCGCAATCGCGACCACGATCACCTCGGGCTCCTTGCCGCGGATGCCGTCGATGCCGATCGGGCGGGCGATCCGCGCGGCGCGGCGTCGCCGCGCTTCCGGCGCATCGCCGACCGCGAAGGCGGGGCTCAGCCGTGCCTCGTCGCCCGCACGCATTCGCGCACGAGGCCGGGGCCGCGGTAGATCAGTCCGCTATAGAGCTGCACCAGCACCGCGCCGGCCTCCAGCTTCGCGCGTGCGCCGCGTCCGTCCAGCACGCCGCCCGCGGCGATGATGGGAAGCTCGCCGCCGAGCGCATCGGCCAACTGGCGCACGACCGCCGTGGAAGCCTCGAACACCGGGGCGCCCGACAGTCCGCCCGCCTGCTCGGCGAAGCGCACGCCCTGCACCTTGTCGCGCGCGATCGTGGTGTTGGTCGCGATCACCGCGTCGATGCGGTGGCGGCGCAGCGCGTCGGCGATGCTGATGATCTGGGGCGGCTCCAGGTCGGGCGCGATCTTGAGCGCGAGCGGCACGTAGCGGCCGTGGACGTCGGCGAGCCGGGCCTGCGCCGCCTTCAGCCTGCCGAGCAGGTCGTCCAGTTCGGATTCGCCCTGCAACTGGCGCAGGTTCTGGGTGTTGGGCGAGGAAATGTTGACCGCGACATAGCTCGCCAGCGCATAGACCTTGTCGAGGCAGGCGAGATAGTCGTCGGCGGCACGCTCGATCGGCGTGTCGAAGTTCTTGCCGATGTTGATGCCGAGGATGCCGCGGTACCTGGCCGCCTTCACGTTGGCGGCCAGCACGTCCACGCCGTGGTTGTTGAAGCCCATGCGGTTGATGATGCCGCGCACTTCGGGCAGGCGGAACATGCGCGGGCGCGGGTTGCCGGGCTGCGGGCGCGGCGTGACGGTGCCGATCTCGAGGAAGCCGAAGCCGAACCGCGCCAGCCCCTGGATGGCTTCGCCGTTCTTGTCGAGCCCGGCCGCGAGGCCGATGCGGTTGGGGAAGCGCAGGCCCATCACGTCGATGGCCTCGCCCGGCTCGGGACTGGCCGGCGGCAGCAGGCGGCCGACGAGGCTCAGCGCGCCGATGGCGAATTCGTGGGCGGTTTCCGGATCGAGCGAAAACAGGAAAGGGCGGACGATGTCGTAGAGCATCGCCCGATTGTAGCGACTGGGCTGCGTCTTGTGCGATGCACTATGCGCGCGGCGCCGCGTCCAGCGCGACCCATTCGCCGTTGCGATAGCGCTCCAGCGGCCTGAACCGCACCTTGTACGCCATCTTGGGGCTCTCCGCGATCCAGTAGCCCAGGTACAGGTAGGGCAGGCCGATCTGGCGACAGGCTTCGATCTGCCACAGGATGCCGTAGGTCCCGTAGGCGGCGCGGGAGACGTCGGGATCGAAGAAGGTATAGACGCTGGAAAGGCCGTCGTTGAGGCGGTCGATGACGCTCACCATGCGCAGCGCACCGTCTTCGCGGAACTCCACCAGCCGGGTGTCGACATGGCTCTGCAGCAGGAAGTGGGTGTATTGCTCGCGGTTGTCGAGATCCATTCCGCCGCCGGGGTGGCGCGTGGCCTGGTAGCGCTGGTACAGCGCGTAGTGTTCCTCGGAGTAGGCCAGCGGATGCTCGAACGGGCGCAGGCCGGCATGCTGCGCCCAGGCCCGCCGCTGGCTGCGCGCGGGGATGAAGCGTTCGACGGGGATGCGCACCGGCACACAGGCGTTGCAGTCGTCGCAGTGCGGGCGATAGGTGAAGACGCCGCTGCGGCGGAAGCCGCGGCGCACGAGTTCGCTGTACAGCCCGGTGTCGATCAGGTGGCCCGGCGTCGCGACCTGCGATCGCGCATTGCGATCGGGCAGGTAGGAGCATGCGTAAGGTGCCGTCGCGTAGAACTGGATCAGCGCGTAAGGATAGTCCCTCTGCATCGTGCAATCCCTGCGGTAGTTGCTGCCTCAATCCCACGGCAGCGATGCCAGCGCATCGCTTTCCCACTTCGCCGGTAGAGGGCCTTCCCGCGTCCAATGCACGAGGCCCTCGGCGAACAGGGCGCGCGGAATCTCGCGCGCGCCCATCGACTGCAGGTGGGCGGTGGTCATCTGGCAGTCGATGAGCGCATAGTCGCGCAGCTCCAGGAGCCGCGCCAGATGCGCGAGGGCCACCTTCGAGGCATCGGTCACGCGCGCGAACATGGATTCGCCGAAGAACACGCGCCCCACGGCCATGCCGTACAGCCCGCCCACCAGTTGGCCGTTTTGCCAACATTCGACACTGTGTGCATGACCCAGTTCATGCATTGCGCGATAGGCCGCCTGGATGCTGCCGGTGATCCAGGTGCCGCAACTGCCCTCGCGCGGCGCGGCGCAGGCGGCCACGACGCGGACGAAGGCGGTGTCCAGGCGAAGCTCGAATTCCCTGCGCCGCAGGCGCTTGCGCAGCGAACGGCTGATGCGGATCTCGGCCGGCGGCAGCACCAGCCGCGGGTCCGGGCTCCACCACAGGATGGGCTCGCCCTCGCTGAACCACGGAAAGATGCCGTGGCGATAGGCTTCGAGCAGCCAGGGCGGACTGAGTGCGCCGCCGGCGGCGAGCAGTCCGTTCGGCTCGGCCAGTGCGCGGTCGACGGGCGGAAACGCCGGCCGCCCCACGAGCCAGGGAATCATGCGGCGAACCGGATCACGGCCTCGCGGGCAGGCGCGGAGTCGTCGCGGAAGGCCACCACGTGATCGACGTCGAGGCGGATGCCGATGCTCTCGCCGATGCAGTGGTTGTGATGGCTGGGCACCAGCGACAGCACTTTCGCGCCGCTGTCCAGCCGCAGCGTGTACAGGATGTCGGCGCCGCGGAATGCCTTGTGCGCCACCTGCGCCTTCAGCGGGCTGTCGTCGTCGTGGATGATGTCGTCGGGCCGCAGCAGCACGTCCACCCGGCAGCCCTTGCCGCACGTGCCGCAGCCGATGCTGCACTCGAGCGGCACGGCGCTGCGCAGCGTGCCGAGTTCGACCTCGACCTGGTGTTCGTTGAGCACCACGCCAGGCAGGAACACGCCCTGGCCGATGAAATCGGCGACGAAGCGGTTGGCCGGGCGGTGGTAGAGGTTGTACGGCGTGTCCCACTGCTGGATGCGGCCCTGGTGCATGATGCCGATCTCGTCGGCCACGGCGAATGCTTCGTGCTGGTCGTGGGTCACGAGGATGGCGGTGGTGTGTGTCGCCTTGATGATGTCGCGCACCTCGTGCGACAGCCGCTCGCGCAGTTCCACGTCCAGGTTGGAGAAAGGCTCGTCCAGCAGCAGCAGGCTGGGGCGCGGCGCCAGCGCGCGTGCGAGGGCGACGCGCTGCTGCTGCCCCCCCGACATCTCGTGTGGGTACTTGCCGTCCTGGTCGGCCAGACCCACCAGGCCGAGGAGTTCCTCGACGCGCGCGCGCCGCGCCGCGGCCTCTTCGCCGCGCAGGCCGAACGCGATGTTCTCCGCCACCGTCAGGTGGGGGAAGAGGGCGTAGTCCTGGAACACCATGCCGATGCGGCGGCGCTCGGGCGGCACGTGCGTGCGGTTGCCGCTGACGGTCGTGCCGTCGAGGCGGATCTCGCCGGCGGCAAGCGGCTCGAAACCCGCGATGCATCGCAGCACCGTCGTCTTGCCGCAGCCCGACGGCCCGAGCAGGCAGCCGATCCGCCCTTTTTCCAGGCGCAGGGAGAGATGGCGCACCACTTCCTGGCTGCCGAAGGCCAGGTCGATGTCGATGAGTTCGAGATGAGACATTGAGTGCAGCGGGCGACGGGCCGGGACCGTGCGGATATGAGATTTCGCGATTATTACACCCGGGCAGGCCAAATGCGATCAATTATAATTTACCTTCCAAAGGCGGCGCGCCACGGTGCCGCACACGAACGAACAACAACGGAATCACCATGAAATGTCTGGGTGGGCCGGGTCCGCTTGCGCGGCTCGGGCAGAGTGGATTCGCGCTCACGGCGACGGCGGCGGTGATCGCGCTGCTGATCGCCGCGCCGGTGCTGTCGGTGTTTTCCAGCATCTTCGTCGGCGGTACCGGCGCCACGTGGGCCCATCTCGCCGACACCGTCCTCGGCGAATTCGTGCTGAACACGGTCGTGCTGTGCATCGGCGTGGGGCTTGGGGTCGGATCGATCGGCGTGACCTGCGCCTGGCTGACGACGATGCTCGATTTTCCAGGGCGCCGCTTCTTCGAGTGGGCGCTGGTGCTGCCGATGGCCGTGCCGGCCTACGTCATGGCCTATGTCTATACCGATTTCCTGCAGTTCGTCGGTCCGGTGCAGACGGCCTTGCGCGAGACCTTCGGCTGGCGCGCCGGCCAGTACTGGTTTCCGGACGTGCGCACGGTGGGCGGGGCGGTGGCGATGTTCATGTTCGTCCTCTACCCGTATTGCTACATGCTTGCCCGCGCGGCCTTCCTCGAACGTGCCGGCGGCATGCTGGAAGCGGGGCGCTCGCTGGGCCTGGGGCCGTGGAGCTGCTTTTTCCGCGTGTCGCTGCCGCTCGCCCGTCCGGCCGTGGTGGCGGGTGTCGCGCTGGCGCTGATGGAGACCCTGGCCGATTTCGGCACGGTTTCGTATTTCGGCGTGCAGACCTTCACCACCGGCATCTACCGCGCATGGTTCTCCCTCGGCGACCGCATCGCCGCCGCGCAACTGTCGGCCCTGCTGCTCGGCTTCGTCATCGTCGTGCTCGCGCTGGAGCGCGCCACGCGCGGGCGGGCGCGCTTCCACAACACCTCGCGCCAGCAGGTGGCGCCGGCCCGGCTGCGCCTGCCGGCGGGCTGGGGGCTGCTGGCGGCCTTCGCCTGCTTCATGCCGCTGCTGCTGGGCTTTGTGCTGCCGGCCGGGCTGCTGCTCGAGATGACCCTCACGGAGGGCGATGCGCAGTTCGGCGAACGCTTCCTGCACCTGGCACGCAACAGCTTCGTGCTGGCGGCGCTGGCGGCGGTGCTGGCGGTGGCGCTGGCGGTGGTGCTGGCATATGCGGCGCGGCTGGCGCGTTCGCGCCTGCCGTATCTGCTCAACCGGGTCGTGGCCCTGGGCTATGCGGTGCCCGGTTCGGTGATCGCGGTGGGCGTGCTGATTCCGCTCACCCGGCTGGATGCGCATCTGGCCCAGTGGTGGAAGGCCATGTTCGGCGTCAATCCGGGCCTCTTGATCACCGGAGGCATCGGCGCGCTGATCTATGCCTACCTCGCGCGCTTCCTGACGGTGGCGCTGCAGGCGGTGGAAGGCAGCCTGGCCAAGATCACGCCGAGCATGGACGACGCGTCGCGCAGCCTCGGCCTGGGCCGCTGGGCGACGCTGCGCCGGGTACATGTGCCGATGCTGCGTGGCTCCCTGCTGACGGCGGTGCTGCTGGTCTTCGTGGATGTGATGAAGGAACTGCCCGCGACCCTGGTGATCCGGCCTTTCAACTTCGACACGCTGGCGACGCAGGCCCATACGCTGGCGGCCGACGAGCGCCTGGCCGAGGCGTCGACCGCGGCGCTGACCATCGTCGCCGTCGGCCTGCTGCCGATGTTCGCGATCTCGCGCCAGATCGTGGGCAGGCGCAGGCGCTGAGGACGGCGGCGCGCACGCCGGAAGGCACCCGGGGCGCGTCGGGCCCCGGTGGCGGGCGATAATCGGCGCGCGACGGTGAAGATTGCTGCCGGAGGCAGACCGGGCGCAGATGGAGATTTTCTTGATGAGTCATTCGACGGCCGCGGGCCTCGGAGGGGCGCGCGGAGGGCGGCGGGGGCCGCTCTTCTGGATGTCCGCCGCGACGGCGCTGTTCGTGCTTTGCATCGCATTGCCGGCGGCAAAGGTCTTTTCCAGCCCGCACCAGTATCTGCCGCTGCATACCGCGCTGGAGTTCATCAGCATCACCGTGTCCGCGATGGTGTTCGCGCTGGGCTGGAACCTGCGCGACACCGAACGCGGCAGCCGCCTGGTATGGCTCGGCGCGGTGTTCCTGAGCGTCGCGGTGATCGACTTCGGGCATACCCTCGTGTTCGAAGGCATGCCGGACTTCATCGGCGCCAGCGACAGGGAAAAGGCGATCGGCCTCTGGCTCGCGGGGCGGTTCGTCGCGGTCTGCGGACTGTTCGCCGTGGTGTTCCTGCGTCCCGGGCGCTGGTCCGGCCGCAGGGCCGCGGGCGTCAATGCCGGCATGCTGGCGCTGGCAGCGCTGTGGTGGTGGCTCGCCCTCGCGCATCAGGATCTGCTGCCGCGCACGATGATTCAGGGGGCCGGCCTGACGCCACTGAAGATCGGCGTCGAGTACGGCCTGACCGCCTTCCATCTGCTGGTGGCGGTGCTGCTCTACCGGCGCGGCCGGCGGGACCGGGACGAGACGCTGTCGTGGCTGGCCGCCGCCACCTGGGTGCTGGGCCTCGCGGAACTCTTCCTGACGCTCTACGTCGAGGTTTCGGACGTCTTCAACGTGCTCGGACACTTCTACAAGGTGGCCGCCTTCATGATGATCTACCGGGCCCTCTTCGTGTCGGGGGTGAGGGGGCCGCATGCCGCGCTGGAGGGCGAGCGCGCACTGTTGCGGGCGCTGATCGACTCCGTACCCGACCAGATCGCCTTCAAGGACACGCGGGGCGCCTATCTGGGCTGCAACCGCGCGTTCTCCGACTGCCACGGCCATCCGGAACACGAGATCCTCGGCTGCACCGATGCGGAAATGGCGCGGCTCGGGCCGTGGCCGCCGGGCGGGGGCGCAACCCGGGAGCCCTCAGCCACGCCCGAGCGCCAGGAGGAATGGGTCGTCTGCCGCGACGGCGGCCGCAGGCTGCTGGACACCATGCGCATTCCGTTCCGCGCGCTGGACGGAACGTTGCTGGGCGAGATCGGCATCAGCCGCGACATCACCGATCGCCGCTGGATCGAGGAACAGCTCGCGGCGAGCGAGCGGCGCTTGTCCCTGGCGCTGGAATCGGCGTCGCTGGGCTTGTGGGACTGGCACGTCCCGAGCGGCTGGGTCAGCTACGACGCCCAGTGGGCCGGGATGCTCGGCCGGGCGCAGAACGAGATCGAGCCGACCCTGGAGAGCTGGGAAGGGCTGGTCCATCCTGGCGACTGGCCCACCATCCGCGCATCGCTCGAGCCGCACCTGCGCGGCGACACGGCGCGCTACGCCTGCGAGCATCGGCTGCGCCACAAGGATGGCCACTGGGTGTGGGTGCTGGCTTCGGGCAGTGTCATCGAGCGCGACGAGGAAGGCGCCCCGGTCCGCGTCGTCGGCATCCACCAGGACATCTCGGCGCGAAAGGCGCTGGAGGAGCGTCTGGTGCAGCAGGCGACGAGCGATCCGCTGACCGGCCTGGCCAATCGGCGGTATTTCGATGCCGCGCTGGCCAACGAGCTTGCCCGCGTGCGGCGCAAGGTGGGCCAGGCAGCGGTGGTGCTGCTGGACCTCGATCACTTCAAGCGCATCAACGACCGATGGGGGCACGCCGCCGGTGACGCGGTGCTCAAGCACTTCACCGCGCTGGTCGGAGCGCGCCTGCGCGACAGCGACATGTTCGCGCGCCTGGGCGGCGAGGAATTCGCCATCCTGCTGCCCGGCGTGGACCTGGTCGGGGCGTTCCGCACCGCCGAGCGGTTGCGCCGCATGGTGGCGGACAGCCCGGCGCGTGGTGAATTCGGCGAGGTGCAGGTGACCGTCAGCGCAGGCGTGGCGACTCTGCGGGCCGGCGATGCCGGGCCGGCCGATGCGCTCGCGCGTGCCGACGAGGCGTTGTACCGCGCCAAGGACTCGGGACGGAACCGGACGGTGATGGAAAGGGACGACAGCGCCGGGCCGCCGTCCCTTGCCGGCGAGCCCGCGCGGGCGGACGCGCCGGGAGGCGGCCGGTAGCGGCCGCCCGCGGACGGGCTCAGCGGAAGCCGGCGCGGTCGAAGATGCGCTGCGCTTCGGCCACCGTCTTGGCCAGATCGCCGACGGGCAGGGTGTCGGCCTTGAACGGGCCGAGCTTGGTCAGCGCCGGGTTGTCGACCTTCACGCTGGCTACCACCGGCCATTCGTTGTTGCCGTCGGCGAAATAGATCTGGGCCTTGTCCGACGCGAGATACTCGAGGAACTTCACCGCGGCTTCCTTGTGCGGCGCGTTCTTCAGCATCCCGGCGCCCGAGATGTTGATGTGCGTGCCCCAGCTCTGCTGGTTCGGCCACACCGCCTTGACGCGCGCGGCGACGGCCTGGTCTTCGCGCTTGTCCGAGTTCATCAGGCGGGCGAGGTAGTAGCTGTTGGCGATCGCCACGCCGCACTCGCCGGCTGCCACCGCCTTGATCTGATCGGTGTCGCCGCCCTTGGGGGCGCGTGCGAAGTTGGCGACCACGCCGCGGGCCCATTCCTCCGTCTTGGCCGCGCCGTTGTGCTGGATCAGCGCCGCGCCGAGCGACAGGTTGTAGGGGTGGCTGCCCGAGCGCGTGCACACCTTGCCCTTCAGGGCCGGATCGGCCAGTTGCTCGTAGGTCTGCACCTGCTCGGCCTTGACCAGTTCGGGGTTGTAGACGATCAGGCGCGCGCGGGTCGAGTACGAGAACCAGTCCTGGGTGCGCAGGTGGGACGGAATGCGGTCTTCCAGGAACGCGGACCTGACCGGCGCGAAGATGCCGAACTCGTCGGCCCTGGCCAGACGCGACGCATCGACGGTGATGAACACGTCGGCGGGGCTGTTGGCCTGCTCGTTGCGGATGCGCTCGAGCAGTTCGTCTTCCTTCGCCTCGATGCGGTTGATCTTGATGCCCGTCTGCTTCGTGAATTCTGCGTAGAGATCCTCGTCGGTCTGGTAGTGGCGGGCGGAATACAGGTTCAGTTCGGTATCGGCGGCCTGGACGTGCATCGCGGTGGCGCCGAATGCGGCGAGCAGCGTCGAGACCAGGATCTTTTTCAGCATCATGCGTCAGCCTTCGGGTGTGTGTGGAGGTGGCGCGATACTAACGAGACGGGTTCGCAATTGCAAATGATTCGTATCTAGTTAAAATGCAAATACGAATCGTTCGCAAAAGGACAGCAGTCATGAATGCACTCATCGTCGGCGCCGATCGCCTGGGCAACATCCCCGACGTGCTCGAGGAGTTCGGCATCCGCGTCGCCGCGCACGTCAGCGGGCGCGACAGCAGCCATCAGCGGCGCGGCGCGTCGCTCCCGGCGGGAATCCAGTTGGTCATCCTGTTCACCGATTTCCTCGGCCACAACGTGATGCAGCGCTTTCGCGACGCGGCAACGCGCGAAAAGGTCATGGTGGTGTGCTGCCGGCGTTCGGTGTGTGCGCTGCAGCAGGCGCTCGGCCGGCGCATGGCCGAACGCTGCGACGCCTGCGGCAAGGGATGCGCGCGTCAGCGCGCGTGAGTATCGGGGAAGGATCGGCCGGGGAGGGCGGGCACCGCGCATGGCCGGATGCGGCCGGCGCGGCGCTCAGCGCGCCAGCACCATGCCGGCGGCGGCCGGTTCGTCGTCGTCGATCAGGCGGCGGGCACCGTTGAAACGCGCGGCCCAGTAGCTGTTGGCCATGTTCTCGACACGCACCTTCCCGCCGCTCGAGGGCGCATGCACGAACTGCCCGTCGCCGAGGTAGATGCCGACGTGGGAGAAGGCGCGCCGCATCGTGTTGAAGAACACCAGGTCGCCCGGCTTGAGTTCCTTGCGGCCGATGTTCTCGCCCATCCTCGCCATTTCGGCGGCGGTTCGCGGCAGGTCGAGGCCGATCGCGTTGCGGAACACGTTCATCACCAGGCCGCTGCAGTCGAGGCCGGTCTCGGGCGAGGTGCCGCCGAAACGGTAGCGGATGCCCAGGTGGCCCATCGCCTGGTCGACCAGTTCTTCCGCGGCCTGCGTATAGCGCTGGAATGCCGGGGTGGCCGGGACATCGCCCTCGGGCGCCTGCTCGGCGGCGAGGCCCGCATGGCTTGCGGACAGGCCCAGCAGCAGGGTCAGAAGAATGGGGCGAAAATGCATTCGGCGGAATATACGCAGGTCGGCGGCGATTGTAAACGTAACGACTTGTTAGCAACCGGGCGCCCCGCGACGATGCCGGCGCGGGGTGAGCGTGCCTGCCTCAGGCTTTGCGCCGGTACTGCCGGTAGGCCCTCTCGAGGTCTTGCAGCGCGCGCGGCGAAGCCGCGCCCTGCGCGAGCGCGCGCGCCTGGGCGGCGAGGAAGAGCTGCGCGACCGCCCAGCCGTCGCCGAGCGCATGGTGGCGCTGGAAGGTTCCGATGCCGAAGGATTCCATCCAGTCGCCGAGGCGGACCGGGTTGCCGTGGCGTTCCGGGAAGAGCGCCGGCAGCAGGAAATACAGGTCGATCGTCTGTGCGTCGAGGGCGATGCCCAGCCGCTGGTCGAGCACGGGTTCGAGCATGCCGAGGTTGAATGCGGCGTTGAAGACCACGACCGGGTCCTTGCGCACGAACTCGAGCAGCCCGCACAGCGCCAGCGACGGCGAGGGTTCCAGCGTCGAGTAGTAGCTGCCGGCCGGCGAGATCAGGCCGCCCTCGATGGCGATGGCGCCGACGGCGAGCAGCCGGTCGCGGTCCAGGTCGAGGCCGGTCGCCTCGGTGTTGAGGACGGCGTAGCGGGTTTCGAAGTGTGCGCGCGAAAGGTCTGCGTCCACCAGCGACTGCCAGTGCGCCAGGGTTTCGGCGACGCCCCGGTCGAGCGCTTCGCTCTCGCCGCGTCCGCCGATGAATCGCGATATCCAGTTCATGGCGGTCAGAGCTGGTAGTCGAGCTTGAGACGCAGTTGCAGCTTGCGGGCCTGGCGGAAGGCTTCCTTGAGGATGCGGCGGTCGAGTTCGTTCAGCGAATCGGGGTCGATGCGGTTGTCGCCGTCGGCGTCGTGCTCGGTTTCGAGGTGCTGCGAGCGCAGGCGAAGGAGCTGGATGAAGTGGAAGCCGTCGATGATGGCCGACACTTCCTCCGACGACACGCCCATCTTGCCGCTCGCCTGGCGCAGCCGCTGCACCGTGCTGCTCGAATCCACGCCGGTGCGCAGCGCGATGATGCGCGCCGCGTCGACGAAGAGGCGCGCGCCGCACTTCTTGAGGTCGATCGTGCCGTCGTCCTCGAGGACGAAATCGCGGATGCGCCCCAGCGGCGGCGGCACCTGCAGCGCGTTGGCGGCCATCATGCGCAGGAAGTTGGTGCTGGTGCGCGACAGCTTGTTGAGCCAGGTCCGCAACTGGTCGCCGAGGCGCTCGTTGCCGTACAGCACGCGGAAGTCGAAGAAGATCGAGGCGTTGAGCAGGGCCTGCGGGTCGGGTTCGCGAATCCAGTCGCCGAAACGCTCCTTCCATTCGTCCAGCGTCAGGCACAGGTCCGGATTGCTCGCCATGATGTTGCCCTTGCACAGCGGGAAGCCGCAGGCGGCGAGGTTCTGGTTGACCTCCCGGGCGAAGGCGATCAGGCGCTTGCGCACGGCTTCGGCGTCCTCCGGCTCGGGGCAGCGCCAGATGATGCCGTTGTCCTGGTCGGTGGACAGCGTCTGCTCATGCCGGCCTTCGGAGCCGAAGGCGAACCATCCGAAATCGATGCCGACGAGGTCGTGGCGGTCGAGGGCGAGCTCGATGATGCGCCGGGTCAGGGCGTCGTTCAGCGCGGAGATGAACTGGGTCAGTTGCTCGGCGCCGACGCCCTGGGCGATCAGGTTCAGCGCGAGCTGCCGGATGTCGCGGCTGGCGTGCTGCAGGGCGTCGACGTCGGCGGCGTTCTCGATGCCGGCGCGGATCTGGCGCAGGCTGATGCGCTGCAGCGAGAACAGGTCGCGCTCCGAGATGACGCCCTTCAGGCAGCCGTTGCCGTCCACCACCAGCAGGTGGCGGACGCCGTGGGTGGCCATCTCGAGCGCGGCGTCGTAGGCCGAGGCGGTCGCGGGCAACTGGTGCGGGTTCGCGGTCATGACTTCGCCGATCGGACGTTCGAGATCGAAGCCGGCGAGCACCACGCGCGGCAGCAGATCGCTCTGCGTGAGGATGCCGACCGGCCGCTGCCCGGCGTCTGCCACCACCATGCAGCCGATGCGCAGTTCGTTCATCTTCTCCAGCGCCGAGCGCGTGCGCGTCTCGGGCGTCACGCAGACCGGCTCGCGCTTGACCAGTTGGCCCAGCGGCGTCGTCATCGTCTGCTGTTCGGCGGCGCGCTGCGCAAAGGTCGTCTGCAACTGCTGGCGGGACTGGTTGAGCAGGCTGGCGATGTACTGCGTGCAGAACAGGTGGAAGACGGGACTGATCTGCATCAGGTGCAGGAACTCGTCGCCCGTGATCTGGAAGCAGAAACTGTCCTCGACCGCCACGTAGGCATTGGTGGAGGGGCGTTGCGCGGAGATGGCGCCGATCGGAAAGCACTCGCCGGCGCTCATCGTCAGGCTGGCGTATTCGGTGACGGCGGTGGCGCCCGTCTGGCGCGCCTGCACCTTTCCGCGCTGGATGATGTAGAAATGGCGCGCCGGCCCCATCTCCGGCGTGAGGATCTCGCTGCCGCGGGGATGGAAGCCGAGCACCGCGTGCTGCGCCAGATAGGCCAGCGCCGCCGGCTCCATGCGATCGAAGGGAGAGAAGTGGCGGAGAAAATCCGTGCTGGCTCCGACCAGCATTTGGGCGGCGGTGGTGCTCATGAGAACGGCGTAGGCAGGCGATGCGCAGATTATAGGCGAGGCGCCGCGGATCGGGCCGGTCCGCGGCGGCCGCCCCGGCGAGGCCCGGCCGGCCCCGCGCGCGCTGCCCTACAGCACTTCCGCCGCGTGGTCGGCGAGCCGGGAGCGTTCGCCGCGCTGCAGCGTGATGTGGCCCGAATGCGCCCAGCCCTTGAAGCGGTCCACCGCGAAGGTCAGGCCCGACGAGCCTTCGGTGAGGTAGGGCGTGTCGATCTGGGCGATGTTGCCCATGCACACGACCTTGGTGCCGGGCCCGGCGCGGGTGATCAGCGTCTTCATCTGCTTGGGCGTCAGGTTCTGCGCCTCGTCGATGATCAGGTACTTGTTCAGGAAGGTGCGGCCGCGCATGAAGTTCAGGCTCTTGATCTTGATGCGGCTGCGGATCAGGTCGCGCGTCGCCGCGCGCCCCCAGTCGCCGCCTTCTCCGGCGGTGCCGTTGAGCACGTCGAGGTTGTCCTCCAGCGCGCCCATCCAGGGCGCCATCTTCTCTTCCTCGGTACCGGGCAGGAAGCCGATGTCCTCACCCACCGGCACCGTCACGCGGGTCATGATGATCTCGGCGTAGCGCTTGCTCTCCAGCACCTGCGTCAGGCCGGCGGCCAGCGTCAGCAGGGTCTTGCCGGTGCCGGCCTGGCCGAGCAGGCTGACGAAGTCGATCTCCGGATTCATCAGCAGGTTCAGCGCGAAGTTCTGCTCGCGGTTGCGCGCGGTGATGCCCCACACGTTGTTCTTGTTGTGGCTGTAGTCGACCAGCGTCTCCAGCACCACGCTGCGGCCTTCCTTTTCCTTGACCCAGGCTTGCAGCGGGTTGTCGCCGTTCTGGAAGACGAACTCGTTGAGCGTCAGATCGGGCGCCAGCGGCCCCGACAGGCGGTAGTAGGTGTGGCCCTCTTCCTTCCACGACTGCATGTTGCGCGCGTGCGCTTCCCAGAAGTCGGGCGGCAGTTCCCGGGTACCGGTGTAGAGGAGGTCGGTGTCCTCGAGCACCTTGTCGTTGAAGTAGTCCTGCGCATCGAGGCCCAGCGCGCGGGCCTTGATGCGCATGTTGATGTCCTTGGACACCAGGATGACGGGCCGCTCGGGGTGCTTGCCGGCAAGGTGGGTGACCACCGCGAGGATCTGGTTGTCGCCGCGGCTGGTGGGCAGCGCCGGCGGCAGCCGGACGTCGATCGCTTCCGTCTGCAGGAAGAGCTTGCCGGTTCCCTGGCCGTGCGACGGACCGTCGAGCCCGATGCCGTTCTCGATGCCGTTGATCGCGGTGCTGACGATCTCGTCCAGCATGCGGCTGGCCTGGCGCGCGTTGCGCGCCACTTCGCTCATGCCCTTCTTGTTATGGTCGAGTTCTTCCAGCGTCATCATCGGCACGTAGAGGTCGTGCTCTTCGAAGCGGTACAGGCTGGTGGGGTCGTGCATCAGCACGTTGGTGTCGAGCACGAACAGCTTGCGTGCGGGTTCGGTTTTGCGGCGGCGGGAGCGGGGGGCGGGTTTGCGTTCGGCGGGCATGATGGGCGTATGCGGACGGGCGGCGGGGACGGAAAGGAGGGACGGTGCGTCGATCGCCGGCCGCGCGTCGCGCGGCCGGCCGGGCAGGGCCTGCCGGCATTCGCGCCGGCGGGCCCGCACTCACAGCGACTTGACGAAGGCGAGGACTTCCTCGGCGTGGCCGGGCACCTTCACGCCGCGCCACTCGCGCGCGATGCGGCCCCCGGCGTCGATCACGAAGGTGCTGCGTTCCACGCCGCGCACCTCCTTGCCGTACATGTTCTTCATCTTCATCACGCCATAGGCTTCGCAGGCGACTTCGTCGGGATCGGCAATGAGATCGAACGGCAGTTCGAGCTTGGCCTTGAAGTTCTCGTGGCTCTTCAGGCTGTCGCGGCTGATGCCGAACACCTCGCAGCCGGCGGCGGCGAAGGCGGCATGATGCCCGCCGAAGTCCCTGGTCTCGTTGGTGCAGCCCGGCGTATTGTCCTTGGGATAGAAATACAGCACCACCTTCCTGCCGCGCAGGGCGTTCAGCGTGATGGTGCGGCCGGCGGTGGCGGACAGGGTGAAGTCGGGGGCGAGCGTTTCGCTCATGTGATCTCCTGAGGCTGGCGGTTCTTTTGCCTCAGCGTAGCGGAGCCGTGTTCCGCTGACAATCGCGTTACCGCGATCTTGCGGCCGGGTTGCGGGTGGCGGCTTCTTCAGGCCGGTGTGTCGAACAGCAGCGCCGCCGCCACCGCACGGCCTTCCCCGACGAGGATGTTGTAGGTCCGGCAGGCCGCGGCCAGGTCCATGATTTCGAACCCGATGCGGGCCTCGATCAGCGGGCGCAGCAGCGCCGGCGACGGAAAGCGCTGTCGGCTGCCGGTGCCGATGATGACGATTTCCATCCCCAGGTCGCGAGCCGCGGCGAAGTCGTCGGCGGTGAGCCCGGCATAGCCGCCGGGCGCCCAGCCGCCGACGATGGCCGTGGCGGTGAGCAGCAGGTTGCCGTCGTGCCGCACCTTGTTGACGAGGACGTGGTCGGCGCCGTAGCCGGTGACGACGTTGGCGTTGGCATTGCTGTCGAGATGGAGCTTCATGATGGCGGGTGTGGCGTCGTGGTTTCGGGGCGTCCGTAGGCGGTCCGTGCCGCCCGGCGATCGTCCGGCCGGGCGGATCGCGGTCAAATTGCCGCAGTGCGGCAGCGGGGCTAAGATAGCAACTTTTCCCTTTGGCGGTGCAATCTTGCGTGCCGCCGAGCCCATCGACCTCAGGATGACGGACATGAAAGCGGCCAAGCCACTCGAACTCGCGACGGTACCCAAGGAATCGGCAGTCAAGGCCGAGGCCGCAGCCGCCGCGCGCCCGGTGCGCAAGTCCGCCAAGCTCGCCGAGGTCTGCTACGACATCCGCGGGCCGGTGCTGACCCGCGCCAAGCAGATGGAGGACGAGGGCCACAAGATCATCAAGCTGAACATCGGCAACCTGGCCTCGTTCGGCTTCGACGCGCCCGAAGAAATCCAGATGGACATGATCCGCAACCTGCCCAACGCGGCCGGCTATTCGGATTCCAAGGGCATCTTCTCCGCGCGCAAGGCGGTGATGCACTACACGCAGCAGAAGGGCATCAAGAACGTCACGATCGAGGACATCTACATCGGCAACGGCGTGTCCGAACTCATCGTGATGGCGATGAACGCGCTGCTCGACGCCGGCGACGAGGTCCTCGTGCCGGCGCCCGACTATCCGCTGTGGACGGCGGCGGTCAGCCTCTCCGGCGGGCGCCCGGTGCATTACCTGTGCGACGAGGACAAGGGCTGGATGCCCGACCTCGACGACATGCGCGCGAAGATCACGCCCAGCACCCGCGCCATCGTCATCATCAACCCGAACAACCCGACCGGCGCGCTGTATCCGGACGACGTGCTCCAGGAGATCGTCGGCATCGCCCGCGAGCACGACCTGATCCTCTACGCCGACGAGGTCTACGACAAGGTGCTGTACGAGGGCGCCCGGCACACCTCGGTGGCCTCGCTGTCGGACGACGTGCTCACCATCATCTTCAACGGGCTGTCGAAGAACTACCGCTCCTGCGGCTACCGCGCCGGCTGGATGGTGGTGTGCGGCGACAGGCGGCGCGCGGCGGACTACATCGAGGGCCTCAACATGCTGGCGTCGATGCGGCTGTGCGCCAACGTGCCCGGCCAGTTCGCGATCCAGACGGCGCTCGGCGGCTACCAGAGCATCGACGACCTAGTGGCCGACGGCGGGCGTCTGCGCCGCCAGCGCGATCTGGCGCACCAGCTCATCACCTCCATCCCCGGCGTGAGCTGCGTGAAGCCGCAGGCGGCGCTGTACATGTTCCCCAGGCTCGACCCCAAGGTCTATCCGATCGAGGACGACCAGGCTTTCATCGCCGAACTGCTCGAGTCCGAGCGCGTGCTGCTGGTGCAGGGCTCCGGCTTCAACTGGCCGCATCCCGACCACTTCCGCCTCGTCTTCCTGCCGCACGAGGACGACCTGCGCGACGCGATCACCCGTCTCGCGCGCTTCCTCGAGAACTATCGCAAGCGCCACGGCACCTGAGCGCGACACGGCTTCCGCTCCCCATCGATCACCACACGGAAAACACTGAATGAAACCGATCAACGTTGGCCTGCTCGGCATCGGCACCGTCGGCGGCGGCACCTTCACCGTCCTCAAGCGCAATGCGGAAGAGATTTCCCGCCGTGCGGGGCGCCCGATCACCATCACCGTGGTGGCCGACAAGAACCTCGAGCTTGCGCGCCAGGTGACCGGCGGTGGCGTCCGGCTGACCGAAGACGCGTTCTCGGTGGCGGCCGACCCCGAGATCGACATCGTCGTCGAACTGATCGGCGGCTACGGCGTGGCGAAGGAACTGGTGCTGAAGGCGATCGAGAACGGCAAGCACGTCGTCACCGCCAACAAGGCGCTGCTCGCGGTGCATGGCAACGAGATCTTCGCCGCCGCGCAGAAGAAGGGCGTCATGGTCGCCTTCGAGGCTGCGGTGGCCGGCGGCATCCCCATCATCAAGGCGCTGCGCGAGGGCCTGTCGGCCAACCGCATCGACTGGATCGCCGGCATCATCAACGGCACGACCAACTTCATCCTATCCGAGATGCGCGACAAGGGCCTGTCGTTCGCCGAGGTGCTCAAGGAGGCGCAGGCGCTGGGCTATGCCGAAGCCGATCCGACCTTCGACATCGAGGGCATCGACGCCGCGCACAAGGCGACCATCATGAGCGCGATCGCCTTCGGCATCCCGATGCAGTTCGACAGAGCCTACGTCGAGGGCATCACCCGGCTCGACGCCTCCGACATCGTCTATGCCGAGCAGCTCGGCTACCGCATCAAGCTGCTGGGCATCGCCCGCCGCCGCGAGCGGGGCGTGGAACTGCGCGTCCACCCGACGCTCATCCCGGCCAGGCGCCTGATCGCCAACGTCGAGGGCGCGATGAACGCAGTGCTGGTGCAGGGCGACGCCGTCGGCGCCACCCTCTATTACGGCAAGGGCGCGGGCGCCGAGCCGACCGCCTCGGCCGTCATCGCCGACCTGGTGGACGTGACCCGCCTGCACACCTCCGACCCCGAGCACCGCGTGCCGCACCTCGCCTTCCAGCCCGACCAGGTGCGCGACGTGCCGGTGCTGCCGATCGAGGATGTCATCACCTCCTACTACCTGCGCATGCGGGTGGACGACAAGCCGGGCGTGCTCGCCGACATCACCCGCATCCTCGCCGACAGCGACATCTCGATCGAGGCGCTGCTGCAGAAGGAAGCCGCCGAAGGCGAATCGCAGACCGACATCATCATGCTGACGCACCAGACGGTGGAGCGGAACGCGAACGCCGCCATCGCCAGGATCGAGGCGCTGCCGGTCGTGTCCGGCAAGGTGACCAAGCTGCGCATGGAATCGCTCTGAGCGCGGAGCATCGCCCCGCGGCAGCGCGATCCGAGACAGGCTGAACGGGGCCGCTCCTTTGGGGCGGCCTTTCCGTCTCCATCCGTCGCTTCCGAGAGCCCATGCAGCCCCGCACCATCCTGTTCGGTGCCGTCGATCGCCACAACTTCGGCGACCTGCTGCTCGCGCACTGCGCGGCAGCGGGCCTTGCCGGACGCGAACCGGTGTTCGCCGGGCTGGCGGCGCGCGACCTGCGTCCCTGGGGCGGACACCGCGTGCAGGCGCTGGCCGACGTCATCGCCATGCACGGCGACGAGCCGGCTGAACTCGTGCACGTCGGCGGCGAGATCCTGACCACCACCGCGTGGGAGGCCGCAGTCATGCTGCAGGCGCCGGACGAGGCGCGGCGCGCGATTTCCCGCTTCGGCCGCGATCCCGCCGGGCAGCGGGCGTGGGCTTCGCAATGCCTCGGCACGCCTCGCGCGCTGCCCTACGTGCTCGGCCCGCCCGAACTGCCCCCGGCATGGACCAGCCGCTTCGTCGCGGCGGGCGGCGTGGCGGCCGATCGCCTGCCGGCGGAGGCGATGGGCGAACTGGAGACTGCGCTGCGTGCTGCGGACGCCGTCTCGGTGCGGGACCGCGGCACGCAGGCGGCACTCGCGCGCCGGGGCGTGCGGGCGGAACTGCAGCCCGACCCGGCCGCGTGGACGCGCGGGTTGTTCGGCGGACGTATCGCCGAGCGGCTGGCCGGCGGCCTCCTTGCCGGCCAGCGCCGCCGGCAGCCGCGCTGGCTGGCGCTGCAACTCGCCGCCGCGTGGGGGGACGATGCCGCGCTGGCGCGCGTCGCACGGGCCGCCGCCGTCGAGGCGCGGGCCCGCCGTGCCGGCATCGTGCTGTTCTGCGCCGGCCTGGCGCCATGGCACGACGATCCGGAAGTGCTGCAGCGCCTGTCGTCGCAGATCGCGCGCCTGGTGCCCGGCATCCCGGCGGAGATCTTTCCTTCCGCCGATGTGTTCGATCTGTGCGCGCTGCTGGCCGGCGCCTCTTCCTATCTCGGCACCAGCCTGCACGGCTGGATCGTCGCCGCGAGTTTCGGCGTGCCGGCGCGCTGCCTGGTGGAAGGAGGCACGGCCAAGGCTGCGGCCTACGCCGACACGTGGAGCGGCGCCCCCGGCAGTGGATGGATTGCCTTCGGCGACCTGCCGCAGTGCGACGACGCATAATGCACGCCTGCATCCCGAGGCGACGGATTGCGCCGTCGGCGATCCAGGACGAACAGGATGAACTCCCGATGGCGACCATAGACCGGATCTTCGTCGGCGACCTGCGCCCGCTCGAACCCGAGGGGCAGTTGTCCGGCATCTTCAAGCAGCCGGTACACGGCGCGGTGAGCCTTACCCGCGACGGCCTCGCCGGCGACCACCAGGGCGACCGGGTGCATCACGGCGGCCCGCAGAAGGCGCTGCATCATTTCCCGGCCGAGCACTACGCCGCCTTTCGCCTCCGCTGGCCGCAACTCGCCGATCTGCTGCGGCCCGGCACGCTGGGCGAGAACCTCTCCACTACCGGGCTCGACGAGCGGCAGGTATGCATCGGCGACGTCTTTCGCGCCGGCACGGCACGCATCCAGGTCAGCCAGCCACGCCAGCCGTGCTGGAAGATCAGCCATCGGCTGGGCGTGGACGAAGCCTCACGTTTTGTTGCGCAACAAGGTTTGACCGGCTGGTACTACCGGGTGCTAGATGCCGGGACGCTGCAGGCCGGCGACGGGCTCGAACTGCTCGAGCGGCCTTCGCCCGAACTCAGCCTTGCGCGCTACTGGCAGGTGATCAACGAACACAGGCCGGATGCCGGGCTGTTGCGCCGGATCGCGACCGCGCCCGGGCTCGCGCCGGACAAGGCGGCACGGCTGAACGAACGGGCGGCCTGGCTGGAAGCCCATGGCGGCCGCAATACATGAAAACCACGCTCCGGGCCGCTGCCCGACCGTGCAACCGAAATGCCGAAAAGGAATCCCTCGATGAATACGCTGCGAAAACTCGCCCTCGGTCTCGTCGTCCTGTCTGCCGCCGCGGCCGTGCATGCCGCGGACATCCGCCCGGGGTTGTGGGAATTCCGCTCGACGCGCATGAACGTCGCCGGGCTGCCCGACCTGTCGTCGCAGATGGCGCAGATCCAGCAGCAACTGAAGAACCTGCCGCCCGACACCCGCCGCATGCTGGAGCAGCAGATGGCCGAGCGCGGCGTGACGCTGGGCGGCGACGGGGCGGTGCGCAGTTGCATCACGCCCGAGCAGGCGAAGCAGGACAACATCTATTCCGGCAAGACCGAGGGCAACTGCACGCTGGCGGACGTGGTGAAGGGCCGCGGCACGGTGCGCGGGCGATTGACCTGCACCCAGCCCAAGGGCAGCGGCGAGTTCGAGGCGACGATCGCCTCGCCGGAACGATTCACCACGCGGATCGACCTGCGCTCCGAACGCGGCGACATGAAGATGGAAACCGAGGCGCGCTGGATCGGCGAGCGCTGCCCGGCGCCGCAGGCCGCCGTCCGCTGACGGCACGCCCGGCGCCGGCGGCCCGCTGCGCCGGCACGGCCCACGCGCTGCGGGGCGCCGGGGGAATAAGCGTTCCCTTCGGCGGCCCCGGGGCATGGCACCGCCCGGATTGACAGATCTTCGGCGCGGGGCGCACTGTTGCGTCGCGCCCTTCGGCCGAAGGACGGATCGAAGGACGTCGTCCAGCCGCATCCGACAACGAGGAGGAAGCGCCATGTCCGGCATCGGTCCCCACGTCGCAAGGAGAGGGCCCTACGTCGTCGAAGCGGAAGCGGGCAAGCAGTATTTCTGGTGTGCCTGCGGCCGCAGCCGGAACCAGCCGTTCTGCGACGGCTCGCATGAAGGCAGCGGTTTCGGCCCGGTGGAATTCACGCCGGAAACGGACGGCACCGTCTTTCTGTGCGGTTGCAAGCACACCGCCGGCGTGCCGTACTGCGACGGTTCCCACAAGAAGCTCTGATCGGCCCACACGCTCAGGAGGAGACCATGTCGGATCACGTATACAAGAAGGTCGAGATCATCGGTTCGTCGAAGACGGGCATCGACGACGCCATCCGCAATGCCATCGAGACCGCTGCGAAGACCGTCCGCCACATCGACTGGTTCGAGGTCGTCGAGACCCGCGGCCACGTCGTGGATGGAGAGGTGGCGCATTTCCAGGTGACGCTGAAGGTCGGATTCCGGCTGGAAGGCTGACGGCCGGACACCGGCGTTTCGCCGATGAAAAAGGGGACGGCCGGTTCTGCCGGCCGTCCCCTGCCATTGCCGCGTTCGCCCGCCCGGCTCAGCGGGCGGCGGCGCGGATCACGGAATCATCCACGGGAACACGTAGGCTTGCAGCGTGGTGATGATGCCGACGATGGTGGCGAACATCAGGCTGTGCTTGACGGTGAAGCGGAACAGGTCCGATTCCTTGCCGACCAGGCCGACCGCGGCGCAGGCGACGGCGATGGATTGCGGCGAGATCATCTTGCCGGTCACGCCGCCGGTCGTGTTGGCCGCCACCAGCAGCGTGTCGGAGACGCCCACCTGGTTTGCGGTGGTGGCCTGCAGCGAGCAGAACAGCGCGTTCGACGACGTGTCGGAGCCGGTCAGGAACACGCCGAGCCAGCCGAGGAAGGGCGAGAAGAACGGGAACAGCGCACCGGTCCCGGCCAGCAGCAGCGCCAGCGTGGCCGACAGGCCGGAGTAATTGGCGACGAAGGCGAAGGCCAGCACCATGCCGATGGAGTAGATCGGGCGCTTGAGTTCGAGCACGGTTTCCTTCAGCGTGCGCGCGGCGTCGCCGCCCCTCATGCCGAGCACGAGCATGCTGATCAGCGCGGCGATGAAGATCGCGGTGCCGGTGGCCGACAGGAGGTCGAGCTTGTAGACCGCGGCGTAGGGCGTGGCCTGCGCGACGATCGGCTCCATCTTGATCACCAGCTTGTCGAGCATCGGCACCGGGAACTGGAACACCGTTGCATACAGCGCTCCATCCTTGGCGAACAGCGCCTTGAACGGCTTCAGGCTCCAGATCGTGACCATCGCGGTGAGGATGACGAAGGGCGACCACGCCTTGGCGATCTCGCCGAAGCCGTAGTGCCGGTCCTCGCCGAGTTCCGCATGGTGCTGCTTGTCGAAGCGGAACACGCGCTTGGGCTTCCAGTTCTTCAGGAACAGGGTCAGGCAGATCAGGCTCACCAGCGCGGAGGTGATGTCCGGCAGCTCGGGTCCGATGTAGTTGGCGGTGAAGTACTGCGTCACCGCGAAGCTGCCGCCGGCCACCAGGATCGCGGGCCAGGTTTCCTTGATGCCGCGCCAGCCGTCCATCATCGCCACCAGCCAGAACGGCACGATCACCGACAGCAGCGGCAACTGGCGGCCGGCCATCTGGCCGATCTTGAACGGGTCGATGCCGGTCACCTGGCCGCCGACGATGATCGGGATGCCCATCGCGCCGAAGGCCACCGGCGCGGTGTTGGCGATCAGGCACAGGCCGGCGGCGTACAGCGGGTTGAAGCCCAGCCCCACCAGCAGCGCGGCGGTGATCGCCACCGGCGCGCCGAAGCCGGCCGCACCTTCCAGGAAGGCGCCGAACGAGAAGCCCACCAGCAGCATCTGCAGCCGCTGGTCGTCGGTGATCGACACCACCGAGGCGCGGATGACGTCGAACTGGCCGGTCTTCACCGTGATCTTGTACAGGAAGACGGCGGCGATGATGATCCACGCGATCGGCCACAGGCCGTACAGGAAGCCGTAGCCGGCGGAGGCCAGCGCCATCGGAACGGGCATCTTGTAGAAGAAGATGGCGACGCCGAGGGCGATCGCCACCGTGATCGTGCCGGCGACGTGGCCCTTCATGCGCAGCACGGCCAGCGCGATGAAGAAAAAGAAGATAGGCAGGGCGGCGATCAGCGCAGACAACCATAGGTTGCCCAGCGGATCGTAAATTTGCATCCACGGTTGCATCGGGTGGGTCCTCCTCAAGGAATCCGTTTCGATCGGGTTGTTTTGAACGGTGCTGCGCGGGTTGCCGCGGCTCGTGGGTTGCGGCCGGCGGTCGTTGTTCTCGTGCGGCGGGCGGGGCTGGTTCGCGGGGGAGGGCCCCCGCGGCTGGGGTGGTGGATCGGAGTCGCGTTCAACAGGCCGCCAGGCGGGCCGCCTCCGTGCTGCATTCGTCCAGCAGGTGGACGATCGAGCGGTAGGGCAGGCCGGTGGCGGCGGTCAGGCCGATTTCGCAGGTCTGGTTGCTGGAGTAGCCGCCGCAGCAGCCGGCCGGCACCTCCGCGTGCAGCTTGCGCAGCGCATGGGCATTCAGTTCGGGCACGACGAAGCCGCGGTCGCCGCCGAAGCCGCAGCACTTCACCTGCGCCGGCAGCGTGACCTCGTCGGCGCAGGCGCGGGCGAGCTTCGTCAGCTTGTCCTCGAAACCCATGCGGCGCGCGCTGCAGTTCAGGTGGATCAGCACCGGGCCGGCCTTTTTCGCCAGCATCAGGCGCGGCAGCAGGGCGTCGTGCGCGAATTCGACGAGGTCGTATACCGGCAGGCGTTCGGCGAGGAAGGTCTTCATGCGCAGCGAGCAGGCGCTGGCGTCGAGCACGATGGGATGGCGTCCGTCTTCGCTGGCGCGGCGCAGCACCGCCTCGAGTTCGGCCGACTTGCGGTCGGCGTCCTCCGCCATGCCCTTGCTGACGAAGGACTGTCCGCAGCACAGCGCATCGACGCCCTCGGGCACCACGGGCGCGTAGCCGGCGCGTTCGAGCACGCGGATGACGGTGGCCGACAGCGCCGCCTCGGGCGTGTCGGCGCCGAAGATGCGGCCGGCGCAGGTCGGGAAATAGACCACCTTGTCGCCCGCGCCGGCGCGCGCCGAGACGCGGCCGGGGGGCTGCGGCCGCGGCATGCCCGCCTTCCATGCGCCGCCGGTGAGGCGGGCGAGGAGCTGCGTGCCGACCACCGATTCGGCGACGTGGCCCGCCTTCAGCGCGGTGCGGGCCAGTGCCTGGGTGGCGCCGAAATGGTTGGCCGCGACCTGGCCCAGCTTGCGCGCGACGGTGGACAGCTTTTCGCCGCGCACCGCGCGCGTCAGCGCGCCGGTCTCGATGCCGACCGGGCAGGCGGTGGCGCACAGGCCGCAGGTGGCGCAGGTGTCGAGGCCCATGTAGAGATAGTCGCGGCCGAGTTCGCCGGCATCCTCGCCGGCGGCTTCGCGCCGGGCCAGCTCGCGCCAGCCGACGATGCGCTGGCGCGGCGACAGGGTGAGGCCGTGCGACGGGCATTGCGGCTCGCAGAAGCCGCATTCGATGCAGCGGTCCACCGGGGCGTACAGCGCGCCCGCCGCCGGCATCGGCTTGAGGTGCCTGAGGTGCGCCCGGGCATCGTCGTTGATGACGACGCCGGGGTTGAGCAGATCCTCCGGGTCGAACAGGCGCTTGATCTCCTTCATCAGCGCGTACGCGCGGGCACCCCATTCCAGCTCGACGAAGGGGGCCATGTTGCGCCCGGTGCCGTGTTCGGCCTTCAGCGAGCCGTCGTACTTTTCCACCAGCAGGGCGCACACCTCGTCCATGAAGGCGGCGTAGCGCGCGACTTCCGATTCGATGCCGAAATCCTGCGTGAACACGAAATGGACGTTGCCCTCCAGCGCATGGCCGAAGATGATCGCCTCGTGGTAGCCGTGCTTCGCGAACAGGCGCTGCAGGTCGAGGCAGCAGGCGGCGAGGTCGGGCACCGCGACGGCGACGTCCTCGATGATGACGGTCGTGCCCGGCTTGCGCACCGCGCCCACCGCCGGAAAGGTGCCCTTGCGCACGTGCCACAGGCGGTCGATCTCGGCCGGGTCGGTGGTGAAGGCGGGCGGCTCGAGCAGCGGGTGGTTCGCCAGTTCGGCGAGCACGGCGGCGACGCGCTCGCCGAGTCCGGGCGCCGACGGCGCGCGCGTTTCGATCAGCAGCGCGGTGGCGCCGTCGGCCAGCGTGAGCAGCAGCGGCGGCATGCCCGGCTTGTCCGCCACCGCGCGCAGCGAGGCGCGGTCGAGCAGCTCGACGGCATCCACCGGTCCGGCCTTGAGCCCGGCCACAGCGCGGCAGGCGCTCTCCATGTCGGGGAAGAACACCAGCGCGCTTGCCTTGTGGGCGTATTCCGGCACCGTGCGGTAGGTGACGAGGGAGATGAAGCCCAGCGTGCCTTCGGAGCCGATCATCAGGTGGGCGAGGATGTCCACCGGGTCGTCGAAATCGACCAGCGCGTTGAGGCTGTAGCCGGTGGTGTTCTTGATCTTGTACTTGCTGCGGATGCGCGCGGCCAGCTCCGTGTCGGCGCGCACCTCGGCGGCAAGGGCGGCCAGGCGTTCGAGCAGCGCCGCACGGCTGTCGCGGAATTCGGCGACGCTGGCCTCGTCCCCGGTGTCGAGCAGGCTGCCGTCGGCGAACAGCACGCGGATCGCGGCCAGCGTGTTGTAGCTGTTCTGCGCCGTGCCGCAGCACATGCCGCTGCTGTTGTTGGCGGCGATGCCGCCGATCTTGGCGGCGTTGATCGACGCCGGATCGGGGCCGATCTTGCGCCCCAGCGGCGCGAGGCGGCGGTTGACCTCGGCGCCGACGATCGCCGGCCCCACTTCCACCGTGGCGCCGTCGGCCGCGATGCGGCAGCTTGCCAGCCCCTCGCCGAGCAGCACCAGCACGCCGTCGGTGACCGCCTGCCCGCACAGGCTGGTGCCCGCGGCGCGGAAGGTGACCGGCCGGCGGAACTGGCGGGCGAGGCCGACGACGTCGCGGACTTCGTCCTCGTCGTCGACGACGGCGACCACCTCGGGGATCAGCCGGTAGAAGCTGCCGTCCGTGCCGTAGGCGAGACGGCGCAGTTCGTCGGTGATCACGCGTCCGGCGGGCAGCCGGCGGCGCAGGGCTTCGATCAATGCGGACACAATGGGTCCTCCCGTCAGGGATGCGTTGAATGGGTCGGTTGCTCGCCCGTGGGCGCCCCGCGCGAGGCGGGGCGGCCGGGCGCGTCTAGCGGCGGTCGCGCACCATGTCCCTCAGCCTTCGCGGCGCGGGCGTGAGCGGCGTGCGGGCGGCGGTCCACCCGCTCTGGCGGGACGGCGTGAGCGCGCGCAGGCGCGACGCGAGCCAGCTGAACAGCCGGTAGTTGCCCGGGCTGGCGTAGATGCGCGCCCACGCCCGCCAGGCGAAGGAGGCCAGCGCGCTGTAGCCCGCGCCCTGGCCGGCCATCGCCGGATTCGCGTGGGGCGCGCTCTGGGCTTCGCCGCGCAGGCGCACCAGCAGCTCGGGGATGGGGATCCTGACCGGGCAGACCTCGCCGCAGGCGCCGCACAGGGTGGAGACCGTCGGCAGCAGGTGGGTCTGTTCCAGGCCCATCATGTGGGGCGACACGATCTTGCCGATCGGGCCGGGGTAGGTCGTGCCGTAGGCATGGCCGCCGATGCGGGTATAGACCGGGCAGTGGTTCATGCAGGCGCCGCAGCGGATGCACTGCAGCGTCTTGCGCAACTGTTCGTCGGCATAAGCCTGGCTGCGGCCGTTGTCGAGCAGGATCAGGTGCACCTCTTCGGGGCCGTCCTTCTCGTCCGGCTTGCGCGGGCCGGAGATCATGTTGAAGTAGGTGGAGATCGCCTGTCCGGTGGCCGAGCGGGTCAGGATGGAGAACAGCGGCGCGACGTGCTCGAGCTTTTCGACGACCTTCTCGATGCCGGTGATCGCCATGTGCACCCGCGGCACGGTGGTGCACATGCGGCCGTTGCCTTCGTTCTCGACCAGGCACAGGGTGCCGGTCTCGGCGACCGCGAAATTCACGCCGGACAGGCCGATGTCGGCCTGCTCGAACTTCTCGCGCAGCACCTGGCGGCCGATCTGGATCAGCGCATCGACGTTGTCGGTGTAGTCGACGCCGGGCACCTTGTCGGCGAACAGGCGGGCGATCTGCTCCTTGGTCTTGTGGATCGCCGGCATGATGATGTGCGAGGGCTTTTCGCCGGCGAGCTGGACGATGTATTCGCCCATGTCCGACTCCAGCGCCTCGATGCCGGCAGCCTGCATCGCGTGGTTGAACTCGATCTCCTCGCTGACCATCGACTTGCCCTTGACGATGGACTTCGCCGCGTGGCGGCGGGCGATGCCGAGCATGATCGCGTTGGCTTCGCCGGCGTCCGCCGCCCAGTGCACCTGCACGCCGTTGCGCGTCAGGTTGGCTTCGAGCTGCTCCAGCAGGTCGGGCAGCTTCGACAGGCTGTACTGGCGGATGGCCTCGGACAGCGTGCGCAGCGAGGCCAGTTCGGATTCGTCCGGGAACTGCGCCGCGCGCTTGGCCATCAGGAAGTCCATCGCGCCGCGGAAGCTCGTGCGCAGGTGCGGGTCGTTGACCGCCTCGTGCATGCGTTCGCGCAGGGCCTGCGCCGACACGAAGGCGATGGGGCGGGCGTCGCCCTTCGAGGTGGCGGGAGCAGGGGCGCTCATCGAACCTCTCCTTCGGCCTCGATCACGATCACCACCAGTTCCTTCGGGCCGTGGGCGCCGTAGGCCAGCGTCTGCTGGATGTCGGCCGTCTTGGACGGGCCCGAGACCAGCAGCGCGTTGGTGGGCAGGCCGTCGGCCCAGTTTCCGGCGCGGATCGCATCGAAGAAGGTCGGATGGATGCTGCGGGCGTCGAGCAGCGCGAAGTGGATCGGCGGCACCAGCGACAGCGTGCGCGGCTCCGCTTCGGACGGCCACACGATCAGCGTGCCGGTCTCGGCGATCGCGCCCAGCGCCTGGGTGAAGCCGGCGTCGATGCGATGGAAGAGTTCCGCCTTCAGGTCTTCGACGCAGCCCGCCCACGGGCGCAGCGCGGTGGCGGGGAAGGCGGACTGGTCGAGCCTGCCACCGGCGGGCGTGCCGGCGCCGTAGAGCAGCGAGCCGACGCCTTTCTCGGCGCACAGGCGGGCGAGCAGCGCCGGCCAGCCGGCCTCGCTCGCGAGATGGACTTCGGCGTGGAAGCTCTCGATGCCGGCCCGGAAGCGCGCCACGCGCCCGGCGAGCGTTTCGTTGCGCGCGCGCGGAGCGTAGTGCTCGTCGAGCACCGGTGCGGGCAGGGGCTGGGACGGGCGGCTGGCGCGCAGTCTGGCCAGGATGCGGTCGCGGGTGGTGCCCGCTTCCCTGGCGCCCGGCCCGAAGCCATTGGGTGCCCCCCCTTGGGGCAGCGAACGAGGTGAGCGTGGGGGCTGTTTCACTTCAGTTCCTCCGCGAGGGCTGGCCGCCGGTGCGGCGCAGCACGAAGGTGGCGAGGTGCTCGCCGGGCAGCGAGGGCCGGGTGCGGCCGGCGTCGAGGTCTTCCTTCTCTGCGCGCTTGGTGATGTTGAGCAGGCAGCCGCAGTCCGCCGTCACCACCTCGTGCGCGCCGGTCGCCTTCAGCGCGGCCACCTTGTCGCTCACCATCGCGGTCGAGACGTCGGGGTGCTTGATCGAGAAGCTGCCGCCGAAGCCGCAGCATTCGGATTCGTGGCCGTGGTGGGCGAGTGTGACGTTGGAGAGGCGGGCGAGGAGTTCGCGGCCGACCAGGTGGGTGCCCATCTCGCGCCGCGCCGAACAGGAGGTGTGCAGCGTGACGGTGATCGGCTCGCCCTCGTCGCGCCGCTGGAAGCCGACCACGTGGACCAGGAACTCGGCGAGTTCGTAGGTGCGCGCAGCCACCGCGGCGGCCCGCGAGCGCATGGCGGGATCCTCGGCGAAGATCTTCTCCCAGTGCCAGCGCATCATGCCGGCGCAGGAACCGGACGGCACGATGACGGGGTGATCCTCCGGAAACAGGTCGAGCTGCGCAGCGACGACCTTGCGCGCCTCTTCGGGGAAGCCGCTGGAGAACGCCGGCTGGCCGCAGCACGACTGGTTCTCGGGAAAGATCACGCGGATGCCTTCGCGCTCGAGCAGGGTGATGGCGTCCATGCCGGCTTCCGGCACGAACAGGTCCACCAGGCAGGTGGCATAGAAATAGACCGCCGCGGGCCGCGGCGGATAGGTGCGCGAGGACTGCGCGGTACCGTTCGAAGGACTGCTCATGTCTCCTCCTGTGGCGTGCCCCGTCGGGCGCATCACGCTCAGTTTTGGTTTATTGGTAAGACCAATTTACTGCGTGGCCGAAAATGTACCCGCATCCGGCGGCAGCGTCAATGATTCATTTCGTGAATCGTGTGGATTCCATTCATCTATCGCGCGGCCGCCGCCCGGCAGGCGGCCACCGCGCTTGCGGACGGCGCTGCGACACGAGTAGTATTTTGGTCAGACCAATGACGGAGGCCCCATGAATACAGGCAAGATCGCGGTCCGGCGCCTGTCCGACACCATCGCCCACGAACTCGAGCGCCGTATCCTCGACGGAGCGCTGAAACCGGGCGACCGGCTGCAGCCCGAGCGCGAACTCGCCGCCGAACTCGGCGTGTCGCGGCCCTCGCTGCGCGAAGCCATCCAGAAGCTGGTGTCGAGAGGGCTGCTGCACAGCCGCCAGGGCGGGGGCACCTTCGTGACCGACCGGCTGGACTCGGGCTTCACCGATCCGTGGGGCGAAATGCTGCGCCAGCATCCCAACCTGCAGGCCGACCTGCTCGAGTTCCGCGGCATGCTGGAGTCCGAGGCTGCGGCGATGGCGGCGCAGCGTGCGACCGATGCCGACATCGAGCGCATCGGCGAAGCCTTCAGGCGGGTGGAGGGCCTGTTTGCGGAAGGGCCGTCGGCGCGCGTCTTCGAGGAACAGGTGAAGGCCGACTTCGCCTTCCACCAGGCGATCGCCGAGGCCGCGCACAACGTGATGTTCGGCCATCTGACGGCGAGCCTGTTCCGCGTCATCCACGAGCACATCGACCTCAACCTGCGCCACCTGCGCCGCGTGGAAGAGGACTGGCTGCGCTTGCGCGACCAGCACGCGGCGATCTGGGAGGCCGTGCGCGACCGCGATGCCGGCGGCGCCAGGGCGGCGGTGCGCCGCCACATCGCCTTCGTCGAGGAGAGCATGCAGGCGCGTGCCCAGCACGCGGAGCGCGAATCGCGTGCGCTGCTGATCCGCAGGCTGGAGAGGTCCGAGCCGCAATCGGCGGGCTGAACCGGGCGGGCGGCGCGCCGGTTCCTGCGCGTCGGCAGGGCGTGGTGCATGAAGAAGACGGCCGCAGGATGTGTTCCTGCGGCCGTCGGTATATGGGTGATGCGGCCCCTGGAGGCGGGCTGCGCCTCCAGGGGCGCCCGGTCAGCCCTGGGTGCCGGTGAGCTGGTGCAGGCGGGCAACCGTGCCCGCGTCCAGCCCCAGCCCTCGTGCGAGTTGCTGCAGGTAGGCGAGTTCGGCGTCGGTGTCGAGGCGGATGGCCAGGAGCGACGCGCCATACACCTGAGCCGCGACGGCCTCGTTCGGCACCGCGTCGATCAGGCCCTGCAGGTCCAGCGGGCGGCGCAGTTCCTCGGCGACGAACTGCTTCTCGTCCGGGGTCACGCCGTCTTCGCCGATGCGGCCGACGATGCGCTGGATCTCGTCCTCGTCGACCTGGCCGTCGGCCTTCGCGGCGGAAATCATCGCGCGCAGCACCAGTTTCTCGGTCTCGGGCGCGGTCATCTCGGCGAACTGGCCCGGCGCCATCGCGGCGGCGTCCGTCAGTCCGGCGGCGGTGGCGGCGCCGCGCGAATCCTGCCAGTTCTTCAATGCCGCCATCGCCAGCGTGGCGAGGATGGCCATGCCGGTGCCGCCGAGCGGGTTGCTGCTTCCGCTCCCGCGCGCCGCGCCGCCGCCCAGCGCGCCGCCCAGCAGATCCCCCAGCCCGCCGCCCGTGCCGGCGGCCGCCTGGCCGCCGGCCGACCCGCCGCCCAGCAGGCCGCCGAGAAGGTCTCCCAGTCCGCCGCCCGCGCTCCGCCCCGCGCCCTGTCCGCCGAGCACGGCTCCCAGCACGTCGCCCAGGCCGCCGCCGGCCCGGCCGCCGCCCGCTCCGAGCACGGAGCCGAGCAGATCGCCCAGTCCGCCGCCGACGCCGCCCAGACCGGACGGGCCCAAGGTGTGTTCCAGCCGCGAAGGGCTCTGGCTGGCCATGCCTTGCTGCAGGATCTGGCCGATGATGTTGCCGAAGCTCATGGTGTTCTCCCGGGGTGTACTGTGTGGAGCTTCGATTGTAGTCGTCCCTCGGTTACCGGGGATCGATCGGGCAAGCCCGGTGGCGGTTCGCGGCCGACGATCGGAGGCAAGGACGGCGCGCGACGCGGCCGGACGGCGAACGCCGGCCACGATTGCGGCGCGGCATTCGTTAAACTTGCGGGCTCGCGGTCCCGGTGCAGCTTCCGGCAGCCGCCCGCTTTCTGCCAATCGAGGATTTTCCCGTGAAGTACATCTCCACCCGAGGCCACGCCGGCCAGCCCGCCAACCCCGAGTTCTGCGACATCCTGCTGGGCGGCCTCGCGCCCGACGGCGGCCTGTACCTGCCCGAACGCTATCCGCAGGTGACGCGCGCCGAACTCGATGCGTGGCGCGGCCTGTCCTATGCCGGGCTCGCGTTCGAGATCCTGTCGAAGTTCATCACCGACATCCCGCCGGCGGACCTCGAGGCGATCTGCGACAAGACCTACACCGCCAAGGTGTATTGCCACGTGCGCAAGGGCGACGATGCCTCCGACATCACGCCGGTGCACTGGCTGGAAGAAGGCCGGTTCGGCCTGCTGGAGCTGTCCAACGGCCCGACGCTGGCCTTCAAGGACATGGCGATGCAACTGCTCGGCAACCTGTTCGAGTACGTGCTCGACAGGCGCGACGAGACGATCAACATCCTCGGCGCCACCTCGGGCGACACCGGCTCGGCGGCCGAGTACGCGATGCGCGGCAAGCACGGCGTGCGCGTCTTCATGCTGTCGCCGCACGGCAAGATGAGCGCCTTCCAGCGCGCCCAGATGTATTCGCTGCAGGACGACAACATCTTCAACATCGCCGTCACCGGGATGTTCGACGACGCGCAGGACATCGTGAAGGCGGTGTCCAACGACCATGCCTTCAAGGCCAGGCACAAGATCGGCGCGGTCAACTCGATCAACTGGGCGCGCGTCGCGGCCCAGATCGTGTACTACTTCAAGGGCTACTTCGCCGCCACGAAGAGCAACGACGAGCAGGTCGCCTTCTGCGTGCCGTCGGGCAACTTCGGCAACATCTGCGCCGGCCACATCGCACGCCGGATGGGGCTGCCGGTGGCGAAGCTGATCCTCGCCACCAACGAGAACGACGTGCTCGACGAGTTCTTCCGCACCGGCGTCTATCGTCCGCGCAAGGCCGCCGAGACGCACGTGACGTCCAGCCCGTCGATGGACATCTCCAAGGCGTCGAACTTCGAACGCTTCGTCTTCGACCTCGTCGGCCGCGATCCGCGGCGGGTCGCGGCGCTGTGGGCGGAAGTGGAGGCCGGCCGCGCCTTCGATCTGTCCGGCACGCCGGAATTCGCGCGCATCGCCGATTTCGCCTTCGTTACCGGAGCCAGCAGCCATGCCGACCGGCTGGCGACGATCCGCGAGGTCTTCGAACGGTACGGCGTGATGATCGACACCCATACCGCCGACGGCGTCAAGGTCGCGCGGCAGCATGCGGCCGAGGTGCCGGCCGGCGTGCCGCTGCTGGTGCTGGAGACCGCGCTGCCGGTAAAGTTCGCCGACACCATCGTCGAAGCCCTGGGCCGCGAGCCCGAGCGCCCGGCCGATCTCGAGGGCATCGAGAAGCTGCCGCAGCGCGTCGAGGTGATGGCGCCGGACGTCGAGGCGGTGAAGCGCTTCATCGCCGAACGGGTCTGATTCCCCGCCCGCCGCTCGAAGGCGCCGGCCGCGTGCACTTCGCCGAGCGGCGCTGGCATCACTGAGCGGGCGCCGTGCGGCCCGCGCAGCGGCGGGCTTCAGCCGTGCGGCAGCAGGTGGGCGACGAGGGTGCGCATGTGCTGCCAGTGCGAGCCTTCCCAGAAGATGCGCCGGCACAGGTCGCAGGTGCTGAAGCGCGCGTGCCGCTCGCGCACGCCGGCGGGGAGCCGGTCCGCGACCAGGGCCTTGTCGATCGTGTGCAGCGGCGCGTTGCATTCCAGGCACAGCGTGAAGGGGCGGGCGCTGCGCGCGAGGTCGAGGCGGTCGAAGATCTCGGCCACCTGCAGTGCCGGCTTGAGCGCATGCACGAAGCAGCCGTGGGTGATCGTGCGGCGCTTGAGCAGTTCGCGGTCGCGGGTCAGCACGATGCGGGCGTCGCGTGCGGCGATGGCCTCGATCTCGTCGTCGGCGTAGTGGTTGTCGTACAGCGTGTCGAAGCCGGTCAGGCGCAGCAGGTGGGCGAGGCCGCCGAGGTGGGCGTCGGCGATGAAGCGGGTCTGCCGCAGCGGGTGGTCGCGCACGCGCAACAGCGGCGTGATGTCGAAGGTCTCGAAGCGCGGATAGACCGACACGCGGTCGCCGTCTTGCAGCGGACGGTCGAAGGTGGACGATTCCCCGTTGACCAGCACCAGTTCCACCTCGGTGTGCGGTACGCCCAGTGCCTCGATCATGTGCTTGACCGTCGCCGCGCGTGCGCAGCACGCAGGGAACTCCTGGCGGCGATGATGCGGTGCGAGGAAGTCGTTCAGTTCCTCGTAGAAGCGAAAGCTCGCCGTGACGGGCGGAGCAGGCTGGCGTGCGTCGCTCATGGAACGGAACCGGGCGCGGGGTCGGGCGCCGGGGCCGGCACGAAACCGAAGCGCTGCGCGACCTCGGCGCGGCGGATGGGCTGCACGGCCAGGTTCCGCCAGCGCACGGCGGGAACGTCTGCCGGCGCCGCCGTGGCGGCCAGCAGGGCGATCAGCGCATCGTCGCCGGCGGGGGCGCCGTCGGCCAGGCGGCATTGCGCGAGAAGGCGCGGCAGGTCGCGGTCGTCGAGCAGGCCGATGCCGCATCCGGCATGCAGCAGGACGTTGCCTTCGTCGTCGATATGGACGGTGTCGATGCGTCCGGCGTCGGCGCCGGTATGGGTCGTCAGCCGGCCGTCGGTTTCGAGCCGCAGCACCCACGGCGTGTAGTCGAGCGCCACGAACACCTTCTGCGGGCCGTTGCGCACCAGCCAGGCGCCGCTGCCATCCGTTCCGTAATGCGCGTTCAGGAAGGCGACGAAGCCCTGATGCCGCACCGGTTCGCGCTGCAGGCGCCAGCCGCCGCGGCGGTCGAGGGACAGCCAGCCGTAGCAGGCCGGGACCGGGGGCCAGTGCGGAGCGACCGCAGGAATGGGAGCATCGGACATCGGGGATTCGGCCATGGTCGGATCGGCGGGCATCGGGGCGGAACATCGAGCATAGCGCGCTTCGGACGTGCGGCGATCCGTGTTTCGTCCGCCGCCGGACGCGTCGGGCGGCGGAGTGTGACCGTCAGGCGCCGGCGATCCAGCCCTCGAGTGTATCGACCCCGGCGGGCAGGCCGAAGTTCGGCGCCCCCGCGCGCAGCGCGGCCGCCGCCTGGACGAGGGCGAGCGCCGCGTCCAGATGGTCGCCCGATGCGTCGTCGACCAGTTGCGACGGCAGGGCACCGGTCGCGGCCAGCGGAGGGCGCTGCGGTGCGTGGCCGGCCTGCAGCGCCTGCACGATGCAGGCGCGGCTGTCGCGCCGCGCCGCCGTCTGCTTCGCCCTGTCGTCGCTCTTGTACGGGGCGGTGGTGATGCGGCGGGCGAGCAGCCCCGGATAGGCTTCGAGCGCGATCCGCAGCGGATCGGCGGCCAGGATGCCGGCAACCGTGACACCCGCGGCCAGCAGTCGCGGCGCGCCCTCGAGAAACATCAGCCCCACCGGCGGATTCACCAGCTTCAGCGGGCTGTGCGAGCGTGCCGGCAGATCGGTGGCGCGGTGCGCGTAGCGTCTTCCGGCCGGGCGGCTCCGGCGATGGCCGTCGAGCGCGGCGCGAAAGCCGCCGCGTCCGAGCGCGGCGCAGTGCCGCACCAGCGCCGGCCAGTCCTGCGGCCAGCCCAGATCGGCGACGGCTTCGCGCGGCAGGCCGAAGGGGAAGTCGAAGCCGCCCAGCCAGGGGCCGGGCCGCGCCAGCAGCGCCTCGAACGAAGGCCAGTCCGGCAGCGCCTCGACGTGTTCGAGGACGAGCGTGCCGCTGGCCAGCCGGCCGATGGCGGCGGTGATCGGCTTTTGCCGCCGCGGCGCCGAGGTGAAGTCGACGCCGAGCAGCGTCCAGCCATCCGTGGCGGGCGGCTGCCGGGAATCAGGCATCGGGCGCGATTCCCCCGTTGCCGCCTGCGCCGAACAGCCGCGCGGCGGCCAGCACGGTGCCGGCATGGATCGCCACGGTGTCGTCGATTGGGCTGGCGTAGCCGCCGGCCATCGCGATCGCCACCGGCACGCCGGCCATGCGGCAGGTTCCGAGCACGCGCTCGTCGCGTGCGGCCAGGCCGGCCATGCTGAGCGACAGGCGGCCGAGGCGGTCGCCCTCGTAGGGGTCGGCGCCGGCGAGATAGATCGCCAGGTCGGGGCGAAAGCCGTCGAAGATGCGCCCGAGCGCGCCGTCGAGCGCCGCCAGGTAGGCAGCGTCGCCGGTGCCGTCGGGCAGTTCGATGTCGAGATCGCTCGCCTGCTTGTGGAAGGGAAAGTTCCTGGCGCCGTGCAGGCTGCAGGTGAAGACCTCGGGCTCGTGCGCGAGGATGGCGGCGCTGCCGTCGCCCTGGTGCACGTCGCAGTCGATGATCGCGATGCGGCGCGCGCGGCCCTCGGCGCGCATCGCCAGGGCGGCGATCGCGGCGTCGTTGAACACGCAGAAGCCCGAGCCGAAGTCGCGGTGCGCGTGGTGCGTGCCGCCGGCGAGGTTGGCCGCGCAGCCTTCGCCCGCTTCGAGCGCGCTGCGGCAGGCGGCCAGCGTCGCCCCGGCGGAGCGGCGCGAGCGCTCCACCATCTCCGGCGACCACGGAAAGCCGATGCGCCGCATCTGGGCGGCGTCCAGCGTGCCGGCGACGATGCGGGCGAGATAGCCGGCGTCGTGCGCGCGCAGGATCTCGGTGTCGCCGGCGGCGTCCGGCACGCGGAAATCCGACGCGGCGAAGACGCCGCTGGCGGACAGGCGCTCCCGCAGGCGCGAATACTTCTCCATCGGAAAGCGGTGCCCGGCGGGCAGGGGCAGCACGAAGTGGTCGGCGTAATAGAGCTTCACTGCGGGAGCTTCACGGTGAGAGTTTCGCGGCGGCGGTTTCAGGGCGGTCGGCCGGGAGGCCCAGCGGCGCGCGGTCGGCGGACGCGGCGACGGGTTTCCCCGCGCCGAGGAACCGGCCGGCGCCCGCCATGGTCTCCCCAGGGCGGGCGCGGCGGGCGCGGCGGGCGCGGCGGGCGAGGTGGATTGTAGTGGGCCCGCGCGCCGTTGCGTGCGGCAGGCTGCCGGTCGCGGCCTGGACCCGGCTTTGTAATAAACTCGACCACCCGCCACAGATTCCGACTGGTGCAGCCATGAGCGTCATCGAAAGCATCCGGCCCCATCATGCCAAGCTCACCGCGATCCGGCGCGACATCCATGCGCATCCCGAGCTGGCCTTCGACGAGCACCGCACGGCAGATCTGGTCGCGCGCCACCTCGAGGCGCTGGGCATCGAGACCCACCGCGGCATCGGCGGCACCGGCGTGGTGGGCGTGGTGCGCGGCGGGCGCGGGCTGCGCGCGATCGGCCTGCGCGCCGACATGGACGCACTGCCGATCACCGAGCGCAACGACTTCGCCCACCGCTCCACGGTGCAGGGCTGCATGCACGCCTGCGGCCACGACGGCCACACGACCATGCTGCTCGGCGCGGCGGAAGTGCTGGCGGCGCGGCGCGATTTCGACGGCGTGGTGTACCTGATCTTCCAGCCGGCGGAAGAAGGCGAAGGCGGCGCGCGCGAGATGATCGCCGACGGCCTGTTCGACCGTTTTCCGATGGAGGCGGTGTTCGGCATGCACAACTGGCCCGGCCTGGAAGCGGGCACCTTCGCGGTGCATTCCGGCCCGGTGATGGCGAGCGCGGACCGCTTCGACATCCGCGTGTTCGGCGTCGGCGCCCACGCGGCGATGCCGCACCTGGGCGCCGATCCCATGCCGGCCGCGGCGGCGCTGGTGCTGGCGGCGCAGACCATCGTGTCGCGCATGCTGGACCCGGTCGATGCGGCGGTGGTGTCGATCACCCAGTTCCACGCCGGGGAGGCGTACAACGTGATTCCCGACCGTGCCGAGCTGTGCGGCACGGTGCGCGCTTTTTCCGCCGGGGTGCAGGACCGCGTCGAGGCGGCGCTGCGGCGCATGTGCGAGGGCATTGCCGCCGCCCATGGCGTGCGCATCGACTTCGAATACCGCCGCGGCTACCCGCCGACGATCAACACTGCGGCCGAGGCCGGGGAGTGCGCCGCGGCCGCGCGCGCGCTGGTCGGCGCCGGGCGCGTCAGCACTTCGGCGCGGCCCAGCCTGGGGGCGGAGGATTTCGCCTTCTTCCTGCAGCACAAGCCGGGCGCCTACGTGTGGATCGGCAATGGTCCGGGCGAGGGCGGCTGCACGCTGCACAACCCGAACTACGACTTCAACGACGACGTGATCCCCACCGGCGTGGCCTACTGGGCCGAACTCGCGCGACGCCTGCTGCCGCACGGCGGCTGAGGCGCGGACCACGCGGCGCACCTTCCCGACGACATGAGAACACTCCGGCTTGCCTTGCGCATGATGCTGCGCGACCTGCGCGCAGGCGAACTCCACCTGCTCGGGCTGGCGATCGTGATCGCGGTCGCCAGCCTCGCCAGCGTCGGTTTTCTCGCCGACCGCGTCGGGCGGGCGCTGGACCGCGAGGCCAACCAGTTGCTCGGCGGCGACCTGCTGCTGCGTGCCGACCGGCCGTGGCCGCCGTCCTTCGCCGACGAGGCCCGCCGGCGCGGACTGGAGACGGCGACCACGGTGCTGTTCACCAGCATGGCCAGCACCGCGGAGACCGCCGTGCTGGCCGGCGTCAAGGCGGTGGACGCGGGGTATCCGCTGCGCGGCGCGGTGCGCATCGCGCCGGGGCCGAACCAGCCCGACGCCATCGCCGGGCGGGCGCCCGGGCCGGGCGAGGTATGGCTGGACGAACGCCTGTTCGCCGATCTGGGCGTGAAGGCCGGCGAGCGCGTCGGCTTCGGCGAGGTCGAGTTCCGCGTCGGCGGCATGGTCAGCTTCGAGTCGGATCGCGGCGCGAATTTCTTCAGCCTGTTGCCGCGCGCGATCTTCAACCTGTCCGACCTCGCGGCGACCGGGCTGTTGGTCGAAGGCAGCCGCGCCAACTGGCGCCTGCACGTAGCCGGCACCCCCGAGGCGGTGGCCGGCTTCGAGCAATGGGCGCGCACCAGGCTGGGCCGTGGACAGGCGGTGGAGACGATAGAAAATGCGCGGCCCGAGGTGCGCGCCTCGCTCGACCAGGCACAGCGCTTCCTGCGCCTGGCGGCGCTGCTGGCGGTGATCCTCGCCGCGGTGGCGGTCGGCCTGTCGGCGCGCCGCTTCATGCAGCGCCACCTCGACGGCTGCGCGGTGCTGCGCTGCCTCGGGGCGCGGCAGGCGCAGGTGCTGGGCATCTTCATCGGCGAGTTCCTGATCTTCGGCCTGCTGGCCGCGGTGCTCGGCTCGGCCATCGGCTGGGCGGTGCAGTGGGGTCTGGCCGGCGGCCTGCGCGAGATCCTCGCCACCGAACTGCCGGCGCCGTCGCTGCTGCCGCTTGCGCACGGCGTGGCGGTGGGCATGGTGCTGCTGGCGGGCTTCGTGCTTCCGCAGTTGCTGCGGCTGGGCAAGGTGCCGACCCTGCGCGTGCTGCGGCGCGAGTTCAGCGCCGCCGAGCCGGTGTCCGGCGCGGCCTGGGCGTTCGGCCTCGCGGCCCTGCTGGCGCTGGTCTTCTGGATCGCCGCCGACGTGCGCCTGGGCCTGATGGTCGCGGGCGGGTTCGCCGCGGCGCTGGGAGTCTTCGCCCTGGCGGCATGGTGGGTGCTGGGGCTGGCCGCGCGGCTCAAGGGGCAGGGCAGCCTGCGCGGCGGCGGCTGGCGCTACGGCGTCGCCTCGCTCGGCCGGCGGGTGGGCGGCAGCGTGGTGCAGGCCGCCGCCCTCGGCCTGGGCATGACCGCGCTCCTGCTGCTGACGCTGATCCGCTCCGACCTGCTCGACAACTGGCGCCGCATGGCGCCGCCGGATGCGCCCAACCGCTTCGTCATCAACATCCAGCCCGACCAGCGCGAGGGCGTGCGCCAACTGTTCGCCGCCGCCGGCCTGCCGGTGCCCGGCATCGAGCCGATGATCCGCGGGCGCATGACGGCGATCAACGGCACGCCGGTGGCCCACGGATCCTATGCGGACGAGCGCACGCGCCGGCTCGTCGAGCGGGAGTTCAACCTGTCCTATTCTGCGGCGCTGCCCGGCGGCAACACGGTGATCGGCGGGCGCTGGCACGGCGCGGCGCGCACGCCGCAGTTCTCGGTGGAGAAGGGCCTGGCCGAGACCTTCGGGCTCAAGATCGGCGACGTGGTGAGCT
Source organism: Thauera sp. K11 (assembly GCF_002354895.1). Lineage (NCBI taxonomy): Bacteria > Pseudomonadati > Pseudomonadota > Betaproteobacteria > Rhodocyclales > Zoogloeaceae > Thauera > Thauera sinica. Next base: position 1,606,917 of record NZ_CP023439.1, read on the forward strand.
TCGACGTGGCCGGACGCGCGGTGGAGGCGCCGATCACCAGCGTGCGCACGCTCGACTGGGATTCGATGCGGGTCAATTTCTTCTTCGTCGCTTCCGAGGGCGTGCTCGACGGCGCGCCCGCCAGCCTGATCACCAGCTTCCATCTGCCGGCCTCGGACCACGATTTCGTCGCCCGGCTGGTGCATGCCTTTCCCAACCTGTCGGTGATCGACATCACCGCGGTGCTGGCGCAGGTGCAGGGCATGACCGACCGGCTGATCGTGATCGTGCAGTTCGTGTTCGGCTTCGCCGTGCTGGCCGGACTGATGGTCCTGTATGCCGCGCTGCAGGCGACGCACGACGAGCGCGAATACGAACTCGCGATGCTGCGCACGCTGGGCGCGCGCAATCGCCAGGTGCGGCAGGCCCTGCTCGCGGAATTCGTCGTCCTCGGCGGAGTGGCCGGGCTGCTCGCCGGCATCGGCGCCAGCGCCATCGGCTGGGCGCTGGCGCATTACGTGTTCAAGATGGCCTACGTGCCGGGCGTGCTGCCGCTGCTGGCGGCGACCGTGCTCGGTGCCGGCGGCGTGGTGGCGGGCGGCTGGCTCGGCACCCGCGGCCTGCTGTCGCGTCCGCCGCTGGCGAGCCTCCGGGCGCTGGCCTGACCCACGGCCCGATGACGCAGACCGAGATCCTCCTTGCCGCGCTGCTCGGCGTGGCGCTTCTGTTGCTGTCGTGGACCGTGTTCCGGCTGTCGCGCCTGCGTGACGAACTGGCCGAACGCCTGGGCGACGAACTCGGCGAACAACTGGCGCTGAACCTGGGCGAGCAGCATCGCGCCCTGCTGCGCGACCTGCACGAGGGGCTGGGCCGCCAGACCGACCGCATCGGCGAGCACGCGCGCGCCGACCGCGAGCTGCTGCAGCGCGGCCTGGCCGCCGCCTCGGTGCAGTTGTCGCGCAGCATCCAGGTGCTGACCCGCAGCGTCGATGGCCGCCTGGAAAGCATCGCCGGCCATGTGAACCAGCGCCTCGACGAGGGGTTCCGCAAGACCAACGAGACCTTCGCCAGCGTGATGGCGCGGCTGGCGACGATCGACGAGGCGCAGAAGAAGATCGACGGCCTCACCACCAACGTCGTCAGCCTGCAGGAACTGCTGGGCGACAAGCGCGCGCGCGGCGCCTTCGGCGAGGTCCAGCTTGAGGCGCTGGTGCAGAACGCGCTGCCGCCCGATGCCTATGAATTCCAGGCGGCGCTGCCGAACGGCACGCGGGCCGACTGCGTGCTCACGCTGCCGCCGCCGACCGGGCAGGTGGCGGTGGACGCCAAGTTTCCGCTCGAGAACTACCACCGCATGTTCGATTCATCGCTGGGCGAGCCCGGGCGGCGCGCGGCGCAGCAGGCTTTCCGTGCCGACGTGCGGCGGCACGTGGATGCGATCGCGTCGAAGTACATCCTGCCCGGCGTGACTTCGGACGGCGCGGTGATGTTCCTGCCGGCGGAGGCGGTGTTTGCCGAGGTGCATGCCTACCATCCGGAAGTGGTCGCCCATGCGCAGCAGAAGCGCGTGTGGATCGTGTCGCCGACCACGCTGATGGCGGTGCTCAACACCGCCCGCGCGGTACTCAAGGACGTCGAGACGCGCAGGCAGATCCACGTCATCAAGGATGCGCTCGGCAAGCTGGCGAAGGATTTCCACCGCTTCGACGAGCGCATGAATGCGCTCGCGCGCCACATCGAGCAGGCGAACAAGGATGTGCAAGACGTGCAGACCTCGAGCCGCAAGATCAGCGCGCATTTCCACACGATAGAATCGGCGCGGCTGGACGAACTGCCCGCGGGGCCGGGCGAAGCCGGCGGGGCGGGCAGTTCGTCCAGCCGCGCCGGAACCGGCGACTGAGCCGGCGCTTCGCGCGGCCGCCGGCGGCGGTCCGTCAGCGGGAGGCGGCCTTCGCGCCCGCTTCGCACTTCTTGATGAACGAGTTGCGGGCCGCTCCGGCCAGCGCTTTGCCGTTCTTGTCGACGGCGCGCGCCGCGCAGCCTGCACCCGCTTCGGCATTGCACTTCTTCATGAACGAGGCGCGCGCTGCCCCGGCCAGCGGCTTGCCGTTCTTGTCCACTGCGCGGGACTCGCAGCCCGAGGCTGCCGCGGGCGCGGCGGCGGCGGGTGCGGCAGCCTCGGCCGGTGCGGCCGGCGCCTGGGCGAGGGCGAGGTTGCTGATGGCGAGGCCGGTCAGGATTGCGGCGATCAGGCGGGACATCGTGTGCTCCTTCGGAAGGTTGTCCGCCCGGCCCCTGCCATCGGGGCGGAGGCGGCGGGACGGCGGTCGTGGTTCGGCTGCGGGGAACTGCGGGGGTGCACTCTAGATCGTTTCGGTGAAGTGCAGATAGGGCAGCGTATCGCTGCCGATGCGGATGCGATGCACCTCGGTCAGGCCGTTGGCGCGCAGCAGCACGGTGTAGCTGCCGTGTGCCAGCGGTCCCACCATGCTGTCGCCATGAAGGGCGAGATGCACGACCTTGCGGCCGCCGGCGTCGAGCACGCGCAGATGGGCGAGGGCGCCACCGGGCGCGTGCGCACCCGCCGCCATGCCGGCGAGTGCGAAGCGGTGCCGATAGCCGTGCCGCGCCTCGGCCGCGGCATCGTCGGTGTGCGCATCGTCGTCGCGGCTGTCGGTCGCCGGCTGCCGGGCGCTGTCGTCGGCGAGTGCGGGCGTGGTGCCGACGCCGATGGCGAAGGCGGTGGCGGCCAGTTGCAGAAAGCGCTTGATCGCGCGGCGGGAAATCCGGTGTCTGCCTTTCATGCCTGTCTCCGTATCGGGTGGCGGCCGCTGCGGCCGCCGGTGCGTGGAAGTCGTGGATCAGCCGAGTTCGATCGGCACGAAGATGCGGGCCTCGTTGCGCTGGATCAGCAGCGCGACGTGCTTGCCGGCTCCGGCGACCTGCTTGCGCAGTTCGTCCGCGCTGGCGACCGGCCTGCCGTTCACCGCGAGGATCACGTCGCCGCCCTCGATGCCGGCGCGCGCCGCCGGTCCGCCGGCATCGAGCACCAGCAGTCCGCCCTGGGCCTCGGCCTGCTGCCGTTCCTGCGGGCTGAGCGGCCGCACCGCGACGCCGAGCCGGCCGCGGTCGGGCGAGGCGGCGTCTTCGCCCGCGGCCTCGGCGGTTTTCATCTCGTCCACGGTGACGGTCAGCGAGCGCGTCTTGCCCTTGTGCCAGACTTCCAGCGCCACCGGCTTGCCCGGCTTGACCGCCGCGACCCTGGACGGCAGTTCGGCCGACGAGGCGACCGCTTCGCCATCGAACTTCAGGATGACGTCGCCCGCCTCCAGGCCGGCCCTGGCCGCCGGGCTGTCGGCTTCGACCCGGCTCACGAGCGCGCCGCGCGCGGCGTCGAGGCCGAAGGATTCGGCAAGGCCCTGATTGACGTCCTGGATGGCGACGCCGAGCCGGCCGCGGGTGACCTTGCCGTGCGCGAGCAACTGGTCCTTGATCTGCGCGGCGACGTTGATCGGGATCGCGAACGACAGGCCCTGGTAGCCGCCCGAACGGCTGTAGATCTGCGAATTGATGCCCACCACCTCGCCCTTCAGGTTGAGCAGCGGCCCGCCCGAGTTGCCCGGATTGATGGCGACGTCGGTCTGGATGAAGGGCACGTAGCCCTCGTCGGGCAGGGAGCGCGACTTGGCGGACACGATGCCCGCCGTCACGCTGTTCTCGAAGCCGAAGGGCGAGCCGATGGCGAGCACCCAGTCGCCCACCTTGGTCTGCGCCGGATCGCCGAGCGGAACGGTGGGCAGGTCGTGCGCATCGATCTTGAGGACCGCGATGTCGGTCGGCTTGTCGACGCCGAGCACCTTGGCCTTGAACTCGCGCTTGTCGGTGAGCTTGACGGTGACCTGGTTCGCATCCTCGACCACGTGGGCATTGGTCAGGATCACGCCGCCGGGGCTGACGATGAAGCCCGAACCCATGCCGCGCTTGATCTGTTCGCCCTGCGGCACCTGGAACTGCGGCCCGAAGCGGCGCAGGAAGTCGTAGAACGGGTCGTCGGGGTCGATGTTGCCGAAGGGCGACTGTGTGCGCGCGCTGGCCTTGACCGTGCCTTCGACGCTGATGTTTACCACCGCCGGACCGTAGCGTTCCACGATGCTGCCGAAGTCGGGCAGGGACAGCGGGGGCGCGGCGGTGGCCGCGCCGGCCGGCGCGGCGGCGAAGGCGGGCGCAGCGGATTCGGCATGCGCCGTGCCGGCGAAGCGCGCTCCTTCGTAGGCGCCCAGGAAGATGCTTGCGATGGCGGTCGAGAGAATGCCGAACTTGATGACCGTGGCTTTCATGTCTGCCTCCTTATGCTGGAGCGGGCGAGCACCGCCCGCGACGCCTGCAGGCTAAGGGAGGCTGGCTTAAGGAAAACTTAAGGCGGAAGGCAGGGTCAGCCGGCCGCGGCGGCGGGCGGAAAGCCCACCGCCACGCGCAGGCCGCCCAGCGGCGAGGCGTCGAGCACGAGCCGGGCGCCGTGCCGTTCGGCAATGCTGCGCACGATCGCGAGCCCCAGGCCGGAGCCGGTCTGTTCCTGGCCCGCGCGGCGGTAGAAGCGGTCGAGTACCCGCTCGCGCTCCGCGGGCGGGATGCCCGGGCCGCTGTCGGATACGTACAGCCAGCAGAGCGGGTCGCCGTCGTCCCGGCGCACGCCGACGTCGATGCGCCCGCCTTCCGGCGTGTAGCGGATGGCGTTGTCGATCAGGTTGCCGGCGAGGGTGCGCAGCGCGGCGGCATCGCCCAGCACCGCGAGTCGATCGTCCAGCGCCTCCGCACCGAGGTCGATGCGGCGCGCCTCCGCCAGCGGCGCATGGTCGGCCAGCGTCCGGCGTGCGACGTCGGCCAGCATCACCGGCGCGTGCGCCGGTGCGGCGGCGCCCGGCTCCTGGCGGGCCAGGGTCAGCAACTGCTGGACCATGTGGGTGGCGCGCTGGAGGCCGGCGCGCAGTTCGCCGAGGGCGGCGGCGCGCGCCTGGGGGTCGCCGGCGCGCTCGCATAGATGCAACTGGATCTGCAGCGCGGCGAGCGGGGTGCGCAGTTCGTGCGCGGCGTCGGCGACGAAGGCACGCTGCGCGGCGAGGGCCTGGTCCAGCCGGTCGAGCAGGTGGTTCAGCGCATGGACCAGCGGGCGCGCCTCGTCGGGAACGTGCTCGGCGCGCAGCGGTTCGAGCGAGTCCGGGCGGCGCGTGGCGACGTCGCGCGCGAGGCGTTCCAGCGGCCGCAGCCCGCGGCCGACGAGATACCAGATGAGGGCGCCGAACAGCGGGATCACCGCCAGCAGCGGGATCAGCGTGCGCAGCGCGGCATCGGCCGCCATGCGGCTGCGCACCGACATCGGCTGGGCGACCTGGATCACGCGGTCGAGCAGCGGGATCGAGAACACGCGCCAGTCGCCCTCCGAGGTTCTCACGGTGCTGTAGCCGAGCTGGGCGAGCGAGGGCAGGGTGCTGTGCGGGCGCGACAGGTAGAGCTGCACGCCGCTGCTGTCCCAGACCTGGATGACGAAGTCGAGCGATTCTTCCGGCGGCGCGAGCGGTGCGGCGTTCGGCCGGCCGAACTGCTGGTCGCGCAGCGACAGGGCGAGCTGGCGCAACTGGTAATCCATGAGGCCGTCGATTTCCGCCCGCGCCGCGACGAAGGTCGCCAGCCCGCCGCTCAGGAAGACGGCGGCGAGCGCCGCCAGCAGGGACAGCAGCAGGGTGCGGCGCAGGGAGTTCATCGGGGCCTGCCGGGGTTCGCCGCCGCGGCGGCGACGGGGCGGGGGCGGGCGGCGGCGCCTGCGTTCACGGCTGCACCGGCACGTAGTAGCCCACGCCGCGCAGGTTGCGGACCCATCCGGAACCGAGCTTGCGCCGCAGGGCGTGGATGTGGACCTCCACCGTATTGCTCTCGACTTCCTCGTCCCAGCCGTAGATGCGTTCCTCCAGTTGCGCGCGCGACAGCGGTTTGCCGGGCTGTTCGAGCAGGGCGCACAGCAGCGAGAATTCGCGCGCCGACAGGCGGACCGGCGCGCCCTCCAGGGTGACGCGGTGGGCGGCCGGATCGACCTGCAGCGCACCGAGCGTGATCAGCGGCGCCGCGGTGCCGCGGCGGCGGCGCAGCAGCGCCCGTATGCGTGCGCCGAGTTCGTCGAGGTCGAAGGGTTTGACGAGGTAGTCGTCGGCACCGGCATCGAGGCCGCGGACCCGGTCGGCGACCGCGTCGCGGGCGGTCATGACCAGCACCGGCACGGCATGGCCGGCACCGCGCAGCCGTTGCAGCAGTTCGATGCCGTCGCGCCGCGGCAGGCCGAGATCGAGCAGCAGCAGTTCGTAGGGGTTGTCGGCGACGGCAAGCTCGGCGGCGACGCCGTCGCGCACCCAGTCGACGGAATAGCCTTCGCCGCGCAATGCCTGCTGCACGCCGGCGCCGATCATCGGGTCGTCCTCGATCAGCAGCAGGCGCATCGCGTTCGCGGGGCAGGGAGGTGGATTAGCATGGGCGGCAGGTTACGCGAAAACGCCATCCGGGGAGAATCGCATGCGGCACGTTCCCTTCATCCTGATCTTCTTCTGTGCGCTCGCCGCGGGCGGGACGGCATGCGCTGCCGAGGCCGACGCGGTGGCCGACGGCGACGTGCGCGTCGAGCGGGCGGGGGATCATTTCACCGTGGACATGGTGGCGCACGCGCCGGTCGACGTGCAGCGCGCCTGGGCGGTGCTGACCGATTTCGAGCACATGCCCGGCTTCGTGCCCAACCTGCGCCTCAGCGAGGTCCTCGAGCGCAGCGGCGCGGTGGTCAAGGTGAGGCAGGAAGGGCAGGCCACGTACGGCCCCTTCTCCGTCCGCTTCGACTTCGTGCGCGAATTCACCCTCAAGCCCCTGCGCGAGATCCGCGCCCACGGCACAGGCGGAAACGTCCGCAGCATGGACAGCGTCATGCTGCTCGAGGAAGAGAGCACCGGCACCCGCCTCCGCTACCATGCCGAGGTGGAGCCCGGCTTCTGGCTGCCGCCGCTCATCGGGCCGGCCTTGGTACGCCACGAGACGGCGGAGCAGTTCTCGGCGATGATCCGCGAGATGATGCGCAGGCAATGAGGGCGGCCGCCGGCCGGCGTTGCGTTTCGCGCCGCGGGAGGAGGCGTCAGCCCTTCCGCCTGATCCTGTAGAAGGCGAAGCCGTTCCCGTTGTGGACCGGTTGCAGCAGTTGCGGCGCCGGGTTTTCCCACTCGTCGGGATCGGTGCCGAGGACGACCAGGTAATCGTAGAAATCGGGCCAGCCGTCCCAGTAGTGCCTTTCGCCGTCCGGAGCCGTGGCGTGGATCGCGAGTATCGCCTGGCTGATCGTCGGCGTTTCGCCGTCCTCGGTATCCACGTGCCCGCGATAGCCCTCGCGCGCGTGCAGGATCTGCTTGCCGGGGACGACGAACAGCCGCGACACCAGCGCGGAGCGTTCGATGACCGCCAGCGTGGGGGCGTGCGACATGGCGGCGCCGATCGCGCCGTCGGGCAGGTTGTCGGCCTGGGTGACGAGCAGTCGGGAGCCGGGCTGCATCGTGCGGATGGAGTTGCGCAGTTCGAGCAGCGGCTGCGAGATCGACGACCAGTTCACCGACACGTCCACCACGCGGAAGGCGATCGTCGCCAGGCAGATGGCGAAGAAGGCGTTCTGCCCTTCGAGCTTGCGCAGGTCGGTCGAGATGAAGCCCAGTGTCATGAAGAAGATGCCGACGACGAGCCGCTCGTCCGCCATCCACGAACCGAAGGCCATGCGCGGCATTGCCAGGAAGGCGAGGGTCAGCACGGCGGCGACGATCATCCCGGCGCGGTGGAAGCGCACCAGGCCGCGGCGGATGGCGACGACGATGGCCCCCACGATCAGCGCGAGGAAGGGGATGTCGACCAGATCCGAATAGACGGACAGAAAGCGGATCACCGCCGCGAACTTGCCCTGCGCTTCCCACACGTTTTCCCGCGCCAGCCCCCAGGTCGGGCTGTGCAGCAGCAGATACAGGAAAGGCAGGAAGGGCAGCCCCAGCGCCAGCACGCTGGCGGCCACCCTGCCGGGCCTGGACGGGCGGGCGGTCCACAGCCGCCACGCTTCGAAGCTGGCGATGCCCAGGCCGTAGAGCCCGAGGGCGGACAGGTGGCAGACGTAGAGGACGGCGCAGAAGGCCAGGCTGGCCAGCGCCCGGACGGGGAGCCGGCGATCCGATAGCCGTATCCACGCGGCCAGGCCGAAGACGGCCACGCCGACGCCGAACAGGTAGTTCATCAGCCCGACGAAGAGGAAGCCGTTGTAGACGAAGAGCCCTCCCACCAGGGGCCAGGCGGACCAGTTGCCGTACAGGGTGCGGTGCAGGAACATCGGGCCCAGCAGCAGGAGCAGCAGGGTGGCGCCGATGAAGATGCGTCCGGCGGCATAGATCCCGACCCACGATGCCAGCCGCGGCACGGTCAGATCCATGATGAGGTTGGGGATCGGCGCCCAGGCGGTCTCGTAGAAGCCGGACAGCGTGTCGCTGCCCGGAAGCCGGGCGAGCGCGAACATGCGCGCGAGGTGGTTCGGGTAGTCCTCGAGCGGCGGCACGAGGGTGTAGAACAGCGGAACGACGATCAGCGTGGCGACGAGCAGGGTCTGCTTGAGTACCACCCACGGGCGTTCGGCGGGCGTGTCGGCGTGGAGGCCGGGGTAGGGAATCGAACGGGCGCTCTGCAATTTCGATGTGGCCGCCGGGGCCGGGCTGGAGTGGAGACGGGCGATGCCCTTGCCGCGCCGCCCGCGGATCAGGCCCCTTCGAGCGCCGCCGCGACGGCGGGATGCGCGACTTTACCACCTTGCAGGTTGAGTCCGGCGGCCAGATGCGGGTCGTCCGCGAAGGCGCGCCGCCAGCCCTTGCCGGCGAGCGCGAGGACGAAGGGCAGGGTGGCGTTGTCGAGCGCGAACGTGGACGTGCGGGCGACCGCGCCCGGCATGTTGGCCACGCAGTAATGCACGATGCCATCGACGACGTAGGTCGGGTCGGCATGCGTGGTCGGGCGGCTGGTCTCGAAGCAGCCGCCCTGGTCGATCGACACGTCGACCATCACCGAGCCCGGCCGCATGCGGGACAGCCAGTCGCGCGGCACCAGGCGCGGCGTGCGCCCTCCGGGGACGAGCGCGGCGCCGATGACGAGATCGGCCTTCAGCACCAGGGCCTCGATCATGCCGGCGGTGGCGTGGCGGGTACCGACGGTGCCGGCGAAGAGTTCGTCCAGGCGGCGCAGGCGGTCGATCGACGGATCGGCGATGACGACGTCCGCGCCCATGCCGATCGCCATGCGCGCCGCGTTGCAGCCGACGACGCCGCCGCCCAGGATCACCACCCTGCCGGGCGCCACGCCCGGCACGCCGGCCAGCAGCACGCCCGAGCCGCCGCGCGGCTTCTCGAGACAGGTGGCGCCGGCCTGGATCGCCATGCGCCCGGCGACCTCGCTCATCGGCGCGAGCAGGGGCAGGCCGCCCGACGGGCCGGTCACCGTCTCGTAGGCGATGGCGGTGATCCCGGCATCGAGCAGCAGCCTGGCCTGCTGCGGGTCGGCGGCAAGGTGCAGGTAGGTGAACAGCACCTGATCGCCGCGCAGCCAGCGGCATTCATGTGGTTGCGGCTCCTTGACCTTGACGATCAGTTCGCCGCGCGCGAAGACCTCCTCCGCCGTATCGGCCAGTTCGGCGCCGGCGGCGAGGTATTGCTCGTCGGTCAGGCCGATCGCGGCGCCGGCGCCCTGCTCGACCAGCACCTCGTGGCCGTGGGCGACGAGTTCCCGCACGCCGTGCGGCGTGGCGCCGACGCGGTACTCGTGCATCTTGATCTCTTTCGGAATACCGATGCGCATGGCTGGCCTCACCCTCCGATGTAGGACATCTCGATCTTCTGCGTCGCCGCGGTGGCGGCGGTGCGGATTTCCGAGTAGCGATCCTCGCGCCGCTGCCAGACCGCGGCGATGGCGGCGTCGAGCCGATCGTCGCCGGCACCGCCGCGCAGCAAGGCCCGCAGGTCGTGGCCGCTCCGCGCGAACAAGCAGGTGTATAGCTTGCCCTCGGTGGACAGCCGCATGCGGGTACAGCCCGAACAGAAGGCCCGCGTGACCGAGGAGATCACGCCGATCTCGCCCGCGCCGTCCCTGTAGCGCCAGCGCTCGGCGACTTCGCCGGCGTAGTTCGGATCGACGGGTTCGAGCGGGAACAGGCGGCCGATGCGTGCGATGACCTCGCGCGAGGGCAGCACCTCGTCCATTTTCCAGCCGTTGGAGCCGCCGACGTCCATGAACTCGATGAAGCGCAGGATGTGGCCGCTGCCGCGGAAGTGGCGCGCCATCGCCTCGATGCAGTGGTCGTTGGTGCCGCGCTTGACGACCATGTTGACCTTGATCGGGCCCAATCCGGCCTCGTGCGCCGCGTCGATGCCTTCCAGCACGCGGGACACCGGCAGGTCGGTGTCGCTCATGCGCTGGAAGGTCGCATCGTCGAGCGCGTCGAGGCTGACCGTGACGCGGTGCAGCCCGGCGGCCTTCAGCCGCTGGGCGAGCCTGGACAGCAGCGCGCCGTTGGTGGTGAGGGTGAGTTCGACGCCGCCGATCCCGGCCAGCATCGCGATCAGCCGGTCCACATCCTTGCGCAGCAGCGGCTCGCCGCCGGTGATGCGGATCTTGCGCACGCCCAGCGCGACGAACCGGCGCGCCACGCGGGTGATCTCCTCGAAGCTCAGCAGCGCCTCGCGCGGCAGGAAAGGGTGGTCTTCGCCGAACACCTCGCGCGGCATGCAGTAGATGCAGCGGAAGTTGCAGCGGTCGGTGACGGAGATGCGCAGATCCCGCAGGTTGCGTCCGCGGCGGTCGAGCACGGGGCCGCCCGGGCGCGGTGCGGCGCCTTCGGGCAGGAAGAGAGTGGTCGCCGCCTCGCGGATGGGGAAGACTTTCATGGAAAAACGGCGCTCGCGCGGTCAGGTGGCCGGATGGTGCCCGCGCACGGGATGCGGCGCATTGTCCGGTATCAATCGGGCAGGCCCTCGATGGCGTCGACCGTTTCGCCGGGGAATGATTCGATTATCGGCGGGCGCCCGGGACGCGTGCAAGGCGCTTGCCCTGCGCCGCGCTTGGAGGTGAAGATGGCGGCCACGACACGGCGTACCGCCAGACTTTCTCGGCACCAGGAGAACAACAACATGGCCGATCTTGCGCCGCTTCCTGCAACCGCCCTGCGCGCGAGTTGCGACCCGGCCCGCTTCGACTTCGATTCCACCGCCTCGCTGGCCGACCATGCGGGCGACCTCGGCCAGGCCCGCGCCGTGGAGGCGCTCCACTTCGGCCTGGCGATGGGCCACAGCGGCTATCACGTCTTCGTGCTCGGCGAGCCCGGAAGCGGCAAGCACGCCACCACCTTCCGCCTGCTGCGCTCCCGCGCCGCCGCCGAGCCGGTGCCGCCGGACCTGTGCTACCTGCACAACTTCGACGAACCGCTGCACCCGCGGCTGCTGATGCTGCCGGCGGGCCGCGGCGCCGTGCTGCGCGCGCAGATGCAGACCTTCATCCGCGAACTGGGCCCGGCGGTGGAAGCCGCCCTCGGCAGCGATACCCACAGCGACCGCGTGGAGGCGCTGCAGAACAACCACAAGGCGCGCGAAGAAAACACGCTGCGCGAACTCGGCCAGGCGTGCGGCGCCGAGGGCATCTCGCTGCTGCAGACGCCCGACGGCTTCGTGTTCGCGCCCTCGCGCGACGGCGAGGTGCTGTCGTCCGCAGCCTTCGAGGCCCTGCCGCAGCAGGAGCGCGACGACATCGAGACGCGCGTGGCCGGCTGGAGCGACAAGCTCGAAGACCTGCTGAACGAGTTTCCCGGCTGGCGCAAGGCGCTGCGCGAATCGATCGCCCGCGCCGAGCAGGAGGCGCTGGGCCCCGCGGTGTCGCACCTGCTGCGCGAGGTGCGCGAGCGCCATGCCGACCTGCCCGAGGTGCTGAGCTTTCTCGATGCCGTCAGCCAGGACGTGCTCGGCTACGCGGTCAACGGCATTCCGCAGGACGAGGAAGACGAGGACACCAGCGAGCCGGAGGAAACCATGCGTTTCCACCGCTACCAGGTCAAGCTGCTGGTCGACCACGCCGCCACGCAGGGCGCGCCGGTGGTGTTCGAGAACAACCCCGGCTACGGCAACCTGATCGGCCGCATCGAGCACGTGGTGCTGCAGGGCGTGCAGGTCACGCACTTCAACATGATCCGCGCCGGCGCGCTGCATCGCGCCAGCGGCGGATACCTCGTCATCGACGCCGAGCGCCTTCTGACGCAGCCCTTCGCCTGGGAGGGGCTCAAGCGCAGCCTGCGTTCCGGCGAGATCCGCATCGAGCCGCCTGCCGAAGCGCAGGGCTGGAGCGGCGCGCTCACCCTGGAACCGCAGGCCGTGCCGTGCGCGGTGAAGGTCGTGCTGATCGGCGACCGCGAACTCTACTACCTGCTGATGGAGAACGACCCCGAATTCGCCGACCTGTTCAAGGTGGCCGCCGATTTCGAGGACGACCTGCCGCGCACGCCGGAAAACGAATACGAGTACGCCCGCCTGATGGCACTGCTCGCGCGCGGCGCCGATCTCTTGCCGATCGACCGCAGCGGCGTGGCGCGGCTGATCGAGGAGGGTGCGCGGCTGGCCGAGGATGCCGAAAAGCTGTCTCTCAACACGCGCTTCCTGTCCGACCTGATGCGGGAGGCGGACCATCACGCCCGCATGAACGGCCGCGAGGCGACGGGGCGCGACGAGGTCGAGGCGGCGCTCGCCGCGCGCGCGCGGCGCTGCAGCCGCTACCCGCTGCGCGTGCGCGAATCCATGCTCGACGGCACGACGCTCATCTCGACCGCCGGCGAGCGTTCGGGCCAGATCAACGGCCTGGTGGTGGTGGAACTGGCCGGCGAGCGCTTCGGTTATCCGGTGCGCATCACGGCGACGGTGCGCCTGGGCGAGGGCGACGTGGTCGACATCGAGCGCGAGGCCGAACTGGGCGGCGCGATCCACTCCAAGGGCGTGATGATCCTGTCCGCCTTCCTCGCCTCCCGCTATGCGCGGCACCAGCCGCTGTCGCTGTCGGCCAGCCTGGTCTTCGAGCAGTCCTACGGCATGGTGGAGGGCGATTCCGCCTCGCTCGCGGAACTGTGCGCGCTGCTGTCGGCGCTCGCCCAGGTGCCGATCCGGCAGCGCTTCGCGATCACCGGGTCGGTGAACCAGTTCGGCGAGGTCCAGGTGATCGGCGGCGTGAACGAGAAGGTCGAGGGCTTCTTCGACCTGTGCAAGGCGCGCGGGCTGGACGGCAGCCACGCGGTGGTGATCCCGGCGGCAAGCGTGCGCCACCTGATGCTGCGCGAGGACGTGGTGCAGGCGGCGCGCGACGGCCTGTTCCACATCCATGCCATCCGCACGGTGGACGAGGCGATGACGGTGCTGACCGGCGTGCCCGCCGGCGAGCCCGATGCCAAGGGCGTGATCCCGCGCGGCACGTTGAACCACAAGGTGGCGACGGTGCTCGCGGAGATGGCCGCGGCACGGCGCGCCCACGAAGACGCCGAGGGACACAAGCCGCTCGGCCACCAGCACCGGCAGCGCCACGGCGCGTCGTGAGCCGGCAGGGAGCAGCACGAGAAAAGGAAAAGCCGATCGTCATGAGACGATCGGCTTTTCGTATCTGGCTCCCCGACCTGGGCTCGAACCAGGGACCTACGGATTAACAGTCCGGCGCTCTACCGACTGAGCTATCGGGGAATCGTGTTGCTTGGGGTGCTGCCTGTGTCTTGCTCGAGTGCCGCACGGCGATTGCCGTTGCGCGGCTTTGCTGCCGACATGGCGTTTCTCCGCGAAACGCCACATCCTGAAACTTTGGCTCCCCGACCTGGGCTCGAACCAGGGACCTACGGATTAACAGTCCGGCGCTCTACCGACTGAGCTATCGGGGAACAGAGGCGCGCATTTTAGGCAGAGCGCACCGCTTCGTCAAGGAAACGACGACGATTTCTCGTCGTCGTCATGCCTTGCGGCTCAAGCCTTCACGACCTGCGCGATCGCCTTCGCCACGTAGCCGATGTTCTTCGAATTCAGCGCGGCGAGGCAGATGCGGCCGGTCGACACCGCGTAGATGCCGAAGTCGCTCTTCAGCGACTCGACCTGCGCGGCGCTGAGGCCGGTGTAGGAGAACATGCCGCGCTGCTTGACGACGAAGGAGAAATCCTGCGCCACGCCCTCGGCCTTCAGTTGCTCGACCAGGCCGGTGCGCATGGCGCGGATGCGGTCGCGCATGCCGCCCAGTTCGTCTTCCCACATCTGGCGCAGTTCGGCGGAGTTGAGCACCGCCGCGACGATCGCGCCGCCATGGGTCGGCGGGTTGGAGTAGTTGGTGCGGATCACGCGCTTGAGCTGCGACAGCACGCGGGCGGATTCGTCCTTGCCGGCGGTGACGATCGACAGCGCGCCGACGCGCTCGCCGTACAGCGAGAAGCTCTTCGAGAACGAGCTGGAGATGAAGAACTGCAGGCCGCTGGCCGAGAAGGCGCGGACCGCGACGGCGTCGGGCTCGATGCCGTCGGCAAAGCCCTGGTAGGCCATGTCGAGGAAGGGCACGAGGCCGCGGGCGCGGCAGACCTCGACCACCTCGTTCCACTGCGCGTCGCTGAGGTCGGCGCCGGTGGGGTTGTGGCAGCAGGCGTGGAGGACGACGACCGAGCCGGGCTGCAGCGTGTCGAGCCTGGCCTTCATGCCGGCGAAGTTCACGCCGCGCGTCCCGGCTTCGTAATAGGGGTAGTTTTCCACCGGGAAGCCGGCGGCCTCGAACAGCGCGCGGTGGTTTTCCCAGCTCGGGTCGGAGATGTACACCGTGGCGCCCGGCAGCAGGCGCCTGATGTAGTCGGCGCCGATCTTCAGCGCGCCGGTGCCGCCGAGCGCCTGCGCGGTGACGACCTTGCCGTCGGCGAGGAGGGCGGAGTCCGTGCCGAACAGCAGGTTCTGCACCGCGCCGTTGTAGGCGGCGGGGCCTTCGATCGGCTGGTAGCCGCGCGCCGGGGCGGCCTCGAGGCGGGCCTTCTCGGCGGTGCGCACCGCGGCGAGCAGCGGGATCTTGCCGTTGTCGTCGTAATACACGCCCACGCCGAGGTTGACCTTCTCGCTGCGGGCGTCGGCGGCAAAGGACTCGTTCAGGCCGAGGATCGGGTCACGGGGCGCCATCTCGACGGCGGCGAAGATCGAAGCGGACATATCGACTCCAGTTGTTCCAGTTGTGCTGGCGGTTCATGCGCGCCGCAGCCGACGGTAAGCCGTGCCTTGAGACGCGATTTGGGAAATAATCACTGCTTTCGCGTGCGCGCACCGGATCGGGGCATGCAGCCGGAAAACGAGCGGGAATTTTAGCATGGCGAGTCAAGGCAGTAGCGAGGCGAAGACCCCCGATGATGCACCCGGAGGCAGCGGAGAGGTGCTGACGTTCGACGGCAGTCCGTTCCGCCTGCACCAGCCCTTTCCGCCTGCCGGCGACCAGCCGGAGGCCATCCGCCTGCTGTGCGAGGGGATCGGGGACGGGCTGCTGTTCCAGACCCTGCTCGGGGCCACCGGTTCGGGCAAGACCTACACCATGGCCAACGTCATCGCCCGCATGGGGCGGCCGGCGCTGGTGCTGGCGCCGAACAAGACGCTGGCGGCGCAGTTGTACGCGGAGTTCAGGGAGTTCCTGCCGGAGAATGCGGTCGAGTACTTCGTCAGCTACTACGACTACTACCAGCCCGAAGCCTACGTGCCGTCGCGCGACCTGTTCATCGAGAAGGACTCGTCGATCAACGAGCACATCGAGCAGATGCGGCTGTCGGCGACGAAGAGCCTGATGGAGCGGCGCGACGTGGTGATCGTCGCCACCGTGTCGTGCATCTACGGCATCGGCGACCCGGTCGATTACCACGCGATGATCCTGCACCTGCGCGAAGGTGAGCGCATGGCGCACCGCGACCTGATCCAGCGCCTGGTGGCGATGCAGTACACCCGCGCCGACATCGACTTCCGCCGCGGCACCTTCCGCGTGCGCGGCGACGTGATCGACGTGTTCCCGGCGGAAAATGCCGAACTGGCGGTGCGCATCGAGATGTTCGACGACGAGATCGAACACCTGACGCTGTTCGATCCGCTCACCGGCCACCTCAAGCACCGGCTCGCGCGCTTCACCGTGTATCCGTCCAGCCACTACGTGACGCCGCGCGCCACCGTGCTGAAGGCGCTCGAGGCGATCAAGGAGGAACTGCGCGAGCGCATCGCTCTCTTCCAGCGCGAAGGCAAGCTGGTGGAGGCGCAGCGCCTGGAGCAGCGCACCCGCTTCGACATCGAGATGCTCAACGAGATGGGCTTCTGCAAGGGCATCGAGAACTATTCCCGCCATCTTTCCGGCCGCGCTGCGGGCGAGCCGCCGCCGACGCTGATCGACTATCTGCCGCCGGACGCGCTGCTGTTCGTCGACGAATCCCACGTCGCCATCGGCCAGGTCGGCGGCATGTACAAGGGCGACCGCTCGCGCAAGGAAAACCTCGTCGGCTACGGCTTTCGCCTGCCGTCGGCGCTAGACAACCGGCCGCTGAAGTTCGACGAGTTCGAGCGCCTGATGCCGCAGACCATCTTCGTGTCGGCCACGCCGGCCGACTACGAGGCCCGGCACCAGGGGCAGGTCGTGGAACAGGTGGTGCGTCCGACCGGGCTGGTCGATCCGCTCGTCGAGGTGCGGCCGGCGATGACCCAGGTCGACGACTTGCTGTCGGAGATCAAGAATCGCCTGGCGGTGCAGGAGCGGGTGCTGGTCACGGTGCTGACCAAGCGCATGGCCGAAGACCTCACCGACTATCTCGCCGACAACGGCATCCGCGTGCGCTACCTGCATTCGGACATCGATACCGTGGAGCGGGTGGAGATCATCCGCGACCTGCGCCTGGGCGAATTCGACGTGCTGGTGGGCATCAATCTGCTGCGCGAGGGGCTGGACATTCCCGAAGTCTCGCTGGTGGCGATCCTCGATGCGGACAAGGAGGGCTTCCTGCGCTCCGAACGCTCGCTGATCCAGACCATCGGCCGCGCGGCGCGCCACCTGCACGGCACTGCCATCCTGTACGCGGATCGCATCACCGATTCGATGAAGGCGGCGATCGGCGAGACCGAGCGCCGCCGCCAGAAGCAGATCGCCCACAACGAGGCGCATGGCATCGTGCCGAAGTCGGTGACCAAGCGGATCAAGGACATCATCGACGGCGTCTACGACGCCGACGGCGCGAAGCGCGATGCCGCGCGCGTGGCCGGCAAGGAAGCCGACTATGCGACGATGGACGAAAAGGCGCTGGCGCGGGCGATCAAGCGTCTCGAGAAGGAGATGCAGGAGCACGCCCGCAACCTGGAATTCGAGAAGGCCGCTGCGGCGCGCGACGAGCTGTTCAGGCTGCGTCAGCGCGCATTTGGCGCAGACCAGCACGGCAGTGTCTGATGGAGGGAGGAAGGAGTGATGACGAGAGTGCTCTTCGTATGCACGGGTAACATCTGCCGTTCGCCGACCGCGGAAGGGGTGGCACGCCACTTCATCGACGTGGGCGGCTACCGCGACCGCATCGAGGTCGATTCGGCAGGGACCAACGGCTACCATGCCGGCGAGGCGCCCGATCCGCGCACGCAGAAGGCGGCGCTCCGGCGCGGCTACGATCTGTCGGCGCTGCGCGCGCGCAAGATCGAGGCGCTCGATTTCGCGCGCTTCGACCTGGTGCTGGCGATGGACCGCGGGCATCTCGACATCATGCGGCGCACCTGCCCGGAGTTTTACAGGGGGCGTCTCGGGCTGTTCATGGAGTATGCCCGCAACCGTGAGTTCGACGAGGTCCCCGACCCTTACTACGGCGGGCCGACGGGCTTCGACGCGGTGCTCGACATGTGCGAGGACGCGATCCAGGGCTTGCTGGAGTCGATCGCGCGGCGCGGCTGAAGCGGCGCCCGCCGCCATGCGCCAAAGCAAGAGGCCGCCCCGCGGGGCGGCCTCTTGCCTGGTGCCGAAGGCGGCTTACTTGTGCGTCTCGATCTGCTGCAGCGGTTCGTCCTCGATCACCGGCGCCGGACGCGGCTTGCGGCCGAGGCGGAGCGGCGTTTCCGGCGCGCCGCTGCCGAACTGCGCGAGCTTGCCGACATCCGTTTCGATCATGATCAGCCCGCTTTCGGCGGCCATGGTGCCGACCTCGATCGGCGCCGACAGAGGCTCGGCCCGGGCGGTCGTCCCGGGCTGCACTTCGGCCTGAGCCGGCTCGGCCGGCAGGGGTTCGGCCGGCGGGGTCTCGGTCGCTGCGGGTTCAGTCGCCAGGGGTTCAGCCACCACGGGTTCAGCCGCTGCGGGTTCAGCCGCTGCGGGTTCGACCGTCACGGGTTCGGCGATCGCCGGTTCCACGGCGGCGTACGCAACTTCCACAGCGGGTTCGCCTTCCACCACGGGTTCGGTTTCGGCCGGCCGGGCTTCCGTTGCCGCTTCCTCGGCCTGCGCGCCGGCGATTTCCACGCTTGCGGTGGAAGAGGCGGACTCGGGCTGCCCGGCCTCGAAGGTCTCGACCGGGGCGCTCTCGATGCCGGCCGGCACCACCTCGACAGCCGCTTCGAGCGGTGGCGTCTGGTCGACCGTCACCGCGACCGGCAGCGGAACCGCTACTGCGGGCTCGGCCGGCGTCTCGACGGCCGGCGCCACGGCGATCGGCAGCGGAGCGGCCTCGATGGCCTCGACCACTTCGGCGGCCGGCGCCGCCTGAGGCACGACGAGTGCCGCGGCTTCGGGTTCCGTTTCCACGGTTGCCGCCGGGGCGGCGGTTTCCCCGGCCTGCTCCAGCGTGCTCGCCGCCACGATTTCCGTGGCCTCCGCGGCTTCCGCCGCCTCCTGCTCCGGCACCTCCTGCGCAGCCGTTTCCTCGCCGGCCGGCTGGATGCCTTCCTCGGCCGCCGTCACTGCGCCTGCGGCCTCGCCTGCGCGGCGGTTGCGGCCGCGGCTGCGGCGGCGGCGCTTCTCGGGCTGCGCACCTTCCTCGGTGGCGGCATCCTCGGCGGAGACCACGCCTTCCTGCGGCGTGAGGGCCGCTTCGGCCGCGGCTGCAGCGGCGGCCGAAGCGGCGAGTTCGACGGCCGTTTCAGCCACAGGGGCGATCACCGGCTTTTCCGCGCTCTCGCCGGTACGGGCGCCGCGCGCGCCGCGACCGCGGCCGCGACCGCCGCCTTCCGCGCGCTCGCCGCGTTCCTGGCGTTCGCCACGCTCGGCCGGCTGGGCCGGGCGTGCGGCCTTGTCGCCCTGTTCCGTGCGTTCGCCGCGTTCCGGACGGCCGCCGCGGGCGGTCTGCGCTTCGGTGTCACGATCGCGGTCGCGGCGGTTGCGGCCGCCGTTGCCGCGGCGCATTTCGGAACCGCGCTCGCCGTGCGGGCGCGGTTCGCGCTTCGGAGCCGCTTCGACCGCCGGCACCGGCGCCGGCGCAGCGGCCGGTTCGCCGCGCAGCCAGCCGAGGATGCGGCCGATGAGTCCGGGGCGCCGGGCTGCCGCCGCCGGTTCGGCCGCGGTTTCGCCGCGCGCTTCCGGCGTCGGCGCGGGTTGCGCGGGGGCGATGCCCTTCACCGCGGCTTCCTGGCGCACGGGCTTTTCGCCGGCCTTGCCCGGCAGGCGCTGTTCGACTTCCTCGGGCTTTTGCACCATCTGGTAGCTGGCGAGCGCGATGTCCTCGACGTTGAGCTGGTCGTGGCGCAGTCGGATGATCTCGTGCGCCGGCGTTTCCAGGTGGCGGTTCGGCACGATGATGAGCTGCACCTTGTGGCGCATCTCGATGCGGGCGATGTCGACGCGCTTCTCGTTGAGCAGGAAGGTGGCGACGTCGACCGGCACCTGCAGGTGCACCGCTCCGGTGTTCTCCTTCATCGCCTCTTCTTCGAGGATGCGCAGGATGTGCAGCGCCGACGATTCGGTGCTGCGGATGTGGCCGGTGCCGTTGCAGCGCGGGCAGGTGATGTAGCTGGTTTCGGCCAGCGCCGGGCGCAGGCGCTGGCGCGACAGTTCGAGCAGGCCGAAGCGGCTGATCTTGCCGGTCTGCACGCGGGCGCGGTCGTGGCGCAGCGCGTCGCGCAGGCGGTTCTCGACCTCGCGCTGGTTCTTGGCCGACTCCATGTCGATGAAGTCGATGACGATGAGGCCGCCGAGGTCGCGCAGGCGGAGCTGGCGGGCGATCTCGTCGGCGGCCTCGAGGTTGGTGCGCAGCGCGGTTTCCTCGATGTCGGCGCCCTTGGTGGCGCGGCCGGAGTTCACGTCGATCGACACCAGCGCCTCGGTGTGGTCGATGACGACCGCGCCGCCCGAGGGCAGGCTGACCTGGCGCGAATAGGCGGATTCGATCTGGTGCTCGATCTGGAAGCGCGAGAACAGCGGCACGTCGTCCGAGTAGCGCTTGATCTTGGCGACGTTGTTCGGCATCACGTGCGCCATGAACTGGCGCGCCTGCTCGTAGATGTCGTCGGTGTCGATCAGGATCTCGCCGATGTCGGGCTGGAAGTAGTCGCGGATGGCGCGGATCACCAGGCTGCCTTCCTGGTAGATGAGGAAGGCGCCGCTCTGGCCCTGCGCCGCGCCCTCGATGGCGGTCCACAACTGCAGCAGGTAGTTGAGGTCCCACTGCAGCTCTTCGGCGCTGCGGCTGATCGCCGCCGTGCGCGCGATCAGGCTCATGCCCTGCGGCACGTCGAGCTGGTCCATGTTCTCGCGCAGTTCGGCGCGCTCGTCGCCCTCCACCCGGCGCGACACGCCACCGCCGCGCGGGTTGTTCGGCATCAGCACGAGGTAGCGGCCGGCGAGCGAGATGTAGGTGGTCAGCGCCGCGCCCTTGTTGCCGCGCTCGTCCTTCTCGACCTGGACGATCAGCTCCTGGCCTTCCTTCAGCGCTTCCTTGATCGACGCCTTGCCGGCATCCACGCCGGGCTGGAAGTAGGCGCGCGAGATTTCCTTGAACGGCAGGAAGCCGTGGCGCTCCGCGCCGTAGTCGACGAACGCCGCCTCGAGGCTGGGCTCGATGCGGGTGATGACCGCCTTGTAGATGTTGCTCTTGCGTTCTTCTTTTGCGGCCGATTCGATATCGAGGTCGATCAGTTTCTGACCGTCCACGATCGCGACGCGCAATTCCTCGGCCTGCGTCGCATTGAAAAGCATGCGCTTCATTTGATCCTTCTCCCGCGCAGGTCACACGGGCAGGACGAACGGCGCGCACCATCGCGCTTTCCGGGATCAGGAGCGATCGGGTAGGGCTGCTGCTTTCATCCGGTGTTGGTAAGGGCTGTGATGGGTCGGCTGGTCGAAATTCTCGTGTCCCCGCCCGGCTGCCGTTTCGGGCCAGCGGGCCGGCACATTTGATCCTGCGTGTGCCTGCTTCGATTTAGGCGTTTAAGTCCAGTTTGTGGGCTGGACAGGTATGTCGTACTGGCTCGTTTGCGTTACCATCGGCGCCTTTTTTGGCCTTGGACGGTACGCGGCGAAGAATCCGGGAGCGCTCTTCAGGGCTCGTCGCCAGCAGTCTGCTCCGCATCCGGGTGTATCCATGGGCGGAGCACTTGGCTGACTAAAACCGGATGCAACGGCGCAGAAGTATATTTCATGACGACGACAGAAGGCAAAGCGATTGCAGTGCGCCACGAGCGCATCGACGAGGCCGCGGCCGGTCAGCGCATCGACAACTTCCTGCTGCGCATGGCCAAGGGCGTGCCCAAGAGCCACGTCTATCGCATCCTGCGCAGCGGCGAAGTACGCGTGAACGGGCGCCGGGTGCAGCAGACCTACCGCCTGCAGGCGGGCGACGAGGTGCGCATCCCGCCGATCCGCATCGCCGCGCCCGTGCATGCCGCCCCCGCGCCGGCGGGCAGGCCGCTGCCCGTCGTGTATGAGGACGACGCCCTCATCGTGATCGACAAGCCGTCGGGCAAGGCCGTCCATGGCGGCAGCGGCGTGAGCTACGGCGTGATCGAGCAACTGCGGGTGCAGCGGCCCGAACTGCGGATGCTGGAACTGGCACACCGCCTCGACCGCGAGACCTCGGGCCTCTTGATCGTCGCCAAGAAACGCTCGGCGCTGACCGCGCTGCACGACATGATGCGCGAGGGCAGGGTCGAGAAGCGCTACCTGACGCTGGTGCCCGGCCGCTGGGCGAATCCGCTGCAGCACGTGAAGGCGGCCCTGCACAAGTACCTCACCGCCGAAGGCGAGCGGCGGGTGCGGGTGAGCGAAGAGGGCAAGCCCGCGCACAGCGTGGTGCGGCTGGTACGGCGCTGGCCCGACTACAGCCTGCTCGAGGTGGAACTGAAGACCGGGCGCACGCATCAGATCCGCGTGCATCTGGCGCATCTGGGCTTTCCGCTGTGCGGCGACGACAAGTACGGCGACTTCGCGCTCAACAAGCGCCTGGAAGCCGAAGGGCTGAAGCGCATGTTCCTGCACGCGGCGAAGCTGAGCTTCGAGCATCCCCTGACGGGCGAACGGCTGAGCTTCGAGGCGCCGCTGCCGGAGGATCTGCAGCGCTTCATCGACGGACTGGATTCAAGACAGGGAAGGGCGAATGGCTGAACGTTTCGATCTCATCGTGTTCGACTGGGACGGCACGCTGATGGACTCGGCGGGCGCGATCGTGCGCGCCATCGTGGCGTCGTGCCGCGACCTGGGGCTGCCCGAGCCCAGCGAGGAGCGGGCGCGCTACGTGATCGGCCTGGGGCTGGGCGACGCCCTGCGCCATGCGGTGCCGGAACTCGCCGAAAGCGACTATCCGCGCATGATCGAGCGCTACCGCCACCACTACCTGGCCAGCGACCATGAACTGACGCTCTTCCCGGGGGTCGTGGACCTCCTTGCCTGGTTGTCGGAACAGGGGCGCATGCTGGGCGTGGCGACGGGCAAGAGCCGCCTCGGGCTGAACCGGGCGCTCGGCCACGCGGGGCTCGTCGCCCGCTTCCACAGCACGCGCTGTGCCGACGAGTGCTTTTCCAAGCCGCATCCGGCCATGCTCGAAGAGATCATGGATGAACTCGGCGTGGAGCCGGATCGCACGCTGATGGTGGGCGACACTACCCACGACCTGCTGATGGCGAAGAACGCGGGCGTGGCTGCGCTGGCGGTGAGCTTCGGCGCCCATCCCGCGCGGGCCCTGCGCGCCGAGGCGCCGCTCGCCTGCGTGGACACGCCGGCCGAACTGGGGCGCTGGTTGCGGCAGAACGTTTGAGAGGAGCGTCAGGCGAGCAGCAGGAACAGGGCCGGGCGCTTGGACAGCGCCGGCCTGTCGCCGCGCCGCCAGTCGCCGATGCTGCGGGTGGCCAGGTATTCGGCCGCAGTGCTCAGGTCGCAGGCGACGCAGAGGCGGGTGTCCGGCCGGCAGACGCGCAGCAGGGCTTCGAACAGGCGGTCGTTGCGGTAGGGCGTCTCGATGAAGATCTGCGTGCGCTGCCGTGTGCGGGATTCGTTCTCGAGGGTGCGGATGCGCTCGTCGCGTTCGGCCTCGGCGACCGGCAGATAGCCGTGGAAGGCGAAGCTCTGGCCGTTGAGCCCGGACCCCATGAGGCCGAGCAGGATGGAAGACGGGCCGACCAGCGGCACGACGCGGATGCCCAGCGCGTGGGCGCGCGCGACCAGCCTGGCGCCGGGGTCCGCGACCGCGGGGCAGCCGGCATCGGACATCAGGCCGATGTCCTCGCCGACCAGGGCGGGGGCGAGCAGGGCGTCGATGGCGGCGTCCGGCACCGCGGCCGGGTCGGCGGGAAGCTCCCGGACGTCGGTTTCGCGCAGCGGGTGCGGGAAGTCCAGTTGCTTGAGATGCGCCCGCGCGCTGCGCGCCGTCTCGACCACGAAGTGCCTCAGGCCGGCGACCGTGGCCTGCGCCTGCTGGGGCAGGAAGGACTGCCACGGGGCATCGCCGAGCGCGACGGGAACGAGGTACAGCGTGCCGCGGGCCGGCGCGTTCATGGCAGTTGGATGCCTTCGGCGCGCAGCATCCGCGACAGCGCGATCAGTGGCAGGCCGATCAGCGCGGTGGGGTCGTCGCCCGACAGGGCTTCGAGCAGGGCGATGCCCAGTCCCTCGGATTTCGCGCTGCCGGCGCAGTCGAGCGGGCGTTCCTTCTCGACGTAGCGGCGGATCTCGTCGTCGCCGAGGTCGCGAAAGCGCACCAGCGTGGGCACGGCTTCGCACTGGATGTTGCCGCTGCGGGTGTTCAGTAGTGCCAGCGCGGTGTGGAACACCACCGTCTGGCCGCGCATGCGCTGCAACTGCGCGATCGCGCGTGCTTCCGTGCCGGGCTTGCCGAAGACCTCGCTGTCCAGGTGGGCGACCTGGTCGCTGCCGATGATCAGTGCGTCGGGATGCATCGCGGCCACCGCCCGGGCCTTGTCGACGGCAAGGCGTCCGGCGGTCGCCGAGGGGGTTTCGCCCGCAAGCGGAGTCTCGTCGGTTTCCGGGCGTGCGGTTTCGAACGGGATCTGCAGCCGCTCGAGCAGCATCTTGCGATAGGCGGACGTGGAAGCCAGGACGATTTTCATCGGGCGGAGGGCGATTGCTCGGGTTGGAGGCGCGGTCTCGGGGCGGATGCCCGGACGGCGGCGCGGCACGCCGCTTTCGGCGCGCGGGCTTTGACATGAACGACGAAAAAATAATATCATGCACGGCTTATGTCGCAACATGGCACCACATCGACGACGATTGCCGATCCGTTCCGGTTCGCGGCCGATGGCCGCCGTATCGACGGCGAGGTCGCCGTGGCGAAGCTGGACCGCCTGGCCGGCAGCCTGGCCGATTCCGTGGGCGTGCTGCACTTCAGCATCGAAGGTTCGCTCGATGAGGAAGGGCGGCCGCGCCTGAGCCTGGGCGTCGGCGGGAGTCTGGTGCTGCGCTGCCAGCGCTGTCTCGGCGGCCTGGACTGGCCGGTCGAGATCGGGGTTTCGCTGCGGCCGGTGCGGGAAGGGGAGGGCATCCCCGACGAGGAACTGGAAGACGACGAGGTGGATGCGCTGGAAGTCGGCGCCGATCTCGACGTCGTCGGACTCGTCGAGGAGGAAGTCCTGCTCGCGCTGCCGATTGCGCCGCGACACGATGATTGCCAACCGCCTCGCCCCGATGGCGGGGCGGAGAAGGAATCGCCTTTCGCCAAGCTGGCCGCGCTGCGCGGCGGCGACAAGGCGTAGGCGGAACATTTTTGATTCAGGAGTCTTTCCATGGCCGTTCAGCAGAACAAGAAGTCCCCGTCCAAGCGCGGCATGCACCGCGCGCACGATTTCCTCACCGGCCCGGCGCTGGCGGTCGAGGCGACCACCGGCGAGGTGCACCTGCGCCACCACATCAGCCCCAACGGTTTCTATCGCGGCAAGAAGGTCGTCAAGACCAAGGGTGAATAAGGCTTCAGCCTGATACGAAGGCGGCGCACGGCGCATGGCGCGCCGGCGCCGCTTTTTTTGTCCGACGGTCTCCCTGTAATCACGCGAGATGCCGATGGGTGTCACGATTGCAATCGATTGCATGGGCGGCGATCACGGTCCGCCCGTGACCGTGCCTGCTGCGTTGTCCTTCCTGCGCAGCCATCCTGATGCGAACGCGATCCTCGTGGGTCGCGAGGAAATCCTGCGCCCGCTGTTCGCCGACGAGGCGCTGCGATTCGGCGAAAGGCTGCGCGTGCAGCCGGCGGCCGAGGTCGTCACGATGGACGATCCGCCCGCCATCGCGATGCGCACCAAGAAGGACTCGTCGATGCGGGTGGCGATCGACCTGGTGAAGTCGGGCGGGGCCGATGCCGCCGTGTCGGCCGGCAACACCGGCGCGCTGATGGCGATCTCGCGCTTCGTGCTGAAGACGCTGCCGGGCATCGATCGTCCGGCGATCGCCACCGTGCTGCCGTCGATGACCGGGCATACTTACGTCCTCGACCTGGGTGCGAACGTCGATTGCACGGCCGAGCATCTGCTGCAGTTCGGCGTCATGGGCGCGATGCTGGTGGCGGCCGTGGAGCACAAGGAGCGGCCCAGCGTCGGCCTGCTGAACATCGGCGAGGAAATCATCAAGGGCAACGACGTGGTCAAGGAAGCCGGTGAGCTGCTGCGCAACAGCGGCCTCAACTTCCACGGCAACATCGAGGGCAACGACATCTACGAGGGTACGGTGGATGTCGTCGTGTGCGACGGCTTCGTCGGCAACGTCGCGCTGAAGACTTCCGAGGGACTCGCGCAGATGATCGGCGCCTTCCTCAAGGAAGAATTCAAGCGCTCGCCGCTGACGAGGCTGATGGGGGTGATCGCGCTGCCGGTGCTCAGGCGCTTCAAGCGGCGCGTGGATCATCGGCTCTACAACGGCGCGCCCCTGCTCGGCTTGCGCGGCGTGGTACTGAAGAGCCACGGCTCGGCCGACGCGCTGGCCTTCGAGAATGCCCTGGTGCGCGCGGCCGAAGCCGCTTCCAACCGGCTCATCGAGCGCATCTCCGAACGTATGTCGAGCATGAACGAGGTGAAGGCATGATCTATGCACGGATCGCCGGTACCGGCAGTTGTCTGCCGGGCAATCCGGTCAGCAACGACGATCTGGTGGCGCGCGGTATCGATACGTCGGACGAATGGATCGTGACCCGCTCGGGCATCCACAGCCGGCACCTCGCGGCGGCCGACGTGGGGGCGAGCGATCTCGCCCGGATCGCGGCGGAGCACGCGATCGAGGCGGCGGGCTGTGAGCCCGAGGACATCGATCTCATCATCGTCGCCACCTCCACGCCCGACTACATCTTTCCCAGCACCGCCGCCCTGGTGCAGGCCAAGCTCGGTATCCGCAACGGCTGCGCGGCCTTCGACGTGCAGGCGGTGTGCAGCGGCTTCGTGTATGCGCTGTCCGTGGCCGAGAAGTTCATCCGCTCGGGCAGCCACGCGCGTGCGCTGGTGATCGGCGCCGAGGTCTTCTCGCGCATCCTGGACTGGTCGGACCGCGCCACCTGCGTGCTGTTCGGCGACGGCGCCGGCGCCGTCGTGCTCGAAGCGTCCGAGCGGCCGGGCATCCGCGCTTCGTCGCTGCATGCCGACGGCAGCCATCATCCCATCCTGTGCGTGCCCGGCGGGGTGGCCTCCGGCCAGGTGATCGGCGACCCCTTCCTGCGCATGGACGGCCAGGCGGTGTTCAAGTTCGCGGTGAAGGTGCTCGGCGACGTGGCGCTGCAGGTGCTGGAGCAGGCGGGCGAGGAGGCGGGCAGCGTCGACTGGCTGATTCCGCACCAGGCCAACATCCGCATCATCCAGGCCACCGCGAAACGGCTCGGATTGCCGATGGAGCGCGTCATCACCACCGTCGGCCACCACGGCAACACTTCGGCGGCCTCGATCCCGCTCGCGCTGGACGAGGCCGTCCGCGGCGGGCAGGTCCACCGCGGCCAGAGGCTGATCATCGAGGGCGTGGGCGGGGGCTTCACGTGGGGCGCGGCCCTGATCGATTTCTGAGCTTCCCTCCTTTTTCTGACAAGCGGAGAACAGCATGGCATTTGCGCTGGTTTTTCCCGGCCAGGGTTCGCAGTCGGTCGGCATGATGGCTGCCTACGGCGACTCGGCCGTGATCCGTGACACCTTCGCCGAAGCCTCGGATGCGCTCGGCGAGGACCTGTGGGCGATGGTCGCCGACGGCCCTGCCGAGCGCCTTGCGCTGACCGTCAATACCCAGCCGCTGATGCTGACCGCCGGTGTCGCGACCTACCGCGCGTGGATCGCTGCCGGAGGACCGGCGCCGGCCATGGTGGCAGGGCATAGCCTGGGCGAATATTCCGCGCTGGTCGCGGCCGGCGCCATCGCCTTCGGGGACGCCGTTCCGCTCGTCCGCTTCCGTGCCCAGGCCATGCAGGAGGCCGTGCCGGCCGGCGAAGGGGCGATGGCGGCCTTGCTCGGGCTCGAGGCCGGCGCGGTGCGCGAAGCCTGTGCCGAGGCGGCGCAGGGCGAGGTGGTCGAAGCCGCCAACCTGAACGCGCCGGGCCAGATCGTGATCGCAGGTGCCAGGGCCGCAGTGGAGCGTGCGGTGGAAGTGGCGAAGGCCAGGGGCGCCAGGCGCGCGGTGCTGCTGCCGGTGTCGGCTCCCTTTCATTGCGCACTGATGCGGCCGGCCGCGGATCGCCTGGCCGAACGTCTGGCTTCGGTCGCCATC
Organism: Thauera sp. K11; assembly: GCF_002354895.1. NCBI lineage: Bacteria > Pseudomonadati > Pseudomonadota > Betaproteobacteria > Rhodocyclales > Zoogloeaceae > Thauera > Thauera sinica. Next base: position 1,635,123 of record NZ_CP023439.1, read on the forward strand.
TCCGCGCCGCAGATCGACGTGCTGAACAACGTCGACGTCGCCGTCTGCACCGAGCCCGAGGGTATCCGCGATGCGCTGGTGCGCCAGGCGTTCTCGCCGGTGCGCTGGATCGAGACCGTGCAGGAAATGGGGCGCCGCGGCATGAGCCACGTCATCGAGTGCGGCCCCGGCAAGGTGCTGGCCGGCATGACCAAGCGCATCGCCAAGAAAGTGGAAGGGGGGTCGGCGCACGATGCGGCCAGCCTCGAACAATCGATTGCGGCAGTGAGGTAAGCAATGAGTTTTTCGCTCGAAGGGCAGCTTGCGCTGGTCACCGGCGCGTCGCGCGGGATCGGGCGTGCGGTGGCGATGGAACTCGGCCGCCTGGGCGCAGTGGTGGTCGGCACCGCGACGTCGGCCAGCGGCGCGCAGGACATCGACAAGACGCTCGCCGATGCAGGCATCAAGGGCGCGGGCCTGGCCCTCGACGTGACCGATGCGGCGGCCTGTGAGGCATTCGTGGCGGAAGTCGAGAAGCGCTTCGGCACGATCAGCGTGCTGGTGAACAATGCCGGCATCACCCGCGACAATCTCGCCATGCGCATGAAGGACGAGGAATGGGATGCCGTGCTCGATACCAATCTGCGCGCGGTCTTCCGCATGAGCAAGCTCGTCATGCGCGGCATGATGAAAGCGCGCGGCGGACGCATCGTGAACATCACCTCGGTGGTGGCGAGCGCGGGCAATCCCGGACAGGCGAACTACGCCGCGGCAAAGGCCGGCGTGGCCGGCATGTCGCGGGCGCTGGCGCGCGAACTGGGCAGCCGCGGCATCACCGTGAACTGCGTCGCGCCCGGCTTCATCGACACCGACATGACGCGCGCGCTGCCCGACGCGGCCCGCGACGCCCTGCTCGGCAACATCGCGCTGGGCCGCCTCGGGCGGCCGGAAGAGGTGGCCGGAGCGGTCGCGTTCCTCGCATCGCCCGCCGGAGCCTATGTCACCGGTACGACGCTGCACGTCAATGGCGGCATGTACATGTCGTGATCGTCGGCCGGGATAGCGGTTCCCGGCCTTTTTGGTAGAATACGCCCGCTTTTCAACTACAAACCTGTATCTGTCAGGAAGGAGTTTTTCATGGAGAACATCGAACAGCGCGTCAAGAAGATCGTCGCTGAGCAACTTGGCGTGAACGAATCGGAAATCAAGAACGATTCTTCGTTCGTTGATGATCTTGGCGCAGATTCGCTGGACACCGTGGAACTGGTCATGGCGCTCGAAGAAGAATTCGAGTGCGAAATTCCGGACGAAGAAGCTGAGAAGATCACCAACGTCCAGCAGGCGATCGACTACGTCAACGCCCATCTCAAGAAGTAATTCGGGAAGCATCCTTCCTGTCCGGATTCTGCTTGCGCGGAGTCCGGATTTCTCTTTTTTCTCCTTGATTCCATACGGAGCTGCCCGTGTCGCGTCGTAGAGTCGTCGTAACCGGTCTGGGACTCGTTTCGCCGGTTGGCAATACTGTTTCCGAAGCCTGGGAAAATCTGGTTGCCGGCAAGAGTGGCATCGGCCCCGTCACCCGTTTCGATGCAAGCGTCTTTTCGGCCCGCATCGCCGGGGAAGTTAAGAATTTCGACGTTTCCGCCTACCTGTCGGCCAAGGAAGCGCGCCGCCTGGATGTCTTCATCCATTACGGCATGGCGGCCGGCATCCAGGCGATCCGTGATTCGGGAATCGAGGTGACCGATGCCAATGCCGAGCGCATCGGCGTCAATATCGGTTCCGGAATCGGCGGCCTGCCGATGATTGCGGAAACGCAGAATGATTTCCTGGCGGGCGGTCCGCGCAAGATTTCGCCGTTTTTCATTCCCGGCACGATCATCAACATGATTTCGGGCAATCTGTCCATCATGTACGGAATGAAGGGGCCGAACATCGCGGTGGTCACCGCCTGCACCACCGGGCTCCATGCCATTGGCTTGAGCGCCCGCATGATCGAATACGGCGATGCCGACGTGATGGTCTGCGGCGGTGCCGAATCCACCGTGACGGAACTTGCCCTGGGCGGCTTCGGTTCGGCGAAGGCGCTGTCGACGCGAAATGACGATCCCGCCACCGCCAGCCGGCCGTGGGACAAGGGTCGTGACGGCTTCGTGCTTGGCGAGGGGGCAGGCGTGATGGTGCTCGAGGAATACGAGCACGCGGTGAAACGCGGCGCGAAGATCTACGCCGAACTCGCCGGCTTTGGCATGAGCGGCGATGCCTATCACATGACCGCACCCGATACCGACGGCCCGCGCCGCAGCATGCTGAATGCGCTGAAGAATGCCGGCGTGAATCCGGACGAGGTGCAGTATCTGAACGCGCACGGCACGTCGACGCCGCTGGGCGACAAGAACGAGACGGATGCGATCAAGCTGGCGTTCGGCGTCGACGCGGCGAAGAAGTTCGTCGTCAATTCCACCAAATCCATGACCGGCCACCTCCTCGGCGGAGCGGGCGGCCTGGAGTCGGTGTTCACCGTGCTTGCGATACATAACCAGGTCTCGCCGCCGACCATCAACATCTTCGAGCAGGACCCGGAGTGCGATCTGGATTACTGCGCGAACGTCGCCCGTCCGATGAAGATCGACGTGGCGCTGAAGAACAATTTCGGTTTCGGCGGCACGAACGGCACCCTGGTGTTCCGTCGCGCCTGATCCGGGCATGTGCGGGCGGCACATGCGTTACCCGCTCGCCATGGATCTGCGGCCTTCGCGGGCCGTCATGACGTCAGTGGTCGCAGCACATGGTGCAGCGGCACTGGCGTTTTTTCATGTTCTTTCAGCGAGGACTGCCGGCTTCGAGCTGGGGCCGCTCACCGTTTCGCTACCCGCGATGCAAGTGTTCTGCTGCGTGGTGCTGGCGGTGTCGCTCGTCGCGGGCCTGCGTGCCGAATCGGGCAAGCGGGCGATGCGGCTCATGCTGGTCGACGACGGTACGCTCCTGTGCGAATCATCGCCCCGGGACGGGCGCTATCGCCTCGAAAATGGCGCGGTGGATTTCGGCTGGGCCGTCTGGGTGCGGCTGCGCGCCGAGAGCGGCGATCCTGCGCCGGAAAGTTCCCTGCGGGGCCGCAGGTGGTCGCTGATGCTGATCCGCAGCAATGTCGGCGCGGAGTGTTGGCGCGGACTTCGCACCTGGCTGCGACACAAGGCGTATCGCAGCCCCGGGGGCTAGGCTGCCGGTTTCCTGAGCGGCGGGCGCAGCACGGTATTGCGCGGCTGCGCGAGGGTTTCGGGATAGTCGCGTGAATGATGCAGGCCGCGGCTTTCGTTGCGTTTCAACGCGCAGCGCACGATGAGATCGGCGGTGACGACCAGGTTGCGCAGCTCGATCAGATTGTTGCTGACGCGGAAGTGCGAGTAGAACTCGTTGATCTCGCGTGCGAGCAGGCGGATGCGGTGCTGTGCGCGCTGCAGCCGCTTGGTCGTGCGCACGATGCCCACGTAGTCCCACATGGCGCGGCGCAGCTCCGCCCAGTTGTGGGTGATGACGATCTCTTCGTCCGCGTCCGTCACCCGGCTTTCGTCCCAAGTGGGCAGGGGGGGATGCGGCATCTTCGGCTTGGACAGGATGTCGAGCGCGGCCGCCTCGCCGAACACCAGGCATTCGAGCAGGGAGTTGCTCGCCAGGCGATTGGCGCCGTGCAGGCCGGTGAAGGCGGATTCGCCGACCGAATAGAGGCCGGGAACATCGGTACGCGCCGCCAGATCGGTGACGATGCCGCCGCATGAGTAGTGTGCGGCGGGAACGACCGGGATCGGATCGCGCGTGATGTCGATGCCCAGTTCCAGGCAGCGGGCATGGATGTTGGGAAAGTGCTCGCGCAGCCAGTCCGCGGGCTTGTGGCTGATGTCCAGGTAGACGCAGTCCAGGCCGTGCTTCTTCATTTCGAAGTCGATCGCCCGGGCGACGATGTCGCGCGGCGCGAGTTCGGCGCGGGGGTCGTGCGCGGGCATGAAGCGGGTGCCGTCGGGCAGCTTGAGCAGGCCGCCTTCGCCGCGGACCGCCTCGGAGATCAGGAAGGATTTCGCTTGCGGATGGTAGAGGCAGGTCGGGTGGAACTGGATGAACTCGAGGTTCGCCACCCGGCATCCGGCACGCCACGCCATGGCGACGCCGTCGCCGGTGGCGACGTCGGGATTGGTGGTGTACAGGTAGACCTTGCCCGTCCCGCCGGTGGCCAGGATCGTGTTGGGGGCGCTGAAGGTGACGACGTGGTCGTTGCGGATATCGAAAACGTAGGCTCCCAGGCAGCCGGCGCCCGGATGCCCGACCTTGTCGCCCAGCACCAGGTCCACCGCGATGTGGTGCTCGTAGATGTCGATGTTCGGATGCGCACGGACCTGCTCGCCGAGGGTCGCCTGCACGGCGGCCCCGGTCGCGTCGGCCGCATGGATGATCCGGCGGTGGGAGTGCCCGCCTTCCCGGGTCAGGTGGTAACCGAGTTCGGAGTGGGTTTCGGTTTCGCGCGTGAATGGCACGCCGCGCTCGATCAGCCACTCGATGGCGTGCCGGCCGTTCTCGACCACGAATCGCGTCGCGACCGGATCGCACAGGCCGGCGCCGGCGGTGAACGTGTCCTGGATGTGCGCCTCGATGCTGTCCGTGGTATCGAGCACCGCGGCGATGCCGCCCTGGGCCCACGCGCTGGCGCTGTCGGACAGTTCGCGCTTGGTGACTACCGCGACCTTGAGCCGGTCTGCAAGGCGCAGCGCAAGCGACTGGCCGGCGGCTCCGCTGCCTAGGATGAGGACGTCGTATTGTTTCAGCAAGATTTCGGTCCGGGCGGGTTGGGGGCAAAAATATAGCACGCCCGGGGGCCTTCGCGCCGTTGCCGAACCGGTGCGGCAAATCATTGAGTCCGCACCGAAATACCCCTGTTTGCCTATGAACTAATTGGGCGCGCCCGTGTCTGTTGTGACATCTTCGAATTTTGGTGAGAGCGCGCGGACGGGCGCTTATAATCGGGCGGTTTTCTCAACCAAGACGCAATATCCGCCCCACATGAGCGATCGTGAAATCGATCAGGCGCTTGTCGAACGCGTTCAGCGCGGTGACAAGCAGGCTTTTGGCTTGCTGGTATCCAAGTACCAGCGCAAGCTCAATCGCCTATTGTCCAGGCTGATCCGCGATCCGGCCGAGGTCGAGGACGTGGCGCAGGAAACCTTCATCAAGGCTTATCGTGCCCTGGGCTCCTTTCGCGGAGACAGTGCGTTTTATACCTGGCTGTACCGGATTGGCATCAATACGGCGAAGAATTACCTGGTCTCGCAGGGCAGGCGGGCGCCGACATCGACGAGTTTCGATTCGGAGGAAGCCGAGGGTTTCGAGGATGGCGAGCAGCTTCGCGACATCAACACTCCGGAGCGGCTGATGATGACGCGCCAGATCGGCGAGACCGTCGACGAGGCGATGGCGGCGCTGCCCGAGGAACTGAGGACGGCGATCATGCTTCGTGAGCTGGAGGGGCTCAGCTACGAGGAAATCGCCAGCATCATGGATTGCCCCATAGGAACCGTGCGTTCCCGGATATTCCGGGCGCGCGAGGCGATTGCTGAACGCCTGCGGCCGCTGCTCGACACGGCCCCGGACAAACGTTGGTAGGTACAAGGGATGAAGGACAGACTCTCGGCGCTTCTGGACGGTGATCTGGAGGAGCAGGCGATGAAGCCGGTGCTCGACGGTTTGCAGCGCGACTCCGGGCTCAGACGGGAATGGGACGCCTATTGCCTGATCGGCGATGCCTTGCGCGGAGAACGCGCCGGTTCGCCCGATTTCGTCGACCGCGTGATGGCCTGCCTGGGCGACGAGCCGACCGTCCTCGCCCCGCAGGCCCGTAATGCCGCGGTGGCGGCGAACCGGAGCGGCTGGCGTTCGCTGATGCCTGTCGCGGCGTCGGTGATGGGGGTCGCGGCGGTGGGGCTGGTAGCCGCTTCGCTGTACTCCGGGCAGGAGCAGCCGGCGGCCCGGCTGGCGGCGGGCCAGGGTGCGGCGGTGCAGTCGCCGAACCAGGTGGCGCGGCTGATTGCGCCGCCGGTGCAGGCGAATCCGGCGCCGCGTTCGGGCGAGGATCTGCATCGGGAATACGTGTTCGCGCACCAGAGCGTCGTAGGCGGCGGGCCGGTGCCTGCGGCCCTGCAGTACGTCCGCAGTATTTCCAACCAGCGCGAGGATGCCGCCCGATGAGGTTCGCCCCGGCCGTGATCGCGCTCTGCGTGACGTTCGCGCAGTCGCCAGCCAGCGCCGAAACGCCGTCCGATCCGCTGACCTGGCTCGGGCGCATCGCGAGCGCGGGGCAGATGCTCAACTACGTCGGCACCTTCACCTATCAGTCGCGCGGGACCTTCGAAACGTCGCGCATCGCCCACCGCATGGATGCGACGGGCGAATATGAGCGGCTCGAGGTACTGGACGGCAGTCCGCGCGAGGTGATCCGTTCGGGCAACGAGGTCCGCTGCGTCCTGCCCGAGCAGAAGACGGTGATCATCGATCAGCCGGGCGGCAGGCGCGCCTTTCCGGCCCGTCTGCCGGCGAGCTTTGCGAATCTCGCCGAGAGCTACCGCGTCCGCAAGGGCGAGTCCGGCCGCGTTGCGGGCTACGAGGCGCAGTCCGTCGTCCTCGAGCCGCGCGACGATCTGCGCTACGGCCATGTGCTGTGGGCGGATGCGCAATCGGGCCTGCTGCTCAAGTCGCGCATGGTCGACGAACGCGGCGAGGTCATCGAGCAGTTCGCCTTCAGCGATGTCCGCATCGGCGGCGACGTCGGTTCCGAACTGCTGAAGTCGCGGTTCGATCCGAGAGGCGACTGGCGCGTGGTGAATGCGCGCGGCAGCGAGATTGCGAAGGGCGACGGCGGCTGGATGCTGCGCTCGCCGCTGCCCGGCTACTCGCTGGTGTCGGTCATGCGGCGTCCACTCGGCCGTGAGCGGGGCGAGGCCATCCACATGGTGTACAGCGACGGACTGGCGGCGATCTCGGTGTTCATCGAGCCGCTTCCGGAGCAGGGTGCGTCACCGGTGGCCGGCCTGCTCGCTTCGGGGGCAATCAACATCTACAAGCGCACGCTGGACCGCCATCTCATCACCGCGCTCGGCGAAGTGCCCGCGCGGGCAGTGCAGCGCCTGGCGGACGGTATCGAACATTCGGTGCAATGATGGAGGCGTTCGCTCGCGTGCAGCGTATCGAGGGCGATCGCTTGTGGCTCAAGGTGAACGATGCGGGCGGAGGCTGCGGCCGCTGTGACGAGCCGGGCGGCTGTCGCTCGGTGCGGATCGCCCATGCCTTCGGCAGGAGGGCCGACGAGTTCGCCCTGCCTTCGTACGACGGCGCCAGGGTGGGCGACCGGGTGCGGATCTCCATTTCCGACGGCGCACCGCTGAAGGCGGCGCTTTGCAGCTATGGCCTGGGGGCCGTGCTGCTGGTGGCCGGCGCCGCGGCCGGCACTGCGCTGGCCGCCGCGGGCGCGGCCGATCTGCCGGCCGCGGCCGGTGCCGTCGCCGGGCTTGGCCTCGCGGCCGCGATCAATCGCCTGCTGTCCAGGAGCCGGCGCTGGCGCAGCGGCCTGGGCATGGAAGTCGTGGCTGACGGCGCCTGCCCGCAAATCCCTTCTGCATCGGTCCGGGAATCCTGATGATCCGTTCCATCCTGCGCCATGCCGCGGCATGGCTGTTCGCATCCTTCGTCGCCGGCCCGGCGCTCGCATCGTCCGTCGTCAACCTTCCCGATTTCACCGCGCTGGTGGAGCGGCAGGGCATCGCGGTCGTCAACATCAGCACCACGCAGGCGCGCGGCAGGTCTCAGCAAATGCCGTTTCCGGGGCTGGACGAGTCGGACCCGATGTTCGACTTCTTCCGCAAGTTCATCCCGAAGCATCCCGAGACGCCGCGCTTCGGCCCCAACGACCAGTCCCTCGGCTCGGGTTTCATCGTCAGCGCCGACGGCTACATCCTGACCAATGCGCATGTCGTGGACGAGGCCGAGGAAATCGTCGTGCGGCTGGCCGACAAGCGGGAGTTCCGCGCCCGGGTGATCGGCGCCGACGCCCGCAGCGACGTGGCGCTGATCAAGATCGAGGCATCGGGGCTGCCCAGGGTCACGCTCGGCGACCCGGAGAAGCTCAAGGTCGGCGAGTGGGTCGTCGCCATCGGCTCGCCGTTCGGCTTCGAGCAGTCGGTCACCGCGGGCATCGTCAGCGCCAAGGGGCGCAGCCTGCCTGACGAGAACTTCGTGCCTTTCATCCAGACGGACGTGGCGATCAACCCCGGCAACTCGGGCGGGCCGCTGTTCAACCTGAAGGGCGAGGTGGTCGGCATGAATTCGCAGATCTACAGCCGCACCGGCGGCTTCATGGGGCTGTCGTTCGCCATCCCGATCGACGTGGCGATGGACGTCCAGCAGCAGTTGCGCACCCACGGCAGGGTCCAGCGCGGACGCATCGGCGTCGCCATCCAGGAGGTGACCCGCGACCTCGCCGAGGGCTTCGGCCTGCCGCGGGCAGCCGGTGCGCTGGTGAGCGCGGTGGAACCCGACAGCCCGGCCGGCCGCGCCGGCATGGAGCAGGGTGACGTGATCGTGCGCTTCGATGGCAAGCCGGTGGAGAATTCCAGCGACCTGCCGCGCATCGTCGCCGCCGTCCGGCCGGGGACGAGGGTGCCGGTGCAGGTCTATCGCAGCGGCGAGCCGCGCGAACTGGCGGTGACCGTGGGCGAATGGCAGGACGGCAAGTCGGGCCGGCGGGGCACGATACCGAAGTCGCAGGCCACCCCCAACCGGCTGGGCCTCGCGCTGGCGCCGCCGACGCCGGCGCAACGCCGCGAGCGCGGCATCGAACAGGGCCTGGTGGTCGAGCGCGCCGTCGGCGCCGCCGCCCGTGCCGAGATCCGGGAAGGCGATCTGGTGCTCGCGCTGGTCATCGCCGGCAAGCAGGTTCCGCTGAAGTCCGTCGAGGAATTCAACCGCCAGGTCGCGAACCTGAAGGAAGGGCAGCAGGTGACGCTGCTCGTCAAGCGCGGCGATGCAACGTCCTACGTCAGCCTGCGCGCGGACAAATAGCCGATGAACCCGCCCGGGCGCGAATTCACCGTGATGAGCCGGGAGTGGTGCCATCTGTGCCACGACCTCGTCGAGGCGCTGCGGCCGATCGCCGACGAGTTCGGCTGGCGCGTCGTCGTGCTCGACGTCGACCAGGACCCGGAACTGGAGGAACGCTGGAACGAACTCGTGCCGGTCCTGTTGCACGGCGACGCCGAACTGTGCCGATACCGCCTCGATACCGAGGCCGTCCGTGTCTATTGTGCGGGTTTTCCGCTAGAATCCGGCGCCTGACGCCGTCAACCAATCAGAACCGGGTGCTGAAAGGCACCCGTTTTGTTATCGCATGCAGCACATCCGAAACTTTTCAATCATCGCCCACATCGACCACGGCAAGTCCACGCTGGCGGACCGGCTGATCCAGTTCTGCGGCGGCCTGTCCGAACGCGAGATGGAAGCGCAGGTGCTCGACTCGATGGACATCGAGCGCGAGCGCGGCATCACGATCAAGGCGCAGACCGCGGCCCTGCACTACAAGGCGAAGGACGGCAGGGTCTACAACCTGAACCTGATCGACACCCCGGGCCACGTCGACTTCTCGTACGAAGTCAGCCGCTCGCTCTCCGCCTGCGAAGGCGCGCTGCTGGTGGTCGACGCGTCGCAGGGCGTCGAAGCGCAGACGGTGGCGAACTGCTACACCGCGCTCGAACTCGACGTCGAGGTGGTGCCGGTGCTGAACAAGATCGACCTGCCGGCGGCCGATCCGGAGAACGCGCGCAGCGAGATCGAGGACGTCATCGGTGTCGACGCCTCCCGCGCGATCCTGTGTTCGGCCAAGACCGGCCTGGGCATCGAGGACGTGCTGGAAGCGATCGTCGAACGCATTCCGGCGCCCGGAGGCGACGCGGGGGCGCCGCTCAAGGCGCTGATCATCGATTCGTGGTTCGACAACTACGTCGGCGTGGTGATGCTGGTGCGCGTCGTGGACGGCGTGCTGCGGCCGAAGGACCGCATCCTGCTGATGTCGACCGGCGCCCAGTATCCGTGCGAGCAGGTCGGCGTGTTCACGCCCAAGTCGGTCGGCCGCGAGCAGTTGTCGGCCGGCGAGGTGGGCTTCGTCATCGCCGGCATCAAGGAACTCGAGGCTGCCAAGGTCGGCGACACGATCACGCTCGCCGGACGGCCCGCGGTCGAGCCGCTGCCAGGCTTCAAGGAGATCAAGCCCCAGGTGTTCGCCGGCCTGTATCCGGTGGAATCCAGCGAATACGACCAGTTGCGCGACTCGCTCGAAAAGCTGCGGCTCAACGACGCTTCGCTGCAGTTCGAGCCGGAAGTCTCGCAGGCGCTGGGTTTCGGCTTCCGCTGCGGCTTCCTCGGCCTGCTGCACATGGACATCGTGCAGGAACGCCTGGAGCGCGAGTTCGACATGGACCTCATCACCACCGCGCCGACGGTGGTCTATGAAGTCGTGCTCAACGGCGGCGAGGTCATACACGTCGAGAACCCGGCCAAGCTGCCGGAACCGGGCAAGTACGCGGAGATCCGCGAGCCCATCATCACCGCCAACATCTTCCTGCCGCAGGACTACGTCGGACCGGTGATCACGCTGTGCAACCAGAAGCGCGGCACGCAGGTGGACATGCGCTACCACGGCCGCCAAGTGCAACTGATCTACGACATGCCGATGAACGAAGTGGTGATGGACTTCTTCGACAAGCTGAAGTCGGTGTCGCGCGGCTATGCCTCGCTGGACTACGAGTTCAAGGAGTACCGCAGCGCCGACCTCGTCAAGCTCGACCTGATGGTGGGCGGCGAGAAGGTGGATGCGCTGTCGGTCATCGTGCACCGTTCCAGCGCCCAGTACCGCGGCCGCGAACTCGCCGCCAAGCTGCGCGGGCTGATCCCGCGCCAGATGTTCGACGTGGCGGTGCAGGCGGCGATCGGTTCGCACATCATCGCGCGCGAAACGATCAAGGCGCTGCGCAAGAACGTGCTGGCCAAGTGCTACGGCGGCGACATCACGCGCAAGAAGAAGCTGCTGGAAAAGCAGAAGGAAGGCAAGAAGCGCATGAAGCAGGTCGGCAACGTCGAGATCCCGCAGGAAGCCTTCCTCGCCGTGCTGCGCGTCGAGGACGGGAAGTAGGCGCCGCGCAAAGAGCGCCCTGCCGTCCTCCCGTCGGTTTTCCCCGATCCATACAGTTTTCCCGGAGTCCGCGTGAATTTTGCGTTAATCCTCTTCCTGCTGCTCGTCGCCACCGGTGTGCTGTGGGTCTATGACCACTTCTTTGCCCGCAAGCGGCGTCCGGCCGATGCGCCGACGCCGTGGTGGGTCGAATATGGCGCGAGCTTCTTTCCGGTCATCCTCATCGTCTTCGGCCTGCGCTCCTTCGTCGTCGAGCCGTTCAAGATCCCGTCCGGCTCGATGATCCCGACCCTGCTGGTGGGCGACTTCATCCTCGTCAACAAGTGGACGTACGGCATCCGGCTGCCCGTCATCAACAAGAAGATCATCGACGTCAACCAGCCCAGGCGGGGAGAGGTGATGGTGTTCCGCTACCCGGACGATCCGTCGCTGGACTACATCAAGCGCGTCGTGGGGCTGCCGGGGGACACGGTCGAATACATCGACAAGCGCCTGACGATCAACGGCGAGGCAGTGCCGGTCTCCGAGTCGGGCAACTACCTGCACCCGGACCGGCTCTACTACTCGCCGAAATACACCGAGAAGCTGGGCGTCGCCGAGCATTCGATCCTGATCGAACGGGAGGCGCCGGCCTTCGTGCCGCAGGTGCTGAATTTTCCGGGCCGCGAGAACTGCACCTATACTAACCGCGGCGTTCGATGCACCGTGCCGGCCGGCCATTACTTCATGATGGGCGACAACCGCGACGCCAGCAGCGACAGCCGGGTCTGGGGTTTCGTGCCGGACGGGAACATCGTCGGCCGCGCTTTCTTCATCTGGTTCAATTTCAACGACATGGGGCGGATCGGTGGCTTCAACTGACATGATGCCCGCCGGGCGATCGACGGGCAGGAACATGGACATCAGGCGCCAGGCCGGCCTCAGCCTGATTAGCGTCCTGATCGTCGGCGGCCTGGCGGTGTTCGCGATCGTGATCGGGTTTCGCTCCGTTCCGGCGGTTAACGAGTTCATGGCCGTCGAGCGCATCATCAAGGGGCTCGCGCAGGACGGCGACAACGGCGCGCCGGCGATCGAATTGCGCCGCGGTTTCGACCGCCGCCGCGAGATCGACGAGATCCAAAGCGTAAGCGGGGCGGACCTGGACATCTCCAAGGACGGCAATCGCACGGTCATCGAGGTCGACTACGAGCGCAAGGTGCCGCTCGTGGCCAACGTGAGCCTGCTGATCGAATTCCACGCCTCGAGCACGGACCGCTGAGCCGATGCCGCTGGAACGGCTGCAGCGCGAGCTGGGCCACCGTTTCGAGGATGCATCGCTGCTGAAGCAGGCGCTGACGCACCGCAGCTTCGGGCAGCCCAACAACGAGCGGCTCGAGTTCCTCGGCGACAGCATCCTGAATTGCGTCATCGCCCTCGCGCTGTTCAGCCGTTTTGGCGAACTGCGCGAGGGCGAGCTGTCGCGCGCGCGCGCGTCGCTGGTGCGGCAGGAAGCGCTGCATCGGCTGGCCGCCGGCCTGCAGCTCGGCGACGACCTGCAGCTCGGCGAAGGGGAACTGAAGTCCGGCGGAGCCAGGCGCCCCTCCATCCTGGCCGATGCCCTCGAAGCCGTGTTCGCCGCGGTCTATCTGGATGCCGGATTCGAGGCGGCGAAGGGCGTGATCGACGCCCTCTACGTGCCGCTGCTGGGCGAGATCGATCCGCGCAAGCCGGCGAAGGACCCGAAGACGGCGCTGCAGGAATGGCTGCAGGGACGCCGCGTCGCCCTGCCTGTCTACACGATGTCCCAGGTCATGGGCGAGGCGCATGCGCTGGAATTCGAGGTGGCGTGCGAGATCCCGCAATTCGGCATTCGCACGCTGGGGCGCGGCGGCAGTCGGCGAGCGGCGGAACAGCAGTCGGCCGAGCTGGCATTGGCGGAGTTGAGGAAGAAATGAGCGACACCCACAAGGAAGACGACGGCGCGGGCGAGGGGGCCGGTTCGCCGATGCAGGGCGCGTGCGCCGGCTTCCGCTCGGGCTTCGCCGCCATCGTCGGTCGCCCCAACGTCGGCAAGTCCACGCTGCTGAACCGCCTGATCGGCCAGAAGATCAGCATCGTCTCGAGCAAGGCGCAGACTACCCGCCACCGGGTGACCGGCATCCTGACCAATGACGACGCCCAGTTCGTGTTCGTCGACACGCCGGGATTCCAGACCCATCACCGCAATGCGCTCAACCGCTCGATGAACCGCACCGTGTCCCAGGTGCTGGCCGACGTCGACCTGGTGTTCTTCGTCATCGAGGCCGGGCGCTTCGGCGAGGACGATCGCAAGGTGCTGGAAGTCATTCCGCCGGACGCGCGCGTGGTGCTGGTGATCAACAAGGTGGATCTGCTCAAGGACAAGACCCGGCTGCTGCCCTTCATCGACGAGGTGCGCGGACTGCGCGACTTCGTCGAGATCGTGCCCTTGTCGGCCGAGCGCGGCCGCAACGTGGACGCGCTGGTGGCGGCTGCCACCCCGCTGCTGCCCGAAGGCGAGCCGATGTACGCGGAGGACGAGATCACCGACCGCAGCGAGCGCTTCCTGGCCGCCGAGTTCCTGCGCGAAAAGCTCTTCCGCCTGCTGGGCGACGAACTGCCCTACGGCATCGCGGTGGAGATCGAGAAGTTCGAGACCGAGGGGCGCCTGCGCCGCATCCACGCCGCGGTCATCGTCGACAAGCCGGGCCACAAGGGCATCGTCATCGGCAAGGGTGGCGAGAAGCTCAAGCGCATCTCGTCCGAGGCGCGCGTCGAACTCGAGAAGCTGTTCGACGGCAAGGTCTTCCTCGAGGTCTGGGTGAAGGTCAAGAGCGGCTGGGCGGACGACGAGCGCGCCCTGAAGAGCCTGGGCTACGAGTAGCCCGGGGCGCGCTTCGCCAGCACCGCTTCCAGGACACGAAGGGTCCATCGTCCGTGGGTTCGAGACAGCGCATCGAGCAGCAGCCCGCCTGGGTGCTGCACACGCTGCCCTGGCGCGAGACCAGCCTGATCGTGGAACTGCTGTCGCGCGACCACGGCCGCGTGGCGGTGGTCGCCAAGGGCGCGCGGCGGCCGCATTCGGTGCTGCGCGGCGTGCTGATGGCCTTCCAGCCGCTGCTGGTCGACTGGTCCGGCGGCGGCGAGGTCAAGACCCTCATCCGCGCCGAGTGGCAGGGCGGCCAGCCGCTGCTGACCGGCCAGGCGCTGATCTGCGGCTATTACCTCAACGAACTGCTGATGCGGCTGACCGCGCGCGAAGACGCCCACCCGCAGCTCTTCGGCAGCTACGCCACGGCCATTGCGGCGCTGGGCCGCGGCGATGCCGTCCCGCCGCTGCTGCGCCGTTTCGAACTCGCGCTGCTGCAGGAACTGGGCTACGGCGTCGGGCTCGATACCGAGGGCGACGGCGGCGGACCGGTGCGCGCCGACGGGCGCTACATCTACGTCTTCGAACGCGGCCCGGTCGCGGTCCAGGCACTGCCGGGCGACGAAGCCGCGGGCTGGGGCGACCAGCCGCCGGTGCGGGGGCAGGTCCTGCTCGACATGGCGGCCGGCGATTTCTCGCACGCGGAAACGCTGACGCAGTCCAAGCTGCTGCTGCGTGCCCTCATCAACCACTACCTGGGCGGCCAGCCGTTGCAGTCGCGCCGGGTCCTGAAGGAGATTGCTGAACTGTGATCGAACTCGGCGTCAACATCGACCACGTCGCCACGCTGCGCCAGGCGCGCCGCACCTGGGAGCCCGATCCGGTGTGGGCGGCGGTGGAGGCCCATCTCGGCGGGGCAGACGGCATCACCGTGCATCTGCGCGAAGACCGCCGCCACGTCAACGACGACGACGTGCGCAGGCTGCGCGAACTGACCCAGGTCAAGCTCAACCTCGAGATGGCGGCCACCGACGAAATGGTGGGCATCGCCTGCCGCCTCGAGCCCGAGATGGCGATGCTGGTGCCCGAAGGCCGCCACGAGGTCACCACCGAGGGCGGGCTGGACATCGTCGGCCAGGAAGCGCGGCTGAAGGAGATGATCGCACGGCTCGCCGACGCCGGCATCGTCACCAGTGTGTTCATCGACGCCGAGCATCCGCAGATCGAGGCGGCCGCGCGCATCGGCGCGCGCGTGTGCGAGATCCACACCGGCCCCTATGCCCACGCCTTCCACGGCAGCGGCCGCGATGCCGAAGCGCCTGCCGTGCTCGCCGAACTGGCCAAGGTGAAGGCCGCCGGCGAGGCGGTGCGGCGGCTGGGCATGCGTTTCAACGCCGGCCATGCGCTGAACTACTACAACGTGCAGCCGATCGCCCGGCTCGCCGGCGTGCGCGAACTGCACATCGGCCACGCCATCGTCAGCCGCGCGGTCTTCGTCGGCCTGCGCGAGGCGGTGGCCGAGATGAAGCGCCTGATGCGCGAAGCCGCCGCGCCGTCGGCCTGACGCCGCGCGCCAGCCATGATCCACGGCATCGGCACCGACATCGTGCGCATCGAGCGCGTGCGCCGCGCGATCGAACGCCACGGCGAAGGCTTCGCGTTGCGCATCCTCGCGCAGTCCGAAGTCCAAGCGTGGCGCGCGAGCCGCGACCCGGTGCGCCTGCTCGCCAAGCGCTTCGCCGCCAAGGAAGCCTTCGGCAAGGCGCTCGGCACCGGTGTCGCGGTGCCGGCCACCCTGCATGCGGTGGCGGTCGGGCACGATGCGCTCGGCAAGCCGGAATACCGCTACGACGAACGGCTCGCCGCCCACATGCGCGACAACCACCTGCGCGCCCATCTCAGCCTCAGCGACGAGGACGACAACGTGGTGGCGTTCGCCGTCATCGAATGCATGCAACCGATGATCGGGGCGTGAATCGACGGTCTCGTCCCGGTCCGCGATCCAGAGGCCGCTGCCGGCATCTGCCCACGAAGTCCTGTACGGTGGAAAGCTTGCCGGTGCGGCGAATGATGCACACAATCTCCGCATGAAAAGCGGAGATTGTCTTTACGTCTGGCAGGCAGAGGACTGGCCGCGGTGGCGCTACGACCTCTCCGTGCTCGCTCCGCCGCTGGCCGAGGCCAGCCGTGCGCAGGGGCTGCTGCTCGGGCGCCTGGCCGACGCCGGCGTGGCGCTGCGCGACCAGGCGAGTCTGGCCGTGTTGACCGACGACGTGGTCAAGACCAGTGAAATCGAGGGGGAATCGCTCGACGTCGCTTCCGTGCGCTCGTCCATCGCCCGCCGCCTGGGGGTGGATATCGGTGCGCTGGCGCCGGTCGACCGCCATGTCGAAGGTGTCGTGGAGATGGTGCTCGATGCCACGGCGCGCTGTCGCGAACCGCTGACCGCCGAGCGCCTGTCCGGCTGGCACGCTGCGCTGTTTCCCACCGGGTACGGCGGCCTCACGCGCATCCGGGTCGGTTCGTGGCGCGACGATGCCACCGGTCCGATGCAGGTCGTCTCCGGTCCGCTCCACCGCCGCAAGGTCCACTATGAGGCGCCTCCGGCCGACAGGCTGGAAGCCGAGATGACGCGCTTCCTCGCCTGGGCCAACGGCGACACCGGAGAGCCGGCCGCGATCAAGGCCGGGCTCGCGCATCTGTGGTTCGTCACGCTGCATCCCTTCGACGATGGCAACGGCCGCATCGCCCGCGCCGTCGGCGACCTGTTCCTGGCGCGGGCGGATGGCAATCCGCAGCGTTTCTACAGCCTGTCGGCCCAGATCCAGCGCACCCGCAAGGACTACTACGACGTGCTGGAACGCACCCAGAAAGGGACGCTAGACGTCACCGAATGGCTGGCCTGGTTCCTGGCCAGCCTGCAGCATGCCGTCGACAGCGCACGACTCGCGCTCGACGGCGTGTTGTTCAAGGCCCGCTTCTGGCGCCGCTGGGCCGGCACGCCGATGAACCCGCGGCAGACGAAGCTGCTCAATCGTCTGCTCGATGGCTTCGAAGGCTGGCTCACCAGCGGCAAGTGGGCGGCCATCGCGAAGTGTTCGCCTGATACCGCGCTGCGCGACATCACCGAGCTGATGGCACTGGGCGTTCTGCGCAGGATGCCGGCGGGCGGGCGCAGCACGGCATACGAACTGGCGGCGATCGATGACTGACTGCGCGATGGCCGTACTATCGTGGTGCCGCGCGAACAGCGCCGCCGCCTCGAACGGCGGCGAGTATTCCGTACCCAAGGTCCGTCGCTTCCACTGCCAAACGTCCCCGGCACCCACACATCCATCCGAAACGAGATGCACCGCATGATTCCCACCATTCCCCGCGGTCCGGTCATGATCGACGTCGCCGGCACCGAACTCACCGGTGAAGAGCGCGAGCGCCTGCTGGACCCGCTGGTCGGCGGCGTGATCCTGTTCGCGCGCAACTTCCGCGACTCCGAACAGCTCTGCGCACTCACCCGCGACATCCGCGCGCTGCGCGACCCGGCGCCGATCATCGCCGTCGACCACGAAGGCGGGCGCGTGCAGCGCTTCCGCGGCGACGGCTTCACCCGCCTGCCCGCGATGCGCAGCCTCGGCGCGCTGTGGGACAGGGACCACCTCGCCGCCCTCGACGCCGCCCGCGCCACGGGTTACGTGCTCGCCGCCGAACTCCTCGCCCACGGCGTGGACCTCAGCTTCACTCCGGTGCTCGACCTCGACTACGGCGTCAGCCGCGCCATCGGCAACCGCGCCTTCCACCGCGACCCGCAGACCGTCGCCGCGCTCGCCCAGGCGCTCGCCGCCGGCATGGCGGAAGCCGGCATGGGCTGCGTCGGCAAGCACTTTCCCGGCCACGGCTGCGTCGAGGCCGACTCGCACCACGACGTGCCGGTCGACGAACGCGACTTCGACACGATCTGGGCCGAGGACATCGCCCCCTACCGCCACCGCCTCGGCCGCCAACTCGCCGGCGTGATGCCCGCCCACGTCGTCTATCCGAAGGCCGATCCCACTCCCGACCCCTTACCGGCCGGCTTCTCGCCGTTCTGGCTCGAGGACGTCCTGCGCGGCCGCCTCGACTTCAAGGGCGTGATCTTCAGCGACGACCTCAACATGGAAGGCGCCAGGGTGGCCGGCGACATCGTCGGCCGCGCGAAGGCCGCCCATGCCGCGGGCTGCGACATGCTGCTCGTGTGCAACCGGCCCGACCTCGCCGCGGAACTGCTGGACCGCTGGGCGCCCGGACCCGACGGGGAAAGCCGCGCGCGCCTCGCCGCCATCGCCCCGCGCGCGTCGCGGGCCCCGTGGCTCGCCGACCCGTTCGCGCTGGAACTGCACGCGCCCTATGTGGAGGCGCGGGACAAGGTCGCCTCGATCGCCGAGGATGCCGGCCCGTCGCCGACGATGACGGCGGCGACGATAGGCGAGCAGCGCACCGAACTGCTGCGCAAGGACGGATAATCCTCCACGCGCAGGACGGACCGAAGGGCATCGGCTCCGGCCGGCGCCAGGCGCCGAATCCACGCGGACCGCATCACCGCCCGGAGCTGTGCCGCACCGGGACCGTATTCACAAACGCCGGAAAGCCATCGAGACCCACCGACGCCGGAGCGGGTGCGGGGCATTCGTGGAGTGGGCGAGGACTGTCCGAGCCTGCGCAGCAGGCGAGTTCCGCAGCCCACGGAACGAATGCCCCGCGCCCGCTCCAACAGGAAGACGGTTCTCCAGGACGTTTCTCCGCAAACCTCACACCATGACCGACCCGACGCCGACTCCCGCCTTCGATGCCAAGACCTTCCTGCGGACCGTGCCGGAAGAACCCGGCGTCTACCGCATGATCGGCGCCGACGACAAGGTCCTCTACGTCGGCAAGGCCAAGAACCTCAAGCGCCGCGTCTCCAGCTATTTCCAGAAGACGCTGTCGAGCCCGCGCGTGGCGATGATGGTCGCGCAGATCCGGCGCGTGGACATCACCGCCACCCGTTCCGAGGCCGAGGCCCTGATCCTCGAGAACAACCTCATCAAGAGCCTGGCGCCGCGCTACAACATCCTGTTCCGCGACGACAAGACCTACCCCTACATCGAACTCTCCGCCGACGAATTCCCGCGGCTCGCTTACCACCGCGGCGCCTTCGCCAAGGGCGCGCGCTACTTCGGCCCGTTCCCCAACGCCTGGGCGGTGCGCGAAAGCATCCACTTGCTGCAGAAGACCTTCCAGTTGCGCACCTGCGAGAACACCGTCTTCCAGAACCGCTCGCGCCCCTGCCTGCTGCAGCAGATCAAGCGCTGCACCGGCCCCTGCGTCGGCCTCATCGACAAGGATGCCTATGCCGCCGACGTGCGCCTGGCGGCGCGCTTCCTCGACGGCCAGGCCAGCGAAGTCATCGACGACCTCAGCGCGAAGATGCAGGACGCCGCGGAACGGCTCGCCTTCGAGGAGGCCGCCGCCTGCCGCGACCAGGTGCGCGTGCTGCAGGCGGTGCTGCACAAGCAGTTCGCCGACAGCCGCAAGGACGAAGACGTCGACATCCTCGCCGCGATCGAGGAGGACGGCCTCACCTGCGTCAACATCGCCATGGTGCGCGGCGGCCGCCACCTCGGCGACCGGCCGCAGTTCCCCAGCGGCGCGGCGGCGTCGGGCGCGGAGGACAGCCTGCTCGCGTTCGTCGAGCAGCACTACGGCCAGCATCCCGTCCCCACGCGCATCCTGGTGAACCTCTCCCCCGAACCCCTGCGCGAGGCGCTGGCGGAGATCGTCGACCAGCCTCCCGGCGTGGTGGCGCCGCGCTTTGCCGCCGAAAAAGCCTGGATGGAGATGGCGGAGAAGAACGCCCGGCTGGCGATCCAGGCCCGCGCGCGCGACACCGGCCGCATCGAGCAGCGGCTCGAGGCCCTGCGCGATGCGCTGGACCTGGAGGAAGCGCCGCAGCGCATCGAATGCTTCGACATCAGCCACACCATGGGCGAGGCCACCGTCGCCTCCTGCGTGGTGTGCGAAGCCGGCGCGATGAAGAACTCCGAATATCGCCGCTACAACATCACCGGCATCACGCCGGGCGACGACTTCGCCGCGATGCGCCAGGCGCTGGAGCGCCGCTACGGCAAGGTCGCGGCCGGCGAGGGCGTCTGCCCCGACCTCATCCTGATCGACGGCGGCAAGGGCCAGGTGAGCGCGGCACGCGAGATCCTCGCCGAGGTCGGGCTGGAATCGGTGCGCATGGTGGGCGTGGCCAAGGGGGAAGGGCGCAAGGCCGGGCTGGAGACGCTGATCTTTCCCGATGGCCGCGAAGGGCTCGCTCTGGGCGGCGAATCCGCGGCGCTGCACCTGATCGTCGAGATTCGCGACGAGGCCCACCGCTTCGCCATCACCGGCCATCGCGCGCGGCGCGGCAAGGCGCGCATCGGCTCCAGGCTCGAGGACATCCCCGGCGTCGGCCCGTCGCGGCGGCGCAACCTGCTCGCGGCCTTCGGCGGCCTGGACGGCGTGCGCAACGCCACCGTCGAGGACCTGTGCCGCGTCGAGGGCATCAACCGCAAGCTGGCCGAGCAGATCCACGGCGCCTTGCGCTGACCGGCACCGGCAAGGGCGCAGCCATGGACGACGACGCTTCCGCCTTCGCCCCGACCACCGGCCTGCCCGCGCTGGACGCCGTGCTGCGGGGCGTGCAGCGCGGCGACAACGTCGTCTGGCAGATCCAGTCGCTGGACGAATACCTCGCCCTCGTGCAGCCGTACGCCCGCGCGGCGCGCGCGCAGCGGCGGCGGCTGATCTATTTCCGCTTCGCCTCGCACGCGCCGCTGCTGGCGGCCGGCGAAGGTGCGGAGATCCACCATCCGCGCCCGCAGGACGGCTTCGATGCCTTCGTCGACCAGGTGCATTCGGTGATCGAGGCTGCCGGGCGGGAGACGATGTACGTCTTCGACTGCCTGTCCGAACTGGCCGGGGCGTGGCAGTCGGACCGCATGATGGGCAACTTCTTCCGCCTCACCTGCCCGCGGCTGTTCGACCTCGACACCGTCACCTACTTCGGCGTGTACCGCAACACCCATGCCGGCGACGGCATGGACACCATCGCCGACACCACCCAGTACCTGCTCGACGTGTTCCGTTGCCGCGGCCGGCTGTACATCCGGCCGATCAAGGTGCAGCACCGCTCCGCCCGGGCGATGAACCTCATCCACGCCTGGGAGGACGGCGACCGCTTCCGCGCGGTGGCCGACAGCGGCACGGTGTCGGAGATCCTGGCCGGCTCGGGCTGGGCCGGGCTGGAGGGCGGCGCCATCGCCGGCCACTGGGACCGCCACTTCGCCGCCGCGCGCGGCCTGCTCGCCCGTCGCCGGGCGGACGCGGACGGCGGGCAGGCCGCGCGCGAGGCGGACTGCTTCGCACGCCTGGCGCGGCTGCTGTTTCCCGAGGGCGGCGGCCTGCTGCGGCTGATCGGGCGCTACATGGGGCTGGAGGATCTGCTCGCGATCCGCGCCCGCATGATCGGCAACGGCTCCATCGGCGGCAAGGCGGCGGGCATGCTGCTGGCGCGCGCAATCCTGCGCCGCGACCTGCCGGCCCTGCACGAGCGGCTCGAGGCGCACGACTCCTTCTACGTCGGCACCGAGGTGTTCGACACCTTCTTCGTCCTCAACCGGCTGTGGTGGATCCGCCGCCGGCAGCGCGAGCCGGAGAGCTTCCTGCAGGGCCTGGACGAGGCGCGCGGGCGCATCCTGCAGGGCGAGTTTCCGGAACCCATCGTGCGCCGCTTCGAGGCGATGCTGGACTACTTCGGCGAATGGCCCTTCATCGTGCGCTCCAGCTCGCGGCTGGAGGACCGCTACGGCAGCGCCTTCGCCGGCCAGTACGACAGCGTGTTCTGCGTGAACCAGGGCCCGCGCGGCAAGCGGCTGGCCGACCTGCTGGACGCGGTGCGCCAGGTCTATGCCAGCACGCTGGGCGAGCAGGCGCTGCGCTACCGCCAGCGCCGCGGGCTGCTGCACGAGCACGAGCAGATGGCGCTGCTGATCATGCGGGTGTCGGGCACCGCCGGCCGGCGCTATTTCCATCCGCATGCCGCCGGCGTGGGGCTGTCGGTGAATCCGTATCCGTGGAATCCGCAGATCGACATGCGCGCCGGCGTGGTCCGGCTGGTGGCGGGCCTGGGCACGCGGGCGGTGGACCGCAGCGACGACGACTACACCCGGCTCATCGCCCTCAACGCCCCGGCGCTGCGGCCGGAGACGAACTTCGGCGCCATCGCCCGCCATGCGCAGCGGCGCATGGATGCGCTCGACCTGCAGCAGAACAGGCTCGTCAGCGGGCCGTTCGCCGAACTGGTGAAGGGGGCGGGCGATTTCCCGCTTGCGCTCTTCACCAGCCGCGAGCGCGACGACGGCCCGGCCTTCCTCACCTTCGACGGGCTGGTGTCGCGCACCGCCTTCGTCGACGACCTGCGTGCGCTGCTCGCCGTGCTGCATGCCGCCTACGATCACCCGGTGGAGGTGGAATTCGCCGTCAACTTCGGCGGCGATGCCTACCGCATCAACCTGCTGCAATGCCGGCCGATGCAGATCCGCGACAGCGAAGGTGCCGGCGACGCGCGGCCGCCCGAAGGGGCGCGGCAGGTCGTTGCCGCGCGCGGCGCGGTGATCGGGCCGGGCAGGGTCATCCACCCCGAACGCATCGTGCTGGTGCGGCCGGCCGTCTACGGCCAACTCGGCCAGGCCGACCGCCTGGCGGTGACGCAGCTGGTCGGTCGCATCAACCAGGCCAGCGCCGGGCGCTGCCTGCTGGTGCTCGGGCCGGGACGCTGGGGTTCCCGCGACCTGTGGCTGGGGCTGCCGGTGGCGTTTGCCGAGATCAACCACGTCGCCGCGCTGTGCGAGATCGTGGCGATGCACGACAACCTCGTGCCCGACGTGTCGCTCGGCACGCACTTCCTGAACGAGCTGATCGAGGCGGACATGCTGTACTTCGCGCTGTTCCCCAGGCTCGCCGGCAACCATCTCGACGAGGAGGCGCTGCAGCGCCTGCCCAACCGGCTGGCCGATCTGCTGCCGGATGCCGCGCGGTGGAGCGGGGTGCTGCACGTGGCCGACGTCGCGCGGGGCGCCGCCACCCTGTACGCCGATGCCGAACGGCAGCAGGCGGTGCTGACCCTCGCCGGCTGAGCGCGGCGGGCGCGGTCCGCGCGTGGGCGCCCGGCGGGAGAAACCCGCCCCGTCACGGTGCGTATTCGCCACCCTTCGGCAATTCGGGTGAAAATCTCTACCATTATCCTTTTGCCGGCACCGGCGCGCGCCGCGCTTTCGCCGCCGAATTCGGCCGGGCGCCACCGCCGTTCCCGTCAAACCTCCGAGGGCATGCAAGATGAGAGAACCGCCAAACGCCAGCCGGAGTCCCGCCGGGGCTCCGCTCGCCGCCGATGCCGCAATCACGTCCGCAGCGCCCGGCGATCGCGAGGGCAGCGGCGGGATTCCCCGGCAGCGGACGATGAGTGCGCTCTTCCCGCGCACCCCCTTGCTCGCCGGCGGCGACGTCGAAGCCAGGCGCCGCGAACTGCTGGACTACTTCCACTCCACCTTCGACCGCTACGAGTCCCTGTTCGAGGTACTGGCCTGCGACGAAGCCTGCTACCGCAAGCCGATCAGCCTGCGCCACCCGCTGATCTTCTACTTCGGCCACACCGCGACCTTCTTCATCAACAAGTTGATGCTCGCTGGCCTCGTCGGCCAGCGCCTCGATCCGCGGCTCGAATCCCTGTTCGCGGTCGGTGTGGACGAAATGAGCTGGGACGATCTCGACGACACCCGCTACGACTGGCCGACGGTGGCCGAGGTCGCCGAGTACCGGCGCAAGGTGAGGGCGGTGGTCGACCGCGTGATCCGCGAGACGCCCTTCACGCTGCCGATCGGCTGGAAGGACCCGTTCTGGGCGGTGCTGATGGGCATCGAGCATGAGCGCATCCACCTCGAAACCTCGTCGGTACTGATGCGCCAGCATGCGCTGCGCTACGTCCGGCCGCACCCCGCCTGGCGGCCGTGCGGGCAGCATGGCGAGCCGCCGCCGAACGCGCTGGTGGATATCCCGGCGGGCAGGGTCGTGCTCGGCCGCCGCTTCGAGGAGCCGATCTACGGCTGGGACAACGAGTACGGCGAACACCGCGCCGAAGTGCCGGCCTTCAGGGCGGCGCGCCAACTCGTCAGCAATCGCGAATACCTTGCCTTCGTCGAGGCCGGCGGCTACGCCGACGACGGCCTGTGGGACGAGGAGGGCCTGGGCTGGCGGCGCTTCTCCCGCGCCGAGCACCCCACCTTCTGGGTGCCGGGCGCGGACGGCTGGCGCCTGCGGCTGATGACGGAAGAAGTGCCCATGCGCTGGGACTGGCCGGCCGAGGTGAATTGCCTGGAGGCGCGCGCCTTCTGTCGCTGGAAGGCGCGCGAGAGCGGTCTGTCGGTGCGCCTGCCGACCGAGGACGAGTGGAACCGGCTGTACGACCACGCCGGGCTGGCCGACGTCCCGCATGGCGCGCCCGCGAACGCGAACCTGCATCTGGATCACTGGGCGTCGAGCTGTCCGGTGACGACGTTCGCCCACGGCGAGCTGTTCGACGTGGTCGGCAACGTGTGGCAGTGGTGCGAGACGCCGACCTATCCGTTCGACGGCTTCGACGTGCATCCCATCTACGACGACTTCACCACGCCGACCTTCGACGACCGCCACAACATCATCAAGGGCGGAAGCTGGATCTCCGCCGGCAACGAGTCGCGCCACGCCTCGCGCTACGCCTTCCGCCGCCATTTCTTTCAGCATGCGGGCTTCCGCTACATCGTCAGCGACGCGCCGGTGACCAATCCGGCCTCCGCCTACGAGACCGACGCGCTGCTGTCGCAATACGCCGAGTTCCACTATGGCGACGAAGCCTTCGGCGTGCCGAACTTCCCCAGGGCGCTGGCGCAGATCGCCATCGACGCCCACCGCCGGCTGGGCAACGGCCGCTTCGGCCGCGCGCTCGACCTCGGCTGTGCCACCGGCCGCGCGACCTTCGAGCTGGCGCGCGCCTTCGGCCATGTGACCGGCATCGACTTCTCGGCGCGCTTCATCCAGGCCGGGGTCAAGCTCGCCGAGACCGGCGTGCTGCGCTACACGCTGCCCGACGAAGGCGAACTCGTGACCTACCACGAACGCCGGCTCGACGCGCTGGGCCTCACGGATGCCGCCGGCCGGGTCGAGTTCTGGCAGGGCGACGCCTGCAACCTGAAGGAAGTTTTCGCCGGCTTCGACCTGATCCTCGCCGCCAACCTGATCGACCGCCTGTACAGCCCGCGCCGCTTCTTCGCCGACGTCGGCCGCCGGCTGAATCCGGGTGGCCTGCTGGTGCTGGCTTCGCCCTGCACCTGGCTGGAAGAGCACACCAGGCGCGAGGAATGGATCGGCGGCTTCAAGAAGGACGGCGAGTCCTACACTACGCTGGACGGCCTGAAGGACCTGCTCGCCGCCGGCTTCGAACTGGTGCAGGGGCCGCAGGCGGTGCCCTTCGTGATCCGCGAAACGCGCCGCAAGCACCAGCACACCTTGTCCGAACTGACGATCTGGAGGTGCCGCCCATGAAGACCGGCAACGGGATTTCCACCGCCGACCGCGCGCTCGGCGCGCTGATGGGCGCCTTCATCGGCGATGCACTGGCCCTCGGCCCGCACTGGTACTACGACCTCGACGAACTGCGCGCGCGCTACGGACCCTGGATCTCGGACTACACCGCGCCGATGCCCGGCCACTACCACGCCGGCATGCAGGCGGGGCAGTCCTCGCAGGCCGGCCTGCTGCTGCGCCTGACGCTGGAGTCGCTGGCGGTCTGCGGCGGCTACGACGAGGCGGATTTCTGCCACCGCATGGACGAGGACTTCTTCCCGCTGATCGACGGCATGCCGATGCACGGCCCCGGCGGCTACACCAGCCAGTCCATCCGCGAGGCGTGGCGCAAGCGCGTGCAGCAGGGGCTGCCGTGGGGGCAGGTGGGCGGCAATGCCGACAACACCGAGGCCGCCGAGCGCACGCTCGCCATCGCGGTGCGCTACGCGCTCGATCCCGCCGCGCTGGCCGCCGCCGTCACCCGCAATACCGTGCTGACGCAGACCGATGGCACGGTGGTGGCGATGACGGTTGCCTTTGGCGCCGTGCTCGGCATGCTGATCGAGGGCCATGCGCTGGATGCGGAGATCTCCGCGAAGCTGATGGCGCGCGTGAAGGCCGGGGCGCTGCCCTTCCATACCGTCACCACCGGCCATCTGCAGGCGCCGCGCGCCGGCGAAGCCGAGGCACCGGCCGCCGGCCGCTTCCCGTCGCCGGATGCGCTGCTGACGCCGTCATCGATCGCGCGGGCGGCGCACGACCCCGACATCCGCATCGAACCGGCATGGAAGGTGTCGCTGGTGTACGGCATGCCGTGCGCGGTGTATCACCAGTTCCCCGCCGCCTACTACCTGGCGGCGCGCTTCGCCGGCGACTTCGAGTCCGCCGTGCTGCATGCGGTGAATGGCGGCGGCCAGAACATGGCGCGCGCCATGCTGGCAGGAGCACTCGTCGGCGCCCAGGTGGGGATAGACGGCATTCCCGCGCGCTTCATCGACGGACTGCAGGAGAAGGATGCGCTGCTGGCGCTGTGCGGGCGGGTGGCGGGGCAGGCGGCGGGGCAGGCGGCGGGCGCCTGAACCTGCCGCGCATTCCAGGCGGCGCGGGCGGCTTTGTGTGGGATACCGGCGAGGCCGAAGCCTGCACTCGCCAGGCTGCGGTCAGCGATTCTCCCGGGTATGCCCATCAGCACGGCGTTGGCAGCGGCTGATCGGTGCCAAGGCTGTCGGCCCACGCCTGCACGGCCTGGTGGTCGATGACGCGGCCGGTGTCCCCGTCGGCCAGCGCCTCTTGGGTCGGGCTGTCGCGCTCTTCTTCCTGGGCGATCCAGGCGGAGAGCGCCTGCTTCACGATCCAGCCGCGCGAGCGTTCAAGCCGCGCGGCCATCTGATCCACCTTTTCGGCCAGCGGAAGCGGCACGTGTGCGGTCAGCACTTTGGTTGCTGCTTGTGTCATGTCGGGCCTCCTTCATGGGATACGGTCTTCCGGCGAGGTTCCGATTCGATTCCAATCGTAGTGATTGGTCTTGAATCGCTCAAGCCAACGGATACCGTCACGGCTGGCTCAGGCTTCCACCGCCATGCCGCGGGTGAACCACTCCGTCAGCGGGCGCGATTCGCCGAGCGTGGCCAGGCGCCGGTCGATCGCGTCGTGGTTGCCCCACGTCACCCCGGCGAGTTCGCCGGCCGCCGCGCGTGCCTCGATGTCGCCGCAGTAGAGGCCGAGTTCGCGCTGCACGTAGAACCCGTAGGTGCGGCAGGCCACCGGCCGCTGGGCATAGACGAGGCAGGCCCCTTCCTTTTCATCCAGCAGCGGGCAGACGACCGGGCGCGACGGCGCGCGGCCAAGCTCGGCGACCTTGCGGCGGATGTCGCCCAGGCGCTGCGGCGCCAGGGCGGCGAGCCCCTGTTGCAGCAGGGCCCATTCGTCCGCCGTCAGGCGCGGCACGTCGGCCAGTTGCCGGCAGCAGCCGGCGCAGCCGCGCGCGCACTGCCAGTCGGGGTGCGACGCCCGGATCGCGCGGACGCGGGCGTCGACGTCGGCATGCAGGCCGGAGAGCGGCGAGGGCTCGTCGTTTCTCATTGTGGGCAGGGATGGCGGGTTTCAGCGCAGGTCGACCGGCGGCGTGTGCCAGATCGTGTCCGCGTATTCGGCGATCGTGCGGTCCGACGAGAACACGCCCATGCCGGCGACGTTGAGCAGCGCGCGGCGGCTCCAGTCCCCGGCGTCGCGGAAGGTCTCGTCCCCCCTGTGCTGCGCGACGACGTAGCTCGCGTAGTCGGCCAGCAGCAGGTAGTGGTCGCCCCAGTTCACCAGGACGTCGAACACCTGCTGGTAGCGGCCGGGTTCGGCCGCGCTGAACACGCCGTCGCGGATCGCGTCCAGCGCGGCCTTCAGCGCCGCGTCGTTTTCGTAGTACGTGCGCGGCTGGTAGCCGCGCGCGCGGATGTCGGCGACTTCGGCGGTGGTGTGGCCGAAGATGAAGATGTTGTCGTCGCCCACCTGCTCGCGGATCTCCACGTTGGCGCCGTCCAGCGTGCCGATGGTGAGCGCGCCGTTCAGCGCCAGCTTCATGTTGCCGGTGCCGGAAGCCTCGGTGCCCGCGGTGGAGATCTGCTCGGACAGGTCGGCGGCGGGGATGATGCGCTCGGCCAGGCTCACCCGGTAGTTCGGCAGGAAGACGACCTTCAGGCGGTCGCCGACGCGCGGATCGCTGTTGATGGTGGCGGCGACGTCGTTGATGAGGCGGATCACCAGCTTGGCGAACCGGTAGGCGGAGGCCGCCTTGCCGGCGAACACGACCACCCGCGGCACCCAGTCCGCGTCGGGCCGGGCGAGGATGGCCTGGTAGCGGGTGACCACGTGCAGCACGTTGAGCAACTGGCGCTTGTATTCGTGCATGCGCTTGACGTGCACGTCGAACAGCGCGTCCGGGTTCAGCTCGATGCACAGGCGCTCGCGCACGTAGCGCGCGAGGTTTTCCTTGTTCTGCCGCTTGACCGCACGGAAGCGCTGCATGAAGCCCGGATCGTCCACGTATTCGCGCAGCGCGTGCAGGCGCTCGAGGTCGCGGCGCCAGGACGGGCCGAGGCGTTCGTCGATCAGCGCGGCCAGGCCGGGGTTGGCCTGGGCGAGCCAGCGCCGGGGCGTGACGCCGTTGGTCTTGTTGTTGAAGCGCTCGGGAAACAGCCTGGCGAAGTCGGCGAAGATGGATTCCTTCATCAGGTCGGAATGCAGCGCGGAGACGCCATTCACCGAGTGGGATGCCACCACCGCGAGGTAGGCCATGCGCACGCGGCGCTCGCCGTGCTCGTCGATCAGCGACAGCCGGCGCATCAGCTCGATGTCGTGGCCGTTGGCGGCGGTCACGGCGGTGAGGAAGTCGGCGTTGATGTCGAAGATGATGCGCAGGTGGCGCGGCAGCACGCGGCCGAGCATGTCCACCGGCCAGGTCTCCAGCGCCTCGTGCATCAGCGTGTGGTTGGTGTAGGAGAACACCTTTCTGCACAGCGCCCAGGCGCGCTTCCAGCCGATGCGGTGCTCGTCCACCAGCAGGCGCATCAGTTCGGGGATGGCCAGCACCGGATGGGTGTCGTTGAGGTGGATGCTGACCTTGTCGGGCAGCGCAGCGAAATCGTCGTGGGTGACGAGGTAGCGGCGCACGATGTCCTGCAGGCTGGCGGACACGAAGAAGTATTCCTGGCGCAGCCGCAGTTCCTGGCCCGACAGGGTGGAGTCGTCCGGGTACAGCACCCGCGACACGTTCTCCGAATGGTTCTTGCTCTCCACCGCGCCGAAGTAGTTGCCGCGGTTGAAGGCGGAGAGATCCATTTCCTCCGTCGCCTTGGCCGACCACAGGCGCAGGGTGTTGACCACCTCGGTGCCGTAGCCGGGGATCATCTGGTCGTAGGCCATCGCCAGCACGTCTTCGGTGCCGACCCAGCACACCGCGTCGCCGTGCTGTTCGAGGTGGCCGCCGTAGCGCACCAGCACGCGGATCTCCGGGCGCTGGAATTCCCACGGGTTGCCGTGGGTCAGCCAGTAGTCGGGCACTTCCACCTGCTGGCCGTCGATGATGCGCTGGCGGAACATGCCGTAGTCGTAGCGGATGCCGTAGCCGAAGCCGGCGATGCCCAGCGTCGCCATCGAATCCAGGAAGCAGGCGGCCAGGCGGCCGAGGCCGCCGTTGCCGAGCGCGGCGTCGGGCTCGAGGTCGAGCAGTCCGTCCGGATCGACGTCGAGTTCGCGCAGCGCCTGGCGCACGACCGGCATCAGGTCGGCGGCCAGCATCGCGTTGGTGAAGGTGCGGCCGATCAGGAACTCCATCGACAGGTAATACACCCGCTTGGCGTCCTGCTCGTAGCAGGCGCGGACGGTCTTCATCCAGCGCTCGACCAGGTGGTCGCGCACCGCGTAGGACACGGCGTGCAGCCAGTCCTCGGTGCGGGCGGATTCCGCGTTCTTGGCGATCTGGTACATCAGCTTGTTGGAGATCGCCCGCTTGAAGGCGGCGACGTCGCGCGACAGGTGGTCGTACTGATGTTCGAACTGCTGCAGGTCCATGGCGGGTCGGGGTCCGATTGGAAGCGCGGGACGGGCCGTGTCAGCCCGCAGCCTGCCGGTAGAGTGCCAGATAGCGCGCGGCGGCGACATCCCAGCCGCAGGGCCGCGACATCGCGCGGCGCTGCACCTGCCGCCAGTCGGCCGCGCGCCGGTACAGCGCGAGCGCGCGGTGCGCGGCCTGCAGCAGGCCGCCGGCGGAGAAGTCGTCGAAGACGAAACCGGTCGCATCGGTGTCCAGCGTTTCCAGCCGCGTGTCGGCGACGGTATCGGCCAGCCCTCCCACCCGGCGCACCAGCGGCAGGGTGCCGTACTTGAGGCCGTAGAGCTGGGTGAGGCCGCAGGGTTCGAAGCGCGACGGCACCATGATGACGTCGCTGCCGGCGATCAGGCGGTGGGCGAAGGCTTCGTCGTAGCCCAGCCTGACCGCCACCGCGTCGGGGTCGTCGTCGGCCGCGGCGCGGAAGGCCGCCTCCAGCCCGTGGTCGCCGCTGCCGAGCAGGGCGAACTGCGCGCCCCGGGCGACGAGCGCGGGCAGGGCCTGCAGCACCAGGTGCAGGCCCTTCTGCTCGGTGAGGCGGCTGACGACGCAGAAGATCGGCGCGCCGGCGGCGGCCTGCAGTCCGAGTTCGCGCTGCAGCGCCGCCTTGCACCCGGCCTTGCGGTCGAGCCCGGCGGCGTCGTAGTTGCCCGTGAGCAGGCGGTCCGTCGCGGGGTTCCACACGGCTTCGTCCACGCCGTTCAGGATGCCGCTCAGGTCCAGGGCGCGTTCGCGCAGCAGGCCGTCGAGCCCGCAGCCCTGTTCCGGGCCCTGGATCTCGCGCGCATAGGTCGGGCTGACGGTGCTGATGCGGTCGGCGTAGTACAGGCCGGCCTTCATGAAGTTGAGCTGGCCGTGGAATTCCATGCCGTGCATGGCGAAGAAATGGCCGGGCAGGCCGAGTTCGCCGAAGTGGCGGGCGTCGAACAAGCCCTGGTAGGCCAGGTTGTGCACGGTGTAGACGCTGCCCGGCATGCGCTGGCGGCGGGCCTGCGCGGCGGCGCGCAGGTAGGCGGGGGCGAGCGCCGCGTGCCAGTCGTGGGTATGCACGGCCTCCGGTGTCCAGTGCGGGTCCAGCCCCTGGGCCAGCGCGGCGGCGGTCCAGCCGAGCAGGGCGAAGCGCAGGTGGTTGTCGGCGTAGGGCTGGTGGTCGGCGTCGGCATAGGGGCCGCCGGCACGGTGATAGTAGCCAGGCGCGTCGATCACGTAGGCATCCGCCGCGCAGGCCGGCAGGCGGCCGCGGAGCAGGCGTGCGCCGCTCGCCGCCATCGCCGCGGGGGGCGAGAGCTGCGCCACCTCGACCGGATCGGCGAGCCCGGCGAGGATGGGCGCGAAGCCGGGCAGCAGCACCCGGACGTCGGCACCCTGCGCCTGCAGCGCGGCGGGCAGGGCGCCGGCCACGTCGGCCAGCCCGCCCGTCTTCAGCAGCGGAAAGATCTCGGCACACACCTGCAGTACGCGCATGGCCGGCTCCTTCACAGCGCCTGCAGCATCTGCTGCGTGACCAGCACCACGCCGCCTTCGGTGCGATGGAAGCGCGTAGCGTCGAGCGCCGCATCCTCGCCGACCACCAGCCCTTCCGGGATCTTGCAGCCGCGGTCGATCACCACCCGGCCGAGGCGGCAGTGGCGGTTGATCTGCACGTCGGGCAGCACGACGGCCTGGTCGATCTCCGAATACGAGCGCACCAGGACGTTGGAGAACAGCACCGAGTTGCGCACCACCGAGCCCGACACGATGCAGCCGGCCGACACCAGCGAGTTGATCGCCTCGCCGCGGCGGCCGTCCTGGTCATGCACGAACTTGGCCGGCGGCAGTTGTTCCTGGTAGGTCCAGATCGGCCATTCCTTGTCGTACATGTTCAGCGCGGGCGTGGTGGAAGCGAGGTCGAGGTTCGCCGCCCAGTACGCGTCCACCGTGCCGACGTCGCGCCAGTAGGGGCCGGAGAAGGGCGGCGTGGCGATGGCCGACATGGAGAAGGGGTGGGCCAGCGCCTGGTTTTCGGCGACCGCGCGCGGAATGACGTCCCTGCCGAAGTCGTGGCTGGACGCGGCGTTCTTCGCATCGTCCTCGAGCAGGTGGTACAGGTAGTCGGCGTTGAAGACGTAGATGCCCATGCTGGCGAGCGACATGTCCGGCTTGCCCGGCATGGCCGGCGGGTCAGCCGGCTTTTCGGCGAAGGCGGTGATGTTGCGCTGCCCGTCGGTCGCCATCACGCCGAACGCGCCGGCCTCGGTGCGCGGCACCTCGATGCAGCCCACGGTGACGCCGCAGCCGCTGGCGGCGTGGTCGGCGAGCATGATCAGGTAATCCATCTTGTACACATGGTCGCCGGCCAGGATGAGGATGTATTCCGGCGGCCGCGGGTTGGTGCGGATGATGTCCAGGTTCTGGAACACCGCATCCGCCGTGCCCTGGTACCAGTGCTCCTCGTCCACGCGCTGCTGCGCGGGCAGCAGGTCGAGGAACTCGTTCATCTCGTTGCGCAGGAAGCTCCAGCCGCGCTGCAGGTGGCGCAGCAGCGAGTGGCTCTTGTACTGGGTGATCACGCCCATGCGGCGGATGCCCGAGTTCAGGCAGTTGGACAGGGCGAAATCGATGATGCGGAACTTGCCGCCGAAATGGACCGCCGGCTTCGTGCGCACGTTGGTCAGGTCGCGCAGCCGCGAGCCGCGGCCGCCGGCCAGTACGAGTGCGATGGAGCGCCGCGCCAGTGCGCGGCTGTCTGCGCCTTCATGGATGTGCATGATGTTCCTCCCTCGTTCTGTCGGACTTCCGGTGATCGCGCCGGCCCTGCCGGCGGTGCTCAGGTGACGACGCCGGGGCCCTGCATGCCGGTGTGCGCGCGGATGCCGGCAACCGCTTCGGCCGCCGCGACGAGCGCGGCGAGGGCGTCCTGGGTGGGCACGTCGTGGCGCGACGGATCGGGCTCGAAGCGCTCGAGATAGACGCGCAGCGTGGCGCCCTCGGTGCCCGTGCCGGACAGGCGGAACACGATGCGGCCGCCGCCCTCGAACAGCAGGCGCACGCCCTGGCCGGTGCTCACCGAGCCGTCGACCGGGTCGGTGTAGGCGAAATCGTCGGCCTGGGCGATGCGCAGCGCGCCGGCGAACTCGCGGCCGGCGAGGCCGGGCAGCTTGCCGCGCAGTTCGGCCATCAGCGCCTCGGCACGCTCGGCCGGGATGCCTTCCCAGTCGTGGCGCGAGTAGTAGTGGCGGCCGAAGCGCGTCCAGTGCCGGCGTACCAGTTCTTCCACCGACAGGCCGGTGGCCGCCTGCAGGTTGAGCCAGAACAGGATAGCCCACAGGCCGTCCTTTTCGCGCACGTGGGCGGAGCCGGTGCCGTAGCTCTCTTCGCCGCACAGCGTGGCGCGGCCGGCATCGAGCAGGTTGCCGAAGAATTTCCAGCCGGTGGGCGTCTCGAAGCAGGGAATGCCGAGTGCCCCGGCCACCGCGTCGGCGGCGCGCGAGGTCGGCATGGAGCGGGCGATGCCGGCCAGGCCCGTGGCGTAGCCGGGCACCAGGGTGGCGTTGGCGGCCAGCACGGCGAGGCTGTCGGAGGGCGTCACGACGAAATCGCGGCCGAGGATCATGTTGCGGTCGGCGTCGCCATCGGAGGCGGCGCCGAAGTCGGGCGCACCGGGGCCGCGCATCGCGCCGATGAGTCCGGTCGCATGGACGGGGTTGGGATCGGGATGGTGGCCGCCGAAATCCTCCAGTGGCTCGCCGTTGACCACGGTGCCGGCCGGTGCGCCCAGCATGCCCTCGAGGATCGCCTTGGCGTAGGGCCCGCCCACCGCGCACATCGCGTCGCAGCGCATGCGATGGCCGGCGGCGAACCAGGCGCGCATCGCGCCGAAGTCGAACAGCCCCTGCATCAGCTCGGCGTAGTCGGCGACCGGGTCGATGACGTCCACCTGCATGTCGCCGAGCCTGCGCGGGCCGAGGGTGTCGATTTCGACCTCGGGCGTGTCGCCGGCGATGAGGTAGCGCGCGATCTCGCGGGTGCGCGCGTAGATGGCCTCGGTGACCTTTTCCGGCGCGGGGCCGCCATTGCCGATGTTGTACTTGATGCCGAAGTCGCCGTCGGGGCCGCCCGGGTTGTGGCTGGCCGACAGGATGATGCCGCCGTACGCGCCGCGCTTGCGGATCACCGCGCTGACCGCTGGCGTGGACAGCAGCCCGCCGCGGCCGACCAGCACCTTGCCGACGCCGTTCGCCGCCGCCATGCGCAGGATGGTCCGGATCGCGCTGCGGTTGTGGAAGCGGCCGTCGCCGCCCAGCACCAGGGTCTGGCCGGCGAGGCCGGGCAGGGCGTCGAACAGCGACTGCACGAAGTTTTCGAGGTAGTGCGGCTGCCGGAACACGCCGACCTTCTTGCGCAGGCCGGACGTCCCGGGACGCTGGCCGTCGAACGGCCGGGTGGCGATGTCGAGGATCTTCATGGGAGGGTCTCATCGGACGTGGATGGGGTGTCGCGCGCGCCGGCCGCCGGCTCCGGCGTCCATCGCGGGTCGACCAGGATCTGGATGCAGCGCGCCGGAACCGTCCACGCCGGCGCGGGAGCATGGAGGTGCGACGAAATCGTCGCGGCCGCTTCGGGCAGGCCATCGGCGTGGTCGCTGTCGAAGGCCAGGCGCCAGTGGCCCGGGGGCAGGCGGAAGTCGCGTTCGCCGTCCGGGTTGATCAGCAGCAGCACGCCGCCGGTGTCGCCGCCGCCGGTGGCGGGCGCCTGCAGGCGGATCGCCAGGGCGCGATCGCCGTGCGCCTGCCAGTCGTTGCCGTGCAGCACGTGCCCGTCCGGATGCCACCACAGCACCGGCTGCGGCGCTTGCGGATCGGGGTGGCTTGCGAGCCAGCCGGGCTGGCGCAGGGCGGGATGGCGGGCGCGCAGCGCCAGCAGCCGCCGCGCGCAGACGAAGAGGTCGTCGCCGCGTCCGCTCCAGTCCAGCCAGGTGGTCGGGTTGTCCTGGCAATACGCATTGTTGTTGCCGCGCTGGCTGTGGCCGAGTTCGTCGCCGGCCAGCAGCATCGGCGTGCCCTGCGAGGTCAGCAGCGTGGCGAGCAGCGCGCGCTGCAGGCGTGCGCGCAGTGCATTCACCGATGCGTCGCCGGTGGGGCCCTCGGCGCCGCAGTTCCACGAGTTGTTGTGATGGTGCCCGTCGCGGTTGCCCTCGCCGTTGCCGAGGTTGTGCTTGTGCTCGAAGCTCACCAGGTCGCGCAGCGTGAAGCCGTCGTGCGCGGTGATGAAATTGACGCTGGCGGTCGGTGCGCGCGCGGCATGGCGGAACTGTGTGCTGGAGCCGGCGAAACGATGCGCGAACTCGCCGCGGTCGCCGCTGCCGCGCAGCCACCAGGCGCGCATCGCATCGCGGTACTGGTCGTTCCACTCCAGCCAGCCGGCGGGAAACGCGCCCAGTTGATAGCCGCCGGCGCCGACGTCCCAGGGCTCGGCGATCCACTTCAGCGGCGCCAGCACCGGGTCGGCCTGCAAGGCGGCGAAGAAGCCGGCGCCGGTGCCGAAATTGCCGTGGCGGTCGCGCGCCAGTGTGGCGGCGAGATCGAAGCGGAAGCCGTCGACGCGGTAGTGCTCCGCCCAGTGCCGCAGCGCGCCGATCACCAGTTCCACCACCCGCGGTTCGGCGAGGTTCACGCTGTTGCCGCAACCGGTGCAGTTCAGGTAGCGCGCGGGGTTGCCCGGCGCAAGATGGTAGTAGCGGGCGTTGGCGAGGCCGCGCAGCGACAGCGTCGGCCCGCTCTCGTCGCCTTCGGCGGTGTGGTTGAACACCACGTCCAGGACCACCTCGATGCCCGCGGCGTGGAGGGCGTCGATCGCGCCGCGCAGCTCCGACGCCGGCGACGTGCCGGGGCGGCCGCTCCAGTAGCGGGTTTCCGGCGCCAGCCAGGCGATCGGCGCATAGCCCCAGTGGTTGGCGAGGCCGCGGCGCTGCAGCGCGGCCTCGTCGGCGCGGAAATGCACCGGCAGCAGGTTCAGCGTGGTGATGCCGAGGCTGCGGTAGTGGGCGACCATCGCCGGATGGGCCAGCGCCGCGTAGCTGCCGCGCTCGGCCTCGGGGATGTCGGGGTGGCGCATCGTCAGGCCGCGGACGTGGGCTTCGTACAGCACCGTGCGCTCGCGCGGGACGCCGGGCCGCGGCGGCCGCGATGCACGCGCGATGGGGGCGGGGATGCGCGCCTTCGGTGCCGTGGCGGCATCGTCGCGCGGGTCGGGCTGTTGCGGGTCCGCCGCCGCGTGCCCCACGTGCAGCGCGAGTTCCGCCGCCAGTCTGGTATCGCCGGCCGGGCCCGGCGCCTGGCGGCCGTAGCTGCCGACGACTTCCTGCGCCCAGGGGTCGAGCAGCAGCTTGGCGGGGTTGAAGCGATACCCCAGGTGCGGCGCCCACGGACCGTGGGCGCGCAGGCCGTACACCAGCCCGGGCCGCGCGCCGGGCAGGAAGCCGTGCCAGACGCCTTCGCTGCAGGCGGGCAGCCGCTGCCGCACGATCTCCCGGCGGCCTTCGTCGTCGAACACGCACAGTTCGACGGCATCGGCATCGGGCGCCCATACCGCGAAATTCACGCCGGCCGGGGATGCCCGGGCCGTCGGCGCGGAAACGGCGGGCGTTTCCAAAGCCTCGCAGACGCTCGCGCCGAGCGGCCATGGCCGGCCCGGCATCAGCGTCTGCAGCAGGGAAGGGGCGCCGGGCATGTCAGTCACCGCATACCAGCATCACGGTGGCCAGCGGCGGCAGCGTCATCACCACCGACTGGGCGCGCTCGTGCCATGCGACGGAGTCGCTGTCGATGGCGGGGTTGCCCACGCCCGAGCCGCCGTAGATGGCCGCGTCGGTGTTGATGATCTCGCGCCACCGGCCGGGCTGCGGCACGCCGATGCGCCAGCCGTGCCGCACCACCGGCGTCAGGTTGCAGACCACCACCACCGGGCCGCCGTCCCGCGCGCGGCGCTCGAAGGCGATGACGGAATGCGCGGCGTCGTCGTGGCTGATCCAGGCGAAGCCGTCGGGCGATGCGTCGAGCTGGTGCAGGGCTGGGTAGTGGCGCAGCACCGCGTTGAGGTCGCGCACCAGCCGCTGCACGCCGGCATGCGGTGCATGTTCGAGCAGGTGCCAGGGCAGGGCGGCATCCGC
The DNA here is from genome assembly GCF_002354895.1 of Thauera sp. K11. Lineage (NCBI taxonomy): Bacteria > Pseudomonadati > Pseudomonadota > Betaproteobacteria > Rhodocyclales > Zoogloeaceae > Thauera > Thauera sinica. The sequence goes on from NZ_CP023439.1 coordinate 1,672,588, forward strand.
ATTCCATTCGTCCCACGGTGCGAACTCGCAGCCCATGAACAGCAGCTTCTTGCCCGGATGACCCCACATGAAACCGTAGCAGGCGCGCAGGTTGGCGAAGCGCTGCCAGTCGTCGCCCGGCATCTTGCGCAGCAGCGAGCCCTTGCCGTGCACCACCTCGTCGTGCGACAGCGGCAGCACGAAGTTCTCGCTGAAGGCATACATCAGCGAAAAGCGGATCTGGTCGTGGTGGTGCCTGCGATGCACCGGGTCGCGCGCGAAGTAGCCCAGCGTGTCGTTCATCCAGCCCATGTTCCATTTGTAGTGGAAGCCCAGGCCGCCGCCCTGCAGGTCGGGCGAGGGCGGGCGGGTGACCTGCGGGAAGGCGGTCGATTCCTCGGCGAGCGTGATCGCCTCGGGGCGCTGGGTGCCGACGATGTGGTTCATGCGGCGCAGGAAGCCGATCGCCTCGAGGTTTTCGCGGCCGCCCTCGCGGTTCGGGACCCATTCGCCTTCCTTGCGGCTGTAGTCGCGATACAGCATGGATGCCACCGCATCCACGCGCAGGCCGTCGATGCCGAAGCGCTCGATCCAGTACAGCGCATTGCCGACCAGGTAGTTGCGCACCTCGGTGCGGCCGTAGTTGTAGATCAGCGTGTTCCAGTCCCGGTGGAAACCTTCGCGCGGGTCGGCGTGCTCGTAGAGATGGGTGCCGTCGAAGCGCGCGAGGCCGTGCTCGTCGGTGGGGAAGTGGGCCGGCACCCAGTCGAGGATCACGCCCAGGCCGGCGGCGTGCGCGGCATCGACGAAGGCGCGGAAATCCCACGGCGTGCCGAAGCGCGAGGTCGGCGCATAGAGGCCGGTGGGCTGGTAGCCCCAGGAGCCGTCGAAGGGGTGTTCGTGCACCGGCATCAGCTCGATGTGGGTGAAGCCCAGGTCGCGCACGTAGGGCAGCAGTTGCGCGGACAGCTCGCGGTAGCTCAGCCATTCGCCGCGTTCGTTGCGGCGCCACGAGCCGGCGTGCACCTCGTAGATGCTGATCGGCGCATCGAGCGCGTTGGCGTGGCGCCGCGCCTCGCTGCCGGCCAGCCCCGGCATCAGCCGCTGCACCACCGAGGCGGTCTGCGGGCGCATCTCGGCACGGAAGGCGAAGGGGTCGGACTTGATGCGAAGCCGCCCGTCGCAGCCGAGGATCTCGAACTTGTAGAGATCGCCTTCTCCCACCTGGGGCACGAAGATCTCCCACACGCCGCATTCGTGGCGCAGCCGCATCGGGTGGCGGCGGCCGTCCCAGTCGTTGAAGCTGCCCACCACCGACACCCTGCGGGCGGCGGGGGCCCAGACCGCGAAGCGCGTGCCGGCGATGCCATCGACCAGGTTGGGATGCGCGCCCAGCCATTCGTAGGGCCGGTGGTGCGTTCCCTCGGCGAGCAGCCAGACGTCCATGTCGCCGATCAGCGGCGGGAAGCGGTAGGGGTCGTCGATGTCGGATTCGTGCCCGGCGCCGCCGCCGGGCGCCGTCCATGCGACCCGAAGCCGGTAGGGGAAGGGCCTGCGCCGGCGCGGCACGAGGCCGGTGAAGAGGCCGCTGCCGTCCTGGCGGACGAGGCTCGCCACGCGTCGCGCCCCGCCGTCCAGCACCGCCACGGCGTGCGCGCCGGGCAGCAGGGCACGCACGATGACTGCGCTGCCGGCGACGTGCATGCCGAGGACGGAGAACGGGTCGCCGTGCGTGGCCTGCATCAGGGCCGCCAACGTACCGGGATCGACGCGGCCATCGGCGGGCGAAGCGTCGTCGGGAGCATCACGTCGTGTCTTGGCCATGATCAGCAGTGCTCGCCCGGTGCGAGCGGATTGGTTGCACGCGTCATCGATTCGAATGTTCGCGCAAATCGGCGGCGGCGTGGCGGAAATCGATGGGCGGCGCCACCGGTTTCACGGCCTTGCGCCCTGGGGCGGCGAGGGCCACCGAGTGCATCGCGGGCCTCGGGTGTCGGCCGACTTCGTGGGGCGCACCTGCAGGCTCTGGAACGGAAACGCAGGGCGGGATACGGACGCAAAAAGCAGAAAACCCGCGCCGGGCGGGTTTTCTGCTCGATCTACTGGAGGCGCGACTCGGAATCGAACCGGGGTACACGGCTTTGCAGGCCGCTGCATAACCACTCTGCCATCGCGCCATGATCTGCTGGCCGGCTGCCGGTCCGTCTGGCCTGCCGAGGGAACGAGCGGCATGCTCGATCCAGGAATGCTTGGAGCGGGAAACGAGTCTCGAACTCGCGACCTCAACCTTGGCAAGGTTGCGCTCTACCAACTGAGCTATTCCCGCTCGGGAAAGACCGCCATTATAGTTAGCGAAACCCGCCTGTCAACCGGAAATCCATTCCGGATCGGCCGCTCACTCCGCGTCGTGCTGCGTCAGCAGCGGCAGCGCGCGGTGCAGATAGTAGCCCATTGACCACAGGGTGAGCGCCGCCGCGACGTAGATCAGGATGCTGCCGAGCAGGCGCACGTCGATCGACAGCACCGGCGCATCGAACAGCAGCAGCGGAATCGCCGCCATCTGCGCCGCGGTCTTGAGCTTGCCGATGTAGGCCACCGCGACGCTCGCCGAGCGTCCCACCCTCGCCATCCATTCGCGCAGCGCCGAAATGGTGATCTCGCGGCCGATGATCACCACCGCGATGATGGCGTCGACCCGCGCGAGCTGGACCAGCAGGATGAGCGCCGCCGCCACCATCAGCTTGTCCGCCACGGGATCGAGGAAGGCGCCGAAGGCCGAGGTCTGGTGCAGCGCCCTCGCCAGGTAGCCGTCGAACCAGTCGGTGACCGCCGCGATGACGAAGAGCAGCGTCGCCAGTTCGTTGCGGTGAGTCGTGGTCATCCAGCTCTCGGGCAGGTAGAAGATCCCGACGAACAGCGGAATCAGCGCGATGCGCGCCCAGGTCAGGGAATTGGGAATATTGAATGGCATGCGGGGCGGCGCGGATTCTTGTCTTTGTTACGGCTGGAAGTATATCAGCGGCCCGGGCACACATCGCGCGGCAGGCCCGTCGCGCCTGTCCGGGCCGGCGCGACGATCGATGCGTCTGCAGGGGACCCGCCGGAGCAGATTCCCTGCAGGACGAGCGCTTTTCCACGAGCGGGTTGACTGCAGGGGAAGATCGGCTAGAATGCCGCCCTTCACCACGCGGGAATAGCTCAGTTGGTAGAGCGCAACCTTGCCAAGGTTGAGGTCGCGAGTTCGAGACTCGTTTCCCGCTCCAGAATTTGTTCTGCAGCAGTTCCACTGAGTGCTGCAAGTTATTGAAAAATGGGGCGAAAGCCCCATTTTTCATTCTGACCAAGTCCGCCGGAGCCTGCCCACGGCCGCGACTTCGCAGTCCATTTTCCAGTCCATGTTTGCGGGGACGGCGGACCCGGATTCCTGTCGGCGGAGCGAGAGGCGCGTGACGGGCATCCGTCATCGTCTCAGCAGCATGGCGGCTGCGTCCATCTGCCCATGCTCGAAGGCCGGCGCGAAGTCGTCCAGCTCGGCTGCGCGCAACCCCACTTCCGGGCCGAGCGCGACCTGCCGCCAGTTCGACACGGCGGCATGTACCTCGGCCAGCACGGCCAGGGCCAGTTCCTCATCCAGTGCGAAGTAGGGCGCGCGGGCCAACAGCATCTGCACGTCGGTGATCGGCCCGTCCTGCTCCGACAGCCAGGTCTTGGATTCCCGGTCCTTGTCCGGAAACGGGTTGATGTCGAAGGCTGGCGCCAGACGCCACTGGCCGTGTGCCACGTGCAGGAAGCCGTGGTTCTGCAGGTGATCGTCTACGTTGGTGATCAGCAGGTTGAATGCCAGCCGGCGCCAGAGCTGCCGCACGTCCTGCGTGGGCGCATGGCCGTGGGTGCGGATGGCGTCGGCGATCTCGGTGTAGCTGCGATCCTCCTCGCGGGATGCCTGCAGCAGGGACGCGGCGGACTGGTACGGGATGCGGCCATCGGCCTCGTCACGGTCGAACCGGCCGATGACGGCCACCGGTACCTCGCCCAGCGACACGATGCGGGCGGGCGCGGCGTCGATCCCCGCCTGTACCGCCAGTTTCAGGGCCAGCACTTCACCGCGGGTGACGCTGCGCGTGTCGCCCACACTCGGAAACTTGCCGATGGCGAGCCGGCCGTCCTCGGCCACCATCGTGCACTTGGGCCGCATGCCGCCCAGCGAGGTGCCCTTGCCCTGCAGGTAGCGCAAATCCTCCGCAGTCTCCTGGCCGCGCTCCACGGCGCGGCTGGCCTGGAAGACACGCTCCAGTTCGATCAAGGGCGGGGTGCTGCGCCGACCGGCCGCCACCGTCCGATGCCAGGTTCCATCCGGGCCGCGCATGCGCAGTGCGCCGACGCGGCTGAAGTCGTCCACCGCCAGCAGGTAGTCCAGCTCGGTGAGGGCCGGCAGCTTCGGATCGTCCTTGCGGCGCCTGGCATGGTCGCGGGCGATGACGCGCCGGCCCCAGGCGTCCGGCGCCGTGTCGGCGATCGCACCGTGGAATACCGAATCGTGCGGCGAGGCCGCCTTGTGCGGCTGATGGCCCGGCATCAATTGCAGATCGGCCGACACATTGAAGCATGCCGGGCTGGCCAGCCAGCCTTGATCATAGGCGAAGGCGCTGTTTTCCCGCCGTCCCTGGCGGACATAGACGAGCGAGCCCACCGGCAGACCGGCCTTGCCGATGCAAAGCTGGAGCTGTCGGCGAATCGGTGCCACAGCCGTCATCACAGTGCTCCCGAGGTGCCGGGCTTGCTGCGCACGCGCTTGGGCAGGCGCTCATCCATCAGCGTCAGGCCGATCTCGTCGTTTGGCGTGTCCAGCAGATGCGCCAGCGCCTGGATCTCGCCGAACACATGCAGCGCGCGGGCGAAGAAGTGGATGGGTACCCGCACGTCGCCTTTTTCCATGCGACGCACGGTGGACAGGGATGCACCCATGCGCTCGGCCAGCGATGCCTGGGAGATGTGACGCCGCCGGCGGGCAAGGGAAATGTCGCTGCCGAGCTTCTGGATGGCGCGCTCGACGGGCAAAGGGACGGGGGAGTCCAATTTAAACGCTCCCTTCAGGGCGTTAAATGAGCAATATTGATTCCATGAGAGACATTATATGGAAAGCGTCTGCCGCTCTACAATAAACGCTTCTGTCAGGATTTTCTGGTCAGCATTCGCATGGCATCGGGATGAATCCGCCGCCCGGCCGCGGGTTTCATGTTCCTGGCCGGTGGGCGTCACGGCTTTTCCACGTCCGCGGCGGCGGCATAGGGTTCGAAGCGGCTGCGGTCGGGGTCGGCGGCCAGCCGGGTGCCGACCGGCGGGAAGGCGCGCTGCGGGCATGACGGGCGCTCGCAGACCTTGCAGCCGGCGCCGATCGGCGTGCGCGCCTGGGGGTCGTCCAGTTTCAGGCCCCGCGAGTACACCAGGCGCGGTGCATGGCGGAGGTCGCAGCCCAGGCCCACGGCGAAAGTCTTCTCCGGGCTGCCCCAACTGCCGCGGCGATGTACGACGGTGCGCGCGATCCACAGGTAGGTGCGGCCGTCCGGCATGGTCGCGAGCTGGGTCAGGATGTGGTCGGGCTGGGCGAAGGCTTCGTATACGTTCCACAGCGGACAGGTGCCGCCCACGCGCGAGAAATGGAAATCGGTGGCGGACTGGCGCTTGGAGATGTTGCCGGCCCGATCGACCCGCACGAAGATGAACGGCACCCCGCGCGCCTGCGGCCGCTGCAGGGTGGACAGGCGATGGCAGACGGTTTCGAAGCCGACGCCGAAACGGCGCCCGAGGCGGTCGATGTCGTAGGCGAGCGCTTCGGCGGCGGCGAGAAAGCGCCCGTAGGGAAGGATCAAGGCGCCGGCGAAGTAGTTCGCCAGGCCGATGCGGGCGAGCACGCGCGCCTCGTCGCCGAGGAATCCGCCTTCCGCCACCAGGCGTTCGATTTCTTCGTTGGCCTCCAGGAAGGCAAGCTGGGTGGCCATCTGGAAGGCCCGCTGGCCGGCGTCGAGCAGCGGCGACAGGCGCAGGACGCCGCGCGCCGCGTCGAATTCCCTCAGCGGCGCGAATTCCGTCTCCGCTTCGGCAGCCCCGCCTGCCGGCCCGGTGACGGCGATGCGGTGTACGTCGGCCAGCCGTGCCGACAAACCCAGGTCGATGCGGCCCGGCTCCAGCTTCCAGTCGTCGAAACAGCGTTCGGCGAGCGCATCCAGGCTGGCGACGTGGTTGTGGCGGGCGTAGAAGAAGTCGCGCACTTCCTCGTAAGGCATGGGCGTGGTCGCCGCCAGCGCGCCGCGGTCCTCGCCCAGGCGGGCGGCATAGGCGGCAAGGCGCTCGTCCGCTTCGCGCCGCTGCCGGTCCAGCGTCAGCAGGGCGCGTGCGAGCGCGGGCATCTGGCTCGCGAGTTCGCGGATCTCGGCCAGCGACACGGCCTCGCCGGTCGCCGCCATCAGGCCGGCGTCTCCGAGCACGTCGCGCAGTTCGGCCACCAGGCGGCCTTCGTCGTCGTCGGAGAAACGCTGCACGTCGACGCCGAGCGTCGCGCTGATGCGCAGCAGCACCGGCACGGTGAGCGGGCGCTGGTTCTGCTCGATCTGGTTGAGATAGCTCGCGGATATGTCGAGCAGGCGGGCCAGGGCCGCCTGGGTGAGGCCGCGTTCCTCGCGCAGGCGCCGCAGGCGCACCCCGGTAAATACTTTCTTCATCGCAAGTCCAGTCAGAGAGTGTTCGCAAGATTCGCAAAATTGCAGCGAACCATTCGCAAATCAACGCCAATTCAGGCATTTACGGTGTTTTTGAGATGCGTATATTGCGAACGAAGTCGCGCAATTGCAAACCCTTCCCTCTGTTTCAACCGGAGCGCAGCATGAGCACCCAACTGGAAAGCAGCTTCAAGCCGAAGAAATCCGTCGCCCTGTCCGGTGTCACCGCCGGCAACACCGCCCTGTGCACCGTCGGCAAGACCGGCAACGACCTGCACTACCGCGGCTACGACATCCTCGACATCGCCGAACGCTGCGAATTCGAGGAAGTAGCCCACCTGCTGGTGCACGGCAAGCTGCCCAACCGGGCCGAACTGCGCGCCTACAAGGCCAAGCTCAAGGCCATGCGCGGCCTGCCGGCGAGCGTCAAGGAAGCGCTGGAGCGCCTGCCGGCCTCCGCCCATCCGATGGACGTGATGCGTACCGGCGTGTCGGCGCTCGGCTGTGTGCTGCCGGAGAAGGACGACCACAACACGCCGGGCGCGCGCGACATCGCCGACCGCCTGATGGCATCGCTCGGCTCCATGCTGCTGTACTGGTACCACTGGTCCACCAAGGGCCAGCGCATCGACGTCGAAACAGATGACGACTCCATCGGCGCGCACTTCCTGCATCTGCTGCACGGCGAAAAGCCGTCCGCGCTGTGGGAGCGGGCCATGCACACCTCGCTGATCCTGTACGCTGAGCACGAATTCAACGCCTCGACCTTCACCGGCCGCGTCATCGCCGGCACCGGCTCGGACGTGTATTCGGCGATCACCGGCGCGATCGGCGCGCTGCGCGGCCCGAAGCACGGCGGCGCCAACGAGGTGGCCTTCGAGATCCAGAAGCGCTACGACAACCCCGACGAGGCCGAAGCCGACATCCGCCGCCGCGTGGAGAGCAAGGAAGTGGTGATCGGCTTCGGCCACCCGGTCTATACCGTCAGCGATCCGCGCAACGAGGTCATCAAGCGCGTGGCGCGGCAACTGTCGGAGGCGGCCGGTTCGACCAAGATGTTCGACATCGCCGAGCGGCTGGAAAAGGTCATGTGGGAAGTGAAGCAGATGTTCCCCAACCTCGACTGGTTCAGCGCGGTGAGCTACCACATGATGGGCGTGCCGACGGCGATGTTCACGCCGCTGTTCGTGATCGCGCGCACCAGCGGCTGGGCGGCGCACATCATCGAGCAGCGCCAGGACAACAAGATCATCCGCCCGAGCGCCAACTACGTCGGCCCGGACGATCTGGCCTTCGTGCCGATCGAGGATCGCCACTGAGCCCCTATTTTTCTCCCCTCTCCCCTCGCGGGAGAGGGGCCGGGGGAGAGGGGAGCGCTGAGCCAGTTTCCAACGCAGCCCCCTCTCCCTAACCCGCTCCGCGCCCCGGCGCTGTGGCCTGCCGGCCACAGCGCGCTCCAGCGGGCGAAGCAGTGCTTCGCTTTTCCGCCTCCGCCCCGCAAGGGGAGAGGGAGCCAGGACAAACTACGCGCCATGAATACACGCTATCGCAAATCCCTATCCGGCACGTCGCTGGACTACTTCGATGCCCGCGCAGCGGTCGAAGCCCTTCGCCCCGGCGCCTGGGCCACGCTGCCGTACACCGCCCGCGTGCATGCCGAGAACATCGTGCGCAAGGCCGACCCGGCGATCATCGACGCCTGCCTGCTGCAACTGATCGAGCGCAAGCGCGAACGCGACTTCCCGTGGTTCCCCGCCCGCGTGGTGTGCCACGACATCCTCGGCCAGACCGCGCTGGTCGATCTCGCCGGCCTGCGCGACGCCATCGCCGACCAGGGCGGCGATCCGGCCGCGGTGAACCCGGTGGTGCCGGTGCAGCTCATCGTCGACCACTCGCTGGCGGTGGAATGCGGCGGCTACGACCGCGAAGCCTTCGCGAAGAACCGCGCCATCGAGGACCGCCGCAACGAGGACCGCTTCCACTTCATCGACTGGACCCGGACCGCCTTCGACAACGTGGACGTGATCCCGGCGGGCAACGGCATCATGCACCAGATCAATCTGGAGAAAATGTCGCCGGTGATCCAGGTGCAGGACGGCGTGGCCTTCCCCGACACCTGCGTCGGCACCGACAGCCACACCCCGCACGTGGATGCGCTGGGCGTGATCGCGGTGGGCGTGGGCGGGCTGGAAGCCGAGAACGTGATGCTCGGCCGCGCGTCGATGATGCGCCTGCCCGACATCGTCGGCGTGGAACTCTCCGGGCGGCCGCAGCCCGGCATCACCGCCACCGACGTGGTGCTGGCGCTGACCGAGTTCCTGCGCCGCGAGAAAGTCGTCGGCGCCTACCTGGAGTTCCACGGCGCGGGCGCCGCCGCGCTCACCATCGGCGACCGCGCGACCATCTCCAACATGTGCCCGGAATACGGCGCCACCGCCGCGCTGTTCTACATCGACCAACAGACCCTCGATTACCTGAAGCTCACCGGCCGCAGCGACGAGCAGGTGAAGCTGGTCGAAACCTACGCGAAGACCGCCGGCTTCTGGGCCGATACGCTGGAAACCGCGCAGTACGAGCGGGTGCTGAAGTTCGACCTCTCCACCGTCGTGCGCAACCTGGCCGGCCCCAGCAACCCGCACCGCCGCCTGCCCACCTCGGCGCTGGCCGAGCGCGGCATCGCCGGCAATCTGCGGGAAGCGCGCGAGCAGGAAGCCGCCGGCCTGATGCCGGACGGCGCGGTCATCATCGCCGCCATCACCTCCTGCACCAACACCTCCAACCCGCGCAACGTCATCGCCGCCGGCCTGCTGGCGCGCAAGGCGCGCAAGCTGGGCCTGAGGCGCAAGCCGTGGGTGAAGACCTCGCTGGCGCCCGGCTCCAAGGTGGTCGAGCTGTATCTGAAGGAAGCCGGCCTGCTGGAAGATCTGGAGGCGCTGGGCTTCGGCATCGTCGCCTTCGCCTGCACCACCTGTAACGGCATGAGCGGCGCGCTCGATCCGAAGATCCAGCAGGAGATCGTCGACCGCGACCTCTACACCACCGCCGTGCTGTCGGGCAACCGCAACTTCGACGGCCGCATCCATCCGTATGCCAAGCAGGCGTTCCTCGCCAGCCCGCCGCTGGTGGTGGCCTACGCCATCGCCGGCACCATCCGCTTCGACATCGAGCAGGACTGGTTCACCATCAGCGCCGGCCAGGGTGTCCGGCTGAAGGACATCTGGCCGTCGGACGAAGAGATCGACGCCGTCCTGGCGCAGGCCGTCAAGCCGGCCCAGTTCAACCAGGTCTATGTCCCGATGTTCGAGAAACGCGCCGCCGAACGCGCTGCGTCGCCGCTCTACGACTGGCGTCCGCAATCCACCTACATCCGCCGTCCCCCATACTGGGAAGGCGCGCTCGCCGGCGAACGCACGCTGCGCGGCATGCGTCCGCTGGCGCTGCTGCCGGACAACATCACCACCGACCACCTGTCGCCGTCCAACGCCATCCTGCCCGACAGCGCCGCCGGCGAATACCTGGCGAAGATGGGCCTGCCGGAAGAGGACTTCAATTCCTACGCCACCCACCGCGGCGACCACCTCACCGCCCAGCGCGCCACCTTCGCCAATCCCAAGCTGTTCAACGAGATGGTGAGGAACGCGGACGGCAGCGTGCGCCAGGGTTCGCTCGCCCGCGTCGAGCCGGAGGGAAAAGTGATGCGCATGTGGGAAGCCATCGAGACCTACATGAACCGCCGCCAGCCGCTGATCATCGTCGCCGGCGCCGACTACGGCCAGGGCTCCAGCCGCGACTGGGCGGCCAAGGGGGTGCGCCTGGCGGGTGTGGAAGCCATCGTCGCCGAAGGCTTCGAGCGCATCCACCGCACCAACCTGATCGGCATGGGCGTGCTGCCGCTGGAGTTCAAGCCCGGCACCGACCGCAAGACCCTCGGCCTCGACGGCACGGAAGTCTATGACGTGGTCGGCGAGCGCGCGCCGCGCGCCGACCTGGCGCTGGTGATCCATCGCCGGAACGGCGAGACCGTCCGGGTGCCGGTCACCAGCCGCCTCGATTCCGACGAGGAAGTGTCGATCTATGAGGCCGGTGGCGTGCTGCAGCGCTTCGCCCAGGACTTCCTCGCCTCGTCGCAGGCCGCCTGACCGGAGCACATCCCATGAGCCATCCAACCCAGATCAGGATCCCCGCCACCTACATGCGCGGCGGCACCAGCAAGGGCGTGTTCTTCCGCCTGCAGGACCTGCCGCCCGCGGCGCAGGTACCGGGCGCGGCGCGCGACAAACTGCTGCTGCGCGTGATCGGCAGCCCCGACCCCTACGGCAAGCAGATCGACGGCATGGGCGGGGCCACGTCGAGCACCAGCAAGACGGTGATCCTGTCGAAAAGCGAACGCCCGGACCACGACGTCGATTACCTGTTCGGTCAGGTCTCCATCGACAGCGCCTTCGTCGACTGGTCCGGCAACTGCGGCAACCTGTCGGCGGCGGTCGGCGCCTTCGCCATCGCCGGCGGGCTGGTCGATGCCGGTCGCGTACCGCGCAATGGCGTCGCCACGGTGCGCGTCTGGCAGGCCAACATCGGCAAGACCATCGTCGCCTACGTGCCCATCACCGATGGCGACGTGCAGGAAACCGGCGACTTCGAACTGGACGGGGTGACTTTCCCGGCCGCCGAAGTGCAGCTCGAATTCCTCGACCCCGCAGACGAAGGCGAGGACGGCGGCGCGATGTTCCCCACCGGCAACGTGGTGGACGACCTGGAAGTGCCGGGCGTCGGGACCTTCAAGGCCACGCTGATCAACGCCGGCATCCCGACCATCTTCCTCAACGCGGCGGACATCGGCTATACCGGCACCGAACTGCAGGACGCCATCAACGGCGACGCCCGGGCGCTGGCGATGTTCGAGACGATCCGCGCTCACGGTGCCGTGCGCATGGGCCTGATCCGCGACGTGAGCGAGGCCGCCGGCCGCCAGCACACGCCCAAGGTCGCCTTCGTCGCACCGCCGGCGGACTACACCGCGTCCAGCGGCAAGGCCGTGCGCGCCGCCGACATCGACCTGCTGGTGCGCGCGCTGTCCATGGGCAAGCTGCACCACGCGATGATGGGCACCGCGGCGGTGGCCATCGGCACCGCCGCGGCCATCCCCGGCACCCTGGTCAATCTCGCCGCCGGCGGCGGCGAGCGCCAGGCGGTGCGCTTCGGCCATCCGTCCGGGACGCTGCGCGTCGGCGCCGAGGCGAAGCTGGCCGGGGGCCAGTGGCAGGTCACCAAGGCCATCATGAGCCGCAGCGCCCGCGTGCTGATGGAAGGCTGGGTGCGCGTGCCCGGCGACGCTTTCTGATTCCCCTCCGAGAAAAAAGGAACAAGCATGTCCACCCGCAAGACCCTCAAGGCACTCGCCGAAGCCCGCCGTGGCGTGATCGTGCCGGGCGCGTTCAACGCCCTGTCCGCCAAGGTCGTCGAAGACCTCGGCTTCGAGGCCATCTACATCACCGGCGCGGGCGTCACCAACATGTGGTTCGGCATGCCGGACCAGGGCTTCATGGGGCTGGCCGAGATCGCCGACCACACCGCCCGCATCCGCAACGCGGTGAGCCTGCCGCTGATCGTCGATGCCGACACCGGCTTCGGCAACGCGCTCAACGTCTATCACACCGTGCGCACGCTGGAACGCGCCGGTGCCGACTGCATCCAGCTCGAAGACCAGGTCGCGCCCAAGCGTTGCGGCCACTTCAGCGGCAAGGACGTGATCAGCACCGAGGAAGCGGTGAGCAAGATCAAGGCCGCCGTGGATGCCCGCCGCGACGGGAGCCTGCTGATCATGGCGCGCACCGACGCTGCCGCCGTGCATGGTTTCGAGGCTGCCGTCGAACGCGCCGCGCGCTTCGCCGAGGCCGGCGCCGACATCCTGTTCGTCGAGGCGGTGACCACCGCCGAGGAAATCCGCGAACTGCCCCGCCGCCTGCCGCGCCCGCAACTGATGAACATGGTGATCGGCGGCAAGACGCCGATCTTCAACGCCACCGAGCTGGGCGAACTGGGCTACGGCATCGTGCTGTATGCCAACGCCGCGCTGCAGGGTGCGGTGGCCGGCATGCAGAAGGCGCTGACCGTGCTGCGCGACGAGAAGGAAGTGAAGGAGTCGAGCGGCCTGGTCGCGCCCTTCGCCGAGCGCCAGCGCCTGGTCGGCAAGCCCGAATGGGACGCGCTGGAAAAGCGCTATTCCTGATTCCGTCCGCAGTCCCCCTTCCGGGATGGGCTGCCGCCCATCCCGCACTGAAGAATCCCACATGAAGAACATCCGCAGCCTGCTGGTCGCCAATCGAAGCGAGATCGCCATCCGCGTGATGCGCGCCGCCGCCGAGCTGGGCATCCGCACCGTGGCCGTCTATGCGCGCGAGGACCGCTTCGCGCTGCACCGCTTCAAGGCCGACGAAAGCTATCTGGTCGGCGAGGGCAAGACGCCCATCCAGGCTTATCTGGACATCGACGACATCCTGCGCATCGCGCGCGAGGCGGGTGTGGACGCCATCCACCCCGGCTACGGCTTCCTGTCCGAAAACCCGGATTTCGCCGACGCCTGCGCCGCCGCCGGCATCGAATTCATCGGCCCCTCGCCCGAGGTCATGCGCACGCTGGGCAACAAGGTCGCGGCGCGCGATGCCGCCGTCGCCGCCGGCGTGCCGGTGATTCCGGCCACCGGCGCGCTGCCCGACGACCTCGATGCGATCAAGGCCCAGGCCGCCGCGATCGGCTATCCGCTGATGCTCAAGGCGAGTTGGGGTGGCGGCGGGCGCGGCATGCGGGCGATCGACAGCGAGGACGAACTCGCGGCCGCGGTCACCGCCGCGCGGCGCGAGGCCAAGGCCGCCTTCGGCAACGACGAGGTCTATCTGGAAAGGCGCATCGTGCGCGCCCGCCACGTCGAGGTGCAGGTGCTGGGCGACACCCATGGCCAGCTCGTGCATCTGTTCGAGCGCGACTGCTCGGTGCAGCGGCGCAACCAGAAGGTGGTCGAGCGGGCGCCCGCGCCCTATCTGGACGACACCCGGCGTGCCGAGCTGTGCGAGGCCGCGCTGCGCCTGTGCCGCTCCGTGGGCTACACCCACGCCGGCACGGTGGAATTCCTCATGGATGCCGACAGCGGCGCGTTCTACTTCATCGAGGTGAACCCGCGCATCCAGGTGGAGCACACCGTCACCGAGGAGGTCACCGGCATCGACGTCGTCAAGGCGCAGATCCGCATCAGCGAAGGCGCGCGCATCGGCGATGCGGCTTCCGGCGTGCCGGCGCAGGCGGACATCCGCCTCAACGGCCACGCGCTGCAATGCCGCGTCACCACCGAAGACCCGGACAAGGGCTTCGCGCCGGACTACGGCAAGCTCAGCGCCTACCGCAGCGCCGCCGGCTTCGGCATCCGGCTGGATGCGGGCACCGCCTACACCGGCGCGGTGATCACCCCGTACTACGACTCGCTGCTGGTCAAGGTCACCGCCTGGGGCCGCGACCCCGGCGAAGCGGCGCAGCGCATGGACCGCGCGCTGCGCGAATTCCGCATCCGCGGCGTCAGCACCAACCTCGCCTTCCTGGAGAACATCGTCGGCCACCCGGCCTTCCGCGACGGCAGTTGCACCACCCGCTTCATCGACGACACGCCGGAACTCTTCGCCACCACACCGCGCCAGGACCGCGCCACGCGCCTGCTCGAATTCATCGGCGAAGTGGTCGTCAATGGCAACCCGGAGATGAAGGGCCGCCAGGCCGCGCCGGCGCCCGCCCATGGCGACACCGCCCCGGTCTGGCCGGCCGCCAGCCTGGGCGCGCCGATCCCCGCCGGCAGCCGCGACCGCCTGCGCGAACTCGGCCCGCAGGGCTTCGCCGCATGGATGCGCGAGCAGCGCGCCGTGCTGCTCACCGACACGACGATGCGCGACGCCCACCAGTCGCTGTTCGCCACCCGCATGCGCACCGCCGACATGCTGCCGGCCGCGCCGCACTACGCGCGCGAACTGGCCGGCCTGCTGTCGCTGGAGTGCTGGGGCGGGGCCACCTTCGACGTGGCCATGCGCTTCCTCAAGGAAGACCCGTGGCAGCGCCTCGCGCAACTGCGCGAGCGCATCCCCAACATCCTGTTCCAGATGCTGCTGCGCGCCTCCAACGCGGTCGGCTACACCAACTACCCGGACAACGTGGTGCGCTTCTTCGTGCAGCGCGCGGCGGCCGAAGGCATCGATCTGTTCCGCGTGTTCGACTCGCTCAACAACGCCGACAACATGCGCGTGGCGATGGACGCGGTGAATGAAGCCGGCGCCCTGTGCGAAGCCGCGCTGTGCTACACCGGCGACCTGTTCGACGCGCGGCGCGACAAGTATTCGCTCAAGTACTACGTCAATCTGGCGAAGCAGTTCGAACGCGCCGGCGCCCACATCCTCGGCATCAAGGACATGGCCGGCATCTGCCGCCCGCGCGCCGCCGCCGCGCTGGTCAAGGCGCTGCGCGAGGAAACCGGCCTGCCGGTGCACTTCCACACCCACGACACCAGCGGCGCCTCGGCGGCCAGCGTGCTGGCGGCCGTCGAAGCCGGCGTGGATGCGGTCGACGGCGCCGTGGATGCGATGAGCGGACTCACCTCGCAGCCTTCGCTCGGCGCCATCGTCGCCGCGCTCGACGGCGGCGAGCGCGCGCCGGCCGTCACCCTGGACCAGCTCCGCCCGTTCTCGCACTACTGGGAGGGCGTGCGCCGCCACTACGCCCCCTTCGAGGCCGACATGCGCGCCGGCACCGCCGACGTGTACCGCCACGAGATGCCCGGCGGCCAATACACCAACCTGCGCGAACAGGCCCGCGCGATGGGGCTGGAGCAGCGCTGGGAGGCCATCGCCCAGGCCTATGCGGACGTCAACATGCTGTTCGGCGACATCGTCAAGGTCACGCCCACCTCCAAGGTGGTCGGCGACATGGCGATCTTCATGGTCGCCAACGAACTCACGCCGGCCGACGTAGCAGACCCGGCACGCGAGATCGCCTTCCCCGAATCCGTCGTGCAGTTGATGCGAGGCGAACTCGGCCTGCCGCCGGACGGCTTTCCCGCCGAATTGCAGCGCAAGGTGCTCAAGGGCCAGGCGCCGCTCGCCGAACGCCCCGGCGCGGTGCTGCCGCCGGCCGACCTCGACGCCGCGCGCGCCAGCGCCGCCGAAGCCGCCGGCCGCGACATCGACGACAACGATCTCGCCTCCTGGCTGATGTATCCCAAGGTCTTCGCCGACTTCGCCCGCCACCAGCGCCGCCATGGCGACGTCTCGGTGCTGCCGACCCCGGTGTTCTTCAACGGGCTGGCCGAACGCGACGAGATCGACGTGCCGATCGACGCCGGCAAGACCCTGGCGGTACGCCTGGTCGGCCGCACCGAGCCGGACGACGACGGCATGGTCAAGCTCTTCTTCGAACTCAACGGCCAGCCGCGGCCGATCCGCATCGCCCGTGCCGGCCTCGTGCAGGCCGGGCGCAAGCACCCGAAAGCCGAGGACGGCAATGCCGCGCACCTGCCGGCGCCGATGCCCGGCGCGGTGGCGATGGTTGCGGTCGAGGCCGGCCAGCGCGTGAGGAAGGGGACGCCGCTGCTGTCGATCGAGGCGATGAAGATGGAAACCGTGCTGACCGCCGAGCGCGACGCCACCGTCGCCCGCGTCCGCGTCGCCCCGGGCGACCAGGTGGAAGCCAAGGACCTGCTGGTCGAGTTCGAGCCCGCATGAGAGCCCCCGCCCGGCTGCCCGAAGGAGAGCGTTCGTTCCAGGGCAGTCCAGCGGCCACATGCCGAACGCAAGACCCGTCGCCGTGCAGCGGCGCAGCCACCGGAGGACCGACACCATGAACGACGAACTGCTGCGCCCCCGGGCGCTCTTCCAGGCCATCGCCGACTCGGTGCGCGAACGCATCTTCACCCACGAACTGCCGCCCGGCAGCCTGCTCGACGAGGTCGCGCTCGCCACCGGCTATGGCGTCAGCCGCACGCCGGTGCGCGAAGCGCTGAAGGTGCTTGCCCACGAGGGGCTGGTCGCGATGGAACCGCGCCGCGGCTGCTGCGTCGCCGAATTCTCCGCAACCGACGTGGCCGCGCTGTTCGACGCGCTCGATCTGCTGGAAGCCTACGCCGTGCGCGAAGCCGCGAGCCGTGGCCTCGCCGCCGGCGCCGGGCTGGCGAACCATGCGAGCCTGCTCGAAGCCGCCGGCAACCGCTACGCCGCCGAGGCCATCACCCGCCTGCGCGAAAAGCTCCAGCTCGCCCTCGGCCCGGCCTACTGCCGCGGCGAGGCGGAATTTTTCGCACGCGCCGCTCCCGCGCTGTCCGCCGCCCTGGCACGGCACGACGCGGCTCAGGCGGAACGGACATGGCGCGACTACGCCGTCGCGCGCCGGGGGCTGGCCGGCCGCCCCGTCACGGTTGCCGCCGGTTCGTAGGGTGCCCGGGGCCGGGCGCCTCGCCCGGCGGAGCGCTGCCTTTGCGCGCCTGGCGCCTTTGCCTGCCGGTCCGGCAGGCCAACCGCGCGCTGCGCCGGCTAGGACTTCTCCGGCCGTGCGCCGTGCCGGCCCGACATTCCGTCGTTCTCTCCGCGGCTGCCGGACGGCACCTGTGCGCCGATGCCGTCGATGGAGACGGCCGGTTGGCCGGGGAGGCGGCAGGGCTGCACCTGCCAGCACCGCACGCCGCGCCGCTTCAGGCCGGCGCCGAGACGGTCGAGTTCGTCCCGGCCGAACAGGCCGGGGTGCCAGGTGGTGCGGCATTCGTGGTCGACGCCGCTGGCGAGCAGCAGATCGAGCGATTGGGACACCCGCCCGGCGCCGCCGGGGGTGGCGGTGACGGCGTCGTAGTGCTCGGCAGGCGCCTTGACGTCCAGCCCCACCCAGTCGAGCAGCGGCAGGACGGCGGCCAGGCGTTCCGGGTACATGCCGGCGCTGTGCAGCGCGGTCTCGAAGCCCAGGGCACGCACCGCGCGCAGGGCATCCGGCAGCGCCGCCTGCAGGGTCGGCTCGCCACCGGAGAACACCACGCCGTCGAGCAGGCCGCGGCGGCGTTCGAGGAAGGCCAGCACCTCGTCCCAGCGCAGCGCCGGTGGGGCGTCGGCCGGAATCAGCTGCGGGTTGTGGCAGTAGCCGCAGCGCCACGGGCAGCCCTGGCAGAACACCACCGCGGCCAGCCGGCCGGGGAAGTCGATGGTGGTGAGCGGCGTCAGGCCGCCCACGCGCAGCGGGTTCATGGCGCGGCAGGCGTCAGCCGCCGAGATCGCAGCGGCGCTCGGCGAAGAAGCGCCGTTCGGCGTGCTCGCCTTTCTTGCCGGTGTTGAAGCTCGCCACCGGGCGGTGGTAGCCCATCACCCGGGTCCACACCTCGCAGGGCTGGCGCTCCTCGTCGCTGAGGGTGACGGCATCGGCGAGACGACGGGTTTCGATCGCGGTGTTCATGTTCATGGTGCGGTTCCTCGTGAGGCGGAAAAGTGGTCAGGCGGCGAGCCGCGCCCGCTTCGCGGCCAGGCGTTCTTCGTCGCACTTCGGGCAGAAGGCATGCTCGCCGGCCAGGTAGCCGTGCGCCGGGCAGATCGAGAAGGTGGGCGTCACGGTGATGTAGGGCAGGCGGAAGTTCTCCAGCGCGCGGCGCACCAGGCGCTTGCACGCTTCGCCGCTGGACAGGCGCTCGCCCATGTAGAGGTGCAGCACCGTGCCGCCGGTGTACCTGGCCTGCAGGGCTTCCTGCCGGGCCAGGGCTTCGAAGGGGTCGTCGGTGAAGCCGGCCGGCAGTTGCGAGGAGTTGGTGTAGTAGGGCTGTTCGGCGGTGCCGGCCTGCAGGATGTCGGGCCAGCGCTTCTTGTCCTCGCGGGCGAAGCGGTAGGTGGTGCCTTCGGCCGGCGTGGCTTCGAGGTTGTACAGGTGGCCGGTCTCTTCCTGGAAGGCGGTGATGCGCGCGCGCACGTGGTCGAGCAGGCGCAGCGCGAAGGCGTGGCCCCACGCGGTGGTGATGTCCTCGGCATCGGCGCTGAAGTTGCGGATCATCTCGTTGATGCCGTTCACCCCCAGCGTGGAGAAGTGGTTGCGCAGCGTGCCGAGGTAGCGCTTCGTGTACGGGAACAGGCCCTGGTCGATCAGGCGCTGGATCAGCTTGCGCTTGATCTCCAGGCTGTCGCGGCCGATTGCCAGCAGGCGGTCGAGGCGGGCGAACAGCCCGGCCTCGTCGCCACGGAAAAGATGACCCAGGCGCGCGCAGTTGATCGTCACCACGCCCAGGCTGCCGGTCTGCTCGGCGCTGCCGAAGAGGCCGTTGCCGCGTTTGAGCAGTTCGCGCAGGTCGAGCTGCAGGCGGCAGCACATCGACCGCACCATGTTGGGCTGCAGCTCGGAATT
This sequence comes from Thauera sp. K11, assembly GCF_002354895.1. Lineage (NCBI taxonomy): Bacteria > Pseudomonadati > Pseudomonadota > Betaproteobacteria > Rhodocyclales > Zoogloeaceae > Thauera > Thauera sinica. The sequence continues at coordinate 1,691,676 of NZ_CP023439.1, forward strand.
GACGAAGTTCTGGAAGTAGGGCAGCCCGTACTTGGCCGTCATGTCGAACAGCAGCGCGGCGTTGTCCGACTCCCAGGGAAAATCCGGGGTGATGTTGTAGGTCGGGATCGGGAAGGTGAACACCCGGCCCCTGGCGTCGCCGGCCGACATGACCTCGATGTAGGCGCGGTTGATCATGTCCATCTCGGCCTGCAGCTCGCCGTAGCTGAAGGGCATTTCCTCGCCGGCGATGATCGGGATCTGCGCCTTCAGGTCGTCCGGGCAGGTCCAGTCGAAGGTCAGGTTGGTGAAGGGCGTCTGCGTGCCCCAGCGCGAGGGCACGTTGAGGTTGTAGATCAGTTCCTGGACGTTCTGGCGCACCGCTTCGTAGCGCATGCCGTCCTTGCGCACGAAGGGCGCCATGTACGTATCGAAGGACGAGAACGCCTGCGCCCCCGCCCATTCGTTCTGCATGGTGCCGAGGAAATTCACGATCTGCCCCACCGCGCTCGACATGTGGCGCGGCGGCCCGGCCTCGACCTTGCCCGGCACGCCGTTCAGCCCCTCGTGCAGCAGCGTGCGCAGCGACCAGCCCGCGCAGTAGCCGGACAGCATGTCGAGGTCGTGGATGTGGATGTCGCCCTCGCGGTGCGCGGCGCCGACCTCGGGCGGATAGACGTGGGACAGCCAGTAGTTGGCGGTGACCTTGCCGGCGACGTTGAGGATCAGCCCGCCGAGCGAATAACCCTGGTTGGCGTTGGCATTGACCCGCCAGTCGGCGCGGGTGAGGTATTCGTTGACCGAGGCTTCCACGTCCACCTGCACCTTGCGCTCGCCGCGCAGCACGGCGTGCTGCTCGCGGTAGACGATGTAGGCGCGCGCGGTGGCGGTGAAGCCGTCGGCGATCAGGGTTTCCTCGGCCAGGTCCTGGATCTGCTCGATGCTCACCGCCTGCCGGCCGAAACGGTGCCCCAGCACCCGGAGCACGCGGGCGGTGAGCCGGCCCGCCTCGTCGTCGCCGTATTCGCCGCTGGCGTTGCCCGCGCGGCGCAGCGCGGAACGGATCTTGGCGGCCTCGAAGGCCACGCGCCGGCCATCGCGCTTGATCGTGTCGCGCGGCAGGGTGGCGAGGTCGGGCTGGGCCGGGTCGTGCATGTTACTCACCTCAATGAATACTAAATGTGGTGATATTTTTAGCAGAACACACTAAATGTTGATTTGACCTCCCTCAAAAATGGACGAATCCGGCCTGTCCGCCGAATGCCTTCAGGATGCATCGGCGCATTCATCGGCTGCGCCTTCGAAGCGGTAGGACACCAGGGATTCGACGTCCACGCCCGTCTCCAGCGGCCGGCCGGCGGGCGGGAAGGCGCGCTGCACGCAGCCGGTGCGCGGGCACACGCGGCAGCCGGGGCCGATCGGCACCACGTTGCGCGGCGACGCGAGGTCGAAGCCGTCGGCATAGACGAGGTGCCGGGCGTGGGACAGCTCGCAGCCCAGGCCGATGGCGAACAGCTTGCGCGGCGCCAGGTAGGCGCCGCCGCCGCGGCCGATGGTGCGCGCCAGGCCGAAGAAGCGCGAGCCGTCCGGCATTTCCGCGATCTGGGTGAGGATCTCGCCGGGACGGGTGAAGGCGTCGTGCACGTGCCATAGCGGGCAGGCGCCGCCGTGGCGGGCGAAGTGGAAGGCGGTGGCGCTCTGGCGCTTGGAGATGTTGCCGGCCTGGTCGACGCGCACGAGGTAGAAGGGCACGCCGCGCGCGCCGCTCCGCTGCAAGGTGGACAGCCGGTGGCAGACGGTCTCGAAGCCGACGTGGAAGCGCCGCTGCAGCGCCTCGATGTCGTAGCGCGCGGCGCGCGCCGCGGCGAGGAAGTCTCCATAGGGCAGCAGCAGCGCGCCGGCGAAGTAGTGCGCCAGGCCCTGGCGCGCGAGCGCGCGGCTCTGTTCATCGACGATTCCACCGGTGTCGATCTCCGCGTCGATGGCATCGTGGTGGGCGACGAGCGCGAGCTGGGTGGCGAGCTGGAAGGACTGCTGCGCGTCGGTCAGCCCGGCGGCCACCTGCAACCGCTGCCGGCGGGCGTCGAAGCGGCGCAGCACGCCGGCCGCCGTGTCCAGCGCCGTCACCTCGATGCGATGGCGTTGCCGCAGCAGCTCGCGCAGCCTCGCGGCGCGTTCGCCGGGCCGCAGTGCGAGTTCCTGCGCCAGCGCCTCGGCGAGCGCATCCAGCGCGTCGATGTGGTTGTTGCGGCGGTTGAAGAAATCGCGCACTTCCTCGTGCGGCAGCGGCGCCAGCGGGGTGGGCAATTGCTCGCCGTAGAAGCGGTCGACCATCTGCGCGTACTCGTCCTGCAACCGCAGGTGGCGCTGGGCGAGGCCGACGAAGGCGGCGGCCAGTTCGGGCACCTGTTCCACCATGCGCAGAAGCTGGGCCTGCGTGGCGTCCTCGCCAACCAGCGAGCGGTCGCGGAACAGCCCCTGCAGTTCGCCGAGCAGGCGCTTGTCCTGGTCTTCCGAGAACTCGCCGACGTCGCAGCCGAACACCTCGACCAGCTTCAGCAGCACGGTGGCGCTGACCGGGCGCTGGTTGTTCTCCAACTGGCACACGTAGCTGAGCGAGATGCCCAGCCGCGTGGCCATCGCCGCCTGGTTCAGCGCGGCCTGTTCGCGCAGGCGGCGCAGGCGCGCGCCGATGAAGAGCTTGCGGTTCAAGAAAGTCCCCTCCGGATTCACAACATTCGCGGAATCACGCTCCGGGTTGCGAATTTATTTACAACATTTCTCTTTTACATCAATAGCTTATTGTTGATTTGGAAGGCTGTAAATACGATGGCTCCGAGCGTGCCGGAAAGTCCCGGACGCCCCGCAGAAAACCGACCGAGGAGACACCCCGTGAGCCAAGCGCCCAGCCCGAGCATCCCCACCGTCAAGCTGCTGATCGGCGGCGAATTCGTCGAATCGCGCACCACCGAATGGCGCGACGTGGTCAATCCCGCCACCCAGCAGGTGCTGGCGCGGGTGCCGATGGCCACCGCCGACGAACTGAACGCCGCGGTGGCGGCGGCGAAGAAGGCTTTCGCGGGCTGGCGCAGGACGCCGATCGGCGCCCGCGCGCGCATCTTCCTGAAGTACCAGCAACTGATCCGCGAACACATGAAGGAGGTGGCGGCGATCCTCACCGCCGAGCAGGGCAAGACCCTGCCGGACGCCGAGGGCGACGTGTTCCGCGGCCTGGAGGTGGTGGAGCACGCCGCCAACATCGGCACGCTGCAACTGGGCGGGCTGGCCAACAACGTGGCCACCGGCGTCGACACCTACACCCTGCTGCAGCCGATCGGCGTGTGCGCCGGCATCACGCCCTTCAACTTCCCGGCGATGATCCCGCTGTGGATGTTCCCGATGGCCATCGCCTGCGGCAACACCTTCGTGCTCAAGCCGTCGGAGCAGGACCCGCTGTCCACCATGCGGCTGGTCGAGCTGGCGGTGGAAGCCGGCATCCCGCCCGGTGTGCTCAACGTGGTGCATGGCGCGGCGGACGTGGTAAACGGCCTCTGCGACCACCCGGACATCAAGGCGGTGTCCTTCGTCGGCTCGACCCGCGTCGGCACCCACGTCTACAACCGCGCCACGCTGGCCGGCAAGCGCGCGCAGTGCATGATGGGGGCCAAGAACCACGTCGTCGTGCTGCCGGACGCGCACAAGGAACAGACCCTCAACGCGCTGGCCGGCGCGGGCTTCGGCGCCGCCGGGCAGCGCTGCATGGCGTCGTCGGTGGTGGTGTTCGTCGGCGAATCGGCGCAATGGCTGCCGGAACTGGTGGCGCGCGCCCGCACGCTCAAGGTGAATGCCGGCCACGAGGCGGGCGCCGACCTCGGCCCGGTGATCTCGCGCACGGCCAGGGCGCGCATCCTCGAATTGATCGCCGCCGGTGTGCAGGAAGGCGCCACGCTGGAACTGGACGGCCGCAACCCGCGCGTGCCCGGCTATGCCGACGGCAACTTCGTCGCGCCCACGCTGTTCTCCGGCGTCAAGCCCGGCATGCGCATCTACGACGAGGAAATCTTCGGCCCGGTGCTGTGCACGATGGCGGTCGATACGCTGGACGAGGCCATCGCGCTGATCAACGCCAATCCCAACGGCAACGGCACCGGGGTATTCACCCGGTCCGGCGCGGCCGCGCGCAAGTTCCAGGAAGAGATCGACGTCGGCCAGGTGGGCATCAATGTGCCGATCCCGGTGCCGGTGCCGCTGTTCTCCTTCACCGGTTCGCGCGCATCCAAGCTCGGCGATCTGGGGCCCTACGGCAAGCAGGTGATCCTGTTCTACACCCAGACCAAGACCATCACCGCGCGCTGGTTCGACGACGACGTGGTGGCGCCGGTGAACACCACCATCAGCCTCAAGTAAGCCGGCCCGGAGCATCGCCATGGACTTCGAACTGTCCGAAGACCAGCGCGCCTTCCGCGACACCGCGCGCGAATTCTCCCGGCGCGAGTTCGCGCCGCAGGCCGCGCGCTGGGACGCAGAAGGCATCTTTCCGGTGGACGCGCTGCGCCATGCCGGCGAACTCGGCTTCTGCGGCCTCTACGCCCTGGCCGAATACGGCGGCCTAGGCCTGCCGCGGCTGGACGCCGGCATCGTGTTCGAGGAACTGGCCGCCGCCTGCCCGTCCACCACCGCCTATCTCACCATCCACAACATGGCCACCTGGATGGTGACCCGCTTCGCCCGGCCCGAGATCGCCGCCGAATGGGGGCCGCGGCTGGCCTCGGGCGAACTGCTGGCCTCCTACTGCCTGACCGAGCCGGGCGCGGGCTCGGATGCCGCCTCGCTCACTACCCGCGCGCAACGGGACGGCGGCCACTACGTGCTGGATGGCACCAAGGCCTTCATCTCCGGCGCCGGCGCCACCGGCGTGCTGGTGGTCATGGCGCGCACCGGCGAGGCCGGACCGAAGGGTATTTCCGCCTTCCTGGTGGCGGCGAACAGCCCCGGCATCGGCTACGGCAAGAAGGAGCACAAGATGGGCTGGAACAGCCAGCCCACCCGCAGCATCGCCTTCGACGGCGTGCGCGTGCCGGCCGCCCACCTGCTGGGCGAGGAAGGCGAAGGCTTCGCCATCGCTATGCAGGGGCTGGACGGCGGGCGCATCAACATCGCCACCTGCTCGGTGGGCGCGGCCCAGGGCGCGCTCGCCGCCGCGCTCGCCTACGTGCAGGAGCGGCGCCAGTTCGGCCGCCCGCTGGCGGACTTCCAGGCGCTGCAGTTCAAGCTCGCCGACATGGGCACGGAACTGGTCGCCGCACGCCAGATGGTGCGCCTGGCCGCCAGCCGGCTCGATGCCGGGGCGGCGGACGCCACGCTGTACTGCGCCATGGCCAAGCGCCTGGCCACCGACCTGGGCTTCGCCATCTGCAACGAAGCGCTGCAGATCCACGGCGGCTACGGCTACATCCGCGAATACCCGCTGGAACGCTACCTGCGCGACGCGCGGGTGCACCAGATCCTCGAAGGCACCAACGAAATCATGCGCGTCATCATCGCCCGCCGCCTGCTCGCGCACACCACCACGGAGATCCTCCAATGAGCAAACACACCTACCCCGGCCTCGAACTCGAGAAGCGCGGCCACACCGCCATCCTCACCCTGGCCAACCCGCCGGCCAACACCTGGACGCAGGAAAGCCTCGCCGCGCTGGTCGAGGTGGTCGAGGCGCTCAATGCCGACCGCGAGATCTACAGCCTGGTGGTGACCGGCCAGGGCGAGAAGTTCTTTTCCGCCGGCGCCGACCTCAAGGTCTTCGCCGACGGCGACAAGGCGGTCGCCGCCGGCATGGCGCACCACTTCGGCCGCGCCTTCGAGACCCTGGCCGCCTTCCGCGGCGTGTCCATCGCCGCGCTCAACGGCTACGCCATGGGCGGCGGGCTGGAATGCGCGCTGGCCTGCGACATCCGCATCGCCGAGGAACAGGCGGTGCTCGCGCTGCCCGAAGCCGCCGTGGGCCTGCTGCCCTGCGCCGGCGGCACCCAATGGCTGTCGTGGATGGTGGGCGAAGGCTGGGCCAAGCGCCTGATCCTGTGCGGCGAGCGGCTCGATGCGGCCACCGCGCTGCGCATCCGGCTGGTCGAGGAGGTGACCGGACGCGGCGAGGCGCTGACCCGCGCGCTGGAACTGGCCAAATCGGTCGAGCGCCAGAGCCCCACCAGCGTGGCCGCCTGCAAGCGCATGATCCAGGCCGCGCGCCACATGCCGCCGGGCGAAGCCCTGCCGGGCGAGCGCGCCGCGTTCGTGAAGCTGTTCGACACCGCCGACCAGCACGAGGGCGTCACCGCCTTCCTCGAAAAACGCACGCCGATGTGGCGCAACGCCTAAGGAGCCGCCGATGGACGAGTGCGTGATCCTGCGCGAAATCCCCACCGCCTGCGGGCGGCGCTTCGGCCACGCCACGCTGAACGCGCCGAAGAGCCTCAATGCGCTGTCGCTGGCGATGATCGACCGCCTCGCGCCGCAGTTCGACGCCTGGGCGGCCGACCCCGGCATCGTCGGCGTGCTGCTCGACGGCACGGGCGAGAAGGCTTTCTGCGCCGGCGGCGACGTGGCCGCGCTGTACCGCGCGATCAAGGCCGCGCCGGAAGGCGAGGCGCCGCCGGAAGCCGCCACCTTCTTCGAGCGCGAATACCGCCTCGACTACCGTATCCACACCTACCCGAAACCCATCGTGTGCTGGGGCCAGGGCATCGTCATGGGCGGCGGCATCGGCCTGATGGCGGGCGCCTCGCACCGCGTCGCCACGCCCACCACGCGCATGGCGATGCCGGAAATCGGCATCGGCCTGTACCCGGACGTGGGCGGAAGCTGGTTCCTGCGCCGCATGCCGGGGCGCACGGGCCTGTTCCTCGCGCTCACCGGCACGCCGCTCAACGCCGCCGATGCGCGCTTTGCCGGGCTGGCGGACGTCATCGTCGCCGACGGGGAACGCGAACGCCTGCATGGATTGCTCGCCGACACCCGCTGGGACGCGCCGGACGCGGCCGGCAGCGCGGCGAACCATGCCCGCCTGGGCGCGCTGCTCGACCGCCTGGCGCTCGCCGACGGCGTGCCGGCGTCGCCGCTGCGCGAACACTTCGACCGCATCGAGACGCTGATCGGCCACGACGGCCTGGCCAGCCTCGGCGCACGCCTGACCGCGCTCGCCGACGACGCGGACCCCTGGCTCGCCACCGCCGGCAAGACCTTCGCCAGCGGCGCGCCCAGTTCCGCCCACCTCGCCTGGGCACTGTGGCAGCGCGTGCCGCGGCTGTCGCTGGCCGAGGTGTTCCGCCTGGAATACCTGGCGTCGGTGGCCTGCACCGTGCATGGCGACTTCGCCGAGGGCGTACGCGCGCTGCTGATCGACAAGGACCGCAAGCCGCGCTGGCGCCATGGCGGCCTCGCCGAGGTCGGCGGGGACTTCGTCGCCGACCACTTCCGGCCCCGCTTCGCCGGCCCGCACCCGCTGGCCGATCTGGCCTGACACCATCGAGGAGACACAGACATGAACGACCACACCATCGCCTTCATCGGCCTGGGCAACATGGGCGGGCCGATGGCCGCCAACCTCGCCAGGGCCGGCCTGACCGTGCAGGCCTTCGACCTCGAACCGGCCGCCTGCGCGCGCGTTGCCGAACACGGCGCCCGCATCGCCGAATCGGCCCGCGCCGCCGCGGAAGGGGCCGGCGTGGTGATCAGCATGCTGCCCGCGAGCCGCCACGTCGAAGGGCTCTTCCTCGGCCACGACGGAGCGCCGGGGCTGCTCGCCGGGCTCGCCGCCGGCACCCTGGTCATCGACTGCAGCACCATCGCGCCCGCCAGCGCGCAAAAGCTCGCGCAGGCCGGCCGCGCGGCCGGCATCGCGGTACTCGATGCGCCGGTGTCGGGCGGGACCGCGGGCGCGGCCGCCAGCACGCTGACCTTCATGATCGGCGGCGACGCCGCCGACCTCGCCCGCGCCGAACCGCTGCTGCGCCACATGGGGCGCAACCTCTTCCATGCCGGCGGCGCGGGCGCCGGCCAGGCCGCCAAGCTGTGCAACAACATGCTGCTCGGCATCCTGATGATCGGCACCAGCGAGGCGCTGTCGCTGGGCGAGGCGCTGGGGCTGGACCCGGCCGTGCTGTCGGGCATCATGCAGAAAAGCTCGGGCGCCAATTGGGTGCTGGAGAAATACAACCCGGTGCCGGGCGTGATGGAAGGCGTGCCGGCTGCGCGTGGCTACAGCGGCGGCTTCGGCACCGACCTGATGCTGAAGGATCTCGGCCTCGCGGCCGAGGCGGCCATCGCCAGCCGGACGCCCGTGCCGCTCGGCGGGCTGGCCGGATCGCTCTATGCCGCCCACAGCCGCGCCGGGCAGGGCGGGCTGGATTTTTCGAGCATCATCGGCCTGCTGCGGTCGCGGGCGGACTGAGAGCGCAGCCCGCCTGCCCGCGCTGGCACAGGCGCTCCGGGCAGGTGGCGCCTCCGTCAGCCCGGAGAATCCGTTTCATCGGGGGCGGACGCCGTCGGGTCTTCGCGCGGCGGCTGGCCATAGTACGACTCGCCCAGCCGGATGCGCGGCCTGCCTGTCGCCTCGCGGTGGCGGTTGGTGTCGCGCAGGGAGTAGGCGCAGCCGCAGTACTCCTGCTGGTAGAAGTTCTCGCGCTTGCTGATCTCGATCATGCGCGCCGAGCCGCCGCCCTTGCGCCAGTTGTAGTCCCAGTAGATCAAGCCCGGGTAGTGCGCGGCGGCGCGGATGCCGCATTCGTTGATCTGCTGCATGTTCTTCCAGCGCGAGATGCCCAGCGAACTGGTCATGACCGGAAAGCCATGCTCGTGGGCATAGAGGGCGGTGCGCTCGAAGCGCATGTCGAAGCACATGGTGCAGCGGATGCCGCGCTCGGGCTCGTTCTCCATGCCCTTCGCGCGCGCGAACCAGTCGTCGCGGTCGTAATCGGCATCCACGAAAGGAATGCCGAACTGCTCGGCGAAGCGGATGTTCTCGTCCTTGCGCAGTTCGTATTCCTTGAGCGGATGGATGTTGGGGTTGTAGAAGAAGATCGTGAAGTCGATGCCCGAAGCCTGCATCGCTTCCATCACCTCGCCCGAGCAGGGGGCGCAGCACGAGTGCAGGAGTACTTTGCGTTGCCCGCCGGGCAAGGGCAGGGGTTTGCGTTCGATGGTCATGGGGCGGCCTTCAGTCGGTGAGGGGGCATAGGAAATTCAAACCGCGTCTTGCAGGCATGGCGAGCATCCGGGGGCGTCCATGGTTGAGGATTCAGGCCCGCCGAAAGTCCGCCGATAGCGTGTCGGGCTGGTGCCGACGGCGCGCTGGAAATGGGCGCGCAGCGCGGTGGCGGAACCGAAGCCGGCGGCGGCGGCGATGCGCTCGATGTCGAGACTCGTGGTTTCCAGCAGGGCGCGCGCCTGGCGGATGCGCGCGGCGAGCAGCCATTGCATGGGCGTCGTGCCCACCTGTTCCTGAAAGCGCCGGCTCAGGGTGCGCACGCTGGTGGCGGCCTGCGCGGCAATGCCGGCAAGGTCGAGGGGCTGGTGCAGGTTCTGCTCCAGCCAGGCCAGCAGCGGTTGCAGCGCGGCCGCACTCTCCGGCACCGCCCGTTCGATGAACTGGGCCTGACCGCCTTCCCGCGCCGGGGGCATCACCGAGAGGCGCGCAGCCTGGTTGGCCACAGCGACGCCATGGTCGCGGCGCACCAGATACAGGCAGAGATCCAGCCCGGCGGCGGCGCCGGCGGAAGTGAGTATCCGGCCGTTGTCCACGAACAGCACGCCGGCGTCGACCTCGATCTGCGGATGCCGTCGCGCCAGTTCGTCCGCCGCGCGCCAGTGGGTGGTGGCGCGCCGGCCGTCGAGCAGACCGGCGGCAGCCAGCACGAAGGCGCCCGTGCAGATCGAGGCGATGCGCGTGCCTGCCACCGCCGCGTCCCGCAGGTGGGCGAGCAGGCGGGGCGAGATCGGCGCGTCCAGATCCGCCATGCCGGGCACGACGATGGTGTCGGCCCAGGCGAGGGCGTCCAGGGACCAGGGCGCGTGGATATCGAAGGCGCCGGCCGCCACGGTTTTCGCCTCGCTGCAAACGCGCACCTCGTAGGCCGGCCGGTCGTCCGGGGTGCGCGTCCAGCGGAAGACCTCGCAGGCGCAGGCGAGGTCGAAAGGCACCACGCCGTGAAAGGCGGAAATGGCGATCTTGTGCATGGCCGGATTATTGCGAAGATTGTCATTCCGGCCAATGGCCCACGACCACCCCATCCGCCAGAATGCTCCGCCATGCCGCCACAATCGGCAGCGCGGCGCTCATCGATTCGGGGAACGGTATCGTGACTTACTTGCTCATCAAGGCCGGCCATATCGTGGCCGTGTTCGTGTGGACCGGCGGGATGCTGGCCATGGCCGCCCTGCTCGCCGCGCTGCGGCCCGTCGAGGGCTGTTTCCTGCTGCCGGAGGCGCGCTTGCTGGAGGCCGCGCGCCGCTGGCAGCGCCGCGCGATCACACCCGCCATGCTGGCCGCCTGGGGCCTGGGCCTGACGCTGGCCGGAAGCGGCCACTGGTTCGCGGCGGGCTGGCTCCACGCCAAGTTCGCACTGGTACTGGGCCTGTCCGCGCTGCATGGTTTGCTGGCCGCCAGCCTGCGCCGGGTGACGGTGAAGGACGTGCGCAAACCAAGCGCCGCCCTGCGTCTTGCCCCGGCCGGGCTGCTGGGCGCCGTCGCCGCGATCATCGCGCTGGTCGTGCTCAAGCCTTTTTGACAACTGCGCGGCGAAGCGGATGTTCTCGTCCTTGCACGGTTCGCCTTCCCTCAGCGGATCGCTGCGGTCGCGGCGGCGGCCGGCTCGCGCGCCAGTTCGATGAAGGCCTTGAGGTAGTCGATACCGATGTCGGACTCGCGGGCGCCGAGGAAGATCTGCTTGGCGATGCCGTCGCGCCCCAGGCGCACCGGGACGATGTCCATCTTCTCCGCGTACTCCTCCACCAGCCAGCGCGGCAGCGCCGCCACGCCCCGGCCGCTGGCCACCATCTGCAGCATGATGTCGGTGGTCTCGATGGTCTTGTGCCGCCGCGGCGCGATGCCGGCCGGCACCAGGAACTGCTGGTAGATGTCGAGCCGCTCGATTTCCACCGGGTAGGTGATCAGCACCTCGGGTGCCAGTTGCGCCGGCTCCACGCAGGCCGCGGTGGCCAGGGGATGACGGCGGCCCACCACCAGCACCTGCTCGTAGTCGAACACCGGCTCGAAAGCGAGGCCCGGCTTGTACAGCGGGTCCGGCGTCACCAGCAGGTCGATCTCGTAGCCGAACAGCGCGCCGATGCCGCCAAACTGGAATTTCTGCTTCACGTCGACATCCACGTCGGGCCAGCCCGCCAGATAGGGAGACACCACTTTCAGCAGCCACTGGTAGCACGGGTGGCATTCCATGCCGATGCGCAGCGTGCCGCGCTCGCCCAGGGCGTACTGGCGGATGCGCGCTTCGGCCAGATCCAGTTGCGGCAGGACCCGGTTGGCGACCGCGAGCAGGTATTCGCCCGCCTGGGTCAGCCGCAGCCGGCGCCCCTCGCGCAGCCAGATGTCGGTGCCGAGCTGCTGTTCCAGCTTCTTCATCGTGTGGCTCAGCGCCGACTGGGTCAGGCAGAGCACGCCGGCCGCGGCGGTCAGCGACCCTTGCCGGTCCACTTCCCGGACGATGGTCAGGTGAATTCGGTCAAGCATTGCGATCCATGAATGCTGTCGATCGATTGTTGAAATAACACCATTTTACGTCATGGACAATCCTCTCTACGATCCGCCCCGACACGTACCCGACGGAATGAGGAACACACCATGGCAAGGACGCACAACCTCGGCTTTCCCCGCATCGGCGCCAAGCGCGAGCTGAAGTTCGCGCTTGAGTCCTACTGGAAAGGGCAATCGACGCGCGACGAACTGAAGGCGGAGGGCGCCCGCCTGCGCCGGCGCCACTGGCAAGACCAGGCCGGGCTCGATCTGGTGCCGGTGGGCGACTTCGCCTTCTACGACCAGGTGCTGGACATGAGCTTCACGCTGGGCAACCTGCCCGAGCGCGTGCAGGGCTTCCACGGCGACGCCCTGGACAACTATTTCCGTGTGGCACGGGGACGTTCCGCCCAGTCGGCGGAGGAACATGCCGAATGCTGCGGCGGCGTGGCCGCCGGCGAAATGACCAAGTGGTTCGATACCAACTACCACTACATCGTCCCGGAATTCACCGCCGCCACCGAATTCAGGCTGGACGCCTCGCGCCTGCTGGCGCAGCTGGAAGAAGCGCAGGCGCAGGGCGTGAAGGCCAAGCCGGTGATCGTCGGCCCGGTGACGTATCTGGCGATCGGCAAGGCCAAGGACGATTCGGACCGGCTCGCGCTGCTCCCGCGCCTGCTGCCGGTGTATGCCGAACTGCTGGAGACGCTGGCCGCGCAGGGCGTCGAATGGGTGCAGATCGACGAGCCGCTGCTGGTCACCGAACTCGACGCCGACTGGCAGCATGCCTTCAATACCGCCTACCACCACTTGAAGAGCAGCCGCGTCAAGTTGCTGCTGGCGACCTATTTCGGCCAACTGGCGGAGAACCAGTACCTCGCCGCCAACCTGCCGGTGGCGGGTCTGCACATCGACGCGATCAACGGCCGCGACGACGTCATGCCGCTGCTGAACCTGCTGCCCTCGTACAAGGTGCTGTCGCTGGGCGTCATCAACGGCCGCAACATCTGGAAGACCGACCTCGACGCCGTGCTGGACTGGCTGGCGCCGCTGGCCGAGCGCCTCGGCGATCGCCTGTGGATCGCGCCGTCGTGCTCCCTGCTGCACGTGCCGGTCGACCTCGCCAGCGAGCACGCGCTGGATGCCGGGATCACCTCATGGCTGGCCTTCGCCCTGCAGAAGCTGGACGAACTGAAGGTGCTGGCCACGGCGCTGAACCAGGGGCGCGCGGCCGTCGCCGCCGAACTGGCCGCCAACCGGACCGCCATCGACGCGCGCCGCCATTCGCCCCGGGTCCACAACCCGGCGGTGCAAGCCGCGCTGGCGGCCGTCACCCCTGCCCTGGGCCGGCGCCACAGCCCCTACCCGGCGCGCGCGGCCAGGCAGGCGGCCTTGCTGAAGCTGCCGCCCTATCCGACCACGACCATCGGCTCCTTCCCGCAGACCGCGGAAATCCGCCAGGCGCGCAGCCGCTACAAGGCCGGCGCGCTGGATGACGCCGGCTACAAGGCCGCCATGCAGGCCGAGATCGCCCGCAGCGTGCGCGAGCAGGAGGCGCTGGGGCTGGACGTGCTGGTGCACGGCGAAGCCGAGCGCAACGACATGGTGGAGTACTTCGGCGAGCAGCTCGACGGCTACGCCTTCAGCCAGTTCGGCTGGGTGCAGTCCTACGGCTCGCGCTGCGTCAAGCCGCCCATCCTGTTCGGCGACATCAGCCGCCCCCGGCCGATGACCGTGGACTGGATCACCTACGCCCAATCGCTCACCGACAAGCCGATGAAGGGCATGCTCACCGGCCCGGTCACCATCCTCAACTGGTCCTTCGTACGCGACGACCAGCCGCGCTCGGTGTCGTGCATGCAGCTCGCCCTGGCGATCCGCGAGGAAGTGCTGGACCTGGAGAAGGCCGGCGTGCGCGTGATCCAGATCGACGAGGCGGCCCTGCGCGAAGGGCTGCCGCTGCGCAAGGCGCAGTGGCAGGCGTACCTGGACTGGGCGGTCGAATCCTTCCGCATCACCGCCAACGGCGTGGCCGACGAGACCCAGATCCACACCCACATGTGCTACTCGGAGTTCAACGACATCATCGCGTCGATCGCCGGCATGGACGCCGACGTCATCACCATCGAGACCTCGCGGTCCGACATGGAACTGCTCGACGCCTTCGACGACTTCAAGTATCCGAACGAGATCGGGCCGGGCGTGTACGACATCCATTCGCCCAACATCCCGACCACCGGGCACATCGTGCAGCTCATGCGGAAGGCCGCCGAGCGCATCCCGGCGGAGCGGCTGTGGGTGAATCCCGACTGCGGGCTGAAGACGCGGCAGTGGTCCGAGGTCATCCCCGCGCTCACCAACATGGTCGCGGCCGCCCGGACCTTGCGCGCCGGCGCCTGACGCCGGGCCGGGCCGTTGACCCAGGTCAAGGCCCGCGGGGAGGCACGAACGGCGGCATGGCCTACACTGGAAAAGACGTTTTCGGGTCGATCCAGGAGGAGGTCCCATGACCATGATGAAGGCAACCGTTTTCGTGGCTCCCGGCCGTATCGAACTGGTGGACAAGCCGATTCCCGAGGTCGGCCCCAACGATGCCCTGATACGCATCACCACCACCACGATCTGCGGCACCGACGTGCATATCCTCAAGGGCGAATATCCGGTGGTGCCCGGCCTGACCATCGGCCACGAGCCGGTGGGGGTGATCGAGAAGCTGGGCAGCGCCGTGCAGGGCTACGTGGAGGGCCAGCGCGTGATCGCCGGCGCCATCTGCCCCAGCTTCACCTCCTATGCCAGCCAGGACGGCGCGCCGTCGCAGGACGGCAGCTATCTCATCCCCAGCGGGCAGTGCGGCCACCATGGCTACAAGGCCACCGCCGGCTGGCGCTTCGGCAACCTGATCGACGGCACCCAGGCCGAATACGTGCTGGTGCCCGATGCCCAGGCCAACCTCGCGCCGATTCCCGACGGCCTCACCGACGAACAGGTGCTGATGTGTCCGGACATCATGTCCACCGGCTTCAAGGGCGCCGAGAACGCCAACATCAAGCTCGGCGACACGGTGGCGGTGTTCGCGCAGGGGCCGATCGGGCTGTGCGCCACCGCCGGCGCGCGCCTGCTGGGGGCGACGACCATCATCGCGGTGGATGGCAACGACCACCGGCTGGGCATCTCGAAGGTGATGGGCGCGGACGTGACGCTGAATTTCCGCAATTGCGACGTGGTGGGCGAGATCATGGATCTCACCGGCGGCCGCGGCGTGGATTCGGCCATCGAGGCGCTGGGCACCCAGGGAACCTTCGAATCCGCCCTGCGCGTGCTCAAGCCGGGGGAACCCTGTCCAGCCTGGGCGTGTATTCCACCGACCTGAAGATTCCGCTGTCGGCCTTTGCCGCCGGCCTGGGGGACCACCGGATCAACACCGCCCTGTGCCCCGGCGGCAAGGAGCGCATGCGCCGGCTGATGAACGTGGTCGCATCCAACCGGGTCGATCTGGGCGTGCTGGTGACGCACCGCTACAAGCTCGACGACATCGTGGCCGCCTACGAGCTGTTCGCCAACCAGCGCGACGGCGTGCTGAAGGTCGCCATCGCGCCGTGATTCCAGCCGCCCGCGGCTGGCCGGCTGCCGCGGGCGGGTTTCCCGACGGGCCTGCGATGACGGAACGGGCGCAGGTGGGCGCATAGTCCGAACAGTTCAATATGGCAATGCGTTCCGCATGACCGCTTGTCATGATGCCCCTCTAGGCTCGCGACAACGAGTCACTGGGGATGAGCATGGACCGCCGTCGCGTCATAGTCGCTGCCGCACTGTGCGCGGCAATGAGCCTGCCCGCCTACGGGTCCGTCGACGATGCCCGAGCCAAGGGTCTCAAATGGCTGGTCCAGAACCAGCATGGCGATGGGGCTTGGCGCAGCACTGCGACCGGACTCGAAGCGCAGGCTACCGCCAATGCCATCGAAGCCTTTCGCCGTGGCGGCCTGAAGAACGCCCCGCAGTTCGGTGCAGCCCTCGCCTGGCTCGCCAACCTCGATGCCGACAGCACGGATGCGTTGGCGCGCAAGAGTGAAGTCCTGGCGACCGCGGGCATGACCGTGGCAGGGCAGCGAGCCGCGGACACGCTCTTCGCGCAGCGTGTGGCCGCGAACACGGCCGCCTGGGGTGGCTATCCAGGTCATAGTCTGGCGTTCGTCGACACCGCGCTCGGACTGACCGCTCTGCGCGTCGCCGACGCCACGTACGACAGCAAGGCCGCACAGGGCAACAGTCCGCTGCTGGGTGCCCTGTGCCGGCTCGCGACCGGCAAGCTGGCACCGGCATCCGGGCAGGCGGCATGGCCGGTGGCGCCGGCGGTGAGCGGGCAGGCCGCGGGCGGTGCCCGGCCGTCGGTTGTCGCCAGCAGTCTCGTCTTTGCCGAGCTTCGGGCGATGCAGTCACGCCTCAACTGGTCGGGCGTGACCTGCAACGGCACCGCTTACACCGTCTCAACCCTGCTGCAGGAAGCCGGAAACTGGCTCGTGGCGCAGCAGAACGCGGACGGCGGCTTTGGCGAGGTGCGTACCGACGGTTCAAAGGGGGCATCGAACATCGTCGTCTCCGCCCTGGCCTACCGGGCGCTCGCCAGCCAGGCCAGCCCGGCACAGCCGGCCACCGGCAACGTCCTCGCCTATCTGCTCGCACGGCAGGATGGCACAGACGGCAGCTGGCGCGGCGATGCCCTGGTGACCGCCCAGGTACTCGCAGTACTGCCGGCAGCCACCGGCGACCAGCTTACCGACAGCGACCTCGACGGACTGCCCGATGTGGTCGAGACACAACTGGGCACCAACACGGCCACCGCCGACGCGGGCGGTGCGCTGCCCAGTCCGGACCTGTCGCAACCGGGTGTCACGATCTCCGCTTTCACGGCCACCGGCACGGTGGGCCAAGCCTTCAGTTATTCCTTGGGGAGCGGTAGCAATTTCACGTTTGCCAGCGGTTCGCTGCCGCCCGGCATCAGCCTCGACGCCGCGACGGGGATGCTCGCAGGAACGCCGAGCCAGGGTGGCCACTATGCCTTCGAGTTCACCGCGGCAAGCACAGGCGAGAGCGTTCGACTCATCGGCCGGATCGACGTCGCCAGTGCGCCGGACAACCGTCCGGATGGTGATGTGCCGCTACCGGCCTGGGCGCTCGCGCTGCTCGGTGGCGCCATGCTCCACGCCATGCAGCGACGCGCCCGCGCCTGAACGGCCGCCTTTCCCAATCTGAATCCCAAACGGAACGACAGCCATGCGTGCCTTCCGCCTGATCGCCTGCCTTCTCGCCTTTTCGGCGGCAGCCGCACCTGCTGCGGCTGACACGTCGTCGATGCTGGGGCGTCTGCCTGAAGCAAGCGCCCGCCAGCTCAAGGAGCGGTTGGCGCCGCGTGGCCTTGCCTCCGCTGCCGCCTTGCGCCAGTACCTGGACGCCTCGCAACGCGAGCTGGACACCGCACCGGAAGCGGACGACGTACCCGCCCGCAGCCAACGCTTTGCCGCAAGGGCGGGCGAACTCACCGCGCTGCGCGAACAGGCGCGCCGGGATCTCGCCAGTCTGGAGGACGCCGCGAAGGCGAGCGGCTCGGCCGAGGCGACGCAGCGCATCGGTCGAATCCGCGGGCAGGTGGACGCACGCTTCGACCGGCTCGAAGGGCTTTTTACCACTTGGCGCAATGCGCCCCAGGGCAGCGAACGCCGCCAGGCCCGCCGCGAACTGCGTGCCGCGCTCGCCACGCTCCGCCATGCCGGCACCCCGGCTCCGGCTGCGATTCCTGTTCCTACCCTCGGCCCCCTGCAACCGGCCGGCGAGCCGGCTGCCAACCCACCGGCCGCGCGCTTGCCAGCCTATGCGCAAGCGGATGACGCGACTGGCGACCCCTTTACCCCCGGTGGCTTCCGGCTGATGAAGGTCGCCGCACTGCCGCCGGCGGTCGCGGCCGAGGCGGCAACGGACTGCTCCGCCACCAGCGCCGACCTGGCCGACGACGGCAAGGACGTGCGCCTGACCCAGCCGATCCGCGACCTCGCGGCATCGCTCGACTACTCACCGGCACGCATCCTGCGCTGGACGCAGCAGAACGTCGCCTTCGAACCCTACTGGGGGGCACTCAAGGGGGCGGAAGGCGTGCTGCAGACGCGCGCCGGCAACAGCACCGACCAGGCCAGCCTGCTGATCGCACTCTTGCGGGCCTCCAACATTCCCGCCCGCTACGTACGCGGCACCGTGCAGCTCAACGACACTGCCGCGCAGGACGACGCAGGCGGGCGGGCGCAGCGCTGGCTGGGCACCAAGCGCTACCGTGCATCGGCCGCGGTACTCGCCGGCGGCGGAACTTCCGCCGGCCTGCAGTCGATCGACGGCACCGTCCGCGGCATCCGCTTCAGCCATGTCTGGGTCCAGGCCTGCGTTCCCCATGGCGCTTACCGCGGTGCCCGCGCGGAAGCCGGCGGCTATCGCTGGCTGGCGCTGGACGCGGCGGTGAAGGACCATGACTACCAGCAGGGCATCGCGGTCGATGTGCCGCTCACCGATGCCGCGTTCTACACGCCCTATCTGGCGGCGCGCAGCGACCAGTTGCCGCACGAGCATTTCGCACAGAAGGTGGCGGAGGCGGCGCGTGCGACCGACGCCAATGCGGCGCTGGCCGACGTGCCCTACGCCGGTACGCCGCGGCCGCTGCGCTACGACGTGCTGCCCGGTTCGCTGCCCTACGAGGTCGAAGCCTTCACCAACTGGCCCGGCCTCGGTTCGTCCGAAACCGCAAGCCTGCCGGACGCACACCGCCACACCTTCACCGTGACGGTCAGGAACGGCGCCACCACGTTGGCGAGCGCCGCGCTGCCCTATCCGCAGAACGCCTTCAAGCGCGTCACGCTGTCCTATCAGCCGACTGCCGCCTCGCAGGCGGCCTGGAACGCCTGGACGGGCGATCTGCCCGCCGCGGCCGACGGCAGCATCCAGGTCGTGCCGCAGATCAAGGCCGACGGTACCGTGCTCGCCGCAGGTGCGCCCGCCAACGCGCTGCCGCTCGCCGGCGTGCACAACGTCATCCTCAAGGTCTCGCAGGGCGAGCGCAGCGGTGCCGCGTGCATCAACGACAGCGGCAACCCCGCCGACCCGAAGGACACCGACGGCACCTGCCTCAACAAGACCGTCTACACCAACATCAAGGCCGGCGCCTACCACGCCCTGGGCCTGAATGCGCTGCACACCTCGAATGCCTTCCTCGGCCAGCGGCTCGAAGCGCTGGCGGCCGGCGTGCAGGCCTATCCCGTCGCGCCCACGCCGGCCGCGGGTGCCGGCTACGAGGCCACGGTCGGTGAATTGCTGCATCTGGTGCTGCAGGACTACCTGCACCAGACCGAGCAGGCCGACCAGCGCAACGCCGCGTTGCGCGGCTTCAAGAGCGTGGGGCCGTACGACCTCGGGCTGACCGCGTCCGACCTCGAAACCGACTACCTCTTCGACATCCCGGTCGCGATCAAGCCGGCCGGCGTGTTCGTGGACTTCAAGGGCGGCCTCTACGGTTTCGTCAAACTCGATACCACGGCCGAGACGGCCGCGGCACGCGCCGCCGAAAACGTGGATCTGGCCAAGCTCTCGATCTACTCCGGCTCCGCGCTCGAACACCACGTCTGGCAGCAGGCGCTGCGCACCGATGCGGTGTCCACCGTGCGTGGGCTGCAGTTCGCCGCCGAGCAGGGCATTCCGCTCGTCACCTTCACCGCGGCCAACATCGGCCAGTACGACAGCCTCATGCAGATGAGCGGCGCCACCAGCATGGCCGCTTACAAGAGCGCGATCCAGAACGCGGTGAAGGGCTCGGACAACGGCAACCACGGCGTCGTCACCGTGCCGCGCGCCCAGATCGCCTACGCCGACCCCGTCGATCCGGCGAGCAAATGGACCGGCGCGGTCTACATGTCTCAGAACCCCGTCACCGGAGAGTACGGGGCGATCATCAACGGCACCATCGCCGGCGGCTTCCCGCTGCTCAACAGCACGCCCTTCAGCAATCTCTACAACTTCGATTCCTTCGTGCCCAACACCCTCCTTGGCACGAACGGGGGTGCCGGTGCGGTGCAGACCCTGCCCGGCGGCACCCAGGGCGAGAGTTCCTGGATCACCAAGGCCGGCGACCCGGTGAACATGCTCACCGGCAACTACACGCTGCAGGCACGCGACTTCACCATCAAGGGCCGGGGCGGACTGCCGATCGTGCTGGAGCGCTGGTTCAACGCGCAGAACGCCACCGACGGGCCGTTCGGCTTCGGCTGGACGCACAGCTTCAACCATCAGTTGCGTTTCTACGGCATCGAGAGCGGCCAGTCCAAGGTCGGCTGGGTGGACGGCACTGGCGCCCAGCGCTTCTACGCCGTGGCCGCCGCCGGCAGCATTGCGCCGGGCACGACGCTGGCCGCGCAGGCCGGGGTGTTCACGACGCTGTCGCGTCTGGCCGACGGCCGCTTCCAGGTGCGCGAGACCAACGGCCTCACCTACAGCTTCGAATCGCTCACGAGCCCGACCACCCCGCCGGCCGCGGGCAGCGAACCGCGCGCAAGACTGCTGGCCATCGCCGACCGCCACGGCAACACCCTGACGCTCAACTACAGCGGCAGCCAGCTTGCCTCGGTGAGCGACAGCCTCGGCCGCACGGTGCTCAGCTTCACCTGGAACGGCAACCGCATCGGCAAGGTGAAGGACGTCAGCGGACGGGAAGTGAACTACGCCTACGAGGACGGCAACGGCAACCTCACGCGCGTCACCGATCCGCTGGGTCAAGCCACGCGCTACAGCTACTACACCAGTGCCGACGGTGCCAAGCTCGACCACGCCCTGCGCCGCCACACCCTGCCGCGCGGCAACGGCATGGAGTTCGAGTACTACGCCGGTGGCCAGGTCTTCCGCCACACGCCGTTCGACACCAGCGGCAACCTCATTCCCGAATCGGCGCTGACCTTCCACTACAACAGTTATCGGCGCGAGAGCTGGACGGTCGATGGCCGCGGTGCCGAGGAGCGCTTCCTGTTCGACACGCACGGCAACGTGATCCAGCAGACCGCCGCCAACGGTGCCACCCACACCTACGCGTACGCCGACCCGAACGATCCGCATCTGCGCACGCGCATGACAGACCCGGTCGGCCGCGTCACCCAGTACAGCTATACCGCCGAAGGCTATCTGCAGACCCTGACGCTGCCGTCGGGCGCCGTGCAGGCGTGGCGCGACTACGACGCCTTCGGCCAGCCCCGCCGCGTCAAGGACGCGCGCGGCAACTGGACGCTCCACCACTACGACACCGCCGGGACACGGACCGACTCCATCCGGGTCAAATCGGGCGTGGTCCCCACCGTCGGCACCGCGCCTGCCGCGGCCAACGTCGTTTCCTGGATCAAGTACCAGGGCGACAGCGTGGGCAACCTCACCGGCGTCAAGCGCCTGCGCGACTGGACGGGCGCGACCCTGGGCAATTTCGCCAGCGGCAGCGGCCCCGTCGTCACCACCACCTTCGATGCGGCCAGGCTCAACGTCGCCAGCGTCGGCCGTAGCGGCAACCGCAACGGCAGCCAGATCAGCGAGACCAGCCCGATCTTCTCCCACGACGCGCTGGGGCGCCTCACCGGCGGGGTGGACGGGCGCTGGTATCCGGTCGCCTTCGATTACGACGTGCTCGACCGCGTCACCCGCGCCACCGACGCCACGGGCCAGCCGCGCCGCTACGCGTTCGACGTCAACGGCAACCGCATCGGTACGGAGCTGATTGCCGGCGGCAGCCGTATCGATTCCTCGGTGGCCGCCTTCGACGTGCAGGACCGCGTCGCCCACGTCCTCGATCACGCCGGCAACCGCGTGGCCTACGCCTACGATGCGGTGGGCAACCGGGTGAGCGTGGAAAGCCCCGACGGCTACGCCATCGGCTTCGACTACGACCTCGCCGGACGGCCCTATTCGGCCTACGACGAAGACGGCAACCGCGTCTTCTCCGCCTTCGACGTGGCCGGGCGCGTGCGAGCGGTCATCGACCCCAACGGCGCCGCGACGCTCTACGACTATCACGGCGACGAGCAGGACGGGCGTCTCGCGCGCGTGGAGCAGCCCGCCATCCCGGGCCAGAACGCGGGCCGCGCCGCCGAGACCGACTACGATGCGGGTGGGTTGCCCATCCGCGTGCGCCAGGTCTCGGCCGGCGGCGAAGCGCGCGAAGGCTACCGTTTCCACGACGAGCTTGGCCGCGTGGTGCGCAGCGTCTCCGCGCCGGACGACGTCGGCCAGCGGCTGCAGGTCTGCTACAGCTACGATGCACTCTCGAACCTCACCCAGGTGCGCGCCGGCGCCACCACCGACACCACCAGTGCCGCCTGCGCCGGCAGCCCCGCGGTGCAGCTCACCCAGAGCTGGGACGACTTTGGCAACCTGCTGACGCGCACCGACGCGCTGGGCCGGGTGTGGAAGTTCGAGTACGACGCCCACGGCAACCTCGTCGCCAGCCAGACGCCCGAGCAGGCCAAGGTCTCGACGCGCAGCACCTACCGCTACGATCCGGCGCTGCACGGCTTGCTGGCCGGGCGCAGCGTGCCGGGCAGCGGCAGTGCGGGCCAGAGCGTGAGCTATGCGCGCAACGCGCTCGGCCAGGTCATCCGCGCCGAGACGCGCGACGGCGCGGGCAACCTCGTCGTCGCCTACGACTACCAGTACGACGCCGCCCACCGTGTGGTGCGCATCGTCGACAGCCGCGGCGGCAAGGCGCTCGACTACGCCTGGACGCCCGCCGGGCGGCTGGCGAGCATTACCCTGGACGGCCATGTCTGGCGCTTCCAGTACGACGGCGTCGGCCGGCTCGCCGCGATCGTCGCGCCCAACGGCGCCACCATAGCGATGGCACGCGATGCCGCCGGGCGGCTCACCGAGCGGCGCTGGCCCGACGGCGCGAAGAGCGCCTTCGACTGGCTGCCCGAAGGCAGCCTCGCCGCCATCGAGCACAGCGCGGGCGGCAGCGCGCTCGCACAGTTCGCCTATGCCTACGATGCCTGGGGCAACCGCACGAGCGCCACCGAGACCCTCGCGGGCACCAGCCGCAGCCTCGCCTACGGCTACGACGCGCTCGACCGCCTGAAGACCGTCACCACCGACGGTGCGACCGAAACCCATGCCTTCGATCTCTTCGGCAATCGCACCAGCAAGACCACGGGCGGGGTGACCACCGACTATCTCTTCGACGCGGCGCACCAGCTCACCCAGGTGCAGATCGCCGGCACCCCCACCGAGCGGCTCGCCTACGACGACAACGGTAATCTCCGCAAGCACTGCGTCGGCAGTCCGAGTGGCAGCACCAGCGATTGCACCGGCACCACCGTGCTGAGCCTCGCCTGGAACGGCCTCGACCAGTTGATCCAGGCCGCCAGGACGGGCCTGCCCGCCGAGTCCTACGCCTACGACGATGCCGGGCGGCGTGTCACCAAGGCGGTGGGCAGCAGCGCCACCCACTTCGCCTACGACGGTCCCGACATCCTGGCCGAGTACGCCAGCCCGGCCGGCAGCCCCACCGCCGTCTATGCCCACGGTGCCGGCATCGACGAACCGCTGCTGCGCCTCACCGGCGCGACGAGCACGCCGGCCGCTTCCGCGCACCACTACGCGCAGGACGGGCTGGGCAGCATCGTCGCGGCCTATGGCGAGATCGGCGCCAGCGGTCCGGTCAGTGCCGCGAGCGTATCGGCCACCCACAGTTACAGCGCCGGCAGCTACCCGCCGGCAAAGCTGATCGACGGCGAGACGACCGGAAGCACCGGGTTCTGGGCTGGCAGCTCGGGCAACTTCGCTGCCGATCCAGCCGTGATCACGCTGGAACTGGGTGCGGAGAAAAGCGTGAGCCGCGTGAGGCTGCACCGGGTGGCCAGCTACCTGCCCGACTACGTGGTCAAGGATGCCGAGGTGCAGGTCCGAAAACCGGACAATTCGTGGCAGACGGTCGGCACGCTGACAAACAACACCAGCGAAGACAGTCCCGAGATCGTGCTCACCGGCGCCCCCGGCAGCGCGCTGCGCGTGCTCGTCAAGGGCGTGCGCAACGGCAGCCTGGTGCTGATGGCCGAGGTGACGATGAGTGCGGACGGTGGCGCGGCCAGCGTGGCCACCGCCCGCTACGACGCCTGGGGCAACGTCACGCAGGCGAGCGGCAGCATCCCGGCCTTCGGCTACACCGGACGCGAGCCCGATGCCACGGGCCTGGTCTACTACCGCGCCCGCTACTACCACCCCGCGCTCGGCCGCTTCGCCAGCCGCGACCCGCTGGGGCTGGCGGCGGGGATCAATCCCTACGCCTACGCGGGCGGCAATCCCATCCTCTACAACGATCCGGATGGCTTGCTGGCGCAACTGGCGTGGAATACGGCGGCCAGCTACTGGGGACAGCCGATAGTTCAAGAAACGGTCGCCACGATTCGAAATGGGGCCGCAGTGGCCGCTGGCAACTTCGTTCCAGACACGGTCAACGGTGCAACAGGTTGGTTTGAGCAGTTCCTGCACCAAGAATCGGGCTCGTTCGGGCGCATGGACTCGTGGGTGGATGTGCGAAACCCCGTTGCGCAGGACGTAGCCCAGGACCTGCGCGGTGTCGCAGCCGTTGGGTTAATGATGACGCCGCTGCGGTATGGTCGTGCCTCCAACGCGTCTTTCAATCCGCCAGTAGCCAATCTTCCGCTCAACACTGGAGGAAAAACATCTGGCATGTTGCACATTCCAGGGCAAGAATCACTGTCGCTCACGAGCGGAATTGCGGGGCCGTCTCAAGTCGTTAGAGGTCAAGGTTTGCCAGGATTCAACGGTAATCAGTTGACCCATGTGGAAGGTCATGCTGCTGCTTACATGCGGACTCACAAGGTCTCTGAGGCTGTTCTGGACATAAACAAAGCACCTTGCACCGCTGGTAGTGGTGGTGGATGTAATGGGTTGCTTCCCCGAATGCTGCCGGAGGGGGCTCATTTAACAATTCGACACCCAAATGGTGTTCAAGTTTATATTGGCACTCCTGACTAACGACGTACTAGCGAGTTTTCTAATGAAGTGGAACGTTCAGTGGTCCGACTGGAATAGTGTTTTCGAACGAAATGTGGCAACATCCAATGAGGCATTTACACTATTAGATGAAGTTAGAGATACAGCTAAAATCCCTGCCATAGTTGAGTTTTTCAATCATGAAGGCGTATCTCTTGGTATCGGCATTGGCCGAGAGAAAACCGTTCTTACGTTTCAAAAATCGAATGATCCTCCTTATTTTATTAGCATCGGAGAGTCGAATTCGAGTGGAACAACAACGTTTTGCTATGGTACAGAAGAATCTGAATATCTAGAAAGAAATTTGGTTGACTTGGACTCTGGATTCAGAGCAGTTCAAGAGTTTTTACTCTCTGGCGAAATGCCCCGCACCCTTCAATGGGAAATGCTATAAAGCAGTCGGTGTCCCGTCTAAGTGTCCACGAAGCGATTTCGTCAGTTGAACTATACGAAGGGCGTTTATCTCCGCTCACTTCCGAGATTGGTTTCTTGCAGTGTGACGTAGAGGCCGCAGTGAAAGCGTTCACTCTGTGGCAAAAGCGCATGCAAGGGCCACGTGGCGTAGAGGTCGAGGTAAGCCGTGCCTCCTGTGAATCGCTTGATATATTGCTTGAAAATCTCTTGCCGCTAACAAGTGTTGAACGAAGACGAATGTTGTTCGTCTCGACAAGGGGTAGTTGGTGTGCATATTTCGACAACGGATGGAGAGGGACGGATGCTTACAGCACAATTTCCTATCTTGCGGAAATGATCGGATGTCGTGGTGGTCGCATGCTGTATGTTCCTCACTCTCTCGATTCACAGGAAGGAACTCAACCAGGGCGTTATGGCGCAGTAGCATTAGAAATATTTTCTGCGCAGAAAACTGACTTTGTTAACACCGAACGCTCTATAGCTGTGGCTTTTGACGGCAAGAAATGGGCTTTCTCAGAGGCTGGTGCTAAGCAGTGCTTCGAGCAGGTCGACCAGTATGCCAACAGATCTGTTCGTAGCAGATTCACGGAGGCCATGCTCGAAGAGTACTTAATGGCTCTCGGTATTGATGCGTTTAAAGAGGATTTTTATGATCCTGAAAACGCTTTCTTAGCCGAAAAGAAAGGCCCGATGGCTCCGGCGACAAAAGAGTTTAGCCTCTCTGAAGTCCAAGCAAGTTGGTAGCCGATGAATCATAGGTGGCTTTCGTCCTAATACGCCTCTTCGCATGAATTTCGGCGATTTTGGCAAGCAAGGTCGGACTCGTTTGACCGGCGCCAATGACATGCAAGTGGGCCACTTGAGCGCACGCTCCTTCACAACCTGAACAGCCGCTTCGCGGGAGACAAACCCCACGCTCGGACGAGGGTACGAACGCGGCGCGACCGCGCCGCTTGGCGGCAACCTCACGCGCGTCACCGATCCGCTGGGTCAAGCCACGCGCTACAGCTACTACACCAGTGCCGACGGTGCCAAGCTCGACCACGCCCTGCGCCGCCACACCCTGCCGCGCGGCAACGGCATGGAGTTCGAGTACTACGCCGGTGGCCAGGTCTTCCGGCACACGCCGTTCGACACCAGCGGCAGCCTCATCCCCGAATCGGCGCTGACCTTCCACTACAACAGTTATCGGCGCGAGAGCTGGACGGTCGATGGCCGCGGTGCGGAGGAGCGCTTCCTGTTCGACACGCACGGCAACGTGATCCAGCAGACCGCCGCCAACGGTGCCACCCACACCTACGCGTACGCCGACCCGAACGATCCGCACCTGCGCACGCGCATGACCGACCCGGTCGGCCGCGTCACCCAGTACAGCTATACCGCCGAAGGCTATCTGCAGACCCTGACGCTGCCGTCGGGCGCCGTGCAGGAGTGGCGCGACTACGACGCCTTCGGCCAGCCCCGCCGCGTCAAGGACGCGCGCGGCAACTGGACGCTCCACCACTACGACACCGCCGGGACACGGACCGACTCCATCCGGGTCAAATCGGGCGTGGTCCCCACCGTCGGCACCGCGCCTGCCGCGGCCAACGTCGTTTCCTGGATCAAGTACCAGGGCGACAGCGTGGGCAACCTCACCGGCGTCAAGCGCCTGCGCGACTGGACGGGCGCGACCCTGGGCAATTTCGCCAGCGGCAGCGGCCCCGTCGTCACCACCACCTTCGATGCGGCCAGGCTCAACGTCGCCAGCGTCGGCCGCAGCGGCAACCGCAACGGCAGCGCGATCAGCGAGACCAGCCCGATCTTCTCCCACGACGCGCTGGGGCGCCTCACCGGCGGGGTGGACGGGCGCTGGTATCCGGTCGCCTTCGATTACGACGTGCTCGACCGCGTCACCCGCGCCACCGACGCCACGGGCCAGCCGCGCCGCTACGCGTTCGACGTCAACGGCAACCGCATCGGTACGGAGCTGATTGCCGGCGGCAGCCGTATCGATTCCTCGGTGGCCGCCTTCGACGTGCAGGACCGCGTCGCCCACGTCCTCGATCACGCCGGCAACCGCGTGGCCTACGCCTACGATGCGGTAGGCAACCGCGTGAGCGTGGAAAGCCCCGACGGCTACGCCATCGGCTTCGACTACGACCTCGCCGGACGGCCCTATTCGGCCTACGACGAAGACGGCAACCGCGTCTTCTCCGCCTTCGACGTGGCCGGGCGCGTGCGCGCGGTCATCGACCCCAACGGCGCCGCGACGCTCTACGACTATCACGGCGACGAGCAGGACGGGCGTCTCGCGCGCGTCGAACAGCCCGCCATCCCGGGCCAGAACGCGGGCCGCGCCGCCGAGACCGACTACGATGCGGGTGGGTTGCCCATCCGCGTGCGCCAGGTCTCGGCCGGCGGCGAAGCGCGCGAAGGCTACCGTTTCCACGACGAGCTTGGCCGCGTGGTGCGCAGCGTCTCCGCGCCGGACGACGCCGGCCAGCGGCTGCAGGTCTGCTACAGCTACGATGCACTCTCGAACCTCACCCAGGTGCGCGCCGGCGCCACCACCGACCCCACCAGTGCCGCCTGCGCCGGCAGCCCCGCGGTGCAGCTCACCCAGAGCTGGGACGACTTTGGCAACCTGCTGACGCGCACCGACGCGCTGGGCCGGGTGTGGAAGTTCGAGTACGACGCCCACGGCAACCTCGTGGCCAGCCAGACGCCCGAGCAGGCCAAGGTCTCGACGCGCAGCACCTACCGCTACGATCCGGCGCTGCACGGCTTGCTGGCCGGGCGCAGCGTGCCGGGCAGCGGCAGTGCGGGCCAGAGCGTGAGCTATGCGCGCAACGCGCTCGGCCAGGTCACCCGCGCCGAGACGCGCGACGGCGCGGGCAACCTCGTCGTCGCCTACGACTACCAGTACGACGCCGCCCACCGTGTGGTGCGCATCGTCGACAGCCGCGGCGGCAAGGCGCTCGACTACGCCTGGACGCCCGCCGGGCGGCTGGCGAGCATCACCCTGGACGGCCATGTCTGGCGCTTCCAGTACGACGGCGTCGGCCGGCTCGCCGCGATCGTCGCGCCCAACGGCGCCACCATCGCGATGGCACGCGATGCCGCCGGGCGGCTCACCGAGCGGCGCTGGCCCGACGGCGCGAAGAGCGCCTTCGACTGGCTGCCCGAAGGCAGCCTCGCCGCCATCGAGCACAGCGCGGGCGGCAGCGCGCTCGCACAGTTCGCCTATGCCTACGATGCCTGGGGCAACCGCACGAGCGCCACCGAGACCCTCGCGGGCACCAGCCGCAACCTCGCCTACGGCTACGACGCGCTCGACCGCCTGAAGACCGTCACCACCGACGGTGCGACCGAAACCCATGCCTTCGATCTCTTCGGCAATCGCACCAGCAAGACCACGGGCGGGGTGACCACCGACTATCTCTTCGACGCGGCGCACCAGCTCACCCAGGTGCAGGTCGCCGGCACCCCCACCGAGCGGCTCGCCTACGACGACAACGGCAACGTCCGGAAGCACTGCGTCGGCAGCCCGAGCGGCGGCACCAGCGATTGCACCGGCACCACCGTGCTGAGCCTCGCCTGGAACGGCCTCGACCAGTTGATCCAGGCCGCCAGGACGGGCCTGCCCACCGAAACCTATGGCTACGACGATGCTGGGCGCCGCATCACCAAGACGGTGGGCAGCAGCGCCACCCACTTCGCCTACGACGGTCCCGACATCCTGGCCGAGTACGCCAGCCCGGCCGGCAGCCCCACCGCGGTCTATGCCCACGGTGCCGGCATCGACGAACCGCTGCTGCGCCTCACCGGCGCGACGAGCACGCCGGCCGCTTCTGCGCACCATTACGCGCAGGACGGGCTGGGCAGCATCGTCGCGGCCTACGGCGAGATCGGCGCCAGCGGTCCGGTCAGTGCCGCGAGCGTATCGGCCACCCACAGCTACAGCGCCGGCAGCTACCCGCCGGCAAAGCTGATCGACGGCGAGACGACCGGAAGCACCGGGTTCTGGGCTGGCAGCTCGGGCAACTTCGCTGCCGATCCAGCCGTGATCACGCTGGAACTGGGTGCGGAGAAAAGCGTGAGCCGCGTGAGGCTGCACCGGGTGGCCAGCTACCTGCCCGACTACGTGGTCAAGGATGCCGAGGTGCAGGTCCGAAAACCGGACAATTCGTGGCAGACGGTCGGCACGCTGACAAACAACACCAGCGAAGACAGTCCCGAGATCGTGCTCACCGGCGCCCCCGGCAGCGCGCTGCGCGTGCTCGTCAAGGGCGTGCGCAACGGCAGCCTGGTGCTGATGGCCGAGGTGACGATGAGTGCGGACGGTGGCGCGGCCAGCGTGGCCACCGCCCGCTACGACGCCTGGGGCAACGTCACGCAGGCGAGCGGCAGCATCCCGGCCTTCGGCTACACCGGCCGCGAGCCCGATGCCACGGGCCTGGTCTACTACCGCGCCCGCTACTACCACCCCGCGCTCGGCCGCTTCGCCAGCCGCGACCCGATGGGGCTGGCGGCGGGGATCAATCCCTACGCCTACGCGGGCGGGAATCCCGTCCTCTACAACGATCCGGATGGCTTGCTGGCGCAACTGGCGTGGAATACGGCGGCCAGCTACTGGGGACAGCCGATAGTTCAAGAAACGGTCGCCACGATTCGAAATGGGGCCGCAGTGGCCGCTGGCAACTTCGTTCCAGACACGGTCAACGGTGCAACAGGTTGGTTTGAGCAGTTCCTGCACCAAGAATCGGGCTCGTTCGGGCGCATGGACTCGTGGGTGGATGTGCGAAACCCCGTTGCGCAGGACGTAGCTGGGGATTTGCGTGGCGTTGCTGCCATCGGAGCGACGCTCGCTGGCAGCGGCATGCTAGGCTCGGGGGCAACGTTTGCGGAGTTGTCAGGTACGGGAGCTGCAAGGGGGAGAATCTTCACTTCCTCTGACCCGCTGGTCGGCAACTTGGCAACGAAAATCGATGCTGCGTACCCAGGCCATGTCGTTGGAGTAAACGTACCAATCCGGGACGCAGCGGGGCGCCTTGTCACTGATGCTGACATCCTCCTCAAGAACGGCATCGTGCAGGTTAAGTCAGGAGGTGGCAAAGGCCTGACGAGCCAACTTCAACGAACAGAACAAGCAACAGGACTGCCGACTGTCGGCTATGGGCCTGACCTAAAGCCCTCCATCCTTCGGGGATGTGTAGCAACAAACTGCGAGCAAACTCTGATTGAGATTGTCAAGCCATGAACACACTGGTTCTGCTTCTGAAGCGCGACAGCGTGTGGTCGCCGGAAACCTGGGCAATGCAGCACGGTGGCGAACGAGGTGTTGGTGGGCAAGTCATGATTGAGGGCCAATCAAGCTGGCTCTCGATCTTGCGCGATGACCGCGTCCTCGATGAGTATGACGATGAGGAACGCTCTGAACTCTCGGCAATGTTGGCCGAGCCGATGCCGTTCTTGCTCGAATGGAAGGGAAGTGATTTGATTGAAGCATTGATCCGGGCTGTGCCGTTTGAGAGCGGTGCAGTCGTGGACAACGATCATGGCCTGTTGGCGTCGATTCAGGCGATTCGAGACCTGCCGTTGGGGTCTTGGGTGAGAGAGAGGACGTTGCCGTAGATTCCTTGCCGCAAAGGGGACGATGTGGACGTCAACCAAGTCCCAATCCATTGCTGAGAATGCCTTCAGACACTTCAAAGATCACGGCGCTGATTTCGGCGCAAAGAATGCGGTCGACTACGTTCGCAAAGCGCAGGTATCCCGTCCAAGTGTCCGCGAAGCGATTTTGTCAGCTCTGCAGAATCCAAAACCGCCTGTAACAAATGGGTCGGACTCGTTTGACCGGCGCCAATGACATGCTCCAGCAACTGTCCGGTTTAGTCAGAGCAGCATTAGTCGAAACTTTAGTTCTGGAAGCTCAATTGACGATCTCGCCGCATCACTTCGCAATGGTGCGACAAAACCCAGTGAGATTCCTGCAGTCCGATTGGTCGAGAGAGATGGCCAATTGTTTACGCTCGACAACCGACGTTTAGAAGCTTTCCGAAGGGCAGAAACTCCGATTCCTTACCGGATGGCAACGCCAGAGGAGGCGGCTGCCGAGGCTTGGAAATTTACTACGCGAAACGGAGGAACATCGATCCGAGTTCGAGGGGAATGACCATGGATGAGATAAGAAAATTTGAGTCAATTAAGAGTCGAGATGAATTCGTGGCTTTCGTGAATGAGCTTAGCAAGTCGTTTCGGATGAATCCAGAATCATGGGAAAATAATGACATTGGGTCGTATCTTGATGCGCTAGCAGCGTGGGTTTCCGATATGGACGGTTATTACCTTAACCACAAGCTTCCTGTGCCAAAGAGGCCAGATTGGAAAAACGTTGCTGATATGTTGTTGGCGGCAAGATCTTATGAGTGATCGTTCCTATGGTTGTCATTTTACTTGGCTAAAAAGTTATACGAGGGGCGTTTCCTCCCATTAACTTCTGAGATCGGTTTTTTGCAGTGCGGCGTAGAAGCCGTGGTAAAAGCGTTCGCTCTATGGCAAGAGTGCATACAAGTGCCTCGTGGCGTAGAAATTGAGGTAAGCCGTACCTCTTGCGAATCGCTTGATCAGATTCAGGTTCCAGAAGGATTCGGTGCCCGATGGGTATCTGACGGCAGTTTCATCGGTTTCATCAACCCATAAGGATTGTGGCTATGGCGGCTCGCGGTACATATCGGTGGCAGAAGACCACAGACATCAATCGCAAGCACCCGCTGTTCGAGTTACTGGACGGTGAGACACCGGTACTGGATGCCGGATATACGGATGACGAGGTCTTCGAAGTCGCCTTCAACTCAAGTATTGGTGGAAGGGTGATCGATTGGGATCAGTTCGTGAAGCTACTCGAAGAAGGAAGATCTCTCGCGGAACTAGATCGGTAGGCCCTTGCTGCACAAAATGTAGGTGTCGCTGCGTACTCAATCGTCTGATTGGAACTGCCCCCTATGGCGACTTGAGCAGCTACGTGGTGCGGTTATCAAGGGTCCTGATTGATGAATACGCCGATCAAAGTCGCTGTAAGCTGGGATGCAGAGAAAATGGAGCAATTGCCAACTGGCGGCAGCTACATTACGGCAGCAAAGTTCATGGAAGATGCTGAGGCATGGCAAAGGGAAGGATGGAGCATTGCATTGGCATTTCAGCCTGAAGATGCCAAAAAGCGTAATTTTGCTGCAACTGCCCGATTCTTAGTGTCCGATGCCCCTTGGGGGAGACTAAAAAAGGTGGGCACGTTCGAACTTTACGAAGGAAATAGAAAGACTGCCACGGTTACGGTTTTATAGGGCGAACTCTAAAATGAAAGAGGGGAGGGGCTTTTAATCATCACGCCGAAACGCAACAAGAAGGATTTTGCTGATGTAATGAGAGATATTCGACGACTGCGTGACGCCGGTATCGCTGAGTCTGATTGAGGAGAGGCTCATCTACTGCCTATTCGGCGTCAGGGCTAGATCGACGTGTTTGGTGGGGAGTAAGCAGTGGTAAATTTTCAATTGTCTTGTACGGTCGTGGAATTGCGCGCCGCGTCATGTATGATTTTTGAGAGTACGGCCGGCCAGCATCGGTATTCGAGGTAACCATCTTCCCGGGCTGACGCTACAGATATGGAATTATTCTCCTTTTCCATAGTGGATGATGGAATGCCCAATATCGTCGCGAAAATACGCTTTCTTAGCACAGCAGAAGGGGGGCGTTCCCAAGCGCTACCATCTGATACTTTCGGTTGCCCCGTATTCTTCGAAGGTATTCCGGAGCTTTCTTCCCACGGATACGATTGTCGTATTCTTATCTCAGAAGTTCCTGAACCTGTTCAGCCTGGAGACGAGGTTGAGAAAGTCAGGATGCTCTTCCTATCTCCTGATGAAGTTCTTACTCAAGTCCGGTTGGGGGCAAGATTTACTTTGTGGGAGGGGAAAACTATTGCGTATGGAGAGGTTATAGGAATCGATATGGAATAGAGACTAGAAATCCACATCTTGAACATGCAGTAAGAGGCGGACATACTCTCCAGTTCTCTTGGCGGCGTCTCGACAGATATACCCTGCATTCAGGCCGCAGCCGAGAAGAGCGGAAGACTACTGACTGGTCCGACCAATGGCATTGTTTGGGCGAGGCAAATAGCAGGGATTGCACGACACGGTAATTACTGAGTTCGATCGAAACTGAGCGCCTGTAGGTTGGGCTTGCATCCTGTCTTTCTCTACGCACCGACCCATTCACAACTAGAACAGCCGCTTCGCGGGAGACAAACCCCACGCTCGGACGAGGGTACGAACGCGGCGCGACCGCGCCGCTTGGCGGCAACCTGCTGACGCGCACCGACGCGCTGGGCTGGGTGTGGAAGTTCGAGTACGACGCCCACGGCAACCTCGTGGCCAGCCAGACGCCCGAGCAGGCCAAGGTCTCGACGCGCAGCACCTACCGCTACGATCCGGCGCTGCACGGCTTGCTGGCCGGGCGCAGCGTGCCGGGCAGCGGCAGTGCGGGCCAGAGCGTGAGCTATGCGCGCAACGCGCTCGGCCAGGTCACCCGCGCCGAGACGCGCGACGGCGCGGGCAACCTCGTCGTCGCCTACGACTACCAGTACGACGCCGCCCACCGTGTGGTGCGCATCGTCGACAGCCGCGGCGGCAAGGCGCTCGACTACGCCTGGACGCCCGCCGGGCGGCTGGCGAGCACTACGCTGGACGGCCATGTCTGGCGCTTCCAGTACGACGGCGTCGGCCGGCTCGCCGCGATCGTCGCGCCCAACGGCGCCACCATCGAAATGAAATTATTACAGTCAAGAGCCAGGCTTTTTCTGAGATGACTCTGTCGTCGGAAGAGCGTGCTCAGCACATCAATTGATCAGGGGTTCCCTAGCGACGAAAAGGGGAATTTTTCACGATTCCCGGCCGACCCTATTGCACTGCTGCCGCGAGCCGCAGGGTCGCGCAGCGTCCTCCTAACCGTCGACGCCGGTCAGTTGCCAGGGAACGGGCAGCGTGCAGCCGTCGTGGTCGAAATGTACCGCGCGGATGCCGAAGGCTGCGGCCAGCAGGTCGTCGCCGAGCACGTCGCGGGGCGCGCCGGCGGCGAGCACGCGGCCGTGGCCCAGCAGTACCAGGCGGGTGCAGAAGCGTGCCGCGAGCGTGAGGTCGTGCAGCACGATGCCGACCGCCAGCCCTGCCGCGGCTTCGGCGGCGAGCAACTGCATGATGCGGATCTGGTGCGCCGGGTCCAGCGCGGCCAGCGGTTCGTCGGCGAGCAGCACCCGCGGCGTGACGGCGAGCGCGCGTGCCAGCATCACGCGGGCGCGTTCGCCGCCGGAGAGCGTCAGCACGTTGCGCGAGGCCAGATCCGCGATGTCGGTCGCGTGCAGCGCGCGCTCGATGACGGCATCGTCGTGCGGGCCGTCGCCGCGGCCGTGGGGCAGACGGCCCAGCGCCACCACTTCGCGCACCGGCAGCGGCCAGTGGGCGGCGTGGCCCTGGGCGAGATAGGCGACGAGGCGCGCACGCTCCGCGATGGAGTACGCATGCAGCGGGCGGCCGTCGAGGGCGATCCGCCCGCTGCAGGGCAGCAGGCCGGCCAGGGCCTTGAGCAGCGTCGACTTGCCGGCGCCGTTGGCGCCGAGGATGCCGGTCAGTTCGCCCGCCCGCAGTTCGACGTCGATGCCGTCGATCAGGCGCCGGCCGCGCACGGCGACGCCGAGGCCGGTACCGCGCAGCACGCTCATGCGATCTCCCTGCGCGCACGCAGGATCAGGGTGAGGAAGAAGGGCGCACCCACCAGCGCGGTAAGCACGCCGAGCTTCAGTTCCGGCCCGCCCTCGTGGAGCATGCGCACGCCCAGGTCGGCCAGCGTCAGCAGCGCAGCGCCGGCCAGTGCCGACAGCGGCAGGAGGCGCGCGGGGTTGCCGCCGGAGAAGGGGCGCATCAGGTGCGGCGCGACCAGGCCGATGAAGCCGATCGCACCGGACACCGACACCGCGGCGCCGACCGCCAGCGCGCTGCCGGCGAGGACGTTGCGGCGCAGCCGGGCGAGATCGATGCCGAGGGAACGGGCAGTGTCCTCGCCCAGCGTCAGCGCCCGCAGCCCCCGGCCGCAGCCCAGCAGCAGCGCGCCGCCGGCGGCGATGAAGGGCAGGGCGAGTTCGACGTCGCGGCTGCTGCGGTCGGCCAGCGAGCCGAGCAGCCAGAACACGATCTCGGTCACCGCCGTGGGATTGGGCGACCAGTTGAGGACGAGCGAGATCAGCGCCCCGCACAGCGAGGACACCGCCACCCCGGCCAGGATCAGCGTGGTGGTGCCGGTCTGGCGGCCGGCGAGGAAGAACACGAAGGCGGTGGCCGCCGCGGTGCCGGCGAAGCCCGCCAGCGGCAGCGCGGCGTAGAAGGCGTCGGCGAAGCCAGTGTAGAGCGCCAGCACCGCGCCCAGCGCGGCGCCGCTGGAGACGCCGAGCAGGCCCGGTTCGGCCAGCGGGTTGCGCAGCAGGCCCTGCATCGCCGCGCCGGTGATGCCGAGCGCCGCGCCCACCGCGACGCACAGCAGGGTGCGCGGCAGGCGGATGTCGAGCAGGATGCGCTGCGGAATCGTCTCGCCGGCCAGGGTGCCGGCGAGCAGGCGCTGCGGGCTCAGATCGACGTAGCCGGTGAACAGCGACAGCACCGCCAGCGCCGCCACTGCGGCGGCGAGGACGGCTGCTGCCAGCCGCCGGGCGGGGGGCGTGCGCCTGGGGCGCGAGGCGGCCGTGCCGCCGTCGGCTGCGATGCCGGATGCGGCACCGTCCAGCTTCCGCCCGCCCGCGCGGGCGTTCGGCGCGGTGGCGTCGTGCGTGCCGGAGCCCGGCGGCGGGGGAGGTGATGCGTTCATCGGCCGCTTCCCCCGGCGGCGAGCAGGGCCGCCGCATCCAGGTTCCACGGGCCGCCGCAGATCGTCAGGCGCGCGGGCAGCACGACCTCGCGCGCGCCCAGGTTGGCGATGGCCGGATGCTGCAGCAGGCGGTTGCCCAGCGTCGGCGTGCCGCGGCGGTAGTCGCTGCCGACGAGGATGTCCGGCGCCTGCCCGACCAGCCTTTCCAGCGGCAGGATGCCGTAGCCGGCCAGCCCGGCGCGCGCGGCGCCGTTGTCGTGGCCGGCGGCGGCGAAGATGTCGTGGTATAGCGTGCCGCTGCCGGCACTGTAGCCGCCGGAGGCGAACTGGGTGGCGACCGGGCGCGGTTCGCGGTGCTTGGCTGCGAGTTCGGCCAGCCGCGCATTGAAGCGGCCGATGATGGCTTCGCCGCGCGCTTCTTCGCCGACCGCGCGCGCCACGGTGCGGATCTCGTCCGCCACGTCGGCAAAGCTGCTGGCGCCCGGCACCGCGACCACCGGGATGCCGTAGCGGCGCAGCATGGCGGTGGTGTGGCGCGTGGTGTAGGTGCCGACGAGCACGAGGTCCGGAGACAGCGCCAGCACTTCCTCTGCATTGCCGCGCACCGTGGGCAGGCCGCGCGCCTGTTCGTGCAGCGCGGCGCTGAAGGCGTCCTGGCTGAGGTGGGTGAGGGCGGCGATGCGCTCGCGCCCGACCAGTTGCAGCAGGATCTGGTCGGTGCACAGGTTCAGCGACACGATGCGCTGCGGCGTGGCCGCGGCGGTCCCGGCGCCCGGCCCCGCCGCGGCCAGCGCGAGCGGCAGCAGGCGCAGCGCGTGGGCGATGCGGCGGCACGGCGGGGATGCGGCCGGGCGCATGGCGTCAGCCGCCGCAGACCGGGCCCGATCCGCTGCGGTCCAGCGGATCGGCGGGCCGGTCGAGGTAGGCGCGGCGCAGTTCGTCCCAGGCCGCGAGTTTCGACCAGTCCGGCTGCCTGGCGAGACGGCCGTCGTCGCCGAGGAAGGGGTTGGGCAGGAACACCGTCATCTGCTGGTCGCCCGCCGCGGTGAAGAGGCGCACGCCCCAGGATCTCGGCGCGCCGTCGCGGCCCAGCACGCGGTAGAACTCGGCGCGCCCGGTGCGCCGCTGCGCGGCCTGTTCCGGCGTGGTGCCGCTGAAGTGGCCGATGCACAGATGGAAGTGCCATGCGCCGAAATCCACCGTGGCGTAGCCGTCGAGCAGGCCGACGTTGACCGGCGCGCCGGGGGCGCGGATCTCCCATACCGCGCCGGGCACCAGGGTGCCGAAATGGATGTCGCGCCAGTAGCCCTGGAAGATGTCCTTGAGCAGCAGCCACAGGGTGTTTTCGTCGGTGGGCAGCGGCCAGCACTGGACGCGGCCGAGGCCGGGTTCATCGACGATGGGGGGCGTGGCGGGCTGCGGCGTGGAAAGGGTCGTCATGGTGTCGCCTCCGTGCGGGAAGGGGCGGTCGCCGGGCGGGCGGCGGCCGTGCGGCGGGCCGTGCCGGCCCCGTGCGCATGCCGGGGCTGGCGTCCGGCGCGGATCAGAACGCGTAGCGGTAGGCCAGCCGCGCGGCGCGGCCGGGCTGCGGAAAGCCGTATTTCTCGGCGTAGTAGCGGTCGAACACGTTGTCGATCGACAGCGCCACGCTCTGGCGGGCGTCGAAGCGATAGCGCGCGGCCACGTCCCACACCGTGTAGCCCGCGTAGCCGACCTGGGTGCCGGAGCTGTTGACCCAGTCCAGGTCCTTGCTGCGGCCGACGTAGCGCCCACCCACGCGCGCGCTCCAGGCGCCGTGGTCGACATCCAGCGCCAGGTGCGCGTTCTGGCGCGCGACCTTGTTCAGGTCCACCCAGTCCGAGCCGATTTCCTGGCGTGCGGCGAACATGTGGGTGAGCCCCGCCGTCAGGCCGAGGCCGGGGCGGATCTGCCAGCGGCCTTCCAGTTCGAGGCCGCGCATGCGCGCGCGGTTGGCGTTGATGTAGGTGAACAGCGTGGTATCGGCGTCGATCGCGGTGCCGCCGTCGCGCGTGATCTTGTCCTTGACGCGGGTGTCGAACACCGTCGCATCGAGGTACAGCCCGTTGCCCGACCATTCCAGGCCGAGGTCGACGGTCACGCTCGATTCTGGCTTCAGGTTCGCGTTGCCGCGCGTGATCTCGGTCTTGCCCTGCCAGTTGATGCTGGTGGCCTCGCCGGTGAACTCCGCCGCGGTCGGCGGCACGAAGGCGCGTCCGGCGGTGCCGTGCACGCGGAAGCCGGCGCCGAGCAGGTGCTTGAAGCCGATGCTCGGGTTGACGGTGTCGAAGTCCGACGTGGTCGGCGTGAAGTTGGTCTTCAGCGGCGTGCCCAGCGTCTTCACGCGGATGTCGTCGCGGCGGATGCCGGCGTTGACGGTGGTGTCGCCGCCGTTGAAGGTCCAGGTGTTCTCGACGTATATGCCCGTTGCTTCGCGTTCGTTGTCGGCCGAGTACGGGGCGTTGCGCGCGCCGGTGACGTAGAGGTCCCAGCTCTTGCCGGTGACCTTGGCGCGTTCGTGGTCGATCCCCCACACCAGCCGGGCGTCCTGCGCCCATTCCCACTGGTGCTGCAATTGCCAGCCCTGCCATTCGGTCTCTTCGGCGAAGCTGCTGCGCGGCAGCAGGGCCGGGTTGTACCAGGGCGAGCCGTGGGCGACGTATTCGCTGTATTCGCGGCCGGAGAACACGGTGGCCGACAGGCGGTGCGCGCCGATGCGGCCGGACAGGCGCAGGTCGAGGCCGTCGTGGTCCATGTCCTTCGTGGTGCGCGCCGGATCGGCGTAAGCGACGTCGTCGGGCGTGCCGATGTCGCGGCCGCGGTAGGTGTTGAAGCTGGCATTGACGCGCCAGTCGGCGTTCAGGTCCAGCCCCAGGCGCAGGGCGTGGAACTGCTGCTCGTAGGCGCTGGTGGGCAGTTCGTGGCCCTTGCCGGTCTTGTAGTCGTCCTGGTCGAACCACGAGCCGCTGTAGTCGAAGTCGAAGGCTTCGCCCAGCTTGCCGCCGAGGTGGCCCTTGAGTTCGCGCAGGTCGAAGCTGCCGGCGGCGACTTCGGCGGAGCCGGTGAGCGGGCCGCGGCTTTCGCGGGTGATGACGTTGACCACGCCGCCCATCGCCGACGAGCCGTACAGCGCCGAGGCCGGGCCCTTGAGCACTTCGATGTGCTCGACCCGGTTCATGTCGACGATGCTGAGGTTGGTGCTCATCGCCGGGCGGCCGTCGATCAGCAGCAGC
The DNA here is from genome assembly GCF_002354895.1 of Thauera sp. K11. NCBI lineage: Bacteria > Pseudomonadati > Pseudomonadota > Betaproteobacteria > Rhodocyclales > Zoogloeaceae > Thauera > Thauera sinica. The sequence continues at coordinate 1,731,030 of NZ_CP023439.1, forward strand.
GAGCGCTTGTTGATGCCGGAGAACTCCGGCGTGAAGCCGCGGATGCCGATGCCCGACAGGTTGCCCGGGTACTGGATCACGTCGAGGCCGGCGTTCTTCTTCAGCACGTCGGTCAGTTCGCGCGATGGCGTGCGCTCGATGTCCTCGCGGTCGATCACCAGCACGCGCTGCGGCGTTTCCTCCAGCGGCGCCTCGGCGCGCTGGGCGGTGACGACGACGGTCGACAGCACTGTCGCGTCGCCGGCGGACTGCGCGGCGGCGTGCAGGGGAAAGGCCGCGAGCAGTGCGGCGGCGAGGGGGAGGCGGGTGGAACGGGGGCGAGGCTTCACGGAACGGCTCCAGTCAGGTGAGACCGGCCGGGCGTCCGGAGCCTTGCGATGCGGCGGCCCGTGCCGTCGTCCGCTGCGCCTGGCGCCGTCCGCATCCCCGCGGCCGGTCAGTAAGAAGCGCGCCGCCGTCCACATCCTTGCGGTGGACGGAGCGCGCCAACGGCCGGCAGGCCGGTCTCCGGGCTCGCAAGTCTTGACGGACCGCCTTCCCATACCGTGCGCAGCGCCGTGCCGGCGCCACGCGGTCGATACAGTGGCGGATGTGGTCCGTCCGCACTTGCCTACCGTTGCGGGGGCAGCCAGGACATTGCGCGCCGCGGCGTGGCGGCGCGCGCATCCTGTTCCCGTTTCACCTCCGTCCCGGTTGGGAACGGGGGCACCTGCCGGATGATTCCCGGTCGATCCCGCGTTGCCGCGGGCTGGCGGATGGCGGCGGACCGGGGACGCCGCCATCCGTTGCGGGCGGCTCAGGCCGTGCCCGCGCTTTCTCGCATCGGGTGTTCCTCCAGGATGGTCGGCAGGGACTGCAAGGGAGAGTGGGCACGGCCAGGCGCCGTCCGTTCCCGACGCCCGGCCGCCGTCCGCGCGCAGGACGTCGCACCCGCGGTCGGGCGGGCGTTTGCCGGAGCGAACGGAACGGTGGGCGAAGTGGCGGCAGGCATCATGGCGTCAGATCAGGGGCTCCCCGCCCGTGCAGTCGAGACGATGTGCATGGCAGGTCTCCTGGCTCACGGGTCTTCGCCTGGCGCCAGCCTTCCCGGATGATTTCCAGTGGCGTGGAGGGCGCAAGGCTCGCCGATTACAGTTGCGGGGGCAGCGCCGGATTTCGCGCATGGGCGCGGCACCGGCTTCCCTTTTCATGCCTGCCGACGTCGGCAGGCAACCATGACAGCGGTGCAGGTTAGCGTTCGTGTCAAAGTGTGTCAAACGCTGCGGCGGCGGCGTGGGCGAACGGCGGCGGCGCATGCCAGTGCAGCACGCCGTCGGCGAAATCGTAGTCGGCGATGCGTGCCAGCGGTCCGCCGATGTCGGCCGCGGCGTAGCCCAGCAGGCCGATGTGCCCGATGCGCAGGCGCAGCGGCGCCCCGGCGGCGAAGGCGTCGAGCCGCGGCCGCACGCCGGCCATCGGCCAGGCGTCGGCGTAGAGCCCCACCGTCACGTGCGGCACGTATTCCCCGTCCGGATGGTTGTGATCGCCGGCCGCGAAACAGGCGCGCAGCGCGGCGATGCGTCCGCCAGCATCGCCTACGGCGAGATAGGGCGCGGAAGCGAAGCTGGCGAGGGCGCCGATCTCGATGTCGAAGGGCTCCGGCCACGCGCGGCGCAGCGCGGCGACGTGGGCGTGCAGCGCCGCGGCGCCGAAGTCGTCGGCATGCCGCGGTGCGGCGCTCGGAAAGCCGCACAGGCTCACGGTGATGTGGGGCTGGCGCTGGTAGCCGTCGAGCAGCAGGCCGGCCAGGTGCTCCTGCGCCGCGCCCATCCTCTGCCGCACTGCGGGGACGTCGACGTCGAGCGCCCACAGCGCGTAGCGCGGCCGGCCCAGGTGCCATTCGGCGAAGTCGCGCCGGACGTTGCCGATGCAGCGGCCGCCGTCGGGCGGAAGGTCGGGGTGGGGGTGCATGGCGGGCGATGATACCCGCCCGGGCGCCGCCTGCCCGTAGCGCTCGATGCCGCGCCGCAACGCCGTCCGTCTCGCCGGAACCTCCCGCGGACCGGATGAAACCGGACGGACCGGCCGCCACGGGTCCGGACCGTCCGCGTGCGCCCTGCAATGTGCCGAGATAGGGCTTGCCAATCGTCCGAAGCCAGTCCATAATTGCGTCCATTCCTGATTCATGGGTGCAAAAAGCCGTTAATAATCAATGTGTTAATGGCTATCAGAGAATTCCGGAACCAGAGTTTTCCGTGCGGGATGAAGGCGAATTCATCCGGCCTGCAGCATGAAACGCGGGAATAGCTCAGTTGGTAGAGCGCAACCTTGCCAAGGTTGAGGTCGCGAGTTCGAGACTCGTTTCCCGCTCCAGTATCCGAAGCCGGATGAGTGCAATGCGCTCATCCGGCTTTCTGCTTTTGGAGTAGGGGCATGCAGGTCAAGCTTCCGGCGGTGCCGCGCGATGCCGTGCTGCCCGACTACGGCAACGACGGTCTCTACGGTTTTGCGCACGGATTGCGCGGCTGGCTGCACGATCCGGGCGCGGCGTGGCCGCAGGCGGGCATCGAGGCGGACGAGCGGCGCGTCGTCGTGCTGCTGATCGTCGATGGGCTGGGGGACGGCTTCCTGGCCCGGCACGGCGCCGGATCGGCTCTGCTTGCGCATCGCGTGCGCCGGATGAGTTCGGTCTTTCCGAGCACCACCGCGAGTGCGGTCACGCTGCTGCACACCGGCCTGTCCCCGGCCGAGCACGGACTCACCGGCTGGTTCATCCACGATCGCCGCTTTGGCGGTGTCATTGCGCCGCTGCCGCTGACCAGGCGCGGCAACGGGCCGATCGAGGCGGTACGGCTGGCCCCGCGCCTGTTCCCGTATTCATCCATGTTCCGCGGCGCGCGACGGCCGGTGACCGTGCTGTCGCCGGAGGACATCGCCTTCTCGCGCTTTTCCCTGCACCACTCCCGCGGCGCCCGGGTTCGCCCCTACAAGGGGCTCGATCAGCTCGCGGCCGCGATCGTGGAAGAGGCGGCCGCGTTGCGCGGGAAAGGGGGCCTGGTGCATGCCTACTATCCGGTCTTCGATGCGATCAGCCATGCGTACGGTGCCGGATCGCCGCAGGCGCTGTCGGTGTTCGGCCGCATCGAGGCCAGATTCGGCTTCCTGCTGCAGGCTATGCGCGGTAGCGGCGCGGTGCTGCTGGCGACGGCCGACCATGGCTTCATCGATGCGCCGGAGGACAAAATCGTTGCGATCGCACCGGGCTCGGAGGTGGCACGGATGCTGGCCGCACCGCTGTTCGGCGAGCGGCGGACCGCCTTCTGTGCGCTGCGGGAGGGGGCGGAAGACGAGTTCGACGCCTGGGCCGCGGCCGAACTGCGGGGCAGGGCGGTGGTGCTGGCCGCCGGGGAACTGCTCGCTTCCGGCCTGCTCGGGCCCGGCAAGCCGAACGCCAGGCTGCGCGAACGGGTGGGGCATCGTGCGCTGCTGATGGAGCGCGGCTGGACGCTGGTCGACACGGTGGAAGGCGAAAAGCCGCACGCGATGATCGGCGTGCATGGCGGCCTCAGCGCGGACGAGATGTGGGTGCCGCTGATCCGCGCCGAGGACATATAGGGCGATTCACCCTATTCGGATGCGGTGGCCTCGTCGTGCGCGGGGTCGTTCGCGGCGTAGCGGCGGGCGAGCACTGCGCAGACGAAGAGCTGCAACTGGTGGAACAGCATCAGCGGTATGACGACCAGGCTGACGGTATGCGCCGGGAACAGTACGTTCGCCATGGGTATGCCGCTCGCCAGGCTCTTCTTGGAACCGCAGAAGACGACGGCGATCTCGTCACCCCGCTCGAAACGCAGGCTCCGGCTCGCGAGCCAGGTGAAGGCCATGATCAGCGCGAGCAGCAGGACGTCGAGCAGCGCGATCCAGACGAGGCTTTGCGCGGAGACATCCTTCCAGACGCCTGCCAGCATGCCCGCGCTGAAGGCCGAATAGACCACGAGCAGGATCGAGCCCCGGTCGAACAGCATTGTCGCGAACTTGTGGCGGCCGAGCCATCCGGCGAGCAGGGGCCGTGCGAACTGGCCGGCGATGAAGGGGGCAAGGATCTGTAGCGCGATGTCCTTGACCGCGCTCCCGGGCATCGCGTGGCCCGCCGTGGAGGTGATGAGCAGGGCCATCAGGGCCGGAGTGAGGACGACGCCGGCGAGGTTGGAGACCGAGGCCGCGCAGAGCGCCGCCGCGACGTTGCCGCGGGCGATCGAGGTGAAGGCGATCGAGGACTGCACGGTCGACGGCAGGATCGAAAGGAACAGGATGCCGATCGCGATGCCCTCGTCGACATTGCCGCCGAAGAGCCTGACCAGCAGGAGCCCGACCAGCGGGAACACGAGATAGGTCGTGGCGAACACCGCGAGCTGGGGTTTCCAGCGCAGCAGCGCGGACAGGACCTGGCCGGTGGAGAGCCTTGCGCCGTAGACGAAGAAGAGTCCTGCGATCGCGATCTGGACGGCGAAGTCCAGGACTTCGACGCCGGCGCCCTGTGCGGGAAAGATCGATGCGAAGGCGACGGTGGCGACGAGCGCGACGAGATAGGGATCGACCTTGAACGATCCGAGCCAGGAAGGAGTCATGCGGGTTTCCAGATTTCGTGGAGCCAGGCGTGGTCGCGCCGTCACCAGGCCGCGACGGCGCCATCGGAGCGCGGATCGGTCGCGCCTTCGAGCAGTTGGTCGGGATGGCGGACGATGGCGCCGGCATGGCCCATCATGTCGGAGAAGTCCTCGACGAGGCGCAGTTCGTGGCCGGCCTCGCGCAGCCGCGCGACCAGTTCGGGCGCGAAGCGGCCCTCGAGCTTGAGATCGGCCGCATTCTCGCCCCAGGTTCTGCCCAGCAGCCAGCGCGGCGCGGTGACGGCTTCCTGCAGGCCCATGCCGAACCGCGCGTAGCGGGTGAACACCGCGGCCTGGGTCTGAGGCTGGCCCTCGCCGCCCATGGTGCCGTAGGCGAGCTTGCGGCCGTCGTCGAACAGGGCGAGCGCGGGGTTGATGGTGTGGAACGGCCGTGCGCCGGGGCGCAGCGCCCGGTGCCCGCCGCCGTCGAGCGAGAAGGCAAGGCCGCGGTTCTGGCAGGTGATGCCGGTCCCGGGGAGGACCACGCCCGAGCCGAACTCGAAATAGACCGACTGGATCGCGCTCACCATGTTGCCCGCGCCGTCGGCGACGGCGAACCAGGTCGTGTCTCCCTTGCCTGCCGGATGCGGCCAGGGTTGCGCGCGCTCCTTGTCGATTTCCCCGGCAAGCGCGTCGAGCGCGGAAGGCCCCAGCAATGCAGCCGGATCGGCGCTCATCGTGGCAGGGCAGCCGACATGGGCGTCCCTGACCCGGAAAGCCGCCTTGGTGGCCTCGACCAGGCCATGGACGTGGGCGAAGCTTTCGCCCTCGGTGACGCCGAGGCGGTCGAACAGCGCCAGGATCATCAATGAGGCGATGCCCTGGGTCGGCGGCGGCATGTTGAAGAGACGGGCACCGCCGATCCTGACCGAGAGCGGCGTCACGATCCGCGCTTCGACCTCGCGGAGATCGGCTTCGCGAAGCGGCGAGCCGACACCTTCCAGCTCGGCAGCGATGCGTTGCGCCAGCGCACCGCGATAGAGGCTCATGAGACCGTCGCTTGCGAGCTCCCGCAGGGTTTGGGCGAGGCGGGGCAGCCGCAGCCTCCGGCCCTCGATCGGAGGCTCGCCGTCGGGCATGAAGGTTGCGGCGAAACCCGGCTGAGGCTCGAGTTCCGCGCGAAACCGGGCGCTCAGTTCGGCCTGGCTGCGGCTCACCGCAAAGCCGGCTTCGGCATAGTGGATCGCCGGCCCGAGCAGTTCGGACACCGGCAGGGGCCGCGACCAATGGCTTGCCTCGTCGAGCACCCTGGCCCAGCCGGCGACGGTCGCCGGAGCGGTCAGGGCGGCAAGCGGGCCGCGTGTCGGGATCTGGTCGCAGCCCTGCTGCCGATACCAGCCGGGCGTCGCCAGCGCGGCTGCCGTGCCGCAGGCTTCGACCCCGACCGGCAGCCCGCCGGCGGGCGCAAGCAGCCAGAAGCTGTCGCCGCCGATCCCGCTCATGTGCGGATAGACGACCGAGAGTACGGCGGCGACGCAGACCGCGGCCTCGGCCGCGTTGCCCCCGGCCTTGAGCACGTCGAGACCGGCCTGGCTTGCCAGATGATGCGGCGACGTCACCATCCCGCGATAACTGCGGAGAGTCTTGTTCATTCGAGAAAGTCCTGTGGAACGGGTCGAGCCTCGCGCGGCAAGGGCAGCGCTTCAGCCCATGAAGCGCTGCAGGAAGCGCTGCGCGCGCTCGGTCCCGGGGTTGGTGAAAAAGACCGACGGCGGCGAGATTTCGCGGACTTGTCCCTGGTCCATGAAGATGACCGTGTCGGCGACGTCGCGGGCGAAGGCCATCTCGTGCGTCACGATCAGCATCGTCAGGCCCCCGGCGGCAAGCTCGCGCATGACGGCCAGCACTTCGCCCACCATCTCGGGGTCGAGCGCGCTGGTCGGTTCATCGAACAGCACGATCTGCGGCCGCATGGCGAGCGCGCGGCAGATCGCGACGCGCTGCTTCTGGCCGCCCGAAAGCGTGTGCGGATAGACGTCCGCCTTGGCGGCAAGCCCCACGCGCTCGAGCAGCGCCAAGCCTTCGGCGCGCACCTCGTCCCGCGGACGGTGCAGGACGTGGACCGGCGATTCGACGATGTTCTCCAGCACGGTGAGATGCGGCCACAGCGCGAAGTTCTGGAAAACCATCGCCATCTTGCCGCGCGCCAGGGCCAGCTCCCGCCTGGGCGCCGGCTTGCCCGACCGCTGCTGGAGCCGCACGCCGGCAACGGTGATCGCGCCCGACGTCGGTTCCTCGAGCCAGTTCAGGCAGCGCAGGAAGGTCGATTTGCCCGATCCGCTCGGGCCCAGGATGCAGTTGGTCGTGCCGGCGGGAATGTCGACCGATATGTCGCGCAGCACTTCCACGTCGCCGAAATGCTTGCAGAGCCGTTCGGTGGACAAGGCGATCTCAGCCATATCTTTGACTCCTGATCTTCGAGAGAAAGCGGACGCCCTGTTCGACCAGCAATGAAACACTCCAGTAGAGTCCCGCTGCGAGCACGAAGGGCGCGAAGGGTGAGAAATAGTTGGTGCTCACGTAGTTGGCGGCGAAGGAGATTTCCTTCACCGTGATGATCATCAGCATGGCGCTGTCCTTGAGCACCATGATGATCTGGTTGCCGACCAGCGGCGCCGTGGTGATGGCGACCTGCGGGAAGATGATCCGCCGGTACAGGGCTGGCATGGAGAAGCCGTAGGCACGGGCCGCCTCGGTGCAGCCGCTCGACAGGTTCATCATCGCCGAACGGAAGATCTCGACGAAATAGGCCGACGTATAGATCGTCAGCGTCAGCAGCCCGGCCCAGTAGGGACCGATGTTCCAGCCCAGTTCCGGCAGCCCGAAGTAGACGACGTAGGCGAGCAGCAGGAAGGGGACGCAGCGCACGAGGTCGACGAACCTGACGATCGCGGCGCGGGCGCGGGGCGAGGCTTCGCGGATGGCGACCGCTCCGAGCGCCGACAGGGCGAGGCTCAGGAGGACGGCCGCGATGCATAGCGACAGGGTCGTCGCCAGCCCGGCGAGGAAGATGTCGCGCTCGCGCCAGAGGATCTCGATGCCGTTCATCGCCACGCACTCCCGTATTTGCGCTCGACGGCGCGTTCGATCGTCCGCTGCACCCACACCACGCCCGCGATGAGCGCCGTGTAGATGAGCGTCGCGGTCAGGAACGGCGGCAGCGGCTGATAGGTCTGCGCGCCGATCCGGGTCGCCGCGCGCGTGATCTCGACGACGCCGATGACGGCCACCGCAGGCGTCGCCTTGAGCAGCAGCGTCGCCTCGCTGACGATCGGGCTCAGGCTGGAACGCCAGAGCTGGGGAAAGATGATGCGGCGGAAGGTCTGCCGGCGGCTCATGCCATAGACCTTCGCCGCCTCGAGCTGGTCGCGGGCGAAATTGTCGAGGCCCGAGCGCCATATCTCGCAGTTGAAGGCCGAGGTGTTGAGGCCGAGCGTGATGATGGCGGCCGGCACCGGCCCGAGTTCCAGCCCCCACGTCGGCAGCACGAAGAAGATGAAGAGCGCCAGGGTGATGATCGGCGTCGCGCGCAGCATGCTGACATAGAGCGCGATCGCGCCGTCGAGGATCGGAACCTTGTTCCAGCGGGCGAGCGCGAGGACGAAGCCGAGCGGCAACCCCAGCGCGATGCCGGAGAGCGAAAGACCCAGTGTCGTCACCGCGCCGGCGCCGATGTCGAGGATGTCGGCCAGTGTCATCGCCGCAGGCTCCCGTCGTGTCGCGGTGGGCGGCCGCGAGGCATCCGCCTCGCGGCCTTGCCGTGCCCGTTCATTGCGGTGCCGCGTCGGGCAGGTCGGTGAAGCTGGCCCCGAGCCATTTCTGCTGAAGCTCGAAAAGGCTTCCGTCGGCGCGTGCGCCGGCCAGATAGGCGTTGAGATAGTTCAGCAGCGTGATGTTGCCTTTCGCCACCGCCCATGCGGCATAGGTCGGCCTTCCCGCGGCCTCTCCGATGCGGAAGCGGCCGGGTTGCTCGGCGGTAAGGCTGGTAAGGTTGACGATGCCGTTGATCACGTAGTCCAGCCGTCCATTGGCCAGATCCTGATAGGCTTCCGGGAAGGACGTGTATTGCACCACCTCGCCGAGTTCCCCGCCCGACTTGGCGAGCGTCACCTTGAGGTCGTCGAGCGCGGCGAAGGATGCGCCGCCCGACTGCACGCCGACCTTCTTGCCCGCGAGATCGGCCACGCCCTTGATGCGGGTCTCGCCGGCCCGGACCACGTAATACTGCGTGGCCTCGGCGATCGGCATGGTGAAGTCGAGCGTCTTCAGCCGTTCCGGCGTGATCACCGCAGCCGTGATCGCCGCGTCGTATTTGCCGGTGGTCACGCCGGGCAGCAGGCCCGACCAGGGAATGATCTGCTGCTGGATGTCGAAGGCCGCCTTCTTCTTCAGCCCCGCCAGGAGATCGTGATCGAGCCCCTTGGGCTCTCCGTTCTCGATGTATTCGAATGGCTTGTAATTGTCCTCGGTCGCGACAACCATCTTGCCGCGCGCCTGGATCGCCTCGAGCGAGGAACCGTCCGGACCTTTCTTCGAGCAGGCCGCCAGGGGCAGGGCCACCGCTGCGCACAGCAACAGGGCGCGTCTGTTGAAATTCATCATGTCATCTTCCTTTCGAATGTTGGAACGCCATCCATCCCGACGCGCGTCGTCATCGCCGCGCGATCAGGTCGATCTCGACAAGTGCGCCGTAGGCAAGACCCGTGACCCCGACGCAGGTCCGCGCGGGAAGCCGGTCGGCGGGGAAGAATTCCCGGTAGGTCTCGTTGAACGAACCGTAGTCGTCGTGGAACCGGGTCAAATACGCACGGACTGCAACGACATCGTCGAGACCCAGCCCGATGGCTTTCAGAACGGTCGTGAGGTTGCCCATCACGTTGCGGGTCTGCTGGACCACGCCTTCCGGCAATACGCCCGTGTCCGCAGGGGAGTCCGGCATCTGTCCCGTCACGAAGACGAAACCGCCGCATTCGACGGCATGGCTGAACGGGGCAACCGGACGTGGCGCGCCGGGCACCATGTGGAACAGCATCGCCGGCTTCTCGGATTGTGCGACTTCAGTCAACGGCATACCCTCCATTGGTCTCAATTGATAGATCAGGCAAAGGGAAATTGTCCTGCTTATTGGTGGTACAATTAAAACGATTGCCATAGGTGTGAACCATATCACTGCATATAAAGCATGACAATACGCAAGATAGGCGAAAAATGATTCGCTTTGCCAGAAATTCGCATCAATGAACTATGGCAATGAATAGTACATTTGACATGAGAGGGCAGACATGAGTGGAAAGACCGATCTTCATTGGACCGGGCGAGTCGCCGGTTTTGCGGGCGCGCGCTATCTGGCGATCATCCAGGCGGTCGAGGCGGCGATCGCCAATGGCGAACTGAAGGAGGGCGACCGGCTGCCGCCCCAGCGCGAACTGGCCGAGCGGCTCGACCTCAACATCGGCACCGTCACGCACGCCTATGCGGAGATGCAGAAATCGGGACGCATCCGCGGCGAAGTCGGGCGCGGCACTTTCATCAACCGCATGGAAGGACCGGATGGTCCGACCACGCTGTGGGATCATTCCGTCAGGACCGACTTCGTCGACCTGTCGCACAATTTCCCGGCGCAGATCGGGCCGCATCCCGCCGCGGAACTCATCATGGCCGAGCTTTGTGCGCCGCTCGACTTCCCGGGTTTGCTGGCCGCGCAGAACGATGCCGGTCTCGAGACGCATCGCCGCGCCGCAAGCGACTGGCTGGGACGCTTCGGGGTCAGGGCAATGGCGGACGACATCCTCGTGACCTGCGGCGCGCAGCACGGGCTGATGCTGGCGCTCGGCGCCCTCACCAGGCCGGGCGACATCGCGCTCACCGAGGAATACGCCTTCTACGGCCTCAAATCCGCGGCCGCGATGATGGGGCGTTCATTGGTCGGCGTGCGCATGGACCAGGAAGGCATCATCCCCGACGTGCTCGAGAACGCCTGCCGGCGCACCGGTGCGCGCGTGCTCTTCTGCACGCCCACCCTGCACAATCCGACTACGGCGACCATGTCGCTCGGCCGACGCAACGAGATCGTGCAGATCTGCGAGCGTTACGATGTGACGATCGTCGAGGACGACGTCTACGGCTTCATGCCGGAACCCGCGCCGGCTCCACTCTCGGCGCTCGCGCCCGATCGCGCGGTCCATGTCTCCAGCATCTCGAAGCTCGTCGGTCCGGGCCTGCGGATCGGGTTCCTGGCGGCGCCCCGGCGCTATGTCCATGCCTTCGGCGTCGCGTTGCGCGCCTCGACGCTGATGGCTTCCCCCATCAACGCCGAATGGGCGGCGCGGCTCGTCCGCTCGGATGCGATCGACGGCATCATCGACGCGGTCCGCACGGAAACTGCGGCCCGGCAGGCGATCGTCCTTGCCAATCTGCCGAAGGATTCGGTCGTTTCGAACTCGGCGGCCTTCTATTTCCGGCTGAAGCTCAGGAACGACTGGACCGGCGAGGCGTTCGCCCGCGCCGCCGAGGCGAACGGCGTCGGGGTGACACCTTTTGGCGTCTTCGACGTTGGGGCGATGCACGATTCGGACTCGGTGCGGGTCTGCGTCAACGCCGCGCCGGATCGGACGACCCTCAAGCATGCGCTCTGGCAGCTCAGCGAATTGCTGAACGACGGCGCGCCCGAGCCGGTGCGGATGGGGAGGCACGTCTAGCCGTGGGGGCTGCTGATCCATGCCAAAAACCTGGACGGAGACCGGCATGCGGCGCTCGGCCGTCCTGGCGGGCAGGCCGCCACCCCTCAGTGCAGATCTTCTTCCAGTGGCGGCACCGGCATCAGCATGATGCCTTCCTCGAGCAATTCCTCCACTTCGTCGCGCGAGGCGGCACCGCGGATGCTGCGCGCCTCGGTTTCACCGTAGTGGATCTTCCGCGCTTCTTCCGGCAGGCGGGCGCCGACGTCCTCGGCTTCGTGTGCGAGCTTGCGCAGCATGGACACCACTGCCGCGGCCGCCGCGGGGGCTGAAGGCGAGGTGTCCTGCCCGGCTGCCGGGATCTCCGCCGGGGAAGCCGGCGCCGGCACCTGCGGCGGCGAGGCATGGCGCGTCTGCACGTACGGCGCGCTGGGCAGGCGCTGCAGATTCTTCGAGCCGCATGTCGGGCATTCGACGAGGTGGCGCGCAAGCTGGGCCTCGAAGGCTCCGGCGGAGCCGAACCAGCCTTCGAAACGATGTTCCTTGTCGCAGCAGAGGTCGAGGACGATCACGGGCAGTGGCGGGCAGGTCTGGTTGAATGAAACGTCATGGCGGCCATCGTCGCCTATCCGGTCGACCGCGGTGCGCGGAGATGGTGCCCCGGATGCAGCGATTCCGGGTCGCTGGCGAGGTCGAAACCGCGGATTCTAAGCCAAGGGCAGCCCTGAAACAACGCGATGCGGCGGCAATAAACGCCGGAAAACCAATATCTTGGCGCCGGTCGGGTGGTGGCGTGGCGTCGTCATTCCGCATCGCGGCGCAGGAGTGGGCGTGCTCGCGAATTTCGTGCGGAATTTCGCACGCAATGGCAAAGGAGTACAATTCCGGCCCCTGCCCGGGTGGCGAAATCGGTAACCGCAGTGGACTTAAAATCCACCGCCGCATGGCTTACGGGTTCGAGTCCCGTCCCGGGTACCACGTCGGCGGCCGCATGCGGTCTTCGCCTGCGCACGCGCTGCGGCCGATGGGGAGGCGTCGTTTCCGCGTGAAATTGAAGCCGGCCGGGCCTGCCGCGGCTGGCCGCCGCTTCATGCACCGACGGATCTGTCGCTTCGTGCCGGCAGGACGATTGTAAACATTACATTGGCGGCGCTCCGCGCAGGAATCCGGGCGGCGAAGCCGGTGTTCCGAGTGCTGCAGAAACCTTTACGGCCTGGCCGGGGACGTTCGCTGTGAAGATCGAGATCTGTGACGACGGTGTTTTCCGGCAACTGGTGCAGGTGGATCGCATCGACCCCGGGCAGGGCGGCCGGCCGGCGCGGGACATTCCGCTGTCGGCCGGGGTGCAGGTAAGGTTTTGCTTCGATGAGGGCGAGGGCAGTCTTCTTCTCGTCGAGTACGGCGGGCGGGCCCCGTCACCCTTGCCCGAAAGCCACGGCACGGGCGTGTCGCTCGGAACCGTCGTGGTGACGGAGGTTCTCGAGTGTGCGTGGCTGAAGCCCGGCCTGCTTCGCCTCGGTGTCCGGCTGTCGGACGTGTTGCGCCGGATGGCGTCGGAGCGCTGGTTCGTGTTCGACCTGGCGCGCGACCCGGCATGTTTCACCGTGCTGGAATTCATTGTGGCGGGGGGAGACAGGGTCCATGCCGTCAGCTCCGAAGACGCCGCATGGCACTGGGTGCAGGTCGACCATGCCGGAGATCCCGGCTTCATCCATCTGTATGCACTTCCCGCCGCGGGGGGCCGCTGCGGATCTTCACCGCCGCCGTTGATCGGCGCTTGCGGCGAACATCGCGGGCGATTCGCGATCGAGGCTCTCACTGCGGGCAGGCATGGCAGGCTGCCGCGCGGACACGTGCTCCGGATCGAATGGCTGGGAAGCGGCGAAGGCGGCGCGCTCGAGCTTACGGTGTCGCTGCTGGACCCGGGCCGGTCGGAGCGAATGCCCGAACTCGTCGACATGTACGCCATCGACGTCGGGCCGGACGGGGCCTGCCGAAGCGAGAGCCTGCTGGACCCGGCAAATCCCGATGAATGGCTGATCTACTGAACGCCGCGTCTTCCTGCGGTGGCGCGTGGCCTTTGCTTCAGCGCTGGCCCTCGCCCGTCATCAGCAGGCCGAGGATCTGGAAGGCCCTCGTTTCGCTGAGGCGGTCCGTTTCCGACAGGTGCAGGATGGTCTTTGCCAGGGCCTCGGCGATGGCGCCGATCTTTCCGGGCTCCTTGTCGAAAATCTCCGGGTGATCCGGCAGGCGGACGAAGCCGGCCTCCGGGGCGGGGGAGAGAATACCGGCCGGTTTTTCTTCCGGCATCGGCGCCATCTGCGGCCCGTCGGTATTGCCGCTGCTGCCTTCGCGACTGGCGCTACCGGCCACGCTCGCAGTCCGGGAAAGGGATTCGGCCATCGTCTTGCGCAGGCGGCTGATGGCGTCGCGTCCCCTCGGCGGCATGGAGGAGGCGAGGCCGTTGCCGGCCGGCTCGAATTCGAGGAGCGACCAGACCTGCGGCGGGACGTCGTCGGGCGTGTGGGGGGTGTCGAGCCAGTTCCGCGGCAGGCCCAGGCCATCCTCGATTGCCTGGGAGAAGGGGTCCGAGACGGGTTTCCGCGCCGACGTCATCAGGCTGATCCGGCTGCCGCTGGTCCCGGCAAGCTGAGCCAGCCGGTTCTTGCTGCCGCGCCGCGCGGTCAGCATGACCAGGTTTTGCCGCCGTTGTTCGCCGATCTGCTGCTTGTTCTGGCCGCGGTTGCGCTTGCCGGCGAGGTTCGGGGGTTCGATATCGGTATCCATGTCCTGGGTATCCTGAGATGTGCCGTTCTCCACGTCCTCCGCCGTCCTGGGAGACACCGTGGAAAGCGTTCGTGGAGGGGTGTGTCCAGGCGGCGGGCGAACGGGGGCCGCGGCCTCGTGGCAGTCGTCGAGCCATGATGAGGGGAGCCCCAGCATTTCCTCGACGTGAGTCGCGATCTCGTTGCCCAGGATGGCCCGGCCGTCAAGGAGATCGGCCACACGGGGAGGCGGCAACATGAGTTTTTGCGCGAGTCGGTCGATGCTCAGGCCGGCTTCTGTACGGTAACGTTCGAGCATCTGCCTGCGAAGCGGGAAGAGCGTTTCAGGCTCCCCGCCTTTCCGCCCGGAGGGATGGGCAGCGTCCATCGAACGGCCTGCGGGCGTGCTGCGCGCATGATTCTTCGCCAACGTTCGATCTTGATTCGGGGCGGCTCTTGCCATGGTATGGCTGTCCGTGTCGAAGGTAATTATACGTTGCGCATCAAGTTTCGCACCTTACGCCCCGTCTGGTCAACTTTGGTATGGAAATTTCCGAAAAGTTTTCGGATATTCCGATCCCGTACGTATCGGGTGGGAGTCTCGTTGCCAGAAAGTTTACCAGCAAGGCGTTCGTGCGCCTCGATGCGGGCTGCACGCGATGGGTACAGTGCCGCCGGACGCGGCACCGCGATGCCGGCGCTGCTCGCCGCCAGGGGAGGATGCCGGGCGGGGCGCTGCTAGCGCGGCTGCTCCGGCAGCACGATGTTGACTTCCAGCACCTCGTAGGTGTCCTGCTTTTCCAACTGCACCTTGATGTCGTCGGGATTGACCGCGACGTATTTCGAGATCACCTCGATCAACTCGCGCTGCAGCGCGGGCAGGAAATCGGCAGACGCGCTGTTGCTGGCGCGCTCGTGGGCGATCAGCAGCGAGAGCCGGTTCTTGGCGATCTCCGCGGTCTTCTTCTTTTCGCCGAAAAGGCGCGACAGGAGGGACATGTCACTTGCCTCCGAAAAGGCGCTTTATCAGGCCGGGCTTCTCGTAGGTGACGAAGCGGAGCGGGCGGTCCTCGCCGAGGAAGCGGGCGACGATGTCCGTGTAGGCTTCGGCGACGTCGGTGCCCTTGAGATGGATGGCGGGCGTGCCCTGGTTGGAGGCGTGCAGCACGGATTCGGATTCGGGGATCACGCCCAGCAGCGGCACGCGCAGCAATTCCTGCACGTCCTTGTACGACAGCATTTCGCCTTCGTCGACGCGCTTGGGCGAGTAGCGGGTGACGAGCAGGTGTTCCTTCACCGGTTCGCCGCCTTCGCGGGCGCGCCTCGACTTGGACTGCAGGATGCCCAGGATGCGGTCGGAGTCGCGCACCGACGACACTTCCGGATTGGTGGTGATGACGGCTTCGTCGGCGAAGGTCAGCGCCATCACCGCGCCGCGCTCGATGCCGGCGGGGGAGTCGCACACCACGTACTCGAAGCCCATGTGCTCGAGCTCCTTCAGTACCTTCTCGACGCCTTCCTCGGTCAGCGCGTCCTTGTCGCGGGTCTGCGAGGCCGGGAGCACGAAGAGGCTCTCGCAGTGCTTGTCCTTGATCAGCGCCTGGTTCAGGCGGGCTTCGCCGTTGATGACGTTGACCAGGTCGTACACGACGCGGCGCTCGCAGCCCATGATCAGGTCGAGGTTGCGCAGGCCGACGTCGAAGTCGATGACGGCCGTCTTGAACCCGCGCAAGGCGAGTCCGGAGGCAAACGCCGCGCTCGTGGTGGTTTTGCCTACGCCGCCCTTGCCGGACGTTACGACGATGACTCTCACGGTTTATCCCCCGAAGAACTTGGTTGTGCTGGCCTAGTTGAGCTGCAGCGATTCGATTGTGAGCGCATGTTCCGCGCCGGCCAGCCGCAACTGCGCCGGCTTGCCGGCGAACGCCGCCGGGATGCCGCCCTCGAAGGTGCGATAGACGCCGGCGATCGACACCAGCTCGGGCCCGAAGTCGGTGGCGAGGATGCGCGCGCCGTGGTCGCCCTGCGCGCCGGCGATGGCGCGGCCGCGCAGCGGGCCGTAGCAGTGGATGCTGCCGTCGGCGATGATCTCCGCGCCCGGGCTGACGCTGCCGATGACGACGAGATCCGCGCCGCGCGCATAGAACTGCTGGCCGGAGCGCAGGTTGCGGTCCAGATACATGGTCGAGGCGGCGGCGGGTGCCGCGGCCGGTACCGGTGCCGGCTCGGCGGCCGGCGGCTGCGCCGCAGCGGGCGGACGCGCCGGTTCCGACGGGCGGTCACGCAGGAGCGCGGCGTCGAGCACCGCCAGGCCGGCACGCTGTGCGCCGGCGGCCAGGCTCTCGGGAAGGTTGCAGACACCGATGGGCTGCAGGCGGTAGCGGCGCAGCAGGGACTGCAGGCCGGCCCAGTCGATGCGCTCGGGCAACTGCGCGACGCCGGAAAAATCGAGGATCAGCGCTTCGCCGTTGAAGAAGTCCGGCATGCCGCCGAGCATCTTGTGCAGGGCGTCGGCCAGCGTGGCGGGTTCGACCGCCTGCACCAGGGCGACGGTGGCGCCGAGCGTCGTGTTGCGGAACTCGATCTGACGGGCGGGCGCAGGGGTGGACATTGGCGGAACGGTCTTCAAAATCAAAGAAGTGTACTGACGAGCCGACGCCGGGGCAAGCAGTGCGGACGCCCGGGCGGACGGCCCCTCAATGCAGCGTGGGCGGCCGGAAGAGGGCGTCGACGTCGGCGGCGTCGAAGCGGTAGGTGTGGTTCGACAGGTCGTCATGCACCACCACCTCGCCATGTTCGGCGAGCACCGTGCGCACCTCGTCCTCGCCGAGGGCGCGCAGCATGGCCGCGACCTTTTCCGGATCGGCCGGCCAGTCGTGGGTGACCGCGCGGGGCTCGAACAGGCGCACGGTTTCCTCGGCGAAGAGGCGGCCCAGCAGCGTTTCCGCCGGCAGGCCGAGCAGTTCGTCGCCGCGCACGGTCTGCGCCAGTTGATGCGCGCGCGACCAGCCGTCGATGTCCTTGACGTCGGCGCCGGGCATCTTCTGGATGAACAGCGCGGCGGCGGCATGGCTGTCGCTGGCGAGCCACAGCCCGGCGGGCTGCTGTTCCGACTGCGCCAGGTAGTGCTCGAAGCATGCGGCGATGGTGCTGCCTTCGAGCGGCACCAGGCTCTGGTAGGGCTGGTCCATCCCTTCCGCTTCGAGCGAGAGCTGCAGCCGGCCGTCGCCGACCAGGTCGGCCAGGGGGGCGTCCTGCGGCGACCCTTCCGCCTTCGCGTAACCGCGCAGGTTGAGGCTTTCGGAGCAGTCCACGACGAGCAGGCCGACCGGGCCGTGGCCGGCGATCTGGAAGGTCAGGCGGGCGGGCTGCTTCAGGTTTCCGGCGATCACGCTGGAGACGGCGCTCATCTCGCCGAGCAGGCGGGCGACGGCGGGGGCATAGCTGCGGCCGGCCTGCATGGCCTGCCAGACGTCGGTGAGATGCACCACCGCGCCGCGGATGTCGAGTTCTTCGAGCAGGAAGCGCTGGACGTAGCTCGCGGGTTTGCGCTCGTTCATGGTGTTCAGTCCTTGCGCAGCACGCGCGCGTAGAGGTCGGTGTCGAGTCCGACGAGCAGTTCGGCCGCGCCGCCTGCGGTAGGCCGGTGTTCGATGACCGGACGGCGGATCAGGCTGGGCTGGGCCTGCATCAGCGCGATCGCGTCGGCCTCGCCGGCAACCGCCTGCTGCTCGGGAGAGAGCTTGCGCCACGTCGTGCCGCGCCGGTTCACCAGCGCTTCCCAACCGACCTGCACGCACCAGCGCTGGAGCGTGGCGGCATCCACGCCGCTCTTGCGATAGTCGTGGAAACGGTACGGAACGGCGTTCGCATCCAGCCAGGCGAAAGCCTTCTTCATCGTGTCGCAGTTCTTGATGCCGAAGATGACGGTTTCCATGTCGGGCCTCCCTTGTCCTTTGCCTACTTGCCGCGTGCGCGGGCGAAGGCTTCGGCCAGTGCGCTGCCGGTTGCGGGGCGGCGGTCGCCGGCGTCGCGCCGTGCCGGCTGGCGGGCATCGCGCGGCGCCTGGTTGCGCGGGCGGTCGTCGGTGCCGCGGCCGTCGCGCCCGGTCTGCCGTGCGGGCTCGTCGCTCAGGCGCATCGTCAGCGCGATGCGGTTGCGCGGGATGTCGACCTCCAGCACCTTCACCTTCACCACCTGGCCGGCCTTCACGACGCTGTGCGGGTCCTTCACGAAGGTGCTGGACAGGGCCGAGATGTGCACCAGGCCGTCCTGATGCACGCCGATGTCGACGAAGGCGCCGAAGTTGGTGACGTTGGTGACCACGCCTTCGAGCAGCATGCCCGGCTGCAGGTCCTTCAGCGTTTCGATGCCGTCGCGGAAGCTGGCGGTGCGGAACTCGGGTCGCGGGTCGCGGCCGGGCTTCTCCAGTTCGGCGAGGATGTCCTGCACCGTGGGCAGGCCGAAGCGCTCGTCGGTGAACTCGGCGGGCCTGAGCGTCTTCAGGAAGCCGCCGTTGCCCATCAGCTCGCGTACGCCCTTCTGGATGCGGGCGAGGATGCGCTCGATCACCGGGTAGGCTTCCGGGTGGACGGAGGACGCATCGAGCGGATTGTCGCCGTTGGGGATGCGCAGGAAGCCGGCGGCCTGCTCGAACGTCTTCGGCCCCAGGCGCGGCACGTCCTTCAGCGCCGAACGGTCGCGGAAGGGGCCGTTGCTGTTGCGGTATTCGACGATGTTGGCGGCAAGCGCCGGGTTGAGGCCGGAGATGCGCGCCAGGAGCGGTGCCGAGGCCATGTTCACATCCACGCCGACGGCGTTCACGCAATCCTCGACGACCGCGTCCAGGCTCTTGGCGAGGCGGCCCTGGTTGACGTCGTGCTGGTACTGGCCGACGCCGATCGACTTCGGATCGATCTTCACCAGTTCGGCCAGCGGGTCCTGCAGGCGGCGCGCGATCGACACCGCGCCGCGCAGCGACACGTCCACGTCGGGGAACTCGCGCGCGGCGAGTTCCGAGGCGGAATACACCGAGGCGCCGGCCTCCGACACCATGACCTTGGTCAGCTTCAGTTCGGGATGGCGCTGGATCAGTTCTGCGGCGAGCGCGTCGGTCTCGCGCGAGGCGGTGCCGTTGCCGATGGCGATCAGTTCCACCGCATGCTTCTTCGCCAGCATCGCCAGCGCGGCGAGGGAGGTCTCGCGGTCGCGGCGCGGCTCGAAGGGGTAGACCGTGGCGGTGTCGACCAGCTTGCCGGTGGCGTCGACCACCGCCACCTTGACGCCGGTGCGGATGCCGGGGTCGAGGCCGATCGTCGGGCGGCTGCCGGCGGGCGCGGCGAGCAGCAGAGCCTTGAGGTTGCGCGCGAAGACGCGGATGGCTTCTTCCTCGGCGCGCTCACGCAGTTCGTTCATCAGCTCGAGTTCGAGGTGGATCGAGATCTTCACGCTCCATGTCCAGCGCACGGTGTCGGCCAGCCAGCGGTCGGCCGGGCGTCCCTGGTTGCGGATGCCGAAACGCGCGGCGATCCGGCCCTCGCACGGGTGGGGAGCGTCCGGGTCGGCGCGTTCCACGTCCAGCGCCAGGCGCAGCACGCCTTCGTTGCGTCCGCGCAGCAGCGCGAGCGCCCGGTGCGAGGGCATCTTCGCGATCGGCTCGCGGAAGTCGAACCAGTCGCGGAACTTGGCGCCTTCATTCTCCTTGCCTTCGATGACGGTCGAACGCACCTCGCCGTGCTCGTGCAGGTAGCCGCGCAGTTCGCCCAGCAGCGCGGCGTCTTCGGCGAACTGCTCCATCAGGATCTGCCGCGCGCCTTCCAGCACGCTCTTGACGTCGGCGAAGCCCGCGTCCGCATCGAGGTACTTCTCCGCCTCGGCTTCAGGCGTGAGCGCCGGATCGGCGAACAGGCTCTCGGCCAGGGGGCCGATGCCGGCCTCGCGCGCGATTTGCGCCTTGGTGCGGCGCTTGGGCTTGTAGGGCAGGTAGAGGTCTTCCAGCCGCTGCTTGGTGTCGGCGTTGTCGACGTCGGCGCGCAGCTCGGGCGTCAGCTTGCCCTGTTCCTCGATCGAGGCGAGCACGGTGGCGCGGCGGTCTTCCAGCTCGCGCAGATAGCCCAGGCGCTCTTCGAGCGTGCGCAGTTGCGTGTCGTCGAGGCCGCCGGTGGCTTCCTTGCGGTAGCGGGCGACGAAGGGCACCGTGGCGCCGTCGTCGAGCAGT
The DNA here is from genome assembly GCF_002354895.1 of Thauera sp. K11. Classification (NCBI taxonomy): domain Bacteria; kingdom Pseudomonadati; phylum Pseudomonadota; class Betaproteobacteria; order Rhodocyclales; family Zoogloeaceae; genus Thauera; species Thauera sinica. The sequence continues at coordinate 1,751,335 of NZ_CP023439.1, forward strand.
TGCACGGCGGCGATGACCTGACGGGGAGAAACGCCGAGTTCTTCGGCGATGCGGTGTTCGATCGGAGGCAGCATGGATGCGAAGCGCCCGTGCATGCGGGCGCGTTTTCAGAAGTGGGGCCGAAAGGGGCAGCGGAAGGCCGCGATGTTGCAACAAGCCGGGCCGCGGAACAAGTCTCCGGCGTCCGGGCCGATGCCGGGCGGGGACTCCCGGACATCATGGTCCGGCCCCGGTGCCCGGCGAATCCATGGGAGAGGCCGGCATCAAAGCAGATGGCCCCGCGGCCCATTGGGATAGCGCAGAGGTTTCAGGGGACTTCCTTCCACGGTGACGAACGTCGGCCAATCTGCGCCGGCGCATATGAGAAGTGGATTTTTCGACTCAAGCGCTACCGGTCATTACAAGTGGCAGGGACATCATATCCAAGATAATAATACAAACTATCCAACAAATCTCTGCCGCCATAGAGCTTTAAATTTACCCCCTCCGTTCCGAAGCATGTTGTTATTAGATATTGCTTCCCGTCTTTAAAGGCTTTTACGTCTTTCTTGTAATTTCTTGCACTACTGGAATTGATGATGGCAACGCCAATTTTTCGTTCGCCTCGCTTCTCCGAGCCTCTTTTCTTGAGTTCATATCCTGCCACTTCCTTGTTCCCCATGACGAAATCAACGGAATCAGTTTTCTGAAAATCCCGTCCATGGAGAATCTGACAGCACTTTGCGTCTTGGTTTATTCCAAATTTCAACCTGATGATGGTTGATTCTCTTATTTTTTCACTTGTGTATAGAAAAACATTTCCATCGGGACGTCTTTCAGAAAAGCCAATGCCAATCGCTGCAACGCATTGGTTTGCAATGCTTAAAATAAGAAGAAAAAGTATTTTTGCCATATTTCAATGACCGTTGTCGGACCAATGCGGTGGGTCCGATGTCAACTTGTGGCATCCGTAAGTTGCGCCAATTTGATATAATATCAAATGGCTAGTAACTTCGATTTCTTGCTCTCTTGCATTGAGCATGGTCCTGCCGATAATTCCAGTGATTGTCATGTCAATGGCCGCGCGCTCCGTATGTCTTGAAATTAGCGCTGGCGGATAGACAATTCCATAACTGCTTGACATTTCAATTGCTGCTTGCCTGGACGTGGCATCGTTTCCATGGTCCCATTCTATATCTACTCCATCCATTTCAGGAACATTGGCTGGCGAAATTTCATCTCTGGAAATTTTTGAACTGTAATGCATGAGGTATGCACGCTGACGCGGGCGATAGGTGGCGGAAATCCGTACAGTTGCTCCAGCAGCTTTTAGTGCAGAGATAAAGAATTCCGTTGCCGCACGAAAAGTATCATTCAACTCACTGGTGAGGTTACTCCCCTGAAATCTTGGCACCCACTGAGCGCCACTTAACTCTTTGCCGGTATTAACAACCGCAGGCGTCTGATTCACGACAGGGGTTAGTGTTGCACTCGTTGTTACCATAGTAAGGCACCTCGATTGTTGCCGTCTGCGGAGAATTAGAAAAAACCTTTTCTGTTAATCCATTACTGTCTGTAAAACCAATAAACTCTCTTCCATCATCAAGTGTAATTTTGTACTTTACATTTTCTAATGGCTTTCCAGTCTTTATGTCTTGCGCCAGAAAATGTTGGTCATATGCAAAACTCTTGTATCCAGAATATTGGAGCCAGGGTTCTGCGCCCGCCATTCGTGCAATCTCGTGCTCTTCAAAACCCATCCGTGTATTGTCAGACAATGCCTTCAGGCGTGGCGGTGTCGAACATTTACAGATACACAAGTCACCGTCTAAATTTGCTTGCCTGCCATCGGGCGCGGTATGCGGACGATAGGGCGGGACGCACTTGGTAATGCCCCAGCTTTTGCAAGTATTGCAATACACGGGGTCTCCCTCGAAGCAAGCATTTTTCCCGGCATAACTAACAGGACATTGCTGTGGAACAGGCTGTACTACGCCACCACCTGGAGTTAGTGTGTCACCCTCACGAATAAATGGACGCCAGTACATGTTTATTCCTCCTTCTAAGACAATGGTTTTCTTTTGACGGACTGCCCCACCAGTACCCTCGCTCCGGCTTTTCCCTGGACACGCCGATCATGGGCCTGTCCGCGTCAAGGGCTTTCCCTGCCGTCGCGTCGCTAGTCATGGGGGCGACCCAGTAGGTCGCGCAAGACCTTCTCCTGGGGCGCTAGCTGTACCTGCGTGAGAACGGATGAGTTCATCCGCTGCAGCGTCTCGGCGCGGTTCTTGCGCCGCTTGACATTACAGAGCGCCAGCGCTGCCATTCGGCGCCCGACATTTCGTCTGCGGTAACGGTGGTGTGCCGGATGGCGGAGTCGAAACGGCGCTCCAATCCAGCCGCGTCAAGAAGCCGGCGTACAACGGGACGGCCGACTACGGCACCGGCCCGGCCATGTCGATATCCGCCACTCGACGCCCTTCCTGAGCCGGCCTGCGTTCAGAGCGCGACCAGGGTCTGCCGCCCCCACCAGTTCAGGCCGGCTTCCAGTTCGATGGGGGCGTGCACCGCCGCCGCCTCCACGCACAGCATGTGGCGGAAGCCGCGGTCGGGCATGTCGGCCAGCGCGGCGCAGCGTTCTTCCCAGGGGTTCCACACGACCACGTCGTGGAATCCTTCCTGGTTGATGCCCAGGCTCCGGTCGTATTCGCGCACCAGCAGCGGGCGCGCCACCTCGCGGTAGATGCGGTCGGTCTCGGATTCGATCAGCAGCACGTCGCCGCTGTCGTGGTGCAGCCGTCCGGCGTCGGTGCTGTCCTCGTAGTCGAGGCCGTAGAGCCCTTCGATGCGGGTTTCCTCCACTTCGCGCACCTTCAGATAGGTGTGCAGCGCCGCGGTGAAGCTGAAGGGTGCGTCGTCTTCATTGACGACTTCCAGCTCGAGGTCCAGGCGGCTTTCCTCGATCGCGACCGTCAGTTCGAGCGCGAAGCGGTGCGGCCACAGCGCCCGCGTGGCTTCGGTGTCCGTGCAGCGCAGCGTGGCGAGGGCGAAATCCGTCCCGGTGCGCTGCGTCTCCACGGACCACGGCATCGTCCGCACGAAGCCGTGGCGCGGCAGCGGGCCGCGTGCGGCGAATTGCGGGAAGCAGACCGGCACGCCGCCGCGCACCGCGGCGCTGCCGTCGAATGCCGCCCGTTCGCTGAGGTAGAGGCGCTCCGGGCCGCCGGGCGGCGTCCACGACACCACCTGCGCACCCAGCAGCAGTACGACCGCCTGCGCGCCCGAAGCCGTGGCCAGCCGCAGGGCCGGCTGGCCGTGGAAATCGATCGTCTCGATCGCTGCCGGCATCGCGTTCAGTCCTGCAGGCTCAGCACGCCGACCTTGATCGTGCTGTCGTCGGGATCGTTGCTGAGCACGAAGCCGAGCTTCTGCACGAATTTGATCATGCGTTCGTTGTTCGACAGGAAGATGCCGTTCATGTACTTGAGGCCGCGGTCGCGTGCGGTCTCGATCAGCACGCCCATCAGCTTGCGGGCGAGGCCGCGGTGCTGCCAGTCGTCGACCACCACCACCGCGAATTCGCACGACTCGCCGTCGGGGTTGACGGCGTAGCGGCAGACTCCGATCTCGCTCTCGGCGCCGCCGGCGGCGACCGTGGCGACGAAGGCCATCTCGCGGTCGTAGTCGATCTGGGTGAGGCGCGCGACCATGGCCGGCGGCAGTTCGCGCATCGTGTTCATGAAGCGGTAGTACTTGGTTTCCGGCGACAGCCGGCTCATGAAGTCGACCTCGAGATCGGCATCTTCGGGCTTGATCGGACGGATCGTCACCGTCGTGCCGTCCGGCACGATCCAGGTGCTGATCAGGTGCTGCGGGTAGGGGTGGATCGCCATGTGGTCGTAGCGATCGGCGGTCGGCGAGATGTTCTCGACCATGATGCGCGCATCGACCGCGACGGCGCCGTTCTCGTCGACGATGAGCGGGTTGATCTCCATCTCGGTGAGCCATGGCAGCTCGCAGACCATTTCCGACACCCGCAGCAGCACGAGTTCCAGCGCCTCCATGTCCACCGCGGGCATGTTGCGGAACTCGCCCAGCCGCGACGCGATGCGGGTGGAGCGGATCATGTCGCCGACGAGGAAGCTGTTCAGCGGCGGCAGGGCGATCGCGACCTCGGGGTTGGCATCGACGTTGTTGCCGCCTTCGCCGAAGGTGATGACGGGCCCGAATGCCGGGTCGCGCCGCACGCCGACCACCAGTTCGCGGCCGTTGCGCTTCTGGATCATCGGCTCGATGGCGATGCCATTGACGACGGCGTCGGGCTGCGACTTCCTGACCTCGTCGAGGATCTCCTGGTAGGTCGAGCGCACCGCCGCCAGGCTGCGGATGTTCAGGCGCACGCCGCCGACGTCCGACTTGTGGACGATGGCCGGGGAGTCGATCTTCATCACCACCGGCAGGCCGATCTCGGCGGCCAGCACCATGGCCTCGGCCGCCGAGCGCGCGACCACGGTCTGCGCGATGGGGATGCGGAAGGCGGCGAGCAGCGCCTTCGATTCCATCTCGTTGAGCTTCTTGCGATGCTCGCCGAGCGCCATCTCGATCACCAGCCGCGCGCTCTCGATCGACGGCGGCGACAGGTGCGACAGCGAGGCCGGCGTCTGCATCAGGAGCTTCTGGTTGCGGTAGTAGGCCGAGATGTGGCTCATCAGCTCCACCGCCGGCTCGGGCGTGCGGAAGGTCGGGATGCCGGCCTCGATGAACCTGGCGCGGCTCTCGGCGACCATTTCCTCGCCCATCCAGCACGTCACCACCGGCTTGTCGGCGCTTTCCTCGAGACCGATGATGGCTTCGGCGACGCCGGTGGGGTCGGTCATCGACTGCGGCGTCAGCATCACCAGCACGCCATCGACGTTGGCGCCCTCGAGCACTGCATGCACCGCCTTGCGGTAACGCTCCGGATCGGCGTCGCCGAGGATGTCGACCGGGTTGCCGTGCGACCAGCTTGGCGGCAGCACGGCGTTGAGCTTCTCCATCGTGCTTTCGGAGAACTGCGCCAGCGGAATGCCGATGTCGAGCGCACGGTCGGCCGCCATCACGCCGGGGCCGCCGCCGTTGGTGATGATGGCCAGGCGGTTGCCGCGCGGGCGGAAATGCGAGAACAGGGCGTTCGCCGCGGCGAAGAGCTGGCCCATGTTGTAGAGCCGGATCACGCCGGCGCGCCGCAGCGCTGCGTCGAACACCTTGTCGTCGCCGAAGGACGAGGCCGAATGCGACAGGATGGCGCGCGACACGTCGGGGTGGCGGCCGGCCTTGATCAGCAGCACCGGCTTCACGCGGGCGGCGCCGCGCAGCGCGCTCATGAAGCGGCGGGCATCGCGCACGCCCTCGACGTACAGGAAGATGCTCTCGGTGCGCGGGTCCGAGATCATGTAGTCCAGCACTTCGCCGAAGTCGATGTCCGACGAGGTGCCGAGCGAGACCACCGCGGAGAAGCCGACGTTGTTGGGCTTGGCCCAGTCGAGGATCGCCGCGCACAGCGCGCCCGACTGCGAGATCAGGCCGATGGTGCCCTTGACCGCGCCGGCGTGCGCGAAGGTGGCGTTGAGGCCGAGTTGCGGGCGGATCACGCCGAAACAGTTGGGGCCGAGCAGGCGGATGCGGTGGCGGTGGGCCGCGTCCATGACCTGGCGCTGGAGCATCGCGCCGCGCGGGCCGGCTTCGGAAAAACCGGCCGACATCACGATCACCGCCTTCACGCCGGCGCGGCCACAGGCGTCCACGATGGCCGGCGTCTTTTCGGCCGGCACCGCGATCACGGCGAGGTCGAGACGCTGCGGGACTTCCTCGATCGACTTGAAGCACGGCACGCCATGCACGATCTCGTACTTGGGATTGATGGCGAACAGCCTGCCCTTGTATCCGGCCGCGAGCATGTTGCGGATCAGCACGTCGCCCAGCGAGGATTCGCGCTCGCTTGCGCCGATGATGCCGACCGAGGCGGGCTCGAGCAGTGGAGAGAGGTAGTGCTTTTCGTTCATGTCTGGCCCCGCATGGGTTCGGTGGCGCCCGAGGGTCGGCCCTGCGTCAGCCCGGACCCCGGACATTATTGTTGATCGCGCAAATTATACTGCGCTGCACAATTCGATCGGCGACGAGTTTTTCGCGCGCTGAGACATTTGTTCCGGACGGCCCCCGATACGCCGGGGCCGCCGCTCAATGGCCCAGCGTGAAGCGGAAGCGCGTGCCGCCGTCGGGGCGGGAATCCACCCAGATCGAACCCTCATGGCGCTGCACGATGCGCTGCACCGTGGCCAGGCCGATGCCGGTGCCGGGAAAATCCGTCGCCTTGTGCAGCCGCTGGAAGGGCCGGAACAACTGGCCCGCGTAGGCCATGTCGAAACCCACGCCGTTGTCCTCGACGCAGAAGATCACGCGGCCGCCTTCCCGGACGGCGCCGAACACGATCCGCGCCAGCGGTGCGCGCGCGGTGAATTTCCAGGCGTTGCGCAGCAGGTTTTCCAGCATCGCGTGCATCAGGACCTTGTCCGCGTTCACGATGAGCCCCTGGGTGATCTCCACCTCGACCGCGCGCGAGGGTTCTTCCGCGCGCAGTTCGTCGATGATGGGCAGGGCGAGTTCCGACAGATCGAAGGTTTCCCTGCGCAGGGGCTGGCGGGTCAGCGTGGCGAGCTTGATCAGCGCGTCGATCAGGTCGGCCATGCGTTCGCAGGCTTTGCGGATGCGCTCGAGGTGGCTGCGCGCGCCCGCGTCGAGCCGCTCGCCGAGGTCGTCCTCGAGGATGCGGGCAAAACCGTCGATGGCGCGCAGCGGCGCGCGCAGGTCGTGCGAGACGGAGTAGGAGAAGGCTTCGAGTTCGCGGTTCGAGGCTTCCAGTTCGGCGGTGCGCATGCGCACGCGCGATTCGAGTTCCTGGTTCAGGTTGCGCAGCGTGAGTTCGGCCACCTTGCGCGCCGAGATGTCGTCGATCGTGCCGGTGAGGCCGCAGCCCTCGTCGTCGCAGACCGTGCGGCCGGTGAGTTCGGTCCAGCGGATCTCCCCGGTGCGTGTGCGCAGGCGCAACTGGCAACTGCACTCCCGGTCGGTGCCGTGCGCCATCGCCTCGAATCGCTGGTGCGCCGTCTCGCGATCGTCGGGGTGGAGGAAGTCGATCAGCGGGCGGCCCAGGCTCTGCGCGACGTCGTAGCCGGAAAGGCGCTTCCAGGCGGCGTTCAGAAAGACGAGCTGTCCCGCCTCGTCGAGGCGGAAGATGACGCTGTTCACCGATTCCACCATCTGCCGATACTGCTCCCGGTACTGGCATTCGGGCGAGGCGTGGCCGGGCTCGCGCGGGGCATCGACCGCGCTCCCGGTTTCGCCTGCGGCCGCGGGGCCCGGGTCGCCGGTCTGCGCTGGACCGGCCGGGGCAGGGAGGCGCCGCCGTCCGAGCACGTAGCCGAGCGCGGCGCCGGCCAGCATGGCCAGCACGACGGCGGGCGCGATGTCCGTGTTCAGCATGGCTTGCGCGCAGTATCAGGTGGCGCGGGAGGCGGGTGCCGGCGCCGCCGGAAAGGGCGCGCGACGGCCGGTGGCGAACAGGCGGCTGAACGAGGTCCGGGAGTGCGGCAAGGTATCCTCCAGCGGTCTGGGGGCGGTGTGCATGCGTGCATCGGCGCGTTGAATCTAGCACAGTTGTTCCGCACGGCGTGGCCCCGGAAGGCGCCGCCGGTGCCGGCCGGCGCCGCGTTCGCTAGAATGGGCGCGCCCGATGGCGGGCCGCCGCGGCGCCCGCCCCCGGTCTTCCTCCTTGCCTTCTCCGTTCCGTCCGCGATCCTTCCGCCATGCATGCCAGTCTGGTTTCGCCTTCGCCCTGGGTCACCCGTTTCGCACCGCTGATCGCCGCGGGCGGAGAGGTTCTCGATTTCGCCTGCGGCGGCGGCCGCCATGCGCGGTGGCTGGCGCAGCGGGGGTTCCGCGTCGAGGCGGTGGACCGCGACGGAGTGGCGCTGGAACTGCTGCAGGGCGTGCCGCACGTGCGGACGCGCCACGCCGATCTCGAACAGGGTGCGTGGCCGTACGGCGGGCGCCGCTTCGATGCGGTGGTCGTCACCAACTACCTCTACCGTCCGCGGCTGCCGCTGCTGTTCGAACTGCTGGTGCCTGGCGGCGTGCTGATCTACGAGACCTTCATGCTCGGCAACGAACGTTTCGGCAAGCCCAGCAATCCGGATTTCCTGCTCGCACCCGGCGAGATGCTGCAGCGCCTGGCCGAAGGCTGGAACGTCGTCGCCTTCGAGCAGGGCGAGGTGCGCGAACCCCGGCCGGCGATGGTGCAGCGCGTGTGCGCGATCAAGGGCAGCGGCCAGGCCGGCGTGCTGCCCTGAGCCGTATCTAGGCGGCCGCGGCGAGAATGCGGGCCGCCAGCGCATCGATTCCCTGCGGCGACAGATCCTCCGCGGCAAAGCGCGGCGCGGCGCGAAAACCCGCGTAGTTGCTGTTCTGCGAGCGGCGGTAGAGCGGGTCGTAATGGCGATCCACGAATTCGGCGAACAGCTCGGGCAGCGCGCGGGCGCTGGCGAGCTCCTTCCAGCGCGTGATGGTCTCGCGGCTCTGGAGATCGGCCAGGTGGTCGATGTTGCGGTGCAGGCGGCCGATGTCGTCGCCGAGGTAGGCGTAGTCGCGCACGAGGAATTCGAGGCGCGCCTCGCGGCTCGCGTCGATGGCGACGCAGGGCGCGCGGCGCATCGCCAGGATCAGCGCTTCCGGCACGAACAGGCGGCCGATCTTGCGGCTCTCGGCCTCGACGAAGATCGGCCGCTCCGACCCGAAACGCTGCAGCTTCATGCAGATCGCCGTCTCGAACGCCTTTTGCGACGGCTGCATGCGATCGGGCAGCGCGCCCAGCACCGAGCCCTTGTGCGCGGCGAGGTCCTCCAGGTCCAGGACCTGCGCCCCCTGGCGTGCGAGCGCCTCCAGCAGCCGCGTCTTGCCGCTGCCGGTGGGGCCGCAGACCACACGGAACGGCAGCACCGGCGCCAGGCGCTCGAATTCGGCGATGACGTGGTGGCGAAATGCCTTGTAGCCGCCTTCGAGCTGGCAGGCGTCCCAGCCCACCATGCGCAGCCAGGTGGCGAATGATCCGCTGCGCTGGCCGCCCCGCCAGCAGTAGATCAGCGGCCGCCAGTTCCTGGGTTTGTCGCTGAGCGGGCCGTGCAGGTGGCGCGCGATGTTCTCGGCCACCATCGCGCCGCCGAGCCGGCGCGCCTCGAAGGCGGAGCGCTGCTTGTAGATCGTGCCGACGACGACGCGCTGCTCGTTTTCGAGCACCGGCAGGTTGATCGCATGCGGAATCCTGTCCTCGGCGAACTCCAGCGGAGTGCGTGCATCGATGATCTCGTCAAACTCATGGAGCTGTGCTACGGTCGCAACGCCTTTTCTCATCGTTTTTCGCGCCTGGCGGAGCGTTTCCCGCCGCGCGTTCCCTTTCCCATGGATCAAGTCAAACTGACGCAATTCTCCCATGGCGGCGGATGCGGCTGCAAAATCGCGCCCGGCGTGCTGACCGAACTGCTCGCCGCAATGCCCGCCGGCCTGATGCCGCCCGACCTGCTGGTGGGCACCGACACCGCCGACGACGCGGCCGTGTATCGGCTCAACGATCGCCAGGCCATCGTCGCCACGACCGACTTCTTCACGCCCATCGTCGACGACCCCTACGACTTCGGCCGCATTGCCGCGACCAACGCGCTCTCCGACGTCTATGCGATGGGCGGCACGCCGCTCTTCGCGCTGGCGGTGGTCGGCATGCCGCTGGACAAGCTGCCGCCGGCGGTCATCGGCCGCATCCTGCAGGGCGGCGCCGACGTCTGCCGCGCGGCCGGCATCCCGGTCGCGGGCGGGCATTCGATCGACGTGCTGGAGCCGATCTACGGCCTCGTCGGCCTCGGCGTGGTCGATCCGGCCAAGGTGAAGACCAATGCCGGCGCGCGGCCCGGCGACGTGCTGATCCTCACCAAGCCGCTGGGCATCGGCATCCTGTCCGCGGCGCTCAAGAAGGGCCTGCTGTCGGCCGAAGGCTACGGCGAGATGGTGCGCTGGACGACGACGCTCAATCGCGCCGGCGCGCTGCTGGCCGACGTCGATGCGGTGCACGCGGTGACCGACGTCACCGGCTTCGGCCTGGCGGGCCACCTGCTGGAGATGTGCCGCGGCGCGAACCTGGAAGCGACCGTGCGTCTTGCCGACCTGCCGCTCATCCCGGAGGCGGCCCGGCTGGTGCGCGACGGCGTCGCCACCGGCGCCTCGATGCGCAACTGGGCGAGCTACGGTGCATCGGTCCGCCTGCCGGCGGACGCAGCCGAATGGCAGCGCAAGCTGGTCACCGACCCGCAGACCTCGGGAGGGCTCCTGATCGCGTGCGCGCCCGAAGCGGTGGAGGCCGTGCAGGCGGTGATCCGCGGCGTGCAGGGTGAGGCGGGCACCGTGATCGGCGGCATGGCCGCCGGCGAGGCCGCGGTCAGGGTGGTCTGAGCCGCGCGCGGCGCGTGGTCAGCGGCGGGTCGACGGCGACAGCGGGGCGAGCAGGGGCTCGAGCCCCTTCCACACGATCTCCACGATCAGCGGCTGCGCCTGCGCGGTGGGGTGGATGCCGTCGGCCTGGAACAGCTCGGGACGTTCGGCGAAGCCTTCCAGCAGGAAGGGCACCAGCGCCACCTTCTGCGTCCGCGCCACGTCGGCGAAGGTGTCCGAGAAGCGGCGGGTGTAGGCCGGGCCGTAGTTGGGCGGCATGCGCATGCCGACCAGCAGGACGCGCGCTCCGGCCTCGTGCGTGGCGGTGATCATCGCCTGCAGGTTGGCGGCCAGCAGTTCCGGTTTCAGCCCGCGCAGGCCGTCGTTGGCGCCCAGTTCGAGGATCACGACGTCGGGCTTGTGCTCGGCGAGCGCCGCCGGCAGGCGCGAGCGGCCGCCGGCGGAGGTTTCGCCGGAAACGCTGGCATTGACCACCTTGTGGCGGAACCCTTCGCGCGCCAGACGCGTCTGCAACAGCGTGGGCCAGGCTTCGCCGGGCTTCAGGCCGTAGCCGGCGGACAGGCTGTCGCCCCACACCAGGATCGACGCCGCGGGCGCGGCGCCGGCGAACAGCAGCAGAAACAGGAAGGTGGCGATGGATCGCAGCGGCATCGAGTTCTCCATTCCGGTCATCGAGGTGGCCGGCTTGTCCAAGCAGGTGCCCGTGGCCGACGGGCAGGGCGTGCTGCACATTCTGCAGGATGTGCAGTTCGCCGTACGCGCCGGCGAGTCGGTGGCCATCGTCGGCGCCTCCGGCTCGGGCAAATCGACGCTGTTGGGATTGCTCGCCGGGCTGGACGTTCCCGACGGGGGCACCGTCCGCCTCGCCGGGAGCGACCTCTTCGCGCTCGACGAGGACGCCCGCGCCGCGCTGCGCGGCGAGTCCATCGGCTTCGTGTTCCAGTCCTTCCAGTTGCTGCCGGCGCTGACCGCGCTGGAAAACGTCATGCTGCCGCTCGAGCTGTCCGGCGCAGAAAACGCCAGGGAGATCGCCACCCGATGGCTCGAGCGCGTCGGGCTCGGCGGCCGCCTGCGGCACTATCCCAAGCATCTGTCGGGCGGTGAGCAGCAGCGCGTGGCGCTGGCGCGCGCCTTCGCGCCGGCTCCGCGGCTGCTGCTGGCCGACGAGCCGACGGGCAACCTGGACGCCGAAACCGGGAGCGCCATCATCGAGCTGATCTTCAGGCTCAACCGCGAGGCGGGCACCACGCTGATCCTGGTCACCCACGACGAATCGCTCGCACGCCGCTGCACCCGGGTGCTGCGCATGAGCGCCGGCCATCTCGCCGAGGCGCCGCCGCAGGCGGCCTGACGCGATCCGCCGCGGACGGCGGCGCCGGCCTCAGCCGAAGAGGTCGAGGATGCCGTCCAGCCCGCGATGGTCGAGGCAGCACTGCGCCACGTCGCGCAGCACCGGCTTGGCGCGGAAGGCGATGCCGAAGCCGGCCGCGCGCAGCATGGGAATGTCGTTGGCGCCGTCGCCGGCGGCGATCACCTGTTCCGGCGCGAGGCCCAGTTCATCGCGGACGCGCACCAGATGCGCCGCCTTGGCCGCGCCGTCGACGATGTCGCCGACCACCCGCCCGGTGAGCCTGCCGTCCGCGACCTCGAGCAGGTTGGAGTAGGCATGGTTGAAGCCCAGGCGCTGCTGCAGGCGGTCGGTGAAGTAGGTGAAGCCGCCGGACACCAGCACGGTGCGGATGCCGGCGCGCTGCAGGCCGCGCATCAGCCGTTCGGCACCGGGGTTGAGCTGCAGCCGCCGCTCGTAGACCTCACCCAGCGCTTCCTCGCGCAGCCCAGCCAGCAGCGCCACGCGCCGGGTGAGGGATTCGCGGAAGTCGATCTCGCCGCGCATCGCCGCCTCGGTGATGTCGGCTACCCGGGGCTTGAGCCCCTGCATGTCGGCGATCTCGTCGATGCACTCGATGTTGATCAGCGTCGAGTCCATGTCGGTGACGAAAAGGCCGAAATCACTCAGCCGGCGGCCGTCCGGCACCCAGGCAAAATCCAGCGCGGCTTCGGCGCAGCGCGCGGCGAGCCCGTCGTGCGGCACGGCATCGAGCAGGCGGAAAGCCTGCGGCGTGATCTGCTCGATCGCGCGGGCACCGGTCAGCTTGGCGACCGATTTCAGCGCGAGATTGTCGACGTCTTCGCCGAGTACGACCAGGCTCATGCAGCCCGTTCCCGGCGCGCGTGGATGTCGCGCAGCAGCGCGGCGGCGTTGCGGATCATCTCCTCGGTGGTTTCCCAGTTCACGCAGGCGTCGGTGACCGAACAGCCGTACTTCAACTGGGAGAGATCGGCGGGAATCGGCTGGTTGCCGGCGACGATGTTGCTCTCGATCATCAGGCCCACCACCGACTGGTTGCCCTCGCGGATCTGATGCACCACATCCTTCATGACCAGCGGCTGGAACTCGGGGTTCTTCCACGAGTTGGCATGCGAGCAGTCGACCACGATGTTGAGCGCCAGCTTCGCCTTGGCCAGCGCCTTTTCGGCGAGCGAGATCGACACCGTGTCGTAGTTCGGCCGGCCGCCGCCGCCGCGCAGCACGACGTGGCCGTAGCGGTTGCCGCGGGTGCGCGTGATGGCGGATTCGCCGCGGGAGTCGATGCCCAGGAAGCTGTGCGGGTTGGAGGCCGAGATGATGGCGTTGATCGCCACCTCGAGGTCGCCGTCGGTGGCGTTCTTGAAGCCGACCGGGGTCGACAGGCCGGATGCCATCTCGCGGTGGGTCTGCGATTCGGAAGTGCGTGCGCCGATCGCCGTCCACGAGATCAGGTCGCCGTAGTACTGCGGCGCGATCGGGTCCAGCGCCTCGGTGCCGGTGGGCAGGCCGATCTCGCAGACGTCGAGCAGGAAGCGGCGCGCGCGCTCCATGCCGACGTCGATGCGGAACGAGTCGTCCATGAACGGATCGTTGATGAATCCCTTCCAGCCGGTAGCGGTGCGCGGCTTCTCGAAATACACGCGCATCACCAGCAGCATGGTGTCGGCCACCTCGTCGGCCAGCGCCTTCAGGCGGCGGGCATAGTCCAGGCCGGCGACCGGGTCGTGGATGGAGCAGGGACCCACGACGACGAAGAGGCGTCCGTCCCTGCGGTCGAGGATGTCGCACAGCGCCCTGCGACCGGCCAGTACCGATGCCGCGGCGCGCTCGGACAGCGGCACGCGGGCCTTGATCTCGTCCGGCGAGGGCATGTGGTCGAAGGAAGCGATGTTGAGGTTCTCTGTCTGTGCGACGGACATTGCGGGGCTCCGGATTGCTGCCTGGAAAAGCGCTTATTGTAACGCCCGAACGTTACCCCTGTTCGGCCCGCCGGCCGGGCATCGCATTACGATATGCCGATATGCGCCGGCCGGCATGCCGGCCGATACCCTCAACCGATTCCCGGAGACGGCCGATGAAACGACGCTGCGAATGGTGCGGAACCGACCCGCTTTACGTTGCCTACCACGACGAGGAGTGGGGCGTGCCCGTCCACGACGACCACCGCCTGTTCGAGATGCTGATCCTGGAGGGGGCGCAGGCCGGCCTGAACTGGATCACCATCCTGCGCAAGCGCGAGAACTACCGCCGCGCCTTCGACGGCTTCGATGCCGGACGCGTCGCCGGCTACACCGCGCAGGACGTCGAGCGCCTGCTGGCCGACCCCGGCATCGTGCGCAACCGCCTGAAGGTCGAGTCCGCCATCGCCAATGCGCGTGCCGCGCTGGAAGTCCGCGCGCAGTTCGGCTCGCTGGATGCCTTTCTGTGGCGCTTCGTCGACGGCCGGCCGCGGCATGCCGGCTGGCCGGGCCTGGCCGAGGTGCCGCCCAGCACCGCCGACTCCGAAGCGATGAGCAAGGAATTGCGCCGGCGCGGTTTCCGCTTCGTCGGCCCGACGATCTGCTATGCCTTCATGCAGGCGGTCGGCATGGTGAACGACCACCTCGCGGCCTGCTTCCGCTTCGCGGAGATCCGGGATCGCGGCGCGGCGGAATGATGCCGGCCGGGAGTCAGCGCGCGGAGCCGGCGGCATGCCGGCGCCGCCCGGCCCGGCGCCCGGCTGCGTCGTGCCGGCGGAAGAACAGGTGCTTGCCGATCTCGGTGCTGCACACATAGCCCAGCACGATGACGAGCAGCACGGCCATCAGCGGCATGCCGAGCGGGGTGAAGCCGAACGCGGACGCCACCCCGGGCAGGTAGGGCAGGGCGAGCGCGGTTGCGGCGACGGCCAGCGTGGCGCGCAGCAACAGGCGGCTGGGGGCGCTGCGCCATGCGGCGCTGCGGGTGCGCAGCACCAGCACCACGGCGAGTTCGGTGAGCAGGGAGACGACGAACCAGGCGGTCTGGAACGCGGGCTCGTCCACCGCGAAGACCTTCAGCAGCACGAAGAAGGTGAGCAGGTCGAAGCCGCTGCTGATGAGTCCGAAGACGATCATGAAGCGCCGCACCTCGCGCACGTTCCAGCGCTGTGCGCGGGCGACGCGTTCGCGGTCGACGCGGTCGGTGGAGATCGCGGCGGCGGGCAGGTCGGACAGGAAGTTGTTGAGCAGGATCTGCTTGGCCGCCAGCGGCAGGAAAGGCAGCAGCGGCGTGGCGATGGCCATGCTCACCATGTTGCCGAAATTGGCGCTGGTCGTGATCGAGATGTACTTGAGCGTGTTGGCGAAGGTGCGCCGCCCTTCCTCCACGCCGGTGCGCAGCACGCCGAGGTCGCTCTGCAGCAGCACCACGTCGGCGCTGTCGCGGGCCACGTCGACGGCGCCTTCGACCGAGATGCCGACGTCGGCGGCATGCAGCGCCGCCGCATCGTTGATGCCGTCGCCGAGGTAGCCCACCGCGTGGCCGGTGCGCTGCAGGGCGCGCACGATGCGCTCCTTCTGCTGCGGGTCCACCTCGACGAAGAGATCGGTGCGTTCGGCCAGGTGCCACAGCGATTCGTCGCTGAGCCGGGCGATCTGCGGGCCGGTCAGCAGCGCCTGCGGATCGAGGCCGATGCCGGCCGCCAGATGGGCGGTGACGTAGCGGTTGTCGCCGCTGATGATCTTGGTGCGGCAGCCCAGGCGGGCGAGGTTGCGGATCGTGCGGGCGGCGTCCGCCTTGGGCGGATCGGAAAACAGCAGGAAGCCGGCAAGGCAGAGGTCGTGCTCGTCGGCGTGCGTGTAGGCCGCCCTGGCCTCGACGGTCCGCGTGGCGACCGCCAGCACGCGGTAGCCGTCCTCGCCGCAGCGGCGGAAATAGGCGTCCAGCCGGGCGCGCTGCGCGTCGTCGAGCGCGGCCTCGGCGCCGTCGATCCGCACCCGCGTGCATACCTCGACCATCTGCGCATAGGCACCCTTGGTCACCAGCAGGTGGCGGCCGGGGGCGGCATCGCGTTCTGCGACGACGATCGTCAGCCGCCTGCGGTTGAAGTCGTAGGGGATCTCGTCGATCTTGACGGCGTCGTCGGTGCCCAGGCCGGCGCTTTGGCCGGCGGCGACGATGGCGGCATCGAGCGGATTGGCGATGCCGGTCTCATGCACCGCGTTGAGCCAGGCGAGCCGCCGCACGGCGTCGGAGCCGGCGCCGGCCGCATCCACCGCCGCGGCCAGGGTGATGGCGCCTTCGGTGAGCGTGCCGGTCTTGTCGGTGCAGAGCACGTCCATGCTGCCCAGGTTCTCGATCGCTTCCAGGCGGCGCACGATCACCCCGTGCCGCGCCAGGGTGCGCGCGCCGCGCGACAGGGTGACGCTGACGATGGCCGGCAGCAGTTCGGGCGAGATCCCGACCGCGAGCGCCACGGCATACAGCAGGGATTCGATGAGCGGGCGTCCCAGCGCCTGATTCACCATCAGCACGAACACCACCATCACGATCATGATGCGCACCAGCAGGTAGCCGAACTGCCGCACGCCGCGGGAGAACTCGGTCTCCGGCTCGCGCGAGCGCAGCCGCGCGGCGATGGCGCCGAATTCCGTGCCACGGCCGGTGCGCACGACCAGCATCTTCGCGGTGCCGCTGCGCACCGAGGTGCCGAGGAACACCACGTTCGTCCGTCCGGCGAGCGGCGTGTCGGGCGGCACGGCGCCGGGGCGTTTTTCCACCGGGAAGGACTCGCCGGTCAGGCTGGCTTCGGTGACGAGGAAATCGACCGCCTCGAGGATCACGCCGTCGGCCGGCACCAGGCTGCCGGCGGCAAGCTGCAGGACGTCGCCGGGCACGACGGCTGCGGCCGGGATGGTCGCCGGCCGGCCGTCGCGCCACGCCTGCACGGTCAGCGCCAGACGCTGGCGCAAGGCGGCGACGGCGGCCGAGGCGCGGTATTCCTGCGCGAAGCCGAGCAGCGCGCTGCCCAGCACGATGGCGAGGATGATCGCGGCATCGACCCATTCGCGCAGCCACAGCGAGACGCAGGCGCCGAACACGAGGATCAGCACCAGCGGGCTTTCGAACTGGCGCAGCAGCAGGCGCAGCGCGGTGCGCTCGTCGCGCTCTTCCACCGTGTTGGGGCCGGCCTGCTGCAGCCGGCGCGCCGCCTCGGCATCCGCCAGGCCGTCGGGGGCACTGCGCTGGGCGGCCATCAGCTCGGCAACAGTGCGGCTCCAGTAGGGCACGTCGTTTTCGAGGGTCTGCATTTGCGCTCCTTCCGCATGCTCCGGCGGCTGATGTCCGGCGCCGGATCGAGAAAAGCCGGTTCCTTGGGAATGCGCACCGCGAGCGGGTTGCCGCTCTTGCATAGTGGGTCGGCATCCCATGCCGTCGCCTTGAAAACCCGTGCGGGAGCCCCGGAACTCAGCCGGCCAGCCGGCCTCCCAGCTCGGCGACTTCGACAGGGACCTGCTGCTGTGCCCCACCGCCGCGGACGACGCTCTGCAGCAGGCGGGAAACCACGGGTTCCAGCGGCAGCGACACGCCGAAATGCAACGGCTTGCCGTCCCTGAAAATCGCCAGCGTGGGGAAGTTGTCGACGTCGATGTCACCGACGAGATCGGCGTCGTCCTCGACGTCGGCCCAGGCGAACAGGGCGTCGGGATGGGCGGCGGCGATGCGTTCGAGCATGGGCCGGAACTCGCGGCAGGTGCCGCACCATTCGGCGCACAGCGCCACCACCACCAGCGTCCCGGCGGCGAGGCGCGGGTGGCAGGGAAGCTCGGCGATGGGGATCAGCCCGGGCATGCGGGAGGCGTGGAATCGAAAGCCGTGAGGCGTCAGGCCCGCGCGGGCGCCTTGTCCTTGCCCGGCCTGGCGGGGAAGAAGCTGACCTTCTGCGCCACCACGCTGTCGCGCATCTTCGCCACGTGAGGCTTGAGCGCGCCGACCACGTGCATCTCGCAGCGCTTGCAGTCGAAGCGCAGCGTCAGCGTCTCATTGCCATTGACGAGCTGCATCGGATCGGGGCGGATGCCTTTCACTTCCTTGGGGCACAGGTTGAAGCTGTAGCGCAGGCAGTGCCGGGTGATCATCAGCGAGACGTCGCCGCGTTCCTCGTTGGCCTCGAAGGCGGCGTCGATCAGCTTGACGCCGTGCCTGGCGTAGAAAGCGTGCGCCCGGGCGTTGAGCACGTTGGCGAGGTAGCCGAGCGCATCCTGCGGATAGGGCACCGGCGGCTCGACGGCAGCGTCGCGCGGCGGGCGGACGTGGGCCTGCAGGCGCGCCGCTTCGAGCCGCTCGACGGCCTCGCGGCGCAGCGCGTTGAGCTGCGAGGCGGGCAGGAAGGGCGCGTCCGCCACGTCGAGCACGATGTCGCCGATGCTGAAGATGGTGTTGCCGAGCTTGCCGATGTGTTCGCGCAGGCTCGCCAGTGCGCGCCCGGCATTCTGCGCGGGCTCCGCCGCGGCGGCGATGCGGGCGGTGGCGGAAACGCCGTCCTCGTCGGTGAGGCTCAGCGCGTAGCCGTCGGCGGTGGCGAAGAAGCGTGCGTCGACGCGGATGCGGCGCTCGGCCGATTTCCTTTCCAGCGCGCGCTCG
Source organism: Thauera sp. K11 (assembly GCF_002354895.1). NCBI lineage: Bacteria > Pseudomonadati > Pseudomonadota > Betaproteobacteria > Rhodocyclales > Zoogloeaceae > Thauera > Thauera sinica. The sequence goes on from NZ_CP023439.1 coordinate 1,769,816, forward strand.
AATTCGTGGTCGTGGTTGCGGAACAGCGAGGTGCCGGGCACGAGGTCGGCCGGCAGCGCCTCGGACGGGTAGATGCGGTCCACGCCCTCACCGCCGGCATCGGCCTCGGCGCGATTGACGCGCAGGCCGGTGAGTTCGCCCTTGGGGCCGTACCAGGTGAGGCCGTCGGCGTTGTGGATGGGCGCCACGCGCTCGACGTCGAAGAAGCGGTGTCCCCTGGCGTCGATCTTCGTCACGCGGCCGATCGGCTCGCCGACGAACTTGGGCGATTCGAAGGCTTCGATGCCGTGACGGCGCTCGTTGGCGAAGTAGTCGGTGTAGCCGCGGTTGAAGGTCTTGTCGGCCTGCGGGGTGAACAGGAAGGTGCAGCGGCCGCTGGACGCACGGCGATACGCCGCGCCGTCGGCCCCGGGCTGCTCGATGATCTCGTCGAGCAGCGTGCGGTAGTGCGCGGTGATGTTCTTGACGTAGGAGAGGTCCTTGTAGCGGCCCTCGATCTTGAACGAACTGACGCCGGCCCCGGCCAGTGCACGCAGGTTGGCGCTCTGGTTGTTGTCCTTCATCGACAGCATGTGCCGGTTGCCGGCGATGGTGTTGCCGTCCTTGTCCTTCAGATCGTAGGGCAGGCGACAGGCTTGCGAACACTCGCCGCGGTTGGCGCTGCGGCCGGTGTGGGCGTGGCTGATGTAGCACTGGCCCGAATACGCCACGCACAGCGCGCCGTGCACGAAGTATTCGAGATGGCAGTCGGTGGCCCCGGCGATCTGGCGTACCTGGTTCAGGCTCAGTTCGCGCGCCAGCACGATCTGCGAGAAGCCGACGTCCTGCAGGAAACGCGCCTTGCCGGCGTCGCGGATGTCGGTCTGCGTGCTGGCGTGGAGCTGGATCGGCGGCAGGTCGAGTTCGAGCAGGCCCATGTCCTGCACGATGAGCGCATCCGCACCGGCGTCGTGGAGTTCCCACACCAGCCGGCGCGCCGGTTCGAGTTCGGCGTCGTGCAGGATGGTGTTCAGCGTGACGAAGATCTTCGCGTGGTAGCGGTGCGCATGGCGGACGAGGCGCTCGATGTCGGCCACGGAGTTCTCCGCCGCGGAGCGTGCCCCGAACGACGGCCCGCCGATATACACCGCGTCCGCGCCGTGGTTGATCGCCTCGATGCCGATGTCGGCCGTCCTGGCGGGGGCGAGGAGTTCGAGGACCTTGCGGTCGCGGGGGGCTGCAATGCTCATCGGCAGGGCGCGCGCAAGCGCTTGATCGGAAAGGACGTAATGATACCGCGTCTGCCTCAGGCGGTGCGGCGCGGGCGCCTCATCACGGCCGGGAGCAGTACCAGCAGGCCGGCTGCATCGGCCAGCCAGTCCAGCGGATCGCCGACGCGGTAGGCGGTGAAGGACTGGGCGACTTCCATCGCCGCGCCGTAGGCGAGCAGGCCGAGCGCGAGCATGCCGGGGCGCTGCGGCCAGCCGGTGCGGCCCAGCAGCGCGAGCGCGGCGAAGAGCAGGGCGTGCTCGATCTTGTCCTGCCACGACACGACCTGCACGATGTCGGGCGCGGGGCGCAGCGCGAGCCAGAACATGAGCGGCAGCGCGGCGAGGAACAGCAGGCGGGCGGGGAACCGAAGGGCGGGCTTGGGCATCAGTGTTGCCATGCGGGGCGGGGAGGCAGGATTCTGCCATGCAATGCGCGGACCCGCCCTCCGGCCGGCTCCCGGCCTTTCGAGGGGAGGCCGGCCTGCCCGCCGTTCGCGGGATCGCCCGCGGGTCCGCGATGCGGCGGACCTGCGCTTCATGACCCGACGTGGAGTCTTTCGATGAACAGAATGCCCGTTGCCGCCCTGCTCGCCTTCTTCTGCACGGCGAGCTTCCTTCCGTCCGCCGGCACGGCCGCGGACATGCAGGTGAAGACCGAGGCCGGGCCGATCCGCGTCACCGAGGTGGCGCGCGGCCTGGAGAACCCCTGGGCGCTCGCCTTCCTGCCCGACGGCCGCATGCTGGTGACCGAGCGCGAAGGGCGCATGCGCCTGGTGTCGCCGGCGGGCGAGCTGTCGCAGCCGCTGGCCGGCGTGCCCGCCGTGCATGCGAGCGGGCAGGGCGGCCTGCTGGACGTGGTGCTCGGCCCGACCCATGCGGCCGATCGCCTCATCTACTTCTCGTTCGCGCAGCCGACCGCCGGCGGTGCGCGCACCGCGGTCGCCCGCGCGCGGCTGGACGCGGATGCGCTGCGGCTCGAGGACGTGCGGGTGATCTTCGCGCAGAAGGACGATCCGTCCGGCGGCAATCATTTCGGCTCGCGGCTGGTGTTCGGGCGCGACGGCAAGCTGTTCGTGACGCTGGGCGACCGCTTCAGCCACCGCGACCGCGCGCAGGACCTGGGCAGCCACCTCGGCAAGGTGGTGCGCATCGGGCCGGACGGCAGCGTGCCGGCGGACAACCCCTTCGCGGGCAGGGCCGGTGCCTTGCCGGAGATCTGGAGCTACGGCCACCGCAACGTGCAGGGCGCGGCGCTGCATCCGGTCACCGGCGCATTGTGGGCGCACGAGCACGGCCCGCAGGGCGGCGACGAACTGAACGTGCTGCTTCCCGGGCGCAACTACGGCTGGCCGCAGATCACCTTCGGCCGCGAATACGTCACCGGCCTGCGCATCGGCGAGGGCACCGCGCGCGCCGACGTGCAGCCGCCCGTGACGCAGTGGACGCCGTCGATCGCGCCGTCGGGCATGGCCTTCTATACCGGCGACGTGTTCCCGCGCTGGAAGGACAATCTCTTCGTCGGCGCGCTGAAGTACCGCATGCTGGTGCGCCTCGTCCTCGACGGCGAAAAGGTGGTGCATGAGGAGCGCCTGCTGGCGGACGCGGGAATGCGCATCCGCGACGTGCGCCAGGGCCCCGACGGGCGGCTGTGGCTGCTGGACGACACCAACGGCCGCATCCTGAGGCTGGACGCCCAGTGAGAATCAGGCCGACTGCTTGATCGCCAGCAGGGCCTGGTTGCGCAGCGTGCGCAGCAGCGCCAGTTCGCGCTCGGCGATCACGATGTCGCCGGCGTGGTCCTTGTCGGCGTAGATCAGGGCGACGGGCGTGTTCTTCAGCGTCAGCGGGAACAGCACGAAGGTCTGCGAGCCCAGCGCCTTGCGATACCACGGCGGGATGCGGCCGGCGATCTGCGGATCGTCGACGTCGCTGATCAGGATGTCCACGCCCTTCGCGGTGGCGACGTTGAACACGTCGTCGGGCTGGGTGGCGAGGCTGAAGCGCACGCCGCGGATCAGTTCGTCGATGTCCGGCCCGAAACCGAAGCGCCCCGTCATGGCGTTGCTGCGCGCATCGCGGATGCACAGCAGCACGTGCGTGAAGCCCATTGCGCGGTAGATGGTCTCGAGGATGATGCGCAGCACGTCGTTGAGCCCGAGACCCTCGATCAGCGCACTGGTGATGTCCTGGATGCCGGCGGTGAGCACGGCCTGGGCGTCGATGGGGGGGACCGCGGCTTCCCCGTCCGCGCCGGGGCCGTCCCGGCAGGGCTCGGCCAACTGGCCGGGCAGCGGCGCCTCGTGCGCGGGAGGGGCGCTGCCGCCGGTGCCGAGGTAGTGGTTCAACTGGCGGCCGATGCGCGTGGCGGAAAGTGGGACCTGGATGACCTGGGCGAGGCCGGCCAGTTCTCCGATCGAGTCTTCGAGCATTTCGCGCATCTCGTCGTCGGCCATGGGCAGCGCGTCCGCGAAGCGGCCGGCGATCCGGCGGATCTCGCGGTCGCGCTCCGGCGCGGGCAGGGAGGCGACCGCGTCGCACAACTCGTTGGCGCAGCCCGACAGCGCGCGCAGGTGTCCTTCCTGGCTGTCCGGCCGGCGTACGGGGCCGTCGGCGGGCCTGCGCATGCTGGCGACGATGACCGGCGGAAAGCCCCAGGCCCGCGCCAGGCCGGTGCCGAGGTCTTCGTAGCTCAGGCCGAGGACCTGCAGCGCGGCCACGTCCTCCCGGCAGCCGGTCTGCTTCATGACGCGGCGGATGTCCTCGCTCTCGTCGGGAAAGTAGTACTGCGACACGAGCCGGCCGAGATTGTGGAAGACGGCGCAGATGTACGCCTGCTCCAGTTCGCGCAGATGCATGCGCGTGCCGATCCTGCGCGCCAGCAGGCCGGCGAGGCAGGCGCGCAGGAATTCCTCCTTCAACTGCGCGGCGCCCGCCTTGCCCTGCAGATGCTCGAACAGCAGCACGGTGAGCGCGAGACTGCGCACCGCGTCGAAGCCGAGTACGATGACCGCCCGTGAAATCGTGCTGATGCTGCTGCCGGAGGGCCGGTAGTGCGCCGAATTGACGACCCGCAGCAGTTTGTGGGTGAGCGAGAAGTCGCGCAGGATCAGCTCGGAGAGCTGGCCGACGCTCTCCGACTCGCTGGCGGTGATGCGGTTGATCGCCACCACCGACGACGACAGCGCCGGGAAGTCGCTCCTGTGGCGCATGCGGCGCAGCAGGAATTCCAGCGCTTTCTGCCGTGGCTCCGCATGGGGTCCGGTGCCGCCAGCCGGCAATGCTCCGCCTTCGGAGCCGTCCGCGGCATGGGGCGGAACGGCGGGGTCGGGTTGCGGTGCGTCTGGACCTGGCTGCGTCATGGAAGGGAACCGGCGGCGTGGGAGTTCATGGCTGCGGCGCGCGGAAGCCGGGTTGCGGGCGGGCAGTGCGGCAGGCGCGGCGCCGGGCGCGGATTATTGCACAACCGCGACACACGGCCGTGCCCGCGGCCCGCTTCCGTCACGTTCACGTGGCATCATCCTCCACTTCGCTCGAACCGATGCAGATCGATGGAAAGTCCGTACAAGGGAAAGACCGGCCTGCGCCGGCTGTGGAACGCATTCCATTATTCGCTCGAGGGTCTGCGCGCAGCCTGGCGGCATGAGGATGCGTTCCGTCAGGAATTGCGGCTGGCGCTGATCCTGGTGCCGGCGGCGTTGTGGCTGGGGGAGTCGGGCGTGGCCAAGGCGGTACTGGTCGGCAGCCTTGCGCTGGTGCTGCTGGCCGAGTTGCTGAATTCGGCGGTCGAGGCCACCGTGGACCGCATCTCGCTCGAGAACCACCGGCTGGCCAAGCGCGCGAAGGACATCGGCAGCGCGGCGGTGCTGGTGAGCCTGTGCAACGTCGTGCTGGTGTGGGGGCTGGTGCTCTTCGGCTGAACGGGCCGCCGCCAGCGCGGGATGAACGCCCGCCGCCGCGGCCGGTCACAGAAACGGAGTCAGGCGGTGCGCGGACCCCAGGCGCGGACCGCGCCGGTGTCGATATGCACGAAATCGGATTCGGGGTAGTAGCCCACGCCGCCCAGGCCCAGTCCGATCGCGGCATCGCGCAGGCTGGTGGTCGGGACGCCGGGCAGGCGCACGTCGATCGCGCGGCCGTCCATGTGCAGGCTGCGCTTGGCGACGCCACCGCCGCCGGTCTTGCGCAGCATGTCGTTGGTGGCCGGCGAACGATAGGCGGAAATGATCTCGAAGGTTCCGCCGCCAAGGGTTATCCTGAGCGCATGCAGGATGTCGAACAGTTGCGGGTCCATCGCCTGGACCTCGCCGGTGCGGAAATCGCGCAGCAGCCGGTCGATGCGCTGCAGGGCGGGGGAAGGTAGCCGCGGCCGTCGTGGTAGACGATCTCGAGGCGTTCGTCGGTATGCGTGTGGCGGAACGACAATTCACGTTCGGGCGCCTTGCCGCCGGCGGCACGGGCGGTCGCGAACCGCAACCCGAGAGGCGCCGCGACGAAGCCTTTCAGCATCAGGCGCCGCCGCCGCAGGATGTGGCAGGGAGTGTGATTACGCATGGGAATATCGTTGCAGACACAAGCACTTGGCGAAGCACGCATCGTAGACGATGTGGCAATGCTATTGCGCAAAAATTTTCGCGCCTTGCGCCGCGTCGCGCTGTCCGCCTTCGGCGCCGCCGTGATGCAGGGCGCGGCCCTGGCGCAACCGGAAGGCGGGGAGCCGCTCGCACCGGTGGAACAGGCGATCGAACGCGAGATCGGCGCGCGGGGCGGCAGCGCCGAGGCCGAGGTGGTCCGCGCGGTCTATGAAGGGCGCGGCTTCCGGCCGGCGTGGTCGAGCGCCGAGCGCAGGGCGGGGCTGGTCGCCGCCGTCGAGGACAGCCGCGCCGACGGCCTGGAGCCGGCGGATTACCGCATCGCGCAACTGCGGGCGCACCTGTCCGCACCCCCGGACGATCCGGCGGCGCTGGCGGCGCAGGACGTGCTGTTCACCGACTCCCTGGCGCGGCTGGTCCGCCATCTGCGGTACGGCAAGGTGCCTCCCGCCTCGCTGTACTCGATCTGGAATTTTTCACCGCCCCCGGATGCATCCGTCCAGGCCCTGCGGCTGCAGTCGCTGATCGACGCCGAGCCGCTGCAGGCGGCGATTGCGCAGCAGGCGCCGCAGCTCGAAGCCTATGGCCGGCTGCGCGAGGCGCTGGCCCGCTACCGGACGATCGAGGGTGCCGGGGGATGGCCGCAGGTCGCGGCCGGCCCGACGCTGCGGCGTGGCGACAGGGGGGCGCGGGTGGCCGCGCTGCGGGCGCGCCTCATCGCCGGCGGCGACCTCGAGGCGGCCGGCGGGGAAGCCCGGGATCGCTTCGACGATGCGCTGGCCGCCGCGGTGGCGCGGTTCCAGGAGCGTCACGGACTCGGCGCGGACGGTGCGGCGGGCAAGGCGACGCTGGATGCGCTCAACGTCGGCGTGGCCGAGCGGATCGCGCAGATCCGCGTCAATCTCGAGCGCCTGCGCTGGGTGGCGGGCGATTTCGGGCCGGACCTGCTGCTCGTGGACATCGCCGGTTTCCGCGCCGAACTGCGCCTCGCGGACCGGACGGTGTGGGCGACGCGCGTGGTGGTGGGGCGGCCTTCGCGCGAGACGCCGTCGCTGCTGGACAGCGTCCAGCACCTGGTGCTGAACCCGAAGTGGGTGGTGCCGCCCACCATCCTGCGCGAAGACGTCATCCCGGGCATGCGGCGCAACCCCGGTTACCTGAATTCGCACAGGCTGAGGCTGGTGGACCGTTCCGGCCGCGCGGTCGACCCGTCGGCGGTCGACTGGAGCAGCCCGGGAGGCGGTTTCCCCTACCAGGTGGTGCAGTCCTCGGGCCGGACGGCTCGCTGGGGCAGATCAAGTTCGCGCTCGCCAACCGCTACGCGATCTACCTGCACGACACCCCCTCGCGCGCGCTGTTCAAGCGGCCGGCCCGCGCCTACAGCTCGGGCTGTATACGGGTGGAGAATCCGCAAGAGCTGGCGGTGCTGCTGCTCGGCGATCCGCAGCAATGGAACGCCGAGGCGCTGAAGACCGCGATCTCTTCCGGAAAGACGCGAACCGTGCCGGTGAGCCGCGACATCCCGGTCATGCTGCTCTATTACACGGCCGATACGGACGCCTCGGGCGCGGTCCGTTTCCGCAAGGACATCTACGGCCGCGACGGGCGGGTCCTGTCGGCGCTGTCATCGTAGCGACACTGGAATGTAACGGAGACGTCGCCTTTGCCGCCTAAGCTGCCGCGGCATGAAGACGCTCGAATTCACCACCGAGGAACTCTGCCTCGAGCCGCGGCTGCGCATCGCGCTCGTCACCGAGACCTACCCGCCGGAGATCAACGGCGTGGCCATGACGCTGCAGCGCATGGTGGACGGGCTGATCGGGCGCGGCCATCGGGTGCAGCTCATACGTCCGCGGCAGGCCCGCTCCGACGTGGCGCAATCCAGCGGCGACTATGAGGAAATGCTGTCGCGCGGCTGGAAGCTGCCTCGTTACGACGGCCTGCGCTTCGGCCTGCCGGCAAAGGCGGCGCTGGTGCGGGCGTGGAGCCGCCAGCGGCCGGACCTCGTGCATGTCGCCACCGAGGGGCCGCTGGGCTGGACTGCGATCTCGGCGGCGAGGAAGCTGCGCCTGCCGGTGACGTCGGACTTCCACACGAACTTCGACCACTACAGCGAACACTACGGCGTCGGCTGGCTGCGGCAGCCGGTCTCGGCCTACCTGCGCCGCTTCCACAACCGCACCGAAACGACCTTCGTGCCGACCGCCGAGATGGCGCGGGCGCTCCGCGCCCAGGGCTATGCGCACGTGGAGGTGGTGTCGCGCGGCGTGGATACCGCCCTGTTCTCGCCGGCGCGGCGCAATGCCGGGCTGCGCGCGCAATGGGGCCTGGAGCGGGACGACGTGGCGCTGATCAGCGTCGGCCGCCTGGCGCCGGAAAAGAACCTGCAACTGGTGCTGCGCGCCTATGCCGCGGTGCGCGAGGCATGCCCGCGGACGCGGCTGGTCATCGTCGGCGACGGCCCGATGCGGGAGGCGGTGGCGCGCGACTGCCCCGAGGCCCTGCTGTGCGGCATGCGCACCGGCGAGGATCTGGCGGCGCACTACGCTTCGGCCGACCTGTTCCTGTTCCCCAGCCTCACCGAGACCTTCGGCAACGTCGTGCTCGAGGCGATGGCGAGCGGCGTGTGCACGGTGGCCTACGACTACGCCGCGGCGGCAGAGGTCGTGCGCGACATGGACAACGGCCTTTGCGCGCCGAGCCGGGACGAGCCCGCCTTCATCGAGCGCGCGGTGCGTGCCGCCACCGATGGCGTCCTGCGCCAGCGGCTTGCCGCGCAAGGGCGCGCCAGCGCCGAGGCGCTCGACTGGGCGCGGGTGATCGACCACTTCGCCGGCTCGCTGATCCGCGTCTGGCGCACCGCCGCCGCAGTGCCGGCGGAGGCGGTGGCGGCCGAGCACCTGAGAATGGAGCGCTGATGCAGAAGGTCCGCGCCGTCTTCATCTCGGACGTCCACCTGGGCACCCGGGCGTGCCAGGCGGACCGCCTGATCGCCTTCCTGAGGGAATACGAGTCCGAGTACCTCTACATGCTGGGGGACATCGTCGATTTCTGGTCGATGAGCCGCAGCATCCAGTGGGCGGGCGCGCACAACACGGTGGTGCAGAAGATCCTGCGCAGGGCGCGCCGCGGCGACAAGGTGATCTTCATCCCCGGCAACCACGACGAGGCCCTGCGCGAATACGCCGGCATCGCCTTCGGCGACATCCGCGTGGAAAGCGAATGGGTGCACCAGGCCATCGACGGCCGGCGCTACTGGCTGATCCACGGCGACGAGTACGACCAGGTGACCCGCCACCACCGCTGGGTCGCGGTGCTGGGCGACGTGGCCTACAACGCGCTGGTCCGCATGAACCACCTGCTGTCGCGGGTGCGGCGCCTGCTGCACGTCCCCGGCTACTGGTCGCTCGCGGGCTATGCCAAGCAGAAGGTGAAGCGCGCGGTCAGCTTCATCTTCGACTTCGAGGACGCGGTGGCCCACGCCACCCAGCAGCGCGGGCTGGACGGCGTCATCTGCGGCCACATCCACTGGGCGGCGGACCGCCAGATCGGCCGCATCCGCTACCTCAACTGCGGCGACTGGGTCGATACCTGCAGCGCCATCGTCGAGCATTACGACGGCCGCATGGAAGTCGTCAACTGGAGGCAGTCCGCCGAGGCATCCGATCGTGCGGAACGGCTGGACTCGCTGACGACGGCGCCGTAGGATGCCGCGCGTTTCCGGCCCACCGGCCCGGAGCGAACCGGCAAAGCGAACAAGAAACACCCGACCGTCGCGATCCGACGCGTCCGGAAACGGGTGAAGGAGACACTTCGGCCGCAAGGCGCCGCCTTGTCCGGGAAGGAAATGCAGCGCGGCACGCGCCCGGCGGAGAGGCTGCCGGCGTGCCGAAGCGAAGCAGGACACAGCGACGGGCGGGCCGGTGCGGTCCGCCCGTTTTTCGTGGTTCGCTCCCCGGCCGAAAAGCCGTTCGCATCGGTTACGATCACGTACCTCGTTCCTTCCAGCGGAGTTGCCTGTGACTGCCTTGCTATCCAACGTCGATCCCGACGGGCTGCTCGAATACTCGGTGGTGTACACCGACCGCGCGCTCAATCACATGTCGCAGCGCTTCCAGGGCGTGATGAGGGACATCTCGGCGATCCTGAAGCAGGTGTACGGCGCGAAGTCGGCCGTCATCGTGCCCGGCAGCGGGACGTTCGGCATGGAGGCCATCGCGCGCCAGTTCGCCACCGACCGCAAGTGCCTCGTGATCCGCAACGGCTGGTTCAGCTTCCGCTGGACGCAGATCCTCGACATGGGGCGCATCCCGGCCGAACAGACGGTGCTGAAGGCGCGCCCGAACGGGCCTGGCCCGCAGGCGCAGTTCGCACCGGCGCCGATCGGCGAGGTCGTCGCCGCGATCCGCGAGCAACGGCCCGACATCGTCTTCGCCCCCCATGTGGAAACCGCCTCCGGCATGATGCTGCCCGACGACTACCTGCGTGCCGTCGCCGGCGCGGTGCGCGAGGCGGGCGGGCTGTTCGTGCTGGACTGCATCGCCTCCGGCACGCTGTGGGTGGACATGGCCGACATCGGTGTCGACATCCTGGTGAGCGCGCCGCAGAAGGGCTGGAGCGGGTCGCCGTGCTGCGCCTTCGTGATGCTGGGCGAGCGGGCGAGGGCGCGCATCGACGACACCACCAGCACCAGCTTCGCCTGCGACCTGCGCAAGTGGCTGCAGATCATGGAAGCCTACGAGGGCGGCGGCCACGCCTACCACGCGACGATGCCGACCGATGCGCTCGCCCGCGTGCGTGACGTGATGCAGGAAACCCGGGACTACGGCTTCGACAGGGTGCGCGGCGAGCAGCGCGAACTCGGCCTGCGCGTGCGCGCCGCGCTGGAGCGCAAGGGCTTTCGCAGCGTGGCGGCGGCCGGTTTCCAGGCGCCCAGCGTGGTGGTCAGCTACACCGACGATCCCGACATCCAGAGCGGCAGGAAGTTTGCGGCGCTCGGCCTGCAGGTGGCGGCGGGCGTGCCGCTGCAGTGCGACGAACCGGCGGACTACCGCAGCTTCCGCATCGGCCTGTTCGGCCTGGACAAGCTGCACGAGGTCGAGCGCAGCGTCGCACTGCTGGAACGGGCACTGGAGCGCCTGGCGGGCTGATCCGGCCTGCCCTGCCGAGGGGCCGCCGGAGCTGCGTCGCGCTTGCGCACCGGTTGCGCAACCCGATGGTCTTGAAGGAATACCCACCCATGAGATTCGGTACCCCCCTGTCCCCCGGCGCGCTCAAGGTCATGCTGCTGGGTGCCGGCGAACTCGGCAAGGAAGTCATCATCGCACTGCAGCGGCTCGGCGTGGAGGTGATCGCCGTGGACCGCTATCCGGATGCGCCCGGCCACCAGGTTGCGCACCGGGCGCACGTCATCTCGATGACCGACGGCCCCGCGCTGCGCAACCTGATCGAGCAGGAAAAACCGCACCTGATCGTGCCCGAGATCGAGGCGATCGCCACCGACATGCTGGCCGGGATCGAGGCCGAGGGCCTCGCCGAGGTGATCCCCACCGCGCGCGCGGCGCGCCTGACGATGAACCGCGAGGGCATCCGCCGGCTCGCCGCCGAGGAACTCGGCCTGCCCACCTCGCCGTACCGCTTCGCCGGCTCGCTGGACGAACTGCGCTCCGCCATCGACGGCGGCATCGGCTATCCGTGCATCGTCAAGCCGGTGATGTCCTCCTCCGGCAAGGGGCAGTCGCTGCTGCGCGGCCCGGACGACGTGGAAGCGGCCTGGGACTACGCCGCCGCGGGCGGGCGGGTCAACCAGGGCAGGGTGATCGTCGAGGGATTCGTCGATTTCGACTACGAGATCACGCTGCTCACCGTGCGTGCACGCGGCGAGGATGGCGAGGTGGGGACCTGGTTCTGCGAGCCCATCGGCCACGTCCAGGTGGCGGGCGACTACGTGGAATCCTGGCAACCGCAGCCGATGAGCGCGGTGGCGCTCGCCGAGTCGCGCCGCATCGCCGCGGCGGTCACCGGCAACCTGGGCGGCCGCGGGCTGTTCGGGGTCGAACTGTTCGTCAAGGGCGACAAGGTGTGGTTTTCGGAAGTCAGCCCGCGCCCGCACGACACCGGGCTGGTGACGCTGTGCTCGCAACGCTTCTCCGAGTTCGAGCTGCATGCGCGCGCCATCCTCGGCCTGCCGGTGGATACCGCGCTGCGCGAACCCGGTGCCTCGGCGGTGATCTACGGCGGCATCGAGGCCGCCGGCATCGCCTTCGACGGCGTGGCCGAGGCGCTCGCCGTGCCGCGCAGCGACCTGCGCCTGTTCGGCAAGCCGGAATCCTTCGTCAAGCGCAGGATGGGCGTTGCGGTGGCCAACGGCGAATCCATCGACGAGGCGCGGGAACGCGCCAGGCTCGCGGCGAGCCGCGTGAGGCCGGTGGCCGGCTGAGCGCCGTCCGGACGGCGGGTAGGGCGCGGCGGGCGCCCGCCACTCCGCCGTCGGCCCATGCTCCGAGGTGCCGTCGCAGCGCGGCGCCGATGCCGCGAAGCCCGCGGGCGAAGTCCGGGATGCATCACCGCGCGCAGTGCGGCCGGATGCGTCCGATGACGCCGCGGCGCGGCTTGTGGGGGCCGCAAGTGTTGAGTTATCGTCCGGGGCCCTTTCGTCGCCAAGCCCCACCATGTCCGGATTCGCACCGACTGCCCCCGAACTCGTCGCGACCGTGCTCTTCGCGATCGCGGTGCTGCACACCTTTTCGACCAAGTTCTTCGCCAGGCTGGCCCACCTGCAGCCGCGCCATGCCGGCCTGTGGCATCTGCTGGCCGAGGTCGAGGTCGTGTTCGGCTTCTGGGCCTTCATCCTGATCCTGGCGATGTTCCTGCTGTCCGGCAAGAACGCCGCGGTCGGCTACCTGGACGGGCGCAACTTCACAGAGCCGATGTTCGTGTTCGTGATCATGGTGATCGCCGCCAGCCGGCCCATCCTCAACACCGTCGTCAACATCGTCAGCCTGCTGGCTGCGGCCATCCCCATCCGGCGCGCGGTGGCGATGTACTTCCTGATCCTCGCGCTGGTACCGATGCTGGGCTCCTTCATCACCGAGCCGGCAGCGATGACGCTGGCCGCGCTGATGCTCAGGGAGAATTTCTTCCAGTACCAGCTCTCCAACCGGCTCAAGTACGGCACCCTGGGCCTGCTGTTCGTGAACATCTCCATCGGCGGCACGCTGACCCATTTCGCCGCGCCGCCGGTGCTGATGGTGGCCGGCAAGTGGGGGTGGGACGCGCTGTACATGTTCTCCCACTTCGGCTGGAAGGGTGCGGTGGCGGTGGTCTTCAACGCGCTGGTGCTGACCTGGTTCTTCCGCGCCGAGATCGGCGAGAAAGGGCATGTGCATGGCGATGCCGGTTCGCACCGCGTGCCTGCCGTCGTCGCCGGCATCCACATCCTCTTCCTCGTCGCGGTGGTGGTGTTCGCGCACCATCCGGCGGTCTTCATGGGCCTGTTCCTGTTCTTCATCGGCTATACCGAGGCGTACAAGCAGCACCAGGACAGGCTGATCCTGCGCGAGGGGCTGATGGTCGCCTTCTTCCTCGCCGGGCTCGTGGTGCTGGGCGGGCTGCAGCAATGGTGGCTGCAGCAGACGCTGCTGGGGGTCGAGCCGACGCTGCTCTATTTCCTGGCCACGGGGCTGACGGCGATCACCGACAACGCGGCGCTGACCTACCTCGGCTCGCTGGTGGAGGGCGTGACGCCCGAATTCAAGTACGCGCTGGTGGCGGGCGCGGTCACCGGCGGCGGCCTGACGATCATCGCCAACGCGCCCAATCCGGCGGGTGCGACCATCCTCAAGTCGAGCTTCGACGACGAGTCGATCAGCGCGCTCGGCCTCTTCCTCGCCGCCGTGCCGCCGACCTGCGTGGCGATCCTCGCCTTCCAGGTGCTGTAAGTCCTTTCGGACGTCCGGGGCACGAACGGGCCGGCCGCCAGGGGCCGGCCCCGTTTCCCTTTGCGCCTTCCGTCGGGCGGGGCAGATTCGACCCGCCGCGGCATGGCCCGACCCACACCCGCGCAATCCGGCGGGCGTGGACGACCTCCTGACCGGATGCCCGTTCCGAGGCGTCGATACCGTCGATACGGTGGGTCGCGGCCGACCCGGCGGCGGTGCGCCGCTCGCGTCCCCGTTCGCCCCGGACCTCGCTGCCGGCGGGGATTCCGGCGTGTCGGCGGCGGTGGCCCGAGTCTTGCATAGGACCTCCAGGACGGAACTCGGAGCCGGCGCCATGCTCGGTGGCAACCTCTCGAGGGTGACGCGGGCGATCCAGGGCTATTTCGCCAGTCATCCGGACGCGGCGGACAGCGCGGAAGGCATTGCGCGCTGGTGGCTCGTGGGCGAGGGCGTGGTGGCTTCCGAGGACGAGGTGAAGGCGGCGCTTTGCGTGCTGGTGGAGCGGGGGCTGGTGCTGCCGCGGCGCATGCCCGACGGACGCCTGATCTATGCCTGGGCGGGCGGTCGCGACCCGGGCGGGACGCACTGAAGGGAAACGGTACGGGACGGGCGATGGCGAACGTATTGGGTGTGCACTCGGTCGGCAGCTCGATCGCGACCTTCCTGCGGAATACCTATCCGCAGGACGTGGCGGGCCAGGCCATGCCCGCCTGCGAGTTCAGCCTGATGAGCGCCGGCCAGCTCGCCGGCGAGATGGAGGAAGGCAACCGCATCACGCTGTTCCTGTACCGCATCTCGGTGAATGAACACAGCCGCCAGAACGCCCATCTGCGCGCGGCCGACGCGGGTGCGGGGCCGCTGGGGCTGGATCTGCACTACCTGATGAGCGCCTGGGGCATGACCGCCCACGAGGAACAGGTCGCCCTGACCTGGGCCCTGCGCCAGTTGCACCAGTATCCGGTGCTGGACGTGTCGTCGCTGTCGCCCGAGGCCGGCTGGGCGGCCGACGAGGTCATCCAGATCGTGCCCTCCGAGCTGTCAACCGAGGACCTGATGCGCATCTGGGACGCACTGACGCCGTCGTACCGGCTGTCGGTGTCCTGGGTCGCGCGGCTGGTCCGGATCGATCCGGACGTCGACGAGGCCGAATTCCGCCCGGTGGTGGCGAGCCGCTTCGCGTTCGGCGAGGAAGCGCGATGAGAGTGCTCCCGCCCGGCCGCCCGCAGGAGAGCGCTCTTCCTCCCCTGGGGAGGGTAGTCCGGTGAGCACGCGCGAACTGCGGGAACTCGAGCGGCTGGAATGGCGGGTGCTCGGCGCCCTGCGCCCGGTCGACGGCGTCACCGGCATGCCGCTGCGGGCCGCGGACGGCACGGTGCAGGTGGAGGCGGCGGGGACGCGCATCGTGCGCAACCGCAGCGGTTTGTTCGTGATCCACGCATGGGAACGGCTGGCGGCGTATTCGCGGCATTTCGATCTTCCGCCGGAGGACCCCGCCGCCGGCAGCGAAGTGCTGGAACTCGTCGTGCGCGACCTGTCCGGCCGCTACCTGCCGCGCCTCGTCGGCATGGCGCTGCCCCGCGATCCGGAAGGGGAGGCGGGGGATTCGCTCTTCGCCCCGCTGGACGTACCGCTGTACCCCGCGCCGACGGCCGGCCTCGGTACCAACTGGTGCGCGCTGCGGGTCAGCGTGTTCCGCAACCCTCCCGGCGATGCCGGCGGGCCGGGCGATGCGCTCGGCGGCGCGCTGCTGCGGGTGGTGTCGGGCGGCAGGGTCGTCGCCCGCGGCCTCACCGACTGGCGCGGCGAAGGCCTGGTCCCGGTCGCCGGCGTGCCGGTGACGACCTGGTCGGAAGAAGAAGGCGCGGTGGTGGTCAGCAGCATCGCCGCCACCGTCGAAGTGTTTTTCGATCCTGATGCCGGCACGCGCGTGAGCCGCTCCGCAGTGGCGGCCGGCCGGCCGCCGGCGCGGCTGCCGCTGGTGGACCCGGATGGCCTGGAAGCGCGCCGTGCCGCCCTGCCGGCAGCGCGGCGCGACCTCAGCCTTGCCGCGCGGGGCGCGCCGCACCTGAACCTGGGCCTCGACCTGCCATGAGATCGGAGTCCGTTTCCCTGGGCGTGAATACGGCCCAGCACGCTCGATGAAAGGAGACCAAACATGCCCGAGTACCTTGCACCCGGCGTATATGTCGAGGAAACCAGCTTCCGCGCCAAGTCCATCGAAGGCGTGGGGACCAGCACGACGGCCTTCGTCGGCGCGGCCCGCAAGGGGCCGTACCGCACCGACCAGGACGCGCAGGAGGTGCCCGAACTGCTCACCAGCTTCGGTGATTTCGAGCGCATCTACGGCGGCATCTCCGACCTCGCGCTGACGGGCACCGATCCCGCCACCAACTACCTCGCGCATGCGGTGCGCGCCTTCTTCAACGAGGGCGGCTCGCGCCTCTACGTCTCGCGCGCGGTGGGGGCCGACGCCGCCGCTGCCGCGGGCGACGTGACGCCCGGCGGCACCGCGGACGACGAGGCGGTGCGCTTCGTCGCGCGCTTTCCCGGTTCGCTCGGCAACGGCCGCGTCGTGGTGCGCGAGGTGCTCGCCCCGGTGGCGCTGCCGGCGATGCAGAACGCGCCCGCCGGCACGCTGCTGGTGACCGGCAGCGGCGGCACCACCGCCTACCACCTCAAGGTCGGCAGCGAGTGGCATCCGGCCACCGACCCGGCCGCCGCGGCGGAATCGGCGGCGACGCTCGCCGGCGACACGCCGCGCATCGTCACGCTGCTGGCGGTGGCCGTCGATGCGGACGGCGAGAACCTGAGCTTCGAGGGCATGGGGTTCGACCGCACGCATCCGGCCTGGGTGGGCCATCTGATGTCGGCCACGCCCGCGCGCCGCGCCGACCACCTGCAGAACATGTTCGCCATCGGCGTGGGCGGCAACGTCAGCGCGCTCGAACTGCGCAATGCCCTGTTCGCCGGGGCGGCGGCCAATGCCGCGGGCGAACTGGAACGCAGCTTCGCGCTGGCCGGCGGGGGAGACGGCGCCGCGCCGGCGGCGGCCGACTACGCGCTGGCGCTGGGCGAACTGGCCAGCCTGGAAGACGTGTCCATCGTCGCCGCGCCGGGCGCGTCCGCCTACGCCGACGCGCAGGCGGTGAACAACCTGCTGATCTCGCACGCCGAGGCACGGCGGGCGTACCGCATCGCGGTGCTGGACCTGCCGCCGGCGCAGATCCCCGGCCAGGCGCGCACCCTGCGCGGGCTGATCGATTCGCGCTATGCCGCGGTGTACTACCCCTGGGTGGTGGTGCCCAACCCGCTGGCGCGGCCCGGGCGCGAGGACATCCCGCGCGAACTGGCGCTGCCGCCGTCGGGCTTCGTGTGCGGCATCTACGCGCGCAACGACATCGAGCGCGGCGTGTGGAAGGCGCCGGCCAACGAGGTAGTGCGCGGCGCGCTGCGCTTCGAGCTGGACATCAATTTCGCCCAGCAGGAAATGCTCAACCCGATCGGCGTGAACTGCCTGCGCTACCTCTCCGGGCGGGGCTTCCGGGTGTGGGGCGCGCGCCTGGCGTCGTCCGATCCGGAATGGAAGTACGTCAGCGTGCGGCGCTACTTCAGCTACCTGGAGTCGTCGATCGACCGCGGCACGCAGTGGGCGGTGTTCGAGCCCAACGGCGAGCGGCTGTGGGCCAACGTGCGGCAGACGATCTCGGACTTCCTCTACAACGAGTGGCGCAACGGCGCGCTGCTCGGCACCAAGACCGAGGAAGCCTACTTCGTGCGCTGCGACCGCAGCACCATGACCCAGAACGACCTCGACAACGGTCGGCTGGTGTGCCTGATCGGCGTGGCGGTGATCAAGCCGGCCGAATTCGTCATCTTCCGCATCGGCCAGAAGACCGCCGATGCCAGTGCCTGAGCGAGGGGGACTGAATCATGGCTGAACGCATCACGCCCTATGGCGCCTTCAACTTCATCGTCAACTTCGATGGCGGCGAGGAGTTCGGTGGATTCTCCGACGTGTCGGGCATCGGCACCGAGGTGACGGTGGCCGAGTACCGCGCCGGCAACGACAAGGAGAACCACGTGCGCAAGGTCGCCGGCGTGCACAAGGTCGGCGACGTGACCTGCAAGCGCGGCATCGTCAATTTCGACAGCCTGTGGGCCTGGATACAGCAGACCCGCAGCGACGGGCCGGCGGCGCAGAAGACGGTCGCCATCACGCTGATGGACGAGGCGCGCAAGCCGGTGCGCACCTGGGTGCTGCGCGGCTGCATCCCGATGAAGTACACCGGCCCGACGCTGGCCGGCAAGGGCGGCACCGACGTGGCGATGGAAGAGATCGTGCTGTCGGCCGAAGGCTTCGAGATCCAGGCCTGACGCCGCCGGCACCCGGAATCCGCCATGTACGGCCTGCGCTTCGAGACCGCGGCTCTGCCGCTGCGCCCGGACCCCAACCGGGTCGACGTCGCCTGCTTCATCGGCTACGTGGCGCGGCGGCCGGGCGCGCTGCCCGCCAGCGTCATCGACGGCCTGGCCGCGCAGCGCTGGCTGGTGCGCGATGCATCGGCCCCGCGCGGCTGGGTGCCCGGACCGTGGCGGACGGATGCGGACGGGATCGAGGCGCTGCTGCAGGTGCCGGTGGCGGTGGACAACTGGGCCGCCTTCGATGCCCTGTTCGCCTGGGACGAACGGCCGGTGCGGGCGGGCGCCCCGCGCCGCTGCGCCACCTACCTGGGCGCCGCGGTGCGCAGCTTCTTTGCGCATGGCGGCCGCCGCGCGGTGGTCGTGCGCACGGGCGATCCGTGGCCGGTGCTCGAAGCGGCCGGCGGCAGGGCCGCGGCACGCGGGGACAGGCTCGCGGCGCTGCTCGCCCCCGAGGCCGCCGCGGTCGACCCCGCCACCTGGCGCGGCCTGGGCCACCTGTTCGGCCTGCCCGAAGTGGCGCTGGTCGCCATGCCCGACCTGGCGGACGCATGCGCGGACGACGGCGAAGTGGTGGACGTGGCCGTCGAGGCACCGTCGTCGCCCGAGGTGTTCGTCGAATGCAGCGACGGCGGCGAGGCGGGCGTGCAGGAGGACGTCGGCCTGCGCGACCTGGCGCCGCCGCGCTGCGACGGGGCGGGCTTCGAGGCATGGCGCGACGCGCTGGCCGCCGCCCGGGCGCGGTTCGCCACCCACCACCGCGAGATGGAACTGGTCGCCGCGCTGCCGCTTCCGCACGCCGGGGTGCGCAGCGTCGAGGTGTCCGGCACGGTCTGGGCCCAGGCCGATTTCGCCGCCTGGCTGGAGCGCGCCGAAATCCTGCGGCACGACGCCGACGACGATCCGCAGGGGCGGCCGCCGGCCGCCTTCGTGCAGTTCGGCTGGCCCTGGCTGAAGACGCGGCACAGCGGCGATCTGCCGGCGCTGCTGGAGCCGCCCGACGGCCTGCTGGCCGGCCTGCTGGCGCGCAATGCCCTGTCGCGCGGCACCTTCCGTTCGGTCGCCGGCACGCCGCTGCCGGCGGTCTACGGCAGCGAACCGGTGCTGGACTGGAGCGGCGTCGCCGGGACGCCGTCCGACCGGCTGGCGGCCCGGGTGTGCGTGGCGGCGTCCGGCGCCGACGGCTGGGCGCTGCGCTCCGATGCCAGCGCTTCCGACGTCGAGCCGTGGCGCGCGGGCGGCGTCAGCCGGCTTTTCGGCGCCATCCTGCGGGCGGCGCGGCGGGCGGGCGAATCGGCGCTGTTCGATGCCAACGGCCCGGCGCTGTGGAGCCGCGTGCGCCGCAGCCTCGAACAGACGCTGCTGGCGTTCTGGCGCGAGGGCGCGCTCGGCGGCGCGACCGCCGACGAAGCCTTCGCCGTGCGCTGCGACCGCAGCACCATGAGCCAGAACGACCTCGACAACGGCCGCGTGCGGGCCGAGATCGCGGTACTGCCGGTGGCGGCGGTGGAGCGCATCACCGTCGTCCTGGAACTGACCGGCGCCGCGCTGCCGGCGCGGGAGGTGGCGTGATGGCCGATCCGCTGAGCCGGGAACAGCAGGAGCGGCTGGACTTTGCGCCGCTGCACGTCTTCCGCTTCCACGTCAGTTTCCGCAAGCAGGCACTCGGCCACCGGCCGGCCGGCGATACCGAGGTGCCGATCTGCCAGGGCGCGTTCTCCGAATGCACCGGGCTGGAAGCCACCATGGAGCCCAAGGTGATCAAGGCCGGCGGCTCCAACTACGGCGCGGCGCAGCGTGCCGGCCCGGTGACCTTCGCCACCGTGGTGCTCAAGCGCGGCATGACGAAGACGCGCGACCTGTGGAACTGGTTCGGCATGGTCGGCGGCGGCGCCTACGCCTACCGGTTGATGGTGGAGATCGAGATGCGCAACGCCCGCGACGAGGCGGTGGTGCGCTGGGCGCTGCGCCGGGCGATGCCGGTGAAGTTCAAGGCGGCCGACCTCAACGCCAAGGGCAGCGAGGTCGGGATCGAGGAACTGCACCTGGCGCACGAGGGCCTGGTGCTGCTGCCGGTGAGCGGAGGCTGAGCGATGCCCGAACTGCCCGAAGACCTCGCCGATGCGCCCGCCACCTTCGAGACCCTGACCGGCCCCAGGGTCAAGGTCGAGGTGCATTTCAACCCGGCCAGCCTGCAGTACCAGGTGAGCAACACGCTGAAGGAAGAAGGCAAGGGGGCGAAGAAGAAGCAGTACGTCAGCCAGACCACGGCCAAGCTGACGATGGACCTGGTGTTCGACACCACCGACACCGGCGAGGACGTACGCATCGCCACCAGGAAGATGGCGCAGATGCTGCAGCCGGTCGCCGAGGGCAGCAGCAAGTTCGTGCCGCCGACGGTGAAGTTCGCGTGGGGCGCCTATTCCTTCACCGGCCTGGTCGAGCAGTACAAGGAGACCATCGACTTCTTCGCCGCCGGCGGCCTGCCGCTGCGCGCGTCGATCAACCTGACGCTGGCCAGCCAGGACAAGGTGTTCGACATCGGCACCAGCGACAGGAAGGCCAGCGTAGACGACGACATCACGCCCGAGGCGGTGGTCGTGCCCGACGACGGTGGCCCGGTCGGCGGCCCGCAGGGGCTGGCCAATTCGCTCGGCGCGCCGCGCGCCGCGCGCGGCATCGCCGCCGCCAACGGCGCCTCCAGCCTGCGCTTCGGCAGCGGGGCGGGGCTGGCCGTCGGCGCCTCGGCGAACGTTGGCTTTTCCGCAGGGGCTTCGGTGGGCGCCGGTTTCTCGGCGGGCATCGATGCGTCGGCGGGGGCGGGCATTTCCGCCGGGGCCTCGGCCGGTGCCGGCTTCGGCGCGGGGGCCGGGGGCGATGCCCACCTGCTGCCCGCGGCCGCCTTCGCCGCGGGCGGCGGTGGGGGGATCGGCCTGGGTGGCGGTGCGGGAGCGGGCGCCGGCCTGTCGGTGGGCGGCGGCATCGGTGCGGGTGCGGGCGTTTCGATCGGCGCGGGTGCCGGGGCCTCGGGTGCGGGCGGCTTCTCCGCCAGCGCCGGTGCGAGCGCCGGATTTTCCGGCCTGCGCAGGGAAACGACGGTGTCCACCCACGCCTTGTCGACCGGCATGCTGCTCCAACCGGCGGTCTCCGGCTCCGCCAGGGGCTCGGTCGCGGCGGGCGGGCGCCTGATCGACGACGGTGGCAGCGGCTTGAAGGCCGATGTCGGCGCCGAGGCCGATTTCGTCATCGGCATCCGCTGACGAGGGTTTCGACGAAGGACGAAGACATGGCGATCACGATCGAAGAGATGCAGGCGGAAGTCACGCCCGAACGCGAGGCACCGGCGCAGCCGTCGCCGAGCGGCGCCTCCGACGGCGCGCGGGAGGCGGAACTCATGGAGCGCATCGCGCGCGAGCAGCGCGTGCGCGACGAGCGCATGCAGCGGGTGGCGGCCGACTGACGGCGCCACCCGCCCGGGACACAGGGCGGCCCGCCACGGCGGGCCGGCATGGACGGAACTTTCTTTCCACGGGAGCAGCGGAACATGTCCGAAACCTCGGTCAGCCAGCAGGCGGTGTATCGCGCGCGGCCGACGCTGCGCCTGGCCGGGCAGGCCGATGAGCGGGTGTCGGAACTGCTGATCTCGATGTGCATCACCGAGGCGGAGGGCGGCATGAGCACGGCCGAACTGCGCCTCTCGAACTGGGTGAGCACCCCGGGCGGCGCCGAGAGCGGCTTCGAGGACGGCTCGCGGCTGGCGCTCGGCACCGCCATCGAAGTCTATGCCGGCGACGAGACGCAGCCGCGCGAGATCTTCCGCGGCGTCGTCAGCGCGCTGGAGGCGGAGTTCGGCCAGGGCACGCCGCCCGAACTGACGGTGATGGCCGAAGACCCGCTGGCCAGGGCCCGCATGGCCCGCCGCAGCAAGGTCTACGCCGACATGGCGCCCGCCGAGGTGGTGCGCCAGGTAGCGAACGAACTCGGCCTGCGGCCCGCGGTGCAGGGGCTCGATGCCCCGGTCGCGACCTGGGCGCAGCTCAACGAAAGCGATCTCGCCTTCCTGCGCCGGCTGGCCGGCCGCTTCGACGGCGACCTGCAGATCGTCGGCGACGAACTGCAGGTGTCGCCGCGCGGGGACGTGCGCCGCGGCGAAATCGCGCTGGAGATGCACGGCCAGCTCGCCCGCGCGCGCGTCGTCGCCGATCTGGCCCACCAGGTGACGACGCTCACCACGGGCGGATGGGACCCCGCCGGCGGCAGCGCCGTCGCCGGCGAGGCGACGCGCCTCACCCACGGCGGCCCTGGCAGCGGCACCAGCGGCGGCGACTGGCTGGCCCGTGCGCTGGACGAGCGCGCCGAACACCTCGGCCACCTCGCGGTGAGCACCGATGCCGAGGCGCAGGCGATCGCCGAGGCGGCGTTCGACCGCCGGGCGCGCCGCTTCGTGCGGCTGGAAGGGGTGGCGGAGGGGAATCCGCAACTGCGCGTCGGCACCCATGTGGCGGTCAGCGGCATGTCGGCGCGCTTCGACAACACCTATTACGTGGTCGAGGCCCGCCACCGCTACGACGTGCATGCCGGCTACCGCACCGAATTCGTCGGCGAATGCGCCTACCTGGGGGGCCGCTGATGGACCGCGCACCGCACTTCGAGCGCAGCGCCGGCTGGCTGCAGGCGGCCTATCTCGCACGGGTGGTCTCCATCGACGACCCCGAGAGCCGCAACCGCGTGCAGGTGCGGCTGTATGCCTTCGACGGCGCCGACGGGCAGGACGCGCCGCTGTGGGCGCGCGTCGTATGCCCCTTCGCCGGGGCGGACCGCGGCGCCTTCTTCATGCCCGACGTCGACGACGAGGTGCTGGTGGTGTTCGTGCAGGGCGACCCGCGCCATCCGCTGGTGGTGGGCGGGCTCTGGAGCGGCGCCAATGCAGCGCCGGCCTCGCTGTCGGGCGGCAGCAACCAGCACAAGCGCATCCGCTCGAAGAACGGCGTCGTCGTCACGCTCGACGACCAGCAGGGCCAGGAGAAGCTGGTGCTGGAAACCCCGGGCGGACAGAAGATGACGCTGTCCGACGGCCCGGGCAAGGTGCGCATCGAGGACAGCAACGGCAACAGCGTGGTGCTGGAATCCAGCGGCATCACGGTCACGGCGGCCGCGCAGGTCAAGGTGGAGGCGGCCAACGTCAAGGTGAGCGCCGGCATGGTCACCGTGGACACGGCGATGGCCAAGTTTTCCGGCGTCGTCAAATGCGAGGTGCTGATCGCGACTTCGGTGGTCGGCACCAGCTACACGCCCGGAGCGGGGAACGTATGGTGATGCACCACGACATCGTACTGCGTGCGCCGCGCGGCCTCGCCGACGACGGCGCGCCCGCCATCCTGCAGCGCAGCGACGAGGATTTCGTCGAGGCGGTGCTGGCCGCGCTGCGCGACGCGGACGGCCGCGCCGCGCTGCGCGCCGATCTGGCGAAGGAAGCCGCCGTGGCGGCCGGCACCGACACCGGCAGGCGGGCGCGCAAGGACGCGCGCTCTGCGATCCGTTCCCTGCTCGGGCTGGACGGCCGGCGCGAGGCCGCGGGGGGCGGAACGCCCGCGCCGGCGGCCGCAGGCGGGTCCGTCGCCGAACTCGCCGAGAAGATCCGCGACAGCGCCGGGCGTTCCCGGGTGCTGAAGCTGTTCCAGCCCATACAGCGCCAGTTCCACCTCGCGGTGATCGAGGCGCATTGCCTCGCGCCGGGCAATCCGCGGCTCGACCCCGACAAGGTGGAGGGTGCCGGACTGGTGATCCGGCGGCTGCGGCGGGACGCCGGCGGCGGCGAAGTGAAGCAGGGCTGGATGCGCGCCGGCGAGCAACTGCGCGGCTGGGCGCGGGTGGAGGCCGATGCCGCCGACACGCGCTACGACCCCGAGGCCGCGCGGCGGCTGGCGCGCCCGGCCACCGGCCAGCCGGTGCTGGACCGCACGGTCGCCGCGCTGCTCGGCGAGGCCGAGGAGGCGCTGCTGTCCGAGCATGTGGTGCCGATGTTCGTCGCGCCGCCGGACGTGTGCCGCGCCGCCGGGCGCACCTTCTTCTATGGCCTGGTGCCGACCACCAGCAGCGAGCGCGCCGGGGGCGGGGCGCCGGCTTTCGACGCCGCCGGCTTCGGCCCGGAATCCGCCGATTTCCGCGCTCATCTGGCCGGCCCGCTGCGCGGCCTGGCCGACGGTTTTCCGCGCGCCGGCGCGGTACTCACGCCCGGGCTCGCCACGATCGCCCAGCCGGCGTCGGCGGGCGACGGCGACCATTCGAGCATGAAGCGCCTGCTGCTGCTGCTGCGCCAGCTCGCGATCGAGTTCGATGCCTTCGGCGGCGACGCCGACGGCGAGGCGCTGGTGGCGGTGCTCAACCGCATCGGCCTGCCGCTGCTCGGCGACGACGGCCTGCCCTCCGGCCTCACCACGCCGGCGGGCGACTTCCTCGCCGTGGCCAGCCGCGTCCTGCTCGACGGCGAGGCGGTGGCGAACCCGCCGGCGATGCCCCTGGGCTGGCCGGCGCTGGACAGGGACACGACCGCCGCGCTGGCGAGCGCGCTGTCGGTGACGCTGATGAACCGCTTCGAAGCGGTGGCCGGCACCGCCGGACGCTACGACGACCCCGATGCGCGCTACGTGCTGCGCGCCTTCGTGCGCCTGAAGCCGGACGGGCGCTGCCCGGCGCGCACGGTGTGGAGCGCCTACAGCCCCGCCTTCGTGATCGCGCCCTGGTACGAGGGCGGCGGCGCGCCGCCGGTGCAGGTGGCGCTGCCCGATCCGACCGACAAGGACATGCTGAAGAAGCTGAAGCCCAACGTCGCCTTCACCGTGCCGCCCTCGCTGCACGACCTGCTGGCGGGCGACCCGCAGGACCTGCTCGACGGCAAGAAGCCGGCCGGCAGCGGCCTCGCGCTGGGCTGGATCTGCAGCTTCAACATTCCGATCATCACGATCTGCGCCTTCATCGTGCTGAACATCTTCCTGTCGCTGTTCGACCTGTTCTTCCGCTGGATGATGTTCATCAAGATCTGCATTCCCTTCCCGAAGAAGGGCGGAGGTGAGGAATGAGCGCCCCCGCACGGCCGCCCGAAGGGGGTGCTCTCCCTCCCGTGGGGAGGGTGTCGCGCAGCGACGGGAGGGTAGTCCAATGAGCGCCGACGGCCTGCCCCGCCCCCTGATCGGCTGGCCGCTGTTCGCGGTGCCCGATGCCGACGGCCGCCTCGGCTGGCCCGAGCTGGAAACCAGCGTGCGCCAGTCCATCCGCATCATCCTCAGCACGCGGCCCGGCGAGCAGTTGATGCGGCCGGAATTCGGCGCCGGGCTGGACCGGCTGCTGCACGAGCCCAACAACCTCGGCACACGCCGCCAGATCCGCGACTGGGTCATGGAGTCGCTGGAGCGCTGGGAGCGCCGCATCGTGCTCGACCGCGTGGAGGTGCTCGAGGTGCCCGGCGAGCCCGCCGACCTGCGGGTCGAGATCGCCTACCGCCTGGCGCGCACCGGCATGCCCGCGGCGCTGGCCGTGACTGTCCGACTGGAGGAAGGCTAGCATGCCCATCCTGCCCCCCCGTCTCGACGACCGCAGTTTCGACGACCTGCTCGACGACCTGCTGGCCCGCATCCCGGCCCATACGCCGGAATGGACCAACCCGCGCCTGGGCGATCCCGGCCGCACGCTGCTCGAACTGTTCGCCTGGCTGGGCGATGCGCTGCTGTACCGCGCCAACCTGATCCCCGAGCGCCAGCGGCTGGTGTTCCTGAAGCTGCTGGGCCAGGGGCTGCGCCCGGCGCAGCCGGCGCGCGGCATCGTCGGGCTGGCCTTCGCGCAGCCCACCGAACTGGCTGGCGCGACGCTGGCCGCGGGCGCGCGCATCAAGGCGCCGGTGCCGTTCGAGACGCTGAGCGAGACCACCGTGCTGCCGGTCACCGCCGAGGCTTACTACAAGCGCCCGCTGCCCGAGGCGGACCGGCTGCGCATGGCCGAGGTGCTGAGCGGGCTGCAGCGGGTGCACGGGATCGCCGACGAAGTCAGCGGCTACCTCTCCACCGCACTGTTCGAGGGCGGCCAGGCCGCTGGAGCGGGCGTGGACGTGTTCGCCGACAGCGTGGACCGCGCCCTGTGGCTGGCGCTGCTGGCGCCGGTGGCGGCGCAGCCCGAACGGCAGCCCGCGGCCAACGCCGCAGCCCGCGCCGCGCTCGGCGGCGGCGACAGCGGCGCGGCGGCGCTGCTGTCGGTGGGCGTGGTGCCGGCGATCGCCGCGCCGGCGCTGTTCGAGGAGATCGGTCCGCGCGCCCGTGTGCCGGTGCTGTGGGAGGTGGTGACCGCGGCGGCCAACGGCCTGGATGCCGACTACCTGACGGTGGAACCGCTGCCGGGCGACGCCTACGACACCACCGCCGGCCTGACCCGGCCGGGCGTGCTGCGCCTGCCGATGCCCGACGAAAGCCTGATCTTCGCCCCGGTCAACGACGTCGGCGAGAACCCGCGCGCCGGCGTGGCGGACAACCCGCCGCGCATCGACGACGCCGAGCGCGCGGCGCGCCTCGTCGGCTGGCTGCGGCTGCGGCCCAGGCCGGGCAGCGGGGTTGGCAGCCTGCGCCTGTCCTGGGTGGGCGTGAATGCGGTCGAGGTGGATCAGCGCGTGACGATCGCCGGCCGGGTGATCGGCGCCTCCACCGGCGCGGCCGACCAGGTGTTCCAGCTCCCGGCGGGTTCGGTCGATCCCGCCTCCCTCGTCCTGCAGGTCGAGGCGCCGGGGCGAGGCTACCAGCCATGGACGCGCGTCGACGACCTGGCCGCGATCTCGGCCGACCCGGCCGTCGCGCGCGAAGCGCCGGCCTTCGAACTCGACGCCGAGGCGGGCATCGTGCGCTTCGGCGACGGCGTGCGCGGCCGCGTACCCGAGCGCCAGATGCGCATCCGGCTGGCCAGCGGACGCTTCGGCGGCGGCCGGGCCGGCAATCTGCCGCCGGGCAGCCTGGCCGAGGTGTCGGGCGCGACGCTGGTCGGCGCGGCGCGCCCCATGCCGGCGATCAAGGCGTGGCAGCCACTGGCCACCGAAGGCGGCGAGGATGCCGAGACCCTGGCGCGCGCCGAGCAGCGCATCCCCGCGCAACTGCGGCATCGCGAGCGCGCCGTCACCGCCGAGGACTACCGCCGCCTCGCCGCCGAGACGCCCGGCACCGACGTCGGCCGCGTCGAGGTGCTGCCGCGCTTCAAGCCCCGCGAACGGCGCCCCGACGTGCCCGGCGTGGTCAGCGTGATGGTGCTGCCCGCGCGCGTGCCGGGCAAGGCGCCCAATCCGCGCCCGGACCGGCCCTTCATCGAGCGCGTGCATGCCCACCTGTCGGCGCGCACGCCGCTGGCCACCGAACTCTATGTGATCGGCTGCGAATACGTGCCGCTCGGCATCTCGGTGGCGGTCGCCATCCGCGACGGCTTTGCGCGCGAGGCGGTGCTGTACGAAGTGGGCGAGGCCCTGCGCCGCCTGCTGTGGCCGCTGCCGCCGGGCGGGCAGGCCGGCGCCGGCTGGCCGCTGGGTCGCGACGTGCGCGAGCGCGAGCTGGAAGTCGAGGTGTCGCGGGTGGCGGGCGTGGCCGAGGTGGCGGGGCTGAACCTCTTCGGCCGCGCCACGGTGGATGGCCGCGACCGCTGGTCGCTGCTCACCCGCGCCACGGCCGACGGTACGCAGACGCTGGAACTGGCCGCCTGGCAACTGCCCGAATTGCTCAGCGTGGTGGCGGTCGACGATGCCGGCGGCACGGCCGGCGCGCCGGCCGACCTTTCCGCCGTGCCGAATCCCTTCGCCGGCGACACCGCGGTGGCGGTGCCGGTGGTGCCCGAGGTGTGCTGATGGACGCCAACGGACTGCGCTTCTGGCTGCTCGCCGACGACCGCCACTGGCCGGCGCGCAGCCATGTCGACTGGCGCGGCGGCTGCCGCGCGCTGATGCTGGCCAGCGAGCGCACGCTGGGCGAACCGGCGGCCGACGCGGCAAGCATCGCCGTGTCCGCGCTGGAGCGCCTGCCGCGGGCGGTCGATCGCGAGGGTGCGACGGCGTGGTGGGACGAGGCGGCGTCGGCCATCGTCGCCCGCAGCCACCTGCCCGATACGGCGCTCACCCTGGCGCTGGCCGAACGGCCGGCCGACTTCGCCGTCGGCTACGACGACGTCCTCTACGTGGCCCTGTCCGGGCGCGTGCTGCTGCACGACCTGCGCGGCCGCTGGCCGGACGAGGTACTGCCCGCTCCCGGCTTCCAGCCCTGGCGGCTGGCGGCCGATCCGCAGGGCGGCGCCTGGCTGCTGGAACGCGCCAGCGGCCGTCTGGCGCGCCTGACGGGCTGCGTGCAGCCGGCACGCCCGGCGGCCGACTACGCGCACACCACCTTCCGCCCCGATCCGGAAAACCCCGATCCGCCCCGCCTGTTGCCCTGCGAGCGCGTGGGCTGGCCCGTGGGCGAACGCCCGCAGGCGCTGGCCGCGGGCGCCGACGGCCGCATCGTGCTGCTGAGCTGGGCCGGCGACGGAGAAAGCGGCCTGCGCCTGTTCGACGCCGCCAGCGGCGTGCTCGGCGCGCGCCAGACGCTGGCCGGCGTGCGCTTCGCCTACGCGGCCGACTGGCTGCCGGGCGGCCGCGTCGCGGTGCGCGTGCCCGGGCGGCGGGATGCGCCGGTGTTCGTGCCCCGCCTCGCGCTGGATGCCGATGCCGCCGCCGTCCTGCAGGCGGCCGGCGAGGTCCATCCGCTGGCGGCGGATGCGGAGGAGGCGCCCTTTGCCCACCGCCTCGACGATCCGCCGCGCTATCCGGCGGGCGGCAACCGGGTCGAGCCGCTGCACCGCCTGTCGCTGGCCAACCTCGCGCGGCTCGGCGAGGCCGCCAACTTCGGCGGACCGGGCACGCCGGGCCTCCACCTGATCGACGGCGGCGACCAGCGCACGGTGTGGCACCGCCTGTGCGCCGAGGCGCGCCTGCCCGCCGCATGCGGCATGGTCGTGTGGCTCGCGGCGAGCGCCGAGCCGCTGCCGCCCGCGGCGGACGACGCGGCGGCGTGGCATCCGCACCTCTTGGGCGACGTGCCGCCGCTGGCGCCCGGCCTCGTTCCCGGCGGCGTGGTGCCGGTCGGCGCGCTGCCGCGCGCGGCGTGGGAACGGCAGCCGTCCGAACTGCCCGGCCATCCCGGCCTCGGCAACTGGGGTGCGCCGCAGCCGGGCAGGGCCGGGCTATGGACGGTGCTGGTGCAGCGCCACGGCCGCCGCGTGCGCAGCCTCGCCGGCCGCTACCTGTGGGTGAGGGCGGCGTTCTTCGGCGACGGCCGCGATTCGCCCGAACTGGCGGCGCTGCGCATCTACGGCTCGCGCTTCTCGTATCGCGACCACTATCTGCCGCGGCTCTACCGCGAGACCGAGTTCGGCGCCGCGGCCGAGGCCGGGCGCCCGGACGCCCCGCAAGCGGCGACGCCGGCGGACTTCCTCGAACGCTTCCTGGGCAATGCGGAAGGCTGGCTCACCGTGCTGGAAGACCGGGTGGCCGGCGCACACCTGCTGACCGATCCCGCCCTCGCCCCGGGCGATGCGCTGGAATGGCTGGGCGGCTGGATCGGCGTCGCTTTCGACGGCGCACTGCCCGCCGCGCGGCGGCGCGACTGGCTGGCGCGCGCGGCCGAACTCGCGCGCTTCCACGGCACCCGCCGCGGCCTGCGCCTGGCGCTCGACATCGCCACCGGCGGCGGCGTGGCGGGAGGCGAGATCGTCGTGCTGGAGGGTTTTCGCATGCGGCGCCTGATGGCCACCCTGCTGGGCGTGGACCTCGAGGTGGAGGACGATCCGCTGCTGCCCGGCCTGGTGATCAGCGGCAATTCCATCGTCGGCGACACGCTGGTGCTGGGCGAGGCCGAACGGGCGGAGCTGCTGGCGCTGTTCCGCGACGAGGTCGCGAGCGAGGCCGAACGCAAGGCGGTGCTGGCCTTCTACGACAAGCTCGCGTACCGCGCCCTCGTGCTGGTGCACCAGGAGGTCGAGGCGCAGGACTTCGGCCTCATCCGGCGCATCGTCGAACTCGAATCGCCGGCGCACGTCGAGGTGCAGGTGGAGGCGGCGAGCTGGCCGCTGCTGGTGGGCATCGCCAGCCTCGTCGGTGTGGACACCTATCTCGGCCCGCCGCGCAAGCCGCAGCCGGCGCGGGCCGGCGTGTCGGACCTGGGCAACGGCGACCTCGTGCTGGGGGTCGGCAGCCTGGACCCGCGCCTCTCCGGGGCTGCGGCCGAGATCCCGCAGCCGCTGCCGCGGCCCAGGCCGGTGGCCGACGCCGGCGCGGACGTCAGCGCCGGGCACGGCGAATCCTTCCGCCTCGACGGCAGCCGTTCGGCGGCTGCGCCGGGGCGCCGCATCACCGAATACCGCTGGCGCCGCATCGATTGAAGCACTCGTGCATCACTCACCGTTGAAAGGAGCATCGACATGGCAACCTTCGTCATCAACCAGGAAGTCAAGACCGACACGCCCACCGTCGAAGTGACGGTGACCACCGACACGCCCCTGCCGCTGGGGCGGCACACCTTCCGGCTGGTGGTGGTGGACGATTCGGGCAACACGTCGATTCCCGACGAGGTGGTGGTGATCGTCGCCGACACCGGGAACCCCACGGCCGTGCTGACGGCGCCGCGCTCGGTGTCCTTCGGTTCCAGCTTCACGCTGAGCGGCGAGAAGTCCTTCGATGCCGGCGGCGGGCGGGTCACGACCTACCTGTGGACCTATCTCGGCCAGCCGCTGACCTGAGGGAGAGGGAGACATGGTCGCGTTCGTCGTCGGGCGCGCGGTCAGGACGGCCGAGCCGGTGGTGACCGTGGATGCAGGGCTGGCGGTCGGGGTGCATCGGTTCCAGCTCGAGGTGCTGACGGCAGATGGCCGGCGCAGCGCCGCGGACGTCGTGGACGTTTCGGTGCAGCGCCTGCAGATCCTGGAGCCGCTGCAGCCGGTCGTGCGGCCCACGCCCGTCGATCCGGTGATCCGCCCGGCCGTCACGATCACGCAGCCGACGACCACCGTGACTCCGGCACGGCCCGGCACCGCACCGCTCCGCACGCCGCGGGCGGGCGAACCCGGCGAGCCGCCCGATCCCTCCGCATCCACACCCGCCGCCGGGGGCAGCAAGGCCCGCGGCAAGCGCAGGAGCGCATCATGAACGGAGACCTTCGCCCGCCCGCGGACGATCCGCTTTACGGCCTGCCCGACGCGGCACGTCCGCACTACGCCACCGGCATGCTGCTGGATGCGGCGGACTTCGCCGCCGAGCAGATCTACCACCGCAACCGCCTGGCGCGCGCGCTCGCCTTCGCCAGCGGCGCCGGCGCGCGCAGGCTGCCCGAAGGCGCCGGGGAGAGCCCCGGCGCCACCGGCTTCCTCGCCGGCGGCACGCTGGCCGGGCTGCGTGTGACGCAGCGGCCGGAATCCGGCGAGCAGCCGGAGGAGATCCGCGTGGCGCCGGGGCTGGCGGTGGACCGGCTCGGCCGCCTCATCGAAGTGCCGCGGCCGGTGTGCCTGCGGCTGCAACGCTGGTTCGACGGCGAACTCGCGCGCGACGGCGGCGACGACCTGCGCCGCGCCGCGCAGGCCGACGCCGCCCGCTTCGCCAGCGCGCGGCTGAACGACGGGATCGCCGCGGGCGCGGACCCGCTGCCGGCGCGCGCGGTGGTCGTCGATGTGTTCGTGCGCTTCGTCACCTGCCGCCAGGCGCTGACCCCGGCGTTCGCGAACGGGCCGTTCGATGCCCTGGACGCGGTGGAGACCTCGCGCCTGCGCGACGCCTTCGAGGTGCACTTCGTGCCGCGCACCGACGGCCTGGACGACGATTTCGACGGCCTGCCGCTGCTCGACCGCGACCTTTCCGCGCTCGACGGCGCGGCGCGGCGCGATGCGCTGCAGGACGCGGTGCTCGACGGCTGGCCCGATCTCGCCGCGAGCGTCGGCGCCGACGGCCAGCTCGCGCCGCCGCCGGGGCACCCGCCGGGGCTGGACCCGACCGCGGTATTCCTCGCCCGCGTCTTCATCGGCGTGGAGGCGGGCGACCCGCCGGCGCGCAGCGGCGGGGCGGTGGTGGACAACGGCGGGCGCCGCTTCCTGCCGCACCTGGGCATGCTGGCCGGCGCGCTCGGCCTGGGGCTGGATTGAACCGAGACAAGCGGCGCCGCGAGGCGCCGGGGAGATGGAGCCATGGATTTGACCAAGGGACTCGCCAGGGTGAGCCTGGCCGCGGCGGAGGTTGCCGCGCTGCGCACCGCGGGCGCGCTGATCGAGGACCCGCGCCGCGAGCGTCCGCGCTACTTCGACGGCCGCTTTCTCGCCGCGCGCGACCTGATCCGCGACCAGCAGTACATCCTCACTCGCGAGGCCGATCTCGGCCAGGCCGCCGGCAGCGGCGTGGCCGCCGGGCTGGACGTGGATGCAGGCGGCGCGGGCGACCGGCTGGCCGTGTCGGCCGGCCACGGCGTCACCCCGGCGGGCGAACTCGTGCTGCTGCCGCGCGACGTCGAACTGCGGCTGGCCGACGTCCGGCGCGCGGAGCAACTGTCGGCGCGCTTCGGGCTGGGGCGCATCGCGCATCCGCCGCTGCGCAACCGCACCGGGCTCTTCGTGCTGGCGCTGCGGCCGGTGGAGTTCACCGCCGGGCCGATCGGCGCCTATCCGACCTCGATCACCGGCAAGCGCACCGTCGAGGACGGCGACATCATCGAGGCGACCGCGATCGTGCTGGTGCCGTGGGACGACGACGGCGCCGCCGATGCGCTGCAGGCGCGGCGCGGCCGCGCCGCGGCGGCGATCTTCGCCGCGGGCGGCGCAGGGGCGCTGTCGTCCAACGTGCTGCCGCTGGCCATGGTGGCCCTGCAGAACAACGTGGTGGCGTGGGTGGACGTGCCGATGGTGCGGCGCGAACTCGGCGCCGACCGTGCCGACCTGCCGGGCCTGGGCCATGCGCCGCGCGCGCTGCGGCTCGCCCACCTGCTGCAGCACCAGGCGCATCTGGCCGACGTGCTGCAGGTTGGCGGCCGCGCCTTCGCCGCCCGCGAGCAGTTCCCGGCGCTGCCCCCGGCCGGGCCGCTGCCGCCCGGTATCATCGACACGCGCGATTTCACCCAGCGCTATTTCCCGCCGGAGATGGCGGTGGATTTCTCCATCATCCCGGAGGACGAACTGCCGGCCCTGGTCGAAGAAGCATTGACGCTGCCGCCGATCGACCTCGAGGCCGACGCCGACACGCTGGAAGCCACCGCGGTGCTGATCCTGGCGCCGGTGCCGCGCAACGAATGGCGGGTGGTCAGCGGCCGGCTGGCGACGCGCACCCGGGCGCTGCGCCCGGCGGCGGTCAACCTGGTGGCGACGCGCAAGCCGCTGGAGATCCTGCAGAAGCTGCGCATCCCGCGCGTGGTGATCGCGCCGGAACCGGCCGACCCGTCGACCGCGGAATGGGCCCGGCTGGCGGCGCTGCCCGGCCTGTGGTTCGCGCGCCGGCGGAACCTGGCGTACCGGGACGAACTGGCGGGCGAGGCGGTGCGCCTGGCCTCGCTCGAGATCCGCTCCGACGTGGTGGTGAACCGCCTGCAGGCGATCGGCCTGGATACCTCCTTGAACCGCGTGCTGGAACGTGCGACGCCGCTTGCCGCAAGCGAGGCGAGCGCCCTGCTGGCGAGCCCGCGCTTTGCCGATTCGCCCGCGCTGACCGCGGCCGCGCTGTCGGAGCTGTCGAAGGCGGAGACGGTGGACCGCGCGGCGGTGCTGCGGGTGGCGGCGGACCTGTCGGCGCCCGGCGTGGGCGACGGCCTGGTGAAGCTCGAGACGGCCAGGGTGGACACGGTGCCGAGCAAGACGGCGCTGCGCGAGATCGCCGACGGCGGCGACTGGCGCGGCGCCGATACCGCCGCGGCTGCGGCGACGAAGGCGGAACTGGCGCCGCTCGCCAACAAGGTGCTGCGTCCGCAGGTGGTCCGCACGGTGGCGGCCCCCGGCGCGACGCCGGTGCCGCGCGGTACGGCAGCCGCGGCGGCCGGGTCGGCACCGGTCCCGTCGGCCGAGGTTCCGCCGGCAGCGGCGCCGGCCGGCAAGGCGGCCGGGGCGAAGGGGCGGACCGGCGCCGCGGCGAAGCGCGCCGCGGCCGAGGCACAGGCGGGGACGGCCGCGCCCGCGGCGGGCCGGCGCCGCGCAGCCCCGCCCGAGACCGGGCCGGGCGAACAGGACTCGACCTCGCCTTCCGGCCGGCGGCGCAAGCCGGCGGGCGGGAAGTGAGCGGGCCGCCCGGGGGACGGCTTCATGGATGACGCAGGTGCCGCGTGGGCGCTCCCGCCCGTCCGGAAGGCGCGCTCGCTGCGGGGCCGGCTTTGCACGGCTCGCCCTCCGGGGGCGGGGAGCGGGGATTTCGCGGAGCACTGCGTAGCGCCGCACAACGGGCCGGCCAGGAAAAGCCGGTTCTCCGTCGCGTAGCGGCAGGAGGGTAGTCCAGTGAGCATCACACCGATCAAGGGTTCCCTGCCGGGCGAACAGGTGATCCACCTCGCCCCGGAGAACACTGCCGACGTGTCGCGCTGGTGGCTGCGGCGGCCCAATCTCTTTCCCGGGCGCACGCTCACCGGGCCGACGCTGCAGGGCAGGCAGGGCTGGGCCGCGGCGCACGTGGCGCTGCGCGGCCGATCCTTCACCGCGGGCGTGGTGCGCGGGCTCGAAGCCGCCCTGCTGGCCGATGGCGGCGGGCTGGCGGGCGCCCGCGTCGCGCTGATGCAGGGGAGCGGGCTGGCGGTGGGCGGCGAGGACGTGCGCCTGCCGCAGGCGGTCGAGTTCGCACTTGCCGATCTCTCGGTGGTGGGCGATCCGTCGGCCTTCGCGGGCATGGGCGGTACCGGCGGGGAAGAAGGCGGCGAGGGCGCCGAACTGCGCGCCAAGGTCATCGGGCCGCGCCTGGGCGATCTCGTCGCGGAACGCCCCGACGCGATCGCCCGCGTGGGCGTGCTGCTGCTGCAGCCGGTGTCGGCCGACCGCATCGGTGCGTTCGACCCTACCGACCCCTGCTCGCTGGACGGCTGCGGTTCGGGCAACGTCACCTCCTTCGAGGACTGGCGCATCGGCGACGCGGCACGCCTGCTGTGGTACGCGTGGCCGGCCGAACTGGATGCGTTCGATCTCGACGTGGTGCTGGCGGCGGCCCCGGCGCGGTGGCGCAACCTGCTCGCCTGGCAGGTGTTCGATGCCGAACGCGGGCTCGCCGCCGCCGACGCGCTGCCGTGGGAAGCCTTCGGCGTGCCCGTCGGCCTGGTGTGCTGCGATGCGGCGTGGAATCCACTCTTCCTCGACCGCGCCAGCGTGGTGCGCACCGGCGGCCGCGCACGCTACTCGCGCATGGGCGGCGGCGCCGGCGGGCTCGCCACCCACTGGCGGCTGCCCGGCCTGTGGCAGGCGCAGTTCGAACAACTGGCCGAGCAGGTGGCCGCGGCGGGCGACTCCGCACCGCCGGCCGCCACGCTGGCCGAGGGTTTCGCGCGGCTGCCGCCCTTCGGCCTGCTGCCGGCCAACGTGGTGGACCTGGGCGCGTTGCGCAGCGATTTCTTCGCGGCGGCCTTCGAACTCGACGCGGTGCCCATTCCGCTCGAACAGCTCGATGCGGCCGTGGCGGAGGCCGCCGCGCTGGCGCCGCTGGATGCCGCGCTCGGCGGCCGCGTGCGCGTGCTGGTGCCCGTGCCGCAGGCCGTGTTCGAGCCGCGCCTGCTGCTGCGGGAAGTGATCGACCCCGAGTTCGCACGCACGCTGGCGGAGTTCCTGGCGGTGCGCGCGCGCTGGCTCGGCGCGCGGCAGGGGCTGCGCACGCGCGCGTCCATACTGGCGCGCGCCATCTCGGGCAAGGCGCTGGCGGTGCCGGCGATCGCCGACGATACCGAGGCGCTGGAGCCGGAATCGCTCGCCCCGTGGGGGCCGCCGCCGGCCGGAGGCGGCCATCGCTCCCCGTCCAGGGCGGGCATCCACCAGCACTTCTTCGAGGGCGCCACCGGGACGATGGCCGTGGCGGCCGGCGAAACCCTGTTCGCCTGGGTGTATCTCGACCCGGACGACCCGCCGCGCACGCTGATGCTGCAATGGCATGCCGGCACCTGGGAGCACCGCGCCTACTGGGGCGAAGACCTCCTGCCCTGGGGCGACGACGGAACGCCTGCGCGGGCGCGGGCGGGCGACCTGCCGCCGGCGGGCCAGTGGGTGCAACTGACGCTGCCGGCGAGCCTCGTCGGCCTGGACGGGGAGACGGCCAACGGCATGAGCTTCGCCCTGTACGACGGCCAGGCCGCGTTCGGCATGACCGGCGCGGGCGCGGCCGACGGCACCCAGCGCAAGTGGTTCTGCGGCGTGCTGCCCACCGGCGCGCAGCAGAACGGCGACGAGCGCTGGGAATTCCTCACGCACAACGACCTGTGGTCGCCGTTCGAGGCGAATACGGTGATCCTGCCGGCCGACGGCTCCAACGCGCCGGGCGGCGGTGGGCACATCGAGCCGGCCGCCGCCGGCCTGCATCAGCACGCCTTCGAAAACGCCGGCGTCACGCTGACCGCGGCGGCGAACGAGCGCCTCTACGCCTGGGTGTATCTCGACCCCAACGATCCGCCCACGCAACTGATGCTGCAGTGGCGCACCGGTACGAGCTGGGAGCACAGGGCCTACTGGGGGCTGTCGCGCATCGACTGGGGGCAGGAAGGCACGGCGTCGCGGCGCCGGCTGGGCGCCTTGCCGAGACCGGGGCGCTGGGTGAGGCTGGAGATCGCGCCGGATGCGGTCGGCCTCGCGGGGGCGGAGATCAACGGCATGGCCTTTACCTTCTTCGACGGCACCGCGGCCTTCGGTCCTTCCGGCGCGCTGGTGCCGGCAGGCGCCGCGCCGGAGACGTCGCGCGAGTGGTTCTCCGGCAGCCTGCCGCCGCGCGCGACGGTGTACGGAATCTGGCAGTTCCTGTCGGAGCACGACCTGCGCGCGCCGACCTCCGGCGGCAACGAAGGCCAAGTCGATGCGCTCGCCCGGCTCTACGACGACGCGGCGCTGGCCCCGCTGTCGGCGCAGGAGCGCTACCAGTTGTTCCAGCTCGGGCTGGAGGGCTTCATCGCCTACCTGAAGGCGCGCACCGACCGCGCCGACGACCTCGTCGATTTCAACTTCGTCAAGGTGCAGACCGACATCTACCGCGTGCGCCAGTTGATCCTGGGCACCACCGCCGCCACGCGGCTGGCGGTCTCGCCGGCGCTGGCCGGCATCGCGCAGTCCGAGACCGCGGTGGCCTCGACCGAGCGCATCGCCGGCTTCTTCGACGAATTGAAGAAGGAGGCCGCGGCGATCCAGCCGCGGGCCATGGCGGCGAGCGCCGCCGAGCCGGCCGCGCGCGCCGTCAAGCTCGGCGCGGACATGGCGGCGGTGAGCGGGCTCGGGCTTGCCGGCGCGACGAACTTGCGTACCACGACCATCGCGGAGCCGGCGCTGATCCAGACCAAGGCCGGCATCACCGCCAAGAGCACGCTCGGCACCGGCACGACCCGGGACTTCTTCGCCGAGGCGACG
The DNA here is from genome assembly GCF_002354895.1 of Thauera sp. K11. Taxonomy (NCBI): domain Bacteria; kingdom Pseudomonadati; phylum Pseudomonadota; class Betaproteobacteria; order Rhodocyclales; family Zoogloeaceae; genus Thauera; species Thauera sinica. Next base: position 1,807,598 of record NZ_CP023439.1, read on the forward strand.
CTGGTGCAGTTCCCCGTCACCGTCGGCACCTTCACCCCATCGGACATCACCAATGCCGCGCCGCTGATCGGCAAGGCCGACGTGCGCACGACGAGCATCGCCGAACGCCTGGCGGCGCCCAAGGCGACCGAAGCCAAGGACTACACCACCTCCACCCGCTTCGAGGCGGTGCGCGGCCTGCTCGCGTTCGCCGACGAACTGCAGGCCGCCGACGGCGGCGAGCCGGCCGGGCTGTTCGAAGGCGTCAGCTTCCACGGTGTGCGCGGCGACCCCGCGCTGTTCTTCGACAAGGAAGAGGAAGTCAACAACGCCGACCGGCCACTGCCCAGCGTCGACACCGAAGACCCGAACCAGCAGGCGCAACTGAACACCATGCGCCGCAGCCTGCCGTTCAGCGACCTGATGGCGCAACGCTGGCGCCTGCCGCTGATGCTGCGTTCGCCGCTGCGGGTGAAGGTGGACGAGTCGGCGCAGTTCTCGGACGGCGCGGACCTGGCCGACAACACGGTGGCGCTGATGCGCCAGCTCGAAGGCCGCATCAAGCTCTACCGCAACGCGATCGCCGCCAGCCAGAAGCTGCTCGACGCACTGCGCGCCGGCGCGGCGGCCCTGGAACTGCGCCTGCGCGCGGTGGGCGAGGAACTGGCGGAAGCGCGCCACGACGTATCGGTGACGCGCGCCCTGATCGCAGAGGAAGAGGCCCGGCTGGCTTCGATCAACGCGCGCCGCGCGCAAGTGCTGCAGCAGCACGTGCATTTCCTCGCCTACCAGCGGCCGCGCGAGGCCGAACTGATCGCCGCCGCGCCGATGCGCGGACTCGATCCCGGCCTGCTCGAAGCGCCGTTGCCGGCCTGCTTCATGGAGCACCTGGACGCGCCCGACGAACTGCGCGACCTGCTCGCGGTGGTGCGCGAAGCCCCGGCGCGCTGGTTCGCTGGCGCGCCGGTACTGCTCGACCGGCTCGACCGCGTCGACCTGCTGGTGAAGGCGGTGCAGTCGGCGCAGTTGCGCAGCCAGCTCATGTCGCTGAAGGTGGCCGCCGCGGCCCCCGTCGCCGTCGCCGCGGCCACCGCGCTGCGCGGCGTGGCCGCCGGCATCGCCGCGCTGCAGGGCAGGCAGTTGCAGACCGTGCAGAGCCTGCGCGCGGTGGCGACGAGGGTCGATCCGTCGCTGATCGCCGGCCTGGGCTGGCAGGGCGCGCGTGCGCAGGCCGAGGAAATCGTCTCGCTCGGCGACCTGATCGACGGCGAGCACGGGCGCGGCGACGTGGCGCAGAAGGCGGCGGCGCTGTTCGGCGACGTCTCGCGCATCGCCGCCTGCCTGCACGAAGGCTTCTCGTCGGTGCTGCCGTCGATCCGGCTGGACTGGGCCGAGCGCATGTCGCAGTTCGACGAGGCGCCGCGGCTGCGCAACCTTGCGAGCCTGCCGCGCTGGGGCGAGATCGACTACGCCGACCGCCGCCGCATGCAGGCGGCCGCCGACTGGCTGTTCGGCCAGATGCGCGCCGGCGTCGCCGAGGCCGAAAGCCTGATGAACGACGTCGTGCGAATGTGCCTGCTGCTGGCCAGCCATGCGCCGATCAACCGCATCGTCTCCGGCCGCCTGCCGGCGCCGGTCGTCGCGATTCCGGGCGTGCGCATACCGATCCGCGTCACCGAGGTGCTCAAGCTGCGCGTCGGCATGCAGGCGCTGGTGTATCAGGCCGACCGCGTGGTGGCGCGGGCGACGGTGGACGACGTCGGCTCCGCCCAGGTGGCGGCGACGGTGATCCAGGCCGACGGCAACCGCGTCGAACTCGCGGCCGAGACGCGTGTGCAGTTCGTCGATGCGGCGAGCCCGGCCGCGATGAGCGCGGCGCGCATCAAGAGTGTGGCCGTGAGGTAGCGCCCATGCCGGCCGAGCGCACCATCCGCCGGCTGCGCGTGCGCGCGCCGGACGAAGCGCTGGCGCGCAGGGCGCGGCTGCTGGTGGAAGATGCACTGCGCACCGCGAGCCTGCCGGGGCAGGGCGGTGCGGTGGTGCTGGTGCGCAGGCTGCGGCTGCCGCCGTTCAGCGGCACCGCCACACCGCAAAGCGTGGCGCTCGCACTGGAAGCGCGTTGCCGTGCGCTGGCCGTGCTGCCGGTGACGGCCGCCACGTCCGAGGACGACGTCGCCGCCGCCGCCGCGGTGCGTTTTCGCGACCCGCTGCACGCGCGGCTGGAACTCGGCGCCCGCGTGCTGGGCGGCGCCGCGCCACACGCCTGGTGCTGGCCGCTCGCGGTACCCGGCTACCATGCCGGGCTCGGCGCGGGCGAAGCCTTGCGGGCGATCGCCATGTCCATCGCCGGTCTTCCGGAGGCTGCGGCCGCCCTGCCTCTGTGGCTGGACGGGATCGCGGCGCGGGGGGCGGTTCCGCGCCTTTTCGCCGCGCTGTCGGAAGGCGATGCCGTATGCCTGCTGGCGGTGCTGCCGCCGGCCGCGCTTTCGCGCACGCAGCGGCCGGCCGCCGCGCTGCCCGGCGCGGCCCGGCCCGCCGCCGATGTGCCGGCGGGCGTGCCGGCGGCGCCTGCACCGGAGGCCGCACCGCGATGGCGGGAGCCCCTGCGCTGGGCCGGCCGGCACTTCGGGCCGTCGGATGCGCGGCGGCAGTTGCTGCAGGCGTGCGCGCTTTGGATTCCGGGGACGGTCGCGGGCGGCATGCCCGAGGCGATCCCGCAGGCCATGCGGAACGGCGCGGATGCGCGGCATGCCGCGGAGCCGGCGGAGGTCCGGCGCAAGCGCGATCCGGCGGCGGAGGCGAGCGCCACCCGGCAGGATGCGGAACCCCGTCCGCCAGGCGTGCCGCTCTCGCGGGCAGCGGATCGGCCGAGGCGCGGCGTTGCCGGGGCGCGGCCCGGCGAGACCGCCGGCGGCGCCGCGGATGGCGCCGCCGGCTCGCAGCGCGGCGTGCCGGAGCCGGATGCCATGCGCCGCATGACCGTGACGCAGGAAGGTACTGCGGCGGCGCGACCGACGTCGGCCGCCGGCCTGCTGTTCCTGCTGCGGGTGATGGAGTCGCTCTGCCTGCCGGAGTGGCTGGCCGCGGACGCAGCCTGGGCGAGTGTGCAACTGCCGGCGCGGATTTTCGGGCGGGTTCTGCGGCGGCTCCGTGTCGACGACGGTGATCCGGCCTGGCTGCTGGCGGCGTTCGATCCCGCCGTGGCGCTTCCCGCCGTGCCGTTTCGGATTTCCGGCGAGGGCCAATGGGCGATGCTCGCGGCGGCCGGCATGCGTGCGGCGCAGGCGCGCACGGTCGAGGATGCGTGGCTGAACGCCTGCCGGCGCCGGCTGCGGATGGGCGCGCGCATCGGTCTTGCCGACCTGGTCCGCCGGCCCGGTCTCCTGGCCATCACCGCCACGCATGCCGACGTCTGGATGGCGATCGGGCAGACCGACCTGCGCATCCGCCGCGCGGGGCTGGACCTCGATCCGGGCTGGGTGCCGTGGCTGGGGCGGGTGGTGCATTTCCACTATGGCGATGCCGCGCCATGAACCATCCCGAACGCCTGCCTGCGCAGTCCGCTGGGCCGGCACGGCCGGCCGCCTCCGCCGACGACGCCAAAGGGCGGCATGCGGACCGGCCCGGCCTTCCGCCGCTGTTCGAGATCGTGCTCGCGCTGCTCGCCCCGGCCGCGAACGACGAGGCGCGGGAGCCGGGCGGCGAGGCCGGCTGGCTGGCGGCAGTGGGCGAGACGGTGGACCGCTTCGCCACGGGCGTGGCCGCGGCGGCTCATGGGCGCGCCGATGCCGTGCGCGTCGCGCTGGCGGCGTGGCAGAGGCAGCCGCCCGCCTGCGACATCCGGCTGCATGCGCTTGCCGGCCGCGACCGCCTGAGCCTGCCCGAGACGGCCGCCATCGCCCTGGCCTGCGCCGGCGAGATGATGCCGATGGCAGCGCGCGCGCTGATCTGGCTGCAGCATCCGGTGGGCGAGGCGCGGCCCACCGTCGGGCTGCTGGCGACGCTGTGTGAGCGCGTCGGCGAGCCCGATGCGCTCGCGCGGCTGGCCGAGGGGCCGGCATGCGCCCACGGCGTGCTGCAACTGCTGCCGGAAGACCGTCCGCTGTGCGAACGCAGCGTGCGTGTGCCTCCGTCGCTGGTGCTGGCGCTGGGCGGGCACGAGGGCCGGACGGACGGCGTGGATGCGGCGCAGGACGGACTGCCGGCGCTGTCGGCGTCGGTCGTCGATGCGGCGCGCCACCATGCCGAAGGCTTGCAGCGGGGCGGGGCGCGCGTGCTGGCGGTGCGCAGCGGCCTCGCGGCGGAGGCGCGCGCCGCCGCCGCGCAGGTGGCCGCGGCGCTGGGCGGCCGCGCGGCGTTCGTCGAAGGCGACGTCCCGCGCGGACTGGGCACGTGGCTGTGGCTGCGCGGCCGCGTTCCGGTGCTGTGCCCGCGCCTCGGGCCGGGCGAGCGCTATCGCCTGCCGGGCATTCCTGGCCACGACGGCGCGGTGCTCGTCGCCACCGGCCTGGACGGCAGCATCGAAGCGCCGGGCGCGGTGGCGCAGTGGCGCGTGCCCGTGCCCGCAGCGGCGGAGCGTGCGCTGCTGTGGCGCGCGGCGCTCGGCGACGGCGTGGCGGTCGATGCCCTCGCGGGCACGCATCGCCATTCCGCCGGCCGCATCGCCGAACTGGGCCAGGCGGCGCGTTCGGCCGCCGCGCGCGCCGGGGAGACGCTGCGGGCGGACCACGTGGGGCAGGCCGCACGCGCCGGCGTGGGGGCGGACCTCGGCGCGCTGGCCGAACTGCTGGCGGACGACATCCCCGACGATGCGCTGGTGCTGACGGCGCAACTGCGCGACGCACTCGAAGCGCTGCTCGCCCGCTGCCGGGTGCGCGACGCGCTCGCCGAAGGGCTCGGCATCGCCGCCCGCGCACGCTACCGGCCCGGCGTACGCGGGCTGCTGGTGGGCCCGTCGGGCACCGGCAAGACGCTGGCGGCGGGCTGGATCGCCACCCGGCTCGGCCTGCCGCTGTACAGGGTGGATCTGGCCTCCGTCACCAGCAAGTACATCGGCGAGACCGAAAAGAACCTCGCCGAACTGTTCGCCAGGGCCGAGCATGCGGAAGTCGTGCTGCTGTTCGACGAGGCCGACTCGCTGTTCGGCAAGCGCACCGACGTCAAGGACGCCAACGACCGCTTCGCCAACCAGCAGACGAACTACCTGCTGCAGCGCATCGAGTCCTACGAGGGCATCACGCTGCTGACCAGCAACAGCCGCGCCCGCTTCGATTCCGCCTTCACCCGGCGGCTCGACGCCATCATCGAGTTCCCCGCGCCCGGCCCGGAAGAGCGCCGCGCGCTGTGGCTGGCGCATCTGGGCGGCGCCCACCGGCTCGACGCGGTGGTGCTCAACCGCTTCGCCGCCAGTTGCGATCTGGCCGGCGGGCACATCCGCAACGCGGTGCTGGCGGCCGCGGCGATCGCGCGCCAGCGCGGCGAACCGATGGCCGAAGCCGACCTGGTCGCGGCGCTGGCGGCTGAATACCGCAAGCTCGGCAAGCCCTTGCCGGCCGGCCTGGAGCGGCCGGGATGAGCGCCCCCGCCCGGTCGTGCAAGACCGGCTTTCCGCCACGCGACGACGGGAGGGTGGTTCGGTGAACGCCGCCCGCGAGGCCGCGCGCAAGCCGCAGTCGGCGGAAGGCGCCCGGCGCCCGGAAACTGAGGGCCCCGGCATGGAAGAGCCGGGGCGCGAAGCCGGGGTGCCGCGCTTTCTCGGCGGCGGGGCGGTGCAGGCCAGGCTCGAGGTGGGCGCGGTGGACGACCCGCTGGAGCGCGAGGCCGATGCGTTTGCGCAGGCGGTACAGCACGGTGGCCGTGCGCTGCCGCGCTTTCTGTCCGGCGAACGTGCGGCCGCGCCGCGCGAGCCGCGCACCGGTGGTACCGAGGCGCTGGTCGACGTGGCCGGTGAGGCGGTCCGGATGCCGATGCCGCACGGCGGCACGCCGGATGACGGTGGCAGGGCGCAGCCCGTGCGCGGTTCGCGCGGTGTCGATGCCCTGGCCGACCCGCTCGCTGCGGCATCCGCCGCTGTGGTCGTCCGGGCGCCGATGCCGCGCGGCGGTGCGCCGGACGGCGGCGGCAAGGCGCCGGTACGTCCCGGCAAGGACGGGCGCCCGGATACCGCCGCACCGCTCGCCCCGCCGCTACGCAGCCGCCTCGAAGGGGTGCTGGATCTGGACCTGGGCGGGGTGCGGGTGCATACCGGCCCGCATGCCGAGCATGCCGCCGCCGCACTGCAGGCGAAGGCATTCTCCCACGGCAGCGACATCTGGCTCGGCGCGCGGTCCGGCGCGGACGATCTCGGCCTGATGGCGCACGAGGTGGCACACGTCGTGCAGCAGGGGCGTGCGCCGGCGGCACTGCGCCGCCGCGCGGACACGGCGCCGCCGGGCGCCGAGGCCGGCCCGGCAGCGGCGGCGCGCCAGAGCTTCGGCTTTTCGGAAGAGGAGATGGATGCACGGCTCGCCGCCACGCCCGCCGAAGGAGCGGACACCAGCGCGCCGACGGTCGAACTCGACAGATCCACCGAGGGCAAGCTGAACGAGGTCGAGCGCGAGGGCGGCGACGGCGGCGACGAAGGCGGGGCTGCGGGCGGCGAGGGCGGTACCGCGGGAGACGGCGGCGAAGGCGGAGCGCAGGCGGAAGGAGGCGCGGCGCGGGGCAGGGCGGATGGCCGGCACGCGGGCGCCGGCGGCGGCGAACCGCCCGCGCCGCCGCCGCCCGCGCCCGGCCCGGCCGCCGAGTTCGAGAGCCTGGTCGCCGCCGACGTCGCCGCCTGGCTGGACGGCAACCTGTCCGCCGAGCGGCTGGCGGCGCTGGACCCGCAGACTCAGGCCCTGCTCGAGGCGGTCGACCTGCTCGGCGAGCGCCAGATCACCGACCCCGAGGCGAGCGCACTGCAGGCCCTCGGCGGCGAAGCCCTGCAGCCGGGGGCGCCGGCCACCGGCTACGAAGGCGAGCCGCTGTGGCTGCGCACGCTTGCCCGCGTGCGCGACATCACCGGCCAGTTGGGCGGCATCGTCGGCATCATCGGCCTGGTGGCGACCGTCAGCGGCTTCATCCTGAGCCTGCTGATCCCGCCGGTGGGTGCCTTCCTGCTCACCGTCGGGCGCTTCTGCGACGTCGCCGCGCTGATCCTCGATGCGATCAGCCTGGTGCTGGGCATCATCCTGACCGGCTACAACCTGTACCGGCTGAAGAACGAAACCGACCCCGAGGAGCGCCGCCGCCTGCTCGGCATGGTGCGCCAGGACGCGATGGGCACGGTGATGAGCGCGGTCGCGGTCGCCACCGCGGTGGCGCCGGGTGCCGGACGGGCGCTGGGCCGCGCCGGGCGGCGCGTGTCGGGCGGCCTGCGCGCCGCGTCGCGCGCATCCGGCGCGCTCGGCCGCGGCGCGCGGGCGGTGCGCGCGGTGGGGCTTTCCGGACGGCTGGCGGCGCGCGCCGGCAGGCGCGGCCTGCATGCGGCGGGGCGTGCCGCCGGCGGCGGTTTCCGCCGCCTGTCGCGTTCGTCCTCGCTCGCCGGCCGCGCGGCGCGCGGGATGCGCATCGCCGCCGTCGGCGGCCGGCGCGCATTCGGCAGCGCCCGCCGTGCGGCGCGCGGCGGCGCCATGCGCGCGCTCGGCTGGGCGCGCGGCACGGCGCCGGTGCGCTGGGCGAACCGCCTCGGCGGCGGGGCGGAGGAATGGGCGCGCCGGCGCCTGCGCGGCGTGGCCACCGCCGACAGCGCCGTCGGCCGTTTCTACAACCGCCGCCTGCGCGGCATCCACGAGCGCAACGTGATGGTGGCGCGCGCCATCGGCGACCCGGTCGAGCGCGCCTATCAACTGCGCCTGGGCCGCGAACTGATCGACGAACTCGACGCCCTGCGCCAGGCCAACCCGGGCTGGAGCGCGCGCCAGCTCGACGACGCGCTGCGCACCCGCTTCGGCCGCGAACGCATGGGGCACGCCGGGGTCGGCACCAGCCGCGGCGGCAACATCCAGTTCGTGCGCGACGATGCCGAGTTCCTGCGCACGGTGCGCGAGACCGAGTTCGCCGAGATCCAGCTCGTCCGCGACCGCCTGCCGCCGGGGGCGACGCCGCGCGAACTGGCCGACGCGGTCAATGCCAGCCCCTTCATCAAGGGCCGGTGGACCGAGGAGGAACTGCGCGCCTTCACCCAGTTGCACCCGGCGCGCGGGCCGGGCGGCGGACTGGCGCTGCGCGACGCCGCCGGCGAGGCGCTGGCGGTGTCGAAGACCGGCCACCACACGCTGCCGGCGAGCATGGCGCCGCAGATCAGCCGCGACCCGCGCTTCATCCAGATCGTCAACGACAGCCGCAGCTACCGGGGTTTCATCGACGATGCCTATCCGGGCCTGGCCCACGTCCCCGAAGTGCGCGGCTACCGCGTGCCGGGCGCGCGCCCGGGGCGGACGCGGCAGGCGCTCAACCGCCGCGAAGTCATCGAGGACATGCTGGACCGCGGGCAGGTCCCCGGCTACACCCGCGCCGACATCGACTACTTCATGGGCCGGGGCCTTGCCGACGACCTCGTCGCCGACGGCAGCAGCGGCGTGTGGCGCAACCGCCGCGCGGCGGGCCGGCGCATGTTCTTCAACCCTCACCTGGGCATCGGCCACGGCTGGGACTGGCAGAACGAGCTTGCGCGGCAGATCTTCGACATGAATTCGCGCCTGGGCATCGGCCTGCGGCGCGAGCTTGGCAGCCAGTTGCTGGTGCCGGCGATCAAGCGTTCGGGCCGCCTGGCCGCGGGCACGCCGGACGCGCAGGCCGGCGGCGAAGGTGCGCCGGAGCCGCGCGCGACCGCGCTCATCGACGCCGCCATCGGTGCGCGCACGCTGACGCGGCGCGGCCCGTCGCCGGCGCCGCAGCTTGCCGCCCTGCTGCCGCCGCTGGCGGCGGACGAGGGCGCGATGGCGTCGCTGCCGCTGCCCGGCGGAGAGATCGGGCCGCCGGCCGGGGCCGCCGCGCCCGACTCCGGGATCGCTCTGCCGCCATCCGGCGGTTCCGGCGCGGAAGAAGGGGCGGCGGACGGCGAAGCGCTGGAGCCGCCGCCCGCGCCGGTGCCGTACAGTCCGCAGGCGCTGGTGTCGATCCGCGGGCAGCGCAACGCGGTTGCGGAGGCGATGGAGGTCGTCACCGACTTCATCGCCGACGCCGGCAGTGCCGAGCGCCACAATCGCGGCGCCCGCGATGCCGCCGCCGACCTGAAGGCGCGCAATGCCGAGCAGGGCGCCGTCGCCGGGGCGGAGCGCGCCACCGTCGCCGGCGAGCAGGACAAGCTCGGCCAGGCCGGCGGCGCGCAGCAGGACATGGCGGCCGAGAATGCGCGCGCCTCGGGCGAGGCCGGGCGCGGCCAGGGCGAGGCACAGTCGGTACAGGCCGAAGGCGGCAACGTCAGCGTCGAGCCCAAGCCCGAGGAGCCGCGCAAGCGCAGTTGGCTGGAGCGCGCCTGGGACGCGACCGCCGGCGCGCTGTGGGACAATCTGATCGCTCCCGCGGTGCGCGCGGTACGGCGCAAGGTCAATCAGGTGATGCAGTCGATCAACGAATTCATCATGGACATGATCAACCAGGCGCTCGGCCTGGACGAGATCGAGGCCGAACTGAACGGCGGCGGCGAGGACATCGCGCAGCGCGGCGCGAGCCTGCAGGAGACCGACGCCGGCCTGCAGCAAACGCAGGACGTCGCCGCCGCCGAAGCGGAGCGCAACCAGCAGTCGATGGACCAGGCCGACGTCAACGTCGCCGACGCGCAGACCGACCGGGCGGACGCGCAGGCGCTACTGGCCGCGCTGCAGGCCCACGACCAGATGCTGGTCGCCGAGGAAGTGCAGGGGCAGGCGTGGATCGTCGACTTCGGCGCGCGCTACCAGCCCTTCTTCGCTGCCGAAGCGGCCGCGGGCGAGGCGGGCCCGATGGCGGCCGGGGAAAGCGCCGCAGCGGAAGCCGGGGAAGAGGAAGTCGCCGGCGGGGAAGAGGCCGCAGAGGAAGGCGCCGGCGAGGACGCCCTTGCCTTGGCCGGCATGGTGGAACCGGCCGGGGAAGCGCCGCCGCCGGAGGAGGCCGCCGATGAAGCCACACTCGCCTGAGGCGATCGAGGCGCAGGCGCGCGCCTTCCTGTCCGACCTGCTGATGGCGGTGCCGCTGGCGCGCGCGCAGGGCGACGATGCCGCCATGCTCGCCGCGCTGGAGCGCGCGGCGTTGTTCACCCCGGTGTTCCCCGACTGGCCGACGCCGGTCGACGACTGGCTGCAGCAGGCCCAGGCGCTCGCCCGCGCGCGGCGCGAACCGGAAACCCTGCGGCGCCTGATCCTGCGGCGGGCGGTGGTCCTGATGCGACGGCGCGAATTCGACGAAGCGCTGGCGGCGCTGGCGCAGGCCGGGGAGGTCCGGGGCGCACCAGCCGAATCCGGGCGCGGCTGGCTGCTGGCGACGCGCGCGCGCATCCTGGTGCGCCGGCAGCAGTTCGACGCCGCCCGGGCCACGCTCGAAACCCTGGCCGGACCGCGCGACGCCGGGTGGACCGGCTGGCTGCCCGTCGTCGCCCGCGCCGAACTCCAGCTCGAATGCGGCGAATTCACCGCCGCCGCGGCGACGCTGCACACCGCGCTGCTCGGCCTGCCGGCCGAGGTGGTGGAAGAACGCATCCAGATGCTGCAGTCGCTCGGCTTCGTCCTGATCGCCCAGGTGGAGCCGCAGGCGGCGCGCGCCCGGCTCGACGAAGCGCGGCACCTGCTGCGTGCCGCCGGCGCCTGGCCCGAGGTGATCCAGATGGAACTCGCCGTCGGCAGCCTGCATGCCGCCTGCGGCGATGCCGCGGCGGCGCAGTGCCGCTTCGACGCCGCCGCCGGACTGTGCGAGCGCTACCCGCAGCCCCAGCTCGAAACCCTGCTCGGCCTTGCCAGCGCACGCGCGCTGGCGGCGCAGGGCCAGGCCGGGGCGGCCGTCGCCGCGGCGCTGGAGGTGGCGAAGGGCTACGCGCGCCAGGGCAGCGTGATCGGCTACGTCAGCATGATCGTGTTCGTCGCCGCGCTGCACGTCGATGCCGGCCGCCACGACGAAGCCTACCGCGCCCTCGCCACCGGCCTCGCGGTCGCGCGGCACAGGGGGTGGGCGGTGGTCGAGCAGGTGCTGCGCGGCCGCATCACCCATCTGCGCGACGCCGTGCTCGGCCCGGAACGCTTCGACGCCATGGCGCGCGCGCTGGTCGAGCGGATGAAGGGCGGCTGACGGGTAGAGGACGGGACGGTTACCCGCGGACGGGAAAGCCGTGCCGCGCCGGCCGGCGATGCGGGCGCCGTGGAAAGCGGCGGCATCGGACCGGCGGGCATCTATAGTGAATGAGGCGCCGATGCGCCGGCGGATGCGTGAGTGTTCCGCCGCGCGGCGGCAGGAGGGTAGTGCGATGAGCCTGAGTCTGATGGCCCGCAGCACGGGCATGCCGGGCCGGCCGGAGCGGTCGTCCGCCGCGCCCGCGGCGAGGAAGGGCATGCCGCGTTTCCTGGGCGGCGGCATGACGCTGTCGAAGCCGGGCGATGCCGCCGAACGCCGGGCGGATGCGCTTGCCGATGCGGTCATGGAGCCGGCGGCGTGCCCGGCGTGTACGCCGCTCGCGCCTTGCGTGAAATGCGCGTCCGATGCCGCGAAGGCGGCGCCGGCCGGCCGGCGCGCGGGCGGGCTGGGTTCCGGGGCGCCGCTCGACGCGGCGACGCGCGCTTATTTCGAGCCCCGGTTCGGACGCGATCTCGGATCGGTGCGGGTGCATGCGGGCCCGCATGAAGGGCGCCTGGCGCGCTCGCTGGCGGCGAAGGCGTTCACGGTGGGCGACGACATCGTGTTCGGCGATGGCCGCTATGCACCGGCGACCGGCGAGGGGCGCCATCTGCTGGCGCACGAACTCGCGCACGTGGTGAGCCCCGGCCCCGGCGACCGCGTGGCGCGGGAGGCGGATGCCGGGGTGGAACCCGATGCCGGCGCCGCCCCTGCGCCCGATGCAGGCGGCGTGACCGACGCGGGCGTGCCGCTGCCGGCGGGCGTGCCGGCGGCGCCTGCCCCGCCCGTGTTCGACAGCGTGTATGGCGCCTGCCTGACCGAGGACGAAGGCCGGCGCCGCGATGCCTTTGCGCTGCGGCGCTTCCATCTCGACCGCAACATCCCGTCGACGACCTTCGGCATGTTCGATGCCGATTACTTCCCGCTCTTCGGGCTCATGTCGGTGACGGTGAAGATGAAGTTCAAGTTCGTTTCCGCCGACAATGCGCCCGGCTTCTGGGAGCGCATGCGCCGCACGCTCGGCGGCGAGGACCTGAGCCGCTTCTACTGGAGCGACACCGAGCGCGACACGTTCAGGAGCGACTACATCTCCCGCGTCGCCACGCGCTGGAGCGCGCAGCATTCCATGGTGTCGACCAAGCCGTGCTGGAACTTCAGGGCGTTGCCGCTGGTGAGCCCGGTCGAGGTGGCCGACGATGCCTCGGCCCATTACGTGGTCACGGTCCACAAGAGCCCCGGGCCCGGCATCGACTACAAGTCGTCGACGAGCGACCCGGACGTCGCCCATCCCGAGCGCCCCGCGACGGCGGAGCTGTGGTCGTCCGACGTGCGCGAGGAGCCGGACTTCAACAGCACCAGCGTCGCCACGTCGGAGCGCCAGCGCATCGAGAGTGCGCTGGCGGCCGCGGCGGCGACGCCCGTCCTGTTCGCCAACAATTCGGACGCCATCACGCCGGCGGCGGCCGGGACGCTGACGGCCTTCGCCACCGCGCTCAAGCAGAAGAACCCTTCGGACCCGCTCATTCCGCTCAAGGTGGACGGCTTTGCCAGCAGCGAGGGCGAGCACGGGCACAACGTCGGCCTGTCGGAGCGGCGGGCGATCGCGGTGCGCGGCTTCCTGGCGGGGCTGGGCGTGCTCCAGCCCATCGGCGTGCTCGGGCACGGCCCGGTGGGGGCGCCGGGCGATGTCGTCAACCGCAAGGCCGACATCACCGCCGATCATGCGTTCGAGACGACGTACAGCTCAAACCGCTATTCCGTCGGCGAACACGAGTTCGGCCACATGCTCGGCCTGCCGGACGAATACCAGAACAACACCACCGGCGTCCTCGGCACGCAGCAGACCCTCTACTCGGGGCTGGTGACGGCGGCCGGGGCGCAGGGACCGGCGGTGTGGGGAGTCAATACGGCCAGCCAGATGTCGGCCGGCGTGGATGTCCTGCCCCGCCACTACGTCACCCTGTGGGAAGCGCTGGGGCGGATGACGGCACCCGACATCGCGCAGGCGGAATGGAAACTCTCATGACCGTTCCGGCGGCGCCTGCGATCTTGCGGATCGAGTTCCGGCACATGCAGGCGCTGTCGTCGCGCGGCAACCATCGCATTCGCCTGGATGCCGACGGTTCCCTGTTCGTCGATGTCGTCACGGGGGATTGCCCGCGCGGCACGCACTGGAGCGGGCCGTGGCCCGGGACCCCGGTGCGCAGGCTGCAGGCGGCGGAGATCGGCGAGCTGGCGCGGGCGATCTCGCACTCGGGGTTCTTCGGGCTTCCCGCCGAAACGGTGCGGCAGGGGCGGGACGGATATCGCGAGGAACTCGACGTCGTGCTCGGCGAGCGCGCCCATTCGGTGGCGATCGAGCGGGTGGAGCCTCCCCCGGCCTTTGCCCGCCTGCGCAGCCTCCTCTGGCGGCAGGCCGGCCTGCCGCTTTCCGGCTGAGAGCCGCCGTCGCGGGGCGGCCGGGCCTTCGTTCCGCACGGCGAGTCCGCCGTGCGCGCATGCCGCCGTCGCAGGTGTAACTGCGGTTGACCTTACGGAAGGCATATTCCAGATTGAAGCACGGCGCTCGGCCCGGCTCGTATCGTCGGCCATGCGGCGCTGGTATGCATTGGTGCGAGCGGGAGACCTATATTCCGCCGCAATGACAAGTGGGGAATGCATGTCTGGCAGCCATGGGCATCGACGATCACCAGCGGGGGAAGCGGGCGGGGCGCGGGCCGCGCCCGGGGCGGATGGCGACGCGCTGGCCGGCTTCGGCCTGCTCGGGCGTTCTCCCGCCTTCATCGCGGCGACGAACCTGATGCGCCGCTTCGCGCAGACTTCCGCCCATGTCCTCGTCCAGGGTGAGACGGGCACCGGCAAGGAACTCGTCGCGCGCGCCATCCACTACCTCGGCGACCGCCGCTACAAGCCCTTCGTGCCGGTCAATTGCGGAGCGCTGCCCGACAACCTGATGGAGAACGAGCTGTTCGGCCATGCGCGCGGCGCGTTCACCGATGCGCGCGAGAGCCAGCGCGGGCTGATCGGCGGCGCCGAGGGCGGCACGCTGTTCCTCGACGAGATCGAGTGCCTGTCGCTGAAGGGGCAGGTGGCGCTGCTCCGCTTCCTGCAGGATGGCCACTATCGCCAGCTCGGCGGGCACGGCGACCTGCGCGCCGACGTGCGGGTGATCGCCGCGAGCAACCAGGATTTCGGCGAACTGGTGCGCAGCGGCCGGTTTCGCCAGGATCTCTATTACCGCCTGGCGATCATGGCGGTCGACCTGCCGCCGCTGCGCCGGCGCGGCAACGACATCCTGCTGCTGATCGACCATTTCCTCGCGCGCTTCGCCCGCGAGTACGGACACCCGGCACCGAGGCTGGATGCGGCTTCCGTCCCGGTGGCGCTGGCCCATCCGTGGCCGGGCAACGTGCGCGAGCTGGAGAACGTGGTCCATCGCCAGTTCCTGCTTGCCGAGGGCGACGTCGTCCGGCTGGATGCGCCGATCGAATCGCCCGGCGCGGCGGCCGGCGGCGAGGCGGGCAGCGGCTGGAACATCGATTTCTCCGGCATGGACATGAAGCTCGCCAAGGCCGAGGTGATCGCGCGCTTCGAGCGCGATTACCTGGAACAGGCGATCGCGCTGACGCGGGGCAACGTGTCGCTCGCCGCCCAGCATGCCGGCAAGGAAAGGCGGGCCTTCGGCAAGCTGCTCAAGAAGTACGGCATCGATCGCAACCGCTTCCAGGTCTGAGCCTCCCCCGCCCGCGGCACCTGCCCGCCGCCCGTCCGTCATGCGCAGTTCCTCGCCGCATCCTCCGGCCGCGCCGGACTGCGCGCTGCGGCGTCATTCCCGGTAATCATCCGCCTGTTAAACTCCGGGGCTTCGAACATGCCGGACGGCGGCCGGGGAAGGGCGGATGATGACTCCTGAATGGTGGCACTGGATGATCGCGGGGATCGGGCTCGTGCTGCTGGAACTCGCCATTCCCGCCTTCTTCGTGATCTGGTTCGGCCTGGGGGCGATCGTCGTCGCGCTGGCGACGCTGGCTGCCGGCGGCCTGTCGCTGACGGTGCAGATCTCGCTGTGGATCGTCGCCTCGCTGGCCATGGTGGTGCTGTGGTTCCGGGTGTTCAAGCGCAACCGGCACAAGACCCTCGTGGGCACGGCCGATGGCGAGGTCATCGGCGAGGTGGGCCTGCTGGTGGGGGCGGTGGAGCCCTATCGGAACGGCAAGGTGCGCTTCCAGCGGCCGGTGCTCGGCGCGGACGAGTGGGTATGTCGCGCGGAAAGCGCGATTCCCGCCGGGGAGCGGGTGAGGGTGGTGGCGATCGAGGGAAGCTTCGTCAGGGTGACGAAGGCTTGAGACTTTTTTCCGGACAAGGATGAATCGATGAGTGCAGGGCTGGCAATTGCGATCGCGGTACTGGTTTTCGTGGCGGTCACCATCGCCAAGGGCGTGCGGCTGGTCGCGCAGGGCGAGGAATGGGTGGTCGAGCGGCTGGGCAAGTACCACAGCACGCTGCGGCCGGGCCTCAACATCCTGATCCCTTATCTGGACAACGTCGCCTACAAGCTCGTCACCAAGGACATCATCCTCGACGTGCAGGAGCAGGAGGTCATCACCCGCGACAACGCGGTGATCCTCACCAATGCGATCGCCTTCGTGAAGGTCACCGATCCGGTGAAGGCGGTGTATGGCGTCACCGATTTCTCGGAAGCGATCCGCAACCTCATCATGACCACGCTGCGCTCCATCGTCGGCGAGATGGAGCTGGACGAGGCGCTGTCCTCGCGCGACAAGATCAAGGCGCGGCTGCGCGAGAGCATCGCCGACGAGGCGGTGGACTGGGGCCTGACGGTGAAGTCGGTGGAGATCCAGGACATCAAGCCGTCGGAATCGATGCAGCGCGCCATGGAATTGCAGGCGGCGGCCGAGCGCGAGCGCAAGGCGGCGGTGACCAAGGCCGAGGGCGCGAAGCAGGCCGCCATCCTGGAAGCCGAGGCGCGGCTGGAGGCGGCCAAGCGCGACGCCAATGCGCAGGTGATGCTGGCCGAGGCTTCCGCCGAGGCGATCCGCCGCGTGACGGGCGCGGTGGGCGACCAGACGGCGCCCATGCTCTACCTGCTGGGCGAGAAGTACATCGCGTCGATGCAGGCGCTCGGCCAGGCCGGCGGCGCCAAGGTGGTGGTCCTGCCCGCCGATCTGCAGAGCGCTCTGAAGGGGTTGATCGGCCGTCCGTGACGTCCGGCGGGCGGCCTCCGGTCCGCCCGCGCCAGATGCGCCGCCGCGGCGCCATGCCGCGCCGTGCGCCCGCCCCGCGCACATCCCTTCATCCCGACGATTCCATCCGATGCCCCCAAGCCACCCCATGCTGGCCTTCCTGATCGCCGCCCTCAGTGCGATCGGCCCGTTCTCCATCGACGCCTATCTGCCGGCCTTCCCGGCGATGGCCGGGTCGCTCGGCGCGTCGCAACTGGAGATACAGCAGACGCTCACCGCCTATCTGGTGGCGTTCGCCTGCATGGTGCTGTGGCATGGCGCGCTGGCCGACCGCTACGGGCGCCGTTCGGTGCTGCTGGTGTCGACCGCGGTGTTTGCGCTGTCCTCGGCGCTGTGCGCCTGCGCGCCGTCGGTGGAATGGCTGTGGGCCGGGCGCGTCCTGCAGGGCCTGTGCGGCGGAGCGGGGATGGTGGTGGGCCGCGCGGTGATCCGCGATCTGCACGAAGGCGCCCAGGCGCAGCAGCAGATGTCGCGCGTGATGGTGATCTTCGCGGTCGCCCCCGCCGTCGCGCCGCTGCTGGGCGCATCGATGCTGGAGCTCGGCGGCTGGCGCGCCATCTTCGTGTTCCTGACGGCCTTCGGTGCCGCGCTGTTCGCGCTGTGCTGGCGATACCTGCCCGAGACCCTGGCCCAGGATGCCCGCCAGCCCCTGCATCCGGTCGGGCTGCTGCGCGCCTACCTGGCGGTGCTGACGAACCCAGCCTTCATGCTGCTCGGCGTCGCCGTGTCGCTCAATTTCGGCGGCTTCTTCCTCTACGTGATGTCGGCGCCGGTCTTCGTCATGACCCATCTCGGCCTGGGTACGGGCGGTTTCGGCTGGCTCTTCGTGCCGGCGGTCGGGGGCATGATGCTCGGTTCCATGCTGTCGGGGCGGATCGCCGGACGATGGCCGCCGCAGCGCGCCGTCGCCGTGGGGTTCGCGACAATGATCGGCGCCGCGATCCTGAACGTCTCGCTCGCCGCCATGCTGCCGCCGGGCCTGCCGTGGTCCATGCTGGCGATCCCGATGTATACGCTGGGCATGGCGCTGGCGATGCCCAGCATGTCGCTGATGGGGCTGGACCTGTTCCCCGAGCGCCGCGGGCTGGCCTCCAGTTGCCAGGGTTTTCTGCAGATGGGCATGAACTCGATCGCGGCCGGCGCGCTCGCGCCGGTGCTGTGGGGCAGCACGCTGACGCTCGCACTCGGCATGGCCGGCCTGCTGTCGATATCGCTCATCGCAATGCAGGTTCTCGACGGATGGTCTGCGCGCAGGCCCTGACGGGAGCGCGGCTGCCGGCCCGGATGCGAAGGCGCCGGGCTCTTCTCCCGATACGCCGGGAACCTGCCCGCGCGGACGGCGCGCCGGGCGGCGGAGGAGAGTGGTCGCGGTGCGGGTTCAGCGCTCCCGTCCGGGCCGCCTCAGGAAGCCGGCCCCATCGGCGCGCCATGCGCATGGGCTTTCAGGGTGTCGAGGTCGATGACGCGCAGCACCAGTTCGTTGGTGGCCTCGAGCACCACCGGCGGCGCCATGCCTGCCTCCAGGGCCTCTTTCCAGCGCAGGGAGCACAGGCACCAGCGGTCCCCCGGCTTCAGGCCCTTGAAGCGATATTCCGGAAGCGGCGTGGTCAGGTCGTTGCCAACCTGCTTGGAGAAGGCGAGGAATTCGGCCGTCACCCGCACGCATATCAGATGGCGGCCCACATCTTCCGGGCCGGTCACGCAACAGCCGGTGCGGTAGAACCCGGCCAACGGAGCATAGCTGCAAGCGAGCAGCAGCCCGCCGAGGACGTTGCGTTGTTCGCTCATGTTTCTCCCGTCGATCCGATCCCGCCCGTCTGCGGACGCGCCCCGCACGGCGGTCCCCATGCCGACAGCGGTGGCGACAAAAGCATCCGCCGGGGCTTCCCCCTCCATCCCTTTGCCGCTAGAATGCGCGGCTTCCACGGAGAGGTGGATGAGTGGTTTAAGTCGCACGCCTGGAAAGCGTGTTTGGGATAATATCCCAACGCGGGTTCGAATCCCGCCCTCTCCGCCAGACATCGAAACTAAGGCCCTGACTCTTCAGGGCTTTATTTTTTCGTGGCGTCGGAGGCGCCGATTGCCCCGGCTTCTTGCGGCCGGATTGCGGCAGATCGATGGCAACCCGGCGTCCTGCTCGCAGGCGCGGCGGGTGGCGTCCCGATCCCGGTCAGCATGCGGAGCCCCGGCGAGCGCGGCGGACGGTTCCGCCGCATGGGCTGGAGCGATCCCGGTCGCGCGGCACTCTTCCGCGCGGCGGGGGGTCATAGCATCACATTCAGATGCATGGAGGCATCCATGACCCCCGAGACGATTGCCGCCTTGATCGCCGAGATCGAGGCGGGGGATCCGATGGACTTCGGCGCGCTCGCCATCGATGTGGAGGGTGCGCGGCGCCTGATGGCGGCGCATTTCTGCGAGATCAACCGTCAACTCGAGGAATTCGGGCTGCCTGCGGACCAGCGTCTGGAGATGATGGCGGCAATCGCGGCGCATGCGATGGTCGAGAACATGCTGCTGCATCTCGCCCGCCTGCGCCGCGATCCCTGCGACATAGGCTTTCGCGCATGGATGGAGCGCTATGGGATGAAGCGGGAAGGGCCGTCCGGGGGGTGAATCGGTCGGCCTGGACGGCGCGGGAGCCGGCATGCCCGCCGCAGGCTTCCCCGCGTCCGGGATGATGGGCGCGCGACCGGTGAAGAACACGAGGCGGACCCGGCGCGGCCGGAGTCCGCCTGCGGCGGCAGCGCGTTTCGGAATCAGCGCAGGCCGACGATGATGCTCAGGATCAGCGCCAGCACGACCAGCAGCGCCAGCCATGCGACGACGCCCAGCGCCAGCACGAAGTAGCCCATCAGCCGCCCCTTGCCGTGGTCAGTGATGCCGAACAGCGGGCAGACGCCGTGGAAGATCAGCGCCGCCGATGCCAGCCATGCCGCGGCGACGATCGTGCCGACGATCCACGCCGACGGGACGAACAGCGCCAGCGAAGACAGCCACAAGGGCGTCGGTGCGACGGCGGCGAGCATGAAGGCGTCGTGATGGCTGGGGGTCGCATCCACGAGTTCGCCCATGTCCTGGATGATGGAGGCCATCAGCAGCACCATGAGCAACTGCGCGACATAGAACGCAGCGGCGACGGCGAAGGCTTCGCCACCGCTGAGCGCCGGCACCAGTTGGGGAAATACCGCGCCAGGCGAGACCTCCATCGAGTACGTCACCATCGCCGGCGGCAGCAGCGACAGCGGCATCACGTACAGCACGAACAGCCATCCCATCGCCGGGTGGATGCGCCTGAGCTCGGACCAGCCTTCGGAATACGAGTAGAACATCTTGGGCAGATCATGCAGGGTCATGATCATCTCCTCGATACGGGTTCCATCCCCTGATCCCCCAGCGAGTGCCGGAGATCCGTCTGAACCCGGAACCCGACCGGGCATGCCCGGCCTTGCCCCTCGAGGGCGAATCTCCGACAAGCATATAGACAGTCGCCGGCCGATTCGGTGCCCGCCTGCCGTAGCGCGGGACGGACCGGCATGACGGATGTCAGTCGTCGGCGAGGGGAAGCCGCACGCTCACGCGCAGGCCGCCGAGCGCCGGGGCGCGTCCGTAGTGCAGCGTGCCGTCGTACTGGGCGACGATGTCGCCGACGATCGCCAATCCCAGTCCGTGGCCGGGGCGGTTCTCGTCGGCGCGCAGGCCGGCGGTGCCGAGCCTGTGCAGCATGTCGTCCGGTACGCCGGGGCCGTCGTCGTCCACATGGCACGACAGCTCGCCGGGTGCCACGGCGCCGTCGATCGACACGCGCACGTGGCGGCGCGCCCACTTGCAGGCGTTGTCGAGCAGGTTGCCGAACAGTTCGAGCATGTCCTCCCGATCCACCGGGAAGCGGCAGTCGGGGACGTCGAGTTCTATCGCGATGTCCTTGTCCGCATGCAATCTCTGCAACGCGGCGGCGAGCGCACCAAGCTGGCCGCGCGCCTCGAAGTATTCCCGGGTCGGTCCGGCGCCCGCGAGCCGGGCGCGGTGCAATTCGCGTTCCATGGTGGAGCGCATCGCATCGATGTGGATGCGCAATTCCCCGGCATGTGCCTCGTCGCCCTGCGCGGCGATCTCGTCGGCCGTCTGCGACAGCACGGCGAGCGGAGTCTTGAGCGCATGCGACAGGTTGCCCGCTGCGCGGCGGATGCGGCCCAGGCGCTGGGTGTGATGATGGGCGAGGCGGTTCACCGCATCGATCATCGGCTGTACCTCGGCCGGCGCGTCGCCGTCCAGCGTGGTGGCTTCGCCGCGCTCCAGGCGGCGGCAGGCATCCACCGCCCGGTGCAGCGGTGCCAGCCCGCGCACGAGCAGCCTGCGCTGCAGGATCAGCATCACGCCGAGCGCAAAGGCGACGCCGGCCAGCATGCGGGTGCGAAATGCGGCGATGGCACCGTCGATCGCCGCGATGTCCTCCGCCACGGTGACGACGATCTCCGGGGCGTCCGGAGCGTCGGCGTAGCGCCGCGCCAGGGCGAGCAGCCGCTGGCCCGCCGGCCCCGGCACGTGCGTGACGGACTCGGTGCCGGCCGCGCTGCGGGGCAGGGGCACGTCCTCGTCCCACGTCGAACGCGACCTGTTCGACTGCTCGCCGCGCTGGATGAGGAAGTAGTGCCCCGACAGCGGCAACTCGTATGTCGACCCGGCGGCCCCGCGGGTGGCGGCCTCGAGCGCGGCGGGGTCGGGGCCGGCCTCGGCTGCGCGCACATAGAGGAGATCGGCATCGTGGCGCAGGCGCGACAGTACGTAGTCCTCGACCAGGCCACGTGGGAAGTCCTGCAGCCCGACCGCCAGCAGCGCTCCGGCCGCGAGCAGGACGGCGGCGAGCGAAATCGACAGGCGACGCAGCAGCGAGTTCATGGCAAGGAAGGCACCGGTCTGCTCGGGCTCAGGCATCCGGGCGCAGCAGGTAGCCTTGCCCGCGGCGGGTTTCGATGCGGTCCGGACCGAGGAGCGCCCGCAGCCGCTTGACGTAGACCTCGATCACGTTGCTGTCGCGCTCGCTGTCATAGTCGTACACATGCTCGGACAGCCGCGTCTTGGACAGCACTTCACCGGGATGGCGCAGGAAATAGCGCAGCAGGCGGAACTCGGTGCCGGTGAGCGCCTGCTGCTGCCCCCGGCGGTCGTCGACGAGGCACTGGCGCGCTTCGTCCAGACGCCAGTCGCCCACGCGAAGCTGCGGCGCATGCACCGGTGCCGCCCGGCGCAGCAAGGCCTGGATGCGGGCAACCAGTTCTTCGCCGTGGAAGGGCTTGCCGAGATAGTCGTCCGCACCCGCCTGCAGGCCCTCGACGCGCTCGGCCCAGCCGTCGCGCGCGGTGAGGATCAGTACCGGCACCGTGTTTCCGGCGGCGCGCCAGTCGCGCAGCACCGCGAGCCCGGGCTTGCGCGGCAGGCCCAGGTCGAGGATCACCGCGTCGTACGGCTCGGTGGCGCCGAGGTGGGCACCGTCGATCCCGTCGGCGACGAGATCCACCGCGTACCCCGCCTGCGCGAGCCGGCCGCGCAGGCGTTCCCCGAGCGCCGCATCGTCTTCGACGAGCAGCAGGCGCATGGCTCACTTCGCCTTGCGGCGGAGCACTTCGCCGGTACTGGCGTCCAGTTTCAGCTTGTGCACCCGGTTGGCGTCGTCGATGAGCTTCACCTCGTAGGTGTAGCGGCCATCGTCGTCGTCGAGTTCGATCTCGACGACCTGCCCGGGCTGCGCGGCGCGGCTGCGGTTGAGGATGTCTTCCATCGACAGGATCTTGCCGGCTTCGCGCAGCTTGCGGACTTCGTCGGCGCGCGGGCGATCGTCGGCCGCCGCGGGCGTGGCCGCTACGGCCGCGATGCCGGCAGCCACCGCGATGGCGGCGGCGGACAGGGTGAGGGCGAGGGGGGAACGGGCTTTCATCGTCTGGCTCCTGCAGTGTGTCCGAAAGGGATGGAACACACTATGGAAGACGATACCTGAACCCAGCCTGAACGCCCTTGGGGACGAAGCCTCCTTCCGTCTGCCCGAGCAGAGCCGGTCTGCGTCCAGCCCCCGCGCCACGGAGATTGCGATTCCCTTCCGACATGGCGCCGCCGCGTCCCTCGTCCGCGTTCTATGCCCGCCCATCCGCGGGTAGAATTCGGCCCCATTCAATCAGTATGCGCCGGCCCGGATGCCGGCCCGAAAGCTCCATGCCGCTCACCCCCGAGGCCAGATCCCTGCTCGACATGGCTTACCGTGTCGGCGCCCCGCGCTTTCACGATCTCACCGTCGACCAGGCGCGCCGCTCCTTCGAAAAGCTCCAGTTCGCCTTTCGCGGCGAAGCGCCGCCGGTCGCATCCACCACCGAGGTGCCGATTCCGCGCCCGGACGGTTCGGCCCTGCTGGCCCGCCTTTACCGGCCGCTGGAAAGCCACGCCGGCGATGCGCTGCCGCTGGCGATCTGGTTCCACGGCGGCGGCTGGTGCGTCGGCGATGTCGCCAGCTACGACGTCACCTGCCGCGAACTCTGCAACCAGTCGGGCTGCGCGGTGCTGTCGGTCGATTACCGCCTTGCGCCCGAGCATCCCTTTCCGGCGGCGATCCATGACGCCCGCCTCGCCTTCGACTGGTGCAAAGGGCAGGCGCCGAGCCTCGGCATCGACCCCGCGCGCATCGCGCTGGGCGGCGACAGCGCAGGCGGCAACCTCGCCATCGTCACCTCGATCGCGCTGCGGGACGAGGGCCTGCGCCTGCCGCGCTTTCTGCTGCTGGTCTATCCGAGCACCGAGATCGTGAGCGGGCGGCCCTCGCGCGAGCGCTTCGCCGAGGGCTACTTCCTCGATCGCGGCACCCTGGCGTGGTTCTTCGGCCATTACCTGCCGGATGGCAACACCGAGGACTGGCGCGTCTCGCCGATGCGTGCGGCGTCGCTTGCCGGCCTGCCGCCGATGCTGCTGCTGGGGGCGGAGTTCGATCCGCTGGTGGACGACTGCACGGCGTTCGCCAGCCGCGTCCGGGCGGAAGGCGGCGAGGTCGATTACGAAGTGGCCGCGGGGATGATCCATGGCTATCTCACCCTCGGCAAATGCTTTCCGGAAGCGCGCGCCAGCGTGTCGCGGGCGGCGCGCGCGCTGCGTGAGCGATTCGGCGGTGCGGGCGCAGTTGCGCGCGTAGAATGAAGCGGCCTCGGCGTCGCCCCATGGGATGACGGCAGCGCATCGCTCGGCCCCGCCCCTCGTTTCGCATCGCAGCACTTCGGAAGAAAGCATCATGCACACACCGACCGGGGCCGAATTGCCCGCCGAGCACGGAGCGGGGCACGCGCAGGAGCACAAGGGCGGCATCGCCGGCATCGTGGTCACGGCAGTCGGCGTCGTGTATGGGGACATCGGCACCAGCCCGCTCTACACGCTGAAGGAAGTGTTCAACGGCCCGCATGCGGTGCCGGTCAC
Organism: Thauera sp. K11; assembly: GCF_002354895.1. NCBI lineage: Bacteria > Pseudomonadati > Pseudomonadota > Betaproteobacteria > Rhodocyclales > Zoogloeaceae > Thauera > Thauera sinica. Next base: position 1,831,612 of record NZ_CP023439.1, read on the forward strand.
CCCGGCGAATGTGTACGGCATCCTGTCGCTGATCTTCTGGGCGCTCATGCTGGTGGTGTCGGCGAAGTATGTGACGTTCATCACCCGTGCCGACAACCGCGGCGAAGGCGGCATCATGGCGCTGATGTCGCTGGCGCTGAGAGTGGTGCCGCCGGGGCGCAAGGCGTGGGGGCTGTCGGTGCTAGGCGTGTTCGGCGCGGCGCTGTTCTATGGCGACGGGATGATCACGCCGGCCATCTCCGTCCTTTCCGCCGTGGAGGGGCTGGAAGTGGCCACGCCCGCATTCCGCCCCTTCGTCATTCCGATCGCGCTGGTGGTGCTGATCGGCCTCTTCCTGATGCAGCGGCGCGGAACCGCGAGCGTCGGCGCGATCTTCGGTCCGGTGATGCTGTGCTGGTTCGGGGTGCTGGCGGCGCTGGGGATCGGCGGCATCATGCTCCACCCCGAGATCCTGCGGGCGCTGAATCCCGCGTGGGCTGCCGGTTTCATCGCGGACCGGCCGCTGCTGGGCTGGCTTGCGCTGGGCGCGGTGGTGCTGGCCATCACCGGGGGCGAAGCCCTGTACGCCGACATGGGGCATTTTGGCCGCCGGCCCATCAAGCTGGGCTGGTTCTTCCTGGTTTTTCCGGCGCTGTACCTGAACTATCTCGGGCAGGGCGCCCTGATCCTGGACCATCCGGACAACGTCAGCAGCCCGTTCTACATGCTGGTACCCGATACGCTGCTGTATCCCATGGTCGGCATGGCCACGCTGGCGACCATCATCGCCAGCCAGGCGGTGATCTCCGGTGCCTTCTCGCTCACCCGCCAGGCGATGCAGCTCGGCTACGCGCCGCGGATGCGCACCCTGCACACGTCGGAAAAGGAGATCGGCCAGATCTACGTGCCGGGGGTCAACTTCATGCTGCTCGGCGCGGTCATCGCGCTGGTCGTGGGCTTCAAGTCGTCCAGCGCGCTGGCGTCGGCGTACGGCATCGCGGTCACGCTGACGATGATGATCGACACCGTGCTCGCCTTCGTCGTCGTGCGCGGCCTGTGGAAATGGGGACTGCCGCGGTCGGTGCTGTTCCTCGCCGTCTTCCTGACGGTCGATCTCGCCTTCTTCTCGGCCAACCTCGTCAAGGTATTGGCGGGCGGCTGGTTCCCGCTGCTGATCGGCGCGGCCATCTTCACGCTGCTGACCACCTGGAAGCGGGGGCGCGCGATCCTCAACGAGCGCATCCGCAGCGACACCATGCCGCTCGAGATCTTCATCCGCTCCATGTTCCACGATCCCCCGCCGCGGGTGGCGGGGACGGCGGTGTTCATGACGACCTGGATCGACGGCGTACCGCGCGCGCTGCTGCACAACCTGCTGCACAACAAGGTGCTGCACGAGCGGGTGCTGCTGGTGAAGGTCGATACCGCGGACGTGCCCTACGTGCCCGAGACCGAACGCGTGCAACTGACCGAACTCGACTTCGGCTTCTATCAACTGCGCATCCGCTACGGCTTCAAGGACGAGCCGGACATCCCCGCAGCCCTGGCGCTGTGCGAGGCGCAGGGCATGCCCTACAGGCCGATGGAAACGTCCTTCTTCCTCGGCCGCGAGACCCTGGTCTCGCGCGTCGGCTCCGGCATGGCGCGCTGGCGCGAAAAGCTCTTCATCGTCATGTTCCGCAACGGCGGCAGCGCGGCCGACTATTTCCGGATTCCACCCAATCGCGTCGTCGAGCTGGGGACGCAGGTCGAACTGTAGCCGGCCCGGGAAAGTTTACCGCTCCAGAAAACCTGCATCGAGCAGGGCATCCGCGATGCCGCGCATAGCCTGCGTCCCGGTGAGCGGTAACGATACCCCGCGATCCGCCGAAGTTGCGGATTCGGCTGGGTTGATCCGGATCATCGGCGCATCCCGGCCTTCGCCGAACAGGCGGACCGAGGGGATGGCCGTGCCTGCGCCGATCTCGATCACCAGCAGGCGATCCACCCTGCGCTGCCAGTCGCCGAGCCGGGCCTGCTGCAGGCGGGTGCGGTCATCGATCCAGCCGGCATCGCCGAACATGAGAACGTTGGGCCGCGCCAGCCCCCGGCACCACGGGCAGTGCGGAAGCGCATTGACGAGTTTGCACGTGTAGGCGTCGACGTCCGGCAGAAAACCGTCGGCCGGCCAGATGTCGCCCCTGCAGCCAACCATGCACTGCAGATGATGGATCGAGCCATGGCACTCGACGATCCGTCCTGCATCGAAACCGGCCTTCTGGAACTGGCCGTCGACGTTCGACGTAAAGATGAACGCGCCATTGCGCAGGCGCCGGCCGATCTCCCCGAGGATCGCGAACGCCGGCCCCGGCTCCGTTTTCCTGTACAGCGCAAGGCGATGCCCGTAGAAGCCCCATGCGAGCCTTGGGCGGGTATCGAAAGCATTGGGCGAGGCGATGTCGTGGAAGTGCATCCCGGCACGCCCCAATGCCGGATAGGCCCGCCACATCCCCTCGCTGCCGCGAAAGTCCGGCAACCCCGAATCGACTCCCAGGCCCGCACCGGCCGTGATGAGCAAGCCATCGGCCTGCGCGATGAGCCGCGCGCATCGCTGGAAGCGCGCTTCCAGCTCCGTCGCCGATACCGGTCGAGTCATGGATCGATTCCTTGGGCGTCCGCCTGATCGGGCAAGTATCCACCCAAAGGCACCTTCGTACCGCTGCGGTACGAGGAAAGGTCAATGCCGGACCGGATTCTCGTGTCCGCAGGATGCATGAGTGCTGAAAGCCATATGGTATATGATGATGTTGACAATGATAATTATTATTGTTTATGCTAAACGGAGCCTGAGTCCAAGCTTCGGGCATACGAAGCGACCGGCTCGACTCCCGCAACACGGCAGTGGTTTCTCGACCACTTCGTCCATAGGTACAAAACATGATTCACGACCGCGCACGACTCGCTTCATTCACTGCCCTTGGATACATCTTCGTCGTGCTCGGCGGCATTGCCCTGCATTTTCTGAACACAGGAGAGGTTTACACCCTCAAGTTCAGTCTCTTGCTCCCCAGTACCTGGACCGCAACATTGGTCGCTGGAGTTGCCGCCTGGGGGTTGTGGCATCGATTTCGCTGGGCGTGGTGGCTCGGAATCGCCGCAGCATTGTTCCAACTGGTACGCATGTCGCCGTGGCTATATCTGCACCATGGAATGGACAGGCTTCCCGGCTTCGGCCCCCTTCTCGTGCTTGTCCTCCTGCTCGCGTTCCTCATCACACTGCTTTTACCCGGCACTAAAGCTGCATGTACTCGCTGAATCATGGGGCAACATCTGCTGATTGGATAACTTAAATTGGCTGGTCTGCATAAAGTTGCAGAAGCAATTTGAAATGGTTTGGGGAAGATGGTGAAAGGGGCAATTTTTATTGTGTTGTCAACCGTTCTCTCTCTTTCTATTGGTGGAGGAGTAAGACTTTCCATCAATGTTCTTATCCGATCATTGTTTCGTGGTTTTATCTATGATGAAAAAAATGAATTGAAAGGATGGGTGAGCGTGTTGAGAGTGTCTGTTCAGACATTGATCTATTTTGTCCTGTTCCTCTTCTCCCTTATTTTCTGCGTAGTTTATATCATTGTTGTCTATATTTTGGGAAACAACGTCTACGGGGCGTTCAGATGGGGGTGCATAATGAGTGGTATTGGCTACGTCATAATTGGATGCGTTGTATTTTTTTGTATGTGTAGTTTCTTTTGGGCTAATTCAATTAAGATAAATCTGACTTTTATATTGAGGTCATAGTAATACGCAATGTAATCTAGGTATTAATGCTATGTTTCGCCGGAGGTACGTGCCCAGGAATCAGCTTGATGCTAGGGCGATCTCGGGGGGAGGGTGTCGCTGAACCAGAGGGATCGGAGACCGGAAGTAGCCTCGTATGAGGTTTTCGAATGGGGCTCGGAAGGCGGCCAGAACAGGGAGGTCCGCTATACGATTTGGAGAATAAAAGTAAAAGACTAAGTCGTTCAGTGAAATTGACGACAATTTTAAAGATACGTAGGAATATATCGTTATAACATTTTCTATTTAATTGGTAAGGAGAAAAAGGCGTGGGAAGAATCATTTTGATTTCAATAGCTATCACTTTTTTTGTGATGGGTCATTCAACTTTGCTGCATTTTAAAACAGTTGAGTCGAGAAAATTTCCCGCTTTTAATATTCTATTTCCATGGCCAAAGACAGGGAGGTTTGTCTCCGTTCTTTGTCTATTTGTTGCTCTTTGTATGTTCTTGGCTGCATTTTTTCTTCCTGGAGTCAGGATGACCCCTCATCCGGATACGTGGAAGGGAGTTCTTATTTTTGCTGTTTTTCCGTCAATTTGTTACGGCGCCTATATCTTGGCCGGGCTACGCAAAGAAGAGGGGGAAATTTTTTTTAATGCAGACTTAGTGAAGGATGCCTGGAAATATCCGATTTTATTTATGGCAATAGTGAATTTGATTTTCTACTTATTTAATTGGAGGCTGTAAATTGGCTGATTTGCGTAAAGTTACAGAGGCGATTCTGGATGGCTTTGGGAATTTTCAAAGTGGATGGGAGGTCGGTTCGTCTGAAAATAATCCCGAAGCTGTTCTAAATTTGCTGAATTTTGCGGCTAGCGTAGCTCCTACGTTAGGGCCTCTAGGAAATGCAATTGGAGTGGGATTAAGTCAAGTCGCAATTACTAATAACACCGTCTCTGCCATAGAAAAATGGAAGAATGGGACTTTGCAGCCATCTGATGTTCTGCAGATAACCAGTTCCGTGCTGACAGGATTGTCGGCATTAGCTGTTGTGCTCGGGGGTACTGTTCCACTCAGTGTTGCGGTAACCGTTTCTCTTATTGGATTGGCATCTGGTGCGGGGGCTCGGGATGTAATTAATGATTTGGTGAGGGAATTGTATGATTCGTCTGGCTCAACTAATCAAGGAAGATTGATCGTTAGACAGTATTCAATAAATGGAACCGAGCTGTTTAGTTATCAACTTACAGATAAATACGGTTTTTCTTACGATGAAGTTGCCCATCTAAATTCAACAACGGCTGATAATTTTTGGGGGGGTCTGCCAGCTGGAGTGGTTAGGGTGCTGGATGGAAAGACGGGTAATCCGATTATGGAGTATGTTGACAATAGCCAAGTTAATACTGGCGGTGGCTCACTGATAAATCAAGCATCTGTGCAATTGTCGGACTATCAGTTCAATAGTTTTATTTCGAACATTGGGAACATCGGTTTCGGCTCCGGCCAAAATACTGTCGACTTCACGAAGTCTATCTTGAATGGGTCGGGAATTTTCGACTTCAACTTTATTCGGGGTGACTCGATTAGCGGTATATATCAAGAAAGCGTAAATTATTTTAAAAACAATGACTACTATTCACTAATTGATCCCGGGAACTATTGGGATGAGTTTGATACTCGTCCATATCTGGGCAGCGGTTTGAACTTCAATGATTCGTACACTTGGCTCTACGACGGCCTCTGGAATGCGACAACGACAAATTGGTACCTATATGAGAAGACTACTAATTTGCTCGGAAAGAGCAGTCAGGTAGATAAGAACTACGTCGAAAACGTAGGGCTCAATTCGAAATGGGGCTCTCCGATAGCGATCGACCTGGATGGAGACGGCTTGGAAACCATCCGGCTACGTGACAGCTCAGTGCGTTTTGACCTGACGGGAGACGGAGAGGCTGAATGGACAGCCTGGTTGTCCGGTGATGATGGATTTCTTGCCTATGATGCAAATGGAAATGGAGTCATCGATGGAGTCTCCGAACTCTTTGGCGGCCTGGAGCGAGGGGAGGGATATGGAAAACTCGCAGCTTTCGACTCCAATGGCGATGGCGTCGTCGACTCCAGGGATGAGAATTTTGACCGGCTGCTCATCTGGCAGGACCTCGATCAGAATGGTGTCAGTGACGAGGGGGAATTGCGTGGTCTGACGGCTGCTAACATCACTGAAGTGGTTGTCGAATATCGTGTCGTAGATGAAGTTTCCAATGGCGTCCTGATTGGGGAGGAGTCTTCGGCGGTGGTTAACGGCAACCGGCGGCGAATGGCGGATATCTATTTCCGTTACGAGGTCAGCCCTATGAATGGGCTCGATGAAGCAGATGTCCAGCAACAAGCGGATGCTCTGCTTTCTCTGATGGCCCTCCCCGCAGGTGAAGCCTCTGCCGACACCTTCATTCCGCTTGATCGACAGAACAGCGCCATTGCGCTGGCGGCGCCGGTTTGATTCGGAGACTTTTTCGAGGAGGAGGGAAGTCGCCGCAGTGCGATTTCTTTTCTCCAAGAGAGAGAAACGGATGTCCAGGGCATCCGGCAGCGATATAAATCCGTATTCGGTCCGACCGTATTCCCGATCGGGTGCGCAGGCGTGTTTGCTGCGGGTTGAGAATAATCATCTCGCGCGAGGTTTGCGGCCAGGTTCCGGAAGGCATCGAGGTCAGGCAGTTCGTCATGCGGTTCAAGAAAGAAGAGTAAGAGCAATGTCTTCCGCCGACACGGCCGACAATTTCAGAGACTCACAGGGGGTTGCCGGAGCAGGTGAAGCTACGCCCCCTGCTGGCTCGCCGCCACTGGATACCGGGCTCACCTGCCTTGTCCTGATGGCCCGTCTACACGGCGTTGCTGCCGATCCGCACCAGTTGGCGCATGAACATGCGATGGCCGGAGCGCGATTCGGCTGTGACGAGATCCTTCATGCAGCCAGGGCCTTGGGTTTGCACGCAAAAGCGATCAAGGCGTCCAATGATCGCCTTGCGAGAACGCCGTTGCCGGCGATTGCCATAGCGCGGGATGGCACGTTCTTTCTGCTTGCGCGCGTCGAAGGCGACAAGGCGCTGATTCAGTCTCCGCTCGCGGGCCGGGCAGAGACTGTGCCGGTAGCCGAACTTCAGACGCGCTGGTGCAATGAGTTGATCTTGTTCACATCGCGCGAATCGCTGGGCCAGGATTTGCGCCGGTTCGACTTCACCTGGTTCGTGCCCGCGATCGTCAAGTATCGCAAGCTGCTGGGGGAGGTTTTCGCCGTCAGTTTCGTTCTGCAGCTCTTTGCATTGGTCACCCCGCTGTTCTTCCAGGTGGTGATGGACAAGGTGCTCGTCCATCGCGGCTTTACCACGCTGGATGTCATCGCGATCGGCCTAACGGTTGTGATGCTGTTCGAGGTCGCGCTGACGACGCTGCGGACCTACGTGTTCGCGCACACCACCAGCCGCATCGATGTGGAGTTGGGGGCAAGGCTGTTCCGGCATCTGCTCAACCTGCCCATGGCCTATTTCCAGGCGCGGCGGGTGGGAGATTCCGTTGCCAGGGTGCGGGAACTGGAGAACATCCGGGCGTTCCTGACCGGCAATGCCGTCACGCTGGTGCTGGACCTGCTGTTCTCGGTGGTATTCATCGGCGTCATGCTGATCTACAGCGGCTGGCTGACGCTCGTGGTCGTGCTTTCCCTGCCGTGCTACGCGATTCTGACGGCGATGTTCACGCCGGTTCTGCGTGCCCGTCTGCATGAGAAATTCAATCGCAGTGCCGAGAACCAGGCTTTTCTGGTGGAGACCATCAGCGGCATCGACACGGTGAAGGCGCTGGCCGTCGAGCCGCACTGGACGCGCAAATGGGACGGGCAGCTTGCAGCCTACGTCTCGTCGAGTTTCCGCACGGCCACGGTGGGCAGCTTTGCCAATGGTGGCGTGACGCTGATCGGCAAGCTGGTCACGGTGATCACCATGTACCTGGGCGCCCGTCTGGTGATCGAGGGCAACCTCACCGTGGGTCAGTTGATCGCATTCAACATGCTCGCGGGGCAGGTTTCGCAACCGGTGATGCGGTTGGCGCAGATGTGGACCGATTTTCAGCAGACCGGCATTTCTGTCCAGCGTCTCGGCGACATCCTCAACACCCGGACGGAAGCCTCCGGCAACAAGAGTGCGCTGCCGCTGCTGGCCGGCCGGGTCACGCTCGATCAGGTGCTTTTCCGCTACCGTCCCGACGGGCCGGAGGTCTTGAGCGGCGTGTCGCTCGATATCGGTGCGGGAGAGGTGCTCGGCATCGTCGGGCGTTCCGGTTCGGGGAAGAGCACCCTGACCCGGCTCATTCAGCGCATGTACGTGCCCGAGCGGGGCCGGGTGCTGGTCGACGGCATGGATCTGGCCCTGGCCGAGGCGTCCTCCTTGAGGCGGCAGATCGGTGTGGTGCTGCAAGAAAGTGTCCTGTTCAATCGCAGCATCCGGGACAACATCGCGCTGGCCGATCCCGGGGCGCCGCTGGCTGCCGTCATCCGGGCCGCAAAGCTGGCGGGGGCGCATGAATTCATTCTTGAGTTGTCCGAGGCGTACGACACCCTTGTCGGCGAGCATGGTTCCAGCCTGTCCGGCGGTCAGCGGCAGCGGATCGCGATCGCCCGGGCCTTGATGACCAATCCCCGAATCCTGATCTTCGATGAGGCCACGAGTGCGCTCGACTATGAAAGCGAGCGCGTGATCCAGGAGAACATGAAGGCGATCTGCAAGGGCAGGACGGTGATCATCATCGCTCACCGCTTGTCTGCGGTGCGGGATGCCCACCGGATCGTGGTGATGGACCGCGGCCGGATCGTCGAGGCCGGTACGCATGCGGAGCTTCTCGGCCGGGAAGCGGGGCACTATGCCCGGCTGCACCGTCTGCAGCAGGGGTGAGAAACGATGAGCGGCATGTTGCGATTGAAAGCATTGGGCGATCTCGTCCGCCGCTATGCGGCCGCCTTCAGGCATGCGTGGCGGCATCGTGTGCAGATGGAGGGACCGGCCCGTCAGCCGCATGAGGTGGCATTCCTGCCCGCGGCGTTGGCCCTGCAGGAGACGCCGGTGTCGCCCGCACCACGCGTGGCGATGTGGATGCTGATGCTGTTCTCGGCGATTGCGCTGGCATGGGCCGTATTCGGTGAAATCGACGTGGTGGCGACGGCGCAGGGGCGGGTCATGCCCAACGACCGCACCAAGACCATCCAGCCGCTGGAAACGGCGACGGTCCGGGCCATATGGGTCAGCGACGGCCAACTGGTCGGGGCTGGCGACGTGCTGGTGGAACTCGATGCAACGACGGCGAGGGCGGACCGGGAACGCCTGCGTTCCGACCTGGCGGCCGCGCGCCTGCAGGTTGCACGCAGCAAGGCCATGCTGGCGGCAATGGAGCATGGCAGGCTGCCGGCTCTCCCCGCCGTGGTGGAGGCGAGCGAGAGTCTGAACGCCGAGGCAAGACGCCAGTTGCTCGGCCAGTATGACGAATACCGTGCCCGGGCACGCAGGGTGGAGGCGGAAATCGCGCGGCGCGAAGCGGAGATCACGTCTACGCGGGAACAGGTGAGCAAGCTCGAACAGACTGTGCCCATCGCCCGCCGTCGCGCGGAGGACTTCCGCAATCTGGTCGATCGGAACTTCGTGTCCAGACACGGCTATCTCGAGCAGGAGCAATCCCGCATCGAGCATGAGGCGGATCTGGCGGCGCAGAAGAGCCGCCTCAAGGAAATCGAGGCCGCGGTCAGGGAGGCCCGCGAGCAGCGCGCCATGCTGGATGCGGAAACGCGGCGGGCGAATCTGGACGACGTTACAGAGGGGCTGCAGCGCGGAGCCGCTCTGGAACAGGAGCTTCTGAAGGCCGAAAACCGTGACCGCCTCATGCAGTTGAAATCGCCGGTGGAGGGGACGGTACAGCAACTGGCCGTGCATACCGTCGGCGGAGTCGTCACCGAAGCGCAGCCGCTGATGATGATCGTGCCACGCGACAAGGCCCTCGAAGTCGAGGCGTTCGTCGACAACAAGGACATCGGCTTCGTTCGGCCGGGGCAGCCGGCGGAGGTGAAGATCGAAACCTTTCAATACACGAAGTACGGCACCATCCATGCACGGATCGCATCGGTGTCGCACGACGCCATCAATGACGAGAAGCGCGGATTGATCTATTCCGCCCGTGTCAGGATGGAGCGCTCTACTATCGATGTGGATGGCACGCCGGTCAACCTCGGGCCGGGCATGGCCGTGTCCGTCGAGATCAAGACCGGCAGGCGCCGCGTGATCGAGTATTTCCTGAGCCCGTTGATGCAGTACGGAAACGAGAGTCTGCGGGAGCGCTGACCGGCGCGGCGCGCGGCGCGCGGCAGGCGGTGCTTCAGTTGCACACCGCCGCGAGCATTTCCTGCTTGGTGGCCCGTGCTGCGTCGATCAGCGCATCCAGTTGGGCGCGGTCGAGGCCGCCGGTACACGCTTCGAGCAGTTCGGGGCGGCGCGTGACGCCGAGCATGGTGTCGAAAGGGTTCGGCGTTTCGGCGGCCAGCGCGGCGACGAACAGCACGTCGCTCAGGTCGGACGGCGGCCAGACGTCGCCGTAGAGTTCGGTGTCGTCGAGTGCGTCGAGGATGTGCTCGGGCAGCGAGAAGGTCTCGAGGATCGCGCTGCTCATCGGGGCGTTCCAGGTGGCGACGAATTCCGCGAAGCGGTTCATGTCGCGTTCGAGGGCGGGGTAGTCGGCCGCCTTGGCAAGCAGGTAGAACTGGCCGATGGTCCGCATCAGGCCGGCCAGCAGGGCGCTGTCCGGGTTCGCGATCTTCAGTTGCGCGGCCAGCGCGTAGGCCCAGCAGCCGACATCGACGCTGTGCAGCCACAGCCCGGCGGCGATGAGCCGCATGCGTCCGGAGCGATGATCCCGGGTAAGTTGCTCGGCGGCCACCGCATAGGCGAGGCAGCGCAGCGCGGCCAGCCCCACGCGCACCACCGCGTCGTTGACCGTGGAGATCTGGCCCGGGTAGGGATTGATCTGCACGGTGTTGGCCATGCGCAGGGTCTTGGCGCTGAGCACGGGTTCCGCGCGGACCGCGTTGGCGATGTCCTTGAGCGAGGAGTTCGGATCGTCGGCGAGCTGCTTGATGCGCATCGAGAGTTCGAGCACGGTCGGAAAGCTGAGCCGTCCGTCCTGCAGTTCCTGCTCGATCTGGGCGTTGAAGGCAGCCAGTTGCAGTGCGAAGTCGTCCATGGCCAAACCGTCCGTTGAAGAGTCGTTACGAAGTTTAACCCCCCGGATTTCGGCGTGAGCAAAGAAGATCGCGCGCCGTCGTGCGTCGCTGCACGACGGCTGCGACCACGGCACCGGTGCCGGCGTGGCCGGGCGGTCCGCCTCGGGGGCGGATTTTGGCGATGCCGGGCGACAATGCTAAGGTTCCCACCGGCCGTGAGGTGAGGCGGGCGGCGTCGAGCCGCTGGCCGCCGCGGCATCGGATTCGCCCGACTGGAAGCAGAATGAACGAAGAGGACTACATGCGTGCCGCCATCGCCCAGGCGCGCGAGGCCGGCGCCTGCGAAGAGGTGCCGGTGGGGGCGGTGGTGGTGCTGGACGGCGAGATCGTCGGCCGCGGCTTCAACCAGCCGATCAGCCGGCACGACCCGACGGCGCACGCCGAGATCATGGCCCTGCGCGATGCGGCGGCGCGCATCGGCAACTATCGCCTGCCCGGTTGCGAGCTTTACGTGACCCTCGAACCGTGCGCGATGTGCGCGGGCGCGATCATGCACGCGCGCGTGTCGAGGGTCGTGTTCGGCGCCCGCGACCCGAAGACCGGCGTGGCCGGCAGCGTGATCGACCTCTTCGGCGAGGAGAGGCTGAACCATCATGCGACGGTCACCGGCGGCGTGCTGGGCGAGGAGTGCGGCAACCTGCTGTCGAACTTCTTCGCCAGCCGCCGCCGCGGGACGTTGACCGCGTGAGGGCGCCAACCGCCATGCGCATCCGCATCGACATCGGCCGCCAGACCCTGGAGCTTTTCGGCGCGGACGGGGCGTGCATCCGCCGCTACGCCGTGTCGACCGCACTCAATGGCGCGGGAGAGATGGAAGGCAGCGGCTGTACGCCGCGCGGCCGGCATCGCATCCGGGCACGGATAGGCGGCGGGGCGCCCGCCGGGACGGTGTTCCGCGGGCGCCGGCCGACGGGGCAGTTGTGGACGCCGGCCTTTGCCGCCGAACACCCCGGCCGCGACTGGATCTTGAGCCGCATCCTGTGGCTGTGCGGCGAGGAGCCGGGGCGCAACCGGCTCGGCAGGGTCGACACGATGCGCCGCTACGTCTACATCCACGGCACGGGCGACGACCAGCCGATGGGCGTGCCGCTGTCGCACGGCTGCATCCGCATGCGCAACCGGGACGTGATCGAGCTTTACGAACTGGCGGCCGCGGGCACGCCGGTGGAGATCGTGGAATGAACGAGCGGCAGGAAAGCTATCGCATCGAGCTGATGGACTGGCGCGAGGCGGCGCCGCTGGCGATGCCGCTGCGCGAGCGGGTGTTCGTGGCCGAGCAGGGCGTGCCGCCCGAACTGGAGATGGACGAGTTCGACGCTGTCTGCCGGCATGCCGTGGCGCGTACCGCCGCCGGCGAGGCGATCGCCACCGGCCGCCTGCTGCCCGATGGCCACATCGGGCGCATGGCGGTGGATGCGGCGTGGCGCAAACGCGGTGTGGGCGGCGACGTGCTCGAGGCCCTGGTGGCCGAGGCGGCGGCGCTCGGCATGGGCGAGGTGGTGCTCAACGCCCAGGTGCATGCGCTGGCCTTCTACGAGCGCCACGGGTTCGCCGCCGAAGGCGAGGTCTTCATGGAGGCGGGCATCGAGCACCGTGCGATGCGGCGCCGGCTCAGCGCGTGATGGTGAAGCCGTGCAGCACTTCGCTGCGCAGGCCGCCATCGTCCTCCCAGGTCCATTCGCGAAAACGCGTCCGGCCATCGCGGCCGACCAGGATCAGGCTCGAGCAGCGCGTGCCGTAGCCGGGCGCGCGGATGAAGACCGGCGACAGCAGGCGTTCCCATTCGAGGCTGACGCCGGTCCTGGGCAGATCCTCGTCGGCAGCGGCGGTCTCGTCCCGCAGCAGGGCGAGCACGTCGTCGTCGGCGGGAAGCCGCTGCAGCAGCGCAGTCAGGTGCCGGCGCGCATGGGCGAGCTTGGGCCACGGCGTGTCGAGCAGGTGGTTCGACAGGCCGTGGATTCCGGGTTCGAGCAGCGACACCGCGCCGGTCGTGCTTTCGTGGACGCCCAGCGTGAGGCCGTCGCTCACCAGCAGGTTGAAGCCGGCGTAGCGCACGCTGTCGGCGGCGATGGCGTGCAGCGCGGCAAGCGTGTCCTCGCCGGTCTCGAGCGCCTGCCGCACCAGCCTGCCGCGCGAGGGCGCGGCACTGTGGCGCCGGCTGGGATCGCGGTAGTTGGTCAGCGCGGCGAAGCGGCCGTTGCGAGACAACCCCATCCACGTGCCGCCGGCCTCCAGGTCGCGGCCGGCGAGCAGGTCGGTGGCGTCCGGCCACCAGTGGGCGGGAACGGCCGGGCGGTCGAGGTATTCGTCGCGGTTGGCGACCACGACGAGCGGGAATTCGGGATGGACGCGCCAGGCGAAGGCGATCAGGCACACGGGACGAAACGCTCCAGGTGGCGCGTGGTGCCGGGCTCCAGCAGGTCGGCCGCGCGGTGGGCATCGGCTTCGTCCTGCAGGGCCGCGTCGAAGCCGTCCTTGTCGCTCACGCCTTCGTAGATTTCCATCCAGGTGACCGGATCGTCGGCGCGGCGCATGATGCGCCCGACGATGCCGGTACGGCGGGCGAGGGTGGCCTGCATCGCCTGCAGCACGCGGAGTGCGTCGGCGAATCCGGCATCCGGACGCAGCCGGTAGTAGATGTAGTAGCTGGTCAAGCCCGAGGCCCTCCGGCGCAGGATTGAGCGGGTTGCGCTGCGGTACCGCGCGGTGCGGGCGAAGCCCGCCGCACGGTCCGGTGATCTCAGGCCAGCGGATAGGGCATGCCGAGCAGGGTGAGCCGGGCGCCGTCCGGGCTGCCGAGATGAACCTCGCCGGCTTCGGCGCTGCTGGTCTGCAGGACGGCGAGCGCTTCGAAGCCGCCGCCCGGTGCCGGCGCGACGTTGACCAGCTTGCCGGCGGACTGCGCGCCGAAATCCGGCGCGAAGAGATCGGCGTTCGGGGCCGGCGCCGCATCGCCGGGGATGGCGAGCCGGTACATGCGCTTCTTCAGCTTGCCGAGGTACTGCGTGCGGGCGACGATTTCCTGCCCCGGGTAGCAGCCTTTCTGGAAGCTCACGCCGCCGATGAGTTCGTAGTTGAGCATCTGCGCGACGAATTCCTCCTGCGTCGCTGCGGTGACGAGCGGGATGCCGGCGCGGATCATCGCGAGCTGCCAGGCGGCGGTGCCCGCCTTCGCCGCGCCGCCGGCGGCGAGCGCGTCGAACAGGCGCGGCGCCGACCCGGCCGGCGCGGCGACGACGAACATCGCATCGCCGATGCGCATGCAGCGGCTGCCTTCGGCATCGCTCGCCTGCTTCATGGCGGCATCCGGCACGGGCAGCCCCGCGGCGCGGAGGGCGGTGATGGCGCCGGCGCCGGAGACGCCGATCAGCAGCGTGTCGGCGCTGGCGTCGGCCAGCTTCACCTTGCTGCGCAGCACGTACATCGACAGCTTCTTCAGGACGGCGGGGAGGATGTCGGCCGACAGCGCCAGCGCGTGGCCCTCTGCCTCGCTCCACATCAGAAAGCTGGCGATCATGCGGCCCTTGGGCGAGTTGAAGCTGTTCCACGCCGCGTCGTCGGCGGCGAGCCTGAGCACGTCGTTCGAGACCAGGTTGTGCAGGAAGGTGGCGGAATCCGGTCCGGTGGAGCGGATCACGCCCAGGTGCAGCAGCGGCACGGCGATCGTGCCTTCCGCTGCGGCGCGGGCTTCGGTTTCGGCGTCGGCAAAGGCGACGGCGGCGCCGTTCGGTCGGGCGCCCTGCCGGGCGAGGTGGTCGGTCCAGGCGGTCATGGTGGTCGTTGGCATTCTCTGGCTGGGGTAGGCCGAGACCGGTCGGTATCGGCGCTGTTTCACTCGGCGTGGAGCCGGTTCCGGCGATGTCGCCGACCTGCTTGCGCGATGCAGTATTATAGGCCCCCGCCGCAAGGCGACAGTCTTCGCCGCGACGCGCTTCGGCCGCTGCCGCGGCGGACTGCGCTCCGGTCCTGCAGACGATTCCGCATGAAACGCCTTTTCCGCCGCGCCACGTCCTACCTGTTCCTGCTGGCCGCACTTTTCGTCGCACTGGCCAGCGCGGCGCTCTGGTACGCCCATCAGCCCGTGGAACTGCGTGCGCCGGTCGTCGACTTCACCGTGCAGCGCGGCCTGGGCATGAGGCAGGCGGCCAATCACATCGCCGGCGCGGGCGTGGGCGTGAATCCGCGCATGCTGACCTGGCTGGCGCAGCTCACCGGCCGCGCCAACCGGATCAAGGCGGGCAGCTACGAGGTGCATGCCGGAGTGACGCCCTGGCAACTGATCCTGAAGCTCTCCGACGGCGACGTCTCCCAGGCTTCGGTGCTGCTGGTCGAAGGCTGGACCTTCCGCCAGGTACGGCAGGCGCTGGAGACGGCGCCCGAACTCGTGCCCGACACCGCCGGCCTGTCCGACGCCGAGATACTGGGTCGCATCGGTGCGAGGGAGCCCCATCCGGAAGGGCTCTTCTTTCCCGATACCTATCTCTTCGACAAGCGCTCCGGCGCGCTCGCCGTGCTCAAGCGCGCCTACGAGGCGATGCAGCAGCGGCTGGAGCTGGCCTGGGCGGAACGCGACCCGGCGCTGCCGCTGATGAATCCGTACGAGGCCCTGATCCTCGCCTCCATCGTCGAAAAGGAGACCGGCCGGCCCGAGGACAGGGGGCTGGTCGCGTCGGTGTTCGCGAACCGGCTGCGCATCGGCATGCCGCTGCAGACCGATCCCACGGTGATCTACGGCCTCGGTCCGGAGTTCGACGGCAAGCTGCGGCGCAAGGATCTCGACACCGATCATCCCTGGAACACCTACACCCGCTCCGGCCTGCCGCGGACGCCGATCGCAATGCCGGGGCCGGACGCCCTGCGCGCGGCGGTCAGGCCGCAGTCGAGCGACTTCCTGTATTTCGTCGCGCGCGGCGACGGCAGCAGCGAATTCTCGCGCAGCCTCGCCGACCACAACCGCGCGGTGGAGCGCTACATACGCAACGGGAGAACGAATTGACCCACACGGGCCCTGCGGCGCGCGGCCGCTTCATCACTTTCGAGGGCATCGACGGCGCCGGCAAGAGCAGCCAGATCGCTGCCGCCGTCGCCACTTTGCGCGCGCGCGGCATCGAGGTCGCCCCGTCGCGCGAGCCGGGCGGCACGCCGCTGGGCGAACGTCTGCGCGAGTTGCTGCTGCACGAGCCCATGCACATCGAGACCGAGGCGATGCTGATGTTCGCCGCGCGGCGCGAGCATCTGGCCGGCCGCATCCTGCCTGCACTAGAGGCCGGACGCTGGGTGGTCTGCGACCGTTTTTCCGATGCCACCTATGCCTACCAGGTCGGCGGGCGGGGCCTTTCGCGCGACAAGTTCGCCGCCCTGGAAGCCTGGGTGCATCCCGGCTTCCAGCCCGACCTCACGCTGGTGTTCGATCTGCCGCCCGGCGTCGCGGCAGCGCGCATGGCCGCCAGCGGCGCGGACCCCGACCGCTTCGAACGCGAGCAGCGCGATTTCTTCGAGCGCGTGCGGCATGCCTACCTCGAGCGTGCGCGCGGCGCGCCGCAGCGCATCCGTGTGATCGACGCCGACCGCGCGCCCGAACTCATCCGCGCCGAGATCGAACATCTGCTCGCGGAGCGCTTCTTCGCATGATCGCGCCCTGGCTGCAGCAGACCTGGATGCGCCTCGTCGATCTCGGCGAGCGGCTGCCGCATGCGCTGCTTTTCGTCGGGCCGGCCGGGCTGGGCAAGCGCGCACTGGCCGAGGAACTGGCCGCACGGCTGCTGTGCGATGCACCGGCCGCCGGCGGACGGGCCTGCGGGCATTGCGACGCCTGCCAGTGGCGCATGTCAGGCAACCACCCCGACCTGCATCTGGTGATCCCCGCGGCCGATGCGGACGACGGCGAGAGCGCGGAGGGCGAGGGCGCGCGCGAGCCGGCCACCAAGGCCAAGTCGAGCCAGATCGTCATCGAGCAGATCCGCGACCTGCAGTCGGCGCTCAGCGTCACCGGGCACCACAGTGCGCGGCGGGTGGTGG
The DNA here is from genome assembly GCF_002354895.1 of Thauera sp. K11. Classification (NCBI taxonomy): domain Bacteria; kingdom Pseudomonadati; phylum Pseudomonadota; class Betaproteobacteria; order Rhodocyclales; family Zoogloeaceae; genus Thauera; species Thauera sinica. The sequence goes on from NZ_CP023439.1 coordinate 1,848,679, forward strand.
TGATCGACCCGGCGGAGGCGATGAACGTCTTCACCGCCAACGCGCTGCTGAAGCTGCTCGAAGAGCCGCCCGCGGGCTGCGTCTTCCTGCTCGTGTCTTCGGCGCCGCGCCACTTGCTGCCGACCATACGCAGCCGCTGCCAGCAGTGGATGTTCGCCCGGCCGGAGGCGGCGGCGCTGGCGCACTGGCGCGTCCATGCCGGCGACGAAAGCGCTTCGCTGCTCGCGGTGTGCGGCGGCATGCCGCTGGCGGCCGAGCGCCTGGCTGCGGCGGGAGGCGCCGCGCTGCTCGAGCGTTTCGTCCGCGACGTCGGCCAGTTGCAGACCGCCAATGCGCTGCGGCTGGCCGGGCAGTGGGAGGCGTGGCTGAAGGCGAAGGAATCGGCCGCGGCGGGCTTCGGCCTGCCGCAGCTCGTGGACTGGATGCGGCGCTGGGTCTGCGACCTCGCGGCGCTGCGCCTGGGCGGCAGGGTCCGCTTCTTTCCGGCCCAGGAGGGCCTGCTGTCGGCACTGGCCGGCCGCGTCGGCGTGGCCGCGGTGAGCAACTGCTACAATGAGTTCGCCCAGATCGGCCGCGTGGCCCAGCATCCGCTGAATCTTCGCCTCTTCCTGGAGGACATGCTGCTGCGCTACGCCAGGGCGACAGCCGGAGCACGCGAATGAGCACCCCGGCCCGGGCGTCCGAGAGGAGCTTTTTTTCTTCCACGGGCCGGGTGGAGCAGGGGGTTCGCGGCGCACCGCTCCGTGCCAGTGGAACGGGCCGGCCGTACGGGGCCGGCCATTCTTCGCGCAGCGACAGGAGGGGAATCCAGTGAGCGACAAACCCAGGGCCCACGTGGCGCGGCCCACGGTGCTGTCCCTGAACATCAACTCGAAATCCGCGCTCTATGCGGCCTACATGCCGTTCCTGGCCAACGGCGGCATCTTCGTGCCCACCCCGAAGACCTACAACCTGGGCGACGAGGTGTTCATGCTGCTGCAGTTGATGGACGATCCGACCAAGCATCCGATCGCGGGCACGGTGGTCTGGATCACGCCGGTGGGCACGCAGGGCGGCAAGACGCAGGGGATCGGCGTGCATTTCTCGTCGGACGACTCAGGCAAGGTGCTGCGCGGCCGGATCGAACAGGTCCTCGCCGGCCACCTGGGCACGAACCGGCCCACCCATACCCTCTGAAAACCACCGATGTTCATCGATTCGCACTGTCATCTCGATTTTCCCGATCTCGCCGCGCGGGAAGACGAAGTCCTCGCCACGATGGCGGCCAACGGCGTCGGCCAGGCCCTGTGCATCAGCGTCAGGCTGGAGGATTTTCCCCGCGTGCTCGACCTGGCCGAGCGCCATTCCAACCTGTGGGCGACGGTCGGCGTGCATCCGGACAACGCCGACTGCCGCGATCCCGACGTGGCCGAACTCGTCCGGCTGGCGGATCATCCGCGGGTGGTGGGCATCGGCGAGACCGGGCTGGACTACTACTGGAACAAGGACGAGCCCGAATGGCAGCGCGCGCGCTTTCGCACGCACATCCGCGCGGCGCGCGCCTGCGGCAAGCCGCTGGTCGTCCATACCCGCAGTGCCGCCGCCGATACGCTGCGGCTGATGCGCGAGGAAGGCGCGGCGGAGGCGGGCGGCGTGATGCACTGCTTCACCGAGAGCTGGGAGGTTGCCGAGGCGGCGCTGGAACTGGGGTTCTACATCTCGTTTTCGGGCATCGTCACCTTCCGCAACGCGAAAGATCTGAAAGAGGTGGCCAGGCGGGTGCCGCTCGACCGCCTGCTGATCGAGACCGACTCGCCCTATCTCGCCCCGGTGCCGCACCGCGGCAAGACCAACCAGCCCGGCTGGGTCGTGCATGTCGCCGAGGAGATCGCCCGGCTGCGCGATGAACCGCTGGAGCGCATCGAGCGCGCCACGACCGACAACTTCTTCCGACTCTTCCGCCATGCCCAGCCCTGACCGTTCTTTCCGCCTTGCCCTCCGTTCCCTGCTCGCCGCCGCGTCGGCCTTCGTCCTGCTCGGCGCGGGGCCGGCCGGCGCGGGCAGCTACGAGGATGCGCTCAGTTCCGCACGGCTGGGCGATACGTCGCAACTGGTCGGTCTGCTCGGCAAGGGCATAGACCCGGACACGGTGGACGCCCAGGGGAACACGCTGCTGATCCTCGCCGCCCGGGAAGGCCAGCTCGCCACCGTCGAAGCCTTGCTGAAATACCGCGCCAGCGTCGGCACGCGCAACCTGGCCGGGGATTCGGCGCTGATGCTCGCGGTGCTCGCAGGGCATGAGCAGGTTGCCGACGTCCTCATGAAGGCCGGCGCCCCGATCAACCAGGACGGCTGGACGCCGCTGCACTATGCGGCGTTCGAGGGACGCCTGGTCCTGCTGGACAAGCTGCTGGCCGCCGGCGCCGAGGCCAATGCGGCGGCACCCAACAAGTCGACCGCGCTGATGCTGGCGGCGCGCAATGGCCACATCGACGTGGTGCGGCGCCTGCTGAAGCGGCCCGACGTCGATCTGGACATGGTCAACGATGCCGGGCTCACCGCGGACAATTGGGCGCTGCAGAACGCCAACACCGACATCGCAGACCTGATCCGCGCCGAGCGGCGGCGGCGCGGCGGAAAGAATCCGTCCATCACGATCGAGATCGAATAGGGCGCGAACGGCGCGCCCGGGCAGGGCCCGCCTCTCGCAACGGGGGCCGGCCGTGGTTTTGTTGAAAATATAAGAAAACGGTTATAAAGTGATTTTCGTCCCCCGCCTGGATGGCGGGCCGGGCGAACGCTTTCCCGACACAGTAAAACGACAATCACGGAGGAGATGGAGATGGCACACATCGTTGTGGTCGGCGCGGGCATCGGCGGCATGCCTGCGGCGTACGAACTGCGCGCGAGGCTGGGCGCCGCCCATCGCATCACGGTGGTCAATCCGACCGACTACTTCCAGTTCGTGCCGTCCAACCCCTGGGTGGCGGTGGGCTGGCGCAAGCGGGAGGACATCATCGTCCCGGTGCGGCCCCATCTCGAGAAGAAGGGCATCGACTTCATCGCCCAGCGCGCCACCACGCTGGAGCCCGAGCAGAATCGCCTGCAGCTCGCCGATGGGCGCGGGCTCGATTACGACTACCTGGTGCTGACGACCGGCCCCCGGCTCGCGTTCGACGAGGTACCCGGGGCGGGGCCCGAGGGCGGCTACACCCAGTCGATCTGCACGGTCGATCATGCCGAGAAGGCGCGTGCGGCGTACGAGGCGTTCCTGGCCGACCCCGGTCCGGTCGTGGTCGGCGCCATGCCCGGCGCGAGCTGCTTCGGGCCCGCCTACGAGTTCGCCTTCATCCTCGACGCCGACCTGCGCAAGCGCAGGCTCCGCCACAAGGTGCCGATCACCTTCGTGACGAGCGAGCCGTACATCGGCCACCTCGGGCTTGGCGGCGTCGGTGATTCCAAGTCCATGCTCGAGAGCGAACTGAGGAATCGCGACGTCAAGTGGATCACCAATGCGCGCACCTCGCGCGTCGAAGCCGGCAAGCTGGTCACGACCGAACTCGATGCGCTGGGCAATGCCGTGCGCGAGCATGAAGTGCCGTTCCGCTTCGCGATGATGCTGCCCGCCTTCAGGGGCGTGGATGCGGTGGCGGCGGTGGACGGGCTGTGCAATCCGCGCGGTTTCGTGCTTATCGACGAGCACCAGCGCAGCAAGAAGTACCGCAACATCTATTCGGCCGGCGTCTGCGTGGCGATTCCGCCGGTGGAAACCACGCCGGTGGCGACCGGCGCGCCCAAGACCGGCTACATGATCGAGACCATGGTCAGCGCCATCGTCGAGAACATCACGGCGGACATCGAAGGCCGCCAGGCCAGCGCCAAGGCGACGTGGAACGCGATCTGCCTGGCCGACATGGGCGACACCGGCGCCGCCTTCGTGGCCCTGCCGCAGATTCCGCCGCGCAACGTTAACTGGTTCAGGAAGGGCAAGTGGGTTCACGTGGCGAAGATCGCCTTCGAGAAATACTTCCTGCACAAGATGAAGGCCGGCTCGACCGAGCCGGTGTATGAGAAGTACGTGCTGAAGGCTCTGGGCATCCTGCGCCTCGAGCGCGACTGAGAGAAGCTGCCGCGCGTGCGGCGCTCAGTCCTCGACGTGGCGCAGGGACAGGTCGAGCGCCTTCACGTCCTTGGTGAGGCTGCCGATCGAGATGCGGTCCACCCCCGTCTCGGCGATCGAACGGACCTTTTCCAGGCTGACGCCGCCCGAGGCTTCGAGCTCGGCGCGGCCGTCGGCGATGCGCACGGCTTCGCGCATCTGGTCCGGATCCATGTTGTCGAGCAGGATCATCCTGACGCCGGCATCGAGCGCTTCCCGAAGCTGGTCGAGGCTTTCGACCTCGACCTCGATGAAGACGCCGGATGGCGCGAAGGTGCGCGCCTCGTTGACGACCTGGCGAATGCCGCCGGCGGCGATGATGTGGTTTTCCTTGATCAGGATGCCGTCGTACAGCCCGACCCGGTGATTGGTGCCGCCCCCCACGGTGACCGCGTACTTCTGCGCCAGGCGCAGGCCGGGCAGCGTCTTGCGGGTGTCGACGATCTTCGCGCGCGTGCCCGCGACGGCGTCGACGAAGCGGCGGGTGACGGTCGCCGTGCCCGACAGCAACTGCAGGAAATTCAACGCGGTGCGTTCGGCGGTGAGCAGCGTGCGCGCCCCGGCGACGATGTCGCACAGCACCTGGTTGGGCTTGGCGAGGTCGCCGTCCTGCACATGCCACACCACCATTGCGCTCGGGCTGAGCGCGGCGAAGGTGGCGTCGAACCAGGCGGTGCCGCAGATCACCGCCTCCTCGCGGGTGATCACCCGGCCGCGGGCATCGGTGCCGGCAGGGATCAGCAAGGCCGTCAGATCCCCGGTGCCGACGTCTTCCGCCAGGGAGGTGGCCACGTTGCGCTGGATTTCGACGCGAAGCTGATCGGAGATCATGGCGGGAGTCGCTGTGGTTGAAGTGGGCGCGATTCTAGCACCGCGGTCCCGGCACGGCCGACGTGCCGGCGGCCATCCCCGCTAGGGGGTGTGCCGCGCCTGGGCCAGCCAGCCGTTGAACAGGCGCCGCGCCGCGCCGATCAACTCGCCGGCGGTGAGGCCGATCGGGCCGACGCCTTCGCGCGCCAGCATGTCCGCGGCCGCGCCATGGAGGTGGACGGCGGCGATCAGCGCCGGTTCGGCGGCCCAGCCCTGGGCGAGCAGGCTGGCGACGAGGCCGGTCAGCACGTCGCCCATGCCGGCACTCGCCATGCCGGGGTGGCCGGTGCCGTTGATGTACCAGTGGCCGTCCGGCGTCGCGATCAGGCTCCCGCAGCCCTTGAGCACGGTGCAGGCGCGGAAGCGGGAAGCGAGCGCCAGCGCGGCGCTCAGGCGGTCCCCCTGCACTTCCGGACTGCTGCAGCCCAGCAGGCGAGCCGCCTCCGCCGGGTGCGGCGTCAGAACGGTCGGCGATCGGCGTGCCGCCACCGCGCCGTGCAGGGCTGGATCGGCGGCAAGCAGATTCAGTGCGTCGGCATCGAGCACCAGCGCGTGGTCGCCGGCGATCGCGCTCACCAGCTCGGCCTGCGCTTCGGCACGCTGGCCCAGGCCGGGCCCCAGCGCGAGCACGGTGAGCTGGCGCGGCAGCGCCGGTGCGTTGCGCAGCATCAGTTCGGGGTAGGCATGGTCGACCGCCGGTGCCTTCGGGTCCAGCAGGCCGACATAGACGCGGCCGGCTCCGAGCCAGAGCGCCGCGCGGCCGGCGAGCAGCGCCGCGCCGGCCATGCCGGCATCCCCGCCGAGGATGCCCACGTCGCCGTGGCGGCCCTTGTGGGTATTGCGGGGGCGCGGGACGAGGCAGGTTTCGAACAGCGCCGGCGTGATCGCGTGGCCCATCGGCACAAGGCAGGCGGGGCAGTCGATGTCGAGCCGCTGCACCGATATCTCGCCGCAGTAGTCCGGGCCGTCGTTGGTCAGGAGGCCCGGCTTGAGCGCGATGAAGGTCGTGGTATGGGTGGCCCGGAAACAGGGCCCCAGCGGGCGGCCGGTGTCCGCATCCAGTCCGCTGGGCACGTCCAGCGCCATGCGCGGGGCGGGCTGCGCATTCAGCGTGGCGATCCAGTCGGCGAAGCGCCCGTCGATCTTCCTTTTCAGGCCGATGCCGAAGAGGGCGTCGACGACCAGCGCCCATCCTTGCGAGGGGGCCGACGGCAGGTCGGAGGCGATCGTGCCGCCGGCGTGCAGAAAGTCGGCGTGGGCCTTGCCCGCATCGCTGGGCAGGGCGGCGGGATCGTCGGCGAATGCGACGATGACCTCGCGCCCGGCCTGATGCAACTGACGTGCCATGACGAAGCCGTCGCCGCCGTTGTTGCCGGGGCCGCAGGCAAACAGGATGGGCCCCGGACGGTCCATGATCAGCCGCACCGCATCCTCGGCCGCCGCGCGTCCCGCACGTTCCATGAGCGGCGGCTTGGCGGAGGGGATGAGTTGGTGCTCGATCTCCCGGATGCCGGCAACGGGGTAGATGGGCTGGGCGGGCGAAAACATGGGCGGTCTCCGGCGACGAAGACCCGATTTTACGGCCGGATCGGCGGCCGGCCGTCATCCGCCCTCAGTTTTCCAGCGAGTTGCGCCGCTTTTCGACCCGTGTCTCATGCACCAGTTCGCGGCGGCCGGTCTCGTCGACGGTCTCGAGGCGCACGGTGAATCCCCACAGCCGGGCGATGTGCTTCATGACCTCTTCGGTGGTGTCGCCCAGGGGGCGGCGCTGGTGCTGCTGGTGGCGCAGGGTGAGCGAGCGGTCGCCGCGCAGGTCGACGTTCCAGACCTGGATGTTGGGCTCGCGGTTGCCCAGGTTGTACTGCTCGGAGAGGATCTGGCGCACGCGCTGGAAGCCCGGGTCGTCGTGGATGGCCGACACCTTGAGCTTGTCTTCGCGGTCGTCGTCGAGCACGGCGAAGAAGCGGAAATCGCGCATGACCCTGGGCGACAGGTACTGGGCGATGAAGCTCTCGTCCTTGAAGTTGCGCATGGCGAAATCGAAGGTCTCGCGCCAGTCGGAGCCGGCGATCTCGGGGAACCAGCGGCGGTCCTCGTCGTCGGGGTCCTCGCAGATGCGGCGGATGTCGCGCCACATGGCAAAGCCCAGCGCGTAGGGGTTGATGCCGCTGTACCAGCGGCTGTTGTAGGGGGGCTGGGCGACGACGTTGGTGTGCGACTGCAGGAACTCGAGCATGAAGCTGTCGGCCAGCAGTCCTTCGTCGTACAGGGTGTTGAGCAAGGTGTAATGCCAGAAGGTGGCCCAGCCTTCGTTCATGACCTGGGTCTGGCGCTGGGGGAAGAAGTACTGCGCGATCTTGCGCACGATGCGCACGACCTCGCGCTGCCAGGGCTCGAGCAGCGGGGCGTTCTTCTCGATGAAGTAGAGCAGGTTTTCCTCCGGCTCGGCCGGAAAGCGCTGGCGTTCCGGGCGGGCCTCGGGACGCGCCTCATGGGTGGGGAGGGTCCGCCACAGGTCGTTGACCTGCGTCTGCAGGTATTCCTCGCGTTCCTGCTGGCGAAGTTTCTCTTTCGTGAGCGACAGCTTCGGCGGCCGCTTGTAGCGGTCGACGCCCAGGTTCATCAGGGCGTGGCAGGAGTCGAGCAGCATCTCGACTTCTTCCTCGCCATAGCGCTCCTCGCACTGGCTGATGTAGTTCCGCGCGAACACGAGGTAGTCGATGATGGCGTCGGCGTTGGTCCAGGTGCGGAACAGGTAGTTGCCCTTGAAGAAGCTGTTGTGGCCGTAGGCGGCATGGGCGATCACCAGCCCCTGCATGGCCAGCGTGTTCTCCTCCATCAGGTAGGCGATGCAGGGATTGGAATTGATGACGATCTCGTAGGCCAGCCCCATCTGCCCGCGCCTGTAGCCTTTCTCGGTGGCAAGGAAGTGCTTGCCGAAGGACCAGTGGTGGTAGTTGACCGGCATGCCGACCGAGGCGTAGGCGTCCATCATCTGCTCGGCAGTGATGACCTCGATCTGCACCGGGTAGGTGTCCAGGCCGTAGTCCCTGGCTACGCGGGCGATCTCGGTGTGATAGCGGTCGATGCTCTCGAACGACCACTCCGAGCCGCTTGGCAGCGGCTTCGGTCTGCGGGCGGAAGTGACGCGTCTCATGCGATCGTCTTCTTGAAGAGTTCCCTGAACACCGGGTAGATGTCGGCCGGCGACTCGATGTGCTGCATGGCGAAATTGTCATGCGTACCGCACAGCTTCTCGTATTCGCGCCACAGGTTCTGCGGCTCGCCCGACGTGATCTCGATGTAGGCGAAGTACTGGCACCAGGGCAGGATGTCGCTGTCGAGCAGCTTGCGGCAGATCGGCGAATCGTTGTCCCAGTTGTCGCCGTCGGAAGCCTGGGCGCCGTAGATGTTCCACTGGCCGTTGGCGTAGCGCTCGCGGATGATGTCGCGCATCAGCACCAGCGCGCTGGAAACCACCGTACCGCCCGATTCGCGCGAGTGGAAGAACTCGTCCTCGTCAGTCTCCTTCGCCACCGTGTGATGGCGGATGAAGACGACGTCGATGTGCTCGTAGGTGCGCGTCAGAAAGAGGTGCAGCAGCATGAAGAAGCGCTTGGCGGTGGACTTGCGCTCTTCGTCCATCGAGCCGGAGACGTCCATCACGCAGAACATCACCGCCTGGGTGGTCGGCTGCGGCACCTTGATGCGGTTGTTGTAGCGCAGGTCGAAGCTGTCGATGAAGGGGATGTTGTCGATCTTCGCGCGCACCTTGCCGATTTCGTCGCGCAGTTCGCGCACCTCGTCGCTGTCTTCGCCGAACATCGCGATCGCGTCGTCGAGTTCGCGCTGCAGCTCGCGCAGCCGCGCGTTGTACGGCGAACCCAGCGCCAGGCGGCGGCCGAGCGCGCCGCGCATCGAGCGCACGATGTTGATGTTGGCCGGCACCCCGTCCGAGGTGAAGCCGGCGCGTTGCGTCTTGTAGTCGGTGACGCGCGCCAGTTGGGTGCGGATCAGGTGCGGCAGCTCCAGGTCTTCGAAAAAGAGTTCGAGGAACTCCTCGCGCGAGAGCTGGAACACGAAGGCGTCTTCGTGCTCGCCTTCGTTGCCGGCCTTGCCCTTGCCGCCGCCTCCGCTGCCGCCTCCACCCAGCGGGCGGTTGATCAGATCGCCGGCGGAGAACTGGTCGTTGCCGCTGAAGACCTGCTCCCAGATGCCGCCGCGGCCCTGATGCAGGATGGGCTCGGACAGGTCGCGCGCAGGGATCGACACCTCTTCGCCATTGTCGAGGTCGCGGATCGAACGGCCATGGATCGCCTCCGACACCGCCTTGCGGATCTGCTGCTTGAAGCGGCGCATGAAGCGCTGGCGGTTGACGGTGCTCTTGTGCTTGCTGTCGAAACGCCGGTCGATGATGCGGACCATACCCCCTCCTGCTGCGGCCCTGGGCCGGCCCGCGACGCGGCGTGCCGTCGCCGCGGATCGGCCGGGACGCTTACGACGACTTGCGCACGCGCAGGTACCACTCGCACAGCAGGCGCACCTGCTTCTCGGTGTAGCCCTTCTCGATCATGCGGTTGACGAAGTCCTGGTGCTTCTTCTGCTCGTCGGCGCTGGCCTTGGCGTTGAAGCTGATGACCGGCAGGAGGTCCTCGGTGTTGGAGAACATCTTCTTCTCGATCACCGCGCGCAGCTTTTCGTAGGAGGTCCAGCTCGGGTTGCGGCCGTCGTGCTTGGCGCGCGCGCGCAGCACGAAGTTCACCACCTCGTTGCGGAAGTCCTTGGGGTTGCTGATGCCCGCCGGCTTCTCGATCTTCTCCAGCTCCTCGTTGAGCGCGGCGCGGTCGAGGATCTCGCCGGTGTTGGGGTCGCGGAATTCCTGGTCCTGGATCCAGAAGTCGGCGTAGGTGACGTAGCGGTCGAAGATGTTCTGGCCGTATTCGGAGTAGCTCTCGAGGTAGGCGGTCTGGATCTCCTTGCCGATGAACTCCGCGTAGCGCGGCGCCAGATACTCCTTGATATAGGCCATGTAGCGCGCTTCGGTGTCGGGCGGGAACTGTTCCTGCTCGATCTGCTGCTCGAGCACGTACATCAGGTGCACCGGGTTGGCGGCGACCTCGCGGTGGTCGAAGTTGAACACCTTGGACAGCACCTTGAAGGCGAAGCGGGTGGAAAGCCCGGTCATGCCTTCATCGACGCCGGCGTAGTCGCGGTATTCCTGGTAGCTCTTGGCCTTCGGGTCGGTGTCCTTCAGGTTCTCGCCGTCATAGACGCGCATCTTGGAGAAGATGCTGGAGTTCTCCGGCTCCTTGAGCCGGGAGAGCACCGAGAACTGCCCCATCATCTTCAGCGTGTCCGGGGCGCAGGGCGCTTCCGACAGCGAGCTGTGGATGAGAAGCTTCTCGTAGATGCGGATCTCGTCCGACACGCGCAGGCAGTAGGGCACCTTGACGGTGTAGATGCGGTCGAGGAAGGCTTCGTTGTTCTTGTTGTTCTTGAACGCCACCCATTCGGACTCGTTCGAGTGCGCCATCACGATGCCGTCGAACGGGATCGCGCCGAAGCCCTCGGTGCCCTTGTAGTTGCCCTCCTGCGTGGCGGTGAGCAGCGGGTGCAGCACCTTGATCGGTGCCTTGAACATCTCGACGAACTCGAGCAGCCCGCGGTTGGCCAGGCACAGCCCGCCCGAGTAGCTGTAGGCGTCGGGGTCGTCCTGCGAATACTGCTCGAGCTTGCGGATGTCGATCTTGCCCACCAGCGACGAGATGTCCTGGTTGTTCTCGTCGCCGGGCTCGGTCTTGGCCACCGCGGTCTGCCTGAGCACCGAGGGCGTGAGCTTGACCACGCGGAACTTCGTGATGTCGCCGCCGAACTCGTTCAGGCGCTTGACCGCCCACGGGCTCATGATGGTGTTGAGGTAGCGGCGCGGGATGCCGTAATCCTCCTCCAGGATGCGCCCGTCCTCGGCGACGTCGAACAGCCCCAGCGGCGACTCGCTCACCGGCGAGCCCTTGATCGCGTAGAAGGGCACCTTCTCGATCAGGCTCTTGAGCTTCTCGGCGAGCGAGGACTTGCCGCCGCCCACCGGCCCGAGCAGGTAGAGGATCTGCTTCTTTTCCTCCAGCCCCTGCGCGGCGTGGCGGAAGTAGGACACGATGTGCTCGATGACCTCTTCCATGCCGTAGAAGTCGCGGAAGGCGGGGTAGATCTTGAGCACCTTGTTGGAGAAGATGCGCGACAGCCGCGGGTCGAGCCGGGTGTCGACGAGTTCCGGTTCGCCGATCGCCATCAGCATGCGCTCGGCGGCGGTGGCGTAGGCGGTGCGGTCGCTGCGGCAGAGTTCGAGGTAGTCCTGCAGGGACATCTCCTCCTCTCGGGCCGCCTCGTAGCGAGCCTGGTAGGCGTTGAAGATGGTCATGGCAATGTCTCCTTGCATGGGGGCCGTTCAGCGGCTCGAAGAGTTCTGTGCTGCGGTCGCGAACTACTGCGCGGCGCCGCCCGGTCTGCATTCCTGCACGATCCGAGTCTGACGCTGAGAGACCCGGCGCGCTCGCGAGTTCCGTCCGATTTTGTGCTTTTTTGCATAGCGCCAGGCAGGTTTTCGGGGGTGCTCCGCGCTGGAAGGATCGGGCAGGCCCTGTGCTAGAATGCAAAGTTTCTTCAAACGTGTTCGCGGTGGATGCCGGATGGAAGCCTCGGGTTTCCAGCCTGGATTACGCTTCCGGGGACGGATTTTTTGACTTGTCAGGATCGACTTAATGCAGACCAACCAGGAAGCCAAGAGCGCGCTGGAGCGCCGCATCGACATGTCCGTGGCGCTGGCGGACATCGAAAAGGAAGTGGATGCGCGCCTCAAGCGCATGGCTCGCACCGTCAAGATGCCGGGTTTCCGCCCGGGCAAGGTGCCGTTGAAGATCGTCGCCCAGACGCATGGTCCGCAGGCGCGCTCCGAGGCGATCGGCGCGGCGGTCGAGAAAGCCTTCGGCGAACGGGTGAGGGAGCAGAACCTGCGCGTGGCGGGCTATCCGCGCATCGAGCCGAAGGAAGCTTCGAGCACCGACGTGCTGGAATTCAGCGCCGTGTTCGAGGTCTATCCGGACGTGGTCCCCGGTGACCTCGCCGGCCGGAAGGTCGAGCGCCCGACCCTGGAAGTGACCGATGCCGAAGTCGACAAGACCATCGAAGTGCTGCGCAAGCAGCGCACCACCTTCGTTGCGGCCGACCGCGCCGCGGGGGAGGGTGATCGCGTCGTGATCGACTTCGCCGGCCGCAAGGACGGTGAACTCTTCGAAGGCGGCTCGGGTCAGGATTTCCCGTTCGTGATCGGCGCCGGCTCGATGCTGAAGGACTTCGAGAGCGCGGTCGTCGACCTGAAGGCGGGTGATAGCAAGACCTTCGACATGACCTTCCCCGAGGACTACCACGCCAAGAACCTGGCGGGCCAGGCCGTGCAGTTCGAGATCACCGTGAAGGCGGTCGAGGCGCCGGTGCTGCCCGAGGTGAGCGACGACTTCGCCAAGGCGCTGGGCGTTGCCGACGGCGACGTGGCCAAGCTGCGCGAGGAGGTGAAGACCAACCTGCAGCGCGAAGTGAAGCGCCGCATCCAGGCGAAGGTGAAGGAACAGGTGATGGAAGCGCTGCTGGCGGTCACCCCGATCGAAGTGCCGAAGGCGCTCGTCGAGGCCGAAGCCGGCCAGCTCGCCGACAACGCGCGCCGCGACCTCGAGATGCGCGGGCTGAAGACGAAGGACATCCCGGTCGAGGCCGCGTGGTTTGCCGACCAGGCGGAACGCCGCGTGAAGCTGGGGCTGATCATGGCCGAGATCGTGAAGACCAACGACCTGCACGCCAAGCCGGAGCAGGTTCGCGGGCTCGTCGAGGAGATGGCGCAGAGTTACGAAGACCCGGCCGAACTGGTACGCTGGTATTACGCACAGCCGGATCGCCTGGCGCAGGCGGAGTCGGTTGTGATCGAAGACAACGTGGTGGCCTGGGTCTGCGAGAAGGCCGACACGACCGACAAGACGATCGCGTTTGACGAACTGATGGGTAGCGCGGCCTGAGGCCGCAAAGGGTCTGACGAATGATGCAAGGAACACCACAGCACAGCAGCGACTGGAACCCGGTCGGCCTCGGCCTGGTACCGATGGTGGTCGAACAGAGCGGTCGCGGCGAGCGCGCCTACGACATCTATTCGCGCCTACTGAAGGAGCGGGTGGTGTTCCTCGTCGGCCCCGTCAACGACGTGACGGCCAATCTGATCGTCGCCCAGTTGCTCTTCCTCGAGTCCGAGAATCCGGACAAGGACATCTACTTCTACATCAACTCTCCGGGCGGTTCGGTGACGGCGGGCATGGCGATCTACGACACCATGCAGTTCATCAAGCCGAACGTCAGCACGCTGTGCATCGGCCAGGCCGCGAGCATGGGCGCGTTCCTGCTCGCCGCCGGGGAGAAGGGCAAGCGCTACTGCCTGCCCAACTCGCGGGTGATGATCCACCAGCCCCTGGGCGGCTTCCAGGGCCAGGCGTCGGACATCGAGATCCACGCCCGCGAGATCCTTTACCTGCGTGAACGGCTCAACGGCATGCTGGCCAAGCACACCGGCCAGACCATCGAGCAGATCGAGAAAGACACCGACCGCGACAATTTCATGTCCGCCACGGCGGCCGTCGAGTACGGGCTGATCGACAAGGTGCTGACGAGCCGCGCCGACACCTGATCCGGGAGAACAGACCATGTCGGACAAGAAAGGCAGCGCCGAGAAGCTGCTCTACTGCTCGTTTTGCGGCAAGAGCCAGCATGAGGTCCGCAAGCTGATTGCCGGCCCGTCCGTGTTCATCTGCGATGAATGCATCGAGCTGTGCAACGACATCATCCGCGACGAGATCGGCGCAGGCGCCGAGATCGAGGGCGTCAAGGGCGACCTGCCGACGCCGCGCGAGATCTGCGAGATCCTCGACCAGTACGTCATCGGCCAGGCGCTCGCCAAGCGCAGCCTGTCGGTCGCGGTCTACAACCACTACAAGCGCCTGCGCCACCTGTCCGGCAAGCAGGACGACGTGGAACTGTCCAAGAGCAACATCCTGCTGATCGGCCCCACCGGTTCGGGCAAGACGCTGCTCGCCCAGACGCTAGCCCGCCTGCTCAACGTGCCCTTCGTGATGGCCGACGCGACGACGCTGACCGAAGCCGGCTACGTCGGCGAGGACGTCGAGAACATCATCCAGAAACTGCTGCAGAAGTGCGACTACGATGTCGAGAAGGCGCAGCAGGGCATCGTGTACATCGACGAGATCGACAAGATCTCCCGCAAGGCCGACAACCCCTCGATCACCCGCGACGTATCGGGCGAAGGCGTGCAGCAGGCGCTGCTCAAGCTCATCGAAGGCACGGTGGCTTCGATTCCACCGCAAGGCGGGCGCAAGCATCCCAACCAGGATTTCATCCAGGTCGACACCACCAACGTGCTGTTCATCTGCGGCGGCGCATTCGACGGGCTGGAAAAGGTCATCCGCAACCGTACCGAAAAGGTCGGCATCGGTTTCGGTGCCGAGGTGAAGAGCCGCGACGGCAGCAGCCTCACCGAGACCTTCCGCCAGGTCGAGCCGGAAGACCTCATCAAGTTCGGGCTCATCCCCGAACTGATCGGCCGTCTGCCGGTGGTGGCGACGCTGCAGGAACTGGACGAGGACGCGCTGATCCAGATCCTGGTCGAGCCCAAGAACGCCCTGGTCAAGCAGTACCAGAAGCTGTTCTCGATGGAAGGCGTGGAACTCGAGATCCGGCCGGCGGCGCTGCACGCGGTGGCACGCAAGGCGATCAAACGCAAGACGGGTGCGCGCGGCCTGCGCTCCATCCTCGAGGCGGCGCTGCTCGACATCATGTACGACCTGCCCACGCTGGACGGCGTGACGAAGGCCGTGGTCGACGAGAACACCATCGAGGATGGCGCCAAACCCCTGCTGATATACGCCGAACAGCAGAAGGTTTCCGGCTCGAACTGACGCCCGCCGCGGTCGGGTGCTCTCCGGCCGCCACCCGCCGCTTGAATTTCCAGGTCATGCCCACATATGGGTATGACCTTTCTAACAAGGAAAATGAAAATGTCGGGTCCCGCTGACTTCTCCCACGAACAGATGGAACTGCCGCTGCTGCCGCTGCGCGACGTAGTGGTGTTTCCGCACATGGTCATCCCGTTGTTCGTCGGGCGGCCGAAGTCGATCAAGGCACTGGAGAACGCGATGGAGGCGGGCAAGAGCATCCTCCTCGTCGCCCAGAAGTCCGCTTCCAAGGACGAGCCTTCCGTCGAGGATCTCTATTCGATCGGCTGCATCGCCAACATCCTGCAGATGCTCAAGCTGCCGGACGGTACGATCAAGGTGCTGGTCGAAGGCGTGCAGCGCGCCCGCATCGATTCGGTCGAGGACCTGCGCCAGCTCTTCGTCGCCAAGGTCACGCCGGTGTCCGTGCCGGAGCCGGGCAACAACGAGGTCGAGGCGATGCGCAGGGCGATCATCGCCCAGTTCGACCAGTACGTTAAGCTGAACAAGAAGATCCCGCCGGAGATCCTGACCTCGCTCGCGGGCATCGAGGAGGCGGGCCGGCTCGCCGACACGATCGCCGCCCACCTGCCGCTCAAGCTCGAGCAGAAGCAGGAGGTGCTCGAGATGTTCAACACCGGCGAGCGTCTCGAGAAGCTCCTCAACCAGCTCGAAGCCGAACTCGACATCCTGCAGGTCGAGAAGCGCATCCGCGGCCGCGTGAAGCGCCAGATGGAGAAGAGCCAGCGCGAGTACTACCTGAACGAACAGGTCAAGGCCATCCAGAAGGAACTCGGCGAAGGCGAGGACGGCGCCGATCTCGAGGAGATGGACAAGAAGATCAAGGCCGCCGGCATGCCCAAGGAGGCCTTGGCCAAGGCCGACGCCGAATTCAAGAAGCTGCGCCTGATGTCACCGATGTCCGCCGAGGCGACCGTGGTGCGCAACTACATCGACACCCTGATCGGCCTGCCCTGGAAGAAGAAGTCGCGCGTCAGCAAGGACCTGGCCGAGGCCGAGAAGATCCTCGACAGAGACCACTACGGCCTCGAACGGGTGAAGGAACGCATCCTCGAATACCTCGCGGTGCAGCAGCGAGTCGACAAGGTCAAGGCGCCCATCCTCTGCCTGGTGGGCCCCCCGGGCGTGGGCAAGACTTCGCTCGGGCAGTCGATCGCCAAGGCGACCAACCGCAAGTTCATCCGCATGGCGTTGGGCGGCGTGCGCGACGAGGCCGAGGTCCGCGGCCATCGCCGCACCTACATCGGCTCGATGCCCGGCAAGATCCTGCAGAACATGAGCAAGGTCGGTGTCAAGAACCCGCTGTTCCTGCTCGACGAGGTGGACAAGCTCGGCATGGATTTCCGCGGCGACCCGTCGTCGGCGCTGCTCGAAGTGCTCGACCCGGAGCAGAACCACACCTTCCAGGATCACTACGTCGAGGTCGATTTCGACCTGTCCGACGTGATGTTCGTGGCGACGGCCAACACACTGAACATTCCGCCCGCGCTGCTCGACCGCATGGAGGTGATCCGGCTGTCCGGCTACACGGAGGACGAAAAGGTCAACATCTCGATGCGCTATCTGCTGCCCAAGCAGATGAAGAACAACGGCCTGAAGCGCGACGAACTGTCGGTGACCGAAGAGGCGCTGCGCGACGTGGTGCGCTACTACACGCGCGAAGCCGGAGTGCGCGGCATGGAACGCGAAATCTCCAAGATCTGCCGCAAGGTCGTCAAGCAGCTCGTGCTGCGCAAGCGTTCGAGCAAGATCATCGTCAACGCCAGGAACCTCGACAAGTTCCTCGGCGTCCGGAAATACAGCTTCGGCATCGCCGAAAAGCTGAACCAGATCGGCCAGGTGACCGGGCTCGCATGGACTGAAGTGGGTGGCGAGCTGCTCACCATCGAGGCGGTCCAGTTGCCCGGCAAGGGCAAGGTCATGACGACCGGCAAGCTCGGCGAAGTGATGCAGGAGTCCATCCAGGCTGCGCTGTCGGTGGTCCGCAAGCGGGCGCGCTCGCTGGGCATCGAGGACGACTTCTACCAGAAGAGCGACATCCACATCCACCTGCCGGAAGGCGCCATTCCGAAGGATGGCCCGTCGGCCGGCATCGCCATCGCGACCGCGCTGGTGTCCGTGCTGTCCGGGATTCCGGTGCGCTGCGACGTGGCGATGACCGGGGAGATCACGCTGCGCGGCGAAGTGCTGGCGATCGGCGGCCTCAAGGAAAAGCTCCTCGCAGCCGTCCGCGGCGGCATCCGGACGGCGCTGATTCCGGAGGAGAACGTCAAGGATCTGGTGGATATTCCGGACAACATCAAGAACGCGATCGAGATCCTGCCGGTGAAGTGGATCGATCAGGTGCTGGAGCGGGCTCTCGAACGCAAGCCGGAACCCTTGCCGGATGCCTCGCCGGAAGTAGCGCCGGTCGTCGCGGCCCAGTCCGAGGACACCGGGGCGACGTCCATGAACCTGCGGGCGCATTGACCGTTCGGGCGCCGCTGCCGGAAACGGTGCGAAAAAGGGCGCGGCATGCTCTGCATGCCGCGCCCTTGTTGCATTTCACACGCTTGACACGCCGATTTTTTGCGCGCTATAAATCCCACGCAGTTTGCAAGACGATTCGAGTTTCCCGTGAATGCCACGCCGGTTCCGGCTTGCGCCGAGTCGGTTGCGTTGTGCCAATAGATCGCAGTAATCATCGAGGGAGCCGCTTCATGAACAAATCTGAACTGATCGACGCAATTGCCACGCGTGCCGACATTTCGAAGACCACCGCAGGTCGTGCGCTGGATGGCGCGCTCGAAGCCGTCAGAGGGGCACTGGAAAAAGGAGATTCGGTAACCCTGGTCGGGTTCGGCACCTTCCATGTCGGGGAGCGCGCAGCGCGGACGGGCCGTAATCCGCGTACCGGCAAGAACATCAAGATCAAGGCAGCCAAGGTGCCGAAGTTCCGTCCTGGCAAAGGCTTGAAAGATGCGCTAAACTAGCGAGCTTCGCTGGGCGGGCGCCACGTTCGTCGCCTTTTCCGCGCGGGGTGCTTAGCTCAGATGGTAGAGCGCTAGCCTTACAAGCTGGATGTCGGCGGTTCGATCCCGTCAGCACCCACCAGACACCTTGTAGCGAGCAATATCAGTAGTGTCGAAAACCCGCATGGCTCCTGGCCTTGCGGGTTTTTTCTTTTCCTGTGTCTCCGGAAGCCCCACCGCGCCATACCGCTGACAGTGGGCGCCCTGGTGGTATCCCGACATACGCTCCACCGCGAGCGCCACCACCATTCCCTTGGCCGGCCGCCGATTTGACGGGCTAGGCCCGAGACAAGGCTTGCAAGCCCGCCGATGAGCCGCGGGATGCATCCGCCGATCCTGCCCGCCGGCGCCGGACTCCGCTGCCTCGACTTCCGTTTCGACGGTAAGCGCAAGACGCTTGCCCCTGGTGCCTCTCGGGATACGAGCACCGCCGTCTGCCCGTACCCGCAACAGACCACCACCGGGCATCGTCACGCCCGGCCCTCGCCGCATCGTATTCCTCTTCGACCACCTGCATGCCGACAGCAAGAACGATCGGCGGCATGAACCAGACGACAAGCATCTTGACGCACCGCGTCTGTTGAATCGAGAATGTCGGCATATACAATTGAGTTATTGATATGCAAAAAGAGTTTACGGTGTTTTCGTTCAGCATAGTCGGAGGCGGAAGGAGGGGCATGCACGGCTCCGGCGATGCTGCCGATGTTGCGAAAGGGTGAAATCTTGGCGATACCCCGGAAGTCTCTTTTTGGCAAACTCGGCCTGACTGCATTTCGCAGCATCGAGAGCGCAACCGCCTTCTGCAAGCTGAGGGGCAATCCCTACATCGAGCTGGTGCACTGGCTGCATCAGATCTTGCAGGGGGGCGATAGCGACATCCACCGGATTGCCCGGCATTTCGCCATAGCGTCCCGCGAGACCGACCGCGAACTCGCCGACGCGCTGGCGCGCCTGCCCGGCGGCGCCACCTCGATCAGCAATTTTGCGCCGCACATCGAGACCGCGATCGAGCGGGCGTGGGTGATCGCAACGCTGGCCTTCGGCGACAACAGGATTCGCACATCCCATTTGCTGCTCGCCTTGCTCCAGACCCCGGAGCTACGTCTGGCCTGCCTGGACATCTGCCCTTCGTTCCGGCGGATTCCCATCGACACGCTGGCCGGCATCCTGCCGACGCTCGTGGCGCAATCTCCGGAACAGCACGAGCCCGCCCAGGACGGCATCGATCTGGCCCCGGCACTGCCCGGCGAAGCCAGCGGCGCCATCGTGCCGCCTGGAGGCAATGGGTCGGCGCTCGACAAATACTCCATCGACCTGACGCAACTCGCCCGCGATGGCCGGATCGATCCGGTGGTCGGGCGCGAACAGGAAGTCCGGACCATGACGGACATCCTGCTTCGTCGTCGCCAGAACAACCCGTTGCTCACGGGTGAGGCCGGTGTCGGCAAGACGGCCGTCGCAGAAGGGCTGGCCCTGGCCATCGCCAGCGGGAAAGTGCCGCCGGCGCTGCTGGACGTGCGCCTGCTCAATCTCGACCTGGGCGCCATGCTGGCCGGGGCCAGCATGAAAGGGGAGTTCGAGTCGCGCCTCAAGGCCGTCCTCGAAGAAGCGGGGCGTTCCGCGAAACCCATCGTCCTCTTCATCGACGAGATCCATACGCTGATCGGCGCCGGTGGCAACGCGGGAACCGGCGATGCCGCCAATCTGCTGAAGCCGGCACTGGCCCGCGGCGGACTCCGTACCATCGGCGCCACCACCTGGAGCGAGTACAAACGCCATATAGAGAAAGATGCCGCGCTGACCCGGCGCTTCCAGCTTCTGCAGATCCACGAACCCGCGGAGGCGCTCGCCATCGACATGGTCCGCGGACTCTCCGGCACCTTCGAAAAACACCACGGCGTGCTCATCGTCGACGAGGCGATACGAGCCGCGGTGAGCCTGTCGAGCCGCTACATTCCCTCCCGCCAGTTGCCGGACAAGGCCATCAGCCTGCTGGATACCGCCTGCGCCCGCGTCGCACTGTCCCTGCATACGCCCCCCGGCCGCCTGCAACTGCTCAAGCGGGATCGCGAAGCCGCGCTGATTGAACGAGGCATCCTCGAGAAACAGCGCCGGCTCGGCCGCAACCACGGCGAAGCATTGAGTGCGCTGGGCGCCAGACTCGCCCGTCTCGAGGCGGAAATCGACAGCCTGGAAACACGCTGGCAGGCAGAGCGGGAACTGGTCGAAAGACTGCTGGGGGCGCGTGCCCGGCATCTGGAAATGCAGGACGAACCCGGATCGTCTTCCGAGTTCCCTGTGCTCGAATCAAGCCTGGCCGAACTGCAGGGCGGCCAGCCGCTGGTTCATCCCGAAGTCGATGAAGCGACGGTTGCCACCATCGTTTCCGAGTGGACCGGCATCCCGGTCGGGCGCATGGTCAAGGACGAAATCGCCGCCGTGCTCGACCTTTCCGCGCATCTGGCCCGGCGAGTCATCGGGCAGCAGGACGCTCTCGACCTGATCGCCGAACGTATTCAGGTGGCCCGCGCCGGCATGAGCGACCCGAACAAGCCGATCGGCGTGTTCCTGCTGGCCGGCCCCTCCGGCGTCGGCAAGACCGAGACTGCATTGGCCCTGGCCGAAGCCCTGTATGGCGGCGAGCAGAATCTCGTCACCTTCAACATGAGCGAGTTCCAGGAAGCGCACACGGTCTCCACCCTCAAGGGGGCGCCGCCCGGCTATGTCGGCTATGGAGAAGGGGGCGTGCTGACCGAAGCGGTCCGCCGCCGCCCCTACAGCGTCATCCTGCTGGACGAGATCGAAAAGGCCCACCGCGATGTGCACGAGATCTTCTTCCAGGTCTTCGACAAGGGCTGGATGGAAGACGGCGAAGGGCGCCTGGTCGACTTCAGGAATACGGTCATCCTGCTGACCAGCAATGCCGGATCGGATCTGCTTGCCGGCCTGTACGAAGCGCCGGAATCGATGCCCAAGCCCGCCGCCTTGCGGGATGCGATGCGCGCAGAACTGCTCAAGGCTTTCCCGGCGGCGTTCCTCGGCCGCCTCCATGTCGTGCCTTACCTGCCTCTCCGATCCGAAATCCTGGCCCACATCGTGAAGCTGCAGCTCGATCGGGTCAAACAGCGTCTGGTGGATCAGCACGGCATCGTGCTCGAGATTGCCGACCGCGTTGCGCCGCACATCGTCGACGCCTGCAACGTCACCGAATCCGGCGCCCGCTTGCTGATCTCCCATATCGAGCAGCACGTCCTGCCCATGCTCGGTCGCTGCTGGCTGGAAGCCCTGGAGCAGCAGCGGGTCATCGAGCGAATCGATCTCGACGTCGCCGAAGGCCGGCTGACGCACCGGCTTCGCCATGCCGCAAATCCCGCCATTCCCGTCGCTCGACCCACCGCTTAACCCTACTCAAGAGGAACCACGATGAGCACTTCCAACAGCGCCCAGAAATACATTGCCCGCAATCGCGCACCCCGGGTCCAGATCGAATACGACGTCGAAGTCTACGGTTCGGAGAAAAAGATCGAGCTGCCCTTCGTGATGGGCGTGTTGGCCGATCTCTCCGGCAAGCCGCGCGAAGCGCTCCCGCAGGTGGGCGATCGCAAGTTCCTCGACATCGACATCGACAACTTCGACGACCGCATGAAGGCGAAGGCACCCCGCGTCGCGTTCGCCGTTCCGAACACCCTCGGCGGCGACGGACAACTCATGGTGGACATCACCTTCGAGAGCATGGAGGACTTCTCTCCGGCTGCCGTGGCCCGCAAGGTCGATGCCCTGAACCAGTTGCTGGAAGCCCGTATCCAGCTCGCCAACCTGCAGACCTACATGGACGGCAAGGCCGGCGCCGAGAGCCTGGTCAACGCGCTGCTCAAGGACCCGGCCTTGCTCAGCGCGCTGGCCAAGGCACCCAAGCCCGCCCCGGCCGCAACCGCAGAGCAGGCCGAGCAGGAATAAGCCGCCTCCCGAAACTCCATCGATCGGAATAGAAATCATGTCCCAGACCTCGACGGCGCAAGCCGCTGCCCAATACGCCGACGCCTCCGACTTTGCCAGTCTGCTCAATCAGGAATTCCGCCCCAAGACCGACCAGGCCCGGGAGGCCGTCGAATCCGCGGTCAAGACCCTGGCCGAACAGGCGCTCGCCGCCTCGGTCACCGTGAGCGACGACGCCTATGAAAGCATCGCGGCCATCATTGCCGGGATCGACCGGAAGCTGACCGAGCAGATCAACCTGATCCTGCATCACCCGGACTTCCAGCAACTCGAATCGACCTGGCGCGGCGTGTTCCATCTCGTCTCCAACACCGAGACCGACGAAAAACTGAAGATCCGCTGCATCGACGTCTCCAAGGACGACCTGCGCCGTACCATGAAGCGCTTCAAGGGCGTCGCCTGGGATCAGAGCCCGCTCTTCAAGCAGATCTACGAACAGGAATACGGCCAACTGGGCGGCGAACCCTATGGCTGCCTGATCGCGGATTACTACTTCGACCATACCCCGCCGGACGTCGACCTGCTGGGCTCCATCGCCAGGATCGCCGCATCGGCACACACCCCGTTCATCGCCGGCGCTGCGCCCTCCGTGCTGCAGATGGAATCCTGGCAGGAACTCGCCAACCCGCGCGACCTGACCAAGATCTTCACGCAGAACCTCGAATACGCGCCCTGGAACAGCCTGCGCAACACCGAGGACGCACGCTACATCGGCCTGACCATGCCGCGCTTCCTGGCGCGCCTGCCCTATGGCGCCAAGAGCAATCCGGTCGACGAATTCGCCTTCGAGGAAGATACCGCCGGCGCCGATCACGCCAGCCCTTCGAGCAGGCGGACTATTTCAGCCTCTACCACAAGGACGCAGCCGTCATCGGCCCCGATCTCCTGAAAAAGGAAAGCTACCTCCTGCGCCCGGGGGAAAGCCGTGTCATCGAACGCAAGTCCGACCAGGCAACGGTCGCGATCGGCGTGCTGGCCGGCTACCGGGATCTGGGCAAATCCGTCTGGCGGGCGGTGTACCGCCTGAAGGACGCGCCGGAAACCGCCTGGTACCGGGCCTTGATCCCGGCCAACAAGACCCACCTCGACATCCGGCTCGAAGAACGGGGCATCACGATCACCGAAGTCAGGAAATGAGCATGCCGATCCCAACTCCCTCTCAGCCGAGGCGCCATGAGCTGGCATAACAAAGTCGTCTGGAACGAGGGCCTGTTCCTGCGCCCGCAACTGTTCCAGCAACAGGAACGCTACCTCGAACACTACGCACACAAGCGCAGTGCGCCGTTGTCGCCCTTCTTCTGGGGCTTCAGCCATTTCAGCATCGACAGCGAGGCACTGACCCTCGGCAAACTGATCCTGCAAAGCGCTGCCGGCGTGTTCGCGGATGGCACGTGTTTCGACATTCCCGGCAGCACGCCGCCGCCCAGGCCGCTCACCATCCAGGCGGAACATCTCGAACAGGAAATCTACCTCGCCGTCCCCGTCCGGATTCCCAATGGCGAAGAGACCTGCTTCGATGACGCGTCCGATTCCCTTGCGCGCTATACCGCCTACGACTACGAACTGCGCGATGCCAACGCCATCCGCCAGGGGCCCAAGCTCGTCCAGCTTTCCACGCTGCGCCTGCGCCTTCT
This sequence comes from Thauera sp. K11, assembly GCF_002354895.1. Classification (NCBI taxonomy): domain Bacteria; kingdom Pseudomonadati; phylum Pseudomonadota; class Betaproteobacteria; order Rhodocyclales; family Zoogloeaceae; genus Thauera; species Thauera sinica. The sequence goes on from NZ_CP023439.1 coordinate 1,872,392, forward strand.
CCCACAAAAGGAACTGACCGACGGCTGGATCGGCCTGTCGCTGGCGCGGATCGCGGCATTGCGGCCGGACGGCAGCGTCGCGCTCCACGACGACATCCACATCCCGCCGGTCAACGCCTACGGGGCGGACCCCTTGCTCAAGGACTGGCTGGGCAAAACACTGAGCCTGGTCCGCCTGCGCGCGACGGCCCTGGCGAACCGCCTGACCGGCAGCGACGGCAAGACCGCCGAAACGGCCGAAGTCGCGGACTACCTGCTGCTGCAGATCCTCAACCGCTACGAGCCCTACCTCACGCATCTGCAGCGCGTCGTCGAAACCTCGCCTGCCGAACTCTATACGGCCCTCATCACCCTGGCCGGCGAACTCTCCACCTTCGTCCGTCCCGACACGCGCCGCCCCAAGGAACACCCGGCCTACCAGCACACCCGGCTGTACGACTGCATCAAACCCGTGGTGGCCGACGTGCAACAGCTCCTCAACGAAGTGCTGATCCGCAGCGCCCAGCTCATTCCCCTCGAAGACAAGGGGCATGGCCTGCGTCTTGCCGTGGTGGATACCGCCATGCTGGCCTCCTTCAGCGCCCTGGTGCTGGCCATTTCCGCCGACATGCCGCGCGACGTCCTGCAGAGCCGCTTCATGGCCCAGAGCAAGCTGGCGCCGCCCGAGCACATCAACGACATCATCCGCTCGCATCTGCCCGGCATCGCCCTGCAGGCGCTCCCCGTGCCGCCCCGGCAAATCCCCTTCAACGCCGGCTACGTCTACTACGAAGTCTCGCGGAATTCTCCGCTGTGGGCCGAGGTGATGCGAAGGGGAGGGCTCGCCCTGCACACCGCCGGCGAATTCCCCGGGCTTGCGCTCCAGCTCTGGGGTATTCGGGAAAAATGAACATGATCGAGCCTCGCAATTGGTTGGCAGCATTGATCATGCATTCGCTTTGGCGGCTTACGTCATGCTGACCATTGCCAACAACGTGAGGCTGCGCGAATACGGCATCGTCGAAAGCGTTTCCGACGATATACCGATGGACTACCCCTGCAGTCAGGTTTCAGTACCTTTCGTTACCTGCGTTAAACGGCTTGTTCCCGTGAGCCAATTAGTTTCGCCAACAGGTGGAATGTGACAAAACGAGCGGACATTTTAGATAAGTCGGAAATATATCGGCAAGACGGCTCTCTCAAGGCTTACGGACTTGTCTATACGGAGAAATGCGGCTGGGTGGATCTCGGTCATGCAAATCCGAATGGAAGAGGGTTGGAAGGCGCGGTAACGCTTTGGAAACAGATCAACTCCGGAACCAAATTATTTCAGTGCGCGCTTGACCAAACCCCACTTAGGGTTTCTTACAGCCAGAGCATGGGGTGGCACGGGATAAGGGATGCGGTTACCAAACACTATGAGGTGCAACGTGAGTTGTCGTCACTGTCCGAACAAGAGGGAATCGCTTTAGCGATTTTCATGGATGTTTCAATTGCTTTTGAAGCACTTCAGTCAAATTGGTTTTATCGACACCTGACGGACAGTGGATATAGTGCCGAAGACTTGGTCTCCAATTTGATCGGGTTCTACCGTGCCTTACGTCCTGGCTTCGATTTTTCAGGAGTTTGCAAGCCGGTTTCAAAAGACCAGGCATTTGCAATTTGGGATGCTTACGGCGGGGTTGGTGTCAATAAGAATAAAGAATTCAATCCGATTCTATTTCCAAATCCGCAGGTGCAATCAGGCTTGCCATACAAAGGGAAACTCCCTCCCGAGCTTGATACGATTCGTCCCGCAGTTATTGGTCAGAAATTCAAAGAAATAAAATGAAGCTATTGTTTGGCGTTGTCGCCGTCTCGATCATTGTGCTGATTATTCCTGCCATTCTTGTGGCCCATGAATTTGACGGCATCAGCGATTCATCCCCACTTAAGTACATCGTTGATGGTGAGATCAGGGGAGTGATCGATATTATCGAAGCAGAGAATGTGAATTTTAGATCAAAGCCGCAAGACGGAATGTCAATGGCGTTGAGTTCAGTCACGTTCTGCCCTCGATATCCCGCTTTGGCGCATGAGTCTTTAATTGCTTATTTTGATCGATTCGGCTACGAGAAACATGCAGATGGAACTTTCGGCAAGAATGATCGCGAAATTGTGATTAAAGATATTGGAAATGGCTGTTTGTCCGTAACCAAATATCTGCCCGTCGGAGATTAAACCATGAGTCAAGCCGCCGCTGCCCGCGGCCCCGCCATGTTTTTTCGATCACACCCCCATCTTCTCGCGCTTCTTTTCGTTGCTGCATCGTTGTCCTGCAATGCAGATGCCAGGGGGAGGGCAATAAACAGGATCGATGGCTGCGAATTCGTGGCCGTCTCGGCAGGCGATTCGATCCCTCCGCAAATGAGGTGTGCCGAGGCATTGAATCGTGTTGACGTCTCTGCTCGACCGGCGCTGTGTGAGCTATGGAACGACATTGGTGGAAATCCACGCACTCTCCTGGATCTCGTTACGTTGATGCGGCAATCGAATCAATCCCGTCAGCCCCATTTTCACGCCTTTGGTGCAGGCCACTATTTGTTGGAGGTGCCCTGCAATGACGGTGCTTACAACCAGAGCAGCATTTTCTACCGCTACATCGAGCGCAGCATCCCCTTCGAAGTCGCGCTCATCCGATTCCCTCAACCCGATGGTACCGACAGCGCGGAAATATGGAGCCGGCAAGTCAGTACCCGACGAGCGCTGATTGTCGTTTATCGCAAGGAGAGAGGCCTGGGCGACGCCGGCTATTACGCCAGGTATGCCGTCAACCCCAGGACTCTGGATATTTCCCTGCTCGAAGCCATCGAGAAAAAAGGGCTATGGGATGGACGGGACCCATTCCATTGGCGGGGTCGGCTTCGCGACAAGCCGGCAGGGAAAGACTGGCAACGCATCTATCCCTCAAGCGTCCCAAATGATCCGCGCCCGGAGACCAGGCCATGAGTCGAACCGTCACCATCCGCGGCCCCGCCATGCCCACGCTCTATGGCATGCCGGCGCTCGAATTTCAAAGCCTGAGCGGGCATGAATCACTTTCCAGTTTGTTCCAATACACCGCGACCTTGCGGACGCCGGATAGCCGCTCGATTACCGAACACGTTGCCGCCAACATACCGATCAAGCGCCTCGTCGGCACGGAAATGACCGTCACGATCGAACTCGACGGCATGGGGGAGTTCATTCCGGGCATGGTCGGCAATGCCGGCATGAGCAATATCGGCCAAGGTACGCGGGAAATCAGCGGCCTGGTGACGCAAGCCCGCTTTCTCCAAGCCGAGAACCGCCGCGGGATCTACGAAGTCACGCTTGAACCCTGGCTGACGCTGGCGACTCGAACCACGGACTACAAGATATTCCAGGAAAAGACCGCCCTGGAAATCATCGGCGAGGTCCTTGCCGACTACACCTATCCGGTCGACTTTCGGACCCGCCAGACATACCCCCCGCGGACGTATCAGGTCCAGTACGGCGAAACCGACTTCGCGTTCATCAGTCGCTTGATGGAGGAGTGGGGGCTCTATTACTTCTTCGAACACAGCCACGAAAGACATCGCCTGGTCGTGGTCGACGACGTCGGTGCGCACAAGCCTTTTACCAGCGAGGCCTATCACACCCTCCGCTACTACCCGCCGGGCCACAAGACCGACGCCGAGCATATCAACCATTTTCTGCATGATGAATCGCTGCAACCGGGGCAATGGGCTACCAGCGACTTCGATTTCAAGAAACCCCGCGCCGATCTTGGGCAAACAGTCAGCATGCCGCGCAACACCGGGCACAACCAGCAAGAGATCTACCGTTGGCCAGGCGATTATCTGGAGCGGGAGGAAGGGCGGATGCTGGCGCGGGTCCGCATGGAGGAAGCCGGCGCGCCCGGCTTCCGGGCCCATGCCCGAGGCAACCTGCGCGGCGTCGTGACCGGTTGCACCTTTGCCCTGGTGGGTTACCCCCAGGACGTCGCCAACATCGAATACCTCGTGCTCGGCGCCACACTGAGCATTACCGACAATGGCCACGCCAGTGGCGAGGGCATGTACACCGTTGACACCGGTTTCCACGTCCAGCCGGCCAACCACATCTTCCGTGCGCCGCAACGACACCCCAAGCCCCGCACCACCGGGCCTCAGACGGCCATCGTCACCGGCCCGAAAGGCAAGGAAATCTGGACCGACAAGTACGGCCGGGTCAAGGTCGGCTTCCACTGGAACCGCTATTGCACGAAGGACGAAAACAGCTCGTGCTGGATTCGCGTCTCCTATCCCTGGGCAGGCCAGAACTACGCGGGCATTCACCTCCCGCGTATCGGGCAGGAAGTCATCGTCGATTTCGAGAACGGCGATCCGGATCGGCCGATCATCACCGGCCGCGTATACAACGGCATCAACCTGCCGCCCTGGGCGCTGTCGGGCAATCAGGCCCTGTCCGGTTTCCGTAGCAAGGAGCTGTACGGCCAGCGCAACAACCACCTCGTGCTCGACGACAGCGAAGGCCAGATACAGGCGCAACTGTCTTCCGACCATGCGCTGAGCCAACTGAACCTCGGCAGCATCACCCGCATTCCCGACACCAGCGGGCGGGCCGACCGGCGCGGGGAAGGGTTCGAACTGCGCACCGATGCGCACGGCGTCGTGCGCGCCGGGGCGGGCATGCTGCTCACCACCGAAACCCGCAGCCACGCCGCCAGCCATGTGAAGTCCATGGGCGAAACGCTGGCGCGGCTGGAAGCGGCGCAGGAAGCCCATGCGGCACTCGCCGACCTGGCCCGCCAGCATGAGGCGCAAACCAGCGGCGAGCAGGATGCGGTCTCTGAAAGGCTGAAACGCCAGAATCAGGCTCTGCAGGGCGAGGGAGCGCCCAACACCGAATCCGGCCATTTCCCGGAGTTCGCCGCACCGCACCTGGTGCTCTCCAGCCCGGCCGGCATCGAAGCGACCACGGCCGGCAGCACCCACCTGGCCAGCGACAAGGATCTGGCGCTCACCACCGGCGGCAATGCCGGCATCGCCAGCGGCAAGGGTCTCTTCGCCAGCGTCAAGGCGGGCATCAAGCTCTTTGCCCACAAGCTCGGCATTCGCCTCGTCGCCGCCCACGACGACATCGACCTGCATGCGCTCAAGAAGAGCATCAACCTGCTGGCGCAGCTTTCGATCAACGCGACTTCCGAAAAGATCACGCTTTCCGCCACCAAACAACTCGAAATCAATGGCGGAGGAAGCTACCTCCGCTTTCTTCCCGAGGGCATCGAAGCTGGCACGAATGGCTATGTAAAGGTCCATCGGTCCCGTTTCAGCATGACCGGTCCCAACAACCTCCCGGTCGGGCTGCCCCTCTTTCCCCAAGGCATCTGCAAGGAATGCCTGCTACGGGCTGTCCAGTCTGGATTGGGACTAGTCAAACTATGAACGCCTTTTTTGCGCAAGCGCCAAGCGATCTCGAAGCCGTTGTCTCCGAGTTACAAACGCGGATGGCGTCTCAGCCCAACCTCCAGTGGGCGCTCCTGATCGATACCGCCTTCGATCACGGCACTCCGCAGTTACTCGGTGAATCCGCCATCAATTGCTATGCCGGTGACGAAACGCTCAATGAACTGCAAGATCTGGCCCCCTGCCTGATCGCCATCGATCCGGCGAGTGAAGCGGGCTGGAACCGCTTTCGTGCCCTCATCAAGCATTGCAATGGCCGCCCGATGTGGAGCCTGGTCGGCAGGGCTGGCCGTATCAGTGCCATACCGGAGCATTGGCGCTCGTATTTGCTGGTGGACGTGGGGGATCAAGAGCACATGCTCTTGCGATTTGCCGATACACGGCTTCTCGGAAACCTGCCAGCCCTTCTGGGTGAGCAATGGTCCGCGTTTGCAGGACCACTGACGGTCTGGCTCCATCCGGATCGTCAAGGCCGGATGATTGAACTGCCCATGGTGCCGGAAGGCCAACTGCCTACCCAGATCCGTCTGTCCCCCGAACAGATAATGAGTTTCGTGCGGACAGCCGAGTCGGACGGACATTTGAATGCGCTATGGCAAGTGCAGCCAGAAATTCTTGACCGTGAAACTCCGTCCCACGTCTTTCACGATTGGGCGGAAGCAGCTTGCCGACTCGCTGACGAACAGCGGATCGAATCCCATGCCGACCGGCAAACCTTGGTTCTTCTGGCGGTGCAGTACCGTGGTTCGATTCATGAGAATCGGTCCTTGACACGCCTGCTAGAACTCAGGGACTGGGTGCCCGGCAAGCTGGCCGGAGCCATTCTTCACTCGCTGGATCTGCTCGACTTGAGTTAAAGGGAAAGGTCAGCCTGTGAATCGTAAGCGTCATGTCTCAGGCAATTTCATAGCTCGCCCCTTCAATAATCAATTTAATATTTATTGATCGATGAAAATAATAAAATTGCGCAGATACTGGTATTTGATTTGGGCTGTGCCAATTTCTTTTGTAATGGCTCTTCCGTTTACGAAACCGGGCTTGTTCTTGCAACTGCTGGATCGGGGGCAGGCGGTCTTTTTTCCCGATATCGCGCAGCGGCCCAAACCGCCCGTGCCTCGCGTGATCCACAGCAGCCAGATGCTCAAGGTTGTAAAGCGGCGGAATCCCGATGCCACGCCCTATAGCGGCGAATGGTTTGTCTTTGACATCGATATCCGGGGGGAAAGGCTGACCTCGACGCAATATTCCGAACTGCTGACAGTAAGTGATGCCGGAGACGAGAAAGAGCCGCAAACCATCAGCGAAGTCTACCGTTTGGGCGAGGAGTCCGTGCTGATCGAAAGCCATGGGAATGGAAAGGTCAATTTCGTCCGCCTCGATGCCAGCAGCGGTCGCCCCGAGGTCGAGAGGGTCATTACGAATGGGCCCGGGCACCAGACCATGGTCCTGAACACCGCTCTCCCTGGTTGGTTGTGGTTGAAGACAGACGGCGAACGATCCACGCTGCTGCGCCCGGAACCCTTTGCCATCTACCCGGTGGGCGAGGGCGATGTCGTCGACGTGGAAAACGGCGTTGCATATCTGGTGGTGCGGCCGACGGAGAAGGAAGCCGATTATCGGCTTCGGGCGGTGAGTCTGGCCAACAACGGCCAGGATTCGACCGAACTCGCGTTGGGCACCCGTTGTTTCGCCATTCCGAAGTTCGAGGAGCGATGGGCCGTCAAGGACGATCAAAAGGCTTTGCCGGAGAGCAAGAACATGGTGCCATTCCCCAAAACGTCGGAATGGCGCCGGCGGAATCTGGCGTTGAGCAGCGGCCCCGCATCCGAACTCAAACTGCGCCCCGATCATCTGATTGCCGTCCCTTCAAGAGTCGGCCTGGACATCGTTGAGGGTTATCGAGAACTCCGCCTTACGGCATCGACCGTTCTAGATAAGAATGCGGAACCGTCCTATCGAGAGGAAGAAAGGGACGTCGTTCTTCTGTCCCCGCCCGACTGCGAACACGAAAACCCGCAGGGGATGCGCCGATATAGCGAAGTGGGGCCGAGCAGCCTGCAACCTATCAACGTCGCCCAATTCTGCCTTGAGTCGCACGACGTGGACCTGCAGGATAAGCGGCAGCGCTGCGGTACGCCGATCCGCCGCAAGATCAACCCGGGCAGCACCTTGCACGTCCAGGAGATCCGTATCGACTATCGCCGGAGCCCGGCTTCATTGCCGGTCGAGGTGACGGCCTACGACGTTCAGGGGGAGTTGTCGCCTGATAACAAGGCTGACCCAGCCTCGGCTGTCAGGATTTTCCATTCAATACGGCAAATAATCCCGATCGGCAAGGACGATTTCCTTGCCACGGTCAGCATGGCTGACAGCGTCATTGCCAGCTTGTACCGGATATTCGAGCGTCACGGCCGGATCAATCTTGTCGATCTCCGAGGTACCGTCCATCCGGATTTTTTTCCGGACAGGAGCGCCGACGGGCGATGGCTCTACATTCGGTCGGCAGGGTTGCTGTTTGACCTGTCCAGCGATGCTCCCGATCTGGATGTGCAGTCGGCAGGCCCCGACTTGGTGGACATCCAAGCATCCGGGCAACTTTATTGGGATCGCGGTAGCTATGCCAGATCGTCGAGAACCATCAGATGGCTGCCGACGGAAGGGAACGCAGCGATCGTAAGGATTGACTGCCTCAACGGAGAGTGGGAGCAATTCGAACCGCCAAGGGATGTCACGCTCGCGCAATTTCGAGCCTGGTTCGATCGCAATTTCGAGATAGTGAATGGCGAGAAAGCCACTATTTCCGTGCGTCCCAAGAGTGACTTGCCACTGAGAGCACGCGGATGCCTCGTTCCGCTGGCCGCAGGTCGCCCCATCTCCTCGCTCGCTTGAACAATCCCGCAATGACCGATTACATCGCCGTTCCTGCCCGAAATGCCGACCCGACTGCCCTGCGCGAATTGTTGGCCGGCGGTTCGCCGCTGCGAAGCCAAATATTTGCGTTCCTTCTCGCCTCCCTTGCCGTGCCCGGGCTCACAGGATGCGTCGGGAAGAGCGCCGAGAAGACCGTGGCGCTTTCCATCCTGACATACAACCATTCCGACATCGGCTACGACAACGTTTTCGTGAATGGGGAAATGGCCCCTTGGGGATACCCAATTGGTCCCGGCGGGAAATTCTCTGGTGGTGGAAAGACCACCTGCTGCATCGTCCTTCCCGCCAAGTGGCGGCCCGGCCTCAAAGCCCGTATCTATTGGGAGTACTACCGGATGGAAGACGACCTCCGCTGGACCCCGCCCGCCCAGATGGCCGATGTCGAGATCCCCGAATACAAGCCGGACCCCGAAACAGGGACCATCGGCCGATTCTTCATTCATTTCTACCCCAACCATCAGGTTCGGGCGATGGTCAGCGTCGTAGATCCCGGCTATCCGGATACACCGGGCTCACCCGATCCTGATCTCGCCCCTGCCGCCACGGGCCGTCCCGTCCCTCCTGCTTCGGAATAAGGAGGTAATCCCATGATCGATTACATCGCTGCCTCGGCCCAAACTGCCAACCCGGCTGCGCTGCGCAAATTGTTGGGCGGCGGTTCGCCGTTGCGCAGCCAAATATTTACGTTCCTTCTCGCCTCCCTTGCCGTGCCCGGGCTCACAGGATGCGTCGGGAAGAGCGCCGAGAAGACCGTGGCACTTTCCATCCTGACATACAACCATGCCGACATCGGCTACTACAACGTTTTCGTGAATGGGGAAATGGCACCTTGGGGATATCCGGTTCGTCCCGGCGGGAAATTCTCCGGTGGCGGAGGAACCACTTGCTGCATCGTCCTTCCCGCCAAGTGGCGACCCGGCCTCAAGGCCCGTATCTATTGGGAGTACTACCGGATGGACGACGATCTCCGGCCGACCCCGCCCGCCCAGATGGCCGATGTCGAGATCCCCGAATACAAGCCGGACCCCGAAACAGGGGCCATCGGCCGATTCTTTATTCATTTCTACCCCAACTATCAGGTTCGGGCGATGGTCAGCGTCGTAGATCCCGGCTATCCGGACACACCAGGCTCACCCGATCCCGACCTCGCCCCGGCCGCCACGGGCCGTCCTGTCCCGCCCGCTTCGGAATAAGGAGGCAATCCCATGATCGATTACATCGCCGCCCCGGCCCACACTGCCAACCCGGCTGCGCTGCGCAAGTTGTTGGCTGGCGGTTCATCGCTGCGGAGCCAAGTATTTGCGTTCCTTCTCGCCTCCGTTGCCGTGCTCGGGCTTACAGGATGCGTCGGGAAGAGCGCCGAGAAGACCGTGGCGCTTTCCATCCTGACATACAACCATTCCGACATCGGCTACTACAACGTTTTCGTGAATGGGGAAATGGCACCTTGGGGATATCCGGTTCGTCCCGGCGGGAAATTCTCCGGTGGCGGAGGAACCACTTGCTGCATCGTCCTTCCCGCCAAGTGGCGGCCCGGCCTCAAGGCCCGTATCTATTGGGAATACTCCCGGATAGGCGACGACCCCCGGCCGACCCCGCCCGCCCAGATGGCCGATGTCGAGATCCCCGAATACAAGCCGGACCCCGAAACAGGGGCCATCGGCCGATTCTTCATTCATTTCTACCCTAACTATCAGGTTCGGGTTGTAGTGCATCGAATTGAACCTGGTTATCCAGGCTCACCCGACCCCGACCTCGCCCCGGCCGCCACGGGCCGTCCTGTCCCGCCCGCTTCGGAATAAGGAGGTAATCCCATGATCGATTACGTCGCCGCTCCGGCCCGAAATGCCGACCCGACTGCCCTGCGCGAATTGTTGGCTGGCGGTTCATCGCTGCGCAACATCCTGAAACGCCATGAGGCCCGGGTCTGCGACGCCGACACTGGTTTGGGTTGTACGGGGCAGATCCACATCGGCGTGTTCTTCGACGGCACGGGGAACAACAAGAAACTGGACTACGGCGACAACGCGAAGCCCTTACCCAAGGAGCAGTGGAAGCACAGCAACGTGGCCAGGCTGTTCAACGCTTGGCCGGAGCCGGACCCCATTCAGGGTCAGCCGACCAGTGGTTTGTACAAGTACTACATCCCCGGTGTCGGCACGCCCTTTCCATCGATCGGCGATACCGGGGCGGGGTTCGAGGGGAAGGCGGGTTCGATGTTCGCGTGGAACGGGGAAGCCCGCATCCTGTGGGGGCTGATCCAGGTCATCAATGCGCTCCATCACTACTACTATCGAAAGGACCTGATCGACGCCGGTAATGGTGAAAGCCTCTGCCCGGCCGGGCGTCTGGCATGCGACTTGGCGGACACCATGGTGCATCACGCGGAGGAGCGCCGCAGCGAATTCCGCGACAAGCACCTTCCCAGGCTCCGCGGCGAAATCAAGCGGGCGGTGGAAAATGGCAACAAGCCCCGCCTGGTCCGGATCAACCTGTCCGTTTTCGGTTTCTCCCGCGGCGCGGCCGAGGCGAGGGCGTTCGTCAACTGGCTGTACGAATTGTGCGATCCGCAAGGCGGCGGCTGGGCCCTGGCCGGCATTCCCCTGGAAACCCAGTTCATGGGGCTGTTCGACACCGTCGCCTCGGTGGGTCTGGCGGCTATGTGGGACGTTCTCGAAGGCCGCCAGTCCTGGGCGGACGACAACCTCCAGGTGCATCCGGCGGTCCGGCGCTGCGTCCATCTGGTGGCGGCCCACGAGCAGCGGGCCTGCTTTCCGCTCGATTCCGTGCGGGTGGATGAACGCTACCCCGCCAATTGCGTGGAGTACGTCTACCCCGGCGCCCATTCCGACGTGGGCGGCGGCTATCGCCGGACGGCGCAAGGCAAGTCGGACGACTTCGCCCGCATCCCGGGCTATGCCATGTACTGCGAGGCGCTGGAGGCGGGGGTGCCGCTGCTGCCCCTCGACCAGATGCCCGCACCGGCTCGAGAAGGTCTCATCGTCCCCGGCGGCGAGAACGGTGCCGTCTTCCGCGCATTCGAGCGCTACATGGCGGGCGTCGGGCTGACGGGGGGCAGGCTGGAGAATCTGGTTCGCCCCCACCTTCAACATTACCTGACCTGGCGCGTGCGCCTGGGGCTGTCCCGCTATGCGCAGCAGGCTTTCGTGGAAAGATCGGCGGAACCCGAGAAGTCCGAACTCAAGAACACCCAGAAATCGCTCCTGCTGATCCTGGCCGGGGTCAGCGACCAGTTGCAGGAGCGCATCAACAAGCCAACGGACGACCGCCTGCATTTGAAGCCGCTGGACCACCCCTACCTGCCGGGGCGCTTCGAGACGCTGGTCGGGCTCAAGTCAGTTCCCGCTCTCATCGATCTATCCGTTCGCACATACGACTGGCGCAAGTCGATTTTGTCCAGTTCCGGCAATACGGAGGAAATCGAGCGCAAAAGCAGCTTCATCGTTACCAAGCTGAGCCAATGGCGTTATTCCCTGAGAACGAAATCGGCACGCGATCCGGCATATCCCGAATTGAGGGACGCTGCGGCACCCGATCGCGATGTGCTCAATCTCGTCGAATCCATTCTGCCGAACGACCAGAAGATTCCCGATGCCGTCAGCGAATTTCTGGCGGGGTACGTGCACGATTCAATGGCCGGGTTCGCGGTGGATGAGTTCCTGATCAACGGTATCGGCATGGCGAAGTTCCGGCGAACCTATTTCGGCAATCGAGGGGATCGAATTGCTTCAGACAATTATGCCGAACACAACAGGGCTGGAATGAAACGCTTCGAGGCCGAGCGGAAGAATCTTCGGCAGTGGGATCTCGAAGCGGCCGAATTCGCCCGGACACGTTAGCCGAAACGAATGAATCCAAGAGGCCGGAAATTGGCCGAATGCGGCGGCGGCGCACATCCAAACGCACCCAACGCAGTTTTTACTGGAGGACATCATGAGCAGAACAGTCATCGTCGTCGGCGACATGACGACCCATGGCGGCAAGGTCATCAGCGGATCGCCCACGGACAGTCTGGACGGCAGAGCCATCGCCCGCCAGGGGGACCTGGTCGATTGTCCGCAGCGCTACCCCGGCGGCAGGCCGCACGGCGTAAACAAGATCATCGAAGGCGATCCGGACTGGACGCTGGATGGCATTCCCGTCGCCCTGTCGGGCCACGAGACGGAATGCGGCTGCGCCTTGATCGGCAGCCGCCCGGACAGCGTGGGGTAAGGGTGCAGGGAACACGCAGGACGGCAAACAATAATCAACGAGGTTGGAACATGGCTGAAGGCGAAGTGCCATCTATTGAGAAAGAGGAAAACCCACCCGGATCGCGAACGATCCAGGAGGCAGCCCCTTCGACTGATCGGGAAGGCGGGGAAGGCGATCGAGCCGCTCCCAAGCGTAGCGAGATACCCGCAGACGACCGCGGCCGATCCCCTGCGGAGCCGGTCGTCGATCCGGAGCCGGATGTCGAAGAGAGGCTGGGATACATCTTGTCGGCCCGGAATCCTCTGCTGCAGGCATCCATTCCACTCCTGCGCATGCTGGCGGAAATGCCGGACAAGTTGCCCGCTGGCCATGAAGCGCTGGCCGTCTTCCGGAAACTGCTGGAACAGGAGGTCATGACGTTCCAGAACCTGTGCGACAAGGCCAATCTGCGCCGCGAGCATGTGATCACCGCGCGCTATTGCCTGTGCACGGCCCTGGACGAAGCGGCCAGCAGCACGGAGTGGGGCGCTTCGGGCGTATGGGCGGAATACAGTCTTGCCCAGCGTTTTCACCAGGATGTGGAAGGCGGGTGCAAGTTTTTTCTGCTGGCCGGCCGATTGGCCGCGCAGCCGCAGGAACACATCGATCTGCTGGAGGTGATGTACCGCATCCTCGGCATGGGCTTCGAGGGGCAGTACGCCACCGAATCCGACGGCGCCCGCAAACTGGAAGCGGTGCGCCACCATCTCTACACCATCCTTCATGCGGCCCAAGGGCCGGTCGATCCGGCGTTGTCGCCACACTTGTGGGCCAAGGCGGACAGGCTGTTCAAGCCCTTGTACAGCATCCCGGTGTGGGTGACGGCCAGCGTGCTCGGATTGGTCGTGCTCGTGTTCTTTGCCTGGCACAAGTACTGGCTGGTGCAGGAGACCAACCGGGTGGTGGCCCAGATCGAGGCCATCGCCAAGATGGCGGCACCGTCGGCCGCGCCGCCCGCAGCGCGCCTGCGGCTTGCCGAACTGCTCCGGGACGAGATCGCGGCGGGCAGGGTCACGGTCAAGGACGAGGCGTCCCGCAGCAGCGTGGTGTTCCGCGGCGACGACATGTTCCTGCCGGCGCAGGCGGGGGTATCGCCCAGGATCGTCGCCACCCTCGACCGTCTGGCGGCGGAGATCGCCAAGGTGCCGGGCAGGGTGGTCGTCACCGGCCATTCGGACGGCCAGCCGATCAAGACGCCGGAATTCCCTTCCAACCAAGTGCTGTCGGAAAAGCGGGCCACCGCCGTTGCCGCCCATCTGGCGGGCAAGGGCGTCGACAAGGCGCGGCTGGAAACGCTGGGCAAGGGCGATACCGAACCGCTGGCGGACAACGCGACGCCCGCGGGCCGCGCCCGCAACCGCCGGGTGGAAGTGGTGGTGGCCCAGTGACGATCAGGAACGAGCGAGCATCGACGTGAAAAAAATAATCGGCTTCTTCACTTCCACCTATTTCCTGGCCGTATTCGGGTTGCTGGTGGTGGGCTTGTCCATCTGGTTCGTGGGCCCCTTGCTGGCTTTCGACACCCTGCGCCCGTTGGCCTCGGTGGGCATGCGGGTGACGGTGATCGTCCTGCTGCTCTGCCTGGCGGTGCTGGTCCTGAAACGGCTGCCGGTGACGGCGCTCGGGCTGGTGGCCCTGAGCATTCTGGTCTGGCATGGCGGTCCGCTGTTCAAGGTCGATGGCACCGCGCCGCTGGCGAGCGAATTGGCCCGCATCCTGGCGATCTGCGTGCTGGTCGTGCCGTATCTGGTGTGGGGTTTGATCAATCTCGGCAGGACGATTCAGCGGCACCCCGACTGGTTCAGGAAGATGTTCGGCATCGCTCCGAACCACGCCGACAAGACGCTGGCGGAAACGGAAATCAAGGCGCTCGGCGGCATCGTCGATCAGGCCCTGGCTCGCCTGAAGCAGATGCGGACCAGCGCCCGCGGGCTCGCCCGGCTTCTGGAAGGCCGGCGCTACCTCCATGAGCTGCCGTGGTACATGATCATCGGCAACCCCGGCGCGGGCAAGACGAGCGCCCTGCTCAATGCCGGCCTGAAGCTGCCGCTGCCCGAGCAGATGGACCGGGCCAGCCAGGGGCGGGAGCCGGCCGGCACCCAGCATTGCGTGTGGTGGCTGACCAACGAGGCGGTGCTGATCGATACGGCCGGCCACTATGCGCACCACGAAAGCTGCGGCGACGCGGCGAAGAGCCGCGCCGAGTGGGCGGGATTCCTCGGGCTGCTGCGCAAGCATCGGCCGCGCGCGCCGGTCAACGGGGCGATCGTCGCCATCAATATCGCCGAGTTCCTTGGGAAGACGGCCGCCGAACGCGCCAAGCTGGCGGCCGATATGCGCGGCCGCGTGATGGACCTGCGCGAATCCCTGGGCATCCGCTTTCCGGTGTATGTGGTCTTCACCAAGATGGACCTGATGGCGGGGTTCGAAGCGTACTTTTCCACGCTGACCGCCGAGGGACGTGGCCAGCCCTGGGGGTTTGCGCTGCCCTACGGGAAAGAGGCCACCGGCCCGGGAGAAAGCGGTCTCAAGGCATGGTGCGCGGAAGCCCTGGAGGCCCTGGCCCTGCGCCTGGATGCCGGGCTGACCACCCGCCTGCGGGACGAATTCGATCCCGAGCGGCGCAGGCAATTGTCGCTGTTGCCCCAGGAGTTCGAGGCGCTGATCGAGCCTCTGTCGGAAATCCTCGAGGCCATTTTCCGGGACTCCCGCTACGACGGCACACAGGCATCGTCGACCTTGCGCGGCGTGTATTTCACCAGCGCCGCGCAGGCGCCGGCCAGCCTGATCGCCAACCCGGCAACCTTGTGGCAACGCTTGTCCCGGGCCTTTGCCGGCAAGCGCCCCGAAGAGCAGAACGCGCTCGCCGGGCTGGCGGCGGCGGTCGGCAATCGCAGCTATTTCCTCCACGACCTGTTCCACAGGCTGATCTTTCGCGAAGCGCATCTGGTGCGGCCGAACCTGCGCTGGGAAACCCGCTTCCGCCTGCTGCGCCTGGCGGGGCACGCCCTGGCGATATTGCTGTGCGCGTGGCTGCTGTCCGGCATCTGGGTGAGCAGCCGCAACAACGCGGGCTACCTGGCGCAGGCCGCGGACAACGCCCAGACCCTGAGCACCCGCATGGAACAGTACGTCGCACGTCCGGACAACGCCCGCGTGCCGCGCATCCTGTCCGACGTCCAGAACGTGCCCGCGTCCCCGGGGCTGGATCTGGTGTCCCCGGCCACCTCGTGGCGCTTCGGCCTCTATACGCCGACGGCGATCCTCGAAGCGAGCAGCGCCGCCTATGCCGCGCTGGAGGATCGCCTGCTGCTCCCTTTTGTGGTGCGGCGGATGGAAACTGCGCTGGCCGAGACCATCCGCCGGGGAGATGAAGCCCGGGCCTACGAGACGTTGCGGGCGTACTTGCTGCTCAACGACAAGGACCGGTACGTCGCCCGCGATGTGGCGGCATGGACGCGCCGGGATTGGGAGGCGGGCCGCGGCGGCGAGACCTTCGATGGAAACCCCGAGGTTCTGCGCCATATCCAGGCGCTGTTGAACGGCAGCCGGGTGGTGCAGTCGCCGCTGGCACGCAACGAGGCGCTGATCCGCGAGGCGCGGGCCTATCTGGAAAGCAAGCCCTCGACGACCCGTGTGTACGAACGCCTGAAGAACCGCATGGCGGCGGATGCGCCGGAGGATTTCACCTTGCTGCTGGCGGTCGGCCCGCAGGCGGGGACGATCTTCTCGCTCAAGAGCGGGGCGTCCCTGGACCGCGGCATCGGGGGGATGTTCACCTATGCCGGGTATCACGAACTGTTCAACAAGCGCCTGCCGGAATTGCTGCAATTCGTCCATGAGGACGACACCTGGGTCATGGGCCGGCGGGTCGCCACCTTCCAGACGAGCGCCGCCGAAGCCGCGTCGGCGTTCGCCGGCGACAGCCCGCTGGCCGACGAAATCCGCCGCCTGTATCTGGTCGAGTACGCCAGCCAGTGGGAAGCGTTCCTTGGCGATATCCAGACCATCCGTGGCGAAACCCGGGCTTTCGATCTGCAGGTCCTGCGCACCCTGGCGGCACCGGATTCGCCGCTGACGCGACTGGTGAAGGCGGCCGTCCGGGAAACCACCTTGTCGCGCCGGATCGCGGCGGAGAAGTCCCTGCTCGAAAGGGCGCAGGAGGAACTCGACAGGAAAGCCGGCGCGGCGGCAGGCAGTCTCGGCATTCGCAGCGAGGTCCGGCTGGAGCGCAAATTGGTGGACAGCCGATTCGCCGCCCTGCGGGAGATCGTCACCGGCGAAGCCGATGCCGGCGCCGACGAACCTTCGGCGGGGCAGAAGGGTGGCCTCGAAGCCGTCAATTCGCTGATCAACGATTACTACACGCAACTGGTCGTCGCCGACAACACGCTGCTGGCCAACGGGATTCCGCTGGCCAGCGACGCGGGCGCCCGGCTGCGCCAGGAGGCGGCGAAGCTGCCCGCGCCGTTCAGGGGCGTGCTGTACGACCTGGTGACCGAGGGCAATCGGAAGATCAATGCCGGGGTCGGAGAAATCCTGATTTCCCAGGCGGAGGTTTCGCTGGGCGAATACTGCCGCAAGGCGATCGAAGGCAAGTTTCCGTTCGCGGCGAGCGAGCAGGATGTGGATGCGGATGACTTCTCGCGGCTCTTTTCCGCGGGCGGCTTGATGGACGCGTTCTTCGAGAAAAACCTGAAGGCTTACGTCGACACGACCACCACGCCCTGGCGCTACAAGCAGGATGCGCCCGGCATGCCGCCGGTGGCCGGCCCGCCGCTGGATGCCTTTGCCCGGGCGCAGGTCATCCGGGATGCCTTCTTCCGCGAGCCGGGCGGAAAGCGCATGGCCTGGAAAGCCGATATCCGCATTGCCGAAATGGACCCGATGATCACGGCGCTGACCCTGGACATCGATGGGCAGGTGCAGCGCTACGCGCATGGCCCGGTGGCACCGTGGAACGTATTCTGGCCCGGCCCGAAAGGCGGTGCGCAGGCCGGGATCACCGCCGATCCGCGCATCCGGTACGACACGTCGTCGCTGACGGCGCAGGGGCCGTGGGCCTTGTTCCGCCTGCTGGAAATGGGGGCGGTGCAGGCCACCGCCAATGCCGGCCGGATCAATGTCGATTACGACCTGGACGGGCGCCGGGTCCGGCTCGACGTGCTGGGCGCCAGCCATGGCAATCCGCTGACCGCCGATCTGCTGCGCGGCTTCAAGTGCCCTGGGCGGTCGATATGATCCGCCGGTTCTTCCGCCGCTACCTTGCGGCCCCGCTGCCTGCGCCGTCGGTGTGGGGAAAGCTGCCGGCCTTGGGCGACTACGTCAGCCGGCATGCCAGCCCGGCCGACATCGCGGCCTGGCAGCGGTGGTTCGAGGTCTATCCGCTCGACCGCCTGTCCGAGTCTGCGATCGATCTGGACGAGGCCCCGCCCGCCAGGGCAGCCGCGTCCGACCGCTGGCTGTCGACCGAGCCGGTGGCGGTGCCGGGTCGGGAACATCCCTTGCCGTGGTGCTTCATCCTGCCGCCCGACGCACTGCCGCAGGCACCCCGCCTGCCGGCCGGACTGCCGGTCATCGGCGTGATGGCCCGCTCCTGCGACCGGGTGGGGCGGCTGCATCCGCTCGTCGTCTGGCAGAGCGTGCAGCCGCGCTGGCTGGTCGATCACCGGCAGACGCAGGAATGGCTGTTCTGGCTGTCGAGTTATCTGGTCTGCCACACCTTGCCGTATTCGACGCCCGAGGCGTTCAACCCGGTGCCGTTTCTCGACCTGCTGGATGCGCTGTGGCACACGGCCTCTCCCGGCCCGGCCGCCCGCCTGGGGCTGGCGCCGAAGCCCTTGCCCGACGGCGAGCTGACACGCCTGATCGCCGAGGCGAAGCCGGCGGGCCTGTTCCGGGCCAAGCGCAATCCCGCTGACGATCTCGCCGGGGTTCGTCACCTGCCCTGGGCAGACTGGCCGCTGGCGGCCATACGGCCCATGGGTTTCGGCCAGCGCCGTGCTTATTTCTGGCAGCACGCGGCAAACGGCGAATACGTCGGACTGGCGGCGCCGCAGGTCGGCTGGCGGGGGGAGCGTCCATGAGCTTCCCGATCCGTTTGCGCGTGGTCCGTCAGGCCGGGCTGGGCGTCGACCAGGTGGTCGGCTGCGCCCCGGCGCGGCCCGGCGCGCGCCTGGCGCTGCCGGGGTTCGGCGGGGAGACGGCCGTCTCCGTCATCGAATGGGATGAGGGGGCGTGGCGCCTGCATCACCGATGCGACGGCCTGTGCTTCTACCTGAACGAACAGACGCTGCATCCGGGCGCCTCGGTGCCTGTGGCCTGCGGCGACATCCTGGAAGCGGGCCTGCGGCGCTATGTCGTCGAGCAGGCCGACGCGGCCGACCTTACCTGCGCAGAGACGGGTTCTTCGGAGCCGTCATGGGCATCGGACGGGATGCTGCTGCCGGGCGCCGATCCGTTCGACATCGTTCCGGCCCCTTTCGACCCGGATTCGCCGACAGGGCCGGAAAGGCATGCCCCGCCTGACGACGGCGTGAATGATCCGGGCAGCGGCGTGCTGGCGCATCTGAATCGCGCGTACTTCCGGGCGCTTTACGACCCCGAGGCGGGCAGCGCGCCCCTGGTGCCGCAGCAGCGCGTTCAGCTTGCCCACACGGGCGATGTCGTGCGGGACGACGCGGCATTGACGCTGGAGGAGTTCACGGTCGGCGTCATGGACATCGACATGGCCATCGCCCGCCTGGGGAGCGATGCGGCGGACGCGCCGTCGGCGGAGCGCGAAGACGTCCTGTGGCTGTTCGCGCCATCGGGCGCACTGCCGCCAGCCCGGCTCGCGCTGCCGCCGCTCACCCGGCACGATCACCACGTCATGGGCATCGACAGCGCCCAGGCGTTCGACCGCGGCACGGCGATCGCCCAGCCGGACGAACAGGCCGGCATCGGCGCCTTCGGACCGGGCCGGAAGACAGGGATGAGCGACGATGCGCCGACCCGATGACGATTCTCCGCGCCGCCCGCAGGCGCATCTGCTGCCGACGCTGCTCGATCGCCTGGTCGACGAAGAGCCCGCCAAGCAAAGCGAAGCGCCCGAGCGCTATGCCGTCAGCCAGAAGCGCATGCGCGAGATCGTGCAGCGCGACCTTTCGTGGCTGCTGAATGCGACCAGCCTGGAGGATGAGCTGGATCGTGGCCGCCATCCGGCGGCGGCGTCTTCGGTCGTCAATTACGGCGTGCCGCCCTTTGCCGGGAAGTTCATGACCGAACGCAACTGGAGCGACATCGAAAAAATCATTCGCGGCGCGATCAGGGATTTCGAGCCGCGCCTGATTCCCGAGTCCGTGCAGGTGGTCCCGCTGGTGGAGGCCGGCGGCGACCATCACTACAACGTCCTGCTGTTCGAAATCCGGGGGCTGATCCACATGCAGCCCTATCCCGCCGAATTCATGGTGCAAAGCGCCCTGGATCTGGAAACCAGCCGCCTCGACTTCAGGCTCTGACCCTCATGGACCCCCGACTTCTCGATTATTACAACCAGGAACTGACCTTCATGCGCGAGATGGCGGGCGATTTCGCCCGCCAGCACCCGAAGATCGCGCGCCGTCTGGGCATGCAGGGTATCGAGGTGGCCGATCCCTATGTCGAACGGCTGATCGAGGCGTTCTGCCTGCTGTCGGCGCGCACGCAGATCAAGCTGGATGCGGAGTTTCCCCGTTTCACGCAACGGCTGCTCGAAGTCATCTACCCCAATTACGTCGCGCCCACGCCTTCCATGGCGGTGGCGCAACTGCACCCGGCCTTCGACGAGGCCGATTTTTCCCGCGGCTTCGTCCTGCCGCGCGGCAGCGCACTGGGTGCGCGGATCGCGCCCGGCGAACGGACGGCCTGCGAGTTCCGCACTGCGCAGGACGTCACGCTGTGGCCGATCGCGATCACGGAAGCGCGCCTCACCGGAGTGCCGCCGGATATTCCGGCGCTGGAACGCTACGTGCCCCCTCACGCGCAGATCAGGGGCGCCTTGCGCTTGCGCCTGCGCATGCTGGGCAAGGGTGGCTTTTCGGCGATCAAGGGGCTGGATCGGCTGCCGGTCTATCTGGCGGGCGAAGAGCGGATTGCCTCCCATCTTCTGGAACTGATTCACACGGCAAGCCTCGCGACCCTGAGCGGAGAGCCGGGCCGGCTGGGCAAGGAAGCCCACGTGGTGAATCGGAATGCGGTGGGGAAGATCGGCCTCGATCCGGGCGAGAGCTGCCTGCCCCTACAGTGGAACAGCTTCCACGGCCACAACCTGCTGCAGGAATATTTCGCCTGCCCGGCCCGCTTCTTCTTCTTCGCGTTGAACCATCTGGCGCCCGGTTTGAGCCGTATTGCCGGCGACGAGGCGGAAATCGTCGTCCTGCTCGACAAGTTGCCGGGATCGCTGGCCGATCATGTCGATGCGAAGCAGTTCGCGCTGTTCTGCACGCCCATCATCAACCTGTTTCCCAAACACACCGATCGCGTCGAGGTGCAGATCGGGCAGAGCGAATTCCATCTGGTGCCGGATCGCGCCCGCCCCCTCGATTACGAGGTGTTCTCCGTCGCCGAGCTTTACGGCCAGCGGGCGGCCGATACCGAGGAGGTCGTATTCCGCCCCCTTTATCAGACCCTGAACAACGACGAGGGCAATTACGGGCGCTATTTCTCGATCCGGCGGGAGCGCCGCCTGCTCTCCGAGTCGGCGCGCAAATACGGCACGCGGACGCCCTACGTCGGCACGGAGATATTCCTGTCGCTGGTCGATCAGAACGAGGCGCCGTTCCCCGAGGACGTCCGCTATCTGTCGGTACGGGCCTGGGCGACCAATCGCGACCTGCCGATGCTGGTGCCGCGCAATGGCCATGACGACCTGACCGTCCCGGATTCGACGCCGGTGACGGCCTGCGGCCTGCTGCGCCCGCCATCGATTCCGCGGCCGCCGCTGGCCGACGGCGAACTCGCCTGGCGCCTGATCCGCCAGTTGAGCCTGAACTACGTCCCGCTTTCCGACCTGGATGGCCGCCAGGGCGGGCAGGCGCTTCGCGAACTGCTCCGCCTCTTCGTCGGCAGCGACGACAAGGTCCATCTGCAGCAGATCGGCGGGCTGGTCGGTGCCACGACCACGGCGGTCACCCGGCGGCTGCCGGGTAACGGGCCGCTGGTGTACGGACGGGGCATCCGGGTACGGCTGACCGTCGATGAGGGCAATTTCTCGGGCATCAGTCCCTACCTGATGGGCCTGATCCTGGAGCGCTACGTCACGCGCCACGTCTCGGTCAACGTCTTCACCGAGACGGAACTGACGTCGATGCAGCGCGGCACGATCGCGCGCTGGCAACCCCGGCCCGGAACGCGGAGCGCGACATGAACCCCTTCGACGCGCCGATGGCGGAAATCGCCCGCCACGTCCCGCTACCCGACCGGCCGGTCTGGCGCTACGAGTTCTACGGGCTGATGCGGTGGCTGTCCGCCGTCCGGCAGGACAAGCCGCCGGTCGGCGAAGCCCTGCGCCCCCAGCAGGAAACGTTCCGCCTGGGGCAGAAACCGTCGATGGCCTTCGCCCCCAGGGAGATCGCCGATCTGCGCCAGGATGGCGGCCTGCTGCGCATCCGCCTCCATGGTCTCGGCCTGCTCGGCCCCAATGGGGCGATGCCCCTGCAGTTCACCGATTTCATCCGCGACCGCGCGGAGGCGCATCAGGATACGACCCTCGCCGATTTCCTGGATGTCTTCCACCATCGCCATCTCTCGGCGATGTACCGGGCCTGGGCCAACAGCCAGGCGGCAGCCGGCCTGGATCGGCCGCAGGACGAAAGGTTTTCCCGCTACGTGGATCGGCTGGCGGGATGCGAGGCCGGGCAGCCCTCCGTCCTGCCCGGGCATGCCCGCCTGTGCGCCGCGGCGCATCTCGTGCGCGAAGCGCGCAATCCCGCGGGGATGGCGTCGACCCTGTCGAATTTCTTCGGTGTCCCGATCGAGGTCGAGGAGTTCGTGCCGCGCTGGGTCCGGATCAATGACGAGGACGTCACCCTGCTCGGCGCACCGGGGCAGGCGTCGATGCTGGGCGACGGAGCTTTTGCCGGAGAGCACATCCTCGACTGCCAGCACGGCTTCCGGCTGATCATCGGCCCGCTCTCGCTGGAAGACTATCTGAGCTTCACGCCGACCGGCCACAACCTGCCGCTGCTGGTCGAATGGGTGCGGGCCTTCGTCGGATTCGAATTCGCCTGGGAGGCCGAACTGCGCATCGCGCCACGCGCGGCACCCGGTGCGCGGGTCGGCTCCGAAGAGCGGCTGGGCTGGTCCACCTGGCTGGGAGAAGGCGACGCCGAGACGCCGACCACCGGCATGATATTCGACCCCGAAGAGGCCATGACCGCATGAGCAAGAAACCGGCGGCGCCATTGCCGCCAACCCGTGCTGCCCGATATCTGCGCTTTCTGGAATCCGTCTCCGCCACGGCGCCATGCGGTGCCGATCTGGAGTACCACCCCGATCTGATGGTGGTCCAGACCCGCGTCATGCCTCAGGAAGCTGCGCAATACGGGGAGTTCGTCGCACCGCGGGAAGCGGTGAATTGGCATGAAATCGAGACGCTGGTCCTCGCCCTGCTCGAACAGGGCCGCGATATCCGGGCGCTCGTGCTGCTGCTGCGATGCCGCATCCAGATCGCCGGCGCCGAGGGCGCCTGCCAGGGGCTGTGGCTGCTGGCGGAACTGCTGGCGCGCTATCCGGATGACATCCATCCCCGCCGATGCGTCGATGGCGAGACGGACCCTGTCCTGCAGGCCAACGCCCTGGCGCTGCTCGCCGACGTCGTGGAAGACATGCGGGAGATCGTCGTCGACGACGGGACCGCCACCCGCCTGACGCTACGCGATATCGAGCGCGCCCAGGCCATTCCCCGCGCCGGCGATGCGCGCGACATGGAGAGCATCCGGATTCAGTTGGCCGCCCTCCATGCCGGGGGACGGCCCGAGCTGCGTGCGTTGATCGAATGCCGGATCGAGATCGCGCGGATCGAGGCGTGGGCAAGGCGGATGTTGATGGCCGATGCGCCGGATCTGGCACGCCTGACGCGGCTGTTCCAGGTGTTTGCCTGCTTCGCCGCCCCGGATGCCGGCGATGGCGGGGAGGCACCGTCGGGAACGGACGCACCTGCCATGCAGGCAACGACGGCCGATGACGCACCCGGAGCCGATACGCGCGCCGCCGAGCCTGCAGCGCCCCAAGCGTCTGCCGCGCCGCCGCAGATGGCCAAAGCGCCGCCGGATGAATGCGCCGTGGCAACCGGGGGCTTGCCGGGGGCCATTGCCAGCCGCGGCGAGGCGCTGGCTCATGTGCGGGCGGCACGGCAGTGGTTCGAATCGATGGAGCCCAGCAGCCCGGTCGCCGACCTGTTGCGACAGGCCGAACGGCTGACCGGCAGGCGCTATGCGGACATTGCCGATGCGATCCCGCGCGACTTGCTGGCGCGCTGGCGGGAGGACGACTGATGTGCACGCATGGCGGGCCTGCCGTCTTGAACGATATCCGTGGTGATCGTAGGGGTTGGGAAAGTCATGACTGATTCGCGCTGGATCGGCGCGCTGCTGGAACAGGTGGCGCAATTGTTTCCGTTGCTGGGCTCGCTGGCCTACATGCTGTTGGTGACGCGCTGGGCGCACGCCTGCTACAACCGGGTGAACCAGCGCACCCATCCCCCCTCGACCTACGAGGAGCGCAGGGAATATCGCCTCTATTTCCGCCTGGCTTTCTTCAGCGGCCTGTTGTTCGTCGCGATCTCCATCGGCTGGTGGATCGTGGCGCATCGGCAGCCGCAATACGTTTTCCAGGGCACCATCATCGGGCTGGAACCGTCCCAGCAACTGGTTGCGGTGGAGGAAGGTTTCTATCATCGAACCGTCCGGCGCGAGGTCGAAAAGGGCCGTGTCGTAACGGACTATTCGTTCTCGATAGTCCGGAACACCCCTTTCTTCAGCGGGCAGACATTCCTGCTCGGGCTCTATCCCGTGGCCGGCACCGTCGGCAAGGCCCGGCCGACGCCGATCGAGCTTGCCATTGCGTATCGCGGCGTGAGCAACGACCGGCTGACGCTGTGGCGCGATGGCGAGCGTTATCGGCTCGTCCCCGCCGGGGAGGGCAGCCAGTGAATACGCATCGCATCCGATGGCTCGTGCCGGTCCTCTGGATTCCCGCATTTGGATTGGGACAGGCGCAGGCGGCCTGCACCGACGCCGATCGCAAGGATATGCGCTGGGGCGGCATGAGCGATGCCCGGATCACCGGCATTTGCGGTGAGCCTGAATCGGCCACCCCCAAACCCGCCCGATCGCCGAAACGGCCGGCACCCCCGCCGGTACAGAGCAGGCTATGCCAAACGGAAGCCACGCGGTGCGTTCTGGCGGAATCGGATGCGCCGGGCACGAACTGCTGGTGCATCACGCCGTCCGGGCCCAGCAGCGGGGTATTGGTTGTCCGTTGATGCCCTGGATACGGCGGGCGAGTCCGAAGCCAATTGCCGGGTGAACACCCTGACGAGGATCGTGAATTCGGGGGAATCAGGTGATATCGAGAATCTCGGCCTTGATTCCCTTGAAGCGTCCTTCATTCGGTGCTTTGCGCAGCACTGAGTGTCGCCATGTTTGAAACTACTTTACTTGTTGAAAGGTTGAAAGAATGAGAAAAAAAAGATGGATTGTGGTTTTGCTCATGGCATTACTTGGGTTGCCTGGCTGCTCGGGAGGCGGTTTTATTCGCCAAGAGGCCGTTTTCTTGCTCCCATTCTTTCCAATTTATGAGGCCATAGAAAATGCGAAATACGAACGAAAAAAAGAAGAGGAAAGAGGGTATTTGCCGTATCTATTGGCGAGCAAAGGATTATCCAAAAATTCCGACTACGACCAGAGATTGGCGAACTGGTTGGTAAAAAATTTGAGTAGGTGCACAGAGTGCAAAGAGATTCCCCAGGAAAAGATCATTGATACGCTGCAATTTGTCGTGCGGACTTCTGCCTGTCGTGAGTATTTCCAGGGAAAGTGCGTTGAAGGTCTGTATAACGCGACAATTGCATCAGGATATTTAGCTGAGTTCCGGTTGGCAGGATACAAGAAACATCTCCAAGTATCCCAAGGCGACCTGAAAAAGGCTCAGCAGATGAGCGAATCCGCGTTGTCGTATTATTTGGATAGCGTTTTCACTCACGACAAGAAACACCTCTACAACTGGGCACTCGAAATCTACGCGATCAAGCTCGCAACAGAATCGGTGGCGTGGGGAGGCTCCGAATGGTCTGAGGCAGCGTGCGAAAAAGAACTCATAAATAGAAATGATAGTGAGAGTTTGTTTCTGGAACATCCTTTGCGTTTATCCAGAACCGTTGATTTGCCTCGCCTTTGCGCTGAGATAAATGAGATCAGCCAAGACATTATTGCCTCGACAAAAAATGATATTTAAAGACTACCCATCGATCGTTCCGGCTCGCAACTAGGCCAGCGGACGCAGCACGAACAGCACGTCGCCCGCGGTCACGCCATCGGCCGCGCGGAAATCGATCCAGCGGCAGTCCTCCGGGTTGCGGTCGACCGGGTCGCTGCGTTCGGCCGCGCTGCCGCGTTCTTCCAGCCAGTAGGTCTGCGTCACCAGCGCGCGGTGGCCGTCGGCCACCAGCCGCCAGTGCAGGTGGCGGCGGCGGTTGCCGTAACGGCCGGGCACGATGCTGGTGAAGGCGAAGCGGCCTTCGGCATCGGCCGCCACCTGGCCGCGCAGGTTGATCTCCTCGGCCCGGTAGCGGGCGATGTCGCCGTTGTCCTCCGGGTGATAGCGGCCGTCGGCGTCCGCATGCCACAGCTCGATGCGGGCGCCGGCGAGCGCGCGGTCGCCGCTGGCGCCGCCGAGCACGCGGCCGGACAGCCGCAGCGGCGTGCCCGGCGCGCGCAGCAGGTTGATCTCCATGGCCGAGGGCGCGTTGGCCACGTAGAACGGGCCGGCGGTGGCGCTGCCGGTGGGGCCGCAGTGCAGCGGCACGGCGCGGGCCAGCGCCCGGGCGGGCAGGCCGCCGGCCAGCAGCAGGCCGGCGCCGGCGGCGAGCAGGGTGCGTCTGTCGGTCATCGCAGGTCTCCTGCGCAATCGCGGGGGGATGCCGCATTGGGCCGTGCGCGGCGGAGCAGGTTCCGCGGCCCCGGCGTCGCGGTTGGCCGATCGCGCCGATCCGCGGTAAGGTCGCCCGGCATGCCGCCGGCGCGCAGGCGGCGCAGCGAGTGAAGGAGACACGAATGAAGACTTGCCTGTACGGCGTCGGCGCGGTGGGTGGCCTGATCGGCGCCCGCCTGGCCGCCGCCGGCCATGCCCTCAACGCGGTGGCGCGCGGCGCCACGCTGGAAGCGCTGCGGCGCGATGGCCTCGGCCTGGAGACGGCCGGGGGCCGCCGTCATTTCCCCATCCACGCGGTGGCCGATCCCGCCGAACTCGGCGTGCAGGACCTGGTGATCGTCGCGGTGAAGCAGCCGGCGCTGGCCGCGGTGGCGGCGGCCATCGGTCCGCTGCTCGGCCCGCACACGCGCGTGCTGGTGGCGATGAACGGGGTGCCGTGGTGGTTCTTCGACGGCCTGCCGGGGCCGCTGGCCGGCATCACGCTGGCGAGCGTGGACCCGGCGGGCGAACTGCGCAGCCGCATCCCCACCGCGCAGGTGATCGGCTGCGTGGTGCATATCGCCTGCAATACGCCGGCGCCGGGCGTGTGCCGGCTCGGCTTCGGCAACGGCCTCATCCTCGGCGACGCGCTCGGCGGTCCGCCCACCGCGCCCACCCGCGCGGTAGCCGACCTGCTGGCCGGCGCCGGGCTGGACGTCACGCTGTCGGACCGTATCCAGCGCGACATCTGGTACAAGCTGTGGGGCAACATGACGATGAACCCGGTCTCCGCGCTGACCGGGGCCACGTCCGACCGCATCCTCGACGATCCGCTGGTCAATGCCTTCTGCGTGGCGGTGATGGCGGAAGCCGCCGCGGTGGGCGAGCGCATCGGCTGCCCGGTGGCGCAGACCCCGCAGGCGCGCAACGCGATCACCCGCGAACTCGGCGCGATGCGCACCTCGATGCTGCAGGACGTGGAAGCCGGCCGCGCGCTGGAGATCGACGCGCTGCTCGGCGTGGTGGTGGAGATCGCCGGCCAGGCCGGGGTGGCGGTGCCGAATACTGCGGCGCTGCTGGGGCTGGTGAGGCTGTTCGGGCGGGTGCGGGGGCTGTATTGAGGGGTGGCCTCACCGCCAGCGCTGGCTCCTCGCCTTCACCACCAGGAACACCTCGCGCAGGAACAGCGACAGCGCGCCGATCATCGACAGCATCGCGAGCACGAACAGCGCCGCCACGCTCTTGGCCACGCCGAATTCCGCCATCGCGCCGAGGAAGGCCACCGCCACCACCAGGCACACCAGCAGCGCCGACAGCACCGCGAAGAACATCGCGTGGTAGATCAGCCGGCCGCGCTTGTCGATCAGGGCGAGTTCCTCGATGTCGTCGGCCACCGGCTCGTTCGGCGCGCCGCTGGCGAGCCGGCCGTTGAGCACCCGGCGGCGGTCGACGATGCGCGACAGCCGGCCGCTCAGCACGTTGATCAGGGTGGCGATGGCGGTCAGCAGGAAGACCGGCGCGACCGCCAACTGGATGGCATGGGTGATGTCGGCAATCTGGGTCGGCATGGCGCATGCGGGCGGTAGTGGGGCGTGGGGCGGACTCTACCCCATCGCCCGCCCGCGGGGGAGCACCCCGCCGCGCACGGTTCAATGCCCCGGCGGCAGCACCTCGCCCGGCGCGCCCGGCGGCAGGCGGCCATGCCGCAGCCATTCGAGTGGAATCTTCCACAGGCTGTGCTCGAAGCGGTTGTGGAAGAAGGCGAAGTGGCCCACCGTCCGCTCGCCGATGTCCGCCGGCCGGATGTGCAGGTGGGTGGTGGCGCTGTTGCGGTAGTAGCGCAGCAGGCGGCGGATGGCCGGCACGGTGCCGAACTCGTCGTCGGCCAGGCTCACCGCCAGCATGTCGCCGCGCAGCGCGGCGAAGCGCGCCAGCAGTTCGGCGCGCTCGGCGTCGGGCAGGCGCAGGCGGCCGCGCGTCCAGTTGTCCTCGAAGCGCGGATGGCGCGCGGTCCAGTCGCGCACCACGCCGTGCGGCGTGTCTTCCAGCCAGCCCAGGCGCTGGCCGGGGAAGTAGCCGAACAGGCGGGTCAGCGCCGGCATCGCCACGTGCCACTTCAGCAGCAGGCCCAGCCGCCGGTCGCGGGCGTAGTCCTTCCAGTAGGCGTACTGCGCGCCCATCGTGAACACCCGCTCGATGCGGTGGCTGGAGGCCGCCAGCCCGATCAGGAAGCCGCCCACGCTGTGCGCCACCACCTGCACCGGCTGGCCGGGGAAGGCCGCCGCCACGTACTGCAGCGCGGCCTCGAAATCCAGCCGGCCCCAGTCTATCCAGCCCGCCTCGAAACCCTTCAGCGAGGGCGGGCGCGATTCGCCGATGCCGCGGTAGTCGTAGCTCAGCACGTCGAAGCCGTGGCCGTTGAGCCAGGCGGCGAAGCGCGCGTAGTAGCGGGCGCGTACCGAGGTCGCCGGGTTGATGACGACGACCGGGCGCGGCGGCGTGCCGGCATGCGGATGGCGCCAGACCGTGCCCTTGAGCAGGTAGCCGTCCGCCGCGGCAAAGCTCACCGGCAGCGGCAGCGCGAGCGGGGCGTTCATGCGTGCTCCGGCGCGTGCGTCGTGCGCATCGTGGCCTGCGGTGTCGCGGTCCTGCGGCGGGTCTGCCGGTGCATGTCGTCTCCTCCCTGTGTCGGCAGCCACTTTACGAACTGCGCGGCCGGACTACAAACGAGATCCATACATCGCGACCATGCGCGGCAGCGTGGCAATGTCATTTGCAAGGAAGGTACCGCTGCTGCATGAAGTAGATCCACAGCATCGTCGCAAGCGGCATTGGCGGACGATCGCGTCGGCCCGCCGTCGGGTAGTGCGGTTCGATCACTGCCAGCCGTGCAGCCTAAGGAACGACCACCTCCATCTCGGCCAGGAAGTGTTCCCGGCGAGTCTGTTTCTTCTTCCGTTCGAAGGCCGGTACAGAGCAGACTGTGCCAAACGGAAGCCACGCGGTGCGCCCTGCCGGAATCGGATGCGCCGGGCATGAACTGCTGGTGCAGCACGCAGTCCGGGCCCAGCAGCGGGGTATTGGTTGTCCGGTGATTCTCCGGGCCGACGAGGCGACCCGATGGAGGGCAGGCTCATGTCTTTCCCGAATCGGTCGGATTGCCCCGGATGCATTCCCGGCCCGGTGACAGCCGCTTGATTCGGCGCCGGAGCCGGGCCCATCGAGAGCAGGTAACCGTGCTTGACGACCCCGGTCATGCCATCTAGAATG
The DNA here is from genome assembly GCF_002354895.1 of Thauera sp. K11. NCBI lineage: Bacteria > Pseudomonadati > Pseudomonadota > Betaproteobacteria > Rhodocyclales > Zoogloeaceae > Thauera > Thauera sinica. The sequence goes on from NZ_CP023439.1 coordinate 1,902,442, forward strand.
CGGCCTCTTCTTTCGGGGCGGTTAGCTCAGCGGTAGAGCACTGCCTTCACACGGCAGGGGTCACTGGTTCGATCCCAGTACCGCCCACCACCATTACGGTGGCAAGTTTCTCGAAGGAATCCGATTCAATGCGAGCCGCGCGGCTCGATGCCGGATCGGGCGGTTAGCTCAGCGGTAGAGCACTGCCTTCACACGGCAGGGGTCACTGGTTCGATCCCAGTACCGCCCACCAGATGTCTCCTGCAATGCCGGCCCCGGGTCGGCATTCTGCTTTCTGCATCCCGCCTTCATGCCTCGGCGCCATTGCATGCGTCATCGGCTTGCGCCGCCCGGCGCGGCTGTTTACCGTTCGGATCTCGATAACAGCGGAGGAGGCGGCAATGGACATGCGATATCTGGACGATCTGGAACCCGGACAGAAGTTCGTGACGTCCGGAATCACCCTGACCGAAGCCGAAATCATCGATTTCGCCCTGCGCTACGATCCACAGCCCTTTCACCTCGACGTGGTGGCCGCCGCCCAGTCGCCGTACGGCGGGCTGATCGCCAGCGGATTCCAGACCTTCGCGCTGTGCTTCCGGCTGTTCATCCAGAGCGGGATGCTGCAGAAATCCAGCATCGGCTCGCCGGGTTGCGACGAATTGCGCTGGTATGCGCCGGTCAGGCCGGGTGACACGCTGCATTCCGAGGTCGAGGTGCTGGAAGTCCGCCCGTCCGGCTCGAAACCCGACCGCGGCATCGCACGGCTGCAATACCGCGCCCTGAATCAGCGCGGCGAGATGGTCGCGAGCTTCATCGGAAATCACCTGCTCTGGCGTCAGCCCGGCTGACGAGGGCCGGCGCTTCCGCCTTGCCAGACACCCGACCTCCACCACCGAGTCCCGCGTTTCCGAGCCATGCCGAACCGACTGCCGCCGGTGCGTTACCGCATCCGCCCCCATCGCCCCGAAGCCCACTTGTTCGAGGTGGACTGCATCGTTGCCGATCCCGATCCGGCGGGGCAGGTTTTCCGCCTTCCGGCCTGGATTCCGGGTAGCTACATGATCCGGGAGTTCGCACGCAACATCGTCAGCCTGGCGGCGAGTGCGGACGGCAAGCCGGTTCCGGTCGTGAAGCTGGACAAGCACAGTTGGCGGGTGCGTCCGGTACCGCGCGGCGCGGCGCTCACGCTGACCTACGAAGTCTATGCGTGGGATCTTTCGGTGCGCGCGGCACATCTCGATACCACCCACGGTTTCTTCAACGGCACGAGCGTGTTCGTCGCGGCCGAAGGCAAGCAGGACCGCCCCTGCCTGGTCGACATCGAGCGTCCGGACGGCAGCGAGTATCGCGACTGGCGCGTGGTGACGGCGCTTTCGCGCGCGCGCGATGCGGTCGGCGCAGCGTGGCAATACGGCTTCGGGCGCTATCAGGCGAACGGCTATGACGAACTGATCGACCATCCGGTGGAGATGGGCAGATTCACGCTCGCGCACTTCGAGGCTGGCGGGGTGCGCCACGACGTCGCGCTGACGGGGCGCCACGACTGCGATACCGAGCGCCTCACGGCCGACTTGCGGCGCATCTGCAACTGGCAGATCGACCTCTTCGGCGCGCCCCCGCCGATGGACTACTACGCCTTCCTGACGATGGTGGTGGGGGACGGTTACGGCGGCCTGGAGCATCGCGCCTCGACCGCGCTGCTGGCGAGCCGCGCCGACCTGCCCTGGAAGGGCATGCAGGGGATGCCGGACGGCTACAAGGGCTTCCTCGGGCTGTGCAGCCACGAGTACTTCCACTCCTGGAACGTCAAGCGCATCAAGCCGGCCGCATTCACGCCGTACGAACTCGCGGCCGAGAACTACACGCGGCTGCTGTGGGCCTTCGAAGGGTTCACCTCCTATTACGACGATCTCGCCCTGGTGCGTTCCGGCGTCATCGCCCTCGAGGATTACCTCGGCCTGCTCGGCAAGACGATCTCGAACGTGCTGCGTACGCCCGGGCGCCTGAAGCAGAGCGTGGCCGAATCCTCCTTCGATGCGTGGATCAAGTACTACCGCCAGGACGAGAATTCGCCCAACGCCATCGTCAGCTACTACGCCAAGGGGGCGCTGATCGCGCTGGCGCTCGACCTGCAACTGCGCGCGGCCACCAGCGGGCGGGCCTCGCTGGACGACGTGATGCGCCTGCTGTGGCAGCGCCACGGGCAGACCGGTGCCGGCGTGGAGGAGGACGGCATCTTCGCCGCCGTGGCCGAGATCGCGGCGTCGCGCGGGAGCGAGGCGCTCGGTGGCCGCCTGTCGCGCTGGCTCAGGCTGGCGGTGGAGGGCACGGACGATCTGCCGCTGCCGCGGCTGCTGAAGTCGTTCGGCATCGATCACCGCGCCGAACCCGGCGGCAAGGGTCCCACGCTGGGCATCAAGCTCGGCGCGGGCGGCGGGGAGGCGAGGATCGCCAACGTGTTCGAGGGGGGCGCGGCGCAGCGTGCCGGCCTGTCGGCGGGCGACGTCCTGGTGGCGCTGGACGGCCTGCGGGTGTCCGCCTCCAACCTGGATCCGATCCTCGCGCGGCATGCCGCCGGCGACGAGGTCGACATCCACGCCTTCCGCCGCGACGAGTTGATGCGCTTCAGGGTCGAACTCGCGGGGCAGCCGGCGGATTCGGTCACGCTGAAGCTCGTGCCGCGGCCGTCGGCCGGCGCGGCGCAGTTGCGTCGGGGCTGGCTGGGCGGTTGATCAGGAGGCCGCGGGCTTCGCGCCGTGGCGCCAGGCGACGACCCGCAGCAGGCTGCCGAACAGCACGGTGGCGACCACCGTCGCCAGCACGCATCCTTCCCAGAATCCGGCGACCGACGGCGCCGCGAGGCGCCACGGCGCATGGAAGCTGAGCCAGTAGCCGCCGCTCAGGCCGATGCCCCAGAAGCAAAGGGTGTGCAGCGCCATGGGCAGCAGCGTCACCTTGTAACCCCGCAGCGCGTGCGCGGCCACCGTCTGCAGGCCGTCGAACCCCTGGTAGAGGCACAGGTAGACCACCAGCCCCAGCGCTATCGTCCGCACGGTGGGGTCGGTGGTGGAATAGGCGACGACCGGCTCGCGCACCAGCCACAGCACGATGCCGATCGCCACCGCGAAACCGGCCGTCAGGCTCAGCCCCACCCGCGCGGTGGCGCGCGCCCGGCGCCAGTCGTGGGCGCCGGCCGCCTGGCCTACCAGGACCAGGGTCGAGATCGACAGTGCCAGCGGCAGCATGTAGATGAGGCCGGTCAGGTTCGCGATCACGCGGTGGCCGGCGACCGTCTCCGCGCCGAGGCGGGCGGCGAAGATCGCGATCAGCGTGAACGAGGTGATGTCGATGAAGGTCGACAGCCCCATCGGCACACCGAGCCGCAGCAGGCCGCCGATGGCGCGCGGCCGCGGCGCCTGCCAGCGGCTGAAGATGCGATAGGGCCGATAGGCGGGGTTGCGCAGCAGGTAGATCAGGCCGCAGGCCGCGGCCAGCCAGCTCACTGCGGCGGTCGATACGCCGCAGCCGCTGCCGCCCAGCTCGGGCAATCCGAATCTGCCGTTGGTCAGCGCCCAGGCAAGCGGGATGTGGGCCGACGTCGAGATCGCGCTGAACGCCATCAGCGCGCGCGGCCGGCCGACCGCATTGTTGAAGGCATAGAAGGTGCGGTAGAGCAGGACCGCCGGCAGGCCGAAGGCAGTGGCGCGCAGATAGGCTTCCGCCTTGCCGGCCACGTCCGGCGGAACGTCGGCGAGGCCCAGCAGCGGCCCGGGATGGGCCAGCGCCAGCGTGCCGGGCACGGCGAGCATCGCGGCGAGCCAGAATCCCTGCTGCAGCGCCGGCCCGATCTCGTCGCCGCGCCCGGCGCCGTAATGATGGGCCACCGTGGGGGCCACCGCCTGCAGCGTGCCGGTGAGCAGCATCACCACTGACACGTAGAAGCTGCTGCCGATGGCGACGCCGGCCAGATCCGTGGTTCCGTAGCGCCCGGCGATGATGGTGTCGGCGATCATCATGCCCATCGACAGCACCTGCGCGATCAGCACCGGCCAGGCGTGGTGCAGGAGCTGGCGTGCGATCGATGCGGAGCCGAGGCGGGCGGCCGGGGCGGCTTCGCCGGCGGCGCTCAATGGGCGAGCGGCCGGCGGTCCAGCAGCTTGCCCCGCCAGTAGCGCCAGGCGAGGAAGGCGAACAGCGCGCCCATGATCAGCCAGAAGCCGAACCCCTGCCAGAAGGCGATCGGGTCGGTGGCGAGGAAGTAGTCGCGGGGCGGGCGCACAAAATGGATGCGTCCTTCGGCAAGGGCGCGGGCTGCCAGGGCCACCGTCGCCAGCGTGGGCGCGAACCATACGAGCAGGCCGGCACCGACGATCAGGCGGTCGAGCAGCGGCGTCGGGCGGGTGCGCGGCAGGTACACGCTTTCGACGCCGTACCAGAGGGCGAGGATGAAGCCCGCGAGGACGGCCAGCGGAACGATGGCGAGCGCGGCGCCCAGCAGGGTCGCGGCGAGCATGAAAACGGCACCCCCGAGCGGCTCGACCCGCGCCCATAGCGCGGGCAGCGAGGCGAACAGCCAGTAGCCCGCCGGCAGGGCCGACGCGAACAGCAGCAGGGCGCCGGCGGCACGGCGGCGCGTGCGGTCGCCGTTGGCTGTGGATGAAGGGTCGGCGGACGGCAAGGGGGTTTCAGACATGGACGAAGCCCGGCGGAGGGGCGGCAAACGTTCGACGGCGGAGTGTACTACGGCGGAGCGGGGCGGTCGCCCGCCGTGCCCGGACCGGGGGACGGGGCCGCGTCCGGCGGCGGACATCAACCGAAGTAGCCGTGCACATACCAGGCGCCGGGCGGCTCGAGATCCTGGAAGATCCACCACAAGGCTTCATGCGGTCCGCGGGCGAGGTAGTAGTCGCGACGTATGTCCGACTGCTCCCACCAGCCGCCTTCGATGCGCTCCGGGCCGTCCAGCAGGGTGACGGCGCCAGGGTCGAGCGCCTGCGGTTCGGGCAGCAGCCACAATGGGCGCGGAGACCGGGCGGCGGCGGCGGCGGCCGCGTCCGCACCGGCAGAAGGCGGCGATACCGGCGCCCCGTCGGCCCACGCCGCTTCAGGGCGGTGGTCGGCGCGAGTCTCCAGCACATGGACGGCGTCGTTGCCCAGCCGGGCGCGCAGGCGATCCAGCAGCAGGATGGCGCCGTCGCGGGCCTGCCCCGGATGGCCGAAGAGATCGTCCGGATGCGGCGCGAACGGCAGCGGCGTGCCGGCGATCAGGCGCAATTCCTCCACCGGGGCGGCCAGTTCGAGGCGGGCCAGGCGCTCGCGGGCGAGCAGGGCGAGGCGGTTCTCGTCGCGGCAGGGGGCGCCGCTGACGATCTCCACACGCGTTGCCGGCTGGCGTTCATGGACCAGTTCGAGCAGGCAGTGATCCACCGCCGCATGACGGCTGGCAAGCCATGCCGCCAGGCCCGCGAACAGCCGCCGCGCGGCGAACGCCAGGGGTTCGGTATCGCTGACCGGCGCGGGCAGCGCGATCCGGTGCGCATACTGCGAAGGGGGAGAGAACCAGGGCTGCGGGTCGGGCATTTCGCCACGGGCGCGCGCAAGCGTGTCGATGACGGCGCTCGCCTGCCGGCGTGCGAGACCTGCGCGGGGCAGCAGCCGGATCTCGCCCAGGGTGCGCAGGCCCACGCCGGCGAGCAGTTCCAGCGTCGCGGGGGCCACGCCGGTGCCATCGCAAAGCAGCGGCAGCGGCAGCGCATCCAGGCCGCACAGCCAGTCCGCCGGCGGCAGGCACGACATTCCCAGGCCCGCGCGCGCGAACCAGCGCGCCGCGAGCGGCGTCGGTGCCGCGGCGATGGCGGCCCGGAGGCCGAGGCGGGCGAGGCTCTCGGAGATCGCATCGGCAATGGCGGCCGCGCTGCCGAACAGCTTCAGGCTGGATTGGATCTCCAGCAGCACCGCGTCCGGCGGGACGAGGCTGATGCGCGGACTGAAGACCCCCGCCCAGCAGGCGACTTCGGCCAGGGTCTCGGCCTCCAGCGCGGGCGCGCGCGCCTGCAGATGCAGCGCCGGCGCGACGGCCAGCGCCGCGGCGACGCGCTGGCCCGCCCTCACGCCCAGGGCGCGGGCCTGGGCGTTGGCCGCGACGACGCGCGGCCCCGGATGCCCGGCGGTGATCGCCAGCGGGGCATCGGGCCCTCCGCGGGCGAATACCTGCAGGGGCAGGTCGGGCAGCAGCAGGGCGAGCCACAGCATGGGTCAGCGCACGAGCGACAGGGGCGGCGGGGCAGGGTGCGGGATCGCCTGCGGCATGCCCTCCTGCTCCCGTTCCGCCGCCATCCGCCCGAGGGAGAGCAGCGGTGCCGCCATGCCGGCCTCGTTGCCGGGCAGACCTGCGGCATCGTCCTGCAGGTGGCGCACGGGCAGGAGCAGGGGCCCTGCCGCGGGCGGCCCCCGCCGCTTCAGGATGGTGACCTGCAGCATTCCGCCCGCGCCGGAGAGGGCCAACCGCAGCGGCGCGGGCGAGGACTGCCGGACCGCTGCGCGCGGGCGGAACAGGAAGAGGGGCGTGGCGGCTTCTTCCGCCGCGAGCTGGAGCCGGCGCAGGCCGGCGGTATCGATGCGCTGCAGCCAGGCAAGGACCGCCACGCAGGCGCCCGAGGCGACGGCCTGCCGGGCCGCCCACAGCGCGTCGCCGCCCGCACCGGGGCGGATCAGCAGCAAGCGGGAAAGCGGCACGCCCGCCGCAGCCAGTGCCGGTGCATAAGGGAGGAAGGGCGGCGATACCCAGGCGAACCAGCGCCCGGACGCGGGACGGCCCAGCACCGGCAGCAGCAGCGACAGCTCACCCACGCCGGGGTGGTCGGCCAGCAGCTCGATCAGGGCGTTGGCCGGCCAGCCGCCGCCGGGCAGTTCGGCATCCAGCGCATCGAAGCCGCTGGAGAGGACCGGGCCGCCGCCGTGCGCCAGCCGGCTGGCCTGCCACACCGAGCCGGCCAGCGTGCTGCAAAGTCCGGCCGCGGAAGCAAGGGCGGCGGCAGCGCTCACCGGACTGTCCCCCCGTCGTCGCATGGCGGAGGGCCGGCCTTGCACGGCCGACCCGGGGCGCGGAGCGAATCTTCCGGGGGAGGGAAGGCGCCTCCTTCCGGCAGCCATGCGGGAGCACTCATGGCAAACCGCCTGGCGTACGCCGTCGGGAAAACCTGCCGGCCGGCTCAGTGATCCTTGCGGATCAGGCCGACCATGATGCCTTCGATCACCAGCGGTTCGCGGCGGGTATCGACGACGATGGGGTGGAAATCCGGATTCGCCGGCAGCAGTTCGACCAGCGGCCCCTTGCGCTGCAGCGTCTTCACGGTGACGTCGTCATCGACGCGGGCCACGACGATCTGGCCGTTGCGCGCTTCGCCGCTGCGATGCACCGCGATGAGGTCGCCGTCGAGGATGCCGGCATCGCGCATGCTCAGGCCGCGCACCCGCAGCAGGTAGTCGGCGCGCGGCGAGAACAGGGCGGGATCGAGCTGGAAGCGTGCCTCCACATGCTCGGCAGCGAGGATGGGGCTGCCGGCGGCGACGCGGCCGACCAGCGGCAGGCCGAGCGCCTCGGCGAGGCGGATGCCGCGTGCCCGGCCTTCCTCGAGCAGGATCGCGCCCTTGGCGGCGAGCGCGCGCAGGTGGGTCTCGGCGGCGTTGGGTGAGCGGAAGCCGAATGCCGAGCAGACTTCCGCGCGGGTCGGTGGACGGCCTTCGGATTCGACGGTGCCGCGGATGAAGTCGAGGATTTCCTGCTGGCGGGCGGTCAGGCTGTCGCTACGGGGGGGCATGGCTGTCTCCGGGTGATGCTGTAATTTTAAACAGTCTCGAACCCGGAGCAAGCCCCTCCCGCAATTTTGGTGGTGGTGTGCTGCCCCGATCCACCGCGGCGGATCAGGGCAGCAGCACGGCGGCGCCCTGCAACCGGCCGTGCCGCAGGCGCTCGAGTGCCAGGTTGGCGTCGGCGAGGGGGAAGCGGGTGACCTCGGTGCGCACCGGTACCTGCGGCGCCAGTGCGAGGAATTCGTCGCCGTCGCGGCGGGTCAGGTTGGCCACCGAGACGATGCGGCGCTCGCCCCACAGGATGCGGTAGGGAAAGGCCGGGATGTCGCTCATGTGGATGCCGGCGCAGACCACCGTGCCGCCCTTGGCCATGGCATGCAGCGCAGCGGGTACCAGTTCGCCGGCGGGTGCGAAGATCAGCGCGGCGTCGAGCGGCACGGGCGGGACGTCCTCCGCGGCGCCGGCCCAGCGGGCGCCGAGGCTGCGGGCGAAGGACTGGCTTGCTTCGTCACCGCGCCGGGTGAAGGCCAGCACGTCGCGCTTCTGCCACACCGCCACCTGGGCAATGATGTGCGCCGCGGCGCCGAAGCCGTAGATGCCCAGGCGCCGGGCGTCGCCCGCCATGACGAGCGCGCGGTAGCCGATCAGGCCGGCGCACAGCAGCGGCGCGGCTTGTGCGGCATCGATCGCGCCGGGCAGCGGAAAGCAGTAGCGCGCATCGGCCACGGTGTATTCGGCGTAGCCGCCGTGGATCTGGTAGCCGGTGAAGCGGGCGTGGTCGCACAGGTTTTCGCGATGGCTGGCGCAGTAGCCGCAAGTGCCGCAGGTCCAGCCCAGCCAGGGCACGCCCATGCGCTGCCCGACCGCGACGCCGCGCACGCCGCTGCCGGTGGCGACGACACGGCCGACGATCTCGTGCCCGGGCACCATCGGCAGGACGGGGTCCGGAAGCTCGCCGTCGATCAGGTGCAGATCGGTGCGGCAGACGCCGCAAGCCTCCACCCGCAGCAGGATTTCGCCCGCAGCGGGAACCGGCACGGGGAGTTCGGCCATGCGCAGGGCCTGGCCGGGGCGCTCGAACAGCATCGCACGCATGGTCGTGGGGGACATCTCGCACCTCCGTCGTTGCGCCCATGATGCGTTGCGTCTTGAGCCGCCGGCGCATCTGGGCTATTGGTTCTCCATGCGCCGCCCGCAATCACGCGGGGCCGGCCGTCGATGAGGGAGGACGCCGAAATGATCATTCCGCCCCGGCCCGCGGCCGGCTCCGGTAGAGTTCGCCTGAGCACTCGGCTAGAATCCGCCACACGTCAGGGAGAACCCATGCTGCAAAGCGGAGACCTTGCACCCTCGTTTTCCTTGCCTGACGCGGACATGGAGATTTTCGATCTCGCCTCCGCACTCGGCAAGCAGCATGTGGTTCTCTATTTCTACCCACGCGACAACACGCCCGGATGCACGCTTCAGGCCGCGGACTTCAGCGACCATGAAGACGGGTTCGCCCGCCACGGCTGCATCGTGATCGGCGTGAGCCCGGACGACTGCATCACGCACGCCGAATTCCGCGACCAGCAGGGCCTGTCTATCCGCCTGCTGTCGGACAGCGACACCGAGGTGTGCCGGCTGTACGGGGTGTGGCAGGCGAAGGAAGTCGACGGTGTGAAGAAGATGTACGTGCGGCGGTCGACCTTCATCATCGACAAGCAGGGGACGATCCGCCACGCGCTGTACGATGTAAGTCCCCGCGGGCATGTAGCCTCGGTATTCGAACTGGTCAAGAAACTGGAATCGCATAATGCAACCTGAAATCGTCAAGAACACCGTGGTGACGCTGAACTACACCGTCCGCGATCCGGACGGCACGATCATCGACGACGGCCATCATCCCCTCGTCTATCTGCATGGCGGCTACGATGGCATCTTCCCGAAGCTGGAAGAGACGCTGCACGGCAGGTACCAGGGCGACACGCTGCAGGTCAAGCTGCAGCCCGACGATGCGTTCGGCGACTACGACGAGTCGCTGATCCTGATCGAGGACGCCAGGCTGTTCCCGGAGAACATCGAGGTCGGCATGAGCTTCGAGCGCGTGTCCGACGATGGCGAGGAAGAGCTGGTCTACCGCGTGACCGACATCGCCGACGGCAAGGTCGTGGTGGACGGCAACCATCCGCTCGCCGGCGTGGCGCTGGTGTTCGACATCACCGTGGCCGAGGTGCGCAAGGCCACCACCGAGGAAATCGGCCACGGCCACGTCCACGGAGCGGGCGGCCACCACCACTGATCGCCACCCGGGTCGTCTGCGCGGCCCCGGCGGATTTCTGCGCATCGCCACCACTTGAGGCAGACCGGAGCGGTTTCCGGCTGCCTCTCGTTTTTTGCCCTCCAGCATCGCCGCGACGACCATGAGTCTTGCCCTCCGGACCGAGTCCGCCCCCGATACCGCGAGCCGCCCGGCGCCACTGCTCGAGGTGAGCGGCCTGCGCGTGGCGATCGACACGCCGCGCGGCACGATCCGGCCGGTGGATGGCGTGGACCTCATGCTGGCCGCCGGGGAAACCTTCGCGCTGCTGGGGGAATCCGGCTGCGGCAAATCGATGACGGCGCTCGCGCTCGCCCGGCTGCTGCCCGACGCCGGGCGTGTCGAGCACGGCGAGGTCAGGCTGGGCGGCACCGACCTGCTGCGCCTGCCCGAAGCGGCGATGCGCAAGGTGCGCGGCGGACGCATCGGCATGATCTTCCAGGAGCCAGGCACCAGCCTGAACCCGGTCATGACGGTCGGTGCGCAGATCGCCGAAGTGCTGCGCCATCACGGACAGGGCGACGGCAGGGCGGCGGCGATCGGGCTGCTCGAGGCGGTGGGCATCCCCGACCCGGCGCGCCGCCTGGACGACTATCCGTTCCAGTTTTCCGGTGGCATGAAGCAGCGCGTGATGATCGCGATGGCGCTCGCCGGCCGTCCCGAGCTGCTGATCGCGGACGAGCCGACCACCGCGCTCGACGTCACGATCCAGGCCCAGGTGCTGGACCTGCTCGCGGGCATCCAGGCCGAACGCGGCATGGGCCTGCTGCTGATCACGCACGATCTCGGCGTGGTGGCGCGCATGGCGCACAAGGTGGGCGTCATGTACGCGGGCGAGGTGGTGGAGACGGGGTCGCGCGACGCGTTCTTCGCCACGCCGCTGCATCCGTATTCGCGCAAGCTGTTCGCCGCGCTGCCGAGCGCTGCGCACCGCGGCAGCATGCTCGATGCCCCGCTCGGCAGCGTGCCGCCGCTCGATCACGCCTTTCCCGGCTGCCGTTTCGCGGAGCGCTGCCCGGCCGCCTTCGACCGCTGCGACGACGAGGCGCCCGGCTGGCACCGCGTGGGCGCCCAATCGGTGCGCTGCCACCTGTACGAGGCGGTGGCGATCCCCCGTCCGTTCGAACGCATCGCAATGGGGCAGGGCGGCGCGGCAGCCCCGCGGCAGGCGGCGCAGACCGTGCTCGAAGTGCGCGATCTCGCGGTCCATTTCCCGGTGCGCAAGGGTTTGCTGCGGCGCGTGGCCGGCCACGTGCGCGCGGTCGATGGCGTCGGCTTTCGCCTCGCCGCGGGCCGTACGCTGGCGCTGGTGGGGGAGTCGGGGTGCGGCAAGACGACGGTGGGCAAGGCTTTGCTGCAACTCGTCGCCCCCACGGCAGGCAGCGTGCAGCTCGACGGCATCGAGATGGTCGGGCAGTCGGGAGAGGCGCTGCGAGGACTGCGGCGCGCGGTGCAGATGGTGTTCCAGGACCCGTTCGCCTCGCTCGATCCGCGCATGCGCGTGGGCGAGATCATCGAGGAAGGCATGGCCAGCCTCGGCGTGGAGCCCGATCCCGCCGCGCGCCGGCGCGCCGCCGACGTGCTGCTCGAACGCATCGGCCTGACGGCGGCGATGCGCTGGCGCTATCCGCACGAGTTTTCCGGCGGCCAGCGGCAGCGCATCGCGATCGCCCGCGCCCTGGCGGTGTCGCCGCGCCTCATCGTCTGCGACGAGCCCACCAGCGCGCTGGACGTCTCGGTGCAGGCGCAACTGCTGAACCTGATGCGCGAACTGCAGCGCGAGCGCGGCCTGGCCTATCTTTTCATCACCCACAACCTGGCGGTGGTGGACTACCTCGCGGACGACGTCGCGGTGATGTACCTCGGCCGGGTGGTCGAGCAGGGCCCTGCCGAGCGCGTGCTGCGCTGCCCCACGCACCCCTACACGCGGATGCTGCTCGACGCGGTGCCCGAGATCGAGGCCGGCCGGCCGCGGACCGCAGCGCCGGACGCGCAGACACGCATTGCCGCCGACCTGCCTTCACCCCTGAATCCGCCCGCGGGCTGCCATTTCAATCCGCGCTGCCCGCGGGCGAGCGACATCTGCCGGCTGACCTATCCGTACGAGACCGAACTCGGCGGCGGGCACGCGGTGCGCTGCCACTGGCCGCAAAGGCAGTGACGGAGCGCCCCGTCACCTAACGCCTTGCCGCACCTTGCTAGCGGGCTGGCCTGGCGGGCTTGCCCTTCGTGGCGGCAGGGGTGGCCTTGCCCTTCGCCGGGGCGCTTCCCGTACGCGAGGCGGCGTCGTTCCTGGCTGCCGGCCTCGGGGCGCCTGCTTTCGGCGCCGCGGCCCGGGTGCCGCTTGCCTTCTTCGCACCGCTGCCGGATCGCTCTACCCGGCTGCCGGCCGGCTTGCGCCCGGCTGCCTGCCGGTCCTGGGCCTTGTTCGCCGCCTTGCCGGCCCGGGCGCCGCGGCCCGGCTTGCCCGCTTCGATGCGAGTCGTGGTGCGCGCCGACGACAGGCCGATGGGCGAAGCCTTCGACGCGTTGAAGCGCAGTTGCGGATCGCGCCCGCTGGAACCGCCCGATTCCGCGGCGCTGCCGAGCTTCAGGCCCTGCTGCCGCACCGCTGCGCCGGCGAAGGGCAGCAGGCGGCTGGCCTCGAGGGCGCCCGCCGGATCGATGCCGTCCGGGACCAGCAAGGCATGGCCCGCGCCGACGCCGCCCTGGGAACCGAGCCCGTTGAGCTGGCGCAACTGCGCCACCGTCAGGCCGTACTGCTCGGCGATCGCATCCAGCCTCTCGCCGGGCTCGACCGTGTGCGTGCGCCACGCCGAGCCGCTGCGCAGCGTTTCGGCCAGGCGCGCCTCGAAGCGGCTGGCGCGGTCGGCGGGCACGACGAAGGTGTGGCCCGGCGTCGTGATGGCGGGGCGGTTGAAGCCCGGATTGAGCGCCAGGAACTCGTCCAGCGGCATGTCGGCGTGGCGCGCGGCGGTGCCCAGATCGATGCCGGGAGGCGCGTCGACGGTCACGAACTGCATCTCGTTGGCGACGTAGGGCAGTTCGATGTGGAACAGTTCCGGCTGGCTGACGATGTTCTTGATGGCCTGCAGCTTGGGGACGTAGTTGCGGGTTTCGTCCGGCATGCGCAGATGCTGGTATTCGGCCGGCCTGCCGTCGTCGATGTTGCGCTGAAGGGCGCGCTTCACCGCGCCTTCGCCCCAGTTGTAGGACGCCAGCGCGAGATGCCAGTCGCCGTGCATCTCGTAGATGGTCTGCAGGTAGTCCAGGGCGGCGTTCGTGGAGGTGATGACGTTGCGCCGCTCGTCCACCCAGTGGTCCTGGGTCAGGTTGTAGTGCTTGCCGGTGGACGGGATGAACTGCCACAGGCCGGAAGCGTGCGCGCGCGAATACGCCAGCGGGTTGTAGCTGCTCTCCACCATCGGCAGCAGTGCGAGTTCGGTCGGCATGCCGCGCCGTTCGAGTTCGTCGACAATGTAGTAGAGGTAGCGGCCGCCACGCGCGAAGACCTGCTTCAGGAAGGCCGGACGGTTCAGGTAGAAGAGCTGCTGTTCGGCGACCAGCGGGCTGTCGAGATCCGGCATGCCGAAGCCGCGGCGGATGCGGTCCCAGATGTCGTTGGCGTCCCGGGTCAGATCCAGCGTCAGCACCCGCGGTGCGGGGGTGTTCGCAAGCGCATCGGCCGGGGCGGGGGCCGCATCGCCGTCCGCGGCCTCGCGCGCGGATGCGGGCGAGGCGTGGATGATCGCGGCGAGCGCGAAGGACAGGAGCAGCGCCGCGAAACGCCGCAGGGTGGAGCGTCTAGCCATGGACGGAAGTCCGCTGGAGCCTGGCGGGAAAGCGCGCAAGTCTAGCCAGCGGGTCCGGGGGCGTCAAAAGAAAATTGTCCTCAGAACACGTCCTTCCAGGCGCGCAGCGCCGCCAGGCAGGAGACCGCGTCCGCCGGGCGGCTTCCGCCATGGGCGGCCACGGCCTCGATCACGCCGGGCTCGGTGCAGCGCAGGAAGGGATTGACGGCCTTCTCGGTGCCGATGGTGCTCGGCAGCGTCGGTTCGCCGGCCGCGCGCAGCCGTTCGCAGCGCGCCGCATAGGCGTCGCGCTGCCCGTTGACCGGCTCGGCCACGCGCGAGAAGGCGAGGTTGGAAAGCGTGTATTCGTGCGTGCAATAGACGCGGGTCGCATCCGGCAGCGCACCGAACTTCGCCAGCGAAGCCGCCATCTGCGCCGGCGTGCCCTCGAAGAGGCGTCCGCAGCCGGCCGAGAACATCGTGTCGCCGCAGAACAGGCTGCCGGGAGCGGGCGCCGCCGCATGGTAGGCCACGTGCCCCGCGGTGTGCCCGGGAACGTCGAGCACCGTCAGCGCGAGGCCGAGCTGCTCGATCACGACCACGTCGCCTTCGGCAACCGGGTGATCGACGCCGGCGATGGGCTCCCGCGCCGGCCCGAACACGGGCACTCCGTGGCGCGCGAGCAGCGCCTGCAGGCCGCCGACGTGGTCGGGATGATGGTGCGTGACCAGCACCGCGGCGAGCGCGAGACCGTGCCTGGCGAGGAAATCCTCGACCGGCCCGGCATCGCCCGGATCGACGGCCACGGCGTGGCGGCCGTCGTGCAGGAGCCAGATGTAGTTATCGCGAAAGGCGGGAAGGGGGATAATGTCCATCCCCCGGATTCTGAGTTCTTGCCCGAGCATGTCAATCCCCGGCCTGTCGGAATGGCTGCAGACACCGCAGGGCCTGTACCTGCTCGAGTGGGAACATGCCGCCTTCGACCAGATGGTGGCGGACGTGTTCGGCTACTACGCGCTGCAGATCGGCATGACGGAACTCGATTTCCTGCGCACCAACCGGATGCCGTTCCGCTTCCGTTGTGCGGCGTCCGGCCCGGGCGAGGTGCTGGCGAACGAGTTCGAGCTGCCGTTCGCCGGCACGAGCCTCGACCTGGTGCTGCTGCCGCACGTCCTGGAATTCTCGCGCCAGCCCCACCAGGTGCTGCGCGAGGTCGAGCGCGTGCTGGTGCCGGAGGGCAGCGTCATCATCTCCGGCTTCAATCCGCTGAGCCTGTGGGGCGTGCGGTGGGTCGGCGCGCGCGGCGGCGGCAACTTTCCGTGGACGGGGCAGTACCGCACGGCGATGCGCATCAAGGACTGGCTCACGCTGCTCGGCTTCGAGGTGCAGGCGGGACGGTTCGGCTGCTACGTGCCGGCAGTCGGTTCGGCGAAATGGCTCGACCGCTGGCAGGTGCTGGACTACGCCGGCAGGCGCTGGTGGCCGGTATGCGGGGCGGCCTACATGCTGCATGGGGTCAAGCGGGTGCAGGGCATGCGGCTGATCACGCCGAAGTGGCGCGACGAGCGGCGCTCGGCCAAGAGACTGTCGCCGGTTGCGCAACGCAATGGCGGCGGGAAAATCACGAAAAGCGAAGATTGATGGAAGAAGTCGATATCTATACGGACGGTGCATGCAGCGGCAATCCGGGCCCCGGCGGCTGGGGCGCGATCCTGCGGGCGGGCGGGCACGAGAAGGAACTCTGGGGCGGCGAGCCGGCGACGACGAACAACCGCATGGAACTGCTGGCGGTGATCCGCGCGCTCGATGCGCTGAAGCGGCCGGTGATGGCGCGGGTGCACACCGACAGCCAGTACGTGCAGAAGGGTATCTCGGAGTGGATACACAACTGGAAGGCGCGCGGCTGGAAGACGGCGTCGAAGGAGCCGGTGAAGAATGCCGACCTGTGGCGCGAACTCGACGAGGCCGCCTCGCGGCACCAGGTGAAGTGGCTGTGGGTGCGGGGCCATGCCGGACACCCGGAAAACGAACGCGCCGACGCGCTGGCACGCCGCGGCGCCCAGGCCGCGCGCGCATCGGGCAGCGTGGTGCAGGGCTGAGCCCGGCACGCGCATCCCGCGGACAACGACGGACGAACCAGGACAGCAAATGCGACAAATCGTACTCGACACCGAAACCACCGGCCTCGACTGGCGCAACGGCGACCGCGTGATCGAGATCGGCTGCGTCGAACTGATGAACCGCAGCCTCACCGGGCGGCATTACCACGTGTTCATCAACCCCGGACGCGGCATCGATGCGGAAGCGGTGGCGGTGCACGGCATCACCGAGGAGTTCCTCGCCGACAAGCCGAAGTTCGGCGAGATCGCGGTGGGGTTCGAGGACTTCGTGCGCGACGCCGAGTTGATCATCCACAACGCGAGCTTCGACGTCGGCTTCCTCGACTACGAACTCGATCTGCTCGGCCGGTCCAAGCTCGGCCAGCTCTGCGCCGGCGTCATCGACACGCTGAGGATGGCCAAGGAGCAGAATCCGGGCAAGAAAGCCTCGCTGGATGCGCTGTGCGATCGCTACGAGATCGACAACGCCCACCGCACGCTGCACGGCGCACTGCTCGACGCCGAACTGCTCGCCGAGGTCTACCTGGCGATGACGCGCGGCCAGGAGAGCCTGATCATGGCGCTCGAGGACGAAGATGCGAGGGGCGACGCGGACGTTGCCGGCGGGCTGATCGAACGCCGGCCGCAGAAAGTGCTGCGCGCGAGCGAAACCGAACTCGCCGCGCATCACGACGTGCTGGCCGGGATCGCGAAGGCGAACAAGGGCCTGTGCCTGTGGCTGCCGCCGGAGCAGGAAAGCACGGCGGCGTGACGCGGGAACGCCTGCCCGAACGCCCGGCCGTCGTCAGAGCGTCAGCACGCCGCCCGGCAGGGTGCCGGCCTGTTCGAGCCGGGTGACGGTCGGCAGCAGGTCCAGGCCGGAGGCGGCCTTCAGCGCGGCAGCCCGCCGGCGCAGTTCGGGGATGTCGCGTTCGACGGGTTCGCCGTCCGCGCAGAAGGCGACGACGTTGCCGCTGTCGCAGGAGGGGAAGGCCAGCACGCGATCGTCGAAGGCGGTGATCATGCGCTCCAGGCTGGCCTTGTAGCCCCGCGAGCGGCCGAACAGGTTCACCGCGATCAGGCCCTGCGCCGTCAGCCGGGTGCGCAAAGCCTGGTAGAAGGGCAGCGTGTCGAGGGCACCGGCGCGCGCATTGCGGTCGAAGCCATCCACCAGCACGTAGTCGAAACGCCGCTCGCGCTCGAGCACGTATTGCGCGCCGCAGCCGACATGGATCGAAAAGCGGCCGTCCTCCGGCGGCAGCCGGAAGAACTGGCGCGCGGCGGCCACCACCGAGGGCTCGATCTCGACCACCTGGATGCGTGCCTGCGGGCAGTGGCGGTAGACGAACTTCGCCAGCGAGGCGGCGCCGAGGCCGATGATCAGCACCTTCCGCGGCCACTGGCCGGCATCCTGCGCGGGGTTTTCGTGCAGCCCGTCGCGCAGCAGCAGGCCGGCCATCATCTCGCGGGTGTAGGCGAGTTCCAGCGCATTGGGCTTGCGGATGCGCATCGCGCCCTGCACCCAGTCGGAGCCGAAGTGCAGGTAGCGGACACCGGCCGCTTCCGAAATGTCGATCGGGATGCCCATGACCGGTACGCTCAGCCTGCGAGGCGCTTCAGGCTGTAGAGGCGCTCGAGCGCCTCGCGCGGGGTGAGCGCGTCGGGGTCGATGTCGGCGAGCGCGGTCAGCACCGGATGCGACAGCGGCCCGGCCTCGGGTTCGGGCAGCAGCGCGAACAGGTCGGCCTGCGGACCGGCGCCGATCTCGCGGTTCTCCAGCGCGCGCAGCCTGCGCTTGGCATCGCGGATCACCGGCGCCGGAATGCCCGCCAGCGCGGCGACCTCGATACCGTAGCTCTGGCTCGCCGGCCCTTCTTCCAGTGCATGCAGGAAGACGATGCGGTGGCCGTGCTCGACCGCGTCCAGATGCACGTTGGCGCATTCCGGGTAATCCGCGTTCAGGCGCGTCAGCTCGAAATAGTGGGTCGCGAACAGCGTCAGGCTGCGGTTCTTCTCGAGCAGTTGCCGGGCGATCGCGAAGGCCAGCGCGAGACCGTCGAAGGTGGAGGTGCCGCGGCCGATCTCGTCCATCAGCACCAGGCTGTGCTCGGTGGCGCCGTGCAGGATGGCGGCGGCTTCCGTCATCTCGACCATGAAGGTCGAACGCCCCGAGGCGAGATCGTCCGAGGCGCCGATGCGGGTGAAGATCGCATCCAGCGGGCCGATCCCGGCAGCGTCGGCCGGCACGAAGCTGCCGACGTGCGCCAGCAGGCAGATCAGCGCCACCTGGCGCATGAAGGTGGATTTGCCGCCCATGTTGGGGCCGGTGATCATCAGCATGCGCCGCGTGGCGGCAAGGCGCGCGTCGTTGCGGATGAAGTTCTCGACCTGGCGCTCGACCACCGGGTGGCGGCCGCCGTCGATGCGGATGCCGGGCTGCTCGCCGAATGAGGGGCGCACGTAGCCGCAGCGCAGCGCGGCCTCGGCGAAGGCGGCGAGGCCGTCGAGCGTGGCGAGCGCGCGGGCGATGCGCTGGAGGGCCGGGATGTGGCCGGCAAGCTCGTCGAGGATGCCGTCGTACAGCAGCTTCTCGCGCGCCAGCGCGCGCTCGCTGGCCGACAGCGCCTTGTCCTCGAAGCTCTTCAGTTCGGGCGTGATGTAGCGCTCTGCGTTCTTCAGCGTCTGGCGCCGGCGGTAGTCGTCCGGCACCTTGTCGGCGTTGGCGCGGCTGACCTCGATGTAGAAGCCATGCACCTTGTTGAATTCGACCTTGAGGCTGGCGATGCCGGTGCGTTCGCGCTCGCGCGCTTCCAGCGCCAGCAGGAATTCGCCGCAGTTGTTCTGGATGCCGCGCAGTTCGTCGAGTTCGGCATCGTAGCCGGGGGCGATCACGCCGCCGTCGCGGATCATGGCCGCCGGCTCGGGCGCGATGGCCGCCTGCAGGAGGCCGAGCGCCTCCGGTGCAATGATCAGCGCGCGCGCAAGCTCGACGCTCAGCGCGGCATTGGCGCCACGCAGGGCGTGGCCGAGTTCCGGCAGGCGCACGAGGCTCTCGCGCAGGGCCGACAGGTCGCGCGGGCGCGCGCTGCGCAAGGCGATGCGCGCGGTGATGCGGTCGACGTCGGCGACGCCGCGCAGCGCGGCACGCACCGCCGCGGCGACGCTTCCGTCGCCGTCGCCGACGAGTTCGGCCACCGCCTCGTGGCGCGCCGCCGGCACGGCGCGATCGCGCAGCGGGTGATGCAGCGCGTGGCGCAGCCAGCGCGAGCCCATGCTGGTGACGCAGGTATCGAGCAGCGACAGCAGGGTGGGAGCCGGTTCGCCGCGCAGGGTTTCTGTGAGTTCGAGGTTGCGGCGGGTGGCGGCGTCCAGACGCAGGTATTCGGATTCGCGTTCGACGACGAGGCCGGTGACGTGGGCGAGGCTTTGCTGCTGGGTGGCGCGGGCGTACTCGTAGAGGGCCGCGGCGGCGCCGAGCGCCACCGGCAGGCCCTCGACGCCGAAGCCGGCGAGGTCGCGCGTGCCGAAATGCCCGGTCAGCAGGCGCGTACCGGTGTCGGCATCGAACTGCCAGTCGGCGAGGCGCCGCAGGGCGGGCGACAGCGTCTCGATGAGAGGCAGGGACAGGCCGTCGGGCACCAGCACCTCGGCCGGGCGCAGGCGTTCGAACTGGGCCTGCAGCGCCTCGGCCGGGCATTCCATCAGCCGCAGGTCGCCGTTGGCGAGGTTCAGCCACGCCAGCCCGAGCGTGCCGCGATGCAGGCTGGCGGCAAGCAGCAGGGCGTCGCGGCGCTCGTCGAGCAGCGCCGCGTCGGTCAGCGTGCCCGGCGTGACGATGCGGCTGACCGCTCGCTCCATCGGCCCCTTGGTGGCACCGGGTTCGCCGACCTGCTCGGCGATCACCACCGATTCACCCAGCTTGACCAGCCTCGCCAGGTACTGCTCCACGGCATGGAAGGGCACGCCCGCCATGCGGATCGGCTCGCCGTTGGACTGGCCGCGGGTGGTCAGCGTGATGTCGAGCAGGCGGGCCGCCTTCTCGGCGTCCTCGAAGAAGAGTTCGTAGAAGTCGCCCATGCGGTAGAACAGCAGCGTGTCGGGGTGCTGAGCCTTCAGGCTCAGGTACTGCTGCATCATGGGGGTGTGCCCGTCCAGCGCGCGCGCAGGCGCGGCCGACGGGCTGGCGGCTTGTCTGTTCATCGACGATCCGGAAGCGCCGCCTCAAGCCTGCATGTTGGCCGGGCGGTAGGACTGGATGATGGGCAGGATCTGGCCGAAGATCTTGGGCGAGCCGGCGACCACGTTGCCGGTGGCCATGAAGTTGCCTTCGCCCGACAGGTCGGACACCAGGCCCCCGGCTTCCTGAATCAGCAGCGCGCCGGCCGCCATGTCCCACGGCGACAGGCCCATCTCCCAGAAACCGTCGAGGCGGCCCGCGGCGACGTAGGCGAGGTCCAGCGCCGCCGCGCCCGGACGGCGGATGCCGGCGGTCTTCTGCGTCAGTTCCCTGAACATCGCCAGGTAGGCGTCGACGTTGTCGAACTGGCGGAAGGGGAAGCCGGTGCCGAGCAGGGATTCGTTGAGCCGCGTGCGGCGCGACACGCGGATGCGGCGGTCGTTCAGGAAGGCACCGCCGCCGCGGCTGGCGGTGAACAGTTCGTTGGCGACCGGATCGTAGACGACCGCGTGTTCGAGCACGCCGTTCTTCGTCTGCGCGATCGAGACCGCGTACTGCGGAAAGCCGTGGATGAAGTTGGTGGTGCCGTCCAGCGGATCGATGATCCAGTTGAACTCGCTGTCCGGCCCGGACTCGCCGGACTCCTCTGCTAGAATCCCGTGCCCCGGGAAGGCGTCGCGCAGGACTTCGATGATCGCCTTCTCCGCCGCATGGTCCACCTCGGTCACGAAATCGTTCGGCGACTTCGACTGCACGCTGAGCAGGTCGAGCTGGGTGGAGGCGCGGTTGATGACGGTGGCTGCGCGGCGCGCGGCCTTGATGGCGATGTTCAGGGTGGGATGCATGCGGTGCGGTCTCGGTTGAAGAAGCGGGGCGGCGGGACCGATGCGTCTTCGCGGGCAACGAAGGTCGCAACGAAGGTCGCCGAAGCCGTCCGGCGAAATGCTGAAAAACGTTGGATTTTAATATGAATCGACCCCTTGCGCTCGAGCGTGTCCGGGTCGTGCTGTCGCGCACCAGCCATCCGGGCAACATCGGCGCGGCCGCACGCGCGATGAAAACGATGGGCCTGAGCCGGCTGTGGCTGGTCGCGCCCGACAGCTTCCCCGATCCGGTGGCCGCCGCGCGGGCCTCCGGCGCCGACGACATCCTGGCCGGCGCGCGCGTCGTTTCGTCGCTGCAGGAAGCGCTGGCCGATACGGTGTTCGCCGCCGCCTTGACCGCGCGCCGGCGCGAATTGTCGCTGCCGCGCATGCACGCGCGCGAGGCCGCGGAGGTGATCGTGGATCGCACCCGGGACGGCGAGGTGGCGCTGGTGTTCGGCAACGAAACGAGCGGCCTCACCAACGAGGACGTCGGCCTGTGCAGCCTGCCGGTGTCCATCCCGGCGAATCCGGACTTCTCGTCGCTGAACCTGGGCGCCGCGGTGCAACTGCTGTGCTACGAACTCCGCCTGGCCGCGCTGCGGCCGCCGCCGCCCGAGGAGCCTCGGCCGGAATTCGCCACGCACGAACAGTTCGAGGGCTTCATGGCGCATCTCGAGCGCGTGGTCACGGCCAGCGGTTTTCACGACCCGGCCAATCCGCGGCGGCTGTTGCCGCGCATGCGGCGCCTGTTCAACCGCGTCCGCCTGGAGAAGGAAGAAGTCGCCATCCTGCGAGGCATGCTGACGACCTTCGAACAACCCAAGCGGCGCTGAATGGGCCCCGTCCATGCGCAGCCGCACGGCCGGCGGGGATTCCGGGCCGTGGCAGGTGTTTCGCGTGCGGACATAAGTCGATTAAAATAGTCGGGAATTCTCACATCCCGCCCATCTCTTCCATCAACCCGATTCCGAGAAAGGAGCCCCATGTTCAGCCGTCTGCGTGAAGACCTGGCCAGCGTTCGCGAACGCGATCCCGCAGCCCGTTCCACGTTCGAGGTGCTGACCTGTTACCCGGGCGTCCATGCGCTGATCTTCCATCGGCTCGCGCATGCGGCCTGGGCGCGGGGTTTCCACTGGCTCGGCCGCTTCACCAGCCACATCAGCCGCTTCCTCACCGGCATCGAGATCCATCCCGGAGCGGTGATCGGCCGCCGCGTGTTCATCGACCACGGCATGGGCACGGTCATCGGCGAGACCGCCGAGATCGGCGACGACTGCACGATCTACCAGGCGGTGACGCTCGGCGGCACGTCGCTGTACCGTGGCACCAAGCGCCACCCGACGCTGGGCAGGGGCGTGGTGGTCGGCGCGGGCGCCAAGGTGCTGGGCGGCTTCACCGTCGGCGACGGCGCGAAGATCGGTTCCAACGCGGTGGTGGTCAAGCCGGTTCCTCCGGGCGCCACCGCCGTCGGCAACCCGGCGCGCCTGATCGACCCGGCACGCGATGCCGCGGATGCCGCGCGCGAGCAGAAGGCCGAGCAGATGGGCTTTTCCGCCTACGGCGTGACCCGCGACATGGATGACCCGGTGTCCAAGGCGCTGCACGGCCTCCTGGACCATTCGGTGGAGACCGACCGCCGGTTGCAGGCCATCATCGAGCGGCTGGAGGCGGCGGGCATCAAGCTCGACGACACGGTTGCCCCGGCGGACCGCTTCGATGCCTCGCAGTTGTCGAAGATGGTCGATTGATGGCCTTGATTGCAAAGATCAATCCCGCGATTAGTTGACTGTTTTTGTCGGGTTAAGTATAGTCGAGCGAATTGTTCGGGTATTGATCCGGCAACATCTGCCGAAATCGAGGGTTCATCATGAGACTGACGACCAAAGGGCGTTTCGCCGTGACTGCGATGATCGATCTGGCCGCGCGCCAGACCGATGGGCCGGTGACGCTGGCGGGGATTGCCGAGCGGCAGAAGATCTCCCTGTCGTATCTCGAACAGCTTTTCGGCAAGCTGCGCCGCCACAAGCTGGTGTCGAGCGTGCGCGGGCCGGGCGGCGGCTACCGCCTGGCGCGTGAAATGAATGCGATCACCGTCGCCGACATCATCATCGCGGTGGACGAGCCGCTCGATGCCACCCAGTGCGGCGGCAAGCAGAACTGCCGCGACGAGCATCGCTGCGCCACCCACGACCTGTGGGCGAACCTGAACAAGCGCATGTATGCCTACCTGGATTCGGTGACGCTGAGCGCGCTGGTCAATCGCGAGGTCAAGCCCGACGCCGACATGGCGGTGCTGAAGAACATCCGCCGCCGCGCCGGCATCGTCGTGCGCGAAGCCGCTGCCGCCTGAGAGCCCGATCTGCATGTTCGCCCCGGCCTATCTCGACTGGAACGCCACCACGCCGCTCGATCCGGTGGTGCGCGAGGCCATGCTGCCGTGGCTCGAGATGCGCTACGGCAACGCCTCCAGCCGCCACGAGTACGGCCGGCAGGCGAGGGCGGCCATCGACGAGGCGAGGGCGAAGGTCGCGGCCGCGGTCGGTGCGCACCAGACCGAGGTGATCTTCACCAGTGGCGGCTCGGAGGCGAACAACCTGTTCATCAAGGGCGCGGCCTCGGTGCAGAAGCCGGGCACGGTGGCGGTGAGCGCCATCGAGCACCCCTGCGTGCGCGAACCGGCCCGGCAGTTGCGCCGCAGCGGCTGGACCCTGCGCGAGATCGCCGTCGATGGCGAAGGGCGCATCGATGCCGACGACTGGCGCGCGGTGCTGGCCGCGCGCCCGGCCCTGGTGTCGGTGATGGCGGCGAACAACGAGACCGGCGTGCTGCAGGACATCGCCGCGCTGGCGCGCGAGGCGCGCTCGTCGGGCGCCTGGTTCCACTCCGACGCGGTGCAGGCGCTGGGCAAGGTCGGGCTGGATTTCCGTGCGCTGGGCGTTCATGCGATGACGCTGTCGGCGCACAAGATCGGCGGCCCGCTCGGCGCGGGCGCGCTGGTGGTGGACAAGCGGGTCGAACTGGCGCCGCTGATCGCCGGCGGCGGGCAGGAGCGCGGGCTGCGTTCCGGCACCGAGAACGTCGCCGCCATCGTCGGCTTCGGCGTGGCCTGCGAGCGCGCGGTGAGCCGCCGCGACGGCGAGGCCGTCCGGCTGGCAGCCTTGCGCGACCGGGTCGAGGCGGCCTTGCCGGCCTGGGGCGCGAAGGTGTTCTCGGCCGGCGCGGCGCGCCTGCCGAACACCTCGTTCTTTGCCGTCGAAGGCATCGACGGCGAGACGCTGGTGGGCAAGCTGGACCGCGCGGGCTTTGCCTGCGCCAGCGGTTCGGCATGTTCCAGCGCCGATCCGGAACCGTCGCACGCCCTGCTGGCGATGGGCGTGTCGCCCGAGCTGGCGCGGGGCGCCCTGCGCGTGAGCCTGGGGCGCGACACGACGGCGGAGGAGGTCGAGCGCTTCGTCGCCACCTTCGGCCGCATCGTCGGCGAATTGAAGAATCTGGCCGCGATCGCGGTCTGAAGTTCGAAAGACATCTGCACAACACGTACCTGCGGAGAGACGCAATGCTGAAGTTCCCGATCTACCTCGACTACTCGGCCACCACGCCGGTGGACCCGCGAGTTGCCGCGAAGATGATTCCCTGGCTGACCGAGCACTTCGGCAACCCGGCGAGTCGTTCGCACGCCTTCGGCTGGGAAGCCGAGAAGGCGGTCGAGGAGGCGCGCGAGGAGGTCGCGAAGCTGGTGAATGCGGACCCGAAGGAGATCATCTGGACCTCGGGCGCGACCGAATCGAACAACCTCGCGATCAAGGGCGCGGCGCATTTCTACCAGGGCAAGGGCAAGCACGTCATCACGCTGAAGACCGAGCACAAGGCGGTGCTCGACACCTTCCGCGAACTGGAGCGCGAGGGCTTCGAAGCCACCTATCTCGACGTGCAGGAAAACGGCCTGCTCGACCTCGACGCATTCAAGGCCGCGCTGCGCCCGGACACCATCCTGGTGTCGGTGATGTTCGTGAACAACGAGATCGGCGTCATCCAGCCGATCGCCGAGATCGGCGAGATCTGCCGCGCGAAGGGCATCGTCTTCCACGTGGATTCGGCGCAGGCCACCGGCAAGGTCGACATCGACCTGGAAAAGCTCAAGGTGGACCTGATGAGCTTCTGCGCGCACAAGACCTACGGGCCCAAGGGCGTCGGCGCGCTCTACGTGCGCCGCAAGCCGCGCGTGCGCCTGGAAGCGCAGATGCACGGCGGCGGCCACGAGCGCGGCCTGCGCTCGGGCACCTTGCCGACGCACCAGATCGTGGGCATGGGCGAATCCTTCCGCATCGCACGCGAAGAGATGGCCGAGGAAAACGCCCGCATCCGGCGCCTGCGCGACAAGCTGCTGAAAGGGCTGACCGACATCGAGGCGACCTACGTCAACGGCGACCTGGAGCACCGCGTGCCGCACAACCTGAACATCTCGTTCGCCTACGTGGAAGGCGAGTCGCTGATCATGGCGATCAAGGACATCGCCGTGTCTTCCGGCTCGGCCTGCACCTCGGCCAGCCTTGAGCCGTCCTACGTGCTGCGCGCGCTCGGGCGCAACGACGAACTGGCGCACAGCTCGATCCGCTTCACGCTGGGCCGCTTCACCACCGAGGAAGAGATCGACTACACGATCGACCTGCTGCACAAGAAGATCGGCAAGTTGCGTGAACTGTCGCCGCTGTGGGAAATGGTGCAGGACGGTGTGGACCTGGACGCCGTCCAGTGGGCCGCCCACTAGAGACCTCGGCAGACCGCATAGAACGAACCCCCGACACAGAGATCACAAAGACAGCAGGAGAAATAAAATGGCCTACAGCGAAAAGGTCCTGGACCACTACGAAAACCCCCGCAACGTCGGCTCTTTCGCCAAGGACGAGGAAGGCGTGGCCACCGGCATGGTGGGCGCGCCCGCCTGTGGCGACGTGATGAAGCTGCAGATCAAGGTCGGCAGGGACGGCGTGATCGAGGACGCCAAGTTCAAGACCTACGGCTGCGGATCGGCGATCGCCTCGAGTTCGCTGGTCACCGAGTGGGTGAAGGGCAAGACGCTCGACCAGGCGCTCGAGATCAAGAACACGCAGATCGCCGAGGAACTCGCGCTGCCGCCGGTCAAGATCCACTGCTCCATCCTGGCCGAGGATGCGATCAAGGCGGCGGTCGCCGACTACAAGAAGAAGCACGAAGCCTGATTCACGAGCGGGAGAGAACCATGGCTGTCACGCTTTCCGAAAACGCAGCAAAGCACGTTTCCAATTTCATCTCCAGGCGCGGCAAGGGCGTCGGCATCCGCCTGGGCGTCAAGACCTCGGGTTGTTCCGGCATGGCCTACAAGCTCGAGTTCGTCGACGAGACGCAGGGCGAGGACATGGTGTTCGAGAGCCACGGCGTGAAGATCATCGTCGATCCGAAGAGCCTGCCCTATCTCGACGGCACCGAACTCGACTTCGTCCGCGAGGGCCTCAACGAAGGGTTCAAGTTCAACAACCCGAACGTCAAGGATCAGTGCGGCTGCGGCGAGAGCTTCAACGTCTGACGCAAGCTCACGGGCATGAGCATCGATCTGACGCAGGACTACTTCACCCTGTTCGGCCTGCCGCGCCAGTTCGCCATCGACGAGTCGGCGCTGGAGGCGGCGTGGCACGAGCTGCAATCCCAGGTCCACCCCGATCGCTACGCCCATCTGCCCGACGTCGACAAGCGCCTGTCGATGCAGTGGGCGACGCGGGTGAACGAAGGTTTCCGCATCCTGAAGAAGCCGCTCGAGCGCGCGCAGTATCTGCTCGAGCTGGCGAGGGTCGATACGGCGCTGGAAACCAACACGGTCATGTCGCCGGAGTTCCTGATGGAACAGATGGAATGGCGCGAGGCCGTCGAGGAGGCGCGCGAGGCCGGCGAGGTGGAAGAACTGGAGCAGCTTCACCACCGCCTCCGGCTCCACGCCCGGGACGTCAGGGACGGGCTGGCGCGGCAACTGGACGAAGCGCGTGACTACACGGCCGCGGCCGACACCGTGCGTCGGCTGATGTTCATCGACAGGCTGCAACACGAGATCGACGAGGCCCTGCTGGCCCTCGAAGAATAAAGAACGGCACGGAACACCCACATGGCCCTGCTGCAAATCGCCGAACCCGGCATGTCCGCCGAGCCGCACAAGCACCGGCTCGCCGTGGGCATCGACCTGGGCACCACGAATTCGCTGGTCGCGACCGTACGCAACGGCATCGCGGTCTGCCTCGCGGACGAAACCGGCCGCCCCATGCTGCCCTCGGTCGTGCGCTACCGCGGCGACGGCAGCATCGACGTCGGCCACAAGGCCATGGCCGCGCAGGCGACGGATGCGAAGAACACGATCGTTTCGGTCAAGCGCTTCATGGGCCGCGGCCTGAAGGACGTCGCCCACGTCGAGACCATGCCATACGACTTCGAGGACAGCACCGGCATGGTGCGCCTTCGCACCGTGCAGGGGGTCAAGAGCCCGGTCGAAGTCTCGGCCGAGATCCTGCGCACCCTGCGCAGGCGGGCGGAAGCGAGCCTGGGCGGCGAACTCGTCGGCGCGGTCATCACCGTGCCGGCCTATTTCGACGACGCGCAGCGCCAGGCGACCAAGGATGCGGCCATGCTCGCCGGCCTGCCGGTACTGCGCCTGCTCAACGAACCGACCGCGGCGGCGGTGGCCTACGGGCTGGACAACGCCGCCGAGGGCGTCTATGCGGTGTACGACCTGGGCGGCGGCACGTTCGATCTGTCCATCCTGAAACTGTCGCGCGGCGTGTTCGAGGTGCTGTCCACCAACGGCGACGCGGCGCTGGGCGGGGACGATTTCGACCATCGCCTGTTCTGCTGGATACTGGACAACGCAGATATCGCCCCGCCGTCGCTGGAAGACGCGCGCCGGCTGCAGATGAAGGCGCGCGAGGCCAAGGAACTGCTCAGCACCTGCGAAGAGGCGTCGGTCCACGCGATGCTCCGCTCCGGCGAGGAGGTGAACCTGGTTGTCACCCGCGACGAGTTCACCGCGATGACGCGCCACCTGGTGCAGAAGACGCTGGTCCCGGTACGCAAGGCGCTGCGCGATGCCGGCCTGGCGCCGGACGAGGTCAAGGGCGTGGTGATGGTGGGCGGCGCGACCCGCATGCCGCACATCCAGCGCGCGGTGGCCGAGTACTTCGGCCAGGAACCGCTGACCAACCTCGATCCCGACAAGGTCGTCGCGCTCGGCGCGGCCATGCAGGCCAACGTGCTCGCCGGCAACCGCAGGGACGAGGACGACTGGCTGCTGCTCGACGTGATCCCGCTGTCCCTCGGGCTGGAGACGATGGGCGGGCTCACCGAGAAGGTCATTCCGCGCAACTCCACGCTGCCCATCGCCCGCGCGCAGGAATTCACCACGTTCAAGGACGGGCAGACCGCGATGGCCTTCCACGTGGTGCAGGGCGAGCGCGAGCTGGTGTCGGACTGCCGCTCGCTGGCCCGCTTCGAGCTGCGCGGCATCCCGCCGATGGTGGCGGGCGCGGCACGCATCCGGGTGAGTTTCCAGGTGGATGCGGACGGCCTGCTGTCGGTGTCGGCGCGCGAGATGTCCTCGGGCGTCGAGGCCAGCGTGCTGGTCAAGCCGTCCTACGGCCTGACCGACAGCGAGATCGCCGGCATGCTGAAGTCCGGCGTCGAGCATGCCGGCGACGACATGCTGGCACGCGCGCTGCGCGAGCAGCAGGTCGAGGCCGAACGCGTCATCGAGGCCACCGAGCATGCGATGGCGCAGGACGGCGCGCTGCTGTCCGACGAAGAACGCACGGCCATCGGGCAGTGCATCGCGACGCTGCGCGAGCTGTGCCGGGAGCGGGATCACCGTGCGATCAAGGCCGGCATCGACGCGCTCGCCCGAGCCACCGACGACTTCGCCGCCCGCCGCATGGACAACAGCATCCGCGGCGCGCTGGCCGGCCACAAGGTGGATGAATTCGAGGTTTGACCTCGCAACGAATCATTCTGAAAACATGACCCAGATCATCGTCCTTCCCCATGTCGAACTCTGTCCCGATGGCAGCGTGATCGAGGCCGAGCGCGGCAAGTCGGTGTGCGAAAGCCTGCTCGCCGGCGGCGTCTACATCGAGCACGCCTGCGAGATGTCCTGCGCCTGCACCACCTGTCACGTGATCGTACGCGAGGGGTTCGAAACCCTCCCGTCCGCCGAAGAAGAGGAGGAAGACCTGCTCGACAAGGCATGGGGCCTGGAGCCGCAGTCGCGCCTGTCGTGCCAGGTGGTGGTCGGCGACACGCCGCTGGTGATCGAGATCCCCCGCTACACGATCAACATGGCCAGGGAGGGCAAGCACTGATGAAGTGGACGGAGGTGCAGGAAATCGCGATCCAGCTCGCCGACGCGCATCCCGACGTCGATCCGCTGAAGATCAATTTCGTCGATCTGATGAACTGGGTATTGGCGCTGCCCGAATTCGACGACGACCCCACGCATTGCGGGGAGCGCATCCTCGAAGGCATCCAGCAAGCCTGGATCGACGAAGTCGCCTGAAACCGGCTTGAACGGGAGAATCACGATGAGCGAAACGACGGTATTCGATTTCGAAACGCGCAGCCTCGATGGCGCGCCCATGCCGCTGGCGGTCCATCGCGGCAAGGTGCTGCTCATCGTGAATACCGCCAGCAAATGCGGCTTCACCCCGCAGTACGCTGGGCTGGAGGCGCTGCAGCAAAGATTCGCGGCACGGGGCTTCAGCGTCATCGGTTTTCCCTGCAACCAGTTCGGCGCGCAGGAGCCCGGCACCGCTGCCGAGATCGGGGCGTTCTGCGAGAAGAACTATGGGGTGAGCTTCCCGCTGTCGGAAAAGATCGAGGTCAATGGCGAACATGCCCATCCCCTGTATCGCCATCTGACGAGCGCCGCGCCGGGCGTGCTCGGCACCGAGGCGATCAAATGGAACTTCACCAAGTTCCTGGTCGATCCGCAGGGCAGGGTGATCAGGCGCTACGCGCCGACCTCGGCGCCGGAGTCGATCGCCGGCGACATCGAGGACGAGCTGAAGGCCGCGGGAAAATAGATGGTGGATGGGCCGCGACCGGTTTGCCGCGGCATCCGGCTGTGGCGATCCGCCGCCGCGTAGCCTGCCGAGGCCATCGCGAGGGCCTCAGTAGGCGCTGCCCACCTTGGCATCGACCGTCTCGTTGAGCGCCAGCCAGTACTGGCCGATGAGATTTATCGCCTGCAGGAAGCGCTCGTAATCCACCGGCTTGCGGATGTAGCTGTTCGCGCCGAGGCGGTAAGCCTGCTGCACGTCGAGGTCTTCGCGCGAGGTGGTGAGCACCACCACCGGCAGCAGCGCGGTGCGTTCGTCGGCGCGAATGCGCCGCAGCACTTCGAGACCGTCCATCCGCGGCAATTTCAGGTCCAGCAGCACGACTGCCGGCAGCACGGCCGGCTGGCTGCCCGCGCCGAAGAGATACTCGAGCGCCTCGATCCCGTCGTGGGCCACCACCATCGGGTTCCTGATGCCGTGCTTGCCGAAGGCGCGCAGCGTCAGGGCTTCGTCGTCCGGATTGTCCTCGATGATGAGGATGGGTCGATTGTTGGACATCTCGCTTCTCCCCGGCAGCGGCGATCTAACGATGATTGCGATTCAGTCTGGCCCTGCCCCGACGCGATGAAGCCGGGGTTCAGCCCGCAGCGCCGGGCAGATCCTCCCGGTGCAGTACGAACACCATGTCGTCGCCTCCGCGCGTCGACAGCCAGTTGAACGGCAGGTCGGGGAAGGCTCGTTCCACCAGTCGTCGATTGTGCCCGACCTCGACCGCAAGGATGCCATGAGGGTTGAGGTGGCGGGCACCCCCGGCGATCAGCCTGCGCACGACGTCCAGCCCATCCGCACCGGCGGCCAGGGCCATGCGCGGCTCGTGCAGGTATTCGGCGGGCAGGGCGTCCATCGCGTCGGCGGTGACGTAGGGCGGGTTGCTCAGGATCAGGTCGTAGCGGCGGCCTTCCAGGGCATCGAAGACGTCGCTGTTCACCAGCTCGATGCGATCCTCCAGGCCATAGTCGGCCACGTTCTGGCGCGCCACGTCGAGCGCGTCGTCCGACAGGTCCGCCGCGGTGATCGCCGCGCCGGGAAAGGCGTGCGCCATCAGGATGGCGAGGCAGCCCGAACCGGTGCACAGGTCGAGGGCGCGGGTTACCTCGTCGGGGTCCTCGACCAGCGGGGCGAAGCCATCCTCCAGCAGCTCGGCAAAGAAGGAGCGCGGCACGATGACCCGCTCGTCGACGGCGAAACGGAAGTCGCCCAGCCAGGCTTCGCCCACCAGGTAGGCGGTCGGTACGCGATCCACCGCACGGCGTTCGATGGCCTCGAACAGCGGGCCCCGCTCACCGGCGGGAATGCAGGCGTCGAGGAAGGGCTCCAGGCGGTCGAGCGGTAGCGCGAGCGTGGCCAGGATCAGCCAGACGGCCTCGTCGTAGGTGTCGGCGACGCCGTGGCCGCAGAAGACATGGGCGCGGTTGAAGCGCGTCACCGCGTAGCGCAGCCAGTCCCGCACGGTGACGAGTTCGGCGAGCGGGCCGTGCTCGTGTTCGTGATCCTCATCGCAATCGCAGTCGTGATGATGATCGTGGTCGTGGATCGCATCGGTCATGGTGTCGTTCTCATGATGGCGGCAGCCGGACGGCCGCCGCGGAAAGAAAGGCGGCGAAAAGGCCGGGGCGGCGCGGTTCAGGCAAGCAGCCTGGCCATCGCCCGTTCGTACACGGCGGCAAGCGGGGCGAGCGCATCGACGGCGATGTGTTCGTTCACCTTGTGGATCGACGCGTTGACCGGCCCGAATTCCACCACCTCGCGGCAGATGTCGGCGATGAAGCGCCCGTCGGAGGTGCCGCCGGTGGTCGACAGCTCGGTGTCCACCGCGAGGGTTTCGCGAATGGCGTCCGACAGCGCCGCCACCAGCCTGCCGCGGCCGGTGATGAAGGGTTTGCCCGACAGGTGCCAGTCGATCTCGTATTCCAGGCCGTGGCGGTCGAGCACCTCGCGGGTGCGGGCCTCGAGGCTTTCGGCACTCGACACCGAGGCAAAACGGAAATTGAACATGACCTCGCATACGCCCGGGATCACGTTGTTCGCGCCGGTGCCGGCGTGGATGTTCGAGACCTGCCAGGTCGTCGGCGGGAAGAACTCGTTGCCCTCGTCCCATTTCGTCGCAGCCAGTTCGGCCAGCGCGGGCGCGAACCGATGGACGGGATTGCGCGCCAGATGCGGATAGGCGACGTGGCCCTGCAGCCCCTTCACCCGCAGCGTGGCCGACAGCGAGCCCCGCCGGCCGTTCTTGATGGTGTCGCCCAGCACGGCGACCGAGGTCGGCTCGCCGACGATGCAGTAGTCCAGCCTTTCGCCGCGGGCGGCCAGCGCTTCCACGACCTTGACCGTTCCGTGCGTGGCGGCCCCTTCCTCGTCGGAGGTGAGCAGCAGCGCGATGCTGCCTGCGTGCGAGGGATGCGCGGCGACGAAACGCTCGATGGCGACGACGAAGGCGGCGAGGGAGGATTTCATGTCGGCAGCGCCGCGTCCGTACAGCACACCATCGCGGATGGTCGGCTCGAACGGCGGCGTCGCCCAGGCGTCGAGCGGGCCGGTCGGGACGACGTCGGTGTGGCCGGCGAAGCACAGCACGGGTTGTGCCCGGCCGCGCCGGGCCCACAGGTTGGAAACGCCGCCGCCGTCGATGCGTTCGCAGGCGAAGCCGAGCGGCGCCAGGCGCGCCGCGATGACGTCCAGGCAGCCAGAATCGTCGGGGGTGACGGAGTGGCGCGCGATCAGTTCGCGGGCCAGGGCGAGTGTCGGGTCGTCGGAGGACATCGTTGTCGTGGAAAAGGTGGAGGAGCGAGCCGTGCGGTGGCTAGCGCTCGGAGTCCTGGTCGAGGTTGAGCGTCAGTTCGGCGAAGGACGGGCCGTCCTGCTGGTTCCCCTCGAAACTGACCAGCGAGCTGTTGGCGGCAGGGCCGGTCTTCAGACCTTCGTCATCGAACTTGGCATTGTTGATCAGCCACGACAGATTGGTCGGGGAGTCGGCATTGGCGAGCGCCTCGTCGAGCGAGATCACCTTTTCGTGGTACAGCCGGAACAGGTCCTGCTCGAAGGTCTGGGAGCCGGGCGCCAGGCTCTGCTCCATTGCCTCCTTGATCTCGTTGACGCTGCCGTGTTCGATCAGCTCGGCGATGTGCCGCGTGTTCATCATGATCTCGACCGCCGGCGTGCGCTTGCTGTCGGGCTTGCGCACGAGGCGCTGCGACACGATGCAGCGCAGGGCCACGGCGAGGTCGAGATAGAGCAGTTGCCGGTTCTCGAGCGGAAAGAAGTTGATGATGCGGTTCAGCGCGTGGTAGGCGTTGTTGGCATGCAGCGTCGCCAGGCACAGGTGGCCGGTCTGCGAATAGGCCAGGGCCGCCTGCATGGTTTCGCGGTCGCGGATCTCGCCGATCAGGATGCAGTCGGGCGCCTGCCGCATCGCGTTGCGCAGGGCTTCTTCCCAGCTCAGCGTGTCGATGCCGACCTCGCGCTGGTTGACCACCGACTTGCGATGCTGGAAGAGGTATTCGATCGGGTCCTCGACCGTCAGGATGTGGCCCGGCTTGTGGCGGTTGCGGTGATCGAGCATCGACGCCAGCGTCGTCGACTTGCCCGAGCCGGTGGCGCCCACGACCAGGATCAGGCCGCGCTTCTCGAGCACCAGCTCGGTGAGGACGTCGGGCAGGCCGAGTTCCGAAACGGTCGGGATCTCGCTCTGGATGAAGCGCACCACGATCGCCATCGAGTTGCGCTGCCAGAAGACATTGACGCGGAAATTCCCCAGGTCGCGCCGCCCGAACGACAGGTT
Source organism: Thauera sp. K11 (assembly GCF_002354895.1). Lineage (NCBI taxonomy): Bacteria > Pseudomonadati > Pseudomonadota > Betaproteobacteria > Rhodocyclales > Zoogloeaceae > Thauera > Thauera sinica. The sequence continues at coordinate 1,936,371 of NZ_CP023439.1, forward strand.
CAGCTCGCGCTCGCGCTGGAACCGCGCCATCTGCTCCGGCGTGATGGCCTCGGCAACCATGCGCTGGACCACGGATGGTTCCATGATCTGCTGGTTGATCGGCATCGTGTGGCCCTGGATCTTGATGTTGATCGGGGCACCGGCGGTGATGAACAGGTCCGACGCCTGCTTGTCGGCCATCAACTGGAACAGACTGTCGAAGATCATCCGGTTCGGACTCCTTGACCCGTGGCGGGGTGCTGCGGCCGACGCATGCCGGGCGGCGAAAACGGCGGGCCTGCGCAGGCGGCCACTGCCGTCGCCGCGCCCCGGCGCGTCAGGCGCCGCGCAGCAGTTCGTTGATGCCGGTCTTCGCGCGCGTCTGGGCGTCCACCTTCTTGACGATCACCGCGCAGTACAGGCTGTACTTGCCGTCGGCCGACGGCAGGCTGCCCGGCACCACGACCGCGCCGGCCGGAATGCGGCCGTAGGTGACCTCGCCGGTTTCCCGGTCGTAGATCTTGGTGCTCTGGCCGATGTAGACCCCCATCGACAGCACGGCGTTTTCCTCGATGACGACCCCTTCCACAACCTCGGAGCGGGCGCCGACGAAGACGTTGTCCTCGATGATCACCGGGCCGGCCTGCACCGGCTCCAGCACGCCGCCGATGCCCACGCCGCCGGACAGGTGCACGTTCTTGCCGATCTGCGCGCACGAGCCGACGGTGGCCCAGGTGTCGACCATGGTGCCTTCGTCGACGTAGGCGCCGATGTTCACGTACGACGGCATCAGCACCACGTTCTTGCCGATGTAGCTGCCCTTGCGCGCGGTGGCGGGCGGCACGACGCGGAAGCCGCCGGCGCGGAACTGCTCCGGGGTGTAGTCGCCGAACTTCGTCTGCACCTTGTCGAAGTAGTTCAGCGCGCCGGCGGGCATCAGCTCGTTGTCGCGCAGGCGGAACGAAATCAGCACCGCCTTCTTGATCCACTGGTTCACCACCCACTGGCCTTCCTTCTTCTCGGCTACGCGCAGCGTGCCGGCATCCAGGCCGGCGATGACCTGTTCCACGGCGTCGCGGATCCCCGCCGGAGCGGACGAGGGCGACAGGTTCGCGCGATTTTCGAAGGCGTCGTCGATGATGTTTTGCAGAGCTTGCATGAACACGGGTCTCTCAGAGTTTTTGACAGAAGGCGATGAGGCGCTCGGCCGCTTCCACGCATTCGTGCGTGTCGGCCACCAGCGCGATGCGGACGAAGCCGGCGCCGGGATTGATTCCGTGGGCTTCGCGGGCGAGGTAGCTGCCCGGCAGGACGGTCACATTATATTCAGCCTGCAGACGCCGGGCGAAATCGGTGTCCGGCAGGCCCTGCGGCACGCCGGCCCACAGGTAGAAGCCGGCATCCGGCACGTCGGTCGCCAGCCAGGGCTTGAGCATCGGCACGATGCGGGCGAACTTCTCGCGGTACAGGCGGCGGTTTTCGGCGACGTGCTCCTCATCGTTCCAGGCGGCCACCGACGCCGCCTGTACCGCCGGATTCATCGCGCAGCCGTGATAGGTGCGGTAGCGCAGGAACTCGGCGAGGATGCGCGCATCGCCGGCGACGAAGCCCGAGCGCATGCCGGGCACGTTGGAGCGCTTGGACAGGCTGGAGAACATCACCACGTTGCGGAAGTCGGTGCGGCCCAGGCGCCAGGCCGCCTCCAGGCCGCCGATGGGCCTGGCGCCATCGTCGAAGTAGATCTCCGAATAGCACTCGTCGGCGGCGATCACGAAACCGTGGAGGTCGGACAGCTCGAACAGCCGCTTCCATTCGTCCAGGCCCAGCACATGGCCGGTGGGGTTGCCCGGCGAGCACACATAGACCAGTTGCACGTCGCGCCAGGTGGCGTCCGGCACGGCGTCGAAATCGTAGGCGAAGCCGTCCTGCGGCAGCGTGTTGAGGAACACGGGCTCGGCACCGGCAAGCAGGGCCGCGCCCTCGTAGATCTGGTAGAAGGGGTTGGGGCTCGCGACCCTGGCGCCGGGACGGCTGCCGTCGACCACGCACTGCGCGAATGCGAACAGGGCCTCGCGCGAGCCATTCACCGGGACCACCTGCACCGCCGGATCGATCCAGGGCAGGCCGTAGCGGCGCTCCAGCCAGCGGGCGATGGCGCCGCGCAGCGCGTCGCTGCCCAGGGTCGTGGGATAGGTCGCCAGCCCGCCGAGGTTGTCGGCCAGGGTCTGGCGGATGAAGCCGGGCGTCGGATGCTGCGGTTCGCCGATCGACAGGCGGATCGGCTTCAGGCCCGCGGGCGGCGCGATGCCGTCGAACAGTGCGCGCAGCTTCTCGAACGGATAGGGCTGGAGGCGGTCGAGGTTCGGATTCACTTTGGAACAATTTCCGCCCATCGGTGCGGACGGGCGGGGCAGTGGGGAAGACGGACGATGTTATCATGGCGCGCCCCGCCGGCGTCCGATGCGCTCGCGGCACCTCCATCGCCCTCCAGAACGCCCCGTTCCTCCAGAAGTGCGCCTTTCGAAGCTCAAACTCGCCGGTTTCAAGACCTTCGTCGATCCGACGACCGTGCTGACGCCGGGCAACCTCGTCGGTGTCGTGGGGCCGAACGGCTGCGGCAAGTCGAACATCATCGACGCGGTGCGCTGGGTGCTGGGCGAGACGCGCGCCTCGGCGCTGCGCGGCGAGTCGATGCAGGACGTGATCTTCAACGGCTCGACCACGCGCAAGCCGGTTTCCCGCGCCAGCGTCGAACTGGTGTTCGACAACCACGAAGGGCGCGCGTCGGGGCAGTGGTCGCGCTATGCGGAAATCTCCGTCAAGCGGGTACTGGACCGCAGCGGCGAGTCCACCTATTACATCAACAACGTCCATGTGCGCCGCAAGGACGTCATCGATCTCTTCCTCGGTACCGGCCTGGGGCCGCGCGCCTACGCGATCATCGAGCAGGGCATGATCTCGCGCATCATTGAGGCGCGGCCGGAGGAAATCCGCGGCTTTCTCGAGGAAGCCGCCGGCGTCACCAAATACCGCGAGCGGCGCAAGGAAACCGAGGGACGCCTGACCGATGCCCGCGACAACCTCGCCCGCCTCGACGACATCCGCATGGAACTCGGCGAACGCATCGGCCACCTGGAGGCCCAGGCCGAGGTTGCCGCGCGCTATCACACGCTCAACGCGGCGCACGTGCAGAGGCAGCAGTTGCTGTGGCTGCTCAAGCGCAACGAGGCGCAGGCGGAGCACCGGCAGCTTGCCGAAGAGCTGAATCGCAACACCGCCCGCATCGACGCGGACAATGCGCGCGTGCAGGAACTGGAAGCCGCGGTCGAAACCGCCCGCGAGGCGCACTTCGCCGCGTCCGAGGCGGTGCATGCCGCGCAGAGCGATCTCTTCGCGGCCGGCGCCGAGGTGACCCGGCTCGAGACCGAGCTGCAGCATCTGGGCGAGGCGCGCAAGCGGCTCGAGGCGCGGCTGGCGCAGCTCGACGTCGATCATGCGCACTGGACGGCGCGGCGCGAATCGCTGGCGGGCGAGCGCGAGCGCTGGAGCGAACTCGCGGAGAACGCCGCGATGCGCGCCGAGCAGGCCGAAGCGCGCCATGCCGAGATCGCCGATCGTCTGCCCGACGTGGAGGCCGCCCGCCACGCCGCCGACGCGACGATGAGCACGGCACGCCGCGAGCTGGCGCAGACCGAACAGCAACTGCGGGTCGAGGAAGCCAACCGTGCCAGCGCCATGCGTGCGCTCGACGCCCTGCAGCAGCGGCGCGGCCGGCTGGAGGCCGAACGCGGCGGCATCGTGGGCCCGGATGCGCTCGAGATCGCCGAACGCGAAGCGCGCCTCGAAACGCTGCAGGATGCCCTGGAAGCCCAGCAGCAGGAACTCGCCGGCCTTCAGGGCAGCCTGCCCGCGGCACAGGCCGCGCTGAAGGCCGCGCTCGATCATGAACGCGCGGTGCAGCGGCGGCTCACCGAACTGCGCGCACGGCGCGATGCGCTGGTGCAACTGCAGGCGCGCGTGCAGTCCCAGGGCAAGCTCGGCGACTGGCTCAAGCGCCACGGTTTCGAGTCCCTCCCGCCCCTGTGGCGCAGCCTGCGGGTGGAGGAAGGCTGGGAGGCCGCCGTGCAGGCGGTGCTGCGCGAAAGGCTCGCCGCGCTGGTGGCGCCGGATGCCGCCGGCGCGCAGGCGGTGGCGCGGACCATGCTGGACGAAGCGCCGCCGGAGTCGCTCGCGCTCGCCCTTCGCGCCGGCGCCGCAGCGGCGGACGCTCCGGCCGAGGCGGGGGAGGCGCAAGCCGGACGCCCGGCTGCTTCCGGCGGATCTTCCGCGGCCCTGCTTGCGACGCTGCGCAGCATCGTGCCCTCCGCTTCCGGCGACGGGCTGCCGCCTTCATGCCGCCCGCTCGCCGATCACGTTTCGGTGCCGGACCCGGGCCTGCGGCCGCTGGTGGCGGACTTCCTGGACGGTGCGTTCGCCGTCGGGCGGATCGAGGATTGGCTGCCGCAGCATGCCGCGCTGCCGGCCGGCGCGATGCTGGCCGGGCTGCACGGCCAGGTGCTCACCCGCGATGCGCTGATCCACCTGGCGCCCGACAGCCGCACCCATGGCGTCATGGAGCGCCAGCGCGAAATCGATGCGCTGGCCGGACAGCAGCACGCGCTCGAAGCAGAAGCCGGCACCGCGCACGATGCGCTGCTCGCGGCCGAAGCCGATGCCGCCGCGATGCAGGAGCGCGTCAATGCGCTGCGCCGCGAGACCCAGAGCGCACAAGGCCGGCTGCACGCCGAGCAGGTCGAACTGCTCAAGCTCACCCAGGCCCGCAGCCGCGCCGACGAGCGCCATGCCCAGTTGCAGCGCGATCTCGACGACCTCGTCCATCTCGAATCGACCGAACGCGAGCATCTCGCCCGCGCCGAACTCGAGCAGGCCCGCGCCGACGAACTGGCGCAGCTCCAGCGCGAGCGGCTGGATGCCGCCGCCGGGGTGCTGAGCGAGCGCGAGCAGGGCCTGCGCGAACTGCGCGCACTCGAGCAGGCCGCGGGGCGCGACTTGCAGGAAGCGCGCTTCTCCGAGCGTGAATGCGCCGGCAAGCTCGACGACATCGGCCGCAACCTGCAGCTCGCCGCGGAGCAGATCGAGCGCATCGCCGCGGAACGGACGGCCCGCCACGGCGAACTTGAGGCCACCGACGACGCCCGCAGCCGCGAGGCGCTGCAGACCGCGCTCGGCCTGCGCACGAGCCGGGAATCAGCCCTCGCGGCGCGCCGTGATGCGCTGGAGCAGGCCGCGGCGACGCTGCGCCAGACCGAGGAAATGCGCCTGCGCACCGAGCAGGAAGCCGCGCCGATCCGCAACCGCGTGGCCGAGCTGAGGCTGGCGGTGCAGGCCGCCGAGCTTGCCGCCAGCCAGTTCGACGAGCGGCTGGCGGAAGCCGAGGCCGACGAGGCAGCGCTTGCGCCGCTGCTCACGCCCGACCTCAAGGAAACCGGCCTGCAGCGGGAAGTGGCGCGCCTCGCGCGCGAGATCGCCGAACTGGGTGCGGTGAACCTCGCCGCGCTGGACGAACTGCGCGCGGCGACCGAGCGCAAGGGCTACCTCGACGCGCAGACCGAAGATCTGCTGCAGGCGATCGAAACGCTCGAGGACGCGATCCGCCGCATCGATCGCGAAACCCGCGAGCAACTGCAGGAAACCTACAATACCGTCAATCGCCAGTTCGGCACCCTGTTCCCGCAGCTTTTCGGAGGCGGGCGCGCCGAGCTGGTGCTGACGGGCGACGAGATCCTGGATGCCGGCGTCCAGATCGTCGCGCAGCCGCCCGGCAAGAAGAACACCTCCATCCACCTGCTGTCGGGCGGCGAGAAGGCACTGACGGCGATCGCGCTGGTGTTCTCGATGTTCCAGCTCAATCCGGCGCCGTTCTGCATGCTTGACGAGGTGGATGCACCGCTGGACGATACGAACACCGAACGCTACGCGAACATGGTCAAGCGCATGTCATCGCAGACGCAGTTCATCTTCATCAGCCACAGCAAGATCACGATGGAGTTCGCGCAGCAGCTCGTCGGCGTGACGATGCAGGAGCAGGGCGTCTCCCGCGTGGTGGAAGTAGACATCGAAGAAGCGCTGCGCCTGGCCGAACCGGCTGCAGCGTGAAAGCAAGAAGATATTGATTCGGAAAAACCTATGGACAGCGAACTGCAGGTTGCACTGATAGGCGCGGGCGTTGCGGCGGTCGTGCTCATCATCGGCTACAACAAGTGGCAGGAACGCAAGCACCGGCGCCGCGCGGAAGAAGCCTTCAAGTCCGAGCACCGTGACGTGCTGCTGGAGCCCCGCGCCGGCGGGGCCGACGGCGAACGCACCGAGCCGAGCTTCGATGCGCCGCCGCCCGCCGCTGCGGACGAACCGCGCCGGGTGCGCGAAGCCCCGGTCACGCGGACCGCGCCGCAGCCGCCGGAAATGCTCGGCACGCAGACCGACTGCATCATCCAGTTGGAAGCGATCGAACTGCTGGACGTCCAGCGCGTCTGGACGGCCCAGCGCGACCAACTGGCAGGGCTGAGCAAGGCGGTGCGCTGGTTCGGCTTCGACGACGCCGAAAACCTGTGGCGTCCGCTGGGTGAGCACAGCGCGGGCAAGTGCCACTGGTTTTGCGCGGCGATGCAACTGGTGGATCGCCGCGGCCCGATCGGCGAGGTGGATTTCATGCGCTTTTCCGGCGGCGTGCAGCGCATCGCCGACCAGTTCATGGCGCTGCCGGCCGGCCTGCCGTCCCGTGTCGAAGTGCTGCGCGCAGCGACCGAACTGGACCGTATCTGTGCCGACGTCGATGTGCAGATCGGCGTGAACGTCGTGGCGACGAGCAACCAGTTCGAAGGCGACAGGATAGAGGCCGTCGCCGGCCAGCAGGATCTCAGGCTCGCCGGCGACGGCTGCTTCCACGCCCAGGACGGCCAGGGCAACACACTGTTCACGCTCGGGAATCTGGAGCCGGGCCTGTTTGCCTCCGGCGGCATGCACGGCTTGCTGACCCATGGCCTGACGCTGGTGATCGACGTCCCCCGCGTGGAGAACGGGCCGGAGGCTTTCGACCGCATGATGCGCACCGCGGCGGGCCTCGCCGAAGGGCTGTCGGGGGCGGTGGTCGACGACAACCGGGCGCCGTTCGGCGCCGAGGCCGCGGGGATGATCCGCAGCCAGATCGCGCAGTTCCAGGAGCGCATGGCGAGCTACGGCATCCCAGCCGGTGGAGACCTCGCCCGACGCCTCTTCGCCGTGTGATGAGCGGCGAATCCAACGCGGCGGAGCGCGCCGCAGCACTTCGCGCGGAGATCGCGCGGTACGACCACGCCTATTACGTGCTCGACGCGCCGACGGTGCCCGATGCCGAATACGACCGCCTGTTCCGCGAACTCGAAGCGCTGGAGGCGGACCATCCGGAACTCTGCACGCCCGATTCCCCGACCCGGCGCGTCGGCGGCAAACCGCTGGCGCAGTTCACGCCGGTGCGCCATCGCGTGCCGATGCTGTCGATCCGCACCGAAACCGATACCGAGGCGAGCGGCGCATATGCGTTCGATGCCCGCATCCGGCGCGAACTGGGGCTGGGCGAGGATGACGGGCCGGTCGAATACGCCGCCGAACTCAAGTTCGACGGCCTCGCGATCAATCTGCGCTACGAGCACGGCGTACTGGTCCAGGCAGCCACCCGCGGCGACGGGGAAACCGGCGAGGACGTCACCCAGAACATCCGCACCGTGCGGGCGATCCCGCTGCGCCTGAAGGGCGCCGCGCCGGAGGTGCTGGAGGTGCGCGGCGAGGTTTACATGCGCCGCGACGACTTCGAACGCATGAACGCGCGCCAGCTCGCGGCAGAGGAGAAGACCTTCGTCAATCCCCGCAATGCCGCCGCGGGCAGCATCCGCCAGCTCGACCCCGGCATCGCCGCGAGGCGGCCGCTGTCCTTCTTCGCATACGGGCTGGGCGAGACGGTGGGCTGGCAGGTCCCGGAGACCCATTCGGGCGTGCTCGATGCGCTGCAGGAACACGGACTGCCGGTGTGCAAACACCGCGAGGTGCTGCAGGGCGCGGACGGCCTGGCCGGATTCCATGCGCGCATCGATGCCCTGCGCGACAGCCTGCCGTTCGACATCGACGGCGTCGTCTACAAGGTCGATTCCCTGGCCCTGCAGCAGCGGCTCGGCTTCGTCACGCGCGAGCCGCGCTGGGCGGTGGCGCACAAGTATCCTGCGCAGGAAGCGGTCACGCTGTTGCGCGGCATCGAGGTCCAGGTCGGCCGCACCGGCGCCCTGACGCCGGTCGCGCGGCTGGAGCCGGTCTTCGTCGGCGGCGTCACCGTCAACAACGCCACGCTGCACAACCAGGACGAGATCGACCGCAAGGACGTGCGCATCGGCGACTGGGTGATCGTGCGCCGGGCGGGCGACGTGATCCCCGAAGTCGTGGCGCCCATCGTCGAACGCCGCACGGGGGAACTGCCGCGCTTCGACCTGCTGGCGCGCTATCCCACCTGCCCGGTGTGCGGCTCGCACGTCGTGCGCGGCGAGGACGAGGCGGTGGCGCGCTGCACCGGCGGCCTGTTCTGCCCGGCGCAGCGCAAGCAGGCGCTGCTGCATTTCGCCGGCCGCCGCGCGATGGACATCGACGGGCTGGGCGAGAAGCTGGTCGACCAGCTCGTCGATGCCGCCATCGTCAAGACGCCGGTCGACATCTACAGGCTCGGCATCCTCGCGCTGGCCAACCTCGAGCGCATGGGCGAGAAGTCGGCGCAGAACCTGCTGGCCGCGATCGACAAGAGCCGCAACACCACGCTCGCACGCTTCATCTTCGCGCTGGGCATCCGCAACGTCGGCGAGGCCACCGCGCGCGACCTGGCGCGCCATTTCGGCAACCTGGATGCGCTGCTGCAGGCCGAAGAGGCGGCATTGCAGCAGGTGCCCGACGTGGGCCCGATCGTCGCCAGATCCATCGCGGAGTTCCTCGGCGAGCCGCACAACCGCGAAGTCATCGAGCAACTGCGCGCTGCGGGCGTGCAGTGGGAAGAGGGGGAACCGTCGGCGGCGGCCAGCGGGCGCCTGATCGGCAAGACCCTGGTGCTGACCGGCACGCTCCCCACGCTGAGCCGCGACGAGGCCAAGGCGCTGATCGAGGCCCAGGGCGGCAAGGTCGCCGGATCGGTATCGAAGAAGACCGACTACGTGGTGGCCGGCGCGGAAGCGGGGTCCAAGCTCGCCAAGGCGCAGGAACTGGGCATCGCGGTACTCGACGAGGAAGGATTGATGGCCATGCTGGCGGGCGCGGGCTGAGGCCGGCCGGCGAAGGATTCACCTGGATTCATTGCAGCACCAACCTGGAACTACCCGGAGTAGAGCAACCATGAAGAAAGTCACCAAGGCAGTCTTCCCCGTGGCAGGCATGGGCACGCGCTTCCTGCCCGCCACCAAGGCAAGCCCCAAGGAGATGCTGCCGATCGTCGACAAGCCGCTGATCCAGTACGCGGTGGAAGAGGCGGTGGCGGCGGGCATCACCGACATGATCTTCATCACCGGCCGCACCAAGCGTTCGATCGAGGATCATTTCGACAAGGCTTACGAACTCGAGACCGAACTCGAGGCGCGCGGCAAGAAGGAACTGCTCGAGATCGTGCGCAAGACGGTGCCGAAGGACGTCAACTGCATCTATACCCGCCAGGCCGAGGCGCTCGGGCTGGGGCATGCGGTGCTGTGCGCGGAGCACATCGTCAGCGACGAGGCGTTCGCGGTCATCCTCGCCGACGACCTGCTCGAAAACCCGAGCGGCGCCCCGGTCATGAAGCAGATGGTCGATGTCTACAACTACAACCGCTGCTCGGTGCTCGGCACCATGAACGTGCCGCGGCAGGACACGCGCCAGTACGGCATCGTCAGTACCGAGAGCCAGTCCGGCAACGTGCAGCGCGTCACCGGCATCGTCGAGAAGCCCAAGCCCGAAGAGGCGCCGACCACCCAGGCCGTCGTCGGCCGCTATATCCTGACGCCCCGCATCTTCGACCACCTGCACGCGATCAAGCCCGGCGCCGGCGGCGAAATCCAGCTCACCGACGCGATCGCCTCGCTGCTGAGGGAGGAGGCGGTGCTGTCCTACCAGTTCGACGGCGTGCGCTTCGATTGCGGCTCCAAGTTCGGCTACCTGAAGGCCACGGTCGAACTCGGCTTGCGCCATCACGAGACCGGCCCGGCATTCGCGGCCTACCTGGCCGATCGCTTCAGCACCGGCGAAGCCGAAAAGAAGAAGGAAAAATGATGGGCCGGTCCGCATGGCGGACCGCTGCAACCTGCAAAAGGCGCCGGAGTTTGGCGCCTTTTTTCGTTTACCCCGTCCCGTGTCGCATCCGGAGCGCGGCCGGCATGCGCGAGCCCGGCCCGCAGACGAAAAAGCCCTGCCGGTGCGAATCGGCAGGGCTTTGTGGCGGCGTGCGGCGAAAGGCAGGGCTTATGCGGCCTCGGCCTTCGCGGCGCGCTTGCGGTCGGTTTCCTTCAGATGCCGCTTGCGCAGGCGGATGCTCTTGGGCGTGATCTCGACCAGTTCGTCGTCGGCGATGAACTCGATCGCGGATTCCAGCGTCAGCGAGATCGGCGGGATCAGGCGCACCGCTTCGTCGGTGCCGGAAGCGCGCACGTTGGTGAGCTGCTTGCCCTTGATCGGGTTCACCACGAGGTCGTTGTCGCGGGTGTGGATGCCGATGATCATGCCTTCGTACAGCGCCTCGCCGGGGCTGACGAACATGCGGCCGCGATCCTGCAGGTTCCACAGCGCGTAGGCCACGGCCTCGCCGTCGTTCTGCGAGATCAGCACGCCGTTGCGGCGCTCGGCCATGGCGCCGGCCATGGCGCTGTAGTCGTCGAACACGTGAGAGGCGAGGCCGGTGCCGCGCGTCATGGTCAGGAACTCGCCCTGGAAGCCGATCAGGCCACGCGCCGGGATGCGGTATTCCAGGCGCACGCGGCCCTTGCCGTCCGGCTGCATGTCCTGCAGTTCGCCGCGGCGGCGGCCGAGTTCTTCCATGACGCCGCCCTGGTGGTCTTCTTCCACATCGACCGTGAGCATTTCGAACGGCTCGCACTTCACGCCGTCGATTTCCTTGTACACCACGCGCGGACGGCCCACCGCCAGCTCGTAGCCTTCGCGGCGCATGTTTTCCAGCAGGATGGTGAGGTGCAGTTCGCCGCGGCCGGAGACTTCGAACACGTCGGAATCGTTGGTGTAGTTCACCCGCAGCGCCACGTTCTTCAGCAGTTCCTTTTCCAGGCGCTCGCGGATCTGGCGGCTGGTGACGAACTTGCCTTCGCGGCCGGCCAGCGGCGAGCTGTTCACCATGAAGTTCATGGTCAGCGTCGGCTCGTCGACCGCGATCGGGGTCATGCCTTCCAGACAGTCCGGGTCGCACAGCGTCACGCCGATGTTGACCTGCGCAATGCCCGCCACCAGCACGATGTCGCCGGCTTCGGCGAATTCCGCGGGCGAGCGCTCCAGTCCCTTGAAGGTGAGGATCTGGCTGACCTTGCCCTTGCCGCGGTTCTCGTCGCCGTACATCGCCACCAGTTCCTGGTTGGGGCGGATGCGGCCGCGCTTGATGCGGCCGATGCCGAGCTGGCCCATGTAGGTGGAGTAGTCGAGCGAACAGATCTGCAGTTGCAGCGGGCCTTCGGCATCGACTTCCGGCGCCGGCACGTACTTGAGGATGGCGTCGAACAGCGGGCGCATGTCCTTGCGCTCGTCGTCGAGGCTTTCCATCGCGAAGCCGTTCAGGCCGGAAGCGTAGATCACCGGAAAGTCCAGTTGCTCGTCGGTGGCGCCGAGCTTGTCGAAGAGGTCGAAGGTATGGTTGATCACCCAGTCCGGACGCGCGCCCGGACGGTCGATCTTGTTGATCACGACGATGGGCTTCAGGCCCAGCCCCAGCGCCTTGCGGGTGACGAAGCGGGTCTGCGGCATCGGGCCTTCGACCGCGTCGACCAGCAGCAGCACGCTGTCGACCATCGACAGCACGCGCTCGACCTCGCCGCCGAAGTCAGCGTGGCCCGGGGTGTCGACGATGTTGATGTGGGTATCGCCATACTGGATGGCACAGTTCTTCGACAGGATCGTGATGCCGCGTTCCTTCTCGATGTCGTTCGAGTCCATGACCCGTTCGGCCACCTGCTGGTTCTCACGGAAGGTGCCGGACTGGCGCAGCAACTGGTCGACCAGCGTGGTCTTGCCGTGGTCGACGTGGGCGATGATGGCGATATTGCGGATGGCGCGGGACATGGAAGCGGGAAGTCTTTGAAAGGGCATGGATTTTAACACGCGGCTGCGGCGGCGCAGCATCATTTTTCGGGCCGGGCTGGCGGATTTCCCGTGCGTGGATGACGGATGCCTCGACGCCGCCGCGACATCCGCCTCCGCGCCCTTTCCGGCCGCGGGACTGCGTGCGGAAAGGGCATCGGCCCGCGTGGTAGACTCGGCGCCCCGTTCCTCGGAGTTCCTACATGCTCGCGATCATCGGCGGCAGCGGCTTGACCCAGCTCTCGAACATGGCGGTGATCCGTCGCGAAGTGGCGCGCACCCCTTACGGCGAGCCTTCGGGCGCACTGATGTACGGCACGATGTGCAACGAACCGGTCGTCTTCCTCGCACGCCACGGCTACGGCCACACGATCCCGCCGCATCTGGTGAACTACCGCGCCAACCTCTGGGCGCTGAAGCAGGCCAAGGCCAATGCCATCATCTCGGTCGCGTCGGTCGGCAGCATCCGCTCCGACTTTCCGCCGGGGACGCTCGTCGTGCCGCACCAGATCATCGACTACACCTGGGGCCGCAAGAGCACCTATTTCGAGGGCGGGGAGGGCCTCGTCAAGCACATCGATTTCACCCATCCCTACGACGAAGCGCTGCGCCAGCGCCTGATCGCGGCCGCGCATGCAGCGGACGACAGCGCCCACGACGGCGCGGTATACGCCGCCACCCAGGGCCCGCGCCTCGAAACCAAGGCCGAGATCGACCGCCTGGAGCGCGATGGCGCCGACGTGGTGGGCATGACCGGCATGCCCGAGGCGTCGCTCGCCAGGGAACTGGAAATTCCCTACGCCGCGATCAACGTCGTCGCAAACTACGCCGCCGGCCGGGTCAGCAGCGAGCGGGGCATCCATTTCGGCGACATCGAGAAGGTACTGCAGGGGTCGATGCTGCGGGTGCGGCACCTGCTGGAACATCTTTGCCGGGTGTGCTGAACGGCATCACCGCCGGCTACGTTACCGGTGCGAGGCGTGCCAATCGAGCCCGAACATCCGGTTCATCAACCGCGCAATGCCGCCGCCCGGATCGTACCCCGTGGTGAGGAGCGAAAAACGGGAATACTTGGTGCCCGAAATCAGCAGCTTGATTTGCGTGGTGAATGCCGCCGCGGCCTCGAATTGCGGATGCCAGCTGCCATCGGCGAAAACCAGGTCGATGCCGGCCTCGTCCGAGAACAGTTCCTCGGTGCCACGATAGATCATCACGATTTCCCTGGTGGTTTCGTTCGCATAGGCAACGCCAAAGAAACCCGAGGCATCGGGCAACGGCTTGCCGAGCATGGTCCAGTCGCCGACGGTTTGCGGCGGGGTATCCAGACAGGCGGCATCGGACAGGATGGCGAGTTGCGCATCGCGGCTCTGGGTGCTCATGCTTCTTTCCGTATTTGGTCTGACTTGATCGACGTCTGACGGAATATGAAGCTGAATCCGGTTTCCGGTGTTTTGCTTCCAGGCCCAAAATCTTTGATCTCGGAGTTCGGACATCCCGATCGCGCACCGGCATGGCACCCGCGCGATACGGGTGATGCCTTTCCAGGCATGCTGTGAAACGCCGCCGGGCGTGGCCGGGTAGCATGCTGCAATGCAGCGCTGCTAGAATCCGGCGCTCTGAAACAGCCGAACCCTGTCAATGAAACGTATCGAAACCGGATTCGAACACCTGCTTTTTTCCAGCCGCTGGCTGATGGCCCCCGTCTATTTCGGCCTGGTGCTGGCGATGGTCGTCCTGCTGGTGAAGTTCGGCAAGGAGGTGTGGGGCCTGTTCGCCCACATCATGACCGCGAGCGGCGGCGAACTGATCATCGGCGTGCTGTCGCTGGTGGACATCGCGCTGATCATGAACCTGCTGCTCATCATCATGTTCAGCGGCTACGAGAACTTCGTGTCGAAGATGGAGGACCTGCATAACCACCAGGACCGGCCCGACTGGATGGGGCACATCGGCTTTTCGGACCTCAAGATCAAGCTGATCGGCTCGATCGTGGCGATTTCGGGTATCGAGCTGCTGAAGGCATTCATGAACGTCACCAACCTCACCAACCAGCACCTGGGCTGGATGGTGGGCATCCACATCACCTTCCTGTTCTCCGGCCTGCTCTATGCGGCAATGGACCGCATCTCCGGCAAGGGGCACTGACGGCCGCGGCCGCTAGACCTGCAGGCGGTCGAGGATCTCGCGCTCGACCTTCAGCAACTGGGCGTCCTGCGACAGGCCACCGCCGGAGAGCAGGAAAGTGTCCTCGACGCGCTCGCCGAGCGTATCGATCCGCGCGGTATGCAGGCGTATGCCGTGGCTGGCGAGTACCTCGGCGACGTCGAACAGCAGGCCGGGACGGTCTGCGGCGGTCAGTGAAAGGACGTAGTGCCGGCCGGCCTCGTCCGCGCGCAGGCTGACCTCGGGGGTGATCGGGAAATGCTTGACCTGGCGCGACAGGCGGCCGCGCGCCGGGCGTTCGGGGGCGCCGGGGTGCTCCAGCCGCTCGGTCAGCTCATGCTCGATCAGCATGATGATGTCGCGGTAGGGCATGTCGTGCCCGGGGTCCTGGAGCACGAAGCTGTCCAGCGCGTAGCCGTGCCGGGTGGTGTGGACCTTGGCGTCCAGGATGGTGAAACCCATGCGGCCGAAAAAGCCGGTCAGGCGTACGAACAGGTCTTTCTGGTCGGGAACGTAGACCATCACCTGGATGCCGGTCTCGTCGCCGACCACGCGCGCCTTGACGACCGGCTCGTCGGAATCGGGACGGTGGTACAGCACGCGCGCATGCCAGGCGATCTCGTCGGGCGTCAGGCGCATGAAGTAGACGGCGTCGAGCTGCGACCAGAAGGCATCCTCCACCCCGGGCCGCAGGCCGTGATAGCGCAGCAGGCGGCGGGCGTCTTCCTGCCGGTCGTCCAGGCCCAGGGCCTCCACCGGCGTGGCGCCGCGCAGCAGGCGCTGGGTGGCGAAGAACAGATCCTCCAGCAGGCGGCCCTTCCAGCCGTTCCACACCTTGGGGCTGGTGCCGCGGATGTCCGCATGGGTCAGCAGGTACAGCGCGGTCAGACGGCGCTCGTCGCCGACGATGGCGGCAAAGCGGCGGATCACCTCGGGGTCGGAGGTGTCTTCCTTCTGCGCGAACTGCGACATGGTCAGGTGGTGCTCGACCAGCCAGACCACGAGCCCGCCATCCTCGGCCGGCAGGGCGTGCTGCGTGCAGAACTCGCGTGCATCCTCCATCCCGAGGCGGGAGTGGTCCCCGCCACGGCCCTTGGCGATGTCGTGGAACAGCGCCGCCAGGTACAGCAGCCAATGCCGCGGGAGGCCGAGGATCAGGCGCGACATCAGCGGGTATTCGTGCGCGTGCTCACCCATGGTGAAGCGGCGCACGTTGCGAAGCACCATCAGGATGTGCTGATCCACCGTATAGACGTGGAAGAGGTCGTGCTGCATCTGGCCGACGATCTTGCGCCAGGCCGGCAGGTAGCGCGACAGGATGCCGTACTGGTTCATGCGCCTGAACGCATGCACGATGCCGCGCTTCTGCTGCACGATCTGCATGAACAGCGCCTTGTGCGCGGGGTCGGCGCGGAACTCGGCATTGATGCGGTTCCGGTTCAGCCACAGCGCGCGCAGCGTGCGGGCGGTCATCCCTTTCAGTTCGGAACGCTGCTGCAGGATCAGGAAACATTCGAGCAGCGCCGCCGGATGGCGCTCGAAGACGTCCTCATGCCGGATGTCCAGCAGTTCGCGCACGGCCTGGAAGCGGTCACTGATGACGATCGCCGCGCCGCGGTCGGGAAAGATCACGCTGCCGTAGTTCTGCAGCAGGATGGTGTTGAGCTGCGTCACCATCTTGGCCGTCAGGTAGTAGCGCTGCATGAACGCTTCGGAGGCGCGCTTGCTGCCGCCGGCCTCGAAGCCCATGAGCCGCGCGAGCTTTTCCTGATGGTCGAACAGGACGCGATCCTCGGCGCGCCCGGTGAGGTAGTGCAGGCGGATGCGCACGTGCTGCAGGAAGCGCTCGATGTTGCGCAGGTCGCTCGCCTCGCCGCCGGTGATCAGCCGGTGGCGGGCAAGGTCGCGCCAGTTGCTGCCCAGCCTCGCGGCGCGCGCGATCCAGCCCAGCATCTGCAGGTCGCGCAGGCCGCCGGGGCTCTCCTTGCAGTTGGGTTCGAGCGCATAGGGCGTGTCGTTGAAGCGCGCGTAGCGCTGCTCCTGCTCGAGCCGCTTCGCCTTGAAGAAGGCGCGCGGGTCCATGGCCTTGTCGTAGCGGCGGGCCAGTTCGTCGAAAAGGCTCCGGTCGCCGGTCACCAGCCGTGCCTCGAGCAGATTGGTCTGCACCGTGATGTCCGAGGCCGACGCCTCCAGGCAGTCGTCGATCGTGCGCGCCGAATGCCCGATCTCCAGGCCGATGTCCCACAGCGCGCCCACCAGCGACGACAGTTTCACCCGCAGTGCCTCGTCCGGCGCCGCCGGCAGCAGGAACAACAGGTCGACGTCGGAATGCGGGAACAGCTCGCCGCGCCCGTAGCCGCCCACGGCGACGAGGGCCGCATCCGCCGGCATGCCGCAGGCGGACCACAGGCGCACGACCATCCGGTCGACGAGCCGTGCGCGCCCTTCGAGCAGCACCTTGGTGCGCGGCTGGGCCTCGTAGGCCGCGCGCAGCGCTGCCGATTCCGCCGCCAACCCGGTGCGCGCGCGGGCAATGATGTCGTGGAGACCGCCGGAACCGTTGTCGGTCACTGCCATACGGACCTGCGAATCCGCGTCAGGCCAGGCGGCCGGCCACCAGCGGCGGGGGAGGGGGCGTTCTTTCGGACACGGTCAGGATCTCGACGCCCGTCTCGGTGACCAGCACGGTGTGCTCGAACTGCGCCGACAGGCTGCGGTCCTTGGTGACGATGGTCCAGCCGTCGGGCAGTTCGGAGATCGCCGCCTTGCCGGCGTTGATCATCGGCTCGATCGTGAAGATCATCCCCGGCCTGAGTTCCACGCCGGTGCCCGCCTTGCCGTAGTGCAGCACCTGCGGCTCTTCGTGGAACTTGCGGCCGATGCCGTGGCCGCAGAATTCCCGCACGACCGAGAATCCGTTCCCTTCCGCGTGCTTCTGGATGACCGCGCCGATGTCGCCGAGGTGGCCGCCCGGCCTGACCGCGGCGATGCCCAGCCACATGCATTCGTAGGTGATCTGCGTGAGGCGCTTGGCGATGATGCTCGCCTCGTTGCCGACGATGAAGGTGCGGCTGGTGTCGCCGTGGTATTCGTCCTTGATGACGGTGATGTCGAGATTGACGATGTCGCCCTTCTTCAGCACCTTGTCGCCCGGAATGCCGTGGCAGACCTGGTGGTTGATCGAGGTGCAGATCGACTTCGGGAACGGCGTATACCCGGGGGGCGCGTAGTTCAGCGGGGCCGGGACGGTCTGCTGCACATCGACCATGTAGTCGTGGCACAGGCGGTCGAGCTCGCCGGTGGTCACGCCGGGCTTGACGAACGGTTCGATGTAGTCGAGGACTTCGGCTGCCAGACGGCAGGCCACCCGCATTCTTTCGATTTCTTCGGGTGTCTTTATGGTGATGCTCATGTCGGGGTCGGGGTGCCGATGGTGCTGGATGAAGTAGACAGGCTATCGCATGCGCCCCTCCCGGGCAAACCGCGCGCGGCGGGCGCCTTGAGTCCTGCAATCCGCACATGCTAATATTTCGGGCTTGTCTGCCAAGGCAGGCAAAATCCACACGCCCGACAATCAAGGGTCCGCTCGACGATGCAGATCGTGGGGCGGCGATGGCGGGCGGCGGTCAAACCCTCGATACTGGAGCAACACATGTCCGTCACTATGCGTCAGATGCTCGAAGCGGGCGTCCACTTCGGCCACCAGACCCGTTTCTGGAACCCGCGCATGGCCCCTTACATCTTCGGCCAGCGCAACAAGATCCACATCGTCAACCTCGAAAAGACGATGGCGAAGTACAACGAGGCGATGAATTTCGTGCGCAAGCTCGCCTCGAACCGCGGCAACATCCTGTTCGTCAGCACCAAGCGCCAGGCGCGCGAGATCATCTCCGAAGAAGCGCACCGCGCCGGCATGCCCTACGTCGATGAGCGCTGGCTCGGCGGCATGCTGACCAACTTCAAGACGGTCAAGCAGTCGATCAAGCGCCTGAAGGAAGTCGAGGCGATGATGGAAGACGGCTCGATCGAGCGCCTGTCCAAGCGCGAGGCGCTGACCGTGCGCCGCGAACTCGACAAGCTGCAGAAGTCCATCGGCGGCATCAAGGACATGGGCGGCCTGCCGGACGCGCTGTTCGTGATCGACGTCGGCTACCACAAGATCGCCATCACCGAGGCGCAGAAGCTGGGCATCCCGGTCGTGGCGGTGGTCGATACCAACCACTCGCCGGAAGGCGTTGATTACGTGATCCCGGGCAACGACGACTCGTCCCGCGCGATCCGCCTGTATGCGCGCGGCGTGGCCGATGCCGTGCTGGAAGGCCGCAGCCAGGTCCTGCAGGAGATCGTCGCCGCCGGCGGCGACGAGTTCGTCGAAGTCGAAGAGGAAGGCTCGCAGGAACAGGCTTGATGAGTCGTGCCCGGCGCCCGCCGGGTGCCGGGCGCGACGATTCCCCGTTCCTGTCGCCGCACCGGATTCCAGTCGCGGCGGGCGCTTCGTCCGCCGCTTGCAATAGATCGAAGACATTCAGGAGCTAGCATGGCGGAAATCACCGCAAGCATGGTCAAGGAACTGCGCGAGAAGACCGACGCGCCCATGATGGAATGCAAGAAGGCGCTGGCCGAAGCGGCCGGCGACATGGGCAAGGCCGAGGAAATCCTGCGCGTCAAGCTGGGCAACAAGGCGTCGAAGGCCGCCGCCCGCGTCGCTGCCGAAGGCATCGTCGGCATCGACGTGTCGGCCGACGGCAAGCTCGGCTCGATCATCGAAGTCAACTGCGAAACCGACTTCGTCGCCAAGAACGACGACTTCCTCGCGCTGGTCAAGAACTGCGCCGAACTCGTGTCGGGCAAGAACCCGGCCGACGTCGCCGCCCTGTCGGCGCTGCCGCTGGGCGAGGGCACCGTCGAATCGACCCGCGCCGCGCTGGTCGGCAAGATCGGCGAGAACATGTCGATCCGCCGCTTCGTCCGCGTCGAGGCGCAGGGCCGGCTCTGCTCCTACATCCACGGCGGCGCCAGGATCGGCGTGCTGCTGGACCTGGTCGGCGGTGACGAACAGCTCGGCAAGGACATCGCGATGCACATCGCCGCCTCCAAGCCCAAGGCGCTGGATGCTTCCGGCGTGTCGCAGGACCTGATCGAGGCCGAACGCCGCATCGCCGTCGAAAAGGCACGCGCCGACAACAAGCCGGAAGCAATGCTGGAAAAGATCGCCGACGGCACCGTGCAGAAGTTCCTCAAGGAAGTGACGCTGCTGGCCCAGGTCTTCGTCAAGGCCGAGGACGGCAAGCAGACGATCGAACAGTTGCTGAAGGCCAGGGGCGCCTCGGTCGCCGGCTTCACGCTGTACATCGTCGGCGAAGGCATCGAGAAGAAGGTGACCGACTTCGCCGCGGAAGTGGCCGAGCAGGCCGCCGCCGCGGCCCAGAAGTAAGGAGCCCGACGTGTCCGCCGCCGCCTACAAGCGCATCCTGCTGAAGCTGTCCGGCGAGGCCCTGATGGGCAACGACCCCTATGGCATCAACGAGGAAGTCGTCACCCGCATCGTCACCGAAGTGGCCGAGATCACCCGTCTCGGCGTGCAGGTGGGCGTGGTGATCGGCGGCGGCAACATCTTTCGCGGCATGAAGGGAGCGGCCTCCGGCATGGATCGCGCCACCGCCGACTACATGGGCATGCTGGCCACGGTCATGAACGCGATGGCACTCGCCGACGCCATGCGCCGCATGAGCGTCGAGGCGCGCGTGCAGTCCGCGCTGCGCATCGACCAGGTCGTCGAGCCCTACATCCGCGGCCGTGCGATCCGGCATCTCGAGGAAGGGCGCGTCGTCATCTTCGCCGCGGGGACCGGCAACCCCTTCTTCACCACCGACACGGCCGCCGCGCTGCGCGGCGCCGAGATCGGCGCCCAGATCGTGCTGAAGGCCACCAAGGTGGATGGCGTCTACACCGCGGACCCGAAGAAGGACCCCGAAGCCAAGCGTTATCATCGCATCAGCTTCGACGAGGCGATCGGCCGCAACCTCGCGGTGCTCGATGCGACCGCCTTTGCGCTGTGCCGCGACCAGAAGCTGCCGATCAACGTGTTTTCGATCTTCAAGCCCGGTGCGCTGAAGCGCGTCGTGATGGGCGAGGACGAAGGCACGCTGGTTCATTCCTGAAGCCGCCCGTCGAGCCCATTTCGAGGAAGCACGCATGATTTCCGAACTCAAGATGACGACCGAGCAGAAAATGCAGAAGTCGATCGAGGCGCTGAAGGCGGATCTCGCCAAGGTGCGCACCGGTCGCGCGCATACCGGCCTCCTGGATCACGTGATGGTCGAGTACTACGGCTCGATGGTGCCGGTCAATCAGGTGGCGAACATCACCCTCATCGATGCGCGCACCATCGGCGTCCAGGCTTGGGAAAAGCAGATGATGGGCAAGATCGAGCGCGCGATCCGCGACAGCGATCTGGGCCTCAACCCGGCCAACATGGGCGAACTGCTGCGCGTTCCCATGCCTGCTCTGACCGAGGAACGCCGCCGCGACCTCACCAAGGTCGTGCGCCAGGAAGGCGAAACCGCCAAGGTCGCGGTGCGCAACCTGCGCCGGGATGCCAACCAGCATCTCAAGGACGCGGTGAAGGACAAGACGATCTCCGAGGACGACGAGCGTCGTGCCCAGGACGACATCCAGAAGTTGACCGACAAGGCCGTGGCCGAGATCGACAAGCTGCTGGCGCAGAAAGAACAGGAACTGATGCAGATCTGATCCCTCCGGATCGGCTGTTCCCATCGGGGCACGCGAGGAGGCGAATCGTGGCAAACGCAGGTTTCACCAGCTCGACGCGGGACATTCCGGCGGTGTCTGCCGTCCCGTCGCACATCGCCATCATCATGGACGGAAACGGCAGGTGGGCACGCAAGCGCTTCCTGCCGCGCGTCGCCGGACACAGCCGCGGCGTGGACGCCCTGCGCGAAGTCATCCGCGCCTGCATGGATCGCGGGGTCGGCTACCTGACCGTGTTCGCATTCAGTTCCGAGAACTGGCGCCGTCCGGCCGAGGAAGTCTCCTTCCTGATGCAGCTCTTCATGAGGTCTCTGCAGAAGGAAGTCGAGCGTCTGCACCAGAACGGCATCCGCTTTCGGGTCATCGGCGACCTGTCGCGCTTCGATCCGGCACTGGTGTCGATGATCCGCGACGCCGAGACCCTGACCGCGGGCAACACCCGCTTCAACCTGACGGTCGCCGCGAATTACGGCGGACGGTGGGAGATCCTCGATGCGGTGGCCAAGATGCTGGAGCGCAACCCGGAGCGCCGCTCCGGCTTCACCGAGGATGACTTGGCGGCCGGCCTGGCGACGCATTTCGCACCGGAACCCGACCTCTTCATCCGTACCGGCGGCGAGAAACGCATCAGCAATTTCCTGCTGTGGCAACTGGCCTACGCGGAACTCTACTTCACCGACACGCTGTGGCCGGATTTCGGCGCGGAAGCACTCGACAAGGCCATCGCGTCCTACCGGATGCGCGAACGCCGTTTCGGCCGCACCAGCGAACAGTTGAGCGAGCAGGCACCGTCGTCCCAGGGAGCGGAACCCGCGGGGCGCCATGCTTAGGCTGCGGGTCCTGACCGCGATCGTGCTCCTCGCCGGCCTGCTCTCCGCCTTGCTGCTGTTGCCAGCCATGGGATGGCTGCTGCTGTGCGCGGCCATCTGCGGTGCGGCGGCATGGGAGTGGGGCGGACTCGCATCCTTCGGGCGGGGTGCGCGCTCGATCCTCGCCCCCGTCTTTGCCCTGGCTTGCCTCGCGCTGGGCTACTCGGCCGGGCTGGCGGGAGACCGACTGCCGCCGCCGTCCTATCTCGGGCCGATCTATCTCGTCAGCGCAGCCTTCTGGCTGGGCGTGATCCCCGCATGGCTTGCGCTCAAGTGGAAGCTGGACAGCGCTGCACTGGCGGTCGCCGTGGGAGCGGTCGTGCTGCTGCCGCCGGCGCTCGCGCTTGCCCATCTGAGGCTCATCGATCCGCGGGTGCTCCTGGCCGCGATGGCGGCCGTCTGGGTGGCCGACATCGCCGCCTATTTTTCCGGCCGCGCCTTCGGCCGCCACAAGCTCGCGCCGGGCATCAGCCCCGGCAAGACCTGGGAAGGCGCCGCCGGGGCGGCCATCGGCGTGCTGGTGTTCGGGATCGTCCTGTCCAGTGCCCTCAACATCCCGCCGCCGGCCGGCTGGGCAGGGTTTGCCGTGCTGCTGATCGTCTATACCGGCATCAGCATCGTCGGCGATCTGTTCGAGTCCCTGCTGAAGCGGCAGGCGGGACTGAAGGACAGCGGCACGCTGCTGCCGGGCCACGGCGGAATTCTCGATCGCATCGACAGCCTCACCTCCACGCTGCCCATCGCAGGACTGGCGGCCCTCTGGTGGGCACGCTGACTCTCGCCGGGCTTCCTCACATGCCAGAAATCCGTCACCAGCGCATCACGGTCCTGGGCGCAACCGGCTCGATCGGCCTCAGCACGCTCGACGTGATCGCGCGCCATCCCGCGCGATTCTCGGTCTTCGCGCTGACCGCACAGCGCCAGGCCGACAAGCTGCTCGAACAATGCCTGCAGTTCTCGCCCCGGTACGCGGTGCTCGGCGACGCCTCCGGCGTCGCCGAGTTGCAGCGCGCGCTGGGCGACGCGGGCTGCCGCACCGAGGTGCTGACCGGCGTCGAGGCGCTCGAATACGTGTCGTCGCATGCCGACGTGGATGCGGTGATGGCCGCCATCGTCGGCGCGGCCGGCCTTCGCCCGGCGCTCGCCGCCGCCCGCGCGGGCAAGAAGCTGATGCTGGCCAACAAGGAAGCCCTGGTGCTGTCCGGCCGCTTGTTCATGGACGCGGTGGGCGCCAGCGGCGCCACGCTGTTCCCGATCGACAGCGAGCACAATGCGATCTTCCAGTCCCTGCCGGCGAACTATGCGCGCGATCCGGGGGCGGCCGGCGTGCGCCGCGTGCTGCTGACCGCGTCCGGCGGCCCCTTCCGCACCACGCCGGCCGGCCTTCTCGAGCAGGTCACGCCAGAGCAGGCTTGCGCGCATCCCAACTGGGTCATGGGGCGCAAGATCTCGGTCGATTCGGCCACGATGATGAACAAGGGGCTCGAGGTCATCGAGGCTCACTGGCTCTTCGGCGCGCCCGCCGGGCAGATCGAGGTCGTCGTGCATCCGCAGAGCGTGATCCACTCGATGGTCGACTACGTCGATGGTTCGGTGATCGCGCAGCTCGGCAACCCGGACATGCGCACGCCCATCGCCCATGCGCTGGCGTGGCCGCAGCGGATCGACGCCGGCGTCAGGACGCTCGATCTCTTCGAGATCGCACGGCTCGATTTCGAACGCCCCGACCTGGAGCGCTTTCCGTGCCTTCGCCTCGCCTACCAGGCGCTGGGCGCGGGCGGAAGCGCGCCGGCGGTACTCAACGCGGCGAACGAGGAGGCCGTCGACGCCTTCCTCGACCGGCGGATCGGTTTCCGCTGCATTGCGCAGGTGATCGAGGAAACGCTGGAACGCGCGGAGCCGATGCCGGTCGATTCGCTCGATGCGGTCCTGGCGGCCGACCTGCAGGCCCGCGAACGGGCGCGCATCGAGATCCGCAAGCGACATAGACCATGAACCTGTTCGACTACCTGATTCCGTTCGCACTCGCGCTGGGTGTCCTGATCCTCGTCCATGAACTGGGGCATTACCTGGTGGCGCGCTGGTGCGGGGTGAAGGTCCTGCGGTTCTCGATCGGCTTCGGCAAGCCGCTGCTGGTGCGCAGGGCGGGGCCGGACGGTACCGAATGGGCGCTTGCGGCCTTTCCGCTGGGCGGCTACGTCAAGATGCTCGACGAGCGCGAAGGCGAGGTCGCCGATGCGGAACTGCACCGGGCCTTCAACCGCCAGAGCGTGTGGCGCCGGTTCGCCATCGTCGCGGCGGGGCCGCTCGCCAACTTCCTGCTCGCGATCGTCCTGTACTGGGGCATGTTCGTCGTGGGAACGGACGAACTGCGGCCGCGGATCTCGCTCACCGATACGCCCGGCGTCGCCGCTGCCGCCGGATTGCGCGACGGCGACCTCGTCCTCGCGGTCGATGAGGAAGCGGTCCGCAGTTGGCAGGAACTGCGCTGGGTCCTGCTCAAGCACACGGTGGACAGCCGCCGCGTGGTGCTGCACGTGAAGACGCTGGAAGACGTGGATGCATTCCGCGCGCTCGACCTGAGCGGAGTCGACATCGACGACGGGGGCAGCGACCTCATCGCGCGCATGGGCATGCGCCCCTGGCGGCCGCTCATTCCCGCGGTGGTCGGACGACTGGTCGAAGGCGGAGCCGCCCAGCGCGCCGGTATCCAGGTCGGCGACGAGGTGACGGCCATCGACGGCGAGACGCTCGACGGCTGGACGGAGCTGGTCGAACGCGTGCGCGAGGCCGCGGGACGCGAATTGCGCATCGACGTCCTGCGTACCGGGGCCGCGCTGAGTTTTCGCGTGACGCCCGACACCGAGAGCGAAAACGGCGTGAAGGTCGGACGCATCGGCGTCGGGGTCGCCGATCCCGGCGCCACCGGCGGGCCCGCGCTCTTCTCCGAAGTCCGCTACGGGGTGGTGGAAGGGATGGCGAAAGCCGTGCGCCAGACCTGGGATACCAGCGTGCTGAGCCTGCAGATGATCGGCAGGATGCTCGTGGGCGAAATCTCGTGGAAAAACCTGTCCGGCCCGGTGACGATTGCCGACTATGCGGGGCAGACCGCGCGGCTCGGAATCATCCACTATCTCAAGTTCGTGGCGATGATCAGCATCAGCCTGGGCGTGCTCAACCTGCTTCCCATCCCGGTGCTGGATGGAGGGCATTTACTGTATTATGTTGTGGAAATCATCAAGGGCGGCCCCATTCCGGAGCGCGTCATGGAGATCGGCCAGCAGATCGGTCTCGCACTCCTCGTAATGCTGATGGCATTCGCCTTCTACAACGACCTCAACCGACTAATTTCCGGCTGAATACCTGAATGAATCGCAAGCTCCTGCCCGGGCTGATAATGGCCCTTTTTGCCGCTGCGCCGGCGTTCGCCTTCGATCCCTTCGTCGTCAAGGACATCCGGGTCGAAGGAATCCAGCGCACCGAGGCAGGAACGGTGTTCAACTACCTCCCGGTGCGGGTCGGCGACCGTTTCGACGAGGCACAGGCGGCCGAAGCCATCCGCGCGCTTTTCGCGACCGGATTCTTCAGCGACGTGCGCATCGAAGCCGAGAACGACGTCATCGTGGTCGTCGTCGATGAGCGTCCGGCCATCGCGCAGATCGATTTCGTCGGCGTGAAGGAATTCGACAAGGAAGCGCTGAAGAAGGGCCTGCGCGAAGTGGGGCTCGCGGAATCCCGCATCTTCGACCGCGCGCTGCTCGAGCGCGCCGAACAGGAACTGAAGCGCCAGTATCTGTCCCGCGGCAAGTATTCGGCCACCATCACCACCACCGTGACGCCGCTCGAGCGCAATCGCGTCGGCATCAATTTCGCGGTGGACGAAGGCGACGTCGCGAAGATCCACGAGATCAGGATCATCGGAGCAAAGGCTTTCGACGAGGACGACCTGATCGCTCAGATGCAGCTCACCACGCCGGGCTGGCTGACGTGGTATACGAAGAACGACCAGTATTCTCGCCAGAAGCTTTCCGCGGACCTGGAAACGCTGCGTTCCTTCTACCTCAACCGGGGTTATCTGGATTTCAACATCGACTCCACCCAGGTGTCGATCACGCCGGACAAGAAGGACATCTACATCACCCTGAACATCACCGAGGGTGAGAAATACTCGGTGACGGGTGTGCGCTTCACCGGCGACCTGATCCTCCCCGAGTCCGAATACCTGGCGATGGCGAAGATCAAGCCGGGCGAAACCTTCTCGCGCGAAAGGCTGACCGAGACGACGAAGGCGATCACCGACCGGCTAGGCAACGAGGGTTATGCCTTCGCCAACGTCAATGCCGCGCCGGAAGTCGACAAGGACAAGCGCGAGGTCGCCTTCACCATCTTCGTCGATCCAGGCCGGCGCGTGTATGTGCGGCGCATCAACGTGGGCGGCAACACCAAGTCGCGCGACGAGGTCGTGCGCCGCGAGATGCGCCAGATGGAAGGCGCGTGGTACGACGCGGCGGCGATCAACCGTTCGCGCACCCGGGTGGACCGGCTCGGCTTCTTCGACGAGGTGAACGTCGAGACGCCCGCTGTGCCCGGCACGACCGACCAGGTGGACGTCAACTTCACCGTCAAGGAGCGTCCGACGGGGAACCTGATGCTCGGCGCCGGCTTCTCGAGTTCGGACAAGGTGGTGCTGTCGGCATCGGTCTCGCAGCAGAACCTGTTCGGCAGCGGCAACGCGCTGACGCTGGGCTTGAACACCAGCCGCTCCGGCCGCACGCTGGCGCTGTCGTTCACCAACC
Source organism: Thauera sp. K11 (assembly GCF_002354895.1). Lineage (NCBI taxonomy): Bacteria > Pseudomonadati > Pseudomonadota > Betaproteobacteria > Rhodocyclales > Zoogloeaceae > Thauera > Thauera sinica. The sequence goes on from NZ_CP023439.1 coordinate 1,963,279, forward strand.
CGTACTACACCGTCGATGGCGTCAGCCTGGGCTGGGATCTGTACCACCGCACCTACGATCCCACCGAGAGCTACACGGTGTCGCCGTACAAGACCGTGTCGACCGGCGCCGGCCTGCGCCTGGGCTACCCGATCGCGGAAGACGACCAGATCAACTTCGGCCTCACCGTGGACCGGACGCGGGTGACCACCTTCACCGACAGTCCGCTGCGCTACAAGGAATTCTGCGTCGATTTCGGCTGCAGCTCGGGCAGTTCCAACCCGTCCGACGCCAACTACGGCGTCGGCGACGTCACGGTCAACAGCCTGCTGCTCAGCGCCGGCTGGGCGCGCGACACGCGCGACAGCGCCATCTACCCGCGCAAGGGCGTGTACCAGCGTGTCTATGGCGAGGCGGCGATCCCGCCCGGCAAGCTCAAGTACGCCAAGATCAACTATCAGTACCAGCACTGGTTCCCGTTCGGCCGCGACTATGCGCTGATGCTCAATGGCGACGTCGGCTGGGCGAAGGGCTTTGCCGACAAGCCGGTCCCGTTCTACAAGAACTTCTACGTCGGCGGTATCGGCTCGGTGCGCGGCTACGAACAGAGTTCGATCGGCGTGAAGTTCCGCGATACCGACGGCGACCTCACTTCCACCGGCGGTACGCGCAAGCTCGTCGGCAACGCGGAATTCTATTTCCCGCTGCCCGGCTCGGGCACCGACCGCTCGTTCCGCGTCTCGGCCTTCATGGATGCCGGCTACGTCTGGGGTAACGATCCGGAGACGGGCAAGGAGGAAAAGATCAGCCTGAGCGACTTGCGCTACAGTACGGGCCTTGCCTTCTCGTGGAGTTCGCCGGTGGGTCCGCTGAAGTTCAGCCTGGGTTTCCCGCTCAAGAAAGAGAAGGACGACAAGACGCAACGCTTCCAGTTCCAGTTGGGCAGCGTGTTCTGATAGCGTCATCGAAAGCGTAATTTCCGGAGGTTTTTGTGAAAGTCAGCACCCTCACTCTGGTTGCGGCGGCCCTGGTCGGTGTTTCCCAGACCGCGGCGGCGGAGACCAAGATCGGTTTCGTCAATTCCGACCGCGTGATGCGCGAAGCCGGGCCGGCCGTGCGCGCCCAGCAGCGGCTGGAGAAGGAATTCGAGAAGCGCGACCAGGAATTGCAGCGCATGGCGAAGGATCTCCAAGGCATGCAGGAAGAACTCGAGCGCAACGGCACGACGATGGCCGAGACCGACCGCCGCACCAAGGAGCGGGCGCTCAACGACCTGAATCGCGACTTCCAGCGCAAGCAGCGCGAATTCCGCGAAGACCTGAACCAGCGCCGCAACGAAGAACTCGCGTCGGTGCTCGAGCGTGCGAACCGGTCGGTGAAGCAGATCGCCGAGTCCGAAAAATTCGACATCATCTTCCAGGAGGCGGTGTACGCCAGCCCCCGCATCGACATCACCGACAAGGTCATCAAGGCCCTGTCCGAGAGCAAGTAATCCGCGGTCTCGGGCATGTTCCGGCTCGATGAACTGGTCGCCCGCCTGGGAGGCGAGCTTGTCGGCGACGGTGCCCTGGTCGTGCGCCGAGTGGCGACGCTGGACCAGGCAGGGGAGGGCGATCTGGCCTTCCTCGCCAATCCGAAATACCTGTCGCGGCTGAAGTCGAGCCGGGCCGCGGCGGTGATCGTCGGCCACAAGGCACGCGACGCGGTGACCGACCGTCCGCGCATCGTCGCGGACGACCCCTATCTCTATTACGCGCAGGTCGCATCCGTCTTCAATCCGCCGCCGCCGCCCCGTCCGGGCGTGCACCCGCTCGCCGCGGTGTCGTCCCCGGTGCCGGCCTCCGTGCAGATCGACGCGGGTGCGGTCGTCGAGGCTGACGTCGAGATCGGCGATGACGTCGTGATCGGCGCGGGCTGCAGCATCGGGCAGGGCGTTCGCATCGGCGCCGGCACCCGGCTCGCGCCGCGCGTCGTCGTCTATGCCGGTTCGGTCATCGGCCGCGACTGCATCGTGCATTCCGGCGCCGTCATCGGCTCCGACGGCTTCGGCTTCGCCCGCGAGCAGAACGGCCGCTGGATCAAGATCCCGCAGATGGGACGGGTCGTGATCGGCGACGACGTCGAGATCGGGGCCAACACCACGATAGACCGCGGCGCGCTCGACGACACCGTGATCGGACGCGGCGCCAAGCTCGACAACCAGATCCAGATCGCACACAACGTGCAGATCGGCGAGGACACCGCGATCGCCGGCTGCGTCGGCATCGCCGGCAGCACCACGATCGGCGCCCGCTGCATGATCGCCGGCGGCGTCGGCATCGCCGGCCACTTGACGATCGCCGACGACGTGGTGGTGTCCGCCGCGACGGTGGTCGTGAAGTCCATCCACAGACCCGGGGTTTACACCTCGACGCTGCCGCTCCAGGCCCACGCCGACTGGGTGAAGAACTTCTCCCACCTGCGCCACCTCGATGCCCTGGCCGAGCGCGTCCGCGCCCTGGAGCAGGAGGCGCAGCGTCTTCCCGACAAGAATTCCGACCAGACTCCAGGCTGAACATCATGGACATCAACGAGATTCTCCAGTACCTGCCGCACCGTTATCCCTTCCTGCTGGTGGATCGCGTGCTGGAACTGGAGCCGGGCAGGCGCATCCTCGCATTGAAGAACGTGACGATGAACGAGCCGTTCTTCCCCGGCCATTTCCCGCATCACCCGGTCATGCCGGGCGTGCTGATCATCGAGGCGATGGCGCAGGCGGCCGCGCTGCTGTCGTTCAGGAGCACTGGCGTGAAGCCCGACGAGAACAGCGTCGTGTATTTCGCCGGCATCGACAACGTGCGCTTCAAGCGTCCGGTGGTGCCGGGCGACCAGTTGCTGTTCGACATGACGATCACCCACGCGAAGCGCAACATCTACAAGTACAAGGGCATCGCGCGCGTCGACGGTGAAGTCGCCACCGAGGCCGAACTGATGTGCGCGATCAGGAACCTATGATCCATCCGACCGCAATCGTCCATCCGGCGGCCAGGCTCGGCGCGAATGTCGAGGTCGGCGCATATTCGATCATCGGCGAGCACGTCGAGATCGGCGACGGCACGCGCATCGGCCCGCATGTCGTGATCGAAGGGCGCACCCGCATCGGCCGCGACAACGAGATCTTCCAGTTCTGCTCGATCGGCGCCCAGCCGCAGGACAAGAAGTATGACGCCGAGCCCACCCGGCTCGAGATCGGCGACCGCAACACGATCCGCGAATTCTGCTCGTTCAACGTCGGCACCAGCCAGGACGCGCACGTCACCCGCATCGGCAACGACAACTGGATCATGGCCTACGTGCATGTCGCGCACGACTGCCAGGTCGGCGACCATACGATCTTCGCCAACAACGCCACGCTGGCGGGCCACGTCCACGTGGGCGACTGGGCGATCCTGGGCGGCTTCACCGGCGTGCATCAGTTCTGTCGAGTGGGTGCGCACAGCTTCTGCGGAGTGGGCACCGTGCTGCTGCAGGACCTGCCGCCGTTCGTGACCGTGTCGGGCAATCCGGCCACGCCGCACGGCATCAACAGCGAGGGGCTGCGCCGCCGCGGCTATTCGGCCGACGGCATCGCGGCGATCAAGCGCGCCTACCGCGCCCTCTACCGGTCGGGCCTGTCACTGGAGGAGGCGCGCCAGCGCACGGCCGAGATCGCGGCCGAGCAACCCGAGGCGGCGCCGTTCGCGGAATTCATCGCCGAATCCGGTCGCGGCATCGTTCGCTGACGTCATGCGGATTGCCATGGTTGCCGGCGAAGCCTCCGGCGATCTTCTTGCGAGCCACCTGATCCGCGCGATCAAGCGCCATGTCCCGCATGCCGAGTTCTTCGGCATCGGCGGCCCCAAGATGCAGGCCGAGGGTTTCGACGTACGCTGGCCCTGCGAACTGCTGGCGGTGCATGGCTACGTCGATGCACTGAAGCGGTACCGCGAGCTGTCCGGCATCCGCCGGACCCTGCTGTCGCAGATCCGGCGGGAACGGCCGGCGGCCTTCATCGGCGTCGATGCGCCCGACTTCAACCTGTGGCTCGAAGGCAAGATCAAGCACGCGGGCATCCCCGCGATCCACTTCGTCAGTCCGTCCATCTGGGCATGGCGGGGCGGCCGCATCGAGCGCATCGCGCAGTCGGTGACGCGCATGCTGTGCCTGTTTCCCTTCGAGCCCCAGATCTACGAACGCGCAGGCGTGCCGGTGAGCTACGTCGGCCATCCGCTGGCGGACGTGTTTCCCTTGCAGCCGGATCGCGCCGCGGCGCGGGAACTGCTCGGCCTCAACAGCAAGCGCAAGGTGATCGCGCTGCTGCCCGGCAGCCGGCAGTCGGAGGTGAACAACCTGGCCGACACCTTCATCGCCACCGCCAAGCTGCTGCTGTCGCGGCGGCCGGACATCACCTTCCTGGTTCCGCTCGCGACGCGCGAGACGAGAGCGCTGTTCGAGGAAGCGATGCGCCGCAACGAGGCCGGCGAACTGCCCATCCGCATGCTGTTCGGCCATGCGGTGGATGCGATGACCGCGGCGGATGCGGTCCTCGTCGCGAGCGGTACCGCCAGCCTGGAGGCGGCGCTGCTCAAGCGCCCGATGGTGATCACCTATCGCATCGGCAAATGGCAGTACCGGCTGATGAAGCGCCTGGCCTACCTGCCGTGGGTGGGCCTGCCCAACATCCTGTGCAACGAGGCCATGGTGCCGGAACTGCTGCAGGAGGATGCCTCGCCGGACAAGCTGGCCGACGCCCTCGAAGCCTGGCTCGCCGATGCCGCGGCGGTCGAACGGCTGGTCGAGCGGTTCACCGAACTGCATCTCGCCCTGCGCCAGAACACCGCGGAGAAAGCGGCGGCCGCCATCCTGCCCTACCTGACGGACACCGAATGGAAAGCTTCGCAGCAGCCGGCCTGATCTGCGGGGTCGATGAAGCGGGCCGCGGCCCCTTGTGCGGCCCCGTCGTCGCGGCAGCCGTCGTGCTGGACCCGGCGCGGCCGATCGACGGGCTGGCCGACTCCAAGAAGCTGTCCGAGCGCGCCCGCGAACGCCTGGCGCCACTGATCCGCGAGCGGGCGCTGGCCTGGGCGGTGGCCGAGGCATCGGCCGAGGAGATCGACCGCCTCAACATCCTGCACGCCACGATGCTGGCCATGCAGCGCGTGGTCGCGGCGCTCGGCGTGGCACCGCACGAGGTCCGCATCGACGGCAACCGCTGCCCGGCGCTGCCGTACCCCGCGCGCGCCATCGTCAAGGGCGACGCCACCGAACCCTCGATCTCGGCCGCCTCCATCCTGGCCAAGACCGCGCGCGACGAGACGATGCGGCTGCTCGACAAGGCTTTCCCGTACTACGGACTCGCTGCCCACAAGGGCTACCCGACCACCGCGCATCTGGCGGCCATCGAGCGTCACGGCGTGGCCGACTTCTATCGCCGCAGCTTCGCGCCGGTGCGGCGCATCCTCGAATCGCGATGAGGCCCATCCGCTCGCGCGACAACGCCCTCGTCAAGCACCTGCACGCCCTCGCGACATCGGCGCGCGAGCGGCGCAAGACGGGCGAGACGGTGCTCGACGGCCCCCACCTGATCGCCGCCGCGCTGGACCACGCTTTTCCGCTGAAGCGGCTCGTCGTCGCCGAGACGGCGCTGCAGCGCGGGGAAGTCGCCGCGCTGCTTGCGCGCGCGCCGGCCGAGATAGAGCGCATCTGCCTGGACGACGCCCTGTCGTCCCACGTCAGCCCGGTGGATACGCCCTCCGGCATCGTCGCGCTGATCGACACCCCGCGGCCGCCGGACGGAGCGGGGCATGCGGAATTCTCCGGCGACGTCGTCGTCCTGGACGGCGTCCAGGACCCGGGAAATCTCGGCACCATCCTGCGCACCGCGGCGGCGGCCGGCGTGGCCGACGCGCTGCTCACCGAAGGCTGCGCCCAGGCGTGGTCGCCCAGGGTGCTGCGCGCCGGCATGGGTGCGCACTTCGTGCTGCGCATCCGCGAACAGGCCGATGCGCTCGCCTTGCTGGCCGGTTTCCCCGGGCCGCGGCTTGCCACCGCCCTTGCGCCGGGGGCGCGATCGCTCTACGAACTCGACCTCGCCCCTGCGGCCGCCTGGATGTTCGGCGCCGAGGGGCAAGGGCTGTCGCCGGCCTTGCTGAGCGCTGCCGACGGGCTGGTGACGATCCCGATGGGCGAGGGCGTCGAATCCCTCAACGTCGGCGCGGCCGCCGCCATCTGCCTGTTCGAGCAGCGCCGGCAGCGGCTGGCGCGCACCGCCGCCGGCCGTTGAGCGGACCGGCGCATCCGTTTGCTACCATCGCCATTCCCGTTTCCGCGTTCCTGCTTCCCTGTCCAGATGATCCTCGTCATTTCCCCCGCGAAGGCGCTCGACTTCGAGACCCCGCCCACCACCGGCCTGCACACCCAGCCGGACTTCCTCGACGATGCCGGGGAACTGATCGGAATCCTGCGGCAGCGATCGCCGGCCGAGATCGCCGAACTCATGTCGCTGTCCGATCAACTCGCGACGCTGAACGTGGCGCGCTATGCCAGTTGGTCGCGGCCGTTCGACGAGGGCAACGCGAAGCAGGCGGTACTCGCCTTCAACGGCGACGTCTATGCGGGCCTGGCCGCCGCGACGCTGGGCGAAGCGGACCTGCGCTGGGCGCAGGACCACCTGCGCATCCTGTCCGGCCTGTACGGCGTGCTGCGTCCGCTGGACCTGATGCAGCCTTATCGCCTTGAGATGGGCACGCGGCTGGCCAATCCGCGCGGCAAGGATCTGTACGCCTTCTGGGGCGAACGCATCACCGCCGGGCTCAACCGCCTGCTCGCCCGCGAGGCGGAGCAGGGGCGCGAGCCGGTGCTGCTGAACCTCGCTTCGGACGAGTACTTCAAGTCGGTCAAGGCCAAGGCGGTCAAGGGGCGCATCGTCACCCCGGTGTTCGAAGACTGGAAGGCCGGGCGTTACAAGATCATCAGCTTCTACGCCAAGCGCGCGCGCGGCCTGATGAGCCGCTTCGTGATCGAGAACCGCATCGACGACGTCGAGGCGCTGAAGGGCTTCGAGCGCGAGGGCTACGCCTTCGCCGCCGATGCGTCCGACATCGACAGGCCGGTCTTCCACCGCCGCCTCGACTGAACCGGCCATGCGCATCAGCTCGAACTTCGACTCCGGTGCCATCGAGGTCGTCAGCCTGGACGATCCGCAGGACATCCGCCTGCGCCTGCGTGCCGACAATGCCGCGGATTTCCGCCAGTGGTTCCACTTCCGCCTGCATGGCGGGGCCGGCACCGCGCTGCGCATGGTGTTCGAAAACGCGGGCGAGGCCGCCTACCCGGACGGCTGGCCCGGTTACCGCTGCGTGGCGTCCTACGACCGCCAGAACTGGTTCCGCATCCGCTCGACGCGCTACGAGGACGGCGCACTGATCGTCGAGCACACCCCGGAGCGCGATACCGTCCATTACGCCTATTTCGAGCCGTACTCGTTCGAACGCCACCTCGACCTGCTCGGCCGCGCCGACGACTCGCCCTTCGCCAGCCTGCGCAACCTGGGCGGCACGGTCGAGGGCCGCGACCTCGACATGATCGTGGTCGGCCGGCCCACGCCGGCACGCCGGCCGGTGTGGATCATCGCGCGCCAGCATCCCGGCGAGACGATGGCCGAGTGGTTCGTCGAGGGCCTGCTCGAGCGCCTGCTCGATCCCGCCGACGCGGTGGCGCGCAAGGTGCGCGAACACGCGGTGCTGTACATCGTGCCGAACATGAACCCGGACGGCTCCGTGCGGGGCAACCTGCGCACCAACGCCGCCGGCCGCAACCTCAACCGCGAATGGCGCGAGCCCGATCCCGCGGCGAGCCCCGAAGTCTTCCTGGTGCGCGAGGAGATGGAGCGCTGCGGCTGCGACCTGTTCCTCGACATCCATGGCGACGAGGCATTGCCCTACGTGTTCTTCTCCACCGCGGAGGAGGTGCCCGGCTTCACCGCCGGGGCGGCCGAGCGCCAGGCGCGCTTCATCGAGAGCTTCGCCGCGGTGAGTCCGGACTTCCAGACCGGGGAAGGCTACGAGCCGGGACGCTTCGGCGACGAACTGCTGACGCTGGCGAGCAAGTGGGTGGCCAACCGTTTCGGCTGCGTATCGCTGACGCTGGAAATGCCCTTCAAGGACAACGCCAACCTGCCCGATGGCCACAACGGCTGGAACGGCGCCCGCAGCAAGCGGCTCGGCGCCGCCATGCTCAACCCGGTGCTGCGCCACCTGAGCGCAGGCTGAGCCGCAGCGCCCGGCGCCGCACCGGGCTCAGCCGCCGCCCTCGAACCGGGCGACGATGGCCTGCGCGCAGGCCACGCCCGATCGCACCGCCGACTCCAGCGTCGCAGGGTAGTCCGACTCCACGTAATCGCCCGCAAGCCACAGGCCGGACAGCGGCGTGCGGATGTCCGGGCGGAACACGCCGGGCCGGCATGCGATGGTGGCGCGCTTTTCGATGATCACCTGCGACCACTCCGGCGCCGGCAGCCGGCGCCCGAGCTGGTGTTCGAGCTGGGCGTGGGTGGCGAGGATCAGTTCGTCGCGCGCCGTCTGCCCGTGCGCGCCGCTTGCGCTGATCACGCAGGCGACGAGGCCCTCGGGCCCGCCCAGGCGGCCGCGGTCGAAGGCCCATTGCGCCGGCCCGGCCGTGCCACCGCTGACGAGTCCGATCATCGTTTCGGGCAGTTGCTGGCCGCGGCCGAGCGCCAGATAGACGGTGACGATCGGCTCGTAGGGCAGGGCATCGAGCTGCGCGGCGAGGCGGTCGCAGGCGCCGGTCGACGCGAGCAGCGGCGCGGCGTGATACGGCGCGGTGGCGAGCACCACCTGCCGCCACGGCTGGCTGCCGGGGTCGCCCTCCAGGCGGAACCCGCCCTCCACCGGCTGGATCGCGGAGATGGCATTGCCGGTGCGCAGCGTGCCGCGGCGGGTGGCCAGGAAACGCGCTGCAGGCACGGGAAAGAGTTCGGAGAGATCGACGCGCGGAATCAGCAGTTCGCTGGCCGCGGCGCCGGAGGCGAGGGCGTCGCGCAGCACGTTGGCGAAGACCTGGGCGCTGGCCTCGGCGGCCGGCGTGTTGAGCGCGGCCACGCAAAGCGGCTCCCAGACCAGTTCGGTCAGCGCCGGCGTCTGGCGGGCGAGGCGCAGCAGCCCGGCCACCGTCGAACCCGGCGCCACCCGGAATCCATCGCGCTTCAGGCTGCGCATCAGGCGCAGCATCGCCACGCGGTCCGCCCAGCCCAGGCCCCGCGCGCGCAGCAGGCCGACGGCGAGATGGAAGGGCGCCGGCAGCCTGGCGGCCTGGAAGTGCAGCCGTCCCGGCACGTGCAGCGTGAGCGGCAGGTTCTCGAGCTGGCGCGGGGAACCCCCGGTCAGCCGCAGCAGGCGGGTGAGTTCGGCATAGGCGCCGATCAGGATGTGCTGGCCGTTGTCGACCTGCCAGTGCGTGTCCCTGGGCAGCACCCGCGCACGGCCGCCCAGCGTGTGCGAACGCTCGAACACGGTGACGTGCACGCCGCAGCGCGCGAGTTCGACCGCGCAGGCGAGCCCGGCGTAGCCGGCTCCGATGACGGCGACCGCCGGCACGCTCACCGGCTCAGCCCCTGAACCAGGTCATGCCCGCCAGCCAGACCTTGCGCAGCGGCGTCAGCGAGGTGCGGCGATCCAGCACCTGGAAGCCGTCGGCCGCGATCTCGCGCAGCAGCGTGCGGTAGATCGCGGCCATCACCAGGCCGGGGCGCTGGGCCTTGCGGTCCACCGCCGGCAGGTGGGCGAAAGCCTGCTCGTAGAACTGCTCGGCGCGCTGCGCCTCGAAGGCCATCAGTTCGCGGAAGGCGTCCGAATAGCGTGCATCCAGGATGTCCCTGGCCGGAACGTCGAAGCGCTGCAGATCCTCGATCGGCAGGTAGATCCGGCCCCGGCGCGCATCCTCGCCGACGTCGCGGATGATGTTGGTGAGCTGGAAGGCCAGGCCCAGATCGTGCGCGTACTTCAGCGTCTGCCGGTCCTGGTAGCCGAAGATCTCCGCCGCCAGCAGCCCGACCACGCTCGCCACCCGGTAGCAGTAGAGCTGCAGGCCCTTGAAATCGAGATAGCGCGTCTGCGACAGATCCATCGCCATGCCGTCGATGATCTCGAGCAGTTGTTCGCGCGGCAGCTTGTGGGTGCCGACGACGTCCTTCAGCGCCTGCCCCACCGGGTGCGCCGGCGTGCCGCCGTACACCCGCGCCACTTCCTGGCGCCACCACTCGAGCTTGGCCTGGGCGATCGACGGGTCGTGGCACTCGTCCACGACGTCGTCGACCTCGCGACAGAACGCATACAGCGCGGTGATGGCCTGCCGCCGCCCGGGGGCAGGAACATGAAGCTGTAATAGAAGCTCGAGCCGCTCTTGGCCGCCTTCTGCTGGCAATAGTCGTGGGGATTCATGCAGGTTTCCAGTTGAAGGCCCGCCAGCCGATCCGCAGCCAGTCGCCCGCCCCCAGTGCCGGCCGGTGCCGGAACACGTCGTGGTCGACCGCTTCGATCCGTTCGAGGATGCGCAATCCGCCCAGCACCACCAGGCGCAGTTCCCAGCCGACGCGGCCGCGCAGCCGCTTCGCCAGCGGCGCGCCCTCGAGCATCATGGCGCGGGCGCGTTGCACTTCGAAGGCGAGCAGGGCGCGCCAGCCGGCGTCGGGGTCGAGGCTGCCGCCGGCGAGCCCGGCGATGGTCGCGTCCTGCACGCCGAAGCGCGCCATGTCGTCCTGCGGCAGATAGACGCGGTTCTTGCGCCAGTCGATGGCGACATCCTGCCAGAAGTTGATCAGTTGCAGGCTGGTGCAGATGCGGTCGGACAGCAGCAGATTGTCGGCCGTCGCCGCCTTGTACAGATGCAGCAGCAAACGCCCCACCGGATCGGCCGAACGCCGGCAGTAATCGCGCAGTTCGCCGAAATCGGCGTAGCGCGTCTTGCCCACGTCCTGGCTGAAAGCGTCGAGCAGGTCGCGCAGCAGTTGCACGGGCAGGCGATGTTCGCGCACGGCGGCGGCAAGGCGTTCGAACATCGGCGCCAGGCTCGCATCGCGCACCGCCTCGCCGCGCTCCATCGCATCGAGCGCCAGCCGGTAGTCGTGGAGCCGGGCCAGCCTCGCCACCGCCGGCGCATCGCCCTCGTCGGCGACGTCGTCGGCGCTGCGCGCGAAGTGATAGATCGCCTCCACCGGGCCGCGCAGCGACGACGGCAGCAGGATGGAGGCGACAGGGAAGTTCTCGTAGTGATCGACGGACATGGCGCACGGCGCCCGCGCGGCCGGAGGGGTTTGGCGCTGGCGGGGCGGCGGGAGTATAAGCGAAGACGCCCGTCGGGCACTTTTTCCTTGCTCGCGGAGTCCCTGCAGCCATGTTGCACATCCACGCCCTCGTCAAGACGCTGCCCGGTTCGCCGCCGCGCAGCCTGTTCGACGGCCTGTCGCTGCAGGTGGAGGCCGGCGAGTGCATCGCCATCGTGGGCGAATCCGGCGCCGGCAAGTCGACGCTGCTCAACTGCATCGCCGGCCTGGATGCAGCCGAGGGCGGCAGCATCGCCGTCGGCGGACTGGAACTCCGCGGCCTCGACGACGACGGCCTCACCCGCCTGCGCAGGACGCGGTTCGGCTTCGTATTCCAGGCTTTCCACGTGCTGCCCCATCTGAGCGTGCTGCAGAACGTGGCCTTGCCGCTGTGGCTGCTCGGCATCGCCGACGCGCAGGCCGACGAACGCGCGCAGGCGATGCTGGAGCGCGTCGGCCTCGGAGGGCGCGGCGCCGACGCGCCGCAGATGCTGTCCGGCGGCGAGTTGCAGCGCGTGGCGATCGCCCGGGCGCTGGTACATCGGCCCGCGGTGGTGCTGGCCGACGAACCCACCGGCAACCTCGATCCGGAGCGGGCGGCCGACATCCTCGGCCTGCTGCTGGAGCAGGTCCGCGACGGCGGCGCGGCCGGCATCCTGGTGACGCACTCGCGCGCCGCGGCGCGGCGTGCCGATCGCGTGCTCGAACTCAGCCGCGGACGGCTCGTCGACGCCGGCCTGCCCGCGTGAGCGGCGTGCTGCGCCGCGTCTTCGTCGCCAGCCTGCTCAAGCGGCGGCTGGCGAGCGCGCTGTCGCTGCTGTCGATCGCGCTCGGGGTCGCGCTCGGCCTTGCGGTCCAGATCATCCACGGTGCCGCGCTCGACGAGTTCGGCGAAGGCGTGCGCCGCATGTCCGGCATCGCCGACCTGCAGGTGACCGGCCCGCGCGAGGGTTTCGGCGAAGATCTCTATGCGGTGCTGGCGCTGCGGCCGGAGGTGGCCGAGGCCAGCCCGGTGCTGGAGATCGAGGCGCGCATTCCAGGCGCCCCGGCGCCGCTGCGCATCCTCGGCGTCGATCTGTTCCGCGTCGCGGCCGTGCAGCCGCAGTTGCTGCCGGTGGCCGGGCGAGGTACCGGCCCGGCGCCGGACCGCCTGGCCGCCCTGCGCGAAGACGCCCTGTTCCTGTCGGCCGAGGCGGAAGCGTCCGTATTCCCGGACGCAGGCGGCGGGGATTCCGCGCCGCGCCGGCTCACCGTGCAGTCGGGCCTGCAACTGCACGACCTGGACGTGGCAGGCGGCGTGCCGGGCGCGCGCGAGCGCATGGGCGTGATGGACATCGCCGCGGCGCAGGACGTCTTCGCCCGCCGCGGTCTGCTGACCCGCATCGACCTCAGGCTTGCGGCGGGGACGACCCGCACGCAGGCGATGGCCGCGCTGTCGCCGCTGCTGCCCGCCGGCGTGGTGCTGCGCACGGTAGACGAAGCCGCCACCGAGGCGGCCGGGCTGTCGCGCGCCTATCGCGTCAATCTCACCATGCTGGCGGCGATTGCGCTGCTCACCGGCGGCTTTCTCGTCTTCTCGGCGCAGTGGCTCGCCGTCGTGCGCCGCCGGCGCGAGTTCGGGGTCCTGCGCGCGCTCGGGCTGGAGCGCGGACAACTGAGGCGGGGGCTGCTTGCCGAAGGGGCGGTGATCGGGGGCGTCGGCGGCATCTTCGGCGTCGCGCTGGGGCATGGTCTGGCTGCGCTGGCTTTCCGCTTCGCGGGTGCCGACCTCGGCGCAGGGGTCTTCCGCGACATCGTGCCGACGCTGCACGTCGACCCGCTGCTGTCTGCGGCCTACCTGGCGCTGGGGATCACGGCGGGCACGGGCGGCGCCTGGCTGCCGGCGCGCGAGGCCACGCGCGTGCCGCCGGCGCAGGCATTGCATGCGGCCGGGGTTCGGGATGCGCCGTCACGGCCCGAGCGCGGCCGCGCGGGAATGGCGCTCTCCGCCCTGGCGCTCGCCGGGGCGGCCTGCCTGCTGCCGCCGTTCGGCGGCATTCCGCTCGGCGGCTATGTCGCGGTGGCAGGCATTCTCGCGGCGGCCGTCCTCGCCCTGCCGCCGCTGACGGCGGCGGTGTCGCGGCTGCTCGCCGGCGGACGGCATCCGGTGTGGCGCCTGGCGCGCGCCCGCTTCGTCGCCTCGCGCCGGCAGGTGGCGGTGGCCGGCGCCGGAGTGGTGGCGAGCGTCGCGGTGGCCTCGGCCATGGCCATCATGGTCAATTCGTTCCGCCTGTCGGTGGATGACTGGCTGACGCAGGTCCTGCCGGCCGACCTCTACCTGCGTGCCTCGGCCTCCTCGGCCAGCGGTTACCTGGACGATGCGGCGCTGGAGCGCATCCGCTCGCTGCCCGGCGTGGCCGGGGCCGACCCGGTGCGCGCGGTCAACTTCAGGCTGGATGCCGCCAGCCCGCCGGTCACCCTGCTGGCGAGGCCCGTCGCGCAAGGCTGGGGGCTGCCGCTGGTCGCCGGCACGCTGAGCCCGCCGGCCACCGCGGCACGCCCGCCCGCCTGGATCGCGGAGGCGATCGCCGACGGCCACCGCCTGAAGCCGGGGGATCGCCTGACGCTGCCGATCGGCGGCGCCATGCACGATTTCAGGGTGGCCGGCATCTGGCGCGACTACGCGCGCCAGCACGGCGCCGTGGTGATCGAGCGCAAGGACTACCTGGCGGTGACCGGGGACGGGCGCATCAACGACGTCGCGATCCGGCTCGCCGCCGGCCACGAGGCGGATCGGGTCGCCGCCGCGCTGCGGGAACTCCTGGGCGAACAGCGCGTGGAGATCGCGCGACCGGGGGAGATCCGTGCAATCACGCTGCAGATCTTCGACCGCACCTTCCTGATCACCTACCTGATGGAAGCCGTTGCCGTCGCCATCGGCCTGTTCGGCATCGCCACGACCTTTGCCGCACAGGCGGCGTCGCGCCGGGGGGAATTCGGCATGCTGCGCCACCTGGGCCTCACCCGGCGCGACATCGGCCGCCTGCTGGCGCTGGAAGGCATGCTCACCTGCGTGATGGGCGTGCTGGCCGGCCTGCTGGGCGGCGCCGCGGTATCCGTGGTGCTGATCGAGGTCATCAACCGCCAGAGCTTCCACTGGAGCATGGACTTCAGCGTGCCCTGGGCGGCCCTGGCGGTGTTCTCGGTCACGCTGGTCCTGCTCGCGGGCTGGGCGGCCCAGCTCGCGGGAGCCCATGCGACGCGCCGATCCGCCGTGCTCGCGGTGAAGGAGGACTGGTGATGGATGGATCGCGCCGGGCGGGAGCGGCGGGGCAGGGGGGCGGCATCCTGCGGCGCATCGCGCGCATGGCCGCGCTGTGGTGCGCGCTTTTCGCAGGCACCGGCCTTTGCACGGAAACGGCCGCGGAGGCCGACTTTCCTCCCGTGCTGCGCGGCACGCCGCTCGATTTCCCGCGTGATCTGGGGGCACACCCCGCGTTTCGCACCGAATGGTGGTACGTGACCGGCTGGATCACGGACGAAGCAGGCATCGAGCGCGGCTTCCAGGTGACCTTCTTTCGCGTGCGAACCGGCATCGGCGAGCGCAGCAAGAGCCGCTTCGCGCCCACGCAACTGGTGCTGGCGCATGCAGCGATCGCCGATCCGGCCCTCGGCCGCCTGCGGCATGCGCAGCGGGCCGAGCGCGCCCACGAACCGCTGGCCGGCGCCGACGCCGGCAGGACCCGCGCCTGGGTGCGCGACTGGCTGCTCGAAGGGGACGGCGGCCGCTACCGCACGCGCATCGCGGCGGACGCCTTTTCCTTCGAACTCGACTTCTTGCCCGCCGGGCCACCCCTGTTGAACGGGCACGACGGCTTCAGCCGCAAAGCCCCCGATCCCAGACACGCCAGCCACTACTACAGCCGCCCACAACTCGCGGTGGCGGGAACGCTGACGCTCGAAGGCAGGCGGCACGAAGTGCGCGGCCAAGCCTGGCTGGACCACGAATGGTCCAGCGAATTGATGCCCGAGCGCGCGAAAGGCTGGGACTGGATCGGCATCAACCTGCGCGACGGCGGCTCGCTGATGGCTTTTCGCATGCGCGACGACGCCGGCGGCGCGCTGTGGTCGGCATTCACCCTGGTCGAACATGGCCGGACGCAGCGCCGGGAAGGACCGGACGCGGTGCGCTTCACGCCGCTGCGCACCTGGCGCTCGCCGCGCACCGGCGCCGAGTACCCGGTGGAGTGGGAACTCGAACTGCCCGCCACGGCGGCCGGCGGCGGCCACGCGCGCCGGCTGCGCCTGGTGCCGCTGATGGACGACCAGGAGCTGGACAGCGCACGATCGACCGGTGCGATCTACTGGGAAGGTGCAGTGCGCGTGCTCGAAGCCCCCGGCGGCGCCGGAGCGGACGAGGCCCACTCCGCCCCGCGCGAGTTCGGCCGCGGCTACCTGGAGATGACGGGGTACGCCGACCGGCCCGGGATGTAGGCCGCGCGGAGCCGGGTGCGGAAGAAAACCTCATGCCGCCATGCCTTTTCCGCCCGCGTGCGCAGCATTGCATGCTTTGCGGACCGGCGCGGATGCGATAATCCGGCCGCCGCACTATCCGGGGCGCGAAGGCTGAAGTCATGAAGATTCTGTTGCTGGGCAGTAATGGACAGGTGGGCTGGGAGTTGCAGCGCTCGCTGGCGCCGCTGGGCGAAGTGGTCGCGCTCGACCGCAGCGGTGCCCCCGGCCTGTGCGGCGATCTTTCGCGGATGGACGAACTCGCGGCCGGCGTGCGCCGGCTGGCGCCGGACGTCATCGTCAATGCCGCCGCCTACACGGCCGTCGACAAGGCCGAGAGCGAACCCGAACTCGCCCATGCGATCAATGCCGGGGCCGTCGGCCGCCTTGCCGCCGAGGCCGCGGCCCTGGGCGCCTGGCTGGTGCATTATTCGACCGACTACGTGTTCGACGGCAGTGGCGGGCAACCCTGGCGCGAAGACGCCGCCACCGCGCCGCTATCGGTGTACGGAAGGACCAAGCTCGCCGGCGAAGAAGCGATCCGCGCGAGCGGCTGCCGCCATCTCATCCTGCGCACGTCGTGGGTGTATGCCGCGCGCGGCGGCAATTTCGCCCGCACCATGCTGCGGCTGGCAACCGAACGGGAGCGCCTGACGGTGATCGCCGACCAGACCGGTGCGCCCACCGGCGCCGACCTGATCGCGGATGTGAGCGCCCACGCCTTGCGCAGCGCGATGCGCGACGCGAACCTGTCCGGCACCTACCACCTGGCCGCGGCCGGGGAAACCAGTTGGCACGGCTACGCCCGCTTCGTCATCGAAGAGGCGCGCGCCCTCGGCATCGCGCTCAAGGCGACCGACATCGCCGCCATCCCGACCTCGGACTACCCGACGCCTGCGCGGCGCCCGCTGAATTCGCGGCTCGACACCACGCGGCTGCGCCAGCGCTTCGGCCTCGCGCTGCCCGACTGGCGCCCGGGCGTGCGGCGCATGCTGCGCGAGGTGCTGCAGTAAACTGGGTGCCTGCCTTGCGCCGGCTTCCGGTCCGTTCCCGACGATTCCAAAAGAGTTCCTGCAGATGACGATCAAGAGCGTAATTCTCTCCGGCGGGTCCGGAACCCGCCTGTGGCCCGCCTCGCGCGAAAGCTACCCCAAGCAGTTGCTGCCTCTCACCGGCGAAAACTCGCTGCTGCAGGAGACGGCGCTGCGCCTGAACGGCTTCGGCGCGACGGACGTGGACCCCCGTCCCATCGTCGTGACCAACGAAGAGTACCGCTTCATCATCGCCGAGCAGTTGCGCCAGATCGGCGCCCGCTCGCCGCAGATCGTGCTCGAGCCGGCGGGGCGCAACACCGCCCCCGCGCTCACGCTGGCCGCCCACGTGGCGAGCGAGGAGGGCGATCCGGTGCTGCTGGTGATGCCGGCCGATCACGTCGTCGCCGACGTCGCCGCCTTCCAGCGCGGGATCGCCGAGGGCGCCAGGCTCGCCGCCGACGGGGCGCTGGTCACCTTCGGCATCGTTCCGGAGCACCCGGAAACCGGCTACGGCTACATCCGCGCCGGCGACGTACGGAGCGGCGCCGACACCGCCCGCAGCCTGCTCGAGTTCGTCGAGAAACCCGACGCCGAGACCGCCCGGGCCTACGTCGACAGCGGCCAGTATTTCTGGAACAGCGGCATCTTCATGATGAAAGCCTCGGTGTGGCTGCGCGCCATCGCGCAATGCAACGCGGCGATGGCAACCGCGTGCGCCGAGGCGGCGGCCGGATGCCAGCGCGACGCGGACTTCCTGCGCATCGATCGCACCGCCTTCGAGCGCTGCCCGTCGGACTCGATCGACTACGCCGTGATGGAGCACCTGCCATCCGCCCCCGAACTCGGCGCCGGCGTCGTCGTGCCCCTGTCGGCGGGCTGGTCCGACGTCGGCGCCTGGGACGCGCTGTGGGCCGTGTCCGAGAAGGACGAGCAGGGCAACAGTGCCCGCGGCGAAGTCATGTTCGAAGCGAGCCGCAACACGCTGGTGCATGCGAACAACCGCCTGGTGGCCGCGATCGGCTGCGAAGACATGGTGGTGGTCGAAACGCCCGACGCGGTGATGGTCGCCCACAAGAGCCGCACGCAGGACGTGAAGAAGGTCGTCGCGCGCCTGAAGGCCGAAGGCCGCAGCCTCGCCCAGAGCCACCGCAAGGTCTATCGCCCGTGGGGCTGGTACGACTCCATCGACAGCGGCGAACGCTTCCAGGTCAAGCGCATCGTCGTCAATCCCGGCGCCAAGCTGAGCCTGCAGATGCACCATCACCGCGCCGAACACTGGATCGTCGTGCGCGGCACGGCCGAAGTGACCTGCGGCGACAAGGTCTTCCTGCTGGCGGAAAACGAATCCACCTACATCCCGCTGGGCCGCACGCACCGGCTGGCCAACCCCGGACGGCTGCCGCTGGAGATCATCGAAGTGCAATCGGGCGGCTATCTCGGCGAGGACGACATCGTCCGCTTCGAAGACAACTACGGCCGCATCGGCCACTGACCGGCAACCGCGACGGACGCCGCCCGCAGCAAGGCATGCGGCCATCAGGCGCGTGTATAATGCGCGCGCTTTACGATCAGCCGGTTACGCGGGGATGGCGGAATTGGTAGACGCACTGGATTTAGGTTCCAGCGCCGCAAGGCGTGAGAGTTCGAGTCTCTTTCCCCGCACCATTGGTTTTGCCAATCGGACACGAGCGCCTGCCCTGCAGAACCGGGCTTGACGGGTGCGGTGGCTGATGTAGCGACCAGCCTCCAGTCGAAAAGTCGATGAGTAGCCGCTTATGATTTCCTCCCGAAGAGCCCGCCGAGTTTCGCTATCAGCCCAAGGGGGGCTTTTGGCCAAGGTGGAACGGTGTTTGGCCATTCCGAAGGCCACTCGATAGGCCCGGTGGGAGCGAAGCTGCAATTTGAGGACATATAAGCAATTGCTGCTGAACAAACCACCTGGTGCAATGACAGGGAAGTTGCAACCAGCCGCAAGATCGAACCTAAGCAACTGTTTTTCGGGTTCTTGTTCGTGGCTTGGTAGCCGATTTCTCGGGGGCTGGCGCCGGTCTCTGCTGCAGTTCCTTATCAAGCTCGGCGATTTTCTCCCGGCAAGCGGTAAGGTCGCGCTCCAGTAAGCTTTTTCGGGTCTCGCTTTCTGCGGCAATCGTCCGCAGGGATTGCATCTCCTCCGCCTGTTGTTGGTATCGCGTTCGCATTTCCTGGAGCATCCCTTCGGCCACGCCGATTTTCTGTCGGGCGCCGCCCAAGTCGGCCTGAAGCTGCGCTACCTCGGTGCGATGCCGGTCCTCGGCGTCCTGTTGCTGCTGCCGGACTTTCTCCAGCTCTTTCTGCGCCCTCGCCGCAGCCGTCCGCTCCCGGTCGATCTCCAGCAAGGCGCGCTTTTCCGCCGCCTCGCAACGTTCTTCGGAGCGCTGCAACGCCTGGCGCAGCTTTTCCAGTTCGGCCGCGAAATCGCGGCGGGCGTCGGCCAAAGCCGCTTCCAAGGCCGCTTGCTGACGCACGGCCGCTTCCAATTGGGTGGCCAGCGCCGCCTTGCCGGCCTGCTCGACGGCCAGTTCGCACTCCAGCGCCAACGCCCGTTCCGTGGCGACCTGGATCGCTTGCTGGGCCTGCTCCCGCGCCAGCAGGGCGGTGGTCCGCTCGTTCTCGGCTGACGCCTGGGCGGTTTGCGACTCCAGCACGGCCGCCTGGGCTTCGGACCGGAAGACCGCCAGCCCCTCCTGGGCAGCCCCCTGGGCCTGGGTCCACAAGGCGGCGACCAACTCCCCGGCCGCCGATTTGAGGCTGTCAGGCAAATCGGGATGCTCAATCCGCACCCGGCTCTTTTCCCGCAGGTCCTCCCAGAATTTCGCCAGAGCTTCCGCCGGCGCCGACATGCTGCCCTTGCGTACGTACTGGTAGAGCTTGTTGGCCGTGGGCGTGATGCCGTAGCGGAAGAACAGCACAGCGCAGACCTCGCGGTAGAGTTCCTGGGTCTCGGAAATCTGCTGGCGGAGGGCCTCGATTTCGGCGTGGATCTGGGCTTCGGTGGGCATCGCGCGGCTCCGGCGAGGCGATGATTTGGGGAATAATACAACGTAAACCGTCATTTATCGAACTTCCGCAGAGTGGCTTTTGACATTAACCGTATAGTGTCAAATAATCCCTTCAGTCGCCTGCGGAGAACTGCGCCATGCCCGACAACCTCGTTTCCGCCGGATCGTCCGGCTTCCCGGCGCCCCTTGAACACCTGCGCCTGCCGGCGGAACTCGACGGCAGCGCCGGCAGCAACCGGGCACGCAGCGCCTCCACCGTCATCGCCGCCCAAAACGATCTGCAGGCGATCGCCGCCTGGCTCGCCCGCTTCGCCGATACCCGGACCACCTTCGACAACTACCGCAAGGAGGCCGAGCGCCTGTTGCTCTGGGCGGTGGCCCAGCAGGGCAAGCCGCTATCGTCGCTGACTCACGAGGATCTGCTGGTATACCAACGTTTCCTGGCCGATCCCCAGCCGGCCAGCCGCTGGGTGCTTGCCCGGGGCCGCAAGCCCGGCAGGAGCCACCCGGCGTGGCGCCCCTTCGCCGGTCCCTTGGCGCCGTCCAGCCAACGCCAGGCCATGGTGATCCTGAATGCGCTCTTCTCCTGGCTGGTCACCGCCGGCTACCTGGCGGGCAACCCCCTGGCCCTTTCCCGCCAGCGGGCACGCAAGGCCAAGCCACGCCAGACCCGCTACCTGGAACCCGACCTGTGGCGCGAGGTTCGGGCCGCGGTCGAGACCATGCCGCGGGAAACCGATCGCGAGCGGGAGCACTATTTTCGGGTACGCTGGCTGTTCTCCTTGTTCTATGCCTGCGGCTTGCGCATCTCGGAAGTGGCCGGCAACACGATGGGCGGCTTCTTTTGCCGGCGGGACCAAGCTGGGGAGGAACGCTGGTGGCTGGAAGTCACCGGCAAAGGCAGCAAGGTGCGGATCGTGCCGGCGACGGCCGAATTGATGGTCGAATTGGCCCGCTACCGCCGCGAGAACGGCCTGCCGCCGCTTCCCTTGCCGGGAGACGAGACGCCATTGCTCCTGCCGATCGGTGCCAAGCCCCGGCCGCTGACGCGGGCCGCAGTCCATGCCATCGTGAAGGAGGTTTTCCGGCAGGCAGCGCAGCGGCTCCGCCACCAAGGTGAGGACAGTGCGTGTCGGGCGGACCGTCTCGAACAGGCCTCGGCCCACTGGCTGCGCCATACCGCCGGATCGCACATGACCGACCAAGCCATGGACCTCCGACACGTCCGCGATAACCTGGGGCACGAGTCCTTGACGACGACCTCGGGCTATCTGCACACCGCCGACGACGCCCGGCATCGGGAAACCGAGGAAAAACATCGAATCGGTTGGTGACCTGCGCCGGCGCCTGTCACCGCTTTGTCATGTTATCCGTTCAGCATGCACGGGTCCGGTTTTCCGATCACCGCATGCTTCCACACTCCCGCGACGGCCACGCTTTTCTCCCCGACGGCGCGGTCAATGCCCCGCCGATGGCGCCACCACCCCGACCGCTGGGGCGATCCCTCTTGCTGCTCGTCGCCGCCTTCGCCCTCCTGCAATGGGGCTGGAGCGCAGCACGCGGCACCTGGGTCGAGCGGCTGGTGGTCCACGAAGCCACCGTGACCTCGGCGGCCGCCTTCGTGCGTCTCCTCACGCCGGAGATTCCGGCCAAGGCCGTCGGCTCCAGCATCAAGGCACCGGGCGGCGGGCTCAATATCCTCAACGGCTGCGAGGGCACCGAGGTCATGTTCCTCCTCGTCGCCGCCTTTGCCGCCGTCCGCATGCCCTGGCGCCACCGCCTGGCGGGACTGGGGCTGGGCATCGCTGTCGTCTTCCTGATCAACCAGGCGCGCATCCTGGCGCTGTTCTACTGCCATCGTGCCGACCGGCAGCTATTTGACACCTTGCACACGGCGGTTCTCCCGGCCGTGCTGGTCGCGTTGACCGCTGCCTATTTCTATGCCGTCCTCCACCACGCCCAACGGCGCATGGCCTGACCCCGGCGGGCTGGTTCTCCGGCTGGCCGTCGCCCTTGGGCTGGTGATCGCTATTGCCCTGGTAGGCGGGCGGGCGCTGGTGGAAGCCGTCTTGTCGATCACGACCCCAACCCTCCTGGGCTGGATCGACGACCGCTTCGGCATCCTCTTCCTTGGCCTCGATCATACCGGCCAGGATACGGTGATCCGCCTGCGGACGAATCTTGTGCGGATGCTC
Source organism: Thauera sp. K11 (assembly GCF_002354895.1). Classification (NCBI taxonomy): domain Bacteria; kingdom Pseudomonadati; phylum Pseudomonadota; class Betaproteobacteria; order Rhodocyclales; family Zoogloeaceae; genus Thauera; species Thauera sinica. The sequence continues at coordinate 1,985,372 of NZ_CP023439.1, forward strand.
GTCGTCGGGACCCATGTCGTTCAACCTCACCCGAAGGGATGGCTGGAGGTGACCACCACCGTCGGCGCCATGCTGCAGCCAGTCACGATTGGGCTCGGTCTGGCGGGGGCCTGGCCGGGAAAAGCCGGCATTCGCCTGCTGCGGTTGCTGCTTGTCGCGGTGCTTGGCGTAGCGTTCATGCTGATGGACATTCCTCTCACGCTGCATGCCTATACTTGGGATATGTTCCTTGATCACTACGATCCCGACCACGTTTCCCCCGTGATGCTGACGCATAATTTTCTGCACGGTGGCGGACGCCTTGCGGTCGGCGTCCTGATGGCGGCGCTGGTTATCCGGGGCGTCCCGAGGAATCGCCGAGCCAAGTCGGCCGTGGCTGCCGACCCTGGTCACGGGCTATGACAACGGTGATATAAAAGCCGTTTGTCATGAGCCGTTCGGCTCAAAAGAGGCCCGCAACAGGTGTAATGACAAATAGGTAGTCTCCCTACCCGGTTAACCGGAGGGGGAGAGCTCGTGGACCGTCATCATTTCCTGTCGGCATTGTTGCTGACCATCGTTGTCGCCTTGCCGGCGCAGGGGGCTGTCGACGACGCCCGTGCCAAGGGACTCAAGTGGTTGGTCCAGACCCAGAAGGGCGACGGCTCGTTCAGCGGCCTGCAGGGACTGGAAGTGCAAGCCACCGCCGCCACGGTCGATGCGCTGCTGGCGGGCGGCATGAGCAAATCGCCGCAGTATGGGCGGGCGCTGTCCTGGCTGGCCAACGCGCCTGGAAGCAGTGTCGATGCCCGCGCCTGGCAAGCGGCCGCCCTGGCGGCGGCCGGCCGGGACGCCACCGCCGTCGCCGGTACGCTGCGCGATGAACGCAACACCTCGGCGGCCAAGGCCGGGAGCATCAGCACGGGCAATACGGCCCTGTGGGGGCCGTTTCCCGGCTATGCCGCCAGCTTCCCTGATACGGCCCTGGCGTTCGGGGCCCTGCGCAGCGCCGGTGTCTCCTACACCAACGACACCACCGAACTGACGGTCACCGTCCTTTGCCATACCCTGCCGGACCAGTTGACGGCTTCCCCCTGGAACGGGAGTTGGCCCTACGCCTTGCCCCAGAACGGGCAGCCCACCCACGCAGTCAACGGTTCGCTGGCCGCCACCGCGCTGACGCTCTTTGAGCTCAAGAAGCAACGGCAAGCCGGCCGCTTCCTCAGCGGTTCCGCCTGCTCCAAGACCTCGCCCTCGGCCATCGACACCGCCATGGCCAGCGCCAAGACCTGGCTGATTGCCCAAGCGAATGCCGACGGCGGCTTCGCGGAACGCAACCCGCAGAGCGGTACCCTGGAAGTCTCCAGCCCCACGGCGTCCGCCCTGGCGGTGCGGGCCCTGGCCCTGTTCGCTGCGGAGGGCGACTCCGCCGCCACCACCGCCGTCACCAATGCCCGCAACTGGCTGGCGGATCAGCAGAACCCGGACGGCAGCTGGCGGGGCGACCCCTTCGTCACCGCCCGGGTATTGGCGGCCTTTCCCGCCGCGGCGGGCGCGCAGATTGCCGATGCCGACAATGACGGCCTCCCCGACGTGGTGGAGCAACAATTGGGCACTCAGACCGCCGTGGCCGACGCCCAGGGCTCGCTGGCCACCAACGGCAACGCCCAGGCCGGCCTCACTGCGACCTCCTTCTCCGCCGCCGGCACCCTCGGCCAGCCCTTCGCCTATGCCTTGTCCGCCAGCGGCGGCACTGGGCCGTTCACCTACGCCCGCACCGGCGGCGCCCTGCCGCCCGGACTGACCCTGGCGGCCAACGGGCAGATTACCGGGACACCGACCAGTACCGGCAGCTACGCCTTCGACTACGAGGTGACCGATGCGACTGGCGCGACCACCCTGGTCATCGGCCGCATCGATGTCGCCGAGGTGGTCGCCAGCAGCGGCGGCGACGCGGACGTTCCCATTCCCGCCTGGGCGCTGCTCGCCCTGGGCGGCGCCTTGCTGACCGCCATCCGCCGCAAGGCGGCGTGCTGAACCCCAACGAACGCGAATCTTCTGAAGAGGCTCCCATGCGCCGCCTGCCCCTGACTTCCCTCATCGCTGCCGTGCTCTGCGCGGGTTTGGCCCACGCTGCGCCGCCCAAGGAACTGGCGCCGCTGCCGGCGGAGGCCCTGCAAGCTGTCAAGGCCGCCCAGCACCGCGCCGGCGATCGCCTGGCCGATACCCTGGGCCGCCATCTGTCCGAAGCCCGCGCCCTGGCGCGCCGCGCCGATGCCGCCACGGACGACGACCTCGCCACCCGGCGCTCCGAGGCAGCCGCCAAGCGGCAGGAGATGCGCACCTTGCGCGACGAAGTCCTGGCCCGCGTCGACGCCGCGGCGCAGGCGGCGGAAGGCCGCGGCACCGGACGGGCCGCCGGCGAAGGGCGGGAACTGCGCCGCCAACTGGCCGCCCGTTTCACCCTGCTCGACGCCGACCTCCAGGCCCTGGAGAAGGCGGATCGGGCCAACCTCGGCCCCCGCGCCCGGCAGTTGGCCGACCGCCTCGCCGCCTGGGAAGCCGCCCGGCCGGTGGCCCCCTTGCCCCAGCCCAACTGGAAGCTCGCCGAACCGCAGCCGGTGACGGAATTGCCAGCGGCTGCCGAGCCGCCTCGCTTCGTCGGCGATACCCTCTGGCTCCTGCGGCACCACTTCGCCGATGCGGGCGGGGTCATGCGCGTGGCCCTCAAATCCACCCCGGCGGAAGCCGCTGCCTGCGGCTATACCGCCGCCGACCTGGCCGATACGGCCGAGGCCCCGAAGAGCCACGCCGACATCCAGGCGCTCGCCAAGGAACTGGACTACAACCCGGCCCGCATCTTTGAATGGGTGAACCAGAACGTCGCCTTCGAGCCCTATTTCGGCTCCTTGAAGGGCGGAGTCTCCACCCTGTGGGCCAAGGCCGGCGGCGCCACCGACCAGGCCAGCCTGCTGGTGGCCCTGCTGCGCGCTTCCAACGTCCCGGCCCGCTACGTGCGCGGCACCGTCCAGGTGATCGACGCTTCCCCGAAGGGCGCCGACGGGCGCGGGCCGCGCTGGGTGGGGGCCAAGACCTACCAGGCCGCCGCCAACATCCTCGCCGCCAACGGCAACCCCTCGGCCAGCTACGGCACCAACAGCCTGGGCCTCGCCCACGTGTGGGTCGAGGCTTGCCTGCCGTATTCCGCCTACCGCGGCGCCGCCGTGGACGATTCCGGCCACCGCTGGGTACCGCTGGACCCGTCCTACAAGGACCACCGCTACCAGGCCGGCATCCCGGTCGATAGCGGCTTCGATTTCGACTACACCGGCTGGCTGGCGAGCCGCATTGACGGCCAGGGCCGCTATCGCCTGCCGCAAGAGCACTTCGCCGACCAGACGGTGGCCCATGCCCGCACCAAGGCCCCCAACTACGCCAACAACACCCTCGAAGACATCCCCTACAAGAGCGAAATCAAGCGCACCCGCTTCGACATCCTGCCCATCGTCCCGCCCTACGAAGTGGTGAAGTACGACAGCTGGAGCGGGGTGGCCGGCGAATCGGCGGAGACTGCCGCGCTGCCCGACCGCCACCGCTACCGCCTGCAGGTGACGGTGAGGAACAAGAGCGGCACCAACCCCGAGAACTACGCCGGCAACATCCTCGCCCAGAAAACCCTCAACCTGCCGGAGCTCGCCACCGCCCGCCTGACCCTGGCCTTCCGCGGCGCCACTGCCGGCGACCAGACCGCCTACACCACCTGGCTCAACAGCGTCGACCCCGGTGCGGCCCCGACCTGCAGCGCCAGCGTCAACGTCGTTCCCGTCCTGCGGTGGACGGTGCGGAACAGACCAAGGATGCCGGCAGCGGCACCACCACCCTCTGCTCCTCCGACAATGTTCTCCAACTCAAGGTGACCGTCGCCGAATTGCCGTCCAACGGTGGCGTCGTCAGCTCGGTCAATTACGCCAACATCGCCGCCGCCAGCCTCCAGGCCCTGCACGCCAACGCCTGGCACACCTCGGACGCCTACCTCGCCAAGCGAAGTGAACAACTCCTGGCCGCGGTGCGGGCCAACTCCGATCCCAACGCCTCCGAGGCGAGCCGGGATGCCGTCGAAGGCGAATTCCTCAACCTGGCCGCCGCCAAGTACAGCCGCCATGTGGTGGACGCCACCCGGCAGGTCGGCGGGCTCTTCGGCGAATCGGGCACCACCGGCATCAGCCTGGGTCTGACCTCGGCCCAGGTCAAGGTCAATTACCTCTTCGATCTGCCTTACGGCCTCTTCCGGAAGGGCTTCCTCATCGACTGGCCCGGCAGCATTTCACCAGCCGTCGGCTCGACGGCACTACCGGCGACTGGCGGGCCTTCAAGCTCGCCGGTTTCGCCGGTTCCGCCTACGAGGCCTACATCTGGCAGGAGAACGCCCACCTCGACGCCGTCTCCACCACCCGCGGCCTGCAGTTCGCCAAGGAGCAGGGCATCGAGATCCTGCAGATCAACAACAGCAGCGACTGGGCGGCTCAGAAAGCGAAGCTCACCAGCAACGCCGACAGCACGCTGAACTACGCGGCGAGCCATGTGGCCCAGATCGAGTCGGGCTACGTCAACGCGGGCTTCAAGCTCACCATCCCCCGCAGCCTGATCCGCTACCCCGACGCGAGCGGCTGGAAGGGCGCCACCTTCTACACCGAGAACTTCACTTCAAACCCAGCCCAAGCCGGCTTCCCATCAACGGCTACAGCGGCGGCGTGACGGTGGAACCCGGCGAAGGGGCTGCCTCGTCCGAAGGCGAATCGGGCGGCGGCTACACCGGCAACTGGGGTTCGGTCGGGAACGTCTTCAACCCCAACCTGGGCACCGGCATCGTCGGCGAAGGCACGGCGCCCAGCTTCGCGCAACTGTCCGGCACCAACTCCTGGCAGACCGCCAACGGGCCTTACCAGCGGCACCACCTACTCCGGCGACCCGGTGAACATGGTCACCGGCAACCTCATCCACACGAGCGGGACATCAGCATCAAGGGCAAAGGCGGCCTGCCATCGTCTCGAGCGCTGGTACAACAGCAAGAACCCCAAGGACGGCCCCCTGGGCTACGGCTGGACCCACAGCTTCAACCACTTCATCCGCTTCTACGGGGGTGGAATCGGGCACCGCCAAGCTTGGCTGGAACGACGGCACCGGCGGGCGAGCGTTTCTTCTCGACTACGGGCCACAGCAGCGCAACATCAGTGTCGGCGCGAGCTTCAGCGCCCCGGCCGGCATCTACGCGACCGGTCGAGCGCCTCGCCGACGGCAAGTACCGGATCACCGAGCGCTCGGGGATGAAATATGTCTTCGAGAGCGTCAACGCACCGCCACGACACCAACCAGAAGGCGCGGCTCCTCTCCATCGCCGACAGAACAACAACACCCTCACGCTCGCCTACGGCGCCGCCTGCGGCAACAACTTGTGCACCGTTACCGACGGCTCGCCCGGGCGCTGACCTTCACCTACAACGGCAGCCGCCTCAGCCAGATCAGCGACTGGTCCGGCCGTACCTGGCAGTACACGGTGGACGCCAACGGCGACCTCGTCACCTTCAAGAACCCGCTCGCCGTGGCCGGCAGCCAGAACCCGGTCACCTACCAGTACTACACCAGCGCCGACGGCGCCAACCTCGCCCACGCCATGAAGCGCTACCAGTTGCCGCGGGGCAACGGCATGGGCTTCGAGTACTACCAGAACGGCCGCGTCTTCCGCCACACCCCCTTCGGCACCGACGGCGAAGGGAAGCCCGAATCCGCACCACCTTCGCCTGGACCGAGTTCCGCCGCGAAGCGCAGCAGATCGACGGGCAGGGCAACGTCCGGCGCTTCCTCTTCGACAAATACGGCAACCCGATTGCCATCACCGACGAAGCCGGCGCTGAGACCACCTACACCTACGACACCGCCGCCGGGCGCACCCATCTGCGCCTCACCAAGACCGCGCCCAACGGCCAGACCACCGGCTACGCCTACGACACCGCCGGCAACCTCACCGACGTGACGCTGCCTTCCGGGCGGACGCTGCAGTACCGCGACCACACCGCCTTCGGCCAGCCCAAGCGGGTCAAGGACGCCAACGGCAACTGGAACCTCAACCGTTTCGACACGGCCGGCAATTTGACCGACGTCATCCAGTTGAAGGCCGGCGTTGTCCCCACCGCCGACACCGCCCCGGCCACCGCCAACATCGTCGCCTGGAGCCAATTCCAGGCCGACAGTTCCGGCAACCCGATCAAGGTCAAACGCCTGCGCGACTGGAGCGGCGCCATCCTCGGCAACCCGGCCAGCGGCGTCGGCCCGAGCCTGGAGACCGCCTACGACGCGAGTGCCTTGAACGTCAGCAGCCTCACCCGCCGGGGCGACACCAACGGCAGCCCAGGGAGCCTGGAAGTCGACACCTACAGCGACTTCCAATGGGACAGCCTGGGCCGGATGAAGCGCGGTCCGGACGCCGCCTGGTACGCCCGCCGACCATGACTACGACGCCCTCGACCGCCCCATCAAGACCCCCGACGGCCGGGGCAACACCTGGGCCAGCATCTACGACGACAACGGCAACCCGATCAACGTCGGCCTGACCATCTCCGGCGCCTACCTGGACGGCCACTACGCCACCTGGGACGACCTCGACCGCCTGGAGAGGAAGATCGACTACGCCGGCAACGCCACCCTCAACAGCTACAACCCCCTCGGCCACCTCGCCGCCGTCACCGGCCCCGACGGCTACACCCTCAACTTCGACCGCGACCCCCTGGGGCGCATCACCGGCGCCTACAACGAGGAAGGCCACCGCGTCTCCCTCGCCCTCGACCCCGACGGCCGGCCGCGGAGCAGCACCGACCCCAATGGGCTGACCACCAGCTACGAGTACTACGACAGTACGCAAGATGGCCAGTTGAAGCGCACCACGCTGCCCACCGTCTCGGGGCAAAGTCAGGGCCGGGCCATCGAGATCGCCCAGTACGACGGGGCTGGGCGTCCCACTAAACTCAACGCCATCGCCGCCGACGGCACTATCCGCGACAGCTACCGCTTCTACGATGAGCTCGGGCGCCTCACCCGCGCCGTCGGCCCGCAGGTTTCCGCCAGCGACACCAGCCGGCCAGTGACCTGCCTCGTCTACACGGCGCTCGGCGACGTGAGTGAAATCTGGGCCGGCAGCACCACCGACACGGCCAGCGTCACCTGCAATCTCGCCGACTCCAACCTCAAGCAACAGCAAAGCGCCACCTGGGACGACTGGGGCAGGAAGCTCACCCAGACCGACCCCCTGGGCAAGGTTTGGAAATGGACCTGGAACAGCCATGGCGAACTGCTGACCAGCCAGACCCCGACCCAGGTGGTGGCCGGGCAGACCACCACCTACGCCTACGGCACCAAGGGCGCCAGCGGCGAAACCCAGGGCCACCTGAAAACCCGCACTGTCCCCGGCGCCCAGACCGTCACCTACACCCGCAACGCCCTGGGTCAGGTGACCAAGGCCGAAACCAAGGACGGCAGCGGCGCCCCGGTGGTCGCCTACGACTACGGCTTCGACGCCGCCCACCGCCTCGCCACCGTCACCGACTCCCGAGGGAACAAGACCCTCAGCTACACCTGGACCCCCGGCGGCCGACTGGCCCGGGTCACCGACAGCGACGGCCACAGCACGAGCTTCGCCTACGACGCCGTCGGAAGGCTCGCCAGCCTCATCGCGCCCAATAATGAAACCGTCAGCTTCGTCTGGGACGCGGGCGGGCGGCTCGTCGAGAAGCGCCTCAGTTCCGGCTTGCGGACCACCCAGAACTGGTTCGAGGACGGCAGCCTGAAGGACCGGAAGAACCTCTTCGGCGCCGCCACCCTCAGCAGCCATGCCTACACCCTGGACGCTCAGGGCCGACGCGCCACCCACGCTGAAAACGTTGGCGGCACCAGCAAGAGCTGGACCTACGCTTATGACTATCTCGATCGGCTGACCAGCGCCAGCGACGGCACAGCGGAAACCTATGGTTACGACATCTACGGCAACCGGCGAAGCAAGACCAAGAGTGGCAGCACCACCGCCTATCTCTACGACCTGGCGCACCAACTCAGCGAAATCCGCAGCGGCAGCGACACCGGCGCGCTGATCGGCGGCGCCATCCACGATGCCGACGGGCATCTGACCAAGCTCTGCGAAGGCACCAGCGCCACCAAGAGCGCCAGCGACTGCACCAGCAGCGGCACCGGCGCCACGACGCTCCAGCTCGCCTGGAACGCCATGGACCACCTCTTGACCGCCACCCGCATCGGCGCTAATGCCGTGACGGAAAGCTACGCGTACGACGACAGCGGCCGGCGGATCAGGAAGACCAGCGGCGGCGCCACCACTTACTATCTCTATGACGGCGACGACATCCATGCCGAGTGGTCGGGCACGCTGGCCGGCATGCCGGGTGCGGTCTATGCCCACGGGGCGGGGACGGACGAACCGATCCTACGGCTGACCGGCAGCACGAACAGCCCGGCGGCGACCCAGGCGGCCTATCTGCAGGATGGGCTGGGGAGCGTGATTGGCACGGCCAGCGCCACCGGCACGCTGACCGCCAGCCAGCGCTTCGATGCCTGGGGGAACAAGACGGCCGGCAGCGGCACCGTGCCCGCCTACGGCTACACCGGGCGCGAGCCGGATGCGACGGGGCTTACCTTCTACCGGGCGCGCTACCAGCATCCCGGCCAGGGGCGCTTCATCTCCCGCGATCCGGCGGGGATGGTCGATGCTATCAGCCCGTATGCATATGTCGCGAACTCGCCGACAAACTTCGTGGATCCGACCGGCCAGTTTCTCGATATTGCGCTGGACGCGGGATTCATTGTGTATGACATTGCGGTGCTTGGGCACGATCTGATCGCCAACGGTGGCAAGAACTGGGCGGTGCACACCGGCGCCTTGGCAGCCGACGTGGCCGGAGCCGTCATCCCGTTTGTCACCGGTGCGGGGCAAGCCTACCGGGCAGGGAACAAACTGGTCGATGTGGCCCGGCAGGCCGATAATGCGGTTCCGGCCGGCGGTTCGGCCGCAACCAGGGGGACGAAGGTGCATGGGGAGTTTGATACGGCTCTGAAGAATGGGGCTGGCGGAAAGAATGTCTCAGGCGAGCAACCATATGTAAAAGGTGAATGGCTTCAGGACAAATACCGTCCAAAAGGCAGTTCCAATCCCGATGCAGTTGTTGGCAATCCGGCGAATCCCGCTGCTGTCTTTGATCTCAAGACAGGCAAGTCCGGCATCTCGAACTCGCAGATGACGAAGTACGAACGCAACCTGCCGGAAGGCACGCCGGTCTATACGGTGACACCCAACGGCCACAATGCCCCGCGACCCCAGAGCTTGTCCGGGATGGGGGCAGGCCTGAACACGGGTTATCTGGGAGGGCAATTGGTCTTCGGCAGCGATCCTGTCCCGTATCAGGGAGGAGTCGTAGGCAATGAGGCGATCGATCCGCGCCTGTACAAGTAAGCCGCCATAATGCACAAGGCGCCTGAGATTGCACGGTTCGTCAGGACGCACCTGCGGACCGCGCTGCCGGAGTTTACTGGGCAATATAAGCAGCGAGATATCCTCCGAATGCGGGGGCATGTGGCGCAGTGGGTGTTCGTGGGTACAAGTCGTAGCGGATGGATAGACATTTCCCCGACCCTTTCCGTATTGGGGTCGAAGATTTATGAAAAGGATTTGGAGAGCAACAGGTGTAGAGATGGTTCTATTGACACTAACTCACTAATTAGTACGGTTGCCGCGCTGAAGTCTACGTCTGCCACCGCATTACGCCGATGGCAGTTTCGGCCAGAAACCCTGCTAGATGAGGCGTTTGCCGCCGAAATCCTCATCAGACTCAAGCAAGACTCACCGATTTCCTTCACCCAGCCGCTGGAAGATGAGGCCATCGACAAGGCCTTGCGCTGGTTTGGCAAGGACGGTTACTGGCTTGCCCATCTTTTTCTTGCCTACTTCAACATGACCCGTGGCGCCCCCACGGCGCGCAAGGACTTGGCTCAGGCCTTCGATCTATTCCGTCGCAACAGTCGCCTGTCGACAGACAAGCCTCTGCACGATTGGGAAGAAGCCTTGCTGGCCCGCTTCCGGGAACTGGAATCCCGCTTGGACCGCACCGACTGCATTGCACTCTGCCGGGCGGACGCCGAAGAGCACGCCCGGTTGCTGAAACTGCCGCCCATCGTCTGGCCCCCCGAATGGCCGGAGTCGATGCTGCCCTGGCCGACGGAGCCGGACAGCTTGGCTTCCTGGGTGGGCCGACTCTTCAGAAAGCCATGATTGTATGCCCTCGCATAGACTTGACCGCTCTTGACCGCCGTGCCGGGGCGCGACTCACCGCGGCACCGGGCGGCTCCCGGATGTCATGTGGTCGACCAAGACCCGGGTCGCATTGACCACCGCCTCGAAGCGCTCGATCTGTTCCGACAGCCGCGTAAGCTCCGCCTGCTGCGGACGCGACGGCACCCCCCGGCACCAGCGCGCCACCTGCTCGCGGTAGGTGGGCACCATTTCCAGCTGGTTTTCGCACAGCCGCCGGGATCGTTGCAGGGTGGCCGCATCCAGACACTGCGGACGTGCCATCGCCGCCTGTAGAGATGCGTGCAAGTCCTCCGCCCCGGCCAACTCCTCCGCCATGACCAGGGCGATCATGGGCAGCATCGACAAGGGCTGCCAGTTCGGTTTCGACGCTGGTGCCGACTCCTGAGCGGCCCCGGTGTCGCCGGTTGCCGGCGTGGGCGTCGGCGCCAGTTCCATCCGATCGTTTGCCAGGTCCAGGTAGGACGGGTCGCCGCGGCAGACCCACTCCAAGACCCACCCCGGCGGCTCCGGCCGGCGCCGGAACTGGGCAAGGGCATCGTCGTATTGAGCGGCCGTCGTAGCCGACCGCGCGATGCGCGGCCAATTCTCGGCCAGTCCGCTCCGGATCACTTTTCCGCCCTCGTCCCGAAAGGCCGTCACGAGTTGTGCCGGATCAATAACCAGGATGAAATAGTTCCCTTCGTCGATCAGGTGACGCAACACGACGCGCACCCCGGGATCACTCGGGTTGACGACGACATGGTAGGTCGCGAAGCCTGGGAAATCGAAGGCCAGGTGAACCACCTCGTACTGGCTAGTCCCCAGCAGGGTATGGCCAAACTCGAACCCGTGGTTAGTGATGTCCGCCGGCAGCGCCACCCCGGGCCGCAGAGCGATCAGCGCATAGGTTTCCTTGCGCTCCTCGACGAGGCCCAGGGCGCAGCAGGGGGACGGAGAATCCACGAAGTCCTGGGCGAAGCGCCGATTGAGGGTCAGCTTGGGCAGGAGGGGGACAACGTTGCTCATCGGCAGTCTTTCATGGCGGAATTCGTTGCAGGTCTGATCGCCAAGAACGTCAGGCGGCCAGCGGGAGCCGCCGGCTCATGTCCAGCTCGATCCGCCCGTAGGGGTTCACGTGGTGGTATATGAGGGGCGACAGCGCCCGCCAATCTTCTGCCGTCATGCGGTCACGCCAGCCGGGGTCGGCGAGGACCTCCTGGATGAAGAGCGTATTCACGTAGACCAGGCAGGCCTGCAAGAGGTGCAGCGAGAGCACGGCGAGCTCCTGGTCCTCGACGCGATTGGTCGCCATCTCGCCCTTCTCGCCGTAAAAGATGAAGTCGTTGGCGCTATTCCAGTTCTCCACCACGTTCAGGCCTTCGTGGATTTCGTGGCGCAGGCCTTCGTCGTGCAGGTAGCGGCAGAGAAACACCGTCTTGATCGCCTTGCCCAGCTCGGCCAGGGCCTGGTAGGTGGGATGCTGGACGTTGTTGCGGGTGAAGCGGCGCAGGATGGCCTCGGGCTCCGCCGTCCCGAGCCGTAGGGCAGTGGTGTACTTGATGATTTCGTCGTACTGCTGACGGATCAGGTCCCACTTGATGGCCCGCGTCAGGACCGGTTCGAGTTGCGCGTAACGCTCGGCGTCGGCCGCCGCCGGCAGGTAGAGCTTCTGCCGGGCGATGGTCTTGAGGCGGGGCAGGAGGTCGAAGCCCAGGATGTAGCTGAAGGCGAAGGCGACTTCGCTCTGGCCATGGCTGTCCACGTACTGCTGCTCGATCTCCATCGTCGTGCAGTGGCGCAGCACGCCCTCCATCATGGCCGCCACTTCGGAGGACGAGCAGCGCTTGAGCTGGGAGTAGATACAGGTCGAGTTCTCGTCCACGTGCCAATAGATCATGACGCCGCGCCCGCCGTAGCGAGCGTGCCATTCGGTCATCAGGTTCTGGTCGTAAGCTCCGAACTGCTTGGAGTCGGAGGCGCAGGCGGTGGTGGCGTCGCCCCAGATGGCGGGCTGGCGGATGCGGAAGGTGCCATTGACGATGTCGGCGACTGCCGCCCGCAGTGCTTCCTTGTTGAAGTAGCGGCGCTTCACGTAGCGCAGTTCGTCGAAGGTGACGCTGGGCTGCTGGCTGGCCACCCGCTTCAAGCCGACGTTGGTGCCGATGCCGAACAGGCAGAGCAGCAAGCGGCGTTGCAATACGGCTGGGTCCAGCGCCTCGCGGCTGGCCGCCGTGCGGAAGGACGCACTGAAGTTCACGCGCAGGTCGACTTCCTTGACGATGTCGATCAGTTCCACGTCGGACCAACGCCGGCCGATCTCGCGCTTCAACGCGGCCGTGTTGGGCGGCTCCACCAGGGGATCGAAGGGGGTGAGATGGATGGTGTTCTTGCCTTGCTTCCGGAGCCGCACCTTGGGATTCTTCGCCAGGCCGTCGTGGAAGGTCTTGAGCCACCGGTGCATGGCGGCTTGCACCTGGTCGATGAACACTTCGGGATCCTTGGGTGCTTTGAGCAGGTCGTAGTAGGTGTCACGCTTGGCGTCGAAGTCGGCGGGCAGATCCGCTTCAGGGTCGCGGTAGCGATCGGCACCTTCGACCCAGATCTCCTTGGTGCGCAGCCGTTTACGCAGGGCCCGCAGCACACAGACTTCGTAGTCGATGCGATTGACCCGCTCGGTCCCGTCCTTGGCCCGTTCGACGATAATGTGGTGCCATTTCTTCGGCACGACGCCTTCGAGCGGCACCTCGTCGGCCTCGTAGTATTGCCGCCGGCTGTCGCGATGGGCCTGCAGCACGGCAAGGGCGTCGATCACCGGGCGATGCACCGTATTGTTGGAACGGAAGGCCAGCACGTCCAGGACCGGCATCAGGGCGCTGCGATAGCCGTGGCTGTAGGAGGAGCGCATCGTCTCCTGAACCTGGCGCTCGACATCGAGCCCGAGGGCGCCGAACTCGGCTACCAACTCCTGGAGCGTCTTCTGGCTGACCACGGGGTAGACCACTTCCTTGATCACCCCGTCCGGCTCGTCGGCCGTCGCTTCAGCCAGCTTGAACAGCAGCCGGGCCTTGCCGCGCACTTTCTTGAAGGCGGCGAACTGTTGCTTGTCGATTTTCTTTTCGGCGCGGGTGCCGATGTTGTGGATGAGTTGCAGCAGCATGTCGACCAGGGCGTCGGTCAGCTGTTGCCGCCGGCGCCAGCAGAACATGGCCACCAGGCTGTAACGGATCGGCGCCGGGTGGCGACGCAGTTCGCGGATCGATTCGGTGGCGCAGCGCTGCCGGAACTGGTCGATGAACTTGCCGGGCACGCCCTGGAACACGTCGGCTGCAAGGCCGATGGCATCGATAGCTTGGCGCCGGGCGATGCCGGCGAGGAGATTGTCGCGACCGGGTTTGCCGAGGTCAGCCTTGAGATGGACGAAGCTCGGGGCGGCGGTCGTCGGTTCCGGTACGTTGTCATCGCCGGGGTCGTCGCCCGCCAGCAACTGGTCGATGGCGATGCGGCTGGCCACCGAGAGGCGGCCGTGGATCATTTCCTGAAGACGGGTCGTGTAGGCGTGCAGCGTGGAACGGATGACACGATCCAAGTGGTCGAGCGCCGGCGGTTCCAGGTGTTGCGCGTTGCACCACTCCAGGGCGAGGTCGCGGCCGTGGCGGGCCTGGGGGTCGAAGGGGAGGACGTCGCTGGCCAGCCACTCGGCCAAGCGCCGAAGATCGGGGCCGGTGCTCGGGCGGTATCCCAAGATGGCGCGGATGCTTCGGCGCTGCCGCCGTCCCTGGCGACCGTCGAGCTCAAATTCAGCGAAGCCGTCCGTGGAGGCGCCGAGTTGCATGGCGATCCACGCCAGTGCAATGGGATCGATTTCGCGGTAGTGCTCGGGAAAGCGACCGTGGTTTTCCATGAACTTGAACTGCACCGCGAAGGCCAAGCGACCCTTGTCCGTCATTCCGGGTAGCAGCGCCAACTCGTCGGCGGTCAGCGTCCATTGCTCCTGCAACTCGATGTCGGTCCACGATTGCGCCATGACAAGCTCCGTCAATGCGAATGGACGGATTATATGAGGCAACGTCACCGAAGCAATGCAGTCTGCATCATGACATGCTTATATGGCCTCGAATTGCAGCTTCGCTCCCACTACCCCCGATAGGAGGAAGGCCCAGCAGTCTGGCGTGTTCTTCGGCGTTCGCTCGGCACAGCGCAATGCAGTCCGGGCGGTCCAGACGGGATTCGAGTTTCTGGAAGCGGGCATATAGCGCTTCCTCAAAATCAAATTCGGCGCGGATGACCCGCCCGAGCGCGTCGCGGTTATAGCTCAGCATCCGGCACCTTCGAAATAGCCGGGAGCCTGATTAGATTCCCGTTCGTGCATTTATCTGATAAATTTCACCCTCGTATCTTATCGTTTTCCATCACCAGCGCGGGCGATTGCATGAGCACCCACACCATTGATACCGCGATGGCTCGCCGCATGGTCGAAGCGCAGGCGATCCGGGGCGCATCCATCATCGGCCAGCCCGGCGGTTGGTCGATCATGCTGAAAATGGGCATGACCGAAAAGCCGCTCGGCACGCAGCGCACCGACAAGCCGCGCACCTGGCGCAGTCTCGATACCTGCGTCGCCTATCTGCGCAACGAACTGCACATCGTCCGTGTCGACATGCTGGACGCCAGCAACCACAGCGAGGCCGACACCGGCCGCCGGCGGGCCGACACCGCCGAGCGGATGAAGCGCGCCCACGAGGCCGCCGCTTATGATGCGTGGTTCCGCGCCCAGGTGCAGGCGAGCATCGACGATCCCCGGCCGAGCATTCCGCACGAGGAAGTCATGGCCGAGTTTGCAGAACGCCGGGCGGCGCTTCGTAAGAAGATCGACGCCGCCAGATGACGCGGATCATTTGGCGCCCTGCAGCCCGTGAGGACCGGGCCGCGATCATGGACTACATCGCCGAGGACAACCCGGTTGCCGCGTTGGACCTGGACGAACTGATCGAGGAAAAGACCAATGCCCTGGCCGACCATCCCAGGCTCTACAAGCCGGGTCGGATGAAGGGCACGCGGGAAATGGTCGTCCATCCCAACTACGTCGTCGTGTACCAGGAGAACAGCAAGGCCAAGACCGTGACCATCGTGCGCGTGCTCCATGCGGCGCAGCAGTGGCCGCCGGCCAAGTCCTGATTTGCAGTTTTACGATTAAGCGGAAATTCACATATATTGCGGAGAGGCAGCCCATGCTGCCCGCCCGCATCGCCTCGACGGCGCCTGCGGTCGCCTGGATCTCCAGACCCCGCTGCCCGCCAAAGGAGCCGCCCCCCTTCTGGGTCTGCACCAGCCATTTCAGGCCCCTGGCACGGGCATCGTCGACGGACCCGTAGGCGATCGCCCGCCCCGCACCGCGGCGAGCGCCGCCACCAGGGCCAGCACATAGCGCCCGCCGCCATGGACGAAGGACTTCCACGCCAGCAGCGGGGAGGCCGTCCCCGGGGCGAGCGCATCGAGCACCGTCCGCCACAGCTCGCCCGCGAGCACGCAGGGCACGTCGGCCAGCACCAGTATCGCCAGCAGGGGCGCGAGCAGGAGCAGCCGCAAGGGGTACTCGGAGTAGCGCTGCGCAGGCCAGGCGAACGCGGCGGTGAGCATCACCAGCGGCCCTTGCAGCGCATGCGCGGTCAGGGTCGACACGTTCCCCACCCCGCGCGGGTCCATTTCCAGGACCCGTCCGTCGAGCAGGAAGAACGGTTTCCACGCCACCGTGGCACGCACCACGCGGTCGGCGCCTTCGTGATCCAGGGCGAGCGTGAGCAGGTCGAAGTCGTCCATCAACCAGGAAAACACCGCGCGATACGCCGGCAGCCAGGCTTCGACCAGCGCCTGCCCGTAGTGCACCGCCAGCACGGCGAGCCCCCCGCCCGCCAGCGCCAGGCGCAGCGCAACCCGTGCCGGGTTCATCTACACTGCGCCGCGGGCGCGGCGGCGGGCGCGCGCTCCAGCCACACGAAGAAGAAGGCCGCCACCGCAGCGACGAGCAGCAGCGGCGCGATCAGCCCGTGCAGCATCTCGAACAGGCCGGGGTCGCTGCGAAAGGAATAGAAGAGGGCGATGATGCGGACCTGGTTCAAGGCGAACACCATCGCGGCGCCGACCGCCAGCCCCGCCAGTCGCCGGCGCCACGACAGCGGCGCCACCAGCATGGCGCTGGCCATCAGGAACATCACGTCCGCCCCCTCGCAGCCGTTGAGCACGTTGATGCCACCGCCCGGCGCCCGCAGCCGCGATCCCGCAGCCTCGACCCCGAGCGCGGGATCGGCGGCATCGATCAGCCACGCCGCGGTCCCCACCGTCGCCCGGTCGATGACCAGGCGCTCGACCCAGCCGCCGCGCCCGGCATCGTAGGCGCCCAGCATCACGGCAAACAGCAGCACGAACAGCACCACCCGCACGAGCAGGCCGCGCCGGGAACCGGAGGGCGGTTCGGCGTCCGGTCCGGATTCGCCGGGCCAGTAGGGCACACCGGAGGACGAGCGCGGCAGGGTCATGGATGCCTTCCAAAGCCGATAGAGGAAGACACAAGCCTACGCCACGATCATGAAAACGGGATGTCGATGAACTGACGAGCAGAGCAGGGGGCGTGGATCGGCGGGCAGATGTGAAGGGCGCCCGCGCACCCGGCGGCGCCCCGCCGCGCCCGCGCTGCAGCGTCAAACGGGCTGTCCCCTTCTGGAGTATTTCCTGTTTGTCGGAATATTTTACACGGCTCTTCTTTTTGTATTTTTCATTACACTTTCCAATTTCTTAGGTTATTGTTTTTAATATATTTTTTTGATATGGACCAGTTTTTGCATGAAAGGCGGAAGATTTTCGGAATAGACCGGCCGCATGCCGGTCACCCGTATTCTTGCCACACCTTCCCGATTGGAGACGTACTATGACCATGCCCAAGTTCCTTCCCTTGCTCGCGGCTCTGGCGACATCAACCGCTGCAAATGCAGTGGTGCTCGTTCAGACCAATGATCCCGGGTTTTATAACAACAGCATTGGCACTGCCCTGAATGGTACCAACGGAGGAGAGGCAGGGCCTTTCCCCGTATCGAATGATGCCAACCTCACCTTTTCAAATGCTCCTGATCTGAGCGCTGCCAGCGCTGCACTTGGAAACTGGCTTACCGACCCACTCGACCTCAATGCCAACTGGAGCTACCGGACTTCGATTCCAAACAGCTGGACGCCGGGTAGCGAAGTCGCCGTGATATACCAATTCGATACCTTGGGTGCAACGAATGTCGTTGCGAGCTTCGGTGTGGATAACGGAATCTTCGTCTGGCTCAACGGAGTCTATTTGTTTGGTGCTCGCGGCCCTGGCAGCTATGTACCGGGTGAGTACGTCATCAATATCGGGGACCTGTCGGCTGGAACTCATTTCCTCCAATTGCTGCTGGAGGATCATGGCTCTGTAAATGGCTATGCGGTTACGATTACCGCGGATGAATTCATCCCTGGCCCGGGACCCGGCGGAGGCACGGTTCCTGAACCGGAAATTCTGGCTTTGCTAGGTATTGGCCTTGCCGGAATCGGCTTCCAGCAGTACAAAAAGAAAAAGAGATAGCACGTCCTGTCGCGGCTGGCGCGCCTGCACGACGTCAACGCCGACACCATCAACAAAAAGGCCCGGGAGACCGGGCCTTTTTAGTGACGTCGCGGCATCATCGCCGGCGCGGTGGCTGTCACCAATCAGATGATGAGCTTGACCAGCGCGGCGACCAGTCCAGCCTGTGCAAGCATGAGTCCGGGCATCCATTTGATGATGTCGGCCTTGGCTTCGGATATCTGGATGCGCACTTGGCTGATGTCGTCCTTGGTGGCAAGGCTCTTGAGTTCGATCAGATCTCCCAGCGCCTCGCGCAATGCTTCGGCTTCGGCCTTGGCGTGTGATTCGGGCAGGCCGGCGGCCGTCAGGCGCTCGACGTATTTCAGGGTATCGAAGGTAATGGCGGACATTCTGTTCTTCCTCGCTGTGGTGACACGGCCTGCGCCTGGTGCAAGGATCTGTCACCAAGCCCGAGTCTAGCGCATTGGTGACAGATTCCGCGCCTCGAGCGGTCGAACGGCCTTCGATGTCGCCATTCGAGGCGGTAGGCGAGCGCTTCCAGGCTGCGTGTCGGCGTGCGACAAGCGGGACCACAAAACCGCGATAATTTGCATTATGTCAACTTTGCGTCGCGACCGGCGCCGGGCGAGTTCCCTGCCGTTCATTTAACTAAAGTTGTTACCAGTATTTTTGTAATTTTGTAACCACCGTCGTGGAGAGCTACAAGGGGCTGACGCGAATGGCTAGTCACTATTTGCCCGTTTCGCATCTGTCTCTTCCTTACTCCTAAGAGAGCTCTCTTCTGATGCACGGCTCTTGACGCGTCTCCTCCTAAGATTTGCAATTTCTTGCCGCAGTTGTCCGATTTCCTCAGCCTGGACGTTAAGCCTGACCGTTGCCTCTTGCCGGAGTTGATCAGCCATCTCGTGCCGCACTCTCACCGCAGCAAGGTCACGCTCCGATATGGAGAGTTGGGCCTCAGCTTTCTCGAGGCTGCTTCGCAGGGTCTCCATTGAGGCTGTTGCCTCTGTCAGCCTCTCACATGCCTTGACGCTCTCTCCCTTGAGTCGAGCGCAGTCCTCACGCAGCGCTATGAACTCCTCTCGCGCCGTGGCAGCGTCCTTGCGTGCGCGCTCTACCTCTTCGTTCTGTTGCCTCCGTTCCTTGCTGGCAGCTTGACGTTCGTTGTCCAGTTGCTGCAACAGCCGATGGGTCTCCAGGCGGTGATGTTCATTAGTTTGCTCGATGGCAAGTCTCGCCGCGTCCAGCGAGGAGAACTGGCGCACGAGCTCGGCATCCTTTTCGTCGATCGTGCGCTGGTGCTCAAGGACCCTATGCGACTCTTCCGCCAGCTTCCTCTGACACTCCGCAAGGTTGGCCTCCAGGTCTCCGATCCTCATTTTCAAGGCCGCGACCTCACTCTCCATGCGTAGGCGGAGCTGATCGGATTCGAGGGCACGCTCGTTCGCCTCCTGAACGGTTGCCTCCATTTCTCTGGATCGCTTGTCCAGATGGGCCTCTCGCTCCCTGAGGCCCTCCTCAGCAAGTCTCTTAGCAACCTGCACCATATCGCCAAGTGCGCGATCGATGATCGTTACGAAGGCCTCGGGGATCCCGTCCACCGCCCGCACGGGCACCTGCAGCGTGTTTGCCATGGCACTCCAGAACTCTTGAATGTGGTTCTGGACGACGGCGTTGCTGCCTTTCTGGCTAACATACCGGTCAGTGGAAAGCAGCTCCTGGACGGCTGGACGGGTTGGTCGTTCCCCTTTGGCGAGGATCTCGTAGCAGGCCTGACGGACATGCTCGTATGTAACAACGGAGCTACGGCTCATTTTTTGGCTCGGATCTTTGACCAATGTCAGGATGGTAGCTGCCTTGGCGGTGGAATCAACTAAAACAGACGGACCAGTCCGGAAACCGGTCAGTTCTGCCCGTATTATCATTAACTTTAGACATTATTCCTATAATGTGTAGTAACGTGCGGAATCCGCCGTTCTGGATGTGACCCTCGTGAATTTGATGCCCCGAAACGCGTTCGGCCCGTTGGAACTGGTCAACTTGCCAAGCGAACTCAACGGAAGTGTCGGTAATAACCGCGCCGTTGGCGGTCGGCCGCAGATTTCAGCGCAGAACGACGTCGATGCCGTCAGAGCGTGGCTCGCCCGCTTTGTCGACACCCGAACGACGTTCGACAGCTACCGCAAGGAGGCTGAGCGCCTCCTCCTCTGGACGGTCACGGAGTTGGGTAAGCCCCTTTCCAGCCTCAGTCACGAGGATCTGTTGTTGTACAGGCGGTTTCTCTCAGACCCACAGCCCGTTGCACGCTGGGTCATGGCCAAAGGCCGCAAATGGCCGCGAAATGATCCTGGCTGGAGACCGTTCTCTGGGCCGCTGTCTGCCAGCAGTCAGCGACAAGCGATTGTCATCCTGAACACGATGTTCGCCTGGCTTGTGAATGCTGGGTACCTTGCTGGCAATCCGCTATCCCTCTCTCGACAGCGCCAGCGGCGGTCGAAGCCCCGAATCACCCGATTCCTCGATGAGCCTACCTGGGTGGAAGTCAAGGCATCGATCGAATCGATGCCAAACGAGACGGATCGCGAGCGCGAGCATTACTTCCGCGTGCGCTGGCTCTTCAGTTTGCTGTACCTGTGCGGCCTTCGGATCACGGAGGTCACTACCAATACCATGGGGTGCTTCTTTTCCCGGCGTGACCGAAACGGGGACGACCTTTGGTGGCTTGAAGTAACGGGCAAAGGTGAGAAGACGAGGATCGTCCCTGCCACGAACGAACTGATGATGGAGTTGGTGCGCTACCGCCGGGAGTACGCGTTGGCGCCCTATCAGGATGTTGATTTAATTGACCTTCCTGCATCCGTGCGGACTCTACGGCTGATATAATTACGTTCGCATTACGACACCAATTATTCCCATGCGCGGCACCGACCACAAACAGCACGCCCTGTTCAGCTACGTCAATATCGAAGACCGAATTGCCCTGGATCATCCGTTGCGTCGGATCAAGACGCTGGCGGATTTGGTTTTGCGCACGATGTCGCCGACTTTCGATTCGCTTTATGCCGAAGGCGGTCGTCCCTCGATTGCCCCGGAGCGGTTGCTGCGCGCATCGCTCTTGCAATGCCTGTTCTCGATTCGCTCGGAGCGCGCTCTGGTCGAGCATATCGACTTCAACATGATGTATCGCTGGTTCGTGGGCCTGACGCTGGACGAGGCGGTGTGGGATCACTCGACGTTCTCGGCCAATCGCGAGCGGCTGCTCAAGGAGAGCGTGATGCGCGAATTCTTCGGTGGCGTGGTGGCGATTGCCGAGTGGGCCGATTTGATCTCGGACGAGCACTTCAGCGTCGACGGTTCGCTGCTGCGGGCGTGGGCCTCGCACAAGAGCCTGGCCGCACGCGATGGCTCGGACGTGCCGCCCGGACCGGATCAGGGACGCAACCCCGAGGTCGATTTCCGGGGCAAGAAGCGCTCGAACGCGACGCACGTCTCGCGCACCGACCCGGAGGCCTTGCTCGCCAGCAAGGGCGGCGCAGGCGCCTACCTGAGCTTCACGACCCATGCGCTGGCAGAGAACCGGAACGGGCTGATCGTCGATGTACAGACCACGCAGGCCACGGGCACCGCCGAGCGCGACGCCGCGCTGGTGATGGTCAAGCGCACCGTGAAGCCGGCCGACTCGATGCGCAAGCCGACGTTGGCGGCCGACCGGGGTTACGACACGGCCGAGTTCATCGCTGCCCTCACGCCGCTGGGCGTGCTGCCACACGTTGCCGCCAAGACCAAGGGCAGCGCCGTGCCGGTGGCGGTCAAGGCCACTGAAGGCTATGCGGTCAGCCTGCGTCGTCGAAAGATGATCGAAGAGGCGTTTGGCTGGGCCAAGGACATCGGCACGCTGCGCCGTCTGATGGCACGCGGCCTGGAAACGATTCGCGCGCATGCGCTGCTCAATTTCGCCGCCTACAACCTGACCCGGCTGGGTAATTTGCTGGCGCCGTAATCCGATGGCGCCATCGCGCCATTTGCATTGCGGCATTTGATTGTTGAATACGTTGGCTTTGCAGCGACGGGAGCGCTGCCGAATTGCAGTTGCACAATCGGCTGAAAAAGCGGCTGGAATCGTCATCAGGGCGGCTCGGGTCGGATCTTTTCCGCGTCGATTTTTTCCCAGGCAACTGGAAACCGAAGGTGACGGTGAGATTTTCAACACCCTGCTATCCAGTTCCAGGCGAGCCGACCCCCCTCCTCCTCCCAATCGGCGGACAGCGTCGGACTCTGACGCGCGGGGCCGTGCATCTAGTCGTGAAAGAAGTCTTTGAGCGTGCAGCGAAGCGAGTTGAGGAGCGTGGCGATGAGTTTGTGTCGCGGGCAAATGCACTGCGTGCGGCTTCGGCGCACTGGCTACGTCACACGGCCGGTTCGAACATGGCAGGCGCCGAGGTCGACTTGCGGTTCGTCCGCGATAACTTAGGCCACGAGTCAATCACAACCACGAGCCTATACCTCCATGGCGACGATGATGAACGCCACAAGGCTACAGAGCGCGGTCACCGCATCGCCTGGTCCTGATGCTGGCGTGCGGGCCCTCGATTGACCTCTAACTCAGGCCCGATGCAACACGGCCGCCGTTGCGATCCTCGTACTCAAGAAGCTTAGAGGGCGGGAGCTCCAGCGCGTTTGCCAAGCGAATGATGTTCAGAAGCGCGATGTTCCGCTGCCCACGCTCAACGCCGCCTAAGTAACTCCGCGCGAGACCACTCTCAAGCGCGAGGTATTCCTGGGACCATCCGCGGCTTCGGCGAAGCTCGGCAAGGTGCTTACCGAAGAGGACCCTGGGGTCGGAGGAAGAAGTCACAGCAGTCGGAAATGGATTTTCGACTGATGCTAGGAGTGTGGCCTCTATGAGGCGACGCTCTATGAGTGACAATGGGCGCGCCGACACGTACCATTCCCACTCGATTCTGACGACTTAGACGACGAGACTTCGTGCAGACAAGGGATAAAGCAAGCGTCATTCGGACGTTGCGTGGGCATCTGCATCGGCGGGAGCATGCCGCCTTTGTCACTTTATTTCTCGACGGTGAGGTTCGGGTTTTCCGGAGGAACGACGACTACTTGAAGGCCCTCGCCGGCGAGGCCTTATGTCTCCTCCTGGAAGCACCGCAAGCAGCAGAGGACCTACTGACTGAGTATGAGCAGCTCCTTCTCGCTGGTGAGATATCAGCTCCTTACTCAACCGTCCTCGGCCTCGCCGAGCGCTTGGATTCAAGCGCGTTGCACGCTATCGCGAGGACACTTCGCGACGAGCATCGACGTTGGTCCGAACGACGCCAAAATACCAATCGAAAGCAGTTGGAAGCAGCCAAGGCTCTTTCCGAGCCCGTCATTGAGGTGCGGCGCGTTGTCAGCAGCACACTTATGCGCTTCGGCGATCCAAACGCGTCCGACGCAATGGGAATCCGGCGTTCGGTTTTCAGGAGTAGCCAGGAGAGAGCGTTTCTCAAGGCCTTGTCGCTGAGATTTCCTGCGCTACTTGCGCTGCCGAATTATCCACTTGACCAGATGATCGAGTTCACTCACGCACCGGCACGCCCGCCTCAGCATGCTTCAGGAACCCAATGATCTGCTCTTCCGAAAACCGCTTCTTCACGTCCGTTCTCCTTGCTGAAAACGGACTCTACTAACTTCACCCTGGTACTGAAAATGGGGAGCAGGTCAGTTCTACCTTCGTAAAGTACGCGAGTTACGAAAGCCAACCAACGGCGACCGTAAGACTCAGCGCCCTTAGCGAGAAGGGCATGAAAAACATTTGTCATGGCGTCAAGAACGTCCCGTAACTCACGCTTCTTAAAAACCGTTTCGAAGCGCGTATGCCCGGGGGTACCCGGCACTCGCGCTCCCGGTCTCCACAAGAGGTTGCTCCCGAGTTCGACAGTTACGCTCGTAAGTAATTGTTTTTGCTAGAGTGCACTTTAAAAAATGCCACTACAACAGCGCCAACTGCTCCGGCGCCGCTGGTTTTTCTACCCCCAATGCATGAAGCACCTCGTTCTGTTCCGTGCTGAGCGTCGACACTCCCGC
The DNA here is from genome assembly GCF_002354895.1 of Thauera sp. K11. Lineage (NCBI taxonomy): Bacteria > Pseudomonadati > Pseudomonadota > Betaproteobacteria > Rhodocyclales > Zoogloeaceae > Thauera > Thauera sinica. The sequence goes on from NZ_CP023439.1 coordinate 2,009,380, forward strand.
CACCGGCTCGCCGCCGTTCAGACGCACCCGGTGATGCTGGATGCGCTGCAGTTGCTCGAGCGCCCGCTCGGGCGTGTAACCCGCGTCGGCCGCCTTGAGTCGGCTGCGCATCACCCGGTGCAGGATCCGCGCCATGAAGCAGATCGACGCATGCGCGCGAATCCGCTCGGGCAGGCGGTGATACACCGGGCCGATCTCGATCTCGGACTTGAGCACCTTGAAGCCGCGCTCGATGTCGGCGAGAGACTTGTAGCGCTGAATCACGCTCTGCGCGGCGAGGCCCTCGGCGTTTGTGACCAGCAGCAGCTTGCCGTCCATCATTTCGGCAAGACGCTTCGCCTTGTCGTCGATGTGGTAGCTGAAGAGCTCCTCACCCAGATCCACCTTGAGAATGCGCGACAGGTGCGCTTCGCTGACCGCATGGTAGAAGCGCGCCTTGGCGCCGCTATCCGAGAGTTTGCGCCCCCGGTGTCAGTAGGAACTCAATAATCCCCAGTTGTGGGAATTGAATTTTCCCCACCCATTTTTGAAGAGGAGTTCAGAAATGGAAGGGAAGGAAGTGTTCGACGATGTCGCCCCGAGGGGCGACATCGTCAGCTGCACCTCGGCTACTGTGCCCGTGTCGGGTCAGTCCGAGGAGGCACGTATGCTCACCAGGGAACGCTGGGAAGAGATCCATCGGCTGCGTGCAGGCGGGCAGAGCGTGTCGGCCATTGCGCGCGGGCTGGATCTCGATCGCAAGACGGTTCGACACTGCCTGCGTCAGCCGGCGTGGTCGCCGTACCGACGTCAGGCGTCGGCGTCGTGCCTGCTCGATGCACATCGCCCGTGGCTGCTCGAGCGGGCGCCGCAGGTCGGCTACTCGGCGCGAATCCTGTATCAGGAGTTGCGGGCGCGGCACGGCTACGGGGGCGGGTACGACACGGTCAAGAACGCAGTGCGACCGCTGCGCAAGGAGGCGGCACTCGCGGCGCTGACGCAGCGGCGCTTCGAGACCGGGCCCGGCGAACAGGGCCAGGTCGATTGGGGCCAGGTGAAGGTGCGCTTCGGGGACGCGATCACGACCGTTCACGTGTTCGTGATGACCCTGGGGTACTCACGGCGGTGCTGGGTCGAGGGCTTCGAGAACGAACGACTGGCCAGCCTGCTGGCGGCGCACGAACATGCCTTCGCCCACTTCGGCGGGCGCACGGCGCAACTGCTCTATGATCGCATGCGCACCGTGGTGCTCGGCAGCGAGGCGGGCCGCATCCGCTGGAACCCGACCTTCGAGGCCTTTGCGCGTCATTGGGGCTTCGAGCCCCGGCTGTGCAAACCCTATCGGGCGCAGACCAAGGGCAAGGTCGAGTCTGGCGTGAAGTACGTCAAGCGCAACTTCGTGCCGGGGCGCAGTTTCCATGACCTGGACGACTTCAACGCACAACTGCTGCAGTGGGTTCAGGAGGTGGCCGACGTGCGCGTGCATGGCACCACCCACCAGCGCCCGATCGAGCGCTTTGCCGAGGAGGCGGCGGCCCTGGTGCCGACCGCCAGCCAGGCGAGCTTCCTGCAGGCGATGGTGCGTGACCGGGTGGTGGCCGATGACTGGCTGGTGTCGATCGATGCCAATCGCTATTCGGTGCCGTGCCGGCTGATCGGCAAGACCGTGCAGGTCGTGCGCGCCGGCGGCCTGTGGCAGATCCGTTATCGCGGCGAGCTGGTGGCCGAGCACGGGGTGCTGGCCGGCCGGCATCAGCTGAGTGTCCAGCCTGAGCACGGCCCCGGCGCGACGGCCCGCAACGCCCGCCAGCGCTACGGCACGGCGAGCGCCCCGGCGCCACAGACCGGACTGCAGGATGAATCGGTCGAGGTGCGCGATCTGTCGATCTACGAGCAGATGCTGGAGGCCGCATGAATCCCGCCCAGCTCGAACGCCTGGCCGATCATCTGACCAAGCTGCGCCTGTTCAAGAGCCGCGAGCGGCTCGAAGCCCTGCTGCAGCAGGCGGCGGCCGAGGACATGGCTTATGCCGATTTCCTCGAGCAGGTGCTCGCCGAGGAGGTTGCCGCCAAGGCCAGCAAGAACGTGACCATGCGCACGGCGATGGCGCGCTTTCCCTTCGTCAAACCGCTGGAAACCTTCGACTTCGCCTACCAGCCCTCGATCGACAGAAAGCAGGTGCAGACGCTGGCCACGTGCCACTTCATCGAGCACGGCGACAACGTGCTCGTGCTCGGACCGCCGGGCGTGGGCAAGACGCATCTGGCCGTCGCACTCGGCCTCAAGGCGATCGAGGCCGGCTACCGCGTGCTCTTCACCACCGCTGCCAACCTGATCGCGGCGCTGACCAAGGCCCATGCCGAGGGGCGGCTCGACGAGAAGCTCAAGATCTACACCACGCCACGTCTGCTGATCATCGACGAGATCGGCTACCTGCCGATCGAGCGTCAGGGCGCAAACCTGTTCTTCCAGTTGATCAGCCGCCGCTACGAGCGAGGACCGATGATCCTGACCAGCAACCAGAGCTTCGGCGCCTGGGGCGAGGTGTTCGGCGACCGCGTCATCGCCACCGCCATCCTCGACCGGCTACTGCATCACGCCGTCACGCTGAACATTCGTGGCAACTCGTACCGGTTGAAAGAGAAGTTGAAAGCCGGCCTCGTCCGTCCACAAGAGGCCGAGGCCTGAACCGGGTGGGGAATTTTCGATTCCCATGAGTGGGGAAAATTGGGTTCCCCTTGACAGACGGATTCCGTATGACACTGCGGCTGCATGAGTACGTGGAGAAGGAATCCTTCAACCACCCCTACACCTTTGTGGCGGCACAGACCGGCCTGGACGAGAAGACGGTGCGCGACATCTTCAACGCCCGCGCCGAGTTCCTGGGGCGCTGGCACCGCTTCGAGACGCCCCGCATCCTGGGCATTGACGAGCTATACCTGAACAAGCGCTACCGCTGCATTCTGACCAACATTGAGGAGCGAACCCTGCTCGACCTGCTGGCCACCCGCCGCCAGGACGTGGTGACCAACTACCTGATGAAGCTGAAAGACCGGCAGAAGGTCGAGATCGTCAGCATGGACATGTGGAACCCCTACCGGGCAGCGGTCAAGGCTGTGCTGCCCCAGGCCCGTATCGTGGTCGATAAGTTCCATGTGGTGCGCATGGCCAACGATGCCCTAGAGAGAGTGCGCAAGGGCCTCAGAAAGGAGCTGAAACCGTCCCAGAGCCGGACTCTCAAGGGAGACCGGAAAATCCTGCTGAAACGCGCTCACGAAGTCTCAGACCGGGAGCGCCTCATCATGGAGACCTGGACAGGCGCGTTCCCGCAACTGCTGGCCGCCTACGAGCACAAGGAGCGCTTCTACGGCATCTGGGACGCCACCACACGGCTCCAGGCAGAAGCCGCCCTGGACGAGTGGATAGCCACCATCCCGAAGGGCCAAAAGGAAGTCTGGAGCGATCTGGTCAGGGCAGTGGGAAACTGGCGCGAAGAGACCATGACCTACTTCGAGACGGACATGCCCGTCACCAACGCTTACACGGAGTCCATCAACCGACTGGCCAAGGACAAGAACCGTGAAGGGCGCGGTTACTCCTTCGAGGTGATGCGGGCACGAATGCTCTACACCACGAAGCACAAGAAGAAGGCACCGACTGCGAAGGTCTCTCCTTTCTACAAGAAAACCATCGGTTACGGACTGCCGGACTTCGCAGAGGAACTCAACTACGGAGTCGATCTATCAACCATCTGAGGGTGGTATCAGATTGATGGGGTGAAGGTGCCCCATCAACCATTAAATCCGTATACCCAACCAAAAAAAACCCACCGGTTTGCGACCGATGGGCGAAGGGATCTTCGGCAGGGATTGCAGCGGGAGAGGAATAGCTGCCACCGAAGAATCCAACGGGAACGGGTTGGCATCACGGCCAGCGAATCGGCATGACCTGCAGATCAAAGGCTCGCTGTCAGTTCGGGAACTGCGGCGAACAGATCCGCTACAAGCCCGTAGTCCGCAACCTGAAAGATCGGCGCCTCGGGGTCCTTGTTGATCGCGACGATCAGCCGGGAATCCTTCATGCCCGCCAGATGCTGGATAGCGCCGGAGATGCCGATCGCGATGTAGACCTGGGGCGCGACGATCTTGCCGGTCTGGCCGACCTGGAAGTCGTTGGGGACAAAGCCCGCGTCGACCGCGGCGCGGCTCGCTCCGAGCGCGGCGCCTAGCTTGTCCGCCAGCGGCTCGAGCAGGGTGCGGTAGTTCTCGCCGTTACCCAGCCCCCGGCCACCGGAGACGATGATCTTGGCGGCACCGAGTTCGGGGCGCTCACTCTTCGTGAGTTCGCGGCCGACGACACGGGTCAGGCCCAGGTCCTTCGCGGCGGGCACGACCTCGATCGGCGCGGAGCCGCCGAGCGGCGCGGCGTCGAACGCAGCGGTGCGCACGGTCACGACCTTCACGCGGTCGGTGCTCTTGACGGTCGCTAGCGCATTGCCGGCGTAGATCGGTCGCACGAAGGTGTCGGCCGATTCGACCGCGACAATGTCGGAGATCTGCGCGACGTCGAGCAGTGCGGCGACGCGCGGCAGCATGTTCTTCCCGGCGCTGGTTGCCGCGGCGAAGACGTGACTGTAGTCGGCGGCGAGCGCACGCACGAGCTCGGCAACGTTCTCGGCGGTCTGTGCTTCGTACTGGGCCGCGTCGCATACCAACACCTTCGCGACGGCGCTGATGGCGGCGGCGGCTTGGGCGGCGGTGGAGCAGCCGCTGCCCGCGACCAGGACGTGGATGTCCGCTCCGACCGCCTGCGCGGCGGTCACGGCGTTGAGAGTCGCGGTCTTGATCGACTGGTTGTCGTGTTCCGCAATGACGAGGACGGCCATCAGATCACCTTTGCTTCGTTCTTCAGTTTATCGACCAGCGTCGCGACATCCGGAACCAGCACGCCGGCACTGCGCCTGGACGGCTCGGCCACTTTCAGGATCGCCAGACGCGGAGCCACATCGACTCGCAGATCCGTGGGCTTCACGGTCTCGAGCGGCTTCTTTTTCGCCTTCATGATGTTGGGCAGCGTCGCGTAGCGCGGCTCGTTGAGGCGCAAATCCGTGGTGACGACCGCGGGCAGCGTCATCTCGAGGGTTTCGAGGCCGCCGTCGATCTCGCGCGTGACCGTGGCAAGGTTCCCGTCCACTGACAGCTTCGATGCAAAGGTGGCCTGCGGCCAGCCCATCAGGGCTGCGAGCATCTGGCCGGTCTGGTTCGCGTCGTCGTCGATCGCCTGCTTGCCGCAGATCACCAGCTGCGGGGCTTCCGTGTCGCACAGGGCCTTCAGGAGTTTGGCGACGGCGAGCGGCTGCAGCTCGGCGTCGTTCAGTTCACCACAATCGACGAGGATGCCGCGGTCGGCCCCGATTGCCATCGCCGCACGCAGGGTTTCGGAGCACACCGCCGCGCCGCAGCTCACCGCCACCACTTCGGTCGCGATGCCGGCTTCCTTCAGCCGCACAGCCTCTTCCACCGCGATCTCGTCGAAGGGGTTCATGGCCATCTTCACGTTGGCGAGGTCCATGCCCGAACCGTCCGCTTTCACGCGGGCCTTCACGTTGTAGTCAAGCACGCGCTTGATGGGTACCAGGATCTTCATGAGTCTCCTTGTTGTCGATTGCTGGTTGATTCGCGCCGTACGACCATCAAGGGCGCGAGCGCCTCGATGTTGTTGTCCGGCGCACTTCAGGCTGCCCGTTCCGACCGGCCAGCCTCGAACCGGGCCTGCAGCTCTTCGCGACGCTTGGTCGCGCCGGCCATGCTGCGTTCCTTGACGTGGCCATAGCCACGAATCTGTTCCGGGATGCGCGCAAGCTCGATCGCGACATCCAGCCGGTCTCGCGACAGGCCGTCGCAGATGCGGTCGATGAAGACGAAATAGTCCTTCACCAGTTCGCGCTCCTGGCGCCGCTCCGCGCTCCTGCCAAAGGGATCCAGGGCGGTGCCACGCAGGCCCTTGAAGCGGGAGAGCAGGCGGAAGGTACGCATCATCCACGGACCGTAGGCGCGCTTCTGGGGCAGGCCGTCAACGCCACGCTTCGCGAACAGGGGTGGCGCGAGGTGGAAGTTGAGCCGGTAATCCCGGCCGGGCTCGCCCTCGAACTGTTCGCGCAACTGGGCGAGGAATTCGGGCGCGCTGTGCAACCGCGCCACCTCGTACTCGTCCTTGTACGCCATGAGCTTCGCGAGGTTGCGCGCGACAGCCTCGGTCAGGGCGAGTCGGCCTTGTCCAACCACCGCTCGCTCGGCCTCTTGCACCCGCGCCACGGCCTTTCGGTAACGCTCGCCATAGACACCATTCTGATAATCGCTGAGCAGCCTGACGCGGCGTTCGATCAGCCGGTCCAGCGACTCCGGCATAGCCAGCACCACCGCCTCACCCCGCCCCGAAGCGTCGGCCACCGGCAGTTTTCCCGCGTCGTGTGCCGCAAGCCGTCCCCACTCGAACGCCTGCTGGTTCTTTTCGACCGAGACGCCATTCAGCTCGATCGCGCGCAGCAATGCCGCCTTGCCGACCGGAATCCAGCCTTTCTGCCACGCGAACCCCAGCACGAGCGGATTGGCGTAGATCGTGTCGCCGAGCAGCCGCAGTGCAAGCGCGTTCGCGTCGATGAATTCACAGGCATCGCCCACACTGGCGCGGATGTCGCCCTCGGCCGCCGCCCCCGGAAACTTCCAGTCGGGATTCGACAGGAACTCCGCCGCCGGGGTCTGCGCGCTATTGACCACCGCTCGCGTGCGTCCCTGACGAACCTTGGAGAGCGCTTCGGCCGAAGCCGAGACGATCTCGTCGCAGCCGATCAGCACGTCGGCCTCGCCGGTAGCGATCCGGGTGGCGTGAATGGCCGCCGGGGTCGCCGCGATCTGCACGTGGCTCAACACCGCCCCGCCCTTCTGCGCGAGCCCGGTCATGTCGAGCACGGTGACGCCCTTGTGTTCCAGATGAGCCGCCATGCCCAACAGCGCACCGATCGTCACGACCCCCGTTCCGCCGACCCCCGTCACGACGATACCGCAGGGTTTGTCCAGCCCGGGCAGTGCGGGTTCAGGCAGCGCTTCCGAGGCAGTCACCGGCGCCGACTCGCGCGCTGCGGGCTTGCGCAATTGCGCGCCCTCGGCGGTCACGAAGCTCGGGCAAAAACCCTTCAGGCAGGAGAAGTCCTTATTGCAGCCGCTCTGATTGATCTTGCGCTTGGTGCCTAGCGGCGTTTCCAGTGGCTCCACCGACAGGCAGTTGGAGGCCACGGAGCAGTCGCCACAACCCTCGCAGACTGCCGGGTTGATGAATGCGCGGCGGGCCGGATCAGGGTAATCGCCGCGCTTGCGGCGGCGGCGCTTCTCGGTGGCGCAGGTCTGATCGTAGATCAGGACCGACACCCCCGAACTCTCGCGCAGCTCGAGCTGCAACGCGTCAAGCTCATCCCGATGGTGCACCGTCACCGCATCCGGCAGACCGGCGCGCATCGCGTACTTCTCCGGCTCGTCGCTCACGATCAGGACCCGGCTAGCACCTTCGGCGCTCACCTGCTGCGCGATCTGCGGCACCGTCAGCACCCCGTCGACCGGCTGCCCCCCCGTCATCGCGACCGCGTCGTTGTAGAGGATCTTGTAAGTGAGGGTCGCCTTGGCGGCGATCGCCGCGCGGATGGCGAGCAGGCCCGAATGGAAATAGGTGCCGTCACCGAGGTTCACGAAGACGTGCTTGTCGCCCGAGAAGTGCATCTGGCCGAGCCAGCTCACGCCCTCCCCGCCCATCTGCGTGAAAGTCTCGGTGCGCCGGTCCATCCACATCGCCATGTAGTGACAACCGATGCCGGCGAGCGCGCGCGAGCCTTCCGGCACGCGGGTGGACGTGTTGTGCGGACAGCCCGAACAGAACCAGGGCTTGCGCTCGACGGTCACGCGAGGCCGCGCCGCTTCGCGCTCCTTCGCCTCGATGACATCGATGCGCGCGAACACGCGGGCGCGAAGGTCTTCGGGCAGCCCCACGCGCTCCAGTCGCGCGGCGATGGCCTTCGCGATGATCGCCGGCGACAGCTCGTAGCGCGCCGGAAGCAGCCATTGCCCACGCGGCACCGACCACTCGCCCCCCGAGTTGTCGCGCTCGTCGAATTTGCCGTAGACGCGCGGGCGGACGTCGTCGCGCCAGTTGTACAGTTCCTCCTTGAGGGCGTACTCGAGAATCTGGCGCTTCTCCTCGACCACCAGGATTTCTTCCAGTCCGGTCGCAAACGCGCGCGCATTGTGGGCGTCGAGCGGCCACACGCAGCCCACCTTGAAGAGGCGGATGCCGATCCGTCGACAGGCATCGTCGTCCAAACCCAGGTCCGTCAGCGCCTGACGCACGTCGAGATAGGCTTTGCCTGCCGCCATGATCCCGAAGCGCGCGTCGGGCGAATCGATCACGATACGGTTGAGCTTGTTCGCGCGGACGTATTCGAGCGCCGCATACCACTTGTAATCGAGCATGCGCGCTTCCTGCGCGAGCGGCGTATCCGGCCAGCGGATATTGAGCCCGCCTTCAGGCATTGCGAAGCTATCCGGAATGACGATCTGCAGGCGGTCCGGATCGATCTCGACCGATGCGGACGACTCGACGACATCGGTGACGCACTTCATCGACACCCACAACCCGGAGTAGCGGCTCATCGCCCAGCCATGCAGGCCGAAGTCGAGATACTCCTGCACGTTCGCCGGGTACAGCACCGGAATGCCACAGGCGATCAGCAGGTGTTCCGACTGATGCGCGACCGACGACGACTTCGCCGCATGGTCGTCGCCGGCGAGCATCAGCACGCCGCCATGGGGCGAGGTCCCTGCGGCGTTCGCGTGCTTCAGCACGTCGGCCGAGCGGTCCACGCCCGGCCCCTTGCCATACCACATGCCGAATACCCCGTCGCGCTGGGCGTTGGGGTAAAGATTCACCTGCTGCGTGCCCCACACGGCGGTCGCAGCGAGGTCTTCGTTGAGGCCGGGCTGAAAGACTACGTCGTGGGAGGCAAGATGCTTTTTCGCCTTCCACAGCGCCATGTCCAGCCCGCCCAGCGGCGAGCCGCGATAGCCCGAAATGTAGCCGCCGGTGTTCAGCCCCGCGCGCCGGTCGCGCTCCTTCTGCAGCATGGGCAGGCGCGCCAAGGCCTGAGTACCGCTCAGGTAGATGCGTCCGGACTCCTGGGTGTACTTGTCCTCCAGCGTGACCGAAAGCAGTGCATCCCTCGCCTCGGCAGACAGCGGTGAGTTCATCATCCCCTCCAGACTCTCTATTTATATCGACACATAGTACGAATCTGTCTATGTATCGTAAAATCACCAATACTGAGTTCTGGTATTAGGAAAACGGATGCCGGTCGACAACAATGTCACCCTGCGCCAGCTGCGCTACTTCATCGCCGCCGCGGAGACCGGCCAGTTCTCGATGGCCGCCACGCGCGCCCACGTTTCGCAATCGGCCATCACCAATGCGGTGCTGCTCCTGGAAGAATCGCTGGGGGTGCGCCTGTTCGACCGCAAACCCCACGGCGTGGGCCTCACCGCCGAGGGGCACAGCTTCTATCGACGCACGCGCGACATCCTCGACGCGCTCGAAGACGCTCTGCGCGAACCGCGCTTCCAGGCCCACCACCTGAAAGGCGCGATCCGCATCGGTGCTTCGTACACCGTGCTCGGCTATTTCCTGCCCCCGCTGCTCGCCCGCTTTCGCGCGAACTATCCGGACGTCGAACTCGACCTCCACGACATGAACCGCGAAGCCATCGAAGCCGGCGTCGCGGCCGGCGATATCGAGTTGGGCGTGGTGATCCTGTCCAACGTCGTCGAGCGCGAACGCTTCGGCCACCACGTGCTGCTGCGCTCCCGCCGCCAGCTATGGACTTCGGCCGCCCACCCGCTCCTGCAAAAAGACAACGCGGCCCTCGCCGACGTCGCTGCCTATCCCTACATCCAGGTCACCGTTGACGAAGGCGAACTGTCGACGCAGCGTTATTGGGCAGCCAAGGGCATTCAGCCCGACATCGCGTTTCGCACCGGCTCGGTCGAAGCGCTGCGCGGGCTCGTCGCGCACGGCTTCGGCGTCACCATCCTGTCCGACATGGTGTATCGGCCGTGGTCGCTGGAAGGCAAGAAGATCGAGGCCCGCCCCATTCTCGATGTGGTACCCGACATGGAAGTCGGGCTGATCTGGCGGCACGACGGCACGCTGGAACGATCCGCCGACGCGTTCAGGCAGTTCCTGATACAGGCTTGCGGGAGCTGAGCGGCGCGGCGGTCGTTACGGGCACGTCAGACGGGATGGTCTAGCGGCGACGGTCGGACGACAAGTACTCGGCCGTTGCTGACGCTCGGGGTGGCAGAACTCAAGGGTGACCACCCGTCTAAAAGCGAACCCTTAGCGCGGTGCGTGTCATACCAAGAAACTGCCCTGCAGAGTAAGTAAGTCGGCCCTGAGCGGCAGTTTGCTGACACATTGCTGCCCCCCGTGTACGTCGAAATTCCAATGACGGCTCAGGCCGAACGACGGTCAGTGCGCAGGGAACATCACAACTGAGTGATGAATGGTCGCACAAAGTGCACTTTGGATACCGCAGCCGACGTCACCGACCTAACCCGGCTCTGCCATAGCCACCGCAGCGCGCCTACCTAGCCGACTTTCAGGTCGTCACCGCGCGCTTCAGGACCAGCGGCACGCCCCCCGTACTGCGCTTGACCATCCATTGCGCCAGCGCCGAATCCATGTAGGTCGCATGGCCCGGGAACCACTCCTCGAGCGCGACCGCGAGGCGGCGCCCGACCTCGATGTTGCCCGCCGCGACCATCTGCTGCACTTCGCGCACCGACGCCATGACCTTCTCGTGTTCCTCGATGTGGCAGTCCCGCGCCGGGAAGTTTCCCGCGGACATCCAGGCGGCTTCCTCCGCGAAGTGGTGCTCGGCGTGGGCGGCGAAACGGTCGAGCAGCGCCGGGAAGACTTCGTCTCCGACGACCTGCATGGCGTGCACGAGCTCGACGAACTCGTGGTGGATGTCGTCCATCGGCCCATAGCCGAGGAGGAATTCGTCGCTCCAGGGGGTCGCCTGCTCGCTCATTTCCGGTCTCCGTTCAGGTATTCGGCAGGCCGCGCGGGCCGCCCATGCCGATCATCGCGAGGAATTCGCGGCGCGTCGAGGCGTCTTCGCGAAACGCGCCGACCATCCGGCTGGTGACGAGGCCTGCGCCGGGCTTGTGCACCCCGCGCGTGGTCATGCACTGGTGGGACGCCTCGATGACAACCGCGACGCCCTTGGGTTGCAGCACGGAGTGCAGCGTGTCGGCGATCTGCACCGTCATTTTTTCCTGGATCTGCAGGCGTTTTGCGTAGATCTCGACCAGCCGCGCGAGCTTGGAGATGCCGACCACGCGGTGGTTCGGGAGGTAACCGATGTGCGCCTTGCCGATGATCGGCGCCATGTGGTGCTCGCAGTGGCTTTCGAAGCGGATGTCGTTCATGACGATCATCTCGTCGTAGCCCTCGACCTCGGAGAAGGTGCGAGCCAGGATTTCGGCCGGGTCCTGCGAATAGCCGGCGAAGAATTCTTCGTAGGCGCGCACGACGCGCGAGGGCGTATCGACGAGCCCCTCGCGGCCCGGTTCGTCGCCGGCCCAGCGGATAAGGGTGCGTACGGCGTCTTCCGCCGCCTCGCGCGATACGCCACCGCGCAGGTCCGCGTCACCGGCGTCGTCGGTTTGCCCTTCTTTCATGCTGCGTTCTCCCGTTTGTCCTGCGGCGTGCGGGGGCGCCCGTGACGCAGGGCGTCCCCACAGAAGAAAGAGCGGGACCGTGTTGCCGAGGTCCCGTAAACCGGCAGCGCACCGCGCACCGTCGGAGGAGAAGACATAATCTGCGTCACGCCCGCGCGGTCTGGTCTGCTCAGAGCGAGCGGGCGATGATTTCCTTCATGATCTCGGACGTGCCACCGTAGATACGCGCGACGCGTGCATCGACCCAAGCACGGCTGATCTTGTACTCGCTCATGAAGCCGTAGCCGCCGTGCAGCTGCAGAAGTTCGTCGAGCACCTTGCCCTGCATCTCGGAACCGACCAGCTTGCACATCGCGCCGACCTCGGGCGAGAGTTCGCCGCGCATGGCCTTGCCCAGGCAGTCGTCCACAAACACGCGCAGCATGGTTGCCTGCGCCTTGCATTCGGCGAGCTTGAACTTGGTGTTCTGGAAATCGAAGACCGTCTTGCCGAACACCTTGCGCTCGCGCACGTACTCGAGCGTGTCGTCGATCAGCGCCTCGATGGAGGCGGCAGCGCGAATGCCGATGATGGTGCGTTCCCACGCGAGCTGGTGCGTGAGATAGCCGAAGCCCTTGTTCTCGTCGCCGAGGCGATTCTCGACCGGGACACGGACGTCGTCGAAGAAGAGTTCCGAGGTGTCCTGGCCCTTCAGTCCGATCTTTTCAAGCAGCCGGCCTTTGGAGAATCCGGGGCGATCGGCCTCGACGCAGATCAGCGTGAGCTCCTTCGCATTGGGGTCGAGCTTGGTCGCGGTGACCATCAGGTCCGCGTTGCCACCGTTGGTGATGAAGGTCTTCTGGCCGTTGATGACGTATTCGTCGCCATCGCGCCGTGCGCTGGTGCGCATCGAGCGCAGGTCGGAACCGATGCCGGGCTCGCTCATCGCGATGACGCCGATGATCTCGCCCGCAACCATCCGCGGCAGCCACTTCTTCTTCTGCGCCTCGCTGCCGTAGGCAACGATGTAAGGGGCGACGATCTCGGAGTGGGTCGTGAAGCCGATCGCGGTCGCATTGACCCGCGCCAGCTCCTCGATCATCACCGCCGAGTGGCCGAAATCGCCACCCGCACCGCCGTATTCCTCCGGCACCGTCGAGCACAGCAGGCCGACCTCGCCCGCCTTGCGCCAGACCGACTTCGGCACGATCCCGACCGCCTCCCACTCGTGCAGGTGGGGGACGATCTCGTTCTCGATGAAGCGCCGCGCCATCTCGCGGAACATTTCATGATCTTCACGGAATACGGTCCGCATCCTTGTTCCTCCGCCTGTTCTCGTGCAGTTTCCCGGCTCAGCGGCCGGTGAATTTCGGTTCGCGCTTCTCGACGAAGGCTGCGACCGCTTCCATGTGATCTTCGGTGTGATGGGCAAGCGCCTGGTAGGCCGCCGACATCTCCAGCAGCGAATCGAGACGCATGTGCTGGCCTTCCCGCAACAGGCGCTTGGTAAGGCGCAGGCCGTGGGCCGGATTAGCCGCCATGCGCCGGGCAATGCCCAGCGCCGCGGTCTCGAGTTCGGCAGCAGGTACCACCTCGGTCACGAGGCCCCACGCGAGCGCGGTCTGGGCGCCGATCATGTCGCCGGTGAGCGCCATCAGGCTGGCCCTGGGCATACCGACGATGCGCGGCAGCAGCCACGCACCGCCATCACCCGGCACGATGCCGAGCTTCACGAAGCTTTCCGCAAACTTCGCGGTGTCGGCGGCGATGCGCACATCGCACATGCACGCCAAATCCAGGCCAGCGCCGATCGCCGGTCCGTTCATCGCCGCGATGACGGGCACGTCCAGGTCGTAAAGGCACAGCGGGATGCGCTGGATGCCATTGCGGTAGGTCTCGCGCACCTCATAGGGCGACCCCGCGAAGATGCCGCCGCGTTCGCGCATGTCCTTGACGTTGCCGCCGGCACAGAAAGCCGGTCCGTTGCCGGTGAGTACGATGACCTTGATCGAGCGGTCCGTACGGACGTTGGCGCACAGGTCGACGAACTCCTGCATCTGTGACGGGTCGGAGAGCGCGTTGCGCGTCTCCGGGCTATCCATGCGGACGGTGAGGATGGCGTCCTCGCGTTCGAGGATCAGAAAGGGTTTCATGCTGCAGTCTCCTCGTATGCGGCGAGCACGCCGGCGGTAACCGATGGCCACAATGCCTGGGAGCCGGCGCCGCAGAGCGCGCGACCGAGCTGCTGCGACCAGTCGGTGAGCGAGCCGAACTCGCTGCGCCACGACCACAGCCTGCGGGTCGTCAGGTGCAGGGCGTGTTCGTGGGTGAAGCCGATCGCGCCATGCACGGCGTGGGCGACACCCGCCCCGATCCCCGCGGCCTCGGAGGCGCAGATCTTGGCCGCCATCACCGGCAGGCGTGCGAGCCGATCGTCCGACTCGGCGAAGGCCGCTTCGGCGGACATCACGGAGGCCGCCGCATGTTCGGCGAGGACTGCAATCTGGTGCTGGATCGCCTGGAAACTGCCGATCGGCTTGCCGAACTGCACGCGCTCACCGGCATACGTGGTGGCCATCGCCAACACGGTTTCGAGCGCGCCCGCAATCTGCGCGGCACGCATCATTGCACCGCCAAGCTTGAGCACGTCGGCCGACAGTGCCGTCGGCAAAGCCGCGCTTGCGAGCGGCACCACCGCTTCGAATTTGAGCGTGTCGCGCGGTTCGGCGGCCGTATTCACGGTACGCACCACCGTCGCCGCCTCGGTCGGCAGGAGCACCACCGCCGGCGCCGCGCCCGCTGCGACGGCCACCACGTGGCGGACGTGGCGCCCCCATGGCACATCGACAGCGGCCCCGGTCACACGGCCGTTTTCCAGGCGCAGTGTGCCGCGCGCGGCAACACTCAGCGTTCCCGACACGGCGGCCAGTCCGCTCGCACCCAGCAACCAATTGGCGAGCATCGCTTCGGGCAGCGGCAGCGGGAGGTTGAAGCGGCCGGCCAGACGCAGCACACCACATACATCCGCCCACGTGGCACCTGCACCGCCGAGCGACTCCGGCACCAGTGCCAGCGTGAATCCGGATGCTTCGACAGCCGTCCACAGCTCCGTCGGCCATTCGCCGCCCTCGCAAGCCAACACCGCGTCGGCGGTGACGAGGTCCGAGAACAGGCGCTCGACAGAGGAATCGAATAGGTCTCTCATGATCAACGCAGCCCCAATCCGCGCGCGATGATGCCGCGGAGAATCTCCCGCGTGCCGCCGCGCAGTGAAAACGATGGCGCCATCTGGGTCAGATAGGCCAGCACCTGGGCGTGGTCGCTGCCGCCCTGAACGGTTGGCGGAAGCTCGCACAACAGCTGCGCGACTTCCGGAATCTCTTGCTCGAAAACCGCACCGAGATCCTTCACGACCGAGGCCTCCCACGCCGGGTTGTTGCCCGCCGCGAGTTGGGCCGTCACCGCCAACGACATGTTGCGCAGCGTCACCAGTCGCGCGGCGAAGCGGCCGATCTCCTTGGCCTGCAGGGCATCAGGACTACGGCCCACCGCGTCGATGAGCGTGTGGAGCAGCGCGATCGAGCTGAGGAAGCGCTCGGGACCGCTGCGTTCGAAGGCGAGTTCGGCGGTGACCTGCCCCCAGCCCTGCCCTTCGGTACCGATGATGGCGTCGGCATCGAGTACGAGTTCGTCGAAGAAGACCTCGTTGAAATGCTCGGCGCCCGTCAGGTCCTTGATCGGCCGGATGGTGATGCCCGGCAGACTGAGGTCGATGATGAACTGCGAGAGTCCTTCCTGGCGCTTGCTGTTCTCGCCGGTGCGTACCAACGCGATCATGTAGTGCGAGCGGTGGGCGTTGGTGGTCCACACCTTCTGCCCATTCACCACCCACTTGTCCCCTTCACGGCGTGCGCGCGTCTTGATCGAAGCGAGGTCGGAGCCCGAATTGGGCTCGCTCATGCCGATGCAGAAAAACTGTTCTCCGCGGCAGATCGCCGGCAGGTGGCGTTCTTTCTGCGCATCGGTGCCGTAGTGCAGGATCTGCGGGCCGCTCTGGCGATCGGCGAACCAGTGCGCGGACACCGGCGCGCCGGCGGCGAGCAACTCCTCGATCACGACGTAGCGCGCGAAGGGACTCGCCTCGCCGCCACCATAGCGCTTGGGCAGAGCCATGCCGACCCAGCCCTTCGCTCCCAGGCGACGGCTGAATTCGGCGTCGAACCCCATCCAGGAATCCGCCCGGCGGACCGCCGGGTAGTCCTTCAGGGCTTCGGCGAGGAAGGCACGCACTTCCGCACGAAGTGCTTCGGCCTCCGGTGGAATGCGACTGTACTTGAACTGGTCTATGGACATGGCGCGTTCGATAGTGGGCCGTCGGCTTGAGCAACGGCGTGGATGACCCGGGTCACGTCGCCCGCGAACGGCACGGACGACCGTCGGCCGGCGGACACGCCCCGCGTGCCCGCCAACCGCACTGCAGCCGGACTCAGAGCGCGGTCTGCGCGTCCGCCGAGGCGAACATCTTGTTGATATCGCCCGAGGTCACCGGCTTGCTGGGATCGCGTTGCGGAGCTGCGCCGCCGAGGCCCAGCGCCGGCTCGATGCTGACATGCGTCGCCTGCGCGCGCAGCGCACCGACGGTGCAGTTCTCGCGCCCCAGGATGGCGAACGGGTCGTAAGAGAATTCGCGCATCGCGTTGAGGTGGCTGATCTTGTTGATGATCTCGTCGGGCAGGTTCTTCGCCTGCTGCCAGAACACGTCCGCGGAGTTCGGCCAGGTGCAGTCCGAGTGCGGGTAGTCGCACTCCCACGTGACCATGTCGACGTTGATCGAGTCGAGGTTCCTGAGCCCGAACGCATCCTCGATGAAGCAGGTGATGAAGTGCTCGTTGAAGATGTCGCTGGGCTTCTTGCCGCCGAAGTTCGAGTTCGTCCAGGCGTGGTGGTGGTTGTGCGTGAAGTCGGCGCGCTCGAGCAGATACGGGATCCAGCCGATGCCGCCTTCCGACAGGGCCATGCGCAGCTTGGGGTACTTCTTCCACATGGGTGCCCAGATCCAGTCCGCCGCCGAGTTGGAGATCGAGATCGGCATCGACGTGATCCAGGCGTCGATCGGCGATTCATCCGAGGCGTGAGCCGCCTTCACCCCGGTGCCGATGTGGCAGCAGATCACGACATTGTTCTCTTCGCACGCCTTCCACAGGGGATCCCAGTGCGGGTTGTGGATCGACGGGTAGCCATGCACGGTCGGGTTGTCGGACAGCGTGATGGCATGCACACCCTGATCGGCCATGCGCTTCACCTCGGCCGCGGCGGCCTGCATGTCCCACCATGGCACCATCATCAAGGGGATGAAGCGACCCGGAGCAGCGTTGCACCAGTCATGCAGGTGCCAGTCGTTGTAGGCCTGGATGGCTGCAAGGCTGACGTTTTTGTCCGGCATGACCTGGAAGCGCTGGCCGGCGAAACCGGGGAAGGTCGGGAAACACAGCGAGCCGAGCACGCCGTTCGCATTCATGTCGTCGACCCGCGCCTTGATGTCCCAGGTACCACGGCGCATCTGTTCGTAGGAGAGCGGCTCCATGCCGTACTCCTCCTTCGGACGCCCGACCACCGAATTCAGTCCCATGTAGCCCGTTGCCTGCTCCTCGAACACCCAGATGTCGCGGCCGTTGCGGTTTTCGACGCGCGGCTGGCGGCCCTTGTACTTGGCGGGCATGTGGCGGTCGAAGGCGCCACGCGGTTCGATCGCATGGTCATCGACGCTGACAAGGATGAGATCTTCGAGCTTCATGTGTGTGTCCCCTGTTGGAGTGGCGTCCGCGGTGGGCGCGAACCGGTTATGAGCCTCTATCTTAGAGCAAGAAATTCGTTTTGTTAAACACTTTTTTGCTTTGTGTTCATGTTTAACGAAATTTCCAGATCGGCCGGAGGCTCAGCCGGTCCGCGCGCCACCTCAATCCCAGATGACCGGGACGGAGTGAGGGCCACGAAGCTGTGCGCCCGTAATCCGCGGCTTCGGCTCATCCGGGTCGAGGCGGATGTTCGGGAACAGATCGAGAATGGCGTTCAGCGCCACCTGGAGCTCGGTCTTGGCGATGAACTGCCCGATGCACATGTGAGGGCCGAAGCCGAAGCCGAATGAAGGCTTGAGCTTGCGATCGATGTCGAACTCTTCGCTGCTCTCGAAGGCTTCCTCGTCGCGGTTGGCGGAGGAAACGATGCACTGGACCATGGCACCCTTCGGGATCCGGACGCCGCCGAGTTCGAGGTCCTGTGCCGCCTGACGCACCTTGAAGGTCGCCACGGGCTCGAACCGGATCGCCTCGTCAATGGCCTTGCCGACCAGACTGCGATCCTTGCGGACCCTGTCGAGCACGTCCGGACGCTCGAGCAGCAACACCATCAGCGAGCCGAAGGTTCGCGTCGTGGTCTCACCGGCGGCCGGGAGCAGCGAACGCACGAAGGTCGTGATCTCGTGGTCATCGAGCTTGCGCCCTTCGTATTCGGCACGGATCAGGCGGCTGATGAGGTCGTTTCCTTCGGCGCCGCGTTGGCGCACGGCGACGACGGCTTCCTTCACCGCGTCGTAGAGCGCCTGAGCGGCTTCCATTGCAGCCTTGCGCGCAATCGCGGCCTTTTCGGCGTCCACCTGCGGGCCGGCAAGGATCGCCAGCGCCCACGCCGCGTACTGTTCGACCTTCTCGGGTTCGTCGTCGGGAAAGCCGATCAGCGCGTAGATCAGTCGAATCGGGAAGTGGAGGCCGAAGTCCATCAGATCTGCCTTCTTCTTCGGCACCAGCGGCAACAGGTACTCGTTGCGCACGATCGGATCCATCTTGCTGTCGCGCCACGTGTTGACCACGTCGGGCATGAAGATGGGCTGCAGCAGGCCGCGTGCCTTCTTGTGCGCCTCGCCGTCCATGCCGGTAAGGATCAGGCCGTCGAAGAAGGCTCCCAGCCCTTCGGCGATGAAGCCGCTGGTGTAGTTTGCGGCATCGCGCAGGACGGTCATCACGTCCTTGTATTTGAACACCGTGTAGGTCGGGCGGTTCGGATCCAGCCCTGCGATGTTCGGCACCCCGAGCTTGCCCATGAAGTTCTCGGCAATGATCGGCGAGTTCTTCCGCATCTCGCGGTAGATCGCATGCAGATCGACATCCTCACCGCGGTAGTTGTCGGCCACTCCGGCGAACGCGCTCTCCAGCGTAACGTCCTTGACACTGCTCATTTCGTCTTCCTCCGTTGGCGCACCGACCGGTCGTGAACGAACACGCTGTGCCGGCCACGTGCAATGGCCTCGACACGGTTCCTTCACGCCGGATAAGACGGTGCTGTTTATGAACACTTTTGTGCATAGTGCTCCATTTAATGCGTACTGCCAAGTGTTCAAGGAGGGGCCGGACAGGCCGGAGGACTCCCGCCCTGCCTGGGGCGGAAATCCGGACGTGGCGCGCGTTAGTGCAACGGGTCTCGCTCCTGCATCACGGAATCATGAGTCCACCGTCGACGGCCAGCGTCTGGCCGGTGATGAAGCGAGCCCCGTCGCTCATCATGAACACCACGAAAGGCGTCATGTCGCGATCGGGGTCGCCGAGCTTGCCGCCGAGCGGGATCAACCCGGCCATCATCGCGTCGTGCGCCCGCAGGGCATCCGCGTCCATTCGTGCGCGGTGGGCGTCGTACATGGGCGTCCACATGCCCGGCGCAGCGGCATTCACGCTGATGCCGTGTCGCCCCCACTCCTTCGCCACCGTTCGGGTCCAGCCGAGGACCGCCGCCTTGGCGGCCGAATAGTGGGCACACCCGGGCAGCCCCATGACCCCCGCCGCGGAGCCGAAGTTGAGGATGCGACCGCCCTTCTCCCGCAGATGCGGAAAGACGGCCTGGTTGGTGTTCAGGGTGCCGCGCGCATTGACGTCGAATATGAGGTCCCAGTCAGCCTCGACGATCGCTTCGGCCGGCGCCGCGCGCTCGACGCCGGCGATGTTCACC
The DNA here is from genome assembly GCF_002354895.1 of Thauera sp. K11. Lineage (NCBI taxonomy): Bacteria > Pseudomonadati > Pseudomonadota > Betaproteobacteria > Rhodocyclales > Zoogloeaceae > Thauera > Thauera sinica. The sequence goes on from NZ_CP023439.1 coordinate 2,029,113, forward strand.
AGTCCGTCGAGGCCGCCCAGCCAGGCGACGGCCTGCGCGACGATCCTATCGACTTCGGCACGCTCGCGAATGTCGCAGTGGAAATACCTCGCCTCGCCCGAGGCTCCCGCATTGGCGCGCGCCACTTCCGCGCGGCCGGCCTCGTCATTCACGTCCAGCGCCGCCAGCCGCGCACCGGCCGCCACCAGTCCGCGCAGTGCACTCGCACCGATGCCCCCTGCGGTGCCGGTCACGATAAGGCGTTTTCCGCTCAGCTGCATGTCCTCTCCTCCTGTTGTGGATGTTCCTCGCGGCGCGCGGGAGCCCCGTCGTCTGTGTCGATCCGCCGGGCCTGCAGGCCCCCGAGACCGAGCGCCGCGGCCATCACCCAGAACAGCACGGCCGCGCCGGCACTCGCCCCGATGGCGCCAAAAAGGAGGGGCATCGCGGTCATCGAGGTGTGCACCGTCATCGAGCGGAAAGCCAGCGCCTCGCCGTGCCGCTCGCGGGGCGTGACCTGATGCAGCGTCGCGAGAATCGTCGGTTGGATCGCGCCCAGCGCAAGGCCGAGGGTCGCGGCGCACAACGCCATGGCCCATGCACTCTGGAGCAGTGGATACAGCACGAACACCAGACACGTGATGAAAAGCGCCCCCGCAAGCAAGTGGCGTCGCGGCAGGCGTTCGGCCACAAACGGGATCACGACGCGCACCGACATCGACGCCACCGCATAGGCCGCCAGCACCGCCCCCAGCGCCGATGCGCTGAAGCCGCGTTCGACCCCGAGAATCGGCAACGCGAAGCCATGCACATCCCAACTGGCCGACACCAGCCAATTGACGAGGAGCAGGCGCCGGAACGACGGCAGGCGGAGCAGGCCCCACGCGGACGGCTGCTTGCGGTCCAATGCGGAGACCGGCGCCCGGCTTTCATGCGGGACCGCCTGGGCGATCACCAGGGTCGCGAACGGAAGCAGCGCGAGCGCGGCGAACGCCGCCGAAAAACCGAGATGATCGATCAGCACGCCGGCCATCATCGGCCCGAAGAGTCCCGCCACGGCCGGAGCAAGCGCGATCCAGCTGAACACGCGAAGCCGGTCCGCCTCGTCCCGCGCGAATCGGCTGGCCGTGCGCTGAATCGCGATCATGCCGAAGCCCGAGCCCGCGCCGCACAACGCAGCGGCCGCACACAGGGCAATGAGATGGGGCACCGAAGCTGCGAGCAGCGCACCCGCGAGCGACAGGCCGGCCGCAATGCGCACCGGCAGATGGTAGCCGTGCCGATCAGCAAGCCGTCCGGCCGGGATCGCGAAGATCGCGGGAAAGAGCGCGAACATCGTCATCACGAGCCCCACCGCCCACTCGGAATGCCCCAGCCGAAGGACGCTCAGCGGCGCGGCCAGGCGAGCCCCCTGCACGCAGGCGTGCAGTCCGACCTGGCATGCGACCAGCGCCACCAGGGCGCTACGCATGGATGTCGGGGAAACACCGCGCCCATTCACGCCCGCACCTCGATCCCCGCGATCGCCGCTTCGAGCAGGCGCACCGCGGACGCATGATGCTGCGCGCCGGTTTCCGCCGGTGCCTTGCCTGCGCAGGATCGCGCATGGCTCGCCTCGAGCATGATGCCGAGCTTGAAGCGTGCCATCGCGACGTACCAGTCGATCGCCGACAGGTCGCGCGCGGTGCGCTGGCGATAGTGTTCGATGAGTTCGGCAGTCGAGGGAAGACCGTCGGCGGGCGCGATACGGATGGTGCCGGCGCCCCGCCCGTCGCGGTCGGGCCAGGTCGCGACGAGCCAGCCGAGGTCGAGCAGCGGATCCCCCAGCGTCGCAAGCTCCCAGTCGATGATCGCTGCAAGCGCCGGCCGGTCATGCCGGAACATCACGTTGCCGAAGTGATAATCGCCGTGCATCAGCCCCGGAACGTTGGCTGCCGGCACGTGCGCTTCGAGCCAGTCGGCCACCTCGCGCACACCAGGCAGCGCCTGCGGCCCCGGCCAACCGGGCTGCTCCGCGCAGCGCTCGAGATGCTTGAGCCAGCGCGGCACTTGCCGCTCAAGAAACCCTTCCGGCCGCCCGAAGTCCGCCAGTCCGACCGCATCGGGCGCGACCTCGCCCAGGCGCAGCAAGGCATCGACCATCGACAGCCCCATCGCATGGCGCCACGTCGGATCAGTGGCATAGAGCCCCCGGAGCGGCGTGGGCGTTGCGGTAAAGCCATCCACCGGAGCCATCAGGTAGAACGGCGCACCGAGCACCGACGCATCCCTGCAGGCAGCAATCAGGCGCGGGTGTGGTACCGCCGTGCCGGCAAGTGCTCCGAGCAGCCGCGCCTCACGGAGAAAGGTCGCGTGGATCTCGGGCTTTGCGCCCGGCGGCGGGCAGCGCAGGACGTACTCGGCGCCGTCCCCAAAAAGGCGCAGCAGGACGTTCTGCGTGCCCCCGGTGAGCGGCGTAACGGAGTCGATCGCCCCACTACCCAGCCCCTGCGCATCCATCCATTCGGCGAGTCGTCCGAGATCGACCTCCGCCGCCCCCCCGTGAGCGCTCATCCCAGCACCGCGCTGAACTTCGCCCGTGCAGCGGCCTCGGCCGTCGGCCGGTGATAGTCCGGGAACAGGTCCTCACAACCGGTGTACTCGCGCAGCAACTGCTTGGCGACGGTGACCTTGTGCACCTCGGTCGGACCGTCTGCGAGCCCCATCTGGTAGGCGCGCACGATCAGGCCGACGAAGGGCATCTCGGACGACACCCCTATCGATCCATGCACCTGCAATGCGCTCGACGCGATGTCGTGCAGCACCTTGGGCATCGTCGCCTTCACCGCGGCGATGTCCTTGCGCACCTTCATGTAGTCCTGGTACTTGTCGATGCGCCAGGCAGTGCGCATGACCAGCAGGCGGAACTGCTCGAGCTGGATCCACGCATCGGCGATCCTCTCCTGCACCATCTGCTTGTCCGCGAGCAGCGAGCCCTGGGTGCTGCGCGACAAGGCCCGCTCGCACAGCGCGTCGAGCGCCTTCTGCGACTGGCCGATGACGCGCATCGCGTGGTGCACGCGCCCCCCGCCGAGGCGCACCTGCGCGACGACGAAGGCCTCGCCCGGCGCGCCGAGCATGTTCTCCGCCGCCACCCGCACCCGGTCGAAGTTCAGGTAGCCATGAGTCGCCTCGGGATCGTCAGGGACGCCGACGTTACGGACGATCTCGATTCCCGGCGTGCAGGCAGGCACGATGAACATGCTCATGCCTTTGTAGGGCGACACGGTCGGATCGGTGATCGCCATGACGATGTAGAACGCGGCATAGCGCGCGTTCGACGCGAACCACTTCTGCCCCGAAATCAGCCAATCATTGCCATCCTGTTCGGCGCGCGTCGTGAACACTTTCGGATCGGCGCCCCCCTGCGGCTCGGTCATCGCAAAACAGGACACGATGCGGTTGTCGAGAAGCGGCTCGAGGTAGCGCGCCTTCTGTTCGGGCGTGCCGTAGTGCGCGAGGATCTCGCAGTTTCCCGAGTCGGGCGCGTGCGCACCGAACACGATGGGCGCGAACAGCGCGCGACCGAGGATCTCGTTCATCAGCGCCAGCTTGACCTGGCCATAGCCCGACCCGCCGAGTTCCGGTCCGAGGTGGCAAGCCCACAGATTCCTGGCCTTCACCTCGCGCTGCAGCGGGCGGACCAGCGCCTCGAAGCGCGGATCGTGGATATTCCAGGGACTGCCGAGGACATGCTCGAGCGGCTCGACCTCGTCGCGCACGAAGCGGTCGATCCAGTCGAGTTCCTGCTGGAATTCCGGGTCGGTCTCAAAATCCCATGCCATCTTCGATCTCCATCAGGCGAGCAGCAGGCCACCATCGACCAGCAGGGTCTGGCCGAGCATGTAGGACGCCAGCGGCGAAGCGAGGAAGAGCGCCGCACCGGCCATCTCTTCCGGCGTGCCGAGGCGGCCGAGGGGAATATTCTTGAGCGACGCCTCAAGGCGCTTGGGGTGATCCGTCGTGATGCGGGTAAGCTTGGTCGCGACGAGCCCGGGGGCGATGCCGTTCACGCGGATGCCGTCACGTGCCCACGCTTCGCCCAGCGTGCGGGTAAGGCCGTAGGCCCCCGTCTTGGAAGCGTTGTAGGCCGGGGTGCCGACCGTGGAATGGAAGGCCGCGGCCGAACTCACGATGATCATCGATCCGCGGCTCTCGGCGAGCATGTCGTGGAACTTGTCGCCACAGGCCATGAGGCTCACGAGGTTCACATTCACGACCTCCCGAAAGGCCGGCACCTTGAACTCCTCGCGGTTGTAGCGCACCGTGCCTTGCGAGCAGATCAGCACGTCGAGCCGCTCGAACGGCACCGGCGCGCACGCCACCGCATCGGCGTCGGCCACGTCCACTTGCGCATACGCGAGTCCCTCGAGGTTCGAGTCGGCCGAATCCGCATAATCGGCGGCGGTCGGTCGCGTGCCCCAGACGTGGACGCTCGCCCCGCGCCGACGGAAGGCCTGCGCCATGCCGTTGCCGATCCCGCTCGATCCTCCCACCACGAGTACCGTCTTGCCGCTGAAGTCCAGTTCGTTCACGTGTTCGTTTCTCCTTCGTCCATGCGTCAGGGATTGGTCACGGCCGCGGCGACCATGCTTTGAATCTGCCCTTCGTCGAGCCCGACCGATCGCCACACCCTGTGGCTGTGCTCGCCCAGCGCCGGCGGTGCCCGGTCAAGGGCGAGGGGCAGGTCGCAAAAGTTCCAGTACGCGCCGACCTGTTCGAGGTGCCCATACACCGCGTGCGGATAGGCGGCGTGCAGCCCCGCCCGTCGGCAGCCGTCGTCGTCGAGAAAGCTCAGACCGGGGTTTTCGAGCGCGGGCTCGCAAGGCACCCCCGCCGCGGTCAGACACTCGCAGGCCGTCTCGCGGCTGAACGCCGCAAACCAGGCCTCGCGATCGTTCCCGGCCAAGGCGGCGAGCGCCCGCGCTTCCTCCGGCCGCAGCGCGGCGACAGCCAGCCAGCCGTCCGCGCAGCGATACAGACGGTGATCCGGCGACACGCCGGTCTGCGCCGCGTCGAGGTGATCGATCGGGGACAGACTGCCGTCGGCGCGCATCACGGCCTCGCCCACGGTCAGTAGCGTCGCGCCGAGGAGCGATGCCGCCACCGCCTGTCCGTCGCCCGTTATCTGGCGCTGAAAATGCGCGAGCAGGAGTGCGAACACTGACGACAGCGCGGCGAAGTAGTCCCCGACGCCGAAGCGCAACCACATCGGCGGCCTCCCCTCGCCGCCGCATTCCACTTCCCAGCCGCAGGCCGCCTGCATCAGCTGGTCGAACCCGGGCCAGTCCTTGCGCGGTCCCAGCGGACCGTAGGAGCTGATGTGGCAATACACAAGCGCCGGATTGATCGCCTTCAGCGTTTCGTAGTCGATACCCAGCTTGTGCGCGGCCGGCAGGCGGACGTTGTGATGAACCACGTCGGCCCAGCGCACCAGCGCCGCGAGTGCCGGTTGTGCGGTCGGATCCCCGAGCTTGAGCGTCGCACCGAGCTTGCCACGCTGCGTGCCGGCGAAGATCCGTTCCAGACGGCGCATCGCATCGCCACCGGGGGGTTCCACCTTGATGACTTCGGCGCCGAGGTCGGCGAGGAGCTGCGTCGCGAAGGGCCCCGCAAGGTAGGCGCCCAGGTCGAGCACCCTGAGGCCAGTGAGGGGTGCGCTCCCCGACTGCCCCTTCGGCACGCCGTCGAATGCTTGCGCGCGCGGGACGCTCCAAGCCGGGTCCGATTCAAGCGGCAGCAACCCGCCGCGCAGGCGCGGGGGAGGGTCGGTGGTGTACGCCGGCCCGGGTTCGAACACGTGACCGAGGACGGGATCGTCCACCATCACGACAAATCCGTTGGCACGCGCCTGTTCGTCGCGGTATATCTCACCGAAAGGGGCCGCAACCTGTGCGGCCACGTCGTGCTGCCAGAAGTGTTCGACCCATTCCTGCGCAGGGCGCGTGGCAATGATTGCCCTATTCGCGCCGAAGTTTGGCGCAACGTGGCTGGGTGGATATTTCGCGTTCTCGGCCGCGACCGCCTCGGGCCCCATCGCTGCGAGCGCCTCTGCCATCCAAGGCGCCTTGTCCGGCGAGTAGTGCACATGGATCCAGCGCCCGTCGAAGCATCGGTGCAGCGGAATAGGCGTCGTCTTGTCGAGCCCTTTCGCGAACACCGGTGTCGGCGTCTCGGCGCGTGACCAGTGCATGCTCATCGGTGCGAGCGCGGCCTGGGCGAGGCTGGTGTGAGCCGCCCCGCCGCGCCCGTCGCGTCGACGTGCGATCAGACGCGCCATCACCCCGATGACGCAGAACCAGGCGGCGAGCCAACTCGCGAATGGCATGCGGACGAAGATCGGGCCCGGCCGATGACCAGGCTGCTCGTCGAGCAGACCCAAGCGCGCGAGCACGAGCGATTCCCGCGGCAAGGCCTCGGCGAGTGGATGCCGGGATGGCCAGCCGGTGATTGCCGAGACAACAAGCTGCGGGCATGCTGCAGCAAGCACGTCGTCCGCCAGCCCCAACGCCGCCGCACGGCGGGGTATGAAGTCGTGGATCAACACGTCGGCGTCGGCCAGCAAGGCACGCAGACGCCCGCGCCCATCATCGCGATCCAGGTCGAGCTCGACCCGACGCTTTCCCCTGTTGAGAACGGAGAACAAGGCCGTGCCCTGCTCCGCATCGCTGCCCGGCGCTTCGATGCGGATGACTTCCGCACCCGCCTCCGAGAGCAGCAACCCGGCCGCCGGACCGGGGATGCCGCATGCGATCTCGACGACGCGGATACCGGCGAGGATGCCTTCGTGCATCGCCCTACTCCGCGTACGCCTGCTGCACATAGGTCATGCGCCCACCCGCTAGCATCAGCGCGCAGAACATGTTCAGTTCGACGATCTGGGCGGTGGAAAAATGGCGGCCGAGCTCGGCGAATACCGCGTCGTCGATGGCCATGTAGTCGGCCGCAAAGAGCTCGGCGTATCGCAGCGCCGCCTTCTCGTGCGGCGAAAAACGAGCATCGTCCGCGCTCAGGCAGGCGATATCCTCCTCGCTCACCGCGTCGTCCTTGCGCGCGAGCTGACACGCCTTGCAGGTCGTGATCGAGGCGATCCTGAGCCGCACCAGCTCGCGGAGGCGGCCGTCGAGCACCCCACTCACGTGCATCGTTTCCAGGGTCGCGAGCCAGGCTTGGGCAAGCTCGGGGCGATGTGCCCAGACCTGCACCGGGACGGTGGAACTCAACATGCGGTTGGCGCACCCCCGCGCCACTGCGTCGGCAAGCGGTGCAGGCAACGCATCGAGGGGAATGGGCTGGATTCTCGCCATGGTGGGTCCTCGGTTGGGATGAACGGATTGCCCGGCGAGACGTCGGTCAGAACGCTCAGGCAAGGCTGCAGAACTTCGACGAGCCACCCGACCCTGCATGAAGCGCTCGATCGCGGGGTCGAGCGGCCTCACCGATGCACAGCCTCTCGTAGTTATATGTTCAGTTTTTGCATTTTTGTTCAAATATACGACTGAATCCCCTCCGAAACAAGAACGGCGTGATCTGACCGGGTGTCAGAACACGCCGCACCTGCCTCAGGATGTAGAGAGGACGTTCGCAATCGCGGTTTTTCCCGACCGCGCCGTTACTGCCCGTTCAGGGCTGACGAATGAAGTAGCGCACGTGGAGCTTGCCGCCCTCGTCGAAGCGATAGAGCTCGATGGTTTCGATCGTCACATCGGTCCCCTTCACCCTGTTGCGGTTGTGACAGGCCGCCTCGCAGCCATTGATGATCATCGCGACCTCCTCGATGTCGATCTTGGCGTTCTGCGCGGTCCACATCGCTTCAAGCACCGGCCACCCGTCAGCGGGCGGTCGGCCGACGTATTCGATTGAGAGACCGCCGGGCGCGACCTCGCGGTAAGCAGCCAGAAAACCTTCCTTGTCGGAGGCGTTCCATCGGGCAAGCTGTGTGTGCAGGAAATGCTCGATGGCCTTCGCGTCGATGCTCATGGGAGCTCCTTTTTCGTGTCTCGTGTTGATTGGGCGCGTCAGAGTTCGCTGCCGCGCACATTGCGCGCGCTGCCGTTGCGGCGGTCCGATTCGCCCCAGGCCATCCAGCGATCCGGCTCGCGCGTATCACCCACACGCCTCCAGCGGCCTTCCTGTTGCGCGGTGATCGGGAATCCGCCGACAAAGTCCATCATTTCGCCTTTCGGATCAGGCAGGAACTCCCACTCCTCCCGGCCATCGACCACGATACGGGCAGTTTCGGCGAAATAACTTCCCTCCTTGTGTCGCACCTCGCCCTCGATATCCGTCGTGCAATAGATCTCGCCCTTGTGGTTCTGGAAGATCGCGTAGCCCAGATTCTCGTGACCGACCATAAACGAGCCCGCATCCCAGGTCCCGTCCTTGTAGATCGTCGCGAACGACCACCAGATGACGTGCATCTTGTTGTTTACGACGAGGTCCTTCTGGAAGTGAATGGCGCCGCCGTCGGCCATCCACGCCTGGTCGAGCGCGATGACGCCCTTCACCGGACGCCCCTCGCAGATGCCGGACACGTCGTAGAGTTGCGACACGTAGAAGGTGCCCCAATCCTCGCCGGGCAGGTACCACTGCATGCCGTTGCCGATAAGCGGCCCGCCGATGTCGAGAAGCCCCTCCTCCTTCCAGCTGAAGCGCTCACCCGACGCGGTGATCAGCCACGGCTCGCCGGGTTCGCCGTCCAGGCTGGACCAGCAGGCGGTATCTCCTTCCAGCCAGCGTTTAGGGAACATCGTCATCGCGCGAGGCAGGATCCTTTCCTTGTCGACCCGAATGTGGCGCTCGTCAATCCGGGTGGACTGATAGATGAACTTTGTCGGATTGGGGGAGCTGCCAGGCGCATTTACGGCACGGACGAAGGAATAGATGTGCCCTTCTTCGTCGCGCACACTGCCGAAGGGCATGTGCTTGGTGAGCTTGAGCCCAAAATGATCACGCAGGTCCGCGAGCTTGGCGCCGCTGACTTTCTGCGGTCCGACCAGGCATTGATAGGCGAAATCGCCCCGTTGAGGAACGGTCTGGAAGATTCTCATCGTTGAATTCCGGAAGAGGTCGGGAAGCCGCCCGTGCGCGCGACGGGCGGGAACGGTGCCCGGGTTCAGTCCCAGATCACATGCACGTGGGACGCGCCGCGCAGCTGGGCACCTTCGATGACCGGTGCGGGCTTGTCCGGGTCCAGCCGCAGGTTCGGAAAGAGATCGAGGATCGCGTTGATCGCGCAATTGAGCTCCACCTTGGCAACGAACTGTCCGATGCACATGTGCGGGCCGAACCCGAAACCGAAGGAGGGCTTGAGCTTGCGGTCGATGTCGAACTGGTCCGGGTTCTCGAACACCTCCTCGTCCCGGTTCGCCGATACCACCATGCACTGCACGAACGACCCCTTGGGGATCGTCACGCCGTGCAGTTCCACCTCCTTGGCCGTCTCGCGCACCTTGAAGGTCGCCACCGGCTCATAGCGGACGGCTTCGTCGATCAGCTTGGGCACCAGCGAGCGGTCGGCCCTGACGCGATCGACCAGCCCCGGCGTCGTCAGCAACAGGGTCATGACGGAACTGAACGTGCGCGTGGTCGTCTCGCCCGCCGCCGGCAACAGCGAGCGCACAAAGGTGATGACCTGGTGGTCGTCGAGCCTCTCGCCCTCATATTCGGCACGCAGCAGGCGCCCAATGATGTCGTCGCCGTGGGAGCCCTCGGCGCGGCGCTTGACCACCACCTCCTGAATGGCGTCATAGAGCAGTTTGACCGCAACCCCGGCATTGCGGCGCGCCTCATCGATCTTCTCGGGGTCGACCTGGTTGCCTCCGACCATCGCCAGGGTCCATGCCGCGTACTTCTTGTACTTCTCGGTGTCGTCCGTCGGGAAACCCATCAGCGCGTACATTTCACGGATCGGGAAGTACAAGCCGAAGTCCATCAGATCCGCCTTCCTCTGCGACACCATCGGCTCGAGGAAGTCCTTGCGGATCACGTGGTCGATCTGGCCCCGCCACTTGTTGACCGTATCCGGCATGAAGGCCGGTTGCAGCAAGGCCCGCACGCGCCGGTGTTGCTCGCCGTCCATCGCGAGAATGATCAGGCCATCGAAGAATGCCCCCAGTCCCTCGGCAATGAATCCGTTGGTGTAAGTGTCGGCATCACGCAGCACGTTCATCACGTCCTTGTAGCCGAACAGCGCGAACGTGGGCCGAGTGCCCTGTTTGAGGCCGGCGTTCGTCGGCACGCCGAACTGCTTGATGAAGTCCCCGACGTAGATCGGGGACTTGCCGCGCATCGCCCGGCACGCGGCGTGAATGTCGCCTTTGCCCTTGTAGGTTTCCGATACGGCCGTGTATGCGGTTTCGAGGTCGAGGTTGAGGATATCGGTGCTCACGGTTGTCTCCTGTGTGGCGCCCGTTGCTGCGGTTATCGAGAAACAACCGCCAGACACATGCGCATTTTTTGCAAAAGCGTCCACATCCTAACCATCAAATCGAAGCGGTGGCCGATTCGGCAGCGACTGTCGTTTGACCTCGAGTCAACTGCGCTAAGCTTCGCGGACAACAAGCGGAAACGAAATCTTCCAACATGCCCAGCTCTTCCCGAAACCCGAGCAAGTCGACCGAACGCGCGGCCCCCGATAAGAGGGAGACCTTGCGCCGCATCAGCGCTGCGGCGCGACGGGAATTCGCCGCCAAGGGACTGGCGGACGCCCGCATCGACGATATCGCCCATGCCGCCGGCGTCACAAAACAGCTCGTTTATCACTACTTCCGGAGCAAGGAGGAACTCTTCGCCTGCGTGCTGGAAGACTCGTCCGCGACGACCATGGGCGAACTCGTCGCGGTAGAACTGGATCACCTGGCGCCACGTGACGCGCTGCGGGCACTCCTCAACCACATGATCCGGCCCTATTGCGACCCCATGCTGAGCGCGCTCGCACAGGAAGGGATCCGCTACCACGAGAGCCATGCCACGCCGCGCAACAGCTTTGTCGACCTCGCTCCCGAGCTCAAGCGCAAGATGCGCAGCGTGCTCGCTCGCGGGGCCCAAAGTGGCGATTTTCGTGCGAACGTCGACCCGGACCTGTTCCTCGCCGCAGCCGCGCAGGTGACCACCAGCGCCTTCGTCAGCCGCTACACCGTCGTCACCCTGTGCGGCCTGGACGTGGCGAACGCCGACGACGCGGACACATGGCGACGCTTCGCGGTCGACTTCGTGCTGGCTGCCGTCGAGCGCGAGCGCAGCGACCAACATCCGCTCATGCGGCCCGACGCCCCGCCGAAGACGCCGCCCGAAGCGGCCTGACAGCTACGGCCACCTTGCGCGACGCGCGCCACATCAGCGTGCGAGGAAACGCTTCACCCGACTGGCGGCGATCCGTCCCGGCAAGCCGTTGACCCCACCACCCGGGTGGATGCCCGCGCCTCCGAGGAAGAGTCCTGCAACCGGCAGGCTGTCCCCACCCAATCCCGCCGCCGGCCTCATCATCGCGGAACGCGTGGTGCTCGTATCCACATGCACCACGCAGCCGCGATGCACATTGAGCCGTTTCTCCAGGTCCGGCGCGGCCTCGACCCGACGACCGATCTCGAATTCCTTGAGACCCAGCATGTATTCGGCGGCCTGGTCGATGACCGTCTGCCCTACCCGGTCCCTGATGGCATCCCATCCTTCGCGCGGCTCGACCGGCGTCGCAACGGGATAGAGGTAGGCCACGTCCTGCCCCTCTGGCGCCTGCCCAGGATCGACAGCGGTCGGGACCGTGATCCACATGTAGGGCAGCTTCGACACCTCGCCGCGCGCGGCGCAGCGGAAGTTGTCGAGCACGGCATCGGAGGTGCCGATCAGGAGCACGCTCTTGCGCAGACTCAGCCCGTCGGCCCGCAGGGCTTCAATGCGGCGGTAATTCACCTGGCTACTGAGCGCGACATCGACCTTCAGTGGCGATGCCCCGTGGCCGTTGGCCGGCGCAAGTGCTACGCGAGTTAGCGTGCGCCGATCGAGCGCCCCGGGCGTAACCATTTCCAGCGCCATCTTCGGGTGGATCGACGCCACCACGGCTTTCGCCGACAGTACACGTCCGTCCTTGAGTCGCACCCCCTTCGCCCGACCATCGCCGGCAATGATCTCCGCCACCGGCGCAGAAACCAGGATCTCCCCACCCAGCTCGCGCAACCGGGCTGCCAGCGCATCCGACAACGCCTGAGTCCCCCCCACGGCGCGACCCAGCCCGAAGCGATGGATGAAGCCCAACAGCGCGAAGTAGATCCCCGTCGCGTCGTTCGCGATGGGTCCGGCCGCGCCAAGCAGGCAGCACAGCGCCGACTGTACGACCGGATGCTCGAAGCGCTCCATGATCGACGTGTACGCCGGACTGCCGATGAGCGCCATGATTTCCGGTTTCAGATGGCGGTTCCTGAGGACCGCCTTCAGGGCCTGCCATTTCGCGCCCAGGTTGCGCTGCGCGGGGTCGACACGCATCATCGGAATGGCCATGTCGATGAAGGCATCCACGAGCTTCATCAGTGCCAGGAACTCCTCCGCGTCTCGGGACGAGAAGCGCCGGATCTCGGCCGCAGTCTTTTCCGGCTCGCGCCAGAACACCAGCGAATTGCCATCCGGATGGACGTACACATATCCGGGAGACATTTCGACCTGACGAAACCCATGACGCTCGAGCTGCAGCTCCTGCGGCATCATGGGATGAACCCGGAGCGACATAAGATCAAGCGCGCAGGGGTTGATCAGATGCCGGGGCGCCTCCGGAATCAGGTAACCACTGGAGGCCATGCCGCCGATCTTCTCGCGGGCCTCGATGACGACGACACGTTTGCCTGCCTCGGCCAGATAACAGGCGGCCGCCAAGCCATTGTGCCCGCCACCGACGATCGCCACGTCATAACTGTTTGCGCCACTCATTCTGTCTCCCTCCGGGGTGTACCGGATGCGCTTGTTGGTGAAATGCGTCCGATTCGACGAACCAACCGATTGAAGCACAGCGCCCCGGCCGGACACGGCGGAGCGGTTTGACGCGGAGTCAAAGCGCAGTGGAAGACGGACGGATGCCGCACCCTCACTCGTCCGCAGCGGCGGGCGGACGCGGCGTGTTCAGCGGCGGGAAACGCGGCCCTGCATCAGCATGGCGAACATCCGCTCGAGGCGGCGCGGCAGGCTTCGGCGCTCAGGGCCGGCGGGGACGAGAATCTCACTGAGGATGTATCGGACCAGCAGTTCGCAGGTGAGCTCGCGGTCGATTTTGATTCCCGCACGCGACTCCCACGCATCGAAGACCGGCCCAAGCACGTCCTGGAACCGGATCACCGAGTCGGGGAAGATGCGCTGCAGCCAGCGCATTGCGTACTCCGGCGCGACCACGAGCAGCCGTCGTGCATTCCCGCGCTCGAGGTAATCATCGACGAATCGCAATACGGCGTCGAAACGTTCGTCCGGATCGGTATACGGAGCAGTCGCCTCGATCAGCGCGGCATGGAAACGATCGCGCCGATGACGTGAAAACGCGTCCAGGAGATCGTCCTGCGACGAAAAATACCTGTAGAACGTCCCACGCGAGATGCCTGCGGTCTCACAAACGTCGAGGATATTTACCCGGTCTGCTCCGGACTCGAGAATCACCGCTTCGGTAGCGTCGAAAATGCCCAGGATCGTGCTTTCGGACCGCCTGTTCCGGCGAACTGCCTTCACGGCCTTGACCGGCGCGGGCTCGGCGCCCTCCTTCGCAGAGGCGGTCGCGCGAGGCTTCTTCACCTTTGCCTTTCCCGCCTCGACTGCTTCCGCCATCTCCGCTCCCCGAGAATTCACCGATGGATGATTGTAGCGTGCCCCAACCGCATGAACATCCGAGCCCCCATCAAAATGATCACTACGCCTCCTTATATTTGACAGTTTTTCTATTTGTGTTTATGTTTTGCCGTCACAACGAAAGCTGCACATCACCCCAACACGGCGAATCGGGACAGGAGACATTACATGGCAGGCATGGGCAATCAGGAAAGCTGGTCGGTCGGCCCACAGGATACGGTCATCGCGGCACTCGACCGGGCAGTTGCAAAGCACCCCGAGCGGGTGCTGCTCGACTTCGGCGGCGAGCTTTACACTTACGGCCAGGTCGACCAGCTTTCGACGCGCCTCGCCCACTCGCTCGCAGCATTGGGCGTCCAGGCCGGGCAGACCGTCCTGAGCATGCTCGACAATAACATCGATGCAGTCGTGGCCTGGCTCGCCATCAACAAGCTGTGTGCCGTGAGTGTCCCCGTCAACACTGCGCTGCGGGGCGAGTTCCTCCGCCATCAGATCGCGGACTCGCAGGCTGCAATTGTGATCTGCGAGGCGGATTACGTCGAACGCATCGCGCAGGTGGCGGACGGATTGCCGGAAGTCCAGCTGATCCTTCACCGCGCCCACCTCACCAAGGTCCCGGAGTGCCGCGCCCGCATCACGCCGCTGGACGAACACCGCGGCCGGCGCGACGACGCGATCGAGACGAAGCCGAATCCCTGGGACCTTGCGTGCATCGTCTATACCTCGGGCACCACCGGGCCGTCCAAGGGCTGCATGCTGAGCTACAACTACATGTGCAATCTCGCCCGCCTCCAGCTGCGCGCGGGACCGGCAACCGAGAACGACATCACCATCACCCCGCTGCCGCTCTTCCACATGAACGCGCTGTGCGTCGGGATCCTCTCGAACATCATGGTCGGCGCCCGGGTCGCGATCGTGCAGCGCTTCTCGGTATCCAATTTCTGGCCCGAAGTCGAGCGCAGCGGCGCCACAATCGCGTCGATCCTCGGCAGCATGGGCGGACTACTCGCCCAGGCGCCGGACAACGAGTCGATGAAACGTTGCGTCGGACAGATCCACACCGTGCGCGGCAACCCCTTCACCGAGGAATCGAAGAGGATCTGGCGCGAACGCTTCGGCGCCAAGCAGGTGGGCGGCAATGGCTACGGCCTCACCGAAGCGAGCGTCATTACCTCGCTACCCGCCGGCGAGTACGCAGCGCCCGGCTCCTCCGGGAAGCGCATCCCCGACTTCGACGTGCGCATCGTCGACGACCTCGATCGTGAGCTTCCGGCCAACACGCCAGGCGAGATCGTCGTTCGCCCCCTGCGCCCCGACATCATGTTCATGGGCTACTGGGGACGCCCCGCCGACACCATGAAGCTGTTGCGCAACATGTGGTTCCACACCGGCGACATCGGAAAATTCGACGAAGAAGGTTTCTTCTATTTCGTGGACCGCAAGAAGGACTACCTGCGCCGGCGCGGCGAAAACATCTCGAGCTTCGAGATGGAAGCCGCCTTCGCAGCGCATCCGGCCATCGAAGAAGTTGCGGTCCACGCCGTGCCTTCCGACAAGGGCGAGGATGACGTCAAGGTCACCGCGGTTCTCAAGCCCGGCAGCGCCCTCATGCCCGAAGAATTGTTCAAGTGGGCAATCGACTCCGTTCCCTATTACGCCCTCCCCCGCTATATCGAATTCCGCAGCTCGATGCCCAAGAACCCGCAGGGCCGGGTGCTGAAGTACCAGCTGCGCGAAGAGGGCAAGACGCCAACGACCTGGGATCTGGAAGAGACCGACATCACGGTCAGCAAACGCTGATCCCCATAAGGCAGAAAAACGGAGAGGAAGACACCATGAGCATCTTTACCCACGTCACGCTCGGGACGCGCGACATCGCGCGCGCGAAGACCTTCTACGACCAGGTTCTCGACCCGCTGCAGTTCAAGTGCCTGCTTGAGGTCGAAGGCAAGGCCTGCGGCTGGGGTATCGAGGCACCGCAGTTCATGATCCTCTACCCGCGTAACGGAGAACCTGCCACTACGGGTAACGGCATGACCATCGGCCTCGCAGCCCCGACCCGCGCTGCCGTGCGCGAGTTCCATCGGCGTGCGCTTGAACTCGGGGGTACCTGCGAAGGCGCCCCAGGCCCCCGACCTTTCGCGCCGCATGCCTACGCCGCATACATACGCGACCTCGACGGAAACAAGCTCGTCGCCTCCTGCCGCAAATCTGAAGAAGAGGGCTGAACACACAAGACTCGGTACACCGCAGGCGGAAGACGACAGCGTGGTGCGCGAGGTGCCGCCAACATGTTTCGGCTACTCCCCGTGGCGACAATAGTCCCGGGGATGCATAAGCCCGGTTGGACCGAGATGGAGGCCGTCGCACGGAATCTACATGGACGGCGGCAGCATTCGCACTGCCGCCGTTCGAACTGTTCCTGGCGGCCGGGCGCAAAGGCCGAGAATTTGCCGCACCCCGGCCCGCCCCCCGTAAACAGCTTACGCCTACACTCTGCTCCGGCCCACGTGTAGCCCCGTGCCCCTGATCCGCGCAACTGATGCCCGCTTGCACCGGGCGCACAGCCAGCACCCTCCCGACAATAATGATTTCCGTGACACTTATTCCCCTTGCCGTCCCTGCAAGTAGCGATTTGGCATTCTAGTTTCTCGATGCCAAGCCCCCACCGGAGAGAAGTCGTTCGCCGAGGATGAAGGCAGCGAAGACGCTCATCCGAAGGGAAGATCACGAGGATGGTCGGCATACACCGAGTGGGATATTATTGCCGGCTAAAGGATGAACTAGCCGCCACATGCTTCATCACTTACAGCAAGGATCGGCCCCGGTCCCACGCCTCTTGCAGTGACTCACGATGATCCGGCGCAGCGATCGCAATCAGTCGCTTGGCACGCTCCGCCAGCGATGCACCGCGCAGGTCGGCCACGCCATGTTCGGTGACGACGATATCGGCCAGATGACGGGCAGCCCCGACAAGCGCCGACGTATTGAGCCGCGGCACGATGCGCGACACCGTCCCTCGCGACGCACTCGAGAGCAACGCAAAGACCGCCCGTCCGCCGCGCGACAACTGCGCCCCGCTCGCGAAGGCCGGCATGCCGCCGACACCGGCAACGAGTTGTCCCCCGAGCGTGTCGCAATTGATCTGGCCGAAGAGATCCACTTCCAGCGCAGCATTGATCGCGACGAAGTTGTCGATGGCCGCGATGCGGCGAACATCGTGGGTCTCGCTGACCGGTGCAAATAAGAAGGTTTCGTCCGTCGCCACGCGCCGATAGAAGGCGGCATCCCCGAGAGCGACTCCGACATGCGCGGCGCCGGCCCCCCGGATCACCCCTCGATCGGTAAGCGGGACCAGCGCCTGGGTTGCCATGCCGGCGTGGAGCCGAAGCTCGCGGTGATCGCTGAGCGCTTCGAGGACCGCTCCGACCATCCTGCCGATGCCGAGTTGTATCGCGTCGCCATCGCGAACGATGCCCGCGACGTGGCTTGCGAGCTGCATGAGCGGCGCATTCGGCGCTTCTTCGCGATAAGTCACCACCGGGGGGAAGACGGCAGTGGGCGGACGCTTACGAAACACGCGCGCCGATGAGGCATCGATAGATGACCGACACGGGGCGTCCGTCACGCAACTTTGACCGATTGCAGTACAGCTCCCGCTTACACCACCTCCTGGAGCGACCTACCGATCGCCCTGGCCATCTGAAGCTGCTGGCCCGGAAGACGTGCCTACACTGGCACCCGAGAACAAGAAAGAATGATGTTCGTGAGTCCCTCCCCTATCAACGAAGAGTTCCTCTTGGCAGCGCTCGACTCTCCGGCGATGTTCATCCCGACCGGGCCGACGCCTGTTTCCGCAGGTTTTCCATCACCCGCAGAGGACTACGCGCAGAAGCGTCTGGACATCAAGGAGTACCTCGTCCGCAATCCGATCTCGACCTTTTTCTTCACCGTCAAAGGCGATTCGATGCAAGAAGCGGACATTTTCGAGGGCGATGTTCTGGTCGTTGATCGAAGCATTAAACCGGTACACGGTCACCTCGTCGTGGCTTTTGTGAACGGCGAGCGGCTCGTAAAGAGGCTTTCAATCAGGGTTGGCAGTGTGATGCTTCTGGCGGGACATCCAAAATACCCGCCTTTAACGTTGAAGGAGAGAAACGATCTGGAAGTCTGGGTAATCGTTATCGGGAAGTTCAAACGCATCCCCGCTTGATAAAAGCCGTGTTATTCTCTCGCTCGACTCCAGAAACGGAGTAACCCTTTCCAGACTCGCCACGAGAGAATAATGACGTCCCTTCAAGAACTCCTTGCTCAAAAAGAAGCCCTCGAACAACAGATCGCTCAGATCAAGAAGGCTGAGCGCGCGGACGCACTGCAGAATGCCCGTAGCCTGATCGGCACGTTCGACCTCACGGTTGACGAGCTTTTCGGCAAGCAGAAGTCCATTGGAAAAGCAGTGGCAGTCAAGTACCGCAACCCGGAAACCGGCGAAACTTGGACCGGCCGTGGGCGCGCTCCGCGCTGGCTCGATGGTAAGAACCGGGAGGACTTTGCGGTCTGACGATAGAAATGCAGCGCTCAGGCTGAGTGCGTTTGTGTGAAAGACGGTCGGTCACTCTTGATTGAGTGTGCCGGCCGCTTTTCAATCTGCCTGCCGTTTGATTCAGAACCTCCCACCGACCGTACGGTACAGCGATTTCAACACAACACGCATCTGCTGCGGGAAGAACCGCCCCCCTCATGGCCCTGATGGGCGACTTCGGAAGGTATAAGGCACGCAACCAACCACCACTCTCGATCTGCTCCCACCGCCGGGCATCCCCTTTCAGCCAGTCATCGAAGAGTGCGGCTCGAGCACCCCCAGCAGGGCCGCCCACCGCATGACCGAAGAAGCGCTCCCGAAGCGTCTGCTTGCCTTTCCGTTCGAATGCCAGAGGGCGAACGTGCTTTGCTCCATGAAGGCGTTGCGCTTTACGAGATTGGTATCGTCTCATCCCGGAATAGATCGGATTTCCATAAGTAATGTTCAGTCAACTCCACGCCTACTGAGTGAATGCAAGTAGAGCAAGCAGGTCTCACCAAACCAGCACCGCATCCACCAAACCATCCTTCTCTATCAGAAAGGCTCTTGGCAAAACGCCGATTTCAAAATCAATATCCTTTCCCTCATCCGCCTGATTCAGCCAGCTCCTCAAATCAGATAAATACGATTCAAATATAGCAACCTGTATTGAGGTTAGAAAATCAGAAAGCTCAAGCGTAAATCTAGGGCGAACCAAGGCAACCTTGCGTATCGCACCCCTACTGACCCATTCAACGTCGAAAACACCTATCTCTGCGTAACAACGGACGCTCGCAGAGTAAGAAAACGCTTCCATGCCCGCTCGGAACATACTGCACATCAACGGATTTCCCCACCGCAATTCTAGTTCGCCCCGAGCATCTACATACGGACAAATATAGTTAATGCTATACCGGACCTCCTCTTTTGGGACCTTGGTCCAGCGCGAATATCGCCCTCTTCTCCAAACGCACTCACACCTATCCGATCTATGTGTGATTATGTCCTCATACTCATCGTGAATGTCGTTCTTGACACCAATGAATTTCATTTCTTCGATAAGGTATGAGGTATTGAGAATGTCCAGCAAGATATTTAGATCGATTCTCTGAAGAAGGCTTGTTAGCTCTCGCGATAAAGATTTGCTTAACTTATAGCTCTTAGGGCTTAATGAACGTGGTGCGGCGATCATGAATTCTAGAAATTTTGCATCAAGCCTCTTGATCCATTGCAGCCTACCGAGGAGTGAATCAATTTCGTTAACGACGCAATCCCTGCTTTCATAAGAGTCCTCTGTGTCCAAAGGAGTCCAACTCCCGATCTCAGATGAAACTGAATGCTTCCACTCGAAATATCTTCTCTGAGATGCAAATAACCTTCTTTGAATTCGAAGAGAATCACCTGAGACGCAACCAGGCCAATCAACGTAGTATTCTCTGAATACATCGCTTAAAGCTCGCACCGCACAGTCCCACTTCGCCCCAGTGATCCTTGGGCTATACGTAACTTTCAAATCTTCGCCATGCACCGGACACTTCGCCATAAGTGCATCTTCATGAACCCGGCCGTGATAACCTAATTGCAAGCACTTTTCACAGTATCGAACAGAATCGATTATTCTTAATTTTTCTTCTATAAGCCTAAATTTTCTGTTCGAGAGTGCCTCATAGAAAACAGTTTTAACAATCGAAATAGGCTCATCAATGGCGTTTGCTATAAGCTTGATTTGCTCCTTGTTATATCCAGCTTTGTTCCATTCCAAAATATTCACGCCGGTGGTTATGAACCAATACTCTCTAAATTCTCTCGGTCCGATGGAATTCAAATTGCAGAAGATCGCCGCGAAACTAGTAAATGATTGATAGTATATAAGTCTTCCCCTCCCCCAATTTAAGCATGGCGGGGTTTTTCTGTTATTTATTTTATTGTCCTTTGATATAGTTTTCATTATTGACATGACAACTACTGTTTTGCCATAATGGTTCGCATGTAGTCTGTGAATTTAGTGCTAGCAACCACTCTCAATAACTCACCCTTCTCCGTTAATGCATCCCAATCTTCCCCATTTTGTAAGCGTCTAAGGATAGTCTCTACCGTTTCAGCTACATGTTTCATGCCTATTTCTGGTTTGTAGTCCTTCTGTTTCTTTACGTCGTCTGGGGTTAGTTTGACAAACGCGTCCCAGATATCAGTCGAATAAGCGGCAAGCCTTTTCCCTTTTTTGAAATAATCAGGCGCAAAATATTGTAGGTAAGTTATTCCACTCTCTGCAGGCCACTCAGAATCAAGGTCGTAGCCATTGAGAACAAACTCGAGTTCTTTACTCGACCTCAATCCTCGAAAACGCATGTCTTGAGAGAAAAATCGAGCAGTAATGTGTGCATTGCCCGTTCTGGCTAGGTAGTTAGGTTGAAATAAAATGCCATGTGAGCCTATTGATATAACGCAAAGACGAACGCCTCTGGCATCGAGAGCATTCTGTAGTCCGAGAAGCCACTTCCATTCCTTTAGCGTTACCTCATGCGCTTCGTCTATTAGAAGAGTAACGAAACTCCTCCTAGATGACAAAGCCATAGTATAAAGTCTTTCTGTAAAGAGATAGCGGCCAACTGTTCGACTCTTCGGTTTTAGTGGGTCATAGAATTCATAATTAGCAGCCTCAAGAAGATCATTCCAAAACTCTCTTTCAGTGATCGACGAATCACGGCGAATCCAAACAACGAGAGGCACTCTTGTCCCAAATCTTTCTTCTAGGAGAGAGAAAAGGAACCACTTTATAGTTTTAGATTTTCCGTAACGAGATGGGCCATAAATATATCCACCGGTTACTCTAAGGTCGATCCAATTTCCAATCGTTTGAATCATTTCGTCTATCGGAGCTGTGAATATAGCGTACTCGCCACGTAGGACAGGATGGCGATCGTCGACGTCGAGTCCTTCTTGGCTATCCATCGATAAAGCTCCTTGTTGATTCGAAGGCAGCAATATCCAATAGGTGCCGACGAAAATTACTCCGCGAGACAGACACCTACCGCTTCTCATGCTTTCTGTTCAATGACGAATAGATCTGGTTCTGGCTACCTCATACGGGGAGAGGACCTCTCACGTATGCGTGCCATGCCCTTATGAGCGTATTTGAGCCACGGGGTGTCACTCCGCGGTCATTCCACGCCGACCCCGAGATGCATCAAACCAAGAAGGTCAACCAGCGGTGCTTCAGCATGAAGGTCCGCGCAGGGGCCCACCTCGATTCCGGACGCGTGCATACTGTTTCGGTGATGCCCGCCAACGTCTCGGACATCAACCAGTTGCCGCACTTGGTGCGCGAGGCGGGCCTGTTCTGGACCGCGTCGTTCACGGCCAGCAAGCAGCGCCCGTTGACAGAGGCGAACAAGCGCTTCAACCACAACATGTCTTCGATCCGCGCGCGCGTCGAGCACGTGTTTCGCGTCATCAAGCGCCAGTTCCCCTACACGAAGGGGGCTACAAGGGGATCGCAAAAAACGCCGCGCGTGGGGTCTCGCCGTTCGGTTTGACCGATCTCTATCTTGCGAGGCGCGCCTTGACGAGTTGATAGGCGAAATCTGCCCGCTGCGCCCGAAAACGGGCGCTCGCGGCCAGAAACGCCTCGAAAAGAAGCAGTGGAAGCGGAGATATCGATCATCGGGATTAGTGGAAACGGTTGGCCTGGGTGAGCGCGCTCAGAACATGGATTGATCAGAGGTTCCTTAACTCGATGCTGCTTTTCGGCGTCGAGGGGAACTTCCTTGAGAGCACTCATTCACCTCGCTATCAGAATCCTTTCCACCGATGGCTTGATCTCTTCGACCAATTTCCGCCTCATCGCTCGAGCTAATGGTATCTAGCGCAACCCTGAGGAGTTCTTCGGATTCGTTCCGCTCCGAGTTCGCGATTATTCTGCGAAATTCGAGGTAAGATGGATGTGGCGGAAGTTTTTTATTGGACTGAGATTCGCAATATTCCACAAACGCCTCGGTCGCATCGGTGCCTGATGCCACGTAGAACATTTTCTTCCTTATCATGCCTTTAATGGCGGCCCTAATTCGCAAGCTATGGGGGAATCTATGCCATGGCGGACCAGCACGAAGAACGCCGAGGCTTTGTCCGTCCGACGTGGAGGCTAGTGCGATTCTCGCGTCATTCTCTTCATGATTGATCACGTCTATATATTTCCCCGCTAGGTCAAAACGCTGCGAAAGTATCTCGTTTGTATACCTGGCGTTCTCGAAATTCACATAAGGCGCTCTTCCTTCTTGGACGCCGCCCTGCACTTTGCATTTTTTTCTTAAGCTTAGCAGGAGGCTAACCTGCTCGGGGTCTGCGTATCGAAAAGAGAAGTCAGGGCGATTAGTTGCATACTCGAGAAACTGCAATGGAGTGCGATACCCAAGACTGGTATGGGGCGTTGCATTATAATTCGCAATCAAGACATCAATTAAGTCCTCCGCATACTCAAGTTGAAACTGACTATTCAATGCAACTTCCTCCGGCTCCCGCCCCTTACGATCCTTGGGTTTTGAGCCTGTGGTATTTGACATTTTGTGCAATCCGCCGCCTGCAAGAACTCGAAAGAATGTTTCAATAAATGGCCGCTCATCCAGGCCTCGCCGGGAGGCAAATCCCTCCTTTGGCGAAATTAATCTCGAATTTACGACATCCCTTAGAAACTGTTCTACGCTTTTGCACGTCTCGGCGAGAGCGCCGTCAACGCTCGTTTCGTCCCAGCACATGCCAACATATCTGTCCGACATCCCTGAAGGAAAATTAGCATCATCCCAATAGATATGTTCGAGGCCGGGAGATAATATTCGTCGCCGCCATCGAGTCAGAGCAGATTTAATCGCTCTAAGGACATCAGTCTTAGAAACCTCTTTTCCTAATGCAAAGTGGTATCCCAGAACGGCTCGTGATTCAACATCCAAAATTACGATTACCCATAACCTGTGGACGATTCGCGGCACATGCTCGCCATCACCATTGGGCATCAATACACAGAATCGCCCATCTAGTTTATGGGCGTCCATCTCTACCCGCTGCAGCACCCTCTTTACGGGACGGTCCACGCCATCCCCAGTAATCAACTTTCTTTCAAGGTTTTTGCCACCAATGGCTCGCGCGGCCATTTTTGGATTTAATTTGTAAACGAGATCGATGTATCGGCATACGGAATTATATCCATTAGTGATTGTATTAAACGGCCACTCGCCCCTAACCTCATAGCCTAAGTCTCGCAGGCGATCTAAGAACCACTTCCATAGAGCTTGGCGCGGCTTTCTTATCAGAGAGAGGGTGCTTGAACTGGCGGACTCCAATATCTTCTTATCGAAGGATCTACGTAGATCTGGATTCAAATCAAGAACCAGGCCCATCGCACCGACAGCACCTCCACCAAATTCGTTGACTTTTACTTTTCGCTTTCGCTTGTAAGGTTTAATTCTTAGTTTCGGTATTAACCCCCGGAATCCATATATGCGACCATCGGGATGGGTCTTAAGGCATCGCTCTGTGATCAATCGGTACGTCTGTTTTAGTCCGATCTCGCATTTTTCTCGAATTAAGCTATCGCCGTAGCCTGCGAGGTATAGTCTTACGGCTTCTTTTCTCATCAGATATTTTTTTCGATCGAACTCTGTGAGAACCCCATCATCTGGAGTGGGCCAAGCATCTAGATCTTCATTCCCAGTTCTCAGTAGACAGGGCAATTGTCTGCCTAGTGGATTTTCACGCGTCTTCATGTTCGTACGCCGGCCAGAGCGGTTTAGTTTCTTTCATGCAATTTTTATAAAGAGCTTGCTTATTTACATCGAAAGATAAAAGCGAATTCAATAATTAAGGTATTTTTTAAAAAGTTTTCAATGCACTTGAATTGGCGTGTGTAAATTAAAGCGCTTTCCTACCCTTCCTCGCCTTTTCGGAAAGGTGACTTCCGGAGACGCTGACGACTCACTTTGTAGCTACAGTTTTCGTATCTGCGATACGATGGAATTTACTACAAAATCTCGCGCGTTCAAAAGATTGATAGCAAAGTGAAAATCTTCCGGATTATTTTTCACTTTGCTGCTCTCGGCTGAAGGTGATACACACAAGGAGTGTTTTTTCACCTTTCGGCAATCTTGCTAAGGTTTTAATTATTAACGTTTTGTTTTTAATAGATTTTTGTACTTGGTCGCGAGATAAGACGGCTACGGCAATGCTCGCGCTGTGGGCACGCGTAGTCTCGCTATCGTGGTAGTTCTGCTGTGACACAACAGGATCTACTCAGGCGCGCAGATCTGCTCATGGTTCGGGAGGACGAAGCCCGTGCGGCACTGGGGCAACTCGACAACCAGAACCTCCTGAGCCCATTTATGGCCTGCGGTGGGGGATTCACCCTTGTTTTTCGAGGGAGGGGTGCGTCTAGGGAAGCTCTGATCGACTCGGAGCCGGCAAAATACTGAGGTCATGAGGCGCACTGCCACCATGAAGCAAACGACTTTCGCCTCGCTGGCTTTCGAACGGCAGAAGAAGCAGACGCGCGGGGAGCGCTTCCCGGCCTAGATGGAGAAGGTTGTGCCTTGGGCTGCTCTGCTGGCAGTAATCGAGCCGCACTACCCGACGACGGGCCGAAGCGGGCGTCCGCCGATGCCGCTTGCGGCGATGCTGCGGATCTAGTTCATGCGGCATTGGTACGCGCTGTCCGATCCGGCGATGGAGGATGCGCTCTAAGAGGTCGAGTCGATGCGCCGCTGGCCTGACCGACGACGCGATGCCCGACGAGACGACGATCCTCAAGGTCTGCCACCTGCTCGAGAAGCACGCACTGACCTCGCAGATGGTGAACATCATCAACGACACGCTCGAGTAGCGCGGACTACGACTCAAGGGGCGGCACGATGGTTGACGCCACGATCATCCATGCGCCGCCCTCGACGAAGAATTGGGACAAGAAGCGCGGCCCCGAGACAAGAAGGGCAACGAGTGGTACTTCGGCATGAAAGTTCACGTGGGTGCCGACGTCAATTCCGGGCTCGTTGCCTGGCGTCAATTACTTTGGCCGGTCAGGTTAATTGTCGCCGGCCAGCTCGTGCATACCGTATCCGTGACGCCAGCCAACGTCTCAGACATCAACCAGTTGCCGCACCAGGTGCGTGAAGATGACCGGGCGGTGTTCGGCGACAAGGGCTACGTGAACAACAAGCTCAAGCGTCTGGTCCGCAAGGCAGGCCTGTTCTGGGGCGTCTCGCTCAAGGCCAGCAAGCAGCACCCGCTGACCGAGGCGAAAAAGCGCTTCAACCACAAGATGTCCTCGATCGGGGCGCGCGTCGAGCACGTTTTTCGCGTCATCAAGCGCAAGTTCGGCTACACGAAGGTGCGTTACAAGGGGATTTGCGAAGAACGCCGTACAGGTGTTCTCGCTGATCGGTTTGACCAATCTCTATCTTGCGAGGCGCGCCTTGATGAACTGATGGGCGAAATCCGCCCGCTGCGCCCGAAAACGGGCGCTCGGGGCCAGAATGGCCTCGAAAATAATGGTGGTAGAAGCGGGACAGTCGATCATCGTAGTCGGTTCAATCGGCTGGCTTGGGTGAGCGCACCCAAAAGGCCAATTGATCTGGGGTCCCTAGGCGTGCATGCCGGTCAGCAAATCGAACTGGATAGGCGAGTTTTCCCGGCTCAGCTATAGGCACCGGAGCTCTGGTTAGTGGTCAGGATCATCGGTCCGCGCTCATACCGGCGGCTGATATCACCTGGAAGATCAGGTTTGCGCCCTGGAGCCCGATCGGCTTGCAGCCGATCACATGCCGGAGGCAGGCCTCCGGGGTTCGACACTTCACCCCGATTTTCGCCCCTTTTCGGAAAGTGCCTCCAGCGCCGGCGCGGGTTTGACGGCCGCGACCGCAGAAGTGCTGTGGTGGCACGTTTGTAACAGACTTACCTAAGCTTGACGGGGCTTTATAGGTGGTTAAAGTGGCGGCATCATGCACGTCAAGCTCACCACCTCCGGAGGTCGCCGCTACGTCCAACTCGTCGAGTCCTATCGCGACGAAGCGGGACGGGTGAAGAAGCGCACCGTCGCCACGCTCGGCCGTGCCGAGCAGGTCGATGGGTCGCTCGACGCGGTGATCAACGGCCTGCTGAAGATCACCGGTCGCGAACCGATGGGCGCCAAGCCGCCGGCACCCACGGTATCGTTCGAGTCCGCGCGCTCGCTCGGTAACGTGTGGGCGCTGACCGAGCTTTGGAGATCGCTCGGCTTTTCCGGGCTGCGCCGGGTGTTTCGCCGCACGCGCCGCACCACCGACGTGGAAGCGCTGATCCGCCTGATGGTGCTCAACCGCCTGTGCGACCCCGAGTCCAAGCTCGGCGTGCTGCGCTGGGTGCAGACGGTGGCGTTGCCCGACTTTGGGCCGAAGGCGGTGACGCACCAGCAGTTGCTGCGTAGCCTCGATGCGCTGATGGACCATCAGGACGAGGTCGATGCCGTGGTCGCCGGGCTGCTGCGCCCGCTGATCGACCAGGATCTGTCGGTGGTGTTCTACGACCTCACCACGATCCGTAGCGAAGGACTCAGCCAGCAGCCCGGCGACGTGCGCCAGTACGGCATGGCCAAGGAGGGGCTGATTGCCCGCCAGTTCATGCTCGGCGTGGTGCAGACCGCCGAGGGGCTGCCGATCTACCACGAGGTGTTCGACGGCAACACGGCCGAGACCCGGACCCTGTTGCCCACGCTCTCCAAGGTGCTCGAGCGCTTCCCGTCGGTGCAGCGCCTGGTGCTGGTCGCCGACCGGGGGCTGCTCAGCCTGGATAATCTGGAAGCCCTGAAGGCCGTGCGCCTCGCCAGCGGCAAGCCGCTCGAATTCATCGTCGCGGTGCCGGGCCGCCGTTACAACGAGTTCGTCGATCTGCTCGAACCCTTCCACGAACAACAGTGCGCAGCCGCCACTCAGGAAGTGATCTCGGAGCACGCCTGGAACGACCTGCGGCTGGTGGTCGCGCACGATCCGGTGACGGCAGCCACGAAGACCGAGCAGCGCAATGCGCGTATCGACGCGCTGATCCGCCAGGCGGACCAATGGACGGGCAAGCTCACCGAGCAGGACGAAGGCGTGAAGCACCGGGGGCGCAAACTCTCGGATAGCGGCGCCAAGGCGCGCTTCTACCATGCGGTCAGCGAAGCGCACCTGTCGCGCATTCTCAAGGTGGATCTGGGTGAGGAGCTCTTCAGCTACCACATCGACGACAAGGCGAAGCGTCTTGCCGAAATGATGGACGGCAAGCTGCTGCTGGTCACAAACGCCGAGGGCCTCGCCGCGCAGAGCGTGATTCAGCGCTACAAGTCTCTCGCCGACATCGAGCGCGGCTTCAAGGTGCTCAAGTCCGAGATCGAGATCGGCCCGGTGTATCACCGCCTGCCCGAGCGGATTCGCGCGCATGCGTCGATCTGCTTCATGGCGCGGATCCTGCACCGGGTGATGCGCAGCCGACTCAAGGCGGCCGACGCGGGTTACACGCCCGAGCGGGCGCTCGAGCAACTGCAGCGCATCCAGCATCACCGGGTGCGTCTGAACGGCGGCGAGCCGGTGGCGGGAGTGTCGACGCTCAGCACGGAACAGAACGAGGTGCTTCATGCATTGGGGGTAGAAAAACCAGCGGCGCCGGAGCAGTTGGCGCTGTTGTAGTGGCATTTTTTAAAGTGTGCTCTAGCAAAAACAAGCACTTGCGAGCGTAACTGTCGAACTCGGGAGGCCTCGGAGTCAGCCTCGTTGAGGTTGGCCCCGCCGATCAAGTTACAGATCGCCGGTGCACGGTCGCATCCCGCGTGAATCCGTCGCCATTCCACCGCAACACCCTGATCCGGTTTCCGCGCTAGGCCCCGAAACACGATTGAACGCGACGATGTGGCCGCTAAAGGGATCGGTCTCGAATGGTGTCTGAGCGAGCGCAGCGAGCCCATCGAAGCCGCGCCGCATGTCGATAATGCCGGCCGCGGTACAGATTCGCTTGCCGTAATGCGGGACGCTCGTCGCAGCAGTAGCACAGCATGAAGCCGCGCTGGGACGTGCCGTCGAGACCTCCTTCGACGGTGAGCCGTGCGCCCTTGCCTCGATCGTCAGCCGACCGAGCGCGGCCGCTGGGGCATCGAGCATCTCGGGCGCGTCCAACGCATCGGTGTCGGTGTGGATGATCGGCACGAACGCAGCCACGCCCAAGCGACCTTCGTGCTGGCCCTTGCGCCACGCGAATATCTGCTTGGCGTTGATGTCGTGGGGGTGCGCAAGCCGCGACACGGAGGCACCTGGCTGCCGCGACTGCTCGACGACGGCGCGTTTTAGCTCAATGGTGTGGCGGCGGTACGGCCAACGGGTACCGCGACGCGGGCGTTGGTCCACTCTTGTGCCCGTGCAATTCATTGTGGGCACAAAGGTGGGTGCTCACTCCGAGGGGCTGATAGTCAGCGACGGCCAAGCTGGAGGTAAGACGGCACGGGGCCGGCGCCTACTTAAAGCCGTTCTGGGGATCGGATCTACATTCTTACGTAAAACGTCGCGAGAGTTACATGATTACGATAAATAGCCTCCACTAAATCTGTGACCACCTGTCGCTAAGGGCTTGATTAGAAATGATGCGTCCAGTTACAGCGTTAGTGGAATGAACGCCTGCTTTTCCTCCCCGATCAGCACCTGCTCGGGGCTTCTTTGTAAGCGTGGCCCCAAGGCTCTCTTTCGCACGGGCCTCACGTGGGTCCATCAGTATTGTCATTACCGCCTGTACACCTCACGACGGTTTCCGACCTTCACGACCAAGATGCGAAGCTCCCAGTCCTCAATGCTCGCGATGATGCGACAGTCGCCCACGCGGTACTTCCAGAATTCACCGAGGCGCGAACCCTTGAGTGCTTCGCCGATACTGCGAGGATCGTCAAGTACCGCCACGCGCTCGCGCAGGAACGAAGTAATGCGCCTAGCGACCTGTTTGTCGAGCTGCGCTAGATCCTTCTCGGCGCCTTCGTCGAACTTAATCAGCCAAGCCAAGGTGTTTTTCCACTTCATCCAGCGTGTAAGTCTTGGACTTGCCTGCGCGAACGTCGATCAGCCGCTGCTCGGCCAGGTACAGGTCTTCAAGATCGTCAAGGCCGTTCGCAATCAGTTCGCGCAGATAGAACGCCTTGGTGCGACCAGTGGCCGCCGCCAAGTGGTCGAGCCGTTGCTCAATTGCAGGATCGAGTCGAATCGAAGTTGCCATGTCAACCCCTAGTGAATACGTGCATGCAGTGTATCACTCCACGCATTTTCTAACGTTGGAAAAGCGTATCCGTCACAACGTGCTCGGCATCTTCACAAAGTCCAGCGGCGGCTTGGTCTTGCTCAGGTACACGCTCTTGCCAGCAGCAAGAAAATCGGCCGGGGCGAGAATCTCCCCGGCCGGATCGCGGCCATGCGGTGGCGGTGCGGGAAACGCCGGCCGGGGCCGGGCGTTTCCCGCTGCGGTTGCTGATCAGATCACCCTGAAATCGACGTTCGATGGATTGAAAGCACCCACGTATGCCGACGACAGATTCGGGATCTGGGCAAACAGCACGCCGTTCCCGGCTCCTCCCTGCTCGTTGTAATAGAGACTCTTGCTCTCGTGATCGAACACGATGTAATCGTCCCCCCCGTTTGGCGCTGCCGATGCCAGGCGGAAATTGAAGCCCGACAGCTTTCCTAGGGCCAGCCGGGTGAAAATCGCGCTGTCCAGGACGATCGAATCCTTTTCGGCCATGTTGAAGTCGGCGATCGTATCGACGTTGTTGCTGCCCAGGGCGGTATCGAAAATGAAGGTGTCCGCACCGCCGCCGCCGGTCAGCGTGTCGTTGCCGAGCTTCCCGTTCAGCCTGTCGGCCCCGGCGCCGCCAGTCAGCGTATCCGAACCATCGGTTCCGACCTTCCAACTGTTCAGTGCCTGCGTTTGCGGAAGCGCCCAGAAAGCCCTGTAGGCGTCATCCAGCGCCGAGCGAATCTTGGCGGCGGCATCGCTGTCCTGCTCCGACGGAAGATCGTAGGCCGCCATTGCGCCGGCCAACCGGATCACATTGTCCGAAGAAATGCTGAACGTACCGGCGGAGATCGTCTCTACCCGGTTCGCCGGCGACGCATACCAGCCGTCGATGGTGATCGTGTCCTCGCGGTCGTAAAAACTGATCTGCAGATCAGTACCCACCTTGCTGAACCAGACCTCGCTGATGTCCGCCGCATCCACGCCTTCCAGCCGGAGGACGTCATGCTCCGGCTGGCCCGCCTGATGGCGTTCCACGATGAGGGTCCGGCCGCCTCCCATGCCGGCGATGTAGGTATCGTCGCCCGCACCGCCGACCAGCAGATCGCTCCCGGACACGCCGTCGAGCGTGTCGTTGCCATCGAAGCCGTAGAGCATGTTCGGACCGTCGTTGCCGAACAGCACGTTGTCTCCGGAATCGCCTGCCAGTTGCGTCACGCCCCAGGACTCGTAGGCGGAGATGGATTCAATGCGGGCGTTCGCCTTTCCGTCCATGCCGGCTGGCGTCTTTGCCTGGAGCTGATCCGTTCCGCCCGTGCCGATCACGCTGACCACGAAGCGCTGCAGCGAAGAACGCTCACCGTCTGCGTCGAGCTTGACCGGCACGAAATCGGCAACCCGCGCGCCGTTCCAATACATCTCGATGCCGTCGCTGCCGTTCACCTCGAACTGGTAAGCGTCGATCACCAGATCGTATATCTTGCCCTTCACCGTCAGGATCGTGCCGGTCGTCGTGTCGCTGCCGGGCTGGGGATTTCCGTCCACGAGCAGGTCCTGCCGCCCTGCCCCGGGCAGCGAGACCTTCTCGCTCAAGTTTCCGGCAGCATCGACCGCCACGACGTAGATCGATCCCGAATACTCGCGTGCGCTCAAGGCCGTCGGGGAAAACGCCCAGCGGCCATCGCTGCCCACCGTGGTTTTCGCAATCAACGTTTCGCCATGCATCAGGTGGATGATGCTGCCCGCCTCGCCCGTGCCCTCGGCGGAAATCTTGCCGGGCTCGACCTTGCCGTCGCTCTGGGCCGCGCCGGAAACCTGTTTTTGCGTCACCACCGGCGTCGACGGCGCGGTGAAGTCCATCACCAGCTTCACCTCGTTGCTCATGGCATAGGACGTATACGAGAGCCAGTCGATCGTCACATCGGTGTTCGGCTTGTCGTTCCGGTCGATCTCGGCCCCGGAAAATACCTGGGCCGTCAGGGAAAGCGTCCCTTCGCCCATCCCCGCAAACCCTCTCGGGATCGTCAGGACGACGATCCCGCTCTTGGCTTCGCTCTCCGTTATCTTGTGCTGGGCGTAGATCGTTGCCGGATTGATCACCGGGAGTTCGCCCCCTACGGGGACGAGGCCGCTGCCGTCCGCGTAGAAGTATCTGTCGTAGGGTCCGAAATAATAGACAGGCTTCGGAACAAGGACCACGTAGTCGCCGGCACGATAGAACCCATCGGTTTTTATTCTCAGCTTGAGCGAAATCTCTTGTTCGCCGGCATTCATGAACAGGTCGCCCGTACTGGCTTCCAGCGTCGCGGTCTGGCCGGTCGACAGCCCGTATGCGCCCATTTCGTCCATCAGATATTTCAAATACCCCGTGTTGGCCCTGTCTGCTGCTTCCTGCTTGTTACGGTTGATCAATTCCATGATGATGCTGGCAAGGTTCCCTCCAACCGCAAGCACTCCGCCGGCTACGCCGAAGACAGTTCCGACGATGGATGCGACTGTCGCGACCGCCGTGGCGGCCATGGCGGCGGTGGAGCCGGCGACGACGAAAGAGAAAGAGCCGATAATGGCGGCGCTGGCCTCGACCACCGAACTCAGGCCGCTGACCAGGCCCAGGACACTGCTGGTGATCTTGAACCCGCTTCCGACCGGGTCCAAATGCAGTGATTGCACACCGTCGATGATCCCGAAGACGCCGCCGACGACGCCAGCCAAGCCGCCAAGGCCCTTTGCAGCCGCGCCTATCCGCTCCCACCCGACTTTTCCCAGTTTCACGAAGTCGCCACTGGCCTGCAATCCCTTTCCCCAAGAGGCCGAACCTTCGAATATCAGGCTCGCAACCTTGGTCCCATCCACCGCCCATTTTTTCGGATCCGTGAGACCCGTAGCGCCTTTCAAGGCGAGACTCAAGCCGCCCAGCATGGCCGCTGCCACATGCATCGCGCCCTTGGAATAGACCTCCGACGGCTGGAAGGCGGAAGGCAGATGCGGGACCGGCTCTTGCAGCACGTCCTTGAACCACTTGGTTATCGCGGAGCCGAATTTCTGCGGACTCCGCCCGGCTAGATCCCAGGCCGTCTGGATTACCTTGAAGATATCGTCCTGCTTGAGCTTCGTGCCGCCGCTGTTCAACAGATCCGGGTTGTATATGGCCAGTTGGTCATATAGATCGCCGAGCTTGTCATAATCGATCCGGCCGTCCGGGGTCAGGAGAATGGTATCCAGCACCTGCTGGTCGAGTTGCCCGATGAGCAACTCGTTGACGGTGATCGCCAGATTGTCCCGCGCCTGGGGCGTATAGGCGTTGACACTGGCGGAATCCAGCACCGCAAGAAGCCCCGCAGTTTCCGCGCCCATTTCCGCAATGGCCGTTTCAAGGTCGGCGCCCTCATTGACCCGCCGCCTCAGGAAATTCGCCGTCACGATCTCGTCGATGTAGTACTGCATGACGGATTCGTAGAGGCCCGCCCCCCCGAGCAAGGCCGACAACGCGCCCATCGGCTCGTCCGGCCGGAACAGCATGTCGCGAACCTGCTTGATCTCCGCCGACCACTCGAGCAGTGTCTTGCCCATATTGCCGGCACCGTCGAGCATGGACGTTATATGTCCCGGAGACTCCAGCGTTTCGAGATGCCTGCTCAGTTCGACGTAGAGATCTCCATGGACGAGATTGCGCAGTTCCTCTGCATAGTGTTCATCGATATAGTCCCGCGTCCCCTGATCGGATGTGAGGATGTCCATTGCCGATCGCAGCGCGACCAGGTGTCCGGCGGGCTTGTTCGCGAATCCTTCGGTGAGATGAAGGACGCGCTCCCAGGTGCCCGTCTTATAAAGCGCCAGGATGCCGCTCTGGATTTCATACAGGTGGAAGAACAGTGCCGCCTTCTGGGCGCCCGTATAATTCTCCGGGTGAGCGAGGATATCGTCGGTCAGCCCCTCCACGCCGCCGGCCTTCTGCATGACCGACGAAATGGCCGCCGCATTCAGAAGCTCGATCGTCTCCCGGGTGGTCGTCGGCGCCAGCTCAGCACTCCCCCATCCGAGAATGTCGTCGCGATCGATCTTTCCGTTGCCATGGGGCGTCTTGCCCAGATCGTCGCCATATTTGTCGAGGATGTCGAACATCCCCACGTTGCTCCACATCAGGGCCCCGGCGGACGCCTCGACGCTCCACGAACTGGAACTGGACGCCACGTCCAGCAGCTTCTGGCGATCCCACTCTTTCCAGATATCACCCGCGTTGTAGTTCTGCATGCTCATGTATCCCATGAGCTGCACCGTCTGGTTGATGAATGCCTTGGTGACAGGGGATACGCGGCTGAGCCTGATTTCATCCACGTCGGCGGAGCTGAGCGTCCCGTTGAGCAATCCCGCGACGATGTCGTACTTCATCTCGTCCGGTATTGGCCGGTTGTCGTTGTAGTCCTTCAGCATGATATTCATCAAGGGCTGCCAGCGGGAGTTCGAGTCCACGCCGGTCCGGGCCGCACCGGCCAGATCTAGGACGGTACGCTGGCTGACATTGCCCGCCGCATCGACGGCAAGCACGGATATGGCCAGATTTCCCTGGCCGGCCGGCACCAGCGCCTGTATGAGCCAGTTGACACCTTCCTCATTGGGGTCGTCTCTCCAGGGGACCGTGCTTGCCAGCAAATGGTCGAAGGAAGCCGTGCTGCCCGGCACGATGGTGGTGTTTCCGTAAACCTTGATCGTGGTCCCGGCCTCTGTCGCTCCGCTGATGAACAGCGTGGTGTATCCCTGCGGCGCGGGATAGTCATGGTAGAAAACCAGCCAGGCCACTTCGGGCTTGGCGGGGGCCGTTGCATCCAGCGTGTAGGGAATGGCGACCGTCTCGCCCGCAACTCCGTCCGCGTTGACCCCGAGCACCAGGATCTGGTTTGCATAGCTCTTCAATGGAACCGTTGCGACAAAGGCGGGCTTGTCTCCCACGCCGGCGAATTCGGGAATGACGTCGGCCTCGATCCAGTCCCGCCCGTTGACGCTGAGCATGACGCGATCCCCATCCTTCAGGGGCGTATCCAGGTAGCCCATCAGGGTCTGGTAGCGCTCGTTGGTGAGGAACCCGGTTTCCAGGGAGATATCCGTCAGCTTCCCGTCATCGTCGTAGCGCTTGAATCGCCCCGAAACCGAGGGGATCGGCGCCACGCCCGCCATGCTGAACAGGTCCGCCGCCGACAGCGTGTGGCCGTCCGCAAACCGCACTTCGCGGATCGGCGACTCGAAGAAGCCCTCCAGCACCACCATGTTGGTATCGAAGCTGCCCTGGGCATCCATGATCCGGATTTCCAGCCAGGCTCCAGAGTGCGTTGAAGCGTGCCCCTTTTGAAGCCGCACGCTGTCCAGCGTGATTCCACTCGCCGCCGAAAATTCCAGGACGTCCCCGCGCTGGTTCGAAGGGCTGTCCATCGCAATCCATTCCTTGCCCGTCACGCTGTCGAACACATAGATGTCGTCTCCGCCCTTGCCGGACAGAAGGTCGGTTCCTTCCCCACCGTTGATCAGGTCGCTGCCGGGCGTGCCGATCAGAATGTCGTCGCCGGGGGTGACGTTGTCCAGGAAGCTGCTGATGCCGTTGTTTTCCGTGGCCGATTCCTGCAGCTTGAGTTCGTCGCCACCCGCCTTGCCGGTGCCGGTGACGATGAATTCGAAGCGCTGCCACGCTGCCTTGTCGGGGACGGCCTTGCCCAGCAGAGCGCCGTTCCACCAGACTTCCACGCCGTCCTTGCTCGATCCGGCGAAATTCCGCTGCGACAGGTCGAACGAAAGTCTGTAGGTCCGGCCGGCCTGCGTGTGGACCGTCTGCTTGAGGTTGTCGATGCCCATGCTGGCATCGAGTTCGATCAGGCTGTATCCGTCGCTGGCGGCCACCCCGAAATTCTTCCAGACCTCGATCACGCCGGAATCGCTCGTCCAGCCGGGAACGTCGTTGTTTCCCAGAAACGCAAGATCTCCAGCGTAGGCGCTGTTGGATTCGAACGAGCCGTTGACGATCAGGTTCCTGGCCACCACCAGGCTGACGTTGTCGAGCAGGCTGCTGAGGCCATTGTTTTCCGCTGTCGATTCCTGCAGCTTGAGTTCGTCGCCGCCCGCCTTGCCGGTACCGGTGACGGTGAATTCGAAGCGCTGCCACGCCGTCGTGGCGGGGACGGCCTTGCCCAGGGGAACGCCGTTCCACCAGACTTCCACGCCGTCCTTGCTCGATCCCCAGAAATCCCGTTGCGACAGGTCGAACGAGAGCGTGTAGGTCTGGCCCGCCTGCGTGTAGACGGTCTGCTTGAGGTTGTCGAGGGCCAGGCCGGCGTCGAGTTCCACCAGGCTCTTGCCATCGCTAGCGGCCGTCCCGAAACCGTTCCAGACCTCGATCTGGCCGGAATCGCTCGTCCAGCCGAGAAGCGTCAAGGTTCCATCGTCGGTGCGGTTGGCCTCGAACGAGCCGTTGATGATGAGATTTTCGGCGTCGTACTTGCCGAGCCCCAGGCCGGCGGACAGGTCCACCAGGACGCCGACGCCGTCCAGCGTGCGGTCGTGCAGGCTCCCGGCGCTGCTGTAGTAGCGGCTGTTGCTGGAGAAGTCCAGGGTATCGGTCTCCCTTATGCGCCGGATGGCGACGACGATTGCGCGCAGACCGGCTTCGTTTCCGTTCCCTGGACGATCTCGCCGACCCCGCGGGTCAGCAGCGCCAGGCGCCAGGAGGTCAGGATCAGCGCCCCCCGGACGTCACCGAGCTGGTTTTCCAGTTGGGCCGATTCGCGGGCCACGTTCATGACTTCCAGCCAGGACTTGCGCCCGGTCAGGTACTGGCGATCGTAGGATTCGCGCAGCTTTTCGTTTTCCGTCACGGCCCCGGCCAGCGTCTTCTCGCGGGACCGCAGGCTCTTCAGGTTGGCGATGTCGCGCTCGATCTGCTCCCGCGTCCTGAGGCGCAGGGATTCGATCTCTTCCTTCTCCGCCTGCAGCCGCGTGTAGGCCGCGGAACGGTTGGACCACGACGACAGGCCGGCGCCGAACTCCGTCTTCAGCACCACCATGATGCGAGTGGCGTGGTCCGGGTCGCCGTCGTAATAGGCGCCGCGCTGATGTTCGAACGAGGCGACCAGGCGCGGCTTGAGCGCCGCGTCGGCCAGCCTCGCCTCCGCTTCCAGGGACTGCAGCTCGGCCTCCGCCCTGCGGATGGAGGGGCTCATGCGCAGGGCTTCCTCGCTCATGCAAAGCGGATCGAGCGCCACGTCGAGGGGATCCGTGCGCAGGCTTCGCAGGCGGTTGTCGTCGACCGGATGGCCGAGCAGGCTGTTCAGGCGGACGCGCGCCGCAACGGCCTGCGCCTGGTAGCCCGCCAGTTCGGCGTCGACCTGCTCGAGCCGGCTCAGGGCCAGGGTGCGATCGCTCAGCGGGGACAGGCCCTCGTCGACCCGGCGGCTGATCTGCTCCAGAAACATGCCGTGCGTGGCAACGCTCGCGCCCGTCGCCTTGAGCTTCAGCTCCGCGGCGAACCACTCCGCATACCCCTGGACCACGTCCAGCGCGAGCTGCTGGCGGGTCTCGTCGGTGGCGACCTGCGTACTCAGCGCACGGGCCTCGGCGTAGGCGACGCCGTTCTCCAGCCGGCCGCCGGCCCACAGGGTCTGTTCGAGGCGGAAGACGCCGACGGGCTTCTTCCTGGCCGTCGCTGCGCTGTTGTGCCCGGCGTAGTCAACGGACACCGAGGGCGTCGGATAGTATTGCCAGCGCGCGCTTTCCACCTGGTCGGACGCCGCCGCGCTGCGCGTCATCCCGGCCCGGACCGAGGGATGATTCGAGACGGCTTCGGAGATCAGCTCCGGCAAGCCGGATGCCTGCGCTCCGCCGACCAGGCCCGCCGCGGCAAGCCCGAGCCAGAAGCGGCGAAGGCCCGCCGCACGGCACAGACACGCTGTGCCCAATCGCCCCGGAAGGGCGTCTTCAGACGAGAGATCCATGTTCCGTTCCAAGAAGAAAAATCCGGAGCGGAATCTACCGAGGCTCGTCGAAGGCGACTTTTGATCGCAGATCCAAAATCTTTGATCGTTTGCATCAAATTCGCAGCACCGGGCGTAAATCCGGCCAATTGACAAAGAAATCAGCCCTTGCAGCAAAAGTGCGCCGGTGAGAAGTACCGCACACTCGGACCACATCGTCTGGAGGTGCCACCATGTACAAGCAGCATTCCGCCGTGTTCCAGAGCGCCAACGCGCTGATCCTCAAAGGCGTCATTCCGACCCCCGACGCGGTCGGAGCACTACACCCCGAACTGACGGCGGAAGAGATCGAACAGGCGCTGGCCGCGTGGTTCAGGTACGTGGGCACCCTGGGCACCGGCGCCACCCTCGTCGCGCAGGACGCGGTGACCGTGCCGAATGGGGAGGCGACGGCACCCATCTCTTCACCGCCAAGATCCAGGATGACGTCGGGAACCTCAGCCTGTTTGGTTCGCCCAAGAGCGTCGTGGTAGATACGGGCTTGAGTACGGGCTTTGTCTCCCTGTTTGCCAGCACGGACAGCAGCGAGGTCGGTTCGGCGCAGAACATTACGGTAAACATCGAGCGGCTGGCCGCCGGCGACATCGTCAAGCTCTACATGGACGGCGTGCAGATCGGCACCAGGACAGCCGACGCCACCGACGTCACCAACGGCTACGTCACGCTCAGCGTTGGCGCAAACGCCTGGGGTGCGGATGGCGAACGCGTCCTCTCCGCCACCGCCCAGCGCGGCGCCTCGGGTACCGTCGTCAGCAGCCTGCTCGACAGGCACGTCTATGTCGCCGCAGAACAGGCCCACTGGTCGGCGGCCACCGGCTACGACGTCGTCTGGTTCGATCCCGATGCGCTCTCTTACGCTTCCGGCGCCACGGTCGAATCCTGGACCACCTCCGTGGCCACCAGCCTCGGCACATTCACCGTCAGCCGGACGGCCAACGCGACCATCACCATGGTCGATGACCTGGTGTCGGGCCACCGCGCCGTGTCGATTGGCGGCGATGGGGGCTTTTCGCGCCAATCTCCAACGGATGGATTCGTTCGGCGGCAGAGGGGTTCACTGATTTTTCAGTGTCCAAATTTCTCGTGGATACGCCGGATGGCGGTGTCGGCAAGCGCGCCAATACAAGCATCTTCCACCAGTTCGCAGGCAAGGTTGTCAATCAAGGCGTCTTCCTCGCTACGGCTAGAGCGACCAAAGCCGCCACGCTGGGCATGCCTAATAATGCAACTCCGAATATCGAGAACGCATTGACGCTGAACACATGGCTCTCCCAACTAGGTAGCGTCAATTCTGCGACCGCTTCCAGCGGCTTGAACGGCGAAATCTCTTCGTCAGTTTCTCTCGGGAGCGCTGCGAACAACGACTGGCTCAATGTTTTCGGCATTGGCGCGGCAAAAAATAACATGGGAGGTGCCGTCTACCGCGATTCAATGATTGGCTTGGTAGGCGACCAAATCTCGATCGGCGGCCAGCTCCAGCAAGCCTATCAGCAGGAGGTCTCGACCTACTTGGGCGTGAAGTACCAGTCCAGCGGCGCGTTGGTGACGGTGCCGACGGCCGGCATTTACGATCTCACCGGCAGCGCGGTGGCCACCGTCTTGCTGGACCAAGTCGTCAGGCTGGTTTCGTCCGCCACCAACGACACCATCGTGACCGCAGGCAGCGACTACGTGAACGCCGGCGCCGGCGACGACGTCGTGCGGGTGCAAGACCTGCACTTCCGCACCCTCGACGGCGGCCAGGGCACCGACACGCTGGTGCTGGACGCGGACTACGCCGGCGCATCGAACATCGTGCTGGCCGACTTCGTCAGCAATGCACGCGGCGTGGGCAGCGGCAGCCGCAGCAACGTCGTCTCTGGATGGTCCAAGGTCAATGCCGGTGCCGCCGCGGCAGCCGACACGACGGTCGCGCCCGACGGCACCACCACCGCCGACACCCTGACGCTGACCGACTCGACGACGGACACGGACTTCTATGGCCGCTATACCGGTCTGACCGAGGGGCAGACCTACACCTTCAGCATCTGGGTCAAGCTGGGCACGGCCACGAACTTCGATATCACCCTGGACATCTTCCGCTTCATCAGCGGCGAATCCGGCGCCGACACGGTGACCGACTTCACCAAGAGCCAGGGCGACAAGCTCGACCTCTCCGGCATCCTGCTCGGCATGGGCGCCACCGCCGACAACATCGCCGGCTTCGTCCAGCTCGCCAATGCCGGCAGCAACGCCGTGATCAAGATCGACATCGACGGCGGCGCCAACTTCGGCTCCCCCACCCAGACCATCACCCTCACCAACGCCTGGACCGCCGGCAACCTCAACGACGCCCTCACCAACCTCATCGACCAGCGCGTGCTGGTGATCTAACCCGCCCGCCGCCGGCGCCCGGAGACAAACCCGGACGCCGGCTGCGTTAGCCGGTTTGTAGCGTGAGGGCACTCATGGAATCGACGAGATACGGCTAGCAACGCCTCCTGAGCGATGTATAGAATTCGACGCACTGATGCAAAGGTGCAACCAACCCCGCATACAGCGCCTTGAACAAGACCGGGCCGGAAGGGTCAATGCGTTTCGATAGGAAAGGATGCCCATGCGACCGTCCGTAGTGCTCAACATGAAGCGAAGCGCAGTGCGCGAGGCGGCAGGCCGCTTCCGTGCTGCAAACCCGCGCGTCTTCGGTTCGGTGCTGCATGGCACCGACGAGGACGGCAGCGATCTTGATCTGCTGGTCGATGCGCTGCCCGGCGCCACGCTGTTCGACCTGGGCGGCCTGCAAGACGAACTGGAAACGCTGCTCGGCGTCCACGTCGACCTGCTCACCCCCGCCGACCTGCCGCCGAAGTTCCGGGCCAAGGTGCTCGCGGAGGCCCGGCCTGTATGAGTCTCCGCGCGCAACTCCCTGCCATGCGCCGGGATGCTGACGACGAAGGCCGGTGACACCTCATCGGTGAAGCCATGACCGGATAGGGCAATGAGCAACCAACGATTTGCCAGCGTCTGGGATGCCATCGAAGACACCCCGGAAGAAGCGGAAAACATGAAGCTGCGCTCCGTCCTGATGACAGCGCTGAAGAGCCATCTCACCCGCACCGAATTGAGCCGGGCACAAGCAGCCAAGCTCCTGGGCGTGACCCAACCGCGCGTCTCCGACCTGATGCGCGGCAAGATCAACCTGTTTGGCCTGGATGCGCTGGTGAACATGGCGACGGCCGCCGGCCTGCACATCGAAATGCGGGTATCCGAAGCCCCTTCGCGGGACCCGGCGCGATGACGTGCGGCCCGGCTTGCGCATCACCAACTACAAGAAGCGGAGGCCCGGTAAAGTTTTCTTCGACCCTGGCGTCGGGCGCTGATTCTTGCGAATTCCGATGAAAGCCGCCACCGGATGCAAAGCCCCCACCAGTCGTTCCACTTGATGTTTACCCGCTCAGCCCAAGCTCAACGGCTTCCCGCTTTGTTTTCAATTCACTATCCGGGACAAGCGGAACTCGTCGCCATGCCCGCAATCACCGCAACGGTCGTCGCCGACACGAACAGGCCCAGCAGCAGCGCGCTCCAGTAAGTGGCAGCACCTGCCAACATGGATCGATGCGAATCTTCCTGGGCTGGCCTCCCAGAGGGGCGGATCAGGCCGGTTTTGGGGTGCGACTCCCAGCCATACCCCTTCCACCCCAGCCTCTGCTCCAAGTGCCACAGGTATGCCCCGAAATCCTGAATTCGCCGATACCACAGCCAAGACGCGAGAGTGGCGAATATCGCCAAGAATAGGGGAATGAACGCCCCCACCATTACGATCACCGCCGGCAGCTTGATGCACGGATTGCCATTCGCTTGCAGCCCGAATCCATGGGAGAGCACCCAGGCCAATATGGCCCCTGCCACCGTGGGTACCCAAAGCGTGAGCGCATCCAACCTTCCCACGATGCCTACAACTTCAGTCCGCAGTGAATTAAATTCGGCGAGATGGAAGTCGCGTTGCGGCTTCTCTGCATCGGGCTCTCCAGATACCACATTTTGCGGGACGTTCACGTTTCTGTGGCCTTCTTGCTATTCACACTGTTTTTTATTCTACAGCTTGCCCTTTTCCTCTGCCTCCGCAATCCCTTCCACTTGAGCCGATATACCTTACCTCCTGCCCGGAACAATCCGGCCCGAACCAGCTTCTCGATGTCCCGGACGACCGTGGTTCTGTCGAGCCCGAGATTCGCGAAGTCGCCCATGGCCTATGTGGCCTCGACGACCCGCACATCGAACGTTACTTTGAGCCAATCCCTGATTGCATTGAAGATGGCCGCCAGGTTGTCCATGCTGGGATTGCCCTTCGGGGAGAGCATGCGATGCAGGCTCTTGCTGGGCTTGTGCGTCAATTCGGCCAGGCTCTCGAAGCCGACTGTCGCGTTCACCAGGTCGCGGAGGATGAGGCGGGCCGCATCCGGTTCGCCGCTGAGGAACAGCGTCGCAGCCTCATCGAGAAGCGCCTTCGCAAAATCCGGGTCGCGCTCGACACGCGCGACAATGGTTTGCTTGAAGTCACGGGTTAACGTCATGACCTTTTCCCCTTCCTGATTGCGGCGAGGACTTTCTTCCTCGCCTTGTATTCGTCGTGCAACAATACCGCCTGGTCGATCGCCCGCTGTTGCTCCTTCTTCGTGCTGCCGCCAAGCAGGATGAGCAGTCTTTCGCCATCCTGGGCCAGATAGACGCGATAGCCTGGCCCCCAATCGATGACATATTCGCCAATCCCTCGAAACCATTTGACGTTCGAGGTATTACCCAATTCAAGACGGGCCTTGGCGACCGTCACCTTGGCCGCCGCTTGCGCATCCAGCCCGTTGAACCATGC
The DNA here is from genome assembly GCF_002354895.1 of Thauera sp. K11. Classification (NCBI taxonomy): domain Bacteria; kingdom Pseudomonadati; phylum Pseudomonadota; class Betaproteobacteria; order Rhodocyclales; family Zoogloeaceae; genus Thauera; species Thauera sinica. The sequence goes on from NZ_CP023439.1 coordinate 2,071,627, forward strand.
TTGATATGGATTCGTTCCGTCTTCCCGGATGTACTCTTCGAGCCTGATCTTCATGGTACGAAGGTAACTTATAGGTTACCGAATGGCAAGTCCGGGCGGCACTGCCGGAGTTGCTGAAGCAACTGTCCGCCGTGCGCCAGGATGCCGATGACGAAGATCGCGACTATGGGATGGCGCCGGCCGAAGGCGCCCGGCAAGCGGATGGCCTCAGCCCGGAAGCGGCTCGATATGGGTCTTGAGCTGCGTGCCGGTCTGCTGCTCGACGGCGTGTTCGAGCGCATCGGCCAGGGCGTGGGCGTCTGTGACGGTCCAGTTGCCGGGAACGCGCAGTTCCACGTGGGCAAAGCGCAGGGTGCCGGCCATGCGGGTCTTGAGGTTGACGTGGCTGCAGCCTTGCGGCAGGCCGGTGCGCAGGATGGATTCGATCGCGGCGACGTCTTCGTCCGCCAGCGCACGGTCCATCAGGCCATCGACCGAACGGCGCATCAGTTCCCAGCCTTCGCGCAGGATGTTGAGGGCGACCGCCCCGGCGACGAGCGGGTCGAGCCAGATCCAGCCGGTCGCGCTGGCAAGCCCGACGCCGGCGACCACGCCCGCGGTGGTCCATACGTCGGTCATCAGATGGCGCGCGTCGGCTTCCAGGGCGAGCGAGCGGTGCGCGCGGCCGACCTGCAGCAGCAGCCGGGCGACGTAGAAGTTGATCAGGCTGGCGGCGATGGACAAGGTCGTGCCGAGGCCCAGGTCGCCGATCGGCCGCGGATTCAGCAGGCGCTCGCCGGCCGTGAAGAGGATGACCAGCGAGGCGACGAAGATGAGCCCGCCTTCGAAGGCGGCGGAAAAGTACTCCGCCTTGCCGTGGCCGTATTGATGCTCTTCGTCGGCGGGCTGCTCGGCGTACGACACCATCCACAGCGCAAAGCCCGCGCCGGCGAGATTGACCAGGGATTCGAGCGCATCGGACAGGTAGCCGATGGAGCCGGTGAGCCACCATGCGCCGGTCTTCATTGCGATCGTCGTCAGCGCGGCGAGCAGCGAGAGCAGCAGGGCCTGGCGGGGAGTGAGGGTGCTCATCGGGATATTCGCGTGGAGGGTCCGGATCTGATCGGCGACAGTGTACCGGGCCGCTCCGGCATGCGGAAACGGTGCGCGGTCAGGAAATGTGGGCCTTGCCGCCTGAATCGTGGCTGAATGCCGCCGGGACGGCCTGTTCATCCAGGCGCCCCGATGGCCGGCATCGAGGATGGCGCGCTCGCATCGCGGCCTGCCATGCAGGAAAAAAACCAGATATGGCGCCGGCCGCCATCCCGTCGCACAATGACCGCCCGCCCGAACCGGGAAGGGATTCAGCCTGCAGGAAGACACGCGCATGCACATCTGGGTCGACGCCGACGCCTGCCCCGGCGTCGTCAAGGACATCCTGTTCCGCGCCGCGGAACGCACCAAACGCCCGCTGACGCTGGTTGCCAACCAGTACCTCCGCGTGCCGGCCTCTCCGCTGATCCGGATGATCCAGGTTCCCGGAGGCTTCGACGAGGCCGACAAATACATCGTCGCCCACCTGCAGGCCGGACACCTGGTCATCACCGCGGACATCCCGCTCGCCGCCCAGGTCGTCGCAAGCCACGCCCACGCGCTATCGCCCAGGGGCGAACTCTACGGAACAGAGAACATCCGCGAAGCGCTCGCCATGCGCGACTTCATGGACACCCTGCGCGGCACCGGCGTGGAAACCGGCGGGCCGCCCGCGTTCACCGCCGCGGACCGGCAAGCATTCGCAAACCAGCTCGATAGGCTGTTGCGTCGGGTGGGCGGGGGATGAGCGGGGGCCGTTGGCTGCTGCTCAGCCGCGCATGGCAAGACGGCGATCGAAGGCTTTACCGGATCGCTGACGCTCGAACTGGCCCATTTCGGGGTGCACGTAAAACTGGTTGAACCCGGCTATTGCCCCGATACGCGCTTCACCAAGAATGGTGCCGAGCGCATGCAAGGGCTGATCACCGAACCCTACGGTCCGTCATCGCTGCCGGACGGCAGTACTTCAGCCGCCGCCTTCGCCTGCCGGCTCAATCCTGGCAGGTCGCTGTGGATCGTCTTCCAGACGATTTCCAAGTCCACCTTGAAATAGCCGTGTGCTATGGCGTTTCGCATCTGGTAGGCGAAGGCCAAGGGCAATTCGGGGTGGGCTGTCGCGAACTCGGGATAGTGCGTTTCGATGTTATGGCTGGCCTCACCGATAATCTCGAAGTTGCGGATCACGGCATCCTGGACCATCTCATTCTGCAGGAATGCAATCTCGTTCAGATCCGCGGTATAGCGGTCGATGCGTCCGATGGCCTCGACGATGTGCGAAAGGTAGTCGACCAAGCGTTGCTTGTCGCGGCTCATACCGGTTTCGCCTCGGCCAGGACAGCGTCCCGAAACTTCTCCGGCAGGGCTTTCGGGGTCAGCACGTCCACCGGTACTCCGAGCAGTTGCAGCAACTCATGCCGGATGGCCCCGATGTCGAAGAGGGTGGTTTCCGGTGTCGGATCGATGAGGATGTCGAGGTCGCTGTCCTCGGTGTCCTCGCCATGCAGGACGGAACCAAAAACGCGGGCATTGCAGGCACGATGGGACTCCACCACCCGTCGGATGGCTTCCCGGTGAGAGGCAAGGGCTACGGATGGTTTCATGCCGCTCTCCACGACAAGAACAAGATTCGGCTTGATGATAGCGTGTCCTCTCCCTTGGCCGGGCGGCATCTCGTCCCAAAGAAACAAGAAACCCCACTCACCTGTCGGGGTCCGTTCTCATACTGCCGGTGCTCGTTACGGGTGGCCGCGCGTGCCGGGATCAGGCGCACGCGGTCGCAGTCGGGGCCAAACAGCCTGCGGATGTTGCACGGCAAGTTGCATGGGGACAACGTCCTCTGCAACTTGCGTCAGCTTGATGTTGCATTTTCAGTTGCAGGACCGCAACATCATTTGCAACATCCCCGGAGAATGGTCATGTCACTCACTGAACGTCAGCAAAAGATCATCGACGTATTTCTCGAAAGCCCGGACCAAACCAGGTCGGTAGGCGATTTCACGGATTTCGGGCTCGACAGAACCACGATCTTCCGGGACATCAAAAAGCTGGTTCAGGCCGGATTGCTCCAGGCAGAAGGCAAGGTATATCGGCTCGACAAGGATTCCGACGCTTACCTGCGATGGGATTTGTCCCGAGCCCCGCACCACCGGGAGCCGGTACGCTACAACCCCAAGCTGCTTGGCGATTACAAACCCAATTCAACCTTCCTGCTGACCGACGCCCAGCTTCTGGAACTTGAAAAAGCCGGGAAGGTGGAAGGGATCGCGCAGGCAAGAGAGAAAGGTAAACTTTACGAACGCGTGCTTGCCTCTCTGCTGATAGACCTGACGCACGCCTCGTCCAATCTGGAAAACGTCAATATTTCGTGGCTCGACACGAAGACCCTGATCGAGTTCGGGGAGCGGCCCGAAGGTTTGACCGAGCAGCAGATGCAAATCGTGCTCAACCACAAGAAAGCCATCACGTTCCTGAAAGACCACGGCCCCGCGCTTTCCCTTGCAAAGCGAGACCTGCTGGACATCCATGCTCTGCTCATCGAGGGTCTGCTCGGTGACGCGTCTGCCATCGGGGCTTTGCGCTCGGTCGTGGTGAGATTCGACGACAGCAAATACCTGCCGCCGGACAACCCGCATCAGCTCAACGAAATTTTCGAGGCGTTCTGCGAAAAAGCGAACGTGATCGCCAACCCGTACGAACAGGCGTTCTTCGCCATGGTTTTCATCCCGTACATCCAGCCGTTCCAGGATGGCAACAAGCGAACTTCGCGGATCGCCATGAATATCCCTCTGGTGAAAAACGCCCTGGCACCATTTTCATTCTCGGATATCCGGGGCCGGGACTACACATTCGGGCTCCTGGCATTCTACGAACGAAACCAGCACCGTTTCCTGGCCAATGCCTTCACGACGGCGTACAAGAAATCTGCAGCCCGCTATGGCGATCTCGTGTCGCACATAAACGATGGCGGTTTGTTGGGGACCATCTCGACTTAGGAATTCCCCCGCGCATGACGCGGCGTCCGTTCCGTGGGGCTGCCCCATGGCACGCTGGGCTCGACCTCACTCGTGGGCCCAGGGGCCGCCAGGCACCCAGCGGGCGTTGAATGACATGGCTTGGGACGATGCGCGCGCGGGTGGCAGAACGAATTCCGCGATGCGGGCCTGTATTTCTGGACCGGTTCCGGCGTGATCGCATCGCCATAACCGATATCGATATGCATCGGCAGGCGCGCACCGGCGAGTTCCGCGACGAAGTCAAGGCGAACACCGGCATACTCGTCCTCCGCGCGGGCAGCAGCGGCGCGCAAGGTCTCGGGCCTGAAGACAATCCCATCATCTTCGAGGGGGATGGCGAGTATCTCGGAGAAAACGGCCGCGATGGCGTCGGGCGCGTTCTCGCCGAAGCCAAGGAGATCGAGATCACTGGTCGCGCGATAGGGTACATCTGCCCAGAGACTGAACAGCATCGCGCCCTTCAAGACAAACCGGTCCCGATGCGGTGAGACGCTCAGGCGGTAGAGGACGCGCTCGATGACGTATCGCGTCATCAGGCGTTGTGTGTTCTCCCTTCGCTCGCGGGCACGCTGAGCCAGGCGGTCACGGACAGAAACGCCCATGTTTTTCGGGGCCTTCATCCGATAATGGCCTCGATGTAGGGACGTATGACGCGCTGGACACGGTCGATCTCGGCGTAACGCCATAGTTCGTCCAGATTGCTGCGGCTTGTCCGCGATTTCATGAGATCCCGCAATGCCTCGATCGCCACATCGAGACCAATCTTGTTGCGGTACTTGAAGCAGTCGGCGACGGTTTTCTCCGGTGAGGTGATCCGTACCGGCACGCCGTCGATCACATGGGTCTCGATACCGGCTGTCTGCGCATCCCCGCTGGCACGAACGATTCTTAGCGCGACAGAGGGATTGGTCGGCGCCCAGTCTCTCGGTCCGAGCAGCATCCACACGGCGTGGGGATTCTGAGTCGTGAGGTTGTGGAACTGCAGCGCCGATAGCAGGCCGACCACGCCTTTCGGTTGCAGGCGTGTGGCCTCGGCCAGGCTGGTGGCAGTGGCAACCTCTGCGCCCGCCAACTTGTAGAGGCCACGGCCGACCTGCTGCAGCACGCCTTCGTCGCGCAGCCTTTGCAGATAGACGCGGGGCACGCCAGCGGCGTCGAAATCGCGGCCACGCGCGATTCCCCGCTCACGTGCGACCTCCAAGGCGCGCTCTCGGTGAGTTCGAGACATTTGGGATGTTCTAAAGTCTTTATCTTCGTTCGAAATGTACAAGAGTTCATAACTTTCCGCTTGGTTCCCGGCACGCCTGTCGTCTGGCTGTCGAGACAGTACTTGCCCATGCCACAAGTGTGCAAAAGGGGTGTCGCGGAATCCGTTCCGTGGGGTGTAGCTTGCTTGCGGAGGCAACACAAGCCTCCGGCGTGGTGACGGTGAGCGCGGAGTCGGGCGCGAGCATCGTCGTCACCTTCACCAACGGCGCCGCCTCGGTCGTAAAAACCCTCACCGCTACCGGCGCGGCGCAGGCGGTCACGCTCACCTCGGGCAACCTCACCACCCTGGGCGACGGCACCATCACCGTCTCCGCCGTCGCCACCGACCCCGCCGGCAACCCCAGCCCGGCCGGCACCACCAGCTTCCTGCTCGACCGCGCCGTGCCCACGCTCGACCTCTCCGGCGCCCACGCCGGCACCGGCTACATCGTCAACGCCAACGCCCCCAGCACCCCGTTCAGCATCGACAACGCCACCGCCGGCCAGAGCGCCACCATCACCGAAAGCGGCTCCGGCAAGATCGCCAAGATCACCGTCACCGCCAACACCGGCGCCGTCTCGGCCGGCGGCACCGGCGAGACCCTCACCATTGGCGGCACCGCCATCGGCCTGGCCGTCGCCGACACCGGCGTCGTCTCCGTCAATGGCGAGAACTGGGACTACGTCATGACCGCCGGCGGCGTCCTCACCCTCACCTCGGCCACCCCCGGCGGCAGCCTCGCCGCGCTCGCCCAGGCCCTCATGCGCAACGCCACCTACGCCTACTCGGTCCTCCCATCGGGCACCCGCACCATGAGCTTCGTGCTCACCGATGCCGCCGGCAACAATTCCGCCGCCGCCGTCGCCACCTTCTCCGCCGACGTCACCCCGCCCGTCATCGACCTCAACGGCGGCGGCGCGGGGCTAGACGCGGCCATCAGTGCCACCCAGGTCCAGGCCAATGCCGGGGTCGTGCTCCAAAGCGCAGCCAATACCGCCACGTTCGTCGAGACCACCGGCGTGGCCAACCTCACCATCGCCGTCTCTGGCATCGTTAACGGCACCAACGAAAAACTGGTCGTGGGCTCCACCCAGCTCAACGCCAACGGCACCTCGTCGCCGGGCACGGTCAGCGACGGCACCAACACGTGGGTGTGGTCCTACGCGAACGGCGTCTTCACCTTCGTCCTCAACGGCGGCGGTGCCGCCACGCAGACGCAGGCCCAGACCCTGGTGCGCTCGCTCAAATATCTCAACAGCGAGACCACCGACATCGACGGCGTGCGCACCTTCACCTTCAACGCCACGGATACGGTCGGCAACATCACCGAAACGCCCGCTGTCGCCACCGTCGCGGTCAACGCGGCCGTACCGGCGGCGGCCGCCACCAACCCCATCGTCACGCTCGATGCCGACGGCAACGGCGTCAAGGGCGACCAGTTCATCCTGAACTTCTCCGAGCAGATCAAGACCGGCATGATCGGTCTTGGTGCTATTACCCTCTCCGGCGGCGCGGTGTTCGGAACCGGAGCCAGCATGGAGGCCCTGAACCCCGTCACCATCGGCGGGGTCACCTATGCCTCCAGCTTCCTGGTCAACGGCGGCACGGGCTACACCTATACGACGGGCACCACCCTCACCTTCGAGTTCTTCGACGTCGTGGACTCTGGCAACTCGGAAGCAGCCGGCAACGTCGTGTTCACCATGACGGACATCGTTGCGCCGGCCGCGCCTGTGCCGCCGATCACCGTGGCGGGCGACAACCGGGTCAATGCGACCGAGCAGGCCGCGTCCACGGACATCGTGTTCACCCACACCGCAGCCGCAGCAGCGGCAGGCAGCACGCTCATCATCTATCGCGATGGCGTCGAGGTGAAGTCGGTCGCCATGACCACGAGTTCGACAAGCACTACGGTCTCGATGACGGGAACTGGCGATTGGGGCGCAGACGGCACGCATATCTTCACCGCCAGGATTCAGGACGCATCCGGCAACCTCAGCCCGACCAGCGCGCCCAAGCCGGTCAGCGTGGACACCGTGGTCGCTTCCGGGTTTGCGAAGCTGTTCGCCTCCACCGATGCCGGCACGGTCGGGTCGGCCGACCCGGGCGACGTGGTGCACATCGAGTTCAACGAAAGCATTGCGCTCACGGCTGGCAGCCTGCCGGCGAGCTTCGGAACTGGCGCCACGGTCGCGGCCGTGGGCGGTGTCAACGGCGCCAGCAAGATCTGGCAGGTCACGCTCGGCACCGCGCCCACCATCAGCGGCGGCGACAGCGTGACCTTCACTGGCGTGGCCGACGTGGCCGGCAACACCGGCGACATCACCGGCACGGTGCCGCTGGACGTGTTCAACACGCCCGGCGTGCCCAGCATCGGCACGGTCGCGGGCGACGACGTGATCAACGCCAGCGAAATCGGCTCGGCCCAGCCCGTCACGGTCAACCTCAGCCAGACCAAGGCTGGCGATGTCGTCAAGCTCTACATGGACGGCGTGCAGATCGGTACCGCCACCGTCGCCACCAACGGCCAGACGTCCGTTTCCATCGACGTCGCCGCCAACGGCTGGGGCGCCGACGGCGAGCGCCAGCTCTCCGCCACCGTCCAGCGCGGCTCCGGCACCATCGTCGAAAACACCGTCGCCAAGCCGGTCTATGTCGCGGCGGACGGCCAGCACTGGTCCGAACAAACCGGCTACGACGTCATCTGGTTCGATGCCAACTCATTGGCCAATCAGGCCGTGGGAAGCACCATCACCTCATGGGAGGCGAAGAAGGGGGGCTTCGCGCTGACGACAATTCAAGGCACCGGCAACGGCCTTGGAGAAACGCCGGCCACAGTGGCCTTGGACGCAACCGGAAACCTGGCCGTCTATTTGAACGATACCCTGCTGGTCAACAATACCGACTTCGACAACGCCACGCGATCGACCAATACCGGCTTCTCCGATTTCGCGTCGTTCATGTTCACGATAGAACCGTCCGGCAGTGTTGGCTCCGTTGTCGGCGTGCCGCTGTCCCACGGCGTCTACAAGGGTCTGGGCACCAACTCGGACTCGACCTCCATATTCGCAATGGGCATCACCAAGAATTCTGCGACGGCTCTCGATTTCGCCATCCAGGAACCAGGTTATGGCGGCATTACCGTCATCGCCCGTGCACTGGCCGTCGGTGCGTGGGGCGTGGCCTCGGCGGCTGTCGCAGGCCACCTCGGAAGCGCAACCCTTGACGGAAGCACGGCGTCAACCACTTATAACTTTGCAACGCGGCCAGCGGGATCGAGCGCCGCTTGGGATTACGCTAGAACGGCATTCGTCGTCGGCGGCCGGGTCAATAGCACCCTCGGCGGCCCAACCTCGCTCCAGACCGGCCTCCTCGGCGACGTGATCTCGATCGGCGGCGTGTTGAGCGCGGCCTATACGCAGGAGGTCACCACATATCAGGTCGCCAAGGTTCACAGCGGTGGCGCATGGGCTGAGGCGACGGGACAGGGCGCGACCTACGACCTGTCGCTGTCCGCGCTCAACAATGCCGGAGTCATGATCGACGACGGCCTCGAACTGAACAAGTCTTCGCTCGGCACTGGCAACGACACGATCGTCACGGCGGGCACCGACTATGTGAATGCGGGCGCGGGCGACGACACCGTGCGGGTGAAGGATTTGCATTTCCGCAGCCTCGACGGCGGGCTGGGCAACGACACGCTGGCGCTGGACGCGGCATATAGCGGGCCATCCGACATCGTGCTGGCCGATTTCGTCAGCAACTCGCGCGGCCTGTCCGGCGATACGACGGCCGATGCGCGCGTCAACGCGGCCGGGTATCACAAGCTGCTGGGCTTCGAGTTCATCGACCTGTCGCTGGCGACGGGCGCGCAGACGCTCACGGTCGCGGCGGCCGACGTGAACCAGCTTTCGGAAACCGACACGCTCTATGTGAAGCTGGGCACCAACGACGTCCTCAAGACCAGCGGCTTCACCGGCAACGTCGAATACGGCTACTGGCTCTCCGGCAGCGTCGCCTACGACCGCCACTGGACCGGCACCGACGGCTCGACCACGGTCGACCTCTACGCCCACGGCGGCGACCTCCCGCCCGCCGTCGCCGCCGCCAGCTACAGCGGCACCACCTTCACCCTCACCTTCGACCAGGCGGTGACGGGCTCGGTGGTAGCGGGAGACTTCACCCTCTCCAGCGGCGGCCCGGCCACGTCGGCAACCCTGACCAACGCCACCACCCTCGCGGTCGTCGCCACCTCCGCGCCCACCGGCGTGGTCACGCTCACCTACACCGGCACCGGCCTGACCGACGCCGCCGGCGAGCAGTTGCGCTACAAGACCCTGCTCATCGGCGACAACGGCGCCAACACCCTCACCGGCGGCAGCGCCGACGAGGCGCTCTACGGCAACGGCGGCGCCGACACCATCGCGGGCGGCGCCGGCTCGGACCTGATCGTGGGCGGCGGCGGCGACGACACCCTGACCGGCGGCCTGGGCGCCGACATCTTCCGCTTCATCAGCGGCGAATCCGGCGCCGACACGGTGACCGACTTCACCAAGAGCCAGGGCGACAAGCTCGACCTCTCCGGCATCCTGCTCGGCATGGGCGCCACCGCCGACAACATCGCCGGCTTCGTCCAGCTCAGCAACGCCGGCAGCAACGCCGTGATCAAGATCGACATCGACGGCGGCGCCAACTTCGGCTCCCCCACCCAGACCATCACCCTCACCAACGCCTGGAGCGCCGGCAACCTCAACGACGCCCTCACCAACCTCATCGACCAGCGCGTGCTGGTGATCTAACCCGCCCGCCGCCGGCGCCCGGAGACAAACCCGGGCGCCGGCCGGTGAGGTTGCCGGATTCGCAGCCGCAAGATGACGACCCGCGCGGCGCCTCTCTTCCAGCGGAGCCGGATGCCTTCGTCGATGAGATGCAGGAACAAGAGGAGTCACCGGAATGCGATTGACAGGGGTTCTTGTGTAACGTATAAAATTTTATACAGTCAGGCCAGATAAGCGGATGAGCGAGAAACCGATCGACTGGCGAGGGTCTTCACTGAGAGACATCAAGGATGACGACATTTTCACGCCCAATGCTCGCAAGGAGGCAGGGCACCAGCTCAGTCGGGTCCAGGCAGGACTCGAACCCGACGACTGGAAGCCATTCGACGTGGTTGGTGCCGGAACCAGGGAAATCCGCGTCAATCTCGATGACGGGTGGTTCCGCGTGATGTACATCGCCAAGTTTCCGGAAGCGATCTATGTGCTGCACTGCTTCAAGAAGAAGACGAGTTCGACCAGCAAACGCGACAAGGACATTACGGCCGCTCGCTACAAGGCCGTTGTCCAGGAAAGGAGCAAGAAGTGAGCATTGAAACCAGATCCATGCACATTACCCCCGCAGGCGGCAACGTGTTCGCCGATCTGGGGTTCGCGCCGGAAGAAGCCGCAGCGCTGAAGGCCGAATCGGAACGGATCATCTCGGAAAAGCTCGCCATCAAGGAATCCTTGATGGCCGAACTGGCAGGATGGATCGAGGCAAGAAAACTCAAGCAAGCCGAGGCCGCGGAGATTCTCGGCGTAACACGTCCGCGAATTTCGGACGTAATCAACAAGAAAGCGGTCAAGTTCACCATCGATGCGCTGGTGGACATGCTGGCCAGGGCAGGCAAGCACGTTCAGTTGTCCGTGCAGTAACTCTCAACGCCCCCGCCTGCAGCGCCTTGAACGGAACCGGACTACCTCACAGGACTGCAAATGACAGCACTCACGATCAAGACCGGTTCAGCCTCCGGGCCGAGGTTGCCTGACCCGGCGCCTGGAGTGCCCCCAGCCTCAATAACGCCTGGCATGTCTGCGTACGACCTCAGTGCGCTGATCTGGTCGGCGGCCACATACGGGCCGCATGCAAGACACGAAGCACGCGCACCAAGTCGCCGCTGACATCGTAAATGAGGATGTAGTTGCGATGCGCGACAAGCTCGCGCGTGCCTTGAACGCGGCCAGGCCGGCCAAGGCCAGGATGATCGATCAGGCGTGCAGCGCTTGCTGACAGGAGTTCATCGAGATCGAGCGCTGCACTCGGATTATCAACTGCGATGTATTTGCGGATGGCCTTTCGATCTTCCTGTGCCGGCCGGGTCCAAACCAGCTTCACGAATTAGCGCCGGCCATCTTTCGCCGCGTCTCCGACCGCCAGGCCGCCGCTTCGGCTTCTACCTCTTCGGCCGAGACCACATCTCCGGCATTGGCTGCGTCAATGCCGATTTGTACCTCACGGCGAAACCAGGGATCGTGAGCGTCGGCCTCTTGTTGCTGCTTCACGAACTCGCGCATGAAATCGCGCAGGAGTTGCGCACCGCTGCGATCGCGCCCCTTTGCTGCCGCTGTGAATTGCTCTTTCAGGTCGTCATCGACCCGGAAGGTGAACGTTGTTTCGCTCATGGCATGATTCCGAATGTGTTACATAGTAAGTGCATTGTAGTGCATCATGCTCACGCTGCAAGGGGGCGTGGCGAGGGGGTGAAATCATGCGCTTGGTTGATTTCCGCAGCCTCGACGGCGGGCTTGGCAACGACACGCTGGCGCTGGACGCGGCGTATAGCGGGCCATCCGACATCGTGCTGGCCGATTTCGTCAGCAATTCGCGCGACCTGTCCGGCGATACGACGGCGGATGCGCGCGTCAACGCGGCCGGGTATCACAAGCTGCTGGGCTTCGAGATTCTCGACCTGTCGCTGGCGACGAGCGCGCAGACGCTCACGGTCGCGGCGGCCGACGTGAACCAGCTTTCGGAAACCGACACGCTCTATGCGAAGCTGGGCAGCAACGACGTCCTCAAGACCAGCGGTTTCACCGGCAACGTCGAATACGGCTACTGGCTCTCCGACGGCACCGCCTACGACCGCCACTGGACCGGCACCGACGGCTCGACCGCCGTGGAACTCTACGGCGCGGGCGGCGACATCTTCCGCTTCACCAGCGGCGAATCCGGCGCCGACACGGTGGCCGACTTCACCAAGAGCCAGGGCGACAAGCTCGACCTCTCCGGCATCCTGCTCGGCATGGGCGCCACCGCCGACAACATCGCCGGCTTCATCCAGCTCACCAACGCCGGCAGCAACGCCGTGATCAAGATCGACATCGACGGCGGCGCCAACTTCGGCTCCCCCACCCAGACCATCACCCTCACCAACGCCTGGACCGCCGGCAACCTCAACGACGCCCTCACCAACCTCATCGACCAGCGCGTGCTGGTGATCTAACCCGCCCGCCGCCGGCGCCCGGAGACAACCCCGGGCGCCGGCCGCATCAACCCGACAAGGAGCAAGACATGCCTGCGGGCAACAACTGCAACCACCACCAGCCGGGTTCGCGCCATCGGAGCCGGTGGCGTTCGGCCATACACGAACGACCGCCGAAGCCGGGCGGCGAGTTTCGAGAAGGCTGACGAGTGTCCACCACCAGAGTAGGATTGAATCTCATCAAGACCAAGGAGCCGGTCATGCGAACCACTCAGCAGATGAGCATTACCCTGCCCAACGACATGGCGGACGTGGTGAAGGCCAAGGTACGCACGGGCGAGTACGCCAGCGAAAGCGAAGTGATCCGGGACGGGCTGCGGGCGCTGATGGCGCGGGACCGCGCCGTGGAAAGCTGGCTGCGGGACCAGGTCGGCCCCGCCTACGACGCCTTGAAGGCTGATCCATCCCGCGCCGTCACCGCTGACCAGGTGCGAGCCCGCCTGGCCGCCGAACACGCCAAGGTGCGATGAACCATCGCGTCGTCTTCAGCCCGGAAGCCCAGGAGCAACTTGCCGAGCTTTTCCGCTACATCGCCGAGGCGGCATCGCCCGACCGGCGGGGAACCGGCGCCGGTCGCGTCTTGCTTGGACCATCGAATAGCTGATTTCACTGGGCTTGATACCCACTGCGTGACTCATTCGGGCACTGGCGGCCACTGGCGGGTCGTGTGAACCAGCGTCAGTATCCACACGGTATCGTTATCGATTTCATACACAAGGCGATAGCTCTCGTGCGGGATCAATTCGCGAGTGCCGGGTATCGTTCCTGGACGACCGAGCATGGGATGCCGCGCCAGGCGGGCCGCCGCGTCGCTGAACAGTTCATCCATACTGACTGCCGCCAAAGGATTGTCGGCCGCGATGTAGTCCCACACATCGACGCGGTCCTGCTGCGCCTCGGGCGTCCAAACGACCCTCACCCCCGGCTTGCCCCATTGGTACGCCGAGCGGCGAATTTGGATTCGACCTCATCGTTCGACTGGCCTTGGCCAGCACGCATCGAAGCCCGGCCGGCCTCGACCTTGCGCCGCAGAAACGCGTCGTACTCGCGGGCCTCACGCTGGCGCTGAACAAACTCTCGCATCAGTTCGCGCAGCACCTGCGAAGCCGGCCGATGAGCCGCTTCGGCCTCGGCGATGAACTCGGCACGCAGTTCGGGCTCCAGTTTCATCGTAAAAACGGCTTGCTTGGACATGATCTGGCCTCCTGCCATTCGATACTAACGAAGTATATACAAGTGCATTACCAGTACGCGACTCGCGGAACACTGCAAGAGTTGCCAGTCTGAAGTGGGCGTCGTTGCGGAGGTAACTCGCGCGGCGAGCCGACGCGCGCGGCAACGCCGCCGGCTATCGCGTCATCAGGAGCTGTGTGCTCTCCCTTCGCTCGCGGGCACGCTGAGCCAGGCGGTCACGGACAGAAACGCCATGTTCCTCGGGGTCTTCATCCGATTACAAGCCAAGCTCGCTATGCGAGCCAAGCCGAACGAGTTGCAATGTCCCGGCGTCTGGCTTCCGGTAGCGCAGCACCAGGTCGGGCCTGACGTGGCAATCCCGGTGATCCTTCCAGTCGCCGGTCATGGCATGGTCGTGGTGGCGGGGCTCCAGTGGCTGATCGCATGCCAGTGCCTGCAAGACTGGCTTCAGGTCGCTATCAAGCGTCACGCGATGTTGCCCCTTGGCTTCACGTTTGTAGTCGCGTTTGAATTGGCCGGTCAGTTCAATCTTTCGCATGCAGGTCGGCCATCAGCGCTTCAACGCTGTCGAAACGCTTCAGGCCGCCAGCGCGAGCCTCGCGCATGGCTGCGATGGTGGTTTCGTTCGGAACCAGCGGCTCGAAGGGCAAAGCCTTCTCGCGCGCTATGCGCGTGAGCATGATGCGGAAGGCATCGGACACGGTGAGCCCCATCGCCGCCAGCACAACCGACGCCTCTTCCTTGATGCGCTCGTCGATGCGGGCGCGGACAACAGCGTTTGCAGCCATGATTCATCCTCCATGATTGAGCTACAGTGTAGCCCAAAATATAACATCCCGCCGTGGCGAACCTCCATGAACCAAGCGGGTAAACATCAAGTGGAACGACTGGCGGGGGCTTTGCATCCGGTGGCGGCCTTCATCGGAATTCGCAAGAATCGGCGCCCGACGCCAGGGTCTAAGAAAACTTTACCGGGCCAATGGGTTGAAGCGCTCGTGGCGTCCTCTCGCAGTAGCCCACGATCGCCTCGGTGTATCGCGCTGCGATGTCGGGCGATGCCGCCTCGGCGATGTAGCGGAAAAGCTCGGCAAGTTGCGTTGCTTTGCTCCGGGGCCTGAACTAGAGTGTGTATGTTTCGCTTAATGGATACACATCGTGCGCACGAACATTGAGATCGACGACAAGTTGATGGCCGATGCCCTTGTGGCGACGGGCTTGAAAACGAAGCGGGAAGCCGTTGAGCTTGGATTGAAGACGATATTGAAGTTGAAGCGGCAGGAAGAGTTGCGCCAGTTCCGCGGAAAGCTCAACTGGCAGGGCAACCTCGACGAAATGCGGCGCGATCAGTGATATTGGTCGATTCGAGCGTCTGGATCGATTACTTCAGGGGCGTCCTGTCGCCGGAAACCGATAGGCTTGACTCGCTCTTGGGGCAGGAGCTGCTGATTACGGGCGATCTGATCGTCGCCGAGGTTCTGCAGGGCTTCCAGCCTGAGTCCGAGTTCAATACGGCAAAGCGGCTGATGACCGGAAATCTGGCGGTCGTCAGCCTTGTCGGGCCTGAAATTGCGGTTCAGGCGGCGAGGAACTACAGGGCTTTGCGGGCGAACGGTATCACCGTGCGCAAGACCATAGACACCTTGATTGCGACCTACTGCATTGAGAATGGCCATTCGTTGTTGTTCAGCGATAGGGATTTCAATCCATTTGTGGATTACCTTGGCCTTCGTTCGGCATTGATCGAGACTAGGCAGCCGTAAAACCGGCTGCGCGCGGGGACTCATACAGGCCACGTCTTGGCTAGGCCGCCGTCATCCGATAAGGCATGTCCGATTCGTAGTACGAGCGCGGCACGTATCCATTATTCATCAGCAAAGCCTCGACGGTTTGCTCGCTCACGTCGAAGTGGCTGGCCGCTTCTTCTATGGCGGTCTCGGAGAAGTCACCTTCAAGAAAACCTTCGAGCGACTTGATCGGGCAGAGAAACTCGGCGGCAAAAGCCCGTTGATATTTCTGACGGGACGTTGCCAGATCCGTGGATGTTAACCAGCCAGCGGAGTCGGGCGTCTGCCGGAGATGATCGCCAAGAAACCGCGCAAATTCAAAGCGTCTTGCAACCCGGTGCCGTTTCCTGGGCACAAAGTTGAGGCATTCGTGATCGACGGGTGTAGCAACTGCAGCGGGGAGCCTCTGTGGCAAGGACCAGCGTTCGACTTGGCATTCAGTCAGGCCGAGCAGACCCAACAAGGCCGCATTGTCGATAGGCTCACTGGTCTTGCCTATGTGAGTCCGTAGTCGCTTTGCGGCTTCAGCACCGCGCTCCCAAGGCGCTGTCATCGCCTTCTTTGGGCCGAAGATCGAAGCATCTACCTGGGGTTTTCCGCGTACGCCACCAATGGTGCCGAGGCTGATTATTTCGCCAAGTGCCGCCCCTTGATCGCGCTTTCCGAAAATCGGCGCAAGCTCCGCCATTGCTGCATCGCCCGTATGATTCTGAATTTCAAGCGCCTGGGTGATCACGGATTCCGGGCACTCGTCCGGGTCGAAACCCATCTGAGCCTCCAGGCGTCGCGTGCGAGATATCGATCGATCCGCGCGATCTTCTAGGATGGGCTCTTCGGCCCCGGGAATACTGCGCCTTGTCGGGTTGATGCGGCCGGCGCCCGGGTTTGTCTCCGGGCGCCGGCCGCGGGCGGGTTAGATCACCAGCACGCGCTGGTCGATGAGGTTGGTGAGGGCGTCGTTGAGGTTGCCGGCGGTCCAGGCGTTGGTGAGGGTGATGGTCTGGGTGGGGGAGCCGAAGTTGGCGCCGCCGTCGATGTCGATCTTGATCACGGCGTTGCTGCCGGCGTTGGCGAGCTGGACGAAGCCGGCGATGTTGTCGGCGGTGGCGCCCATGCCGAGCAGGATGCCGGAGAGGTCGAGCTTGTCGCCCTGGCTCTTGGTGAAGTCGGTCACCGTGTCGGCGCCGGATTCGCCGCTGATGAAGCGGAAGATGTCCGCCCCCAGGCCGCCGGTCAGGGTGTCGTCGCCGCCGCCGCCCACGATCAGGTCCGAGCCGGCGCCGCCCGCGATGGTGTCGGCGCCGCCGTTGCCGTAGAGCGCCTCGTCGGCGCTGCCGCCGGTGAGGGTGTTGGCGCCGTTGTCGCCGATGAGCAGGGTCTTGTAGCGCAACGGCTCGCCGGCGCTGTCTTTCAGGCCGGTGCCGATATAGCTCACCGTCAGGATGCCGGAGGGCGCGGAGGTGGCCGTCAGCGACAGGGTCGTCAGTCCGGTGGTGGGGTTGGTGTTGAGCGAGGCGGCCGACACCGAACCCGTGGAGAGCGTGAAGTCGAGCGCGGACGGCGAGCCGGTGACGGTCTGGTCGAAAACGATCGAGATGGCGGTGCCGGTATAGCTGGCGCTCGACACGCCCGCCGGCAGGTCGCCGCCCGCGCCGTAGAGTTCCACGGCGGTCGAGCCGTCGGTGCCGGTCCAGTGGCGGTCGTAGGCGACGCCACCGGAGAGCCAGTAGCCGTATTCGACGTTGCCGGTGAAGCCGCTGGTCTTGAGGACGTCGTTGGTGCCCAGGGTCACATGCAGGGTGTTGGTCTCCGAGAGCTGGTTGACGTCGGCGGTGGTGACGGTGAGCGTCTGTGCGCCGACGGCCTGCGACAAGTCGATGCGTTCGAAGCCCAGGAGCTTGTGGTACCCGGACGCGTTGACGCGCGCATCCGCCGTACTGTCACCCGACACGCCGCGCGCGTTGCTGACGAAGTCCGCGAGCACGATGTCCGACGGCCCGGTATACGCTGCGTCCAGCACCAGCGTGTCGGTGCCCTGGCCGCCGTCGATATGGCGGAAATGCAGGTCCTTCACCCGCACGGTGTCGTCCCCGGAACCGGCATTCACATAGTCCGTGCCCGCCGTGATGATCGTGTCGTTGCCTGTTCCCAGCGTGGTGGCGTTGAGCGCAAGCACGTCATCCAGCAACCCGGATGTCGTAGAACTGACACTCAAGTCATATGTCGCGCCGGCTTGCAGAGCAGCAACGACATTGCCGGTGGACTGGTGTTTTTGCGTGATATAGGAATCCATTTCCTGCTGCCAGGCAAGGCCGACCGCGCCGGTAACAAGGATCACGTCGCCTATCAACCCGACCCAACTGCCACCTTGGCCGTTATCGCCGATGCGGCCTGACCATGTTGCACCCGTCGGCAAGGCCAAGGTTGAAGCACCGCCGCCCCACGGAGACGTCACGCTTCCGCCGTTGATCACAATTCCATTCGTCCCAGTAATCCCTGTCCATAACGCGCCCAATTGCCCCATAGTATTGACGCCCACCGCATTGCTTGCCGCGGATGTCAGCGAACCCGTGTTTATGTGAGCGTTCGTGCCTTGCGTGCCGTAGGTCACCCATGTTCTCCCACCTCCCCCTGCCTGGCCGAAAAACAAAACACGACGATAGCTACTTGTTTCGAGAGAAAGCGCGGCCGCACTCGCATAGAAAGAATCATTGTCGGTGGGCCGCACGGTCGGGGTTGCAAACTCGTAATATCGCCCACCAGGGAAATTGATCGCCATGTGCCCGCTACTCGATTGAACAGCGGTGGACGCACCACCAACCGCCGTGGCAACGAGAGGCTGGCCATCCGCAAGCTGGGTTCCGGCCGAGGCTGTCCAGGTCGTGACCTCACCCCCGGCCAGCGTATCCGCGTCGAACCAGACAACATTTGAACTCGACCAATGCGCGCCATCTGCCGATACATAGACGTGTCGGTCGAGCTGGCTGCTGACGACGGTGCCCGAGACGCCGCGCTGTGCGGTGGCGGAGAGGACGCGTTCACCATCCGCACCCCAAGCGTTGGCCCCGACGCTGAGCGTGACGTAGCCGTTGGTGACGTCGGTGGCGTTGGCCGTCTTGGTGCCGACCTGCACGCCGTCCATGTAGAGCTTGACGATGTCGCCGGCCGCCAGCCGCTCGATGTTTACCGTAATGTTCTGCGCCGAGCCGACCTCGCTGCTGTCGATGACGTTGTCGCTGGTGACGTTGCCGATCGTCGGGGTGCCCGGTGCGTTGAAGACGTCCAGAGGGATGGTGCCCGAGACCGAGCCGGTGTTGCCGGCAACGTCGGTCACGCTGGTGAAGGTCACCGACTTGCCGGCCATGGTGGTGTCCGGGCTGGTGCCGAGCGCGATCTCCCAGGTGCTGCTCTTGCCGCTGACCGCGCCGACGGCGGTCACCGTCGCCCCGGTTCCGAAGATGGCGGTGTCGAGGCTGCCAGCGGTGATGCCGACGCTCTCGTTGAACGTCACCCTCACGACGTCGCCGGCCTCGGCCAGATGCAGCGTGCCGTTGTCGGTGGAAGCGAACAGCGAGGCGAAGCCGGGGCTGAGCGAGGTGTCGACCGTGACCAACTTGGGTACGCCGGCGGGGCCCAGGTTGCCGACGGCGTCCTGCACCCGGACGGTGATGCTGTGGGTGCCGTCGGCACCCCACTCGCTGTCCGTCAGGTCGATATTGAGCGCGGTGGAGCCGGTGGTGGTGGTGGCGTCCTTGAGATAGACGCCATCGACATAGACCTTGGCAACATCGCCGGCGACGGCGGCAGCCGCGAGCGTATAGGCGAGTGTCGTCGTGGCCGCCTTCTCCGCAGCATTGATGAAATTATCTGTCGCAACCGCAGCCGGAGGCGTGGCGGCCCCCGGCGCAACGATGTCCGTCATGGTGAACACGACGTTGCCGGCCGCATTCCCCCCTGCGGCATCGGTGACGTTGGCGGCTGCGATGGTGAGCGTGGTGCCGGTGGTGTAGTTCCGTCCGGTGCCGCCGGTGACGAGGAAGCTGCTGGCGTAGGTGATCGCGCCCACGGTCACCGCGTCCTGCGCGACGAGGGTGGCGCCGGTGCCCAGGGTGAGGCCGCCGGAGAGGGTGATGTTGCCGATGATGATCTTCGACACGTCGACCTGTTCGGAGAAGTTGAGCAGGAACTGGTCGCCCTTGACGCCGTTGCCGTCGGCGTCGAGCGTGAGGACGGGGTTGGTGGCGGCTGCTGCCGGGGCGACGGCATTGACCTGGACGGTGGCGACGGCCGGGGTGGCGGTGACGTTGCCGATGCTGTCGGTGGCGGTGAAGGTGAAGGAGCGCACGCCGTCGATGCCGGTGGTGGCGCTGTTGAGGTACTTGAGCGAGCGCACCAGGGCCTGGGCCTGGGCCGCGGTGGCGGTGGCGCCGCTGTTGAGGGAGAAGTCGAAGGTGCCGTTGGCGTAGAGGACCTTCCAGGTGTTGGTGCCGTCGGAGACGGTGGAGGGTAGCGAGGTGCCGTTGGCGTTGAGGTCGGTGGCGCTCACGCGCAGCTTTTCGTCGGTGCCGTTGATGATGCCGGTGACCTTGATGGAGACGCTGGCGATGCCGGTGGCTTCGACGACGGTGGCGGTGTTGGCGGCGCTCTGGAGGAGCACGCCGGTGCTGGCCTGGACCTGGGTGGCGGGGGTGCTGGCGTTGAGGCCGCCAGCGCCGCCGTTGAGGTCGATGACCGGCGGGGTGACGTCGGCGGAGAAGGTGGCGACGGCGGCGGCGGAATTGTTGCCGGCGGCATCGGTGAGCACGAAGCTCATGGTGCGGGTGCCCGAGGGGAGGACCGAGTAGGCGTAGGTGGCGTTGCGCATGAGGGCCTGGGCGAGCGCGGCGAGGCTGCCGCCGGCGGTGGCCGAGGTGAGGGTGAGCACGCCGCCGGCGGTCATGACGTAGTCCCAGTTTTCGCCATTGACGGAGACGACGCCGGTGTCGGCGACGGCCAGGCCGATGGCGGTGCCGCCGATGGTGAGGGTCTCGCCGGTGCCGCCGGCCGAGACGGCGCCGGTGTTGGCGGTGACGGTGATCTTGGCGATCTTGCCGGAGCCGCTTTCGGTGATGGTGGCGCTCTGGCCGGCGGTGGCGTTGTCGATGCTGAACGGGGTGCTGGGGGCGTTGGCGTTGACGATGTAGCCGGTGCCGGCGTGGGCGCTGGAGAGGTCGAGCGTGGGCGCGGCGCGGTCGAGCAGGAAGCTGGTGGTGCCGGCCGGGCTGGGGTTGCCGGCGGGGTCGGTGGCGACGGCGGAGACGGTGATGGTGCCGTCACCCAGGGTGGTGAGGTTGGCCGAGGTGAGCGTGACCGCCTGCGCCGCGCCGGTAGCGGTGAGGGTTTTTACGACCGTGTCGGCGCCGTTGGTGAAGGTGACTTCGATGCTCGCGCCCGCTTCAGCGCTGACCGTCACCACACCGGAACCCTGTGTTGCCTCCGCAGCAGTTGCCCCGTAGAGGACGCCGGTGCCCAGTGCGAGGGTCGGCGCGGCGGGCGCGGTGGTGTCCACCTTGTAGCTGGCGTTGGCGGCGACGGCGGCGTGGGTGAGCGTGGCGTTGTTGCCGGCGGCGTCCTTGATGGTGCCGCTGTTGAGGCCGAGTGCGTTGGCGCCGAGCGAGATGCCGTCGGTGTCGGTCTGGCCGGCCAGGATGGTGTAGGTGAAGGTCAAGGTGGTGGTGCCGGAGCCCGCCACATAGTTGGCCTGCACCGCCGTGCCACCGATGGTCAGCGCCAACTGGGGCGTGCCCGTCACCGTGACGGCTTCGGTGAAGGTGACGGTGGCCTGGATGATGTCATTGGCGTTGAGGAAGTTGTTCTGGTCGCCGCTGGCGTCGCTGAGGACGACGGCCGAGACGGTGGGCGCCTTGGTGTCGTAGGGCTGGGCCGTGGCGCTGGTCGTTGTGGCGATGGCGGTGCCGCCGAGGTCGGTGAGGCCGGTGCCGAC
The DNA here is from genome assembly GCF_002354895.1 of Thauera sp. K11. Classification (NCBI taxonomy): domain Bacteria; kingdom Pseudomonadati; phylum Pseudomonadota; class Betaproteobacteria; order Rhodocyclales; family Zoogloeaceae; genus Thauera; species Thauera sinica. The sequence goes on from NZ_CP023439.1 coordinate 2,093,222, forward strand.
GGTGACGCCGATGTTGCCTTCGGTGTTGGCGGTGGGGATGACGACCAGGGTGTATTGGCTGGCGTTGACGGTGGTGAAGGTGCCCTTGGTGCCGTTGGTGACGGTGACGTCGCTGGCGTCGAAGCCGGTGACGTCTTCGCTGAAGGTGAAGGTGTAGGTGACGTTGCCGGTGGCGGTGCCGGCGGTGTCGTCGGTGATGGTGAGGGTGGGGGCGGTGGTGTCTACCTTGTAGCTGGCGTTGGCGGCAACCGGGTCGTGGGTGAGCGTGGCGTCGTTGCCGGCGGCGTCCTTGATGGTGCCACCGTTGAGGCCGAGCACGTCGGCGCCGAGCGAGATGCCGTCGATGTCTGTCTGGCCGGACTGGATGGTGTAGGTGAAGGTGATGGCGGTGGTGCCGGTGCCGGCGGCGTAGCTGGCCTGGACGGTGCTGGCGCCGATGGTGAGCGCGAGTTGCGGGGTGCCGGTGACGGTGACGGCTTCGCTGAAGGTGACGGTGGCGGTGACCGTGTCGCCGACGTTGAGGATGCTGTTCTGCGCGCCGGTGGCGGACGTGAGGGCGACCGAGGCGACGGTGGGCAGCTTGGTGTCGTAGGGCTGGGCCGGGGCGTTGGTGGATGTGGCGATGGCGGTGCCGCCGAGGTCGGTGAGGCCGGTGCCGACGCTGACGCCGATGTCGGCGCCCTCTTCGTCCTCGGTGGGCGTGACGACGAGGGTGTATTGGCTGGCGCTGACGGTGCCGAAGGTGCCCTTGGTGCCGTTGGTCACCGTGATGTCGCTGGCGTCGAAGCCGGTGACGTCTTCACTGAAGGTGAAGGTGTAGGTGACGTCGCCGGTGGCGGTGCCGGGGGCGTTGTCGGTGATGGTGAGCGTGGGGGCGGTGGTGTCTACCTTGTAGCTGGCGTTGGCGGCGACGAGGGCGTGGGCGAGCGTTGCGTTGTTGCCGGCGGCGTCCTTGATGGTGCCGCCGTTGAGGATGAGCGCGCCGGCGGCGATGGCGATGCCGTCGGTGTCGGTCTGGCCGGCGAGGATGGTGTAGGTGAAGGTGATGGCGGTGGTGCCGGTGCCGGCGGCGTAGTTGGCCTGCACGGTGCTGGCGCCGATGGTGAGCGCGAGTTGCGGGGTGCCGGTGACGGTGACGGCTTCGTTGAAGGTGACGGTGGCGGTGACGGATTCGCTGAAGGTGACGGTGGCGGTGACCGCGTCGCCGACGTTGAGGAAGCTGTTCTGCGCGCCGGTGGCGGCCGTGAGGGCGACCGAGGCGACGGTGGGCAGCTTGGTGTCGTAGGGCTGGGCCGGGGCGTTGGTCTGGCCGGCGATGGCGGTGCCGCCGAGGTCGGTGAGGCCGGTGCCGACGCTGACGCCGATGTCGGCGCCCTCTTCGTCCGCGGTGGGCGTGACGACGAGGGTGTATTGGCTGGCGCTGACGGTGCCGAAGGTGCCCTTGGTGCCGTTGGTCACGGTGACGTCGCTGGCGTCGAAGCCGGTGAGTTCGACCAGGGCGTAGCCGGCGATGATGTCGGCCAGCGTCAGCAGGCGCGAGGCGACGACCTCGCCGCCGACGACGAGCGAGATGAGGTCGCCCGCGACCGCCTCGGCGGCGAACGGCGCGGCCACCGTCAGCCCGGCCGCGGCGACGGCGGAGTTCACCTTCAGCGCGGGGCCGAACTGCGCGTCGTTGTACGCCGCCGCCCCGTTCGAGCCGCCGGACAGCGGGTCCGTCGCCGCCGTGGTGACGGCGATCAGTTCGGCCCTGGCGGCGTTCGGCCCGGATTCGAAGACGGCCGCCCCCTGCGCCAGCAGTTCGGCGCCGCTCAACGCCAGTTCGCCGCTCGAACCGGTCGCCGAGAAGGCGGCGGCGAGCTGCTGCAGCGTCGCATCGATCGAGCCGGTCACGCTGTCCGCGCCCGACAGCGCGGCGAGCAACTGGCCGTAGAACTCGGCCTCGCTCAGTTCGGCCTCGTCATACTCCGGGTCGAGCACCAGCACGAAGGCGCCCGAGGGGTCGATGCCGAAGACGCTCTTGATGGCCGCGTTGATGTCCGCGATCTGTTGCGCGCTCGCGGTCGCCTTTGCCTCGGTGATGCCGAGTTCGCGCACCGCCAGTTCGGTGAACGGCGTCACCGTCACCACGAGGTTGCCCTCCCCTTTCACCGCCGCGGCCCGCAGGTCGGTCTGCAGCGGCTTGTCGGCGTTGGACGCCTCGTCGCGGTAGTCCGCCACAGCAACCCCGTTGGCGTCGAAGACGCGCACCAGGATCGGGCCGGTGTAGCCGTTCGTGAGGGTCAGGATCGCCTGGCCGTTGGCGTCGGTCAGGCCCGAGCCCAGCAGGTTTCCGGTGGCGTCGTGGATTTCGTAGGACAGCGCAGTGACCGCGCGGCCGGCGGCGAAGTTCACCGTGATGGTGGAAGGCTGCTGCGTGGGCGCGGCGGCCTCCTTGCTGCCGCCGCCACCGCCGCTGTTGGCCGCCAGCCCGATGGCGCCGGCGGCGAGACCGACCGTGCCGAGCAGGACGAGCGGATTGTCGTAGAAGGGGGCGGACGACCCGCCCTGCGATGCAAGCGCCAGCGCCCCGCCGTCATTCCCCTGGCTGTAGAGGACGATGCCGCCGTCGGCGGAGGGATTCCCGGCCGCGGCGTCCAGCGACGAGAACGACTGCTCGCCGCCGTTGGTTGCGGTGGTGAAGTTCAGCCCGCCTTCGGACTGGCTGTAGTAGCCCTCGATGCGCAGGCGGGTGCCGTCTTCCAGCGTGACGTCGAGATCGTTGCCGACGCGGCGGATCACGGCGGCTTCTTCGAGTTGTTCCTTGCCGTCCGCGCCCTTGCGCAGCAACCGGTATGCACTCCCGGACGAAGCCGGTACGCGGTTCGCCCCGGCGGCCAGAACCTGCGCGCCGCCTTTGCCGTCGATCAGGATCACCTCGCCGCGCCTGGCAGCGGAAATGGCTTCCGAAACGGCCTTCTGCATAACAGTCTTGCCCATCGCAAATCCTCTTTGAGGTCAGTCCAAGTTGGTCCAGCGTTCTGCAATGCATCATCGAAAGCCTGGGAAACCGCTTTCGGAAAACGTGCGGAGAGGAGCGCCCCCTCCGTCTGACGGGCGAATTCTGGCGTCCTGCCCGACTGCCAATGTTTGAGGGACGGCCAGGAACCTTTGATTGCTGGTCAAAATCGACGGTGCGGCGCAAAAAAAACGCCGCCCAAGGCTGGGCCGGGCATTTCGATCGCCATCGGCATGGATTCCCCTCTCGATACGGGGTGGGCGGAGCGGACCATGTGCTGACCGATCTGCGCCTTCGCTTTGACGAAGTGCTGGCCCAGCTCGAGTCGGTCGCTGGCTGGAAAACCGCCCGCGTGCAGCGACCTGACCGACGAAGAACGGCTGGACGAAGCGCTACCCGGTGTTGGTGCGATCGGGGTAATGGACAGGCGGTCCTCATACCGGCCGCGTCTCCGCGATAGCCTGATCTTGGTTGCACTTGGGGAACGCCAAGACTTGCAACCCATGGCATAACAGCTCAATATTTCAGGCATTAAGAAAAGAAATGCCTAGTAAAATGAGCAAATTCGAGATTCCGGAGCAAGTCACCGAGCAGGTGGCACAGCTCGGCCAACACATACGGCTCGCACGCATCCGGCGCGGCTGGTCGGTGGCCGATCTGGCAAGCAAGGCAGGCATCAACCGCAACACGTTGAGCGCGCTGGAACTGGGCAAGCCGGGTACCGCGGTCGGGGTGTGCTTCACCGTCCTGTGGGCTCTGGGGCTGGATCGGACGCTGAACGGCGTGGCCGATCCCGACGCCGATCTGCACGGCAAGGCGCTCGAAGCCGCACGGCGCCCAACGCGCGCCGGCAAGCCGCGCAAGGCCAGTGAAGACTATGACTTCTGAGCGAAGCCTACGTCTCCTTCGCGAAGGGATCGCAGTGTCCGCTGCGCGGAAAAGCTTGACGCCCGGTATCTGTTGAACGACATTCATCGCATCAACTGATACCGGAAAAGCCATGATTCTCGTGACACCCGACAGAATCGCTGCGGTCATGTCGCTGCCGTCGATTCCGCACTCCTTCGCCGAACTCGACGAACTGGTGTCGCACGGCCTGCCCAAGAACGCCCTGAAGGCGAGCGTGGCGCATGTCTGCAGGAGCGGCGAGGAACGCAAGCGCCTGCTGCACCGGATCGTTCCCGAGGCCACCTACAAGCGCCGGCGGGAGCGGCTGACGGCGGAAGAATCGGCGCGGGCCGAACGCCTGGCGCGGATCTATGCGACGGCCCTGTACGTCTGGGATTCCGAGGACGATGCAAGAGCCTTCCTGAACACCCCGCACTCGATGCTGCGTGGCGAAACGCCACTCGACGTCTCGCTGACCGAGCTGGGCGCCCGGCGCGTCGAAGAACTGCTCTGGAAGCTGTATCACGGCATCGCCGCCTGATGCGGATCTTCAGGATCGGCGACGGACGGCATCCGGTCTGGGACGGCACCGGCGCGGCACTGCTCGGCGGACGCTGGAACAGTGCCGGCAAGCCGGTCATCTACGGTTCCCCGACCTATTCCTGCGCGATGCTGGAAATACTCGCCCACGCCGGCATCGGCCGCATTCCGCGCACGCACCGTCACGTGGTGGTGGAGGTACCGGACGGCGTTTCGGTCGAGCGCCACGATGCGGACTCGCTGCCGGACGGATGGGAATCCGAAGACAGCGCGCCGGCGAGCGCCTTCGGAGACCGATGGCTCGATGAACGGCGCAGCGCCGTCCTCGTCGTGCCGTCCGTCATCGCCCGCCTCGACTGGAATGCACTGGTCAATCCCCTGCACCCCGAGGCCGCCCTGCTTCGTCCTTCCCAACCGGAACACGTGATCTGGGACAAACGGCTCTTCGCGCGGCCGGGCGGCTGAACGTAAACGGCCGGCATCAGGCGATGCCGGCCGTTTGTGCTCCTGATGTTTCGGGATGACCGCCCGCGGCGGCCGGCAGGCCGCCGCGGGCGGGACGTCACAGCACCGTGATGCTGGCGCTCACGTAAAGCGTGGCCAGCGCGGTGGTGCTATTCCAGACGTCGTACTGGACGCTGCTGATGGTGATCGTCCCATCATTGCTCCAGCCGCTGGTGCCCGCGCCGTCGGCGAGATCCAGATTGATCTCGCCCATACCCAGCATGACGTTGGCGATCATCAGTGCGTGCCTGCCCGACGGCGCGAAGACATCGCTGCTGCTGATGTCGAGCACGTCGGCGGCGGTGAGCTTGATATCCACCGTTACGCCCAGATACGTCTCGCCGACGGCAATTCTCTCGATGCTGCTCAGACGGCTGCCGCCGTCGGGGTGCGAGGCTGCCTGACTGGCGATCTGCGTCAGATCGAGGGTAGTGGGTCCTCCAGGAAACAGGCTGATCGACAAAGTATCGATACCGCTTCCACCATCGATGCGGACGAAGCGGTCGAGATTATTCGGAGTCCCGAAATCCGTCTGCAGTGCGTTGAAGATGGAAAGTGCTGGGCCAGTGATCACAACGGTGTCATCCCCGGAGCCGGCATAGATGACGCTGGCTTGGTCGATGGACAGATAAATGTTGTCGTTGCCAGCGCCAGCGACGACGGTCTTCTGGCCGGCGCTGACGGTAAGGTAGGCGTCGTCGCCATTGGTCCCCACCACATCCACCACGCTTTCATGGAACGCCGGGTGCGCCAGGGCGTCGCCGCCGAAGATCACGTAGCTGCGGCCGGCGTCGGCGCCCGGGGTATTGCTGTGATGGGCGCCGACGATGAGGTCGGCAAAGCCGTCGCCGTTGACGTCGCCGGCGTAGGAAACGCTGATGCCGGCGAAATCGCCATCCACCTCGCCGACGATCGCAAAGCCGCCCGAGCCCGCGGCGACGTCTTCCAGATTGACCGCGCTGCTGCCGGCCCGGCCATACACCACGAAGGCGTCGCCGCTGGTGCCGCCGGGCGCGCCGACGATGAGATCGGCCAGGCCGTCGCCGTTGAAGTCGCCGGCGTAGGAAACGCTGAGGCCGTTGGACGCGATCCCCGCCGTTCCCTCGATGATGAAGCCGCCGCCGCTGCCCGCTTCCACGGCCGACAGGTTGACCGTGGCATTGCCGGTCTTGCCGAACACGACGTAGCTGCGCCCCTTGCTGGAGTCGGACAGGTAAGGCGCGCCGACGATGAGGTCGGCCAGGCCGTCGCCGTTGACGTCCCCGGCGTTGGAAACGCTGAAGCCGTTGTAGCTGTTGGCCTGTGCGCCCTCGATCACGAAGCCGAGGCCCCCGACGGTGCTCAGGTCCGCCAGATCGATCGCGGCGTTGTCCGTCTTGCCGAATACCACGTAGCTGCGGCCGGCCAGGCCGTTGGCGTTCCCGGCGCCGATGATGAAGTCGGCCAGGCCGTCGCCGTTGACGTCGCCCACGCCGGAAACGGACATGCCGCTATAGTCTCCGGCCGTCTCGCCATTGATCACGAAGCCTGCATTGTTGGAGGCCAGGTTCGACAGATCGACCGCGGCGGTGCTGGTCGTGCCGAACACGACGTAGCTGGTGCCGGCCGTGCCGTTCGCGCCCGGCGCACCGACGATGAAATCCGCCAGGCCGTCGCCATTGACGTCGCCTGCGCCGGACACACGGGCGGCCCCGTCACCGTCGGTGGCGCCCGTGATGACGAAGCCGCCGCCGGACAGGTTGGACAGATCGATGGGGGTGGTGTCCGCCTTGCCGAACAGCACGTAGCTGTGGCCCGCGCCGTTGCTTGCCCCCTGCGCGCCGACGATGAAGTCGGCCAGGCCGTCGCCATTGACGTCCCCGGCGGCCGACACGGTGATGCCGGTCTTCCAGGCCGACTGGCCGTCGATGAGGAAGCCGCCCGTGCCGGCTGCCACGTCCGCCAGATTGACGGCGGTGGTGTCCGTCTTGCCGAACACCACGTAGGCGCGGCCGGCATCCGTACCGTTCGCGGTGTCGGCGCCATAAGCGCCGACGAGCAGGTCGTCCAGCCCGTCGCCGTTGACGTCGCCGGCATTGGAAACCGCGTAGCCGCTGAGATCGCCGGCAGCCTGGCCGTTGATCACGAAGCCGCCGCTGCCCGCCGCCACGTCCGACAGCATGACCCCCCCGGTCACCGCCGCCGCGGCGACTCCGAATGCCAGGTCGCCCGAGTCGAGCCCGGCGAAGGCATTGCCGTTGAGGTCGGTGAGTGCGCTGGGCGGGACGAGGACGGTGTAGGTCGTGCCCGCGACGAGGTCGGTCGTGGGGTTGATGGTGACCGTGCTGCCGCTGATGGTGATCTGGCTGCTGTCGGTGATGGCGATGGTGCGCGTATCGCCCACACCGTTGTCGATCACGATGTTGCCGGTGCCGGCCTGCACGCTTTCGCTGAAGGTCAGCACGATGTCGGCACCCTTGGCGACGCCGGTGGCGCTATGGACCGGGGTGCTGCTCGCCAGCGTGGGCGGGGCGTCGGTGGCGAACAGGATGCCGCTCCAGCCCCAGGTGTCGCCGGAGAAGCCGTTGCCCGCGAGGTCGGTCAGCACGCCGTCGGCGATGGTGAGCGAATAGGTGGCGCCGGGCAGCAGGTCGTTCGTGGGGTTGATGGTGACGGTGTTGCCGCTGATGGTGACCTGGCTGCTGTCGGTGACGGCGATGGTGCGCTCGTCGCCGTTGTTGTCGGTGATCACGATGTTGCCGGTGCCGGCCTGCATGTTCTCGTTGAAGGTGAGCACGATGTTGCCGCCCACCGGCACGTCGTAGGCAGGGGTTGCCGGCGAGGACGACGTGATGCCCGGGGGCGTGGTGTCCACCAGGTAGGACGCGTTGGCGCTCACCGACGGATGGGTCAGCACGGCGCTGTTGCCCGACGCATCCTCGATGGTGCCGCCGCCGAGGCTGATCGCGTCCTTGGGGATCGCGATGCCGTTGTCGTCGTTGTCGCCGGGCACGTACATGGGGTAAGGGAAGGAAACGGAATACCCCGGCGCGATGGTGTAGGTGAAGGTCAGCTCATCCGTGCCCGAGCCGCCGGCATAGCTCGCCTGCACCGAGCCCGAATTCAGCGTCAGCGTGAGCGTCGGCGTGCCGCCGGTGGTGTCCACCGTCACCGCCTCGCTGAACTTCACGGTCGCCGTGACCGTGTCGCCGCCGTTGAGCCAGCCGTTCTGCGCGCCGGTGGACGAGGTCAGCGCCACCGATGCGACCGTGGGCGCGATTTCGTCGGCGATGTCGTTGATGGCGAGGGTGACGGCCTGTTCGGTGGCGTTGCCCACGGCATCGGTGGCGACGACGGTGAAGCTGTAGCTGGATTGGGTTTCGTAATCCGGGTTGGCGGTCAGCGTCACCGCGCCGGTGGCGGCATCGATGCTGAAGGCGGCATGGTCGCCGACGTTCTTGAGGCTGTAGGTGAGGCCGTTCACGTCGGTGGCGGCGGCGGTGTAGATGGTCTGGCTGGCGCCGCTGTTCTCGGCGATGGCGGTGGCGGTGGCGCCGGAGGTGAATACCGGCGCGGTGCCATCGACGACGATGCCGTTGGCGGAGACCGGCGACAGGTTGCCCTGTTCGTCCACCGCCCAGGCATGGTAGGTGCCGTCGGCGAGGCCGGTGAGCGCCAGCGGCGTGTCGGTGTTGGCGGTAGCGATGGCGACGCTGTTCCACAGGTCGCCGGCGGCGCCGGTGATGTCGGCGAGCGAACTCACCGTGACGCTGTCGTGCACGAGATAGACGGTGCCGGTTTCGCTGCTCTGGACGGTGGTGCCGGCGGCGGGGACCAGGATGCCGTCTTTGGCCAGGGTGACTGTGGGCGGGATCTCGTCGACGTCGGTGACGTTCAGCGTGACGGTCTGCTCGCTGGCGTTGCCGGCCGCATCGGTGGCGATGACGGTGAAGGTGTAGCTGGACTTGGTTTCGTAGTCGGGGTCGGCGTCGAGCGTGACCTCGCCGGTGGCGCCGTCGATGCTGAACGCGGCACCGTCGCCGCTGGCCTTGAGGCTGTAGGTGAGCACGCCGGCATCGGCCGCGGCGGCGCCATAGACCACCTGGCCTGCGCCGCTGTTCTCGACGATGGGGGCGGCGGTGGCGCCGGAGGTGAAGAGCGGGGCGACGGTGTCGACGGTGAAGCTGCCTTCGTCGGTCTCGCTGTTGCCGGAGGGGTCGGTGCTGGTGACGATGACGGGAACGGTGCCGTCCGCGGGCGGGACGTAGCTGCCCGAGACCGGCGTGGCGGTGGCGATGTCCAGGGTCCAGTCGCCATCGGGACCGGCGGTGGCGGTGAAGACGGCGCCGCCCACCGTGACGCTGATGCTCGAACCCGGCTCGGCGGTGCCCGACAGGACCGGGTATGGCGTCGCGGCGACGATCGGGTTCAGCGTGGGTGCGGTGGTGCTGGTGTCGAGGACGAAGTCGACATCCGGCCCGGCGGGGACGACGCTGCTGTTGCCGATGGCATCCACGGCCGTGACGGCGACGGCGACCGGGCCCTCGCCAAGCTCGGCGACTTCATCCGCCGTCAGGATGACGGGGATGCCGGTGCCGGTGGCGGTGTAGGTCTTGACGACCGTACCGGCGGTGCCGGTCAGCGTGACGGTGATTGCGGCGCCGCTCTCGGCGGTGACGACGGTGACGCCCGCGCTGCCGGTGGCTTCTTCCAGGCTGACCTGCGCGCCGCCCGTGCCGTGGCTCACGCCCAGCGTGGGCGCCGCGGTATCGACGGTGACGGTGAGGCTGACGGGCGCGGAGGTGTTGCCCTGGGCGTTGGTGGCGGTCACGCTCAGCGTGGTGGTGGCGCCGTCGCCGGGCACGCTGCCGGCGGGAACGGACACGCTCCAGGCGCCGTCGTGCACCGTCGCGGTCAGGGTGGCGCCTTCCCAGACGATGGTCACCGTGTCGCCGTCGCTCATGCCGGTGCTGGTGCCGCCGATGGTGATGCCCTCTGCCTTCTCGGCCGCGTTTACGGCGCCGTCCGCGGTGATGGCATTCACCGTGATGGAAGGCACCAGGGTATTGACGAAGACGCCGCCGACGCCGGTGCTGCCCGGGTTGCCCACGGCATCGGCATAGGCGCCGGTGAGCGCGACCGCGGCGACGGCCCCGGTCAGCCCGGCGGCGGGGGTGAAGGTGGCGATGTAGCGGGCGGGGTTTTCCGGGTCGACCGCAAAGCCGGTGAGCGTGCCGTTGCTGACGGCGACGTCGCCGGCGTCGAAGTCGGTGGGGGCTTCACTGAAGGTGAAGGTGACGGTGGCCGTCTCGCCCGCCTTGACCGTGGCCTTGTCGGTGGTGATGGCGACGCTCGGCGGCGCCGTATCGACGAACAGGCCGACGACGGGCTGCGGCGAGCTGGTGACTCCGCCCTTGACGGTGGCGGCCAGCAGGCTGGCCGGCCCCTGGCCAAGGCCGGAGAGCGCTTCGCCGGTCAGTTCGACCAGCGCGTAGCCGGCAACGATGTCGGCCAGCGTGAGCATGTGCGAAGCGACGACCTTGCCATCGACGACGAGGGAGACGACGTCGCCCGCGACCGCCTCGGCGGCGAACGGCGCGGCGACGGTGACCCCGGCCTTGGCGACGGCGGCGCTCACGGTGAGCGTCGGGCCGAATTGCGCGCTGTTGTACGCCGCGGCGCCGGCCGAGCCGGAGGACAGCGGGGCGGTGGCCGTTGTGGTGGCGGAGATCAGTTCGGCCTTGTCGGCGTTGGCGCCGGATTCGAAGACAGCCCCGCCCTGCGCGAGCAGGTCGGAGCCGGCCGTGGCGAGCGTGCCGACGGGACCGATCGACGAGAAGGCGGCGGCGAGTTCGTCCAGCGTGGCGTCCATCGAGCCGCTGGCGCCGTCGGCGCCGGAGAGCGCGGCGAGGACCTGGCCGTACAGTTCGGCCTCGCTCAGTTCGGTCTCGTCATACTCCGGATCGAGCACCAGCACGAAGGGCCCCGAGGGGTCGACGCCGAAGACGCTCTTGATGGCCGCGTTGATGTCCGCGATCTGCTGCGCGCTCGCGGTCGCCTTCGCCTCGGTGATGCCCAGCTCGCGCACCGCCAGTTCGGTCAGCGGCGTCACCGTCACCACCAGGTTGCCCTCCCCTTTCACCGCCGCGGCCCGCAGATCGGTCTGCAGCGGCTTGTCGGCGTTGGACGCCTCGTCGCGGTAGTCCGCCACCGCGACCCCGTTGGCGTCGAAGATGCGCACCAGGATCGGCCCGGTGTAGCCGTTCGTGAGGGTCAGGACCGCCTGGCCGTTGGCGTCGGTCTGGCCCGAACCCAGCAGGTTTCCGGCGGCATCGTGGATTTCGTAGGACAGCGCGGCGACTGCGCGGCCGGCGGCGAAGTTCACCGTGATGGTCGAAGGCTGCTGCGTGGGCGTGGGCGCATCCTTGCCGCCACCACCACCGCCACCGCCGCCGCTGTTGGCCGCCAGCCCGACGGCGCCGGCGGCGAGACCGACCGCGCCGAGCAGGGCGAGCGGATTGTCATAGAAGGGCGCGGACGACGACCCGCCGTTTGCAGCCGCCGCCAGCGCCTCGCCGGCATTCCCCTGGCTGTAGAGGACGATGCTGCCATCGGCGGAAGCATTTCCGGCCGCGGCGTCCAGCGACGAGAACGACTGCTCGCCGCCGCGGGTGGCCGTGGTGAAGTTCAGCCCGCCTTCGGACTGGCTGTAGTAGCCCTCGATGCGCAGGCTCGTGCCGTCTGCCAGCGTGATGTCGAGATCGTTGCCGGCGCGGCGGACCACGGCGGCCTCTTCGAGCTGTTCCTTGCCGTCCGCGCCCTTGCGCAGCAGCCGGTACGCGCTGCCGGACGAGGCCGGCACGCGGTTCGCACCCGCGGCCAGAACCTGCGCGCCGCCCTTGCCGTCGATCAGGATCACCTCGCCGCGCCCGGCGGCGGAAATGACTTCCGAAGCGGCCTTCTGCATAACAGCCTTGCTCATTGCAACTCCTTTGAGGTCAGTTCAAGTTTGTCCAGCGCCCTGCAATGCATTGCCGAAAGCCCGCAAAACCGCTTTCGGAAGCTGTGTGGGGAGGGGTTCCCCTCCTTCCTGCGGACAAAGTCTGGCGCCCTGCCCGACCGCAGATGTTTGAGCGCTGGCCGGGAACCTTTGATTTCTGGCCAAAAACGACGCTGCGGCGCAAAAAAAATCACCGCTCGAGCGTTGCCGGCAAATGAAGTCCGTCACGGACAGTCAGGCCCGACATACTTGTACGGCCAGGAAAAGAACGGCAGTACGCCAGCCGAGCGCGATACCTGCGTTCGCTACCGCCGGGACATTCCACATGGAGAGGTGGAAAAATATACCCGTATCGGGCATAGTTCGGAGATCGAGATGAAGCGCATCCTCAAGCGGAAGGATTTTGCGCGGTGGCAGGCAGGCGAGAAGCTGCCCGATGCCGCCTTGTGCAAGGCGGTCAAGGAAATGGAAAGCGGTCTGATCGACGCGGACCTGGGCGGCCTCCTCTACAAAAAGCGGGTGGCCCGTCCCGGCGGCGGCAAGAGCGGCGGCTACCGCACGTTGCTGTCGGCCCGGATCGGCAACCGCTACGTGTTCCTGCATGGGTTCCCCAAGAGCGACAGGGCGAACATCACGCAGGACGAGAAGAAGGCGCTGCAATTCGCTGGCAAGGTGTTCCTGAAACTGTCCGGCACAGCCTTGGCGAAAGCGTTGCAGTCGGGCGTGTTATTGGAGGTGCATTGTGAGCAAGATCATTGAATCGCTGCGCGGCGACCTGGCCGCTCTCCAAGAGGCGGGCGCAATCACCAAGGTGACGATGCGCGAGTTCGACGCGATCTGCCCGCCGCCGGTGCGGGAGTTCGGTGCTGCTGATATCAAGCGCCTGCGCGAAGCGCTGAAATTCAGCCAGCCCGTGTTCGCACTCCACCTGCACACCACCGCGTCGACTGTGCGAAAGTGGGAACAAGGCGAAACCCATCCCACGGGGCCTGCGCTCAAGCTGCTCAACATCATCGCCGACAAGGGCTTGCAGGCAATTCTTTGATTGTGCGTCGATGAAATCGAGCGCGACCGACGTGCGCCCCTTCCCGATGGTAGGCTATCGCGTCGTCGACGTCTTGGTTCACCTGCTCACGCGGAACCGCTGGTTTCGCCTTCACCCGCGAGAGCCAGGTCTTGCAGCCTTGCGTACCCGGTCGCGCAGACCTTCAAAGTAAGCGGCATCGGCAGGCGATGCCGGTGCCGAGGCTGCGCCCGCCAGCAGCAAGCCACGCAGGCGCTGCCGATCCTGATCCTTGCGGATCAACTCGCGCACATACTCGCTGCGGGTACCGTGGCCACACTCGCTGACCTGCTCGTCCACGAAAGACTTCAGGCTGTCGGGCAAGGAAATGTTCATCGTGCTCATGGTCTGAGATCGGGCGGCTTGGCAAGATCAGGCGGGCCGCCTCCCCACCCCTGCCCCACTCAATCCACTGTCACCGTATAGCGCACCGTGCCGCTGGCGCCCGGATTCACGCTGCCGTCCAGATGCCAGCCGATGAGCCCCTTGCCGGTGCCGGTCTGGGCCGGCGAGCACGGCGCCGCCGCGGCCGGCGGCGGGTTGGCCGGCGAGCGCAGGCTGCAGCCGGTCACCCCGCCCGGCAGCGGCAGGTCCGCCGCGGCCGACACGAAGGTGGTGTAGGCCGGCGTGCCGTCGCTGATCTGCATATTGGTCAGCGGCTCCGCGCCGGTGTTGGTGTAGGTCACCTCGTACTCCAGCGTGTCGCCCGAGCGGGCCTGGTTGCTCGTGCCGAAGGCGCCGCCGGTGCTCACGTTGCGCACGCGCTTCTGCAGCGTCAGCGCGCCCGACGACATCGTGGTGGTGTCGGTCACCGTGTAGGTCGCCACCAGGCCCGGCGCGGCGTTGGTGAAGGTCAGCGCCGCCTGCACCGGCACGCTGTTGGCCGCCCCGCTCGCCACCCCTTCGGGCACGAACTGCCGCATCACCACGCACACCACCTGGCCCTGCACCACGGTCTGCGGCACCGCCGGCGGATACAGCCTGGCGGCGCCGGACTGCAGCGTGCCGGTGCAGTCCGGGTCGGCATACACCACCTCGCTCCAGCCGCCGACCGCCGGCGTGCTGGTGCCGGCGCCGGTGGAGAACACCACGCTGCCGCCCGTGCCCGCGGTGAAGCTGTGGCCGTGCACGGCCGCGCCGCCGCCGGGCCCCGTCTTGCTGCTGTCGGACTGCAGCGTGCTGTCGGGCACCACGCCGAAGTCCAGCGTCAGCACGCCGGTGGCGGGCGCGGTGAACGCCTGCCGCTGGCCGGCGCGGTCGTAGGTGTAGCTCACCCCGCCCACGCTGGTGGCCGCGCCGTCGGGCGTGGGCGTGCCCGCCACGCTGGCGCCGGTGGCGCGGCGGGCCGACGGCACCGCCACGCTCACGCACACCGGCTGGCCCGCGGCGGCGGGCGGCACCTGCAGGCTGTAGCGGCCGGCGCTGTCGGTGGTGGCGCTGGCGTGGGGGGTGGCGGCGCAGTCGGTCAGGCTCACCGCCAGCCCGGCCAGCCCGGCCTCGGCGCCGTCCTGCACGCCGTTGTTGGGCGTGCCGGTGTTGGCCCCGCCGCTGGGCGCGCCGCCGTCGTTGAACACCGTGCCGCCGATGCCGTTCAGGGTATTGACGAAGGTGCAGGTGATGTCGGCCCCGGCCACCAGATTGGACGCGGCGATGCTCAGCACCTTGCCCGACAGGGTGCCGAACGGCCCCGTGCCGTTGCCGCTGGCGGTGCCGTTGGCATCCACGCAACTGGCCGCGGCCGGGTTGGCCGGCCAGCCGGCGGGCACGGTGGCCTCGGTGATCGTCACCGCCGTGCCGGCGGTGCCCTCGATGCCGGCCGCGCCGGGCGCCGGCGTGCCGGCCACGCTGGTGACGATGGTGTCGGTGCTGGCCGACAGGCCCGTCATCTGGAAGCCGAAGCTGCCCGCGCCCGACAGCGTGTTGCCGATGGCGAGCGAGGTCGTGTCCGCGCGGAACCATTCCGCCGTCGCGCCGCCGGCCACGCCGATGTCGCCGGCGATGCTGCCCGTGGTGCCGCCGTTGCCCACGCGGAGCGTGCCCGTGCTCACCGTGGTGGCGCCGGTGTAGGTGTTGGCGCCGGTCAGGGTCAGCGTCGAGGCGGCCGAGGTGTCCTTGGTCAGCCCGCCGCTGCCCGAGATCACGCCCGACAGCGTCTGGGCGGCCGAGCTGCTGTACCTGAACAGGCCGCCGCCGCTGGCGATGGCGCCTGCGTAGCTGCCGCTGCCCAGCGAGCCGGCATTTCCGATGACGAACTCGCAGGTGTCGAAAGTGGTGTTGCCGCTATACGTGCTGACCGAGCGGATGGTGAACTTCGTGTTGCCGATCTGCAGGTCGTTGGTGCCTTTGACGGGCACCTCGATCCAGCTTCCAAAAGCACAACCCGAGCCGGTCGAGAACACGGTGGGCGAAGCGCCCAGCGTCAGGCTGCCCGTGCCGCCGATCGTCAGATAGTTGGCGTGGTTGTGCAGCCCGGCGATGGTGACGTCGGCGTTCAGCGTGGCGGTGAAGGTCGCGCTCCCGCCGAAGGTGGCGATGTTGCCGTCGGTCCACACGCCGTTGGGACTGCCGGTGCTGGTGGTCCAGTTCCTGGTGCTGTAGTCCCACGTGCCGCTGCCGGTTTCGATGCTGGTGGTGTTGGCGGCGGGCCCGTCCCAGTAGGTGAAGGGCCCCGCGTTGGCCAGCAGTTCGTTGCCGGTGCTGGCCCAGTAGGTGGCGCTGGCGGCGTTGCTGCCGAGCTTGACGCGGTCGAGCGGCGCGATGCCCGTCACGCCCTTGGCCGGGGCGCCGGTGATGGCGGTGGCGTAGAGGTGGTCGGTGCCGGCCGTCCAGTTGGTCACCGTCAGCAGCTTGCCGGCGGCCGGGGTCAGCGTGGCCGCCGTCAGGCTGGCGGTGCCGCTGGCCATGTCCAGCGTGGCATCGTTGGTGATGGTGAAGGTGCCGATGCCGTAGGTATTGGCGCCCAGCGTCAGGTTGCCGCCGGCCAGCTCGATGTTCACATTGGTGTTGGTGAAGCCCGTGCCCAGCGTCAGCGTGCCGCCCGTCACCTTGATGGTGCCGCTGCCCGTCACCGTGCCGATGCTGCTGTTGCCGCTGAGGGTCAGCGTGCCGCCCGTGCCCAGGTTCAGCGTGCCGCTGCTGGCGAGGCTGGCCAGCGTCTGGGTCTTGCCGTCGAGGTTCAGCGTGGCGCCGGATGCGACCGTGGTGGCGCTGGCCGACGCCAGCGCGCCGTTGATGCCCAGCTTGAGGGTGCCCGCGCTCACCGTGGTGGCGCCGGTGTAGGTGTTGGCCGCGTTCAGCGTCAGGGTGCCGGCGCCGCTCTTGGTCAGCGTGCCCGCGCCGGTGCCGATGACGCCGCCGGCGACGGTGTCGCCCGCGCTGGCGAAGGTGAGCGCGTAGGCGCCGCCGATGGCGCCCGACAGCGTCAGCGTGCCGGTCCCGGTGTCGATGACCGAGTCGGCCGCCAGGGTGATGGCGCCGCCCCAGGTGTTGCTGCCGCCCGCGTTCTGCAGCGCGCCGGTGCCGCCCGAGCCCACGCCGCTGATCGTCAGCGGCTCGGCGCCCACGGTGATGCCGCCCGTCAGGCCCAGCGACGCGCCGCTGCCGACGGTGGTGGCGCCGACCGTGGTGCCCAGCGCCGAGGCGTGGCCCACGAGCAGCACGCCGCCCGCCACGTTCATCGCGCCGCTGAAGGTGTTGGCGCCGGTCAGCATGAGGACGCCGTTGCCGTCCTTCTTGAAAGCGTTGCTGCCGGCCAGCACGCTGCCCACCGTGGCGGAGGCCCCCGGATCGGTGACCAGCGGGGTGGTGGCCGCCGCACCGGTCAGCGTGCTGCCGGTGAGGGTGTAGCCGTCGGTCTTGAAAGTCAGGCCGCCGATGCTCTGCGCCGCGGTCACGTTGACGGTGACGGACGCGGTGGTGGTGCCGAAAACCGCCACCTCCCCGGCCGTCCAGGCACCGTTGGGGCTGCCGGTGCTGGTGGTCCAGTTGGTGCCGGCGCTGCTCCAGGTGCCGGCGCCGCCTTCGACGCCGGTGCTGTTGGCGGCGGCGCCGTCCCAGTAGGTGAACGGGCCGCTGAAGGCCAGCAGTTCGTTGCCGGCGCTGGCCCAGTAGGTGGCGCTGGCCGCGTTGCTGCCGAGCTTGACGCGGTCGAGCGGCGCGATGCCGGTCACGCCCTTGGCCGGGGCGCCGGTGATGGCGGTGGCGTAGAAGTGGTCGGTGCCCGAGGTCCAGTTGTTCACCGTCAGCAGCGTGCCCGTCTTCGGCGTGAGCGTGACCGCCGTCAGGCTGGCCGCGCCGCTGGCCATGTCCAGCGTGGCCGTGTTGCTGATGGTGAAGGTGCCGATGCTGTAGGTGTTGGCGCCCAGCGCCAGGCTGCCGCCGGCCAGTTCGATGTGCACGCTGGTGTTGCTGATCGCGTTCGCCAGCGTGAGCGTGCCGCCGGTGACCTTGATGGTGCCGCTGCCGCTGATGGCGCCGATGCTGCTGTTGCCGCCGAGCGTGAGCGTGCCGCCGGTGCCCAGGTCCAGCGTGCCGCTGGTGCTGGTGAGGCCCGCCAGGGTCTGCGTCTTGCCGTCGAGGTTCAGCGTGGCGCCGCTGGCGACGGTGGCGGAGGTGGCGGCCGGCAGCGTGCCGCTGGCGCCGAGCTTGAGCGTGCCCGCGCTCACCGTGGTGACGCCGGTGTAGCCGTTGGCGCCGCTCAGCACCAGCGTGCCGGCGCCGGTCTTCTCCAGCGCGTAGGCGCCGCTGACGGCACCGCTGATGGTGCCCACGTCGGCGACGGCCTGGGTGGTGATGCGGGTGTTGCCGGCGAGCGCGACGGCGCCGGTGGCGCTGCTGTTGCGCAGCCGCAGCGCGCCCAGGTTGCCGTCCGTCTCGTTCTGGCCGTTGCCCGCCAGGATGAGCGCGTTGGCCAGGGTGACGCCGTCGCGCACGAACAGGCTGCCGCCGCTGGAAACGGTGATCGACGCCGTGCCGGCCGCGCTGCCGTGGTCCACGATGAAGCGCGCGCCGTTGCCCACGGTGACCGCGCCGCTCAGGGTGTTGGCCGTGCCGATGACGTAGCCGCTCTGGTCGGGCATGCCCGTGCCCCGCAGGTTGAGCGTGCCGGCGCCGGAGAGCGCGCTGCCGATCGTGTAGGTGCCGTTGGAGCGGTAGAACTCCAGCGACGCGCCGCTGGCGACGCTGACCGCGCCGGTGCCCAGGGTGCCCGTGGTGCCGCCCGCGCCCACGGCCAGCTTGCCGGCGCTCACCGTGGTGGTGCCGGTGTAGGTGTTGTTGCTGCCCAGGATGATGGTGCCCAGGCCGACCTTCGTCAGCGTGAAGCCGCCGGAGACCACGCCGCCGATGGTGCCGGTGTCGCCGGAGCCGTAGGCGCCGACGTCCGCGTTGGCGGCCAGCGCGACGTTGCCGCTCTGTATGGCGCCGCCCGCCAGGCGCAGCGCGCCCAGCGCGCCCGCGGAATGGGCCCAGCCCGTGCCCGCGATGGACAGCGCGTTGGTCATCGTGCCGCCGCTCAGCAGCAGTTGCCCGCCCGCTTCGACGGTGATGGGCGCGGTGCCCAGGGTGCCGGTGCCGTCCCTGTTCAGCCTTGCGCCGCTCTTCACCTGCACCGCCCCGCTCAGGGTGTGGGTGGCGGCGTTGAGCTTGTAGGAACTCTGGCCCGAGGTGCCGTTGCCCATGAAGCGCAGCGTGCCCGCACCGGCGAAGGTGTTGGCGATGGCGGCGTTGCCCCCGTCGACGCTGGGGCTGTAGTAGGCCAGCGTGGCGCCGCTGGCGATGCTGACGGCGCTGGCGCCGGCGAGGCTGCCGGCGGTGGTGTTGTTGCCCACCTGCAGGGTGCCGAACGACACCGTCGTCGCGCCGGTGTAGGTGTTGTTGCCGGTCAGGATGAGGGTGCCGTTGCCCGCCTTTTCATAGGCCTTGTTGCCGGCCAGCACGCTGCCCACCGTGGCCGTCACGTCCGGGTTGGCCTGCAGGTAGTTGATGGCTGCCGTGCCGGTGAGGGTGCTGCCGTTGACGATGTAGCCGTCGGTCTTGAAGATCAGCCCGCCGATGTTCTGCGCCGCGCTTACCGTCACGGTGCCGGCCGTGCCGTCGAAGAAGGCGAAGTTGTTGGGGGTGAAGGCGCCGTTGGGGCCGCCCTGCTCGGTGGTCCAGTTGGTGCCGGCGGTGGTCCAGTTGCCGGTGCCGCCTTCGATGCTGGTGACGTTGCTGGCCGCGCCGTCCCAATACGTGTAGGGGCCGCTGAAGGCCAGCAGTTCGCTGCCGGTGGTGGCCCAGTAGGTGGCGCTGGGCGGGGCGCTGCCGAGCTTGACGCGGTTGAGCGGCGCGGTGTTGGGCACGTCCTTGGCCGGGCCGCCGGTGACGGCGGTGGCGTAGAAGTGGTCGGTGCCCGAGGTCCAGTTGCTCACCGTGAGCAGCTTGCCGGCGGCCGGCGTGAGCGTGGCCACGGTCAGTTGGGCGGTGCCCGCGTTCATGTCCAGCGTGCTGTCGGCCGACACCGTGAGCGTGCCGATGCTGTGCGTGAGGGCGCCCAGCGCCAGCGTGCCGCCGGCCAGTTCGATGTGCACGCTGGCGCTGTTGATCGCGCTGGTGAGCGTCAGCGTGCCGCCGGTGACCTTGATGGTGCCGCTGCCGCTGACGGCGCCGATGCTGCTGTTGCCGGTGATCGTGAGCGTGCCGTTGGTGCCCAGGTCCAGCGTGCCGCCGGTGCTGGTGAGGCTGGCGAGGCTTTGCGTCTTGCCGTCGAGGTTCAGCGTACCGGTGACCGTGGTGGCGCTGGCCGAGGGCAGCGCGCCGTTGGCACCCAGCTTCAGCTTGCCGCCGCTGACGGTGGTGGCGCCGGTGTAGGTGTTGGCGCCCGACAGCACCAGGGTGCCCGCGCCTTCCTTGGTGAAACCGAAGCCGCCGCTGATGACGCCGCTGATGGTGCCGATGGTGCCCGTGGCATAGGTCCCGACCCTGGCATCGGCCGTCAACTGGACGTTCCCGGTGACCACGCCCGTGGTGCTGTCGTCGGCGAAGCGCAGGCCGCCGAAGGTCCCCGCGCCGGTATTCCACGCCCCGTTCGCGAGCGAGAGGTTGTTGGCGAGCGTGAGGTTGCCGATCCGCAAGGTGGCGTTGGGCTGGACCGTCACCGCGCCGGTGCCCAGCGCCTTGGCATGCATCACATCCACCAGCGCCCCGGTCTCCACGATCGCCGGGCCAGTCAATGCGGTGTTGTCCACCTCGATGACGTAGCGGCTCTGGCCGCCCGTGCCCGTGCCCTTGAAGCTGAGCGTGCCGGCGCCGGAGATCGTCTGCGGCACGCTGTAGCCGGAGCCGCCGTCGCTGCGGTAGAACGCCAGCGTCGCGCCGCTGGCGATGCTGACCGCCCCCGTGCCCAGCGTGCCGGCGGCGGTGCCCGCGCCCACCTGCAGCGTGCCCAGGCTCACCGTGGTGGCGCCGGTGTAGGTGTTGGCGCCGGTGAGGACGGTGGTGCCGGCGCGGAGCTTGGTCAGCGCGAAGCCGCCGGAGATCACGCCGCTGATGGTGCCGGTGCCGCCAAACGTACCGATGCTCGACGCGGCGGTCAGGGTGACGTTGCCGCTCTGCGTGGCCCCGGCATCCACACGCAGCGCGCCGATGTAGCCCGCGGCTTCGTTCCAGCCCGTGCCGGCGATGGAGACGGCGTTGGTCATGTCGGCGCTGGCGCCGCTCAGGTACAGTTGCCCGCCCGATGCGATGGTGATGGGCGCCGTGCCCAGCCCACCGGCGTTGTCCCTGAGCAGGCGGGCGCCGCTTTCCACCACCACCGCGCCGCTGAGGCTGTGGGTGGCGGCGCTGAGCTTGTAGGAACTCTGGTTCTGGGTGGTGTTGCCCTTGAAGCGCAGCGTGCCCGCGCCGGCGAAGGTGTTGCCGATGAGGGCGTTGCCCGTGCTGTCGCTCGAACTGTAGTAGGCCAGCGTGGCGCCGCTGGCGATGGTGACGGCGCTGCCGCTGGCGAGGCTGCCGGTGGTGGTGTTGTTGCCCACCTGCAGCGTGCCCGCGCTCACGGTGGTGGCGCCGGTGTAGGTATTGTTGCCGGTGAGCGTGAGGGTGGCGTCGGCGGTGGACTTGGTCACCGCGCCCGCGCCGCTGATGACGCCGGCGTAGCCGAGGTCGGTGCTGCGGGTGAAGTCGAGCAGCGTGCCGGCCGCGCTCAGCGCCACGCCGCCGGTGCCGGGCGTGCCGCCGGCGCCGCCGATGGTCAGGGTGCCCCCGCTCACCGTGGTGCCGCCGTTGTAGGTGTTGGCGCCTTCCAGCGTGAGGTTGCCCGCGCTGGCCTTGGTGACGGCGCCCGCGCCGTCGATGGCGCCGGCGTAGGTGTAGGCGTTGTTGCGGTTGAAGGCGAGCGTGGCGCCGCTGGCCACGGTGGCGCCGGTGTTGGGGATGCTGCCGACGGCGAGGGCGTTGCCGACCTGCAGGGTGCCGGCGGCGACGGAGGTGGCGCCGGTGTAGGTGCTGGCGCCGGTGAGCACGATGGTGCCCGCGCCGTCCTTCCTGAGTTCGGCGCTGCCCGTGATGGTGGAGCCGACCACGACGTTGACGGTGGCATCGGCCGAGAACACCGAGGGATAGGCGTCCAGCGTGAGCGTGCCGCCGCCGATGCCGTAGCCACTGACCTTGAAGTGCAGGCCGCCGATGGACTTGGGGCCGCTCAGGGTCACCGCGCCGCCGGTGTTCTGGAACACCGCCACCTGGCCGGGCACCCAGGTGGAATTGCGGTCGCCGGCGGAGTTGGTCCACCTGGTCTGGGCATCCCAGGTGGCGCCGCCGCCGTTGATCACGCCGTTCTGCGAGGTGTTGGCGCCGTCCCAGTAGCGGGTGAGGTCGGAGAAGATCTCGTCGTCGATGCTGGACCACTTGGTGTTGGCGGCCGGTTCGACGTCGAAGGGGATCTGGTTGAGCGGGGCCGCGCCGGCGGTGTCGCGCGCGGGGCTGCCGGCGATGGCGGTGGCGTGGAGGCGGCTGATGCTGCTGGACCAGTTGACGACGCTGAGCGTGTAGCCGCCGGGTTCGAGCGAGGCGGTACGCAGGCTGGCGTTGCTCTTGCCGAAGTCGATCGTGCTGTTGGCGGTGAGGCTGAGCGTGCCGATGTTGTAGCTGCGGCCGGTGGCGAGCTTGAGGGTGCCGCCTTTGAGGACGATGTTGATGTCGGTGTTGTTGATGCTGGTGTCGAGCGTGAGGGTGGCGCCAGCGTTGAGCACGATGGTGCCGCTGCCGGTCAGGGCGGTGGTGGCGTTGAAGCTGGACGTGCCGCCGACGGTCAGCGTGCCGCCCGTGCCCAGCTCGATGGTCTTGGCCTGGGTGCCCGTGGTGTTGAATGCCCCGACGGTGAGGCCCAAACCGTTCAATGTGAGCGAGGTCGCCGCGCCGCCCCCCATGGTCAGCGTGCCCCCGACCGTGGAATTGCCGGTGCCGTACAGCGTGAGGTAGCCCCGGACGATGTCGAGGTTGCCGTCGATCGTCACATACCTCCAGCGCGCCGCGCCCCCCGAGGGCCCGACGGTGAAGGGCTCGATACCGCTGTCGGCCGCCGTGATGGTCTGGACCGTGTCGGTTCCGATGACGGCGTTTCCGAGCACCCGCAGGGCGTAGGCATCCACCGCCGCGCCTTGGTGCCCCCAGATGTTGCAGTTGTAGCCGGCGTAGTGGCGGTAGTCGCCATTCGCGCGAACCTGGAAGCCACCGCCATTGTTGTAGCAGGCCGCGAGGCCGACGATGGTGATGTTGCGCCACTCCGCGGGCATCCCGCCGAACTGGCCCGCAGGCCGGAGCACGACGTCATCGGTGGTGGAAGGGTATACCCCGCCCACCCAGGCGGTCGCAGCGACGTTAGGGTCGTTGAGCCACACCCAGGGGCCGGAGCTGATTGCCCCAGACACGTTGGTGTACTCCGCCGCCAGCGCCGACCGCAGCGGCGCCAGCCCGAGCGCCAGCAGCACCAGCACGAGCAGGCCGGCGAGGAAGGCGCGCAGGCGGTGCGGGTGGGCGATGGGCGCGGACGGGCGGCGGGTGCGGTGGGTGTTGTTCTTGTGGGTCATGACGGCGGGTTCACTGCGCGGAGGTGGGGGCGGCGGCGGCGAGCGGCGCGGCGGTGGAGCGGGCGGTGACGGCGATGTGCAGGCTGCGGCCGGGGGCCTGCCGCGCCTGTTCGGCGAGGTCGGCGGCCTGCAGGGGCTGCGAATCGACGGCGATGCCGATGCGCAGCGGGCCCAGGGCCTGCAGCGCGCTGCGCAGCGTGGCGGCGCGGGCGAGCCAGAGCAGGCTGGCGTCCCTGTCGGTGTCGCCGTGGCCGACGCTGATCGCGACTTTGTGGTCGGCGGCGTCGCCGCGGGCGGCGAGCTGGCGCACGAGGGCGTCGATGAGGCCCTGGCCGGTGGCGCTGAGCGCCTTGCCGCCGGGTTCGAAGAGGCGTTCTTCGGACCACTGGATGCAGGCCGGCAGCGGCTGGCCGGGCTGCCACGCGCACAGGGCGGCGAGCGGGTCGGCGGCGGCCGGGGCCGGCGGCGCGGCGGCCGGGGTTGCGGCGAGGGGGGCCGGGCTTGCGGCGGCCTGCGGCGCGGCGCCGCCGCCGAGGCCGAGGGTGTTTTCGTCGAACTTGAAGCGCAGGCGGACGTAGGCGCCGCGGCTGGTGTAGTCGGCGCCGGTCAGTTCGGGGTCGTCGAGGCCGAGCACGTTGTAGCCGGCGGACAGCCACAGGTTCTTGAGCACCTGGTAGCCGGCTTCCAGGCCCAGGGTGTGCTGGCGCGCGCCGCCCTGCCCCCACAGCAGGCCGCCCTGCACGCCGATGTCCCAGTCGGGGCCGAGGTCGCGGGTGTAGCGCAGGTGGGCGAGCTGGGCCCAGTAGCGGGTGGCGTCGAGGATGTCGTCTTCGACGCTGGCGAACTTGGCGGCGTAGCGCGCGCTGAGCACGCTGCCGCGCGCGGGGTTGTAGTTGCCCAGGCCGGTGATGATGTGGGTGCGGTAGGTGCCGGGCAAGGCGGCGCTGCTGCCGTAGCCGCTGACGCTGCCGGCGCTGCCGGCGGTGAGGGTTTCGTGGCGGTATTCGTAGCGCAGCAGGCCGTTCACGCGGTCGGTGTAGGCCGGCCGCCAGGCGAGGCCGAACTGCTGGCGGGCGATGAGGTGGCGGCCGGCGCTGGCGCTGTCGGTGAGGGTGGCGGTGCTGCGCACGAGGGCGGTCCAGTCGCGGTCGAACTTGTAGGCGACGCCGGCGGCGAACAGGCGGGAGTCGGATTCGGCGCCGTCGCGCGCTTCGAGGGCGCCGGTGGCGCGCCAGGGGCCGTCGGCGTAGTCGGCGCCGAGGGTGATGGCGGTGGAGGTGCCCTGGCTGCCGGCGGTGTCGGTGTCGTCGGACGCGCGGACGGCGCGGGTGCGTTCGAAGCCGGCGCTCATGCGCAGGGTGTCGGTGAGCTTGAAGGTGTTGCGCAGGCCGGTGGCGTTCTGCCCGCCGCTGGTGGCGCGGCGGTATTCGTTGTAGACGCGGCCGCCTTCCATGTAGGCGCTGTCGATGCCGAACACGGTGGTGTTGCGCTGGGTGGTGGCGCCGAGGTTGTAGGCGCCGAGCAGGCTGGAAACGAATTCGTGGCGGCCGTAGAGGCGGGTCTTGTCGGTGAGGGCGTAGTTGCCGCCGACGGCGACGGCGCGGCGGTCGCCGTGTTCGAGGTCCTGTTCGATTTCGCCGAAGACTTCGGCCTGGGGCAGCGCCGGGATGCGGCTGGTGAGGCGGCCGCGCACGGTGGTGGAATTTTCGCTGCCCGTGGCGCCGCCGCCGAGGGTGCCGACGGTGCTGCCGGTGGCGCCGGTGGTGCTGCCGCTGCCGGTGCCGGTGCCGGCCTGGCCGTAGTCGAAGCTGCCGGCCTGGGTGCCCTGGTCGTTGCCGTGCTGCAGGCCGACTTCGGCGACGAGGTCTTCGCCGAGCTTGCGCTGCACGGCCACGGAGACGCTGGTGCGCGTGTCGGTGGTGCCGGTGCCGGCGAGCTTGCTGTAGAGGGCGGCGGCCTTGATGCGGGTGTCGTCGTCGAGCTTGTATTCGGCGCGGCCGGTGCCTTCGGTGCGGCCGCCGGTGGCGGTGGCGGAGGGGTTGTCGAATTCGGTGTCGGTGCGCAGGAGCTGGGCCTGGGCCTTGAAGTCGCCGTCGGCGTGGCGGATTTCGACGCGCGAGGCGCCGCCCTGCCCTTTGAGGTCGGATTCGGTGCGCACGGCTTCGCCGGCGATCACGGTGTGTTCGCCGAGGCGGGCGAGCGCGGTGACGGCCTTGAGGGTGCGCGGGTTCTCGGGGTCGTCGTCCTTCATGGCGACGACGCCGGCCTGGATGGATTCGCCGATCTTGAACTGGGCGTCGGTGCCGGCGACGAGGAATTCGGGGCCGCCGGTGTCGACTTCATAGGTGACCCGGATCGACTGCGGGTTGAAGTCGGGGTCGACCGAGGCGACGGGGTTGACGAGGATGAGGCGCCCGGTGAGGGGTTCGAAGCTGTAGTCGCTGTTGGCGGCCAGGGGGCGGACGCCGAGGACGATCTGGGGCTGGCCGCGACTGCGCACGACGAGTTCGACCCGTTCGCTGTTGAGGACGATGTCGCCGCCGCCGGAGAGGACGTAGAAGGAGAGGCCGTTGGCGGGCAGTTCTTCGATCCGCTGATGGGTGCTGTCGCGGCTGGCGAAGGAGGTGATGCGGGCGCCTTCGCTTTCGTACTGGTGCTTGATGCCGGTGAGCGCGCGGTTGACCTGGCTGAGCTGGCGTACTTCGGTGCTGCTGGCGGTGGTGAAGTCGCCGTGGAGCAGGTAGGAGCGGTCCTTGTCGATGCGGACGTAGAGTTTGCGGGTGCTCTGGGCGTCGAAGGCGCGCTCGGAGTCGTCGCCATAGACCGGGTAGAGCTCGTCGGGCCGGATGTCGCGGAACATGCGGTCGCGGGTGGTCTTGTCGGAGTCGTAGGCGGTGGTGAGCAGGTATTCGCCCTTGATGGTGCCCTTGAAGTAGAAGGCGCCGCGGGCGGCGGCCCGGCCGTCGCCGCCGGCCAGCCCGGCGAGTTCGTGCTCGAAGGCGTTGGCGGCGGTGTTGGGGCCGAGGCTGAGGCGGCCGCGCTTGCCGAGGTCGATCACGCCTTCGACGATGCCGATGCCGCGCATGGGGCGGTGGGCGGGCAGGAAGTCGGCGCGCGCGTCGCGGACGATGAGGTTGCTGCTGGCGCGCAGGCGGACGGAGCCGGGGTCGGCGGGGGGTTCGAAGCGCAGCTTGACCTGGCCGCCTTCGATGAAGACCTGGGTGCCGGGTTCCTGCGGGTTGAGGTCTTCGGCGAGCCAGCGGCCGTTGTCGGCTTCGAGCGTGAGCGGGGTGCGGGCGGTGACGGGCACGCCGCGGGCGTCGGTGAGGCGCAGGGTGAAGGTGGCGGGTTCGCCGGGGTTGGCGCGCAGCCCTTCGGGGAGGTCGATGTGGATGGCGCCGAGTTCGTCGGGGGCGGTGACGGTGATCGCGGCCCGGCCGCGGGGGTTGCCCATGGGGTCGATGACGGTGAGTTCGAGGGTGTTGGCGCCGGCGCGCAGGGCGATGCCGATGTATTCCCAGGCTTCGACGCCGGTGGCGGGCAGCATGGCTTTCTTGCCGACGCGGCCCTGCGGCACGGGGGTGCCGTTGACGGCCACGGCGAGGGTGGTGCCGGCCACGCCCTTGACCCGCAGGTTGAGGCTGCGCGCGGGGACGGTGTCGCCGTCGGCGAGGCCGATGAAGCCGGGCGCGGTGTCGAGGCCGTCGAGGACTTTTTCGAGTTCGATGACGCCGGGGGCGGGCAGCGGGCCGAGCAGGCTGGCGCCGCCGTCGGGGCGGAAGGCGCCGGCGCCGGGAACGGTGCCGGGAATGGTGCCGGCGGCCGGGGCGGCGAGCGGGGCCAGCGGGGCGACGCTGCCGGCGGCGCCTTCGGTGGTGAGCGCGGCCGGGAGTTCGAGCAGGGGCCGGCTGACGGCCATGCTCATGCCGCTGCCGCTGCCGCGGCCTGCGCTGCCGGCGGCGGGCAGGCCGCGCAGGTCGGCCTGGCGGGGGGTGTCGGTGGTGCCGAGCCGGGCCTTGAGGACGGTGTCGAGTTCGGAGCCGATGGCGCTGGCGGCGGCGGTGCGGCGGGCTTCGACTTCGGCGCGCACGGCGGGGTCGTCGCAGTTGGCGACGAGGAAGTTGGCCTTGGCGAATTCGCCTTTCTTGACGTCGAGGAAGCGGCTGTCGGGGCTGCCGGCGTTGCGGTTGTCCCAGGCGGCGAGGCGGGCGCCGGCGGGGAGCGTGGCGCCGTCGACCTTGATCACGTGGGTGATGGGCTTGAGGCCGTAGAGGCTCCAGCGGCCTTCGGCGTCGGTGGTGACGCTGGTGCCGTTTTCCATGAACAGGCGCACGCCGGGGATGCCCGGTTCGGCTTCGCCGTCCTGTTCGCCGTTGGCGTTGCAGTCGAGGTGGACCTTGCCGAAGGCATAGGCTTCGTCGGAGAAGGGGCCGCCTTCGATGCGTATGCGCCAGCTTGCGTCGTTGGAGACGATGCCGGAGCTGCGGGCGCGGGCGCGGTTGATGGCTTCGCCGCTGGTGGGGGCGCCGACGCCGATGCGCACGCGGTACTGCACCTTGATGCTCTGGCCGTCTTTCAGGGTGAGGGCCGGGTAGTCGAAGGCGAGCCGGGGGCCGGGGGCGCCGCCGGGGTCGGGCGCGAGGCGGCCGGCGATGCGGGCGCTGCCGGCGATGTAGGCGAAGCCGGGCGGCAGCGCGTCGTCGAAGGCGACGCCTTCGAGGGTGAGCCCGCTCTTGTTGGTGACGGTGAGGGCGTAGTCGACGAAATCGCCGAATTCGGCTTCTTTCTTGTTGGCTTCCTTGCGCAGCAGCAGGGCGCCGCCGATGCCGGCGACGTCGAGCGGGATGTGGTTGTGCAGGACTTCGCAACTGGTGCCGGCGGCGCTGTCGTGGCCGGAGACGATGGCGGCGTGCCAGGTGGTGGGCTGGCCGGCCTGCGGCGCGCCGTCGTTGGGCACGACCGTGCCGCAACCGCCGAACACGCCGGCGGCGGCGGGGATGATGGCCGAGGCGGTGTAGCCGGCGGGCGGCGTGACGGTGATGCCGTAGGTGCAGATGCTGTCGAGCGGCGGCGCGTTCCAGAAGAACTGGTATTGGCCGTCGGCGCCGGTGGTCATGCTGACGCTGCCGTCGGCGTCGTAGACGAAGCCGGCGGCGGTGCCGTTGAAGATTTCGGCCGCGGTGATGGGCGTGGGCGTGCCGCGGGTGCAGGACTGGCGCTGGAGCTTGACCACGGCGCCGGCCACGGGCTGGCGGGTGACGGAGTCGTAGACGATGCCTTGCGGGTCGACCAGCAGGGTGGCGGCGGTGACGGCGCTGCTGGAGACGAGGATGCCGTTGCCGGTGTCGTCGGCGCCGAAGCTGGCGACCCAGGCCTTGTTCTCGATGGCCGCGGTGCCTTCGGCGGCGAGGCGGACGCGCACGGTGAAGGCGATTTCTTCGCTTTCGCCCGGTTGCAGGCCGCGCTGGCCGTCGGTGAGGCTGAGCGAGGCGGACAGGGGCATGCCCGCCGCGGGGTCGACGGGGCCGCCACACGGCGCGGCGGCGGCGACCTTGCCGGTGAAGCCGGGGTTGATGCCGAGGCGGCCGTTGCGCGCGACGGGCTGGCCGACGAGCTGCCAGCTTTCGATGCCGGCGCCGGAGCTGCCTTTGTGGATGGCGCAGTCGAGGTCGTCGAGCACGCGCAGGCCCGCGGCGGCGTTGAGGCCGGCGTTGCGCACGGTGATCCGGTAGTCGATTTCGTGGATGCCCTGGCCGACGCGGCGGACCTCGGCGGTCTTGGTGAAGCCCAGCGCGGGGGGTGGTTCGACCGGGGTCAGGGAACGCGCCAGATGCGGCTGGCCCATGCCGGAGGGGTCGGGGTCGGCGCCATCGACGGATTCGTCGGTGACTTCGCCGGCGGTGGACGGCAGGCGGCCGGCGGTGGCGGTGGCGCTGGTGTTGAGGACGGTGTTGCGGCCGCTGAAATTGATGCGGGCGTCGAATTCGACGGTGAGGCCGGCGCCGACCGGGAGGTAGGCGCCGGGTGCGAGCAGGGTGTGTTCGCCCTGGCGGCCGCTGAAGGCGGCATTGGGGGCGGCGACGACGGCGGAGCCTTGCCGGCTGGCGATGCGCACGCTGCCGGCGACGATGGTGTACTGCCCGGCGGCGGGCATGGGCTGCGCGCTCCAAGCGCCGAAGCGGGCGGCGCCGTCGAGGAGCTGGGTGACCTGGACGTTGAACAGCGGGCTGCTGCCGTAGTTGCGCACGCGCGCGGTGAAGCGCACGAGGCCGGTGCCGTCGGGGTTGCCGTCGGCGTCGTGCTGGGCCACGGCGCGGCCGGCGGCGAGGGCGATGCCGATGCGGTCGAGGGTGAGCGGCAGGACGACGGTGTTACTGCGCAGGGAGGCGGGGCCGGCGGCGTCCTGGTAGTCGATCCAGGCGTGGTTGACGATGTCGGCGGGCAGGCCGGCGCCGTCTTCGCGGGTGCGGACGTCGAAGCTCATGCCGGTGGCGGCGTCGGGGGCCAGGGTGCCCAGGCCGATGGCGACTTCGACGGCGTCCGGGTGGTCGAGCGTGGTGTAGCTGAATTCCGGGTCGCCCGGCAGCCGGAACAGGCGCCTGGCCCCCGGCGTGGTGGCCTTGAGGCTTTGGGCGACGTAGCGGGTGCCGGCGGGGATGCGGTCGCGCAGCAGCAGCAGGGGGGTGGCGACGCCGTCGATGCGGACGGTGGCGAGCTGGGCGCCGCCGGTGGCGGTGGCCGTGGCGGCGGCGCTGCCCTGGTTGCGGGCGAGGATGTCGAAGCGGATGTTGCCGGCGGCGCCGGGCGCGAGGGCGTCGGCGCCGGACCAGGCGGCGGACTTGGTGAGGAAGATCCCCGCGCCGGTGCCGACCGCGACCCGGGTGGCGACGGTGGCGGTGGTGCCCTGCAGCGCGGTGGTGGCGGTCAGCGTGAGGCAGGCGCTGCCGCTGGCGCTGGCGGGGACGCTGCCGACGACGAGCAGCGCGGCCTGGCGCCCGGCGCCGAGGCGCAGGCTGCCGCCGGCGGGGATGGGGGTTTCGCCGGCGTCGGCGACGCCGTTGTTGTTGGTGTCGTGGATGAGCTGCACGCCCGCGAGGCTGAAGCCGGCGGCATCGCAGCCGGCGGCGGCGGTGCCCGGCTGCGGGGAGCCGGCCTGCAGGGTGTATTCGGAGGTGGTGTTGCCGGTGTTGGCGAGCAGGTAGGCGAGCGCGATGTTGGCGCCGGGCTGGCCGGGGACGCGGGTGTTGCCGCTCAGGTCGAGGGATTCGACCGCGCCGACGACGGCGGAGACGGCGCCGGTGGTGTAGACGCGGCGGCGCAGGATCTCGCCTTCGGCGTAGTAGTCGGCGTGGGCCTGCACGGACAGCACGGTGCCGGCAGCGGCGGTGGCGGCGCCGGCCGGCGTGGTGCCGAGGCTCCAGAGCAGCAGGCCAGCCGCCGTCGACAGCAGGCAGGCCGCGAGGCGTGCGAAAGCGCCCTGCCCCGCGCCGCGCGCGCGGCGGCTCCCGGCCGTGCGGGAATCATCTGATCGTCTATCCATTTTTCTCATGTGCGCTCCGCGCGCACGGCGGGTGTCGTTTGCCGCCGGGCGGATGCGGTCCCTCGTGTCCATGCTTTTTCCGCTGCGCCTTCGGCCTCGCGGCAAAAGGGGCAGTGGAAAAAGCGGGGCATTGCTGCCCCGCTGCTGCCACGGCGGTGAAGCCGCGGCAGCGCCTGTTACATGGATCTGGATGTCAGTCGGCGACCTTCACCGCGTATTCCAGGGTGATGTCGCCTGACGGCGGCAGGGTCGAGATCTCGCCGCACGTGACGGAGGAGCCCGAGACGGTGCCGGGGACCAGGGTCGGCGAGCCGGCGGAGCTGGCGCACTGGGAGGTGGGCTGGTTGGTGCTCCACGTGGTGTAGGGCGGAACCACGTCCCACAGCTTGACGTTGGTCACCGGTGCGGCACCGTTGTTGGTGGCCACGACCTTGTACACGATGCACTCGCCCGGCCGCGCCGTGATGTTGGCGGAGCTGGAGGCGGACGTCGTGTTGGTGCAAGCCGTATCCAGCCTTTGGTACTTGACCACGCCGATGTTGCCGGTGATGACGATGGCAACGTTGTCGATGGTCTGGGTACCGCAGTTGGGGGTCGGGTCGCTGTCCGTCGTGGTGATGGTCACCGTGGCGGTGTTGCCTGCCGTCGCACCGCCCGGGGAGACGACGCGCACCAGGATCGGACGGTTGGTGCCGGTCGCGAGCACACCGATGTTGCCGCTGCTGCCGTCGCCGATCACGGTGTCACCCGAGTCGATGGCGCCGACGGTGGTGCCGACGTCGTCGAACAGGGTGGCGGTCCAGCCGGCGGTCACCGCGGCGGAGTCGAGCGTGGCGGAGACCGTCAGGCCGCTCGTCGAACCGCAGCTCAGGGAGCCGGTGTTGGTGATGACGTGGGCGAAGGTCGTCGAGCCGGCTGCCGTCACCTGGCCGTTGCCGGCGGCGGCGAGGGTGAAGCTGCGCGAAGACGCCGCCGTGACCGTGATCTTGTTGTGCAGGTAGTCGCTGACCACCCCGCCACCGGTCACCGCCGTGGTCGAGATCACCCGGAAGTACAGGCTCTGGTCCGTGACCGAGGTAGCGCCGGCATTGGGCGTCACCGCGGCATAGACGTGTTCCTGGCTGCTGGCCGTGACGGCCACCGTCGTGATTTCGGTGGTGAGCCCGGCATCCGAGTAGAACTTGACGGTCCAGCCGGCCGGCGGGTTGCCGGGGAAGCTGGCGGTCTGGCTGACCTGGAGGTTGAAGGTCAGGTTGTCGGCGGAGGCGTTCTTGACGAACAGGTCGTACACCGCCGTGCCCTTGGCTGCATCGGGCGCCGCCGCGGTGGAGGTACCCGAAGCGCCGGCCGTCACCGTGAGGTTCTGGATGACGGTGGCGGTGCCGGGGCCGCTGTCGTCGACGGTGCCCGTGGCGGTGGCCGTGAGGTCCACCAGGCCGCCGATCACGTTGTCCACCTGGGCGATGGCCGCGTCGAGCACCGTCGGCTTGCCGAACGAGGTCGCAACCGCCTTGACCTGGTAGTTGACGCCGTTGGCAACGTCGGTGGTGATCGGGATGGTGATCTTCAGCACGACGTTGACGGTGTCGCCAGCGGCGACCGGGCCGGTATCCACGCCGACGCCGCCCGCGGTGTTCTGCAGCGGGGTGGCGCCATCCGCGGCGAACCACGTGAAGGTGGTCCCCGTCGGGAAGGCGGTGCCGGTCGCGGCAGCGGTGCTCAGCTTGAAGGTTTCCGGCGCGTTGCCGGTGTTCTTCACCGGGATGGTGATGCTGGCGGAGCCGCCGGGCACGATGTTGCTCGGGGTCGGCGTGAACAGATCGCCGCTCACATTCGGCGTACCCGGCGTCGAGTCAAGCGCACCCATCTCGACCGCATAGGTGGGCAGCACGGTGAAGGAGACCGCCGCGGTGGTGGAGGTGCCGTCGGGACCGCAGCCCGTACCGCCGTTCGCGAGCGTGATGGTGCTCGCCGTGCAGTTCAGGCCGTAGGTGGCGGAACCGGTGGTCTTGGAGGTGCCCATCGGCGCATCGGCAGCCACCTTGACCTTGAAGCTCAGGGTGCCGGTGACGCCCGGTGCCACGTTGGCGATGACGGCTTCGACGGTATGGGCGACGGCATCGTACTGGTACTCGATGTTGCCGCTGGTGTCGCCGGAAGCATCGGTCTGGGCGACGCCGGGCGCGGAACTCCATACCGCGGTGCCCGTCTGGTACTCCATCTTCTCGGGCAGGACGTCCTTCAGGTACAGCTTGCCGGCCTCGGCACCGTTGTTGGTATAGGTGAGGGTGTAGACGGTTTCCGTCAACACCTCGCCGCTGCTGGGCGTCGGCCCCCAGCCACCGCCGCCGACGGCGGCCACGGCGGGCGCGCTGATCGACTTGGTGAGGTTGAACGCGGCGGAGGTGGCGAGGTTGATCGTATCCGTCTTGGTCAGGCTGGCGTCGACGTACTCGTAGGGGTTGCTCGCGGAGTACGACTCGGGCGCGACCTTGACCTCGGCGGTGTTCGACCAGCCAGTGGTCGCGGATGCCGGAACGGTGTAGACCACGACGAAGCGGTAGGTCTGGCCGGCGGGGATGGTGATGCCGAGGGTGCTGGCGGTGCCGCTGTCGGCCGTGATGGCGCCGGTGGTCAGCAGCGAGGTGGTGTCGTCCGCCCGGCCGTCGCCGTCGGCCTGGTCGGTGAAGACGTCGATGCGGGAGAAGGCGTTGGCGCCGTTCTCGGTGACGGTGACGACGAAGTTGTCGGTGCCGTTACCGGTGTTGGTGATGGTGTAGGGCACCGCCACCGTGACGCCGGGACCGGCCGCCTTGGTGTTGCCGTCGGACAGCGCGTAGGCGCCGACCTGCTTGACGGAGGTGACGACGGCGTTGGACGTGGCGGTCTGGGAGACGCCGTTGCCGTCCAGGTAGGTGGCCGTGGCCTGGTTGCTGATGGTGGTATTGGCGGGAGGGGCTGCGGCGATTGCGATGTGGGCGAGCATGCCCCCGAGCGCGATGCCTACGCCCCCTCCCAGCAATACCAGGTTTCGCTTCACACGAAAGCTGGATGGAGCCAGTTTGATCATTTGGAAATCTCTCCGATTCTGAGATAAATGCGACCGCCGAAGACGGACTCCGCCGGGGGACGGTTTCCGCTACGACGGCCGCGGCTGAGCGGTTAAGGCTTGGGAGCCACCACTACCGGCGCCACGCCGCCCGGAACAGGCAGCGGCGCGGCACCAGATACGACGGCCGGCGGGGCGCCGGCGACGCGCGCCCGCGCGCTCACCTCGGCAACACCTCCGGCGGGAAGACGATCGAACTCCCAGCGCAGGGAACGGTATTCGGCATAGGGCACGGGCTCGGTGGCGGCCTTGCCGCCGGTCTTGCCTGCGACCGGGCGCGTCAGCGGCTCGACGGCGAAGCGGCCGTCGCCGACCGAGGCCCTGGCCACCGGCGCGCCGGGCCTGGCGCTCTTCGCGACGTACTCGAGCCCTTCGGGCAGGGGCAGCGTGGCGGCGAAACCGGAGAGGCTCTTGTTGCCGGAGTTGGTGTAGACGACGCGGTATTCGATGACTTCGCCGGGCTTGACCTCGTCGGCGTCGAGCAGCACTTCCCTGCCCTTCTCGACCACGACCCGCTTCTGGGTGAGGACCGCCTGGACGGGCGGCGTGGCGGCGGCCTTGTCGGCCCCGGCGGCGTTCGCCGGCGGCGTGCCGCGGACGGGGCCCTCGGCATGGGCGGGCACGAAGGCGAACCAGAGCAGGGCCGCCAGCAGGGGCGCGACGGACACGGATGCCGGCCGGCGCGCGAACGGCAGCGCATTTCTGGCGGCCGGATGCACGCCGCCGAAAATGCGCTGCAGGAATGACGAATGCGTCGGTGACGAAAGCGTCGGTGACGAAAGCGTCGGTGTCGAATACGTCTGTGTCGAATACATCGGATATCTCCTTGGTCACGAATTCCGCACAAGTCACCGCAGTCCGGCGGTCGTGCCGCAACCCGGCGCGGCGGATTCTCGTGCCATGCCCAAATTCCGATGTTTGAGAGACGGCCAGAAACCTTTGATTGCTGGTCAAAATCGACGATGCAACGCAAAAAAATTTGGATTTCTCGTCTTTTTTTGCGGGATGGATGCTCAGCGCGGATGCATGCGGGCGGGCCGGCGCGGTGGTCCGCAGCGCGCCGCTCTTCACGCGCGGGGGCCTGCGGTGCGAGGATGTCGAAATGCGATCAGGCTCTTCCGACACCTTTCCGCGCCTCGTCGGCGACATCGGCGGCACCAATGCGCGCTTTGCGCTGGTGACCGCGCCGGGCGGCGATCTGCAGGGCGTCCGCACCCTGCCCTGCGCCGACTTTGCGGGGCCGGCCGAGGCGATCGGGCACTACCTGGCGGCGAGCGGCCTGCCGCCGCCGCGTTGTGGCGGGTTCGGCATCGCCAATCCGGTGGACGGCGACGTGGTGCATATGACGAACCGCGACTGGGCGTTCTCCATCGGCGCGCTGCGCGAGGCGCTGCGCCTGGAGCGGCTGGAGGTGTTCAACGATTTCACCGCGCTGGCGCTGGCGCTGCCGGTGCTGCGGGGGCCGGACCTGCTGCAGGTCGGCGGCGGCGCGCCGGCCGCGCACCGCGCCGTCGGCCTGCTCGGCGCCGGCACGGGACTGGGCGTTTCTGGCCTGGTGCCGTGCGGGACGGACTACGTGCCGCTGGAGGGTGAAGGCGGGCATGTGACGCTGGCGGCCAGCGACGCGAAGGAGGCGGCGCTGATCGCCTGGCTGGCGGCCCGCCATCCGCACGTGTCGGCGGAGCGCGTGCTGTCGGGGCGGGGGCTGGCGGCGCTGTACGAGGCGCATGCGGCGCTGCGCGGCGAGGCGGCGGAGCCGCTGGCGCCGGAGGAGATCAGCGCGCGCGCGCTTGCCGGCGGTTCGCCGCCGTGCGCGGCGGCGCTGGACAGCTTCTGCGCCTTCTTCGGCACGGTGGCCGCGGACCTGGCGCTGACGCTGGGGGCGCGCGGCGGCATCTACATCGGCGGCGGCATCGTTCCCCGGCTGGGCGAGTTCTTCGTGCGCTCGCGCTTTCGCGCGCGCTTCGAGCACAAGGGCCGCTTCGGCGCCTACCTCGCCGCGATTCCGACCTACGTCATCCGCGCGCCCCATGCGGGCCTGGTCGGCGCCGCCCGCGCGCTCGAGCGCAGGCTGGGCGGCGACGGCCGCTGAAGGCCGCGCCGGCCGGGCCTGCGCGCGAAACGGGCCGGCCGCGGGCTGTCCGCGGCAGCCGCCGCAGCGGACGGCGGTTTCATCGACGCGGGCGCCCTGGCGGCCGCGCACGGCGCGCCCGTTCGCCGGCAAGCGCGCGAACCGGGCCCGCGGCGCGGCATGGCCGCCCCGGACCCGGGGTCTTGATACTTTCTTGACATCCGGCGCAGCGGTCTTGGCCCTTTCTTTTCGCCGTATTTCCTACAGTCCGGGCATCCCCACCACATCGTCCGGGAGATGCCATGGATGTGCTGTTCCTTGCCGCGGCGGCGGGTTTCTTCGCCGCCACCGCCGCCCTTTGCGCGGCCTTCGACCGTATCCGGAGGCGCCCGTGAGCACGTTCCACCTCGTCGCGCTGGGCCTCGTCGCCGGCCTCGTGATCTACCTGCTGCTGGTGCTGTTCCATCCGGAGGACTACTCATGACCGCCAACGCCATCCTGCAGGCAGGCTTGTACGTGCTGGCGCTGCTGGCGCTGGCGTGGCCGCTGGGCCTGTACATGGCCCGCGTGTTCGAAGGCGGGCCGCCGGCCTTCGCGCGCTGGCTCGCCCCGCTCGAACGCGGTCTCCTTCGCCTTGCCGGGGTGCAGGCGGACGAGGACATGGGCTGGCGCCGCTACGCGCTGGCCGTGCTGCTGTTCAACTTCGCCGGCCTCGTCGCGGTATATGGGCTGCAGCGGCTGCAGGGCTGGCTGCCGCTCAATCCGCAGGCGCTGGCCGGCGTGCCGGCCGATCTCGCCTTCAACACGGCGGCGAGCTTCGCGACCAATACCAACTGGCAGAGCTACAGTGGCGAGGCGACGATGTCCTACCTCACGCAGATGCTCGGCCTGACGGTGCAGAACTTCGTTTCGGCGGCCACCGGCATCGCGGTGCTGCTGGCGCTCGCGCGCGGCTTCGTCCGGCGCGAGGCCGCGGGGCTGGGCAATTTCTGGGTGGACATGACCCGCGCCACGCTCTACGTGCTGCTGCCGCTGTCCGTGGTGCTGGCGGTGGTCCTCGCCGGCCAGGGCGTGGTGCAGACCTTTTCGCCCTATGCCGAGGTCGCCCGCGTCGAGACGGTGAGCTACCCGGAAACGGCCGCCGGCGCGGATGGCCGGCCGGCGACACGGGAAGTCCGGGCCGCCACGCAGACGCTCCCGCTCGGCCCCGCCGCCTCGCAGATCGCGATCAAGCAGCTCGGCACCAACGGCGGCGGCTTCTTCGGGGTGAATTCGGCGCACCCGTTCGAGAATCCGACGCCGCTGTCGAACTTCCTCGAGATGCTGGCGATCCTGCTGATTCCGGCGGCGTTGTGCGTCACCTTCGGCCGCATGGTGCGCGACGACCGCCAGGGCTTCACGCTGCTCGCGGCGATGACGCTGGTGTTCGTGGCGCTGATGGCAGTGTGCGTCGGCGCGGAGCAGGCCGGCAACCCGCTGTTCGAGCGTGCGGGGGCGGACACCGCGGCCTCGGACCTGCAGGCCGGCGGCAACATGGAGGGCAAGGAGGCGCGCTTCGGCATCGCCGGTTCGGCGATGTGGGCCACCGTCACCACGGCGGCTTCGAACGGTTCGGTCAACGCGATGCACGATTCCTTCACGCCGCTGGGCGGCATGGCGCCGATGTGGCTGATGCAACTGGGCGAGGTGATCTTCGGCGGCGCCGGCTCCGGCCTCTACGGCATGCTGGTGTTCGCGCTGGTGGCGGTGTTCGTCGCCGGCCTGATGATCGGCCGCACGCCGGAATACCTGGGCAAGAAGATCGAAGCCTTCGAGATCAAGATGGCGGCCGTCGCGCTGCTCGCGCCATCGGCGGCGGTGCTGGTCGGCACCGCGGTCGCGGTGCTGGTGGAGCCCGGCAGAGCCGCCGTCGCCAACCCCGGCACGCACGGTTTCTCGGAAATCCTCTACGCCTTCTCGTCGGCGGCCAACAACAACGGCAGCGCCTTCGCCGGCCTGGGCAGCAACAACCTCTTCTACAACCTGGCGCTCGGCTTTTGCATGCTCGTCGCCCGCTACTGGGTGATCGTGCCGGTGCTGGCGATCGCCGGCGCGCTGGCGGCGAAGAAGAGCGTGCCGGCCTCAGGCGGCACCCTGCCGACGCACGGGCCGCTGTTCGCCGGCCTGCTGATCGCGATCGTGGCCGTGGTCGGGGCGCTGACCTTCCTGCCGGCGCTGGCGCTCGGTCCGGTCGCCGAGCACCTGCAGATGATGGCGCGCTGAGCCGGAGAACGACATGAACGCATTCCTTTCGATGTTCGACCGCAAGCTGGTGCTCGACGCCGTGATCGAGTCCTTCAAGCGGTTGTCGCCGCGCCACCAGTTGCGCAACCCGGTGATGTTCGTGGTCTGGCTGGGCAGCCTGCTGACCACCGCGCTCTTCGTCCAGGCGCTGCGCGGCGAGGGCGAAGCGCCGGCCGGCTTCATCTTCGCGGTGGCGTTGTGGCTGTGGTTCACCGTGCTGTTCGCCAACTTCGCCGAGGCGGTCGCCGAAGGCCGCGGCAAGGCCCAGGCGGCGGCGCTGCGCGGCCTGCGCAAGACGGTGTGGGCGAAGAAGCTCGCCGAGCCGAAGTACGGCGCCAGGTCCGTGGTCTGCCAGTCCGAAGACCTGCGCCGCGGCGACGTGGTGCTGGTCGCTGCCGGCGAGACGATCCCGGGCGACGGCGTCGTCATCGAGGGCGTGGCCTCGGTAGACGAGTCGGCCATCACCGGCGAATCGGCCCCGGTGATCCGCGAGTCCGGCGGCGATTTCTCGGCGGTGACCGGCGGTACCCGGGTGCTGTCGGACTGGCTGGTGATCCGCGTCGAGGTGAATCCCGGCGAAACCTTCCTCGACCGCATGATCGCCATGGTCGAGGGCGCGCAGCGCAAGAAGACGCCCAACGAGATCGCGCTGACCATCCTGCTGGTGTTCTTCACGCTCATCTTCCTGCTCGCGGTGGCGACCCTGCTGCCGTTCTCCGCGTTCGCGGTCGAGGCCAGCGGCAGCGGCCGCGTCGTCACCGTGACCGCGCTCACCGCGCTGCTGGTGTGCCTGATCCCGACCACCATCGGCGGCCTGCTGTCGGCGATCGGCGTCGCCGGCATGGGGCGGATGATGGCGAAGAAGGTCATCGCCACCTCCGGCCGCGCGGTCGAGGCGGCGGGCGACGTCGATGTGCTGCTGCTCGACAAGACCGGCACGATCACGCTCGGCAACCGCCAGGCGCACGCCTTCGTGCCCGCCCACGGCGTGAGCGAGCGCCAACTGGCCGAAGCGGCGCTGATGGGTTCGCTCGCCGACGAGACGCCCGAAGGCCGCTCCATCGTCGCGCTGGCGAAGGAGAAACTGCACACCCGCGGGCGCGACATCGCCGCCGAGGGGGCCAGCTTCGTGCACTTCAGCGCGCAGACGCGCATGAGCGGCATCGACTGGAACGGCCGTTCGATCCGCAAGGGCGCGGCCGAGGCGCTGCGCGCGCACGTCGAGCGCCTGGGCGGCAGCCTGCCGCGCGAAGTCGCCGGCGCCGTCGAGGAGATCGGCCGCCGCGGCGCCACGCCGCTGGTGGTGGCCGAGGGCACCCGCGTGCTCGGCGCCGTCGAACTCAAGGACATCGTCAAGGGCGGTATCCGGGAGCGTTTCGCCGAGCTGCGCCGGATGGGCATCAAGACGGTGATGATCACCGGAGACAACCGGCTGACCGCCGCCGCCATCGCCGCCGAGGCCGGCGTCGACGACTTTCTCGCCGAGGCCACGCCGGAAGCCAAGCTGCGCCTGATCCGCGACTACCAGCAGGGCGGCCGCCTGGTCGCCATGACCGGCGACGGCACCAACGACGCGCCGGCGCTGGCGCAGGCCGACGTCGCGGTGGCGATGAACAGCGGCACGCAGGCGGCGAAGGAGGCGGGCAACATGGTCGACCTCGACTCCAACCCGACCAAGCTCATCGAGATCGTCGAGACCGGCAAGCAGATGCTGATGACGCGCGGCGCGCTGACGACCTTCTCGATCGCCAACGACGTCGCCAAGTACTTCGCCATCATCCCGGCGCTGTTCGTCGCCACCTACCCGGAACTCGGCGCACTCAACGTCATGGGGCTGGCGACGCCGGATTCGGCCATCCTGTCGGCGGTGATCTTCAACGCGCTCGTCATCGTCGCGCTGATCCCGCTGGCGCTCAAAGGGGTTGCCTACCGCCCGCTCGGCGCCGCCGCGCTGCTGCGCCGCAACCTGGCCGTCTATGGCCTGGGCGGCCTGGTCGTGCCCTTCGCCGGCATCAAGGCCATCGACCTGGTCCTGTCCGGCCTCCACCTGGTCTGAGGAGAATCCCCATGCTCAAGGACATCCGGCCCGCGCTCGTGCTGTTCGGCGCCTTCACCCTGATCACCGGTGCGCTCTACCCGGCCGCCGTCACCGGCGTCGCCCAGGCGGCCTTTCCGCGCCAGGCCGGGGGCAGCATCGTGCTGCGCGACGGCCGGGCCGTCGGCTCCGCGCTCATCGGCCAGACCTTCGCCGCGCCCGGCTACTTCTGGAGCCGCCCGTCGGCCACCGCGCCGGTGCCGCACAACGCCGCGGCGGGCAGCGGATCGAACCAGGGGCCGCTGCATCCTGCGCTGGCCGAGGCGGTCGCGGCGCGCAGCGCGGCGCTGAAGGCGGCGGACCCCGGACAGACCGCGCCCATCCCGGTCGATCTCGTCACCGCCTCGGGCAGCGGCCTCGACCCCCACATCAGCCCGGCCGCGGCGGCCTGGCAGGCGCCGCGCGTGGCGCGGGCGCGCGGCTTGCCGCGGGGGCAGGTCGACGCGCTCGTCGCCCGCCACACCGAAGGGCGCCAGTGGGGCGTGCTCGGCGAGCCGCGGGTGAACGTGCTGCAGCTCAACCTCGCGCTCGACGCGGTGCGAAAACAGGCCGCCCCCGGCGGATAATCCGCGGACCGGAACCCCGCCGATGAACGCGCACCGCCCCGATCCCGACGAACTGCTGGCCAGCCTCGAAGCCAAGGCCGAACGCGCGCGCCGCGGCAAGCTGCGCATCTTCTTCGGTGCCAGCCCCGGCGTCGGCAAGACCTACGCCATGCTCTCCGCCGCGCGCCAGTTGCAGGCGCAGGGCGTGGATCTGGTCGTCGGCGTGGCCGAGACCCACGGCCGCGACGAGACCGCGCGCCTGCTGCAGGGGCTGGAGGTGCTGCCGCGGCGCAGCGTGGCCTACCGCGGCCGTACGCTGGAAGAGTTCGACCTGGACGCGGTGCTCGCGCGCAGGCCCGGCCTGGTGCTGGTGGACGAACTGGCGCACACCAACGCGCCGGGTTCGCGCCACCCGAAGCGCTGGCAGGACGTGGACGAACTGATCGAAGCCGGCATCGACGTGTTCTCGACGGTCAACGTCCAGCATCTGGACAGCGTCAGCGACGTCGTCGCCGGCATCACCGGCATCCGGGTGTTCGAGACGGTGCCGGACCACGTCTTCGACGAGGCCGACGAGGTGGTGCTGGTCGATCTCACGCCCGACGAACTGCTCGCGCGCCTGCGCGAGGGCAAGGTCTACCTGCCGCAGCAGGCCGAGCGGGCGATCCAGCACTTCTTCCGCAAGGGCAACCTGCTCGCCCTGCGCGAACTCGCCCTGCGCCGCACCGCCGACCGCGTCGACGAGGACGTGCGCGACTACCGCCGCGAGCGCGCCGTCTCGCGAGTGTGGAAGACCGGCGAGACGCTGCTGGCCTGCATCGGCCCGGACGATGCCGCCGAGCGCATCATCCGCGCCGCCGCGCGCATGGCCGCCGGGCAGCAGGCCGCCTGGCACGCGATCTACGTCGAGACGCCCGCCCTGCAGCGGCTCGCCCCGGAGCGGCGCGACCGCACGCTCAAGCTGCTGGCGCAGGCCGAATCGCTCGGTGCCCGCGCCGCGGTGCTGCCCGGCGAGGACGCCCCGGCGGCGGCGGCGCAGTACGCGCGCCGCGAGAACATCGGCCGCGTCGTGGTCGGCCGCCGCAGCACGCGCCGCGCGTGGCGGCCCGGTTTTGCCGAGCGGCTGGCGGCGGCTGCGCCCGAGGTCGATCTGATCCAGCTCGGCCGCGACCCGCGGCGGCAGGCGGCCTCCCCGCGCGAAATACCGGTGCGGCGGGCCTTCGATGCCCGGGTGGCGCGGCGCTACGGGCTGACGCTGGTGATGGTGGCGGCCGTCACCGCGCTCGCGACACCGCTGCGCGGCGCGCTCGATCTCGCCAACATCGTGATGATCTTCCTGCTCGCGGTGCTGTTCGCCGGCGTGCGGCTCGGGCGCGGCCCCGCAGTGCTGGCGGCCTTCCTGTCGGTGGCCTGCTTCGATCTCTTCTTCGTGCCGCCGCGGCTGTCGTTCGGGGTGACCGACGTGCAGTATCTGGTGACCTTCGCGGTGCTGCTGGCCGCCGGGCTCATCACCGGCCAGCTCGCGGCCAGCCTGCGCTTCCAGGCACGCGTGGCCGAGCACCGCGAAGCCCGCTCGCGCGCGCTCTACGAGATGGCGCGCGAACTGTCGGCCGCGCTCGCCGCCGAGCAGATCGTCGACATCGCCGGGCGCTACATGGCGCGGGCGATCGACGGCGAGACCGCGCTGCTGCTGCCCGACCACGACGGCCGCATCCGGCTGGGGACCGGAGACGCAGCACGCGGCTTCGATGACGGCGTCGCCCAGTGGGCGCTGGACCACGGCGAGGAAGCCGGCGCGGGAACCGGCACGCTGCCGGCCAACCGCGCGCTCTACATCCCGCTGAGCGCGCCGATGCGGGTGCGCGGCGTGATGGCGCTGCGGCCGGCGGATGCGGCCTGGCGCCCGACGCCGGAACAGCGCCAGCTCTTCGTCACCAGCGCGGCGCTGATCGCGATCGCGCTCGAACGGGTGCATTACATCGAGGTGGCCCAGCAGGCGGTGGTGCACATGGAATCCGAGCGGCTGCGCAATTCGCTGCTCGCTGCGCTGTCGCACGATCTGCGCACGCCGCTGACGGCGCTGGTGGGGCTGTCCGACACGCTGGCGCTCAACCCGCCGGCCGACGCCGCCGAACGCACCGCGGTAGAGCGGGCGATCCGCGAACAGGCGCACCGCACCAGCACGCTGGTCGAGAACCTGCTGGACATGGCCAAGCTGCAGGCCGGCGGCGTGAAGCTCAGGCGCGAATGGCAGCCGGTGAGCGAGGCGATCTCGGCCGCGCTCGACGCGTGCGCCGACCTGCTGGCGCGGCACACGGTGCGGCTCGCGATACCGGACGACTTCCCCTTCGTCGAGATCGACGCGGTGCTGATGGAGCGGGTGTTCGTCAACCTGTTCGAGAACGCGGCCAAGTACACGCCGCCCGGTTCGACGATAGACGTGTCGGCGCGGCGCATCGACGGCGATGACGGAGCCCGGATCGAACTGGCGGTCGAGGACGACGGCCCGGGCCTGCCGCCCGGCCGCGAAGCCTGGCTGTTCGAGAAGTTCACCCGCGGGCGGGACGAATCCGCGGTTTCCGGCGTCGGCCTCGGACTGGCGATCGTGCGCGCCATCGTCGAGGCGCACGACGGCCAGGTGCGGGCGGAAAACCGCCGGCAGGGCGGCGCACGCTTCGTCATCACCCTGCCGGCGGGTTCGCCACCCGACCTCGGCGAGGTGCCGCATGGCTGACGCCGGGTTCGCCGCGCCCGTCCTGGTGCTGATCGTCGAGGACGACCCGCAGATCCGCCGCTTCGTGCGCGCCGCGCTGCAGGCCGAGGGCCTGCACGTCGCCGAGTCCGACTGCGCGCGGCGCGGCCTGATCGACGCCGCCACGCGCCGGCCGGATCTCCTCATCCTCGACCTCGGCCTGCCCGACGGCGACGGCGTCGAGCTGATCCGCGAGCTGCGCACGTGGTCGAACGCCCCCGTCCTGGTGCTGTCCGCGCGCAGCGACGAGACCGACAAGGTGACCGCGCTCGACGCCGGCGCCGACGACTATCTGACCAAGCCCTTCGGCGTGCCCGAACTGCTCGCCCGCATCCGCGCGCTGCGGCGGCGCATCGTCCGCGGCGGCGAGAGTGCCGGCGCCGAAGTCCGCTGCGGCGACGTCCGCATCGACCTCGCCCGGCGCGAGGTGACGCGCGCGGGCCAGGCGGTGCACCTGACGCCGATCGAATACCGCCTGCTCGCCCTGCTGGCGGCCAACGCCGGCCGCGTGATGACGCAGCGCCAGTTGCTCAGGGAGGTCTGGGGCCCCGGCCATGCGGAAGACGGGCACTACCTGCGCGTGTTCGTCGCCAATCTGCGCAAGAAGCTCGAACCGGACCCGCTGCGTCCGGCGTACATCAAGACGGAAACCGGCATCGGCTACCGGCTGACGGCGGATCAGCGGGAATGAAGGCGCCCGCGCGAATGCCGGCGGGCTTCCGCGCCGCGGCGTCAACCGACCCTGCTCCTCGGCATACCTCAGGTGCCAGGTAGTGCGCCATGACGTATTCGCGGACGCAGGCCGGCTCATCGATGCCATGAAGGGGCTTGCTTGGTGCTCAACCACAGTCCCGGCGGGCCGGGGCGGTCGAATCTGCTGAGGCCGGGGATTCCTGCGGCGCTCGACCCGGCATCGGGCCGGGCCGAATCGCTGCGGCGGGTGCTTGCTCCACAGGGTGGCCTGACCCTCGGTGAGCGTGTTTCATGGTGCAGCCTCTCTTGCCCAATTCTCCAGTTGCAAACCGTGGGGAACGCGGCTGAAGGCCCCATCCCTCGTTACCAGGATCGCGCCGGCGGCCTTGGCGTGCGCCGCGATCATCATGTCCATGGGTGCGAGCGTCACGCCGGCGCCTTCGCAAGAGGCGCGCAGATCGCCATAGGCACGCGCGACGTCCTGCGTCCATGCCAGCACCTCGACGCGGATCAGGAATTCATGCACGCGCGTCGCGAGGCCCTGCGGGTTCCCGCGCTTCGCCACGCCGTA
Organism: Thauera sp. K11; assembly: GCF_002354895.1. Taxonomy (NCBI): domain Bacteria; kingdom Pseudomonadati; phylum Pseudomonadota; class Betaproteobacteria; order Rhodocyclales; family Zoogloeaceae; genus Thauera; species Thauera sinica. Next base: position 2,137,917 of record NZ_CP023439.1, read on the forward strand.
CCGAAGCTCGGCCTCAGTGACGACGGACACCGCGACGCTCGTCATGGGCACGGCCGCGAGCCGCTGCAAGACAAGCGGGATGTCGCCCTTGATGACGTGACTCGCGATGTTCGTGTCGAGCATGTAAATCGTCATTCCGCGGCGCCCTCGAAGGGGTCGCGGGTCTGTTCGCCCTGGTTGCGATCGGTCTCGCTCATGAAGTCGGCCGGAACCTCGGTCGTCTGGTAGAGCGCGAAAAAGCCGTCCCACGAAGCCGGCCGCCGCGACAGGATCACGTCGCCGGTGACCGGGTCGCGGCGGATATACACTTCCTTTTCCTCAAACCGGAATTCGAGCGGCAGGCGCACCGCCTGGCTGCGTCCGGTGGTGAAGACCTTGGCTGTCTGCATCGTCATTTCGATACCCCTCAACGATTCGTTCCGGCGGCGATACATATCAAAGGATATATCAACCGACGGTAGATATCGAGCCGTATATCAGTCAAGCCGAAAATGCCGGGCCGCGGGAATCATGGACGCATACGGTCCGGCCGTGCGTGAGAGGGTCACGGCGCGGGAGGCGCGTCCGAGGCCCACAGGTGGAAGACGGCGTACGAGCGCCACGGGCTCCAGCGCCGGGCGTGCTCGTCGATCGCGCCCGGCGACATTCCCGGCAGCCGTTTGCGGACGACGTAGTCGGTGCAGAGGAAGACGTCGGGCCACGACCAGGCGCGCATGGCGATGTAGCCCGCGGTCCAGGGGCCGATGCCCGGGATCTCCTGCAGCCTGGCGAGGCCGCGCTCGACGTCGATCACGTCGTCCAGGTCGAGCCGGCCTTCGGCGGCCTCGATGGCGAGTAGCCTCAATGCCCTCGCCCGCTGGCGCGGAATGCCGATGGCGGCGATGTCCTCGTCGCACGCGCAGGCGAGCGCCGCGGCCGCCGGGAACAGCCGGTCCACGGAGGGCCACGGCGTGGGCACGGGTTCGCCGAAACGTTCGGCGAGCCGCTTCAGCAGGCATGCGGCGGCCGAGGTGCTGACCTGCTGTTCCAGCACCGCCCGCGCGGCGCCCTCGAAGCCGGACACGGCCCCCGGCAGGCGCAGGCCGGTGCGGGGGGCGGCGAGGTCTCCGAGCACGGCGGCGATGTCGCCGGGGGAGGCGTCGAGGTCGAAGAGGCGCCGCATCCTTGCGAGCACCAGGGGCAGCGCGGGGACCAGCGAGGCCGAGGGTTCGACCGACAGGGCGTGCCGGGAAGCGTCCGCACGCACGCCGACCCAGCCGTCGAGCCGCTTTCCGCCGTGCATGAGGGAGATGCTGCGCACGTATTGGTCGCCGTGCACGGCTTCGATGCCGCCGATGGCGCGGCGCGCCAGCCAGGACAGCATGGCGGCCCAATCGAGCGGCGGGCGGTAGGCGAGCCGCAGGTGCAGGCCGTGCCCGCCGTGCGGCGCCCTTGCGGCGGGCGCGGTGCGCCGCAGTTCCGAGGGGCTGAGGCGATAGCGCTCGCGCACGAGGCCGTTGAAGCGCCGCAGGCTGCCGAAGCCGGCTGCGAGCGCGATCTCGGTCACCGGCAGGGCGGTCTCGGCGAGCAGCCGCTTGGCGAGCAGCAGGCGCTGGCTTTGCGCGTAGCCCACCGGCGAGACGCCGTAGCGGTCCGCGAACACGCGGCGCAGGTGCCGGGCGGAGATGCCGAGGCGTTGCGCCAGCCCTTCGCAGGACTGCCCGGACAGGAAGCCCTGGTCGATCAGGCGCGCGGCGGCGGCCGCGTAGCGCCCGGCGGCATCGATGGGGGCCACGCCCGGCGCCAGTTCCGGGCGGCAGCGCAGGCAGGGGCGAAAGCCGTGCGCCTCGGCGGCGGCGGCGCTGGGGTAGAAGCTGCAGTTCTCGAAGCGCGGCGTCCTGACGGCGCATACCGGGCGGCAGTAGATGCGCGTGGTGGAAACGCCGACGTAGAACCGTCCGTCGAAGCGGCGGTCGCGGGCGCACAGGGCGGCGTAGTAGTCGGACGGGCTGGCAGGCATGGGCGCATGGTATGGAAGGCCCGGACCGCGCGCCAGCCGTTTCCGGACATGGATTTCCGCGGCCGGGGTGTCGCGACGGCCGTCCGGAGCGGGCGGGCCGATGCGCCTTGCGGGCTGGTCCGCCACGGCGCTCGCCGGCCTGCCGCGGCCCGGCCGACCCGCGGGCCCTACCTGTTTCCGCCGCATGAACAGTGAATTCTGTTTACCCGCGTTTATTCAGCATTTCCTTATCAATAGACTTTCGCGGTTCCGCCGGAATGGCGAAACCCGTTCCGGCCGGCGTCGCCCGGCCGCGGCATGGCCGGCCCGCGGCTTTCCAGCAAATCCCTTTCGAGCGGCGCCGAGCGCATCGGCGCGCGACAGCGACCCGTGACCCGATCGAACCCTTCCCGCCTGCAGCCCGCCGTCATCGTCATCCTGTCCGGCGTGGTGGCGGCCATGCACATCGGCAAGATCCCGCCGGCCATCCCGGTGCTGCGCGAGGCGCTCGGCCTGTCGCTGGTGGAGGCCGGCTTCCTGCTTTCGATGGTGCAGATGGCGGGCATGCTGATCGGCGTCCTCGCCGGCCTCGCCGCCGATTCGATCGGCGTGCGGCGCAGCATCGTCGCCGGGCAGGCGATCCTGGCGCTGTCCGGCTTCTGCGCGATGTGGGCCGCGCGCCCCTTCGATCTGCTGGCCCTGCGCGGGCTGGAGGGGCTGGGCTTCCTGCTGACGGTGCTGCCGGCGCCCGGGCTGATCCGGCAACTGGTGCCCCCTGCCCGGCTGGCGCTCTACCTGGGCCTGTGGGGCACCTACATGGGCACGGGCGCCGCGCTGCCCTTGCTGGGCGGCCCGGCGATCATGGAGGTGGTGGGCTGGAACGGCCTGTGGGGCCTGCTGGGGGGGCTTTCCGCCATCGCCGCCGTCGCGGTGGCCTTCCTCGTTCCCCCGGAGCGGCAGCAGCCGGCGCCTGCGCCGGCCCCGCAGGCGGACGGCGAGCCATGGTGGGAGCGCCTGCGCACCACGCTGACGAGCCCCGGGCCGTGGCGCGTCGCGATCATCTTCGCCATGTACACCAGCCAGTGGCTGGCCGTGATCGGCTTCCTGCCTTCGGTCTACGCCCAGGCCGGCATCTCCGGCCAGACGGCCGGCAGCCTGACGGCGCTGGCCTGCCTCATCAACATCGTCGGCAGCGTGGCCGCGGGGCGCCTGCTGCACCACGGGACCTGCGCCCGGCACCTGCTCTACGCCGGCTTCGCCACCATGGCGGCGACCGCCTTCGTGGCCTTCACCCCGCTCACCGCCGGGGCCCCGGTGCTGCGATACGCGGCAGCGCTGGCGTTTTCCGCGGTCGGCGGCCTGATACCGGGCACGCTCTTCTCGCTGGTGGTCCACGTGGCGCCGAACGCGCGCACGGTGTCGACCACGGTCGGCTGGATGCAGCAGTGCTCGGCCTTCGGCCAGTTCCTCGGCCCGCCCTTCGTGGCGTGGGTGGCCGGCAGGTACGGCGGGTGGCATCTGACCTGGATCGTCACCGGGATGGCGTCGGTGGCCGGGCTGCTGCTGTCCAGGGGGGTGCGGTTCGACCGGCAGTGACGGCGCGCATCGCGGGCGGGTCCACGCCGCGCGCCCGGCGTGGAGAGGCGTCCGGTCCGACGCGGGCTTTCCGCGGCAGACCGGACGGTGCTGGGCCGACTTCCGTGCTTCCCTGCCTTCAGTCCTCCAGGTCCGGATGGGCGACGGCGATGCGATAGCGGCCGGCGTGGAACAGCAGTGGTTCCCCACCTCCCTGGCCGAACTGCTCGATCTCACCGATGAAGATGAGGTGGTCGCCACCGTCGTACTGCCTGCTGTTGCGGCACACCAGCGTGGCGACCGCCCCCTCCAGCAGCGGAATGCCGGCCGGCCCTTCGCCGTGGTCGAGGCCGGCGAACTTGTCGTCCGCCGGCCGCGCGAAGCGGTTCGACAGGCCATGCTGGCCGCGCTCCAGCACGTGGATGGCGAAGTGGCCGGCCGCCACGAAGTCGGGCAGGCTGGGCGCGTTGCGCGACAGGCTCCACAGCACCAGCGGCGGCTCCAGGGACACCGAGGAGAACGAATTGGCCGTCATCCCGACCCGGCGCCCGTCAGCGGCGCGGGTCGTGATCACCGTCACCCCGGTGGCGAACTGGCCCAGCAGATTGCGCAGGGTACGGGCATCGCTGCCGCCGACGCTGGACAGCACGGTTGCGGGGGTTTGCGGCGCGCTCATGATCGCGGGCTCCATGCGCTTCACGCCGCCATCGGCAAGGTGCGCTCGATCAGCGCCTCGCATTGGTCGACATCGAACCACCAGGGCTCGAACCGGCGCGGATCGTCAAAGCCGTTGGCCAGGATGGATGCCAGTTCGGGCGACTGGCCGGCCGTGGCGAGCAGCTTCAACAGATGCGCCGGTGGCGGCAGCAACATGGTGTTGGTCCAGGCGACCACGTGCCGGGCGTAGTTCCAGAAACGCTCGAAGGTGGCGTTCATCCAGTCGGGCGTGAATGCCTGGCCGCCGCGGGCGAGGATGGCGTCGAGATAGACCTTGCTGCACTTGGCGGCGTTGTTGGAGCCCTGGCCGGTGATCGGGTCGTTCACCACGACGGCGTCGCCCATGCCGAACACCCGGCGGCCGGACGGCAAGGTCAGCACCGGTCTGCGGATGGTGGGAGCGAAGCGGCCCGACAGGAAGCCCTTGTCGTCGGTGAGCGCCAGGTTGCGGCAGCGCTCCGCCTCCCAGGGCAGATGGCGATTGACGATCTCCAGGCTCTTTTCCAGATGCTGCTCCGGCGAATTCACGCCCTGCCAGCAGTCCATCGGGCCGCCGGGAATACCTTCGAACACCATGATCTCGCACGGCCCGCTCAGGGTCAGGGCCGGGAATACGAAGTACTCGCCGACACCGGGGATCAGGTTGAAGGCGACGCGCGAATACGGCGCCATCGGCGTCATGCCGGTTACGTAGGTCAGGGCCAGGGCGCGCTGCGGCTGGCTGAAGCGGCTGCGCTCGGCATCGCGGGTGAAGAGGTTGACGATCTCGCCCTTGCCCGCGGCCAGCAGCACCAGGTCATGGCTGGCGGCGAGTCGTTCGAGTTCGGGCACGCCCACGTCCTGCAGGTGCACTTCCCCGCCGCGGCGTTCGACCTCCTCGATCCAGTACGGCATCTTGAGGCGCTGGTCCACCGACTGCGCCACGTTCTCCAGGCGGGCACTCCAACCGAAGAGCCGCTGGCCGGGCTTTTCGGGGTGGGGAACGGCGAGGCCGATGCCTTCCACGGGCGGGCAGCTTTCTTCCCAGAAATTGATGCCGAGGTCGCGTTCGGTCTGCAAGGCGGCATCGAACATGCACTGGCTGGACGTGACCCTGCCCTGGCGGATCTCCTCCGCGCTGCGATTCGATGTGAGGGTGACGTGGTAGCCCCGGGCGAGCAGACCGAGGGCGAGCTGGAGACCGGACTGGCCGGCTCCGACGATGGCGATGCGACGCATGTGATTCTCCTTTGGGGATGGATTGTCGTTGTAGGTGCCCCGTCCGGCCACGGACGGCCGGATGAAGGCCGTGAAAAGCAGAAGGGGACGCCCGCCCTATCCGGCGAGCCGCGGAATGGCAGGCTGGTTGCGCTCCGGCCCCATCACCGAATAGCCGCCATCGACGGCATAGTCGGCACCGGTGACGAAGCTGGCCTCCGGGGAACACAGGAAGACCACCACGTTGGCGACCTCGCCGGGATCACCCAGGCGGCCGAGGAGGTGGAAGTCCGCCGCCACGCGGTCGGCCTTGGCCCGGTCGCCGCCGGAAATCTCGGCGATGACACGCGACCACGTCCAGCCCGGCGACACCGAATTGACGCGGATGCCGTCGGGCGCGAGATCCATGGCCATGCTGCGGGTGAGCTGGCGCATGGCGGCCTTGGACACCGGATAGAGCCAGCGACCGGTCTGGGCGACGGAGGCGGAGATGGAGGTGAAGTTCACCACCGCGCCGCGGCGTACCTTGAGGTCCGCGTGCACCGCCCGCGTCAGCGCCATTGCCGACACCAGATTGATGTCCAGCGCCCGCAGCCAGTCCTGGCGGGACGACGCGAAGCCATCGTCGACATAGGTGCAGGCGAGATTGACGAGCAGATCGACCCCGCCCAGGCGCCGGCGCACCTCGGCCACCGCCGCCTCGAGGGCTGCGTCGTCGGTCAGGTCCACCGCGACGAACATGCCCTCGTCGCCCAGGCTCGCGGCGACCTGGGCGCCGGCGGGATCGACGTCGAGGATCGCCACCCTGGCGCCCGCCTCCGTCAGGCCGCGGGCGACCGCGGCACCGATGAGGGTTGCGCCGCCACTGACGATTGCGACCTTGCCCTGAAGTCTTTTCATGTCGGGCTCCTCAGGCGGTGATCGGCTTGCCGGCGCTGCCGGGCCAACTGGGCATCAGGGTGTTGGAAGGCAGGCTTTCGTCGAGCAGCTTGTACGCCGTCTCCACGCCGGCCACCGGCAGCCCTGCCGGGTCGAGCAGGCCGATCTGCACCAGCACGCTGGCCTGGTCCCAGTAGATGTGCTCGTGGTAGAGCTTGGGGCCGCGGAACTTGACGACTCCCAGCATGGGGATCTCCACGTACTTGCCGGTCGGCTTTACGCCAGGCAGCAGCCAATCGATCTCGCGGTCGTGGGTGAAGCTCATGATGAATTCGTCCACGATCTGGGACGCTCCCACGGTGCGGGAGACGGGCGTGAGCCGCATGTCCGCCGGGTTGTTGTGGATGAAGTGGTAGCGGTAGAAGCGGCTCAGTTCCGCGCTGCCCACGCCCCCGGTCATGGTCGGGATGTGGTTCACGTAGGGTTGATCCACCATCGTCGCCATGGTGGCAGGCACGTTGCGGGTGTCGAACTCGTGCCGGATGTGCTCTTCCCACAGCGCGGACAGATCGTAGTCCGGCCCCAGTACGCGGCGCAGCGCGGCAATGCTGCGTTCGTGGGCGAGCAGCGCGGAAGGCTTGTGGTAATGGTCGCCCGCCGGACGGGCGAAGGCGTGGCCGACACCGGGATAGACATGGACTTCGGTCTTCGGGCAGGAGGCCAGCGCAGTACGGATGGCGTCGCGGGCAGGCGGCGGGCAGAAGTCGTCGAGTTCGGGGATGTGCACCACCAGGCGGCCGCGCAGCCCTTCCAGTTCGCCCAGCGCCTTCTCGATGCCGACCCCGTAGTAGGCCACCGCGCAGGCCACCTCGGGCAACCGGCACGCGGCGAGATAGGCCAGCTTCCCGCCCAGGCAGTAGCCCACCACGCCGAGCCCGGCACCGCTGCATTCGGGCAGGCCACGCAGGCAGGCGAGGCTCGCTCCGATGTCGGCGACGCCGAGATTCTCGTCGAAGCCCTGGTAGAGGGACAGGGCGCGGGCGAAATCCTCCTGTCCATAGCCCAGTTCCACGCCGGCCTGCTGGCGCCAGAACAGGTCCGGCACGAGCACGGTATAGCCCTCCTCGGCCAGATGGTCGGCCACCGCGCGCATCGCGGCATTGACGCCGAAGATCTCCTGGCACAGGACGATGCCCGGCCCGCGGCCATCGACCGATACCGCCAGATAGGCGGCGAAGCTGCCGTCCGCGGACGGCACCTGGATAGAACGACCTTTCATCGATTTCTCCTTTGGGTTGGAATCTGTCTGTCTTTGTCTTGTCCGGGGCATTCAGCCCCCTTTCGTCCGCCCGGCAGCGCGGTACGCTCCACCGGCCTCGCACCCCGGCCTGCGGAACATCCACCGGACCGCCCGCTCGCATCGGCGGGCCCTGGCATGCTGGAACCGCGGGCCCATTGGACGCTTCCGCCGCAGACCCAACTAGCCAGAAACCCTGCGAACACGAGCCGTTTTTTCACGCACTGGCCGGACACTGCAGCCTGCACCGTCGACGATTGCACTCCGTGGCTAGAGGGCGCTGGGCGAGCCGGCCAGAATTGAAGCGAAGACGAACCGGAGAGATCGCACATGGCCCCCAACGACGCCGAACTGCACGCTGCCCACGACCGGCTGGACGGTGCCCGCAACTGGATGGCGGGCATCTGCGGCCCGCATCACCTGGAATCGCGCAGGTCGGGAAGCCTCGGCTTCGTCCACGACGCCGTGCGCCTGCCGACCCTGGGTACGGTGCTGGGACAGATCCGTTACGGCTCCGACGTGACCATAGGTATCGACCGGGACGTGCAACTGGACGGCTACAGCCTCAGCCTTCCGCTGGAGGGCAGCCAGATCCTGCGCAGCCGCGGCGAGAAGCACCGTTCGGATGCGGGCGGCGGCGTGGTCGTTTCACCGTTTGCGGACCAGGAACTGGACATCTCGGCCGACTGCCGCAAGCTGCAGGTGGTGATCCGCCGCCCGGCGGCGCAGGAAGTACTGGAGAAGCTGCTGGAGCGGCCGGCCGCCGAGCCGCTCGCCTTCGATCCCCGGATGGACATGCGCCGGGGCGAAGTCGCCGCCTGGTGGAGGATGGCGGCGCATCTGTTCGACGACTGGCACGCGACGAAACAACTCTACCGGCAGCCGGGAATCGCCCCGGGCCTGGAATTCCTGCTGATCAAGGGGTTGCTGCTGGCGCAGCCGAACAACTATTCGCGCGAACTCGCGGACGGGCAGGACCCGGACTGTCCGGAATACGTGCGACGCGCCTGCCGCTTCATCCGCGACAATGCGCGCCGGGATCTGCGCCTGGAGGATATCGAGGCGATTGCCCGCGTGTCGCGCCAGAGGCTGTACGAGAGCCTGCGTTCCTGGACCGGCTTCACGCCCATGGCGTATTTGAAGCGCTGCCGCCTGGAAGGCGCGCGCGCGGCCTTGCTCGCCGCGCTACCCGGCGCGAGCGTGTCCACGGTCGCCCTGGACTGGGGCTTCAACCACTTTGGACGTTTTGCCAGGGAGTATCGGACGCGCTATGGCGAAGCGCCGTCGGAAACCCTGTGCAAACGAGGCACTCCGCGTCCCTGTCCGGTCAGTCGGGACGATGGCGCAGCGTCGCCGACGGCGATTCGCCGAACCGGCGCTTGTACTCCCGGGCGAAGCGCCCGAGATGGTTGAAGCCCCACTTGTACGCGATCTCGCTCACCGACACGCGTTCGCCGCCCGCCAGTTCGGCGCGGACCTGGTCCAGCCTCAGGTTGCGCAGGAAGCTCATCGGACTGGTGCCGCAGGCATTGCGAAAACCGGCGAACAGCGTGCGCACGCTGGCACCCGCGTGTTCGGCCAGCAGTTCGATGCTGAGGGGCTCGTTGAGATGGGCGCGGATGTATTCCTCCGCGCGCTTCACGTAGTAAGGCGAAGCTGCCTTTCCGGTCCCTCCGGCCAGCAATTCGCTGACCGTACTGGGAACGCCGTACAGCAGGGCATTGATCAGGCTGGATTCGAACTGCTTGAGTACCAGCGGCTGGTGGAGGGGATGGTCGGGTTGAGCCACGGCATCCATCAGCAGACCGAGCAACTGGGCGAAATAGGCCCCGCCGCTGCGCGTCAGATCGAGTTCCGGACAGAACTCGGGCGGCCTCTCGCATTCCCCGCCCAGATGCTGGCGACAGTGGAACAGCATCTGGTCCCGGTCGATCCGCAGCACGATCTGCGGCGCCCCGCCCTCCCAGCGCATGGAGAGGGGCAGGCCGGGCGACACCAGGGAAGCGAGGCCGGGCCGCGACTCGAAACGATGGCCGCCGCAATGGATGAATGCAGAACCGCGAACGGGGATCTGCACCAGGTAGAAGCTGTCCAGCCGACCGGGATCGATCTTCACTCCCGTACCGTACTCAAGCCGGCTCAGGGACAGGCGCCCCCGGCGCACGTGGTGCATGAAGGCGTTGACGCGTTCCCCCGTACGAAGCGGAGCCAGATCGTGGGGTTTGAAGACCTGGCCCACACGCTCCCTGACGCTGTCGGTGTCGTCCAGTTGGAACAGCAGATTGCTCGAAGCGACCAGGGCCGCGTCCCTAACGCGGCCATGGCCCGGCAAGGCGGGTTCATCCAGCAGCATCGTCTCCTCCAGCACCATTTCGGCACATTGCGCACCAAAACGGATGGATCGGGCACGGCAGTCGCTGTCCGATTGCCGCATCCGGATCGCTTTTCATTTTTCGTGCCCTTCAAGACTGCCCGGCTCGCCCTCGCCTTTTCCAGGCAATGAGCTGGCCAAGCATCGGGCTCGCCTTCATCTCGGCAGCGTGTGCGCGAGATGGGCGATTTCCTGGCCCGTTGTCTTATCGACTCGAAGGGTGTCTCCTGCCACCGCCGGCCGCATGCCGATGCGCAATCGGATACTGGCCGGGAAGCTGCGGCGCAGTGTATCGCTTTGCGTTCGTGGCCGTCGAGGAGCGAGACGGCCGCAATGAAATCTCAGGCCATGGATCCGGATGACCGGCGATGACGTCCGGACTGCCCGGTCCATGTGCCTGCGACGATACGGACACGAACGCCGGACGATGCTCGCCGCCGGGCGGGCTTTCGCTCCCTCGCCCGCCGTCAGGATGCGGCGCGTACCGCGGCGATCAGCCCCAAGGTGGAGCCGTCGTGCACGCCGGGCGCGCCGCCGGCCAGTTCGGCGCCGATGCGAGCCGCGATCTGCTTGCCCAGTTCCACGCCCCACTGGTCGAAGGCGTTGATGTCCCAGATGACGCTCTGCACGAAGACCTTGTGCTCGTACAGTGCGACCAGCGCGCCCAGCGACCGCGGCGACAGGTCGGGCAGCAGCAGCGTGTTGCTGGGCCGGTTGCCGGGGAAGACCCTGTGCGGTACCAGCGCTTCGAGCGCCTCGCCGGCCAGCCCGGCGGCCGACAGTTCGGCGCGCACTTCGCCGGCCGTCCGGCCCACCATCAGCGCCTTGCTCTGCGCGATGCAGTTGGCCAGCAGCAGGCGGTGATGGTCCGCGAGGCCGTGGCTCGCCGTGAGCGGGGCGATGAAATCGACCGGGATGAGGTCGGTGCCCTGGTGCAGCAACTGGAAGAAGGCATGCTGGCCGTTGGTGCCGGGCTCGCCCCAGATCACCGGACAGGCGGGCGTGTCGACCGGCCGGCCGTCGCGGGTGACGGACTTGCCGTTGCTTTCCATCTCGAGCTGCTGCAGGTAGGCCGGCAGCCGCGCCAGCGCCTGCGCGTAGGGCGCGACGGATACGCTGGCCGAGCCGAAGAAGCCGCGGTACCACACGCCCAGGAGGCCGAGGATGACCGGCATGTTGCGTTCCGGCGGCGCTTCGGCGAAGTGCCGGTCCATGGCGCAGGCGCCGTCGAGCAGGGCGTCGAAGCCGTCGCGCCCGACGTACAGCGCGATGGGCAGGCCGACCGCCGACCACATCGAATAGCGCCCGCCCACCCAGTCCCAGAAGCCGAACATGTTGGCGGGGTCGATGCCGAAGGCGGCGACCCGCTGCGCATTCGTCGATACGGCGACGAAGTGCTTCGCGACGTCGGCCTCGGCCGCGCCGCCGGCGAGGAACCAGGCGCGCGCGCTGGCGGCGTTGGTCATGGTCTCGACGGTGGTGAAGGTCTTCGAGGCGACGATGAAGAGGGTGGTGGCGGGCTTCACCCGCGCCAGCACGCCGGCCAGGTGGTCGCCGTCGATGTTGGACACGAAATGCATCGCCAGGCGCGGATGGCCGTGGGCGGCCAGTGCCTGGCAGGCCATCGCGGGGCCGAGGTCGGAGCCGCCGATGCCGATGTTGACGATGTCGGTGATCGCCTCGCCGGTATGGCCGCGCCAGCGCCCTTCCCTCACCGCTTCGGCGAACGCGCCCATGCGCCGCAGCACGTCGCGCACGGCGGGCATCACGTCGGCGCCGTCCACCTCGAGCGGCGCATCGCCGCGGTTGCGCAGCGCGACGTGCAGCACCGCGCGGTCTTCGGTGTTGTTGATGCGCTGCCCGCCGAACATCGCGGCGCGCGCCGCCTCGAGCCCGCGCTCGCGCGCGAGCGCGGCCAGCAGCGCCATGCCGCGGTCGTCGATGCGGTTCTTGGAGTAGTCCAGGAACAGCCCGGCGGCGCGCACCGAGAAGCGCTCGAAGCGCGCCGGGTCGGCGGCGAACAGCGCGGACATCGGCCGCTCGCCGGTTTCGTCGCGATGGGCGGCGAGTGCGCGCCAGGCCGGCGTCTGGGTCAGCGGGGTGGGTGGGTTCATGTCATTCCTCGAAACCGCGGATGCGCTTGTCGCGCAGAGTCTGTTTGGCGCGCTCCAGGCGCTCGATCAGTTCGGGGCCGCTCGCCGGCGACGATACCGGAATTGCCGATGACGTAGAACCCCATCCGCCCCGGACACCGCGTTCCCTCGCCGGAATCCCGGCTTCCCGCCCGTCGGCGGAGAAACTTGTCGTCAACCGCGCGGACCAATCGACGGCATGGGCTTGCAATCCGCACGTCCGCCCCAATCTGAAAAAAATTGATCGAACGTTTGAAGCCCTTTCCGTAACGGTTCATCCGCGCCTTCCTGGCGACGCGGCCTGCGCGGGCATGTGCGGCCGCGAGCACGTCCGCGAACCGGAATACTCCGATGGAGAACAACAGATGCGCCAAGCCGAGCGTGCCATTTTCGATCTGCGACGCGGACTTCCCGTCCTGCTGCGCGATTCCGCCGGGGACACCCTGGTTCAGGCCGTCGAAGGATTGCACGACGAAGCCCTTGCGGCGCTCGAAGCCCTCGCCGGCTCCGCCGCGCAACTGGTGCTGAGCCGGCACCGCATGGCCGCGCTGGGCCAGGGGGACGCGCACGACGCGGTGGCACTCTCCCTGCCCGGAAGGCCGGACTGCGGCGGGCTGCGCGAGCTGGCCTGGACGCGGGGCGCGAGCCTGCCGGCCGCCACCACGCAGGCCGCCGGCAATCGCGCCGAGCGCGCGGCGCTGCGGCTGCTCGGACGGGCGCAACTGGTGCCCGCGGCCGTTGCCTGCGCCGTGGCGCCGGAACATGCCGGCGTGGTGGCGGCCGAGGTGGCCTGCGGCAACCTGCTCGCGGTGGATGCGGCCGAGGCGCTGCGCCTGTGCGACGGCGGCTCCGGCAGCCTGACCCGCGTCAGCGAGGCGCGCGTGCCGCTGGCGGAGGCAGAGAACAGCCGCTTCGTGCTGTTCCGCGAGGCCGACGGCCTTCACGAGCACGTCGCCATCGTGATCGGCGACGTCGCGGGCTGGCCGGATGCGGTGCCGGTACGCCTGCATTCCTCGTGCCTCACCGGCGACCTGTTCGGCAGCCTGCGCTGCGACTGCGGCGAACAACTGCGCCGCGGCGTGGCCGCGATCGACGCGCAGGGCGGCGGCGTGCTGCTGTACCTGTCGCAGGAAGGCCGCGGCATCGGCCTTGCCAACAAGTTGCGTGCCTACGGCCTGCAGGACGAGGGCCTGGACACCATCGACGCCGACCAGGTGATCGGCTTTTCCAAGGACGAACGCAACTTCCGCATCGCCTACGAGATGCTGGAACAACTCGGGGTGACCAAGGTGAAGCTGCTGACCAACAATCCGGGCAAGGTGGAAGCCCTGCAGCGCGCGGGCATCAACGTCGTCGCGCGCGAGGCCATCTACGGCGAGGTCACGGCGCAGAACCAGCGCTACCTGCAGACCAAGGCCCATCGCCACGGCCACTGGCTGCACGAACTGCTCGGCGAGCAGGACGAGCCGGCCTCCACCGAGCCCGAGCGCCTGCCCGCACCCGGCGCGGTGAGCGGCGCCTGAACGCGCGGCGGGGCGGCGCCGGCATCCGGGTTCCGGCCATGCCTGCCCGCCTCAGGCCACGCCCCACCGCGGGCCGTGCGCGGCCAGCGTCGTCAGGTCGAAGTCCTTCGCCTCTTCGATGATCCGCGCCAGCGTGGATGCGAAGTGACGGACGAGACGCTCGCCCAGGGCGGCATCGGCGAGCTTCGCATTGCCGGTCACGCCGCCCGCGTTGAGGTCCTGCGCCATCCAGCCGAAGCCCGCTTCCCCGCCCGGGCGCAGCAGGCGTCCGGCACGCTCCAGGTCCCGGCCCAGCGAGCGGAAGTCATCCACGGCTTCGGTCCGGACCTTGTGCGGCGCCAGGTGCAGCATCATCGCCGTCTCGAGGGCGCCGCCATGGATGCCGTGGCGCAGTTCGTCCGCCGGCAGCGCGTCCGGCGGCGGCGCGAAGCGCAGGTAGTTGGCGCGCACCACGAGCATGCGATGTGCCGCCCGCAGCTTCAGCGCGGCCAGATCGACGATGGCGGTGTTGCCGCCGTGGCTGTTGAACAGCACCAGCCTGCGGATTCCGGCCCGCGCCACGCCGTCGCCGAGGTCGACCACGGTGGCGAGCGCGTTTTCCGGCGCCAGGCTCAGGGTGCCGGCGAATGCCGTGTGCTCCAGGCTCAGCCCCACGGCAAGCGGCGGCAGCACGCACAACGGCAGGTCCGGCCGCAGCTTCGGCAGCGCCGCCTGCAGCAGGCCGAGCGCAATGTCGAGATCGGTGGACAGCGGCAGATGCTCGCCATGCTGCTCGATCGCCGCCAGCGGCAGGACGGCGACGGCATCGGCCGCTGCGAGGCCGGCGATGCGGCGCGGCGTCAGATCCTGCCACCAGGGCATCGTGGCGTCGCGGGTCATGGGAGGGATCTCCTGCGGCTGTGTTTCGTGCCGGCGATCATAGCCGCGGGATCGGCGCAGCGGTGCCCGGAAACACCCGGACGCCACCCTCGCCGCCGCCTGTCCCGGCCAAAGGCAGGCCACGAACCAAATGCCGGGGCGGCGGTCTTCCCTGCGGCGATGCATGGCAGGATCCACACCCGCCGCTTCCATCGCCGCAGTATGACTTTGGTCAACGCCCTCTTTCCAGCTTGCGGGTATAACCCTGCCCGACTGAATTCAAGATCGAGATCCAATGAAAAGCCACGCCACGGAAAAGATCCTGCCAGAAAACCCGCGCTTCCATCTGCCGAAAGGGGACGGCCTGTTCCTGCCCATTCCTTTCCTCTTCGTGACCGAGCGGATGCAGGGAGACATCCTGAGCGAGCGCGCGGTGATCCTCGGCTCGCTCCCCTCCCCCGCGCGCGAACAGCAGATCAAGATCTTCGAGCGTTACGATCCGAAATCGAGCTTCGACGCCTTCCAGGACATCCTGCGCCTGTTCGGCGTCGAGCAGGAAAGCTGACGGAAAGACCCAAGCGGCGGCATGCAGCCGCCCGGCGCGTGCCCGAGGGCCGACCATGCAGCGCTTCCTGATCCTCATCGGCCTCGTCTTCATCGCCGCCGGCCTGTCATGGCCGTGGCTGTCCCGCCTGCCCTTCGGTCGCCTGCCGGGCGACATCTCGATCGAGCGGGACGATTTCAGTTTTCATTTTCCGCTGATGACGGGCGTGCTGCTGTCGCTCGTACTGACCTTGCTGCTCTGGTTGTGGAGAAAATAGCGCGCAGCCACGCGGCGGTGGCGCAGGCGGCCGCCGACCGGCCCTGAAGAACGGCGTCGCGTTTCAGATCGATCCACTGGATGGATGGCGGCTCGAAGCGGCCTCGCAACGTGCGCACGGCGGCGGTAGAATACGCGCTTCGACGCCGGCAGGCCGTGCCGCAGGATCGGGGCACTGGATGTCGGCAAGGGTCCAGCCCTGATCGCGTCGGGTCCCCATGACCTTGCCTCCGCTTCCTTCCGCATGGGAGCGGCAACGCCTCATCTGCTTTTCGGACATTCATTTTTTCGGCCCGTGCCACGGCGTCCGGCCTTGCCGCGCGCAATCGCGGATCACTGCTGATCAGACAACCATGCCATCCCGCGTCAGCCCATCCCTGCGTCAATACACACAAGAAGAACTCCAGGCCCTGCTGCAGGCGATCAAGGACGCAATCGCAGCAAGAGAGGCCGCAGCGGAAGAACGCCCGGCGGTGCGCCCCGCCCACCTCACGTCTCCGGAAATGGCCGGCGAAGCGCCACGGATCGCTCCCGCGCTTCCCCCCGCGGATGAATCCGCCCGCACGCCCGAGCCCCGGTCCGTGGCAGCGGCAGCGGCCGCCGACGCCCCGGTGCCGGGCGAATCCGCCACCGCCGGACAGCCGCTCCCGCCCCCCGAGGTCAGATACATGCACCCCTCGAACCGCAACATGACCTGGTCGGGCGAAGGGATGCGACCGGAATGGATCGACGCCTACCTGGCTCAGGGCGGCTCCTGGATCGCGCTGCGGAACGCCGCCGAAAAGCTCGCGCCCCGCAAGCGCTGAAGCGCGCTTCCTTTTCCGGGGCCCGGCGTCGATGGCGCGGCGCTCAGCGCTCGCGCCAGGCCTTGTCGAAACTGGTTGCGATGGGATCGAGCAGATAGGCGAGGAAGGTCCGTTCCCCGGTGCGGACGAACACGTCGGCAAACATCCCCGGCTGGATCTTCTGTCCTGCGAGACGGGCAAGCTCGGTTTCCGGCACCTCGATGCGGACGAGGAAGTAGCTCTGGCCGCTGCGTTCGTCCTCGATGACGTCGGCCGACAGGTAGGTGACCGAACCTTCCAGTTCGGGCAGGGTGCGCTGGTCGAAGGCGGACAGCTTGATGCCGGCGGAAAGCCCGGGCCGTATGCGGTCCACGTCCTGGGGGCGGACTTTCGCTTCTATCATCAAGCGGTCGTCCCCGGGAACGATTTCCAGCAGCACTTCGCCCGGCGCCACCACGCCGCCCTCGGTATGGGTCTTGAGGCCGGTGACCGTGCCCGCCACCGGCGAGCGCAGCTCGGTCTGCGCCAGTACGTAGTCGGCGGCCTGCATGCGCTCCAGGTAGTCGAATATCTCCGTCTGCACCTTGCGCAGTTCTTCGGTCACTTCTTCATTGAAGGTCTTGCGCACCTGGAACTTCTGCAGTTCCCGCTCGCTGATCGTCGACCTCGCCGATGCGATGTCCGAGGCATGTTCCGCGCGCTCCCCCTCGAGACGGGCGATTTCGCGCTCCAGGTTGCGATATTTCGTCTTCTCCACCATGCCCTTGCTGAGCAGATCGGTGAGCCCCGCCAGTTCCGTGCGAAGGCTTTCGAGCTGTGTTTCCTTGGCCTTGCGCAGACCGGCCAGGCCCTCGATCGCAGCCTGGGTGGAGGCGATCTGCTTGTCGAGGATACCCAGATGGCCGAGGATCGATGCCCGCCGTGCGGCGAACTGCGACTGCTGGGTCTGCAGCAGTCCGGCGATGCGGGTGTCGTCGCGCCGCCCCATCAATTCGGCCGGCCACACGATCTCGGCGCGGCCGTCGCGTTCGGCGACGAGGCGCGCCTGCAGGGCGAGCGCCGCGTCGTACTGGGTCTGGAGCACGCCCTGCGAGGCCCCGGCACGGGTTTCGTCGAGGCGGATCACCACGTCGCCGGCCTGGACCTGGTCGCCGTCGCGTACCAGGATCGCCTTGATGACACCGCCTTCCTGGTGCTGGATCTTCTTGCGGTTGCCGGCGACCTTGACGATGCCCGACGCGATCACCGCGCTCGACAGCGGCGCCAGCGACGACCACAGCACGGCGCCGCCGAAGGTCGCGGCCAGGATGGCGATGCCGATCCGGCGCCAAAGCCGCAACTGCGCAGTGGCCTCGGCGTCGCCGATCACCAGGCCGGGCGGACGCGAATGGGCGAGGTCAGGCATGGCCGGCTCCTGCGGTGTCGGGGACGGGCCGGGCGACCACCCGCCGGGTGATCTGCGGCATGACCTCGGCGGTCGCCCCCAGGCTGGTGACCTGCCCGCGCTGGACGACCATCAGCAGGTCGGTTCCACCGAGCACGGCGGGGCGATGGGCGATCACGATCACGGTGCGCCCCGCCGCGCGCAGCACGTCCATGGCCTGGCGCACCGCGCTTTCGCCTTCGGCATCGAGGTTGGAAGTCGGTTCGTCGAGCACGATCAGCGCCGGCCTGCCGTAGAAGGCGCGGGCCAGGCCGATGCGCTGGCGCTGCCCGCCGGACAGGTTGATGCCGCCCGGGCCGATGTGCGTGTCGTAGCCGCGCGGCAGTTCGAGGATGACCTGATGGGCGCCGGCCAGTTGCGCGGCCTCGACCACCTTGTGCGGATCGGCCTCGCCGAAACGGGCGATGTTCTCGGCGACCGTGCCGGGAAAAAGCTCGATGTCCTGCGGCAGGTAGCCGATATGGGGGCCGACGTGTTCGCGCGCCCAGTCGGCGACGTTCGCCCCGTCCAGGCGCACGATGCCGGAAAGCGGCCGCCACACGCCCACCGCCAGCCGCGCCAGCGTGGATTTGCCGGCGGCGCTGGGGCCGGTGATGCCGAGGCAGGTGCCGGCTTCGAGCGTGAAATTCAGGTCCTGGATGGTGGGCTTGCGATGCTCGGGCGGGGCACCGGCGACGTTCTCGAACGTCACCCGGCCGGCCGGCGCGGGCAGCGGCATCGCCGGCGCGGGTTCGGCGCTGCCGCCGAATTCCTTGAGCAGGCGGGCATGCGCCTGGCGGGCCTGCACGAAACCCCGCCAGCCGCCGATGCCGGCCTCGACCGGCGCCAGCCCGCGGCCCATGACGATGGAGGCCGCGATCATCACGCCGGCCGTGGTCTGTTCCTCGATCACCAGCCAGGCGCCGACGCCGAGGATGGCGATCTGCAGCAGGAAGCGCATCGCCTTGGCGATGGCCGAGATGTCCCCGGCACGGTCGCTCGCCCTGCCCTGCAGGCCGAGGCCGAGTTCGTGGCGCCTGCGCCAGATCGCGGTCAGGCCCGGCAGCATGCCCATCGCCCTGACCGCTTCGGCGTTGCGGGCGCTGATCTCGGCGAAGCGGGTGCTGGCCGCCAGTTCCTCACCGGCTTCGGCCAGCGGCGCGCGCGTGGCGCGTTCGTTCCACAGCCCGAGCGCGAACAGCACGACGGCGCCCAGCAGGGCGACGTGGCCGAGCATGGGGTGGAGGACGTACACCAGCCCGAGATAGACCGGTATCCACGGCGCATCGAGCAGATGCAGGATCTGCGCGCTGGCGAGAAAGCCGCGCAGGGTATCGACGTCGCGCAGCGCCTGGCCGTTGCGTCCGGCCGACAGCGTGCGGGCGAACACCTGGCCGGACAAGTGCGCGTCGAAGCGCGCCCCCATGCGCACCAGCATGCGCGTGCGCACGACCTCCAGCGCCGCCAGCGTCGCCAGGCAGCCGGCGGCGAACAGCGTCAGGTACAGCAGCGTGGATTGGCTGTGCGAGGCCAGCACGCGGTCGTAGACCTGCAGCATGTAGATCGACGAGGTCAACATCAGCAGGTTGATGAACAGGCTGAAGAAGGCGATCTGCTTCAGTACCGCCTTCGCGCCGTCCGTGGCGCGACGGAAAGGCGTCTCCAGCTTGGCAGTGGCACCCGGCATGGCAAGCCCTCGGCGGCTCCGGGGCCGGCACTGCGGCCCCGGGCGCGGGAAGTCGAACGAAGGGTGCGGTTCAGGCCGTCGCTTTGCGGCGGCGTCCGGCCAGTGCGGCGGCCAGGCCGGCGATGCCGAGAAGCGCGAGCACGCCGGGTTCGGGCACCGGGTTGACGGACGTCCGCTGGCCGTCGATCGCGAAGGCGAGGTCGAACGCGTCCTCCGTCCAGTCGTCGCCGTCGTCGCCGCGCCAGTGGCTGGAGCCGTCGGGAAGGCCCGTCTGCCAGAACCACTCGGCGTCTTCGTTGCCGACCGACAGCAGGTAGGTGATCCCGCCCGCCAGGGAGAACGACAGGCCGTCGATCCAGTAGCGGTAGAGGGGGTTCTGGCCGTCGTCGTGGATCGCCGGATCCGCCAGTTCCCGATTCACCGCGCCCAGGTAGGTGACCAGCGGCGCGGCGCCCCCCGCCAGCGAATCGAAGAGACGGACCACGAATCCGTCCGGGCCGGCCTCCGTCCCCCACCAGGCGATGCCTTGCAGTTCGCTGTCGCCGCCCAGGACGAACGTGTCTCCGTTCTGGTAGCCCACGCTGTTGGCCGAGAGAAAGCCCGGTCCGCCGTCCGCGGGGCGTTGCTGGACCAGCACGGCAGCGGATGCGGGCGCAGCCAGCGCTGCGACCAGGACTGCGGCGGCACCCAGTTTCTTCAGGGTAGTGGGCAACATGCGACCTCCGGTAAGGGTTTCTGCCTGACGCTCAAGCAAGATCGGCGCCAGATATAAAATCAATTGCTTTCAATGGCTTGTGTTCCAGCCGGGGCGGGACCGTCAAATACGCCGACGCGCCCGCCCCGCTGCATCAAAGATCGAGCGGGTTCGGCTGCAATGTCCCCACCGGCTGGAACTCGAACTCCACCCAGTTCACCAGGAAGTCGCTGCCATGGAGCCCGGCACCGTCGGCATAGACGCCGGTGGCGAAACCGCCCCCCGCGCCGGCGTAGGCGCCGAACACGAAGTCCGTCCCGTCGTAGGCCCCGGCGCTGATTTCGACGGCGGTGAAGTCCGCCGTGGAATCCAGGCTCACGGTCTTGCCGCCGGTGGTCGAATCGGCGACGAACGTGGCTTCGTCCACCACGTTGCCGCTGGCGTCGAGCAGGCGCAAACGCCCGCTTTCGGCATGGAGCGTGCCGTCATCGTTGAGGTAGAAGCGCGACAGATCGACGGTGACCTTGCTCGCGGCCTGTCCCAGTTCGATGCGCAGCACTTCGCGGCCGTCGATTTCCTGCCGCACGCTGCTGGTGGCGGCGGACTGGCCGCTGACGCCCAGGTCGCCGGAGTAATGATCGACGCCGGCGAGCGTGGTGGCGTTCGTTCCGCTGAAATTGACCGCGCTCCACGCCTCGCCCGCATCGGTGGCATCGGCCTTGTGGACGATGGCGGAGACCTTGTCCCCCAGCCAGGCGTCGGCGATCGCGTTCGGATTGCCCGAGGTGACCCGCGTCGGCGCCTCGCCGATGCGCACCGTCTCCGGCGGCAGCACGTTCCCTTCGACGGTGACCGACTTGCTGCCGGCGACGAAGCTGCCGTCCTCGTCGGTGACGCTGAGGGTGATGCCGTAATTGCCGTCATCGGCATAGGTGTGGCTGGCGTTGCCGCCGAGCGCGGCGAACTCGGTGGCGGTGAAGCTCTGCACCGTGCCATCGCCCCAGTCCAGCGTGTAGGCGGTGACGGTGTCCGCGCCCGGATCGACCAGCGCGCCGAAGTTCAGCACGTAGGCGCTGCCTTCATCGACGCTGCCGGCGCCGCCCAGCGCCACGGTGGGCGCGACGTTATGGACGGTGACGGCCTTCGCCAGGCTGTGGCTGCCGCCGTCGCCATCGCTGACGGTGACGACGATGCTGCGCGCGGTGGCGTTGACCGGGCCGTCCTCGTCGTCGGCGAAGACGTGGGCGACGTTGCCGCCGAGCGCGGCCAGTTCGGCCGCGGTGAGCGTCTGCACGGCCGAGCCGTCGCCCCAATCGATGGTGTAGCTGAGCGGATCGGCGGCGCCGGCCGGGTCGGTGGCGGCGATGGCGAGCACGTAGCTGCCGCCCTCGTCGATATCGTCGGCGCCGGACAGGGCCAGCACCGGCGCAACGTTGGCGACGGTGACGGTCTTGCTGCCGGCGATGAAGCTGCCGTCCTCGTCGGTGACGCCGAGGGTGATGCCGTAGCTGCCGTCGTCGGCATAGACGTGGCTGGCGTTGCCGCCGAGCGCGGCGAACTCGGCGGCGGTGAAGCTTTGCACCGTGCCGTCGCCCCAGTCCAGCGTGTAGGCGGTGGCGGTGTCCGCGCCCGGATCGACCAGCGCACCGAAGCTCAGGACGTAGGCGCTGCCTTCATCGACGCTGCCGGCGCCGCTCAGCGCCACGGTGGGCGCGACGTTGGCCACGGTCACGTCGAAGCTGTCGCTGACGCTTTCGCCCGCTTCGTCGGTGAGGGTCACGGTGACGGTGCGGGTGGCGTCGCCATCGGCGTAGCGGTGGGACAGCTCGATGCTGCGGACCGGGGTGGTGCCGGTAACGACCGTGCCGTCGCCGTAGTCGATGCTGTAGCTCCAGCCCGCCGCACCGTTGTCCTCGCCGTCGCTGAAGACGATGCTGCGGGTGAAGGTTTCTCCTTCGTCGATGGCGGCGTCGGCGCCGGCCTCGAAGGACAGCGTCGCCGTCGGCGCGGTGATGGAGACGGTGCGCGTGGCCACGCCGGCATGGGTGCCGTCCTCGTCGGCGAGGCTGACCGAGATGGTGTAGTCGCCGGTGCCGGCGTAGGTGTGGGTGACCTCGCCCGCGCTGTCGAAGACACCGACGGTGCCGTCGCCCCAATCGACGACGTAGGCGGTCACGGTGTCGAGGCCCGGATCGCTGACCGCGCCCAGCGTCAGCGCGTAGGCAGTGCCCTGCACCTGGCCGGCTGCGCCGGACAGGGCCAGCGTGGGTGCGACGTTATGGACGGTGACGCTGCGGCTCTGCTGCGCAACCCCGCCATCGCCGTCGCTGGCGGTGACGGTGATCGTGCGCGCGGTGGCATTGACCGGGCCGTCCTCATCGTCGGCGAAGACGTGGGCGACGTTGCCGCCGAGCGCGGCCAGTTCAGCCGCGGTGAGCGTCTGCACGGCCGAGCCGTCGCCCCAGTCGATGGTGTAGCTCAGCGGGTCGGCGGCGCCGGCCGGGTCGGTGGCGGCGATGGCGAGCAGGTAGCTGCCGCCCTCGTCGATGTCGTCGGCGCCGGACAGGGCCAGCACCGGCGCGACGTTGGCGACGGTGACCGACTTGCTGCCGGCGACGAAGCTGCCGTCCTCGTCGGTGACGCTGAGGGTGATGCCGTAATTGCCGTCATCGGCATAGGTGTGGCTGGCGTTGCCGCCGAGCGCGGCGAACTCGGCGGCGGTGAAGCTCTGCACCGTGCCGTCACCCCAGTCCAGCGTGTAGGCGGTGGCGGTGTCCGCGCCCGGGTCGACCAGCGCACCGAAGTTCAACACGTAGGCGCTGCCTTCATCGACGCTGCCGGCGCCGCCCAGCGCCACGGTGGGCGCGACGTTATGGACGGTGACGGCCTTCGCCAGGCTGTGGCTGCCGCCGTCGCCATCGCTGACGGTGACGACGATGCTGCGCGCGGTGGCATTGACCGGGCCGTCCTCGTCGTCGGCGAAGACGTGGGCGACGTTGCCGCCGAGCGCGGCCAGTTCGGCCGCGGTGAGCGTCTGCACGGCCGAGCCGTCGCCCCAGTCGATGGTGTAGCTCAGCGGATCGGCGGCGCCGGCCGGGTCGGTGGCGGCGATGGCGAGCAGGTAGCTGCCGCCCTCGTCGATGTCGTCGGCGCCGGACAGGGCCAGCACCGGCGCGACGTTGGCGACGGCGACGGTCTTGCTGCCGGCGATGAAGCTGCCGTCCTCGTCGGTGACGCCGAGGGTGATGCCGTAGCTGCCGTCGTCGGCATAGACGTGGCTGGCGTTGCCGCCGAGCGCGGCGAACTCGGCGGCGGTGAAGCTTTGCACCGTGCCGTCGCCCCAGTCCAGCGTGTAGGCGGTGGCGGTGTCCGCGCCCGGATCGACCAGCGCACCGAAGCTCAGGACGTAGGCGCTGCCTTCATCGACGCTGCCGGCGCCGCTCAGCGCCACGGTGGGCGCGACGTTGGCCACGGTTACGTCGAAGCTGTCGCTGACGCTTTCGCCCGCTTCGTCGGTGAGGGTCACGGTGACGGTGCGGGTGGCGTCGCCATCGGCGTAGCGGTGGGACAGCTCGATGCTGCGGACCGGGGTGGTGCCGGTGACGACCGTGCCGTCGCCGTAGTCGATGCTGTAGCTCCAGCCCGCCGCGCCGTTGTCCTCGCCGTCGCTGAAGACGATGTTGCGGGTGAAGGTTTCGCCTTCGTCGATGCTGGCATCCGCGCCGGCCTCGAAGGACAGCGTCGCCGTCGGCGCGGTGATGGAGACGGTGCGCGTGGCCACGCCGGCATGGGTGCCGTCCTCGTCGGCGAGGCTGACCGAGATGGTGTAGTCGCCGGTGCCGGCGTAGGTGTGGGTGACCTCGCCCGCGCTGTCGAAGACACCGACGGTGCCGTCGCCCCAATCGACGACGTAGGCGGTCACGGTGTCGAGGCCCGGGTCGCTGACCGCGCCCAGCGTCAGCGCGTAGGCAGTGCCCTGCACCTGGCCGGCTGCGCCGGACAGGGCCAGCGTGGGCGCCACGTTATGGACGGTGACGCTGCGGCTTTGCTGCGCAACCCCGCCATCGCCGTCGCTGGCGGTGACGGTGATCGTGCGCGCGGTGGCATTGACCGGGCCGTCCTCGTCGTCGGCGAAGACGTGGGCGACGTTGCCGCCGAGCGCGGCCAGTTCAGCCGCGGTGAGCGTCTGCACGGCCGAGCCGTCGCCCCAGTCGATGGTGTAGCTCAACGGATCGGCGGCGCCGGCCGGGTCGGTGGCGGCGATGGCGAGCAGGTAGCTGCCGCCCTCGTCGATGTCGTCGGCACCGGACAGGGCCAGCACCGGCGCGACGTTGGCGACGGTGATGGTCTTGCTGCCGGCATTGGCGTGGGTGCCGTCCTCGTCGACCAGTGCGACCGAGATGGCGTAGTCGGTCCCACCCGTGCCGCCGTCCTGATAGACGTGGGTGCGTGCCGACTGCGCCGCGATCTCGGCGGCGGTGAAATTCTCCACCGTGCCGTCGCCCCAGTCGATCCGGTACTGGGTCACCGTATCCAGACCCGGATCAACGATGGCACCCAGTTCGAGCGTGTAGGGGCTGCCTTCGTCGACGCTGCCGGCGCCGCCCAGCGCCACGGTGGGCGCGACGTTATGGACGGTGACGGCCTTCGCCAGGCTGTGGCTGCCGCCGTCGCCATCGCTGACGGTGACGACGATGCTGCGCGCGGTGGCGTTGACCGGGCCGTCCTCGTCGTCGGCGAAGACGTGGGCGACGTTGCCGCCGAGCGCGGCCAGTTCGGCCGCGGTGAGCGTCTGCACCGCCGAGCCGTCGCCCCAGTCGATGGTGTAGCTCAGCGGGTCGGCGGCACCGGCCGGGTCGGTGGCGGCGATGGCGAGCACGTAGCTGCCGCCCTCGTCGATGTCGTCGGCGCCGGACAGGGCCAGCACCGGCGCGACGTTGGCGACGGTGAGGGTCTTGCTGCCGGCATTGGCGTGGGTGCCGTCCTCGTCGACCAGCGCGACCGAGATGGTGTAGTCGGTCCCGCCCGCACCGCCGTCCTGATAGACGTGGGTGCGTGCCGACTGCGCCGCGATCTCGGCGGCGGTGAAATTCTCCACCGTGCCGTCACCCCAGTCGATCCGGTACTGGGTCACCGTATCCAGACCCGGATCGGCGATGGCGCCCAGTTCGAGCGTGTAGGGGCTGCCTTCGTCGACGCTGCCGGCGCCGGCCAGCGCCAGCGTCGGCGCCACGTCGTACACATGCACGCCACGGCTGCCGGCATTGACCCAGGTGCCGTCCTCATCGACCAGGTCCACCTCGATGGTCTGGTTGGCGTCGCCGTCCGCATAGACGTGGGTGACGATGCGGTCGGCCGGCAGATCGGCGGCGGCGATGGTCTGTTCGCTGCCGTCGCCCCAGCGGATCACGTACTGCTGCACGGTGTCCGCACCCGGATCGCTGGGCGTGAAGAGGGTCAGCGCATAGGGGCTGCCCTCGGCCACCGACGGGTTGCCGCCCAGGGAAATGGTCGGCGCGACGTTGTTGACCTGCACGGTGAAGCTGTCGCTGCCCTGCTGGCCGTCGTCGTCCACCGTGACCGTGACTTCGTAGCCGGCCGCGTCGTCGGCGTAGGTGTGGCCGATGACGAAGCTGCTCTGGCCGGCGGCGACGTAGCCGCTGGTGGTCTGGCCGTCGCCCCAGGTCACGGTGTAGCTGCGGCCGGCGGCGCCCTGGTCGGTGGGGTCGTCGAAACTGATGATCTTCTGGAAGTAGCTGCCTTCGAGCACGGTGACGTCGTTGCCGGCATCCACCGTGATGACCTCGGCGGGCGCGGCCACGGTGATGGACTTGGTGCCGGCGTTGCTGTGGACGCCGTCCTCGTCGACCAGCGTCACGCGGATGGTCTTGCCGCCCGCGGCCGTGTAGCTGTGAGTGACGATGCCGCCCGGCGGCAGTTCGGCGGCGGCGATGATCTGCGGATCGCTGCCGTCGCCCCAGTCGATGCGGTATTCGGTGACGGTGTCCGTGCCGGGATCGTAGGGCGTGCCCAGGCCGAGCGTGTAGACCTCGCCCTGCACCACGGAATTGCCGCCGAACGGCGCGATGGTCGGCGCGACGTTGGCGACGGCGACGTCGAAGCTGTCGGTCTCGATGCTGTTGGCCTGGCCTTGCTGGTCATCGACGGTGACGGTCACGGTGTAGCTGCCGTCATCGGCATAGACGTGCGAGATGCCGGGATTGGCCGAGCTGGTGGAGAACACCGTGTCGGGCGAGCCGTCGCCCCAGCTCACCGTGACGCGGTGGCCTTCGGGGTCGGGGTCGCCGATGGCGATGGTGTGATAGAACCACGTGCCTTCCGCGGCCGTGTCGTTGGCACCCGCTTCCAGCCGCGGACCGTCGTTGACGTTGGCCAGCGTGATGTTGGTCGCCACCGGCGTGGCGGCAAAGGCGACGCCGTCCGAGCCGGTCCACAAGAACTGGTCGAGGCCGAAGAAGTCGGTCTCGCCCTGGTAGGTCAGGAGGCCGCCCTGCAGCGCGCTCAGGCCGATTTCCTGGCCGGGCACGATCGCGACGCCATCCAGCCGCAGGATGCCGTTGGCCGGCAGCGTGGTGATGCGGATGGCCTGCAGGCTCTGGCCGTCCTCGTCGCTGAAGCCGGCCTCGAACAGCGCGTAGTCGAGCACGATGACCGCTTCTTCCAGGCCGTTGACGCTCACGTCGGTGATTTCCGGCGCGGTGTTGCTGAAGCGCTGCAGGCGGATGTCGTAGCTGTCGCTGCCGCCGTCGGGCACGCCGTCGCCGTTGCCATCCCCCGAATAGGTGTAGCCGCTGTAGGCGACCACGAAGCCACCGTCGGGCGTCGCGGCGATGGCGGGTTCATACTGGGTGGAGGGCGTGTAGTTGTTGACCCGCGTCTCGCCATCGACTGCACGGCCGGCAGCGTCGTACTGCTGCACGAAAACGTCGTAGCCACCGCTCGACGCGCCGTAGGCGTCGGTCCAGGTCACGACCCAGCCGCCATTCTCCAGTCCCACGACGTCGGGCTGGTACTGGGTGCTCGACACCGTCGTATTGACGCGGAACTCGGCGCCAAGCTTGGCGCCGGCGGCGTCGAAGCGCTGGCCGTAGATGCCGGTGCTGGACAGGTCCTGCCCTTCGGATTCCCACACCACGACGAAGCCGCCGTCCTTCAGCGCGGCGACGGCCGGATTCTGCTGCGCGCCGGTGATGTAGGCATTGGCCTGGAAGGCGCCGCCCACGGCGTTGCCGGAGGCGTCGAACACCTGGCCGAACACGCCCTGGCCGTTGCCGTCCGTGCCGCTGGTATCGGTCCACACGACGACGAAGCCGCCATTGTCGAGCCAGGTGATGTCCGGCTGCGACTGGTAGATGAAGGTGCTGCCGAGCGACGGGTTGGCGCGGGTCTCGGCGCCAGCCGGGTTGCCGCCGGCATCGTAGCGCTGGAAGAAGATGTCGGCGTATTCGGTGTTGCCGGCGCTGTAGGCGTCGTGATACCAGGCGACGACGAAGCCGTCGTCGGCGTCGGCGGCAATGCTGGGCTGGTACTGGTTGCTCGACGTCGTCGTGTTGATGCGGAACTCGCCGCCGATGGCGCTGCCGTCGGCAGCGTAGCGCTGGCCATACACGCCGGCGCCGCTGCCGTCCTGGCCGTCCGAGCGCCAGACGACGGCATAGCCGCCGCCGGCCAGTCCGACCACCTGGGCCTCGTACTGGCCGCCGGCAGTGGTGGTATTGACGCGGAATTCGCCGCCGACCGGGTTGTCGTCGGCATCGTAGCGCTGGCCGTACACACCCCAGGTGCTGGTGGCGTCCTGGCCGTAGGACTGCCACACGACGACGTAGCCGCCGTCGGCCAGCACGGCCACCGCGGGCGCGCTCTGCTCGTTGGCGACCGTGGTATTGACAGTCTTCTCGAGACCATGCGGCACTGCGCCGTCGGTTTCCGCGACGACGTCGATCCGCACCGTACGCGCCACCGAGGCACCGCCGTCACCGTCGGTGACGCGGATGGAAACCGTCCGGCTGGCGATGGGGTTGGAGACGGTGTTGGCGTAGGTCAGGTTCTCGATCACACGCTCGACCGCCTCGCTGGTGGCATTGGCGTTGAACATCACGGTCAGCTTGGCGCCGTTCTGGCCGTTGCTGACGATGGTGCCGATGATCGTGCCCTCGAAGCTGACGGTGGTGCCGGACACGCCGATCTCGTTGGTGCCCGCGCCCTGGTTGCGGATGCCGAGCTGGTCCTGGTGGTCCAGCCCTTCCAGGCCGAGCTGGTCGAGCGCGCCGTAGCCGGTCAGGTAGTCGACCTCGAGGATGCCGCCGTCGAAGTCGGCGGAGTCGGCGTCGAACAGGCCCACGCTCGGGTCGATCAACTGCGGCGCCGTGTTGATCAGGTTTTCACGGAAGACGACGCTGGTGGCGACGTCGACCAGTTCCGGATTGGCGCTATGGGCGAAGTCGCCCGGAGACCCGAACAACTGTTGATAGACGTTGTGCGAACCGGTGCCGTAGTCGTAGTCGCGCCACACCGTCACGAAGGCGCCATTGTCCAGCCCGAGCACGGCCGGCAGGTTGGCGTTGCTGTTGTTGTCGAGGGTGTCGACCCGCAGCGGATGGTCGATGCGCGCACCGGCGGCGTCGAACTGCTGGGCGTAGGTCCGCGAATCGTCGTTCCAGGCGACGACGAAACCGCCGTGCGACAGCGCCGACACCGAGGGCTGGTACTGGTTGCCGCTGGTCCCGGTATTGACGCGGAATTCGGCGCCGACCGCGTTGCCGGAAGCGTCGTAGCGCTGGCCGAAGACACCGGCGCCGCTGCCGTCCTGGCTGTCGGAACGCCACACGACGACGAAGCCGCCGTCGGCCAGCACGGCGACGTCGGGTTCGTACTGGTTGTCGGCACCGTGGCTGTTGACCTGGAACTCGGCGCCGAGCGCGCTGCCGTCGGCGGCATAACGCTGGCCGAACACGCCGTAGCCACTGCCGTCCTGGCCTCCGTCGCCACGCCACACGATGACGAAGCTGCCGTCGGCGAAGGCAGTGATCGCGGGCGTGCCCTGGTAGCTGTTCTCATAGCCGGCACTGGTATTGGCCCGGGTTTCGGCGCCGAGCTTGTTGCCGGCCGCGTCGAAGCGCTGGAAATAGACGTCCTGGTAGGTGCCATCCTGGTAGTAGCTGTACCAGGTGGCGACGAAGCCGTCGGCCAAGCCGGCCACCGCGACCGCGCTTTGCTCGTTCTGGGCACCGGTGTTCACCTGGAACTCGCCACCCGCCGGCACGCCGCTGGCATCGAAGCGCTGGCCGAAGACGCCCCAACTGCTGCCATCCTGCCCACTGGATTGCCACAGCACGACGTAGCCGCCGTCACCCAGGCCGGCCACCGCGGGCGCGCTCTGGCCGTTCGGCGTATAGCTGTTGACCTGGAATTCGCTGCCTACCGGCACGCCCTTGGCGTCGTAGCGCTGGCCATGCACGCCGTCGCCCCAGCCGTCCTGGCCGCTCGAGGTCCATACCACAACGTAGCCGCCGTCGGCGAGGCGGGCGATGGCCGCTTCGTCCTGGGTGCCGGGCTCGAAGGTGTTGACGCGCTCGTTGGCGAACAGCGGCTGGGCGCCGTCGGCATCCGGCGTGACGTTGATGGTCACGATCTTGGGCACGCTGGTGCCGCCGGCGCCGTCCGAGACGCTGATCGCGATGCTGCGGCTGGCGACCGGCGCGGACGAGGTGTTGGCGTAGGTCAGGCTCTCGATCAGCTTTTCCACCGCCGTCGGCGTGGCGGAGGCGTTGAAGCGGATCACCAGGTCGGCGCCGTTGGCACCGGCACTGAGAATGGTGCCGATGACGGTACCGCCGTAGCTCACCGTATTGCCCGCCACGCCGATCTGGTCCGCTCCGCTGCCCTGGTGGCGTATGCCGAGCTGGTCCTGCGCGGGCACGTCTTCCGGCAGTTGTGCGTAGGTGATGCTGCCGTAGCCCGAAACGACGCTGACCCACAGGCTGCCGCCGTCGAAGTTGGCGGAATCGGCGTCGATCAGGTTGACGCCCGGATCGATGATCTGCGGCGCCGCATTGACCAGCGCCTCGCCGAAGGTCACGGAAGAGGCCAGGTCGAGCAGCTCCGGCGCGGCCGAGCGGGTGATCGAGCCGGCCTCGCCGAGCAGTTGGTGGAACACGCCGTAGGTACTCGCGGTGCCGCCCTGCTCCTGGTTGTAGCCGGCCCACGCGACGACGAAGTTGCTGCCCCCCAGCGCGGCGATGGCGGGCTGGTATTGCGTGCTGTCGGTGGTGCTGTTGACCAGGAAGGTGCCGTCGATCTTGTTGCCGGCGAAGTCGAACTTCTGCGCCACGATGTCGTAGCCGCTACCGCCCAGGCTGTAGTAGCTGTCCCAGGTGACGACGAAACCGTCGCCCACCACGGCGACGCGCGCATGGTTGCTGTAGTTGGACGACGTATCCGCCGTGCTCACCAGCAACTCGCCGCCGGCCTTGCCGCCCGAGGCGTCGAAGCGCTGCGCGTACACCGCGCTGTTGTAGTGCCACACGGCGACGAAACCGCCGCCCGGCAGGCCCGCCACGTCCGGCCCCTGCTGGTTGCCGGTCTCGGTGGTATTGACCTTGATCTCGCCGCCAAGCTTGCTGCCGTCGGCGGCAAAACGCTGCGCGACGATGCCGTAGCCGCTGGCATCGCCGCTGCTGTCGGTCCAGATCGCGACGAAGCCGCCGCCTTCGAGCGCGGCCAGCCGCGGCTGGGACTGGGTATTGGACACCTGCGTATTGAGCGTGAATTCGCCGCCGAGCGGCGTGCCGTCGGCCGCGTAGCGCTGGCCGAGCACGTCGTAGTAGCTCCCGCCGGTGTTGTTGTAGTAGCTCGAATAGGCGATGACGAAGCTGCCGTCGGCCAGGCCGAGCACGGCGGGTTCGTCCTGGGTGCTGGAGGTCGAGGTGTTGACCTGGAATTCCCCGCTCTGCGGCGTGCCGTCCGCACCGTAGCGTTGCGCATAGACGCCGTAGCCGCTGCCATCCTGGTTGCTGCTGGCCCAGACGACGACGAAGCCGCCATTCTGCAGGCCGGCGACCGTCGGCTGGTTCTGCTCGTTCAGGGTGTGGCTGTTGACCTGGAACTCGGGTCCGATGGCGCTGCCGTCGGCGGCGTAGCGCTGGGCGAACACGCCCTGGCCGCTGCCGTCCTGGCCGCCGGCCGACACCCAGGCGATGACGTAGCCGCCGTCGTTGGCGCCGAACAGGCGCCCCACCGCGGGGCTGCCCTGGTCGCCGGCCTCGTAGCCGTTGCTCTGCTGCTGGCCGAGCAGGAACTGCGGAGCGGCGGGATCGGCTTCGGGCGCGATCTGGATGACGACGTCGCTGTTGCCGCTGGCAACGTTGGCGGCGTCGCGCACGTTGATCCGGATCGTGCGGTTGGGATTGGGGCCGTCCGAGGTGTTGCTGTAGACCAGGTTCTCGATCACGCGCTCGATCGCCTGCGCGGTCGCAGCGCCGTTGAAGACGATTTCCAGGCCGGCGCCATTGACGCCGTCGAGGCCGGCACTGACGGTGCCGATGACGCTTCCTTCGTAAAGCACGGTGCTGCCGGAAAGCCCGACTTCTCCGGCGCCGCTGCCCTGGTTGCGGATGCCGAGCTGGTCGTCGACGCGGCCGGTGGAGCTGAGGTAGCCGACGGTGAGCTTGCCGCCGTCGAAACCGTTGCTGCCGTTGTAGTCGAGCGCCACTGCGCCATCGATCAGCACGCCGGCCTGGGCCTGGCTCTCTCCGATCTGCAGCGTGGTCTCCACGTCATCGAGCACCAGCGCGGGCAGCGAGGGGCTGCTGCTCTGGATGCGGATCTGCACGGTGGTGGCGTCGCTGACGCCGCCGTCGCCATCAAACAGACGGAAAGCCAGGTAGCGGTCGGTGGTGCCGGTCGGCGGCGTGCTGTTCTGGTAGCTGACGTTCTCGATCAGCGCGCGCACCGCGGCCGCGCCGGCATTGGCGTTGAGGCTCACCAGCAGGGTCGCGGCGCCGCTGCCGCCGCCGCTGAAGGTGCCGATGACCGTGCCGCCGTAACTCACCGTATTGCCCGCCACGCCGATCTGGCCGGCGCCGTTGCCCTGGTGGCGGATTGCCAGCGCTTCGCCGGCGCTGGCGCCGTTGAGCAGTTGCACGGCCAGTTGGCCGCCGGCGAAATCGGCCGAATCGACGTCCATCACCGCGACGTCACCGTCGATGATCTGCGCATTGCCGGCGTACAGGGGGCTTGCCGCGTCGCTCGTCAGCGTCAGCAGGGTGCGCACGTCGTCGATGAGCGGCGCCGCACTGTTGCGCACGAAGTCCGCCGCGTCGCCGAAGATCTGCTGGCGGATGTCGTAGCCGTTGCCACCGCCGGCGCTGGTGCCGTAGTCGGCATAGACGACCACGTAGTTGCCGTTGCCGAGGTCGGCGACGGCAGGCTGGTACTCGGTGCTGTTGGTGGCCGACGACAGCTTGCGCTCGTCATCGACAGGCAGGCCGGTGGCACCGTATTCGCGCAGGTAGACGTCGCCCGTGGTGCCGCTGCCAGAAACGTCGTAATTGTCGTTGTACCAGGTGACGACGAAGCCGCCGGTGGACAATGCGGTGACGTCGGCCTGGTACTGGCCGCCGTTGGTGCTCTGGTTCACCAGGAATTCGCCGCCGGCCTTGCTGCCGTCGGCATTGAAGCGCTGCCCGAAGACGCCCCAGCCCGAACCGTCCTGGCCGTTGGCGGGCCAGATGACGACGAAGCCGCCGTCGACCAGCGTGGCGACGTGCGGGCCGTTGCCGCCCGAACTGCTGCTCTGGCTGCCGGCGGTAGTGGTGTTGACGAGGAAGGTACTGCCGAAGGTGCCGGTCGCACTGTCGTAGATGCGGCCGAACACCCCGTCGCCGCTGCCGTCGTTGCTGCCGCTGTCGTTCCAGACCACGATCAGATCGCCGCCGGCGCGGGCGGCGACGTCCGGCTGGTATTGCGCGCCCGGCTGCGCCGTGGCCGCGCCGGGCACGGTGCTGACCCGGGTCTCGCCGCCAGCCGGCGTGCCGGCGTTGGTGAAGCGCTGCACGTAGATGTCGAAGCTGCTGCCACCGCTCTGGCTGGAACTCCAGACCACGGCGTAACCGCCGTCATAGGCGGCAACCGCGCCGCCGGACTGGTTGCCGTTGGTCGTGGTGTTGGCGACGAAGTTGCTGCCGAGGGCGCTCCCGTCGGCCGCGAAGCGCTGGCCGATGATGCCCCAGCCCGAACCGTCGGCGCCGCCGGTGTCCTGCCACACGACGACGAAGCCGCCGTCGGACAGGGCAGCCGCGCGCGGCTGCTCCTGCATGCCGGAGACCGCGTCATTGATGCGGAATTCGGCGCCCAGCGGCGTGCCGTTGCTGGTGAAGCGCTGGCCGTAGATGCCGTCGCCGGAACCGTCCTGTCCGCTGGACTGCCACATGACGACGTAGCCGCCGTCAGCCAGCACGACGATCTCGGGTTCGCTCTGCGTGCTCTCGACGTAGCTGTTGACCCGCTCTTCCCCATGCACCGCGGCAGCGGTATCGAGGTCGAGCGCAATGTTGATATTCACCGTGCGGGCCGCACTGACGCCGCCGTCGCCATCGGCGATGCGCAGCCCGATCGTGCGCGTCTGGCCCGGCTTGTCCGCGGTGGTGGCATAAGTCAGGTTCTGGATCAGCGCCTCGACCGCATCGACGGTAGCCGCGGCATTGAACAGCACCGCGAGGTTGGCGCCGTCGGCGCCATCGGCGCCGGCCGCGATGGTGCCGATGACGATGCCGCCGTAGCTCACCGTGTTGCCGGCGACGCCGATCTGGCCGGCGCCGTTGCCCTCGTGGCGCACGCCGAGCTGATCGGTGGCCTCGCCATACTGGACGTAGAAGAGGTCGAGCCGCCCGCCGCCGAAGTCGGTCGAATCGAGATCGACCAGGCTGACCGCGGCATCAATGAGTTGCGGCGCGGTGCTGGCCGCAACCTCGCCAAAGCTGACGGTGGCGGCAAGGTCGGTCAGCACCGGCGCGGCACTGGTGCGCGCCAGCGCCGCGGCGTCACCGAAGACGTTCTGGAAGATCTCGTAGGTGTTGTTGCCGCCGTTGGCGGTGGGCTGGTAGGCCGAATAGACGACGACGAAGTTGCCGTCGCCGAGGTCTGCGATGGCCGGCTGGAAGACCTGGTTGCTGCCGGTACTGCTCGGGCCGGTGAGCTTGCGTTCGCCATCGACCGGCACGCCGGCGCCGTCGTACTCGCGGATGTAGACGTCGTTGTAGGAACCGCTGCCGGAGACGCCGTAGCCATCGTTGTGCCAGGCGACGACGAAGCCGCCGGTGGACAGGGCGGTGACGCTGGCCTGGTACTGGCTGCTGGTGGTGCTTTCGTTGATGCGGAACTCGCCGCCGGCCTTGCTGCCGTCGGCATTGAAGCGCTGCCCGAAGACACCCCAGCCCGAACCGTCCTGGCCGTTGTCGGGCCAGACCACGACGAAGCCGCCGTCGGCCAGCGCAGCGACGCGCAGCCCGTAGCCGGCCGAACTGCTGCTTTGGCTGCCGGCGGTGGTGGTGTTGACGAGGAAGGTGTCGCCGAACGCACCGGTGGCCGGATCGAACAGGCGGCCGAACACGCCGTCGCCGTTGCCGTCGTTGCCGTTGCTGTCGTTCCAGACGACGATCAGCCGGCCGTCCTGCAGCGTCGCGACGTCCGGCTGGTATTGCGCGCCCGGCTGCGCCGTGGCCGCGCCGGGCACGGTGCTGACCCGGTCTTCGGCGCCGACCGGCGTGCCGGCGTTGGTGTAGCGCTGCACATAGATGTCGAAGCTGTTGCCACCGCTCTGGCTGGAACTCCAGACCACGGCGTAACCGCCGTCATAGGCGGCGACCGCGCCGGCGTACTGGGTGCTGCTGGTCGTGGTGTTGGCGACGAAGTTGCCGCCGAGGGCGCTCCCGTCGG
This sequence comes from Thauera sp. K11, assembly GCF_002354895.1. Taxonomy (NCBI): domain Bacteria; kingdom Pseudomonadati; phylum Pseudomonadota; class Betaproteobacteria; order Rhodocyclales; family Zoogloeaceae; genus Thauera; species Thauera sinica. Next base: position 2,172,808 of record NZ_CP023439.1, read on the forward strand.
CCGCGAAGCGCTGGCCGATGACGCCGTAGCCCGAACCGTCGGCACCGCCGGTGTCCTGCCACACGACGACGAAGCCGCCGTCGGACAAGGCCGCCGCGCGCGGCTGCTCCTGCGTGCCGGAGACCACGTCATTGATGCGGAATTCGGCGCCCAGCGGCGTGCCGTTGCTGGTGAAGCGCTGGCCGTAGATGCCGTCGCCGGAACCGTCCTGTCCGCCGGACTGCCACACGACGACGTAGCTGCCGTCGGCCAGCACGACGATCTCGGGCTCGTACTGCTGGTTGCCGGTGTAGGTATTGATCCGCTCTGCCGTGTGCACCTCGGGCGCACCGTCCAGCTCCAGCGTGACGTTGATGGTCACCTGCGAAGAAGCGGAAGCGCCGCCGTCGCCGTCGGAGACACGGATGCCAACCGTGCGCGAAGCCGCCGGGCTTTGCGACGTGCTGGCATAGGTCAGGTTCTGGATCAGCGCCTCGACCGCGGCGGCGGTGGCATTGGCATTGAGCGCGATGGAAAGATTGCTGCCGTTCTGGCCGCCGCTGATGGTGCCGATGGCGACGCCGCCATAGGTGACGGTGCTGCCCGCAACGCCGATGTGGCCCGGCGCGCTGCCCTGGTGGCGCACGCCGAGCTGGTCGGTGGTTTCGCCGTACTGGGTGTAGAAGAGATCGATCACGCCGCCGTCGAAATCGGCCGAATCGACGTCATGGAAGCTGACCGCGGCATCGATGACCTGCGGCGTGGCATTGACGAGGTTTTCGGCGAACGTCACCGAGCCGGTGAAGTCGCCCAGTTCGGGGTTGGCCTGGCGGAAGAAGTCCGCCTCGTCGCCGAAGATCTGCTGGCGGATTTCGTAGCTGTTGTCTCCGCCGTTGGCCGTGGAGACGTAATCGGCATAGGCGACGATGTAGTTGCCATTGCCGAGGTCGGCGATGGCCGGCTGATACTCGGTGCTGTTGGTGGCCGACAGCAGCTTGCGCTGATCGCCGGCCGGCAGGCCGTCGCCGCCGAATTCGCGGACATAGACATCCGCGGAGGTTCCGCTGCCCGAGACGTCGTAGTTGTCGTTGTACCAGGTGACGACGAAGCCGCCGGTGGACAGGGCGGTGACATCGGCCTGGTACTGGCCGCCGTTGGTGCTCTGGTTCACCAGGAATTCGCCGCCGGCCTTGCTGCCGTCGGCATTGAAGCGCTGCCCGAAGACACCCCAGCCCGAACCGTCCTGGCCGTTGGCGGGCCAGACCGCGACGAAGCCGCCGTCGGCCAGCGCGGCGACGCGCGGCCCGTAGCCGGCCGAACTGCTGCTCTGGCTGCCAGCGGTGGTGGTGTTGACGAGGAAAGTGTCGCCGAACGCGCCGGTGGCCGGATCGAACAGGCGGCCGAACACGCCGTCGCCGTTGCCGTCGTTGCCGTTGCTGTCGTTCCAGACGACGATCAGCCGGCCGTCCTGCAGCGTCGCGACGTCCGGCTGGTATTGCGCGCCCGGCTGCGCCGTGGCCGCGCCGGGCACGGTGCTGACCCGGTCTTCGGCGCCGACCGGCGTGCCGGCGTTGGTGTAGCGCTGCACATAGATGTCGAAGCTGTTGCCACCGCTCTGGCTGGAACTCCAGACCACGGCGTAACCGCCGTCATAGGCGGCGACCGCGCCGGCGTACTGGGTGCTGCTGGTCGTGGTGTTGGCGACGAAGTTGCCGCCGAGGGTGCTCCCGTCGGCCGCGAAGCGCTGGCCGATGACGCCGTAGCCCGAACCGTCGGCACCGCCGGTGTCCTGCCACACGACGACGAAGCCGCCGTCGGACAGGGCCGCCGCGCGCGGCTGCTCCTGCGTGCCGGAGACCACGTCATTGATGCGGAATTCGGCACCCAGGGGCGTGCCGTTGCTGGTGAAGCGCTGACCGTAGATACCGCCGCCGGAACCGTCCTGTCCGCTGGACTGCCACATGACGACGTAGCCGCCGTCGGCCAGCACGACGATCTCGGGCTCGACCTGATTCCCAACGGTATAAGTATTGATCGGTTCTTCGATAGCAATCGGCATCTCTTCACCTCATCAGCAAGTTGGTCAGCCTCTCTTCGGCTGCGGCTCGGGACGCCGCAGCAACTTTCAAGCCCGATAATTAAAACTATAAAAATCAATGGCTTGAAATGTTAAATCTGTGTGAATGTAAAAAAACCCGACGGCGTTTGATCCGATACGGGTATTACATTTCATTTTTGTGAAAAAGGAACAAGCACAGCAGCGGAAAAAGGACGGCGCGATGGCGGGCATCTCTCATCCCGCAACGGGCGCCCCTGTCTCAGGCAGTCCAGCAGCGGAAGATGGAGCGGAACGTCCTGGTAGAGGCTGCGGGCTTTTTCGTCCGACGGTGGTGCAGGACACCGACGCCTGCCCCGCTCGACGAGCGCCGTCACGGCTGCGCGCCGACTAAACGTACAGTGGGCGAGTCGGTGGTGCTGGAGGGGGAGGCGGAGATTCTGGTGCCGTCGCGGGACTGAAGAAGCCGGTGCGCGGGCGCGCCTGGCCGCTGGTGCCTGGCGTGCTGCGCCGGGCGTTCCGGTCAGTCAGTCTTTCGCTGCTACGCGAGTGGGGGGCGCTTGCGTGGCGTAGACACGCCAACGCCCGATCCTCTGTGTGGAGGTATCGGGCGTTGTGCGGGGCGTAGGGTAGTCTGACGATGACCTACTTTCACGAGGGCGGACCTCACTATCATCGGCGCGGTCTTGTTTCACGGTCCTGTTCGGGATGGGCAGGGGTGGTTCCAAGACGCTATGGTCGTCAGACTGTGACTGTTGCTTTGCGCGTTGCGGCGCGAAGCCAAAGTGTCGAAGAAGCGTTGTGTGATTGGTGTGACACGTGTGGGTGTGACACGTGTGCGAGTATCGCGGTTGTCCAAGGTTATAGGATCAAGCCGCACGGGCAATTAGTATCGGTTAGCTTAACGTGTTGCCACGCTTCCACACCCGACCTATCAACGTGGTGGTCTTCCACGACCCTTCAGGGGGCTCTGGGCCCCGGGGAAGTCTCATCTTGAGGCGAGTTTCCCGCTTAGATGCTTTCAGCGGTTATCTCTTCCGCACATAGCTACCCGGCGATGCGACTGGCGTCACAACCGGTACACCAGGGGTGCGTCCACTCCGGTCCTCTCGTACTAGGAGCAGGCCCTCTCAAACTTCCAGCGCCCACGGCAGATAGGGACCAAACTGTCTCACGACGTTTTAAACCCAGCTCACGTACCACTTTAAATGGCGAACAGCCATACCCTTGGGACCGGCTACAGCCCCAGGATGTGATGAGCCGACATCGAGGTGCCAAACTCCGCCGTCGATGTGAACTCTTGGGCGGAATCAGCCTGTTATCCCCAGAGTACCTTTTATCCGTTGAGCGATGGCCCTTCCATACAGAACCACCGGATCACTATGACCTGCTTTCGCACCTGCTCGACGTGTGGGTCTCGCAGTCAAGCCACCTTTTGCCATTGCACTATCAGTACGATGTCCGACCGTACCTAGGTGACCTTCGTACTCCTCCGTTACCTTTTGGGAGGAGACCGCCCCAGTCAAACTGCCCACCATGCACGGTCCCCGACCCGGATTCACGGGTCTGGGTTAGAACCTCGACGACACCAGGGTGGTATTTCAAGGATGGCTCCACCGGAACTAGCGTTCCGGCTTCCTAGCCTCCCACCTATCCTACACAAGTCCCGTCAAAGTCCAATGCAAAGCTACAGTAAAGGTTCATGGGGTCTTTCCGTCTAGCCGCGGGGAGATTGCATCTTCACAAACATTTCAACTTCGCTGAGTCTCAGGAGGAGACAGTGTGGCCATCGTTACGCCATTCGTGCAGGTCGGAACTTACCCGACAAGGAATTTCGCTACCTTAGGACCGTTATAGTTACGGCCGCCGTTTACCGGGGCTTCGATCAAGAGCTTGCACCCCATCACTTAACCTTCCGGCACCGGGCAGGCGTCACACCCTATACGTCCACTTTCGTGTTTGCAGAGTGCTGTGTTTTTAATAAACAGTCGCAGCCACCGATTCTCTGCGGCCCCTTCGCCCTTCGGCTGTTCGCCTACAAGCTAACGGGGCATACCTTCTCCCGAAGTTACGGTATCAATTTGCCGAGTTCCTTCTCCTGAGTTCTCTCAAGCGCCTTGGTATGCTCTACCAGCCCACCTGTGTCGGTTTGCGGTACGGTCACTCTATGACTGAAGCTTAGAGGCTTTTCCTGGAAGCGGGGTATCCGTTGCTTCGGATCCGAGGATCCTCGTCATCATGCCTTGGCTCAGCCGCGCGGATTTGCCTACGCGGCACGCCTACACACTTAAACCGGGACGTCCAACACCCGGCCAACCTAACCTTCTCCGTCCCCCATCGCATCATAGAGCGGTACAGGAATATTGACCTGTTTCCCATCGACTACGCATTTCTGCCTCGCCTTAGGGGCCGACTCACCCTGCGCCGATGAACGTTGCGCAGGAAACCTTGGGCTTACGGCGAGGGTGCTTTTCACACCCTTTATCGCTACTCATGTCAGCATTCGCACTTCCGATACCTCCAGCATCCCTTACGAGACACCTTCGCAGGCTTACGGAACGCTCCCCTACCACGTGTCAAAGACACATCCGCAGCTTCGGTTCATGGCTTGAGCCCCGTTACATCTTCCGCGCAGGACGACTCGACTAGTGAGCTATTACGCTTTCTTTAAAGGGTGGCTGCTTCTAAGCCAACCTCCTAGCTGTCTGGGCCTTCCCACCTCGTTTGCCACTTAGCCATGCATTTGGGACCTTAGCTGGCGGTCTGGGTTGTTTCCCTCTTGACACCGGACGTTAGCACCCGATGTCTGTCTGCCGTATATCACTTTGCGGTATTCGGAGTTTGCTATCGCGGGGTAGATCGCAATGACCCCCCAACGATTACAGTGCTCTACCCCCGCAAGTGTCCGTACGACGCACTACCTAAATAGTTTTCGGGGAGAACCAGCTATTTCCGGATTTGTTTAGCCTTTCACCCCTATCCACAGCTCATCCCCTAACTTTTCAACGTTAGTGGGTTCGGACCTCCAGTACCTGTTACGGCACCTTCATCCTGGCCATGGATAGATCATCCGGTTTCGGGTCTACGCCCTGCAACTACGACGCCCTTATCAGACTCGCTTTCGCTACGCCTCCCCTACTCGGTTAAGCTCGCTACAGAACGTAAGTCGCTGACCCATTATACAAAAGGTACGCAGTCACCCCTTTCGAGGCTCCCACTGTTTGTATGCATGCGGTTTCAGGATCTATTTCACTCCCCTCCCGGGGTTCTTTTCGCCTTTCCCTCACGGTACTGGTTCACTATCGGTCGATCACGAGTATTTAGCCTTGGAGGATGGTCCCCCCATCTTCAGACAGGATTACACGTGTCCCGCCCTACTTGTCGCACGCTCAGACCCGCCACCGGCTTTTCGCATACGGGACTCTCACCCTGTATCGTCGGACTTTCCAGACCGTTTTGCTAAGCTGATGGTTTTGTCGTGCAGGCTCTTCCGTGTTCGCTCGCCACTACTTACGGAATCTCGGTTGATTTCTGTTCCTGCGGCTACTTAGATGTTTCAGTTCGCCGCGTTCGCCTCCTCAGACCTATGGATTCGGTCTGGGATACCCCTTGCGGGGTGGGTTTCCCCATTCGGACATCTCCGGATCAAAGCTCTATTGCCAGCTCCCCGAAGCTTTTCGCAGGCTTACACGTCCTTCATCGCCTGTGATCGCCAAGGCATCCACCACATGCACTTCGTCGCTTGATCCTATAACCTTGGCTCCTCCTCGCGCTCACGCGCTCGAAGAGCCGGCCATAGGCGAACTCGCTTGTGCGGTCCGGGCTGTGCTGACCACGCAGCCCGAACCGATGCAATCACACAACTTGCAGCGCGCACCGGCTCGATGCGCACTGCACTTCTTCCACTTTGTTAAAGAACGAACCTTCCGGCCGATATCGCTATCGTCCAAGAAGCCAGACATGACGACGGCACCCATCGCCAGGTCTGGCTTCTCGAAGCGCTGGTGGAGCTGGTCGGGATCGAACCGACGACCTACGGCTTGCAAAGCCGCCGCTCTCCCAGCTGAGCTACAGCCCCTCCCGACAGACCGCTTGAGTTTGGTGGGTCTGGTTGGATTCGAACCAACGACCCCCGCCTTATCAAGACGGTGCTCTAACCGACTGAGCTACAGACCCTCAAACGCCTTCGAGGCTCTTGGTCTGAACAACCGATAAGCTGTGGATGCCACGGCCGGTCGTGGCGTCTTCTCTTGAAAGGAGGTGATCCAGCCGCACCTTCCGATACGGCTACCTTGTTACGACTTCACCCCAGTCATGAATCTCACCGTGGTAAGCGCCCTCCCGAAGGTTAAGCTACCTACTTCTGGTGAAACCCACTCCCATGGTGTGACGGGCGGTGTGTACAAGACCCGGGAACGTATTCACCGCAGCATGCTGATCTGCGATTACTAGCGATTCCGACTTCACGCAGTCGAGTTGCAGACTACGATCCGGACTACGATCGGCTTTAAGGGATTGGCTCCACCTCGCGGCTTGGCAACCCTCTGTACCGACCATTGTATGACGTGTGAAGCCCTACCCATAAGGGCCATGAGGACTTGACGTCATCCCCACCTTCCTCCGGTTTGTCACCGGCAGTCTCACTAGAGTGCCCAACCAAATGATGGCAACTAGTGACAAGGGTTGCGCTCGTTGCGGGACTTAACCCAACATCTCACGACACGAGCTGACGACAGCCATGCAGCACCTGTGTCCAGGCTCCCGAAGGCACCCTCGGCTCTCACCAAGGTTCCTGGCATGTCAAGGGTAGGTAAGGTTTTTCGCGTTGCATCGAATTAATCCACATCATCCACCGCTTGTGCGGGTCCCCGTCAATTCCTTTGAGTTTTAACCTTGCGGCCGTACTCCCCAGGCGGTCGACTTCACGCGTTAGCTGCGTTACTCAGCGCATTGCTGCACCGAACAACTAGTCGACATCGTTTAGGGCGTGGACTACCAGGGTATCTAATCCTGTTTGCTCCCCACGCTTTCGTGCATGAGCGTCAGTACAGGCCCAGGGGGCTGCCTTCGCCATCGGTGTTCCTCCACATCTCTACGCATTTCACTGCTACACGTGGAATTCCACCCCCCTCTGCCGTACTCCAGCCGTGCAGTCACAAGCGCAGTTCCCAGGTTAAGCCCGGGGATTTCACACCTGTCTTACACGACCGCCTGCGCACGCTTTACGCCCAGTAATTCCGATTAACGCTCGCACCCTACGTATTACCGCGGCTGCTGGCACGTAGTTAGCCGGTGCTTCTTAGTCCGGTACCGTCATCCGAACGCTATGTTAGAGCGTCCGATTTCTTCCCGGCCGAAAGAGCTTTACAACCCGAAGGCCTTCTTCACTCACGCGGCATGGCTGGATCAGGGTTGCCCCCATTGTCCAAAATTCCCCACTGCTGCCTCCCGTAGGAGTCTGGGCCGTGTCTCAGTCCCAGTGTGGCGGATCATCCTCTCAGACCCGCTACGGATCGTCGCCTTGGTGAGCCTTTACCTCACCAACAAGCTAATCCGACATCGGCCGCTCCAATCGCGCGAGGTCCGAAGATCCCCCGCTTTCCCCCTCAGGGCGTATGCGGTATTAGCGTACCTTTCGATACGTTATCCCCCACGAATGGGCACGTTCCGATGCATTACTCACCCGTTCGCCACTCGCCGGCGGGCCGAAGCCCCCGCTGCCGTTCGACTTGCATGTGTAAAGCATGCCGCCAGCGTTCAATCTGAGCCAGGATCAAACTCTTAAGTTCAATCCTACAAGGTACTCAAAATCATTACTGACTGTAATGCGAGTACCCAATCATTGCGAAACCAGGCAGCTCTCGCTGCCCGCCACAACGACCTGGCACCCACACTTATCGGTTGTTCAACTTTTTAAAGAACCGCTGCATCGCTGCAGCAGAGAAACGAAATTATGGCCAACTCCGGACAACCCGTCAACCCCCAGCGCGACGGACGTTTCCAAAACAACGGCGCCCACCACGCCGCGCTTCCCGCTTCCCCCGCCCGCCTCAACGCGCCAACGCTCCCGCAGGGAATCGCGCCGACGAAAGAGAGCCGCGCAGTATAAGCGCCCGGAAACGACTGTCAATGCCCCACGCACCGGGGCAAGGGCGACCTGGTACGTCCGGTCCCGCCGACACGGAAATGCCGGCATGGTGGTGACGCAGCGTCGAAGCGTCGGACGCCGGTGCGGGAAACCCTCCCGGCGCGGCCGGGCCGCCGCCGTCATTGCCGATGGATTGCGAAACCGCTCCAGGTCTGGCTCACCGGCATGATTTCCAGATTGTTGATGTTGATGTGCGGCGGCTGGTTCATCAGCCAGAAGCAGGTTTCGGCGATGTCTTCCGGCTGGACCGGATCGGCGCCCGCATAGGTTGCGGCGTAGCGGGCCTGATCGCCGCCGAAGCGCACCAGCGTGAATTCGCTCTCGCACAGGCCCGGTTCGAGATCGGTGACCCGAACGCCGGTGCCGACGAGATCGCAGCGCAGGCCGAGCGAGAACTGGCGCACGAATGCCTTCGTTCCGCCATACACGTTGCCTCCCGGGTACGGCCAGTTCCCCGCGACGGAGCCGATGTTCACGATGCTCGCCCCCGCGCCGTGGGCGATGAGCCTGGGGAGCAGCATGCGCGTCGTGTACATCAGCCCCTTCACGTTGGTATCGACCATCGTGTCCCATTCGTCGAGGCTGCACTGCTGCGCCGGGTTGATCCCCAGGGCGAGGCCGGCGTTGTTGATCAGGCCGCGCAGAGTCGCGAATTCCGCAGGAAGGCCATCGATGGATTCCTGCATCGCCTGCCTGTCCCGCACGTCGACGGCCAGCGGCAGCACGGAGGTCGTGGTGGACAGTTCCCCGGCAAGCGCCTGCAGGCGGTCCTGGCGGCGTCCCGTGACGACCAGTTTCCATCCGGCAGCGGCGAAACGCCGGGCGCATGCCTCGCCAAACCCCGAGGTGGCACCGGTGATGAAGAGCGTCGAATCCATGATTTCTCCGTAATGACGGCCAGCGACCGATCCATCCGCCGGCCGGAGCGGCCCGTTCCGCGTCAGGCGGAACCGCGCGCCGCCGTGGCGGGGCGGACCGCCGGGCTGCGCCACATCGTCGCAACGATGCCGCTGAACACCAGCGCCATGCCGAGGTAGTGATACCACTGCGGACTCTCGCCCAGCAGCAGTGCCGACAGGATGGACGCGAAAACGGGTTGCAGATGGATGAACAGCGAGCCGATCGACGGCCCGACTTCACTGACACCCGCATTGAAGCAGACGAACCCGAGGAAGGCGGCGACGATCCCGGCGTAGAGGATACCGGCCACCGAGCCCGCATGCAGATTGATGGTGGCGCCGGACGCCACCTCCCACGCATACATGGGCGCCATCACGGCCAGCCCCACCACGATGAAGGATGCCAGCAGCAGCATCGGATGCACGCCCTGGGGCCGCCACTGCAGCCCCACCGTATAGATGCTCCATGCGAGCACCGCTGCCAGCATCCAGACGTCGCCGGTGTTGAGCTGCAGCCCGAGCAGCGTATCCATGCTGCCGCGGCCGATCAGCACGATCACGCCGGCCAGCGACACCAGCACGCCGACGGCTTCCATCCGTCCCAGCCGCTTGCCGAGAAAGACGAAGGCCAGCGCGATGGTGGCGACCGGGATGAAGGAGTTCAGCAGCGTGGCGCTGGTCGCGGTCGTGTACTGCACCGCGATGTAGGAAAAGGTGTTGTAGAACCCGACCCCGAACACGCCGAGAAAGATCACCCGCTTCCACGCGGCGCGCAACGCGGGCCATTGCGCCCTCAGGTGCGGCAACGCAAGCGGGAGCACGCAGGCAAAGGCTATCATCCACCGCCAGAAGGCCAGGGCGATCGGAGGCAGGTCGGCGCGCAGGCCGCGGCTCATGACCATATTGCCGGCCCAGAAGAGCGACGTCACGGTGAGGAGCAGATAGGCGGTGATGCGTGCGCGTGTCATTTCGATTGCCCGCAGCAGCGGGGGAGTTTCGGAGTGCAGATCATCGTTGTCATTCCTGTCTGGATAAAGATGCCTCTTCCGCCAAGACCGTTCCACCCAGACCAACAATCCCATCGGATGCGCCGTGCGACCGGCGCCGCTCCGGGTCCGGCGTACCGCGCGGCGATTCCCCTTTCGCGCCGCCGGGCAAAGGCCGGCGCCACCCGCTTCACGTAGAATCCGCCCTCCGGCCCTCCCCGGCCCGCTCCATCCAGACCATCGCACGACCGAACATGCCGCTTCCCAGCTTCAACCCCGTCGAATATTCGGCCCAGCTCGCCGCCAAGGCCGACCGTTTCAGGGCGGATTTCGCCGCCCTCGGGCTGCCCGAGCCCGCGATCTTCGATTCCGAGCCGCTGCACTACCGCCTGCGCGCCGAATTCCGCATGTGGCACCACGACGGCCGCATCGACTATGCCATGTACGATCCGGCCGAACCTGGAAAGCCGGTGCTGATCGACGAATTCCCCGCCGCCGCCGCCCCCATCTGCGCCGTGATGCCGCGCCTGCGCGATCGCGTGCAGGCATCCGAAACCCTGAAGCGCCGCCTGTTCCAGGTCGAGTTTCTCGCCACCCAGAGCGGCGAGCTGATGGCCAGCCTCGTCTATCATCGCCCGCTGGACGGGCAATGGGAACCGGCCGCCCGCGAACTGGCCGCGGATCTGGACATCCGGCTGATCGGGCGCAGCCGCGGGCAGAAGATCGTCCTCGACCGCGACTGGCTGCTGGAAGAATTCGAACTCGACGGCCGGCACCTGCGCTACCAGCAGATCGAAGGCAGCTTCACCCAGCCGAACGGCGGCGTGAACCGCAAGATGCTCGCCTGGGCCCGCGCGCAGGCGGTGGGAACGGGCGCAGACCTGCTCGAACTCTACTGCGGCAACGGCAACTTCACGATCGCGCTCGCGCCCCTGTTCGACCGCGTCCTCGCCACCGAACTCAGCAAGTCGTCCGTCGGCGCGGCGCGCTACAACCTTGAGGCGAACGCGGTGGACAACGTGACCATGGTCCGCATGTCCAGCGACGAGATCAGCGACGCGTTCGCCGGCGGCCGCGAATATCGCCGCATGCGCGGAATCGATCTCGGCGCCTACCGGTTCGGCACGCTGTTCGTCGATCCGCCGCGCGGCGGCCTGGACGAAGCCACGCTGCGGCTCGCCGGACGCTTCGACAACATCCTGTACATCTCCTGCAACCCCGCGACCCTGCGGGAAAACGTCGAAGCGCTGCAGGACACGCACCGCATCGGCGCCGCCGCGGCCTTCGACCAGTTCCCCTACACCCCCCATCTGGAATGCGGCCTGCACCTGGTGCGCCGCTAGCCGGCACCCGCTAGCCGGCGGCCCGCGAGACGGAACCTGCAGCCGCCGCCTGCGCCCCTGCGGGTCGCCCGCGCGCCCCGGCCGCGCTCCGCGCCCCGGCTCTGTGGCCTGCCGGCCACAGCGCGCTCCAGCGGGCGAAGCAGTGCTTCGCTTTTCGGCCTCCGCCCCGCACGGGGAGCAGGAGCGCGATGCAGTTCAGCCAAGCCAACCGCATCGCGCTCGATCCACTCAATCCACCGTCACCGTGTAGCGCACCGTGCCGCTGGCGCCCGGATTCACGCTGCCGTCCAGATGCCAGCCGATGAGCCCCTTGCCGGTGCCGGTCTGGGCCGGCGAGCATGGCGCCGCCGCGGCCGGCGGCGGGTTGGCCGGCGAGCGCAGGCTGCAGCCGGTCACCCCGCCCGGCAGCGGCAGGTCCGCCGCGGCCGACACGAAGGTGGTGTAGGCCGGCGTGCCGTCGCTGATCTGCATGTGGGTCAGCGGCTCCGCGCCGGTGTTGGTGTAGATCACCTCGTACTCCAGCGTGTCGCCCGAGCGGGCCTGGTTGCTCGTGCCGAAGGCGCCGCCGGTGCTCACGTTGCGCACGCGCTTCTGCAGCGTCAGCGCGCCCGACGACATCGTGGTGGTGTCGGTCACCGTGTAGGTCGCCACCAGGCCCGGCGCGGCGTTGGTGAAGGTCAGCGCCGCCTGCACCGGCACGCTGTTGGCCGCCCCGCTCGCCACCCCTTCGGGCACGAACTGCCGCATCACCACGCACACCACCTGGCCCTGCACCACGGTCTGCGGCACCGCCGGCGGATACAGCCTGGCGGCGCCGGACTGCAGCGTGCCGGTGCAGTCCGGGTCGGCATACACCACCTCGCTCCAGCCGCCGACCGCCGGCGTGCTGGTGCCCGCGCCGGTGGAGAACACCACGCTGCCGCCCGTGCCCGCGGTGAAGCTGTGGCCATGCACGGCCGCGCCGCCGCCGGGCCCCGTCTTGCTGCTGTCGGACTGCAGCGTGCTGTCCGGCACCACGCCGAAGTCCAGCGTCAGCACGCCGGTGGCGGGCGCGGTGAACGCCTGCCGCTGGCCGGCGCGGTCGTAGGTGTAGCTCACCCCGCCCACGCTGGTGGCCGTGCCGTCGGGCGTGGGCGTGCCCGCCACGCTGGCGCCGGTGGCGCGGCGGGCCGACGGCACCGCCACGCTCACGCACACCGGCTGGCCCGCCGCGGCGGGCGGCACCTGCAGGCTGTAGCGGCCGGCGCTGTCGGTGGTGGCGCTGGCGTGGGGGGTGGCGGCGCAGTCGGTCAGGCTCACCGCCAGCCCGGCCAGCCCGGCCTCGGCGCCGTCCTGCACGCCGTTGTTGGGCGTGCCGGTGTTGGCCCCGCCGCTGGGCGCGCCGCCGTCGTTGAACACCGTGCCGCCGATGCCGTTCAGGGTATTGACGAAGGTGCAGGTGATGTCGGCCCCGGCCACCAGATTGGACGCGGCGATGCTCAGCACCTTGCCCGACAGGGTGCCGAAGGGCCCCGTGCCGTTGCCGCTGGCGGTGCCGTTGGCATCCACGCAACTGGCCGCGGCCGGGTTGGCCGGCCAGCCGGCGGGCACGGTGGCCTCGGTGATCGTCACCGCCGTGCCGGCGGTGCCCTCGATGCCGGCCGCGCCGGGCGCCGGCGTGCCGGCCACGCTGGTGACGATGGTGTCGGTGCTGGCCGACAGGCCCGTCATCTGGAAGCCGAAGCTGCCGGTGCCGCCGGTGGAGGTCTTGGCGATGCGCAGCCTGGGCTCGAGCAGCACGTCGATCGTATCGTCGGTGCGCCACACGGTCAGGCCCCCGCCATAGGGCGCCAGCTGATCACAGATGAGATAAATCCCAGGGGATCGACGCGATAAATGCGGGATGAGCCGGGGGCACCCGCGGGGTACTGGGAAGGCGTTTGCAACGGGATTGCGTCACGTGCAATCCCGTTGAAGGGATATCAACGCGACTTGAACCGGACGCGCACTTCGCGCTCGCCGTTAAAAATACAGAGGATGCCGCCCGCGAGTTCGCGGACTCTAGATGGGTCGAGGTTGAGGTATATAAACTCCTCGACCTCCGGAGTGGCGGGCCTCCAATCATCGTACCGTGATTTCACTTCGAGTGGATGGCGGGCCTTGAATAGCTCGTAGAAGGTCATGGCTGCTCGTCGGGGAAAAGGTTGCCTTGGCGACTCTTAAGGTCGGCAGCCATGAGAGGTCTCATGAGCTGACGTATGCGCTCGCTGGATAGATGGTACTCCAGCCCGGTGGCTCGGAAGTCCCCGCGGAAGTTGCGCCACATCTCGTCCAGGTTGCGCTCGGCGGCGATGTAGCGTGTCTTGGGTATGTATTCTCCCTTGGCGGTCTCGCGGACGGTGTCGAGGAGCTGCAGGGTGGCGACGTCGAGCCAAGCTGAGGGCATTGTGATGTGTGTGTCCAGGACGGCGCGCAGCCCATCGTAGAGCTTGCTGTATGCGACGTCGGCGAGCAGCTCGCTGGCGGCGAGGCTAGGGAAAGCGGGCAGACGGTGGCCGCCAACGGTGAGGCGGCAGGCGTGCATCAGCTCGATGGCGAGATGCTCGCGATCGGCGACCGGCATCGCCGGCTGCAGGCGTGTCAGCGCGGTATCCAGCTCGCAGGCGAGTAGGCTGAGCAACTCGTGAACGTCAGTAGGTGCATGCACGATCCACCTCGTCGAGCGACTGCCACGCAAGCTGCAGGGTGGCGAATGCCGCGGGATCACGAGTGGGGAACTGGTCGCCGATCCACGACTGCCGCGTGATGTGGAGGGGCAGCTTGCCGGTGGCCTGCATGCTCGCGATCCGCGCATCCAGCTTGGCCGGAAGCAGCCGCGCAGACCAAGCCTTGATACCCTCGACCAGCTTGTCCGGCCGCCGCGCCCATTGCAGCGCATCGACGCCGCCGCACGTACGCCTGGCAAACGATGTCAGCGCGGATTCGGAGGGGTCGCGGACGATGCCGATCCCGTGCAGCCACAGCCACAGTGCGCGCGCTTTCCGCGCCTCGGGACGATCATCCAGCTTGCGGTGCTCGCGCGGTTTCGCGGCGACCGGTTTTTGCGGCTCGAAGCCGGCGGCGCGCATGTGCTTGAGCACGGCCTCCAGCTGGTGGACGGCGAGATCGGCCGCAGAGCGCTTGCCGCCAGATTTCGCTGCAAGCAGGTCCCGATAGGTGTTGTCGTCCAGGCCGAGGCGGCTGCGGCCAGTCTGTATTGTCCTGATGAGGCGCTTACGCTGATCCTGGCGAGCTGCAGCGAAAGGGGCGGAAGCCATGGTCACCCTCCTTGCGTGACGGCGCCGTAGCTCTCCATCACGGACGCATCACGACTTTGCATGCGGCGTGTGCGCTGCTCGATAGCCGCCCAGGTATCCGCGTACTCCGGCCAGTCGCGCTCGACCACGACGCATTCGAGCGGCGGCCTGCCATCACGAACGCGCAGAGTGTCGATCGTCTGCTGCGCCTGCAGGATCTGCTGCCGGGTTTCGGCCGGCGCGTAGGCGTCGAGGTCGCTGAGCTTGATGACGATGTAGCGGGGCTCGCGGACGAAGGGGTCTGCCGTCGTTTGCAGCGGTCGCACGCCGGCGACCGGATGAAGGAGCGTGCGTACGCCGTCGGTGTGGGCATTGCGGAAACGGATGCGGTCGCCGCGGGCGATGGTCGAATTGATGATCACCGTGCCGTCCTGCACGCTTGCGCTCTTCGAAAGCGCCATGCACTTCTTGATCTTGTCGAGGATTTTCGCTTTTGCGTCCATCATTCCATTTCCTTGTCCGGCTCATCCTGATCCGGCTCAACCAGATCGGTCGCTACGTCCGCGACCTGGTCAGCGAGTTCGACGAGCTGAGCCATCACGTACTGATTGATGCCGTCCCAAGTCGCGGCCATGTTGATCAGGCGGAAGTACATGGCATAAAGGGTGCGGCGCTGGTTTCCCGCCAGATGACGGGGGTTGGGGGTGCTCATTGCTCATCCCCGCCGTCGCACCGGCTGCACAGATCCGCCTCGACCCAAAAGCAGCCGCCCGAGCAGGCGTGATCCCAAGTGCAGCCGCAGATGCGGCAGACTTGTGGTTCGGTGACGATGCGCCAGTACGAGTGGCTGCAGGGCTCGAAGGAAACTTCTTCGATCGTGACGCGCTGGAACTGGCCGAAGATCTTCCCGGCCAGGCGTTCAGCGGCCTGGCGAGGACCCGCGGTGCAGCTCGCGGTCAGCTTGCCGTGGCGGGCCACGTAACTGTCCATCGTTTGGCGGACCTTGATCGTGATTTCCATGTCAGCGGCTCTTTGCGATGGGTATCAGGCTCAACGCATCGGAGATCTTCTCGTGATCGATCTTGAGCAGTACATCGAAGATCTTCTGGCGCGCCTCGCGCAAGGAATTGCCACTCGGCGACAAATTCGATTCGTCAATCGGGTCAAGGTCGGTCAGCCGCAAGAAGTGGTTGGCGTCGCACAGCAGGCTATGCAGCACGCAGCGCTCGCCGCGCAACCGCTCCAGTTCGTGCCTCGCACACTGGATCGCGTAGCCAAAATCCTTGTCGCTGAAAACCCCGCGATGCACGAGCTTGCCCTCTTCGATATGCCCCTGTAGCACGCGAAGAAGGTGCAGCGCGTCCGTCATACCACCCCTCCCGGGGGGGGGCTCGGCCGCGAGCGCGCTGGCGGCGCAGGAACGCGCTGCAGCAACGTCGAAACCGTAGATCAGGGTTTCGCCACCGAGGCGACTGTTGGTGAACGTCATCAGCGGCACCCAGCCTGCCTTGCTCAGCACCGAATGCTGCCGCGTATTGGTGCTGGCGACGGTGCAGATCGCCAGGTCGTAGTGCTGCTGCACCAGCACATCGTTCTGGTGCCGCTTCAGGGCGCTTGCGCGCCCCTGTCCTCGCGCGTGCTCGACGATGAAAAAGCTGTGGCACAGTGCAATTTGAGGCTGCCCGGGCATCGGCTCGATCTCGTAGCTGCCGTACGACGTCGTGAGTCTCATGCCTTGGCCTCGGGCTCGTTGAGAATGGCTTCCTTGTTCACCTCGGATTTCTCCCGGATGAAGCGGTCCAGTCCCAGGCGGCGCAGGGCATCGAGCACGGCCTCGGCGCCGGTGATGCGCACCGAGGGGGGGCGGATGCGCCACGACACTTCACCGGTCGCGAACGCAGCGGTCTTGGTCTTTCCGCCCTGCGTGAGCGTGTCGCGGTTTGCTTCGCTCCAGATCTGCACACCCTGCGTGAGCGCGTCGATGCGCTGAGCGTGCGGTGCAGCGACGGTTTCCCATTTCTCCTTAACGTGTGCGAGTTCGTCGTTCATATCCGACTGAATGCGCGCCAGCTCACGCTGACGCTCACCGATTTCACGGATGTGGGCTGCGACCTGGTCGCGGGTTTGCGGTACGGGGATCTGTGCTGCGGCGGTCTTAGCTTTGCGCGGGGCGGCCATGGCAGGCTCCTTTTGTTTCGACGGGAAGAACATTCCGTGAGGCGTGAACGAGCGCTACTCGCGCTTGCGCCTCGGCGCGTCTCGAGTGCTCGGCTTGCGGGTCGTAGATGCGCACCGGGCGGGTGTCAGTCGTGGCTATCGAGCCGGCGGCTGACATGCCGTCCAGGAGCCATTGCGCGCCGGAAGCCGTAATGCCGATGTGGCGCGCGATCTCACTGATGAGCAGCGCGTCCGCGGCGCAACGGCCGATCACCACCTCGAGGATCGCGGCGCGATTTGCGTTGCCGCGGTGGCGAGTCCGGCGTTGCGGCACTTCTGGTTTTTCGGGGTCGGTGGAGGCCGGTGCGGGCCGACTGCGCGGCGCGTGGGCAATCGCGAGGGCCTGTCTGGCTGCGGCGGCGCAAGCGGAAGGCCGGTCGGCCAGATTGCGAGCCACGGCTCCTTGTCGGTCTTCATCCGCTGGACGTGGGCGGTGGTGACGCACTTGCTGGACACGAGCGCCTCCAGCGCTCTCTGCGCCAAAGGGGGTGTGATGCTGTCATCGCCCTTGTCGATCATGCGCGCAAGCACCTCGTCGGCGCGTGCCGGGTGCTTGCTCGTCGCCTTCGCGATTGCCCGCAGGATGCCCGCCTGGATGTCGATCAAGCTCATCGCGGCTCGCTCCAGGTGATGCGCACGCCGTAGAGCACGGCCAGGCCGGTAACGCCGTCGGACGTTCGAATCCAGGTGACGCGCCCGACTGCATCGAGCAGCGGTGCAATGCTCCGGTCGAGGCTGCGCCGGATCGTGATCGTCGGGTGGCCGATGGCGGGCCAGGCTCCTGCGATGTCCTCGCGGATGACGTCGATATTCCAGCTGCGCAGCTGCCGCGCGACCGTGTTGAGTGCCTGCAGGCGGTCGACGGTACGGTCCGTGAGTACGTGCACGGGTGCCGGGCCGGGTGCCGGAATGCACTGCCTGTGCTTGAGGCGGATGGGGATGATGGTGGTGTCCATGGTTAAGGCGTTTCCTCCAGTGCGGCCAGTCCGGGCAGATCGACCGGAAGACCGTTGTCTTGGGCGTGTGCGAGGGTGGCCATGGCGTCGGCGATGGCGTCACAGAGCGCTTCGCGGCAGCCTTTGGCGTCCATCTCGATGCCGTGCTGATTGCGGTAGTCGGCGTCCCGCTGGACGGTGGTGCGCAACACGGCAGCGAGGTCGGCGAGCAAATCGGGGGCGATCACAAACAGGTCGCCGATCGCGCCGGCCCGGACGATGGCGATCAGGCGGCCGTCGGCGTCGTGGATCGAACTCAATGCATCGACGCCATCGGCCGCCGTGCCGCGACGGGCGTACCAGGGGCGCGGCGGCAGGGCGACAGGGGGGGGTGTCATCACGCTCCCATCCTCCATTCCTGGACGATGTCAGCGCTCACCTGTGCCGCCCCGAGGCTCGCAGCAAAATTCATGACGCTCACTGCGCAATTTCCTGTCATCAGGGGATAGGCCAGGCTGGTCGTCACCTCGCGCTCAACGCCGCCCTGGCGGACCGTCTGGCGGCTCACCAGGCGCTGTTCGAGGGCCGCGACGGCCCCGGGCTCCCACACTTTGCTCAGCTCGCCGCCTGCGCGCGCGAAACGGTGCGCCATGTACTCCGCCATGTATTTGCCCAGGGGCTGCAGCTCGCAGCGCTCCGCGCGCTGACCCACTTCACGCAAACTTGGCTTGGAGAGCCTCGTGTGCAGTTCTTGCTGGCCGATCAGGAGAACGCCCAGCGCTGCGCCCCAGCCGTTGTTGGACTCACGCAGGCTCTTGAGACTTTGCAGCGTCACGGTCGGCGTCCGGTGCGCCTCCTCGATGACCAGGCACACTGGCGCGGCGGCCTCCATGAGCATGTCGCGCAGCTGCGCAGCGCGGTCTTCGCGGTTGCGCTTGAGCGGCTCGCTCGGGTCCAGTGCCATCGCGATCGCGTGGTAGATATCATCGATCCGCAGCGTGTGGCCCTTGCGGTCCGTTTCGGTCATGCCGATCGTGGCCCGCGGGTTGATGACGATCGCGCGCCCTTCGACGCGATCCAGCAGCAGCTTGCGCAATTCCGTCTTGCCGCTGCCCGACTCGCCGTAGATCGCGATGAAGCGGCGGTTGAGCACGGCGCTCTCCATATCGATCAAGCGCTCACGCATGTGGGGTGTCAGATACACGTCGTCCGGCCCATCCAAATCGACATGGAACGGGTTGCGGCGCAGGCCGAAGCGTTCCCTTGCGCGTTGCGACAAGGGTTGCGGGTCCAGTAACATGGTTGCTCCTTCATGGGTCTTGGATGATGTGGGGGAATCCGGAGCCGGGTCGTTGGCGCGATCCGGCTCCATCTCGAATACGCCCGGCACGCCCAGGCCACGGGCGTCCAGCCAGGCCAGAATTGCCGTTTCCAGGTCCAGTCGCGTGCGGGTCCTCGGCCAGATGTCGTGGTTGAGGATCTGCGCCACCGCGGCATCGCTCACGCCCAAGTGGCGGGCGAGATCGGATTGGCGCAGGTGCGCCAGGCGCAGCACGATCTTGAGTTGCAGTGCCATCACGCCACCCGCTCGATTCGCTCGGCCGCCGGCGGCGGCGGCGCGACGGATGCATCGGCGGTACTGCCGAACTGCGTGATCAGCGCACCGATCTGTTGCTCCGGCACGCCCTTGGTCCAGCGCCGGCTGATCCACTCGAATTCCGCGTCGGTCAGCTCGCGCGCCAGGCCGTCGCGGATCAGGCGTGCCGCACGCACCAGCGAAATCACCATCGCCGGCGCTGTCTCAAGCGCGCGGGTTGCGGCGGCCTCGGGCACCTCGGCTGGCAGATCGGCTTCGCGGGCGCGCTTGAGGGGATCGATGCCGAAGGCTTCGAGCGGCACCGTGTCCTTCCTGCGCAATTTCTTTTCTGCAGCCTTCAGCGCGGCCTCGCCCGCGATCAGCTTTGTGACTGCCTTGCGGTTGGCGTCGATCGCCGTGTCGGGCGGCGCGCTGTAGTCCACGCCGATGGTTGCGCCGTGCGTCGGGTACTGCCCGGCCTCATCGCGGACCATCTCCGGCAACGGAAACTGCAGTTCGCGGCCCCTGTCGTCATCGCGGATCAGCACCACCTCGCCGTCGCGCCACGGATTGAGGCACACCTGCACCGTCTCGCCGACGCGGATGTCAGGCACGTGGCCGACGTAGTAGCGTCCGCCCTCGTACGCGACGGACAGGTCGCCCGCCACCGTGGGTGTCTTCGGGTCGCGGATCGCGAGATCGCGCATCGCGGCCTCACTCGGCGGCGCGATCAAGTACTCCGCCACCTCCTGGGCCCAGCCCGCGAAGCGGGTACGCCCGTGGCGGCTGTGGATGGCCGTGGTGTTGAACCAGCGCTGCCAGACGCCGCCCAGGCGGTTGAGATCGTCCAGCCCGCGGATCTCGCGCCCGAGCAACTTGAGACCGTGCTCGAAGTTGCGCTCCACGATGTTGTGTCCGACTTCGACCTGACCCTTCGCGCGCGGATTGCCCGGCTTGTTGATGATGAGGTTGATGCCCATGCGCCGGCACAGCCGGCGGAACTGACTGCCGGTCTGCGCCGAGCCTGGGTCCACCATCAGGTGATTGGGAGTGCCCCACAGCATTCCGCGCGCATCGTCCGGGCGCAGCATGCTGCGGATGAGGTGGTCGCAGGCATGTTCGCCGCTCTCCGCGCCCTGCACGTAGCCCAGCCGCATCATCCCCCAGCGGTGCTCGGTCATCAGGTAACGGATCACCATCTGCCCGGCGATTCGGTTCCAGTTTTGCGGCTTGCCGGCATAGAACTCGGCTTCCGTCATTTCGCGGATCATTGCCCCTTCGCGGGGCAGGTAATAGATCACGCACACCGAGGCGTCCATCTGCCAGCACCAGTTGGCGTGCGGGCTGGTGAGGTGCACGTAGGGCGTCTGCCGGTTGAGCTGCTCCGGGTGGAGTCCGTAATGGCGCAAGGCGCGGGTCACCGCGGCGTCCGAGAGCGTCACGACCTCCCCGGTCGCTGGAATCACCCGCTCCGCCCGCAAAATCCGGTTGGCGCGCAGCTCGGCCAGCGTCTGCGTCACACTGGCGCGCTGCTTGCCGTGCCGGCTGAAGGCGGACATCAAGTACGCGGAAATCATTTGCGCCTCGGCGTGGGTGAGCGTCAGCTGGCCGGCGTCCGACCTGCGTGAGCGGCGGCGCACGCCAACCACCCGATTTGCAAGACGATGGAAGCTCTGCGGGCTGATGCCGCCCAGCCGCTGGCACGCGTCAGCCACCACGCCGGACTTGCCGCCATGGGGGGCTGACATCCAGCGCTCCACGAATGGCATTGCGGCCACTAGCAGGGCGTCGTCATTCGGCATGACCGTCCCCCCCTTTGCGCGCCCGCCGCGAAATCATCGTCGAGCACCGTCCAGCCTTCGGCTGCCAGGCCGGCCTCGAGCGCCGCCGCGCCGATATCGCCGTTCAGGGGCTGCGGCACATCGTCGGCGCGCATCGCATCGAGCAACTCCATGTTGGTCAGCCAGGCCAGCTCCTGCGGCGTCTGCGTAGAGAGCGGAAGATCGATGCCGTAGTCCGACGCAAGAACTCGTGCCGCCTGGATGACCTGCTCGATCGCCTGGCGCTCGGCCAAGCGGGCGTGGTTGGGCGGCACCTCGTCGCCGAACTGCTCTTCGAGGGTCTGGATGTGCCGGCGCAGCCCTGCGGTGATACTCGCCACCACTCTCGTGGCGGCGGCGGACAGGGCGTCGAGCGCCCATTGTTCGCGCAGCGCGGCCTCTTCGGCAGGCGTGGGTTTCGGCTTGCCGGCGAGCTTGCGCTGGAGCTGGTCGATCTCGCTCTCCAGCTCGTTGATGCGCGCACTGCTGCGCTGCCGGTTACGCTCGCCGGCCTCCTTTTCCTCGGTCTTTTCGCGGCGGATCTTGCGCAACGCGGCGCGCAGCTCTGTGGTGCTCATGCGCGCCACGTCGTCCAGCGCCAGCTCGCCGGTTTGACCGGTGAGTGCGAGCTCCTCGACTTGCTCGTCGTCGAGGATGAGGAGTTCGAGGAGCTTGCTCTGACTACCAATGGCCCTCGCCAAATTCGCCGACGTCGGCGAATTTGGAATTTTCCTGGCCGCGGCCATGAAGCGGCCGGCGACGTTGACGTCGATCCCGAGCGCGGCCAGTTGTGGCCCGAACTGCCCATGCGCGCACGCCTCCTTCAGCACGATCAGGCCGCGTCCGATCTCCAGGCATGCCTCGACCGTGCGCCGCATGTTTGCCGCGATGTCGCGGGCGATGAGTTCCGGGCTGGTGGCGTCCGCCGGAAGCTGATAGCCGATCTGCAGCGCGACGGCGCGCACTCGTGCATCCTGCTGCTGCGCGACGACTCGTGCGGCATCGGCTGCCTGCAGGTCGGCCTCGACGGCCGTCAGATCGACGGGCGACTTCTCGGCGGGGGGCGGTAGGGGCTTACGCGGCATTGCGCACCTCGTAATCTTGGCTGTGGGTCATTGCGGTGTCGCCGTGTAACGTTGCTCGGTTTCCTGGATCTGCGCCTTGGCTGCCTCGAGCGCCCACAGAAAGTGCGTCAGCAACTGGATGGGCCTGGGGCTCAGGGCGTAGCGGACGTCATCGACCCGCCGCACCCAGCCGGCGGCCGCGGCCGCTTGCAGGTCGCGACAGGTCGTCGACGCCGATTCGCCGGCCAGGCGCGCCGCATCTCTGAGGTGCATGCCGGTGATCTCATGGCCAGCCAGCACCTCCATCAGCTTCAGGATGCGCACCTGACTGGCGTTGACGTGGGGCTCGCTCACTGGCCCTCCTTCACCAGCCTGCGCAGCGACTCGACGCTGTTGTGATAGATGGCCTCGGCGATGGCCATTGCGAGGTAGCCAGTGCGGAAGCAGGGGTTGTCGTCGCCCAGGGACTTTTTCGCGGCGACGCGCGCGGCCACCCGCACGCGCTCGCTGATCGCGTCCATTTCCGCGGCATCCGCAGTGGCGCGGCGGCGGGTATCCCGCGCCACGGCTGTGGCGCGCACGTCGCGCTTGACCACCACGGCATCGATCGCGTCGGCGCTGGCCAGCAGCTCGGCGGCAAGCGCCCGGGCTAGGTCGGCCGTCATCTCTTGCCCGAAGGTGGCGTGGCCAAAGGTCTGTGTCAGCCGGATGCCAGGCCGGGCACTGGTGCCGATGCGCACCGTGTCCACGCTGATGCCGTGTTCTTTGGCATAGACATATTCGGATGCGCGCAGCAGGTGTACTCCGCCCTGGGTTGTTACGGTGAAGGTGCTCATGGTGGGCTCCGGTAGAATCAACGGGAGGCGACTGCCGGGTCGCGCGGGGTGGGCTTGATGCCCAGCTTTACGGCGATCTCATGCGGAATGCCGCGTTTGCAGGGAGAGAATCCGTTCAGTACGCGGTACACATCGCTACGGCGATAGCCGTGCTCGTCGGCCCACGAGGAGACGGGGATGCCCGCCGCCGCGAATTCGTCCTTGACTTCTTGAGGGGTTTTGGTTTGCATGCTCATCCCGACGAATAAAAAAGAAATTAATGAACGTTAATTTAGATAACGTTCATTAATCAGTCAAGGGTTATGCATGAAAAATTTCGACGCCATGATGGCCCGACTGAAGCACCAGTTGCGGACCGTGCAGGACAAGGACGTTGCGCTTCTGCTCGGGTTGTCGCCGCCGGCGCTGGCTGGGCGGAAGAAGCGTGGGTTGTTCCCGGAAGACAAGCTACGCGCGCTGGCGCAGCGCCGGCCAGACCTCGGGATCGACGTGGAGTGGGTGCTTACCGGAGAAAGCGCAGACGCGCGCTTGGTGATGCTGGCCGGTGAACTGCGATGGCGGGCCGAGAACGATGCGGAGCGCGCGCATGAAGCAACCAGGGGCGCCACGGCGGCGCGATTGGCATCGGCTCGCGGTCGAAAAACGCGCGCCGACGTACATCCTGATCAACCGCCTGCGGATGATGCTGGACATGGACTCTCGGTCGACGAGCAGCAGATGATCCAGCAATTCCGCCAGTGCTCAGCCGAGGCGCAGGCCGCGGCGGCGCACATCATTGATGTGCTATCCAGGCAAGGGAAATGACAATGGAGCGCCGTAGTCTGTGGATAAGAAGCGCTAACAAAATGCCTGTTATGCCTTTCGCAATTGCCGCCAGCAGATGATGCAGCAGGCTATCTCGAGAAAGGCTTCGTGGATGATGGCCAGCCGCTCGAAACGGATGCGCAATCGCCGAAAGTTGTGCAGCCAACCCAAGGTGCGTTCCACAACCCAACGGGTCTTGCCCAGACCGCTGCCATGCGGCTGGCCCCGGCGGGCGATCTGGGTGGTGATGCCTGCAGCGTGGAGCGGTCGGCGGTACTTGTCGTGGTCGTAGCCGCGATCGGCCTGCACGAGTCGGGGTTTCGACAGCGGTCGGCCGCGCTTGCCACGGATCGGCGGGATCGCCTCGACCAAAGGGAGAAGCTGGGTGACGTCGTTGCGGTTGGCACCGGTGAGGATCACCGCCAGCGGGATGCCTTGCGCTTCGGTGATGAGATGGTGCTTGGAGCCTGGACGAGCGCGATCGGTGGGGTTCGGTCCTGTTTTTGACCGGCCCCCACAGCGCGTATGGACGAGGAATCGACGATGGCGCGAGACCAATCGAGGCGGCCGGCAGCGCGCAACCGTGCAAGCAGCACGTCGTGCAGGCGGTCCCACACGCCGGCCTCCTGCCACTTCCGTAGTCGTCGCCAGCAGCTCATCCCTGAGCCGCAGCCCATCTCCTTGGGGAGCATCTCCCAAGGAATGCCCGACTGCAGCACGAAGAGGATGCCGGTGAGCACCTTGCGGTCGTCCAGCGGCTTGCGTCCGGGATACCGTTCCCGGCGCGGCTTCGGTGGCGGCAACAGCGGCTCGATCAACGCCCACAATTCGTCATCCAGTATCGGTTTCGCCATCTCCTCTGCCTCGACAAACAAGGCAGAGGTTAACAAATGAAATCAAGGGTGAACAGCCCATTTCATCATTTTGTTAGAGCTTCTAAGAGGGGTACTCACTGTGGCGTGCCTGGCTATGCTTGCAGGATGCGGAAAGTCGATTGAAGAAGAGGCGCTTGCGGCTGTGAGCGCCAAGATGTTTGATCCCGATGCGGCGATGTTTCGGGACGTTCGCCAGATTGGTGAAACAACGTTTTGTGGAGAGGTGAACGGCAAGAATCGCTACGGAGCTTATGTAGGGTTCACGCCGTTTTATGCCATGAAGGTTGTTGAGAGTTGGATGGTGCTGACGGATTCCGGCGAGACTGACGTTGCAACGCATATGTGCAACGGCAGATAGACAAGGCAATCAGATGATCGAAATACGCGTGGCCTGGCTGCCCGGCCTGCACGAAGGCGACCACGGTGAGCCGCTAAGCGGCGGCATCTGGTTCCCAGATAGCCCGGCAGTCCGTCGGGACCTGGAAGTCGTCGTGGCGGCCGGATGTGGCGTCTGTGGGCCGGGCACGCACTGGCTGGAAGAGCGAGGGGCTTGATTGATTCTGGAAGGGGCCATCACCGCGCTGATTGCCGCAGGCTCGCCCTGAGTGGGGCCGCGCTGGCGCATTGGGGTGCCGCTCGTTTGCAGGCGCGGCAGGATATGCGTGCCGCGACGAGGGAGCATCAGGCGCGGCTACGTGAACAGCGTGCTGAATGCCTGAGCTGGGTGCTGGAATGAAGCATTGGACGATTGTCTGGCGGACATGGCCGACCCGCCGCCCGGATGATGTCGCGCGTACGCGTAATCATCCGGACCAGATAGCAAAACGTTTTGCGTGATCGACCCCTGCAGCGCCGCCGAACATGGCGGCGTTGTCATTCCAAGGGGTTGTCGTGTCGAACCGAAGTATCGCCGCCGCGTGGCGGCTGTTGCACGCACGCATGTCGGGCTGGCTGTACGTTTCGCTGCTGCTGGCCGTGGCCATCGTGGCGATCGCGCCGCACCAGCTGCCGGTCACGCTGTACAAGCTCTCACTCATCGCCACCGCGGGATGGCTCGGTTACTGGCTGGACCGGGCGCTCTTCCCGTATGCGCGGCCGCATGACCTGATCCGCTGGGGCGAGAGTCTGGACACGCCGGACGTGCCGTTGATGATCAGCAAGCAGCAGGCGGTCGCGTTCGCGGCGGCGATGCTGCGCCGGGCACTGATCATTGCGGCCGTGGTAATCGGCGTCGGGCTGGGGGCGTAGGCGATGGACGTCTTCCGCGGATTGATGGCGGCGCTCGTGTTCGACCTGGTCGTCGGCGGTCTCGTCGTCCTGGCTGTGCTGCTGTGGCCGGGTGACGCGGCCGCGCAGATCCCGCACGCGGCGCTGCAGCACCGCGCCGACCTGGTGCGTGCCGCGCATACGGCGTGGGGGCTGGATGCGCCTGTCGCGGTATTCGCGGCGCAGGTGCATCAGGAATCCGGCTGGCGCGCGGACGCGGTGAGCCGGGTCGGCGCCCATGGGCTGGCGCAATTCATGCCGGCAACCGCGGCTTGGTGGTGCGAGTTGCACCGCATGTCGCCTGCCGATTGCCAGCCCCGCAACCCAAAGTGGGCGCTACGCGCCCTGGTGGGGTACGACCGCTGGCTGTGGCAGCGCGCCTCCCTCGAAGGCGGCTACGACCGGATGTGGGCGACGCTGCGCGCCTACAACGGTGGGCTCGGGCACTGGCAGGCGGAGGCCCGCAATGCCGCGTCGCGGTCGCGCACGGCGATCGATGCCGCATGCGGCACGGCCCGGCGCCACGCCTCCCATTGCCCGGAAAACCTCGGCTATCCCGTACGAATCCTGCAGGTGCTGCAACCCCGTTACGTCGCCTGGGGGCCGGGAGTGACGCCATGAGCCCCGTTTTCCGCCTCATCCTAGCCGTTGCGCTGATCATCGGCGTGGCCAGCCTCGGCGCCCTCGGTGGCGGCGGCTACGCGACGGCGCGATGCGACGCCCGGATCGCGCGCATCCAGGGCGAGCATGCCCGCGAGCGTGAGTCGGCCGTCACCGAGCTGGCCGCCGCCGCCGAGGCCGCCCGCCAGGCGCTGGCCGCCGAGGTAGTGCGCGGCAACGATCTGGCCGCACAACTGCAGGCCGACCGCGCCGGCTTCGAAGCCGAGCGCAAATCCCTCCAAGCGGCGATCCGCGATGTCACAACGCAATACCAGCCGGCGCCGGGTGCTGACCTGCGCCCTATCCCTCCTTGCATCATTACTCGCGGCTGGCTGCGCGACTACAACGCCGCCATCGGTGCCGACCTGTCCGGCGCCGATCCGGCCGCCCCTGGAGGCGGAACTGGCTCGGCGTCCATCGCCGCCGCCGGCGCTGACGCCGGGCTACTTCTCGATTCCGGCGTCACGCCCGCCGACATCCTGGCCCACATCGTTGATTACGGCTCCCGGTGTCAGGGCTATGCCGCCCAGGCCAATCGACTGATCGACCGCTGGGAGGTACGGCAGTGATCCACATCGAGCACATCGTCAGCGTCATCCGCGTCTACCGGCCGGGTGAATCCTTTGCGACAGCCAACGAACCGAAGGCGGTCGCCACGGTGTCGCGCGTCGACGCCGGCGCCGCCGAGATCATGGCGGCAAAAGGGCAGCTCACCCGCGGCGACATGCGTGAGATCGCCCGCGCGCTCGCGGCCTCCGGCGTTCGCGTGGTGATCATCAAGCGCCCTAACAGGATGTTGATTTAATTGACCTTCCTGCATCCGTGCGGACTCTACGGCTGATATAATTACGTTCGCATTACGACACCAATTATTCCCATGCGCGGCACCGACCACAAACAGCACGCCCTGTTCAGCTACGTCAATATCGAAGACCGAATTGCCCTGGATCATCCGTTGCGTCGGATCAAGACGCTGGCGGATTTGGTTTTGCGCACGATGTCGCCGACTTTCGATTCGCTTTATGCCGAAGGCGGTCGTCCCTCGATTGCCCCGGAGCGGTTGCTGCGCGCATCGCTCTTGCAATGCCTGTTCTCGATTCGCTCGGAGCGCGCTCTGGTCGAGCATATCGACTTCAACATGATGTATCGCTGGTTCGTGGGCCTGACGCTGGACGAGGCGGTGTGGGATCACTCGACGTTCTCGGCCAATCGCGAGCGGCTGCTCAAGGAGAGCGTGATGCGCGAATTCTTCGGTGGCGTGGTGGCGATTGCCGAGTGGGCCGATTTGATCTCGGACGAGCACTTCAGCGTCGACGGTTCGCTGCTGCGGGCGTGGGCCTCGCACAAGAGCCTGGCCGCACGCGATGGCTCGGACGTGCCGCCCGGACCGGATCAGGGACGCAACCCCGAGGTCGATTTCCGGGGCAAGAAGCGCTCGAACGCGACGCACGTCTCGCGCACCGACCCGGAGGCCTTGCTCGCCAGCAAGGGCGGCGCAGGCGCCTACCTGAGCTTCACGACCCATGCGCTGGCAGAGAACCGGAACGGGCTGATCGTCGATGTACAGACCACGCAGGCCACGGGCACCGCCGAGCGCGACGCCGCGCTGGTGATGGTCAAGCGCACCGTGAAGCCGGCCGACTCGATGCGCAAGCCGACGTTGGCGGCCGACCGGGGTTACGACACGGCCGAGTTCATCGCTGCCCTCACGCCGCTGGGCGTGCTGCCACACGTTGCCGCCAAGACCAAGGGCAGCGCCGTGCCGGTGGCGGTCAAGGCCACTGAAGGCTATGCGGTCAGCCTGCGTCGTCGAAAGATGATCGAAGAGGCGTTTGGCTGGGCCAAGGACATCGGCACGCTGCGCCGTCTGATGGCACGCGGCCTGGAAACGATTCGCGCGCATGCGCTGCTCAATTTCGCCGCCTACAACCTGACCCGGCTGGGTAATTTGCTGGCGCCGTAATCCGATGGCGCCATCGCGCCATTTGCATTGCGGCATTTGATTGTTGAATACGTTGGCTTTGCAGCGACGGGAGCGCTGCCGAATTGCAGTTGCACAATCGGCTGAAAAAGCGGCTGGAATCGTCATCAGGGCGGCTCGGGTCGGATCTTTTCCGCGTCGATTTTTTCCCAGGCAACTGGAAACCGAAGGTGACGGTGAGATTTTCAACACCCTGCTAAGGGCCGCGGCGTGCCTGGCGGACGGCTGCTGCGCACGGACGGACCCTTTTCGTATTACGAGATCGTGGCGGAGCGGTATGACAATCCAAATTGAGCTGTGGGCACTGCTCACGTTCCTGGCTGGCCTGCTGCTGGCCTTCTTTGGCGCGGCATTCACTGGCGGCCGCATTCTGCTTGCGCAAGTCGAGCGGCGCCTGGACGAGCGCTTTGGCGCGCAGGAAAAGGCACGCGAAGAGGGCAAGTCGCACTGGGATGATCGCTTCGGCGCACTGGAGGCTGCGGTCAAGACGGCAACCGGCGAAGCCGTACGCATCGAGCGCGAGCTGCTCAGCCTCAAAGCGGAGCTGCCTGTCACCTACGTGCTGCGAGAAGACGACATCCGGCGTCAGTCCGTCATCGAGGCCAAGATCGACGGCCTGGCTGTGAGGTTCGAAACATGGCCTTGAGAGGTGCGTTAAATGGTTGATGTGGCGAAGGTGCGTCGCGAGTCGATGCGCTGGATCATCATGCTGGTGCTCAACCAGTCGCGTCCGGTCCATGCGTTCGAGCGGATCGTCCTGTCCGTGGTGCAGGCCGAGTATCCGGATGCGACGCAAATGGAGCTGCGCCGTGAGATCGACTATCTGGTCGACCGCGAACTGGCCGAAGTGCAGAAGCACCCGGACGGCCGTTGGCAGGTTGGGCTCACTCGCTGCGGCGTGGACGTCGTGGAGTACACGGTGGACTGCGATCCCGGCATTGCGAGGCCCCAGAAGTACTGGAGCCTGTGATGCCGCCGCGCAGCAAAGTCGACCAGATGTCGCCGGAGGATCGTGCATGGTTTGAGCGCGAGCTGGTGCGCCGCGGCTTCTCGGGATACGAGGAGCTGGAAGTCCTCGTGCAAGAGCGCGGCTACACGATCGGCAAGAGCAGTTTGCAGCGCTCTGGCTCGAAGCTGCAGCAACGCCTGGATCGCATCAGCGCAGCGACTGAGGGTGCGCGCCAGATTGCGCTGGTGGCGCCCGATGATGCGGACAACCGCTCGATGGCGGTCATGTCGATGGTCCAGAACGATCTCTACGAGATCATGGAGGGCCTGGAAGCTGTTGCTGATACCGATGATGCGGCCGAGCGGCTCGAGCTGCTCAAAGGCGTGTCGCTGTCGATTTCGCGCATCAGCCGGGCGCGGGTGAATCAAAGCCGCTGGGCTGGCGAGGTGAACGCCCGCCTTGCGGCCGAGGCCAAGGCGGCAGCGATCGCCGGCGCGCAGGCTGAGGGCTTGAGTGCCGAGCAGGCCGAGCGCATCGGCTCGGCGGTGGCGAGTCGCGTGCAGATCTACCTGCCGGACAACGGGCGATGACCGACGCCGCCGAGCGCGTCACGATCCGGCCGCAGCCGGGGCCGCAGGAGGCGTTCCTTGCTTCCTCGGCCGACATCGTCATCTATGGCGGCGCGGCGTTCGGCGGAAAGACATTCGCGCTGCTGCTCGAGACGACGCGGCATTCCGAAAATCCGCAGTTCGGCGCAGTGATCTTCCGGCGGACCACCACGCAAGTGGCGGCCGAGGGCGGCCTGTGGGATACCTCTGAAGAGCTGTATCCGCTGCTCGGCGCAAAGCCATCCAGCCTGTCGTGGGCCTTCCCTTCTGGCGCGAAAGTCACGTTCGCGCACCTGCAACACGAGAAGACCAAGTTCGAGTGGCAGGGTGGCCAGATCGCGATGATCGGCTTTGACGAGCTGACGCATTTCACCGCCGGTCAGTTTTGGTACATGCTCTCGCGCAATCGGTCGAACTCGGGCGTGGCGCCGTACATCCGCGCGACGACCAACCCGGACCCGGACAGCTTCGTCGCCGAGCTGATCGCCTGGTGGATCGACCAGGAAACCGGCTACGCAATCCCGGAGCGCTCCGGCGTCATCCGCTGGTTCGTGCGCTACCGCAATGAGCTGATCTGGGCGGACAGCCCGGAAGAGCTGCGCGACCAGTACCCCGATCTGGAGCCAAAGAGCCTGACGTTCATCGCGTCGAGCTACAAGGACAACAAGATCGGGATGGCGAAAGACCCGAAGTACATGTCCAACCTGGACGCGCTGCCGCTGGTCGAGCGCGAGCAGCTCAAAAACGGCAACTGGAAGATCAGGCCGGCGGCTGGTGATTATTTCAAGGCGGAGTGGTTTGGCGTGCTAGAGCGCGCACCGGAGTATTGCCGCTGGGTGCGTTACTGGGATCGCGCGGCAACCGAGCCAAACCCGCAGAATCCCGATCCGGACTACACGGCCGGAGTCAAGCTGGGCAAAGACAGCGAGGGCAACTACTACGTGGGGCACGTTGCGCGCGATCGCAAACGCCCTGCCGGCGTGATGAAGCTCATCAAAGGAACTACCAGGGCGGACAGCGTGCGCTGCGCCGCAGTCCTGGAGCAGGACCCGGCGCAGGCCGGCAAGGTCGAGGCGGACATGTACATCACCCAACTCGCGGGGTTTGAGGTGCACACGGTCCCCAAGCGAACGGACAAGGAGACCGCCGCGCGGCCGGTCAGCAGCATGGCGGAGGCTGGACGCGTATTCCTTATACGCGGAGCCTGGAACAAAGCATTCCTCGATGAGCTGGAAAACTTCCCGAAGGGCGCGCACGACGACCAGGTGGATGCACTGTCTGGTGCATTCAATTTCCTGGAATCGAACAACGTGCAACCACCCGCCGGCGAAACGGTGGAAGCGGACGAGAACACGTACCGGCCGCAACGGCCGACGTTTGTCGGAACGCCTGACGAACTGCGCATACGCAGACGCTGGAATCGACTCTATGGATAGATCTGCCGTGAGCATCTCCGACTACCTCGCCTCGCTCAACATCGGTCAGCTCATCCATGCGCGATCGTGCTGCGACGAGCTGATTTGCCGGCGCCAGGCCGCGGCGATGAAGCAGTGCTGGGCCGTCTCCGATCGGGACCTCAACTGGCGGTGGTTCCAGGAGCACGAATTCGTGGCGGCGGCCGAGTGGCTCGCGAAGTATGCCGCGGCCATCGAGCGCAAAGGTGAGGCCGAGGATCTACTGCTCACTCAGCACCGGCTGCAGGAAGACGAGTGGCAAAAATTGTTCGGGGATGACTACAAAGGCGGAGGTGTGTGATGGGTGATCTGAATGGTGCGTTCTGGCTGCTGATCGGGGCGGGGATAGCGCTTGGCGCGGCGCTGGCCATCGGCCTGCCGTGGCTGTGGGGCGCGATCTTGGTGCCGCTGCTGCGGCTGCTCGTGGCGTAAGCCGCAGGCGCCCCGAAAACCCCTTCCCCCTGCGCTGATACGTCCAGCATCAGGAAAACCGCGCCACGGCTTTTATAAAAGCTTTCCCGCGCAAGAATGAGGTCGAGCAATGGGTGTGTTTGAGCGGATCGTGTCCTGGTGGGTCGGTGGCGAAGATGAATCTGCGCCGCGCCGCATGGTCGAGGCGGCCGGCGTGACGGTGGATGCCGACGACGAGGAGGGTTGGCGGCGCCTGTCGGGCGACACCTCGCGCGACCTTTCGCCACTGCACCACTCGCGGATGCGCGAGACCGCGTATTACTTGTGGGACGCCAATCTGCTCGCAAACCGGCTAATCGAGCTGCCGCTCGCCTACCTGCTCGCTGAAGGCGTGTCGTTGCAGGCGGCCGATCCGGCGATTCAGAAGGTCATCGAGCGCTGGTGGGACGATCCGATCAACGCGCTGGACGTCAAGCTCGAGAAAAAGCTGCGCGAGCTGGCGCTCTTCGGTGAGCAGTGCTGGCCGGTGGCAGTCAATGAATTCGACGGCCACGTGCGGCTGGGCTATCTCGATCCGGCGCTGATCGCCACCGTGGTGGTCGATCCCGACAATACCGAGCAGCCGATCGGCATCGTCACGACGCGCGACAAGCACGGCAAGACTCGACGGTACCGCATCATCATCAACGGTCCGGAGGATGATGTATTCACCGAGCGCACCCGCAAGATTCGCGAGACGTTCGACGATGGCGAGTGCTTCTACTTTTGTGTTAACGCGTTATCGACGTCCGCGCGCGGCCGCTCGGACCTGCGCGCGCCGGCGGACTGGGTGGATGCCTACGATCAATTTCTGTTTGGCGAGGCGGAGCGCTACAACTTCCTGCGCGCGTTTGTCTGGGATGTGACGCTCGCCGGTGCGACGAAAGAGCAGGTGGAGGACCGGGCAAAGAGGATCTCCGCGCCCTCGCCTGGGTCAGTACGCGTACACAACGACAGCGAGACCTGGCAGCCGCTCAGCCCGTCGCTGGATGCGGCCGACGCAAGCACGGCGGGCCGGCTCTTCCGCAACCACGTGCTCGGCGGCGCGACGATCCCTGAACACTGGTTCGGCGGCGGCGGTGACGTCAACCGCGCAACGGGCGAGAGCATGGCTGAGCCGACGCTCAAGGCGTTCACCATGCGCCAGCGCTACGTCAAGCACATGCTGGGCACGATGGCGCGCTACGTCATCCGCCAGCACATCCTGGCGCGCGCGTCGGAGCCGGTGCCGGGCGATCCGCGCCTGGTGATCGAGATCGTCTTCCCCGAGATGACGAGCCGCGATACCACGAAGTACGCCAGCGCCCTGGCGCAGGTGGTCACCGCCGTCAACATGGCCATCGAGGCTGGCCGGATCACGGAAGAGACCGGCGTAGCCCTCATTGCCGTCGTGGCGGCGCAGATGGGCGTGGATATCGACCCGGCGGCCGAGATGGAGGCGGCGCGCGCGGCTGCCGCCCAACGCGCCGAGGCGGACACCTTCACCGGCCCAACTGGTGCGGATCTCGCCAATGCGACGTCGTGACCTGGACGCGCGGCTGAAATGGGCATGCAGGCAGCGCCGCCAACGCCAGCGCAAGCCAAAGAAGGGTATTGGTGCGTGGTGTGCGGACGATACCTGCCGCCAGACGCCTGTGGCGTCATCGTCCATGACGACGCCCCGCACCCATTGGGGATGATGTTCGACGACGAGGATTATCCGCAGTGAGCGGCCCGCGCGAAGGCATCAGCGGCCGCACGCGGCTCATCAACGATACGGCCGCCGAGATCGCGCGACTACTCGGCGTCGCGGCCGACGAGATCGCGCAGATCCTGGCTGCGCAGCCAAGTGACTACCAGCAGTGGCGACTGCCGCTGCTGCAGGCGGAGATCCGTCGCGTGCTCGGCGACACGGCCGGTGCGGCCGCACTTGCGGCCGATGCGAGCCAGGTCGCCGCCTGGAGCGCCGGTGCGGCGCTGGTCGATGGCGTGATGGCAGCGCCCAGCCTGGGCGCGACGCTGCCGGCACTCAACATCCGCCAGATGCAGGCCATGCGCGAGTTCACGACGGAAAAGATCAAGGGCGCGACGCTCGAGGCGATGGGCGCGATCAACGACCAGCTTGCGCTGACGATGATCGGCACGCAGACGCCATTCGACGCGGTGCAAGCGATCACGAAGACGCTGGGTGAGTCAACCCGCAAGCGCGCGACTGGCATCGTGCGCACCGAGCTTGCCACCGCGTACTCGACCGCAAACCAGTTGCGCCTTGCGCAATGGGGGCAAACAGTGCCGGGGTTGCAAAAGCGCTGGGTCAAGTCGGGCAAGCTGCATCCGCGCCTCGAGCACGTGGCGATCCACAATCAGGTGCGCGATGTCGACCAGCCCTTCGACCTCGAGGGCGGCGCCGTGAAGATGATGCACCCGCACGACCCGACCGCGCCGGCCAGGCATCGCATCAACTGCGGTTGCGTCTCGGTGCCCGTGGTGCCCGGCTACGTACGCACCATCATCGACACCAAGGAGCAAGAGGCTGTGGCCGAGGCTGAGCGTGCCCAGGCAGCGCTGGAGCGGATGCGCGCGCCGGCCGCACCCGCTGCCCGGCGGTCCAGCGTGGCTGCTACACTGGATGAGGGTCGGGCGATCTACGGTCGCGCGCTGGCTGGCGGCAAGCACGCCGGCCTGATCGGCGTGCTGCAGGAGCAGGGGCCTAACCAGTGGCGCAAGGCGATCGCGGCGCAGACGCGGCGCATGGAAGCGCACCAGGCCAAGCTGGCCAATCCGGCAGCGGTTGTGCCCGACTGGGCGCAGCGCTCGCCGCAGTATCAGCAGGGCCTGATACGAAAGTGGCGCAGCGAGGTCGAGGATGCGCGCGAACAGATCATGGTTGTTGAGGGACATCGCGATGCCAACGAAGGATGAATCCAGGGCGAAATACTCGGCGGCCGTGTACTGCCTGCGCGAGACGGTCGAGCTGCTGAAAACCGAGGGTGAGGCCAATACGGGTACGACCGATGCGCTGCTGGCCTATCAGGTGCTCTCGCGCCTGGCTGCCAACGCGAATGCCTACGGCGTGCCGCTGGCCGACATCGGGCTTGCCGGCTACGACATCGAAGGTCTGCTGAGGACACCCTTCACGGCCTGACTGCCGTTGCCCGGCTCCCCGACGCCCCGCCCCGAGCGGGGCGTTTGCTTTGTGCGATAGCAAAACGTTTTGCGTGATCCCGCGCCGGCCGGCCCGGATCATGGCCTCCGTCACACACAACGGAGCGCCACATGGATCACCCGATGGATCTGCCCGCGGCCGCGGCCGCGAAGCACGTCAAGCGCGTACAGCCCGAGATCGGCGAGGACGGTAAGCTCACCGGCAAGGAGCTGCAGATCGCCGTCAGCGTTAACGAGGTCTTCGCGAGCCGGCTGCGCGATGACGTGCTGACCGTCATCACCACCGATGGGCAGAGGCTGGTCGCCGTGCTGCCGCAGACGGTCGTCGACAAGCTCAAGCCGGCCAACGAGGCGGACAAGCAATGACGATCCCGGCGGCGGGCGTCGTTGGCGCGCGGCTGATCGAGGCCGCGGCGACCGAAGTGCGGGCCGTCATCGAGCTGGTGCGCCAGGCTGTCGGCAATTCGCTGGGGCGCGACTGGGTGTCGGTGGAGGCGATGTATCCCGATCGGATCGTGATCCCGGAAAACGGCCGGCTGTATGCGTACCCCTACACGCTCACCGACGACAACCAGGTGCAGCTCGGCACTCGCTCCGAGGTGACGCTAGCCCACAACCCGGTGCGCTTCGCCGAGGCCAACGGCGCCTTCCTGGAGGCGGTCGAGGGTGGCCGGTGGTTGATCCGCGTGATCCGCGCCGGGCTCTCCGGCAACGCCAACTACTACCCCGATACGGTGTTGCGCGAGTCGGCGCCGCTCTTCGAAGGTGCGCGCGTGTTCGTCAAGAGTGACGCGGAGCACCTCAAAGGCGGCGGGAAGGACGTGCGCAACCTGATCGGCGGGCTGTCGAATGCACGCTTCGCCGAAGGCGCCGCGGTCGATGCCGGCGAAATCCTCGCCGATTTGACGCTGATCGAGCCTGAAGGCGACGTCGCGGTGAAGCTACGCGAAGCGCATGCCCGCTCGCTCTCCGGCCTCTTCGGCTTTTCCGTTGATGTCACCGGCACGGCGCGCACCGAGCTGCGCGAGGGCCGCAAGGTGCGGATGGCGAAGTCCATTCGTGTCGTCAATTCTGTGGATCTGATCGTGGAGCCCGGGGCCGGCGGCGAACTGATCCGTTTTCTCGAAGCCGCCCCGACCAACGAGGAGCAAGACGCCATGCTGCGTGAACGACTGCTGCGCCTGCTGGAGGCCAAGGCGCCGAAAGCCTACGCGAAGATCAACCCCGAGACGATCACCGACGAGGAGTTGGAGGTGGTGTTCGCCGAGGCGCTCGGCGCTGGTGCACCGGACCCGGCGAGGCCGCCCGCCGCCGATCTCGCGCTGACCGAAGTCCGCCTGGTCGAAGCGCGCATCGTCGCGCGCGACCTGGTCGCGGCGGCCAAGCTGCCGCAGCCGGCCAAGAGCCGACTGCTCACCCGCTTTGCCGAGGCCCGCGAGGTGTTTGGCCGCGCGGACGTCGAGCGCGAGATCGAGGCCGAGCGCGCCTACCTCGCGCAGTTCACCGAGTCCGGCAAGCCGGTGATCAACTTCGAGGACGCGCCGCGCGTCGAGGATCGCTCGGTCAAGATCGGTGAGATGCTCGATGACTTTTTCAGCGGGAAGAACGGGCAGCACAGCTTTCGCGAGTGCTACTACGAGATCACCGGCGACCGCCGCGTCTCCGGCGCGCTGCAGGACTGCGACGAGTCGCGCATGCGCGAGTCGCTGGGCGTGCGTTTCGCCGAGTCGCTGACTTCGGCGAGCTTTACCTCGGTGCTTGGCAACTCGATCACCCGCCGGATGCTGGCCGAGTACAGCGCGCAGACCGACCTGCAGACCTGGCGCAAGATCGCGACCTCGGTGCCGGTCAATGACTTCCGCACCAACGAGCGCACCCGCTTCGGCGGCTACGGCAACCTGCCTGCAGTCAATGAGGCTGGGGGCTACAACGCGCTTTCCAGCCCAACCGATGAGAAAGCGACCTATGCGGTGACCAAGCGCGGTGGAACCGAAGACGTGACGCTCGAGATGATCCGCAACGATGATGTCGGCGCCATCCGCCGTATCCCGGTCAAATTGGCACTGGCCGCGGCGCGCACGCTGTACGAGTTCGTGTTCGATTTCATTCGCGTCAATCCGGTGATCTACGACACCGTCGCGCTGTTTCATGCCACCCACGCCAACCTGGGCGCGAGCGCACTCGACGCTACCACGTTCGCCGCGGCGCGCCTGGCCATGGTCAAACAGGCCGAGGCCGGCTCCAGCAAGCGCCTGGGCATCGGCCCGCGGTACATCCTGCTGCCGGTCGACCTGCAGGAAGCGGCCTACAACCTCTTCGTCCGCAACCAGAACCTGGACAAGACCTTCACCCAGACGGTCAATCCGGAGCCGATCGTGGTGTCGTACTGGGTCGACGCCAATGACTGGTCGCTGGTGGCTGACCCCAACCAGATCCCAACAATTGAAGTCGGCTTCCTGGACGGCCGCGAGGAGCCGGAGATCTTCGTCCAGGACATCCCGAACGTCGGCAGCCTGTTTTCCAACGACAAGGTCACATACAAGATCCGACACATCTACAGCGGCGCCGTCATGGATTACCGCGGCCTCTACAAGGCCGTGGTCGCGTAATACCACTCGCGAGCGAGAGGCGTTGATCCTGCGGGCTGGGCCGTGCTGGGGTGGTCCGGCCTGGCCCGCGGGGGAGCACAAGATGCCAAATCCGCCCACCAGACATTTTGAGCGAGACTGCAATGGCCACTGCCACCCGCACGCTGAGCGCCGCGCTGCAGCCGGTAATCGAGTATGACAATCCGGGCTACTCGAGCACCATCCTGAACATCGACGTCCAGAACAAGGGCGCCGCCGCCGTCGCCGGCTGGAAGGTGCTGGCACGCCGGACGAAGTCCGCGCCGCTGCGCGACATCACGCCGGCGTCGATCACGGCCGCCGATGGCAACCTGGTTGTGACCCCTTCACCCCGTGCGGCCGCCAACCTCGCTGCGGCCGCCAATACGCAGCTCGCGCTCAACGTCACTCTGTGGGACCGGGTGGAAATCCATTTCCAGGGCGTTGGGGCGGAGCTGGTCGCGCACTGGGAGTCGCTGTGAGTCGCGGGCTGAGTGCGATCGAGCGGGCAAGAATGCCGCTCGGTTTCGTCGGTGGCGCGACCGATGGTCCGCGTGTGGGCGCGCAGGCGATCGACATCCACGAAATTGCCATGCGACCGCTGAGTGAAATCCTCAACGAGGCGCGGGGGAAGGGGCGGGTCAGGATTCATCTGCTGCCCGGCAACTACCGCGCGCTCGAGGACGAGGTTGAGCTGCAGGCCGTCGATCTGGAGAACGTCATCCTCATCGGTGCAACGCTCGATCTTGGGGTGTCAACGCATTATTCGCTGACCGGATCGGTCGCGGCTCGTGTGTTCACCCGCACGTTCGCGGGCGGCGTGAGCGGCGTGAGTGTCGGTAACGTCGGGAGGGTTTTTTCCAGCGATTCGGCTGTTGTCGGGTACTGCGCAGCAGTGACGGCGGTTGATGCGGCAAACAAGCGCGTGTCATTCTCATACCGACAGCTCGAGCCATCCGGCCATGCCTTCGGCGCCGGGACGATCGCGTCGGTCGCTCAGGTTCTCGCGACGACGCTGCCCAAGCTCACGCTCACAGGAAGCAGGCTTGGCGGACTGCTGACCTGCATCGTGCCGGCACTGTCCCTCTTCAATCGGTCTGCCGTTGGTTTCGGCGTGGAGATTACGCAGGAGCAGGGCAATGCATTTTACGACGCCGTAAGTCCGGCGCTCACGACTGTCCTCGTTGCAATGTCATCGCTTACCGCGGACGGCAGTACCCTCTGTGGCGGCAATTTTGCAGCGGACTACGCATCGCTCGTGCATATCGATTCGTTCTACATCGGCGATCTTGGAGTTCTGACTGCGCTCGGCAATTCGTTTGCAAGCGCATGGTCGACAATCATCGCCCCGGGCTCTGGGGTGACTGCAAAGTCGCGGTCGCTGATCGAGCTGGATGGCTCGAGCGTCTTTGCGGATCAGTGCATCAGCCTCAGCTCGGCGGGCGCGGTAACGGTGGCATGGACCGAAGAGTCGGCAAACCCGTACGTCAATGATGGGACCGGACAGGTGCTCGAGGCATCATGATCGACGATCTCGAAACCCTCACTGACGACCTGGTGCGTGATTCGCTCGAGCGGGTCGCGTCCGAGTCGCGCGACCGCGCGATCAGGCTTGCCCTGGTGCGCTACAGCGCAGACCGGCCTCGCGAGGTGGTCGAGGACGTCATCAGCGCTGGCGGTGCGGTGCTGCCGCTCCCTCTTGGCTGGACGACGGATGCGAGCGTGCTGCGCGGCATCGAGTTCCCGGTTGGCGCCGAGCCGCTGCCGGCATCCGCGTGGCGCATGTACCGCACGCCGACTGGCGTCGAGATCCAGCTGACGGGTCAACGGCTCAACGCGGGTGATGCCGTTCGACTGACCTACGCGGCGGCGCACGTGGTGTCGGACACCGAGGACACGATTCCGCTGGCGCATCGAGAGGCGGTCGCGTGCTATGCGGCCTCGTTGCTGGCCGAGCAGCTCGCCGCACTCCATGCCAACGCAGCAGAGCCGACGATCGCCGCCGACAGCGTGAACTACAGCCACCCGGCGCGAGAATGGGCCCGGCGCGCCAAAGATCTGCGAAACCGCTACTTCGCCACCTTAGGTGTGGAGATCACGGCGCAGGGCGTGGAAAAGCCGCGCATGGAGGCGGCGGGCGCGATCGCGCAGCTCGATCTCACTCCGTCCTGGCGGCGCCCGCCGAACGGCCTGTGGCTGGGGAGGCGGTGATGGACGTCCGCTTCGACGCCAGCGACGTGGCTGCGCTGCAGCGTGCATTCATTGCCGCTCCCGATCTGACGGCCGAGGAACTGCATGCCTTCATGGCACGCGCCACGGCCCATCTGCAGGCCGAAGTCCAGGAGCGCACGCCGACGACGCACGGCACGCTGCGCGCCTCGATCTTCGGCGAGGTCGATCCATTCGGCAAGGGACTGCACGTCACCGGCATCACGGGCACGCCAAGTGCCTACGTGCTCCCTGTCGAATTCGGCAGCAAGCCGCACTACGTGGGCGAAAAGGGCATCGAGGCGCTGACCGACTGGGCTGAGCAGAAACTTGGCGTGACCGGCGAAGAGGCCGTGGCGGCCGCGCATCGCGTGGCGTGGAAGATCCGGCACCATGGGACGAAGCCCGTGCGCATGTTTGGCGATGCCTTCAACGCCAACCGCCCGCAGATCGGCGCGGACTTCGCCCGCACCGTGCGGGATCTGCTGAAACGCATCGAGAGGGCCGCGCAATGAGCCACCTCGACACCGTCCGCGCCGCCATCGTCGCCCGCCTGCAGAGCGTGGCCAACATCGGCGCGGTGCATGACTACCAGCGCTATGCCGCCGATCTCGCGCGGATGAAGGCGCTCTACGTGTCCGAGATCGGCGGCAAGAGCCAGGTGCGCGGCTGGTACGTCTCGCGCGTCTCGCGCGTCGAGACCGCGCCTTTCATCGGTCGGCGCGCGGTGACGTGCGGCTGGGTCATCCGCGGCTACATGGCGCTCGCAGACGCCGACGAGTCCGAGATCACGTTCGACAACCTGGTCGAGTCGATCTGCGACACATTCCGGGCCGACGAGACGCTGGGCGGCACGGTGGCCACGACCAGTTTTGCGGGGCGGGACAACGACGGGCCGGAGCAGGTCGGCCCCCAGGCGCCGGAGATCGGGCCGGTGATGTTCGCCGGCGTGCTGTGCCATGCCGCGCGGCTGGAGCTGATAACGCGCTGGTTTTTGCAGGATGCACCGTGATTCAAAAAAAGGAGTAGTAAGCCGTGGCGAATGTCATCGCATCACCGCGTTTCTGGAAGAAGAAAGCGATCCTCATCAAGTCCGAGGCGACCGTAGGCACCGATGCGCTGCCTGTGGGGGCCGCCAACTGGATCGAGGCCCGGAACGTCACCTTCGCGCCGCTCGACGTCGAGACCGTGGAGCGCAACATCGAGCAGCCGTACTTCGGCAACGGCGGGACGCTGGCCACTGGCCGCTACTCGACACTGAGCTTCGAGACGGCGCTGGTCGGGCCGGGGGAGGCCGGCGACGCGCCGAAGATCGCACCGCTGCTGCTCGCGTGCGCCTTCAAGGAAACGCTCGAAGTGGACACCTCGGCGACGTACGACCTGGTGTCCGAGGCGATCGGCGCCGTGACTGCGTACATCAACATCGACGGCACGCTGCACAAGATGGTGGGCTGTCGCGGGACGGCCACGATCACGATCGGCGCAAAGGCGATCCCGCTGATCCGCTTCGAGCTGCAGTCGATCTACACCGACCCGACCGCCGTCGGGCTGCCCGCCGTCGATAAGACCGGCTGGATGATCGAGCAGCCGGTCACTGCCGCGACCACGCTCGGGCTGACGCTCAACGCCATTCCGCTCGCCTATTCCGCGCTCGAAATCGCACTCGCGAACCAGCTCGCGCGCATCGACTTGCCCGGACCGCAGGTGGAGGTGGCGATCACGGACCGCAAGCCGACGATGAGTGCAACCGTGCTCGCGCCGGGCCTGGGCGTGTTCAACCCGTTCGGCCTGGTGACGGCCGGCACCGTGGTCGATATCACCACGACACACGACAACCGCGCGGGCCACAAAGCCAAGCTCGAGGGCCAGGTGCGCGTGATCGGCGTCGAATACGACAACGTCGAAGGCATGCTGGCCTACCGTCTGACGTTCGAGCCGTGGCCGGTCGACGGCAACGACGAACTGACCATTACCTACCTGTGAGGACGCCATCCATGATTACCCTGGCCGCGGCTGCCGCCTTTTTTGTCATCGACCCGTGCCCCACGGTGCGCTGGCCCGTCACCGTTCGCATTCCCGCCGACGGCGGGCCGGCGGACTTTCGTTTCGAAGCCGACATCCGGGTGCACTCCGAGGAGGCTTACGCGCGGGTGCTGCCGCCCGAGGCCGATGCGCCCTTCCTGCCGGACGATGTTCCCGCGCTGAGCAAAAAGACGATGGCCGAGGTGCTGCAAGAAAACGCGCACTACCTGCCCATGCACGTCGTGGGCTGGCACGGCGTGATCGACGCGCAGGGCAAGCCGGTGTCGGTCGAATCGTTGCCCGAGCAGATCCTGTACGGACCGTACGGCATCGCGCTGTCGCGCGGGCTGTGGCGGGCCATCAATGAGGTGCGCTACGGCCTGGACCCGTACCAGCCGGGCGCCACGGCGGGAAACTCCGCGCCGTCGCCCGACGCTGGACGGAACTCAGTCTCGAGCGCGACGGCGCCGACGAAGTAGATGACGACCTGGCGGCCTTCCACCTCGAGGCCGAGCGGCCGCCGGTCGAGCAGGAAACCATCCCGGTCTATGCCCACAACTGGCCGGCATTCCGGATCTGGCGGGCGACATGGCGCCAGTGGCGCTATGTCTCGCTGGGCATGGCCGGCGCCACACGGGCGGGTCTGGACTGGGCGCAGGTGGAGTCGGTGATGCGCATGCAGCGGATCTTGCCGCGCCAGCGGACGGCGATCTGCGAGGCGCTGGCCGAAATGGAAACCGCAGCCCTTGAAGTCTTGAGCAAACGATAATGACCCCGATCCAGTACGGTATCCGACTGACGGCCGACGGCGCCCAGGCCGCCGGCGAGATGCAGCGCGTCGGCCGCCGCGTCGGCGACGTGCGCCAGGAGCTGGATGCGATGTCGGCATCCGCCTCGGCCAATGCGGGGGCGATGCGGTCACTGACCGGGACGCTCGGCTCCTATGCGGCCGCCGCGGCCGCAGCGTTCGGTGGCCGGCAGATCGTCACGGCCGCCGACGAGTGGGGGCAGATCGCCAGCCGGATCGGCATTGCCGCTGGCAGCACGGATGCCGCGGCCGAGGCCTCCGAGCGGCTGATGGAGGTCTCGAACCGGACCTATAAGTCGTTCGGGAACTCGGCGGAGCTCTATATCCGTACCAGCGGCTCGCTCGCCGAGATGAGTTACTCGGCAGACCAGGCGTTGGGCATGGTGGAGGCACTCCAGTACGGCCTGACCGTCTCCAGCGCGAATCAGGAGCGCGCCACAAGCGTGATCGACGCGTGGTCGAAGTCCATCCTCAACGGAAAGATGGGCCTCGAAGAATATCAGACCGTGGTCGCCGGCGCGCCGCGGCTGCAAAAGGCGCTGGCGGACTCGTTGGGCTTGACCACCGCGGAGCTGCAGCAGATGGCGCGCGACGGCAAGCTGTCCACGGATGTGCTGGTGGGGGTGACCAGTCAGGTCGGCCGGCTGGGCGAGGAAGCCGACCGGATGCCGGTCACGATGGCCGACGGCTGGCAGCGCTTCAACAACCAGTTGAGCAAATTCGCGGGCGAGGCGGAGAGCAATCTCGGTGCCATCCGCACGATGACGTCCGGCGTGCAGTTGCTCGGCGACAATCTCGATGTCGTGGCCACGGTAGCCGGCGGCGTGGCGGTGGTGGCGCTGGCGCGCTACACGGGGGCGCTGGCGGAAGCTGGGATCGCCAAGGCGCGCGATCTGCTGGCCAGCCGGCACGCGCTGCGAGCCGAAGTGAACTACCAG
Source organism: Thauera sp. K11 (assembly GCF_002354895.1). Classification (NCBI taxonomy): domain Bacteria; kingdom Pseudomonadati; phylum Pseudomonadota; class Betaproteobacteria; order Rhodocyclales; family Zoogloeaceae; genus Thauera; species Thauera sinica. The sequence continues at coordinate 2,216,715 of NZ_CP023439.1, forward strand.
CAGGGGCTGGCGAGTACGGCCGCGGCGCAGGCTCGGGCAGCGTTGGGTAGCGCAGCCGTTGCCGCCGCGCGGGAGCGTGAGGCCGGGGCTACTACCGCTGCAGCGGCGGCTCAGGCTCGGATGGTCACCGGCGCCACTTTGGCGCGCGGTGCGCTCGCGGCGCTGGGTGGGCCGATCGGTGCCTTGATAACGGCATTGGGCGTGGCGGCCATCGCCTGGACCACCTTCGGCGATCGCGCAGAGAGTGCAGCCGACCGAGCGGCGCACAGCATTGACGCCGCGCTCGAGCGCGTGCGCCGGCTAAAGGCGGAAATGCAGTTTGGCACCGGTGATGTCGGGGTGATGAACGAGTCGCTCGAACGGATCGACGAGCGCTTGCAGTTGCTCAATCAGTCGCGCAGCCCGGGCGCAACAACTGAGACCGAGAAGCTCATTGCGCAGCGGCGTGAGATCGAGGATGCGCTCAACGAGATCGAAACTGGCGGCATGGCCGCCAGGCAGCAGGCCAATGCCCGCTACGCGACCTACCTCAACGAGCGCCGCTCGCTCTCCGAGCGCCTCAAGGCCGATCTGGAGACCGAAGCGCAGGCGTTTGCAGGTGCAACAAGAAACTTGCAAAAGGACTCGACGGAATACGCCGCGGCGCTCGAGGCGTACAACCGCAAGACGGCGGAGATCCGCGAGCAGTACGCGAAAAAAGGTGCCGTCGGCCGCTCGGGGACCCGCAAGACCGCCGCCGCCGTCGACATGAATCTGGGCGAAGACACCGCGGCGGCCGACGCGTATGCGCGCGCGATGGAGGATCTGCTGGGCATCCAGCGCGCGGCCGGCGCCGAAGGGCAGGACCTGACGCGATCGCAGGCGGCGCTGCGCGAACTGATGCTGTCGCCCGAGTGGTCGCGCATGCCGCAGCCCTGGCGGGATCTCGTGCGCGCGCAGGCCGACAGTGCGACCGCGGCCGAGGCGACCGGCGCGTACCAGCGCACGCTCGCCGAGATCGACGCCGGGCTGCGCGATGCCGCGAAATCGACGATGGACCTGGACGCAGCGACGTCCGCCCTCTACGACCTAATGACATCGCCCGCCTGGCTGCAGATGACGCAAGCCGAGCGCGAGGCGGCCGCGGCCCGTGCGGAGACGGCCTCGGCGACGCTGGCCGAGATCGAACTCGAGCGCGCCCTGCAGGCGGCCCGCGCTCAGTCCGCCACCGCCGCCGGCGCGCGGCTGCGCTCGCAGATCGACTACGTGAACCAACAGTTCGCCACCGGCCGCTTCGGCGCCGCCGGCAACGAGGACACCGAGAAGGCGCGCCGGGAAGTACTCGATGCGCTCACCCGCCGTGGCGGGCAGATGGAGACCTCGATCGCGGCGAGCGTTGCCCGCGGGCTGGCCAGCGGCATCGCGACGGGCGGTAGCGTCATCGACTCGCTGGGCGATGCGCTGCAGCGCACGCTGATGCAAAAGTCAGCCGAGGGGCTGGAAAAGGGGATCTCGAAGGCGCTCGACATCGCGAGCGTACAGATCGCGGATCTGTTCGGGTCGTCTGGCGGCGGCAGCAGCCTGTGGAGCGGCATCCTGTCGCTCTTCTCGGCCCGCGGCAACGCATTTGCGGGCGCCGGCCCGGTCCGGGCCTTTGCCGCCGGCGGTGCATTCGGTGCGGGCGAGGTGCTGACGCGACCGACGCTCTTCCGCTTTGCCGACGGCGCAGCCTACCGTTCCGGCGTCGCCGGCGAGGCCGGGCCGGAGGCTGCGTTGCCGCTCAAGCGGATGCAGGGCGGCAAGCTTGGCGTGTATGCCGATTTTGCCGGGATGCCGGCAGCCGCTCCCGGGCCGATCTACGTGTCCATCGCGGTCAACGCGGATGGCAGTGGGCGCAGCGAGGCGACCACCAGCGGCCGAGCTGATGCGAGCAGCTATGCCGAGTTGGGCCGACGGCTGGAGGGTACGGTGCGCGGCGTGCTTGTTGCAGAGCTGCGGCCCGGTGGGCTGCTGTCCAAATGAGGGCTAGGTAAGACATGGCGACGTTCAATTGGACCCACGACTACGGCGCCGCGCTCGAGATCAAGCCGCGCACCCGCGAGGCGAAATTCGGCGACGGCTACGCCCAAGAGGTGCTGGACGGCCTCAACGCGCGGCCGCGCACGTGGGCCATGAGCTTTGAGTACCGCGACCACGCGGAGGCGGACGCGATTCTGGCCTTTCTGGCGGCGAATCATCTTGCGTTCGACTGGACGGACCCGGACGGCGTCAGCGGTCGATGGAGGTGCGCGAGCTGGCGCTCGACGCGGCCGCGGCCGCTGGCGAAGACCGTCACAGCGACATTCGAGGAGGTGTTCGGACGATGAGCGTGACCGCAGACATCCAGTCGCTGACCCCCGGCACGCTGATCGAGCTATTCATGCTCGACACGACGCCGGCGGGCGAGCCAAGCATCTACCGTTTCCACGCCGGCGCTAACGGTCTGGGCGTGGGCATCGTGTGGGGCGGTCTGACATTCACGCAGTTCCCGGTCGAAGCGAGCGGCTTCGAGCGGCGCAGCTCGGGGACGCTGCCGCGGCCGGTGATCCGCGTCGCAAACGTGGACGGACTTATCGGCGCGCTGGCGCTGCAGCTCGACGATCTCATCGGCAGCAAGCTCACCCGCATCAGGACGTTCGCGAAGTACCTCGATGCGGTGAACTTTCCCGGCGCGGTCAATCCGACCGCGGACCCTAACCAGGTGCTCGACCAAGAAATCTGGGTGGTTGACCGTAAAGCGCGCGCGAACAACATCTATGTCGACTTCGAGTTGGCCACGCCGTTCGACGTGGCCGGCGTTAAGCTGCCGCGCCGCCAGGTGATCCAGAACACATGCTCGTGGCTGGCGATTGGCGGCTACCGCGGGCCCTACTGCGGCTACACCGGCGGGCCGGTGGCGGACCGCAATGACACGCCGGTGGGCACGCTGACCGAGGACCGCTGCGGCGGCCGGCTGGCGAGCTGCAAGCTGCGATTCGGCGAGTATTCCCCGCTGCCCTTCGGTGGTTTTCCTGGAGTTGGACTACTGCGATGACCTATTTTGAGGGGGCGCGGCTGAGCGCGCGCGTGGTTGCTGAGGTGGTCGCCCATGCCGACCGTGAGGCACCGCGCGAGTGCTGTGGGCTGGCGGTGGTGCGCAAGGGGCGACTGCGCTACGTGCCGTGCCGCAACGTCGCTGGCGACAGCGCCGAGTTCGAGATCCCGCCTGATGACTGGGCCGCGGCCGAAGATAAGGGCGAAATCGTCGCGGTGTGCCACAGCCACGTGCTGATTCCGCCGACGCCATCGCTTGCGGACCGTGTGATGTGCGAACGCACCGGTCTGCCCTGGCTGATCGTCAATCACCCGCGCGGAACATTCCGCGTGATCGTGCCCGAGGGCTACCGCGCGCCGCTGGTGGGTCGCTCATACAGCCACGGCGTGTTGGACTGCTACACGATTCTGCAGGACTACTACCGCGAGACGCTGGGCCTCGGATTGCCGGACGTGCCGCATGCGGACGAGTGGTGGCTCTGCGGACAGGACCTGTATCGCCAGCATTTCGAGGCTGCGGGCTTCGTGCAGGTGGGCGACGGCACACATCGGGACATCCGCGAACATGACGGCTTGTTGATGCAAGTCGCGAGCCCCGTGCCCAATCATGGCGCCGTGGTCCTCGGCGACGGCCAGATCCTTCACCATCCCGCGCACCGCCTTTCGAGCCGCGACGTGTATGGCGGCTACTGGCGGGAGATTACAACGCACGTGCTGCGGCACAGGAGCCTGCTGTGATCACTGTTTTGCTTTACGGGCATCTCCGGAAACGGTTCGGTAAGTTTCACCGCTTCGACATTCGCTCGCCAGCGGATGCGATCCAAGCGCTTGCGGCCAATTTCCCGGAATTTCGCCCGCATCTGCTCGAGCACTCCGAGCCGGGCTATCGCATCCTAGTCGGTCGCGAGTCGCGCGACGAATCTACCTTGCGCCACCCTGCAGACGATGTGATCCGGATCGTTCCGGTGGTATCTGGCGCCGGCGGCGGCTGGGGGCAAGTGATCCTCGGCGGCGTCCTTGCCGTGGTCGGCGTATTTACTGGATTCACCTTCTTGACGAGCTTTGGCGTCAGTATGGCCCTGGGCGGCATCGCGCAACTGCTCGCCCCGGCGCCGCGGACTTACAGCCCTGCCGAGCGGCCGGAAAACCTGCCGAGCTACGGCTTTGATGGCGCGACGAACACGGTCGCGCAGGGCAATCCGGTGCCGCTCTTCTACGGGGAGGGCATCGTCGGCAGCCAGCAGATCAGCGTCGGCCTGTCGACGGTGTCAATCTGATGGATCGCATCACCATCCGGGGTGCTGGCGGCGGCAAGCAGAAGTCGAGTGCCCGCACGCCGGTCGAATCGCCGGACAGCCTACGCAGCCGGCAGTACGCACGAGTGATCGATCTTGTTTCAGAAGGCGAGATCGTCGGACTGGTCGATGGCCTCAAGTCGATCTATCTCGATGACGTGCCGCTGCAGAACGGCGACGGATCGTTCAATTTTGATGGCGTGGCGGTCCAGGTTCGCAGTGGCACGCAAAACCAGACCCACATCGAGGGTTTTCCGTCGGTCGAGAGCGAGGAAGCGGTGTCCGCGCAGGTGTTGCAGGGGTCGCCCATCACCCGCTCAATCACAAACACCAATGCGGACGCCATTCGCGTGACGCTCAATATCCCGGCGCTCGTCAATCAGGACGCCAAGACGGGCGACATGACGGGAGCGTCAGTCCAAATCGCGATCGACGTCCAGAACAATGGCGGCGGCTGGGGGCAGGTGGTGCTCGACACCATCGGCGGCAAGACCACCACCGGTTACTACCGCGAATACCGCATTCCGCTGCCGAGTGGCGGGCCGTGGAACGTGCGGGTGCGCCGCGTCACGGCCGACAGCACGAGCAGCATGCTCCGCAACGAAACGTGGTGGAGCAGCTACACGATCATTGCCGACACGAAGTTGCGCTACCCCAACTCGGCGCTCGTCGCGCTGCAGGTCGATGCGGAGCAGTTCGACAGGATTCCAACCCGCGGCTACCACATGCGGGGGCGGCAGATCCGGGTGCCGAGCAACTACAATCCGACGACGCGCGCCTACAGCGGCGTGTGGGACGGCACCTTCCAGGTGGCGTACACCAACAATCCTGCGTGGGTGTTCTACGACATACACATCAACGATCGATTCGGGTTGGGCGAGTACATCGACGTCGCCCAAATCGACAAGTGGGCGCTTTACGCGATCGCACAATATTGCGACGAGCTGGTGCCCGATGGATTCGGCGGACTGGAGCCGCGCTTCACTTGCTTTCTTTATGAACAGCAGCGTGCAGAGGCATATAAGTTCATCTCCGCTCTGGCGTCGGTGTTCCGCGGCGTCACGTACTGGGCACTCGGGCAGATCTCAGCCGTGCAGGACCGCCCAGCCTTGCCGATTGCACAATTCACGGCAGCAAGCGTAGTCGGCGGGCAGTTCAGCTATGAAGGCACTGGTGGGAAGAGCCGGCACACGGTAGCGCTCGTGACGTGGCTCGATCCAGCGGACCGCTATCGGCAGACCGTTGAGTCTGTCATCGATGACGAGGCTGTCGCGCGTTATGGCGTGATCGAGACCGAGGTGGTTGCGGTCGGTTGTACGAGTCGCGGGCAAGCGCACCGTTTCGGAAAATGGCTGATCTACAGCGAGACGCATGAGACCGAGACCGTGACGTTCCGCGCAGGCCTTGACGCGGCACGCATCTATCCCGGTGCGATCATCCAGACACTGGACCCATTTCGCGCCGGCAAGCGGTACGGCGGACGGCTGGCAGCGGCAACGACGTCGGTGCTGACGCTCGATGCGCCCGTCACGTTGCAGCCGGGCGTAACGTATTCGGTGACCGTTGTGCTGCCATCAGGCGACCTCCAGGCGCGCGCTGTGGTATGGGCGGGCTCGGTCGATACGCAGGTGACGTCGCTCGCGCTGGTCACGGCGCTGTCGGCTGAGCCGCTCCCGTGGTCGATCTGGGTGCTAGCCGGTTCGAACCTCGTGCCCGAGCAATGGCGGGTGCTGTCGTCTGTCGAGTCCGATCCGGGCATCGTCGAGATTACGGCGCTACAGCATGACCCTGGGAAGTTCGGCGCTGTTGAGAACAGCATCGTGCTCGAGCCGCGGCCGGTTTCGTCGATCGATTCGAGGCCCGGGGCGGTAGTCGGATTGATGGCAGAGACCGCGATGCGCATGGTCAATGCTGCGGGGATGTCCACCAGGATCACGGTGAGCTGGATGCCGCCGGCGGCCGGCGCCGTGGCGCGCTATGTCGTCGCCTGGCGCCGCGACAGCGAGAATTGGCGGCAGGACACGGTGAGCACCACGTCATTCGACATCGAGGACACGCCGGTCGGGATGTATGCGATCAGGATTATCGCGGTTAGCGCCCTGGGCCGCCAGGGGCCGGCGGTCGAGATCTTGCACACGGTCGACGAGTCGGCCGTGGCGCCCGACATTACCGGCATCCGTCTCAACCCATCATGGTCCGGACGGGACTGCCCGATTGCCTGGGGCCCGCTCGCCGGCGCCTACCAATATCGTGTCCGGGTGTTCGATGGCGCAACTCAACTGCGCGAGGACTGGACCGGTCTTCCGCAGTACGTCTATACCTACGCCGCCAATCTGGCCGACGGCGGACCGCGCCGTGCGGTGCGCTTCGAAGTGATCGGCTTCACGCTCGTCGGGCAGAGTGCCTCGCCTGCCCAGATCTCGGTCAACAATCCGCCTCCGGCCGTGCCGTCCGGTATCGCCGTGGAGGCCGGCCCTGGGCAGGTTGCGGTGTCAGCCATTCGTCCGGCCGATCCTGATCTGCGCGGCATGATCGTCTGGATGCACCCCGACGACACGGTGCCGACGATCGAGGACAACGTGATCTATCGAGGCGGCGATAACGCGTACATTCAGACTGGCCTGCAGCCGGGCATCCCGATGTACTTCAAGCTTGCGTTCGTCGACGAGTTCGGCGAGTCGGGCCTCAACATCTCGCCCAGCGTCTCCGGGACGCCGCTGGCCAGCGGCGGTGTGGTGCGGGTTACGGCGTTGCCGGCAAGTCCGGATGATGTCGGAGGTGAGCTGGCCGTCTTCCTCAACGTTGCTGACCAGGCTGTGCGTGGTCTGTACGGTTGGGATGGCGCGGCCTGGAAGTACACGCGTGATGGCGCCTACCTGGTGGCAAATAGCGTGACAGCCGACCGGATCGCTGTTGCGAATTTGTCCGCAATCAGCGCGAACCTCGGAACGATGATGGCGGGCAACATGACGCTCGATGCGCTGGGGTTCGTGCGCGGCGGGCAGACCAATTACAACACCGGCGCCGGATTCTGGATGGGCTTCCACGCTGGCCAATATCGGTTCTCCATGGGCAACGCGAACCAGGACAGATTGACATTCGACGCGTTAGGCCTTGCGGTTCAAGGGGTATTCCGGATAACCGATACGGTGCAGTCTGGGGTGATCGCAAACCCCGATTTTTCGAACGCGTATGCCGGTTGGTATCAGTCCAACGGCACACCGGTGCAGCAGCCCTACGACGGCGTCAACGCGCTATGGGGCTACACGACAACGCCGCTCCTCAATACGGTTGCCACACTCACGATGGACGGGGTGACCGACAGCGGCGATCCGCAGTGCCGGTCTGCAGCATTCCCCGTGGCGCCGGGACAGATCATCAATTTGACCCTCCGGGTCAACGTTCAAGATCTCTCGACCGGCGGGTATGCCGGGACCCTGCTTGCCGTTGTGCGGGCGCACTACTCGACCGACGCGGGCTTCGCCAGTGCGGTCGTGACGGCGCCGGACATCTCGGAGATGATCTGGCAAGAGATGATCGACGACCTGGTGGGCGCGGACGCTGACGACTTTACGGACATCTCGCTGTCCTTCTACCCGCCAGAGACTGCGCGGTTTTGCTCGCTTGCAGTCGGAGTTGATTGATGCAGCTCAGTATCGGGCTGCTGAGCGCCGCCGCCCCGCGGACCGTGCCGACCGATGTCGACGCAGACAGCCTCAACGCCCGTCGGCTGATGCTGCCGGGATCGACATCCGGACGCCGCGCATACGGCGGGCCGCAAGGCGACAGTCAGTACGCAGTGCGAATGCCCGCGCATCTATCCAGGGTGGCGATCTCCAGTCGCGCGCGCCGGCTGCCGACGAACTGGTCCGGACAGTACGCGGGACAAAACGTCAGCATCAACGGTGAGCTGCTGCGTCTGTGGCTCCCGGCCTATGCCGGTTGCCTGCTGTCCGTGCGGATTGCAGTCCAGTTCTTCCCGCCGCCGGCAGTCGACAGTGCCGGCGTCGGGCGCACTACGGTCGATATGGTGCTCGCGTGGTGTCCCTACGAGCCGGGGCGCGGCGGAGCGCGGGATGCAACCAAAGAGATTCTCGTTCAGCCGACCGCAATGTGGCAGACCAATCCTTCCAATCCGGGCTACGACAGCCAGATCCGCAAATCGTGGACGCGTAGCGTCGTGATCGTTCCCGACGCGGATGGACCGCTCAGGCTGAGGCTCTACGGGCCAGTGACGGCAGCCGGTGCCCCGATTCATCATGCAATGATGTTTGTGTCATGAGGCTCTTGATCGACGCGGTATCGCTCTCTGCTGACGGCGGCACCGTAACCGCAGATCACGCAACCGTGGATCGACTGCGGCTCATCTCCGGCGGCCGACTGTTCGACGGTCACGCCCCCGACGCTGTGGTCTGGCCGGAAAACTTCGTCGCCGGCACGGCGCACGCCGGCAACTTCACGCTGGCCGCGACCGACTGGATCGTGTGGGTGATCTATCACCCCATCCTCGCGTATCAGGGCGGCACGGGCGGCTGGCAGTACGGCAGCCGGCAGCGATGGGCCTACACGACGACGTCTACGCCGCCCGCCGCGTGGGGTAGCGCGCCGAATATCAATCAAGACGCTGCGATTCTGACCGAGCAGTACGGTACTGCAGGTACGTACAGCATCTACTTGCACGAGCGCCTGGCGGTCGAGTTCGGCGATCCGCTCTTGCTGACGCGCGCCGAGCTATGGATACGACCGCATGCGGCTCTCGATTGACTTGCTCCAGGCCACGCCGGGCGGCGGGCTGTCTGCAAACCGCCTGAGCGTCTACCGCAGTGTGACCGTCGGCGGCGTGTCGTGTCGCGCACCGTACGTCTACGAGCGTGAGCACGTCGCGCCGGACATGACGCTCGACGTTGCGCAGGGCGCCGCTGGCGCGTGGCGGCTGCTGTGCTATTCGCGGCCATTCACCGGCCATGGCGGCCATGTCAGCGCCGGCGGTGGCACCGGCGACGGTGATGGTGGCCGCATTTTGGTCTCGGTCGCGGCGCCCGGGCTAACCATCGTCGACGCGACGATGTGGTATTCGCCGGAGATCTCGTCGCGGCTGCTCAATGCCGGCGCCTACAGCTGCGCATTCCATTTCCGGACCGCCGTCGATGATCCGTTTCAGATCGTCGTCGGGTGGGTGCTGGCGGGCGCCTGGGTACGGTCCGACGGCTCGGGTCGTGTGTTCGGAGTCAGGCTGGAGTCCGTCCGCTAACCGAGAGTGAGAGAGGGGCGGCTGGGCCGGTGCTGGAACACCGGCCGCGCCACCCGTACAAGCAGACACACCTGCAAGTCGTGGCCGATGGCCCCCCTGCCTCGCGAGGCGGAAGGAAGGCTACAGGCTATTTCGTGATATGCAAAGGATTTGTGTAATGAGCAATTCAAAGCCGGTCATCCCGTGGATCGGCGGCAAGCGCCGCCTGGCGAAGCACATCCTGCCGGTGTTGCCGGCGCACACCTGCTACGTCGAGCCGTTTGCCGGCGCGGCGGCGATCTATTTCCTCAAGGAGCCGGCAAAAGCCGAAGTGCTCAACGACGTCAACGGCGACCTTGTCAATCTGTACCGTGTACTCAAGCACCACCTCGACGAGTTCGTGCGTCAGTTCCGCTGGAGCTTGGTGAGCCGCCAGATGTTCGAGTGGGCGAGGCTGTCGGTGCCCGATACGCTGACAGACATCCAGCGTGCCGCGCGCTTCTTCTACCTGCAGAAGCTAGGTTTCGGTGGGAGGGTCGGTAGTCGCACGTTCGGCACGGCCACGACTGCCGGCGTTCGGCTTAACCTGCTTCGTATCGAGGAGGAGCTTTCATCTGCGCATCTGCGCTTGTCGCGGACCACGATCGAGCATCTGCAGTGGCAGGAGTGCGTCGAGCGCTACGATCGACCGCATACGCTGTTCTATTGCGACCCGCCGTACTACGGGACGGAGGGCTACGGCGTCGAGTTCGGCCTCGGGCAGTACGACCAGTTGGCCGAGGTGGCCAGGACGACCGCCGGGAAGATGCTCATCTCGGTGAATGACATACCGAAGATGAGGGCGGCGTTCGCTGGGCTGACAATGGATCGGCTGGAGATCAGCTACACAGTCTCCGGCAGCGGCGGAAGGAAGAAATCGGGCGAACTGTTGATCCGGAACTGGTGATCTGTCGCACGCCAGGCTGCGCAGATTGTTATTTCATTGCATCAGGCGCAATTCGACGCTCTGCCATTTATCTCAACAACTCGCGTCGAATTATCGCGGCGCGCGTCAGCCAGCGCGATCTGGTTCATCGGCGCGGCGCCGACCGCGTCGCGCGTGGCGCCGGTGAAGGCGCTGGCCTTGAACACGTCGCTGCCGCGCGTCCAGTTGCTCACGGTCAGCGCCTTGCCGCTGTCGAGCGTGAGCGTGGCCGCCGTGAGGCTGGCGGTACCGGAGGCCATGTCCAGCGTGGCGCTGTCGGCGATGGTGAAGGTGCCGATGCTGTAGGTATTGGCGCCCAGCGTCAGGTTGCCGCCGGCCAGTTCGATGTTCACGCTGGTGTTGCTGAAGCCCGCACCCAGCGTCAGCGTGCCGCCGGTGACCCTGATGGTGCCGCTGCCGGTCACGGCGCCGATGCTGCTGTTGCCGGTGATCGTCAGCACGCCGCCGGTGCCCAGGTTCAGCGTGCCGCTGCTGGCGAGGCTGGCCAGCGTCTGCGTCTTGCCGTCGAGGTTCAGCGTGGCGCCGGATGCGACCGTGGTGGCGCTGGCCGAGGGCAGCGCGCCGTCGGCGCCCAGCTTCAGCGTACCGGCGCTCACCGTGGTGGTGCCGGTGTAGGTGTTGGCACCGCTGAGCGTCAGCGTGCCGGCGCCGGTCTTGGCGAGGTTGCTGGCGACCGTCGCGCCGCCGCCGCTGCGGTTGTCGCCCAGTTGGGGGGCAATGCCGAGCGTGCCGCTGGTGACGTCGAAGGTGGTGGTGCCGCCGGCCGCATTGGTGCCGATGAAGATGAAATTGTTCGACCCCGTGCCCACGGTGAACGCCGAGGTGCCGGTGGACGTCACCGTGCCCTTGAGCGCGAACGCGCCATAGCCGGCGTTGGCACCGCCGTTGGCTGTCAGCGTGCCGCCGCTCAGGGTCAGGTTGTTCAGGGTATTGAAGGTGTCGTTGCTCGCCACCGTGCCGCCGGCGACGGTGACCGTCGATGCGGGCGCCGCGGTATGCACGCCGAAGGTGTCGCTCCGGTCGAAGCGCAGCGTGGCGCCGCTGTTGACGGTGATGCTGCCCGCGCCGCTGATGTTGTACAGCGTGCCGCTGATCACCAGCGTGCCCGCGCTCACCGTGGTGGCGCCCGTGTAGGTGTTGGCGCCGCTCAGCGTCAGCGTCGAGGCGGCCGAGGTGTCCTTGGTCAGCCCGCCGCTGCCCGAGATCACGCCCGACAGCGTCTGGGCGGCCGAGCTGCTGTACCTGAACAAGCCGCCGCCGCTGCTGATGTTGCCTGCATAGTTGCCGCTACCCAGCGAACCGGCGTTCTGGATGCGGAATTCGCAGGTGCCGAAGGAAGTGCCGCCCGTGTAGGTGTTGACCGAACGGAGCGCCATGATGACGTTGCCAACCTCCAGGCCGTTCGTGCCTTTGACGGGCACGGCGATCGTGTTGTCGAAACCGCAGTTGCCTGAACCGGTCGAGAACACCGTCGGCGATGCCCCCAGCGTCAGGCTGCCCGTGCCGGCGATCGTCAGGTAGTTGGCGTGGTTGTGCAGCCCGGCGATGGTGACGTCGGCGTCGAGCGTGGCGGTTTCGGTCGAATTCCCGTTGAAGGTGGCGACGCTGCCGTCGGTCCACACGCCGTTGGGGGTGCCGGTGCCGGTGGTCCAGTTCCTGGTGCTGTAGTCCCAGGTGCCGTTGCCGGTCTCGATGCTGGTCGTGTTGGCGGCCGGGCCGTCCCAGTAGGTGAAGGGCCCCGCGCTGGCCAGCAGTTCGTTGCCGGCGCTGGCCCAGTAGGTGGCGCTGGCCGCGTTGCTGCCCAGCTTCACCTGGTTCAGCGGTGCAAGGTTCACCGTGCCCTTCGCCGGATTGCCGGTGATGGCGGTGGCGTAGAAGTGGTCGGTGCCGGCCGTCCAGTTGGTCACCGTCAGCAGCTTGCCGGTGGCCGGGGTCAGCGTGGCCACCGTCAGGCTGGCGGTGCCGCTGGCCATGTCCAGCGTGGCATCGTTGGTGATGGTGAAGGTGCCGATGCTGTAGGTGTTGGCGCCCAGCGTCAGGTTGCCGCCGGCCAGCTCGATGTTCACGTCCGTGTTGGTGAAGCCCGCGTCCAGGGTCAGCGTGCCGCCGGTGACCTTGATGGTGCCGCTGCCGGTGACCGTGCCGATGCTGCTGTCGCCGGTGAGGATCAGCGTGCCGCCCGTGCCCAGGTTCAGCGTGCCGGCGGTGCTGGTGAGGCTGGCCAGCGTCTGCGTCTTGCCGTTGATATTGAGCATCCCGGACGTGACCGTGGTGGCGCTGGCCGACGCCAGCGCGCCGTTGATGCCCAGCTTGAGGGTGCCCGCGCTCACCGTGGTGGCGCCGGTGTAGGTGTTGGCCGCGTTCAGCGTCAGGGTGCCGGCGCCGCTCTTGGTCAGCGTGCCCGCGCCGGTGCCGATGACGCCGCCGGCGACGGTGTCGCCCGCGCTGTCGAAGGTGAGCGCGTAGGCGCCGCCGATGGCGCCCGACAGCGTCAGCGTGCCGGTCCCGGTGCTGACGACCGAGTCGGCCCCCAGCGTGATGGCGCCGCCCCAGGTGTTGCTGCCGCTCGCGTTCTGCAGCGCGCCGCCGCCGGACGAGCCCACGCCGCTGATCGTCAGCGCCTCGGCGCCGATGGTGATGCCGCCCGTCAGGCCCAGCGTCGCGCCGCTGCCGACGGTGGTGCCGCCGGCCGCGGTGCCCAGCGCCGAGGCGTGGCCGACCAGCAGCGCGCCGCCGGTCACGCTCATCGGGCCGGTGAAGGTGTTGGCGCCGGTCAGCGTGAGGACGCCGTTGCCGCCCTTTTCGTACGCGTTGCCGCCGGCCAGCACGTTGCCCACCGTGGCCGAGACGCCCGGGTAGGGGATCAGGTAGTTGGTGGCCGCCGTGCCGGTGAGCGTGCTGCCCGTGAGGGTGTAGCCGTCGGTCAGGAAGGTCAGGCCGCCGATGTTCTGCGCCGCGGTCACGTTGACGGTGACGGACGCGGTGGTGGTGCCGAAAACGGCCACCTCCCCGGCCGTCCAGGCACCGTTGGGGCTGCCGGTGCTGGTGGTCCAGTTCGTGCCGGCGCTGCTCCAGGTACCGGCGCCGCCTTCGACGCTGGTGCTGTCGGCGGCCGCGCCGTCCCAATAGCTGCGCGGGCCGATGCTCGCCAGCAACTCGTTGGCGGCACTCCAATAGGTGTCGGCGGCCGTGTTGCCGCCCAGCTTCACCTGGTTCAGCGGCGCGGTATCCACCAAGCTCCTGGCCGGCGATCCGGTCACGGCCGTCGCGTAGAAATGGTCGGTACCTGCCGTCCAGTTGCTCACCGTGAGCAGCTTGCCGGCGGCCGGCGTGAGCGTGGCCACGGTCAGTTGGGCGGTGCCCGCGTTCATGTCCAGCGTGCTGTCGGCCGACACTTCGAGCGTGCCGATGCCGTGGGTGAGCGCGCCCAGCGCCAGCGTGCCGCCGGCCAGTTCGATCTTCACGCTGGTGTTGCTGATCGCGCTGGTGAGCGTCAGCGTGCCGCCGGTGACCTTGATGGTGCCGCTGCCGCTGACGGCGCCGATGCTGCTGTCGCCGCTGATCGTCAGCGTGCCGTTGGTGCCGAGGTCCAGCGTGCCGCTGCTGGCGAGGCCCGCCAGCGTCTGCGTCTTGCCGTCGAGGTTCAGCGTGGCGCCGCTGGCGACGGTGGCTGACGTGGCCGCCGGCAGCGTGCCGTCGGCGCCCAGCTTCAGCGTGCCGGCGCTGACGGTGGTGGCGCCGCCGTAGGTGTTGGCGCCCGACAGCGTGAGCGTGCCGGCGCCGAACTTCTCCAGCGCGAAGCCGCCGCTGATGGCGCCGGTGATGGTGCCGGATTCGTTGGCGGCGTGGAGGGCGATGCGGCTGTCGGCGCTCATGGCGACGTTGCCGCTGAGCGTCGAGCCGGGGCCCTGGAAGCGGATCGCGCCCAGGTAGCCCTGGGGATCGTTCCAGCCGTTGCCGGCGATGGTGAAACCGTTGGCCACGTCCACGCTGCCCCAGATCAGCGCGGTGGCGCCGGATTCCACGGTGACGGCGGCCGAGCCGAGGCGATCGGGGCGTTCCAGCCGCGCGCCGTTCTTGACCACGACCGTGCCGGCGAAGTCCGGGCTCGGGCTCTCCGGGATGTAGTTGCTCTGCCCCTGGGTCCCCGTGCCCAGGAAACTCAACCGCCCACTGCCCGAGAACACGTTGCTGAACTGCGTCATCTTGAGCGTATCGGAACGGTAGAACTCAAGCGTGGCGCCACTGGCCACGCTGATGCCGGACGCGGCGGCGATGCTGCCCGTCGTCCCGCCATTGCCCACCCGCAGCGTGCCCGCGCTCACCGTGGTGGCGCCGGTGTAGGTGTTGTTGCCGGTCAGGATGGTGGTGCCCGCGCGGAGCTTGGTCAGCGCGAAGCCGCCGGAGATCACGCCGCTGATGGTGCCGGTGCCGGCAAACGTACCGATGCTCGACGCGGCGGTCAGGGTGACGTTGCCGCTCTGCGTGGCCCCGCCATCCACACGCAAGGCGCCGATGTAGCCCGCGGCTTCGTTCCAGCCCGTGCCGGCGATGGAGACGGCGCTGGTCATGTCGGCACTGCTGCCGCCCAGGTACAGTTGCCCGCCCGATTCGATGGTGATGGGCGCCGTGCCCAGGGCACCCGTGTTGCTTCTGGTCAAGCGGGCGCCGCTTTCCACCACCACCGCGCCGCTGAGGCTGTGGGTGGGCGCGCTGAGCGTGTAGGAACTCTGGTTCTGGGCCGCGTTGCCCTTGAAGCGCAGCGTGCCCGCGCCGGCGAAGGTGTTGCCGATGAGGGCGTTGCCCGTGCTGTCGCTCGAACTGTAGTAGGCCAGCGTGGCGCCGCTGGCGATGCTGATGGCGCTGCCGCTGGCGAGGCTGCCGGTGGTGGTGTTGTTGCCCACCTGCAGCGTGCCCGCGCTCACGGTGGTGGCGCCGGTGTAGGTATTGTTGCCGGTGAGCGTGAGGGTGGCGTCGGCGGTGGACTTGGTCACCGCGCCCGCGCCGCTGATGACGCCGGCGTAGCCGAGGTCGGTGCTGCGGGTGAAGTCGAGCAGCGTGCCGGCCGCGCTCAGCGCCACGCCGCCGGTGCCGGGCGTGCCGCCGGCGCCGCCGATGATCAGCGAGCCCGCGCTCACCGTGGTGCCGCCGCTGTAGGTATTGGCGCCGGTGAGCGTGATGCTGCCCGCGCCGGCCTTCTCGAAGGCATTGGCGCCCGCCAGCGTGCTGCCGATCGTCGCGCCGATGCCGCTGCCGGCACTCAGCACGTTGGTCGGCAGACCGCCCGTGAGCGTGCCGCCCGTCAGGCTGTAGCCGCCGACCTTGAAGTCCAGCCCGCCGATGGCCTGCGTGCCGGACACTTCCACCGCCCCGCCGGTGACGCCGAAGACGGCCTTGCCGTTGGCCACCCACTTGCCGTTGCCGGTGCCGTTGCCGGCGGTCCAGTTGGTGTCCGCCGCATTCCAGTTGCCGGCCCCGCCCTGCACGCTGCCGTTGCCGGGCAGCGCCGTGTCCGTGCCGTCCCAGTGCGCCCCGCCGTCGCCGACGATGTTGTTGGTGAAGGTGCAGGTCACGTCGCGGCCGTTGCCCGCGTCCGCGAAGCGCACCGAGCGCGCCGGCAGGTCGCCGACGGCTGCGTTGGTGAGGTTGGCGGTCTGCGTCGCGCCGGCCGCCATGCCCGTGCACGACGCCGCGCTCAGCTCGTAGCCAAACACCGCCTGCGTGATCGTCGTCTGCCCGTTCGACCCGGCCAGCGTCTGCAGCGCGCCCGCGGCGGCCGTGCCGGCCGAGGTGGTGATGACGTCGTGGTTGGCGACCCCGTTCGTGCCGCTGTACGCGAAGCCTCCCGTGCCGCCCTGGCTGACCGTGTTCACCGTGACCGTCGTGGTGCAGATCGTCGACGACTGGCCGTCGTACTGCACCAGGAATGCAGACACCGCCCCCCTGTCGACGACGTGCACCAGGATCTCGTTGAGCCCGGTCTGCCAGTTCCTGTCCAGGATCAGGTAAGCCCCGCTGCCCGGCGCGTAGTTTTGGTAGGTGCCGTCGCCGAGATTCTGAAGGTCGAAGTAGTTCGAGTTCGGATTCGGCTGATCCACGCCATTCACGGACACCATGGCGACGCCGTCGTCCGCGAAGAAGTTCAACTTCATGTAGAACTGCGACGGATCGAGCGCCCCATCCAGGTTGAAGCGGTAGCGGTACCAGTAGTTGCGCCGGCCGTCGGGACTCGCCGGCGTACCGCCGACGAGGGCAGTGGCGCTATGCGAGATCCAGTCCGCGTTGCCGTAGGGGGACACGGCCCATCCCCCGTTCATCCGGGACACCACGTAGCCGTCCTCCCAGCCGCCGGTTGGCGGATCGAAGGAGGCGGACGTCTCCATCTCGCGGCTCACCTCCCAGTAGGTGTCGCGCGTGCCAACGGTCTTGGGCGGCCCCGCGGGGTTGCCGCTGTAGGCGGTATTGAAGAGGTAGCCGGTGGAATTGCAGCCGATGGTCGGGATGGTCGCCGCCCGCGCAAGTACGGGCGTCAACAGGCACATCGCCAGCGTGGCCGCCAGCGCCGGCAACCCGGCGGCGAAGGATCGCAGGCGGCGCGAACAGATCGGGGGCTTGTCTGGCGCGCCTTTGCTATGCATTACGGCAGCGTGCTCGATGCGCGATGGATTGCATGGCGACTGCGGCACCTGACGCGGCGTGCTCGGGGCGTGCCGCAGGCACGCCCCGAGCACGCCAGCACGCCAGCACGCCAGCACGCCAGCACGCCAGCACGCCAGCACGCCAGCACGCCAGCACGCCAGCACGCCAGCACGCCAGCACGCCAGCACGCCAGCACGCCAGCACGCCAGCACGCCAGCACGCCAGCACGCCAGCACGCCAGCACGCCAGCACGCCAGCACGCCAGCACGCCAGCACGCCAGCACGCCAGCACGCCAGCACGCCAGCACGCCAGCACGCCAGCACGCCAGCACGCCAGCACGCCAGCACGCCAGCACGCCAGCACGCCAGCACGCCAGCACGCCAGCACGCCAGCACGCCAGCATGAATACGACACGAGTCGTTGCCGAATGCATCGGATATCTCCTTGGTCACGAATTCCGCACACGTTGCGGCACAGGCCATGCCCGGTGCGGAGGGCTTGCCGGCTCATGCAGGCGTGCCGGGAGGTCGGGGACGAACGCTGGCCCGCGCCCAAAGCGCGTGAATCTATCATATGGCAACGGAAAATCAGGATGCTGCCCGACTATCCCGGGGTCTTGCGGAGGCGCCGGAGCCTGGAAACGTGGCGGCGCGCGGGATTGGCGCGCGGGCGGGTCGAGCCCGGCCGCAAGTTCGGCCGATGCCGGCCGGGTAGCGGCGCGCGTGCGGGCGGGAAGATCCGCCGGGTGGTATCCGCCCCGGCCGGTCACGCCCTCGTGCCGGCCGGGACGCGCAGGCGGCCTACGACGCGGCCATCTGCCTCAGCATGTACTGCAGCACGCCGCCGTGGCTGAAGTAGTCCCATTCCTTGGCGGTGTTGATCCGGACCCTTGCCCTGAAGGCGGCGGCGGTGCCGTCGGCCCGCGTGGCGGTGACGCCGACTTCCGCGGCATGGGGCGCGAGGCCGTCGATGTCGAAGGTCTCGGTGCCGTCCAGGCCGAGGGTGGCGGCGTTCTCTCCTTGGGCGAAGGTGAGCGGCAGCACGCCCATGCCCACCAGGTTGGAGCGGTGGATGCGTTCGAAGGACTCGGCGATGACGGCCTTGACGCCGAGCAGGAGGGTGCCCTTGGCGGCCCAGTCGCGCGACGAGCCGGTGCCGTATTCCTTGCCGGCGAGGACGATCAGCGGCGTGCCGGCGGCGGCGTACTCGATCGCCACGTCGTAGATCGGCTCGACCGGGCCGCCGCCATTGCCGAGGCAGCGCGACACGCCGCCTTCGACACCCGGCGTCAGGGCGTTCCTGATCCGCGTGTTGGCGAAGGTGCCGCGCACCATCACTTCGTGGTTGCCGCGGCGCGAGCCGAAGCTGTTGAAGTCGGCGGGCTGCACGCCGTGCGCGGTGAGGTAGCGCCCCGCCGGGCCGTCCTTCTTGATGCTGCCGGCCGGGCTGATGTGGTCGGTGGTGATCGAATCGCCCAGCACGGCCAGGCAGCGCGCGCCGCGGATGGGGGCGATGCCCGGCGCCGCCGGCGTCATGCCCTCGAAGTAGGGCGGATGGCGGATGTAGGTGCTGTCCGGGTCCCAGCCGTAGGTCTGCGAGCCGGCGACCTGCAGGGACTGCCAGCGCGCGTCGCCGGTGAGCACGCCGGCGTAGCTCTTCCTGAACAGTTCGGCGGTGACCGAGCGGGCCACCTCGGCCTGGATCTCCTGGTTGGAGGGCCAGATGTCGGCCAGGAAGACCTGGCGGCCGTCGGCGGCGGTGCCGACGGGTTCGGTCGTCAGATCGACGTCGGTGGTGCCGGCGATGGCGAAGGCGATCACCAGCGGCGGCGAGGCGAGATAGTTCATCCGCACGTCCTGGTGGATGCGGCCTTCGAAGTTGCGGTTGCCCGAGAGCACCGCGCTGACGCAAAGGCCGTGCTGCTGGATGGCGGCGGAGATGGGTTCGTCCAGCGGGCCGGAGTTGCCGATGCAGGTGGTGCAGCCGTAGGCCGCGACGTGGAAGCCGAAGTGTTCCAGGTCTTCCAGCAGACCGGCCTTGGCGAGGTATCCGGTGACGGCCGGGGAGCCCGGTGCGAGCGAGGTCTTGACCCACGGCCGGCTCGCGAGCCCCAGGGCGCGGGCCTTGCGGGCCAGGAGGCCGGCGCCGATCAGCACGCCGGGGTTGGAGGTGTTGGTGCAGGAGGTGATGGCGGCGATCACGACCGCGCCGTCGCCGAGCGCGAAGCGTTCGCCGCCGCTGTCGACGGTGGCGGGGCCGGAAGACGGGCGCAGGGCCTGCTCGGCCTCGAGGGCCTTGCGGAAGTCGGCGCCAAGCTGCGGCAGCGGCACGCGGTCCTGCGGGCGCTTGGGGCCGGCGAGGCTGGGGACGATGGTGCCCAGGTCGAGGTGGAGCACGTCGGTGTATTCGGCTTCGGGCGCGTCGGGCGTCCACCACATCCCCTGCGCCCTGGCATAGGCTTCCACCACCGCGACCTGTTCTTCGCTGCGGCCGGTCAGGCGCAGGTAGTTCAGGGTCTCGCCGTCGATGGGGAAGATGCCGCAGGTGGCGCCGTATTCGGGCGCCATGTTGCCGATGGTGTTGCGGTCGGCGGCCGAGAGGCCGGCCAGGCCGGGGCCGAAGAATTCCACGAACTTTTCCACCACGCCGCGCTTGCGCAGCATCTCGGTCACGGTGAGGACGAGGTCGGTGGCGGTGGCGCCCTCGGCCAGCCTGCCCGTGACCCGCACGCCGATCACCTCGGGAATGAGCATCGACGAAGGCTGGCCGAGCATGGCCGCTTCCGCTTCGATGCCGCCCACGCCCCAGCCCAGCACGCCGATGCCGTTGACCATGGTGGTGTGGCTGTCGGTGCCGAAGCAGGTGTCCGGGTAAAGCAGGCCGTCGTTCTCGAAGACCACGCGGGCGAGGTATTCGAGGTTCACCTGGTGGACGATGCCGGTGTCGGGCGGCACGACCTTGAAGTTGCGCAGCGCTTCCTGGCCCCAGCGCAGGAAGGCGTAGCGCTCGCGGTTGCGCTGGAATTCGATCCTGGCGTTGAGGTCCAGCGCGTCCTTGCTGCCGTAGTGGTCGATCATCACCGAATGGTCGATCACCAGTTCCACCGGGCAGAGCGGGTTCACCGCGGCCGGGTCGCCGCCGAGCCTGGCGATGGCGTCCCGCATCGCCGCCAGGTCCACGACGCAGGGCACGCCGGTGAAGTCCTGCAGGATCACCCGGGCCGGGGTGAAGTTGATGTCGCGCGGCGCGAGCTTGCGGAAATCCGCTCCGGCGAGGGCTTCGACGTCGGCCCGGGTGGTGGACTGCCCGTCTTCGTGGCGCAGCAGGTTTTCCAGCAGGACCTTGATGGAGTAAGGCAGGCGGGCGAGCGGATAGTCCGGCTCGAGGGACTTCAGGCTGTAGTAGGCGTAGCTGCGGCCGCCCACTTCCAGGTTTGCTCGGGCTGCGTTGCGGGTACTCATGGCGAAACCTCCCGGGATCGATGCGGGTGTGACCGCCCCGCGGCGCGGGGCCGGTAAAGGTCTCAGTATAGGTAGGCAGGCGGGAAGAAGGTGGGCGGGCCCCGTCCGCCGCGTGGCGGCAAAAAGGGCCCGGTCCGCCGCGTGGCGGCGAAGGGGCCCGGTCCGGCATCCGTCAGCGCGACGGAAGGCGGGGCGCGATCACAGGTGGTAGAAGTCCAGCACGGCGTTGATGGTGTCGTTGAGCAGCACCACGTGCTTGCGGGTGATCTTCCAGCTTTCGCCCGCGGGCTTCAGGTGGTAGGTCGCGTAGCCGAAGAAGTGGCCCGCCACCGCAAAGCGGTAGTAGTTCGTCGACCAGTTGGCCTTGACTTCCAGCTCGCCGTCGGCGCCGCCGGCCAGCGGTGCGACGCGCACGTTGCCGATGATGTGCTGGGTGCGCGGCATCGGGGTGCAGGCGGCGGACTTGCCGGTGCGGATGCGATACACGCGGTCTTCCAGGCCCGAGCGGTTGGCGTAGTAGATCAGCGACATGCTGCGCTTGGGGTCGGCCGTGTATTCGTGCTCCGACGACCACTGCGGGACGTGGAACTCGCTTTCCTCGTCGAACATCTCGAGGTAGGCATCCCACTCCTGGGCGTCGCACAGTTCGGCGTTGCGGTACAGGAACTGCTCGACGGCATGTTGGATGTTCTGGTTCATCTGCTTACTCCTCTTCGGCCATCTGCAGTTTCTTGTCGAGACCCTTGAGCATGAAGCGCTGCCAGGCGCCGTGCTGGTTCACGTAGAGCCCTTCCTGCGTGAATTCGGTGCCGGTCAGCACCGGCTCGATGCCGATGGCCTTGCTGTTGGGCGTCTCGCCTTCCACCCACTTGTGGTGGCCGCGCGAGATGTCGCTCCAGGGCTCGAGCCGCGCCTGGAAGCCGCGCTGCGCTTCGCGGAATTCGACGAGGTCGTCCGGCGTGCCCATGCCCGACACGTTGAAGAAGTCCTCGAACTGGCGGATGCGGCTTTCGCGGTCCTTGTCGGATTCGCCCTTCACGCCGATGCAGTAGCTGTGGATCTCGGTCTTGTTCCAGGCCACCGGACGGATGACGCGCAGTTGCGAGCTGATCTGGTCCATGAAGAACAGGCTCGGGTAGATGTTGAGGTTGCGCAGCCGGTGCATCATCCACTCGGCCTTGGCCTGGCCGTATTCCTCCACCAGCCGCGGCATGATCGTGGCGTAGCCGGGGCGCACGGCGGGGTTGGGCATGTCGCTGAACAGCAGGCTGTGGCCGTTGGGGAAGGAGAAGAAGCCGTCGTCGGTCTCCGCATCGCCCGCGCCGAGCTTGCTGTAGTCGAGCGTGTCCTCCACCTTGCTGCCCTTTTGCGCGTTGACTTCGTGGCGGTGCTTGACGGTGGCCACGTAGTTGTAGTGCACCGTGCTGACGTGGTAGCCGTCCAGGCCGTTCTCGCACTGCAGCTTCCAGTTGCCGTCGAAGGTGTATTGCGAGCGGCCCGGCAGCACTTCGAGTTCGCCGGTGGGCGACTGCGCGACCATCATGTCGAGGAAGACCTTGGTGTCGCCCAGGTAGTCTTCGAGCGTCTCGGTGCCCTCGGCGTCGAGGTTGATGAACACGAAGCCCTTGTAGCTCTGGATGCGGGCCTTCTTGAGGTTGTGCTTGCCGAGGTCGAAGTCTTCGACGTATTCGGACGGCGCCTTCACCTTCAGCAGGCGGCCGTCGCTCTTGTAGGTCCAGGCGTGGAAGGAACAGGTGAAGGTCGAAGCCTTGCCCTTGGTGGTGCGGACCAGCGTGACGCCGCGGTGCTGGCAGGCGTTGATCAGCGCATTGAGCTGGCCGGTGGCGTCGCGGTTGATGATCATCGGCTGGCGGCCGGCGACCATCGTCACGTAGTCGTTCGGGTTGGGGATCTCGCTTTCGTGGCAGGCGTAGATCCAGTTCTTCTCGAAGATCATCTCCATCTCGAGATCGAACAGTTCGGGCTCGGTGAAGATCTGGCGGGCGATGCGGTAGACGCCGTCGGCGGGCCGGAAGTCGAACGAGTTCTTGACGTATTCCCGCCACTCCGCGTCGGTGCGCTTGGTATTGAGTTGAGTTTCCATGGTGTGTCCCCTCATGTCAGGTGTGCTGCGGGCACAATTACACGCCGGATGCGGGGCGCGCTCTATCCGGAGAGTCGGCCATTTCTGTCCACATTTTCCGGGCGCGGGAAAAGGCCGGGCCGCCGGCCGGGAGCGATCGCGTGGCGGCCCTGAATCCGGTCTGGCGGCGGGGGATGCGTTCCGCGGGCTGCGGAACTCGCCCTCGCTGCGCTCGGTGCTCGGACAGTCCTCGCCCGCTCCACGCATCCCCCGCCGCCAGACCTGCCGCGTCGCGCCATCGGGGCGGTTGCGGGACCTTGTGTGCGATCGCCTTGGGCCGGCGGCCGGAACCGATTGCACTGCCGGGCCAAAAAGCTATGATTTACAACGAAGTGGGCAGCAGACTCACTCGTACGAGGCAATTCCGGCCGATAAGAACCTGATTGGACAGCCGTCACGATGCCGAGACACATCGTTCCCCTCCCCCCCGAATCCACCGACACGCCCGACATCCGCGTCGTCCGCCGCGACCCGGACGGCGCGCGCTCGTGGATGGCCGCCATCTGCGGTCCGCACTGGCTCAAGGTGAGTTCGCCCGGCCAGTTGCAGTTCCAGCACTCGGGCAACGTGCTGAAGTCGATGTCGACGACGATGGGCTTCATCGAGTACGGCACCGACGTCACCGTCGGCATCGATACCGAGACGCCGCTGAACTGCTACAGCGTCAGCCTGCCGGTGTCGGGCCAGCAGGAACTGTCGGTGCGCGGCGAACTGCTGGTCTCGGACCACGACACGGGGGTGATCGTGTCGCCCGACGCCAGGCAGGAACTCACCATCGCCGGCAACTGCCGCAAGATGCTGGTCGCCATTCCGCGGCCGGCGGTGCGCCAGGTGCTGGAGGAACTGCTGCAGCATCCGGTCGACAAGCCGCTGGTGTTCGAGCCCGGCATGGATGCGGCCAATGGCCGGCAGGCGTCGTGGTGGCGCATGGTGCGCCACATGATCGGCGAACTCGAGAGTTCGGCCGCCGATCTCTACGGCAACGCCGTCTTTTCGAGCGACCTCGAGAAGGCGCTGATCAAGGGCCTGATCCTGTCGCAGCCCAGCAACTATTCTGCGGAGCTTGAACGGGCGCTCGGGATCAAGCTGCCCCACTACCTGCTCCGGGCGCGGGACTTCATCCACGCCCAGGCGCGCGAAGACCTCGCGCTGGAAGACATCGAGGTGGTGGCCGGGGTGTCGCGCTACAAGCTGTTCGAGGGCTTCAGGCAGTATTGCGGCATGTCGCCCATGGCCTACCTGAAGAAGTTCCGCCTCGAACAGGTGCGCCGCGCGCTCATCACCGACCGCGGCAGCGGCAACGTTTCGTCCATCGCCATGGACTGGGGTTTCACCCACCTCGGCCGCTTCTCGATCGAGTACCGCAAGCTCTTCGGCGAAACGCCCTCGCAGACGCTGGGCCGCCATCAGGCCAAGGCGGCGGGATGAGCCGGAACGCGCCGCGCGTGCCCGGCCGGAGCTGCGGGGCGATCGCATGCGTGCTGGTGGCGGGGATGCGTGCGGAACCCGGGCTCGCTTTGTCCGGGGATTGAGCGGTCTTCGCCCGTTCGGCGTGTCTCTCGAATCCGGTCTGGCGGCGGGGGATGCGTTCCGCGGGCTGCGGAACTCGCCCTCGCTGCGCTCGGGGCTCGGACAGTCCTCGCCCGCTCCACGCATCCCCCGCCGCCAGCCCTGCCGTGTCGCGGTATCCGGG
Organism: Thauera sp. K11; assembly: GCF_002354895.1. Lineage (NCBI taxonomy): Bacteria > Pseudomonadati > Pseudomonadota > Betaproteobacteria > Rhodocyclales > Zoogloeaceae > Thauera > Thauera sinica. Next base: position 2,241,213 of record NZ_CP023439.1, read on the forward strand.
GGATGGGAAATGTCCGTTATGTCCCCACAACGATGCAGATGAAGTCGATGGATACCCGATGCAGATCGCAACGCGTGCCGAGGATGAAGCCGGGCAGCGGCAGCGAAAGAGCCTCCCTCATGCCGAATGCTTCAGCAACTCGGCAAACCGGCTGGCGATCCACTCCGCGGTCGGGCCGAGCTGCCGCCCCTGGCACCAGAGCATGCGCACCGGCAGCGGCGGCAGCGCCAGCGATGGACAGATCACCTGCTGCAGCGGCTTAGGATAGCTTTCGTACTTTGCGATGTTGACGGGCAGGATCGCCCAGCCCAGGTCGTCGGCCACCATCTCGGCGATGGTGTAGAAGCTGTCCGAGCGCCACACCTTGGGGCTGTAGGCGATGGCCTGCACGTCCTCGGCGTGCATCAGCAACTGCCGGTAGCGGGCCAGGTCCTTGCGCGCGACGGGCTGCTTGTCCAGCAGCGGATGGCCGCTGGCCACGAACACGCCTTGCGGTAGCGAGCCGATGTGGCGCTGGTCGAAACAGTCGCGCAGCGGCCCCCGATCGAAATGGAAAGCGACATCGGCACGCTCCTGTTTCACGTATCCCGCGACCTCGGTGGCCGTGCCGTTGAACAGTACCAGTTCCATGTGGGGGAAGCGCCCGGCAATCTCGCGCACCAGGTGGCCGATCGCCGCATAGGGCAGCGCCTCGTCGAACGCCAGCGCCAGCCTGGCCTCGCCGCCTGTCGCCAGCGATAGCGCCCGCTGCTGCAGCGACTGCGCCTGCCGCAGCAGTTCCTGCGCCTCCAGCAGCAGCAACTGGCCTGCGTCGGACAGGGTGGCCCGGTGCTTGCTGCGGTCGAACAGCTCCACGCCAAGATCGGCTTCCAACAAACCGATGGCGGTGCTGACGGCGGACTGCGCCTTGCCCAGATGGCGCGCCGCGGCGCTGATCGAGCCGTGCTCGGCGGTGGCGACGAACTGGCGCAACTGGTCGAGATTCCATTGCATCAGGCCATTCTATCGACGAAGCAGATGGACCTCATCTTTTTGAATCCGGAATTCAGAAAGACAATGGCGCTGTTTCAAGCAATTCAACGGAGAAAAACAATGAGACTTCGCCCCTGGCTATTCCTGCTCGCGGCCATTGCCGCGGAGGTCGCCGGCGTGACCGTCATGAAACTCGTGTCGGACTCGGGCTCTGCCGCCGCCTTTATCTTCATGTACGCCATGATCGGCCTGTCGTTCTATTTCCTGGCGATAGCGGTCAAGGATCTGCCGATGGCCCTGACTTACGCCACCTGGGAAACGCTCGGCCTGACCTGCATCGCCTTCATCGGCTTTCGTTTTTTTGGCGAGAGCCTGGGCCTGTACAAGCTGCTGGGCATGGCCGTCCTGATGGCCGGTGTCGTCATGGTCAATCTCGGCGCACCCAGGACATCGGAGAACTGAATCATGCAAAACGCTGAATCCGTTCATTACGCCTTCATGGCGATTGCCATTGCGCTGGAAGTGACGGCCAATATCTTCATCAAATATTCGGACGGCTTCCGCAAGCGTCTGATCGGCTCGCTGGGAATTTTCTGCATCCTGGCGTCGTTCACCGCCTTGTCCCAGGCCGTCAAGGGCATCGACCTGTCGATCGCCTACGCGCTATGGGGCGGCACGGGCATTCTGCTGACCGCGGTGGCCGGGCTCATGCTGTTCAGGCAGAAGCTCACTCCGCTCGGCTGGGCCGGAATCGTTTCCATCGTGCTGGGCATGTCGATTCTCAAGCTGGCGTGATGGCTGCAAACGGCATGGATCCCGCTATCCATTTTCTGCGAGAAAACCAAGTATCCGATCGTGCCGGCGCGCGAAGTGGCGCGCGGCCTGACGGCGTGCAACACCGATGAGAAGTCATCATGGCTACGGAAACCGGCATCAAACTTCGCCCGCTGGAACGGGACGACCTGCACTTCGTGCATCAACTGGACAACAACGCGCTCGTCATGCGCTACTGGTTCGAGGAGCCTTACGAGACCTTGACCGAGCTGACCATCCTCTATGACGAGAATATCCACGACCAGCGCGAGCGCCGCTTCGTGGTGGAAGCCGATGGCGTCAAAGCCGGATTGGTCGAACTGGTCGAGATCGACCACATTCACCGTCGCGGGGAGTTCCAGATCATCGTCGCGCCCGAGCACCAGGGCAAGGGCATTGCGTCGCGGGCAACGCGACTGGCGATGGAGTACGGGTTCAGCGTCCTCAACCTGTACAAGCTCTGCCTGATCGTCGACAAGGAAAACCACAAGGCCCTGCATATCTACGAGAAGCAGGGTTTCCAGATCGAGGCCGAACTCAGGCATGAGTTCTTCATCAACGGCCAGTACCGCGACGTGATCCGGATGTGCATCTTCCAGCACGAATACCTGGCCTGACTGCGGCCCTTCATCCGGCCAGAATGGGGATGAGGTTGCGGTCCATCAGCCATTTCGTATGCAGGCTATAAGCGTCGCCCCCTCTTTCCCCGGCGCCCCGCTTCTACACTTGGCCGCGAGGCTGCACCCGGGTATCGACGGACGTATCGGACCGGCGGCGGCCGCCTGAACGAGACGTCGCCCCGAGGAGTGGAAAGCATGAGCTACGAAATCAAGTCGATCCTGTACGCCTCCGATCTGACCCCGCGCTCGCCCGCCGTATTCCTGCATGCGGTCGGGCTGGCCAGGAAGTTCGGCGCCAAGCTGCATGCGGTGACCGTCACCCTGCCGTCCACCGGCCTGCCCTACGAGGAGTTCATCAGCGAAGAGAAGATGGACGAGATCAAGCTGGCCGGGCACAAGAAGGCGGAGGCGCTGCTGCGCCAGCGCATCGAGGTGTTCGCCGAGACCCATCCGGACCTCGACGTGATGGGCGTGCTGGCCAGCGTGCGCGCGCTCGAGGGCGAGCCGTCGCGCCGCATCCTCGACGTCGCCAAGCACGTGCTCGCCGACGTCATCGTCATGGGCTCGCGCGGCCACAGCACGCTGGGCGAACTGCTGCTGGGCTCGATCGCCCACAAGGTCACGATGAAGGCCGACATCCCGGTGATGCTGGTGCCGATCGATCGCTGAGCGCTCCATCCGCCGGGCGGGCGGCGAGGCCCTCGCCCGTTCCCTGCGCCGGGCCGCTCACGCCGGCTTCGCTGCGGCCTGCAGCGGCTGGGTGACGATGCGGCGGCCACACTCCGACAGCATCCGCCGCAGCCAGCGGTGGCCGGGGGACTGGTGGTTGCGTTCGTGCCAGAGCTGGTAGAAGCGCATCGGCGGAAACGCGATCGGCGACGGAATGATCGCCAGCGGCAGCAGGTCGGCGTAGAACTGCGCGAAATGGCGCGTCGTGGTGAATACCAGATCGGTGTTCTGCAGCAGGTAGGGGGCGGCGGTGAAGGACTGCACCACCACCCGCTCGTCGCGGTTGATGCGCATGGAGGCGAGCACGCCGTCGATCACCCCGCGCTGGCTGATCGAGTACGGCATGGGGACGACATGCACCGCGCGCTGGAAGTCGGTCAGGCTCATGCCCTTGCGCGCGGCCGGGTGGGTGGCCGCGACGAGGCAGACGATCTCGTCTTCCAGCAGCATCGACAGGTGCATGCGATGCGGCGGCTCCGGCCAGTTGCCGATCACCACGTCGAGATCCCCTTCGGCCAGCGAGCGCTCGAAATCGAAGTTCGGCCCCAGCGAATGCAGGGTCAGCCTGGCGTGCGGCGCTTCGCGGCGGAAGCGCTCCGCCACCGCGGCGACGAACACCGGCGCGAGGTAGTCCGGCGAGCCGATGCGGAATTCGTGCCGCGTGCTTTGCGGTTCGAACGATTCCGGCGCATCGGTCATGCGGTCGATCTCGGCCAGCGCCCCCTTGGCATGCGACAGCAGCGCCAGCGCGCGTTCGGTGGGGACCATGCCGCCCTTCTCGCGCACCAGCAGCGGGTCGCCCAGGATTTCGCGCAGCCGCTTGAGCGCGGCGCTGATGGCCGGTTGCGACTGGTTCAGCCGCAGCGCGGTGCGCGACACGCTGCGCTCGGTGATCAGCAGCACGAAGACGCGCAGCAGGTAGGTATCCAGCGGATCGTCGATGCGTCTCGCGGTCATTTTCCGTCTCCTCTTCCCGTCGTTCCCGTCATGGCGCGTGCGGGCCGCTCCGGCCTGCCTGCGCAGCACGCAGTGTCTGCCCCGGGCGGCTCTTCAAAATATGAAATTGCATATATTACTTATAAAACCATATCCATTTTCATAACACGCCGCAGGCTTACACTGCGCCTCGCATGATCCCGCACACCCGGATACGACAAGGAGACAGCAGCATGGGACGCCTCACCACCCACGTACTCGACACCGCCAGGGGCACGCCCGGCGCCGGCATCGCAGTGACGGTGTATCGCCTGGACGGCGGGCGCCGTGAAGTCGCCCGCGCCGTGACCAACCATGACGGACGCTGCGACGGGCCGCTGCTCGAGGGCGCCGCGCTGGAAGCCGGCAGGTACGAGATCCTCTTCGCCGCCGGCGACTATTTCCGCGCCCAGGGACAGGCGCTGCCCGAGCCGCCGTTCGTCGATGAGGTCGCGCTGCGCTTCGGCATCGCCGATGCCGGCCAGCACTACCACGTCCCGCTGCTGGTGTCGCCGTGGAGCTATTCCACCTACCGCGGCAGTTGAGCCCGGTCCGGATAGCGAGACGAGAACATGGAAACCTATCTGCTCGACTGGGCCAACCTGCTGGTCCGCTGGCTGCACCTGATCACGGGCATCGCCTGGATCGGCGCGTCCTTCTACTTCGTGATGCTGGACAACTCGCTGAAGCCGCCGAAGAAGCCGGAAGACGCGGCGCGCGGCGCGTTCGGCGAACTGTGGGCGGTGCATGGCGGCGGTTTCTACCACAGCCAGAAATACCTCACCGGCCCGAAGGGCGAACCGCTCGCCCAGGACCTGCACTGGTCGAAGTGGGAGGCCTACACCACCTGGCTGTCCGGCATGGGCATGCTGGCCCTCATCTACTGGATCGGCGCCTCGAGCTATCTGATCGACGGCAGCGTGATGGCGCTGTCGCCGGCCGCCGCCGTCGGCATCTCGATCGCCTTCCTGGCCAGCGGCTGGGTGGTCTACGACATCCTGTGCCGCAACATGATCGGCAGGGACGGCCTGCTCGCGGCGATCGTGTTCGTGTTCGTGATGGCGGCCAACTACCTGCTGCACCAGGTGTTCTCCGCCCGCGGCGCCTACATCCACGTCGGCGCGATGCTCGGCACGATGATGGCGGCGAACGTCTTCTTCCACATCATCCCCGGCCAGCGGAGGATGGTCGAGCAGATCCGCAGGGGCGAGGACGTCGATCCGATGCCCGGCATCATCGGCAAGCAGCGCTCGGTGCACAACACCTACTTCACGCTGCCGGTGCTGTTCATCATGATCAGCAACCACTACCCGATGACCTACGCCAACAAGCAGGGCTGGCTGATCCTGGGCGTGCTGATGCTGGCCGGCGTGCTGATCCGCCAGTTCTTCGTGCTGCGCCACCGCGGCCAGGTCAAGTGGTGGCTGCCGGCGGGCGGCGTCGCGCTGATCGCCGTGCTGGCCGGCTTCATGGCCCCCAGGCAGGTGGATGCCGGCGGCGAGAAGGTCAGCTTCGCCACGCTCAGGCACACCATCGACCAGCGCTGCGTCTCTTGCCATGCCGCCCAGCCGAAGCAGGAAGGCTTCGCCCAGGCGCCCAAGGGCGTGATGCTGGAAACGCCCGGGCAGATCGCCCAGCACGCCGCGAAGATCGCCGAGACGGTCGCCAGCGGCTACATGCCCCTGGGCAACCTGACCCGGATCACCGACGAGGAGCGCGAGACCATCGCCATCTGGTACGCCCAGGGCGCCCGCGTCAACGACTGAAACGCACACGAGACCCGGCTGGAAGAGACACCCATGACACAGAACACCGCCACCCCCGACCGCACCGGGGCCGCCCTGGCCGAGCTTTCGCGCCTGCCGCAGGCCGGCTTCGCCGCCCGCCTCGACGGCATCTTCGAGCATTCGCCCTGGGTTGCCGAGCGCGCCTGGAGTTCGGGGCCGTTCCGCAGCATCGAGGCCCTGCATGCCGCGATGTGCCTCATCGTCGATACGGCGTGCAAGAACGAGCAGCTCGGCCTGATCTGCGCCCACCCGGAACTCGCCGGCAAGGAGGCCGAACGCGGCAAGCTCACCGAGGCTTCCACCGGCGAGCAGCGCGGCGCCGGCCTGGACCAGTGCAGCAAGGAAGAACTGCAGCGCCTGCGCCGGCTCAACGAGGACTACCGCGCGCGCTTCGGCTTTCCCTTCGTGATCGCGGTCAAGGGCCTGACCCGCCATCAGATCATGGATGCGGTCGAGGCGCGCCTGGCCAACGACCGCGATACCGAGTTCAGCGCCTGCCTGCGCGAGATCGGCAAGATCGCCCGCTTCCGGCTGGATGCGATGTTCGGCGCGCAGGGCTGACGGCGGCCCGATACGTCCGCGCCGGATGCGCGGGATTACTTTCGAGGACTCATCCGATGAACCCGACTCCGTCCTATCCGCGCGACCTGGTGGGCTACGGCCGCAATCCGCCGCACGCCGACTGGCCCGGCCGCGCCCGCGTCGCGGTGCAGTTCGTGCTCAACTACGAGGAGGGCGGCGAGAACTGCGTGCTGCACGGCGACGCCGGCAGCGAGCAGTTCCTGTCCGAACTGTTCAACCCCGCCAGCTACCCCGGCCGCCATCTGTCGATGGAGGGCATCTACGAGTACGGCTCGCGCGTGGGCGTGTGGCGCTTCCTGCGCGAGTTCGAGCGCCGCGGCCTGCCGATGACCATCTTCGGCGTCTCCATGGCGCTCGAACGCCACCCCGAGGCCACCGCCGCCTTCAAGGAACTCGGCCACGAGATCGCCTGCCACGGCTGGCGCTGGCTCCACTACCAGGACACGCCCGAAGAGATCGAGCGCGAGCACATGAGGATCGGCATGCAGATCATCGAGCGGCTCACCGGCGAGCGCCCCCTGGGCTGGTACACCGGCCGCGACTCGCCCAACACCCGGCGCCTGGTGGCCGACCATGGCGGCTTCCTGTACGACTCGGACTACTACGGCGACGACCTGCCGTTCTGGACCGAGGTGCAAAAGAGCGACGGCAGCACCGTGCCGCACCTGGTGGTGCCCTACACGCTGGACGCCAACGACATGCGCTTCGCGCTGCCGCAGGGCTTTTCGCACGGCGACGAGTTCTTCGCGTACCTGCGCGATGCCTTCGACGTGATGTATGCCGAGGGCGAGGAGCGCCCGGCGATGATGAGCGTCGGCATGCACTGCCGCCTGCTCGGCCGGCCGGGGCGCTTCCGCGCGCTGCAGCGCTTCCTCGACCACATCGGGAAGCACGACCGCGTCTGGGTGTGCCGGCGCGTCGACATCGCGCGCCACTGGATGGAGCACCACCCGTACGACCCCCGATGAGCCTGCTGCCGGGGCCGGCCGCGCCGCCCCCGCGCCCGGCCCGATCCACTGAACCAAAGGAGAATCCCATGGCCAGCCACACTCCCGGCGCCCCCGTGTTCGCCCCGCCCGCCGACCTGCCCGACTGGGCCCTGCGCTCGGTCGACCTCGCCAACCCCCGCCTGGGCGCACGCGCCCTCTTCGCCTCCGACGACTTCTTCGCCGACGTCGCCCGCATGCTCGACCCCGAACCCGCACAGTTCGTCCCCGGCAGGTTCGACACCAACGGCAAGTGGATGGACGGCTGGGAGTCCCGCCGCAAGCGCACCGCCGGACATGACTGGGCGCTTGTCAGGCTCGGCGTCAAGGGCGTCATCCGCGGCTTCGACGTCGATACCAGCCACTTCACCGGCAACTATCCGCCCGCCGTCTCCATCGAGGCCACCGTCTCCGACGCCGACGACGTCCAGGCCCTCCAGGCCGCCGCCTGGACCGAGATCCTCCCCGCCACCGCGCTCGGCCCCGACAGCCATCACCTGCTCGAGTGCGCCAGCGACGCCGCCTGGACCCACCTGCGCGTCAACATCTTCCCCGACGGCGGCATCGCCCGCCTGCGCGTCTATGGCCGCCCCGTCGGCACGCTGGCCGCCCAGGCCGCCGCCGGCGAACTCGTCGATCTCATCGCCATGGAGAACGGCGGCCGTGCCGTGGCCTGGAACGACGCCAGCTTCGGCTCTGCCGCCTCCGCCCTGCTGCTGCCCGGCCGCGGCCTGGACATGGGCGACGGCTGGGAGACCCGCCGACGCCGCGAGCCCGGCAACGACTGGTGCGTGATCGAGCTGGGCGCCCCCGGCACCGTCGACAGGATCGAAGTCGATACCGCCTTCTTCAAGGGCAACTACCCCGACCGCTGCTCGGTGCAGGCCGCCCATGTCACCGGCGGCACCGACCGCTCCATCACCACCCAGTCCATGTTCTGGCAGACCCTGCTGCCCGAGCAGAAGCTCCAGATGGATGCCGTCCACACCTTCACCGGCGAGATCGCCGCGCTCGGGACCCTCACCCACATCCGCTTCAACATCTTCCCCGACGGCGGCGTCTCGCGCCTGCGCCTGTGGGGCAAGGTCCAGGCCAGGTAAGAGTCCGGCGCGGGCCGCGGCGCAGCCTTCCGCCGCGGCCCGCGCCGGCACACGCCGCCCAACCGACACGACAGAGCCCGCCATGCCCGCCGACACCTTCCTCCCGCTCGAGGTCCGGCCGCTCGCCCGCGAGACCTTCGCCCCCTACGGCGAGGTCATCGAGGCCAGCGACGACGCCAGCCACTTCACCATCAACGCCGGCAACACCGAGCGCTACCACGACCTCGCCCGCATCAAGCCCGGACCCGACGGCCGCGTCATCGTCTCCATCTTCCGCGGACAGCCCCGCGCCCTGCCCTTCACCGTGCAGATGATGGAGCGCCACCCGCTCGCTTCCCAGGCGTTCATCCCCCTGTCCGGCAGGCCCTATCTCGTCGTCGTCGCCCCCGCCGGCGCGCCGCCCCGCGCCGAGGCGCTGCGCGTCTTCCTCGCCCGTGGCGACCAGGGCGTCAACTACGCCACCGGCGTCTGGCACCACCCCCTGCTCGCCCTCGACGGCGTCTGCGACTTCCTCGTCGTCGATCGATCAGGGCCCGGGCACAACTGCGACGAAATCCTGCTCGAAACGCCCGGCGTGATCGCCGCAAGCGAGTAGACGGCGGGCGTCGAAAAGAGCGTCAGGGCTTCAGCCGGTAGCCCGTCCTGAACATCCAGGTGACGATCGCCACGAACAGCGCCAGGAAGAGCAGCGACATGCCCAGGCTGACGCCCACCGCCACGTCGGCGCTGCCGTAGAAGCTCCAGCGAAAGCCGCTCACCAGGTACACCACCGGATTGAAGAGCGTCACCGTCCGCCACAGCGGCGGCAGCATGTCGATGGAGTAGAAGCTGCCGCCGAGGAAGGTCAGCGGCGTGATGATGAGCAGCGGCACCAGTTGCAGCTTTTCGAAGTTGTCCGCCCAGATGCCGAGGATGAAGCCGAGCAGGCTGAAGCTGATCGCGGTCAGCAGCAGAAAGCCCGCCATCCACAGCGGGTGCTCGATGCGCAGCGGCACGAAGGCGCTCGCGGTGGCGAGGATGATGGCGCTGAGCAGGATGGACTTGGTCGCCGCCGCGCCCACGTAGCTCAGCACGATCTCGAAGTGCGACACCGGCGCCGACAGCAGTTCGTAGATGGTGCGCGAGAACTTCGGGAAGAAGATGCCGAACGAGGCGTTCGACACGCTCTGCGTGAGCAGGTTGAGCATGACCAGCCCCGGCACGATGAAGGCGCCGTAGCTCACCCCGTCCACTTCCGGGATGCGCGCGCCGATCGCCGAGCCAAAGACGACGAAATACAGCGAGGTGGTGATCACCGGCGCCAGCACGCTCTGCAGCAGGGTGCGCCGGGTGCGCGCCATCTCGAAGAAATAGATCGCGCGGACTGCATGCAGATTCATCGTGCCGCCTCCTCGTCGGGCATGTCGCGTTCGGCCACCAGGCTCACGAAGATGTCCTCCAGCGAGCGCTGCGTGGTGTGCAGGTCGGCAAAGCCGATGCCGGCCGCGCCGAGGTCCCGCAGCAGGTCGGCGATGGCGGTGTCTTCGCTGTCGGCCTCGTAGTGGTACACCAGTTCGGCGCCGCCTTTCTCCAGCGCCAGGCCGTAGCGCGCCAGGAGCGGCGGAATCGCCGCCAGCGGCGCCTGCAGTTGCAGCGTCAGTTGCTTGCCGCCGAGCTTGCGCATCAGCGCCGCCTTGTCCTCGACCAGGATCAGTTCGCCCTTGCGGATCACGCCGACGCGGTCGGCCATTTCTTCCGCCTCCTCGATGTAGTGGGTGGTGAGGATGACGGTGACGCCGGTTTCGCGCAGCCGCCGCACCAGTTGCCACATGTCCCGCCGCAGTTCGACGTCCACGCCCGCGGTGGGCTCGTCGAGGAACAGGACCTGGGGTTCGTGGGACAGCGCCTTGGCGATCAGCACCCTGCGCTTCATGCCGCCCGACAGCGTCAGCAGCTTGCTGTCCTTCCTGGCCCACAGCGACAGATCCTTCAGCAAGCGTTCGATGTGGGCCGGATGCGGCGGCTTGCCGAACAGGCCGCGGCTGAAGCTCACGGTGTTCCACACGGTCTCGAACGCATCGGTGGTCAGTTCCTGCGGCACCAGGCCGATCATGGCGCGGGCCGCGCGGTAGTCGCGCACGATGTCGTGCCCGCCCACCGTCACCCGCCCGCCGCTCGGGTTGACGAGGCCGCAGATGATGCTGATCAGCGTCGTCTTGCCGGCGCCGTTGGGGCCGAGCAGGGCGAAGATCTCGCCGCTGCGGATGTCCAGGTCCACCCGCTTCAGCGCGGTGAAGCCGGTGGCATAGGTCTTGGAAAGACCGGAGATGGAGATGATGGGCTGCATGGCCGGAAGATAGCAGATAGCCGCCGCGCCATCGGGGGCCGCGCCGAGGCGGACTGCGGGGCGAGTGCCCTGAATCCGGTGTGGTGGCGGGGGATGTGTTTCTCGGGCTGCGGAAGTCGGGCTCGCTGGCCGGGGCCTTTGGGGAGTCTCCGCCGGCTCCGTGTCTCTCGAATCCGGTCTGGTGGCGGGGGATGTGTTTCTCGGGCTGCGGAAGTCGGGCTCGTTGGCCGGGGCCTTTGGGGAGTCTCCGCCGGCTCCGTGTCTCTCGAATCCGGTCTGGTGGCGGGGGATGCGTTCCGCGGGCTGCGGAACTCGCCCTCGCTGCGCTCGGGGCTCGGACAGTCCTCGCCCGCTCCACGCATCCCCCGCCACCAGACCTGCCGTGCCTCGTGCTCCCGGCGGCTGCAACACCTTTCTTCGTGGGGTCGCCCACAGCGCCTGCTACGCCGCGGCGGCCCAGGGCGCGGCGTCGAAGATCAGCGACGCGCCCTCGCGCCGCCACACCACGCCGTCCTGCTGCACGGCCAGCCACCACGTCTGCGTGACGGGGTCCGGCCGTGGCTGGGCGAAGGCCGCCGGCGTCAGCACGGCGACGCACCACGCCGGTTCCGGGTCCCTCACCGAGCGGTAGACGATGGCCTCCACTTCCGCATCGCGCGCCACGCGAGCGAATGCCTGGGTGGCGCCGTAGTCGGCCGGGTCCGTCCAGCGCCCGGCGTCCTGCGCGAAGGGCGGCTGCCGCAGGTCCACGGCCAGCGCCGACAGGCGCGTGCGGAAGGCGGTGTGGGCGACCGGCTCCAGGCGCGGCAGGTCCACCGCGTCGCGCAGGAAGCGCCAGCGCCAGTAGCCCAGTTCGGCGCAGGCGGTGCGCACCTGCTCCGCGCCGTAGAACACGCCGGGGTCGGTGGCCGCGCGAAAGCGCGAGCCGCCGCGCCGCGGGTCGTAGCGGAACGGGGTGGCCAGGAGGTAGTCGAGGTCCGCGGCAAGCGGCGGGCGCGGTGGCTTGCTCGTCTCGAGCAGCGCCTCGAGCACGTCCTGCTCGGCCGCATCGTCGACGATCTTCATCGTCGATGCGGTGTGCTGCGCCTCGACGACGCGCCACGCGGCCGCGGCCCACGGCCGCGCCTCAGACGAGACCGCGGGCGGCGTCCAGGTATTGAACGACACGGACCAGGCCCTCGGCGCTGCGGATGAGTTCCACCGGGCGCCCGTTGAGCGCGCGGTTGTCGCTGTTGAGCCACTGCCGCGCGGTGCGCTCGTCGCCGACGATGGAGTCGAGCGAGCGGAACAGGCGCACGAACAGCAGGCCGAACTCCCACTCCTTGCGCTCCTGCTCGAGCCGGTAGCGGCCGGCGTACAGGCGCGTGACCGTGGCCGGACTGACGCCCAGCACCCGCGCCAGCAGGGAACGCGACACTTCCAGCCGCTCGGCCGCGCGTGCGACGGCCTTGGTCAACACCGCCGCCGCGTCGGCCGGGCTCGCGGCAGGTCTGGCAATGGCAGTCATGGGCACCTCCTTTTCTACCGGTATTTTATGTTCTATTTCTTTCCATGGAAAGAAAAATCCGGGCCGGAACAGGCGCCGGCGGCCCGACCGTGATTTCCTTGTCGGTGCCCATGCCGGCGGCCGCCTGCCGCGCCACGCCTGCGATAAACTCGGCGCGTTCGTTTGTCGGCCGGATCCGATCGATGCCCAGGCCCCTCCACCATCGCTACCTGTTCGCCTTCCTGCTGGCCGTCCTCCTTTGCGGAGCGGCTGCGGCGGAAGAGACGCTGCGCGTGCTTGCCTGGCCGGGATATGCCGACGTCGACGTGGTCCGGGCCTTCGAGCAGCGCACCGGGGCGAGGGTCGAGGTCACCCTGATCGATTCGGACGAAGTCCTGTGGCAGAGGGTCAGCCTCCGGCAGGGCGCGGACTTCGACGTGTTCGCGGTCAACACCGCGGAACTGCAGCGCTACATCGCCAGCGGCCTGGTGGTGCCGATCGATGCCGACGCCATCCACAACCGTGCGGCGCAACTGCCGCGCTTTCGCGACCTCGCCGCCCTTCCCGGCGTGATGCACGACGGCAAGGCGTACGCCATCCCCTACACTTACGCGGCCATGGGGCTGATCTACGATCGCAGGCAGGTAGACAAGCCGCCCGCCACCATCGCCGCGCTGTGGGACCCGCGCTACAAGGGCAAGGTGCTCGCCTACCGCAGCGGCGCGCACAACTTTGCGCTGGCGGCGCAGAAGATCGGTGCCCGCTCGCCCTTCAGGCTGGATGAAGGAGAATGGCCCGCCGCGGTGGATGCGCTGATCGCCCTGCGCCGGAACGTGCTCACCTTCTACAGCCAGCCCGAGGAATCGGCCGAGCTGTTCGTGAGCCGGCGGGCCGCGCTGCTGTTCGCCAACTACGGCCCCCAGCAGCTCCAGCTGCTGCGCGCGGCCGGTGCCGACGTGGGCTACGTGCTCCCGGACGAAGGCGCGCTGACCTGGCTCGACTGCTGGGTCGTCACCCGCGGCGCCCGCGACAGGACGCTGGCCGCCGCCTGGATCGACTACCTGCTCGAGGCCGGCCCGTCGGAGGTGCTGACCGCGCGCCACGGCCTCGCCAACACGCGCATGCGGTCGCCCCATCACGCCGACGACAGCCGCCTCGCCTGGCTCGAACCCGTCGAGGATGCCGAGCGGCGCAACCATCTTTGGGAACGGATACTGTCCGGCGACCGGGCCTCGCGGGTACTCGCGCCATGAATTTCGGCATCGCCGCGAAGCTCGGCCTGCTGCTGGCCGTGGTCGGCATGCTGGCCGCCGGCATCACCGGTTTCTATGCGTACACCGTCAGCCGCAACCTGCTGATCGACTCGGCGAAAGGCGAACTGCTGACCGCCACCCAGGTGCTCGCCCGCCGCATCGTGCTGGCGCGCGAGGAAGGCGTGCGCAATCTGCAGATCCTGGCGCGGCACCCCGCCACGCTCGCCGCGCTGCAAGGGGCCGGCCATGCGCGCGAAGACGAACTGGCGGCCCTGTTCCGGCTGTTCATGGAGACCAATCCCGCGTATTTCCAGATCCGCCTCATCGCGGCCGACGACGACGGCATGGAACGGGTGCGCCTCGACCGCGACGGCGGCAGGCTGCTGCGCATCACCGGCGAAGAACTGCAGGAGAAAGGGCACTACCCCTATGTGTTCGACACGCTGAAGCTGGCCGCGGGCCAGGTCTATATGTCGCGCATCTCGATCAACGACGAGCGCGGCTCGCATGCGGCGCTGGGGCAGCCGGCGGTCCAGTACGCGGTCCCGGTCATGGACGCGCATGGCGTGGCGCGCGGCGTCGTCGTCACCAACGCCGACGTCGGCGGCTTCTTCGCCCTCCTCGCCAAGGATCTGCCGCAGGACGTCCAGCTCTTCCTCACCAACCGCCGGGGCGACTACCTGGTCCACCCCGACCCCGCGCTCACCTTCGGTTTCGACAAGGGCCGGCGCACCCTCGTGCAGGACGAGTTTCCCGATACCCGCCCGCTGGTCGAGGGTTACAGCGCGCAGGTCGTCACCGAAGCGCGGGACGGCCGCTACGCGAGCAGGCCGACCGTGGCGGCCTTCATCGCCCTGCGGCCGGAAGTGACGACCGAGGAAAGCCGCGTGATCCTCGGCCTGGCGCAGCCGCTGCAGGCGGTCCTGGAACAGGCCGACGCCCTGGGCTCGGTCACGCTGCAGATCGTGCTGGGCCTGTGCCTGGCCGGCATCCCGGTCGCCGCGGTGCTGGCCGGCGCGATCACCCGCCCGATCAACGACCTGAGCGTCGCCGTGGAGCGCTTCTCCGACGATGGCCACAAGGCGAAGCTGCCGCTGGAGCGCCAGGACGAGATCGGCCTCCTGGCGCGCAGCTTCGGCCGCCTGCGCAACCAGATCCGCCAGCAACTGGCCGAACTCCACGAGAGCCGCCTCGAACTCGAACACCTTGCACAGCACGACACGCTCACCGGCCTGCCCAACCGCGCACTGTTCGACGACCGCGTGAACGTCGCCGTGGCCACGGCGCGGCGGGAAGACGCGCGGTTCGCGCTGCTCTTCATCGACCTCGACCGCTTCAAGCCCATCAACGACAACCTGGGCCACGCCGCCGGCGACCTCGTGCTGAGGGGCGTGGCCGGCCGCATCCTGGACATCATCCGCGAATCGGACACCGCCGCGCGGATCGGCGGCGACGAGTTCGTCATCCTGCTGCGCAACGTCCACGGCCGCGAGGACGCCGCCAGCGTGGCGCAAAAGCTCGCCCACGCCATCGGCCAGCCGTTCGAAGCCGGCGGCCGCACGGTCTCGGTATCGGCCAGCGTCGGCATCGCCCTGTACCCGGAGGACGGCACCGACGTGACGACGCTGTCCAAGCACGCCGACCGCGCCATGTACCGCGCCAAGGAGCAGGCGCGCGCCTGAGGCCCGCGCCGTTCGCCCGGCCGGGCCGTATCGCGTCTATCCCAGCGTCGCCGTCGCCAGCTTGGCGCCAAACCCGATGAACACGCCGCCCACGCCGGCGGTGGCCCCCGCGGCGACGCGGCGATGGCGGCGGAACCCGGCCGCCAGCCGCGTGCCGGCGAAGATCAGCACCGACAGGTAGAGCGCGCTGCAAATCTGCACGATGGCGCCCAGGATCAGGAACGACAGGCCAGGATGGGCATAGCCCGGATCGACGAACTGGATGAAGAAGGACACGAAGAACAGGATGGCCTTCGGATTCATCAGGCTGATGATCAGCGCGGTGCGAAAGGGGTGCGGCGCGCCGCGCACCGCCGGATAGCGGGATGCGTCGCCCGCGCCGTCCGCCGCGGGCTCCGCCTTCCTGCGCCAGGTGGCCCACGCCGCCCGCAGCAGGTTGAGACCGACCCAGCCCAGGTAGGCGGCGCCGGCGTACTTGATGACCATGAAGAGTTCGGGCGTGGCGCGCAGCAGCGAGGCGGTGCCCGTCGCGGCGAGCAGCATCAGGATCGTGTCGCCGACGAAGATGCCGCAGGCGCCGCGGTAGCCCACCGCCACGCCCCAGCGCGAGGCGGCCGACATCACGTAGAGGGAATTCGGCCCCGGCAGCAGCACGATGAAGACGGTGCCGAGGATGAAGGTCGGGAGATCGGTGACGCCGTAGAACATCGGTCCATGGGGAGAATCTGGTCGGGGTGCCACTTTGCCATGCAGCGGGGGTTTCTTCCACCCGGCGCGGCGAAGCCGCTTTTGGCAGCAGGGCGATAGGTCCGGGCGGTGCCCCTCACCCTGCCCGCCCGGCCCGCCGCGACTGCCACAGCCCGAGCACGCTGGTCAGTGCCAGCGCGGCGCCGATCAGCAGCATGCCGGTGAATTCGACGGCGGTCGGCCGCTCGCCGAGTTCCAGCCAGCCGGCCAGCGCGCCGATCATCGGTATGCCCAGCGTGGACAGTCCGGCAAGGCCGGTGGGCAGATGCTGCAGCACGTACAGCCACAGCAGCCAGGCCAGCCCGGTGGCGAGCACCGCATTGAACGCCAGCGCGCCGAAGAAGTACGGCGTGGGGTCGATCGGCCGCGAGGGATGGAGCCAGGCGAGCACGCACAGCGCCAGCGCGCCGAAGAGCATCTGCCAGGCGGTCAGGGACAGCAGGTCGAATTCGTGGTCGCGCCGCATGCGCTTGGCGACGACCGCCGCCACCGCCCAGGTGAGGCCGCCGGCGAGCGCCAGCAGGTTGCTGGCGAGGCTGCCATGCATCGCCCACGGCTCCAGCACCAGGATCAGCCCGACCGCGGCGATGGCGATCGAGATCCACTGCACGCCGTCCACCCGCTCGCCCAGCCGCCACCAGGCCAGCGGCACGACCCAGAACGGCATCGTATACACCAGCACCGCCGTCTTGCCCGCGCCGCCGGCCACCAGCGCCCACTGGATCAGCGCGGTGAAGGCCGCCGTCTGCAGCAGGCCGAGCTGCGCCACCTGGCGCAGCGCGCCGATCTTCATCGGCCGGCGCAGCACCACCAGGACGATGAACAGGGTCGCCGCGCCCAGCAGCGTGCGGACGGCCGAAAAATCGAAGGGATCGACGTAGCGGATGACCTCCTTCATCACCACCCAGTTGTAGCCCCAGATCAGGGACAGGAGGACGAGGGCGAAGATGGCCAGCGTGGCGGGTCGGGCGGATTGCATGCAAGGACTCTCGAAAAGGGACGAATCCCGCACTCGCCGCCAAGGCGGGTGCGGGACTTTGGGGCCGCGCACAGCCGCGGCCTCTTTTTTTTGTCAGACGACGATGCCCCACCAGCGCAGGGTCTGGCGGAAGTGGTCCCTGACCTTGCGCGCCGCATCGTCCTCGCTGCCGCCGGTGATCGCATCCATGATGGCGAGGTGCTCCTCCATCGCCGGCACGATGCGGTCCGGCAGCAGCGGGCGCGAATGCTGGATCACCGAGATGCGGTCGCGGTTGCGCAGGTAGATCTCGCGCGCGCTGTCGTTGCCGAGCGCGTCCGCGAGCGCCGCGTGGAGGGACCAGTCGACCGCCATCGCCTCGCGCTGCAGGGACGGCGTGACGCCGGAACGGGCGGCGTCCAGCACCCGCTGGTGGGATGCCCGCAGCGCTTCCAGATCCGTCGCGGCGCTCGCGCGCACCAGTTCGCGCGCGCCCTCCTGATCGAAGATCGTGCGCAGATGGAAGCACTCGCGGATCAGCGCCGGCGTCGCCTCCATCACCGCCACCCCCCGCTTGGGAAGCACGCGGACGAGCCGGACCGCCTCCGCGCGCTTGACCGCCTCGCGGACCGGGGCGAGCGGCATGCCGATCATCTTGACGAGATCGGGCATCGACACGAACTGGCCCGCACGCAAGCCGCCGCTCGTCAGTTGTTCCCGCAGGGCCAGGAAGGCCCTGTCGGCCATCAGCACCCCTTCCATCTCAGGCATGTTCATCGCATCCCCCTCGTATCGTGGGGCGATTCTCACACCGCCCGTGGATCAGGGCAAATTCCGGGCAACATTTCGCGTCGATACCATAAAAAATTTTTACTAGTATATTACTGACGTTATATCTAACATTTTACTAAACATATATCACCTCAATCCTCGTCGGACTCCTACCCGGATCTCCCGCGACAGGATGCCGGTCAGGGCCGCGGCGCCACCCCGCCCCGCCCGATCCGGCCTACAACGAAATCGACCGCGAGAAGCGGTCTCATCCATACGGATCGCGAGGAGCACCATGAAAAAGCCTTTCCACAAGACCCTGTTCGGGCAGGTCGTCATCGCCCTCGTCCTGGGCGTGATCGTCGGCGTCGTCTGGCCCGACTTCGCCGCAAAACTCAAACCGCTGGGCGACGGCTTCATCAAGCTGATCAAGATGATCATCGCGCCGCTGGTGTTCTGCGTGGTGGTGCACGGCATCTGCAGCACGGGCGACCTGAAGAAGGTCGGCCGCGTCGGCGTCAAGGCGCTCGTCTACTTCGAGATCGTCACCACCTTCGCGCTGGCGCTGGGCATCCTGCTGGCCTACACGCTGCAGCCCGGCGTGGGGATGAACGTCGATCCGCATTCGCTCGACGCGTCCGCGATGGCGGGCTATACCGAGCGCGTCGCCCAGGCGACCAGCACGGTCGACTTCATCATGAAGATCATCCCGGCAACCTTCATCGATGCCTTCGCCAAGGGCGACATCCTGCAGGTGCTGTTGATCGCGATCCTGTTCGGCACGGCGGTCGCCGCCCTGGGCGAGAAGGGCCGTCCGGTGACCTCGGCGATCGACACCCTGTCCCACGTCTTCTTCAAGCTCATCGGCTTCATCGTCAAGCTCGCGCCGCTCGGCGTCCTCGGCGCGATCGCCTTCACCGTGGGCAAGTACGGCGTGGGTTCGCTGAAGCAACTGGGCATGCTGGTGGCGCTGTTCTACCTGACCTGCGTGATCTTCGTGGTGGCCGTGCTCGGCCTCATCCTGCGCCTGGTCGGCTTCAACATCTTCAAGTTCCTGAAGTACCTGCGCGAGGAACTGCTGGTCGTCCTCGGCACCGCGTCTTCCGACTCCGTGCTGCCGCAGGTGATGCGCAAGCTCGAACTGATGGGCGTGAAGGATTCCACCGTCGGCCTGGTGATTCCCACCGGCTATTCGTTCAACCTCGACGGCTTCTCCATCTACCTGACGCTGGCGGCCGTCTTCATCGCGCAGGCCACCAACACGCCGCTTTCCACCATCGATCTGCTGACGATCCTGGCGATCTCGCTGGTGACGTCCAAGGGTGCGCACGGCGTGCCGGGCTCGGCGATCGTCATCCTGGCCGCCACCCTGAGCGCGATCCCGGCCATCCCCGCGATCGGCCTGGTGCTGGTGCTGTCGGTCGACTGGTTCATGGGCATGGCCCGCGCGCTGACCAACATGATCGGCAACTGCGTCGCGACCATCGTCATCGGCGTGTGGGAGAAGGACATCGACCGCAGCCGCGCCCACAAGGTGCTGAACGGCGAGATCGAGGTCGACCTGCACGCGCCGATCCGCCCTGAAGCCCTCGCCGAAGCCGCGCGCGCCGAAGCAGGCGCCGACACGGCCGAGCAAGCTGTCGCCGTCCCGGCCGCCGCCCGAAGCTGACACGCCGCCCCGTTCCATCCATCCGCAGCAGCGGCCGGTTCGACGCGACCCGCTGCTGCACGCCTCGACAAGGAGAATCCCCATGGCCAGCCACACTCCCGGCGCCCCCGTCTTCGCCCCGCCCGCCGACCTGCCCGACTGGGCCCTGCGCTCGGTCGACCTCGCCAACCCCCGCCTGGGCGCACGCGCCCTCTTCGCCTCCGACGACTTCTTCGCCGACGTCGCCCGCATGCTCGACCCCGAACCCGCACAGTTCGTCCCCGGCAGGTTCGACACCAACGGCAAGTGGATGGACGGCTGGGAGTCCCGCCGCAAGCGCACCGCCGGACATGACTGGGCGCTTGTCAGGCTCGGCGTCAAGGGCGTCATCCGCGGCTTCGACGTCGATACCAGCCACTTCACCGGCAACTATCCGCCCGCCGTCTCCATCGAGGCCACCGTTTCCGACGCCGACGACGTCGAGACCCTCACGGCCGCCGCCTGGACCGAGATCCTCCCCGCCACCGCGCTCGGCCCCGACAGCCATCACCTGCTCGAGTGCGCCAGCGACGCCGCCTGGACCCACCTGCGGGTGAACATCTTCCCCGACGGCGGCATCGCCCGCCTGCGCGTCTATGGCCGCCCCGTCGGCACGCTGGCCGCCCAGGCCGCCGCCGGCGAACTCGTCGATCTCATCGCCATGGAGAACGGCGGCCGTGCCGTGGCCTGGAACGACGCCAGCTTCGGCTCTGCCGCCTCCGCCCTGCTGCTGCCCGGCCGCGGCCTGAACATGGGCGACGGCTGGGAGACACGCCGACGCCGCGAGCCCGGCAACGACTGGTGCGTGATCGAGCTGGGCGCCCCCGGCACCGTCGACAGGATCGAAGTCGATACCGCCTTCTTCAAGGGCAACTACCCCGACCGCTGCTCGGTGCAGGCCGCCCATGTCACCGGCGGCACCGACCGCTCCATCACCACCCAGTCCATGTTCTGGCAGACCCTGCTGCCCGAGCAGAAGCTCCAGATGGATGCCGTCCACACCTTCACCGGCGAAATCGCCGCGCTCGGGACCCTCACCCACATCCGCTTCAACATCTTCCCCGACGGCGGCGTCTCGCGCCTGCGCCTGTGGGGCAAGGTCCAGGCCAGGTAAGAGTCCCGGCGCGGGCCGCGGCGCAGCCTTCCGCCGCGGCCCCTCGCCGGCGCATGCCGCCCAACCCGACACGACAGAGCCCGCCATGCCCGCCGACACCTTCCTCCCGCTCGAGGTCCGGCCGCTCGCCCGCGAGACCTTCGCCCCCTACGGCGAGGTCATCGAGGCCAGCGACGACGCCAGCCACTTCACCATCAACGCCGGCAACACCGAGCGCTACCACGACCTCGCCCGCATCGAGCCCGGACCCGACGGCCGCGTCATCGTCTCCATCTTCCGCGGACAGCCCCGCGCCCTGCCCTTCACCGTGCAGATGATGGAGCGCCACCCGCTCGCTTCCCAGGCGTTCATCCCCCTGTCCGGCAGGCCCTATCTCGTCGTCGTCGCCCCCGCCGGCGCGCCGCCCCGCGCCGAGGCGCTGCGCGTCTTCCTCGCCCGTGGCGACCAGGGCGTCAACTACGCCACCGGCGTCTGGCACCACCCCCTGCTCGCCCTCGACGGCGTCTGCGACTTCCTCGTCGTCGATCGATCAGGACCCGGGCACAACTGCGACGAAATCCTGCTCGAAACGCCCGGCGTGATCGCCCATACCGGATGCTGAACGCCACCGGCACCCGGCGGGGCGGGACGCTGCCGGTGTGATATGCATTCGCTGATCCGCCGTATCAGCGCCCGCAGCCTGCGCCGGAACCGCCAGCCCCTACACTCCGCCCGGACCCAATGCACCAAAGGAGTGCCCAATGCTGCTCGGCCTGTCGCTGTTCTACGTCGGCGCGGTCCTGATTCTCAATGGCTTGTGGATGCTGGGCAGGATCGGTGATCGCGAGATATCGATCATCAACCTGTTCACCGGCGGCCTGACGCTGCTCGTGTCGCTGAAGCTCGCCTTCGGCGAAGGCGCCGACGGTGCCTCGATCAAGGCGGCCGCGCTGTCCTTGCTGTTTTCCTTCACCTACCTGTGGGTGGCCTTCAACCGCCTGACCGGCGCGGACGGCCGCGGACTGGGCTGGTTCAGCCTTTTCGTTTCCATCACCGCCGTTCCGGTCGCCATCGATACGCTGCGCATCGCGTCGACGACCCGGGACTGGTGGCTGGGGCTGTCGTGGGCGGCGTGGGCCGTGTTGTGGCTGCTCTTCTTCCTGCTGCTGGCGCTGCACAAGCCCATCACCCGCATCACCGCCGGCATGGCCATCGGCCAGGGCATCTTCACCGGCTGGCTGCCGGGCTACCTGCTGCTGACCGGCACGCTGCGCTAGCCCGGCCGTCATCCGCTTTGCCATCGAAGGCCGTGCGCTCCACCGGACGCACGGCCTTCGCCTTTTCCGGCGGGAAACCGGGTCGGCCGCAGAACCCTGCCGCGGATATTGCGCCGCAAAAATATAAATTTTCTTATTTCAGCTATTAGCCAGGCACGCACCACCGGCGAGGACGAGTCCCTAGACTGCGCCACGAGCCGATGCAGCACCGCCGCCCGGCCAGACCACGCCGCTACGCGCCGGCCCCTCCGCGGAAGAACCGGAACGAGCCCGCGGCGCGATGCCCCGAACCGCCGCGCCATCCGGCTCCCGGCATGCGGGGCCCGGCGGCGAACGAAAGACGATCGAAAAAAAGCCAGGAGACAACCATGTCAGACCACGCACCGGACGGCGGCAGCCGGCAGGTCCATCCCGTCGACCAGAAACTGCCCGGCGGCCGCCTCGCCGCACTGGGCATGCAGCACGTGCTCGTGATGTACGCCGGCGCGGTCGCCGTGCCGCTGATCGTCGGCCGGGCGCTCAACCTCACGCCCGAGCAGGTGGCGATGCTCATTTCCGCCGACCTGTTCTGCTGCGGCCTGGTGACGCTGATCCAGTCGCTGGGCTTCGGCAGGTACTTCGGCATCAAGCTGCCGGTGATGATGGGCGTCACCTTCGCCGCCGTCGGGCCGATGGTGGCGATGGCCAACGTGCAGAGCGGGCCGGACGGCGCGCGGGCGATCTTCGGCGCGATCATCGGCGCCGGCATCATCTCCATTTTCATCGCGCCGCTGATGAGCCGGCTGCTGCGCTTTTTCCCGCCGGTCGTCACCGGCACCATCATCGCCATCATCGGCATCAGCCTGATGCGCGTCGGCGTGGGCTGGGCGATGGGCGGTCCGGCCCACCTGGCGCAGAGCGTCGACGTGCCCGGGCTGGTGCAGATGGTCGACGGCGCGAAGGAAAAGGCCGCCGCCGCGGGCACCGGGCTGACGAAGCTGCCCGGCCCGATCCCGATGGTCGACAACCCCGACTACGGCGCGCTCGACACCATGGCGGTCGCCGCCTTCGTGCTGGTGGTGATCCTGCTGCTCGTCCGCTACGGCCGCGGCTTCGTCGCCAACATCGCGGTGCTGCTGGGCATCGTCGTCGGCTGCGTGGTGGCGGTGGTGATGGGCAAGATGCACTTCGACAAGGTGGACAAGGCGCACTGGTTCGACGTCGTCACGCCCTTCGCCTTCGGCATGCCGGTCTTCGATCCGGTGATGGTCCTCACCATGACGCTGGTCATGATCGTGGTGATGATCGAATCGGTGGGCATGTTCCTGGCGCTGGGCGAGATCACCGACAAGCGCATCGGCCGCAACGAGCTGGCAGCCGGCCTGCGCACCGACGGCCTGGGCACGCTGATCGGCGGCGTCTTCAACACCTTCCCCTACACCAGCTTCTCGCAGAACGTGGGCCTGGTGGGCGTCACCGGCGTCAAGAGCCGCTGGGTGTGCGTGGCCGCGGGCGTGATCATGATGGTGCTCGGCATGCTGCCGAAGATGGCGGCGCTGGTGGAATCCGTGCCCGTCTTCGTGCTCGGCGGCGCCGGCCTGGTGA
The DNA here is from genome assembly GCF_002354895.1 of Thauera sp. K11. NCBI lineage: Bacteria > Pseudomonadati > Pseudomonadota > Betaproteobacteria > Rhodocyclales > Zoogloeaceae > Thauera > Thauera sinica. The sequence continues at coordinate 2,264,641 of NZ_CP023439.1, forward strand.
TGTTCGGCATGGTCGCCGCCACCGGCATCCGCATCCTCACCTCGGTCGACTTCAAGGGCAACCGCAACAACCTGTACATCGTCGCGCTGTCGATCGGCTTCGGCCTGGTGCCGCTGGTCGCCCCGCGCTGGACGCAGCACATGGCGCACAGCCTGCACCCGCTGCTCGAATCCGGAATCCTGCTGACCGCGATCTCCGCCGTCCTGCTGAACCTCTATTTCAACGGCGGCAAGGAAGACCGCGCCGGTGCCATCGAGGCGGCCAAGGCGGCCGAAGCACACTGAGCCATAACCACAACGAAACGGAGACATCCGCATGCAAGCGCAACGCACCGCCGCCGCCCTCGCCATTGCCCTGGCCGCGCCCGCCGCCCTGGCCGCGACCTGGAGCGACACCTTCATCGGCTACCGCTACGGCACCGGGTTCCGCGAGCCCAACAACGTCAATGACGTCGAGAAGCACGTGCTGCAATTCACCCACGCCAGCGGCTACTCGATCGGCCAGAACTTCGTGAACCTGGACATCCTGCAGTCCGACGACAAGGACCCGTCCAGCGGCAACGCGATCGGCGGCGGCAACGGCGCGACCGAGTTCTACCTGACCTACCGCCACCAGATCCACCTCGGCAAGGCTTTCGACAAGAACCTCGCCTTCGGGCCGGTGAAGGAGGTGGCGCTCACCGCCGGCTTCGAACTCAACACCAAGAACACCGCCTTCGCGCCGCGCAAGCGCCTGATCGTGGCCGGCCCGACGCTGAAGTTCGACGTGCCGGGCTTTCTCGACGTGAGCCTGCTCGCCGGCAAGGAGTGGAACCATTGCGGCCTGAATCCGGGCACGCCGGGCGGACTCGACCCGTGTCCGAAGAGCGACGTCTCGTTCGAGCCGCAGTGGATCATCAGCGTGTCGTGGGGCATCCCCTTCCAGGCCGGCCCGGTGCCGCTGAAGTTCCAGGGCTTCCTGAATCATCTGAGCGAGAAGGGCAAGGACTACGCCGGCGTGAAGACCGAGGCCGAGATCCTGATGCGCACCTCGCTGATGGTGGACGTCGGCCAGATGGTCAGCGGCAGGAAGAACACCTTCCTGATGGGTGTCGGCTACGAACTGTGGCGCAACAAGTTCGGCAACCACGCCTTCGCCAGCGGCCGCGAGAAACCGGGCATCGACACCGATACGCCGACCTTCCAGATGGAATGGCACTTCTGATCGCCGGCTGATCGCCAGGTCCGTTGCCATCCCTTTGCGGCGGCAACGGGCCCGGCATGCCATCGGCCGTGGCCGGGCAGGTGGATCGGCGCCGTGCGGCGATCCACCTCCGGCTGCACCCGAAACGCCGCGGATGACCGCCGCGTCCGCCCTCGGGTTCGATTCCCGGGCGCAGCGTCCGCAGCGCCCGGTCTCTGTGATACCAGCCTACTGGCTGGCGTCGGGCGGCAGTTCCGGCTTGCGCGGCCGACGGCCGCGGCTGGCCGGCTTGCGCGGCTTCTTGGGCGCAGCCTCGACTTCCGCCGGAGTCGCCGCGGAAGCCGGCTCGGGTGTCTCTGCGGCAGGCGTGTGCTCGGCAACGGGTGCGTGTTCGATGGCGGGCACGTGTCCGGCGGGCGCCGCAGATGCCCGAGGCTTTGCAGGCGCCCGGGACTTCGCCGGTGCCCGGGGCTTCGCCGCGGCGGGCGCCGTCTCCACCGTCCTGTCGGGAACGATCTCGGCGGGGCCTGCTTCGTCGGCGTTCTTGCGGGTACGCTTGCGCTCCGTTCCGCCGCGCGCGGCACCGGATTTGCGCCGCTTGCCGCTTCCCTCTTCGGCTGCCGCCGCTTGTTCTCCGGCGCCGGTTTCCGCCGCGACATCCGTCCCTGGAGCGGCATGCCCGGCCGAAGGTGCCGCCTCCCCGGCGGCTTCGGCCGGGACGTGCTCCTGCGGCTCGGCATCGGCCGGCGCACGGGATTTCGCCTTGGCCCGCCGCCTGCCCGCCTCCGTCTTCGCCGGGATCTCCGCCGGCTCCGCCGCCGGGTGCCCCGCGAAGTTCTCGACGCGCCCGCCTTCCGCATTGCCGCGGAAGACGTAGGTGCGCGCCTTTTCGTCGCGGGCGAAATCGAGCAGGCCGCGCGCGCGCGCCTCTTCGAGCAGGTTGCCGAAGGCGCGGAAGCCGTAGTACGACTCGCTGAAATCCGGCTTGCGCCGCTTCATCGCCTCCTTCAGCACCGACGCCCAGATCTTGCCGGTGTCGCCGCGTTCGGCGTAGAGCGCATCGAAGGTGTGCACCGCGAATTCGATCGCCTGCGACTTGCGCGCCTCGACTTCTTCCCGGCGGTGCTTGTCCTCTTCCGGCGAGCGCTTGCCGGAGGATTGCGCCTCGCGGGCTTCCTTCTTCGCCGCGCGCTGGCTCTCGCGCACGAGATCGTCGTAGAAGATGAACTCGTCGCAGTTGGCGATCAGCAGGTCGGAGGTGGATTGCTTGACGCCGACGCCGATCACCTGCTTGGCGTTTTCCCGCAGCTTGGACACCAGCGGCGAGAAATCGGAATCGCCGCTGATGATGACGAAGGTGTCGACGTGCGACTTGGTGTAGCACAGGTCGAGCGCGTCGACGACGAGGCGGATGTCGGCGGAATTCTTGCCGGACTGGCGCACGTGCGGGATCTCGATCAGCTCGAAGTTGGCCTCGTGCATCGAAGCCTTGAAGCTCTTGTAGCGATCCCAGTCGCAATATGCCTTCTTGACGACGATGCTGCCCTTGAGCAGCAGGCGCTCAAGCACGCGCTTGATGTCGAACTTTTCGTAGTTCGCATCGCGCACGCCGAGGGCGACGTTCTCGAAGTCGCAGAACAGCGCCATGCTGACGCTGTCGGACGGTGAAGCCATGTCGTTCTCCAATGGGTCCGCGAACGCTCCCGGCGTGGCGGACGGTTTCTCATTCCAGCGGCGCCCGGCCATCCGAAGCCGCCGAGCGCCCTCAGGGGCAGCGGACGAAGCGAGCGCGGGCTGTTTCACTCCAGGTCGCGCAGTTGCTCCAGCGCCTGCTCGATGCGATCGACCGCGATCACCCGCATCCCTTCGGGCGCCTGCCGGGGCGCATTGGCCTTGGGAACGATGGCGACGTCGAAGCCGAGCTTGCCCGCCTCCTTCAGCCTGTCCTGGCCGCGCGGCGCCGGGCGGATCTCGCCGGCCAGGCCCACTTCACCGAACACCGCCAGGCCGCGCCGCAGCGCCCGGCTGCGCAGCGACGACACGATGGCGAACAGGATGGCCAGATCGGCGGCGGGCTCGGCGATTTTCACTCCGCCGACCGCGTTCACGAACACATCCTGGTCGAAACAGGCGATGCCGGCGTGCCGGTGCAGCACCGCGAGCAGCATCGCCAGGCGCGTCTGCTCCAGGCCGACCGACAGCCGCCGCGGATTGGGGCTGTGGGCGGCATCGACCAGGGCCTGGATCTCGACCAGCAGCGGGCGCGTCCCTTCCTGCGTGACCAGCACGCAACTGCCGGGCACCTGCTGCCCATGCTGCGACAGGAAGATGGCCGAGGGGTTGGAAACGCCGCGCAGGCCGCGCTCGGTCATCGCGAACACGCCCAGTTCATTGACCGCGCCGAAGCGGTTCTTGAAGGCGCGGATCAGCCGGAAGCTGGAGTGGGTGTCGCCTTCGAAATACAGCACCGTGTCGACGATGTGCTCCAGCACGCGGGGCCCGGCCAGCGTACCGTCCTTGGTGACGTGGCCGACGATGATGAGGCTGGTGCCGCTCTGCTTGGCGAAGCGGGTGAGCTGCGCCGCGCATTCGCGCACCTGCGCCACCGAGCCGGGCGCCGACTGCAGCGCCTCGGAATACACCGTCTGGATCGAGTCGATCACCGCCACGCGCGGGCGGCTGTCGCGCAGCACGTCGAGGATGCGCTCCAGGTTGATCTCGGCCAGCATCTGCAGCGGCGACGCCGGGAGCTGCAGCCGCTGCGCCCGCAATGCCACCTGCTCGCCCGACTCTTCGCCGCTGACATACACCGCGCTCTGGCTGCCCGCCAGGTTCGACAGGGCCTGCAGCAGCAGCGTGGACTTGCCGATGCCCGGATCGCCGCCGATCAGCACCACGCCGCCGCCGACCAGGCCGCCGCCCAGCACGCGGTCGAATTCGTCGAGCCCGGTGGGCTGGCGCGGTTCCTCCCGCGGCTGCAGGGAAGACAAGGGCTGCAGGCGGCTGGTCTGCCCGGCGATCGCGGCAAAGCGCCCGCCGCCCGCCGGCGCCTGCTCGACGACACCTTCCACCAGCGTGTTCCAGCCCTGGCACTGCGGGCACTGCCCCTGCCAGCGGCCGAGCTGCGCACCGCATTCGGTGCAGATGTAGGCCGTCCTGGGCTTCGCCATCAATCGGCCTTGTCGACCTCTTGCGCCATTCTTGCGAACTCTTCGCAGGCGAAGTCCGCAAAAGTGGTGATGAGGCGTGAGCGGAACTTGTCGCGCGGGATGATGACCTCGAGCGGGGTGAACATCCGCGGCTCGAGCGGGATCCCCATCAGCCTGCCCTCGCGCACGTCGCGCTGGATCGCAGCGCGCGACGCGATCGCGAAGCCCATGCCTTCCGCCGCCAGGTGCTTCACCGTCGCCAGGCTGCCCAGTTCGGCGCAGAGCGGGATCTCGCTCATCTGGATGCCCGCCGCGGCAAAGAACTCTTCCGCCAGCTGGCGGATGGCATTGCCGGTGTCGCGGTTGATGAACGGGTGGCCGACGAGATCGGCCGCCGTGAGCCGCTCGAAGCGGGCGAGCGGGTGATCCGTGCTGCAGATCACCATCAGTTCGTCGCGCGCCGCGCTGCGGCGTTCGATCGAGTTCTGGTCGCTGACGATCTCGATCAGGCCGATGTCGAGATCCCGTGCGGCGACACGATCCTCGGTCAGTTGCGAGTTGCCGACGACGACACGCGGCACCACCCGCGGATAGCGCCGCTTGAAGCCTTCGAGCAGATGGGGCAGCCAGTAGGCGGCGATCGTCGTGCTGGTGCCGATGTTGAGCGTGCCGGCAAGCTCGTCGGTGAGTTCCGACACGCGCGACTCAAGCTCTTCGGAGAGGCCGAGGATGCGTTCCGCATAGGCCAGGACGAGTTCGCCCGCGGGCGTGAGGCTGATCTTGCCGTGCCCGCGGTCGAGCAGCCGGGTGTCGAAATGCTCTTCGAGCTGCTTGATCTGGAAGGTGACCGCCGGCTGCGTCATGAAGAGATGCTCGGCCGCGCGGGTGAAGGAGCCGTGTTTGGCCACGGCGTGGAAAACCTGAAGTCTGCGATCTGCCATGATCGTGATAAGCCTGTTTTATGAACGGGATTAGATCACAAAACCGGATCGATCTCATCACGATCTCCGCACGGCGCGCGCGCCCGGTCATCACACGACAGACGGCTTCATGTTATAAACCGCGCTCCCGATATCGCGACGCTCGACCAACACGATGCCGCTCGGCTTCTACATCATCATGGCAGCGCAGTTCTTTTCCGCGCTCGCCGACAACGCCCTGCTCATCGTTGCGATCGCCCTTCTGCGGGACATGGCGGCCCCCGCCGAATACGAACCGCTGCTCAAGCTCTTCTTCACGCTGTCCTACGTCGGCCTGGCGGCATTCGTCGGCGCCTATGCCGATTCGATGCCCAAGTGGCGCGTCATGCTGATCAGCAACACGATCAAGATCGGCGGCTGTCTGATGCTGTTCTTCGGCGTGCATCCGCTGTTCGCGTACGCGGTGATCGGCCTCGGCGCCGCCGCCTACTCGCCGGCGAAGTACGGCATCCTGACCGAGTACCTGCCCCATCGCCTGCTCGTCGTCGCCAACGGCTGGATCGAGGGCCTCACCGTGGGCGCGATCATCATGGGCACGGTGATGGGCGGCATACTCATCCGCGACGACGTCTCGTCCTGGCTGCTCGCGCTCAATCCGCCGCTGGTGGATTCCGCCTTCGAGGCGGGCGTGCTGATGATCGGCACCCTGTACCTGATCGCCGCCGGCTTCAATATCTATATCCCCGACACCGGCGTCGACCACAAGCCGCTCAAGAACAATCCGCTGTACCTGATACACGACTTCAACCACTGCCTGAGACTGCTGTGGCGCGACAAGCTGGGCCAGATCTCGCTCGCCGTCACCACGCTGTTCTGGGGCGCGGGCGCCACGCTGCAGTTCATCGTGATCAAGTGGGCCGAGCACAATCTCGGCCTGTCGCTGTCGGAGGCGTCGATGCTGCAGGGCGTCGTCGCCATCGGCATCGCGGTCGGCGCGGTGATGGCCGCACGTTTCGTCACGCTGCGCCGGGCAGTGCAGGTGATCCCGCTCGGCATCGCGATGGGCTTGATGGTGCTGGTGATGATCGGCGTGAACGATACCCGCGTGGCGATGGTGCTGATGATCATCGTCGGCGGCCTGGCCGGCTTCTTCGTGGTGCCGATGAATGCCCTGCTTCAGCACCGCGGCCACATCCTGATGGGCGCCGGCCACTCGATCGCGGTGCAGAACTTCAACGAGAACCTGTCCATCCTCATCATGACCGGCAGCTATGCCGTGCTGATCATGCTCGGGATGTCGATCACCACGGTGATCGTCCTGTTCGGCCTGTTCGTGGCGGTCACCATGTACCTGGTGAAGCTGCGCCACGAACTCAACCAGCGCGAACACGACGCAGTGTCGCTGCTGGAAGACCACGTCCACTGAGTTTCGCCGGGGCCGCCGCGCCGCGCGGCCGCCCGAAGCGCCCGGAGCCGGCGCGCCTACTGCTGCAGTTCGCGCTCCCGCATGCAGCGCCGCGCGAAGCACAGGTCTTCCCACGCCCGGGCCTTGTCCTGCGGATTGCGCAGCAGATAGGCGGGATGGTAGGTCACCACCACCGGGATGCCGCGGTACTCGAACAGCTTGCCGCGCGCCGCGCCGATCCGCACCTCCGTTTCCAGCAGCGCCTGCGCGGCCGGACGGCCGAGCGCCACCAGCAGGCGCGGCTGCACGAGTTCGATCTGACGCTCGAGGTAGGGCAGGCAGGCCGCCACCTCGCCCGCCTCCGGCGTGCGGTTATGGGGCGGACGGCATTTCACCGCATTGGCGATGTAGACATCCTCTCCGCGCTTCAGGCCGATCGCCGCGAGCATGTTGTCCAGCAGCTTGCCGGCCTGGCCGACGAAGGGCTCGCCCCGCAGATCCTCCTCCGCCCCCGGCCCCTCCCCTACCAGCATCCAGCGCGCGCGCCGGTCGCCGACGCCCGGAACGGCCTGGCGCCGCCGCTCGCACAACACGCAGGCCGCGCAATTGCGGATGTCGGCCTCGAGTTCGTCCCACCCCAGCGCGGCAATGCGCCGGGTGCGCTCCGCATCCGCACCGTGGCTCCGCGCGACAGGCGCTGGCGCCCGGGGCATGGATGTCGCGGCGGATGGCGCGGCATGGCCGTATTCGGTCGGCGCGGCACGGCCCGCGTTCCCGCTGCCGGCAGGCCGGGAACCCGTCGCAGGCAGAAGCTCCGCCGGCATGCCCTTGGCCACCGCCGGCTGCGCCGGGGTCGATGCCTGCGCGCAAGCCTGCAACCCCGGCCCTTCGGCGGGTGCGGCCGCGGCGCCCGCTTCCTCCTGCGGCTGCGCTTCCGCATCCGCGCGGCTGCGCAGCCGCCAGATCGGCCCCAGGCCCATCTCGCGCAGCATCGCTCCGCGCCGGTTCCTGCCCGAAGAACGCGCGGCCGCATTCATAGCTCGCACCTCATCACGATGGCGTCTTCGCGACCGTCGGCCGCGGGGTAGTAGTCCCGCCGGCGTCCGACGTGCTCGAACCCGTGCTTGCGGTAAAGATTCAGGGCCGGCCCGTTGGACGGCCTGACCTCGAGAAAGAACTGCGTCGCACCATGAAGCCGCGCCTCGTTCCGCAGGTGATGCAGCAAGGTCGCGCCGTGGCCGCCGCGCTGGGCCTGCCGGTCGATGCTGATGTCAAGCAGATGCGCCTCGTCGAGCACCAGCATCATCACCGCGTAACCCACCGGCCGCCCGGCCACCCTGAGGACCCAGCAACTGTAGCCTGCCGCCAGGGAATCGGCGAAGTTCCCGCGCGTCCACGGAAAGGCGTGCAGATCCTGCTCGCACGCGACGACCCAGTCGAGATCGTGCTCGGCCATCGGCGCGAACTCGACGCCGTCCGCCGGATCGCGGGATTTCAAGCCCGGCCTCCGCCGGCCAGGCGCTCTGCGGTAGTGAGTGCGATCTTGTCGCGCACATAGAGCGGCGCGGCGTACTGCGGTGCGATCGACTCGCCGCGCGCCACCCGCCGCGCGGCGAGCAGGGCCACCTGCCGCGCGCGCGGAATCGCATCCGGCGCGCAGCCGGAGAGCCTGCCGGCCAGCCGGGCACGCAATGCCTCGGCATGGACGGCGAACGCGGAACCCGCGCCGAACCACTCCCCGGGCGGCAGCGGCAGCGTGTCGGGCCGGCCGCACGACGGCTCGCCCACCGCCTGCAGGACGCCGTCGGCATCGCGTACGTAGGCACAGCAATAGATTTCGCCCAGACGCGCGTCGGTCGCGGCCACGATGCGGTCTTCCGCGTGCTGTGCCGCGAGCGCCTCCAGACTGCAGATGGCCACCATCCCCACGCCGCCGCCCAGCGCCAGGCCCTGCGCGACCCCGCACGCCAGGCGCAGGCCGGTGAATGCGCCCGGTCCGCTGCCGAATGCGACCGCATCGAGCCGGCTCACTGCCAGCCCTGCTTCGCCGAGCAGCCAGTCGATGGCCGGCAGGACGCCTTCCGAGTGGGCTGCGACGCCGTCGAGTTCGCTTTCGAGAATGCGTCCCTCGCTGAGCAGCGCGATGCTGCCCGTCTCACATGAGGTTTCGATCGCAAGAATGTTCATGCGCCGGCATTCTACCGGCTGGGATGTCCGCAGTCCTCACCCGACCGGAGGACGTCAGTTCCTCTTCCGCGGACGCGGGTCCTCGGGATAGGCGCCGCGCATCGCGTCACGCAGATCGCGGCGCAGCGCGCTGCGCTCCTCGCTGCTGAGCTTGCGCCGCTGCGCAGATTCGTCGCGATCCCCGCGCGGCACGAGGGATTCGCGCAGGCCGGCCGGGCGCTCGGGCCGCTGCCGCTCATTTTCGGCGGCGGCAAAACCATCGAACATCGGCGAACGCGCGTGGGCCTCGACGCCGACGAGCGGCAACAGCAAGGCGAGCGCGAGGTGCAGGATGCAGATGCTCCGGCGCCGGGCGAATGCGACTGATGAGACGGAAGACTTCATCTCGGACTCGCGGACCTGCGCGGACGCCCGCGATAGTATGTGTGTTGACGACACCCCGGAACATACGGCAATCGGGCAATGATGGATAGCGCCCCACATCACCTCCGGACGCCTTTTGTAAGCCGATGTTGCCCTTGCTCCAGGCACTTACGAAGCGTTACCGCGGCGCCCGATCGCAGCCCGCGCCGCCCACTGGCACGCCGGCTGCGGCGAGGATAGGATTCGGCCCATGAATGCAAAAACCCGCTACCGCGTATTGTTGGTCGATGATGACGCCCGCCTGCGCGAGCTGTTGTCCCGCTATCTCCTGGAACAGGGATTCGCCGTGAAGGCCGTCGGCGATGCGCCGATGATGGACCGTGCGCTGCATCGCGAACATTTCGACCTCATCGTGCTCGATCTCATGCTGCCGGGAGAAGACGGTCTGGCGATCTGCCGGCGCCTGCGTGCCGCCGAGAACCTCATACCCGTCATCATGCTCACCGCGAAGGGCGACGACGTCGACCGCATCCTCGGCCTCGAGATGGGTGCCGACGACTACCTTGCCAAGCCGTTCAATCCGCGCGAACTCGTCGCGCGCATCCAGGCAGTCATGCGGCGCCAGCCGCAGACCCTGCCTGGCGCGCCGACGCCGGAAGACGAGATCGTGTCGTTCGGCCGCGTGCAGGTGAACCTCGGCACGCGCTCGCTGACGCGCGACAGCGAGGACATCCAGTTGACGACCGGCGAGTTCTCGCTGCTGAAGGTGCTGCTGCAGCACCCCCGCCAGCCCCTGTCGCGGGACAAGCTGATGGAGCTTGCGCGCGGACGCGAATACGGCGTGTTCGATCGGGCCATCGACGTGCAGGTGTCCCGCCTGCGCAAGCTGGTCGAGGACGATCCGGCCAAGCCCCGCTACATCCAGACGGTGTGGGGCTTCGGCTACGTCTTCGTGCCGGACGACAGCAAGTCCGGGCCGGACGACGGCAAGCCGGCCGCCGACGGCGCAGAGTAACCCGCGATCCGGCTGTCGATGTCCGGCTTTCCGCGCGCGCTGGCCGCGCCGCTCTCGAGGTGGCTGCCGCGCTCGCTGCTGTGGCAGACCTTTCTGCTGGTCGGCCTGCTGCTCATCGTCGCGCTGGGCGTCTGGTCGCAGATCTTCCGCTACTTCGAGGAACCGGCGCGCGCGCGCGACGTGGCGCAGATGGTCGCCAGCGTCGTCAACCTGACCCGCACCGCCCTCATCAACGCCGATGCCGAGCGCCGCATCGACCTGCTGATCGAACTCGCCGCGCTCGAAGGCATACGGATCTACCCGGCGGAGCCCTCGGACGACGTCGAACCGCTTCCCGACACCCGTCCGCTCAGACTGCTGACGACCCACGTGCGGCAGCAGCTCGGCGAGCATACCCGCTTCGCCGTGCGCTGGAAGTCGCTCGACGGCTTCTGGGTCAGCTTCCGCCTCGATCCGGACGACGGCAGCGACGAGTACTGGGTCATGCTGCCGGCGGACCGCATCGAGCAGCGCCATGCCTTCGAATGGCTGGCATGGGGCAGTGCAGCCCTGCTCGTCGCGCTGGCCGGCGCCTACCTGATCGTGTCGCGCATCAGCAGGCCGCTGCGAAACCTGACCCGCGCCGCACTCATGGTCGGCAGCGGCCGCACGCCCCCCGTGCAGCAGGAGAGCGGACCGCAGGAGATCGCCGTCGTGGCGCGCGCATTCAACCGCATGGCGGGCGAACTCGCGCGCACCGACGCCGACCGGGCGCTGATCCTGGCCGGCGTTTCCCACGACCTGCGCACACCGCTCGCGCGGCTGCGGCTCGGCGTCGAGATGTCGGGCGCACCGGCCGGCGAGGTGCTCGCGATGGTAGCCGACATCGAGGAAATGGACCGCATCATCGGCCAGTTCCTCGATTTCGGCCGCGGCGATGCGCAGGAACCGACGCAGCAGGTCGATCTCGCCACGCTCGCACGCGAGATCACGGAACCCTATCGCCTGCGCGGACTCGACGTCAGGCTCGACGCGCCGGACACCCTGGTCGCCGAGGCGCGCGCACTCCCGATGCGCCGCGCACTCGCCAACCTCGTGGACAACGCGCTGCGCTACGCGGGCGAGGACGAGCCGGTGGACGTCAGCGTCTATCCCGCCGGCAACGAGGCCTGCATCGAAGTTGCCGATCGCGGCCCCGGCATTCCATCCGACCAGGTCGAGCGCATGCGCCACCCCTTCACCCGGCTGGAAGAGGCGCGTTCCAACACCAAGGGCGCGGGGCTCGGGCTGGCGATCGTCGACCGCGTGATGCGCGCCCACCAGGGCCGCCTGGACCTGTCGCCGCGCGAAGGCGGCGGCCTGCGCGCGATCCTGTGCCTGCCCTACTCGGGGAACGCGCCGGCACAGGCTAGAATCTCGTCCAACGACGCGACGGGATAAAGGAATGAACATCGTTTTTCGCCAGTTCCATCATGAGGAAACAGGGACGCTGTCCTATCTGCTCGCCGACGCCCTGACCGGCCACGCACTGATGATCGACCCCGTCTGCGAGCACGCCGGCCGCTACCTCAACGAGCTCCAGGAACTCGAACTCGATCTGGTCTGGCTGCTCGAGACCCACTCGCACCCGGAAGACCCGCCGGGCACGCAGGCGATGAAGGAGCACACCGGCGCCCGGACGGCGGGCGCGAACGCCGCCGGCGCCGGCGTGCCCGACCTGATCGTCGGGCAAGGGGACACCGTGGTGTTCGGCGACGAGATCGTGCGCGTCATCGCCACTCCCGGCCACACTCCCGACAGCGTGACCTACAAGTGGCGCGACCGTATCTTCACCGGCGACTCGCTGCTGATCGGCGGCTGCGGACGCTGCGATTTCAGCGGCGGCGACGCCGGTGCGATGTACGACAGCATCTGCGGGCGGCTGCTGTCGCTGCCCGACGAAACCCTGATCTACCCGGGACACGACTACCGCAACCTTCGCGTCAGCTCCGTCGCCCAGGAAAAACTGAGCAATGGGCGCCTGCACGGAAAATCCCGCGCCGAATTCATCGAACTGATGAATAATCTTCGGCATTCCCGTCCCGGCAGTCCCGCCGGCTCTTCCCCGTCGTCGCGCTGCAGCCGCGACGGCGACCTGATCGACATCCATGCAGCCTGACCAGCGTTCCACGCCCCCGCTTTCTCCGTACGAACTGATCGGCGGAGAACCCACGGTACGTGCCATCGTCAAACGATTCTACGAATTGATGGACACGCTTCCCGAGGCATGGAGCGTGCGCAGGATGCATGGCGAGGATCTGTCGGGTTCGGAAGAAAAGCTCTTCCTCTTTCTGTCGGGCTGGCTGGGCGGGCCGAACCTGTACGTCGAACGCTACGGCTCGCCGTTCCTGCGCGCCCGCCACCTGCCCTTCTCCATCGGCCGCGCCGAACGGGACCAGTGGATGCTGTGCATGCGCCAGGCGCTGGACGAATTCGTCGGCGATGCCGCCATGCGCACGCGGCTGCACGAATCCCTCGCCGCGCTCGCCAACCACATGCGCAACCGCGCGGAGTCGTCCGCGCCGGCCGGCAGCGATGACGATGGATCAAAGCCGTAACGGTTCTCCAGTAACGCTCCTCTATAATCCGCATTCATGAAATTTCTGTTCGACCTCCTGCCGGTCATCCTTTTCTTCGCCACCTACAAGATCGCCGGCTCCAACCCCGACGCGGCGCACGCACTGGCCGTGCAATGGCTCGGCGACGGCATCGCCGCCACCCAGGCCCCCATCCTGATCGCGACCGCGGCCACGATCGTGGCGACCTTCCTGCAGATCGCCATCGTCTGGCTGAAGCACAGGAAGGTGGACACGATGCTATGGGTCAGCCTGGCCATCATCGTCGTGTTCGGCGGCGCGACGCTGTTCTTCCACAACCCGACCTTCATCAAGTGGAAGCCGACCGCGCTGTACTGGCTCTTCGGCGGCGTACTGCTGGTTTCGGCGGGGGCGTTCCGGCGCAACCTGATCCGCAAGATGCTCGAGGCCCAGATCCAGCTCCCCGACGCAGTGTGGGGGCGGCTGAATCTCGCGTGGAGCGGCTTCTTCGTCGCGATGGGCGTGATCAACCTCTACGTCGCCTACAGCTTCAGCGAGGAAGTGTGGGTCAACTTCAAGCTTTTCGGCGCCACCGGACTGATGCTCGCTTTCGTCCTGGCCCAGGGCTTCTATCTTTCCAGACATATCGAGGAGGAGACCAACTGATGCTTTATGCCCTGATCGGAGAGGACGTCCCCGGCAGCCTGGAACTGCGCCAGAATGCCCGCCCCGCCCATCTGTCGCGGCTGGAAGCCCTGCGCGACGAAGGACGGCTGGTGCTTGCCGGTCCGATGCCTTCGATCGATTCGCCGGACCCCGGTCCGGCCGGCTTCAGCGGTACGCTGATGGTTGCCGAGTTCGAATCCCTGGCTGCCGCCGAGCGGTGGTTCGCCGAAGACCCTTATGTGACGCAGGGCGTGTTCGCACGCACGAGCGTCAAGCCGTTCAAGAAGGTTCTTCCGTGACCATCGCCGAGAAGATCCGGGCCCGGCTCGCTCCGCTGCAGCCCGAACGCATCGAGATCGGGGACGACAGCGCGCTGCACGCCGGCCACGCCGGCGCGCGCAGCGGCGGCGGCCACTACCGGCTGCTGATCGTCTCCCCGCATTTCGAAGCAAGAAACACGGTGGCCCGCCACCGCATGATTTACGACGCACTTGGCGACATGATGAAGACCGACATTCATGCCCTCGCCATCCGCGCCCTTTCGGCCGCCGAGGCCACCAAGCAACTCAGTCACGAGGAACCCCGATGAAAAGTTTTCCGAGCCGTCTCGCCATTTCCCTGCTTGCCGGCTTCCTCAGTCTTCCTGCGCTGGCCGCAGAGCCGATCGCCACGGTGAATGGAACGGTCATCCCGTCGGCCCGCGCCGACGCGATGATCGCCGAGCAGCGCGCCCAGGGAGCGCCCGAGAGCGACCAGTTGCGGGACGCGGTTCGCGAAGAACTGATCCGCCGCGAGATCCTCGGCCAGGAAGCGGCCAAGAAGGGCTTCGACAAGAAATCCGACATCCAGGCGCAAATGGAGATGGCCAAGCAGGCGATCCTGATCCGGGCCTACCTGCAGGATTTCGTGAAGGCCAACCCGGTCACCGATGCCGAACTCCGCAAGGAATACGACGGCATCAAGTCCCGCATGGGCGACAAGGAGTACAAGCCGCGCCACGTCCTGGTCGAGACCGAAGACCAGGCCAAGGCGATCATCGCCAAGCTCCAGGGCGGCTCCAAGTTCGAGGATCTGGCCAAGGAATCGCGCGACCCGGGCTCGAAGGAACGCGGCGGCGACCTCGGCTGGAGCAATCCGGGCATGTTCGTGAAGCCCTTCTCCGATGCGATGGTCAAGCTCGAAAAGGGCAAGTACACCACCACCCCGGTCAAGAGCGACTTCGGCTACCACGTGATCATGCTCGATGACGTGCGCGCGCTGCAGGCCCCCTCGTTCGACGAAGTGAAGCCGCAACTGCAGCAGCGTCTGCAGCAGCAGAAGGTCGAAAAGCACATGCTCGAGCTGCGCGGCAAGGCCAAGGTCCAGTAAGGCCCATACGACACGGCGGCGGCTCGCTCCGCCCCACGCAGCAAGACAAAGGCCGGCGGAGCGATCCGCCGGCCTTTGTCGTCATCCGGCGCCCGGCGGCGCCGGGCGTCGTCGGGTCAGAACTGCTCTTCGGCAAGCTCCAGCGCGCCCGCGGCGCCATTCGCCACGGCGTAGGATAGCCCCGGCGCCTCGGCCAGCACGTGGTCGGCATAGAAACGCGTGGTGACGATCTTCGCCTGCAGGAAGCGCGCATCGCCCTCGCCGGCGGCGAGCTTCTTCTGTGCGATCAGCGCCGCACGTGCCATCTGCCAGCCGCCGGCCACGATGCCGAGCAGCTTCAGGAAAGGCACGGAACCCACCGACGCCGCCTTGATGTCCTTCGCATAGGTGGCGAGGATGTAGGCCACCGCCTCCTCCACCGCGGTGATGCCTGCGCCGAACGAACGGCGGATCGCCGCAAAGGCTTCGCCCTCGGCTGCTGCCAGTCCGGCTTCGACCCTGCGCATCTCGGCGACGACGGCAGCGATGGTCGCGCCATTCTCGCGCGCGATCTTGCGGCCGATCAGGTCGTTCGCCTGGATGGCGGTCGTGCCCTCGTAGATCGGCGTGATGCGCGCATCGCGCAGGTGCTGGGCGGCGCCGGTCTCCTCGATGAAGCCCATCCCGCCATGCACCTGCACGCCGACCGAGGCCACGTCGACCGAGCTTTCGGTGCACCAGCCCTTGACCACGGGGATCATCAGATCGACGAAAGCCTGGCTGTGCGCCCGCACCGTCGCGTCGGGATGGCCATGCGCCTTGTCCGAGGCCCCTGCCACCACATAGGCGAGCGCGCGCATCGCCTCGGTGCGGCTCTTCATCGACATCAGCATGCGGCGCACGTCGGCATGGTGGATGATGCTCACCTTCGGGCCGCCGCGAACTCCGGCCTCGGTACCCTGGATGCGCTCCTTGGCGTACCGCAGCGCATGCTGGTAGGCGCGCTCGGACAGCGCCAGACCCTCCATGCCCACCGCGAAACGGGCCTCGTTCATCATGATGAACATGTACTCGAGGCCACGGTTGGGCTCGCCGACCAGGGTGCCGATCGCACCGCCCTTGTCGCCGAATGCCAGCACGCAGGTCGGGCTCGCATGGATGCCCAGCTTGTGCTCGATCGACACGCAATGCACGTCGTTGCGCGCCCCCGGGCTGCCGTCGGCATTCACCAGGAACTTCGGCACGACGAACAGCGAGATCCCCTTCACGCCTTCGGGCGCGTCCGGGAGACGGGCGAGCACGAGGTGGATGATGTTGTCGGTGAGATCGTGCTCGCCGTAGGTGATGAAGATCTTCTGGCCGAAGATGCGGTAGGTGCCATCGCCCTGCGGCTCGGCCCGGGTGCGCACGGCCGCGAGATCGGAGCCGGCCTGCGGTTCGGTCAGGTTCATCGTGCCGGTCCATTCGCCCGACACCATCTTCGGCAGGTACATCGCCTTCTGCCCGGCGTTGCCGCACAGCATGAGCGCCTCGATCGCGCCGGTGGTCAGCATCGGGCACAGCGAGAACGCCATGTTGGCCGACTTCCACATCTCCATCACCGCGGTGGCGATGAGCTTTGGCAGGCCCTGTCCGCCGAACTCGGGATCGCCGGCAAGCGCCGTCCAGCCTGCCTCGGCAAACTGATCGTAGGCCGATTTCCACCCGGAGGCGGTCTTGACCTGGCCATCGTGCCAGGTGGCGCCTTCCTGGTCGCCGGTCCAGTTCAGCGGTGCGAGCACACCGCTGGCGAACTTGTCGGCCTCATCGAGGATCGCGTCGGCGAGATCCGGCGATATCTCCTCGTTGCCCGGTAGCGCGGCGACCTCGTCCAGGCCGGCCAGCTCACGCATCACGAACTGCATGTCACGAATGGGTGCGGCGTAGTTGCTCATCGGTTGATTCCCTCCGGTTGTTCGTATGAGATGTGACTTGGCGTCACTTGTTCAACAGGTAGCGCTCATCGTCGAAGCCCGACACCCACTCCGGTTTGTAGATCACGAGCAGGGTCACGACGGCGCCACTGATCCAGGCTTCGGCAAAGGCCAGCAGCAAGAAGAACGGCAGGTATTCGCTCAGCAGGAAGTCGGCCGGATAGGCTCCGGCGAGCATCAGCGCCAGGGACGCGACCACGCCCTGGGCCATGACGGCCAGCGCGGCACCGGCAAAGCCGATGACGAAGATGAAGACGAAGAAATGTGCCGGGAACCAGCGTTCGACCAGCCGCTGCACCCCTGCCGCGACGAGTACCGGCACCGCCGCCGTGACGATGAAATTGACCGGCCACGCCAGCCACATCGTCGTCCCGTTCAGCGTGATGCCGCACAGTGCCAGCGCCATCGCCACCAGGGCCAGCCGCGGACCGAGAATCAGCGTCGCCGCCATGGCGCCGACCAGATGGAGGTCCAGTCCGGGCTTGACCCCGGCCTTCATGCTCCACACCAAGGTCAGCACGACCGCACAGCCGAGCATCACGTTGAGCGTCGGTCCCTCCCGCAACCGCGCCCAGGGCGCGCGGCGGAAGAGGTCGTACCCCACGGCGAGGGTGAGCAGCAGCATGAAGACGTGCCACGTCGTCGAAAACAGCGACGGCTGGAGATTCATGCTGCCATCCGGCAACCGCGCCGATGCTCAGCCCACGGCCGCGGTGAGTTCGGGCACCACCTGGAACAGATCGCCCACCAGGCCGTAGTCGGCCACCTGGAAGATCGGCGCCTCCGGGTCCTTGTTGATCGCCACGATCACCTTGCTGTCCTTCATCCCCGCCAGGTGCTGGATCGCCCCCGAGATGCCCACCGCGATGTAGAGCTGCGGCGCCACGATCTTGCCCGTCTGCCCCACCTGGTAGTCGTTGGGCACGTAGCCCGCATCCACCGCCGCGCGGCTGGCGCCCAGCGCCGCGCCCAGCCTGTCGGCCAGCGGTTCGAGCAGCGCATGGTAGTTCTCGCTGCTGCCCACCCCGCGCCCGCCCGACACGATGATCTTCGCCGCGCCCAGTTCGGGACGCGCGCTCTTCGTGATCTCGCGCCCCACGAACTGCGCCAGCCCCAGGTCGGCGCCCGCCGCCACCGCCTCGACCGGCGCCGCACCGCCGTCCCCGCCCGCCGCCTCGAACGCGGTCGTGCGCACCGTCACGACCTTCACCGCATCGGCACTCTGCACCGTGGCGAGCGCGTTGCCCGCGTAGATCGGCCGCACGAAGGTGTCGGCCGACTCCACCCCGACGACGTCCGAGATCTGCGCCACGTCCAGCAGCGCCGCCACCCGCGGCAGCACGTTCTTGCCCGACGACGTGGCCGGCGCCAGCACGTGGCTGTAGCCGCCCGCCAGCCCCTTCACCAGTTCGGCCACGTTCTCCGCCGCCTGCGCCTCGTAGTGCGGCGCATCGGCCACCCGCACCTTGGCCACGCCGGCGATCTTCGCCGCCGCCCCGGCCACCGCGCCGCAGCCCGAACCGGCCACCAGCACGTGGATCTCGCCGCCGATCTTCGCCGCCGCGCCCACCGTGTTCAGCGTCGCCGCCTTGAGCGACTGATTGTCATGTTCCGCAATCACCAAAAGCGCCATGTCAGATCACCTTCGCTTCGTTCTTGAGTTTGTCGACCAGTTGGGCCACGTCGGCCACCCGCACGCCGGCGCTGCGCCGGGGCGGCTCGGCCACCTTCAGCGTCGTCAGCCGCGGCGTGACGTCCACCTCCAGGTCGGCCGGCTTCACCGTCTCCAGCGGCTTCTTCTTCGCCTTCATGATGTTGGGCAGCGTCGCATAGCGCGGCTCGTTCAGCCGCAGGTCCGTCGTCACCACCGCCGGCAGCTTCACCGACAGCGTCTCCAGACCGCCGTCGATCTCGCGCGTCACCGTCGCCCGGCCCTCGCCCAGCGCCACCTTCGAGGCGAACGTCGCCTGCGCCCACCCCAGCAGCGCCGCCAGCATCTGACCGGTCTGGTTGGCGTCGTCGTCGATCGCCTGCTTGCCGCAGATCACCAGCGCCGGGCCTTCCTTGTCGCACACCGCCTTCAGCAGCTTGGCCACCGCCAGCGGCTGCAGCTCCATATCGCTTTCGACCAGGATGCCGCGGTCCGCGCCGATCGCCATCGCCGCGCGCAGCGTCTCCTGGCACGCCGCCACGCCGCAGCTCACCGCCACCACCTCGCTCGCCACGCCCGCTTCCTTCAGACGCACCGCCTCTTCCACCGCGATCTCGTCGAACGGGTTCATGCTCATCTTCACGTTCGCGATGTCCACGCCCGTGCCGTCAGCCTTCACCCGGACCTTGACGTTGTAATCGACCACGCGTTTGACGGGAACAAGAATCTTCACTCTGTCGCGCTCCTCTGGTTGTATTGTCCGTTTGCTCATGCCGCCCTCCCGGACGGCCGACCGGGGGATTATGTCACCGCTCGCCAGCCTTGGGGCGGGCTTGTCCGGGCGGGTATCGCTAACACTCATCCATACGGTTCAGTATGGAAAACGTACGGTAGCGTACGGACGCCAAATCGTCAATACTTGTCCGTATGGAAAACGAAAGCAAGCAGAAAAGGACCCAGCTCGACCGGCAGGCGTGGATCGCCGCCGCATTCGAGGTCATGGCCGAAGAAGGCGTGGCCGGCCTGCGCGTGGAGGTCCTGGCCAAGCGCCTGAAGGTGACGAAGGGCAGTTTCTACTGGCACTTCGAGGACAGGCGCGACCTGCTGCTGGCGGTCCTCGGCGACTGGAAGGAAGGCCGAATCCGCGACATCCTGAAACAGACCCGCGCCCAGCCGGGCCACGAACTCGAGCAGATCTACCACGCCATCGACGTGTACAGCGCAAGCCGCAACCGCAGGGGCGTGGTCATCGAACTGGCGGTGCGGGACTGGGCGAGGCGCGACCCCGAGGCGGCCGCCATCGTCGCCGAGGTCGATGACATCCGCCTGCGCTGCACGCGCGACCTGTTCCTGGCTTGCGGCCTGTCGCAGGAGGAAGCCTCGAGCCGCTCCATGCTGCTTTATGCCTACGTGTTCGGCCTGTCGCTGATGCTGTACGACAAGTTCCATGCCGACACTTCGCGCCTGAAGCGCGACATCGCCGACATCATCGCGCGCCACACGCGGGAGGCGGCGTCGGCCGACTGAAGGCTCGGCAGGCGCCCGCCTGCCCGATGCTGGGGAACACCGCCGCCGCATTGCGCGTGGTGGCCAGGCCCACCTCCTCCAGCGGCATGCCCCGCAGTCCGGCAAGTATTTCGGCGAAACGGGCCAGGTTGGCCGGCTCGTTGCGGCGCCCCTGGCTCCACGCGGGCGGAATGTCCGGCGCATCGGTCTCGAGCACGATCGCCTCCAGCGGAAGCTCGGCCGCCAGCTTGCGGATGCGGGTGGAACCGTCGAACGACATCGCACCGCCGAACCCCAGCTTGAACCCCAGCGCCATGAAGGTCTCCGCCTGCTGGCGGCTGCCGTTGAACGCATGGGCGATGCCGCCGCAGACCTCGTTGCGCCGCAGGTGCTTGAGGATCTGGTCCACCGCGCGGCGCACGTGCAGGATCACCGGCAGGCCGCAGGCGCGGGCAAGGCGCAGTTGCGCGACGAAGAAACGCTCCTGCCGCAGCGGATCGATGCCGGGCACGAAGAAATCCAGCCCGATCTCGCCGACGGCCATCGCGTCGCCCTGCGCCAGGCATGCCTCGAGCACCTCGAGATCCCCGTCTTGCGCCGCCATGACGTACATCGGATGGATGCCGTAGGCGTGGTGCACGTCCGCGTGCCTGGCGGCGAGCGCCGCCACGCGGTCGAAGCTCGGCACATCCACCGCCGGCACCACGAAGCCCCCGACGCCGGCCGCGCGCGCGGCGTCCATCGCCTGCTCGCGGTCGGCGTCGAATTCCGCAGCGTCGAGATGGATGTGGGTATCGACGAGCATGCCTAGTTCCACCGCCGACGGTTAGCGGACGATCAGCGTCCCTTCCATTCGGGCTTGCGCTTGGCGACGAAGGCGTCGATGCCCTCGGCCGCATCCTCGGTCATCATGTTGCAGGCCATCGTCTCGGCCGCCATCTGATACGCGGCGTCCAGCCCCATCTCGAGCTGGCGGTAGAACACCTGCTTGCCCATGTGGATCGCGACCGGCGACTTCGCGACGATGGATGCGGCAAGGCGCGCCACCTCCTCGTCCAGGGCCTCGACCGGCACCACGCGATTGACGAGGCCGCGCCGCCAGGCTTCGTGCGCATCGATGAAGTCACCGGTCACCAGCATCTCGAACGCCTGCTTGCGTCCCATGTTGCGCGACAGGCCGACGCTGGGCGTCGAGCAGAAGAGCCCGACGTTGATCCCCGACACGGCGAAGCGTGCCGCATCGGCGGCCACCGCCAGATCGCACATCGACACCAGTTGGCAGCCGGCGGCGGTGGCGATGCCGTGCACGCGTGCGATCACCGGCTGCGGCAGTTCGGTGAGCTTCATCATGAATTTGCCGCAGAGGCGGAACAGACCCTGCTGGAACGCCAGCGTGTGGTTGCCGCGCATCTCCTTGAGGTCGTGACCGGCGCAGAAAGCCTTGCCGGCGCCGCCCAGCACGACCACCCGCACCGATTCGTCGCGGGCGATGCGGTCCACTTCGGCGATCAGCGCCTCGAGCATGGCCGACGACAGCGAATTGAACTGCCCGGGGCGATTCAACGTCAGCGTGGCCACCCCGGCCTCGTCGCGGCGCAGCAGCATCGGCTCGTCGGCCGGGTTTGCAATGGTGCTCATCTCTCCTCCTCCGCTTCTTGGTTTACGTTAACGTCAATGGCCGTCCATGGTAGCGTTTCGCACCACGGACGGCCATCCATCGACGCGGGCCAGGCCCGCCCCGGGTCACTCGAAGGAAGCGGTCGATTTCGCCCTTTCGCGCAGCACGAACTTCTGGATCTTGCCGGTGGAAGTCTTCGGCACCTCGCCGAAGATGATCTTCTTGGGCACCTTGAAGCCGGCGAGGTGTTCGCGGCAATGGGCGACGATCTCGTCGGAGGTGGCCCGGACGCCGTCGCGCAGCTCGACGAAGGCGCACGGCACCTCGCCCCACTTCTCGTCCGGCAGCGCGACCACCGCCGCGGCCATGACGGACGGATGCTTGTAGAGCGCATCCTCCACCTCGATGGACGAGATGTTCTCGCCGCCCGAGATGATGATGTCCTTGGAGCGGTCCTTGATCTTGACGTAGCCGTCGGCCTGCATCACCGCGAGGTCGCCGGTGTGGTACCAGCCGCCGCGGAAGGATTCCTCGGTGGCCGCCGGGTTCTTGAGGTAGCCCTTCATCACCAGGTTGCCGCGGAACATGATCTCGCCCATGGTCTCGCCGTCCCAGGGCACCGGTTCCATGGTGACCGGATCGAGCACGGTGATGCCTTCCTGCGCGTGATAGCGCACGCCCTGCCGGCCGTTCAGCGTCACCTGCTCGGCCAGCGGCAGGTCCTTCCATTCGTCGTGCTTGGCGCACACCGAGGCCGGACCGTAGGTTTCGGTCAGGCCATAGACGTGGGTGATGTCGAAACCGATCTTCGCCATGCCCTCGATCACCGCGGCCGGCGGCGGCGCCGCGGCGATGAGGCCGTAGACCTTGTGGTCGATGCCCTTGCGCCATTCCTCGGGCGCGTTGGCGAGCATCGAATGCACGATGGGCGCGCCGCAATAGTGGGTCACGCCGTGCTCGCGGATGGCGTCGAAGATCAGCCGGGGATCGACGCGGCGCAGGCAGACATTGACGCCGGCATTGGCCGCCATCGTCCAGGCGAAGCACCAGCCGTTGCAGTGGAACATCGGCAGCGTCCACAGGTAGACCGCATGCGGCGGCATGCCCCACGAGACGATGTTGGACATCGCGTTGAGATAGGCGCCGCGGTGGTGATACACCACGCCCTTGGGATTGCCGGTGGTGCCGGAGGTGTAGTTGAGCGAGATCGCCTCCCACTCGTCGGCGGGTTGCTCGAAGACGAAATCCTCGCTGCCGGAGTCGAGCAGCGTCTCGTATTCCAGGGTGCCGATGCGCTCGCCGGGGCCGGTGTATTCCGGATCGTCCACGTCGATCACGATCATGTCCGGGCGCTGGGCAAGCTCGACGGCCTTCTTCATCACGCGCGCATACTCGCGGTCGGTGATGAGCACCCTGGCCTCGGCATGGTTCAGGATGAAGGCGACCGCCTCCGCATCCAGCCGGGTGTTGATGGTGTTGAGCACCGCGCCGCAGGCCGGCACGCCGAAATGGCACTCGAACATCTCCGGGGTGTTGTTGAGTACCACCGCGACGGTGTCACCCTTGCCGACGCCCAGTTGCTTCAGCGCGGAGGCGAGGCGCCGGCAGCGCCCGTAGCTCTCCAGCCAGGTCTGGCGGCGCTTGCCATGGACGACGGCGAGACGGTCCGGATACACGTATGCACTGCGCTGGATGAAGGTCAGCGGCGTCAGCGGCACGTAGTTGGCGGGGTTCTTGTCCAGCCCTTGCTCGTAGGGCGACTGCTTGCTCTCGGTCATGCTTGCTCCCTCTTTCTTGTATGAAACGGACTGCCGCCGCCGTCACCCATGTTTTATGCCGGGAGGCAGCTCCCGGCTCTATTCAATCCTTGCGCCGTCCGCCGGTCAAGCGCACCGAGCCAGCCGGCGAGGTCGGCGGTCAGGCCGCGCACCGCCGCCCGTGCGGCCGCGACTCCGCCTTCCGCATCCGGCGTGCCGGCCGCATCGTCGCGGCTGAACTCATGCGCCGCCAGCGGCAACACGCCCCGCGGCGGCAACAGTTGGGCGCGCACGACGAGCCGGACGTGATTCCGCTGCTCGGTCTCGAACACCTGGATGAACTCGTCGAGTTCCAGCCTCAGGCGGCAGCGGGAGGCGGCACCGTTGCCGCCGTCGTCGCCGGCGCGCAGCGCCCGCCCGAGCGACTGCGCCAGCATGTCCGCCGGCGGCGCCACCCAGCGGCTCTCGACATAGTTGCGGCGGCGATCGGGCTGTTTCCACGCCAGCCGATACTGCATCGCACTGCTGCCGAGCCAGCTCGGCGCCACCACGTCGACCCGCACCGGCGCCAGCGCGGCCGGCACCGCGACGGCATCGGCCAGCCCGAGATCGTAGAAGGCGACCTGCGGCGATTGCAGGCCGACCGCGGAGCAGCCGGCCAGCGCGGCTGCGAGGAAGGCCGCGGCGGCAATGCTCCGGAAGCGATTCGACATGCGGACGCAAGAGCCCGCGCGGCCTTCGCCAGTCTTCTCCATCATTGCCCTCCACGCACATAGCCTTCTTCGCCCGGCCCGGGCTCGCCCGCCTCGCGCCCGGCCAGCAACACCTGCGGCGCCGCCTCGATTTCCTCGAGGACGCGCCCCAAGCGCCGGGATGTCGCCGTCAGTTCGCGCAGCAAGTCGTCCACCTGTGGCAGGGTGCCGTCCACCAGCCCTTCCCCGGCCGTCCCCGCGGCCTGGTCGACGCGCTGCGCGAGGTGGTCGATGCGGGCGACCAGGGCACGGACTTCGCCCGCCGCCGGCGCAGCCTCCCGGCTCGCCGCCTCGAGATTGGCCAGCGTCGCGGCGAGCTTGTCGAGGTTCTGCGGACTGAGCGCGCTGCGCAGCGCGCCCACCGTCGCCGGCAACTCCGCAAAGCTGCGATCCATGCCCGCCGCCGCGGACTCCAGCCGCTCCAGCGTGCGCCTCAGCCGCGCCACGGCCTGATCGTCGAACATCGTGGCGAGCCGGTCCGCCACCGCGTGGACGCGTTCGGCCGCCTGCAGCGCGCGGTCGCCGATCAGCTCGATCAGGCCGGGTTCGAGGACGATGCGCGGCGGCCCCCCGCCGTCGGCGGTGAGCGGCGCGGGGTCCGCACCGCGATCGTCGAGCTGGATGAAGGCCAGCCCCGTCACGCCCTGCGTGCCCAGCGTCGCCCGCGTGCCGCGGGTGATCGGCAGGTCCTCGCGCAGCCGGATGCGCACGAGGATGTTGCGCGGATCGTCCGGGTCGATGTCGATGGCGCTCACCGTGCCGGCGGCCATGCCCCGGTAGCGCACGCGGGCCTGCACGTTGAGGCCGTTGACGCTGCCTTTCGACACCAGCACGTATTCGCGCGTCGGCTCCCGGTTCTGCGAGAACCACCACAGTGCGACGATCACCGCGCCGCCGAGGATGAGAGCGAACAGTCCGGCCGCCAGCGCGTGGGCCCTGTTTTCCATGTCAATGATTTCCGTCCCGGCGGGCCAGCGCGCTGCGCCCGTGCTCGCCGAGGAAAAAGCGCTGGATGAACGGATGATCGTTCTTCAGCGTCTCCTCCAGCGGCGCGAAACTGACGATGCGGCGCTCGGCCAGCACCGCGACCCTGGTCGCCAGCGCGGCCAGCGTATCCACGTCGTGCGTCACCAGCACCACGGTCAACCCCAGTTCCCGATGCAGCGAGCGGATCAGCCGCACGAAGGCGGCGCTGCGGTCGGGGTCCAGCCCGGCCGTCGGCTCGTCGAGCAGCAGGAGTTCGGGCTCCAGGGCCAGCGCCCGCGCCAGTGCCACGCGCTTGACCATGCCGCCCGACAGTTCGGCCGGCATCAGCGCGGCATGCTCGGGTTCCATCTCCACCATCGCGAGCTTGAGCGCCACCAGATCGCGCAGTTCGCCCTCGGTGGCCACGCCGAGTTCCTTGAGCGGAAAGGCGATGTTCTCGCCCACGTCGAACGCGGAGAACAGCGCACCTTGCTGGAACAGTACGCCGAAACGGCGCTGGCGTGCGATGCGATCATGGACGGAGCCCTCGCGCAGCCCTTCGCCGAAGAGCCGCACCGTGCCGCCCGCCGGCTGCGTGAGGCCGATGATGTGGCGCAGCAGGGCCGTCTTGCCGCTGCCGGAACCGCCCACCAGGGCGACGATCTCGCCCGCCTCGATGTCCATGCTCAGCCCGTCGTGCACGACGTTGCTGCCGAAACGGGTGACGATGCCGCGCAGCGACACGACCGGCACTGCGCTCACGCCGGCACCCCGATGGAGCGCGTGGCGATGGCGAACACCGCGTCTGCCAGGATCACCATCGTGATCGCCGACACCACCGATGCGGTCGTGTTCATCGACAGGCTTTCGGTGTTGGGGCGTACGCGCAGGCCGAAATGGCAGGCGATCAGCGCGATCAGGAAACCGAACACGGCGCCCTTGGCCAGGCCGATGTAGAGGTTGGCGATGGGCACCACCGCGGGCAGCGTCTCGACGAAGAAGCCCAGCGACAGGTCCAGTTCCACCCAGGCCGACACCCAGCCGCCGAACAGCGCCACCGCCGACGTCCATAGCACGAGCAGCGGCATCGCGAGCGTCAGCGCCAGCACCTTGGGCAGCACCAGCCGCAGCGTGCGCGAGATGCCCATCGCCGCCAGCGCGTCGATCTCCTCGGTCACCCGCATCACGCCCAGTTGCGCGGTCATCGCGGAACCCGAGCGGCCCGCGACCAGCACCGACACCAGCACCGGCCCCAGTTCGCGGATGACGCCCAGGCCGAGGATGTTCACGATGAAGATGTCGGCACCGAAGATCTTCAACTGCAGGGCCGACAGGTAGGACAGCACGACGCCGATCAGGAAGCCGACCAGCGCCGTCACCGGCATCGCCTTCACCCCCACCTTGTGCATGTTGGCCGACACTTCGAGCAGCGGCCATTCGCGCGGGTGGCGGGCGAGATGAAACAGATCGAGAAGGATCCGGCCGAACAGCGCGACGAAACCGAGGGCGTGGTCGCGAAAATCCAGCAGCGCGCCGCCCAGCAGGACGATCGCATCGACGGGGCCGAAACGCACGCTCCCCGGGAGCAGCCGTCCGGCGCTGGCGGCCACGCGCTCCACCACCCGCCGCTGCGCCTGCGCCAGCCCGGCCGTCTCCGGCCACTTGCGGCCCCAGGCATGCCACAGCAGGATGGCGCCGAAGCTGTCCAGGCGCTCGACCGCACCGAAATCCCACCGCGCCGCGGCGGATGCCGCCGCCAGTTCGCGGCGGAGCCGGGGCAGGACGGCGGACAGGGCACGCAAGGTCCAGTCCCCCGACAGCCGCGCCTCCCCGCCCGTATCGACGAGGACGGCAGGCCCGGAGTCCGGGCGGGGTCCGCCCATCGAGCGTCAGGCAGCGCTGCGCGCGGTCGCCGCGCGCACGTACAGGCTGCGGCCCAGCGACATCCACTGCCGCTGCTCCTCCTCGAGAGCCGCCGCGGTGAGCGGCAGCTTCTGCAGCCAGCCCGCGCTCGTGTTCACCGAGAAGCCCCGGCCCTCGCGCGCCATCGTGATCGGCGGCAGGCCGCGGGCGTCGCGCGCCCGATGCACGACCACCGCCAGCCGCAGACACGCGATCAGCGGCCAGTCCGAACTGCCCGGGTCGATCTCCGCCACGCGCTCCAGCTTGCCGCGATGTGCCAGCACCAGGCGCGCCAGCCGTCCCTGGTCCATGCGAGAGAACCCGGGCATGTCGGCGTTGGCCAGAATGTAGGCGCTGTGCTTGTGATAGCTCGAGTGCGCCACCGAAATGCCGATCTCGTGCAGCAGCGCCGCCCAGCGCAGGAAACGCAGGTCGTCGTCGTCCGGCACCGCCGTTTCGGGGGCCAGTTGCGTGAGCAGATAGCAGGCGGTGTCGGCCACCTGTCCGGCCTGGCGCATGTCGACGCCGTAGCGCCCCATGAAGGCCCGCACCGTCGCGTCGCGCAGGTCGTGATGGTGGTAGCGCCCCAGCAGGTCGTACAGCACGCCGAGGCGCAGCGCCCCTTCCGAGAACACCATGTGCTCCAGGTCGAACTCCTTGAACACCGCGCTCATGATCGCGAAGCCGCCCAGGAATACCGGCAGGCGGTCGCCCTTCAGCCCCGCGAGGTTCAGGTTATCGATGTGGCCGGCCTGCAGCAGCATGGCTCTCAGCCGCTCCAGGCCGTCGCGGGTGATGCCGCGCCGCGACAGGCCGTTCTGCTCGAGCACTTCTGCGATCGCCTTGGCCGAACCGCTCGAACCCACCGCCTCTTCCCAGCCGGTCTCGCGGTAGACCTGCCCGATCGTCTGCAGCTCGCGCCGCGCGGCGAGTTCGGCGTCCTTCATGCCGCGCTTGTCGATGCGCCCATCGGGAAAGTGGCGCAGGCTGTAGCCGACGCAGCCCATGTAGAGCGATTCGAGTTGCAGAGGCTCGAAGCTCTTGCCGATGATGAACTCGGTCGAGCCGCCGCCGATGTCCACCACCAGTTGCTGGCGGTGCGGGTTGGCCAGGGTATGGGCCACGCCGACGTAGATCAGGCGGGCTTCCTCCCGGCCGGCGATCACCTCGATCGGGAAGCCGAGCGCCGCTTCCGCTCGGATCAGGAACTCGGGCGCATTCTTCGCCACGCGCAGGGTGTTGGTGGCCACCGCGCGCACGCCGTCGGGCTTGAAGTCGTGCAGCCGCTCGTGGAAGCGCTGCAGGGCGGTCACGCCGCGATGCTGGGCGGCCATGTCCAGCCATTTCTCGGGGGACAGCCCGGCCGCCAGGCGCACCGGTTCCTTCAGGCCATCCAGCGGGTAGATCTGGTCATTCACGATACGGCCGACCTGGAGCCGGAAGCTGTTGGAACCCAGATCGATGGCGGCAATCAGATCATGCATCATGTTCGGAAAAGTAGAACGCGCAGCGCGCTCGGGCCGCCGATTCTAGCACCGCCGCCCCGCCCCTCCGCCCGCTGCGGCGCCGCTTTTCACGTTTTGGGCAGCCGCGCGGGCGGTCATTCAGAACATCATCAAAACGCAAAGAAAATGTCACATAATCGCCCGCGCCTTCCTTTACACGGACACAGCATGCGCCCGCAGATCGAACCCGCGAAGTACCCTCCCGAGCATTTCATCAACCGCGAACTGTCCCTGCTGCAGTTCCAGCGCCGGGTGCTCGCGCAGGCGGCGGACCCTTCGGTACCGCTGCTCGAGCGGCTGCGGTTCATCTGCATCGTTTCCAGCAACCTCGACGAGTTCTTCGAGATCCGCGTGTCGGGCATCAAGGAGCAGATCCGCATCGGCAACCGCAAGAGCGGCATCGACGGCATCTCGCCGGCCGACCTGCTGCGGCGCGTCAGCGACGAGGTGCACAAGATCATTTCCGAGCAGTACGCGCTGCTCAACGAGGACATCCTCCCCGCCCTGGAGCAGGAAGGCGTCACCTTCCTGCGCCGCAGCCTGTGGACCGAAGCCCAGCGCGACTGGATTCGCGAGTATTTCCTGCGCGAAGTCATGCCGGTGCTGACGCCGATCGGCCTCGATCCGGCGCACCCCTTCCCGCGGGTGCTCAACAAGAGCCTGAACTTCGCGGTGGAACTCGACGGCCTGGACGCCTTCGGCCGCGATTCCGGCGCCGCCATCGTGCAGGCGCCGCGCGCGCTGCCGCGGGTGATCCGCCTGCCGGGCGAGATCTGCGAGCAGGAATACACCTTCGTCTTCCTGTCCTCGGTGCTGCATGCCCACGTCGGCGAACTGTTCGCCGGCATGCAGGTGCTGGGCTGCTACCAGTTCCGCGTGACGCGCAATTCCGACCTGTTCGTGGACGAGGAGGAAGTCAAGGACCTGCGCACCACGCTGAAGGGCGAACTGCAGCAGCGCCACTTCGGCGACGCGGTGCGGCTGGAGGTGGCGGACAACTGCTCCGAGGACATGGCCGACTTCCTCGTGCAGCATTTCCACCTCGAGCGCGGAGACCTCTACCGCACGCCGGGCATCGTCAACCTGGTGCGGCTGATGCAGGTGCCGGACTGGGTGGACCGCCCCGAGCTCAAGTACCAGCCCTTCACCCCGGGCACCTCCAGGGGGCTGGACAAGCGGCAGGAGATCTTCGACGCGGTCCGCAGGCAGGACATCCTGCTGCACCACCCGTTCCAGAGCTTCGCCCCGGTCATCGACCTGCTGCGCACCGCCGCCGACGACCCGCAAGTGCTGGCCATCAAGATGACCGTCTATCGCACCGGCACCGACTCCGTCCTCATGGAACATCTGGTGCGGGCGGCGCAGAAGGGCAAGGAAGTCACCGTCGTACTCGAGCTGATGGCGCGCTTCGACGAGGAGGCCAACATCACCTGGGCGAACCGGCTGGAGGAAGTCGGCGCCCACGTCGTCTACGGCGTCTTCGGCTACAAGACGCACGCCAAGCTGCTGATGGTGGTGCGGCGCGAGGAGAACGGCCTGCGCCACTACACCCACCTGGGCACCGGCAACTACCATCCGCGCACGACCCGCCTGTACACCGACTTTGGCCTGCTCACCTGCAATCCGGAGATCGGCGAGGACGTGGCCACCATCTTCAAGCAGCTCACCGGGCTGGGCCAGGCGACCGAACTGAGCCACCTGTGGCAGGCCCCGTTCACGCTGCAGCCCAAGGTGGTGGCCGCCATCCGGCGCGAGGCCGGGATCGCGCGCGAAGGCCGCAAGGCGCGGGTGATCGCAAAGATGAACGCGCTGCTCGAACCCGAGACCATCGAGGCCCTCTACGACGCCTCGCAGGCCGGCGTCGACATCGACCTGATCGTGCGCGGCCCCTGCGCCCTGCGCCCCGGCGTCCCCGGCCTGTCCGACAACATCCGCGTGCGCTCGGTGATCGGCCGCTTCCTCGAGCACCACCGCATCTTCTACTTCCGCGCCGACGGCGACGAGCAGGTCTTTCTGTCGAGCGCCGACTGGATGGACCGCAACTTCTTCCGCCGCATCGAGATCGCCTTTCCCATCCTCGACGCCCGCATCAAGCGCCGCATCATCCGCGAAGGTCTGCGCCCCTACATCGCCGACAACTCGCAAGCCTGGGAAATGCTGCCGAACGGCTGCTACCGCCGCAAGACGCCGCGCGGCGCACGGCGCGCGGCGCAGCTCGGCCTGCTGCAGGAACTGGCCGCCGGCACCTGAGGCGAGCGGGCGGCCGGCGCGGACCGGCCGCCGCACGCGGGCACGCCCCGGGCGAACCTACTTCCGCTGCACGTCGATCACCCCCGGCACCTCGCGGATCAGCGTGATCGCGCGCTGCATCTGCTGCACGCCGCCGACTTCCATCGTGAAGCGCATGTAGGCCGTGCCGCGCTTGGTGAGCGTGTTGACCGCGATGACGTTGAGCTTCTCGCGTGACAGCACTTCCGAGATGTCGCGCAGCAGGCCCTGGCGGTCGGCGGCCTCGACGGCGATGTCGACCTGGTACAGCGCCTGCTTGCTGTCGAAGGCGCGGTCGCCCCATTCGGCCTGTATCACGCGCTCGGGATGGCGCAGCGCAAGCTGCTGGAAGTCGTGGCAGTCCACGCGATGGATGGAGATGCCGCGGCCGCGGGTGACGAAGCCCTCGATCGCATCGGGCGGGGCCGGCTTGCAGCAGCGCGACAGCGACGTCATCAGCTTGCCGACGCCGGCGATGAGGATCTTGTCGGAATTGTCGCCCGAGCGGCTGCGGCCGACGACGATCTCCGGTTCGGCCTCGGGCTCGGCGGGCGCGCTCCCCTCGCGCAGCGCGACCTGCACCGAGCGCGGCCCGACCTCGCCGCGCCCCGCCGCCAGGAACAGCGCCTCGGCATTCTTGAAGCCCATGCGCTCGGCCAGGCCGTCGATGTTGGCCTGCGCATGGCCGTCGCGCTGCATCTCCCTGGTGACGAAGCTGCGCCCGCGGGCGAGCAGTTCTTCTTCATCGATCTGGGCGAAGTACTGCTTGATCTTGGTGCGCGCACGCGACGTGGCGACGTAGCCCTGGCGCACGTCCAGCCAGTCGCGCGACGGGCCGCCTTCCTTCGGCGCGGTGATCTCGACCGTCTGGCCGTTCTCGAGGCGGGTGTTGAGCGGCACCAGGTGGCCGTCCACCTTCGCGCCGCGGCAGCGGTGGCCGAGGCTGGTGTGCAGGCGGTAGGCGAAATCCACCGGGGTGGCGCCGCGCGGCAGGTCGATGACCTTGCCCTGCGGCGTCAGCACGTACAGCGTGTCGTCGAGCGAAGCGCGGCGGTACTGCTCCAGCCAGTGGGCGGAATCGGCCACCTCGTCGCGCCACGACAAGAGGCTGCGCAGCAGGGCGATCTTCTCGTCGTAGTCGCCGCCCTTGTGGCCGCCCTCCTTGTAGCGCCAGTGCGCCGCGACGCCGAGTTCGGCATGCTTGTGCATGTCGTGGGTGCGGATCTGCACCTCCAGCGCGCGGCCGTCGCCGGCCAGCACCGCGGTGTGCAGCGACTGGTAGTCGTTGCCCTTGGGCTTGGTGATGTAGTCGTCGAATTCCTTGGTGATCGGCTGCCAGATCTGATGCACGATGCCGAGCACCGTGTAGCAGTCCTTGACCTCGTCGACCAGCACGCGCAGCGCGCGGATGTCATAGAGCTGGGAGAAGTCCAGCCGCTTGGCGCGCATCTTGTTGTAGATGCTGTAGATGTGCTTGGGCCGGCCGTAGATCTCGGCCCCGATGCCGACCGCCTCGATTTCCCCGCGCAGCCGCGCGATCGCGTTCTCGATGAACTCCTGGCGCTCCACGCGGCGCTCGTCGAGCATCTTCGCGATGCGCTTGTAGGTCTCGGGCTCGATGAAGCGGAAGGACAGGTCCTCCAGTTCCCACTTCAACTGCCACACGCCGAGCCGGTTGGCGAGCGGCGCGTAGATGTCCAGGCTCTCGCGCGCCACGTCGATGCGCGCATCGTCCCTGACGTCGGTGTAGTAGCGCAGCGTCTGCGTGCGCGAGGCCAGCCGCACCAGCACCACGCGGATGTCCTCCACCATCGCCAGCAGCATCTTGCGCAGCACCTCGGTCTGCGCGCGGATCTCCGGCGCGGCGGCGATCGCCGTCATGCGGGTGACCACGCGCAGGCCGTTGAGGCGGTTCAGGCCATCGACCAGGTGCGCGGTCCCCTCGCCGAAACGGGAGGCGATCGCCTCCAGCGCATCGTCCCGGTACGCGCACGCCGCAAACAGCAGGGCGGCGATCCGGGTCTCGGCATCGAGCTTCAGCGAGGAGATGATCAGCGCGGAGCCGAGGGCGTGCGTCCACGTGGATTCGCCGGTCCCCAGCATCTTGCCGGCATACAGTCCGGCGGCGAAATCGAGTGCATCTTCGACCAGCCTGCCCTCGGCATCCGACAAGCCTTCTGACAGCAGTTCGATGGGCGGGGCGGCATCGCCCTGGGAGATTGCGTGCGTGACGGAAACCATGGCCGGATTATCCCACATCGCCGATTGTCCTACCGCCACCCCGCGGCGGCGCCTTCCGGACCTCAGCGCCCGGCGGGCGGGCGCTGTGGAGCCCGTCCCGCCCTGTGCGATGATCCGGGAACCACCGTAGCCAGAGCAGCACGCAGACCGAATCGATGTTCCACAAGCTTCGCCAGTGGCTGGGCCTGGGCCGCCCGCCCGCCGCCGTCCCGGACGCCCTGTGGCGCAGGGTCGAATCGTCCCTGCCCTTCCTCGCCTTTCTCGGCGACGCCGAGCGCACGCGCCTGCGCGAGCTGGCGCGGGGCTTCCTCGCCGGCAAGGAATTCCATGGCGCGCAGGGGCTGCATCTCACCGACGAGATGCTGCTCGCGATCGCGCTGCAGGCCTGCCTGCCTATCCTGCACAAGGGGCTCGACGCCTACCGGAGCTGGGTGGGGGTGATCGTGTATCCGGGCGATTTCGTCATCCCGCGCCACGAAATGGACGATGACGGCGTGGTGCACGAATACGACGACGAGGTGTTGGGCGAAGCCTGGGAAGGCGGGCCGGTGGTGCTGTCGTGGCTGCCCGGGCCCGCGTTGCCCGATGGCGTGAACGTGGTGATCCACGAATTCGCGCACAAGCTGGACATGGAGAACGGCGGCGCCGACGGCTTTCCGCGGCTGCCGGCGCAGATGTCCCGCGCCGCCTGGGCGCAAGCCTTCTCGTCGGCCTACGAGGACTTCTGCGAGGACGTAGATGCGGGACGCGAGACCGTGCTCGACCCCTACGCGGCGGAAAGCCCGGGCGAGTTCTTCGCCGTCGCCTCCGAATCCTTCTTCGAAACGCCGGGTCTGCTGGAGCGAATCTACCCGGCGGTGTATGCGCAGCTCGCCGCCTTCTACGGCACCGACCCGGCCGCGGGCGAACGCCGGCTGGCGGCGCGGGCATCGCCGCCGGCGCACGCCCCGCGGGGCCGCTGAACAGGGCCGCGGCACGCGGACTCGGCGAGGCGATGGCCGCCGGCATCGCGCTGTGGATCTTCCGATCCGCACCGGCCCTGCGGCGCGGAACCGCGCCGCCGAAAGCGCCGCGGGAATTGTGAACTTTTCGTGCAAGAGCTTTTCACATTGCGGCAACAAAGCTCATTGGCAGAGTAAACCCTAGTGGCTAAGCTTCAATTGGTGCTGCCTGGGGCGGGAGGCCCGAGGCGGCGACTTTCCTCAATGCGGAACGGAGGGTGTCTCATGGCCATTACCTGGATTCTGGTTGCCAACGCCAGCCTGGCGAAGCTCTACGCGAACCTGGGCCCGAACAAGGGCCTGCAGCTGGTCAAGGAACTGATCCATCCGGAAAGCCGGCAGAAGAATTCCGATCTCGTCAGCGACCGCCCCGGCAGCATGGGGGCCAACGGAACAGGCGGCGGCACGATGAGGCCGCAAACGGAGCCCAAGCAGCACGAAGCAAAGGTATTTGCCCAGGAGATCGCCCAGGCGCTGTATCAGGGGCGCGCCTCGAACGCGTTCAAGCGCGCCATCCTCGTCGCCCCGCCCTCGTTCATGGGCGTCCTCAACGGCGTGATCGACGGGCCCACCGCCCAATTGATCAGCGACCGTTTCGAGAAGGACTACACGAAGACGCCGGAACCCGAGCTGAGCGAACGGCTCGCCTCGGCGATCTATCTCTGATTCCTCAAGCGTCTCCCGTCAGGAGACGACGGGGTCGGCATCTGCCGCCCCAGGGAGCCGCGGGGCGCTTGGCGCCCCGCTTTCACGTCCGCCGCCGGGGAACGATGGCGGGACTCTCCGCGGCGATGCTCACCCTGCCGCATCGCCGTCCGGCGCGGGCAACGGCCAGCGGCCGATGACCTCGTAGCGCGCACCGTCCGTCCCCACATGCGAGCGCACCAGCGCGAATTCGCCCACCAGCCAGCGGACGGGCGGCTCGACCTCCGGCGGCGGTGGCGCGAGGGCATTGCGTACCAGCGTGACGTGCGCGGCGAACGGCCGCCGCTCGACCTCGAAACCCTGCGCACGCAGTGCCCCGGCGAGCCCTTCGGCCAGCGCGGCCAGCGCCGGCGGCGCGGCCCCGGGCCCGCTCCAGACGATGCGCCCCCGCTGCCAGGCGCCGGCATGCGACAGCAGCAGCTCGAACGCCTCGCCCGTCATCGACGCCGCCAGCCGCCGCAGCGCCTCCACCCGCCCGGCGGGCTGTTCGCCGAGGAAGGCGAGCGTCAGGTGCAGGCCGTCGCGGCGCATCAGGCGGCCGCCCGTCTGCGCGTGGATGCGGCGTGCCGCGCCGTACAGCGCGGCCGCGACCGCGGCATCCGGCCACAGCGCGAAAAACACGCGCTGCCGTTCCGTCATGCGCGCGCCAGCAGCGCCACGACCTGGGCGGCGATGCCTTCGCCGCGGCCGGTGAAGCCGAGCTTCTCGGTGGTCTTGCCCTTGATGTTGACCGCGCCGGCGTCCATGCCGAGGTCGGCCGCGATGTTCGCCGCCATCGCCGGGGCATGCGGCAATATCCTGGGCGCCTTGCAGATGACCGTCGCGTCGATGTTGACCACCTTCCAGCCCTGCCCGCGCACGCGCGCCCAGGCTTCGCGCAGCAGCACCCGGCTGTCGGCTCCCGCGAGCTTCTGGTCGGTGTCCGGGAACAGCCGTCCGATGTCGCCCATCCCGGCCGCGCCGAGCAGCGCGTCGGTGAGCGCATGCAGCAGCACGTCGGCGTCCGAGTGGCCGAGCAGGCCGCGTTCGTGGGGAATCGCCACGCCGCCGATGATCAGCGGCCGGCCGGCGACCAGCGCGTGGACGTCGAACCCCTGTCCGATGCGAAACGGCACGTTCATGCCCCGATGCCCTCCCTGTTCGTGAGTATCCACTCGGCCAGGTGCAGGTCGAGCGGATAGGTGACCTTCAGATTGGTCGCATCGCCCTGCACCAGGCGCGGGCGCAGACCAGCCGCCTCGATGGCGCTGGACTCGTCGGTGACGGCGCTGGCGCCTTCCAGCGCGCGGCGCAGCATCACGTAGCGGAACATCTGCGGCGTCTGCGCCTGCCACAGGCTGTCGCGCGGCACGGTGGCCGCCACGTGGCGCTGGGCGTCGGCGCGCTTCAGGGTGTCGGCCACCGGCACGGCCAGCAGGCCGCCCACCTCGTCGCCCGCCAGTTCGCGGATCAGCTTGTCGACGTGCCACGGCGCCAGGCACGGACGCGCCGCATCGTGCACCAGCACCCAGTCGGACGGCGACGCCTCGCCGGCGATCGCCCGCAGGCCGCCGAGCACGCTGTCCGCACGCGTCGCGCCGCCGCAGAAGAGCGGCACCAGCTTGCCGCCGAGCCCGCGCCAGTCGTGGCGCGCCCATTCGGTGTCGTCTATCGACAGCACCACGAACACGCGATCGATGTCCGGCGCCTCGCACAGTACCGACAGCGCATGATGGATGAGCGGCCTGCCGAGCAGCGGCAGGTACTGCTTGGGCCGGCTCGCACCCATGCGCGAACCGCTGCCCGCCGCCGGCACGATGGCGAAATGGCGAGGATGGAAAGTCTGCATGGCGCGCATTCTAGCGTCCCCGCGCCGCATCGCCGCGCACCCGGCCGGCCCCGGTGCGCCGCCGCGGTATAGTTGTCGCCGTAGCCGGCCGGCCCGGACATGTCGGGCCGGCCGGGTCCCCGAGCCCGCCAAAGGACGCGCGCATGCCATTCTCGACACCGGTGGTGACGGACCAGATCGAGGCTTTCCTGATCGCGATCGGCATCGGCATGCTGATCGGACTCGAGCGCGAACGCATTCCGTCGGCGCGCGCCGGCCTGCGGACCTTCGGCCTCATCGGCATGTTCGGCGCGCTGTCGGCACTGCTGGGGCAGCACCTGGACAGCGTCGCCCCGTTCGCCGCCGGCCTGCTGATCGTGGGCGCCACCATCATCGCGGCCTATCTCCGCCACCCCGACCCGTCGGACCCCGGCACGACCTCGGTCGCCGCCCTGCTCATCTGCTACTGCCTGGGCGCAGCCACCTGGCTGGGTTTCGCCGAGCTTGCCGTCATGCTCGCCGTGGGCACCACCGTCCTGCTGTACTTCAAGGCGCAACTGCGCGGGGTGGCCACGCGGCTCGAACCGCGCGACTGGATCTCCATCCTGCAGTTCGGCGTGCTGTCGCTCGTCATCCTGCCCATCCTGCCCAACAGGGAATTCGGCCCCTACGGCGCGCTGAACCCGTATCAGTTGTGGTGGATGGTGGTCCTCATCTCGGGCGTCGGCCTCGCCGGCTATGCGGCGCTGCAACTGGTCGGGCCGCGATACGGCACGGCCTTCGTCGGCGTCTTTGGCGGGCTGGCCTCCAGCACGGCGACGACCATGGTGTATTCGCGCGAGGCACGGGCCCAGCCGGAAATGGCTTCGGTCGCGGCACTCGTCATCCTGCTCGCCAACCTGGTCATGGTGGTGCGCGTCGCCGTGATCGCGGTGGTGGTCGCACCCGGGGTGATCGGGATGCTGTCCACGCCGTTGCTGCTGGCGCTGGTGCTCGGGCTGGGCGCCGTCGCATGGTACTGGCGCCGCCTCGGCGAAGGCGGCGAACTCGTCCTGCCGGCCACCGGCAACCCGACCGAACTGCGCACCGCCCTGGGCTTCGGCGCGGTCTACGCACTCGTGCTGCTGTGCTCCGCCTGGCTGTCGGACCGCGCCGGCAACAGCGGCCTCTACGTATTCGCGATGGTCTCGGGCCTGACCGACGTGGATGCGATCACGCTGTCCACGCTGCGCCTGTACTCGCTGGACAAGCTGGTGCTCCAGCCCACGGTGATCGCCGTGGTGCTGGGCATGGTCGCCAACCTCGGCTTCAAGACGGCGATGACCTTCGCGATCGGCGGTCGCGGGCTGGGCTGGCGCACCTTGCCGGGCCTGGCCGCCGTGGCGCTCGGCCTGGGCCTGGGCGTGGCATGGCGCATGCTCGGTTGAGGCCGCCTATAATGATTTCCGAGGTTTCTCCGGTGCACGTTCGCAGCGCGCCCGGGGGCCGCTTCCCGGGGCTTCACCCATCCGTCCTGTCTGCACCTGCCATGGCCAATGCACCCATCCGTCCGGCCGCCGTCGCCGGATTCTTCTATCCCGGCGATCACCGCGTGCTGCGCACCCAACTGGCGGAAATGCTGTCCGCCGCCGTTCCGCTCGAGAGCGTGATGCCGCC
The DNA here is from genome assembly GCF_002354895.1 of Thauera sp. K11. NCBI lineage: Bacteria > Pseudomonadati > Pseudomonadota > Betaproteobacteria > Rhodocyclales > Zoogloeaceae > Thauera > Thauera sinica. The sequence continues at coordinate 2,302,738 of NZ_CP023439.1, forward strand.
CAAGGCGATCATCGTTCCCCATGCCGGCTACATCTACTCCGGCCCGGTCGCCGCCACCGCCTACGCCGGCATCGCGCCGCTGCGCGACCGCATCCGGCGGGTGGTGCTGCTCGGCCCCGCGCACCGCATGGCGGTGGCCGGCTTCGCCCTGCCGGTGGCGCAGACCTTCGCCACGCCGCTGGGCGAGGTGCCGGTCTGCCAGGCCGACTGGGCCGAACTGCAGACCCGGCCCGACGTCGTCGCCGACGACCGTCCGCACGCCATGGAACACTGCCTGGAGGTGCAACTGCCCTTCCTGCAGACGGTGCTCGACAGTTTCCGACTGGTACCGCTGCTGGTGGGCGGCGCAAGCGACCAGGCCGTCGCCGAGGTGCTCGAAAGCCTGTGGGGCGGGCCGGAGACGCTGATCGTCATCAGTTCCGACCTGTCGCACTTCCACTCCTACCGGGACGCGCGTTCGCTGGACGGCGCCACCGTGGACCAGTTGCTCCGGCTGGATGGCCCGCTCGACCATGAGCAAGCCTGCGGCGCGACGCCGATCAACGGCCTGGTCCGCGTCGCGCGCCGCCACGGACTGCGGCCCCAACTGCTCGACCTGCGCAACTCCGGCGACACCGCCGGCCCGCGCGACAGCGTGGTCGGCTACACCAGCATCGCCTTCTTCGAACAGGTTCCGCATGAATCGAGACAGCACTGACCTGGGCGCCACCCTGCTGACGCTCGCGCGCCAGGCGATCGCGCACCACCTCGGCCTCGGCCCGGCGCCCCTGATTAGCGACGACCCCCGGCTGCACGCGCGCGGCGCCACCTTCGTCACGCTCACCCTGGACGGCGAACTGCGCGGCTGCATCGGCAGCCTGCGCCGCCAGCGGCCGCTGGGCGAGGACGTCGTCGCCAACGCCGTCGCCGCGGCGAGCGAGGACCCGCGCTTTGCGCCGCTGCCGGCGGGCGAGTTCGACGATGTGCACGTCGGCGTGTCGCTGCTTTCCGAACCGGAGTTCATCGATTTCACCGACGAGGCCGACCTGCTGCGCCAGTTGCGCCCGCACCACGACGGACTCATCCTGTTTTCCGGCTGCGGCAGCGCAACCTTCCTGCCGCAGGTGTGGGAGCAACTGCCCGAGCCGCGGAACTTCCTCGCCGCGCTCAAGCGCAAGGCCGGCATGCCGGCCGAACGGCCGGTGGACGGCTTGATGGCGGCACGCTACGCCGTCGAGAAATGGGAGGAAGCCGTGAGGGAGGCATGATGGAACAGACCTCGGCAACGCGCACGATGCACTACCCCGGGCGCTACTGGCACAAGCTCGACGACGGCCGCATCCAGTGCGACCTGTGCCCGCGCTACTGCAAGCTGCACGACGACCAGCGCGGCGCCTGTTTCGTGCGCATGCGCGAAGGCGACGGCATCGTGCTGACCACCTACGGCCGCAGCTCCGGCTTTTGCATCGATCCGATCGAGAAGAAGCCGCTCAACCACTTCTACCCGGGCACCAGCGTGTTCTCGTTCGGCACCGCCGGCTGCAACCTGGCGTGCAAGTTCTGCCAGAACTGGGACATCTCCAAGTCGCGCGACATGGACCGGCTGATGGACGCCGCCTCGCCGCAGGAGATCGCCGACACGGCGGCGCGCCATGGATGCGCCAGCGTCGCCTTCACCTACAACGACCCGGTGATCTTCGCCGAATATGCGATGGACACGGCCGACGCCTGCCATGCCCTCGGCCTGAAGACGGTCGCCGTCACCGCGGGCTACATCACCGAACTCGCACGCGGCGATTTCTACGCCGGGATGGACGCCGCCAACGTGGACCTGAAAGGCTTCACCGACGACTTCTACGTCAAGCTGTGCGGCGCGCACCTCCAGCCGGTGCTCGACACCCTCATGTGGCTGCGCCGCGAGACCGGCGTCTGGGTCGAGATCACCACGCTGCTGATCCCCGGCCACAACGACTCCGATGCCGAACTCGAAGCCCTGACGCGCTGGGTGCACAAGGAACTGGGCGCCGAGGTGCCGCTGCACTTCAGCGCCTTCCACCCCGACTTCAAGCTCGACGACATCCCGCCCACGCCGCCGGCCACGCTCACCCGCGCGCGCCGCATCGCGCTCGCCAACGGCCTCAGGCATGTCTACACCGGCAACGTCCACGACATGGAAGGCGGCACCACCTTCTGTACCGGCTGCGGCAAGCCGCTGATCGTGCGCGACTGGTACGAGATCCGCGACTACCGGGTCACGCCGCAGGGCACCTGTCCCGATTGCGGCACGGCGCTGGCCGGCCGCTTCGGCCGCTACGGTCCGGCCTTCGGCGCGCAGCGCGTTCCCGTCGCCATCCACCGCGGCCTGTGACGGCGGCGCAAGGGCGGCCCCGCAGGCGCCCCGCCGCAGGACGGCTCTGTACAATCGGCCCTGGAACGAACGCAACGACGGCAGGCATGGCATCGTGAAGCTGCGCAATACCCTGATCAGCATCCCCACCTCGGGCGTCTGGCTGGACGGCAGGCTCGCGCATGCCCCCGATGTGCGCGGCCTCGCGCTGCTGCCCGCCGCCGACGGCTACCACCCGCCGAACGTCGAGGGCTCGCGGCTGCCGGCCGCGCTGCACGAAGCCGGTTTCGCGACCATGACGCTGAACCTGCTGACGCGCCATGAAGCGGCCCGCGACCCGGATGCCGGCTTCAACGTATCGAGGCTCACCACCCGCCTGCTTGCCGCCATCGACTGGATCGAGCATCAGCCGCCGCTGGCCGGCCAGCCCCTCGGCCTGGTCGCGGGCGGCACCACCTGCGGTGCGCTGATCCGCGCCGCCGGCAGCGTCCCCGACCGCATCGCGGCGATGGTGTGCCTGGCTGGCCGGCCGGATCTCGCCGGCGCGGCGCCGCTGCGCGCACTCACCGTGCCGACCCGCTTCATCGTCAGCCCCGCCGACCCCCACGCCTCGATCGCCCGACACGCCTTCGCGCTGATACCGCGGACGGTGGCGGACTGGCACGAGGTACCCGCCGACGATCCGCGCCCGGCCGCCATCGCCGCCGCGCAATGGCTGGCCTCGCACCTGCCGGTGACGGGCCCCGCCTGACGGCATCCATCCCGCCCGGCGCCCCGGCCGCATCCCGAACGGGCAGCGGATCTCGCCCCTCCTGCTCCCCTTTCGCCCCACTCGATCGGCAAGCGCGGCGCATGGTCGCCCTGCGTCGGCCCTCGCAGCACCGGGGTGATCCGATGGACGTGTCCGCGCCCGGCGCCGGGCGCGTGCCAAGGCGCCCGGTGCCGGTTCGCCTATAATTCGGGCTCGCACCGTCCGTACCCTCCTGTCCCGAAGCTCCATGCCATCCCCGCTCGATTCGCTGCTGCCCTCTCTCGCCCTCCTCGCACTGCCCAAGCCGGGCGCCCGTTTCGACCTGCCACCGCTGGCGGGGTCCGCCGATGCGCTGGCCATCGCGCAGCTCGCCAGCCGGGGGCGGATGCTGCTGGTCGTCACCGCGAATCCGCTCGACGCCCAGCGCCTGCAGGACGAGATCGGATGGGCCGCGCCCGGCCTGCGCCTGCACCTGCTGCCCGACTGGGAGACCCTGCCCTACGACAGCTTCTCGCCGCACCAGGACCTCATCTCCGAGCGCCTGTCCACGCTGTACGCGATCAGCCGCGGCGAAGCCGACGTGGTGCTGGTGCCCGCCTCCACCGCCCTGTACCGCATGGCGCCGCCCTCCTACCTGGCCGCGTACACCTTCTTCCTGCAGCAGGGCAGGCGGCTGGACGTCGACCAGTTCCGTGCGCAGATGGCGGTCGCCGGCTACACGCACGTCACCCAGGTGGTGAGCCCGGGCGAGTTCTCGGTGCGCGGCGGGCTGGTGGACCTGTTCCCGATGGGCTCGCCGCTGCCCTACCGCATCGACCTCTTCGACGACGAGATCGAGAGCATCAAGACCTTCGATCCGGACACCCAGCGCACGGTGTATCCGGTGCCGGAGATCCGCCTGCTGCCGGCGCGCGAATTCCCGCTCGACGACAAGGGCCGCGCGCATTTCCGCAGCCGCTTCCGCGAAACCTTCGAGGGCGACCCGACGCGCGCGGCCATCTACAAGGACGTGTCGAACGGCATCGCGCCGGCCGGCATCGAGTACTACCTGCCGCTGTTCTTCGACGAAACCGCCACGCTGTTCGACTACCTGCCCGCCGACGTGCCGGTGCTGCTGCACCGCGACGTGCCGGGCGCGATCGCCGAATTCTGGCGCGACACGCGCTCGCGCCACGACCTGCTCAAAGGCGACCGCACGCGGCCGGTGCTGCCGCCCGAGCAGCTCTTCCTGACCGACGAAGCCTTCTTCGTCGCGCTCAAGGACCGGCCGCGCCTGACGCTGAACCAAGGCACCGGCGACGCCCTCGCCGCCCCGCTGCCCGAACTGGCGGTGGAACGCAAGGCCACCGACCCGCTGCACAAGCTCAAAGCCTTCCGCGATGCCTTCGACGGCCGCGTGCTGCTGCTGGCGGACTCCCCCGGCCGACGCGAGACGATGGCCGAATACCTGGCCGAATACGGCCTCAGGCCGGTGGCCGGCAGCGATTTCACCGCCTTCGTGGACTCGGGCGAACGCTTCGCCCTCGGCGTCGCGCCGCTCGCCGGCGGTTTCGTGCTGCCCGGGGCCGGGCTCGCCGTCGTCACCGAGACCGAACTCTACGCCGCCACCGCCCGCAGCCGCGTCCGCCGCGACGGGCGCAAGGCCGCCACGATGGAGGGCTGGCTGCGCGACCTCTCCGAACTCAAGGTCGGCGATCCGGTGGTGCATGTGTCGCACGGCATCGGCCGCTACCTCGGCCTGCTGCACATGAACCTCGGCGAGGGCGACACCGAGTTCCTGCACCTGGAATACAACGGCGGCGACAAGCTCTACGTGCCGGTATCGCAACTGCACGTGATCACCCGCTACGCCGGCGCCGACCCGGAAGCGGTGGAACTGCACCGGCTCGGCTCCGGCCAGTGGGAAAAGGCGAAGAAGAAGGCGGCGATGCAGGTGCGCGACACCGCGGCCGAACTGCTGGCGCTGTACGCGCAGCGCGCCGCGCGCCCCGGCCACCGCTTCGACTTCCGCCAGCACGATCTCGAAGCCTTCGCCGAGGGTTTCGGCTTCGAAACCACGCCCGACCAGCAGACGGCCATCGACGCGGTGCTTACCGACATGAGATCGGGCCTGCCGATGGACCGCCTGGTGTGCGGCGACGTCGGCTTCGGCAAGACCGAAGTCGCGCTGCGCGCCGCCTTCATCGCGGTGTCGGACGGCAAGCAGGTGGTCGTGCTGTGCCCCACCACGCTGCTGGCCGAACAGCACTACCAGACCTTTGCCGACCGCTTCGCCGACTGGCCGGTGAAGATCGCCGAACTATCGCGCTTCAAGTCCGCCAGGGAGCAGGCCGAGGCGCTGCAGCAGCTCTCCGAAGGCAAGGTCGACATCATCATCGGCACCCACCGCCTGCTGCAGAAGGACGTGGTGTTCAAGCGCCTGGGGCTGGTCGTCATCGACGAGGAACACCGCTTCGGCGTGCGCCAGAAGGAAGCGCTGAAGGCCCTGCGCAGCGAAGTCGACATCCTGACCCTGACGGCGACCCCCATCCCGCGCACCCTGGGCCTGGCGATGGAGGGCCTGCGCGAATTCTCGGTGATCGCCACCGCGCCGCAGAAGCGGCTGGCGATCAAGACCTTCGTCCAGCCCTCCAGCCGCGGCGTGATCCGCGAGGCGGTGCTGCGCGAATTCAAGCGCGGCGGCCAGGTGTACTTCCTGCACAACGAGGTCGACACCATCGACAACATGCGCCACGACCTCGAAGAACTGCTCCCCGAGGCGCGCATCGTCGTCGGCCACGGCCAGTTGCCGGAACGCGAACTCGAACGCGTGATGCGCGACTTCACCCAGCAGCGCGCCAACCTGCTGCTGTGCACGACGATCATCGAGACCGGCATCAACATCCCGACGGCCAACACCATCATCATCAACCGCGCCGACCGCTTCGGGCTGGCCCAGTTGCACCAGTTGCGCGGCCGCGTCGGCCGCTCGCACCACCAGGCGTACGCCTACCTGCTCACCGACGCGCACGCCAAGCCCACCGCGCAGGCGCAAAAGCGCCTGGAGGCGATCGCGATGATGGAAGAGCTGGGCTCCGGCTTCTACCTGGCGATGCACGACCTCGAGATCCGCGGCGCCGGCGAGGTGCTGGGCGAGAATCAGTCCGGCGAAATCCAGCAGGTGGGCTTCAGCCTCTATACCGAGATGCTCAAGCGCGCGGTGAAGGACCTGCAGGCCGGCAAGGAGCCCGACCTGTCGCAGCCGCTGGAAGTGGTGTCCGAGATCAACCTGCACACCCCCGCGCTGCTGCCCACCGACTACTGCCCCGACGTGCAGGAGCGCCTGACGCTGTACAAGCGCCTGGCCAACTGCGACTCCGAGGACGATCTGCGCGCGCTGCGCGAGGAACTGATCGACCGCTTCGGCGAACTCGCGCCGCAGACCCTGGCGCTGGTCGAAACCCACCGCCTGCGCCTGCTGGTGAAAGACTACGGCGTGCAGAAACTTGATGCCTCGGACGCGCAGATCACCGTGCAGTTCGCCAAGGACGCACCGATCGACCCGGTGAAGGTCATCATGCTGATCCAGAAGGATCGCAACACGCGGATGAGCGGCCCCGAGAAGCTCGTGCGCCGCGCCAGCCTGCCGGACCTGCCGCAGCGGGTGAAGGCGGTCAGGGATCTGCTCGACGCGGTGAAAGCCTGAGGAGGCATCCATGCTGATCAACTGCGTCGCCTACCAGCGCGGCCACAAGCTCGCCGACATTCCCGTCGAGGACATCAGCGAATACCTGGCCAAACCGGACTGCTTCGTCTGGGTCGCGCTCAAGGACGCCACCCCGGAAGAACTGGCGAAGATGAAGGCGGAGTTCGGCCTGCACGAACTCGCCGTCGAGGACGCCAACCACGGTCATCAACGGCCCAAGGTCGAGGAATACGACGACGAACTCTTCGTCGTGATGCACCTCATCGACGAGCGCGACGGCAAGCTCGAAGCGGGCGAAGTGCATGTGTTCGCCGGGCACAACTACATCCTGTCGGTGCGCAACGGCAGCAAGCGCGACTTCCTCGGCGTGCGCGCCCGCTGCGAGCGCGAACCGAAGATGCTGGCGCAAGGCTCGGGCTACGTGCTGTACGCGCTGATGGACGCGGTGGTCGACCGCTACTTCCCCATCATCGACAAGCTCGAAACCGAACTCGAAGCGCTCGAGGAGCGCATCTTCACCAAGGGCGCCGCGCGCTCCAACATCCGCCGCCTGTACCGGCTCAAGCTCAAGGTCACCCAGCTCAAGCACGCCGTCACCCCGCTGATGGATGCCACGGGCAAGCTGCACAGTGGCCGCGTGCCCGAGGTGTGCGTGCGCAGCCGGCACTATTTCCGCGACGTCTACGACCACCTCAGCCGGCTCAACACGACGCTCGACGGCATCCGCGACACCATCGCCACCGCCATCCAGGTCAACCTGTCGATGGTCGCCATCGACCAGACCGAGATCGGCAAGCGGCTCGCCGCCTGGGCGGGCATCTTCGCCGTCGCCACCGCCTGCGCCGGCATCTGGGGCATGAATTTCACCCACATGCCCGAACTGCAGTGGGAATACGGCTACCCGATGGCACTGGGCATCATCGCCACCCTGAGCGGCGTGCTGTACTGGCAGTTCAAGAAGGCCCGCTGGCTGTAGCCGCGGGCGCGTTCGCCGCATGAAGCCCGGCAACCACCCGGCCCGCGAATTCGTTGATTGAGAACGCGCCCCGTTCTGCCGTGATGCGATTCACGATGGCGGGCAGGCGCCGCTCGCCACGCGGTCAAGCACCCGTCAGCATGGCCGTTAAGACTGTTGCAGGTCGGGATCTGTGGCCGGCCCATCGAGGTCATCATGAGCACGAACGCGCTTTTTCTCGTTGAAGGTGGACGGCCCAACGGCCATGCGGAGCATTGGCACGGCGGCGTCGAGCAGTCGGTGGATTGCGCGATCAGGGCGGGTTTCCGCATCGGCCGCCGGGTGCGCATCGGCCGTATCCCGGGGGCCGTCGTCGGCTACAACATCAGCCGCTTCGGCCGTTTCTGCGGCGCGAGCTATCCACTGCTGGTCGAAACGGAGTTCGGCGTCGCCAAATGCAGCCTGCACGAGGTGGCCGCAGCCTGAATGCCTTCGCGCTGACGGGCAGCGCCGGGCCTTCGTCGTCACCCGTTACCAGTGCGGCGGGATCTCGTCTTCCGGCCGGCCGGGGCCGCCCGGCTGCAAGGTCTTCAACTGCTGCGCGAGCTGGCGCAGATGCTCGCGCAGCAGTTCGATCTCCTGCTGCTGCCGCCAGACCGTGCGGTTGAGTTCGTCGAGCTGGTCCTCGGCGGACATCATCTTGGTTTCGAGGTGTTCGAGGCGGTCTTCCATCGCGGCATCCGGTTGCAGGCGGCGGGATTCTAGCCGGCCGCGGCCCGTGCGTGGCGCGCAAGCGCCCATGCCACGTGCTCGCGCACGAGGGCGGAATCGTCGTCGGCGCGCGCGTTCAAGGCGTCGATGACTTCGGCGGAGGCCGGCGCGTTTCCCAGCGCCACGGCGATGTTGCGCAGCCAGCGTTCATGGCCGATGCGGTGGATCGCGCTGCCGGCGGTGCGTTCGGCGAAATCGGCCGCGGTCCACGCGAAGAGCTCCACGAGGCGGGCGGCATCGAGGCCGTGCCGGGGCGCGAAGTCCGGCTCGCGGCTGATACGGGCGAAGCGGTTCCACGGGCACACGAGCTGGCAGTCGTCGCAGCCGTAGATGCGGTTGCCGAGCAGCGGACGCAGTTCCTCGGGGATGGAGCCCTTGAGTTCGATCGTGAGGTAGGAGATGCAGCGCCGCGCATCGACGCGGTACGGCGCGACGATGGCGCCCGTCGGACAGGCGTCCAGGCAGGCGCGGCAGGTGCCGCAATGCGCGGAAACCGGCGCATCCACCGGCAGCGGCAGGTCGGTGAAGATCTCGCCGAGGAAGAACCACGAGCCGACGCCGCGCTCGAGCAGCAGCGTGTGCTTGCCGCGCCAGCCCAGCCCGTTGCGGCTGCCCAGCTCCACTTCCAGCACCGGCGCGGAGTCGGTGAAGACGCGGTAGCCGTGCGGCGCCACCTCGGCGATGCGTTCGGCGAGCTTCTGCAGCCGGTTGCGCAGCACCTTGTGGTAGTCGCGCCCGAGTGCGTAGCGCGACACGTAGGCGCGCGTGCCGTCGGCCAGCACCTCTTCGCCCGGCATCGCCTGCGGCCAGTAGTCCATGCGTGCGCTGAGGACCCGCAGCGTGCCGGGCACCAGCTCGGCCGGCCGCGCGCGTTTCATGCCGTGCCGCAACATATAATCCATCTCGCCGTGGCAGCCGGCTTCCAGCCATGCCGCAAGCCCTTCTTCAGCGTCGCCGAGATCGACGCCCGCCACACCGACCGCGGAAAAGCCCAGTTCGGCCGCCCACTGCCGGATGCACCCGACGAGCGCCACGCCGCCGTCCGCCTTCAACGAGAGGTTTTCATGATCGACTTCATTCACCCCGCCGATGATAGCGAGGCGCGACTGACGGCGCACTTGCCGGCGGAAACCGACACCGTGGCCCTGGGCGCGGCGCTGGCACTCGCGCTGCAGCCGGGGCTGAAGATCTGGCTGCAGGGCAACCTCGGCAGCGGCAAGACCACCCTCACCCGTGGCGTGCTGCGTGCCCTCGGACACGACGGCAAGGTGAAAAGCCCCACTTACACCTTGATTGAACCTTACACCGTTTCTAGATTAGACTTATATCACTTTGATTTTTATCGTTTCAACTCGCCGGACGAATACCTCGACGCGGGCCTGGACGAATACTTGAGCGGGGACGGGGTGTGCCTCGTGGAATGGCCGGAGAAGGCCCTTCCCCACCTTCCGCCACCCGACCTCGAAATCGTCCTTCGGCCCGAGGCCGACGGACGGCGTGCCGACATCATCGGACATACGGATGCGGGGCAAGCATGTTTGATCGAACTGGCGAAGATATTGCGGGGCGCGACCCCGGGGCCCGTTCCGGGATGAACCGCAGGCAGGTGCTGAAGTTCGCAGGCGCCACGCTTGCGCTGCTCGTCAGCCCGGTGGGGCGTGCGGCGCCGGCCAGCCTGGTGGCGGTACGCATCTGGCCGGCGGACGAATACACGCGCGTCACGCTGGAAGGCTCCTCGGAACTGAAATTCACCCACATGGTGGTGCAGAACCCGGAGCGCCTGGTCGTCGATCTGGAGGGCGTGCAGCTCGACAGCGTGCTGCAGTCGCTGCCGTCCAAGGTGCTGGACAGCGACCCGCACATCAAGGTCATCCGGGCCGGGCAGAACCGCCCGGGGGTGGTGCGCGTCGTCGTCGAGCTGAAGAACCCGGTGAATCCGCAGGTGTTCACGCTCGCGCCGGTGGGCAGCTACGGCCACCGCCTGGTGCTGGACCTGCATCCGACCAACCCGAGCGATCCGCTGCTGGCCCTGATCCGCAAGGATTCGCCGATGGACGCGGCGATGGGCGAAACCGGCAACGGCCCCGTCAGCCAGGCTTCCGTCAATCCGCAGCCGCCGGTCGGCGAACCGCCCCGCGCCTCGCGCCGCGCCAATCCGCCGCAGGCCGACCGCCTGTTCACGATCGTGCTCGACCCCGGCCATGGCGGCGAGGACCCGGGCGCGGTCGGCGCCGCCGGCAGCTACGAGAAGGACGTCACGCTGTCGATCGCCCGCCGCCTCAAGCGTCAGATCGATTCGCACCCCAACATGCGGGCGGTGCTGACGCGCGACGGCGATTATTTCGTGCCGCTCGGCCAGCGCGTGGCGCGCGCGCGCCGCGTCCAGGCCGACCTGTTCGTCTCCATCCACGCCGACGCCTTCGTGCGCCCCGAGGCGCGCGGCAGTTCGGTCTTCGTGCTGTCCGAGCGCGGCGCGTCGAGTTCGGCCGCCCGCTGGCTGGCGCAGAAGGAGAACGATGCGGACCTCGTCGGCGGGGTGAATCTCGCGCGCCAGGACGGCCACATCGCCCGCACCCTGCTCGACCTGTCGCAGACGGCGACGATCAACGACAGCCTGAAGCTCGGCCGCGCGGTGCTCGGCGAGATCGGCGACATCAACAAGCTGCACAAGAACGATGTCGAGCAGGCCGGTTTCGCCGTGCTGAAGGCGCCGGACATTCCCTCCGTGCTGGTGGAGACTGCCTTCATCAGCAACCCCGAGGAAGAGCGGCGGCTGAACGACGACGGCTACCAGGAAAAGATGGCGAGCGCCATCACGCGCGGCATCAAGCGCTACTTCGACGCCAACCCGCCGGTCAACCGCACGCGCGTCGCCCAGCTCGGCTGAGCGGCCGCCGGGCCGGCTGCCCGCGGCCGGCGATGTGCCGCCTGAAACCGCAGCGGCCGGCTTTGCCGTTATAATTTCGACTTTTTTCAGGCGGTCATGCAGGTCGTACGCGGGATTCCGACGCAGGCCGACGAACCTGCGGTGCTCACCATCGGCAATTTCGACGGGGTGCACCGCGGCCACCAGGCCCTGCTCAAGCTGCTCACCGACAAGGCGCACGCGATGGGCCTGCCGGCGGTCGTGCTCACCTTCGAGCCGCATCCGCGCGAATACTTCGCCCCGGCGGAGGCGCCGGCCCGCCTCGCCTCCCTGCGCGAAAAGCTGCTTCTGCTCCAGGCCAGCAGCGTGGACCGCGTGCATGTGTGCCGCTTCGACGCGACCTTCGCCGCGCAGCCGGCGCAAGGCTTCATCGACGACATCCTGGTGCGCGGCCTCGACGTGCGCCATCTCTTCATCGGCGACGATTTCTGCTTCGGCGCCCGGCGCCAGGGCGACTTCGCGATGCTGCAGGAAGCCGGCCGCGCGCATGGCTTCGGCGTGGAATCGATGACGACGCTGAGCGTGGAAGGCGAGCGCGTCTCCAGTTCCGCCGTGCGCGACGCGCTGGCCGAAGGCGACCTGGAGCATGCGGCACGCCTGCTGGGCCGCGCCTACAGCATCGCCGGCCGCGTGGTCCACGGCGACAAGCTCGGCCGCCAACTGGGCTTTCCCACCGCCAACGTACAGCTCAAGCATCGCCGCCCCGCGCTGTCGGGCGTGTTCGCAGTGAGCGTCGAAGGGCTCGGCGCGCAGGACGTGGGCGGCGTGGCCAACATCGGCGTCCGCCCCACCGCCACCGACGTTCCGCGGCCGCGGCTCGAGGTCCATCTGTTCGACTGGCAGCAGGAATGCTACGGCGCGCACCTGCGGGTGCATTTCCTGCACAAGCTGCGCGACGAGCGGAAGTTCGAGTCGCTCGACGCCCTGAAGACGCAGATCCGCCACGATGCCGACGCCGCCCGCGCGTGGCTCGCCGGCAATCCCATCCGACCCCGCCCAAGCACCCCGATGGCCGCGAAGGCTGAAAGAACACCCCGCCATGGCTGACTACCGCAAGACGCTCAATCTCCCCGACACCCCCTTCCCGATGCGCGGCGACCTCCCCAAACGGGAGCCGGACTGGATCGCCGGATGGCAGCGGACGAAGCTCTACCAGCGCATCCGCGAAGCCAGCGCCGGCCGGCCGAAGTTCGTGCTGCACGACGGCCCGCCCTACGCCAACGGCAACCTGCACATCGGCCATGCGCTGAACAAGATCCTGAAGGACATCATCGTGCGCTCGAAGACCATGGCCGGCTTCGACGCGCCCTATGTGCCGGGCTGGGACTGCCACGGCCTGCCGATCGAGCACAAGGTCGAGGTGACCCACGGCAAGAACCTGCCGGCCGACAAGGTGCGCGAGCTGTGCCGGGCATACGCCGCCGAGCAGATCGAGATCCAGAAGGCCGATTTCATCCGCCTCGGCGTGCTCGGCGACTGGGACGACCCCTACCGCACGATGGCGTTCGCCAACGAGGCCAACGAGATCCGCGCCCTGGCCGAGATGACGAAGAACGGCTACGTGTTCAAGGGCCTGAAGCCGGTCAACTGGTGCTTCGACTGCGGATCGGCACTGGCAGAAGCCGAGGTCGAATACGCCGACAAGGTCTCGCCGACCATCGACGTCGCCTTTCCGGTCACCGACGCCCATGCCGACCGGCTGGCCGCGGCCTTCGGCAGGGCCGACCTGGTCAAGCCCGCCGCCGCGGTGATCTGGACCACCACGCCGTGGACGATTCCCGCCAACCAGGCCCTGAACGCCCATCCCGATCTCGAATACGCGCTGGTCGACGTCGGCGCGCGGCTGCTGGTGCTGGCCCGGGATCTCGTCGCCGGCGCGCTGGAACGCTACAAGCTGGAAGGCACCGTCGTCGCCACCGCAAAGGGCAGCGCGCTCGACCGCATCGAGTTCCGCCATCCGTTCTACGATCGCGTCTCGCCGGTCTACCTGGCCGACTACGTCGGCGTGGACGCCGGCACCGGCATCGTGCATTCGGCCCCGGCGCACGGCGTGGACGACTTCAACTCGTGGCGCGCCTACGGCCGCAGCAACGACGAGATCCTGTCGCTGGTGATGGCGGGCGGCGAATACGTCTCGGACCTGCCCTTCTTCGGCGGCATGAACATCTGGAAGGCCAACGCCGCCATCGTAGACAAGCTCGCCGAAGCCGGCGCCCTGCTGTCGAGCGGCAAGATCACCCACAGCTACATGCACTGCTGGCGCCACAAGACGCCGCTGGTCTATCGCGCCACCGCGCAGTGGTTCGTCGGCATGGACAAGCCCACCGCCGACGGCTCCACGCTGCGCGAGCGCGCGCTGCGCGCGGTGGAGTCCACCAAGTTCTATCCCGCGTGGGGCCAGGCGCGCCTGCACGCGATGATCGCCAACCGCCCCGACTGGTGCATCTCGCGCCAGCGCAACTGGGGCGTACCCATCCCCTTCTTCCTGCACAGGGAAACGGGAGAACTGCATCCGCGCACCGTCGAACTGATGGAAGAAGTCGCCAAGCGGGTGGAAAAGGAAGGCATCGAGGCGTGGTTCAAGCTCGATGCCGCCGAACTGCTCGGCAGCGAGGCGGCCCTCTACCACAAGATCGGCGACACGCTGGACGTCTGGTTCGACTCCGGCACCACGCACTGGCACGTACTGCGCGGCTCGCACGACGACGGCCACCCCGAAGGGCCGCGCGCCGACATGTACCTCGAAGGCTCGGACCAGCACCGCGGCTGGTTCCACTCTTCGCTGCTGACCGGCTGCGCGATCGACGGCCACGCGCCCTACCGCAGCCTGTTGACGCACGGCTTTGCGGTGGACGGCCAGGGCCGCAAGATGAGCAAGTCGCTCGGCAACGTGGTCGTGCCGCAGGAAGTCACCGGCAAGCTCGGCGCCGAGATCCTGCGCCTGTGGGTGGCGTCCACCGACTATTCGGGAGAGCTGTCGATCAGCAAGGAGATCCTCGACCGCGTGGTCGAGGTCTATCGCCGCGTCCGCAACACGCTGCGCTTCCTGCTCGCCAACACGGCCGACTTCGACATCGAGAAGGACGCCGTGCCGCTCGACCAGTGGCTGGACATCGACCGCTATGCGCTCGCCGTCACGCGCCGGCTGGCGCAGCAGGCCGAAGCCGATTACGCGAAGATGGAATTCCACCGCATCGTGCAGGCGCTGCAGGTGTTCTGTGCGGAAGATCTCGGCGCGTTCTACCTCGACATCCTGAAGGACCGCCTGTACACCACCGCCGCCGGCAGCCTGCCGCGCCGCGCCGCGCAGACCACGCTGTGGCACGTCACGCAGACGCTTCTGAAGCTGATGGCGCCGATCCTGTCCTTCACCGCCGAAGAGGCGTGGGCCGTGATCAACCCCGGCAAGGACGACAGCGTGATGCTGCACACCTTCCACGCCCTGCCGGCGCAGGAGGGCGAAGCCGGCCTGATGGCGCGCTGGGAGACGATCCGCGGCGTGCGCGCCGACGGCCTGAAGGTGATCGAGCAACTGCGCACCGACGGCAAGGTGGGTTCGTCGCTGCAGGCCGAGCTGGCGCTGTGCCTCACCTCCGACAAGTTCACCGCGATGGCGAGCCTGGGCGAGGATCTGCGCTTCGTGACGATGACCTCGGCCGCAACCCTGTCCGAGGTGGCCGCCGCCGAGGACGAGCGCATCGTCGCCAGCCCGCGCGACGCGCAGAAGTGCGAGCGCTGCTGGCACTACGTCGAGAGCGTGGGCAGCCATGCCGAACATCCGGCCCTGTGCGGCCGCTGCGTCGGCAACCTGTTCGGCGACGGAGAGACGCGCACGCATGCCTGAGTCGAATCCGTCCAATCGTCGCGGCGGAGCCGGGAAACCGGCCGCGGCCGCGATGGCGCCCTGGCTCGGGCTCGCAGCGCTGGTCGCGGTGCTGGACCAACTCACCAAGCAGTGGGTGCTGGGCAGCCTCCACCCCGGGCAGGCGATCCCCGTCGCCCCTTTCTTCGATCTGGTGCTGGTGTTCAACCGCGGCGCGGCCTTCAGCTTCCTGGCCGATCATTCCGGCTGGCAGCGCTGGTTCTTCACCGGGCTGGCCGTCGTGATCTGCGGCTGGCTGCTGGCGCTGATGCACCGCCACCGCGGCGAACGCCTGCTGCCCGCGGCCTTCGCGCTGATCATCGGCGGAGCGCTGGGCAACGTCATCGACCGCCTGATGCACGGCGCGGTGGTCGACTTCCTGTACTTTCATGCCGGCCGCTACGGCTGGCCGGCCTTCAACCTCGCGGACGCCGCCATCACGCTGGGCGTCGGCCTGATGCTGTGGGGCCAGTTCCACAGCAACGGCGAAGCCAAGGCCGAGCCGACACCGGAGAACCCGAGATGAGCCACACCGTCCAGCCCGGCAGCCTCGTCACACTGCACTACCGCATCATGCTGCCCAATGGCCAGCCGCTGATCAGCACCTTCGAAGCGACGCCCGCCACGCTGCAACTGGGCGCGGGCGAGATGCTGCCCGCCATGGAAAAGCTGCTGGTCGGCCTTGCCGCCGGCACCCGCCACGTCTTCGAGCTGGAACCCGAGAACGCCTTCGGACCTCACCGCGAAGAACTGGTCGAACGCGTCAGGCGGGCGCACATGCCCGACGAGGAGATCGAGGCGATGAGCGTGATGGAATTCACCGCTCCCGACGGCTCGCGCTACTCCGGCCTGGTGCGCGAGATCGACGGGGAATCGGCGTTGATCGACTTCAATCACCCGCTCGCCGGCAAGGCGGTCCGCTTCGAGGTCGAAGTGATCGGCGTGGTCTGACGCCGCCGGCGCCAACAGAGAGCTGCAATGAACGACAAACAGAGCGAAATCCTGCTCGCCAACCCGCGCGGCTTCTGCGCCGGCGTGGAGCGCGCCATCGAGATCGTGGAGCGCGCGCTGCAGCGTTTCGGCGCCCCGATCTACGTGCGCCACGAGGTGGTGCACAACAAGTTCGTCGTCGACGACCTGCGCGGCAAGGGAGCGATCTTCGTCGAGGAACTGGACGAGGTACCGGCGGGCAACACCGTCATCTTCTCCGCCCACGGCGTCTCGCTCACCGTCCGCGAAGAAGCGGAACGCCGCGGCCTGCGGGTGTTCGATGCGACCTGCCCGCTGGTGACCAAGGTGCACCTCGAGGTCGGCCGCATGCGCGAACAGGGGCGCGAGATCGTCATGATCGGCCACAAGGGCCACCCCGAGGTGGAAGGCACGATGGGCCAGGTGAAGAGCGGCATCCATCTCGTCGAGACGCCGGCCGACGTCGCCAGCCTGCAGGTGGCCGATCCGGACAGGCTCGCCTACGTCACGCAGACGACGCTGTCGGTGGATGATGCGGCAACCATCGTCGACGCCCTGCGCGCGCGCTTCCCGAACATCGTCGGCCCGAAGAAGGACGACATCTGCTATGCGACGCAGAACCGCCAGGATGCGGTCAAGTTCATGACGCCGCACGCCGACGTGGTTTTCGTGGTCGGCTCGAAGAACAGCTCGAATTCGAACCGCTTGCGCGAGGTCGCCCAACTTCGCGGCGTGCCGGCCTATCTGGTCGACAACGCCGCCGGAATCGATCCCGCCTGGGTGGAAGGCAAGCGCCGCATCGGCGTCACCGCCGGCGCCTCGGCACCCGAGGTGCTGGTGGCGGAGGTCATCGCGCGATTGAAGGAGTTGAGCGGCGGGTCGGTGCGGAGTCTGGATGGTGTGCCGGAAAAGGTGTCGTTTCCGTTGCCCAGGGAACTGCAGGACGTTCGCTGAGTTTTTCTGCGCTGGGCGCGGTATTGGAAGAAGGGATTCAACACCCTCGCCTTAGTGGCGGCAAACGCGCTACGCGGGGTATTCGTTCCATCGGCTGCGGAACTCGCCCTTCGGGCTCAGACAGTCCTCGCCGATTCCACGAATACCCCGCATATCGCTTGGGCGTTGTGGGGACTTCCAAAGGCAAACCCCGGGGAGCCAAGGGCCTCCGGGGTTTGCTTTTTTGCCTTTTCTTTGGCGATCGAGCCCCGATCACCGGAGCGATGTGCGGGGAGTTTGCGGCGCGGGCGAGGACTGTCTGAGCGAGCATCGCGAGCGAGTTCCGCAGCCCGCAGAGCAAACTCCCCGCGCAGCGCGACCAGCCGAACCACCCGCCCGCCAGCACCCGACCAGCCATCGGCAACCGCGCCACACAGCCTGTTCAACCCGCCGCGAAACAGCCCCTCTCACCGCACGACCGGCCGAACCACCCTCCGGCCGGCGCACTGCGCCGTCACGCGCCGATGTGCGGCTCCACGATGCGGCGGTAGAACTCGTGGAAGTGCTGCATGCCGTCCTCGTACGGCGACTGGTACGGGCCTACCTCGTTGCGCCCTTCCCTGAGCAGCGCCAGGCGGCCGCGATCCATGCGCTCGCCGATGTCGTCGTCCTCGATCGCGGTTTCCATGTAGGCCGCCTGCTCCGCCTCCACGAACTCGCGCTCGAACTCGACGATGTCTTCCGGGTAGTAGAACTCGACCACGTTGGTCGTCTTGTGGACATCCGTCGGGATCAGCGTGCTCACCACCAGCACGTGCGGGTACCACTCCACCATGATGTTGGGGTAATAGGTGAGCCAGATCGCGCCGTGCGCCGGCTTCTTCTCGCCGTAGTAGTCCTGCACCGCCTCGTGCCACTTGGCGTAGGTCGGCGAGCCCGGCCTGGCCAGCGAGGTGATGCCCACGCGCTGCACCGAATACCAGTCGCCAAACTGCCAGGTCAGGTCGTCGCAGGTGACGAACTTGCCCAGTCCCGGGTGGAAGGGCACGACGTGGTAATCCTCGAGATAGACCTCGATGAAGGTCTTCCAGTTGTAGTTGCACTCGTGGATCTGCACCCGGTCCAGCTTGTAGCCTGAGAAATCGAGATCGGGGGCGACCTGCATGCCGGCGAGGTCGGCCGCCGCGGAGCGCGGCCCCTTGAACAGCAGCCCGTGCCAGTTTTCCAGTTCGTCGCGCTTGAGGCCGAGGCAGGGCTTCTCGGCGAAATGCGGCGCGCCGATCAGTTGCCCCTGCCGGTCGTAGGTCCAGCGGTGTACGGGGCACACGACGTGCTCGGTCGTGCCGCTGCCCTGCAGCATGATGGCCTGGCGATGGCGGCAGATGTTCGACATCTGGTGCACGCCCGCTTCGGTGCGAAACAGCAGCTTGGAGTGGTCCAGCCATTCGAGCGAGCGGTAGTTTCCGACCTCCGGTACCATCAGCTCATGGCCGACGTACCCCGGACCGGCATCGAAGAGGAGCTTTTTCTCCAGTTCGAAAACCTGTTCGTCGAAGTACCAGGACACCGGCAGTTGCGAGACTGCCTGAGCCAGATGGGTCTTGGAAGCAATGTCGGACATCCCCGAACCTCCTCTCTGCGACCAGAAAGCCGGAAAAATAAACGGGTTAGTTTAAGGCAGCCCGCGTTTGACCGCCAGACATGGCATCGGTTATTTTCCTCGTTTTTCAGCCGCGTCGATATCGATCCATGCCAAAGCCGGCATCCTCTCCGAAGTCATTCGAAGCTGCGGTGGCCGAACTCGAGGCCATCGTCCAGGACATGGAAGCGGGCAGCCTTTCGCTCGAAGACGCCCTCGCGCGCTATCAGCGCGGGATGGGCCTGCTGAAGTTCTGCCAGGAGACGCTGGCCCGGGCTGACCAGCGGGTCAGGCAGCTCGAAGGCGACCAGTTGATCGATTTCCACCCCGAGGGCACGCTGCCCGGCGACGAGGGGGAGCAAGCATGAGCATCGCCATCGCCGAATCCGCCCACGGCGGCTTCACCGACTGGATGGGACACATCCAGCAGCGCACCGAAACCGCCCTCGCCGCCCTGCTGCCGGACGCATCGATCTCCCCGCAGCGCCTGCATTCGGCAATGCGCTACGCCGTGCTCGGCGGCGGCAAGCGCGTGCGCGCCCTGCTGGTGCACGCGGCGGGCGAACTGGCGGGCGCGGCGCCCGTACGGCTCGACAGGCTCGCCTGCGCGGTGGAATTCATCCACGCCTATTCCCTGGTGCACGACGACATGCCTTGCATGGACGACGACGTGCTGCGCCGCGGCAAGCCCACGGTGCATGTCGAATACGACGAAGCCACCGCGCTGCTGGCCGGCGATGCCCTGCAGACGCTCGCCTTCCAGGTGCTGGCCGATGCCCAGGTGGCCGACAGCCCGGCCGGCCAGCTCGCCATGGTCGGGCTGCTCGCCTCGGCGTCGGGGTCGCGCGGCATGGCGGGCGGCCAGGCGATCGACCTCGAATCGGTCGGCAAGCAGCTCAGCCGCGAAGAACTCGAATTCATGCACGTGCACAAGACGGGCGCGCTGATCCGCGCATCGGTGCTGCTCGGCGCGCGTGCCGGCGACCCGATCGCCGACGAGGATCTGCGCCACCTCGACCACTACGCCAAGCTGGTCGGCCTGCTCTTCCAGGTGGTCGACGACATTCTCGACACCGTCGCCGATACCGCCACGCTCGGCAAGACAGCCGGCAAGGATGCCGACAACGACAAACCGACCTACGTCAGCCTGCTCGGACTGCAGGACGCCCGGCGCCTGGCGCGCGAAATGCTGGCCGACGCGCACGCGGCCCTCGCGCCGCTGGGCCCGCGCGCAGCCCGCCTCGGCGCGCTGGCCGACTACATCGTGCATCGCACGTTCTGACCCCGTTCATCTCCGGACCTCCCATGTCCCGCTACCCGTATCTGGAACGCCTCAGCTCACCCGCCGACCTGCGCGCACTCGAACGCCGCGAACTCGGCACCGTCGCCGACGAACTGCGCGCCTTCCTGATCGAATCGGTCTCCAAGACCGGCGGCCATCTATCCTCCAATCTCGGCACCGTCGAGCTGACGATCGCGCTGCACCACGTCTTCAACACCCCGCAGGACCGCATCGTGTGGGACGTGGGACACCAGACCTACGGCCACAAGGTCCTCACCGGCCGCCGCGAGGCGATGAGCGGCCTGCGCCACTGGGGCGGCATCTCGGGCTTTCCGCGGCGCTGCGAGAGCGAATACGACACCTTCGGCACCGCGCATTCGTCGACCTCGATCTCCGCCGCGCTCGGCATGGCGGTCGCGGCGCGCAGCCGCGGCGAGAACCGCCACGCGATCGCGGTGATCGGCGACGGCGCGATGTCGGCCGGCATGGCCTTCGAGGCGCTGAACAACGCCGGCGACATGGGCGACATCAACCTGCTGGTCATCCTCAACGACAACGAGATGTCGATCTCGCCGCCGGTGGGCGCGCTGACGAAGATCCTCGCGCGCATGATGTCGGGCTCGACCTACAACACCGCGCGCAGGGTCGGCGAGAAGGTGCTGGGCATGGCGCCGCCGGTCGCCGAACTCGCCCGCAAGGTCGAGGAGTACGCCAAGGGCATGATCACGCCCGGCACGCTGTTCGAGGAATTCGGCTTCCACTACTACGGGCCGATCGACGGCCACGACCTGGATGCGCTGATTCCCACCCTGCAGAACCTGAAGAAGCTCAAGGGGCCGCAGTTCCTGCACGTGATCACGAAGAAAGGCCAGGGCTACAAGCTGGCCGAGGCCGACCCGGTGCTCTACCACGGCGTGTCCAAGTTCGACCACACGGCCGGCATCCAGAGCGGCAAGGGCGGCGGCAAGCCGACCTACACCCAGGTGTTCGGCGACTGGCTGTGCGACATGGCGGCCATCGACAAGCGCATCGTCGGCATCACCCCCGCCATGCGCGAAGGCTCGGGCCTGGTGCGCTTCGCGCAGGAATATCCCGACCGCTACTACGATGTCGGCATCGCCGAGCAGCACGCGGTGACTTTCGCCGCGGGCCTCGCCTGTGAAGGGCTCAGGCCGGTGGTGGCGATCTACTCGACCTTCCTGCAGCGCGCCTACGACCAGTTGATCCACGACGTCGCGCTGCAGAATCTGCCGGTCGTCTTCGCGATCGACCGCGGCGGCCTGGTCGGCGCGGACGGCGCGACCCACCACGGCGCCTTCGACCTGTCGTGTCTCGCGTGCATCCCCAACATGGTCGTCATGGCCCCTGCCGACGAGAACGAGTGCCGCCAGATGCTCTACACCGCCGCGCGCCACGACGGCCCCGCCGCGGTGCGCTATCCGCGCGGAGGCGGCCGCGGCGTGGCGCCGCAGAAGGAGATGACCGCCCTGCCCGTCGGCAAGGGCGAGATCCGGCGGCAGGGCCGGCGCGTCGCCCTGCTGGCGTTCGGCAGCCTGGTCGATGTCGCGCTGGAGGTGGCCGGGACGATCGATGCGACGGTCGCCAACATGCGCTTCGTCAAGCCGCTGGACGAAGCGCTGATCGCCGAACTGGCCGCGAACCACGAGCTGCTCGTGACCGTCGAAGAGAATGCGGTGATCGGTGGAGCGGGTTCGGAGGTGTCCCGCATCGTCGCCGGCCTGCCGTCGCATCCGCGCGTGCTTCGGCTGGGCCTGCCCGACCGCTTCATCGATCACGGCGATCAGGCGCAATTGCTGGCCTCGGTGGGCCTCGACAAGACCGGCATCCTGGCGGCCATTGAGCGGGTCAATGCGCATAATAGTTGAGTGGATTTGTCGGGAACGTTAGGATCGTCGGCCGAGATTCCCGAAGAACAGAGAGAACACGCCCATGAACGCTCCCCTGGCCAACGCGATGCCCGACGTGCAGAACAGCGCCGACAGTCGCCAGATCGCGATCAACAAGGTCGGCATCAAGTCGATCCGCCACCCGGTGAAGGTCGTCGACAAGAGCGGCGGCGTCCAGCACACCGTCGCCAGCTTCAACATGTACGTCGGCCTGCCCCACAACTTCAAGGGCACCCACATGTCGCGCTTCATCGAGATCCTCAACGGCAACGAGCGCGAGATCTCCGTGGAGTCGTTCGAGCCGATGCTGCGCGAGATGGTCGAGCGCCTGGAAGCCGAGACCGGGCACATCGAGATGACCTTCCCCTACTTCATCGGCAAGGCCGCGCCAGTCTCCGGCGTCAAGAGCCTGATGGACTACGAAGTCACATTCACCGGCGAGATCCGCGCGGGCGGCGGATACGAATTCACGATGAAGGTGGTCGTGCCGGTCACCAGCCTGTGCCCCTGCTCCAAGAAGATCTCCGACTACGGCGCGCACAACCAGCGCTCCCACGTCACGGTGACCGCCGTGCTGAACGACCACCTGTGGATCGAGGAAGCGGTGCAACTGGTCGAAAGCCAGGCGTCCTGCGAGGTCTATGGCCTCCTGAAGCGCCCCGACGAAAAGTACGTGACCGAACGCGCCTACGACAATCCCAAGTTCGTCGAGGACATGGTGCGCGACGTGGCCGGCCTGCTGAACAAGGAAGACCGCATCGACGCCTACGTCGTCGAGTCGGAGAACTTCGAGTCCATCCACAACCATTCGGCCTACGCGCTCATCACGCGCGACAAGCGCATCGAAGCCTGACCGGCACCCGGACTCACCATCCTGCGGCGGCACGCGCTCACGGCGCCTGCCGCCGCAGTGCTTCCGGGCACCGCGAGGGCCGGCACGCCGATGCTTTCCATGCCTCGGCTGCCACCTTATAATCAGTATTTCCTTAAATACTGAAATACTGAAATGTCCAAATCCTTCGTACAGATCACCACCGACGTCTCCCGCGCGCTGGGCACCCTGCGCAAGGAGATCCCCGACACCATGCAGGGCTTCAGCGTGATGGCAAAGGGCGCGCTGCAGGATGGCGCGATGACCGAGCTGCACAAGGAGCTGATCGCACTCGCCATCGCCGTCACCCAGCGCTGCGACGCCTGCGTCGGCTTCCACGTCAAGGCGCTGATCCGCCTGGGCGCCACGCGTGCGCAGTTGATGGAGACGCTGGGCGTATGCACCTACATGGGAGGCGGCCCCGCCCTGATGTACGCCGCCGAAGCCGTGCGCGCCTACGACGAAATGCTTCCGGAGAAGGAATGAACAGTTCACTTTTCCGGAACTTGCCCTATAATGCCGACCTTCGAGCGGAGAGGTGGCAGAGTGGTCGAATGTACCTGACTCGAAATCAGGCGTAGGTGCAAGCCTACCGTGGGTTCGAATCCCACCCTCTCCGCCACTCATACACAAGCCCTTGATTGATCAAGGGCTTTTTCTTTGCGCCACGCGACAGGTGTCCCACTTTCTTGGAGTCACTTGTCTTGCACCCGCCTTCGCACCTCGCCACGGCGCCTTCCACTTCCGCCTGACCTTCCGCATTGCAGGGGCCACCCGGGAGAAGCGGATCTCCTTGCGCACCAAGAACCCGCAGGAAGCCCGCTTCAAGACCCTATGCCTCCCCGGGACAATGGCTGTTCGCAAACAAGAACAGCAGCGGGCCATCTCGATGGACTACCTCAACAGAGCCGTTGCCAATCTCTTGACTGATATTGCGGTGGCTCTTTATGAGTCACTTTCTTGATTTACAATCAGTGGCTGGTAGAACCATAAGAATCAATAGGTGCATCATGAATAATCCTGGCTCCGGAAAAAGCACTGATCTTTTCAATTCCTTGGGCTTTCAATGGAATCGAGAGGCTATTCCTCAAAATGCACCTGTCCATGACGTCAATCGTGCATGCTTTCGCTTGCAGAAAATGCTGGCACAGTATGTATGGGATGCCGTCGTTCTGGAAGGAAATCCCTTCACCTATCCCCAAGTCAAAACGATTCTTGACGGCATCACGGTTGGTGGTCACAGACTTTCGGATCAGGATCAGGTCAGAAACCTGGCTGCGAGCACGAAAGAACTATTGCGTCTGGTGAAGACGGGAAGCTTCAAGCTGGACAAGGACACCTTCACTGCATTGCACGCCATGGTCGCCAGAGAGGAAGCTCTTGAATGGGGGCATTTCCGCGGCGAAGGCGGGGAGCAGCACTACACTCCCCATGTGGGTCTTGGTGAAGCCGGCGATTACATCCCGCCAGAAACGCAACCCAATGCTTCTGATCTCAACAGGATATTTTCCGATGGGCTGGCACAACTGGAACAGTTGCCCGACCCATTGGAAAGAGGTATGGCTTTCTTCTTGTTTGGAGCGCTTCAGCAATTCTTTTTTGATGGCAACAAGCGCACTTCCAGAATGATGATGAACGGGGTGCTCATGAGTAATGGCATGGACGCCATAAGCATCCCTGCTGCCCGTGCTCAAGAGTTCAACGAGAAGATGGTTGACTTCTACGTCACTCGCAATGCTGCTGCCATGATGGATTTTCTTGTGCAGTGCCACCCTGATGCACAACTCATGAAGTCAGCGGAAGCAAGCGATCAAAAAACAGCCGCTATGAGCACCGGTGACGTTGCCAGTAGGATAAGAAGTGCAGGCAACTGATCGTTCGGCGCAGCGGGGCTACCCGAGGCTCCGCCGCGCCGGCATGCAGAAAATAGCGGCGGAACAGCTCGGCTTGTCGCCCAACCTGATGGGCGCGGCCAACAGCGCGGGCGACATCCTGCGCTACGTTTTCTTCCATTCGATCGCGCTCGCCTGCCTGATGAGCATCTTCGTGACGCTGCAAGCCTATGTGTATCCGTTCACGCTGATGGTGATCCACTAAGCGGGGAAGCCCGGCCGTTTCCGTCACAGGCGGGCGGCCCGGGCGTCTTCAGCGCACGAGGAAGGGAAGATTGGCAGTCGCGGCCTTGCCGTTGCGGTCGCGCAGCGTCATGTAGAGGCGGTACGCACCGGGGCGCTGCGGTGCAACGAAGCGTACGGTAGCCGCGTCCGCGTGCAGGATGCGCACCGGCACGAAGTCGGGCGGCGGCTCGTAGTCGGAATCGGGGCGGCGGCCGACGCTCTCGGTCAGCACCTTCCATTCGGTCTGCAGGGGCGAACCGTCGAACGACACCGCGTCCACGCCGGCCGACATCTCCTGCCCCGGCGTGAACTCGTCCGCGGCGATGCCGATGCCGCGGATCGCCGGCGCCGGCATCGCAACCGGCCTGCCCCATGCCGCGCTCAAGGCGTCGGTCATGGCCGTCAGGCTGCCGTCCGGGAGCAACAATCCGTGCCAGGTCTCGGTCTGCTCCAGCTTCGCCCCCCACAGGAAGGGAAAGGCGCCCGCCACGTCCGGCTGGCGCGCCAGAAAGGCCAGCGCGTCGCGGAAATAGGCCGCCTTCTCGCTGCTCGTCGGCTCCACCGGCGCGCCCCAGGGCTTGCGCCCGGCCTGCCACTGGCCAAGCGGACCGAATTCGGCGACCACCACCGGCACCGAAACGCCAGCGGCACGCAGACGCGGCAGGACCTCGAACAGTCCGCCGGAATAGACGTTGATGCCGAGGATGTCGACGTTGGCGCAGCAAGCCGCGAGCAAGCGCAGGTTCCCGTCGCTGTTGTCCGACACCGTCATCATCACCGGATGCGCCGGATCGAGCGCCTTGACGATGCCGGCCAGCCGATCGACCTCGCGCCACGCCG
Organism: Thauera sp. K11; assembly: GCF_002354895.1. Classification (NCBI taxonomy): domain Bacteria; kingdom Pseudomonadati; phylum Pseudomonadota; class Betaproteobacteria; order Rhodocyclales; family Zoogloeaceae; genus Thauera; species Thauera sinica. The sequence goes on from NZ_CP023439.1 coordinate 2,328,572, forward strand.
GCAGCGGGTCGGCCAGGCCGAGTTCGACCTCGTTGCCCACGCCCCACGCCGCCAGGGCCGGATGCGCCTTGTGGCGCTGCACGAAGCGGCGGATGCCTTCTTCCTGCCTGCGCACCGCCTCCGGGTCATCGAGCCGGAAACCCACCCGCGGATGGCCCACCCACAGCCCCATCACCACCTTGAGCCCGAGGCGGTGCGCCTCGTCGAGCACCCAGGCATGCGACTCGCTATACACCCTGACGACCTTCGCGCCGGCGGCGGCAAGTTTCTCCAGCGCGGCGCGGTCGCCTTCGAAGGCGGCGCCCTGCCATTGCGGCTGCGCCGCCGCCGGGAGCACGCCGCCCAGGAACATGGACAGCATCAGGCCGGCGATGAGCGATCGGAATCTGCAGGTGCGGGACGGGTGCATCATCTTCATCAGCCGAAGTACGGGGGCAGCCAGGCGCGCTCGACGGCTTCGCGCAGGCACCAGGCCGAGGTGGTCTCGGTCCGGTAGCTCCAGAAGAACCAGCCGAGCTGGTTCTCGAAGGCGGCGAGCTGGGCGGCGGCGTAGCCGCGGAAGGCGACCATGCGCTGGAAGGCGTCGAGCCCGTCGAGCGCGCTGTTGTACGGGCCCGCGGCCCACAGCGAAACCTCCTGCAGGTCCATGCCCAGGCTCCATTCGCCGCAGATGCTGGGCAGCCCGAGTTCGGCCTCGATCGCATCGCCCTCGCGGCGCCATTCGTCCATCGCCTTGCGCATGTGGCCGTAGATGTCCATGTCGATGTCTTCGCGCGCGAAGCACTGGTACCGATGCACGTCGAAGATCACGTTGGCGAACCCCGGCCCCGTCAGCAGGCCCTGGTATTCGCGGAAGGAACGGAAGCCGTCGTGGAACATGACCGCGACGCGCTCGGCCGGGCAGTGGCGGCGGATGCGCGCATAGGCATCGAGATAGTAGTCCTTGAGGTAGTCGGTCGGCACGTCCCAGCGCGGCTCGTTGAGCGCCTCGATCGCGTACAGCGCCGGATGGTCGCGGTAGCGCTGCGCCATGCGTTCGAGCACCTCGAGCGAATACTCGCGATATTCGGGCCGCGTGTGCCACTCGCACACGTCCTTGATGCCGCCGTTGTCGAAGCCGTTCTGGCAGCCGGGCGCGGCATGCAGGTCCAGGACCACGCGCAGGCCGAACTCGTGCGCCCACGCCATGGCCCGATCCAGCACCTCGATGCCGCCCGTCACGAAGGGATGGCGATTGTCGCCGTAGCTGCGGTGGTACGGATAGCCGGCGCCGAAGATCCAGTGGCCGAAGGGAATGCGGACCGCATTGAGGCCGCGCTCCGCGATCCAGCGGAAATCCTCGCGGGTGATGAAGCCGTTCCAGTGCGCCCGCAGGCGCTCCGCGGCGGCGGCGCCCATCTCGGCGCACCAGGTGGTTTCGTCGGTCGCGGCCAGGCCCTCGAACATGCTCGGGACCATCCATTTTTCGAGCACCAGCCATCCGCCCAGATTCACCCCGCGAAGACTCGTTCTTTTTTCCTTCATGGCTCGCCTCCCGTAACGGTTGCATCCGTTGGAACATCCATTGCGCCGTTGGTGCGACGCATGCCGGATGTGCGATCGATTATCCCCCGGGTCATCCCCTGATTGCCCGACATCGGTCACGACACACTAGAATCCCGCGAACCAGGCAGACCGGAGGGCACAGCGTGGAACGGCGATGGTGGCAGGAAGCGGTGGTCTACCAGATCTATCCGCGCAGCTTCATGGACTCCGATGGCGACGGCATCGGCGATCTCGGCGGTATCACCGCGCGGCTCGACTACCTGTCGTGGCTGGGCATCGGCGTCATCTGGCTGTGCCCGATCTTCCGTTCGCCCAACGACGACAACGGCTACGACATCAGCGACTACCAGGACATCATGGCCGAATTCGGCACCATGGCCGATTTCGACCGCCTGCTCGCCGAGGCGCATCGCCGCGGCATGCGGGTGATCCTCGACCTCGTCCTCAACCACACCAGCGACGAGCATCCGTGGTTCATCGAGTCGCGTTCGTCGCGCGACGACCCCCGCCGGGACTGGTACATCTGGCGCAACGGCCGCAGGGGACGCGAGCCGAACAACTGGGCGAGCATCTTCGAGGGCTCCGCCTGGACGCTCGACCCGGCGACCGGCCAGTATTACCTGCACCTGTTTTCCGCGCGCCAGCCCGATCTCGACTGGGAAAACCCCGCGCTGCGCCGGGCGATGTACGACATGGTGCGCTGGTGGCTGGACAAGGGCATCGACGGCTTTCGCATCGACGCGATCAGCCACCTGAAGAAGGCCCCCGGCCTGCCCGACCTCCCCAACCCGCACAGGCTGCGCTACGTGCCCTCCTACCCGATGCACATGAACCGGCCCGGCGTGCTCGATTTCGTCGATGAGCTGTCGCGCGAGACCTTCCGGCACTACGACATCATGACCGTCGGCGAGGCCAACGGCGTGTCGCCGGACGAGGCGGTGGAGTGGGTGGGCGCCGCGCGCAGGCGGCTGAGCATGATCCTGCAGTTCGAGCACTGGACGCTGTGGTCGCGCGACCCGCATGCCGAACTCGACGTCGTCGCCGTCAAGCGCATCTTCACCCGCTGGCAGCGTGCCCTCCACGGCCGCGGCTGGAACGCGCTCTACCTGGAGAACCACGACCTGCCGCGCGTACTGTCGCGCTGGGGCGACCCGCGACACCACCGTTTCGCGAGCGCCACCGCGCTGGCGACGATGTATTTCCTGATGGAAGGCACGCCCTTCATCTACCAGGGCCAGGAACTCGGCATGGCCAACACCGTGTTCCACAGCCTGGCCGAATTCGACGACGTCTTCGCGCGCAACCGCATTGCACAGATGCGGGCCGAGGGGCGCGACGACGACCACATCCTGGCCGAACTCGCCCTCACCGCCCGCGACAACTCGCGCACCCCCATGCCGTGGAGCGACGGCGACAACGCCGGCTTCAGCCCGGCGACGCCGTGGCTGCCTGTCAATCCGGAATACCGCGAAGTGAACGTCGCCCGCCAGCGTGGCGCGGCGGACTCGGTGCTGCATTTCTACCGCCGCCTGATCGCCCTGCGCGCCGCCGAGCCGGCACTGATCCACGGCCGATACGCGCTGCTGCTGGAAAGGAACCGCCAGATCTACGCCTACACGCGCACGCTGGACGGGCGAGGCTTCCTGATCCTGTGCAACCTGACGCGCCGCGAAGCGCATTATCGCCACCACCGCCTGCCCCTGCGGCACGACGCACTGGTGCTGGCAAACCACGAAGTGCCCGCCCATCCGGCCATCACCCGGTGCGTGCTGCGGCCCTTCGAGGCGCGCGTCTATCGCATCGATGCCGCGTGAGCGTCCCTCGCGCGGCCGGCCCGCCGGGCTAGCCGCCGCCCGCGTCCTCCGTGGGCGAAGGCATCGTGCCGCTGGCGAGCCCTTCGATCAGTCCGAACAGGCGTTTGTAGAAGCCGGCATCGGAGATCGTCTCCTCGCCCACCTTGACGAGAGCCTCCTTGTCCGACGCCCAGGGAAGCGAGATGCCGCCTATGCCTGCGACGTTGACGGCGGTGCTGCTGGCCGCCGACTTGAGTTCGTAGCGCGTCTCCAGCCCGTTGGCGTATACCGCGGCACCGAGGCTGCTGGGCAGGCAGAACAGCGTGATGCCCAGCGTCACCCCGCGGTCCGACCTGGGCTGGAAGAACTTCTCGCCGCGGATGCGCGTCGGATCTGCATCGTCGATGCGGTAGCCCTGGCTGAGCAGGGCGCGCTTGCCCAGTTCGCAGGCGCCGATGGGGTCGCGCGCGATCCAGGTCACGAACGGCGAATCCGGCTGGAAGGTTTCGCCGCGATAGACCGGGGGCGGCGGCGACGCACATCCCGCGAAGGTCAGCCCGGCGCAGACCATCGGGAACAGGCGGCTTGATACTCGGGACATCGGAGCGGCACACTGCTGAGACTGAAGTGTGAATGGTAGAACATCCCCGGCCCCGCTTGCGCATCTCTTTTGCAGCCGGCGGGCCCCGGTCGAACAGGATGCAGATCGATGCGCGGATTCGCTCAATACTGGCTCGGCGTGCTGAAGGACACCGTGCGCATCTGGCTCGAGGCACAGTCCTTCATGCATGCGGCGGCGCTCGCCTTCTTCACGCTGTTCTCGGTCGCGCCGGTCGTCATCGTGGCGGTGACGATCGTCGGCCTGGCGCTCGGCGAGCAGGCCGCGCAAGGGCAGATCGCGCAGCAACTGGAATCGACGATCGGCACCGAGGCCGCCACCGCGATCCAGACCGCGGTCGAGGGCAGCCGCATCGAGCGCAGCGGCATCCTGCCGTCACTGGCCGGACTCGGTGCGATGCTGTTCGGCGCCACCACCGTGTTCGCGCAGATGCAGACCGCGCTCAACGCCATCTGGGGCGTGGCGCCCCGCCCCACCCGAAGCAGCATCTTCCTTTACGTGAAGACGCGCCTGCTGTCCCTCACGGTGGTGCTCGCGATCGGCTTCGTGCTGCTGGTATCGCTGCTGCTGAGCCTCGCCGTCCGCACGCTGATCGTCTTCGCCCAGGCATGGCTGCCGGTGCCGCCCACCCTGCTGCTGGGTGTCGACACCCTCGTATCGGTCGCCGTGATCAGCCTGCTGTTCGGCACGATCTTCCGCGTACTGCCGGACGTGATCCTGAGCTGGCGCGACGTCTGGCTGGGTGCGTTGGTCACCGCCCTGCTCTTCGGCCTCGGCCGCAGCCTGATCGCGCTCTACCTGTCGACGACCGCGACCGCCTCCGCCTACGGCGCCGCCGGCTCGCTGGTGCTGCTCCTGATGTGGGTGAACTACTCTTCGCTGATCCTGCTCTTCGGCGCCGCCTTCACCCGCGCGAACGTAGAAGCGCAGGGACGGCTGGTCCGGCCGCGGATGACGGCGATCCGCATGCACCGCCAACTCGTCGAAGAGGAAGCCGCCCCGCCGGTGTAAAGGAGCCGATGCGCAGCAGCCCCTCCACGAGGAAAGCCGGCATGGCCTCGATCCATGCCGAGCGGGGACTGCTTGCATTCCCGGCCTCGACGTGTAGAATCGCGCGCCTTGAGACGGAAGCGTGGCGGCTATGATGCTTCCGCCGGGCGGAAATGAAGCGCCTGCCCGGCGGGGGAAAAAATTCCCGCGATCCGATCGAATCAGGTGTTGAAGAGGAATCTTTTTCGGCTATAATTCTGCCTCTTCGTTGTTGCAACACAACGCGCCCGTAGCTCATCTGGATAGAGTACCTGGCTACGAACCAGGGGGTAGGAGGTTCGAATCCTTCCGGGCGCGCCAGTTTCAGAGTCTCTCCACCCGAGGGTCTCGAGTCTTGTTGCATCGGAGCGCCCGTAGCTCATCTGGATAGAGTACCTGGCTACGAACCAGGGGGTAGGAGGTTCGAATCCTTCCGGGCGCGCCAACCAGAACGGCGTGAAGCCCAGTCCTTTCGACTGGGCTTTTTGCTTTGACCGGCCGGATTGCGCATTGCGCACCTCCGGCCCATGTTGTCGTGGTACCGTCCGCACACCACGCCCCGGCTGCGCCTGCCCGCAATGAACGACGCATACACCCTCCTCGGCCTGCATCCGGGCGTCGCCCAGAAGGACATCAAGCGGGCATTCCGGCGGCTTGCCATGCAATGGCACCCCGACCGGAATCCCGACCCCGCTGCGCTGGAGCATTTCAAGGCCCTGCGTGCCGCCTACGAGCGCCTGCTGGCCAGCGCCGAGTCCGGCCCCGCCGCCGAAACCGGGACCGATGCGCCGCAGGACACCCATCCCGCCGGCGGCGATGCGTCGCCGGGCGCGGACCGCCGCCAGGATCTGTCACTGACGATAGAGGAAGCCTGGCTGGGGTGCGAAAAGCCGGTGAAGATCGCGCGCGAGGCGGAGTGCGCCACCTGCGGCGGCAGCGGCGAGGAAGCGCTTGCCCACACGCAGCTGTGCAAGGACTGCCACGGATCGGGCCGCGTCCGGGTGGGCGGCAACCTGGAGCGCTGCAAAGTCTGCGCCGGACGGGGCTACAGGACGCAGCGCACCTGTACCGACTGCGAGGGCAGCGGCCGCACGCAGGCGTGGCGTACCCTCGCCGTGAAGGTTCCGCCGGGACTGCTGGGCGGCGACGAATTGCGCATCGCCGGCGCGGGAGAACCTTCGCCCCATCCGGACGGAGCGAGCGGCGATCTCAGGCTGCGGGTGCTCATCGCGGCGCACGACCTGTATCGCCTCGAGGGGCGCGATCTGAGAGTGTCGCGGCCGGTCGGCGCTCTGCGCATGCTCGCCGGCGGCGACATCGAGGTGCCGGTGCCCGGAGGCTCGGTCCGCCTGCATGTGGAAGCCGGCAAGGCGGCACCGCGCGAACTGCGTGTCGACGGCGCGGGTTTTCCCGCTGGCCGCGGCCAGCCCGCCGGCGCCCTGATCGTCGAACTGCGGCCCGTGGCACCCGAAGCTTGCGACAAGCATCAGAGGCAGGTCCTGGAGGAACTGGACGCCGAGCTTTCGCGCAAGGCGAAACGGCATTACCCCGAACTGGCCGAGTGGGAAACGAACTGGCTACCTTCCCGGCAGCCGGGACGTACCTGACCGGCTGCCGGGAAGATGCCGCGCTTCGCTCAGAGCGCCGGTTCCAGCACCTCGATGCCGCCCATGTACGGCACCAGCGCCTTGGGCACCACCACCGAACCGTCGGCCTGCTGATAGTTCTCGAGCACCGCCACCAGGGTGCGGCCCACGGCGAGACCCGAGCCGTTCAGGGTGTGCACGAGTTCGTTCTTGCCGCCGGCGTTCTTGAACCGCGCCTGCATGCGCCGCGCCTGGAAAGCCTCGCAGTTGGAGCAGCTCGAGATTTCGCGGTAGGTGTTCTGCGCCGGCAGCCAGACCTCGAGGTCGTAGGTCTTCGCCGACGAAAATCCCATGTCGCCGGTGCACAGCGCGACCACCCGGTAGGGCAGCCCGAGCTTTTGCAGCACCGCCTCGGCGTGCCCCACCATCTCCTCGAGCGCCTCGTAGCTTTTTTCCGGATGAACGATCTGCACCATCTCGACCTTGTCGAACTGATGCTGGCGGATCATGCCGCGCGTATCGCGCCCTGCGCTGCCCGCTTCGGAGCGGAAGCACGGGCTGTGCGCCGTCAGCTTGACCGGCAGCGCATCGAGCGCCAGCACCTGCTCGCGCACGCTGTTCGTCAGTGAAATCTCGGAGGTCGAGATCAGGTACTGCTCGGTCGATTCCTCGTCGCCGCCGCGCAGCACCCAGAACATGTCGTCGCGGAACTTGGGCAACTGGCCCGTGCCCACGAGGATCTCGCGATTGACGATGTAGGGCGTGTAGCACTCCGTATAGCCGTGCTCGCCGGTCTGCACGTCGAGCATGAACTGGGCGAGTGCGCGATGCAGCCTGGCAACCTTGCCACGCATGAAGGTGAAGCGGGAGCCGGACAGCCGGGCCCCGGTGTCGAAGTCCAGGCCCAGCCCGGTGCCCAGTTCGACGTGGTCGCGCACCTCGAAATCGAAGCCGGCGGGCGTGCCCCAGCGGCGCACTTCGACGTTGCCGGTCTCGTCGTCGCCGACCGGTACGCTCTCGTGCGGCAGATTGGGCAGCCCGAGCAGGAAGTCGTCCAGCTTTTCGAGCAGGAGCGGCAAGGTCTGCTCGCAGCGCTTGAGTTCCTCGCCCAGTTGCCCGACCTCGGCCAGCACCGCCGACGCATCCTCGCCCTTGCCTTTCAGCATGCCGATCTGCTTGGACAGCGCGTTGCGGCGCGCCTGCAGTTCCTGCGTACGGGTCTGCAGCGCCTTGCGCTCTTCCTCCAGCGCCACGAAGGCGGCGGTATCGAGTTCGAGACCACGACTGGCGAGCCGGCTTGCGACCGTGTCGATCTGATTGCGAAGAAGTAGGACGTCGAGCATGGGGAATCCTGAAACGTAGATGGTTCAGCGGGTTATTGGAGAAAGTTCATCATACATCTGCACCGGGCCTGCCAAGCCATTGGTTGACAACGACTATCGGCGATGGGTGCGCTCGCCGGACGGCAACAGTTTGATTATTCAAATCAATGGCTTGTGAAATCCAAAGGGGGAAATTTAGTTTGCCATCTCCATTTCCCCACATATTCTTAGAGGAGGGCATCATCAATGCCGCTCCAGACGGCAGGAACCTGAGGTGGAGGGTATCTATGCTTTCGATTCGCGACTGCCTTGATTATTGCGATCTGACTGACGAAGAAGTTGAACTCATTGCGGAACACGAGGGAATCCCCGACGTCGCCGCCGCCCAGGTGGCATGCGGCCTCGTGCAGACACCGGAAGGTGTCCTTCTCATCACCAATTACATGCTGGATCTGATCGAACGGGCCGACGAGGAAGGCGATCAAGCCAAGGCCGACCGGGCCAGGTCGTTATGCGCTCAATTCATGGCCGATCATCCGCTTCCCCACTGACCGGCTCGTCCCTCGCTGCATCTCCCTTGCAACGCGCGTCTGCGTCCCGATCCAGGGCGCGCAGGCGCGCGAGTTTTTCCGCGATCCGGATCTCCAGCCCACGCGGGACGGGCTGATACCAGCCGGGCTCCGCCATGCCTTCGGGCAAGTAGCGCTCGCCCGCGGCATAGGCGTCGGATTCGTCATGCGCGTAGCGGTAGGCCCTGCCGTAGCCGAGTTCCTTCATCAGGCGGGTCGGGGCGTTGCGCAGATGCAGCGGCACCGGCCGCGATCCATCCTGCTGCACGAACGCACGCGCCGCGTTGTAGGCTTTGTACACCGCGTTCGACTTCGCCGCGCAGGCAAGGAACACCACTGCCTCGGCAAGCGCGAGTTCGCCTTCGGGGGAACCCAGGCGCTCGTAGGTGGCACAGGCGTTCAGCGCGATTTCGAGAGCTCGCGGATCGGCCAGTCCGACGTCCTCGACCGCCATTCGCACCAGGCGCCGTCCGAGATAATGCGGATCCGCTCCCCCGTCGAGCATCCGGCACATCCAGTAGAGCGCGGCATCGGGATGCGAACCCCGCACCGACTTGTGAAGCGCCGAAATCTGATCGTAGAAAGCCTCGCCGCCCTTGTCGAAGCGGCGCAGGTTGCGCGACAGCGCATCGTCGACGAAGTCCGGCGTGACCGGGTCCACCCCGGCGGTTTCCGCCGCGGTCTGCACCTGCTCGATGATGTTCATCAGCCGCCGGGCATCGCCGTCGGCAAAGCCGATCAGGCGGTCGCGCGCACCTTCGTCGAAGTGGAGCGCGGGGCAGGCCAGCGCGCAGGCGCGCTCGAACAGGAGCGTCATCGCCTCCGTATCGAGCGGCTCGAGCACATAGACGGCGGCACGCGACAGCAGCGCCGAATTGACCTCGAAGGACGGATTCTCGGTGGTGGCGCCGATGAAGGTGACCAGCCCCTGCTCGACGAAAGGCAGGAAGGCGTCCTGCTGCGCCTTGTTGAAACGATGCACCTCGTCGACGAAAAGGATGGTGTGCCGTCCGCGCGCCTTGGCCGCCTGGGCCTGCTGTATGGCCTCGCGGATCTCCTTCACGCCGGAGAACACCGCCGACAGCGCCACGAACTCGGCATCGAATCCCTGCGCCATGAGCCGCGCGAGCGTGGTCTTGCCCACCCCGGGCGGCCCCCACAGGATCATCGAATGCGGCTTGCGCGCCGCGAACGCGAGCCGCAGCGGCTTGCCGGGGCCGAGCAGATGCGCCTGGCCGGCGACTTCGTCGAGGCTCTTCGGGCGCATGCGCTCCGCGAGCGGTACGCGCGGCGGTTCCAGGTCCTCGAAAAGATCGGTCATGGACGAAACGTTCAGCGCGGCTGCGCGGCCGGGTCGGATGCCTCACCGATCACGTCAGCGCCGGCGGGCGGGACGAAGTGGAAGCGACCCTCGTCCTGCGGAGGGTTCGGACGCAGCCGCGTGAAGCTGATCAGCGTGATCTGGCCGAAGTTGTCCTGCATCTCCATGCGCTTGAGTTCGCTGCCGGAAAGGCCGATGCGCAAGGAATCGAAGGCGCCTTCGGCGCGTTTCGGCCGCGCCTCCACCCAGCTCAGGCCATCGCCGCTGCCGGCGTCGGTCAGCACGAAATTGTCGTCCAGCGAGCCGCTCCCGAACAGGATCGCCGCCGGCGTGGCGCCGAGGGCATCGCCGATCCGGCGCACGGTGACCTGATTCAGGTCGCGGTCCCACGTCCACATGCGTTCGCCGTCACCGACGAGCAGTTGCGGATAGGGCTTCTCGTATTCCCAGCGGAACTTGCCGGGCCGGGCGAAGGCGAAGCGGCCGGCGGACTGCTGCGGCCTGCGGCCCGACTTCGCGGTCACGATCTGTTCGAACTCGCCCTCGGCACTGCGCGTCACCGAGACGAACTGGCGCAACTGCGCAACCGCGTCGGCCGCTGCCGCCGCACCGGCGACCAGGATCATCGCGACGCCTGGCAGCACACGGCGGGCGACGGACCAGGCCGGATTCCTGCGCCTTGCATTCATTCGCTCTCCTTGGCGGGCACGATCACTTCGCGGTTTCCATTGCTTCCCATGGGCGATACGAGCCCGGCGCGCTCCATTTGTTCAATGAGACGTGCTGCGCGGTTGTAACCGATCCGCAAATGGCGCTGCACCAGCGAGATCGACGGTCTGCGCGTCTTCACGACGACCTCGACCGCCTGGTCGTAGAGCGGATCGGCCTCGCCGTCGCCGCCCTCCCCGCCGGCGCCGATGGCCCCGTCGAGGTCGTCCTCCGCCGCCGCAAGGATGCCATCCACGTAGTCCGGCGGGCCGACGCGCTTCAGGTGGTCCACCACCTTGTGCACCTCGTCGTCCGCCACGAAGGCGCCATGCACGCGAATCGGCAGGCCGGTGCCGGGGGCCAGGTACAGCATGTCGCCCATCCCCAGCAGCGCTTCCGCCCCCATCTGGTCGAGGATGGTGCGCGAATCGATCTTGGACGAAACCTGGAAAGCGATCCGCGTCGGCACGTTCGCCTTGATGAGGCCGGTGATCACATCCACCGACGGACGCTGCGTCGCGAGGATCAGGTGGATGCCCGCCGCGCGCGCCTTCTGCGCCAGGCGGGCGATGAGTTCCTCGACCTTCTTCCCGACCACCATCATCAGGTCGGCAAGCTCATCAACGACGACGACGATGTAGGGCAGCGGTTCGAGCGGCTCGGGGTTCTCGGGGCTGATGGAGAAGGGATTCGTCAGCGGCGCCTCGGCCTTGCGCGCCTCCTGCACGGCCTTGTTGAACCCCGCCAGGTTGCGCACGCCGACCGCTGCCATCAGCTTGTAGCGCTTGTCCATCTCGGTCACGCACCAGTTGAGCGCGTTGGCCGCGTGCTTCATGTCGGTGACGACGGGCGCGAGCAGATGGGGAATGCCTTCGTAGATCGACAGTTCCAGCATCTTCGGGTCGACCATGATGAGGCGCACCCGCTCGGGCTCGCTCTTGTACAGCAGCGACAGGATCATCGCGTTGATGCCCACCGACTTGCCCGAGCCGGTCGTACCGGCCACGAGCAGGTGCGGCATCTTGGCCAGGTCGGCGACGACCGGCTGCCCGCCGATGTCCTTGCCCAGCACCACCGTGAGCGGCGAACTCATGTCGTGGTACGCCTTGGAGCCGACGATCTCGGACAGCCGGACCATCTGCCGCTTGGAGTTGGGCAGTTCCAGCGCCATGCACGACTTGCCGGGCACCGTCTCGACGACGCGCACCGACACCAGCGACAGGGCGCGAGCGAGATCCTTGCCCAGGTTGACCACCTGGCTGCCCTTCACGCCCACCGCGGGCTCGATCTCGTAGCGGGTGATCACCGGGCCAGGATAGGCGGCGATGACCTTCACTTCGACACCGAAATCGGCCAGCTTGGTCTCGATCAGGCGCGAGGTGAATTCGAGCGCCTCGGCCGACGGCGGCTCGACGTCGGACGAGGCGGGATCGAGCAGCGCGACCGGCGGGATCGCTCCCACCGCCTCGTCGGAGAACAGGGGCTGCTGGCGCTCCCTCTCCACACGCTCGGATTTCGGCACGGCGGCCACCGGCGGCTCGATGCGAAGCGGCGCCGGGGCGGCCTGCTCGGTCTTGCGCCGGCGCGTCTCCACGACCGCCTCGCGCCGCTGCGCGACCTGCCGCCCGGCCCGCCTGTCCTGCCAGCGCTGCCAAGCCTCCTGCACGGCCGCTACCGCCTGCTCGAGCGCCAGCCCCACCTGCTCGACGAACGCGAGCCAGGACACGCCGGTGAACAACGACAAACCGGAAGCCAGCGCCGCCAGGAGCAGCAAGGTGCCGCCGGTGAAGCCGAAATAGCGCTGGATCAGTTGCCCCAGTTCCATCCCGATCAGACCGCCCGGCGCGAGCGGAACCGCGCCGCCATGGCTGTGGAAACGAAGGAACTCCAGCGCACTGCTGGCAAGCAGCACGACGAAGAAGCCGAGCAGGACGAAAAAGAACGACCTGCGGTCCAGCGTCAGGCGATTCTTCAGCCGGCGGAATCCCCATATCAGCCCGTAGGCGAGGAAGACCACCCACCACCACGCCGAAATTCCGAACAGATACAGCAGGAGGTCGGCCAGCCAGGCACCGAAGCGCCCGCCCGGGTTGGCGACGCGCTCCACCGAGGAGGCATGCGACCAGCCCGGATCGGTCTTGCTGTAGCCCAGCAGGACCAGCCCGACGTACAGCGACATGACGCCCAGAATCAGCCAGCGTGCCTCCTGCAGCAGCAGGGAAATCTTTTCGGGGAGGGGCTGGGAACGGTGCGACGAGCGAGACAGCATGGAGAAGCGGCAGGAAGGCCGGAAGGACACAACGGAAGGAAGGATTATATGCGATCCCCCGTCATCGCCGTCCGCGGGTGTCGGCGGCCGGCCGCGCAGGCCCGGCCGCAACGAGCGTCAACCCGCCGCCTTCCGGTGCCTCGTCAGACCTCGCTGAGGCGGTCGCGCAGGATGATTCCGCGCGCAGTCTCTTCGATCAGGCCCTGCTGCCCGAGGTCTTTCATCACCCTGCTGACCATTTCGCGCGAAGCGCCGATCATCTTGGCGATGTCCTGCTTGGAGATCTTGCGGACCACGACGGTCTTGCCATCGACGTCCTCCGACATCTCGATCAGCAGGCGCGCCACGCGCCCGTAGACGTCCATCAGGGCCAGGCTCTCGATCTTGCGGTCGGCATTGCGCAGACGCTCCGCGAGATTGCACATGATGCGCCATGCGATCTCGAAGTTGTCGTGCATGATCTGGCGGAACTCGTTCTTGGAGATCATCACCAGGTCCGAGGCGACGACCGCGATGACCGAGGCCGAGCGAGGCTGCTCGTCGAACATGCCCATCTCGCCGAAGAGTTCCCCCTGGCCGAGGATGGAAAGGATGACCTCGCGTCCGTCCTCGTCACTGACGACGACCTTCAGGCTACCGGTCAGGACGAAATAGACGTAGTCGGGACGATCTCCCGCGTTGACGACGGTCTGTCCGCGCGGAATGCGACGCATCATGGCAACGCGGGCCACGGCTGCGAGCACTTCGTCCGACAGGCCGTGGAAGAGCGGGAAGGTTTTGAGGGCGATGGGGGATACGACCGTTGGCTGACTCATGCTGTCTCCGGGCAACACGGACTACGTAGACATGTCGTGACAACTTTTCACCAGTGTAAACGAATATCCGCAAGAACGATGATTACAACGCTGCCCAACGAGACCACCTCATTGCCGACCGCTATCGCTCCGATTGGGCTGGCAGCCGAAAAGGCTCGCTTATAATGGCGCTCCTTCCCGATTTGCCGGAATTTCAAGTCATGACCACCAAGCACGCCCGCCTGCTGATCCTGGGCTCCGGCCCTGCCGGCTACACCGCCGCGGTATACGCTGCGCGCGCCAACCTGAACCCCGTCCTGATCACCGGACTCGCCCAGGGCGGACAGTTGATGACGACCACGGATGTCGACAACTGGCCCGCCGATGCCGACGGTGTGCAAGGTCCCGACCTGATGTCCCGCTTCCAGCGGCACGCCGAGCGCTTCAACACCGAGATGATCTTCGATCACATCCACACGGTGAAGCTGCAGGAAAAGCCCTACCGGCTCATCGGCGACGCCGGCGAATACACCTGCGATGCGCTGATCATCGCCACCGGCGCCACGGCGAAGTATCTCGGCCTGCCCACGGAAGAAGAGTTCGCCGGACGCGGCGTGTCGGCCTGCGCGACCTGCGACGGCTTCTTCTATCGCAATCAGGAAGTGGCGGTGATCGGCGGCGGCAACACCGCGGTCGAAGAGGCTCTCTACCTCGCCAACATCGCCAGCAAGGTCACCGTCGTTCATCGCCGCGAAAAATTCCGCGCCGAGAAGATCCTGATCGACAAGATGATGGAGAAGGTCGCCGCCGGCAGGATCGTACTCGAACTCAACGCCACCCTCGACGAAGTCCTCGGCGACAAGTCGGGCGTCACCGGCATGCGCATCCGCAGCGTCGATTCCGGCGAGAAGCGCGACATCCCGCAGCAGGGAGTGTTCATCGCCATCGGCCACAAGCCCAACACCGATATCTTCGAAGGCCAGCTCGAGATGGAAGGCGGCTACATCGTCACGCAGGGCGGCCGCAACGGCAATGCAACGCAGACAAGCATTCCCGGCGTGTTCGCCGCTGGCGACGTGCAGGATCACGTCTACCGCCAGGCCGTCACCTCCGCCGGGACCGGCTGCATGGCTGCGCTCGACGCCGAGCGCTATCTCGACGCGCTGGGCGGCTGAGGAGCCCCGCCGATGTCCCGTCGCTCACGTGCCGCCACCGCCCGGGCTGCACAGGCGCGCGCGGGACAGGCGACCGGCGCCGCCGCGCCCAGATCGGCAAGCCCCTTTGCAGCGCTGGCGGCACTCAGGAACGACCGGCAGGAGCCGACGGGGGCCGGCACCGGCGATAGCACCCGCCGGGCTCGCAACGGCCGGCCACCGGCCCCAGGACGGCCTGCCGGCAACGCCCAGCACATCGGCGCCGAGGATCTCGCCCTGTTCCACAAGGCAAATGCGGGTGCCCGGCCGCTGAGGCCCGATGGCCGGTGCGAAATCGAACGTCCCCGCCCCGAGCCGCTCCCCAGGCGGAAGACGGCCGCTGGCGACGAGCCGGAACCGGAACACCGCCGCGCTCCCATCGACCCGCTGCAAGCAGCCTACGAAGACGTCACGCCGCTGCGGGACACCGGGAGGGTGGAACTCGATACGCTGGCGCGCCATCGCGCGAGGGTTGCCGATACGCACCGGGAAGACGGTCCCGGGACGAACGCAGCGGAGCTGCCTCCGGCCATCGACCTCAACGATCCCGAGGCGCTCTTCCGTCACGCGATGCGGGGCACCCAGCCGCTCGAAATCCGCAATCGCGTGCATCTCGAAGGCCCTGCCCCCGCTCCGGCGCCGATCAAACGCGAAGCGGACGAGCAGGCCGCACTCGGCGAATCACTGAGCGCGCCGCTGAGTTTCGAGGATCGCCTCGACATGGGCGACGAGGCGGCATTCCTGCGCCCCGGCCTGCCTCGACGCGTACTGAACGATCTCAGGCGCGGACGGTGGGTGCTCCAGGGGCAGATCGACCTGCACGGCCTCACGCGGGACGAGGCCCGCGAGGCACTCGGGCACTTCCTCACCGCGAGCCTTCAGCAGGGGCGGCGCTGCGTCCGCGTCATCCACGGCAAGGGGCTGGGATCTCCCGGACGGATCTCCGTGCTGAAACAGCTTTCGCGCGGCTGGCTAGCGCAACGCGAGGAGATCCTCGCCTTTTGCCAGGCCGGGCCGCACGATGGCGGCGCCGGAGCGCTGCTGGTGCTGATGCGGGCGCAGAACGCGTCCCGCGACTGAAACGGGACGGGCGCCGGTCAGATCGCCGCTTCGTTGGTCTCGCCGGTACGGATGCGCACGACCTGTTCCACCGGCATCACGAAGATCTTGCCGTCGCCGATCTTGCCGGTATGGGCAGCCTTCACGATCGCCTCGACGGCCTGCTCCACCATGTCGTCCGCCAGCACGACCTCCACCTTGATCTTCGGCAGGAAATCGACGACGTATTCCGCGCCGCGATAAAGTTCGGTGTGCCCCTTCTGCCGGCCGAACCCCTTCACCTCGGTGACGGTGAGGCCGGTGATGCCCACCTCGGACAGCCCCTCGCGCACTTCGTCCAGCTTGAAAGGCTTGATGATCGCTTCAATCTTCTTCATCCATGTCTCCTGATCGGGGGTATCGCGCGCAACCTGCGCCGCTTCATGCTCAGAACTCGTCCTGATAGCGGGATGTTATCGGATATCGCCAATCCCTGCCGAACCCGCGCTGGGTCACCCGGATGCCCACAGGCGCCTGCCGTCGCTTGTATTCGTTGCGCTTGAGCATCGCTACCGTCCGGCGGACGTCGTTCTCCGGGAAGCCAGCGGCGATGATCTCGCGCGGCGACTCGTCCCGCTCCATGTACGCTTCGATGATGGCATCGAGCACCTCGTAGGGCGGCAGGCTGTCCTGGTCCTTCTGGCCCGGCTTGAGTTCCGCCGACGGCGGGCGATCGATGATGTTCTGCGGAATCACCCCGCCGACCCCGTTACGCCAGCTCGAAAGGCGATACACGAAGGTCTTGTAGAGATCCTTTAGTACCGCGAAGCCGCCCGCCATGTCACCGTAGAGCGTGGCGTAGCCGGTGGCCATTTCGCTCTTGTTGCCGGTGGTCAGGACGATGGCGCCGGTCTTGTTCGACAGCGCCATCAGGATCATGCCCCGGATCCGGCTCTGCAGGTTTTCCTCCGTCGTATCCTCCGGCAGCCCCTTGAACTGCGGCGCGAGCAGATCGGCAAACACCTTCATGGCGGATTCGATCGGGATTTCGTCGTACCGGACCCCCAGTCGTCGCACCATCTCGCGCGAATCATCGAGGCTCATCTGCGCAGTATAGGGAGAAGGCATCATCACCGCGCGTACCCGGTCGGCGCCGAGGGCATCCACGGCGATCGCCAGCGTCAGCGCCGAATCTACGCCCCCCGACAGGCCGATGATCACACCCGGAAAGCGGTTCTTGCCCAGATAGTCGCGCACGCCCCACTTCAGCGCCTCATACACCTCCGCTTCCAGCGGCCGGGGCTCCGTGCGGACGTCGGACACCCAGCGGCCATCCTCGAAGCGAACGACGTCGAGCCGCTCCTCGAACGACGCACTCCGGTACGCCAAGCCGCCGTCGGCGTTGATGGCAAACGAAGCGCCGTCGAACACCAGTTCGTCCTGCCCGCCGACCATGTTGCAGTAGAGAATCGGCAAGCCGTTTTCGCCCACGCGGTCCCGCAGCACCTGATGCCGGCGCTGCTGCTTGTTCATGTGGAAAGGCGACGCGTTGAGCGACAGGATGGCCTGCGCGCCGGCCGCTCGTGCCAGCGCGGCGGGGGCTGCTTCCCACAGATCCGCGCAGATCGTGACACCGAAGCGCGTACCCTTGAGTTCGAAGACGCAGGGGACCAGGCCGGCCTCGAAATAGCGCTCCTCGTCGAATACCTCGTAGTTCGGCAGCAGATGCTTGTGGTAGGTCGTCTCCAGCCGGCCGTCGATGATGACCGATGCGGCATTGAAGTAGCCTTCGTCCGCCTCTGCGGGATGTCCCAGCACCACGCATATCCCCTTGGAGGCGGCAACGATGCGCCCGGTCTCGCGTGCGCACGCGCGGTAGAAGTCGGGGCGCAGCAGCAGGTCCTCGGGCGGATAGCCGGAGAGAGCCAGTTCCGGCGTCAACAGCAGGTCGGCGCCGGCCGCCCGTGCCTGTTCGATGGCCGAAATCACCCTGTCGGCGTTGGCTTGCAGGTCGCCGACGGTAAAATTGCCCTGGACGACCGCAATGGAGATCGATGTGTTCTGCGTGTTCATCATGAGGCGAGACTATACCGCTTCGCCGCACCTGCGGCGCGGCCCTTCCTGCGACGCTCCTGCCCGCCGCCGTCCATGACCGGCCGCGACGGCTTCCTCCTCGTCGACGGCCTGTCCGGCATCGACGCCGCAGAGTGGGACGCGCTGGCGCGCGACGACGGCGTGGTCGCCCCCGCCCTGTCGCACGCCTTTCTCCACACCCTCGAAGACACGGGATGCGTCGGCCGCGGCACCGGCTGGACGCCTCGTCACGCCACACTCTGGTGCGACGGCCGGCTGGCGGCCGCCATGCCTCTCTACGAAAAGCAGCACTCCTACGGCGAATACGTCTTCGACTGGGCCTGGGCGGAAGCCTATGCGCGCCACGGCCTCCCCTACTACCCGAAGTGGCTGGCCGCGGTGCCGTTCACACCCCTCCCCGGACGGCGCCTGCTCGGCCGCGACACCGAAGCCCGGCGCGCCCTCCTGCATGCGGTGCTGGAACATGTCCGCGACAGCCGGCATTCATCGTTCCACCTGCTGCTGCCAACCGACGAGGAAGCGGGCTGGCTGCGCGACGCCGGCCTGCTGATACGCCAGGGCGTGCAATTCCACTGGACGAACACCGGCTACCGCGACTTCGACGATTTCCTCGTGGGGCTGAATCACGAAAAGCGCAAGAAGATCCGCCAGGAACGGCGCCGCTCCGCGGCCCATGGCCTGGACCTCTGCTGGCTGGACGGGCATACCGCCTCCAGCGATGACTGGGCATTCTTCTTTCGCTGTTACGCCACGACCTACGCGCTCCACCGCTCGACGCCCTACCTGAACGCCCGCTTCTTCTCCGGGCTTGCGCGCCGCCAGCCCGAGACCGTTCGCCTGCTGATCGCAGCGCGTGCCGGACAGCCGGTCGCCTCGGCCTTCTTCCTGTGCGACCGGCGTACGCTCTACGGGCGCTACTGGGGGGCCATCGAGCATCTGCCCTTCCTGCATTTCGAGCTGTGCTACTACCAGGCGATCGAGTATTGCATCCGGCACGGCCTCGCCATCTTCGAAGGAGGCGCCCAAGGCGAACACAAGCTCGCCCGCGGCCTGCTCCCGGTCACCACGCGCTCGGCGCACTGGATTGCCGATCCACGCTTCCGCCACGCAGTGAACGATTACCTGGCGCGCGAAACCGCCGGCGTGGAGCTCTACCTCGACGAACTCACGGAGAGGACGCCCTTCCGGCTGCAGCCTCCCTCCCGCTGAGCGGCGGCCGGAGCGCGCCGCTGGCTATCGGGCCGATTCCTGCAGCAGGGGCAGTGCACGAAAAAGCGCGGCGATGGTCTTCCCGTCGGTGATGCGGCCGTCGTGCACCGCCGTGACCGCCTCGTCGACGCCGAGCAGATGGACCTCGAGGAATTCCCCCTCGTCCCAGGCATGCCCGACGTGCCTCAGATCCTTCGCGAGAAAGATCTCGATGCGTTCGTCCGAGTAACCGATGCAAGGATGCATCACGCCGAGGTGGTGCCAGCGCTCCGCCTCGTAGCCGGTTTCCTCCCGCAGTTCGCGGCGCGCGCAGCCGGCGATGTCCTCGCCTGGATCGATCTTCCCCGCCGGCAGCTCCAGGAAAGCCCGACGCAAGGGGTAGCGGAACTGCCTTTCGAAGATCAGGCGGCCGTCACCGAGGCAAGCCACGATCACGACGGCGCCCGGATGACGGATGTATTCGCGGTAAGCGAGGGTGCCGTCCGGTAGCTGCACCCTGTCACGCCGGACCTTGAGCAGCGCGCCTTCGAAGACCGACTCGCTGTCGATCTCCGCCTCGTGCAAGGGGTCGTCAGTCAAGATTTCCTTCCCTTGGCCCTACCGGCCGATAACGACGCAGCCGCCGGCAGGCAAGAGCCGGGGAGGATGGGCACGGCGACGGCAGGCTGCCCTCGTCCTCCCGGAATCCCCTACCCTGCCGACATGTCCGGCTGCCGCAAGAATCTGCGATGGTGAATCAAAGAGAAGCCAGAAGGGAATATGCGCACAGCGACATCAGCATCTGCGGCGCCAGGCCGAGTCCGGCGATGGCCAGCCCGTTCGCCGACAACAACACCCTCAATTCAGCCGGTGCGCGAATCACGCTCGTGTCGTCCGGCGCATCGAAATACATCACCTTCACGACGCGCAGATAGTAGAACGCCCCGATCACCGACAGGATCACCGCGACCACGGCAAGCCAGAAATACCCGGCTGCAACGACCGCCTGCAGCACCGACAGTTTGGCGAAGAAGCCAACGAAGAACGGAATGCCCGCCATCGAGAACATCACGAACATCATCATCAGCGCGAACCACGGGCTGCGCTTGTTCAGCCCCTTGAAATCGTCGATGTTCTCCGCCTCGAAACCGGCGCGCGACAGCAGGATGATCATGCCGAACGAGGCCAGGCTCATGATCACATAGGCAACCGCATAGAACATCGCGGAGCTGTACGCATTGAGCGCGAAATGGCGATCGCCTTCCACCACGCCCGCCAGCAGCCCGAGCAGCATGAAGCCCATGTGCGAAATGCCCGAATACGCAAGCATGCGCTTGATGTTCTGCTGCGCGATCGCCGCAAGGTTGCCCAGCGCGATCGAAGCGACGGCAACCAGCATGAGCATGGTCTGCCACTGTTCCGCCAGGTCGAACAGCCCCCACACCAGCAACCGGATGGCCATCGCGAAGGCCGCCAGCTTCGGCGCAGTCGCGATCACCAGCGTGATCGCCGTCGGCGCGCCCTGGTACACATCGGGAACCCACATGTGGAACGGGACGACGCCGAGCTTGAACGAGATGCCGGCGACGAGGAAGACGAGGCCGAACAGCAATACCGTCTGATTCGCGGCCTGGTTATACACAACCTGAGCGATGCCCGAGAATTCGAGCGTGCCGGTCGCGCCATACACCATCGACATGCCATACAGCAGCAGGCCGGAGGCGAGCGCGCCAAGCACGAAATACTTCATCGCGGCCTCGGTCGAACGCGGGGACTCACGATCGAAGGCCACCATCGTGTACAGCGCGAGCGACATCATCTCCAGGCCGATGTAGAGCGGCAGCATGTGGTTCGCAGTGACCATGACCATCATGCCGAGCGTCATCAGCAGCGCAAGAAGGTAATACTCGGGCTTGTCGATGTTGCGGTCCGCCAGATAGCCACGCCCGTACAGCAGCGCCACCGCCATCGAGAAGTAAATGACCAGCTTCAGGAACTGGCCCATCAGGTCGCTGACGAACAGGTTGCTGAACGTGTAGCTCACCTCCCCCTGCGTTCTGTATATCGTGTATATCGTGATGACGGCCGCGGCGATCAGGGTAAGCTGGGTGAGCGCATATCCCAGCCATCGCACGCTGCGGGCGAAGGTGCTCGCCAGCATGATCACGAGTGCCATCACGGCCACGAAAATCTCGGCCGCTGCGGGGTAGAAGTCGGGGACGACAAAGTTCATCTTCTGACCAGTCCGTTAAGTGTCTCGGCTTTGCTCGCGTCGTGCATCCGCACTCAGAGCTTGCTCACGGCGACGTGCCGCAGCAGTTCGTCCACCGAGGCATGCATGACTTCGGTGAACGGGAAGGGATAGAGGCCCATTGCCAGCACGCAGACGGCGAGTATCCCGAGGAAGGCGAACTCGCGGGCATTGATGTCCTCGAGTTCCGCCACATGGCTGTTGGCCACCTTCCCGAAAACCACGCGTTTGTACATCCACAGCGTGTAGGCGGCGCCGAGGATCAGCGTCACCGCCGCGGCAAAGGCAACCCAGAAGTTGTACTTGACGGCGCCGAGCACGACCATGAACTCGCCGACGAAGCCCGAGGTTGCCGGCAGTCCCGAATTGGCCATCGCGAACAGCATGAAGAAGGCGGCGAACTTCGGCATCGTATGGACGACGCCGCCGTAGTCCGCGATCTGCCGCGAATGCACGCGATCGTAGAGAACGCCGATGCAAAGGAACATCGCTCCGGACACGAAGCCGTGCGAGATCATCTGCACCAGGGCACCTTCGATGCCGAGCTGGTTGAACATGAAGAAACCGAGGGTGACGAAGCCCATGTGCGAAATCGACGAATACGCCACCAGCTTCTTCATGTCGGTCTGCACCAGCGCGACGAACCCGATGTAGATCACGGCGATCAGCGACAGCGCGATGACCACGGGCGCGAGTTGCTGCGACGCATCGGGAACGATGGGCAGCGAGAAACGCAGGAAACCGTACGCACCGAGCTTCAGCGCGATCGCCGCCAGCACCACCGAGCCCCCGGTCGGCGCCTCGACGTGCGCATCGGGCAGCCAGGTATGCACCGGCCACATCGGCACCTTCACCCCGAACGCGATCAGGAAAGCGAAGAAGATCAGGACTTGCGGCTCGATCGGCAGCGGCAGTTGATGCCAGTCGAGGATGCTGAAGCTGCCGCCCGACTGCATGAAGAGGTAAAGCAGCGCGATCAGCATCAGCAGGGAACCCAGCAGCGTATAGAGGAAGAACTTGATCGCCGCATAGACCCGGTTCGGGCCGCCCCAGATGCCGATCACCAGATAGAGCGGGATCAGCGACGCTTCGAAGAAGACGTAGAACAGCACGCCGTCGAGCGCAGAGAAGATTCCGTTCATCAGGCCGGACATGATGAGGAACGCGGCCATGTATTGAGCCACCTTTTCCTCGATCACCTGCCAGCCCGCCATCACCACCATGATGGTGATGAAGGCGTTGAGAAGGACGAAGAGCATCGAGATTCCATCGACGCCCAGGTGGTAGTTGATGTTGAAGCGAGGAATCCACGACTGCAGCTCGACGAACTGCATGGCGCTGGTACCGGTATCGAAGCCCGTGTAGAGCGGAATCGCCACGACGAAGCCGGCCACCGCCACCGCAAAGGCAAGTACCCGGGCCAGCGGAGCGTTGCGATCCGAGCCGGTGGCGAGCACCAGCAATCCCCCAAGGATCGGCACCCAGATCGCGAGACTGAGGAAAGGAATGTCCGTCATCGTTGCTTTCCGTTCTATGCACCCCGCGGGGTGCGTTCCATCTTGTTATCTATTTCGATTTCCGTGCCGGGACACACCGCTCAACCACGGTTGAACCAGAAGGTCAGCAGCACGAACACGCCGATGATCATCACGAACGCGTACTGGTACAGGTGGCCGGTCTGGAACAGGCGCGATATCTGCGCCACCCAGCCGACGAATTTCGCCGATCCATTGACCGCCACCCCGTCGATGACGCCCTGATCGCCGATCTTCCACAGTCCCTTGCCGATCAGCCGCGAACCACCGGCGAAGAAGATCTCGTTGATGCGGTCGAAGTAGTACTTGTTGTCCAGCAGCACGTAGAGCGGCTTGAAGCTGCGCTGGATCGCCGCCGGGATACCCGGCTTGACCATGTAGAAGAACCAGGCCAGCGCCACGCCCGCCATCGCGAGCCAGAACGGAGCCGTCTGCAGGCCATGCAGCGCCATCGCCGTCGGGCCGTGGAAGTGGGCGGCCAGTTCCTTCAGGCCGGCGTGAGTCTCGGCGACGAAGATCACGTCCTTGAACCATTCGCCGAACAGCATCGGCTCGATCGTCATGAAGCCAATGACGACGGACGGGATCGCCAGCAGGATCAGCGGAAGCGTCACGACCCAGGGCGATTCGTGCGGCTTCTCGCCCGGAGCAAGACCGTGATGGTGATTCGAACTGGGCTCTTCGTCATCGTGATCGCCTTCATGATCGTGATGCGCCTTCCCGAAGCGCTCCTCGCCGTGGAAAACGAGGAAGTACATCCGGAACGAGTAGAACGCGGTCACGAAAACGCCGAACATCACGCAGAACAGCGCATAGCCCGCCCCGGGGATGGTCGAGGCATGCACGGCCTCGATGATCGAATCCTTGGAGTAGAACCCGGAGAAGAACGGGAAGCCGATCAGCGCCAGCGATCCGAGCAGGGACGTGATCCAGGTGATCGGCATGTACTTGCGCAGGCCGCCCATGCTGCGCATGTCCTGGTCATGATGCATGCCGATGATCACCGAACCCGCGCCGAGGAACAGCAGGGCCTTGAAGAAGGCGTGCGTCATCAGGTGGAACACCGCCGCGGAATATGCCGACACGCCCAGCGCCACCGTCATGTAGCCGAGCTGGGACAGCGTGGAATATGCGACCACCCGCTTGATGTCGTTCTGAACGATGCCGAGAAAACCCATGAACAGCGCGGTCGTCGCGCCGATGACCAGCACGAAGGAAAGCGCGGCGTCGGAAAGCTCGAACAGCGGCGACATGCGCGCCACCATGAAGATGCCGGCGGTCACCATGGTCGCCGCGTGGATCAGCGCCGAGATCGGGGTCGGACCTTCCATCGAGTCCGGCAGCCAGACGTGCAGCGGAACCTGGGCCGACTTGCCCATCGCGCCGATGAACAGGCAGATGCAGATCGCGGTGATGAGCGGCCAGCCGGTGACGGCCATTTCGGTCACCGACAGTTCCTGCGCCTTGGCGAACACCTCGGCGTAATCGAGGCTGCCGGCATAGGCGGCGATCAAGCCGATGCCGAGCAGAAAGCCGAAGTCGCCGACGCGGTTGACCAGGAATGCCTTGAGGTTGGCGTAGATCGCCGTCGGACGGTCGTACCAGAAGCCGATCAGCAGGTAGGACACCAGGCCCACGGCTTCCCAGCCGAAGAACAGTTGAAGGAAGTTGTTGGACATCACCAGCATCAGCATCGAGAACGTAAACAGCGAGATGTAGCTGAAGAAGCGCTGGTAGCCGGGGTCCTCGGACATGTAGCCGATCGTGTAGATATGCACCATCAGCGACACGAAGGTCACCACGAGCATCATCATCACGGTCAGGGAGTCGATCAGGAAGCCGACCTCGAACTCGATGCCCCCCGCCTGCATCCACGTATAGACGGTGCCGTTGAAAGTATTTCCGGCCTGGACGTCCTGATAGACCAGCACCGACGCCGCGAAGGCGATCGCCACACCGAGAATGGTGACGATGTGGGCACCGGCGCGGCCGATGGTCTTGCCGAACAGACCGGCGAGGATCGCACCCGCCAGCGGCGCCAGGGGCACGAGGAGATAGAGCTTCTGCATGTCCGTCATCGCGGCGCTTCCTTAACCCTTGAGGCTGTCCAGATCATCCACATGGATGGTCCGCATGTTGCGGAACATGACGATGAGGATCGCCAGGCCGATCGCGGATTCCGCCGCGGCCACCGTGAGGATGAAGAAAACGAAAACCTGCCCTGCGATGTCGCCGAGATAGTGCGAAAACGCAATGAAGTTCAGATTGACCGCGAGCAGCATGAGCTCGATGGCCATGAGCAGCACGATCAGGTTCTTCCGGTTCAGGAAGATGCCCACCACGCTGATCGCGAACAGGATCGCGCCCAGAATGAGGTAATGGGAAAGCGAAAGCATCTATGACTCCCTGGTCGCGCCGGCAAACGCCCGGCGCGGTTCTTGTTCGCGTATCGTCTTACTCTTTCTCGGCCGGCATCTTCACCAGCTCGACGCGGCCTTCACGCCTGACCGCTACCTGGTCGGACGGATTGATGTACTTGATGCCCTTGCGTTTGCGCAGCGTGAGGGCCACGGCCGCCACCATCGCCACCAGCAGCACGAGTGAGGCAAGCTCGAACGGATAGACGTAATCGGTGTAGAGCACACGGCCAAGCTCGCGCGTATTGCTGAAGCCTTCCTGCGCAGCGGGCGGCACCGGCATGGCATCGAGGCCGAAATACCGGCCGCCGAGCACCATCACCATCTCGATCAGCATCAGGATGCCGACCAGCGCCCCTACCGGCAGATAGCTCCAGAATCCCTCGCGGATGCGGTCGAGGTTGATGTCGAGCATCATGACAACGAAAAGGAACAGGACCATGACCGCGCCGACGTACACCATGACGAGGGTGATCGCCAGAAATTCGGCCTGCAGCAGCAGCCAGATGCCGCCCGCGTTGAAGAACGTCAGCACAAGGAACAACGCGGCATGGACCGGGTTGCGCACCGTGATGACCCTCAGTGCCGCGAACACCATGATCACGGCAAGAAAGTAGAAGACGAAGGTCTTGAATTCCATGTTCCTGACTCGCAGCGCGTGAGCGCCCTCCGATTAGCGGTACTTCGCGTCCTGCTCGCGGTCGGCCGCGATCTGGGCCTCGTAACGATCGCCGACGGCCAGCAGCATCTGCTTGGTGTAGTAGAGATCGCCCCGCTCCTCCCCGTGGTACTCGAACACTCGCGTCTCGACGATGGCATCGACCGGACAGGCTTCCTCGCAGAAGCCGCAGAAGATGCACTTCGTCAGGTCGATGTCGTAGCGGCTGGTGCGTCGCGAACCGTCCTCGCGCTGCTCCGATTCGATGGTGATCGCCATCGCAGGGCAGACTGCCTCGCACAGCTTGCAGGCGATGCAGCGCTCCTCGCCGTTCGGATACCGGCGCAGCGCATGCAGGCCGCGGAAGCGGTTGCTCTGGGGAGTCTTTTCCTCCGGGAACTGGACGGTGATCTTGCGCTGGAAGAAATGGCGTCCGGTCAGCGCCATTCCCTTCACCAGTTCCTTCAGGAACAGGCTACCGATCAAATCCTTGCCACCCATGCTCAAATCCTCACTTCCAGATCGACAGCGGCGACATCATCCACACCGCCACCACGAACACCCAAATGAGGGTGACGGGGATAAACACCTTCCAGCCTAGACGCATGATCTGGTCGTAGCGGAACCGCGGGAAGGTCGCACGCGCCCAGAGGAACACGAACAGGATCATCGCCGTCTTGAGCGCGAGCCAGTGGAAGCCGTCGGGCAGGAAGCCGAACGGAGACAGCCAGCCGCCCAGGAACAGCACCGAGGTCAGAATGGAGACCAGGATCATGTTCGCGTATTCGGCGAGGAAGAACAGCGCAAAGGCCATGCCCGAGTACTCGACCATGTGACCGGCCACGACTTCCGCCTCGCCCTCCACGACGTCGAACGGCGCGCGGTTGGTCTCGGCGATGCCGGAGATCAGATACACCACGAACATCGGCAGCAGCGGCAGCCAGTTCCACGACAGGAACGAGAGGCCCATGTCATGGAAGCGCCCCTGCCCTTGCGAAAGCACGATGTCGGACAGGTTCAGGCTCGCCGAGATCAGCAGCACGCAGATCAGCGCGAAACCCATGGACACTTCGTACGACACCATCTGCGCCGCCGCGCGCATCGCGCCGAGGAACGGATACTTCGAGTTCGAAGCCCAGCCGGCGACGATCACGCCATACACTTCCATCGACGTGATGGCCAGCAGGAACAGCAGGCCCGCATTCACGTTGGCCAGCACCAGCCCGTCGCTGAACGGCACTACCGACCATGCGGCCAGGGAGGGCGCAATGGCGAGGATCGGCCCCAGGATGAACAGCCCCTTGTTCGCTCCGTGGGGAA
Organism: Thauera sp. K11; assembly: GCF_002354895.1. Lineage (NCBI taxonomy): Bacteria > Pseudomonadati > Pseudomonadota > Betaproteobacteria > Rhodocyclales > Zoogloeaceae > Thauera > Thauera sinica. The sequence goes on from NZ_CP023439.1 coordinate 2,355,821, forward strand.
CGATGATCTCCTTCAGCAGCAGCTTGACGCCATCCGCGATGGGCTGGAACAGGCCCTTGGGACCGACCCGGTTGGGGCCGATCCGGACCTGCATGTAGCCGATGACCTTGCGCTCGGCGAGGGTCAGATAGGCCACCGCTCCCATCAGCGGGGCGACGATCGCGATGATCTTGATCAGCGTCCAGACGGCCGGCCAGGACGGGCCGAAGAGTTCGGCAACCGGTTGCAGCAATGCTTCCATCAGACACGCTCCACGCTGAGTAGGCCGCTCATCGGTCCGAGCGCTGCCGTGGCGATGTGTGCCGCGGCGATCCGGACGCAGCCCGGCGCCACGCCCTCGTCGGCCACGGCGACGATCTCGATCTGCCCCGCACCCTTGACGCGAATCCTGTCGCCCGCCGACAGGCCGAGCCCGGCCAGCGTCGTGCCGGCCATGCGGGCCGACGGCGCTGCAGCGTCACGCGTCTTCTGCAAGGCCGGCGCGCGACGCACCAGCGGATCGGCGAAGTAGATGGGCACGTCGGCAACCCGCTCCAACCCGTTGCCAGGTACGGCCGGTACCGAAGGCGAGGCCAGTTCCAGGCCGTTGTCGAGCCTAGAAGCGAAATCGGAACCGAGCGCATCGGCTCGCACGGATTCCGAATCGGCGTACTCGAACCCTTCGGCCTGCAGCAGATTGCCGAGCACGCGGAGCACTTTCCATCCAGGCCGGTTTTCCCCGAGCGGCCGTGCGACGGCATTGAAACTCTGAGCCCGACCCTCGCAATTCACGAAGGTGCCGGACGTCTCCGTAAAGGGCGCGATCGGCAGCAGCACGTCGGCCACCTCGCGAAGCGAAGGCGACGCGAAAGCCGTCAAGGCGACGACCAACTGTGCCGAGGACAGCGCGCTCATTGCCGCCGCGGGATTCGCGTGATCGAGGTCCGGCTCGAGACCCAGGAGAACGTAAGCCTTGCGAGGCTGTTCGATCATCGTCCGCGCGTTCAGCCCGCCCGCCGTCGGCACGGCGCCGGCGAGATAACCGCCCATGCTGTTGGCAGCCTCGCCGATCGTACCGGCGCTGCCGCCGGCCAGGCGGGCGATCTCCTGGGCGAGCAGTTCGAGCTGGGCCGCCTGCTCATGCTGCGAGGCGAGATTCCCCAGCCACACTGCAACCTTGCTGCCGCCGGCCAGGCTTCTCGCGATCTCGCGCGCATCGTCGGAAACCGTCTGCGGCAGCATCGCACGCACGGATTCGGCAGGCTCCGCGCCCTTTTCCGCAGCCAGCGCCACGACGACCTGCGCCAGCACCGGCACCATCTGCGACGGCGCGACGAGCGAGCGGTGGCGCACGGGAATCAGCCACTCTTCGGCGTTCGGGCCGATCGCGCTCACATGCAGGCCGCGCTTGGCCGCCTGACGCACACGTTGCGCCAACAGCGGCGCATCCTTGCGCAGGAAGCTGCCGACGACCAGGAGACGGTTCAGTTCTCCCACCGACGCAACCGGCATGCCCAGCCACGGCGCACCCTTGCGGCCGCCGTCGGCGCTGAAGTCCGACTGCCGCAGACGGAAATCCACGTTGTCCGAGCCCAGGGCGCGGACGAACTTCTGCAGCAGATGAAGCTCTTCGACGGTCGAGTGCGGCGACGCGAGGGCGCCGATCGAGGACGGTCCGAAATCGCGGGCGACGTCACGCAGACCGGTCGCCACGAATTCGAGCGCACGCTGCCAGTCGGTCGGCTTCCATTCCCCGCCCTGCTTGATCATCGGCGTCGTCAGGCGATCCTCGCCGTTCAGCGCGTCATAGGAAAAACGGTCCTTGTCCGACAGCCAGCACTCGTTGATCTCCTCGTTGTCGAGGGGCAGCACGCGCTTCACCACGTCATGCTTGGTCTGGACGATCAGGTTGGAGCCGAGCGAATCGTGCGGGCTCACCGACTTGCGGCGCGACAGCTCCCACGTCCGCGCCGCGAAGCGGAAGGGCTTCGAAGTCAGGGCGCCGACCGGGCACAGGTCGATGATGTTTCCTGAAAGCTCCGAATCGACGGTCTTCTCGATGAAGGGCATGATCTCCGCGTGCTCGCCGCGGAAAGCCTGTCCGAGTTCCATCTCCCCGGCAATCTCGGCGGTGAAGCGAACGCAGCGGGTGCAATTGATGCACCGCGTCATGTCCGTCGCCACCAGGGAGCCGAGATTCTTGTTGAAGACGACGCGCTTTTCTTCCTCGTAGCGGGAGGCGCTCGCCCCGTAGCCCACGGCAAGGTCCTGCAACTGGCACTCGCCGCCCTGATCGCAGATCGGGCAATCGAGCGGGTGGTTGATCAGGAGGAACTCCATCACGCCCTTCTGCGCCTTGACCGCCTGCTCGGAATGCGTCCACACCTTCATTCCGTTGGTGACCGGCGTCGCACAGGCGGGAAGCGGCTTGGGCGCCTTCTCCACCTGCACCAGGCACATCCGGCAGTTTGCCGCGATGGAAAGTTTCTTGTGGTAGCAGAAGTGCGGAATGTACGCACCTGCAGCCGCCGCAGCATCCATGACGGTGCTGCCGTCCTGGACCTGGACCTGCTTGCCGTCGATTTCGATCTCTAGCATGACGGGCTCACGTAGATTTGACTTCCTGCGTGCTGCACTTCAGGCGGCACGAGGCACTTCTTGTTTTCGATGTGATATTCGAACTCCGCCCCGAAGTGCTTGATGAAACTTTGCACAGGCATCGAAGCGGCATCGCCGAGCGCGCAGATTGTGCGGCCCATGATGTTCGCGGTGACGGAATTCAGCAGTTCGAGATCGTCGGGGCGCCCCAGGCCGTTCTCGATGCGATGGACGACGCGATAGAGCCAGCCCGTCCCTTCGCGGCACGGTGTGCACTGGCCGCAGGACTCCTCGAAGTAGAAGTACGACAGACGCTCGAGCGCCTTGACCATGCAGGTGGTCTCGTCCATGACGATGACGGCGCCGGAGCCGAGCATCGATCCCGCCTTGGAGATCGAGTCGTAGTCCATCGTGCAGTCCATCATCACGCTACCGGGCACCACCGGCGCCGACGAGCCGCCGGGGATGACCCCCTTGATCTTGCGGCCGCCACGCATGCCGCCGGCCATTTCCAGCAATTCGGCGAAGGGGGTGCCAAGCGGGATCTCGTAGTTGCCCGGCCGATTGACGTGACCGGAGACCGAGAACAGCTTCATGCCGCCGTTGTTCGGCTTGCCGAGATTCAGGAATGCTTCGCCACCCATGTTCATGATGAACGGGACGGATGCGAAGGTTTCCGTATTGTTGATGGTGGTCGGCTTGCCGTAGAGGCCGTAACTCGCCGGGAAAGGCGGCTTGAAGCGCGGCTGCCCCTTCTTGCCTTCGATGGATTCGAGCAGCGCCGTCTCTTCGCCGCAGATGTAGGCGCCGTAGCCATGATGCGCGAAAAGCTCGAACGAGAAATCCGAACCGAGTATGTTCTGCCCGATGAAGCCCGCGGCCCGCGCCTCGTCCAGGGCCTCCTCGAAGCGCCCGTAGACCTCGAAGATCTCGCCGTGGATGTAGTTGTACCCGCGGGCCGCGCCCATCGCGTATGCGGCGATCGCCATGCCCTCGATGACCGAGTGCGGGTTGTGGCGCAGGATGTCGCGATCCTTGAACGTCCCCGGCTCGCCCTCGTCCGAATTGCACGCCAGATACTTGTCGCCCGGGAAGGCGCGCGGCATGAAACTCCACTTCAGACCGGTCGGGAAGCCCGCACCGCCACGCCCGCGGAGAACCGAGGTCTTCAGCTCGGCGATGATGGCATCCTGCGAGACCTTCTCGGACAGAATCCGGCGCAGCGCCGAGTAGCCCCCACGTGCCACGTAATCCTGGAGCCGCCAGGTGCGGTCGCCGTCACAGCCGGCGAGGATCATTCCTTGCGTGCTCATTTCTTGTCCAGCTCGGCGAGCAGTTGGTCGATCTTCTCGGTGGTCATCCAGCTGCACATGTGGTGGTTATTCACCAGCAGCACCGGTGCGTCGCCGCAGGCACCCATGCACTCGCCTTCCCTCAGCGTGAACTTTCCGTCCGGCGTCGTCTCGTTGAAGCCGATCCCGAGCTTCTTCCTGACGTAGTCGGCGGCGTGCACGCCGCCGGAGAGCGCACAGGGCAGATTCGTGCAGACCGTGATCTTGTGCCGCCCGACCGGCTCGAGATCGTACATGTTGTAGAAACTCGCGACCTCGTACGCCGCTATCGCAGGCATGCCGAGATAGCTGGCGACGAACTCGATGACTTCCTTTCGCAGCCACCCCTTCTCAACCTGGGCGATACGCAAGGCGGCCATCACGGCAGACTGCTTCTGGTCTGCCGGATACTTGGCGATCTCGCGATCAATCTGTTGCAGCGATTCCTGGCTCAGCATTTCGTTTTCGTCTTCCGGGTTGCCTGCTGAAACTGGCTGTCGTCCTGACGCGCCTATCGGTCGATTTCGCCGAACACGACATCCATCGTGCCGATGATCGCCACCACGTCGGCAATCATGTGGCCGCGGGCGATGTCGTCCATTGCCGCAAGATGCGCGTAACCAGGCGCACGGAGCTTGAGTCGGTAAGGCTTGTTCGCACCGTCCGAAATCGCATAGACGCCGAACTCGCCCTTCGGGTGCTCGACCGCGGCATAGACTTCGCCCTTCGGAACATGCATTCCCTCGGTGAAGAGCTTGAAGTGATGGATCAGCTCTTCCATGTTCGACTTCATCAACTCGCGCGACGGCGGGGCGACCTTGTAATTGTCGGTGATCACCGGCCCCGGATTCTTGCGCAGCCAGTCGATGCACTGCTTGATGATCCGGTTCGACTGCCGCATTTCTTCCATGCGGCAGAGATAACGGTCGTAGCAGTCGCCGTTCTTCCCGACCGGGATGTCGAAATCCAGGCGATCGTAGACTTCATAGGGCTGCTTCTTGCGCAAGTCCCAGGCCACCCCCGACCCGCGCAGCATCGCTCCGCTGAACCCCCACGCCAGCGCCTGCTCGGGCGAAACGACGCCGATGCCCACCGTACGCTGCTTCCAGATGCGGTTGTCTGTCAGCAGGGTTTCGTATTCGTCGCAATAGGTGGGGAAGCGGTTGGTGAAGTCCTCGAGGAAGTCGAGCAACGATCCTTCGCGTGCAGCATTCACCTCGGCGACGGTCTTGGCGTTGCGGAACTTGTTGACTTCGTATTTCGGCATGCGATCGGGCAGATCGCGGTACACCCCGCCGGGGCGATAGTAGGCCGCATGCATCCGCGCCCCCGACACCGCCTCGTAGGCGTCCATCAGGTCTTCGCGCTCGCGGAAGGTGTAGAGCACCATCGTCATTGCGCCGATGTCCAGCGCGTGCGTGCCGATGTTCAGCAGGTGGTTGAGGACCCGGGTGACTTCATCGAACATCACGCGAATGTACTGCGCCCTGAGCGGCACCTCGACGCCGAGCAGGCGCTCGATCGCCATGCAGTACGCGTGCTCGTTGCACATCATCGACACGTAGTCGAGACGGTCCATGTACGGCACCGACTGGACCCAGGTCCGCGTCTCCGCCAGTTTCTCTGTCCCGCGATGCAGCAGGCCGATGTGCGGGTCGGCGCGTTCCACGACCTCGCCGTCGAGTTCCAGGACGAGCCGCAGCACGCCATGCGCGGACGGATGCTGGGGGCCGAAGTTGATCGTGTAATTGCGGATTTCAGCCATGACCGACATCCCCGTAGCTTTCCTCACGCACGATGCGCGGCGTATTCTCTCGCGGCTCGATGGTAACGGGCTGATAAACGACCCTGCCCTGCTCCGGGTCGTAACGCATTTCGACATAGCCCGAAATCGGAAAATCCTTGCGGAACGGATGCCCCACGAAACCGTAGTCGGTCAGGATGCGCCGCAGATCGGGATGGCCGGAATACATGATTCCATACAGGTCGAACGACTCGCGCTCGTACCAGTTCGCACTCGGCCAGATATCGACGACCGAATCCAGAACGGGGAATTCGTCACTTTCCGCAAAGACACGCAGACGAACGCGCCAATTGTGGCGAACCGACAGCAGATGCGCACAGGAAGCGAAACGCCGCCCGCTCCATGCACCGTTTCCGTAGGTCGAGAAATCGACCCCCGAGATATCCATCAACTGCTCGAAATGCAGATCGGCGTGATCACGCAGCGTGCGTGCAACTCGCAGATAATCCGCAGCAGCGACTTCGATTGTAATTTCACCCCGATCTGCAGTCAGTGATTGCAGCGATTCACCGAATACATCTTTCAGAGCCTGGATCAGGCGTTCAAGCTTTGGACTCATTTGAGGAGATACCTGTCAGCGCGCAATGGTACTGGTGCGCTTGATCTTGTTCTGCAACTGGATGATGCCGTACACCAGCGCCTCGGCAGTCGGGGGACAGCCTGGAACATAAACATCGACAGGCACGATCCGGTCGCAACCTCGAACCACCGAATACGAATAGTGATAGTAACCACCACCGTTGGCACAGGACCCCATCGAGATCACCCACCGCGGCTCGGACATCTGGTCGTAGACCTTGCGCAGTGCCGGCGCCATCTTGTTGCACAGGGTACCCGCGACGATCATCAGGTCGGACTGGCGCGGACTCGGGCGAAACACCACGCCGAACCGGTCGAGGTCATACCGCGCACAGCCCGCGTGGATCATCTCCACCGCACAGCACGCAAGACCGAACGTCATCGGCCACAGCGAACCCGTACGCGTCCAGTTGATGACCGCATCCAGGGAAGTCGTGACAAACCCCTCGCGAAATACGCCCTCAATGCTCATGCGTTACTCCCAGTCGAGTGCGCCGTTTTTCCACTCGACGATGTAGCCGATAACCAGAATGGCGAGAAAGACCATTACCGAACCGAAGACGAACATAGCATTCTGCCCGGCTGCGATGAATTCCTGAAAAACCGTCGCCCAAGGAAAGAGGAACGCGATCTCAAGATCGAAAAGAATGAAGAGGATTGCAACCAGGTAATAGCGGACGTCGAATTTCATGCGGGCGTCCTCGAATGCCTCGAAGCCGCATTCGTACGGGGAATTCTTTTCGCTATCAGGCCGGTACGGCGCCAGGAGGCGCCCAAGAAGGACCGGAACAACGCCGATGCCGAGACCAACGAGAATGAACATCAAAACAGGAAAATAGTTTTCCAGCATGGCTCATTGACCCCCAATTAAGGCGGCTTTCCGCCGCATTATTTTTTTGTTCCGCGCTGCATGGAAACGCCCGCTTTCGCGGGCGCCATCCATGATCTGGTGCCGACGGTGAGACTCGAACTCACACGGCTTTCGCCACTACCCCCTCAAGATAGCGTGTCTACCAATTTCACCACGTCGGCTTCAACGTTCATTTAAGCGTGTGGATTATACGACGATTTGCGCGGTGCGCAAAGACTTCGACCGGCCGCTCACTTGGGGATTGCCTGGGCCTTCGAGTCGTCCGCGGGCGCCGCGGGCGGAGCCGGCACTGCATCCTGGGCGGGCTGGGACTGCACGCCATGCATGACGCTGGCAGGAGCCGTCGACCTGTTGCTCGCCAGATAGCTCAGGCCGAGACTGGTCAGGAAGAAGACCGTGGCAAGCACGGCCGTGGTACGGCTCAGGAAGTTGGCAGACCCCGACGAACCGAACAGGCTGCCGGAAGCGCCGCTGCCGAAGGCCGCCCCCATGTCGGCCCCCTTGCCGTGCTGGATGAGAACCAAACCGATGACGCCGAGGCCGACGAGCACGTGAACCGTGAGGACGAAAGGGAAAAGAAAATTTGTCATTGCCAACCTTCAGAAGAAAATATGTGTTCCGTTTCAAGCGTTTGCAGCGGCGCGGCAGATGGCCACGAAGTCTTCCGCAACCAGCGATGCCCCCCCGATGAGCCCGCCGTCGACATCTGCCGTCGCGAACAGTTCGGCCGCGTTCTGCGGCTTCACGCTACCGCCGTAGAGGATGGGCACGGCTCGACCATCGACGCCATGGCGCTGCAGCCATGCACGGATCGCGCCGTGCGCGTCGCCCGCCTGCTCGGCCGTGGCCGAACGGCCCGTCCCGATGGCCCAGACCGGCTCGTAGGCCAGCACGATCCGCCCCATCGCCTCCGGTCCGAGCGCGTCGAGCACCGCGGCGAGCTGGGCGCCGATGACATCCATGACGCGGCCGGCATCGCGCTCGGCAAGCGTCTCGCCCACACAGACGATGGGGGTCACTCCGGCCGCCAGCGCAGCCGATGCCTTTCGCCCCACCATGGAGTCATCCTCCCCGAACAGGGCCCGCCGTTCCGAATGCCCGACGATGGCGTACGAGCAGCCGAACTCGCGCAACATCGCCGCGCTGACTTCCCCCGTATAGGCGCCCGCGGCATACTCGCAGACGTCCTGTGCGCCCAGGGCGATTGCCGGGTCCCGTTGCTGTGCCTGCGCAAGATAGGGGTAGGGGACGCAGACCAGCACGTTCACTCCGGAAACGGGCCCGAGCGCATCCAGGAGCGCGCGGTTCGACGCAAGCCCGCCGTTCATCTTCCAGTTTCCGGCAACGAGTTTCTTCACGACGGCTTCCGTGCCCTGAGCGTTAAACCGGACGATTATAGGGCGGCCCCGCAACACCCGCAAATCTCGGCCCGAGGCATCGACCGCATCGGACGAGCAGCGTCACCGGCACGCGACGCACGGGTTCATCGCCACACTCTTCCGCCTAATCCGCGCCATCGCACGACATGCCGACCGCACTCACGCGACGACACTCCACGCTTTATCGGCAACCGAGGGCGAAGCAACTTGCAGCGCAGCCTGCATCCGCAACACCTATTTCGCGGCGAACCAGACAAAAAAAGCGACCCGCAGGTCGCTTTTCCTCTTGCAGGCATGGCCTGCGGCGAGCGGCGCCGATCGATCAGACAGCCATCGCCTTGACGGCGGCCGACAGGCGGCTCTTGTGGCGAGCGGCCTTGTTCTTGTGGATGATCTTCTTGTCAGCGATGCTGTCGATGGTGCTCATCGAGGTGCGAAAGACCGACTGAGCCGCCGCCTTGTCGCCACCCGCGATAGCCTTGCGAACGGCTTTGATCGCGGTGCGCAGGCGCGAACGAAGACTGGCGTTGTGAGCGCGAGCCTTGGTTGCCTGGCGGGCGCGCTTGCGGGCTTGAGCCGAGTTGGCCATAACGTGATTCCTGAATTGGTGGGTTTTCGAAAACGCGTAAGTATATCCGCCGGCAAATGGCCGTGCAAGCGCGATTTTGCTCCCCCGTGGAGAGCCCATGGACTTTCCGGACCCGCGGCAGGTGATCCGCCTGAAATCAGGAGCGCAGATGCACCGCCCGCGCCAGTTCCACCACCGACAGCGGCGCACAGCCTTCCGACTTGTTGCTGAGCGTGACGAAGGCATTCCGGCCCGCACCCACGGTGCCGGCAATCACGCGCGCCAGCTCGGCGCGCGTTTCCAGGTCCGGGTCCACCAGCCGGTCATACGGCGCGTACTGCCGACGCGCCTTTTCGTAACCGAAAGCGCCGTGCAGCGGGTTGAGGTTCCAGCGGCACACCAGCGGCCCGGGCCACAGCGCGCGCAAGACGGGAAGCTGTTCGGCGATGCGCGGCATCTTGGCGTGCAGGCTCATGCAGTAGGTCGCGCCGCTGTCGCGCAGTGCCTGGGTGAAGGCCGGCATCAGCCACTGGGGATCGCGCACTTCCACAGCCACCACGCCGTCGGGCGCCGCAGCGCGCAGATCGGAGATGGCAGACAACATGACGTGCAGCCTGGCGATCAGTTCGGGCATCCGCCCCAGCCAGACGGGCGGAAGCGGACTGATCTGGAACACCAGCGCACCAAGCTTCTCCCGCAGTCCGGCCAGCGCGGGCTCGACGAAGTCGCGCATGGCCGGACCGGGCGCCAGGAAATCCGCATTTGGCTGCCGGCCGCGGCCGGATTCGTCGCGCAGCAGCGCATCCGTCACCTTGTTCGGCGCCTTGACCACGAAGCGGAAATCCGCCGGCACCTGCGCAGCGTAGGCCGCGAACTGGGCCGCACTCAGCGGCCGGTAGAAGCTGCGGTCGAGGCCGACGGTGCGGAACAGCGGGTATTGCGCATACGCCGCCAGTCCGTGGCGGGACAGCGCGGCATCCGGGTAATCGCGCTTCCACACGATGCCGGCCCAGCCGGGGTAGTTCCAGGACGAGGTGCCGAAACGCAGCCTCGCCGGCAAGGCGGCGGCGAGGTCGCACAGCGCCGGGTCGGGCGGGGCTGCTTCGACCACGGGCGGTGGAGCCTCCGCGGCATCGGGAAATAGCGAGTTCTGCATGATTGATGGGGAACCGACAGGCACCTCACAGCCTCCGGACGAGCCTCTCTCACGCAAGGGGAAAGGAAGCTCCCGGGATGGCAGCTTGGGGCAACTCGGCGAACCGGTCCCTATATAATTCCGGCAATTGTATAGAGGCAAGGCCAGACCCGTCATGGCGTTCCACGCCGATCTGCACGTGCATTCCCACCATTCCCGCGCCACCAGCCGCGACCTGGACCTGGAACACCTCGCCTGGTGGGCGGCACGCAAGGGCATCGCGGTGGTCGCTACCGGCGATTGCGTGCATCCGGCATGGCTGGCCGAAATGAAGGACAAGCTCGTGCCGACCGGCAACGGATTGTTCGCCTTGCGGCCGGACATCGAAGCCGAGGTCTGGAGAACCCTGCCGTCGGCCTGCCGGGCGCCGGTGCGCTTCATGCTGTCCACCGAGATCTCGACCATCTACAAGAAAGGCGAGCGCACACGCAAGGTCCATCACGTGGTCTACGCCCCCGACTTCGCCACCGTCGACCGGCTGGCAGCCAGCCTGGGGCGGATCGGCAACATCGCCTCCGACGGCCGGCCCATCCTCGGCCTGGATTCGCGCGATCTGCTGGAAGTGGTGCTGGAATCCGGGCCCCATGCCTATCTCGTACCGGCGCACATCTGGACGCCGTGGTTCTCCGCGCTCGGCTCGCAGTCCGGTTTCGACTCGATCCAGGAGTGCTACGGCGACCTCGCCGGCCACATCTTCGCGGTGGAAACCGGCCTGTCGTCCGACCCGGAAATGAACTGGCGGGTATCCTCGCTCGACCGCTACCGCCTGGTCTCGAACTCCGACGCCCATTCCCCGGCCAAGCTCGGCCGCGAGGCGACGCGCTTCACCGGCGCGCCAGATTTCCTCGCCATGCGCCACGCGCTGGAAACCGGCGACGGCTACGTTGGCACCGTCGAATTCTTCCCGGAAGAAGGCAAGTACCACATGGACGGCCACCGCGCCTGCGGCGTGCGCTTCGACCCGGTGGAAACCATCGCCCACGGCGGGCGCTGCCCGGTATGCGGCAAGCCGCTGACCGTCGGCGTCGCGCACCGGGTCGAGACCCTGGCCGACCGCAGGACCGGCGTTCCACCGCCGACAGCCGGCACGGTGACAAGCCTCGTGCCGCTGCCCGAGATGCTGGCCGAGATCCTCGGCAGCGGCGTCGCCTCACAGGGTGTGGGGCGCGCCTACGACCGCGTCTCGGCCGAACTCGGGCCGGATTTCACCATCCTGGGCGAGGCGCCCGTCGAAGACATCCGCCGGGCAAACCCGCTGCTCGGCGAAGCGATCGAACGGCTGCGCGCAGGCCGCGTGATCCGGCAGGCCGGCTACGACGGCGAATACGGCGTGATCCGCCTGTTCGAGGACGGCGAACTCGACCGCCTGACCCGCGGCGACCTGCTGTTCGATGCGCCGCTGCCGCAGCGTCCGCAAGCCGCAACCCCGCCTTTGCCCCGAGCAGAGGAACCCCCGCCAGAGCCGCTTTCTCCACGGCCGACACCCGCGCCCTCCGGCCATGCGGGCCTGCTCGCCGGACTCGACGCCGACCAGGCTCACGCCGCAGCAAAGGTGGACGGCCCGCTGATCGTCGCCGCAGGCCCCGGCTCCGGCAAGACGCGGATGCTGACCCATCGCCTCGCACACCTGATCCTCGAATGCGGCGAGCCGGCGGAAGCCTGCCTCGCCATCACCTTCACCCGCCGCACCGCCGAAGAGCTGCGCGAACGGCTGGCCACGCTGATTCCGGCCGGCGCGGGCGAATGCGCGATCCACACCTTCCATTCCCTCGGGCTGGCCTTCCTCCACGCCGAAGGCCCGGCAGCCGGCCTGACGGCGGATTTCCGCATCGCCGACGAGCGGGAACGCGCCACCGCACTCGCCGCCGACCTCGATGTCAGCCACGCCAGGGCGATGCGCCTGCTGAAGACCGTTTCGCTGCTCAAGCGCACCGGCGCGCCGCCGGCCGACGAGGAAAGCGCCGCAGCGCTGGCCGCCAGCCGCCGGCTCGGCCAGGCCGGCAAGTGGGTGGATTTCGACGATCTGGTCGTCCTGCCGGTGGAGATCCTGGAAAGCGCCCCGGCCGTCGCGGCGCGCTGGCGTCAGCGTTTCCGCCACATCTGCATAGACGAGTTCCAGGACGTGGACGCGCGCCAGTACCGGCTGCTGCAACTGCTCTCGCCCTCCGCCGCCAGCATCTGCGCGATCGGCGACCCGAACCAGGCGATCTACGGTTTTCGCGGTGCCGACGCTGCCTGTTTCGCCCGCTTCGGCCAGGATTTTCCCGGCGCCCGCACGCTGCGACTCGGGCGCAACTACCGCTCCACCGGCTGCATCGTCAGCGCCGCTGCACAGGTGATCGGCGACGGCACGCCGGACGACATCACCCGGCCGATGCGGGAGCCGCTGACCCTGCACGCCGCGGCGGACGAACGGGCGGAGGCCGAATTCGTCGCCACCACGATCGAAAGCCTGCTCGGCGGCCACGACATGCTCGCCGCCGGCCGCAAAGGCGCCGCCCACGATGGCGACAGGCCGCTCGGCTTTGCCGACTTCGCGGTGCTCTACCGCACCGACGCGCAGGCCGCCGCGCTGCGCGATGCCCTCGACCGCGCCGGCATCCCATACAAGAAAAGCTCGCCCGCGCCCATCGCCGGCCAGCCGCTGGTGGCAGCGCTGCTCGATGCCCTGGCCCGGCAGAGCGCCGAACGACGGGCCACCGCCCTGCCCGCCCGCATCGTTGCCGCAGCCGAGCAGTTGCGCCCGGAACAGAATGCCGCCGGCCAGGCGACGCTTGCCGAGGCCCGCAACTGGCTCGGCGCACTCGCCACCGGCACGGCGGATGAAACGCAATTGCGCGAACAGGTCGCCCTGTCCACCGAGGCCGATTTCTGGGACGCCCGCGCCGACCGCGTCTCGCTGCTCACCATGCACGCCGCCAAGGGGCTGGAGTTCCCGGTGGTGTTCGTGGTCGGCGTGGAAGACGGGCTGACACCCTTCTCGTGGGGAACCGCAGACGCGGCCCCCGCCGACGAAGGCGCGGCGGGCGAGGAACGCCGCCTGTTCTACGTCGCCCTGACCCGCGCCAGGGACCGGCTGTTCCTCACCCGCGCCCGCGAGCGCGCCTGGCGCGGCCAACGCCGCGCGCTGCCGCCCTCGCCTTTCCTGCGCGACATCGCACCGGAACTGCTGCGTGTGCAGGACGCGCCGCCGCGCAAGGCACGCGCGGAACAGCAGCAGTACAGCCTGTTCTGAAGCGCGCCCTATCGGATCGTGCCGCCGGCTTTACCGCCAGCCTGCTCCACGGACCACGCCCGCGCCTGCACCTGATCCGCTTCCACGGCGTGCTCGCCCCTCACGCCAAACTGCGCGCTGCGATCGTGCCCGATCCAGGGCACAAGACAAGCGAACCCGCAGAAGAGCGCGCGTGCGGCAAATCGGCGCGCATGAATTGGGCGCGCTTACTGAAACGCGTATTCGACGTCGACATCGAGCAGTGCCCAGACTGTGGCGGGCGACTCAAGATCATCGCTGCCCTCCAAGAGCCCGCCGTGATCGCGAAAATCCTCACACACCCGGGCCTGCCCGCGCGAGCACCACGCGCTCTCCGGCGCGCGCGGCGCACCCGAGCGCCGGCTGCCTAGCCGTAACGGCCCGTAACGTAGTCTTCGGTCCGCTTCTGTTTCGGCAGCATGAAGATCTGCTCGGTCGTGCCCATCTCGATCAGGTCGCCGAGATGGAAGAACGCGATCCGGTCCGACACGCGCGCCGCCTGCTGCATGTTGTGCGTGACGATGACGATCGTGTAGTCCTGCTTCAGCCTGGTGATCAGATCCTCGATGATGCCGGTGGCGATCGGATCGAGCGCCGAGCACGGCTCGTCCATCAGGATCACGTCGGGGCTCACCGCGATCGCACGGGCGATGCACAGCCGCTGCTGCTGGCCGCCCGACAGCGCGGTGCCGGGCACGTCGAGCCGGTCCTTGACCTCGTCCCACAGGCCGGCGTGGCGCAGGCTCTGCTCGACGATCTGCTCCAGCGCGGCCTTGTTCGGCGCCAGCCCGTGCAGGCGCGGGCCATAGGCGACGTTCTCGAAGATCGACTTGGGAAACGGATTCGGCTTCTGGAACACCATGCCGACCTTGGCACGCAGCAGCACGACGTCCATCTTCGAGTCGTAGATGTCGTTGCCGTCGATGGTGATCGTGCCGGTGACGCGTGCTCCGGCCACCGTATCGTTCATACGGTTGAAGCAGCGCAGGAAGGTCGTCTTGCCGCAGCCGGAAGGGCCGATGAAGGCGACCACCTCGTTGCACATGATGTCCATCGTCACGCCGTGCAGCGCCTCGGCGGCGCCGTAGAACACGCGTACTTCACGCGCGCTCAGCTTGACCTTGTCCGCGGCGGCCACTGCGCTGCGCTTCGCGGCCACTGCCCCTGCCATCGTGGTCAGCGCTGCGGGCGCCACCTTGCTGATTGCCGGATCGTGTGACATCACCATCTCGTTTCGAAACGTTTGCGCAACCAGATCGCCAGCGCGTTCAGGGTCAGCATCAACGCCAGCAGCACGATGATCGCCGCCGACGTCCGGCCCTCGAAGAAGTTGCGCAGTTCGTTGGCCTGCCACAGGTAGATCTGCACCGGCAGCGCGGTGGACTGGTCGAACGGCGTCGACGGCACGCTGGCGACGAAGGCGCTCATCCCGATCAGCAGCAGCGGCGCCGTTTCGCCCAGCGCCTGCGCTACGCCGATGATCGTCGCCGTCAGTATGCCGGGCAGCGCCAGTGGCAGCACGTGGTCGGTGATCGCCTGCACCTTGGAGGCACCGACGCCGAGGGCCGCCTCGCGGATCGACGGCGGAATTGCCTTCAGCGTCGCCCGGGTGGCGATGATCACGGTGGGCAGGGTCATCAACGTCAGCACCAGCCCGCCGACGATCGGCGCCGACAGCGGCAGCTTGAACCAGATGATGAACACGGCCGCGCCGAGCAGGCCGAAGACGATCGACGGCACGGCGGCCAAGTTGTTGATGTTGACCTCGATGAGATCGGTCCAGCGGTTCTGCGGCGCGAACTCCTCCAGGTAGATTGCCGAAGCGACGCCGATCGGCACCGCCAGCAGGATCACGATGATCATCATCATCAGCGAGCCCATGAACGCCCCGGCCAGGCCTGCCGAGGCGAGCGAGCTGCGCGAGTCGGTGTTCGTGAACAGCGAGGTGCTGAAGCGGTTCTTGATCACGCCCATCTCGTGGAGCTTGTCGGCCCATTCGCGGGTCTTGGCAGGCAGTTGCTGGCGGTCGTCGGGCAGGCTGCGATCGATGTTGCCCTTCAGCCAGACATCGACGTTGGCATCGGCCAGCAGCTTCACCCTAGCCGTCCTGCCGACGAGACTCGGGTCGTCGGCCAGCAGGTCGCGCAGCGCGAACCGCTCGCCGCTGGTGACGAGCCGCAGCGCGTCGCGCGGCCGGTCGGCCGTCTCCGGCAGCGCCTTGGCCAGCGCGTCGAGGATCAACTGGTTGAAGTCGACGAAACCGAGTTCGGTCTGCCATGCCGTCATGCGGTCCTGGAACTGCGCCGGCGTCTCGCTCGGCTCGCGCACCGGCCGCGGCCCGACCTGGACCACCTCCGGGTCGAAGTACACCTCCATCTCGAACGTCGCCTGCCAGAAGGCGGGAATCCCCTTCGACATGATCGACACGAACAGGATCGCCACCAGCGACAGCGAGGCCGCCACCGCTGCAATACCGAGCGCGCGGAAGCGCAGTTCCTCGCGTCGGCGCCGCTTCAGCGACGCGACCACCTGCGTCTCGACCGCCGCGTAGCCCCGCTTGCCGTTGTCGTCGTAATCCATCGGCTACTCGTACTGTTCGCGATACTTGCGCACGACGACCAGCGCGATGACGTTGAGCACCAGCGTCATCGCGAACAGCGTCAGCCCGAGCGCGAAGGCGACCAGCGACTGCGGGCTGGCGAAGTCGGCGTCACCGGTGAGCTGGTTGACAATCGATACCGTGACCGTCGACACCGCCTCGAAGGGATTGGCGGTCAGCACCGGCGCGTTGCCGGCGGCAAGCACGACGATCATCGTTTCGCCGATGGCGCGGCTGACGGCGAGCAGGAAAGCGCCGACGATGCCCGGCAGCGCCGCCGGCAGCACGACGCGGATCACCGTTTCCGAGCGCGTGCCGCCGAGTGCCAGCGAGCCGTCGCGCATCGCCTTCGGCACCTGGGTGATGATGTCGTCGGACAGCGACGAGATGAAGGGGATGATCATGATCCCCATCACGAGGCCGGCGGTGAGCGCCGAGGTGGCGCGGATGGTCAGGCCGACCGACGCGCCGAGCGCCGACAGGAACGGGCCGACGGTGACCAGCGCGAAGAAGCCGTAGACGATGGTCGGGATGCCGGCCAGCACCTCGATCACCGGCTTGGCCACCGCGCGCACCTGGTGCGCCGCGTACTCCGACAGGTAGATGGCCGTCATCAGCCCGAGCGGAACGGCGACGAGCATGGCGATGACCGAAATCAGCAGCGTGCCTGCCATCAGCGGCAGCATGCCGAAGCCGGTCTGCCCCTCCGTGCCGACATGCACGAAGCGCGGATTCCAGGTCGTGCCGAAGAAAAAATCGAGCGGGTTGACGAGATGGAAGAAGCGGAACGCCTCGCCGAGCATCGACAGCACGATGCCGACCGTGGTGAAGATGGCCACCGCCGAGCAGGCGATCAGGCCGATCTGCAGCGCCTTCTCGACCTTGTTGCGGGCGCGCGTCTGCACCGTCGTGTGCCGCCATGACCAAAACACGCCGAAGGCGGCGACGGTCGCCATCAGGGCGGCGACGAACGCCTGTCCGGTCACCGCCAGCCGACGCATGTGCGCCGCGGCCGCCTGCTCGAACGGCTTGGCCTCGCCGAGCAGGCCGAAGCCACTGGCCAGGTTGCCGATCCGCTGCAACAGCGCGCGCTGCTGCAGCGGATCGGCGGGAACGTTCTCCGCCGGTATGGCGCCGAGCACCAGCGATTCGATCGCGTGCTGGCCGAAGATCCGCCACAGCAAGTAGACGCCCAGCGCCGGGAACGCCGCGCGCAGCACCGCCAGCAGGCCGTGATAGCTCGGCCGCGAGTGCATGCGCTCGACGGTGCCGGTGGCTACCTGCCGGCTGCGCATCAGGCCGACTTGATAGGCGAAGCCGGCCAGGATCAGCAACGCGGCGGCAACCGTCAGGTTGTTCATCGACCGATATCTCTTCCGCAAACGGCGAGGGTGGGGCCGGAGGACCCCGCCCCTGTCATCGCCCGATCAGTTCACGCTCTTGCGCGCCTTGATGTCACCGAGGACCTGGGCTCGCTCCTTGCCGTTGAGCGGAATCAGACCGGCCTTCTCCAGCGGGCTGCCCGTGCCGGAAACCCCCGGCGACAGGAAGAATTGCGCGTACTCCAGCAATCCAGGAACCACGCCGACATGCGCATCCTTGATGTAGAAGTACAGCGGGCGCGACACAGGATACTTGCCCGATTCGATCGTCTCCTGCGTGGGCATCACGCCGGCGACCGTCGCCACCTGCAACCGGTCGCGGTTCTGGTCGTAGAAGCTCAGGCCGAACACGCCGACCGCCGTCTTCTGCGCATCCAGCCGGGCCAGCGTTTCCGTGTAGTCGCCGGCGACCTCGATCACGCGGCCATCGCCACGCGTCGCCTTGCACACCGAATCGGCCGCCTTCTTGTCGGCGATCTGCTTGACTTCGGCGAACGAACGGCAGCCGGGCAGCACCGTCTTCTCTTCGTAGACCTCGCGCGTGCCGTGATTCGAACCCGGGATCACGAGGACGATCTCCTGGTCCGGCAGCGACTTGTCGATCTGCGACCAGCGCGTGTACGGGTTGGCGACCAGCTTGCCGTCCTGCGGCACTTCCTTGGCAGTCGCCAGGAAGATGTGGTGCGGCTCGAGGGCGAACTTGCCGCCGTCGCGGCGCGACGCGAAGACGATGCCGTCATAGCCGATCTGCACCTCGATGATCTTGGTCACGCCATTCTTGGCGCAGTTCTCGATCTCGGCCGGCGTGATCGGGCGCGAGGCGTTGGCGACGTCAATGGTGTTCTCGCCGACGCCCTGGCAGAACTGGCGCAGGCCGCCGCCCGTGCCGCCCGAACCGACCACGGGCGTCTTGAACTGCTTGAAGGTCTTGCCGAACTCCTCAGCGACGATCGAGGAAAACGGCAGCACCGTCGACGAACCGGCGATCTGGATCGTGTCACGTGCCGCCGCCGGCACGCTGAACACGACCGCCGCCGAGGCCGCAAGCGTCAGGATCGAAGGCCGAATGGATATCATGAATGCACCTCGCTGAAGTGAAGGAATGGGAACGGGCGAGGAAAGCGCCCGGCGGCCGACGATCTGGAACCAGGCAGGGCCGGCCTTGGTTGCAAGCTTCACACGAGATCGATTTTCGCGGCCACAGATGACATTCCCGTGACCTTTCATGCAAACCAGCGCCGGCGCGATCGGCGATCAGGCTGCGGCCGGGATCCAGCCGGCGATTCTCCTGACCGATGACTGCAGACAGCGCGAGGGCAGATCCTTCGCTTCGCCTTCGATAGATAGACGGCGATAGGCAGCGAGAAGGTTATTTCTTCAGAACAGCTAGTTAGAGTGAGTCTCAGATAGTCCCCGCAAGGATGCAGGGTGACGCGGCCCATGCCTTCGTCGTAACTCACGCGCTCGTTGGCCAGCACCGGGCGGGCGACATAGCGCACAAGGCGTTCATCGCCCACATCGGGAAGTTCGCTCAGATACGGCGTGCCTTCGTTCTCGACCAGCAGGCCCCGGCGCACCAGCAGGCGGCGCACGATGGTGTGCAGGGTGCGTGCGATCGCTTCTAGGTTCAGCGCCACGGCGGGGCTACCGTCACCCTCGCCTCAAACTACACACCCGCTTGAAGCCCGCATGAAATCTCGCGCTCCGCCAGATTTTTTACCGTCACACGCCAAGAACAGGCTGACGGCAAAGAAAGTAGTGCATCAGGAGTCTTTCTGGTTACCGTCAGACTTACCGCCATCTCGATCCGTTTCCCAGCGATTGATGGCGATAGCCTTGGATTGTTTTTTTAAATTTCAATAAACCATCAAATATTTTCGATAGACGGCGATAGACCACGAAGGCACAGGAATTATTCCCACTCAATCATCAACGGCTTCGGTAAGTCGTTGATCGGCTTGATGCAGAAGCCGCAACGCCTTCACGCTTACCGTCAGAACTACCGTCATTCTGAGTGGGATCCCCTCGCGCAGCTTTCACCATCGATCGACATCTATCGAGAACCGTCGGCGCTTCCACAATACCCAGCTGTCGAGGTCTATCGAGATCTATCGCGTCTTCGCACGCGATTCCTCTGGCGTGACGCGACTCCTCGCACGGCATGAGGTGATCGAGGGAACGCCAGCATCAAAGGCCTTAAGTTGTTGTCGCATCGAGTCTTTGGGACGATTTTTTTACCGTCACGACGCTCCCGCTCGAAAGCGGAAAGTCAGTGCGCATCCGCCGTCTGCTCCGCGGCTTCCTTCCATGGTCTGATCTTCGCGAGCGTCTTCGCAAGGCTCGCCTTCGCGACCTCCGTGTCGTAGTCCGCCTGCAGGCGCAGCCACCAGCCATCGGAGAGGCCGAAGAAGCGGCATAGCCGCAGATCGGTGTCGGCGGTGATGGCGCGCTTGCCTGCGACGATCTCGCCGATGCGCTGCGCGGGCACGCCGATCTCCTTTGCCAGACGGTAGTTGCTCATGCCCAAGGGCTTGAGAAACTCCTCGGCGAGCATCTCGCCGGGCGACACCGGCTTGAGTTTCCTGGTCATCTCGTCTGCCTCAGTGATAGTCCACGATCTCGACGTCTTCGGCATCGCTGCCCGTCCAGCGAAAGCAGATGCGGAACTGGTCGTTCACCCGCAGGCTCCACTGACCCGCGCGATCGCCCTTCAACTGCTCGAGCCGGTTCGCCGGCGGCGCGCGCAGGTCTTCGATGCGTCGCGCGAGGTCGAGCTGCTTCAACTTACGCAGCGCCGGGCGCTCGATGTTGGCGAAGCGCGGCACCCGACGCAAGTGAAACAGCGCTTCGGTGTCGGCACACTTGAACGTCCTGATCGCCACTGGCAGAATAGTATTGCGTTGCGTGATTAACGTCAAGCGTGATTATCGATGACCCGACCCGTCGCGCACAAGTGGGCCTTCGCGCCGCGATTTCGCCGCCATGCCTTCGGCTGGCCCGTGGCGCTCGCAGCCCGCCGTGCAGCGCGTGCGGGAAGCTGTGGCCGAGATCCAGAAGGTCGCGAAGAAGGCCCCGGCGCTGGGCGCGGTCGGTGCGGTCCAGTTCCTCGAGAAGGTGTCGCCAGCGCTCGAGCAGGTCGACAGTTCCTCCGGCGCCATCGGCACCGCGGTCAATCACGCGATCGAGACCTGCGCGACGATCATCGCCGCCGCAGCGGCCGATGACCGAACGCGCGATCAGTGGCTCGAGCGGCTCTGGGAGGCGCATCAGAACGACGAGATTCCCTACATCGAGCGTCTGGCCAGCCACTGGGGCGAACTGTGCGCGTCCCGAGAACGTGCGTCTGCGTGGGCGGATCGCCTGATCGGCACGGTCGAGGCAGCATGGAGTTTGAACCGTAAGCCCGGCGGTTACTTCCACGGCACGATCGCCAGCCTCAGCGCACTCCTCCACGCCGGGCGCTACGAGGAACTGCTCGCCCTCCTCGACAAGGCGCCCACCTCGCTGTGGCATTACCGCGAGTGGGGCGTCAGGGCACTGGCGGCCATGGGCCGAAAGGCGGAGGCGATCCGCTACGCCGAAGCCAGCCGCGGGCTGAACGACAACCCGATCGCGATCGCACGCGCCTGCGAGGAGATCCTGCTTTCGTCGGGACTCGCCGAAGAGGCGTACACGAGATACGCGATCGCGGCCAACCAGGGAACGACGTTCCTCGCAACCTTCCGCGCGATCGCGAAGAAGTACCCGACCCAGGCGCCCGCGAAGGTCCTCGACGATCTGGTCGCCAGCACGCCGGGTCAGGAAGGCAAGTGGTTCGCCGCGGCTAAGGATGCCGGGCTGTACGACGAGGCGATCGCCCTCGCCCAGCGAACGCCGTGCGACCCGCGCACGCTGACTCGGGCCGCTCGCGACTTCGCCGCCACGAAACCCCGGTTCGCCGTCGAGGCGGGTCTGGCCGCCCTACGCTGGATCGCCGCCGGCTACGGCTACGAGATCACGGGCATGGACGTGCTCGCTGCCTGCTCGAGCACCCTTGATGCCGCCAGGAACGGCGGATGCGTCGATGAAACCGAGGGGCGAATCCGCGCGCTGGTCGCCGGTCCCCGATCGACCGCCAAGGACCTCATCGCCGCGTCGCTGGGGACACGAACGATCTCGTGATCTTGAATCCCATACCTGCGATGGCCGCGGCACCACGCGTGACCGCCGCAGCCATCCGCCTCGCCAATAACGCGCTGCCCGCACGACAACATCGCTGCTGTTAGCGTGCCAACGCAACGTTCATTGCCCGGCCTCGGGGCGGTGCTGCATCCGGTATTCGACGAGATGGCGATATTTGCTGTTCAGTGAAGATTGGGCGGCCACGCAGCTCCGATACCGATCGAGTCTCGGTGCCCGGCAAGCAGCTACAGGAGCTCGGAAAAGCTGCCGAACGACATCGCGTAGCGGTTCGCAGCGAGCACTGCCTTGAAGCTATCGGCCTCGGCAACCGAGATGCGCCCTTGTCGAATTGCAGCCAGGAGAATGCCCTCCGTACGCACGATGCGCTGCTCGCCGATCAGTTCCACGGCGCGCCGGCGAAACCGCTTCTTCTCGTCCGAAGCAATGTGACTCCCCATGGTCGCAGCGAGAGCGAGGCACGCTGCTTCGCCCTTGCCCATCACGTCGCGCAACTCGGCGAACAGTTGGAGCGACTCCATCGTGTCGACTACCGGCTGTTCGAGATAGCCCCCTGCCAGCGCTCCAGAGAGGGCTTCCCTCTGGTCCCGCTCGGTGATCTCGTTCACCACTTCCGCTGGCACGAGGAACCGATAGCCGTCGAGTTGGCCGAGAAGCGGCAACTGACCGATCCGAATCAGATTGATGAGAACGTTCGCGTCGGTGACGACGACGATTGTCTCGGCCTTCGTAGCCATGGGATGCGCTCGTGCCGCGACGGATCAATCCAGCTTCGCCGAGGCGAGCGCATCCGCAAGGTCGTTCCGACCGAGGTGGACCATGGCCGCGAGCTCCGTGAGCTTGCTGCGCGTGATCTCTTCACGCCGATAAGCCTCCAGGGCGAGGGCAAGGAAGCGCCGCCGGAAATCCTCGCGCGACGTGTCTTCCTGCGGCGCTTCCGGCGCCGCAAGGAAGTTCGCGAGCGCCTGACCTGCCCCACTGTCTTCGTCGCCCTTCAGGCGCTGGAACTCGCGCTCGTCGATCAGGCGCAGGTTCTTCATCCGATACAGCGCCGAGATTCGGCTCGCCCCGAAGTGGTGAGCGAGCAATGCGACGTCGTAGAGCTGAATGTCCTGAGATCCCGGCGCGGCGCGCTGCTCGACCTGCACCGCCTCGGCCTCGTCGAACACGGCGATCTGCGCGCGGCTTGCGCCGCCCTTGCCGAACGCGACCACGAACTGCTCCACACCCTCCGCCGGCATCAGGAACTCCGCGGCGAAGGCATTTGCCCGGACCTCCAGTAGATCCGATCGGTTCTCTGCCCGGCTGATAGCGCCGGCCCGGCCTCGATCCAGCAGGACGTGGCCGTACTCGTGAGCCAGAGAGAAGCGTCGTCGAACGGCTGCGTGCTTCGCGTTGATGACCACGAAGACGCCGATCGTTCCGTCGACGAGCGTCAGCCCCGAGATGTTCTCGGGGAGTGCGACGGCGCCGGTGCGCACGCCCTGGGCCTCCAGCAGATCGCTCAGGTCACCGATCGGCGCCACGCCGAGCCCCAGCCGCTGCCGCTCCTCGGTGGCCACCTTTTGTCCCTGCTGGATGGCGTCCCAGCGCGATTTCGGGGCGGGGAGTTCGTACGACGCGGTGAGCAGCTGAACCCGATCGATGCCGAGCAGGCGCTCGAGGTTGGTCAACTCGTGGCCGAGCGCCAAGCTGTCCTGCAACGCCTTCAGCAGGTCAGCCTGCTCTGCGAGTTGGGCGTCGGAGCGAAACAGCGCTGCGAGGGCGTCGCGCTCGACGAAGGACTCGGCGAAGAACGACTTGATGTCGCGCCCTACGGCGTGAGCGATTCGGTCCAGCTCCAGGCTGGAAACGGACCGGGTTCCAGCCTCGATCTGGCCGACCGCAACCCGGTTCAGGTCAGCGAACTCGCCCAACTGCTCCTGCGTAAGGCCGCAGGTTTCCCTGGCGGACCGGATTCGCCGCCCCAGCTCCTCTCGGGTCAGTCCCATGCGCACCCCCATGTGGCTTGAACTATGATGTCTTTTCTTGCTATACTTGTCAAGAAACGGATGATCAGAAAGGAAATTTGACATGAACGCTGCCACCCACCAGTGGACCGCCGCCCTCGCCGTAGGGGCCGTCCTGCATTCCGGCGAGGTCGAGCGCGGCGAGGCCACCGCGTGGCCCCTGGCCGGTGGCGGACTCGCCGCCCTGCTGACGAAACTGCCCGATGTGCTCGAACCGGCGGTCCATCCGCATCACCGCCAGTTCTTTCACAGCGTCGCCTGCGCGGCCCTGGTGACGGCCGGCTGGAAGGCTCTTCACGAGTGGCAGCCGCAGTCCGAGGAAGGCCGCTTCTGGCGCAAGGTCGCGATGATCGGAGCCGGCGCCTACCTCTGCCACCTCGCCCTCGATGCGCTCACCGCGCGTTCGCTTCCGCTGGTCGGGCGGTAGCGCCTTGGAGCACGGAAATGCACGCTGACCCCAGGTTGATCGAATTCGCCACGCACAAGCGGCGCATGCTGGTCGGGATTCTCGACGCGCTGTTCGCGCAGATCGACCTGACCGACAGCCAGTACGAGACGGCGAAGGCTCGCTACGAAGCCGTCAGCGCCTGGCTCGCCGAAGGCGAATCACCGTTTCTACAGGACGCCGCGATCTACGCGCAGGGATCGATCGCGGTGGGCACCGCCAACAAGCCGATCGGCCGCGCCGAGTTCGACGTTGACCTCGTTTGCCACCTGCCCTCCGTCGGCGCCACCTCCAATCCCGCCGCGGTCAAGGCATTGATCGGCGATCGACTCAGGGCTCACGCCACCTACGCATCGATGCTCGAAGAGAAGCAGCGCTGCTGGCGGCTGTGCTATGCGAACGAGTTCCACTTGGACATCACGCCCTCGATTCCCAATCCGGCATGCGGCAACGGCGGCGAGCTGGTGCCCGACAGGGCGCTGGCGGCGTGGAAGCCCACCAACCCAAAGGGATATGCGGCCCGTTTCGAGCAGTACGCAGCCCTGCGGCGTAGGTTGACCCTGCGCGAGGCCGCGATCGCTGCCAAGCGTGCAGACGTTGAAGATTTTCCCGAGCAGGAGATGCGCAAGCCTCCGTTGAAGCGGATCGTGCAACTTCTGAAGCGGCATAGAGATGTGTCGTTTGCCGCCCCTGGACGCAGCGAGCTCGCGCCGATCAGCGTCATCCTGACGACGCTCGCGGCGCGATCCTATGCAGACTGCATCACCCGCTTCGTCTACGCGGACACCTACGAGCTGATCCTCGATGTCGTGCGCCGCCTGCCGGAGTTCATCCAGGTCGGCGAGCGGAACGGAAGGCCGTTCTACTTCATCGAGAACGAGACCACGACCGGGGAGAACTTCGCAGACAAGTGGAATCTCGATCCGCGCCTCCCCCGAGCCTTCTACGGCTGGCACAGGGATGCGGTCGCCATGCTCGAAGGGCTGATCGCCCTCGAAGGCAAGGACCGACTCGGCGAGGCGCTTCAGAAGTCCTTCGGCGCGAGCCAGGAGGCCGTTCGCGCTGCAATGGCGCCGCTTGCGACGACCGTCGGCAATGCCCGTGCGGCGGGCTCCCTGCTCGTCGCGCCCAGCTTGGGACTCGTCACCTCGCCCGCCGTCGGGCGTGTGACCGTTCCGCCGCACACCTTCTTCGGCCGGTAGCTTGCGGAAGGTCCGCGATCCTTGGCTCAGCCCGGAACAGCAGTGGTTGCGTCTTCGGGCCAGCTTGGTGAGCCGTGGCCACGGCGTCGTGAAGCGGGGTGAGTTGATCTGGAATCTCGAAGTCAGACCTTCGCCCTTGGGCCGCCTGTACAAGGTCCGTATTCGCTACCGCCGTGCCGATACGCCGGAAGTTGTGGTCGTCTCACCCGACCTCAACGAGTTGGCGGACGGCCGCCCTCTGCCGCACGTGTACTCGACGAAACCAGTGCGGCTGTGTCTCTTCGATCCGCAGACCGCGGAATGGTCACCCGGCGCCGCGATTGCCGACACGATCGTGCCGTGGACCTACGAGTGGTTGTTCTACTTCGAAGAGTGGCTCGTCAGCGACGAGTGGAAGGGCGGCGGGCGTCATCCGGAGGTACGCGATGCGTCCTAGACGACGAATCCTTGCTCTCGATGGCGGAGGGATCAAAGGCGTCCTCGAGGCGGCGTTCCTCGATGCTGTCGAGACCGCAACCGGAAAGCGGATCGCGGACCACTTCGACCTGATCGCCGGTACGTCAACCGGGGGCATCATCGCGCTGGGGCTTGGTCTCGGTCTATCCGCGCGCGACATCGTCGAGTTCTACGTTCGGGAAGGGCCGCGCATCTTCGATCAGGCCGAACCGATCGGCGCGAACGGCATTGCGCAGCGGTGTGCGGCCATGCTGCGCAAGTGGAGGCGCCGAGGCCAACAGCTCGCGTGGCCGAAGTACGAGCCAGACTACCTTCGTGTTGCGCTGACGGCGGCGTTCGGATCGAAGACGCTCGGCGAGAGCAGGCTCCGCCTCGTGATTCCCGCCTACCACGGCGACAAAGACGATCTCTACGTCTTCAAGACGCGTCACCATCCTCGATTGCAGGTGGACTGGCGGGAACGAGCCGTCGATGTTGCTCTGGCGACGGCGGCTGCACCAACCTACTTCCGGGCGCATGTCATGCCGAGCGGTGCGCCGCTGATCGATGGTGGCATTTGGGCCAACAACCCAGCGGGCGTCGCCGCGGTTGAAGCGCGCAGCATCCTGGGCTGGAAGGACGACGACCTCTTCATACTCAGTCTGGGATGCACCGAAGAATTCTTCGATGTCCCGATCTCGGCCGGATACAAGGGCTTGCTGCTGAAGTCGAGTGAGCTGTTCATGCGCGGACAGTCCCGGGCGGCGGCGGGAACGGCGAAGCTTCTCAGCGGCCATACCGAGGCGGCCCCGCGGTACTTCCGGCAACAGGTCGCTGTTCCGGCAGGCAAGTTCTCTCTGGACCGCGTCGAGATGATCGACCGCCTGCGAGGCCTTGGAGCGAGCTGCGCACGGGACGCTCTGCCAACTCTGCAGGCGAACTTCCTGGACACGCCCGCCGAACCGTTCGTACCGGCCGATGTGAACGACTCCGCCCCGCGTCGTTGATCGCCTCCCGTGTCGGGCAGTCCTGACGCTGGACATTCGCGGGCAGCGACGACGCGTCGGCCAAAGCAGCGACGCACGACTGACCTACATGTGCTTCTTGTAGTACGCCCACTGCACGCTGGCCAGCCCGCCCAAGAGGGCCGCGCCGAGCGGCACGCACAGCTCCCACCGCACCGGCCCGGGCCAAAGCAGTAGGCAGACGCCGCCCAGCCCCAGCACGGCCACCTGCAGGTACTTGGCCCGGTGGTACAGGCCGGCCGACTCGCGTCCGCCGCAGGCCCGGCGGATCGCCCGCTGGGTGAAGCCGTCGGCGGCGCCGACGGAGTAGAGAAGCAGAAGCAGCGGCGCGAACCTGGCCACGATCGCCGCGCGCACCCCTAGCAGTTGGGTGCCGACCATCGCTGCGTCGATGCTCTCCCGGTGCGACACGTAGCTGCGCCGTATGACCGTGTCGGGGATCGACAGCGCCGCCCCGTTGGCGAACTGCGTTCCCATGTCGTGGACGCCGGTGGCTTCGAACACGATCGAGTACAGCGCGTTGGCGGGCGCGGTAATGGCGCCGGCGCCGGCACCCTGGCGGGCGGCAAGGGCAACGCCCTGCTCGAGGTCGTGCGCGAGCAGTTCGCGCAGGCGCTCGATCCCCTGCGGCCAGACCTTGAACACGAACGTCCAGTCGAGAATCCAGGCGCACAGCAGGAGCGCGGCCAACCCCAGCACCAGCGAGAAGGTCAGCTTCAGCGGGCTCAGCAGCACGCCCGCGAGCGCCCCGTCGTGGAAAGCGGCGTTCCTAGACGACACGCCGGCCCTCCGCCTCGACGCCTTCGTCCAGCCGATTCCACGGCCCATCGAGTCGCTCTCTCAGCGTCTTCCCGATCGCTGCCAGGCTCGTAGGCATCAGCGGATCGCGCGCTGCCGACGGCAGCGGCATGCGGATCTTGTGCAGCTGGCCGCCGTGAATGAGTGCGAAGGCCTCGCCCTTGGGCAGCTGCACGAGATCGGTCGGGATCGTGTCCCGGCGCGTGGTGTACGAGTCGTGAGTTCTGGTTCGGTCGGACTCGTGCTCAGTTGACGACGGCCGCCAGCCGAGCGGTTTGATTGTCGACGAGAGCGCGCAGCGGCTCAAGCGACATGTAGCGGCGCTGCAGCTGCCACTCGTCGTTCTGCTCTAGCAGCAGTGCGCCGACGAGGCGCACCACGGCGGCTTCGTTCGGGAAGATGCCGACGACGTCGGTGCGGCGCTTGATCTCGGCGTTGAGCCGCTCGAGCGGGTTGGTGCTGTGGATCTGGGCGCGGTGCGGCTTGGGGAAGCCCATGAACGCGAGCACGTCCGCCTCGGCGGTGTCCATCAACTCGGCGAGCTTGGGGAACTTGGCGCGCAGCTGGTCGGCGACGACGCGCCACTGCGCGCTCGCGGTCTCGAACGTCTCCTGGGCGAACGCGGTGTTGATCGCGGCGAGCACCATCTGCCGCTGACCCTTGCCGGCGTGCGCGAGCGCGTTCCGCAGGAAGTGCACGCGGCAGCGTTGCCAGGTCGAGCCGAGGACCTTGGCCGCAGCAGCCTTGAGCCCTTCATGTGCATCCGAGATCACGAGCTTCACGCCGCGCAGGCCGCGCCGGGTCAGCGAGCGCAGGAAGTCGGTCCAGAACGGCTCGGCTTCACTGGGACCGACGGCCATGCCGAGCACTTCGCGCACGCCCTCGGTATTCACGGCCACGGCGATTATCACGGCCTTGGAGACGATCCGGCCGGCCTCCCGGCACTTCACGTAGGTCGCATCGATCCACAGATACGGCCAGTCGCCTTCGAGCGGCCGATCGAGGAACGCATGCACGCGCTCGTCGATCTCGCTGCACAGCCGGCTGACCTGGCTCTTCGAGATCCCGCTCATGCCCATCGCCTTGACCAGCTCGTCGACGGAGCGGGTCGAGACGCCCTGCACGTAGGCTTCCTGGATCACCGCGGCGAGTGCCTTCTCGGCGGTCCTGCGGGGCTCCAGGAACGGCGGGAAGTAGCTGCCCGAGCGCAGCTTCGGGATCTTCAGGTTCACGGCGCCGGCGCGCGTCGCCCAGAGCCGCTCGCGATAGCCGTTGCGGCTGTTGGCGCGCTCAGGCGTTCGCTCGCCGTAGGCGGCGTTGCAGAGGTTCTCGACGTCGAACTCCATCACGCGCTCGACGACGTGCTGGATCATCTGCTTGAGGAGGTCGGCGTCGGCGCCCTTCTCGACGAGGTCGGCGAGTGCGATAGTCGGCTTGGTCATCGTGGTGCTTCCTTCAGTCAAGGCAAGGTGTGGTAACCCGACCTTAACCGAGAACCCACGATGGCCGCTGATCGCGCCCGCCGTGCCGGCCGGGGGCTACGCCCCCGGCCGGCACGGCGAATCAGCCGGCTCCTGCTCGTACACCACTTCCCGGGACGTCAGCCGCCCCCCCCCCAGTCCGCTCGCGCGGGCACCAGAGCCGGCCACATCTCCTGAAACCCGGCGGCCGAGTAGGCCTGGAGATACGCGTCAGGCATTGGCGACGAAGCGCCTGCACTGCCGTAGCCGATCTTGCGAGACCGTAGCGGCATCAACCGAGCAGCCTCTGCTGCAACTTCTGCCGCGCGCTGCCCCAGCACCGCTGCGCCAACCGCGTCGTCACTACGCGGCGCCAGCCAGTAGTGACGACGCGCACGCTGCCCCAGCGCACATGCGGTTTGTTGGGGCTGACGCAAGTGACGACCCCACGTGACGGCCTCCCTGGCGCGTCAAAGCCTCGGACCGTGCAACGCGGTCCGCACTCTGCCCGCTCCCCGCGGGCCACATCAGCCAGAGCGCCGCCCGGCGCACCCCGAGCCCTGGGGCAAGGGCTCGCCCGACGGATCGACTTCCCGCAGGAAGCGCCATCGGTGCCAACGCCGCGTGCCGCGGCAGCAAGCAATGACTCGGCACGAAACGGGAGTGGTGTCCCGTGTCCCTCGCGGTTCCCGCAGCGCTTCGGCGCCCGGGACGGACAGAAACACTGACCAGACTGAACGAACACCAGCGACAACGAACGATGGCGATCGAGGGGCAACCGCCAGGACGAGGAACGATGCCGTCAGCAGCAACCGAATGCGCAACCTGAACTACGAGCTGAAGCAGCTGTGCCGACGCAACCGCGACGGCAGCTTCGCGACGCAGCGCGACCGCGAGCGCGTGCTCGACCTGGTGGCCAGTCAGCTGCACGACATGGGCTACCGGCACATGGCCGCGGAGAGCCTCAAGCCCAAGCACGTCGAGCGCCTGGTCGAGCGCTGGCAGGCGGAAGGCCTGGCCGTCGGCACGATCAAGAACCGGATGGCGGAGCTGCGATGGTGGGCCGAGAAGATCGGCAAGCAGAACGTGATCGCGCGCGACAACGACCACTACGGCATCGGCAACCGGCAGTACGTCACCAACGTCAGCAAGGCGCGCGACCTGAACGGCGGCGAGCTGGCGAGGATCACCGACCCCTATACGGCGATGTCCCTGCGGCTGCAGGCGGCCTTCGGGCTGCGGCGGGGCGAGTCGATCAAGATCCGGCCGGAGTGGGCCGATCGCGGCGACAGACTGGCGCTCAAGGACACGTGGACCAAGGGCGGACGGGCGCGCGAGATCCCGATTCGCAACGCAGAGCAGCGCCAGGTGCTCGACGAGGCCAAGGCGCTCGCCGGCAGGGGCAGCCTCATCCCGGCGGAGCGCAGCTACGTCGAGCAGCTACGGCGCTTCGAGTATCAATGCGCGGCGGCCCGCGTGCACCGCATCCACGGCCGCCGCCACCAGTACGCACAGACCCGCTACCGCGAGCTGACTGGGTGGCCGGCACCAGCAGCCGGCGGACCGCGGTCGCGAGACCTCACGCCCTCGCAGCGCGAGCTCGACCGCGAAGCCCGGCTCACCATCAGCGAAGAGCTGGGCCACGAGCGCGAGCAGATCACCGCGGTGTATCTCGGCCGGTAAGCCTTCCGCCGGCACGAAGCGGCCGATCAGTCGGGCCCAACCGTCAGCATTGCTGACAGAAAAGAAAGCGCCCGGGCAACCGTGAGGCTGCGCCGGGCGAAGGGGAGAGATCTCGATCAGGGGCTGGCGTCCCGAAGCGCTGCCGTCGGCAGCACTTCGGTCGGCTCAGGCGGCGTGGGCCACCTCCTTCCAGTCGCCGGGGGCCAGCTCGATGAGCTTACCGCCGAGCGCCTCGAGCTCCGTGGCACGGTCGTAGTCGTCAACGTCTTGCGAGAAGTGCGTGACGGCGTTGACCAGGCCGTAGGCGCTCAAGTCGCCTTCGACGATGAGGTGCCGAAGCACGCCGGCACGCTCGGTGTCGTTGAGCGTGTAGCGGTCGGCCAGCACCTCGACGGACTTCACCGGATCGCCGGTCAGACGGATGTCGCGCGTCTTCTGCAACTTCTGCGCGACCTGCCGGAACGTCGCTTCGGAGACTGCCGCCTCGACCACGTCGCGCGCCTTCAGAAAGAAGGCCCGATCGTCGGCGGCGAGGGTGTCGTCCCTGAACACCTGGGTCGACTCCGCTTCCGTCGTCAGCGCACGCCCGACGTGCGTCTTGCGCAGCGCGTGGTCCGACGCGATCAGACCGTTCCTGCACACCAGCCGGAAGATCAATGGCTGCACCGACAGCGTGCCGCAGCCGACCTCCGAGTTGGTGATGACGATCCCGGCCTGCACGACGTCGCCGGGGGCGACATCGAACTCGACGCGGGGCGTCACGACCTTCAGGTACATCTTCGTCTCGGTCAGCTCGACCGATTCGAAGCGGGGACTGTCACCTGCCGCTGTACATCTTCTGCGGCGAGCATCTGCTGTGCGCAAAGCTGAGGCGCGCGAGCATCGACGCGAGTGCCGGGGCGCGAGAGGAGATCGAGCGGATCGTGACGGTGCTCCGTGCGCGCTGGCCGGAGGTTGCGATCGTGCTGCGTGCCGACTCGGGCTTTGCGCGCGACGAGCTGATGACGTGGTGTGAGAAAAACGCGGTGGATTACGTGTTCGGACTGGCCCGCAACGCGCGTCTGCGGCGGGCGATTGGGCGGCAGTTGCGCGAGGCGAAGCAGGCCTCGCAGCGCAGTCACCGGCCGGCGCGGCGGTTCCGCGACCTGACGTACCGCACACGGCACAGCTGGAGCCGCCGGCGGCGGGTGGTGGCCAAGGCCGAGCACACCGGCGACAAGGCCAACCCGCGCTTCGTCGTGACCTCGCTGTCGAAGGCGCAGTGGCCGGTGCGTGAACGGTACGACGACGTCGGCTCCACCGGTCGTTCGGAATGGCATGTCAGGAGCGCGCGAAAGGCCGGAGATGGCCGGGTCTTGCCCGCCATCTGGCTCGCCCGTGCGGCCGCTGTCAACGCAGTGCGGGCATTCAATACGCAGTGGCCGACGGCGCCTTACGGCTCGGGAATGAGCGGTCGCCAGGGCCGGCGATCTCCGACGCTCTCGCCGGCTGGATCGAGGCCCGGAGAACTCGCCGTTGATGATGAGGTTCCACAAATCAACGACAGGCGAGTCGTCGCATCCCCTGCCCTTTCATTCCCTTGCTGGGGCCGAGCGACGCACGGTTGCACCTCATTGCCAGGGAGCGCGGAGATTTGCCGTCATCGCGTCAAATCCGTCCATCGCCCGGAAACACGCATCGATGCTGGACTTCGCAATCAAGATTTACCGTCAACTCGAAAGTCGACCTGACGGTAAATGTCTGCCGGGAACTCGACGTGATCTTTTTACCGTCAGATTTACCGTCAGGTTGCAGGGCATCCCAGCGATAGATCTCGATAGACCTCGACAGACATTTACGCCTTGAATCAATGCATTGCGTCCCGTTTCCGATAGTTCTCGATAGACCCCGATCGATCGAGACCTACTCCCACTCAATCATCAACAGCTTCGCTAAGTCGTTGTCTGGCTTGATGCTCAGCTCGTAGCGCCCGAGTTTTACCGTCATCCTTACCGTCATTTTGACTGGGATCCCCAAGCGCAGCATTCACCATCAATCGACATCTATCGAGGACAGTCGGCGCTTCCACGATGGCCAGCTTTCGAGATCTATCGAGGTCTATCGCGTCCTCGCATGCGTTCCCCGAAGGCGTGAGCAGACCCCTTGCTCCTCGTGAAGAGATCAAGACGGCGCCGGCATCAAACGCCTTAGGTTGTTGTCGCATCGAGCCTTTAGGGCAGATTTTTTACCGTCACTGCGTTTCCGTACGAACGCAGCGCCACTGGCGATTGTCCTTCAGCTTCCCACGCATCAGCAGGCCAAGGCAACTTCCGTCCGCGTTGAAGTGACAGCACGACTGCGTACTGCTCAAAGCACTACTCGCGACTCGCAACATTCTGGGAATCCGCCAACTGCAGAGTGCGACCTCCACGCGTCGCGGTCCGCACATCCCACACAGCCTCCGTCTCAATGACCTCGGCGAAGCGTTCCGCGCTGAAGCCGTCGGGGTACAGACTCCAGCCGGACTCGCTTGCATCTGCTTCACGCGCCTCGTCGACTCCGTAGCTCCCGGAAAGCAGTCCTGCAGGATCGTTCAGCAGGTGACGATCGTCGCGAAGCGCGATAAGCAGCTCTTCGACGGAGACCTTCAGGAAGCCGCCGAACCGTTGGTGGTCGCATTCGATGCATGTGTCGGCGATCCACGCGTGTTGTCGGGTCGGAATCAGCCACTCGGACAACCCCAGCACCGCGCGAAACCCAGGATCCGAGGCGATGGCCACCGATACCGCTTCGACCTTGCGGCGAAGCTGCTGTCCGGCTTTGCGAAGCGTTGTGGTCGCATGCAACCACGCGTCCCGCTGAGATCGCCGCATGAACGTCGACTTCACCTCGATGACGAACAAATGCCCGCCGAGCACGGCGATCAGATCCACCTCGCCGGCGTCATCCGGGCCGCGCGGCGGCACCCAATTGAGCAGCGTCCTGAACCCGCGCTTCTCGAGCAGCCTGGCGAGCCCGGCTTCGATCCGCTGCGCCTCGTCGCGAGCCTGCCCGCGGCGAGCGCCGAGCCGCCTCAGGTTGTTGATCGCCGCGGTGCTGTTGTTCTGCATCCCGACGACCCACGGCAGCTGCACCAGCGTCGCCCCGAACTTGAGGACGGGCCGCTCGAACAGGTGGGGCTGAAGGCCGGGCTCATTGCGCTGAAGCCGCTCTGCCGTCGCGACCATGTCGTAGGTCCAGAAGTCCAGGATCGCGGATGCCATCCTTGGATTGCCCGCGGGCTCCGACTTCGTGACCGTCCAGCCGGTAATGTTGGACACCTTCGAGTCTCGGCTCGACCAGGTGAGTGGCATTCGGTTCTGGAGCCCTTCGCGCAGCCCGTCCATGGTCAGACGCTGCAGCGCTGCGACCCAGTCCCCCGATGCATCAAAGCGCTCTGCAAAGGCTGCCAGGAAGTCCTGCTGGAAGAACACCGACATCAGGTTGAGCGACAGCAGCGCCCGGAAGAGATCGACCGTATCTCCGGAATCGCACGTCACTTCGTCGGCGACACCGTATGCCTCACGCAGTCGAAGCTGCGCTTGCAGCGCCCGCAGCCATGCCAGCCGGTTTGCCTCAGCGCTTTCCGGTCGACCGATCTTCCATGTAGTGGGATCGGCGGCGACCTGCTCGACGTAAGTGTCAAGGGCACGGTGGAACCAATAGCCATGCAGGCGCTCGAGCTTCAGTCCGTCGCGTTGCCACGCGGCCCGCGCCGCCGGATCGACCTCGACGATCTCAAGCCGATTGCCCCGCCGCTCGAACCGAATGCCATCGTCGTAGCTGAACGCGTCGGAGGACCTGGAGATGAACTCGTTCAACTCGATCTGCGCGTCCATGAGCGCGTGAAAGGCGCGCAGGTTCCGAAGGGCTTCGCCCGCGCTCGCCGTGCCGGATTCGAAGAGGATCGGTCGAAGATGCCGCGCGAGCGACCTCCCGATGTTGTCGTCCGTCAGCTTTAGGGATGAGGTGCCGGCCTCTGCGAGCTTCCACGCGAGCAGATCGCCGAGTGCATCCCAGGTGACCTGGACATCAGCCCCAGAGGACGGTGCGGGCGCCTTTACGTTGAAGTCCTTTGGAACGAGCACTTCGAAGGCGTAGAGGCTGGCGTATAGCAAGAGCTCGAAGACCGACAACGCCGCGAGCTGCGCCTTCTGTGCTTCCAGCGCCGCGACCCGTTCGCGGTGCGCCCCGGTAAACACGTCGAGCACACCGCACAACTCGGCCACCGCTTCGCATTCGGACGCCGCCTCGTCCACCTCGGATCGTCGTGGAGAGTGCGGGTTCAGAACGAGCCCGGAATGCCTGACCGCGCGTATCAACGCCTCGGGCGCCTCGCGCGCGACCCGCGTCACCAATCGATCGGCAGTGACAGGCTCCTGCCCGAGGTACCGCGCCAGGGCGAGCGACATCGCTTCGGCGCCCCACGCGTCGGGAGGGCAGCCTTTCACAACGTCGCTAGACCAGAAGAGGCTGTCGCGCTCCTTCTTTGTGAGCTTCCTCTTGCCAACGGGTAACGGCTTTCCGTCGAGGTAGGCGGTCCCGACTCGCTCGACGGCGATCCGCTGCGAAACACCGTCGCCGATCAAGCGAACGAACAGGTCGTCGTAGTAATTCGTCGCGCGCTGAACCATGATCGGATAACCGGCATCGGCGATTCAGTGAGAGACGATCATGGGGTCGTCGCTTCTTCTTTGCCGGGCTTCTCGAAGTTGGCGGGCACGCGCTGGAAGTACTTCTTCAGTGCCCAGCCAGTGCGATGCTCCTGGTAGAGCCAGTGGTAGTACTCGAACTCGATCCACTTGCCGCGTTCCGAGATCGGCCGGACCACCTCTCGTGGCAGCAACTTGCCCTGAACAGCCGACCCGTGCTCCGGCTTGGACCGAACTAGGGCCACGCGATCCAAAACGACGAATCGCTCCTCCTGCCGTTTGGCTTCTTGCACCAAGGCCCTCTCCACCAACTTCGTGAGGGCATCGATCGTCTTTCGCTGCGCCTCCAGAT
This sequence comes from Thauera sp. K11, assembly GCF_002354895.1. Classification (NCBI taxonomy): domain Bacteria; kingdom Pseudomonadati; phylum Pseudomonadota; class Betaproteobacteria; order Rhodocyclales; family Zoogloeaceae; genus Thauera; species Thauera sinica. Next base: position 2,391,617 of record NZ_CP023439.1, read on the forward strand.
TGGTGCCAAGCGCCTCGATCCTCTCGGTCTGCCCTGCGAGTGTTCTATCGGTCGCTGCCTGCCAGCGTGAAGAGCTGAGCTCTTGGTAGAGCGGGATCAGTACTGCCAGGATGAAACCCAATAGTGCCATCAACTCCAAGGTCTTGCGGCTGAGACCGAGCCCGTCTTCTTGCTGAACGAACTGGACGATGACTGAGCCATCGGCGTTGATGCCCATGGCGGCGAGCTGCGCCTTGATGCCCTCCGGCCCCAGCACCTTGGCAAGCGTGGCAGCAGACGCTGCATCGATGACAGGCAACGACAGCCTGCCCAATCGCTCCTGCAGCGCCTGCAACGCGCCAATCGAGTCGAGCAGGGGTTGAGGAACGATCCAGCGCTTGTTGGCCTCCTCGAAGCTCTTCATGAGCTGCCCGATGCCACTACTGACCGAGGCATCCGCAAGGATCTTCCGGGTGCTCTCGATCGAGCCCTCGATGTCCGCGTGCATGGCCTTCAGCACGGCACTGGATCCTGTGGCCTGCTCGATTAGCTTGGCAAACTGCTCCGAGGCGGCAAGCGGCTTTGCGAGGTCCTCCAGCATCCGCTGGATCGCACTGTCCTTCAGAAGCGAACTGCGAATGTCCTGAAGGGGTTCGAGCATTCTTCTGATGCTCTCTTGTTCGGTCCTCTGGACTTCCTGCCATCGCTTTGCCATCTGGACAGCCAGCGAATTCTCAGGAATGAGCAGCTTCATCTGTTCTGGCAAGGAGTAGGCCTGCAGCTCCTTTGCCTGCTTACTCATCTGGGCCGCAAGAGACGTGTCTCCCACCAGCTTCTTCATCTGCTCTGCGAGGCTGTGGCTTTGGGCCATGGCCGCCATCCAAGAGGCGCGCTCCAGTTCCATTCTGCGGAGTTCACTGGACACACTGCCGCCCAACAAGCTACCTATCTTGTCGAGTTCCAAGGTCTTCAGGGCGTCGCTCGGCACAATTTCAGACCACGATGGCAACCTTGTTGGCAATGACGGCGTACAGGTCCACTTCGGTCTGCTCGGTGTGGATCGACACGACGAGGCTGTATCTCGCAGGAAGGGCGTACCGCTCGAGCGCAGGTCGCGAACGCCACCAGCCAGCCGATGGATACACCGCGATGAATCCCCTGCTGGCCAAGTCCGCCGCGGTGCCTTGCCAGACATCGCGATGAAGCGACCCACGGTGACGCTGCCGCTCCCCCAGGTACCAATCCGTGTCCTTCGGGTTCACCGCATCGCCTTCGTCTTCGCGCTGGGCGGCGGCGTTCACTCGTGCGATGAAATCCTCCGTTGAAGCATCGAGCGGCCGCTGGACGTCGAACCGGAGGCGGTGCGACGGATAGTGAAACTTCGACGACACGCCTCTCGCCGAAGGGTTGGGCTCGATGAAGTACGACAGCGTGACGTGCAACTGCACCTCGGCATCGCCGAGGGCCTCCAACTCTTCCTTCGGCCAAGGAAGTGCATGCAAATTCATGTCGCGACTGACGACACCCCGCTTGTCATCCTTGCCATAGGGATGAACCAGGTCTTCGACCACCAACGTCAGCGAGTTGCCCGCGCTCCAGAGTGCCCGGTCGAGATCTGGCATCCCCCAGCCGCAGTGCCGGATGAGATTGACATAGTCCTTCTTGGTCGGCTTGGCATTGGCGGGCAGATACATCTGCCGCATTGCCGGTGTCCACCTGGCGGAGTGAACGATCAGTGCACGAACTGTCTCGGCGCGTAGCTGCGGATAGGCAGCCATGATCTGTGCAGCCATGCGCGCACACTGCGCCGAGGCGGCGCTGGTGGCGTTGGTCGTCGTGAACAGCCGTTCGTTGGGTCGGTGGTTTGTCGTGAGCAGGTTCAGGCTCGACATCCCCGTCGCCCCTTGCTGGTCCTTGGCGACGTTCCCGCCTTCAAATACAACGTCGGGCTTAAGCGGCCACGCGGGATCCCAGGTCATGGACGTGGTGGTGTAAGGGCTCAAGCCGCCATCGGGAGCGATTGCTACGAGCGAATCATGTTCAGTGTCGATCTTGTTCGTGCAGGCGCCCACGGTTATCGCATTCCATGCCTGCCCCGGGTCGTGAACGAGGTTGGTCGAGAGGCTGTCTGGATACGTCATCCAGGCCCCGTGATCCCGCGTGTTCCCGGCCGCGAGTACGAACAGCCGGGGATACTGGCCGGCGTCGTCGACGTCTGCTGCCATCCGATCGACCATGGAAGACCATGACGACGGGCGACCGCGGTCGCGGTAGTCAGAGGCGGTGACGGCGGATGCGAACACCCGTCGTCGATCTGCAGCAGTGACCTCCGGTCGGCTGACAGCCTCGGCGAACAGATAGGCGTGGTGTTTGCTGTCGCCTTCGTTCGACCCCTCGTCTGGCGTCAGCTTGACCGATTCGAGCCGGTGCGCGACCTGCACCACACCGGTCTCGCCCAAGACGTGCGTCAGGTCTCCATAGGCGGCAAGACCCGCCAAGCCAGTGCCATGGTTCGCCGTGTCGTCGACTCCCCACGCGGGATTAACCGAGTGCAGATCTGGCTCGGCTAGCAAGGGCTCAAGTAGCGGGTGGCCTCGATTGACGCCCGTATCGAGGAAGCAGACATGCGGCGCGTCCGTCCCCGCTGGGGCAAACTGCGCTTTTGCCAGCATGTCGTTCATCCACAGTCCCTGCTCTTCGACACCCATCGCATCGAAGAACTCGGCGGTGTCCTTGGCGCGGCGCAGTTCGGCAACACAGTTCAGCAGCATCACAGACTGTGTGAATTGACCCTGCGACCCGTACATCAGCAGGACGGTCCGTTCGGGGAACTCGGCTTGGTGTTCGCTAACGACACAGCCCGCACGCTCGGCGAGTTTTCTGAAATCTGAGACCACGGCCTGCCGCGCTGATCGCACCGGCAACCAGACCTCCCACCAGAACGCCTCATCTGGATTCTCCGGCAGTAGACCTGGATCGTCGGTCCAGAGAGCACGCAGCTCAGCGACGCGGATCGACGCGATCGTGTTCAGCAGGGCCTTGTGATCCAGCGCCTGCCCCTTCTTGCCCTTCTTTTCCTCCAGGTAGTCCGCGACGTAGCGCTCGAAATGATCGAGCCCTCCATCCGGCACGAAGACGTTGGCGTAGGTGACGTCACCCTCTCTCCGCACGCTCAGCAGTTCGATCTTCTTCCGATCGTCAGCGAGGCTCTGGAAAGCCAATTCCACGTCGGGCTGACCGACAAACTCAATCTGTAGGCCGAGTCCGCTCTCGAGCGCAAGCTCACGCTGAGACGCAGCCGCGGTTTCCGCTGCCGCTTCCAGCTCTTGCAGCTGCCCCCGCAGGGCCTGCCCGTGCGCCTGGCGATCGCGCTCAGGCAGCTTCTTCTTTCCGCCGCCCGGACTGTGCGCAGTGAAGGCGTGCGGTTGCGACGTGCCGTGAAGGAGAAGGTGCGCGCGCTTATCGGCTGCTGGATCCGGCATGGTTCACTGGCTTGTTGTTCTTCTCCAGCTTCTCACTCAACCTGCGACGCTCCAGGAGCGCCCGGCCAAGAGCATCCGCATCCACTCGCCCTCCTTCATGCATGACGACCTCCTTGATGGACTCGTCGACAGCACGGCGGATCTCAGCAAAGCTCAGACCAACGGTCTTCGCCGCCAATGCTTTGGCCGGCAATGGCTTGGGCGCGTAGGTGCCGAGACGAGACCGGATGAGAGCCATGGCCTGCTCTGGCGTCGGCAGGTGGTACTCGATGACATCGTCGAAACGACGGAACAACGCGTAGTCGAGGATCTCTGGGTGATTCGTAGCCGCCAGGATCAGGCTGGTCGACTGGTCGCGCTCGATCATCTGCAGAAAACTGTTGAGCACGCGCCGAATCTCTCCAACGTCGTTGGCCAAGCCGCGTTGTGACCCGATGGCATCGAACTCATCGAAGAAATAGACCCCGCGCACGTCCGTGACGGCATCGAAGACCTGTCGCAGCTTCGCGGCTGTCTCGCCCATGAACTTGGTGATCAATGAATCCAAACGCACAAGGAACAGCGGAACGCCGAGTTCGCCGGCAAGTACGGCTGCAGTCATCGTCTTGCCTGTGCCAGGTGGACCCACGAGCAGAAGTTTGCGTCGAGGCGACAAGCCGTGCTCGCGAATGCGGGCATGGAGGCGCTGTTCCTTCATGATTCGCTGCAACTGCTCGAGGACGACCGGATCGAGCACCATGTCGGCCAAGCGATTCTTGGGATAACTGACGTCAAGCAGGTTGGCCAGTTCGCCGCGCGGCCGCGCCAGGGGGACGAGCTTTCCGGGCTCGCCTGAGACGCTGCGCGTCTTGGCGGCATCAATCATGTCGCGCAACTCTTCGGCGAGCTTGCCGTGTCCGGCCTTCGCCTCATGCGCAGCGACCTGCATGGCGACGGAATAGAACTGGTTGTCGTCCCGACTGATGTGGGACTTGACCAGTGCCTTCAGTTGATCCGCGCTAGCCATCTCTATCCTCCGCTCCCGCGATACCGATGGCCGAAAGACCCCTCAGCCACGGACCGCCCCCGCGTCGTTCGCCGACAGAATCGATGACATGGCCGCGCGCTGCAGTCTCCCGGCCAGCCGACTATCGATGTTCCCCAGCTCCTTCTCTTCGGATGCCATCACGAAGAGCGCTCCAACAGGCACATGAAGCGCCTCGGCGATCTTCGTGATCATCGACAACGTCGGGTCGCGCTTGTTGTTCTCCAGCATCGACAGGTACGACACCGAGCAATCGGCACGCATCGCGACATCGGTCTGAGACACGCCGCGCCGCTTCCGACAGAGGCGAATAGCATTTCCCACGTCCATTGCGCACTACCCCCCGCTGAATCGCCCAGGAAACGGTGCTCCAACAGCCCGCCTTAGCCTTCCGAAATTTTACCAGCAGTGAAATCGCCGAGGAAGCTCTGTTTGCTGAGAAGCGCCGTCGACGAAAGCGCGAGGAGCCGGACCACACTACATGTGCTTCTTGTAGTACGCCCACTGCACACTCGCCAAGCCGCCGGTCAGCAGCGCGCCCAGCACCACGCACAGCTCCCACTGCACCGGCCCTGGCCACATCAAGAGGGCAACCCCGCCCAGCCCCAGCACCGCCAACTGCAGGTACTTCGCCCGGTGGTACAGGCTAGCCGACTCGCGTCCGCCGCACGCCCGGCGAATCGCACGCTGGGTGAACCCATCGGCGGCGCCGATCGCATACAGAAGCAGGAGCAGCGGCGCGAAGCGCGCCAGGATCGCCGCGCGCACGCCGAGCAGCTGGGTGCCGACCATCGCCGCCTCGATGCCCTCCCGGTGCGATACGTAGCTGCGCCGCATGATCGTGTCCGGGATCGACAGCGCGGACCCGTTGGCGAACTGTGTGCCCATGTCGTGGATGCCGGTGGCCTCGAACACGATCGAGTAGAGGGCATTCGCCGGCGCGGTGATGACGCCGGCGCCGGTGCGCTGCTGCGCGGCGAGCGCGATGCCTCGTGCGAGATCGTGAGCCAGGAGTTCGCGCAGTCGCTCGACCCCCTGTGGCCAGACCTTGAACACGAACACCCAGTCGACGATCCAGGCGCACAGCAGGAGCGCGACCAGACCCAAGGCCAGCGAGAAGGCCAGCTTCAGCGGGCTCAACAGCACCCCGGCCAGGGCGCCGTCGTGGAAGGCCGCACTCCTAGACGACACGCCGACCCTCCGGTTCGGAGGTGTCCTCCGGCTGATTCCAGGGCCCGTCGAGGCGGGCATGCAGTGTTTCGCCGATCGCGGCGAGGCTCGTCGGCATCAGCGGATCACTCGACGCCGAAGGCAGCGGCATCCGGATCTTGTACAGCTGGCCGCCGTGAATGAGCGCGAAGGCCTCGCCCTTGGGCAGTTGAACGAGATCGGTCGGCTCGAGCATCCGGACGGCTTCCGGAGCGATGCGGTCTTCGTTGCGGCTGGCGAAGTCCGCGAAGTCGACCGGATCGTTGGTGTCGGAGACCGACGACGACACGACGGTCGAGACCACGTGCACTTCGGGCAGCTGGCTGGTCAACAGCTCGGCGGTCGCGAGCTCCTTGACCCGCAGCATGATCAGAGTGTTGAAGTTGCCGGCGATCTGTCCGGCCTTCGCGGGCGAGCCGATACGCGCTTCCACGTCCGACCAGGTCTGCGTGTAGGCCGTCACCTGAAAGCCCGCACCGCCCGCCTTGTTCAGCAGCGGAATGAACTCGTCGCCGATCAGCTCGTTGAACTCGTCGGCGTGGATCGCGATCCGCCGGGGCGTCACCTCGCCCGGCAGTCCGCGACCGGCGCCGAACTTGTAGAGGCTGCCGGCCACGCTCGTGAGGTCCGCGAACATGGAGTTCCCCACCGCCGCGGCCACCTCGTAGTCGGAGAGCGCATCCAGCCCGACGTAGACGATGCCGCCCAGGTGGATCACCGAGGTCCAGTCGAAGACCGGACGCCAGTCGCTCGAATCGTCGAGCTCCGGCGACAACAGCGACGCGGTGCGACCGGTGGTGAGCTTCTCCATCAAGGGCAGCAGCGACGCCACCAGCTTGTCGAAGTGGCTCTTCTCGTAGTTGAGCGTCGATGCGAGCGCGTGGGCGATCGGGTCGTAGAGCTTCTTGCGCCGCGCGTATTCCACGAGGCTGACCGCACGCGCGCCGCGCGACTGCAGGCCCTTGTCGAGATTCCTCTTGTCGATGGCCAGCGATCGCAGCTCCTCACGCCAGCCCGCGGCGGCGGGCTCCCGGTCGAGCCAGTACTCGAAGTAGTCGATCAGCAGCGGCTCGACATCGGACGCGTAGCGGTTGATCTCCTGGTAATCGGGCTTGCGACCGAGCGCCACGAGCGCGCGGGCCATCACGTTCACGAATCGCCAGACGAACTCCTTGAAGGCGGCCGACTGGCCCTCCGACGGCAACTGGCCCGCAATGCGGGTGGCGACCTCGGTGATGCGCGAGAAGCTGCCCACCGGGTTGTAGCGCGCAGAGATGTCCGGATGCCCGAGGTGGAACATGAAGAACTCGCCGCCCCGCCCCGCCCGTTCGGCTTCCGCGAAGACACGGCGCAGCAGATCGACGTCGCCCTTCGGGTCGAAGACGATCACCACCTCGCCGCGACGGATGTCCTGGGCGATCAGCAACTCCGCCAGGCGCGTCTTGCCGACGCGTGTGGTGCCCAGCACCAGCGTGTGCCCGACTCGATCCTCCAGGTCCATCCAGATCTCGGTCTCGGCGGGCTCGACACCGTGGATCGCGGGGTCCCCGCCGACGCTACCGGTGCCTTCCTCTGCGGGCACGAACGCCGCCAACGCGGCTGCGAAGCCTCGGCCGTGCAGCAGTGGCTGGTTCGCTGGAAGGCGCGCCTCGAACAAGCGCTGGGTGTGACGCTGGTCCCACCGAAACCCGCGCCCCAGAAAGAGCCGATCCGCCGACCAGGGAATGTCGGCGGAGTGCAATTCGTAGCGCCGCCGGCGGCGCAGGTTGGCGCTATAGCGCAGCGTGCTCAGTCCGGCCGCGCCGCGCCACGCCGCGTGGCCCAGCAGCAGGCCGGCAAGCGCCAGGTGCCAGGGAGGAGAGACCAGAAAGAGCCCCGGGCTGCTCAGTACCAGGGCCGCGCCCAGTGCCGACACCGAGGCCGCGCCGAGTTCGTGCGCCGGCCGCAGCCGGCCTTCGAGCGGATAGGCCATCACTCCGCGGCCGGCGCGGAGCCACCGACGCGCACGAGCGCCGGGTTGATCGGCGGTACCGGATCGAAGAATCGGCCCGGCGCAAGGATCACGACGCCGTGGATGCGAGCGGCCGCGCGCCCGTCCTGCTTCCACGCATAGCCATGCAGGTTCACGCCGCCATCGGCCCGCAGGTGCCACCCGGCTCGCAGGACCTCGCGCTGCAGCCGCTTGGCGGCGTCGCCGGGCTCAGCCGGGCCGACGCCATCGCTCCGGACGAACGCCCGGAAGATGCCCGGTGAGGCGAGCAACAAGCCGTCCTCGACCCCGTGCACGAGCGCGCCGCGCACGTTCACCGGCAAGGTTCCGTCGGCGATCCCCTGCCGCACCCACTCCATGAAGCGTCGCGGTCGCGCGGCACCCGCCGCGTCGACGCCGTCGAGGAATTCGGGTCCGTCAGCCTCGGGCGCGATTGGCGCCGTCTCAACGCTCGCCTTCACCGCGCCGGCGATCGACGTCGTCTGCGCAGGAGGCAGGGTCGCCTCGACGCCCGAGCGCGTGCCGGTCACGGCGCGCTCCACCAGTTCGGCAATCGCGCTGGATGCCTCCGCGCTGCCCGCCAGCACGGCGCGCAGTTCCTCCATCAGCGGAGGATGTTCGGCCAACCAAGCCTGGACGATCGGCGGTACCCAGCGCTCGAACATTCGCACCGAATCGTCCGACTGAGCTCTGCCGGCATCGCGCAGCAGCGCTGCCGCGAACACCGCATAGGTCCATCGATGCGTGAGCGCGCCCAAGATCTCGGGTGGCGCATTGCGCGGCAGGATCTGGCCGCGCCGGTGATCGAGCGCGCGCAGAGCGGTCACGAGCCCGCGCTGGAGTTGTCCGCCCGGACCACGATATCGACTGGAGCCCGGTATCGGCCGCAGCTGCACGAACTCCGCATAGCCGTCGATCAGTGGCCGCGCCGCCAGCGCGAAGCTCTCCGCCGGAAACCCCATCCTGACGCGAAGCAGGACGATCAGGTTCGCCGCCCCGCTGCGATCGACGATCGCCTGCGCGGAGAGCGCCGGCCACTCGGACTCGATTGGCGACCCGATTGCTCGCGGCGACCCAGACCCGGAGGGCGTGTCGTTGAAGGTCATTCGACCAGTATTCCGGGCGGCTTGACGGCCATCAGCTTCGATCGAAGCCTCGACCAGGACCCGATGTCCTCTTGACGAGTTCGACCGAGCTTCGTCGTGAGCCACGCCGCAGCGTCGGCTCCTCGCATCGGCCGCTCGTCGCACATCGGCGGCAGAGATTCCGCGCCGATGCAAGCCGGATTTGGGGCTTCATCGAAGTCCCGATGGAGCCTGATTCACACGTGCTCGCTACCTAGGATGGCAACGCAATGCGGCTCGCTCGATGCGCCGCACTTCCGCGCCAACGTGAAGGGGGTTCCGATTGCGCAAGACAGCGAGCTGGGCACCGACGGCAGCACTGATCACCGCGATCGTCACGCTCGCGGCCCTGCCCGCCCACGCTTGCTGGGACGAGGCGGCCGCGCGCTACCGCGTCAGCAGCGAGCTGCTCTACGCGATCGCGCGCACCGAATCGGCACTCGACCCGCAGGCCGTTGGACGCAACCGCAACGGCACGCGTGACATCGGGCTCATGCAAATCAACTCGGCGTGGCTGCCCACGCTGGCCGCCCACGGCATCGGCGAGCGAGATCTCTTCGACCCCTGCACCAGCATCCACGTCGGCGCCTGGATCCTCGCCGGCAACGTCCAGCGCCTGGGCTACACGTGGGATGCGGTCGGTGCCTACAACGCCGCCAATCCCGCCTTGCGCCGCGCCTACGTCGACAAAGTTCGCCGCCACCTGCCCAGCGCCGACGACGGCGCACATCGCGCTCGCCACGGCGCCACCCGTACCGCCATCACCCGAGGCGACCACCGAGCACCGGTGGTCGCAACCCTGCCCTGACCGCTCGCCCGAGCACTTCCCCGTCACCCAACCACGAGACACCACACCATGACTCTGATCCGCCGCAGCAGCACCGCCGTTCCCCTCGCCATCGTCCTGACGCTCGCCGCCGGCTCGGCCCTGGCCGGGACCACCGGTACCGAGTTCCAGACGATGTACACGACCCTGCTCAACTGGGCGACCGGCTTCCTGGGCAAGTCGATCGCGATCGCCGCCTTCATCCTCGGTGCGGGAATCGGCATCGCGCGCTCCTCGCCGATCCCGGCGCTCGCCGGCGTCGTCTTCGCGCTCTTCATGGTCTACGTGCCGACCATCATCGACTCGATCATGACCGCCGTGATCTGACGGGGCGATGCCGTGATCGATGCGTCCCTCGACATCCCCCGTCGCCTCAATGACCCGCCGCGCATGTTCTGGTGGGACATCGACGTGGCCCTGCTGGTGCTGGGGGCCGCGCTGGCGAGCATGGTCGCGGGCTTCTTCGTGAGCGGCTGCGCCGTCGGCCTGCTGCTCGCCTCGGCCTACGGTCGCGCGAAGGCTGGCAAGCACCCGGCCTTCGCGCTGCACCTGCTGTACTGGCACCTGCCGGCTTTCATGACGGGCCTGAAGCGCACCCCGCCTTCCTACCTGCGCGAGCTGGCCGGATGAAGCTCGACTGGCTGCGCGCCGACATCGCCAGCGCGCGCCGCGCGAGCGCCCTGCTCGTGCTGCTGCTCGCCTGCTCGATGCTCGCCAACGTGACGCTGGCCGCCTTCGCGATGCACATGGCCGGCCGCGAGCGTGTTGTGGTGGTGCCGCCCAGCATCAACAAGACCTTCTGGGTCGAGTCCGAGCGCGTGAGCGCCGAGTACCTCGAACAGATGGCCTATTTCCTCCTTCAGCTCACGCTCAACGTCACGCCGCAGAGCATCGACCACCAGTCCCGGGTGCTGCTCCAGTACGCCGCGCCGGCCTCCTACGGGGAGCTGCGCAGCGTGCTGGCCACCGCTGCCGAGCGCGTCAAGCGCGACGGCGCCTCCACCGTGTTCAGCGCGCAGGACCTCGCCGTCGACGAACGCACCCAGCGTGTGGGCGTGCGCGGCCTGCTCACCACATTCATCAGCGACCGCCGCGTGTCCGAGGTCTCGAAGGGCTACGCCATCGAGCTGCAGTACGCCGGCGGCCGGATCTTTCTGAAGGCGTTCCGGGAGACCAGTCCCAATGACCCGCTCGAAATCCAAGCTCAGTCCCAGCTCCGCCTGGCTCCTGCTGCTGGCACTGGCCGCTAGCCTCGCTACCCAGCCCGCCCTGGCGCTGCAGGTCGTCGACGCGCGCGACGGCGAGACCGTGCTCGCCAAGGTCTCTCGCAAGGAGGTGACGCGCATCTCCGTCGAGCGGGACCGCATCCGCAAGGTGACGGGCAACGCCGGCGAATTCGTGCTGGAGAAGGACGACGAGAAGGGCCAGGTCTTCATTCGGCCGGTCTCGCCGGACAGCACCAAGCCCATCAACCTCTTCGTCAGCACGGAGCGCTCGACCATCGGGCTGCTGCTGCAGCCGGTGGACACCCCGAGCGACGCCATCGTGATCCGCGAGGCCCGCGACGCCGTGACCGGACCCGCACGCATCGAGCGCAGCGGCCGTCACGTGCGCACGATGAAGAACCTCCTGCTCGCGATGGCCGAAGACGCGCTGCCCGACGACATGGAGGTGCGCGAGCCCGGGCGCGACCTGACCCTCTGGCCCGGCGCAAGGCTCACGTTGCAGCGCCAGTGGCTGGGCAGCGGCGTGGTCGGCGAGAAGTACCAGCTCGTGAACACCGGCGCGTCCGCGCTCGAACTCGCCGAGCGCGATCTCTTCAAGCGCGGCGTGATGGCCGTGAGCGTCGAGCAGGCGGCCCTGCGCCCGGGCGAGACCACGCAGCTCTTCGTGATCCGGGAGCGCCGCGCCGATGACTGATCCAGTCCTGCCGCCCGGCATGTCGCCGACCGGCACGTCTCACCCGTCGGGGCAAGGGTCCCCGTCGGCCCCGGCGGAGCCGACGGCCGCTGCCATCAAGCGCCGCCAGGTCCTGTTGCTCGCGGGCATCGCCGGCACGATCGTGGCCGGCACGCTGCTGTCGGTCTCTCTGACCGGTACGAAAGGCAACGACGCGCCGCCCGCGAAGCCGCAGTCGACGAACATCCTCGCGCCCGGTGCGCAGGTCGATCCCCGCGACGCGTGGCGCGGCCAAGCCGATGCGCAGCTGAAGGCGATCGAGCAGCGCTCGCGCGACCTCGCGCAGCGCAATGCCGAGCTCGAAGGCCAGGGCAAGGAAATGCTCGAGCGGCTGAAGAAGCTCGAAGGCAACGGACTCACGCCGCTGCCGCCTCCGCCCGTCACCGCCCCGGCGGCACGGCCGAGTTTCGGGCCGGATCGCCCGGGGAGCGCGCTGCCGGACGCCGGTCCGCAGCGCTTCCCGCCGCCGCCACCCTTGCCGCAGGGCGCCGTGCAAGGCGCCGGTCTGCCACCGCCGCCCGGCGCCGTTCCGAGCGCGCCGACGCCCACGGGCATCGTCAGCATCGTGCTGGGGGACGTCGCAGCGGGCAAGGGTGCCAAGCCGGCTGCAGACGCGGCGGCCGCCGCACCAGCCAGTCGAGACACGCGCCGCTACCTGCCCAGCGGCGCCTTCACCCGGGCGGTCCTCCTCGGCGGCCTGGATGCGCCCACCGGCGGCCAAGCCCAGCGCAATCCCCAACCGGTCCTGCTGCGCCTCGCGGACAACGCGATCCTGCCCAACCAGTTCCGCGCGCGCGTGAAGGAGTGCTTCATCGTCGGCGCCGGCTATGGCGACGTGAGTTCCGAGCGCGCCTACATCCGCACGGAGTCGCTGTCATGCGTCACCCGCGACGGCACGGCCATCGACGTGCCAGTGAAGGGCTACGTGGCGGGAGAGGACGGCAAGGCCGGCATGCGCGGACGCCTGGTGTCCAAGCAGGGGCAGATCCTCGCCAACGCGCTGCTAGCCGGCGTGGCCAGCGGCATCGGTCACGCCTTCACGCAGAGCTCAACAACGCTGTCGGTCTCGCCGCTGGGCACCACCAGCACCGTCGACCCCGGCAAGCAGCTCGAAGCCGGTCTGGGCACAGGCGTGGGCAAGGCGCTCGACCGGCTCGCCCAGTACTACATCAGCCTCGCCGAGAAGGTCTTCCCGGTGATCGAAGTCGACGCGGGCCGCAGCGTCGACGTGGTCCTCACGCAGGGCGTGGCCCTGCCCGGGACGCTGGACGCCGCCGGCACCGATCCCGACAACCTCGCGCAACTCGCCGAGCGCGCCCGCACCCTCCGGAGGAACGACGATGAAGACGACTGACGCGCGCCTCGCGCTGCGCGCTCTCGCTGCCAAGGCCACATTGGCCGCGGCGCTGACCACCTGCCTGAGCGTCACGGCACTTGCGCAGCCCAGCCAACCGCCAACCACGCCCGAGCTGACCAGCCTCATCGGGCGCCTGCAGGCGCTCTACCCCTCGACCCGCTTCGGCGAGATCCGTCCGACGCCGTGGCCGGGTGTCTTCGAAGTGGCGATGGGCGCCAACCTCGCCTACGTGGACGCGAGCGGCCAGTACTTCCTGTTCGGCCACCTGTACGACATGAAGGCACAGCGCGACCTCACCGCCGAGCGCAAGGACACGCTGGCGCGCATCGACTTCAACGCGCTGCCGCTGGCCGACGCGATCAAGGACGTGCGCGGCCGCGGTTCCCGTGCGCTCGCGATCTTCAGCGATCCGGACTGCCCGCACTGCCGCCGGCTGGAAGCCGAGTTGAAGGGCCTGTCCGACGTGACGATCCACACCTTCCTGATGCCGATCGCCTCCCTGCACCCGCAGGCGCGCGCGAAGGCCATCGCCGTGTGGTGCGCGAAGGATCGCCTCGGCGCCTGGCAGGCGCTGATGACCCGCGACCAGGTGCCACCCAGCGCGGACTGCGCACACCCGGTCGATCGCAACGTCGCACTGGCCGAGCGCCTCGGCGTGACCGGCACCCCGACGCTGATCGCCGCCGACGGTCGCGTGCTGCCCGGCGCCGCGAGCGCCGAGCAGATCAACGCCTGGCTGTCGCGCTCGACCACGAGCGCCGAAGGCCCCGCGCTGGGCAACCCCGCGGCCCAAGCGACGGGCAAGGCGCCATGACGGACATGCGCCGCACCGTAACCCTCCTCGTCGGCGCGACCGCCACGCTGTTGGGCGGCTGCGCGTCGACGATGAGCGGCCTCGGCGGCGAGGGCGGCTACGCCTGCAAGGCCCCGGTCGGTTCGCAGTGCACCTCGGTCTCGGGCGTGTACGCGAACTCGATCCACGGCCAGCCGCCCGTCTCCGACTTGCCAAAGCCCGCCAAGGGCCCCGAGAGCGCGGCAGCCGCCGCGACGACCGCCCCGGCATCCATAGCCGCTCCGGGGCGTGGCACGCCGCCATCGGCACTCCGCTCCCAGCCGCGCGTGCTGCGCCTGTGGATCGCGCCTTGGGAGGACGCCGACGGCGATCTGCACGAGGCCTCGGTGGTGCACGTGCTGGTCGACACCGGCCGCTGGCTGATCGAGCGCGTCACTCCGGCGAATCGACAGCGCGTCGATGCCGTGCGGCCTCCGATCCCGTCCGCTGCCCCCGCCTCCGGCCCGGCATCGGCGAGCGAGCCCGCGTCGTCCACAGAGACAACGCCCGATCGCTTTCCCCCGCGCACGGGACTGCTGCCCGGTGGTGGCGCGACCCAGGAGCCCTGAGCGATGTGGCGCAGCCTGCTGACCGATCTGGAGTCCGTGCTGAAGGGCGCGAGGCCCGCGGACCTGATCCGCGTGCCCAAGGCCGGCCCCGCGTCGCGCGGCGAGGATGCCGCCGCGTTCTCCGAGTGGCTGCCGTACCGCGCCTGGATCGCGGACCGCCAGGTCTTCGTCAATCTCGATGCGCTGGGCTTCTGCCTGGAAGTGCGACCGCAATCCGGCGCCGACGAGGAGATCGCGCGCGTGCTGACCGCGCTCTACGCGGCCTCTCCGCCCGGCACGGGCATCCAGTTCCACCTATACGCGAGCCCCGCGATTCGCGCGCCGCTGGCGCGCTACGCGAACCTGCGCGTCGCCGATGACGTCGTGCCGGAGCTCGACGCCCTCGGCCGCGCCGGCCGGCACACCAACATCCACCGCACCATGGCCCGGCGTCGTGCCGGGCACTACCTGCAGGGCAGCCGGACGTCGTTGCTGTCGGCGCAGAGCTACCTCTTCCGCGACTACCGGCTGGTGGTCAGCGTGTCGCTTCCCGGCAGCCCGGAGAATCTCTCGCGCCTGGAGGAGTTGCTGCTGCTGCGCGACGGGATCCGGGCCACGCTGCACGCCGCCGGCTTTCCGTCCCGTTCGTGGACGGCGGAGGACCTGATCAACTGGGTCTCAAGGCTGCTCGACCCGCACCGGCAAACCGGCGACGCCATCCCGCTCACCTACGACGATGGGCGCGAGCTGCGCGACCAGGTGATCGACCGCGCCACGCGCCTGCGCATCGACCGCCAGGGCATCGGCCTGGCCAACCCCGCCGCCGAAGTGCAAACCGAGCTTCGCCTGATGTCGGTGCGCGCCTTCCCGCCGCGCTTCGCGCTGTGGAACGCCGGCAGCCTGATCGGCGACCTCTACCAGGGCACGCTGCAGTACCCCTGCCCGTTCCTGCTCACGCTGGGCGTGCACGTGCTCGACGCCGAGGCCACCCGCAACTGGGCCTTCCTCAAGGCCGCCCGCGCCACCACGAACGCCACCAGCTACATGGCGCGCTTCCTGCCCGACCTGCAGGAGCGCAAGGCCGACTGGGACATCGTGCTCAAGGCGATGGACGACGGTCAACAGCTCGTCGATCTCAACCTGCAGCTCGCGCTCTTCGCCGAGCCGCATGCGGTGACCCGTGCCGAACAGGCGGCGCGCGCCATCTTCCGTGCGAGGGGCTTCGAACTCTCCAGCGACACGATGATGATGACGCAGGCCCTCATCGGCTCGCTGCCGATGACGCTCTCGGCGCCGTTCCACGCCGATCTGCAGCGCATGAAGCGCGTCACCACCAAGACGTCGGCGAACGCGGTGCACCTGGCGCCGCTCGTCGCCGAGTGGCAGGGCACGGGCACGCCGGTGCTTCTGTTCGGCGGGCGGCGCGGCCAGATCATGCAGATCGACGTGTACGACAACCCGGCGGGCAACTACAACGTGGCGATCGCCGGCACGTCGGGCTCGGGCAAGTCGCTGCTGTTGAACGAGATCGCCGCCGCGTACCTCGGCACCGGTGCGCGCGTCTGGATCATCGACGTCGGCCGCTCCTACGAGAAGGCGTGCCGCAACTTCGGCGGCAGCTTCATCGAGTTCACCGAGGACGCCGCACTCTCGCTCAACCCGTTCCCCCTGGTCGAGGACATCGACGAGGACATGGAGCTCCTGCAGCCCCTGCTCGCGCAAATGGTGTCCCCGCGCGAGTCGCTCGACGGCTTTCAGTACTCGACGCTGGGTGCGGCGATCAAGAAGGTCTGGAAGGTCAAGGGCCGCGCCATGACCGTCACCGACATTCACGACCTGCTCGCGACCGGGCGCCTCGACGACGATGGCGCTTCCTCCGCCGGCGAAGGCGACCGCCGGCTGAAGGACCTCGCCGCGATGCTGCATCCCTACACGCGCGACGGCGCCTACGGGAAGTACTTCGATTCCGAGGCCAGCATCGACTTCGGCGCCGACCTCATCGTGCTGGAGCTCGAGGAGCTCAAGTCCAAGAAGGATCTGCAGACCGTGGTGCTGCTGATCGTCATGTACCGCATCACGCGCGAGATGTACTTCTCTCGCGACCGCAAGAAGATCGTGATCATCGACGAGGCCTGGGATCTGCTCTCGGGCGGCGCCACCGCCGAGTTCATCGAAGCCGGCTACCGCCGCGCGCGCAAGTACAAGGGCGCCTTCATGTCGGCCACCCAGGGCGTGGACGACTACTACCGCAACCCGGCGGCAAAGGCGGCGCTGGACAACTCCGACTGGATGTTCCTGCTGCGCCAGAAGCCCGAGTCGATCGAGATGATGGACAAGCTCGGTCAACTCACGATGGACGATGCGATGAAGCGGCTGCTGCTGTCGCTGCGCACCGAGCACGGGGCCTACTCCGAGGTCTTCATCCACTCGCCTGCCGGCAACGGCATCGGCCGGCTGATCGTCGATCCGTACAGCCTGCTGCTCTTCAGCAGCCGGGCCGAGGACTTCAACGCCATCAACGCCAAGCGCGCGGCGGGCCTGGACGTCTCCGCCGCCATCGACGCGGTCTTGCGCGAACGGGGGCTCGCGTGAACGCACGGGCCGCCGCGCTGCTTGTGGGCGTCAACGCTCTGGTGAGCGCCGCGCTGATCGCATTCGTTCACCTGTGGCTCGTGCCCGAGCGCCTGCCGGCGCTGGCCGTGCTCGACGTAGCGGAGCTCTATCGCCTGAAGGAGTTGCAGGTGGCCGCGGTGCTGGTCAAGCGCGACGCCAGCGACGAAGAGCGCGCCGGCGCACTGCGTCGCGCCGCGGGCTTCGGCACGGAGGTGAGCACGCTGCTCCAGGCGCTGCCGAGCGAGTGCCGCTGCATCGTGCTGGCGCGTGGCGCCGTGATGGGCTCCGAACCCCTGCTGCGAGACCTGACGCCGGACGTGCGGCGCCGGCTCGGCCTGTAACCGCACCGGGAGGCCGCATGCGCACCCTATTCGTGCATCGAGGTTGGCGCGGCCGTTTCGCATCGAGCGGACGATTCCGGCTGCGCACGTTCGCCGAGCGCTCGGTCGAACACCTGAAGCACTGGGCCGTCGTCTACGTCGCGGTCGCCGCTATCGCGTTCTGGTTTCACGCCCACTATGGCTTCGGGCTGAACGCCTCGCCCAGCCTGCCGCACCGGCTCTTCCTCATCCACAAGGGCGAGATGCCGAGCCGAGGCGACTTCGTCGCCTTCCGCTGGGCCGGCGGCGGACCGTACCCGGCGGGCGTCACCTTCATCAAGGTGCTCGCCGGCATGCCCGGCGACGAGGTCACGCGCGATTCGCAGGGCTTCCACCTCAACGGCATTCCGGTGGGCGTGCCCAAACCGGTGAGTCGAAGAGGTCAGCCGCTCGAACCCGGTCCCACCGGCCGCATTCCGGAGGGCCGCTACTACGTTCAAGCTGGACACCCGGACAGCCTCGACTCCCGCTACCAGTTGACCGGCTGGATCCACGCGTCCCAGATCATCGGGCGGGCCGATGCGCTCTTCTGACCGCGCGATCGCAAGCGGCACGGCCTGCGGGAGGCCGCTGCGCCTCGCAGCGGTGGTCTTCGCCGTCATGTTCACGACGGTGCCCGCCCACGCCCAGGATCTCGGCGTGATCGGCCCGGTCTACCCGATCGCCGAGCCGAACCTGCTGGAGGCGATCCTCGGAAAACTTCGCGCGGCCGGCGAAGACGGCACGCTCGCCCGACTGCAACGCGAGTCGCTGGAAAGGGTCAGGCGAGGCGTCGAAGACCCGGCGCCGGTGGCGGGGCTCTCGCGCACCCGTCAACCGCGGCACTTCCACCACGACCCGAGCATCGTCGTGCAGGAGGCCATCCGCGACGCCGACGGCCGGGTCATCGTGCTGCCCGGCACGGTGGTCAATCCGCTCGACACCGTGACCTTGAGCCAGGCGCTGCTCTTCATCGACGCGCGCGATCGCGAGCAGGTCGCGCGTGCACGCAAGCTCATCGACGAGCGCCAGGGCAAGGTGAAGGTGATCCTCACCGGCGGGTCCTACCTGGACCTGATGCGCCGCTGGCAACGGCCGGTGTTCTACGACCAGCAGGGCAACCTCACGACGAAGCTCGGCATCCGCCAGGTGCCCGCGCTCGTCACCCAGGACGGCAGAAGGCTGCGCATCGATGAGCTCCTGTAGCCCCGTCCACCGGCAGCTAGGTCGCCCACGCGCGGCGCTGTGGCTCGCGCTCGCCCTGTGGCTGCTCGCGCTGCTGCCCGGACCCGCCGCGGCCGGCCCCACCTGCCACGGCCGCTTCATGAACCCGATCACCGACATCTGCTGGAGCTGCCTGTTCCCGCTGACCATCGGCTCGGCATCGATCCTCTCCGACGGTCAGCCCGACATCGGCAATCCGTCGTCGCCCGTCTGCTACTGCAGCAACCCGCCCCGCATCGGAGTGTCGATCGGATTCTGGGAGCCGGTGCGCATGGTGGACGTCACGCGTACGCCCTTCTGCATGGTCGGCCTGGGCGGCATTTCGCTCGACCCCGGACTCGACGTGCCGCGCGGCGCCCACGTCGGACACGACAGCCAGACCCGCAACAGCTTCTATCACGCGCACTGGTACGCCAACCCGATCCTCACCTGGCTCGAGGTGCTGCTCGACTTCCCCTGCCTGGAGAAGGGCTCGCTCGACCTGGCCTATCTCACCGAGGTCGATCCGCTGTGGGCCGACGACGAGCTCACCGCCATCCTGAACCCGGAAGCGGTGCTGTTCGCCAACGCACCCGCGAAAGCCGCGTGCGCCGCCGACTGCGTGGCCGCAACCGCCGGCATGCCGATCGCAAGCCTGTTCTGGTGCGCCGGCTGCCAGGGCTCGATCTACCCGATGGGTGGCCATGTCGCCACCCACATCGGCGGCGTGCAGGCCTCGACGCTGATCACCCAGCGCATGACCGCGAAGATGCACCGGCAGCTGGTGACCTTCACCGGCGCCGGGTCGGCGGGGCTCTGCGGCTACTACCCGCTGCCGATCATGGACAAGACCCACTACAAGCTGCAGATGGTCTACCCGGTGCCGGCCACCGCGAAGGAAGCCGGGCAGTGCTGCCAGCCCTACGGCCGCACGACGATGATCTGGGGCGCGGGCAAGTCCTACCCGGTCTCGGGCGAGGACTTCGCGTACCAGATCTTCCGCAAGAGGAACTGCTGTGCCGGCGCGTACTGAGATCCGCGCCGTCGCCGCGTGCGTCTGCGCGCTCGGCTTGCTCGCCGCAGGTATCGCGCTCGCCCAGGCGCCGCGCTGGCCTGATGCCAGCGACATCGGGCGGGCACAGAAGGCCCACCCCTTCCCGCAAGCCGATCGTCTCGGTGCGCAACCGGTGCCCGCGCCGCCGCGCGTGAACCTGCCTCCCGCTGCGGCACCCACCGACATCGAAGCGCTTGCCAGGTCTGGCGCGCGCCTTGGCAGCCCATCCACGCAGACCACGGTTACGAGCCCGCTTCGCATCTTCATCACCCTGGAGATGCCACGCGCGAGCCTGCAGCTGCTGACCGATCAGGCCGCGCGCAGCGGCGCGGTCCTCGTGCTGCGGGGCCTGAAGGCGAACTCGATGCGCGAGACCCTCGCAGCCGTCTCCAGCCTGATCGGCGAGCGTCAGGTGGCGTGGGTGATCGACCCCGAAGCCTTCGCACGCCATCGCATCGAACGCGCGCCGACCTTCGTTCTGAGTCTCGACGATCGCGCCGACACGGCGACGAGCTGCGGCACGGACTGCCGCACGCCGCCGGCCTTCGTCAGCGTGTCGGGAGACGTGAGCCTCGACCACGCGCTGGACACGCTGGCCAGGCAGCGCCCCGAAGCTCGACCGCTGGTGGCGCCGCTGCTCGCGCGGCTGAAAGGCTCCTGAGCATGCGGCCCGCAAGTCGACTCACCGGCCAGCTCGTCGCGTTCGCGGCCACGCTGTTCGCAGCGCTGCCGTCCCTCTACGCGCAGTCGCCGCCAACGCAGGGTGAGGCCTTCGAGCAGGGCAAGGCACTCGGCCGGACTGGCAATGCCGCGGCCCGCGGCACCATCAGCGGCAGCACGGCGCAGTCCACCGTTCCGAGCTACACCACCAATCCCCCGGAGGCGAGCTACTTCGGCAGCCCGGGGCTCGGCACCCAGGCCGCGGCACGAGCCGGTGCCTGCGCGAGCGGCCCCGCCGCCGATCCGTCCTGCACCGCCGTGCAGTTCTCGCAGACCAATCCGAGCCAACGGCCAAGCTTCAGCATCGCGCCGACCGATCCCCTGCTCACCCGCGGTCGCGCGATCACCGCCGACCCGCAGGCCATCGCCGGAAACATCGCCGGCACCTACAGCGGCTGCGCCGTCCAGACCGTCACCACGCCCGACCGTTTCGAGACGGCGATCTGCCACCAGTACCGCACGCTGGAGACCCTCACCTGCGACAAGGTGCTGATCGTCACGCCGATCCAGACGCCAGGCTGCTCCGCGGGCCAGTTCCTCACCCGCGTCACCGCCGACCCCTGCCCCGCCTGCATCGACTACCTGGCCTTCGACTTCAGCTGCGGGACCAACAGCTACACGATGCACGTCTTCACCATCGACAAGGGCAGTGGCCAAGTCTACATGGACCTCGGTTCGCAAGACGTCCCCGGCAGCCTGAACACGCAGATCCCGCAGACGCCGGGCCCGTCGCGGATCGACGGCTTCTTCTGCTACCAGACCTACTACAGCCAGAGCTGCGCCGGCCCCAACTGCACCATCGGCGCGTGGTTCTACAACCCCTGCCAGGGCACGAGCTACTACGGCGCCAACACCTTTGCGATGCCGACCACGGTCAGCTTCAGCGACACCTGGGACAACCAGTGCGCGACGCTGGAGGCGCGCTCGCAATGAGAGCCGCCCGGCGCTTCGAATGGATCGCCGGCGGCGCGCTGGCGCTCTGCCTGTTCGCGTCCGCACCCGCGATAGCCGCCGACTGCTACCAGACCGCGGAGACCTGTGTCGAAGGCCCCGAGACCCGCACCATCGGCGGCTACCCGGTGCAACGGGACTGCTGGCGCTACCGCGCGTCCTACACCTGTGTCTCGCAGAACAGCACGGACGACTGCCAGCCCTTGCGCGACCGTGGCTGCAGCCAGGTCGACTCGCGCTGCATGGACACGAACCCCCAGGGCGCCTGCATGCTCTACGAGCAGACCTGGCAGTGCCGCGTCGCCACGGGCACCACCTCGACGGTGACCAACTGCGGCGGGCAGCAGTTCTGCCTGGACGGGCGCTGCTTCGACACCGGGTACGCGCCGGACGCGGACTTCGCGCGTGCCGTTGCCGGACTGGAAGCGCAGCGCGAAGCCGGTCGCTACCTGGACCCGAACACGCTGGAAGTGTTCAAGGGCTACGACAACCGCTGCCGCAAGAAGCTCTTCGGTCTGGTGAACTGCTGCAAGGGCGGCGGCACCGACGGTTCGCTCTTCTCCACCTTCAGCCTGATCACCGGCGCCGGCGGCCAGGCCATCGGCGCCATCGGTTCGAGCTACACCTACGACGCCCTCTTCACGGCCGATGCGCCCGACCTCGTGATCGCCGGCTTCGAGGCGCTGTTCGGTGCCGGCGGCGGCTCCTCCGCTCTCGCCGGGCTGATCGCCGGCGACCTGTCGGTGGGCTCCTTCGTGACCTCGCTGGTGCCGGGCCCGTGGACGATCGCGATGCTCGCGATCCAGCTCTCGGGACTGCTGTCCTGCGAGGATGCCGAGCAGGTCCTCGCGATGAAGCGCGACAACCGCCTGTGCCACGGCGTCGGCAGCTACTGCTCGGCACGACTGCCGATCATCCGCACCTGCATCGAGACCACCGAGACCTACTGCTGCTTCAACTCGCGCCTGTCGCGCATCATCAACGAACAGGGTCGCGCGCAACTCGGCCGCGGCTGGGGCGGCGCCCAGGGCCCCGACTGCAGCGGCTTCGCACTCGCGCAGCTCCAGGCGCTGGACTTCTCGCGCATGGACCTCAGCGAGTTCTACGCGGAGATCGCGCCCACGCTGCCCAACCTCGGCGACCTGCAGCAGCGTGCCCAGCAGAAGGTCAACAGCTACTTCGGCCCATGACCTTCATCACTGCGATCCCGACCATCCCGTCGCGTCTACCCGCGCTCGCAGCGGTCCTGTTCGGCGCGCTGCTCGCCGTGCCGAGCCAGGCACAGACGACACAGCGCATTCCTGTCTCGGAGATCAAGCCGCTGCTGGCGCTCGCCGCCGAGCGCGGCGCCGCGCATGGGGTGCTCATAGGCCCCAGCGCCGAGTACATGCGTCGCCGCTTCGATGCCACCGCGCCCATCGAGATCGACGTGGCGACCTTGCACGCCCTGCCCCAGCCCGGCTGCGCGAGGCTCGAAGTCACCACGCGCCAGCGCGACGTGCTGGAGCAAGGCAAGCGCTCCGATCAGGAACTGCGCTGGCAGGTGAGCTTCTGCCGGGACGGCAGTTTTCCGGAGAAGCGGTAGATGCGTGCGAAGCCTCCGACGACCTGCAGGACCGCGCGAATCGCCGCCGCGCTGCTGGTCATGGCCACGGCGCTTCCCTCCCCCACGTCGTGGGCGCAAGGCGCGAACGATGCCACGAAGGCGGTCGCCGCCGACCCACAAGACGCCGCGTACTGGCTGCGCAACCGCGAAGGCTGGTTCTGGTACCGCGACCCGCCCGCCGCAGTCCGGCGGCCGGCACCGCCGGCACCGAAGCCGCCGCGCGAGCTGGCCGACTTCGAAGCGATGCAGAGGCGGCTGGAGGACCTGAAGCGCGTTGCCGTCATGAACCCCACCGACGCCAACCTGACGGCCTACATGCGCTACCAGCGCATGGTCATGAACAAGTCCGAGCACTTCGCCGAGCGCTGGCAGCGCCTGGTGTGGACCGTGCCTGATCTCGACTACGGCCTGAGCGGACGGCCCACCAACGGAATGGCGATCAACGTCTTCGATGAGCAGCAGCGCGAGCGGCAGGCGCAGACCATCAAGAGCCTGGCCGCCACGCACGGGCTCATCTTCGTGTTCCGCGGCGACTGTCCGCATTGCCACCGCTTTGCGCCGATCCTGAAGCGCTTCGAGGAGGAGTTCGGGTTCACCGTGCTCGCGATCAGCATGGACGGCCGCGCCATCCCCGAGTACCCGACCGCCCGGCCCGACAACGGCATGGCCGCGCGCCTGAATGCGACGGCGGTGCCGGCGCTCTACCTCACCGCGCCCGCCACCCGCGAGATCCGCCCGGTGGGCTTCGGCGTGATGTCGATGACCGACCTGGTCGAGCGCATCGCCGCACTCGCGCAAGACGCTCCCGCCGGCGCCCGCCAGCCCTGAGGACCCGACCATGGCACGCCAACCGAACGATCGCCCGGCCCGACCCCTCGGCAGACGCCTGATCGCCAGCCTGCTCGCCGTGACGTTGGCCACCACACCGCTGGTGAGTCACCCCGCCGACCTGAACGCCGAGATGCAGGCGATGTTCAACGACCTGGGCGCGCTGGGCAACGTCACCACGCCGGGCGCATTCCGCGGCCAGGCGATGAACCTCTACACCGGCGGCAGCCTGATGATGCGCGCCCCGGGCCGCAACTATCCGCTGGCCACCGTGCAACTGCCCAGCCTGCGGGCCGGCTGCGGCGGTATCGACATCTACGGCGGTGCGTTCTCCTTCATCAACAAGCAGCAGTTCATCGCCCTGCTGCAGAACATTGGTGCCAACGCCGTCGGCTACGCCTTCAAGCTCGCGCTGCAGTCGATCTCGCCCGACATCGACAAGCTGCTGACCGAGCTGCAGGACCAGATCAACAAGATCAACGCGATGAACATCAACTCCTGCGAAGCCGCGCAGGCGCTGGTGAACGGCGTGGTGGGCGAGTACGACAACTCGGTGATGAGCGGCTGCGCCAACATCTCCCAGTACCTCGGCAGCGTTTCCGACCGGGCTGAGGCCCGGCTCACCTGCGCCAGCAACGCGCCCGCTGTCGTGAAGACCGCCGCCAACAGCGCCGACCCAAACGTGCGCAATGCCACCTTCGTCAAGGGCAATGTCACCTGGCTCGCGCTCAACCAGGTGGGCGGCAGCATCAGCCAGCAGGAGAAGGAGCTGATCATGAGCGTGATCGGCACCGTGATCCTGTACCCGCCCGCCGACGACGGCAGCGGCGCGACGCCGCGCTACGCCGAGCCCACCATCGTGGGCCTGCGCGACCTGCTGCTCGGCCGCGGCGTCTCGGCCACGGAGGGAAACGTCGACATCGAGGTGTACGTCTGCGACGAGCCCGCGGAGTGCCTGAACCCGACGCGCGCCACCGTCTCGGCCAAGCCCTTCACACGCCTGGTGTCGGAGCGGCTGCGCCGCATGTCGGACAACATCGCCACGCGCAGCCCGCAGGCGCCGGCCGACATCGGCTTCGTCAACAACACCACCGAGCCGGTCTACAAGATGCTGTCTGTGGCCAACGCCGTGCCGGGATCGAGCACCGCCGAGACGCTGATCGAGACCTACAAGGACGTGATCGCGCTCGACTACGCGGAGACTTTCCTCAATCGCGCCATCCGTCAGGCCATGCGTGCCCTGTCGCAGGCGCTCAAGCGCACCGGCGTCGAGCAGCAGTACATCGACGCGATCCGAGCAAACGCCCAGGAGGCCCAGCGCCAGCTCCTGGCCGAGAAGCAGGCCGCCTATGCCAAGGTGCGCTCGGTCTCCTCGATGACCCAGGATCTGCAGACGCTGGAGCGCCAGCTCTGGAGCTCGATGCCCTCGTCGGTGAAGTCGATGCTCGACTTCAGCGCCAGCAGCGGCGCCCGCGGCTCCTGAGTCCGGGCACGAGCCGCTCGCGCCCGCATGTTCGAGATCTACGCCTACGGCAACGTCGACACCCTGACGGGCGTCTTCAACGCGATCGCCGCCATCATGGGCGGGGCCGACTACTTCGGCCTCATCAAGGCGATCGCCATCACCGGCGTGCTGGTGGCAGCCTTCGCCGGACTCTTCACGCCGGGCAAGTTCCACGGCTGGGGCTGGCTGATGGGCTTCCTGCTCGTCTACTACGCGCTCTTCCTGCCCAAGTCGACCGTGGTGATCGTCGACAAGCTCGGCAGCCAGCCGCCGGTGGCCGTGGGCAACGTGCCAATCGGCGTCGCCTTCTTCGGGCACGCCACCAGCAAGGTCGGCGACGTGATGACGCGGTTCTTCGAGACCGCCTTCCAGGTCATCCCGGCCACCAATGCGCAGCTACCGGGCGAGCTCGCGTACCAGAAGAACGGCGTGATGTTCGGCAACCGCCTGATCCAGGCCTCCCGCGCAGCGAACGTTGCCGACCCGCAGTTGCGCACCGACCTCATCGCGTTCGTTCACAACTGCACCGTCTACGACCTGCAGGACGGCACGATCGACCCGGCCGCCTTCGCGCGCAGCACCGACATTTGGTCGCTGATGGGCACGCCCAACCCGGCGCGCTTCACCACCTACGGCAACCCGGTGCAGGTCGACACCTGTCCGAACGCCTACACCTACCTCGCCGCCCGCCTGCCGGCCGAAGTGGCGCACGCAAGATCGATCCTCGCCTTCCAGCTGAACCCCACGCTGGAGCCGGCCGCCGCCCTCACGGCCATCGACGCGCAGATCGAGCAGGCCTACTACAAGACGAAGATCGCCACCGCGGCCCAGGGCGCCGCGGACCTGCTGCGCCAGAACATCATGATCAACCTGGTGCAGGACAGCCGCAGCCTCGCCGGCCAGAAGCTCAACGACCCGGCCGCGCTGATGATCGCCACCGCGCGCGCCAACGCCACCGCGTCGGTGAACTCCGCGTTCCTCACCATGGGCAAGATCGCTGAACAGGCGCTGCCGCTGGTCAGGAACGTGATCGAAGCCGTCATCTACGCGGTGTTCCCGTTCGTGTTCCTGTTGTTCCTGCTGGCACAGGGCCGCGGCCTCGCGATGGCCATCAAGAGCTTTGCGATGAGCCTGGTGTGGATCCAGCTCTGGCCTCCGCTCTACGCGATCCTCAACTACGTGGCCACGCTGGCCAGCGCGCGCAACCTCGAAGCCGCGGCGAAGATGGGAACGGCCGCCCAGGGCTTGGCGCTCGAAACCGCCGCCAGCATCTACAGCGGCGCGGTCTCCGACCAGGCCATCGCCGGCTACATGGTGATCTCGATCCCCATCATCGCCACCGCCATCATCAAGGGCGGCGAAGTCGCGTTCCAGGCGGTGACCGGCGTCGGCGCTGTCCAGTCGGCGGCATCCAGCGAAGCCGCAGCCACTTCGAAGGGCAGCATCACCCAGAACGCGGTCTCGATGGATCAGCAACAGCTGGCTCCCACACGATCGTCCGCCTTCATGTCGACCACCAGCGATGCCTACGGCACCACTATCCAGGGCAGCGGCCCGGATGCCGGCGTGTTCCGCTACCAGGCCAGTCTGAGCCGGCTGGCCAGCACGTTCACCTTTAGCGAACGGCAGGCGAACGCCTTGGGCGAGAGCGCGCGCGAAGCCGAGACGCTGGCGCGCACCGAGCGCGAGGCCATGCAGCGCAGCCAGGCCACGGCGCTGAGCCGAGCACTCGGCATCCAGGAAAGTTACGAGCGCTCGCAGCAGAGATCGGGCGCCACGAGCACGTCCGACGGCGGCTCGACCAGCACGCAGTTCCAGACTCTCAACTCGGTGGCCCGCGACGTGAATCGCCGGCTGGGCCTGAGCGACGACTCCACCGTCGGCAAGACCGTCACGGCCGCGGCTTCGATCGGCGCGAAGATTCCCTTGACGGAAATTGGTGCCGACGCCAGGGCCGAAGGCCGAGCTGTCGATCAGCAGATGCTTCAGAGCGCCTACGACTTCGCACGCAGAGCGGTCGAGAACGCGCAGCTCACGGAGGCGAGCGCGCTGATCAAGGACTTCCGCGCCTCGGAGGCCTATCAATGGGCCCGCGGGAATCGCACGACGTCCACCGCCGACTACGACTCGTCCTTCCGTGAAGCCAGCGAGCGGCAGACTTCCAGCGATAGCGCCTATGGTCGTGCGCGCGAACTTGCCCGCACCGCGCAGTTCATGCGCGAATGGAGCAGCGGCACGCAGACCGACTTCACCAACTACGCGGCGCGGCGTCTCGCCGAGCGCGGGTTGTTGCGCGAGGAAGACCCGATCAAGTTGCAGCGCGCGGTAACCGAGATCGCCTACTCCTACGCCCGCGGCGGAAGCTCGGCAACGGGCTACGTGCCCAGCGACAGTCCGCTCGGTCCGTCGCGGCCGCTACCGGAAGCCATGGGCTGGCCCGATTCAACGCTCAGGGAGCAGTACGACGACAGTGCGCGCACGGCGGACGGCAGCACGCTCCGCCAACAGAGCGCGACCAACGAAGCCGAGATCCGCGCGCGCCAGACTCGACAGCGTGCCGTTCCCGGCCAACCCGTGGCCAATGACGTGTCCGGCCGCGCCAGCGTCGGCGAGGCCGAAGCAAGAAACAGGATCGTCAAGGGTCGCACCCAGCTCGCGCAGGACGCCGGAACACTCAGCGAGGACTACAAGGCCTCGGTGCGAGCGGGCAAGATCAGCCGCAACCACGGCGGGAACCGAGCGGTCTGGGATACGGTCGGCGCCAACGCGAGTCAGCCCAACCTCGGCACACCGCCCAAGGTCGAGCCGATCGGCGAATGGCACTTCGGCAAAGATGGCGTGCCCGTGATGGGCCCGCCGCCGAACCCCGAGACCCCAGCGAAGCCGGCCACGGCAGAAACCGACGGTCGCCCACGAACCGACCAGGGCGGCAAGCCCGGCAAGCGCTGAGCTAATCGCCGGTTCGATCCCTGAACGCGCCGACCTCGAGGCTCCCGAGGCCGTTGCGCGTCATGTAGCCCGGCGCGTCATTCCTCAATCGACCCGCCGAATCGCGGGCGGCCGATCGCGCCGGCCCCAGTTCGTCGTCGCCTTCCTGACCCGCGCCCGATTCAACGGGCGCGCGCGCGTCGTCTGCGGGCAGCCCGACGGCAAAGGCTGCGCTGATCTGCGTGCGCAGGCTGCCGAAGAAGTCGGACCACCGGTTTCGGAGCGATCGGCTGTCAGCGGACATGGACGAAAGGTAATCGATCGCGGAGCGATCGGCCAGGTTCGTGCGGCCAGAGCTCCGGCGAAAACGATTACGGGTTATGCGTTGCAGAGTATTCTGCTATTCTACGCAGCACCCCGGACGGTTGAAAATGATCCGCTGCCACCTCTCCACACTCATGGGCCGAGACAAGCTTCGCATCGCGGACGTTTCGCGGCGTACGGGGCTGAATCGCAGCACGATCACCGCGCTCTACAAGGAGACGACCACGCGGGTCGATCTCCCGGCCATCGAGCAGCTCTGCCGGCTGTTCAACTGCCAGGTCGGCGACCTGTTCGAGTACGTTCAGGACGGTCGCGAGGTGAATCCGTGACGCTCGGCGCCGCCCGCTGGCACGTCATCGCCGAGTCCAACTTCGCGTGGGAGCGCGAGGCGCTCGACTGGCTTCGAAGCCAACTGCCCGACCGCGACCCCTGGCACGTCTGGACCAACTTCGAGTTCATCGACGACGAAGGCAAGGTCAGCGAAGTCGATGCCCTGGTGCTCTCGCCGGCGGGTCTGTTCCTCGTCGAGATCAAGAGCCGCCCGGGCGTGCTGACCGGCGACGTGCACAGCTGGACCTGGACCACCGATGGCCGATCGACCACGGTCGACAACCCGGTCATCCTCGCGAACCGGAAAGCCAAGCGCCTGGCCAGCCTGCTCAAGCGGCAGCCGGCCATCACCAAGGCCAAGATCCGCCTGCCCTTCGTCGAGCCAGCGATCTTTCTCTCGTCCACCAGCCTGTCCTGTCGGCTCGAAGGGCTGGCCAAGTCGGCCACCTTCCAGCGTGGCCGACCCGGTGCCCTGGACGACCCGGGGATCGTCGGGGCGCTGGCCAACGGCGTCACCAACCGATCGGTGACCACCGTCGATTCGCAGCAGGCGCGCGCCATCGCTCGCGGCCTCACTGAGGCCGGCATCCGCCCCTCCAACAAGCACCGCCAGGTGGGCGACTACCGACTGGGCAAGCTGCTGTCCGAGGGTGAAGGGTTCCAGGACTGGGAAGCCCAGCACGTCAGCATCGACACGGTTCATCGCCGCGTCCGCATCTACACGGTCGCTTCCGCCTCCACCCCCGAGGCCCGTGCCACACGCGTGCGCCAGGCCCGACGCGAGTTCGAGATCCTCGAAGGCATCGATCACCCCGGCATCCTGAAGGTCAAGGACTACAAGGAGACAGAACTCGGCCCGGCGCTGATCTTCGATCACGACCCCAAGGCCATGCGCCTGGATCACCTGCTGCGCGACCACGGCAAGGATCTCTCGGTCACGCAACGCCTGCAGCTCGTGCGCGACATCGCCGAGACGCTGAAGTACGCCCACTCGAAGCGCTTGTACCACCGCGCCCTGGGGCCGCAGAGCATCCTCGTTCATGGCATCGGCAGCGGTGCGTTGCACCTGCGGCTGATGAACTGGCAGACCGCGTCGCGCAACGTCGGTGAGTCCGCGTCGCCGTACACCGTTCACCGCACGACCGGCACCCAGCACGTCGAGGACTATGTCGAAGACCCCGGGATGATCTACCTCGCCCCGGAGACGACCCGCGCCGACCCTGCCCATGGCCCGAGCCTGGATGTGTTCTCGCTCGGCTGCATTGCCTACCAACTCTTCAGCGGCCAGCCACCCGCCGAATCGGTGCTCGACCTGGCAGAGAAGCTGCGCGTTGGCCAGGGGCTGCGCCTGTCGGACGTGATGGACGGCTGCGGCGCCCGGCAGCAGGAACTGATCCAGTTCGCCACCTGCCCCGACGTGCTCGCCCGCTACGACACGGTTCAGGACTTCCTCGATGACCTGGATCGCGTCGAGGACGAGCTCACCACCCCCGACCCGGAAGCCACTGTCGACCCCAGCGTCGCCAGCGCGGGCGATCGCCTGGACGGCGGCTTCACTGTCATCAAGCGCATGGGGCGCGGCTCCTCCAGCGACGCGCTGCTGGTGCGCAAGGACGGCAGCGACGAAGAGCACGTTCTCAAGGTCGCCTGCGACGTCGCGCACAACGACCGTCTGGCCGCAGAAGGCGAGGTCCTTGCGCGGCTGCATCACCAGAACATCGTCGCCCACCGCGAGACGCTTACGGTCGCCGGCCGCACGGCGCTGTTGCTCAAGAGCGCCGGTAGCCGCACGATGGCCGAGAAGCTCAAGGAAGAGGGGCGCCTGTCGCTCGACATGCTCCAGCGCTTCGGCGAGGAGCTGATCGAAGCGGTGAACCACCTCGAAGCCGAAGGTGTGGCCCATCGCGACATCAAGCCCGAGAACATCGGCATCGCCGAGAACCGCACCGGCAAGCTGCAGCTCGTGCTGTTCGACTTCTCGCTGTGCCGCACGCCGGCCGACAACATCACGGCCGGCACGCACCCTTACCTCGACCCGTTCCTGTCACTGCGCCGCCCGCCGCGCTGGGACCTGTACGCCGAGCGCTTCGCGCTGGCCGTCACGCTCTACGAGATGGCGGTCGGCCAGCCGCCGGTCTGGGGCGACGGCCAGACCTCGCCGGCCATGCTCGACGTCGAGGCCACCATCGAGAGCGACGTCTTCGACCCGGTCACGCGCGAAGGCTTCACCGCGTTCTTCTCGAAGGCCCTGAAGCGCGACTACCGCGAGCGCTTCGACAACGCCGAAGACATGCTGCGCGCCTGGCGCGCGATCTTTGCCGCTCGCCAGACGGTTCATCCGGGCGAGACTGGCGCAGCGGAGGGCCTGGCGGCCATCGCCATGACGGCCACGCCGCTCACCACGATGGCCGAGCTGGGCTACAGCCTGGAAGCGCAGGACATCCTGGAGCGCATGGGCATCCACAACGCCCGCGAGTTGCTGGCCGTCGATCGCATCCGATTCCGCTACCTGCGCGGCGTGGGCGACAAGATCCGCAAGGAGATTCGTCTCACCGCCAAGGAACTGGCCCGCCTGCGTCCCGACCTCACACAGGGCCGCAGCACTGCGCACGACGCGGACGAGGAAGTCGGCGGCGCCGTCAGCGTCAACGAACTGGCCGCTCAGTTGCTGCCGCGCCGCCCCGCCGGCGATGACCGCCCGGAGGAAGCCGCCCTCGCCCACTACCTCGGGCTGGACGACAGCGTGCAGGCCGGCACCTGGCCCAACCTTGGCGAGTCGGCACAGGCCAATCAGGTCGACCGGGGCACGCTGACCGCCGCGCTCATCAAGGCCCGCGAACGCTGGCTCAAGAACCCCGCCTTCACCGAGCTGCGCCAGCAGCTCGACACCCTGCTGCGCAGCCAGGGCCAGGTGATGAGCGCGCACGAGAGCGCCATGGCCCTGCTCGCACTGCGCGGCTGCGCGGCACAGGACGACGCGGAGCGGCTGCGCCAGGCCACCGCCGTGCTGCGGGCCGCGGTCGAAGCGGAGTCGCACCTCGACCAGCCGCGATTCGAGGCGTTCGACCATCAACCCTGTGCGTTGATTGCCAGCGCCTCGGCCTGGGCGGAC
Organism: Thauera sp. K11; assembly: GCF_002354895.1. Lineage (NCBI taxonomy): Bacteria > Pseudomonadati > Pseudomonadota > Betaproteobacteria > Rhodocyclales > Zoogloeaceae > Thauera > Thauera sinica. The sequence goes on from NZ_CP023439.1 coordinate 2,423,479, forward strand.
TACGCCCGGCAGCTCGGCGCCGCAGCAGACGCGTGCGCCCTCGCAGACCCCTTGCTCCCGCCACCCCGCGTGCTCGAAACGCTGGAAGGCGTTCCCCTGCCCCCTGCGCTGGCCGCTGAAGGCGCCCCCACGGCAGCGCTGACCCCCACCCGGCTGCTGCGTCTGGCCGCCTCGGCGTCGCGAAAGGCGGCCTTGTCGAGCCGCCAGGAGATCTACCCCCGCGGCATGGCGCCGTTGCAGGCCCTGCGCCAGTCGTTGGGTGCGCTGATCGGCGCGCCGCAATTGCGCCTGCGCGAGATCCAGGACCGCGTGCGCGGTCGCTACCCCGAGGCCGCAGCGTTGCCGGGCCGCCCGGACCTGGACCGCCTGCTCGAAGAGGCCGGCGCGCCGCTGACTTGGGACCCGTCTGCCGCGGAAGGCGCCGGCGCGTACCGGCTCTCCACCTTGGGCAGCGCGCAGACGGCCGGCACCACCACGGTGTTTTCTCGTCACACCACCGAGCTCACCCTGCGGGCCGCCGGCGACGGCGCCGGTGCCGAGCTGGCCGACGCCACCGCCGTCGAAGAGCGACTCACCCGAAGCCTTCAACAAGGTGGCCTTCTGGTGCTGACCGTTCACCCGCGCATCGCGCGCCGGGCAGAAGCTGAACTGCTGCACCGCTTCGGGCAGCCTGGCACCAAGCCCGCTCCACTGCAGCGCGTGAACTTCGACGCGCTGCTGCTGGGCGCATTGCGTGAGCAGGCAACGGCCGCCCGTGTCGACTGGAATATCGTCCTCGAGGCCGACGCCGCGGACCGAGGCAGCCGCCACTGGATCAACCTGCAGCGGCTCGTGCAAAGAGCGCTGCCCACGCTTCGCGCCACGCTGCTGCAAGGCACGGCGCCGATCCTGCTGGTCAGTGCCGGCCTGCTCGCCCGCTACGACCTGATGACGCTGATCACCGAGGTCGAGGAGCACGCCGGTCGTCCAGGCCACACGCCCAGTGTGTGGTTGCTGCTGCCCACGACGCACCAGGGCCTGCCGGTCATCGATGGCGTCGCGGTGCCGATCGTGAACAACATCCAGAACACCCGCACGTTGGCGCTGGCACAGGCCTGGGTGGAGAACAAGCACCGGGCGAGCGTCGCCCCGTAGACCCACACCGCCGCCATGCCGAACGCCACAACGGAAAGAACAGCTCAGTGATCAACGCCCCCCAACTGCTCGCGGACCTGACCCGCCTGCTCAAGCGCCTCGAAGACGACCTGCGCCAGCGCATCGCTGAGGTGGCCGAGCTGAAGGCCGGCCTGCAGGCCGAATGGCAGGCGGCGCGCGACGCCGAGCGCACGGCAGAGACCTTCGAGAGCTGGGCCGACCAGGTCATCACGCAGGCGGGCGTGCACTGGCTGTTGAGCTGCGTGTTCCTGCGCTTCATCGAGGACAACGAACTGGTCGAGCGCCCCTGGCTGGGCGGCACGCCGGAGTCGGACCGACTGGCGCTGGCGCGCGACCGGCACGAGGCCTACTTCCGCGAGAGGCCGCTGGAGAGCGACCGCGACTACCTGCTCGCGTGCTTCCGCGAGGCCGGCACGCTGCCAGGCCTGCACACCTTCTTCGACGAGGCGCATAACCCGGTCTTCCGCCTAGGCATCAGCGGCGACGCGGCGATGGCGCTACGCCAGTTCTGGCAACAGGTGGACCCGAACACCGGCACGCTGGCGCACGACTTCACCGACCCCGACTGGAACACGCGCTTCCTTGGCGATCTGTACCAGGACCTGTCGGAAGCCACGCGCAAGCGCTACGCGCTGCTGCAGACGCCGGAGTTCGTCGAGGAATTCATCCTCGACCGCACGCTGACGCCGGCGATCCGCGAGTTCGGCTTCCGCGACGTGCGGATGATCGATCCCACCTGCGGGTCAGGCCACTTCCTGCTGGGCGGCTTTCGCCGACTGGTCGACGAATGGGTCCGACACGAACCGGCGCGCAACCCGCGCGACATCGCGCAGCGGGCGCTGGACGCCGTCGCAGGCGTGGACCTCAATCCGTTCGCGGTCGCGATCTCGCGCTTCCGGCTGCTGGTGGCGGCGCTCAAGGTCAGCGGTGTCCATCGTCTGACCGAAGCGCCCGACTTCAAGCTGAACGTCGCCATCGGCGATAGCCTGCTGCACGGCAAGCGCTTCGGCATGACAGCGACAGAGGGAATGTTCGAGGGCGCCGAGCACTACGCGGGTACGGGCCTGGCGCACGCGTATGCGAGCGAGGATCTGGCCGAGGTGCAGCGCATCCTCGGCCGGCAATACCACGCCGTGGTGGGCAACCCGCCCTACATTGTCGTCAAGGACGCCGCGCTAAATGCTGCCTACCGGCAGCGCTACGCCAGCTGTCACATGAAGTACTCGCTCGGCGCGCCGTTCACTGAGCGCTTCTTCGATCTGGCGCTCACGGGCAACGGGCGACCGGCGGGCTTCGTCGGCCTGATCACGGCAAACAGCTTCATGAAGCGCGAGTTCGGCAGCAAGCTCATTGAAGAGGTACTGCCGCGGTTGGATCTGACGCACGTCATCGACACCGCAGGCGCCTATATCCCGGGGCATGGCACGCCGACGGTAGTCCTGTTTGGCCGACACCGGGGGCCGGTTGGTGACGGCGTGCGTGCGGTGATGGGCATCAAGGGCGAGCCCAGCACGCCCGACGACCCTGCGAAGGGGCAAGTGTGGTCAGCGATCGTCGCTCAGGTGGACCGCGCAGGATCGGAGAGCGAGTTCGTTAGCGTGACGGACATGCCAAGAGCGACCTTTGCTACTCATCCATGGAGCATCGGAGGAGGAGGCGCCAGCGAACTACTTGAACACCTGAACGAGTCCGCCGCTGCGAGTCTTGGCTCACTCATCGACGTCATTGGCCGTACCACCCACACCGGCGAGGACAACGTGTTCTTTGTACCTCCCGATTGGACGAAGCGGAAAGGCCTCAGCAACGTCGCAGTTGGCCTCGTGGAAGGTGAATGGATTCGGGATTTTCAACTCGAGGCGCAGTTGCAGTCGCTGTTCCCATATGACCAGTCGACATGCCAAGTCCTTGACGCACTTCCTCGGCAGCTTGAACAGCACTTCTGGACCTATAGACGAACTTTGAGAGAGCGGCGCGACTTCGGCAACTACATCGAGGATCGAGGGCTTCGGTGGTACGAGCACTCGATGTTCTTTCCTGAGCGGTTCAAGGCGCGCATTGGCATTGCCTTCGCCTTCGTTGCCACGCACAACCACTTCGTAGTTGACCGGGGCGGCAAGGTGTTCAAGCAATCGGCGCCTGTCATCAAGCTACCGGCGGGAGCGAGCGAGGAAGACCACCTGGGACAGCTCGGGCTTCTCAACTCCTCCGCCGCCTGCTTCTGGATGAAGCAAGTCTTCCACAACAAGGGCAGTACGGTAGACCAGCACGGCGCTCGTCAGCGCACGGATGCCTTTGAGGACTTCTACGAGTACACGAGTACGGGCTTGAAGGACTTTCCGCTCACCGCCCAACGCCCGATCGAGCTGGGTCGCAAACTCGACACACTCGCCACCATGCTCGCCGCGACACTACCCGCCGCGTTGTTGGAGGCAGCTGTCAACGATACCGCGCTACCCGGACGCGCCGCGCTCGACGCGGCCCGAGCGCGCGCCGCGTCGCTACGCGCGCAGATGATCGCATTGCAGGAGGAACTGGACTGGAAGTGTTATGGCCTGTACGGCCTGCTGCCGCCAGGCAAAGTGGCGGCCGGCGTCGAATGTGCCACCCCGCCCGAGATTTCCTTGGGTGAGCGCGCCTTTGAGATCGTGTTGGCTCGACGCGTGGCCGCCGGTCAAGAAGCAACCGCCTGGTTCGTGCGCCACGGCTCGAAGCCGATCACCGACATCCCCTCGTACTGGCCCGAAGACTACCGGCAGGTTGTCCAGCGCCGCATCGAGCTGATCGAGCGCGACCGCAACATCGGCCTGATCGAGCGATCTGAGTACAAGCGCCGCTGGAACACCTCGTCGTGGGAAGAACTGGAGCGCGCTGCGCTTCGCAATTGGCTGCTCGACCGGCTAGAGGGCGCGCACCTGTGGCCCGCCAGCGCTGACCAACCGCCCCAACTCACTACTGTCAACCGGCTGGCCGACAAGGTGCGCTCGGACGCCGGTTTCATGCAGGTCGCCGAGCTGTACGCCGGCCACTCGGGCTTCGAAGCCACCCAAGTCGTCGCCGAGCTCGTCGCCGGCGAATCTATGCCCTTTCTGCCCGTGCTGCGCTACGCCGACACGGGTCTGCGCAAGCGCGCGCAGTGGGAAGACACCTGGGCGCTGCAGCGGCGCGAGGACGCCGGCGAGAAGGTCGGCAAGATCCCGGTGCCGCCCAAGTACCAGAGCAAGGACTTCCTGAAGGCCGACCTCTGGCGCCTGCGCGGCGGTCTGGACGTGCCCAAGGAGCGCTGGGTCAGCTACCCCGGCTGCGAACGCGGCGCCGATACCAGCCTACCCATCGCCTGGGCGGGGTGGAACCATCTGCAGCAGGCCACCGCCCTGGCAGCCTACTACCTGGAGATGAAGGAGAACGAGGGCTGGGAGCCTGCGCGCCTGCAACCGCTGCTCGCCGGCCTGCTGGAACTGGTGCCCTGGCTGGAGCAGTGGCACAACGAGATCGACCCCGCGTACGGCGAGCGCATGGGCACGTACTACCGGGGCTTCGTCAACGAAGAAGCTCGCGCGCTCGCGTTCACCCTTGACGACCTCCGTGCGTGGAAGCCGGTTGTCACGGCGGCGAAGCGCGGCCGGAAGAAAGCTGCACAGCCGTCATGACAGCCCGTATCCGATTGCCACAAGCGAAGAGACCAAAGAAGCCCTCGTCGGTCGCAACGAGGGCTTGGGAAGGAGTTCACTGATGCCGCTGCTGAAAGACCTGATCACTATCCCCGAGCGCGTGCATCAGGGCGACTTCGTCCTGCAGCTCACCAAGGGGGTCACCGAGCCGGAGCAGACGCTGCGCGACTACGTGGTGACGCCGCAGCTGGTCGATGCGTTCAGCAACGCCCTGGGCTTCATCCAGCAGGCCGTGCAGACGGCGAGCAGCAAGGCCGCCTACCTGCACGGCAGCTTCGGCTCCGGCAAGAGCCACTTCATGGCGGTGCTCAACCTGCTGCTGGCCGGCAACACGCAGGCACGCTCGATTCCCGAGTTGGCCGATGTCGTGGCGCGCCACAGCTGGACGCATGGGCGCAAGTTCCTGCTGGTCCCGTATCACATGATCGGCGCGCGAGACATGGAGTCGGCCATCCTCGGCCAGTACGCCGAGTTCGTGCGCAAGAAGCACCCTGAGGCGCCGGTGCCCGGTTTCTACCTGGCCGAGGGCCTGTTCAAGGATGCGCGCGAACTGCGCGAGCGCATGGGCGATGAGCCCTTCTTCGCCCAGTTGAACAAGGGCGCTGCCGGCGGCGGTGGCGGTGGCGGCTGGGGCGAGTTCGAGAGCGGCTGGGATGCTGCCAGCTTCGAAGCGGCCATGCTGGAGCCGCCCAATGGCGAGGAGCGTTCGCGCCTCGTCGGCGACCTGATCACGCAGTACTTCTCGGCCTACCGCAGCCTGGCCGGCAGCGGCGAGTCGTTCGTCTCGCTCGACGATGGGCTCAGCATCATGAGCCGCCACGCCCAGGCGCTGGGCTACGACGCGGTCATCCTGTTCCTGGACGAGCTGGTGCTCTGGCTTGCGAGTCATGCCGCCGACGTCAACTTCGTCAGCCGCGAGGGCACGAAGCTGGTGAAGCTGGTGGAGGCCACCAACGCGGATCGGCCCGTGCCGCTGATCAGCTTCGTCGCGCGCCAGCGCGACCTGCGCGACCTGGTAGGCGAGAACCTCGCCGGCTCGGTGCAGTTGCAGTTCAGCGATGTGCTCAAGCACTGGGAAGCGCGCTTCCACCGCATCACGCTGGAAGACCGCAACCTGCCGGCCATCGCCGAGAAGCGCGTGCTGCGCCCGGTGGACGAAGCCGCACGGCAGACGCTGCAGACCACGTTCGACGACGTGATGAAGATGCGCAAGGACGTGCTCGACACCTTGCTCACCACCACGGCCGACCGGGAGATGTTCCGCAAGGTCTATCCGTTCAGCCCGGCGCTCGTGCAGACGCTGATCGCCGTCTCGGCGGCGCTGCAGCGCGAGCGCACCGCGCTGAAGCTGATGCTGCAGTTGCTGGTGGACCGTCGGGCGGACCTGGAGCTCGGGCAACTGATCCCGGTAGGCGACCTGTACGACGCCATCGCCGAAGGCGACGAACCGTTCTCGGAAGGCATGCGCCTTCACTTCGACAACGCGAAGCGCCTGTACAACCAGCGGCTTCTGCCCATGCTGGAGCGCCACCACGGGGTCACCTGGGAGGCCATCAAGCTCGGCCAGGCGGACCCGACGGCGGCCAAGAACCTGCGCAACGACGCGCGGCTGCTCAAGACACTGCTGCTCGGCGCGCTGGTGCCCGAGGTGGAATCGCTCAAGGGCCTGACTGCGCAGCGACTGGCCGCGCTGAACCACGGCACCTTCCGCTCACCCATCCCCGGGCGCGAGGCGCAGGACGTGTTGCGAAAGTGCCGCGACTGGGCCAGCGAGATCGGCGAGATCAAGATCACCGAGGACCAGAACCCGGTGATCTCGATCCAGGTCACCGGCGTCGACATCGAGCCGATCCTGCGTGCGGCCGAGGCCAACGACAACGCCGGCAATCGGCGCAAGAAGATCCGCGAGACCCTGTTCGAGCAGCTGGGCATTCAGGACGCCGGCGGGTTGTTCACGACCTACGAGTTTGTCTGGCGCGGCACGCGGCGTGAGGTCGAGCTGCTGTACGAGAACGTCCGCGAGATGACCGACGACCGCCTGCGTGGCCGATCGGGCGCCTGGTCGGTGGTGATTGACTTTCCGTTCGACGACGCGAACTTCGGCCCGGCGGATGATCTGGCGCGCCTGGGCGCGTACCGCGGCGGCGACACGCGGACGCTCGTGTGGCTGCCCTCCTTCCTCAGCAACAAGGCGCTGGCCGACCTCGGCCGCCTGGTCGTGCTCGACTACATCCTGCAAGGCGACCGCTTCGACAACTACGCTGCGCACCTGTCGTTCGTCGACCGCGTGCAGGCCAAGGCGCTGGCCAGGAATCAGCTCGACCAGCTGCGGATCAAGCTCCGTTCGCAACTCGAAGTGGCTTACGGTATCAGCACCGAGCCGCGGGACGCGGTGAGCAATCCGCTCACGGCAGACCAGCAGTTCCAGTCGCTGGACCCGACGCTGTCGCCGCGCCCTCCCGTGGGTGCCGACTTCCGCAGCGCCTTCGAGAGCCTGCTGGGCCAGCTGTTTGCCCACCAGTACCCGGCGCATCCCGAGTTCGACACCGAGATCAAGGCCAGCGTCATTAAGAAGGTCTGGCCCGAAGTGCAGAAGGCCATCGAATCGCCTGGCCAGCGCGGGCTCGTGCAAGACAGCTCGACACGCAAGCTGGTACGCGCCGTGGTGAACCCCTGCCAGCTCGGGCAGATGGGCGAGACCCACCTGCTGATCGAGCCCCACTGGCAGTCGCGATTCGGGCAGAGCCACGCGCGCGACGGCGGCGGACCGATCACGGTGGCCAAGCTGCGCCGCTGGATCGACACCCCGGTGCCGATGGGACTGCCGATCGAGCTGCAGAACCTGATCATCCTGGCGTATGCCGCGTCCACCAACCGCCGCTTCACGCTGCGGGGCGGGCCAGTCGAGCCCACCATCGACAGCCTGTCCGACGACATGGAGTTGAAGGAACAGGCGCTGCCCAACGCCGCCGACTGGCAGACGGCGCTGCAACGGGCCTCCAGCCTTTTCGGCCTGACGCTCGCGCAGACGCTCAATGCGGCCAACGTCGGCCGCCTGGTCGATGACGTGAAGCAAGCGGCCAGCGGCAAGCGCGAAGCAGTGGGCCGGCTAGTCGCACAGGTCCGTGACCGATCGAACCGCTATGCAGCGGGCGCCACCGGTGCCCGGCAGCAGTCGGCGGAATCTGCGCAAGCGCTGCTGGCCACGCTCACGCAGGCCGCGGAAGGCGATGTCGTGACATCGCTGGCCACCGCGACCCTGAATACCTCAGAGGCGGCGGTGAGCCGTACCCTCGGCCAGGCGCAGGCGTGCGCCGACGCGCTCACCAACGGCAACTGGCAGTTGTTCGACGTGGTGCGCGATCTCGGGGACCATCGACGCGATGCAGCGGCCGGCATCATGACTCGCCTCGCGGAGGTACTGACCGCCGACGAGCATGTCGTCCCGCTCAAGTCGCGGCTGGCAGAGCTCGAACGAGACGCCATGCAGTTGCTCGCGGCCGCTGCGCCCGCGCAGCCACCCGCACCTGCACCGGTCGCACCCGGTGGGACTGCTCCAGCCACGCCACTGCCCCCGGTCTTGCCACCCGCGCCGGGCTACAACGGCCCGGAGGTGGTGGAAGAGAAACAGGCGCTTCATCTGACCGGCGCCGCCGCAGTAGCGGAGCTGGATGACCTGAAGGCGCGCATCGCACGCGACCGCGATCTGGAACTGACGCTCAGCTGGCGGCTGGAGCGCAAGGGCACCAAGCTATGAGCTTGTCGACCCCGCAGATCGCGGCGCAGCTCGAGCGGGTGCTGGCGAGCGATCCATCCACCGTGGCCTTGGCAATTCGGGCGAGAGCCCGTCAGCCATGGCCCGAGACGCTGAACCAGCGCGGCCGGCAGTTCGCGCTGCGGTGGTGCGAGTCGTCGCTGGCCATCCGCGAGGCGCTGTGCGATGTGGAGCAGCATGACACGGCAACGGCGGGGCTGGTGGTCCTCACACCGTTGGCGACACATGAGATCGCCGAGGACATCGCGGCGCGCCTGGCGCGCGCGCGGGTGTTTCAGCCCGAGGGCTGGGACATCGTCCGTCAACTGTTCCAGGCCAAGGAGACCGACGCCCGGCTGGGGCGCTTCGCCTGGATGCCGCAGTGCCTGATCGACGGCGCGGCTCAGGGCCCCTACCCGCCCGTGGCCAATGGCTTTCTCGGCCTGGAGACGGCGTGGCAGGAAGTGCTGCAACGGTTTCTTCGGATCCCAGCGGCTCGCCCGGACGCCGTTTCTCTGCTGACCTGGTCGATGACCACCGGCGCCGACGCTACGCTGGATCAGCTGCCCGCCGCCGCCAGAGCGGACGTGATGCGCTGGCTTTCGGAGGCGGCCGGCAGCGCTGGGGAAATGGTCCTGGGCTGCGTCGAGGCCGGTCGCACGGCGGACGCCTTGCCACTGGGGCTGGTTTGCGGCGTGGTCTTCGCACCGGAAGGCGAAGGACAGGCTGCGCTGGGCCAGGCTGCCATCCGCCTTGAGCGGTTCGTCAACGACAAGCACATCGGCGTGCCGGAAGGCCGGGCCTGGGCGCGCGCCGCAGAGCAAGTGGTGCGGGCAGCCGGGTTGGAGACCGCGCGCGCCACGCTCGACCGTGCAGATGCCTTGCTGCGGGACCTGCGCGTCGCCGAGTTCGCGCACTTGAGCGATCTGCTTCCCGCTGCGCTGGATCAGCGGATGCAGGACTTCGCGCTCGCCCTGTCGGCGCATGTGGCCGAGCCCACCGAGGCCAACCTGGCCCAGGTGGAGCTGCAGGCCGACCGCGTGCTCAGACACACGTTGATGGCGGCCCAGCCGCCGCGCGCTGAGCGCGTGGGGATGGCGCGCCGTCTTGCCCGCTGGCTGTTGACCGCGCCCCGATCAGTGGCGGCGCTGCCGAGTGCCGTGGCCTGGCAGTCGGACGAAGGCGCCTTCGTGGACTGGGCACGTTTCCGTCTGCTCGGCGGCGACGAGATTCCGGAGCTGTCGCAGGCCTACGGCGCGTGCCGCGAAGCGCTGATCGCGCGGCGGAACAAGTTCGCCAAGCCATTCGCCCAGGCGTTGATCGAGTGGAACGCGAACAAGCCGTCCATCGACGGGCGCCTGGTGCCGGTCGAATCCGTAGTCGAGCACGTCGTGGCGCCAATCGCTGCCGCCCATCCGACCTTGCTGCTGGTGATGGATGGCCTGAGCATCAGCATCTTCCGGGAACTGTTCGCGCGCAGCGCGAGCCATGGCTGGGCCGAGATGGTGCCGAGCGACCTCGGGCAGCCTCTCGTCGGGGTGGCGGCGCTGCCCACCGTCACCGAGGTCAGTCGTACCAGCCTGCTTTGTGGGCGGCTCACGCTGGGAGCCGCCGCGCAGGAGCGATCGGGATTCGCTTCGCATGCGGCGCTGCTTGCGCACAGCCGCGCCGGAGCACCGCCCCGGTTGTTCCACAAGGGCGATCTGGCCGACGCGACCAACCTGGCCCCCGAGGTGCGCGCGGCAATCGCGGACCCTCATCAGCGCGTGATCGGCGTGGTCTACAACGCGGTCGACGATCACCTGAGTGGCCCCGACCAGCTGCATCAGCGCTGGACGCTCGAAGACCTGCGGCTGCTGCTGCCTCTGCTGCGTGAAGCGCGGGAAGCAAGGCGCGTGGTGGTGATCACCGCCGACCATGGACACCTGCTGGAAGACGGCACGACCCAAGTGAGTCACGGCAGCGAGAGCGATCGCTGGCGCCCGGGCACGGACAGCCGCGCGCCGCACGAGGTGACGGTGAGCGGCGGGCGCGTGGTGACAAGCGATGGCTCGAACACGGTCGTGTGCCTCTGGGGAGAAAGCACTCGATACGGCGGGCGCAAGAACGGCTACCACGGTGGGCTGTCACCCCAGGAGGTGACGGTGCCGCTCGCCGTGATGGTGCCCCTGGGCATGAACCTGCCCGGATGGACGCCCGCACCGCCTGCTCAGCCCGAGTGGTGGGAGCTGCCGCCGATCCCGAAATCGAAAGAAGCCAAGCCCGCGCTCGCACAACCTGTGCGACCCGCTGGCCGCAAGCCGACCGCGCAGGTGGGTCAGCCTCAGCTCTTCGAGGAGACCGAGTTGCCGACCGCACCGGCGCCGGCCGCTCCAGACTGGATCAGCGCCCTGCTGAGCGGAACGATCTACGCGTCGCAAAGGCAACTGGCTGCGCGGGTTGCACTCCCAGACGAGAAGATGCGAGCGCTGCTGACCGCGCTCTCTGAGCGTGGGGGCAAGCTCTCGCGCGCTGCGCTGGCCCAGCGGCTCTCACTGCCGGAGATCCGCCTGGGCGGCATGCTGAGCGCGGTCAGGCGGATGTTGAACGTGGACCAGGCCCCGGTGCTGGTCATCGATGAGGCGGCCGGAACCGTGGAGTTGAACATCGCGCTGTTGCACCAGCAGTTCCGCGTCGGCGGCCCAGGGAGTCAACGATGATCAGCGCCGCGCGGCGGGAAGACATCGTCGGTGCCCTGCGTCGCGGCACCGTGCCGAGCAGCGGCCTGGACGCGCTCGCAGTGGGCATCGAATCGTTCGCGCCCACTCTCGACGAGGAGCTCGCCACGGTCGCCGCCGGCCGCGGCGGATTCAAGGCCGTACGCGGCGAGTACGGCACCGGCAAGACCTTCTTCGGGCGTTGGCTGCAGGAGCGGGCGCGCGCCCGCGGCTTTGCGGCGACGGAAGTCCAGATCAATGAAACCGAAACGCCGCTGCACCGCCTGGAGACGGTCTATCGCCGACTCGTCGAACACCTGGGCACGGCAGACAGCGCCAGCGGCGCTTTCCGCGGTGTCGTCGATGGCTGGTTCTACGCACTGGAGCAGGACGTTCTGGCCGACGCGTCGGTCGATCCCAACGACGCCGAGGAGCTGCTGTCGCGCACCGATGCGCTGATGGAGGCGCGCATCGCCGCCATCAGCAAGACTGCCCCCGCGTTCTCTGCCGTGCTGCGCACCTACCGGCGCGCTCTGGCGGCCGGGGATGGCATGTTGGCGGATGGTCTCATCAGCTGGCTGGCGGGGCAGCCGAACGTGGCAGCCAGCGTCAAGCGCGCAGCAGGCATCAAGGGTGACCTCGATCATTTCGGCGCCACGAACTTCCTGGTGGGCCTGCTCACCATCCTGCGCGACAGCGGCTACTCCGGTCTGGTCATGGTGCTGGACGAGGTGGAAACGCTGCAGCGCATGCGCACCGACACCCGCGAGAAGGGCCTGAACGCGCTCAGGCAATGGATCGACGAGATCGATGCGGGGCGGTATCCGGGCCTCTATCTGGTCGTCACGGGGACACCGGCGTTCTTCGACGGCCCCCAGGGCGTGCAGCGCCTCGCGCCGCTGGCCCAACGTTTGCACGTCGACTTCGGCACCGACCGTCGCTTCGACAACCCCCGGGCGGTCCAGATCCGCCTGGCACCCTTCGACCATACGGCCCTGCTGGCCGTGGGACGACGCGTCCGAGACATCTACGCCGAAGGCCGCCCCCACGAGCAGCGCCTGCGCAGTGTCGTGGACGACAACTACCTCGACACGCTGGCCCGCGCTGTGGCCGGCGGCTTGGGCGGCAAGATCGGCGTGGCGCCGCGGTTGTTCTTGAAGAAACTCGTCGCCGACATTCTGGATCGTGTCGATCTGCACGAGGACTTCGATCCACGCCGGCACTACACCCTGACGCTGGCCGAGAGCGAGATGTCGGTGGTCGAACGGGCGGCCGCAAGCGCCACGTCGGTGGACGACATCGAGCTGCCATGAGCGAATTCGAGCAACTGCACCCTTCCTTGCAGTACCACGTCGTCAACACGCTGGGCTGGAGCACGCTGCGCCCGACCCAGCTGGCGGCGATCGCGCCGATTCACGCGGGAACTCATTGCCTGCTGCTCGCGCCGACCGCCGGCGGCAAGACGGAAGCGGCGGCGATCCCGATCCTGTCGAGGATGCTCGTCGAGGCCTGGCCAGGGACGAGCGTTCTCTATGTCTGCCCGATCAAGGCACTGCTGAACAACCTGGAGCCCAGGCTCTCGCATTACGCCGGCCTCGTGGGACGCCGCGTCGAGGTCTGGCACGGGGACATCTCGCAGTCGCGCAAGAACCGAGCGCTCAAGGATGCGCCTGACATCCTGCTCACGACGCCCGAATCTGTCGAGGCCATGCTCATCTCTGCAAGGGTCGATCGGCCTGCATGGTTCGGCAATGTGCAGGCGGTGATCGTCGACGAGCTGCACGCGTTCGCGGGCGACGACCGCGGCTGGCACCTGCGATCGGTGCTGCACAGGCTGGACCAGTATTTGGAGCGACCGCTACAGCGCATCGGCCTGTCGGCGACGGTCAGCAACCCGAGCGAGCTGCTGGCCTGGTTGGCACCCATCGGAAGCAGAAGCGTCGTCGGCAGTGCGAGCGTCAGCACCGACGCCGACGTGACCATCGACCACGTGGGCTCGCTCGAAAACGCCGCCACAGTGATCGCGCGGCTGCACCGCGGTGAGAAGCGGCTGGTCTTCTGCGACTCCCGCAGCAGCGCCGAGCAACTGAGCAGCATGTTGCGGACCCATTCGATCCGGACTTTCGTCAGCCATGCTTCGCTCAGCTTGTCGGAACGACGGCAGGCCGAGGCTGCGTTCTCCGAGGAGCGGGATTGCGTCATCGTCGCCACGTCGACGCTGGAGCTCGGCATCGACGTGGGCGATCTCGATCGCGTGGTCCAGATCGACTCGCCATCGAGCGTCTCTTCGTTCCTCCAGCGAATGGGCCGCACGGGCCGGCGGACCGGTGGCCGTCGCAACTGCCTCTTCCTGACGACGAACGACAACGCCTTCCTCCTGGCCCTTGGCGTGACGCAGAAGTGGTCCGAGGCCTGGGTCGAGGCGGCCGTGCCGCCTGCAGAGCCATGGCACATCGTCGCGCAACAGGCGTTGGTTCTGAGCCTCGAGCGAGGCGAGCTCCCGACGCGGGAGTTGGTCGACCTGCTCCACGGGTCGTTCCCCGAACTGCACATCGGGGACATTGAAGTGCTCGTCGAGCACCTGGTGGCACAGCAGTTCCTGGATCGCTCCGAGGGCGTGGTGCGGGTGGGTCCGCAGACCGAGAGCGATTACGCGCGCGGCCACTACCGCGATCTGCTTGCGTCCTTCAGCGGCTCCCAACTGCTGACCGGCCGGCACGGCGCCGCCGAAGTCGGCTACATCGACCCGACGGTGTTGACCGGCGAGCGCGACGAACGTCTGCTCTTGCTGGCTGGCAGAAGCTGGCGCGTCACCGACGTCGACTGGTCGAAGCGGATCGTGTGGCTGGAGCCAGCCGCCGGCGGAGGCAAAGCGCGCTGGATGGGTGGCGCACGCAGCCTGGGCCGCGAGGTGTGTCAGGGCATCCGCACGGTGCTCGCGAACGGCGCCTCGTCCACCGTTGCTTTGTCTCGGCGCGCACGAACAGCATTGGAGACGCTGGCCGAGGAGATACCGATGTCCTCGGGAACGAACTTCGTGATGTCTCGGTCCGACGGCGCGCCCGCGCAAACCTGGACGTTTGCCGGCACGCGAGCGAACCGCACCTTGGCTCGCCAGGCATCGATCGGCAACGCAAAGATTCGCTTCGATGCCTTGAGCGTGCAGGCACCTATTGCGGCCCTGCCGGCCACGCTGCCTGAACGCATCGACCTGACGGGAGACGAGATCGCGGCCTTCCACGAGGCCATCAAATTTGCCGACTGCGTGCCGCGAGAGCTGCTTTCTCGGACGATCGTGGCGAGGAATTTCGAGGTGCGCTGATGCCGAGAATACGCAAAGTGGAGATCAGACACTTCAGAGGGATTCGGGAACTCGCGTGGTGCCCGAGTTCCGGGATCAACTGTCTCATCGGTCCCGGCGACAGCGGAAAGTCATCCATACTCGACGCTATCGATCTCTGCCTCGGCGCACGGCGGAACCTGCAGTTCACTGATGCTGATTTTTATCAGTTGGACGTCGCAACCCCCATCGTCATCTCAGTGACTATTGGCGAACTCGATGACAGCCTAAAGAACTTCGAAGCCTATGGCATGTACGTCAGAGGCTTTGACCCGCTCTCCGGAACGATCGAAGACGAGCCGGAGAAGGACGCCGAAACCGTGTTAACGGTCAGGCTCACAGTCGCAAGCGACCTAGAGCCCACATGGAAATTGGTCTCTGAGCGAGCCGAAGCACAGGGGCTGGAGCGGAGTCTCAGTTGGGGTGATCGCGTTCGACTTGCGCCCACGCGCATCGGTGTGATGGCTGATTACCACCTCGGCTGGCGACGCGGTTCAGTGTTGAACCGCGTTTCGGAGCAACGCGCTGACGCATCGGCCGCCCTCGCAAAAGCCGCGCGCGACGCCCGCGCGGCCTTCGGCAACGAAGTGCAGGGCCAGCTCGACGAAACGTTGAGAATCGTCGCAACCACGGCGAAAGAGCTTGGCATTCCGATTGGCGAGAACATCAAGGCCATGCTGGATGCTCACTCGGTGTCCTTTGGCGGTGGAACCATCTCATTGCACGATGAAGAGGGCATACCGCTAAGAGGAATGGGTACTGGGTCGACCCGACTGCTCATTGCGGGCCTTCAACGAAAGGCCGCGGCGCATTCGAGGACGATCTTGATTGACGAGCTCGAGCATGGGCTTGAACCGCACCGAATCATCCGCCTTCTTGGCTCGCTTGGCGCCAAGGAAACCCCGCCTCCGCTTCAAGTCTTCATGACGACTCACTCGCCTGTCGCGCTACAGGAGTTGACCGGGAGTCAGCTGTTCGTCACGCGACCGTCAGCCGGCAAGCACGACGTGCTCGCCGTCGGCGCGGCGGATGACATCCAAAGCACGATCCGCCTTTACCCCGACGCCTTTCTCGCCCTGTCGGTCATCGTGTGCGAAGGTGCGAGCGAGGTCGGGCTAGTGCGGGGCCTTGATCAGTATCGAACAGCCAACGGCCACCGCGCCATCTTTGCCCGAGGGACGACCCTGGTCGACTGCGGCGGTGGTGAGGCTGATAGGCCGTTCAAACGTGCCGCCGCTCTCCGTGCTTTGGGATATCGCGTCGCCGTCGTCAGGGACGACGACCAGAAGCCGACCGAAGGTGTAGAAGCGGCGCTTGTGGCAGACGGCGGCGACGTGTTCACTTGGCGCAACGGGCGGACGCTGGAGGATGAGCTGTTCTCAAGCTTGTCAGAGGCTGCCGTTATCAAGCTAATCGATCGCGCCGTCGAGCTGCACGGCAATGAATTGATCAACGATCACATTAGATCAGCCTCGAAGAACTCAAAGGATCTGAACGCCATTCAAGTGGAGCAGCTGATCGACGGCATCACGATGGAAAGTCGTCTGATTCTCGGCAAAGCTGCGAGAACAAGGAAAGCGGGGTGGTTCAAGTCCGTGACCTGGATGGAGGAAGTCGCCCGGGACATCGTCGGCCCGGACCTGGCGAACACGGAAGCGGGATTCAGGGCACTCCTTGAAGCGATCTTCACGTGGGCAGGTAATGCCAGCGAATGAGATTGATCTCCTGGCAATCGACCGGGGCACGGTGACCGCGCCTGCGGGCTGCGGCAAGACCCACCTGATCGCTGAGGCCATCACTCGCCATGCCGGTGCTAAGCCGATCCTCGTATTGACACACACCAACGCGGGCGTCGTAGCCCTGCGGGGGCGCCTCGACCGCGCCGGAGTTCCGCCTACGGCTTACCGGCTTACTACCATCGACGGTTGGGCTATGCGGCTGATCTCGACGTTTCCAGCGCGGAGCGCCCATGACCCCGCCCTCCTACGGTTGGCCAATCCTGGTGCGGACTATCCGAATATTCGTGTCGCAGCGATCAATCTGCTAAAAGCGGGACACGTGAACGATGTCCTGGCGGCCAGCTATGCGCGCCTCATCGTGGATGAGTATCAGGACTGCTCAATCCGTCAGCACG
Organism: Thauera sp. K11; assembly: GCF_002354895.1. NCBI lineage: Bacteria > Pseudomonadati > Pseudomonadota > Betaproteobacteria > Rhodocyclales > Zoogloeaceae > Thauera > Thauera sinica. The sequence continues at coordinate 2,440,226 of NZ_CP023439.1, forward strand.
CCCTCGTCGCATACGCTGCGCAGGCCTTGCCAACCTGCGTGCTCGGCGACCCGATGCAGGCCATCTTCGGGTTCGGGACCGACAATCTCGCGAAATGGCATGAGCAGGTTTGCGCATATTTCCCGCTAGTCGGGGAACTTGATACGCCATGGCGATGGATCAACGCCGACGCTGAGCCGATGGGAAGGTGGTTACTCGACGTGCGCGGAAAGCTTTTGCGCGGCGAGCCCATTGACATCCGCATGGCACCTGCCGCTGTGAAGTGGGTGGAACTCGACGGCACCGAGGATCACCAGAGACGACTGGTCGCGGCGCGCGTGCGACCGCCAAACGGCGATGGCTGCGTTCTGATCATCGGCGATAGCACGAAACCCGACAGCCAACGGCAGTTCGCCAGCCAGACACCAGGCGCCGTTACGGTCGAAGCTGTGGACCTTAGAGACCTGATCTCCTTCGCGCGAACGTTCGACCTTGCAGCCCCCGATGCATTGGAGCGCCTTGCAGAGTTCGCCCAGGGAATGATGACCAACGTAGGTGCCGCCGACCTATTGCGGCGCGTCCAGTCGCTGATCAGGGGCACGGCGCGCAATCCGCCTACGGACGCCGAGAGGGCCGCCCTTGGATTCGTTCGAGCCCCTTCTTATCGTGCCGCAATAGATCTGCTGGTCGAAATCGGCCGGGAGGGGGGCGTGAGAACGCACCGCCCAGCGGTCATGAGGGCCTGCATCAAGGCTCTCCAGCTCTGCGGTGGCACTGACGGGTTGTCGTTCCACGATGCCGCCATCCGAACCCGCGAGCAGTACCGACTTGTTGGGCGACCACTGCCGAAGCGCGCCGTCGGCAGCACTCTCTTGTTGAAGGGGCTAGAAGCAGAAGTAGCTGTGGTCCTCGACGCGGGCGCCTTGGATGCGCGGAATCTCTATGTCGCCATCACCCGGGGATCTCATGCCCTGACGATCTGTTCGCAATCACCCGTGCTGCACCCAAGGGGATGAAGCGCGGAGGTAGGACGATCGCGTAGCGCGAAGGTCTGGGAGGCTTATCCACGGCCGCGCGATCGGCGCCTCAAACGCAAGACTCGCGCGGCGGTGGGTAAGCCGCCTGCACGAATCGAGGGCTGTCCGGCCGTCCGCAGTGCTGACGACGTTGGCGACTGCCTGGCCGACGTGTGCCTGCCGCAGTCGACCATTGCGGTTGCGGTCCGGAAAGCGTTGGCGCAGCATCGTTCCCGATTGCGCTGGCTGTGTCAGCCCGGCTGATGCCCGACATCGCATCGCCCCTGCCCGCATCCGTGGGCGCATACGCCGGGCTCATCTCCTGAAAACCGGCGGCCGCAAGGTCTGGAGATACGCGTCAGGCTTCGGAGACGAAGCGTCTGCCCTGCCCCAATCGAGCATGCGGGACCGTAGCGGCATCAGCCGAGACGCAACTGCTGCAATCACGCCCGCGCCCTGCCCCAGCACCTCTGCGCCAACCGCGTCGTCACTACGCGGCGCCAGCCAGTAGTGACGACGCGCACGCTGCCCCAGCGCACGGGCGTTTTGCCGGGGCCGTCGCAAGTGACGACCCCACGTGACGGGCTCCCGGGCGCGTCAAAACCTCGGACCGTGCAACGCGGTCTGCACCCGCCCGCTCCCCGCGGGCCATGTCAGCCATGGCGCCAACCGGCGCACCCAGAGCCTTGGGGCAATGGCTCACCCAATGGATCGCCTTCCCGCAGGAAGCGCCATCGACGCCAATGCCGCGTGCCGCGGCGGCCAGCAGTAACTCGGCACGAAACGGGAGTGGTGTCCCGTGTCCCTCGTGGTTCCCGCAACGCCCAGGCGTTCGGGACGGACAGAAACACTGACCTGACCGAATACACACCAGCGACAACGAACCCGAACCGCCCTCAGGGGCAGCCGACCGAACCGACGACGGAGACCGACAGCAGCAACCGAATGCGCAACCTGAACTACGAGCTGAAGCAGCTGTGCCGGCGCAACCGCGACGGCAGCTTCGCGACGCAGCGCGATCGCGAACGCGTGCTTGACCTGGTGGCGAACCAGCTTCATTACCTCGGGTACCGGCACTTGGCCGCAACAAGCCTCAAGCCCAAGCACGTCGAGGGCTTGGTGGAGCGATGGCAGTCGGAAGGCCTCGCCGTGGGCACGATCAAGAACCGGATGGCGGAGCTGCGATGGTGGGCCGAGAAGATCGGCAAACAGAACGTCATCGCCCGCGACAACGACTACTACGGCATCGGCAACCGGCAGTACGTCACCAATGTCAGCAAGGCGCGGCAACTGACCGGCGGCGAGCTCGCCAGGATCACGGATCCGTACACGGCGATGTCGCTGCGGCTGCAGGCAGCCTTCGGGCTGCGGCGCGGCGAGTCGATCAAGATCCGCCCAGAGTGGGCCGACCGCGGTGACCGGCTGGCACTCAAGGACACCTGGACCAAGGGTGGGCGGCCGCGCGAGATCCCGATCCGCAACGCGGAGCAGCGCCAGGTACTCGACGAGGCCAAGGCACTGGCCGGCAGGGGCAGCCTCATCCCGGCCGAGCGAAGCTACGTCGAGCAGTTGCGCCGCTTCGAGTATCAGTGCGCGGCGGCCGGCGCGCACCGCATCCACGGCCATCGCCACCAGTACGCGCAGACCCGCTACCGCGAGCTGACCGGATGGTCCGCGCCGGCGGCCGGCGGGCCGCGTTCGAGAGATCTCACGCCCTCGGAGCGCGCGGCCGACCGCGAAGCGCGGCTCACGATCAGCGAAGAACTGGGGCACGAGAGGGAGCAGATCACTGCGGTGTACCTGGGCCGGTAGCCGCCGGCCTGGCTCACCCAATGCCCAGGATTCAGTCTTCCACAACGGCGACCACGCGCTTCGGTGCTGTCAGGTGCGATCTGATTCAACTGATCAGTCGGTCCGGCGACCTGAGCACTCGACACCCACCACGCTGTCGTCATTCGACCGAGCGGGCGGTTCGGCTGCAATGCAGCGAAAGCGGTGTTGGTCTCAGCGGCGTCGGACGTTAGCTGTTGGCTGGCAAGCGGCCGGTCGCAGAGGGAAGCGGCGCGCCGCGTGACGGTCAGCGTATCTGCCCATGAGCTGCCAATGGGGCGTGACCTCGTATCCGGCTCGGTGGCACGGGGCACTCGTTGGTTCGGGGCGGTGGGATCACCCGGCCTGCACAGGCGATCCGCAGCAAGGCGGGAAACCGCTCGCTTTGCGCAGCTTCCTTCTTGCGCTGCTTGCCACTCTACCTGTCGTTTGCTATCATTTGCCATCGAATGGTGGTGAACATGGCTGAATCCGAATCCTGGCTTTCGTTAGAAGAAACCGCGATCTATCTGGGCATGGGTAAGACCGCGCTGTACGCGCTGGCCCGGGAGGGGCGTATTCCCGCCAAGAAGATCGGGAAGAAGTGGCTCTTCGAGAAGGATGGCTTGGATCAGTGGGCGCGCTCTGCGCGGCCGCTGCAGTTGTAGGACTTCATAATAGGCGATTCAGTCCTCTCGTAGATTCAGATGCTTACGTGACTATTGTGTGCTTCCTTGTTCAAACCGTCACACAATAGTCGGGAATTGCTTACAGTCATCACAGAATAGTTGCGCCGGACTGATTCTGCCGCCGACGTTTCCGCGACTGACTAGTGATCGAATGCTATCAGGGGGAGGCTTCAAGGTACGACACGGACTGTACTCTTCCAACGGGTGCTTGTCGGCCTTATGTGGAGCTCCACATAAGGCCGAGGACTTGTCTAAGTCCGATGATGGGCAGCCGACCGGTCCCGGATAGGTTACCCGCCGTTTGCGTTGCCCGAAATTTCTCGGCCGCTACGTCGCTTGATGGTCGGCAGCGTGATTCCGCCAGCGCGCTCCGAAGCGGCCTTTCAGCGCGGCTTGGTGGTCGCGCTGGTGCTCAACGAGCAGCGACTCCTGGCTTGAGAGCGCATCCTGTAACGGTCTGAACTCGATGAGAGACCATTGTGGGTGACCGGTGTTCCGGATCAGGACGAAGCCTTATGAAATAATACGGCATGCCACTGAGTTCCGAAGACCTGCAAAACATTGCCACACGCACCCTGGCGCACTACGAACAGCACGCCCAGAGCTACTGGGAAGGCACGCGCGACCACGATGTCAGCCAGAACATCGCGGCGCTCCTGAAGCACATTCCCGGGTCACCGCCCTTTGATCTGCTGGATTTCGGCTGCGGGCCCGGGCGCGACCTGCACACCTTCAAGGCGCTGGGCCATCGCGCCGTAGGCTTGGAGGGCGCGCCCAGCGCGGCGGCGCTGGCGCGCGCCCACAGCGGCTGCGAGGTGCTGGAGCAGAGCTTCATGCACCTCGAGCTGCCCGCCCAGCGCTACGACGGTGTATTTGCCAATGCCGTGCTGTTCCACGTGCCCAGTCAGCTACTGCCGCAGGTGCTGCGACAACTACAGACCTGCCTGCGGCCGGGCGGGGTGCTGTTCAGCTCCAACCCGCGCGGCGATGGCCAGGAGGGCTGGAACGGTGAGCGTTACGGCGCATTTCACGACTGGCCAACGTGGCGTGCCTTGGTGATGGCCGCCGGCTTCGACGAGTTGGAACACTTCTACCGTCCGTCGGGCCTACCCATCGAGCAACAGCCCTGGCTGGCGAGCGTGTGGCGCAAGCGCTGAGCCCAGGCCCCACGGCACTGCGCATCTGCTGTGCTCGCCACTGCCGGTAGTGCAGCCGAGGCCTGCCTTCGTGTGGTGGCCGAGGTGGTACCTGCCTACGGCTACTCTAATCGTCCCTGAAATATTCATTTCAAGCGGCGAACGGTAGCTTTCGATCCCGAACGTCGGCAACGGGGTCGGGTCCGGCTGTAGCCTGACGTTCCAAGCGGTCATTGGGGTCAATAGCCAGGGCCTCGTGTTCTCAGCAATTAAAGTCGAAAACTCAGGAGCCTGATTTTCCTGGGTTTCAAGACGATCAGATCCGTCGCTACCCCGGGCTAAAGTCGAAAACTGCTCGGCGACCGTTTTCGCAGCGCTTCGACGGCATCAGCCGCACCTCCGCTCCAACTTCGAAGCCCGGGAGTCGCGTCACGATCTCGCTGCGAACCGAACTGCGGGGTCGCTACTCACATGGTCTCTTCGGGTTCGATCGCTCGTCAACGAACGACGCCTGATCCCCACCGATCTTGTATCCCATCGCCCTATAGCCACGCTGGCGCTTGTCCCACATCCGGAGCAGCGCCGGGTGGTCCGTGTCGACGAAATCTATGATCCGCACGTTAGTCTTACTCGCGTGCTCCCTGTGCAGACGCCCCGCGTACTGCTGCAGCGTGCCCTTCCAGGAGACGGGCATGGCCAGCACCAATGTATCGAGTGGCGGGTGATCGAAGCCTTCACCGACGAGTTTACCGGTTGCCAGCAGGATTCGAGGTGCATCAGGCAACAGCTCTTCCAGATCAGCCAGTATCCCGGCTCGCTGTTTCTTCGACATACGGCCGTGCAACACGTACGGCACCGGGATCAGATCCCCCAGAGCGGCCTTGATCGAGTCAAGGTGCTCGGTACGCTCAGTCAGGACGAGCACCTTACGACCCTGCTCATAAACACTCTTGACCTCTTCTGCGATGGCCTTGGTCCGTGCGTGGTCGTTGGCGAGATGCCGGAACACGTCCTGGATACCCGCTTCGGCTGGCAGATCAATCTTTGCAGACCGGGTGCGCGGCACCACTTCCAGATCGTGAGGCGCACCGGCCGGCGTAGCCGCCGTGTATCGGATCGGCCCACACTGCATGAAAATGATCGGTTGCAAACCGTCGCGACGAATCGGTGTCGCCGTCAGGCCCAGTACGTACCTGGCCTTTGTCCGCTTCAAGATGGCGTCGAAAGACACCGCGCCGACGTGATGGCATTCATCCACGATCACCTGGCCATAGTTTTCCACCAAGGGATTGACTTCACCTTGGCGCGAGAGGGACTGCATCACCGCGATGTCGATCTTGCCGGTAGGCTTCGTCTTACCGCCACCGATCGTGCCAACCACGCCTTTGCCAACGCCCAAGAAGGCCTGCAAACGTTCCTGCCATTGCTTGAGCAGTTCAGTTCGATGAACCAGGACCAAGGTGTTCACGCCCCGGCGCGCAATCATCGCTGCGGCAGTCACCGTCTTGCCGAAGGCTGTGGGAGCACACAGCACGCCCGTGTCGTGATGCAGCATTACAGAAGCGGCCGCTTCCTGGTCCAGGCGCAGGGTGCCGGCAAAGGACACTTCAAGCGGCTCGCCACCGAAGCGCTCGTCGCACAGCTCACAGGAGATACCGTTTTCCCGCAGCAAGTCCAGCGCGGCCTCGATGCAGCCCCGGGGTAAGGCGATGTGTTGAGGATAGTTCTCCGCATTGCCGACCACACGCGGCTTGTTCCATACGGACATGCGCATGGCCTGGGCCTTGTAGAACTCCGGATTCTGGAAGGCTGCCAGACGGATCAGGCGGTTGGCCAGGGCTTGCGGCAGTTGCGACTTCTCAAAATAGACGAGGTTGGCCAGCGTCACGGTCAGAGACTTGGGCATCGGCCCTTGCAACTGTCTGGTCGACGTGCTTTCGCGCTTCCAAGGCGTGGCCAGGTTTTCATCGTCGATGAAAGTGACGTCCAGCGGATGTGCACCACCTGTGGCCCGCAACAAGATCGGCTCAATGTCCTGTGCGGCCATTGGCTGGATGGACGCGAGAAATGCCCACTGATCCGGATACGGCCGCAGCTCGGCATCAACGAACACACTGCATCCCCGCTCGCGAGGCCACTTCTGCAACGGCAAGGCGATCAGATTGCCGAAGCCACCCTTGGGCATCGTGTCCTGGTTCGGAAACAGCCGATCATAGGACTCCAGCCTTAGTTGACGAGTCCGCGAACAGGTATGGCTGATGATAGCCGTGCCCAAGCGCCGGGCATCACGGGCAGAAACGCGATTGGCAAAGAATACCCACGCATGCGCACCTTTGCCTGATCGCGAGATTTCCAGAGCGGCCGGAACACCCAACTCCTCGCACGACTGCATGAAGGCGCGCGCGTCGTCACGCCAATCCGCCTCGTCAAAATCGACCGCAAGAAAACAGCACGTGTCATCCTCCAGGAGAGGATAGACACCGACCGTATGCTCGCCAGCAAGATGGTCGTAGATCACCGCATCGGAGAGCGGGATCAGCAGGCGGTTGTTGCAATCGCCACATTTGATGCGCGGCTTGTCGCAAACTCCAGCGCGCCACTCGTTGGCACAGGCCGGGGCGTAGCCCGCCTTGCCCGACGCTTTCCCTTCCCAGCGGACCGGATAGACATCTGTGCGCCCGCGAAAAAGGCGGCGGAACAGCGCGATTTTCGCCGTGGTGGAAAGTTTCGCAGTCTCCGGCTCTCGAGCTACCACGGCGGTCGACTGAGGCAGCCTCCACTCGATGCCATGCGCGTCTAGCAACGCGATCAGGCGAGCGTTCTCCGACTGGAGGGCGGCAAGAGCAGACGAATCACCCATCGACCCCATACTCGGGCGGCGGCCACTGTTGCGCAGCATGAAGAACGCGCATCACGGCCACGGTGCCGCCCTCGTCCTCGATGCGATAGACCATGACATAGCTTGGGCGGACGACGATTTCACGGGTACCGGCTATCCGCCCAAGTCGGTACAAGGTTGGCCGCTGCCGGGCGAGTTCGGCCTTTTCTTCGAATGCGTCATCCAACTCGATCGCAGCGACCGGGTTATCCGCCCCGATGTAGTCAATGATGGCCTCGCGGTCGGCCATGGCCATCGGCCGCCAGACGAGCTTCGTCATTGGGCGCGCCGTCGAAGCGCAGTCTTCCGGTTCGCGAAGCGGGCGCGAGCCTCGTCGTCGGAAATGCTCGGCCGGGGATCGTCGATGCTCGCCTGCACCTGCTCGCGGAACCACGCATCATAGGCAGCGGCCTCATGGGCGCGCTTCATGCGTTCGGAGGCATCCTGCCGCGGTCGGCGGCTGGCGTCGCCATCGCTGTAGTGGGTGGCGTCGAGCAGGTCGACGCGAACGATGTGCAGCTCGTTGCGCAGATAGTCCATGCAGGTATCCAGGCTGCGCCACATCCTGGGCTTGTCGGTGCGTTGGGTGCCGAGCAGTTTCTCTACCTTGCCCAGCTTGAGCATGACCGACCACCCGCCGGGTCGGCCGATGATGGAAGCGCCATGGATCGCACTAGCCTCGACCATGCGTCGCGCCATCGCGCTGTCGATTGTTTGCGTGCTCATCTGTTAGGCCCCTCTGCAGGCTGGCAAAATTCTGGATCGCGTTGCATTTTACTAGACATAAATACACTCAAACAATAGTTAAAAAGCATCTCCCGAGGTGGCATCTTCACCGCCACAGCTGCTCGAACGGCGCCGGGTTGGTTGCCGCGTGGCGCACGGTGTGCTGGATGCTGCGATGCCCCAGGTAGTCCTGGACGAGCCGGGTGCGGACACCCTGCTCGTCGAGCGCGTAGCAGCGAGCGTGGCGCAGCCTGCGGGGTGCGCCTCGAGGGACAGCTCAGCCAGTTCGCCGTAACGCCGGATCGCGACTCATGCGGTCCGGCGGTTGAGCGGCTGTCGCCGCTCAGAGACGAAGGACGTGTCGCCTGGCGGCGCACGGCGCACCCGCTCGGTGAGCCAGGCCTTGTTGGCCCGCAGATCGTCGCCGTGAAGCGGGTTCGGATCGTGGACAGCCCCTTCTTAAGTCGGGCCACGTGCAGCACCCGACTCTGGCGATCAACCTGGTGCAACTTCAGCGCACAGGCCTCGGACACCCGTAGCCCGTGGCGGAACATCAAGAGGATGAGGCAGCTGTCGCGCAGCTCCGTGCGGCTGCGTCGGGTGGCCGTGATCAGGCGCTTGACCTCGCGCGCCGCGAAGTGTTTGCGGTCGGAATTCTGCGCGACCAACGCGGTGGAGTTTCTTGCATCCCCAGACACGAATGCGGGCGACGGCACACCCGACGACTGGAACTGGCGTCTCGCAGACGCGACCCAGACCCGCTTCCGCTAAGCAAAATCGTGCTCCGCCGGCGGTGGAGCACCACAGGAGACACACATGCAAATCGACCTTCGCACGGTCAGCATCGAACCGCAGCGCAACACCTTCGACCATCTCGCCCGACGTTTCGGAGACAAGCCCGCGTCGCGTTATCAGGAGGGCAGCTACGACATCCAGGCGGCCGAGAACCTGCACTACCTGCCTACCTGGGATCCCGAGCAGCAACTCTACGACCCGAGCATCAGCAAGATCATCATGCAGGACTGGTACGCGCTGAAGGATCCGCGCCAGTTCTACTACAGCACCTATACGCTGGCGCGTGCGCGCCAGCAGGACACCGCCGAGTCCAATTTCGAGTTCGTGGAATCGCACGGTCTGGGCGAGATGCTGCCGCCCGAGCTGCGCGACGTTGCGCTGAAGCTGCTGGTGCCGCTGCGCCACGCCGCATGGGGCGCCAACCAGAACAACACCTTCATCTGCGGCTACGGCTTCGGTACCACCTTCACCCAGCCGTGCATGTACCACGCCATGGACAACCTCGGCGTTGCCCAGTACCTGTCGCGCCTGGGCATGCTGCTCGGCGATCTCGCGGCGCTCGATGCCGGCAAGGAAGCGTGGTTGAACGATGCAGTGTGGCAGCCGCTGCGCCGCTACGTTGAAGACAGCATGATGGTGCGCGATCCGTTCGAGCTGTTCGTGGCGCAGAATGTCGCCCTCGATGGGCTGCTGTACCCGCTGGTCTATGAACGCATCGTCGATGACTTCCTGTCAGCGAAAGGAGCGTCGGCGGTCGCGATGCTCACGCAGTTCATGAGCGATTGGGCTGTCGAAACGCGCAAGTGGATCGACGCGGTGCTGAAGGTCGCGGCAGCGGAGTCGGAGCACAACCGCGAGGTGCTGCAGGGCTGGGTCGCGTCCTGGAGCAGTCGTGCCGCGTCGGCGCTGTTGCCGATCGTCGAACTGGCGCTCGGTGCGGACGCGGACGAGGCGGTCGGCGAACAGCTCGCGGTGTTCAAGGCGCGCATCCAGAAAACCGGCATCGCGCTCTGAGGAACCCTTATGTCCACCGTATTCATTGCCCTTCAGACCAACGAAGAAACCCGTCCGATCATCGAGGCGATCCAGATCGACAACCCGCACGCGGTTGTTAACCGCCAGCCGGCGATGGTCAAGATCGACGCGCCCAACCGGTTGGTCATCCGGCGCGAAACCATCGAGGAGCAAATCGGCCGCGAATATGACCTGCAGGAACTGCAGATCAACCTGATCACCCTGTCGGGCAACGTGAGCGAAGACGACGACACGTTCACCCTGACCTGGAATAGCTGAGCGAGGACAACACCATGGATATGAAAGTCGCGAAGAAGAAGCTGGGCCTGAAGGAACGCTACCGTGTGCTCACGCGTGACCTGGGCTGGGAGCCCACCTATCACAGCAAGGACGCGCTGTTTCCCTATGTGAACTACGAGGGCATCAAGGTCCACGACTGGGACAAGTGGGAAGACCCCTTCCGCCTGACCATGGACGCCTACTGGAAGTACCAGGCAGAAAAGGAGCGCAAGTTCTACGCCATCATCGACGCGCACGCGCAGAACAACGGCCATCTCAACCTAACCGACGCACGCTACCTGTCGGCGCTGAAGATCTTCCTGCAGGCGATCAGCCCGGGCGAATACGCCGCGCACAAGGGCTTCGCCCGTGCCGGCCGCGAGTTCCCCGGTGTCGGCACGCAGGTGGCCTGCCAGATGCAGGCAATCGACGAGATCCGCCACGCCCAGACGCAGATTCACGCCTTGTCGAACTACAACAAGTATTACGACGGCTTCCACGCCTTCGCCGATCAGCGCGACCGTATCTGGTACACCTCGGTGGCGCGTTCGTTCTTCGACGACGCGATGTCCGCCGGGCCGTTCGAGTTCATGATCGCGATCGGCTTCTCGTTCGAGTACGTGCTGACCAACCTGCTGTTCGTGCCCTTCATGTCGGGCGCGGCCTACAACGGCGACATGGCGACCGTGACCTTCGGCTTCTCGGCGCAGTCGGACGAGGCGCGCCACATGACGCTGGGCCTAGAGTGCATCAAGTTCATGCTCGAGCAGGATCCGGGCAACGTGCCCATCGTGCAGGCCTGGATCGACAAGTGGTTCTGGCGCGGCTTCCGCGTGCTCGGCCTGGTCAGCACGATGATGGACTACATGCTGCCCAAGCGCGTGAAGTCGTGGCGCGAGGCGTGGAACATCTACGGTGACGAGAACGGCACCGCGCTGTTCAACGACCTCGCCCGTTACGGCATTCGTCCGCCCAAGGGCTGGGCCGACGCCGAGAAGGCGGTCGACCACATGTCGCACCAGTTCATGCTCGGCCTGTACCAGTGGAGCTTCGGCACCTCGTTCCACAGCTGGATCCCGTCCGACGACGACCTCGACTGGCTGTCGAAGAAGTATCCGACCACCTTCGACAAGTACTACCGCCCGCGCTGGGAGCACATCAAGAAGCTCGCCGCAGCCGGCACCCAGTACAAGAACTACGGGCTGCCCAAGCTGTGCCAGTGCTGCCAGCTGCCCACCGTGTTCACCGAGCCCGACGATCCGACCCTGATCTGCCACCGCGAGGCGGAATACAAGGGCGAGCGCTACCATTTCTGCTCCGATGGCTGCCAGAGCATCTTCGAGAACGAGCCCGAGAAGTACATCCAGGCCTGGTTGCCGATGCCGCAGCTGCACCAGGACCCGATCCGGGGCGACCTCGGCGCGTGGATGGACTGGGTCAACCTCAAGGATGGTCACGACAACGGCGACTACGTCGGCTCTAACGACCAGCGCAACTTCGACGCCTGGCGTGGCCTGGCGACTACAAACGAATAAGCCCGAAGGACAGCGCGGCGGTGACGGGGCAGGGATGGTCGCCGCCGCGACTACTCGAAAATCGAACGCAAAGGAGAATCAGGATGGCAGTAGTAGCCTTGAAGGAATACGTCGGCGTCTCGCGCGACCGCGTCGAGAATTTCCATGGCAAGCAACTCGTTTACGTGGCGTGGGACTACCACATGTTGTTCGCCGCACCGTTCATGTTCTGCGTCGAGCCGCAGATGAAGCTCGGCGAGCTCGTCCGCGGCCCGCTGAGCGCCCTGATGCAGCCCGATCCAGATGCGGCTGCGGTCGACTGGGGCAAGGTAGAGTGGCTGAAGCTTGGCCAGCCGTGGACCCCGGACTTCGAGCGCAGCCTCGAAGAGAACGGTATTGGCCACAAGGAACAGCTGCGTTTCCGCACCCCGGGCCTAAACACGCTGCGCGACGCGGCTTAAGGGAGAAGGGCAGATGAGCTACGAGCTGACCATCGAGCCACTGGGTCAGACGATCGAGATCGAGGATGGCCAGACCATCCTCGACGCGGCCCTGCGTGCCGGGATTTATCTCCCGCACGCGTGCTGCCACGGCCTGTGCGCGACCTGCAAGGTGCAGGTCGTCGATGGCGAGGTGGAGCACGGCCCGGTGTCGAGCTTCGCCCTGATGGATTTCGAGCGCGACGAGCAGAAGTGCCTTGCGTGCTGCGCTACCGCGCAGAGCGACCTTGTGATCGAGGCCGACATCGAGGACGATCCCGACGCCGAGAACCTGCCGGTGCGGGATTTCGACGGCGTGGTAACCCGCATCGAGACCCTGACGCCGACCATCAAGGGCGTCTGGATCAAGCTCGATGAGCCGGCGGGAATCCGGTTCCAGGCCGGACAGTACGTCAATCTAGAACTGCCGGACGGGATCGGCAGCCGGGCGTTCTCGATCGCCAGTGCGCCTTCGCAGGCGGGTGACATCGAACTCAACATCCGCATCGTGCCGGGCGGCCAGGGCACCGGCTATGTGCACGAGCGGATGAAGGTGGGCGAGCGAACCCGCGTTTCGGGACCCTACGGGCGCTTCTTCGTCAAGAAGTCGGCGCGGGTGCCGGTGATCTTCATGGCCGGCGGATCCGGCCTGTCGAGCCCGCGCTCGATGATCCTCGACCTGCTCGGCGAGGGCTTCGAGCTGCCGATCACGCTGGTCTATGGCCAGCGGACGCGTGAGGAGCTCTACTACCACGAGGAGTTCCTCGCGCTGGCGGAAGCCCACCCCAACTTCCGCTACGTGCCGGCGCTATCGCACGAGCCAGAGGCTTCGGACTGGCGGGGCTTTCGCGGTTTCGTGCATGAAGCGGCAAAGAGCGCCTTCGACAACGACTTCCGCGGTCACAAGGCCTACCTGTGCGGTCCGCCGCTCATGATCGACGCCTGCATCAGTACCCTGATGCAGGGCCGGCTGTTCGAGCGCGACATCTACACCGAGAAGTTCCTGTCGGCGGCTGACGCCCAGCAAGTGCGCAGCCCGCTGTTCAAGGCGATCTAACTGTGCGACAGAAATGGAATCGGGGGCGCAAGCCCCCGTTTCCGTTCTTACCGTGCCGCCGTGACGCGTATCAGGAGGCGGCCACCACCTTCGGCTGCAGCCGATCGTCGAAATCGTCCAGCGACGGAAACGCGAGGGGCGCGCGCTGTTCGAGCGTCAGCAGGTGCGCGCGATACTGTTCCAGGCAGTCCCGGCGCGCCTCGGCGCTGATGTAGGGCACGTGGAAGGCGACGAAGGGCGGCAGGACGGTCAGGCCGACATAGCCGAGCATGCCGCGCTGAATGGGCTGCAGCAGCACCTCGAGTTCGCCATGTACCGCGCCCGGGCCGAACATGTGTGCCTGGCCGCCGAGCGAAAACGCGAGCATCGCCTTCTTGCCCCTGAGGCCGCCGCGATCGTAGATGCGGGTACCGCCGTAGCAGTAGCCGGAGACGAACACGCGGTCGATCCAGCCCTTCATGATCGCCGGCATGCTGTACCAGTAGATCGGGAAGTTGAAGATGACGAGATCGGCCCATTTGATCTTCTCGAGTTCGGCGGCGATGTCGGGCGCGAACGTGCCGCTGGCGAAGGCATGGCGCTGCTCGAGTGCGTACACAAGGTGGTCGGTGTTGGCGCGATCACGGAAGTCGTCGGCGCTCGCGACCGGGTTGAATTTCATCTCGTACAGGTCGGAGACGAGGACTTCGTGCCCCTCGCCCTGCAGCACCTCGACCGCGAGATTCATCATCGAGGTGTTGAAGGACTTGGGTTCGTTGTGGGCATGCACGATCAGGGCATTCATGGACGGCTCCGAAGCGATGGAAGATGACCCCACTGTAGAGTGGCGTGCGCAGCGCCCGTACTGGCGATAATGACGATCTTTGTGCGGATACTGCCAACATGAGGATGCCGCCCCGGCGCGCCGCGATTCTCGCCCTCGACGGCTGCTACGCCTCCAGTCTCGCGGGCTTCGCCGACGTGTTGCAGGTCGCCAATGCCCACCTGCACCGCCACCAGCGCATGAGCGGCGTTGCTTTGGCCAGACCGTTCGCCTGGCAGTTCGTCGCACGCGACGGCAGGCCGGTGACCGCCTGCAACGGTCTGACGCTCGGTGTCGATTCGGCGCTTGCCGATGAAGCGTTCGACCTCGTTTTCATTCCTGGGCTGTATTACGCAGGGCGCGCCGCATTCGAGCGCCTGCTGGATGCATCCGCGCCGCATCGCGAGTGGTTGCGCGCCCAATGGCAAGGCGGCGCAATGCTGGCGGCCAACTGCACCGGCACCTTCGTGCTCGCAGAGACCGGCTTGCTGCGGGGCAGGACAGCCACGACGACGTGGTGGCTGGAACGGCTATTCCGCGCTCGCTTTCCGAGTATCGACTTGCAACTGCGGGCGATGGTGACCGAAGCGGATCGTCTGTGCTGTGCGGGCGCGTCGGCCTCTTACCTGTTGCAGGCGGTGCGCATGGTGGAGCACTTCTGCGGGCCGGGCGTCGCCGGGCTGACGGCGAAGACGATGCTGATCGACACCAGCCAGACGACCCAACTGCCCTTCCTGCCGCTGCAGGCGGAAACTGAACATGGGGACCCGATGGTCGCGCGCGCCCAGGACTGGCTGCAGAAGCACCTTGCGGAACCGGTCAGGCTGCCGGCGCTGGCGGCCGCGCTCGCAGTCAGCGAACGCACGCTGATCCGGCGCTTCGGCAGCGTGCTCGGCACGACGCCACTCGCCTACCTCCAGAAGCTGCGCGTGGACACCGCCCGGATGCTCCTTGAGCGCCACGACAGGCTCGGCATCGAGGAAATCGCCGCCCTCGTCGGCTACCTCAACGGTAGCTCCTTCACGCGGCTGTTCCGCGCCCAGGTGGGGATGACGCCGGCGGCCTATCGCAGCCGGTTTGCATCGGCAGGCGCCGGCTGGCGAGCGTCATAAGCCTTCCGCGGGGGGAAGAGGCACACGTCGCGGGATGCGCGGCGGCTTCTGATACCTCTAGAGTATGGAGAACAAAGATCGAAAGTATTAGATGGTATCTCTCGATCTTCCTAGACTGTGATCTGTACTTCGCGACCTGCCCGTGTCGCACGACGACCGGCGGTGAGCGCCGGTTGCAAACGCCGGTTTCGGCTGCACCGAGTCAACCAGGAGGGGGAGATCCATGCGTTCCATCCAGAACTTCATCAACGGCGAATTCGTCGCCGCCGAGAGTGGCAAGCGTTTCGACAAGCGTTCGCCGCTCGACAACCGCGTCATCGCGTCGATCGCCGAGGCTGGCCGCCCCGAGGTGGATGCCGCGGTCAAGGCCGCGCGCGCCGCGCTGACGGGCGAGTGGGGCGGGCTGAGCACCGACCAGCGCGTCGAGCTGCTGTATGGCGTAGCCAACGAGATCACGCGCCGCTTTGACGACTTCGTCGAGGCCGAAATGGCCGACACCGGCCAGCCGCATCACGTGATGACGCATGCCTTTATCCCGCGCGGTGCGGCCAACTTCAAGGTGTTCGCCGACGTCGTCAAGAACGTGCCGAGCGAATCCTTCCAGACCCCGACGCCGGATGGCCGCGGTGCGCTGAACTATTCGATCCGCGTGCCCAAGGGCGTGGTCGGCGTGATCTCGCCCTGGAATGCGCCCTTCCTGCTGATGACGTGGAAGGTCGGTCCGGCGCTAGCCTGTGGCAACACCGTGGTGGTCAAGCCGTCGGAGGAAACCCCGCTGACGACTACGCTGCTCGGCGAGGTGATGAACGCGGTCGGCGTGCCGAAAGGCGTGTTCAACGTCATCCACGGTTTCGGGCCGGACTCGGCGGGCGAATTCCTGACCCAGCACCGCGGTGTGGACGCCATCACCTTCACCGGCGAGACCACCACCGGAACGGCCATCATGCAGGCGGCGGCGAAGGGGATGCGCGACGTGTCCTTCGAGCTGGGCGGCAAGAATGCCGGCATCGTGTTCGCCGACTGCGATTTCGACGCCGCGGTGGACGGCATCTTCCGTTCGTCCTTCCTCAACTCGGGGCAGGTCTGCCTGGGTACCGAGCGCGTGTACGTCGAACGGCCGATCTTCGAGCGCTTCGTGCAGGCGCTGAAGGCGAAGGCCGAAGGCGTGAAGTTCGGCCGTCCGGACGACCGTGCATCCAATTACGGCCCGCTCATCAGCCAGGAACACCGCCAGAAGGTCCTTTCCTACTACCGCAAGGCTGTGGAAGAGGGCGCCACCGTGGTGACCGGTGGCGGCGTGCCCGACGTGCCGGCCGACCTGGCCGACGGCGCCTGGGTGCAACCGACGATCTGGACCGGTCTGCCGGAAACCGCCACCGTCGTGCGCGAGGAAATCTTCGGGCCGTGCTGCCACATCCGTCCGTTCGACCACGAGAACGAGGTGGTGGCGCTGGCCAACGACAACGAATACGGGTTGTCGACCACGATCTGGACGACGAACCTGTCCCGTGCCCACCGCGTCGCGGCGCGTGTGGAGGTCGGCATCACCTGGATCAACAGCTGGTTCCTGCGCGACCTGCGCACCGCCTTCGGCGGCTCCAAGCAATCGGGCATCGGCCGCGAGGGCGGCGTTCATTCGCTGGAGTTCTACACCGAGACCCGCAACATCTGCGTCAAGCTCTGAGAGTCTGTGAGGATTTCCGATAAATGCTTTTGGTATAATTCTTGCGTCCCGGCCACGATCTCGTAACCCTGCCATGAAAGCTCACGCACGCGTGATTTTGCCCAACCGCACCCAGATGGAGTTTCGCGCCAGCGATCTCGAGTCGCTGCTGCCGGAAGGTCATCGGGCGCGGCTGGTGTGGTCGTATGTGGCCGGGCAGGATCTGGGGCGCTTCTATGAGCGGATCCGGGTGCGTGAGGGCGGGGTTGGTCGGGCGGCGATTGCGCCGGAGATTCTGTTGTAGCTGTGGCTTTACGCGACGCTCGACGGGGTGGGCAGCGCGCGCGAGGTGGCGCGCCTGACCGATGCGCATGATGCGTACCGTTGGCTGTGCGGCGGGGTGCAGGTCAATTACCACACGCTGTCGGACTTTCGGAAGGATCACGGCGAGGCGCTCGACGAGTTGCTCAGCGCCAATGTGGCAACGCTCATTGCCGCCGGGGTGGTGAAGCTGCGCCAGGTGGCGCATGACGGCATGCGGGTGCGGGCTAGTGCGGGGGCGGGATCGTTCCGGCGCGAGGACAAGCTCGAGGGCTACCTGGAGGCGGCCCGCGAGCGGGTCGAGCAACTCAAGGCCGAGCTCGAAGCCGACCCGGGCAAGGCCAATCGGGCTCGTCAGGCGGCACGGCTGCGCGCGGCCCGCGAGCGCGAGGCCCGTGTAGCCGAGGCGCTGGCGCGCTTGCCCGAACTCGAAGCGATCAAGCCGTGGACTTCAGCCTGCTCTCGCGGAGAAAGACGCCGTGATCGCGACACCACCACACGCCTGGATGTTGATGCCTCGTGTGCCAGTAGGCCCACCCGTACTCCTGGACGTCTCGCGACATACAGGCGACACAGGCCTTGAGCGGATGATTTGCGCGAAACCTGCTGGTGAGCAATCCCATTCGAAACTTGAGATGCGCGATATTCCCACTGACCATGTCCTCCACGGCGGCCTGCTCGGCACGCTCGGACATGAAGTGCCGGTAGAAAGCCAGAAGAGTCCGCTCGCGGGCGAGCGCGTCTGCATCGCCCAGGAGCCCTTCGGTACGCGCGACAAAGTCTCCAAGGTGACCAGGCAGATCGTGCTGCGTGCCGCGACGACGGTCACCAAAGAGCAACGAGGCCGTTCGACCAGCGTCCTGTGCCCCCCAAAGACCATGGATGCGGCTGACAAGACTGAATAGGGTCTCGCCAGGAAGCCAATCGAGGATCGGGGCTCGCGGAAAAAGGTCTGCCTGCTCGCTCATCATTCGATCGCCCAACGCAAGCCCTGACAGTGCCGAGCACCCGACCATTCAGGGCTCTCGCCACGACGCCCCTTGGACGACGTGCAGGCCGCACTCCCGTCAAGAGAGCCCTAATGCCAGGCACCTCTGCCGACAATTCGCCATGAAGGTTTAGGATCGAACCGCAGACAGGCGCGTCCGCACGTGCCACCCGTCAACCGAAGTTCATTAGATTACGGCAAGCTCTCCGTCTGGAGGAGAGGGCATCATTCCCACCACACCCCGCTGCATCAGCAAGTCAAACCAGAGGCACGCACCCGAGATGTTTCTTGTCACCCCTGAGCAGATCGGCGCGGTCATGGCACTCGAGCCTACGCCACGCTCTTTCGCCGAACTCGACGAGCAGGTGGCGCACGGCTTGCCGAGTGCGGCACTAAAAGCCCTCATTGAACGCGTCAGCCTGAGACCCGACGAGCGCAACGCTCTGCTGCATCGCATCGTCCCTAAGTCTACGCTCGTGCGACGCAGCGCCCACCTGAGCTCCGGGGAATCCGAAAAAACTGAGCGTCTGGCACGCGCTTTCGCAACCGCGCTTCACGTCTGGGCCTCGGACGAAGAGGCGCGTGCGTTCATGCACGCGCCACACCCGATGCTGCGCGATTGCACGCCTATTGACGTCGCGTTGACCGAGTTGGGCGCTCGACGGGTCGAGGAGTTGCTGTGGCAGTTGTTCTACGGCGTGTCCGCGTGAGTGCCAAGTCAATCACTGAAGCTCGAAGCCATTCCGAAGCCCCTCTATTGAAGGACACTCAGGTCACAGTGCAGGATGACGCCACCCGTGCGACCTGGACGCTGCCCTATGCAGCGATCGAACTCCCTGCCAACAGCCGCGCCGCGCCTCAGGTGCCAACAGCCAAGCCCGCCCAACGCCCCACCCGCGAAGACTTCCGCGTCGGCGACCGCGTCAGCTTCGAGGACCGCCACTTGCAGACGCGCATCGGCACCATCGTGCGCATCAACCAGAAAACGGCCAGCGTCGATTGCGAAAACGAGCCCGGCTGGCGCGTGTCGTTCGGACTGCTCAGGCACGTCGTCGACCTCTGAAGCCCTCGGCACCGCCGGGGGACGGGGTTGCTCGGACGGTTACGCATTACAGAAGCGGCCGCTTCCTGGTCCAGGCGCAGGGTGCCGGCAAAGGACACTTCAAGCGGCTCGCCACCGAAGCGCTCGTCGCGCAGCTCACAGGAGATACCGTTTTCCCGCAGCAAGTCCAGCGCGGCCTCGATGCAGCCCCGGGGTAAGGCGATGTGTTGCGGATAGTTTTCCGCATTGCCGACCACACGCGGCTTGTCCCATACGGACATGCGCATGGCCTGGGCCTTGTAGAACTCCGGATTCTGGAAGGCTGCCAGACGGATCAGGCGGTTGGCCAGGGCTTGCGGCAGCTGCGACTTCTCAAAATAGACGAGGTTTGCAAGCGTCACCGTCAGGGACTTGGGCATCGGCCCTTGCAACTGTCTGGTCGACGTGCTTTCGCGCTTCCAGGGCGTGGCCAGATCTTCATCGTCGATGAAAGTGACGTCCAGCGGATGTGCACCACCTGTGGCCCGCAAGACGATCGGCTCGATGTCCTGTGCGGCCATTGGCTGGATGGACGCGAGAAATGCCCACTGATCCGGATACGGCCGCAGCTCGGCATCAACGAACACACTGCATCCCCGCTCGCGAGGCCACTTCTGCAACGGCAAGGCGATCAGATTGCCGAAGCCACCCTTGGGCATCGTGTCCTGGTTCGGAAACAGCCGATCATAGGACTCAAGCCTTAGTTGACTTTGACGATATTGGCCGCCTCACCCCGCTGTAACGCCTCGTATCCGCTTCCTGTTCGTCAGGCCAGCGCTTTGCCTTCGGCTTCCTCCAGATTCGCAGTTACCCGCGACACCCTTGCCGTTCGGCTAACTCTTCCCCTTGCCGGGCGAGTAGAGGACTTTCACCTCCAAGTGAGTGCGCCCTGCCGGGCGCACCAAAAAAGAACCCCGGAACGCTTTCGTTCCGGGGCAACGTTACCGCCGACGCAGGAGCAGGAGATGCGCCATCGGCGGACGATCAACGTTGTTACCCGCCAAGCTTACCGCACACCCCTTTCTGCATCTTGCCAACGACGCTGAGCACCAGATCGCTCTCAGGCAGGACGCGGCACGCCAGTACGACACCACCCGCCTGCTCGTCGACACTGACATGCTGCCTGCTCATGGCGCGGCAATGATACTGCCCCGCGGTGATGTGTACCTTGCACACGCCGCATCCACCACCGCGGCAACCCAAGGGAATGCCGCGCCGTCCCAGACGCGCCATCCCTTCCAGCACCGATTCGTCATCGCTGCAGTGGTAGTGCTCTCCCGTATCCGCAATCAGGATGTCGTGTCGCATGAAAGCTCACCGATGTTCACTGAGGCCATCCACCAATCTTCGGCTTGAACGCTGCGGCACTCATGAGACCACGCCGCTGGAGGCGCGCTCCGCCCTCGCGCGAACTTCGTCAGCTCTCAGCACACTGGCAGGCCTGCCGCCAATCGCCCAATCCTCGGGGGGCACCCGGGTGCAGCTCCCGCGCACGAGTTCGCGGTCGACACCCAGCACATCGACGAGGATGTCGGTAAACCCGGCGAGCAGTCTCTGCCGTTCTTCGAGCGGCCTGCCCTCCAGAACGATGAAATCGAAGACCGGCGCATGCAGGCTGTTCTCGCTGACCAGTTCTCCGGCCACCAGAAAGCGTTGCGGCGCGTGGTGCGTGATGAAGGCACGAACCCGATCCACGGGCGCCCGCAGTACCTCGCAATAGAGTCGCGAGGCCGATTTGAGCAAAGCCGCCTCCTGCTCGGGCGTAGCCCTGCCTTCCACCAAGTGAAAATTGACAACAGGCATCGTTTTTTCTCCTCCGTTCGAGCCGACGCAATCGACCGGCTTCGCATCATCACCGCGCGTCAGGGCAATCCGTGCCTGCGCCCCGCGTCGAGCATCAAGGTTCCGCCGGTCATGGCATCCGCTTCGGGGTCGAGCAACATCGCTGCCGCCCAGGCGACCTGCCCCGGCGTCGTGAATGCGCCAATGGAGGACTCGGCCCGCATCTGCGCCAACACCTCTTCGACCGCCACGCCCAGCAAGGCGGCTCGGTCCGCCGCAACGCGATGCAGCCGTTCGGTTTCGGCAGGCCCCGGTGCGATCAGGTGCGCAGTAACGCCCCTCGGCCCACAGGCAAGACTGAGCTGTCGCATCAGGTTCACCAGCGCAGCGTTGGCAATGCCCGCAGCCGCCGCATAGGCGGTCGGCTCGAAGCCGTAATGCCCGCCGATCGCCACGAGGCGCGAGCCCTTCACGAGCCGCTGATCGACAGCGCGCGCCAGCCTCAGCATGCCTCCGACCTTGATGTTGACCGCCTCAACGACGGCAGCCGTCGGCGCGGACAGGATCCCGCCGGCAACGGCCACGCCGGGTCCATGCACCACCATCCGCACAGGGCGGTCGAGCGTACGGGCGATGCGCTCGATCGCGTCGTCCGACGCAATGTCCGCGACGCAGGTCCGCACTCGATCATCCTGGGCTGCAAGGCCTTCCAGCGCCGCCGCCGTCCGAGACACCGCGATGACGCCAAGCTGTCGCTCACGAAGGCGCGCGACAATCTCCTGTCCGAACGCCCCTGTCGCGCCAACGACGACCGCCAATTCCGAACAATTCTCGAAGCTCATGCCTGGTTCCACCTTGCGTCGTATCGATCCAGTCTCCCCCTCGGCCCCGGCGCGCCCTAGCACCGAGGGGCAAGCGGTCTCAAGCGGCTGCGCCGTCCTTGATCAGCCCGCGCTCCTTGGCCATGGTCATGGCGGTATCCATGATCATGTCTTCCTGGCCGCCAATCATCTTCTTGCGCCCAAGCTCGACCAGAATGTCGCGCGCCGGCACGCCAGTACGCTCGGCTGCACGCTTGGAGTGGAGCAGGAAGGTGGAATACACGCCGGCGAAACCCAGCGTCAGCGACTCGCGATCGACGCGTACCAGGTGATCCATCATCGGCACGATGATGTCTTCAGCGGCGTCCATCAGCTTGAACAGATCGACGCCGGTCTCCATGCCCATGCGTTCGCACACCGCCGCGAACACCTCGAGCGGCGTGTTGCCCGCACCAGCACCCAGCCCGGCCACCGAGCCATCGATACGCGTTGCGCCCGCCTCGATCGCGGCAATCGAATTGGCGATGCCCATGCCCAGGTTGTGGTGGCCATGAAAGCCGATCTCGGTCTCGGGCTTGAGCACTTCACGCAAGGCACTCACGCGCGCTCGAACATCGTCCGGCAGCATGTAGCCCGCAGAGTCGGTCACATACACGGTATGCGCGCCATAGGACTCCATCAGCTTGCCTTGTGCCGCAATGCCTGCCGCATCGTTCAGATGCGCCATCATCAGGAAACCCGTGGTGTCCATGCCGAGCTTGCGTGCGAAGGCGATGTGCTGCGGCGAGGTGTCGGCCTCGGTGCAGTGTGTCGCCACATGCACGCTGCGCGCGCCGGCATCGTAGGCGGCCTGCAGCTCCTTCATCGTGCCCAGCCCCGGAATCAGCAGCACGGAGACCTTGGCCTGCTTCATCTTCGAGGCGACTGCAGAGATATACGCCTCGTTGCTCGCCAGCGCGAAGCCATGCTGGAGCGAGTTGCCGCCCAGGCCTGCGCCATGGGTAACCTGAATATAGGGGATACCGGCGTCATCCAGCGCGGTGGCGACCTTCACCATCTGCTCGACGCTGATCTGCTCGCGCTTGGCATGCATGCCATCGCGCAGACACATGTCGTGCAGGATGACCTTGCGGCCCTTCAGAGCGTTCGTTGCGGTCATCACGCAGCCTCCGTCGCTTTCAACTTGATTTTCCCGGCCAGGATTTCCTCGGCGAACATCTCTGCGGTACGCGTCGCTGCCGCGGTCATGATGTCGAGGTTGCCGGCGTATTTCGGCAGGTAATCGCCCAACCCGGCCACTTCCATGAACACTGAAACCTTGTTGCCTTCGTAGATCGGACCATTGACCAGCCTGTAGCCCGGCACGTACTTCTGCACCTCGCCGATCATCTTCAGGATCGACTCCGTGATGCGCGCATGATCCGGCTCGTCCTCGGTCAGGCAGTAGATCGTGTTGCGCATGATGAGCGGCGGCTCGGCCGGATTGATGATGGCCAGCGCCTTCCCCTTTTTCGCCCCGCCGACCACCTGGATCGCGTTCGAGGTGGTGTAGGTGAATTCATCCAGATTGGCGCGCGTGCCGGGCCCCACCGACTTCGACGCCAGGCTGGCGACGATCTCGGCGTATTCGACACCCTGCACGCTCGAAACCGCATACACGATGGGGATCGTGGCTTGGCCCGCGCAGGAGATCATGTTCACGTTCATCTCGACGCGGTCGGCGTGCTCGCGCAAATTCACCGGCGGAACGCACAGGGGGCCGATGGCCGCCGGTGTGAGATCGATCATCATCACGCCCAGCTCGTTCAGCTTGCGGCTATTCTCGGCATGCACGTAGGCGCTGGTGGCGTCGAAGGCAATCTGGATGTTGTCATCCAGGACGTGGGGCAGCAGCCCATCCACGCCATCTGCGGTGGTCTTCAGTCCCATCTCGCGTGCCCGCGCCAGACCCTCGGAGTTGGGATCGATACCCACCATCCAAACCGGCTCGAGCACTGGGCTACGCTTGATCTTGTACATGAGGTCGGTGCCGATGTTTCCGGAACCGATCAAGGCACATCGAATCTTCTTCATGGTTTCTGCTCCTGCAATGCGGCGCGACGCTGTCGCTCGGCGCGTTCCGCCATCGTGATTCCGGCCACGAAGAACTCTTCGCCGCCGTGCTCGGTAATGAGCATTCTCACGGTCTCCGGACTGCATTCCAGGCTGCGCGCCACCGCCTCGGTGACCGCAGCGGCGACCTTGCGCTTTTGCTCACCCGTGCGGCCCTGCATCATGTGCATTTCAATGATTGGCATGTGTTGTCTCCGACTCAGTCCTGAGGCTTACTCGACAAAGCGCATCGACACGCTGCCAAGTTCCTGGAAGCGGGCAGTCACGCTGTCACCCGGCTTGACTGCAACCGCTTCGGTGATCCCGCCACTCATGACGAAACTTCCGGCGGGCAAGGTTTCGCCGAGCTCGGCGAGGATATTCACCAGCATGGCGATGGCGTCAGCGGGATGGCCCATCACCGCTGCGGATGCCCCCATGCCGACGATCTCGCCATTCTTCTCCATCACCACGCCGAGCGTTCTGAGGTCGAGTTCATCGACATAGCGCGCTCGCCCACCACCGACGAAACGCGCCGACGAGCCGTTGTCGGCAATGACGCTGGCCAGATCGAACTTGAATCCCGAAAAGCGCGAGTCGATGATCTCGACCGCCGGCAGCACGTAGTCCGTCGCGTCCAGCACGTCCTGGCGCGTGCAGCCGGGACCGGCCAGCGCCTTCTTCATCACGAATGCCACTTCGCACTCGACGCGCGGATGCACCAGGTCGGACGTCGAGATCGCGGCGTTTTCGGGGCGCGCCATGCGATCGGTGAGGAAGCCGATCGACGGCACACTGACCCCCATCTGCTGCATCTTCGCCTTCGATGTGAGCCCGGCCTTCCAGCCCACCAGCTTGTGGCCCTTGGCGATGAAGCGACGGCGCAGTTCGTTCTGGACCGCATACCCATCACCGATCGTCATGCCGGGATATTCGTCGGTCAGCTTGGGGATGGCGTAGGCCCGGGTCTGCGCGCCTTCGACGCGCTCGCAGAGGCGAACGATGTCCTCGCGGGACAAGGTGATGTTCATGCTCATACCGCACTGCTCCCGGAAAACTTGACGTGACAACTACCGAGGCCGCCCACCGTGCACACCAGCTCGTCGCCATCGACCACCGGCACCAAGGCCGACTGCGAGCCCGACAGGATCAACTCGCCCGCCTTGAACGGGATGCCGAGCTCGCCGAGCGTATTGGCAAGCCAGGCCACGGCGTTCGCCGGCGAACCCTGCACCGCCGCACCGACGCCAGTGGAGAACACCTCGCCATTCTTCTCCAGCACCATGCCGGCGAGGGTGATGTCGAGCTTGCGCGGGTCTCCCTTGGTCTTGCCAAGCACATAGACGCCGCACGACGCGTTGTCTGCCACGGTGTCCTGGATCTTGATGTTCCACGCCGTGACGCGCGAATCGACGATCTCGAAACAGGGCACGACGTAGTCGGTGGCGCGGATTACATCCATCGCGGTGACGCCAGGCCCCTTCAGGTCTTCCTTGAGCACGAAGGCCAGTTCGGCCTCGGCCTTGGGCTGGATCAGGGTGCTCAGGTCGAGCGTGTCGCCTTCCTGATAGACCATGCCCGAGGTCAGCATGCCGAAGTCGGGCTGGTAAACACCGAGGAAGTCCTGCACCGGCTTGCTGGTCGCACCGATCTTCTTGCCGACGATGGTTTCGCCTGCCGCCAGTCGTCGGGCAACGAATCGCTCCTGGATCCGGTACGCATCGGCGATGGTGATGTCGGGTTCGCGCTCACGTAGCGGAGCGACCGTGCGGCGGTCGCGCCAGCACTCGTAAAGCTCGTCGCCGTACTGCTTGATCTTGCTGTCGTCCATGATTCGCCTCAGAGCTTGACGCAGACGTTGCGCGTTTCGGTGTAGAACTCGAGCGAATGCACGCCGCCTTCGCGCCCGATGCCGGACTGTTTCGAGCCGCCGAACGGCGTGCGCAGATCACGAAGGAACCAGCTGTTCACCCAGGTGATGCCAACCTCGATGCGTGCGGCCATGCGGTGACCACGCGCCAGGTTTGTGGTCCAGATGGTGGTCGACAGACCATAGACGTTGTCGTTGGCGAGATTGACCACTTCATCCTCGGAGTCGAAGGGACGGATGTGGCAGCACGGCCCGAAGATCTCCTCGCGCACAACGGCGGCATCGTCAGACAGGCCGGTCCAGATCGTCGGTTGCACCCAGGCCCCATCCGCCAGCTCGCCCGCCATCTCGGGAACCCCACCGCCGGTCACGACGGTTGCGCCCTCCTCCACCGCCTTGCGGTAGTAGGACAGCACCTTCTCGCGATGCTCGTGGCTGATCAGCGGACCGTAGTTCGCGTCGTGATCCTCGGGCCGCCCGTACTTCACCGCCTCGGCCCTGGCCTTAAGCGCCTGCACGAAACGCTCGAAGATCGGCCGCTCGACATAGACGCGCTCGGTACCGAGGCAGACCTGCCCAGTATTGAGGAAGGACGAACGGAAGATGCCTTCCACCGCAGCATCGAAATCGCAGTCGGCGAAGACGATGCCGGCATTCTTGCCGCCCAGTTCGAAGGACACGTCGCGCATGCCTTCCGAGGCTGCCTTCATGATGGCCGTACCAGTTCGGGTTTCGCCGGTGAAGGTGATCGCGTCGACGCCCGGGTGCTGGGTCAGGAACTCACCGGCCGAATCCGGCCCGAAACCGTGCACGACGTTGTACACGCCCTTCGGGATGCCGACCGCGTTCATCACCTCACCCAGCAGCGCCGCCGTCTGCGGCGACTCCTCGGACGGCTTGACCACCACCGTATTGCCGCATGCCAGCGCGGGCCCGACCTTCCAGGTCATCAGCATGAAGGGCGCGTTCCACGGGCAGATGACGCCGATCACCCCCTTCGGCACGCGCATCGCGTAATTCAGCGCGCCGCGCCCGTCCGGCGTCGCCATCTGGAACGACTCGGACGCCACATTCTTGATGACGTCGGCGAACACCTTGAAATTGGCCGCGCCACGCGGAATGAACACATGGCGCATTACATGGCTGGGCTGACCGGTGTCGGCCATCTCGGCGGCAACGAAATCCTCGAAACGCCGCGTGATCTCGTTGGCGACGCCATACAGCAGATCGACACGCTGCTCGGTCGTCAGGCCGCCCCACTCGCCCCGCAGCGCGGCACGCGCTGCCCTGACGGCAGCATCGACCTCAGGACGGCCCGCCTCGGTGACGGAGGCGATGACCCGGTTGTCGAGCGGCGAGCGCTTCTCAAAGCGACGACCGCTAACCGAGGCCTGGTACTCGCCAGCGATGAAGTTTTCTACAAGACGCATGGTCCCCCCACATATGAAGTTGTTAGCCAGTCCGTCCGGGATCTCCGTCGAACACCGCTTGGAATCACCGTGTCACGGGCCCTTGACTGCAGCTTGAGTAAGAGTCTAGAAAAGACACGAAATACCGTCTAATACTTTGTTATCGATTCATTAATACCTATTAGGTATGTATACACGACAAAAAAAGAGGCGCACGCGGCGCCCCGGATCGTGCATCTGCCCTCAGATCGCTTTGAACAAGGGACTCCGGACCTGTTGTGCGTCCGCTGCGGAGATGAACTTCTCGGTGTAGATGTCGCGCTCGAACAAGCGACCCTGCATCAGCGTCGTGATGCACGCCTCGATCATCAAGGGCGGCCCGCACAGATAGGCCTTGTTGCCACGGAAATCATTGTCGAACGCCGCTTTCGCCGCCTCATGCACAAAGCCGCGGAAACCGCTCCAGTCAGACCCCTCCGGCTCGTGCGACAGCGCCGGCACGTAACGGAAGTTGTCGTGCTTCTCGGCCAGCGCGAGAAACTCGTCGTGGTAGTAGAGCTCGCTGCGATTACGCTGCCCATAGACCAGCGTAATGGGCAGTTCGAACCCCTCTTCCAGAAGGTCGAGGATCATCGAACGCGGGCTCGACAGCCCCGAACCGCCGGCCATGAAAACGACGGGCACCTTCGCCGATTTCTTTACGAAGAAGCGACCATAGGGTCCGCTGAGGCGCATCCGATCACCGGCCAGCAGCTTCTCGTGGATGTAAGTCGTGGCTTCACCACCAGGCACGATGCGGATGTTGAGTTCGATCTCGTCGCACTGCGAGGGCACGCTGGCGATCGAGAACGCACGGCTGCCGATTGCGCCCGGCAGTTCGAGGTTGATGTACTGACCGGCCTGAAAGCGGATGCCTTCAGGATCATCGAGCTTGATCCAGACGCCCTTGATCGTCGGCGTCAAGGTCTCGATCCGGCTCACCACGCCATCGAAATCGCGCACCGGCAGATTTTCGGCATCCGGGTCTTCCTCGATCTCGGCTTCGATGACGAGGTCGCTCTCTGCCCGGGCACAACAGGCCAGGCACTTGCCTTCATCCCGCTCGAAATCCATCAGGGCGAAAGTCGAAGCCTCGCCATGATCGATCTCGCCATCGGTCACCTGAATCTTGCAGGTCGCACACAGCCCGTGACAGCAGGCATGCGGCAGATAGATGCCGGCGCGCAGTGCCGCATCGAGAATCGTCTGCCCCTCCTCGATCTCGATGGTCTGGCCAAGCGGCTCGATGGTCAGTTCGTAACTCATCGCTACGCCCTCAGGCCACTTTAAGCAAGGAGTTGAGGCCAGGGGTGTGGAAGCGGATCTGATCCTTGTGTCCGATGCCGTTCTCGGCAAGGCTCTTGGAGAAATCCGGTGTGAAGGGCTTGTTGTCCTTCATCCACTCGACCTTCTTCCAGTCCAGCGCAGCGCTGTCGGGGTCCGGCGCGACAAGCGCCGTCAGCGGCCCATTCACCATCTCGCCGAAGGGCATGTCGATGGGCAGGCACATCATCAGGGACGAGGCAAAGAGCAGGTGGTGATCCCAGCTCGCATAGACGATCTGTTTGCCACCGAAGTGCTCGATGCTATCGCGCGGCACACCGATGTATTCCTTGAGTGCGGTCACAGCCATGATTCAGTCTCCATTTTTTTGGTAACAGCGCGCGCCCATGTCCAGGGCGCGCGCTCTGCCGTCAGATGCGGGTCAGCGGTTCGACGTGGCGAGGTTGCGCCATTCGTTGAAGTGTTTCTGATCCCGCGATCCGTCGTAATCGCCGTTATCCGAGCCATCACGCAGGCCGACCCAGTCCATCCACGCGGGTACGTCACCGCCGAACTCCCTGAACAGCGCCGGCATCGGCAGCCAGGCCTGGATGTACTTCTCCGGCTCGTGCTCGAAGATGTCCTTGCAGCCGTCGGAGCAGAACTGGTACTTCTCGCCCTTGTAGACCGTTTCACGATGGCAGATCATCGTCGGATCGTCGGGCTCGGTAAACACGCTCGGCAACTGGCAGCACTGGCACAGGCGCGCCAGGCCGAAGTTCTTGAACGGCGTACCAGCGGCCTTCAGCTTCTTGATGTGCTCCCAGCGCGGGCGGTAGTACTTGTCGAAGGTGGTCGGATACTTGGCCGACAGCCAGTCCATGTCCTCCTCGGGCGGGATCCAGCTGTGGAAGGACGTGCCGAAGCTCCACTGGTACAAGCCCAGCATGAACTGGTGCGACATGTGGTCGATCGCCTTTTCGGCGTCATCCCAGCCCTTCGGCGGACGGATGCCGTAGCGCGCCAGATCGCGGAACAGCGCGCCGCCGTTCTCCACGCCGTAGATCTCCCAGGCCTCACGCCAGGACATCACGCGCTTGGGCAGCATGTAATCCATCATCGTGCTGACCAGCCCCAGCACGCGGAAGCCGCGCCAGAACCACTTGTCGATCCAGGCCTGCACGATCGGCAGGTTGTCCGGGTCCTGCTCCAGCATGAACTTGATGCACTCCAGGCCCAGCGTCATGTGGCGTGCTTCGTCCGACTGCGCGGAGAAACCGAAGGTCACCGTCGCCATGTCGCCGTTGTAGGCGGCACCGGACATGAAGGGCACGAACAGCAGGTTCGTCAGCACGTACTCGAACGAGAAGCCGATCGCGATCATGAACTCGAACGGCCCGGCAGACATCGCATCGTCGAAGAAGGAACGCGCCACCGAGGTGTACCAGATGCGGTCGCGCGCATCGACGAAGGCATGGAAGCCGTCGTAGTAGCGGTTGTAGTTCGACATCGCATGGATCTGTGTCTGCGCATGGCGGATCTCGTCGATCGCCTGCATCTGACACGCCACCTGCGTGCCGACACCCGGAAACTCACGGCCGGCGCGGGAAAAACCTTTATGGGCGGCGTATTCGCCCGGGCTGATCGCCTGCAGGAAGATCTTCAGCGCCGACAGATAGCGTGCGTCGGTGAGGTTAAGGTGGCCGTTGTTCTGCGCATGGGCGTCGATGATGGCGTAGAACTTGCGCTCCTTCTCGGCCTGGTATTTCCAGTAGGCATCCATCGTCAGGCGGAACGGGTCTTCCCACTTGTCCCAATCGTGAACCTTGATGCCTTCGTACTTGACGTACGGAAACAGCGCATCCTTCGACTGATAGCTCGGCTCCCAGCCCAGATCACGCGTCAGTGCGCGATAGCGCTCTTTCATACCCAGCTTCTTCTTGGCAACTTTCATGTCCATGGTGCGCTCCTCGCTCAGCTGTTCCAGGTCAGGGTCAGCGTGTCTTCGTCTTCGTCCACGTTGCCCGAGAGGGTGATCAGGTTGATTTGCAGTTCCTGAAGATCAAATGCACGCCCGAGTTGCTCCTCGATGGTCTCGCGACGGATCACGAGATGATCGGGCGCATCGATCTTCACCATCGCCGGCTGGCGATTGACGACGGCCTTCGGGTTGTCGATCTCGATGGCATCGATGATCGGACGGGTTTCTTCGTTGGCTTGTAGGGCAATGAATACGGTCGACATTGCGACTCCTCAGAGAGTGATCCCGGTTTTCTGGATGCGCTGCTTGAATGCGTCGACCTGTTCGGCAATGGCGTCATCAGCCTCCTTGCCCAACACCAGCTCGATCACCGGTAGCAAGGCTGAGGTAGCACGGTTGCTCCAATCGTTGATCCAGCCTTGAAGCACTTCGCGGTTGGCGTCGGATTCGGCCGCAGCCACCTTCAACACGGCGTCCACCCACTTGCGCGTTTCGTCGAACCACTCGGCCATGAACTGGGTGAGCATCGCAACGGCGCTCGCGCCCTTGACCGACAGGTAGTCATCGACGATGCGCTCATAGACCAAGGGGTACAGGAGCCCATCGAGCACAACGTTCTGCGCCACGAAGAGCTCGACCGGATCGCGCACCACCATGCTGTCCTCGACGTAGCGGCGCAGGGCCTGCCACGCGGCATCCTCCATCCAGGCCTTCTTCCCCGCTTCCAGCGCCTCGACGTCGCCCAGCAGCAAGCCAAGACGCGACAGGTATTGCGCAATACCCAGGTTGTCCATGGCGTGGTACATGCACGGCTGGGTGAAGGTGGTGCCGAAACCGTAAGCACAGATGAAGGTGTTGTTCTGGTTGGCACCCCAGGCCGCATGGCGCAGCGGGACCAGCAGACGCAAAGCGGCTTCGCGCAGTTCAGGCGCCATCATGTCGCCGAGGCCGCGCGACTCGACGAAATCGAAGTTGGCCTCGGTGGTGTCCTGCTGACGAGCCCGCGTCAGGGTATAGGTGCTGTAGTAGAACTGGCGCGGGTCTTTCAGCGCGTACCAGTCCTTCATCACGATCTTGCTGATGCTGGGGTCGTAGAGCTGCTGCTCCGGATCCCAGGTCGGCAGATAGTGCAGGTTCTCGGCGGCCTGAATGTCGTAGCTCCCCTCCTGGTAGCGCGACGCCGGCTTGTCGCCGAAACGACGCACCAGGTGGTCGAACGCATTGCGCTGAGGCTGGATGCTGACGGTACGAAGATCGATCTGCATGTAAATGTCTCCTTTCACGCCTCCACTGGAGGCGCCCTTCTTACGGTTTATCTGAAGCGCGTGTGGGTCGCGTCTGCGAGCCGCCAGTTGAAGTCGTCCGGCGTCTTCTCCCGATGCTCTTCGCTGTCTGCCGCGAGCATTTCCACCGCATTGGCGGCGCAGAACTCCTCGAAAGCCGCCTTGCTCAGGATCATCTCGACGAACAGCTCAGGCTCGCCAATCGCAAAGTCGAACTCGACAAAGCCATTCGGCCGCTCGCCGGTGACCCGCACGAAGCGGCGGGAGGTGTCGAACTCGCTGGGGGGCGTCGTCGCCCTTTCGGTCGCAGTCATGGCGATACCGCTCAGGTCACGACGGTCAGGAAGGTCTCGTGCAGCTTGCGCTGCGGGTAATCCAGACCCTGGCCGAAGTTGTCGAAGGTCCATGTCAGCGTCTCGTAGTCCGGATAAGGCTGGTAGCCGCCCATGAAGGTCTCGAAGCGGTTACCGGACGGATCCCAGGCGTAGATCGTGCAGCCACGCGTCACACCGTGGCGGGTCGGGCCGATATCGACCGGCACCTTGTTCATCGACATGATGTCGCCCGCGCGCAGCACCTGCTCCCAGGTCTCCATCAGGAAGGAGCAGTGGTGCAGCTTGCCCTTCTCGGGATACTCGGCGAAGGCGATGTCATGCACCTTGTGCGAGCACGACAGCCAGATCGCCGCATTGCCTTGACCATCGGGCGTGAGCACACGCTCGACGAGGTAGAAGCCGAGCACCTCGGTGAAGATCTTCTGCACTTCGGCCACATTCGGGCCGTAGAGCAGGGCATGGTCGAGCCGGACCGGGCCAATGCCATGTTCGCGCTGGGCACACCACGGCGCCGGATTGACCAGATCGATACCGTTACCGACCGCCTTCTTCTCGGCATAGAGTTCGATCAGATGGCCCGAGGGCAGCTCGAAACGCACGCGCTCGCCGGTTTCGAGCAACTCGCCGGCGGGGATCCGCTCGGTCTTGAGCCCGTAGGCCTGAAGATCGGCATCGAGCTTGTCGAGCGTGGCGCGGTCCAGGACGCGGAAGCCAAAGAAGTCGATTCCCGCCGAATCAGCCTGGCGGATGATGTAGCTGTTGTGATCGCGCTCATCCCAGCACTTGAAATACACCCGTCCCTGCGCATCACGCCCGGTTTCCACCAGACCCAATACGTCGCGATAAAACTTCACGCTCTCTTCGAGATCCAGCACGCGAACCTGCGCGTGCCCGGGGCGCAGCACTCCAGTCATTGCCATTGAGGTGTCTCCTGTTTCGACTGTGAAAGTGGGCTGAGCAGACCGTACAAAAGCGTCAAGCATCAACCCTGTTTATTTATCTTTCACATCTACTTATGCAGACGCCGTGCCAGACGCATCAAGCTTTTGTTTTTATTGATTTTTATCAAAAATAGGAACCGCACTCACAAAGCACCACCTTACGTTTTTGTACGGCCCCCGTTTTGTCCTTACAAAACCGTCACGGTGCAGCGCAACACAAACCTCGAGTCGGTCATTCGCACGCATGCTGCACTCGACGCAGAAGCCAGAAATGCAGATGGCCGCGGATCACGCGGCCATCTGCATACAACTCATCGATTCAAGGCGGAGACATTCAGTTGCTCTGCGGTTTTCCCTCGCCGTCGCACTGCTTCAAGCGATAAGCCAACTGGCGACGGGTGATCCCCAGCAGGCGTGCCGCATGGGTCAGGTTGCCACCCGAGCGTTGGACGGCGAGATTCAGCAGCCTCGCCTCGTGCGCTTCAAGGTCGAAGCCTTCCGCACCCAGCAGGGTTTCGCACAGCCGATCGCGGTCTGCCATGACAACATCCCCCACCACACCCTCACGCCCCACCTCCGCACCACTCGTCTCAAGTCCCGGCGCGCCACCGGCAAACAAGTGATCGACCTCGATCTGCCCGCCCGACGGCGCAAGCAATACGCCGCGCTCGATCAGGTTCTCAAGTTCGCGGATGTTGCCCGGCCAGTCATAGGACATCAGCGCCTGCATGGCGCGGTCGGTCAGCCCCTTGATGGTCTTGTGATAGCGGGGCGCGTATTTCTCCAGCATCGACGCCACCAGCAGCGGGATGTCAGGTTTTCTGTCGCGCAGCGGCGGAATGGTCACCGGGTAGGTCGCGAGTCGGTAATAAAGATCCGATCGAAAGCGCCCTTCGGCAATCGCCTGCTGCAGATTGACGTTGGTTGCAGCAACCAGGCGGACGTTCACCTTACGCGTCTTGTCATCGCCCAGCCGCTCCACCTCTCCCGTCTGCAAGACACGCAGCAACTTCACCTGGGCTGCCAGCGATAACTCACCGAGTTCGTCGAGAAAAAGGGTTCCGCCCTCCGCACGCTCAAAGCGACCGGGCCGTGACTGTTGAGCACCGGTATACGCGCCCTTCTGAACGCCAAACAACTCGGACTCGAGCAGATCATGCGGTATGGCCGCACAGTTGACCGCGATGAAAGGCTGGTCACTGCGATCACTGTTGTCATGAAGCCAGCGCGCAAAAACCTCCTTCCCCACGCCCGTTTCACCGAGCAACAAGACGTTGATCGGGCTGCGTGCGGCCTTCGAGAGCAGATCGAAAGCCGCACGGAATCCCCCCGATGCACCGACCAACTTCCCCGGCTCGTGCCGTTCACGCAGTTGCCCGCGCAACTCGACCAGTTCCGCCTCCATCTCCTGCAACTTCCAGTCGAGGTTCTCGGGGTTGAAATGCAACACATAGGGATCGTCACCCCAGGCTTCCACCGGCTTACCGACGATGGCGCACTTGGGGTCTCCCTTGCAGATGCACTGTGTCTCGCGGAAAACGACCGGACGCCGGAAAAATCGGCTGACATAGCCCGAGGCATAGCCGACCAGCGTCCAGCAGGAAGCTTCATGCCCGACGCCGAACTGCTGCATGTGAGACTCTGCCTCCCATGAGCCTTCCCACTCGACCTCGCCGAAGAAACTACCGGCCTCCCAATCGATGTCAGCCTGTGTGATCTCGGCCTTGACCAGCCCTTCGAAGGCGTGGAGTTCGGGGCCGATGCGAAAAACGTCGTAGTTGTCGCCAACCCCGTACAACTTCGAGGCCAAATCGGCATCCTGCTGCCCGCACATGAAGCCCATCCGCAACAACAAGCCTTGTGCCCGTCGCGGGCCGAGCGAATCGAACAGCTCCTTGCGCAAGGCCCCCATCGCCCTTGCGTGCAAAAGCAGCATCCGATTCTCGTCCAGCCAGATCTGGCCTTTGTCGATGTTGAAACGCAACCTCGAGCGCAGGTTGAACTGCTCGATGAGTCGTTGCTCCGCCATGTCTTCGCTCCGCGCCCGACTCTGAAGTGCGCCTGCTCGACGCCAAGTGGACGAGGGGCGCGGGTCGGTCTGTTCATGTGGCGGCACGATCTGCCGCGCCAAGGGCGAAACGTTACGCGACTGACGCCCCGCTGAATAGCGTCACGTCCCGATCATGCACCCGCCCATGTCACGCCGATTGCCGGCCCACCCGCATGTTCATCAGCCGCGAAAAGAGTCTCCGGAAGGCTTCATCCTCCTCGTGCCCGCGACCTATTTGCGCATTCTCGCGAAACGCGCGTTCGATTCCACCCCAGTCATCATCGCTCAGATGCTCGAGCGCGAGCGGGATGATCATCTTCTCTTCGGCGTTGAGGTGGTTCCACTGCCCGTCGACGAAGCGATCGATGGCCTCGGCCAGAGACGTGCCCGACGAATTCGACGCACCGCCGGCACCCAGGTTCGCCGCCTGCGCCTCGAGTTCGGCCAGCAGCCGACCGCCCTCCTCGTGCTCCTGCTCGAGCACCGCGAGGGTTTCCGCCGCTGCGGGGTGACGCTGCCTGAGTTTGGCAAACAGGAATTCCTCTTCCTTGGGGTGATGAAGGCGCTCGGGAAACGCACGCAGGTAATGCAACATCGATGCGATGAAGCCGTAATCGACCGCCTCTCCCCGACGGGCCAAGGCGGCCTGTTCGCGCAGCCCGCTGCAGATCGCAGCGATCGCCCGATGCTCGTCCTTGATGATGGTGACCGCGGCTTCGGCCGCCGAACAGCGCACGTTGGCCTCGACCGTCGCCACCAGCACCGGTAGCGTGGCATGCGCGAGCACTTTCTGCGTCTGCGAGCCGATCATCAGCGCTTTCAGCCCGCGACGTCCGTGCGAGGCCATGAAAATCAGGTCGCACTGACACTCGGCCGCCGCCTCGAGAATCTGCTCGTAGGCGCGCGCGCCGGTTCGTGCCAGGCCGTCACATTCGACGCCGACCTCCCCTGCCGCGGCAATCGCCTTCGCCAGCAGGGCGTTGGCTTCGCCCAGCGAAGCCTCGGCAAACGCCTCGGGCGACAGCGTGCGCGACAGCGCCCCTTCTCCGGTCGAGCCGTAGTCCTCGCGCATGGTGAAGAAGGTGATGCGCGCCCCCAGCGAGGCGGCGAAGCGCACCGCTTGCGTCACCAGCCGGGCGCCCAAGTCGGAACCGTCGATCGGCACCAAGAGATGTTGATACATGTTCTGTCTCCTTCGCCTTCAGACGGCGATCACTTTCTTCGGCTTGAGCAGGAAATGGCCCAGCGCCGGCAGCAGAATCAGTGCGCCCAGCATGTTCCACACGAACATGAACGCCAGCAGGATACCCATGTCGGCCTGGAACTTGATCGGCGACCACACCCAGGTCGCGACCGCAAGACCAAGCGTGATGCCGGTGAGCACCACCACTTTGCCGGTGAAGATCAGCGCCTTGTAGTAGGCCTCCGATAGACTCATGCCTTCCTTCAGACGTGCGAGGGTGACGGTCATGACGTAGAGCGCGTAATCGACCCCGATGCCCACGCCGAGCGCGATCACCGGCAGCGTCGCCACCTTGACGCCGATGTTGAGCCACACCATCAGGGCCTCGCACAGCACCGAGGTGATCATCAACGGCACCACCGCGCACACAACCGCCTGCCACGAGCGGAAGGTGATGAAGGCAAGCACGATCACCGCCGCGTACACCAGGAACAGCATCTGCACGTTGGCCTTGCGCACGACGATGTTGGTTGCCGCCTCGATGCCGGCGTTGCCGGCCGCGTTGAGGAACCGGATCTGATCCGAACCATACTGGGCGGCGAAGTCCTCGGTGACCTTCACGACGCTGGCCAGGGTGTCGGCCTTGTGATCCTTGAGGTAGGCATACACCGTCAGCAGGTCGCAGTTCTGGTTGAACATCTCCCGCGGCGCGCGGGTGATGATGGCGTTGAGCATGTCCTGCGAACGCGGAATCTCGAGCCACTTCAGGCTGCCCTCGTTCATGCCGGCGTTGGCCACCTTGGCTAGCCCGGCCAGCGAACTGGTCGCCTCGACCCCCGGCAGCTGCTGCAGCGCGCGCTCGAGCGCATCGACCGCCATCAGCGTGTCGTACTGGCCGCAGGCATACTGAGGCGTCTTCACCATGACGATGTAGACGTCGCTGCTCGCTGCGTAGTTGGCGGTCATGAAGGCGTTGTCGCGGTTGTAGCGCGAATCCGGGCGCAACTCAGGGGCACCGGGGTCGGTGTCGCCAATCTTGAGCTGGAAGCTCACGGCCAGCCCGACCGCCCCCATCACCAGACCGACCGCGACCGCGATCGTCGCCCACTTGCGCTGGGTGAAGAGATCGAGGAAGGCCCAGAACGGATGCTTGCGGTGCTCGGCGTCGTTCGCCTCCATCAACTCGGCCTTCAGGCTCCGGGTCGCCGCGACCGGGCTGACGCCGGTGTAGGAGAGCAGGATCGGCAATAGGACGAGGTTGGTGAAGATCAGCACGGCAACGCCAATGCTCGCCGTCACCGCCAACTCCTGGATCACCTGGATATCGATGACCATCAGCACGGCAAAACCCACCGCATCAGCCAGCAGCGCGGTCAGACCGGCGAGGAACAGGCGGCGGAAGGTGTAGCGCGCGGCGACCAGGCGGTGCGTGCCCCGGCCGATGTCCTGCATGATGCCGTTCATCTTCTGCGCGCCGTGGCTCATGCCGATGGCGAAGACCAGGAAGGGCACCAGCACCGAGTAAGGGTCCAGTTCGTAGCCCAGTGTCGGCAGCAGGCCGAGCAGCCACACCACTGCGACGACCGAGCACGCCACGACCAGCAAAGTGCTGCGCAGGCAGCGGGTGTACCAGTACAGCACCGCGGTACAGATCACGATCGCCACGGCGAAGAACATCATGACCTGCTGCAGGCCCTCGATCAGGTCGCCGACGACCTTGGCAAAACCGGTGACGTGGATCTTGATCGAATCGGACTCGTACTTCGACCGCAGCTGCTCGATGCGTTGCGACAGCGCGTGGTAGTCGATGCGCTCGCCGGTCTCGGCGATGCGGTCCTGCAGGGGCACTAAGATGATGCTCGACTGGTAGTTGGCGGCAACCAGCTGCCCGATCTCGCCCGAGCGCTCGACGTTGATGCGGACCTGCTCCAGACTTTCGGGCGACTTGTCGTAGTCGTCCGGAATGACCGGACCGCCATCCAGGCCGTCCTCGGTCACCCCCGTCCAGCGCACGGCCGGTGCCCACAGCGACTTCATGTAGGGGCGATCGACCTCGGGCATCAGGAACAGCTCGTCGTTGAGCTGGCGCACGGTTTCCAGGTAATCCGCGCTGAAGATGTCGCCGTTCCGGGTCTCGACGGCGATGCGCAGGCTGTTGCCCATGCCGGCGAGCTGGCTGCGGTTCTCGAGATAATTGACGATGTAAGGATGGCTCGTCGGAATCATCTTCTCGAACGCGGCATTGAGCCGCAGTCCCATCGCCTGGTAGGCCAGCACGACGGTGACCAGCAGGCACACGGCCACGACGATGAACCGGTTGTTGAAGAGCAGGCGTTCCGGAAGGGAACCCGAGCGGTGATCGAAGTCTGCGATGTCGGCGATGACCGCTTCGGTCGGAAGAGTGTGTGCAACAGCCATTATCTTGATTCCGCAACAAGTTGAGCCGGATCGACCCGTGTCAGTCCACGCACGCCAGACAGCACCACGGCCTTGTCACTGCCCTGCGCCAGTCCGGTCAGTCCGGTCGGAAAGCTGCCTTCGACGGGTTTGAAGCTGCGTCCAGCGTCGCTGCTGCGCATCAGCCGCCCGCTCTCATCGGCCAGGAGGATCGAGCGATCGAGCAGTACCTTGCCGCTGGTCACCGTCACCGGCTGGCCCAGGTCGATCTGTTCCCAGTTGGCGCCCCGGTCGGCACTGCGCCACACGTTGCCCCGCAGCCCATAGGCGAGCAGCGTGTCGCTGTCGATGATCAGTACGCCGAAGAACGTGCCCGGATACGGCGTCTCGAGCTCAACAAAGCGCTGGCCGCCGTCTTCCGAGCGGAACAGTGCGCCCTGCTCGCCCGCGATCAGGACATCGGCGTCGCGCTGCTGGATGGAGTACAGATGCACGCCGCGCGGGTTCGGGATGCGCCCCATCAGGGACTGCCAGGTTTCCCCCCCGTCCTCGGTCATCAGCGCAATGCCATAGGCGCCCACGGCAAAGCCGCGCCGCGCATCGACGAAACGCACCCCCAGGAAGGGCTTGTCGGGGCCTTCTTCGACAAAACGCTGGGCGTCGCGCAAAGCGCGGCCCAGTGACGCATCCCCCGCGGCCGTGCGCGCCTGCACGTCGTCGAGGATGAGTTGCGCCAGCCGGCGGCCCTCCATCTGCAACTGCCAGGTCTCGCCGCCGTCGCGGGTGCGCAGGATCACGCCACTGTGACCGACGGCCCAGCCCTCGGTCGGTGTCGCGAAGTGCACATCGGTCAGCGCGACACTGACCGGTACGGACTTCGCCTGGCGCCAGACCCGACCGCCGTCGTCGGACAGCAGCACGATCCCGCGTACGCCGACACCGACCAGACGCTCGCCCGCCACGGCGACACTGAGCTGCGGCGAGATCTGTGCCCGCAGGTCCGCGGCCGCGGGCGCGTCGAGCAAATCGGGCAGCGCCTGCCGCTGCGCTGCGAACACCGTCGCGGCCGAAGACGCCGCCAGCAAGGCGAATGCAACCGCCGCGACACGCCTGCGGTCCTTGAGCCTGATCACCATGATGCCTGTCCATTAGCTCACCGCGGTGCGAAGCGCTGGCGCGACGCACAGGGATGAAAAATCCAGAGAGAGAGGAGAATTCGCCGACCGGCCCTGCATCACCGTGCAGGGCCGTGGCAAGAGACGCCGATACGATCAACGCGCAGCGTCGGCGGCCACCGCGTCACCGGTGAAATATTTCTCCGGCTTCGGCGTAACGACCTTGAAGTCTTCGTCGTTGAGTGCCTGAATCACGCTCATGGTGCCGGCCTGCAGGTTGAAGACTGTTGCAGTCTTCATCAGCGTCGTCGGGATTTTCGGCACGACGAAGGGCGTGACTTGCGTCGTACGCCACAGCTTGCCTTCAGCGTCGTAGCCGTCCATCAGCGCGATCAGCCAGGTATCTTCGTCC
Organism: Thauera sp. K11; assembly: GCF_002354895.1. Lineage (NCBI taxonomy): Bacteria > Pseudomonadati > Pseudomonadota > Betaproteobacteria > Rhodocyclales > Zoogloeaceae > Thauera > Thauera sinica. The sequence continues at coordinate 2,480,536 of NZ_CP023439.1, forward strand.
AGGTAGTAGCGACGCTTCGGCACGGCGTGTCGCTTGCCCGGCGCCACAGTCGCCTCGACGACCCAGACCCGGTGCTTCTCCCAACGGACCTTGTCCGGATTCAGGTGATGTTTCGACAGCGCCTCTTCGAGCTTGGCACCCACGAAGCCATTGTTGTTGTAGGGAATCAGCATTTCCTGCTTGCCCACCAGCTTCCATTCAAAGCGATCGAGCTGCCCGAAGAAACCCTGCACTTCGTCGAAGTAGTTCGCGCCCGAGGACACGAAGTCCGGCGTATCGTAAGACACGGTCGGCGCCCGGCGCACGCGACGCTGACCCACCAGATACTGCCAGGCCGCACGAGCATTCTTCTGGTCGATGCTGTCACGGATGACGAGCGACTCGCCGGCCTTGAACGGCGGCTCAAGGGTATTGAACCGGAACATCGAGTACTCGCCCGACCACTTCTCGACCGTCGCATCCTCGTAGAACGGCGGGTACTGGAAGGAGATCTCGTTGCGCGTGGCCAGCGTGTGCGAGCCGTCCGCGTTGCCGACGATGTTCTTGAACCGGTACTCGATCGACGGTGCCTCGACGCGCAGCAGGAAGTTCCACATCACCTCGACGCCTTCCTTGGGAATCGGGAAGGGAATGCCGCCGATGCAATTCTCCAGCGAATAGCCGCCATCCTTCGTGTTGCAGCGGGTGGCGTTCAGCGCCGTGTTGTCGTACACGCGCTGCGGCGCAGCCGCCGTGCGATGCGTGGGATAGACGTCAAGACGGAAGCTGTCCGGGTACTTCTGCAGCAGCGCTTTCGTACCTTCCGAAAGCAGACTGTCGTACTCGGCCATATTCTTCGCGGTGACCTGGTAGACCGGCTTCTCGTTAGCAAAGATCTCGCCGGGGATGTCGCCCACCGACTTGCCTGCCGTCAAAGGCTTGGTGATGCCGCCATCCCAGGCGGGAATGCTCCCGTCCTTGTTGCCGGCCTTCTCCGCACCCAGCGGCGTCAGCGTGCTCTTGAGCTTGGCGGCCTCTTCGGCGGTCACGGCGGCGCCGGCACCTTGTGCAACCAGCAATCCGGCAGCCATCGCCGCCCAAAGCATGTTGTGCTTGATCATCATTCGTCTCCGGAGGTTCTCGTTATGCAGAATCAGAACGTGCGCTGGATCGACAGCGAAATGAAGTCGCGATCGCGATGGAAGTTCTCATAGGAGAGCTCGGACACCGCCGTGTTGTAACGGATGACCGAACCACCCGAACCGAAGTAGTGGGTGTAGTTCAGGCCCGCCTGCCAGGTCTTCTGGTAGTCGGCCTTGACGCCGATGCTGAGGTTGCCGCCCTGCTCCGACGGGAAGAGCACGCCATTCACCGACGAGCGACCGCTCAGGCCATAGGCGAGGCCGATCGGGACCTGCAGGTCGAGACCCGGCGCCACCTGGAAGTACTCGGGGGTGAACACGAACTGGATCGCGCTGGCGTCGCGCGTGGCGAGCGGGTCCAGTTGATCGGCGTTGTCCGTCACCTTCAGGCGGCGGTTGTAGGCGAATTCACCGACGAAGCTCGCGCCATCCCAGAGCGGGCTTGCACCAAGGACGCTGATGGCCGACAGGTTCAGATGCATCGTGCGGCCCTTGGGGAAGGCGGCATTGTCGTCGCCGTCGGCCGTGGTGTTGCCCGGCAGGATCATCGTGATACCGCTGCCGACCAGCGGCATGTTGTCGCGGAAGGACAATTCACCCGCAACGTTGGTCTCGCCGAGCAAGGTGCTGAAGCTGGCGCCGACGGTACGGATGTTTTCACCGTACACCATGACGTAGTCACCGACGCTTCCCGGCTTCACATTGACACCCGGACGCACATAGAACTGCGGCATCTTGTCGTGGAACTGGGCCGCATAGAAACCGTATTCGGAATCACCCGCCTTGAAGCGGATCTGCACCCCGCCCTGACCCGAATCCTTGGCTTCGATGTCGTCACCACGAAACACTTCGGCGCCGGGCCCAAGAATGAGGCGCTCCCCGCCGTCATCCACAAAGTCGACAAAGCTGAAATAGCTCCCGGCCGCCGGCAACCGCGACTTGCGCCACTCGGCCTGGTAGTAGGCGCCCACCGTCACATCGGCGTTGATCTGCAGCGTGGCCGAGACCTGTCCAACCGGACGCGCAACCTCCTTGAACTGCGAGTTCGGCACGGACAGGGCGCGCGCCAGATCGAGCGGCGTCTGCGCACCGGCAATACCGTTGGAGCCGAAGAACAGGCTCTCGCCATACAACTGGGTGAAGCGACCGGCCTTGAGGTTGAGGTTCATGCCGCCCGGCGCGAAGCTGCCATACACGAAGGCGTCGAGGAACTCCGCCTTGCGTCCATGCAGCTTCTCGGTGTCGCGGGTGAACTCGTTGTACGGACGGGAGCGCTGATTCAGCAGCGCGCCGCCGAGCGCACCCGGGTTGTCGTTCGACTCGTTGTAGACCTGGTCGTACCAGGCCGCACCGCTGACGCGAAAGCCGTAATTGCGCTTGAAGCGAAAATCGAACTCCGAGAGCAGGTCGAGGCGGTTTGAGACCAGGCCGCGCCCGAAATTCTGGTCGCCGTCGTTGGTGTTGACCTGCGGCCCGATCGAGTTGTCGGCCACCCCCGCATCCACACCCCGCACACGCCAGCTCGCGCTGTACTTGACGGTGTTGTCCCACGACATCCTGATGTCGGGGTTGCCCGTGTCGATCTGGAATGCCAATGCCGTCCCGGAAACGGCCAAGCCTGCACATGCGCTGGTCACTGCGCGGCAGAGCAGGCTTCTACGGATCCTGGCCGGGCAGCGCGGCGGCGTTTTTTTTTCCATGCCTTCCTCCTCTATCTGGTATTGGAATCCCGATTCCATGTGGAGCTTGCCGGGATGGTCCGAACCATATAGAGGGCGCGAAATGCAGTCCAATACCGATTTATGGACCCATCAATACCTTTAAGGTATGCTCACATCGCATGCAAATTTCGGGCGGTAAGGATGGACCTGCGTCATCTCAAATACTTCATCGCGGTCGCTGAAGAACAGAACATCGGTCGCGCCGCGACCAGACTTCACATCTCGCAACCGCCGCTGACGCGCCAGATCCAGCAGCTCGAAGAGGAACTCGGCGTCCGCCTGCTGACGCGCACACCAAGGGGCGTCGAGCTGACGCAGGCCGGCGCGCTGTTCCTCGAGGAGGCGCGCAACATCCGCGCCATCGTGGAGCAGGCCACTGAACGCACTCAACGGGCGGGGCAAGGCAAGCTCGGTCGCCTCGATGTGGGCATCTTCGGCACGGCGATTCTCGACGCGATCCCCAAGCTGCTGCACGCGTTCCGGCAGGCCTATCCCGAAGTGAGGATCGTGCTGCACACGATGAACAAGGGTGAGCAGATCGAGGCGCTTCGTCAGAGGCGGATCACGGTCGGTTTCAACCGAATGGTGGCACCGTTGCCGGATATCGAGACCAAGTTGGTCGTAACCGAGAATCTGCTGCTTGCGGTCAGCCACTCCCATCCGCTGGCAACGCAAAGCTCAGTGAGCTTCCCGGAGCTCAGGGAGCATCCTCTGGTGCTGTTCCCGACCGGAGCGCGTCCGAATTTCATCGACAAGGTCATGACGCTCTGCCATGAAGCGGGCTTCGAGCCTCAAATCCTACATGAGGTCAGCGACGCAATTACGGGCGTGGCGCTCGCCGCCGGCGGTTTCGGCGCGTGTCTCGTGCCGGAGTCGGCCACATCGCTAGCACTGCCTGGCGTCGTATACAGACCTCTCACCGAGCTTCCGCCCAATTCGAGAGTCGACCTCAGCTGCATATACAGAAGAGATGACCGCGCCCCCATTCTGGAAGCCTTCCTCGGTGTCGTTGACGACATGCGCGACAGCATCACGGCGCGGGCTTGAGGGACTGCCGCGCAAGCGTGCGTGCGGTTCTCAGCGCCCCAAGTCCTTCGCAGACACCCCACCAATACCCCAGTTAGCCTTCGGTACTTCGGTAAGTAACCGGTCACTGAGCGGCGTCCTTCTCCAGGCTCCGTGCGCGCGGAACAATCCCTCCCACATTCATCCTAAAAATCTCAGTTGGTGATGTGCAGCTTGCTCGAACCGCTGGCAGGCTATGGGTTTGCTGTTGATCGAGGGAGTCACCCGATGGGTGAGTCGAAATTGAAGCATTTGCAGCGTGAGGAAATGCGTTTGTCGTGTGCCGGGGTGCAGACGGCGGGCGGTCGCGTGCGGGTTCGCTGGGAGACCGACAGTGCGGCCACGCCGATGGGGCAACTGGCCTACTTCATTGAATTTCTGACACTGACCGGGTTGTGGTCGTGTTGGCAGGATCGCTGCCCGCTGTCGTACTCGAGCCCGAACGCACCGACCAAGGCCGATGTGCTCGGTACCTGGCTGCTGTCGATTCTGTCGGGGCACCGGCGCTACTCGCACGTCACGACGATCCGCTGCGATGGGGTCAATCCGGGGCTGCTGGGGATGAACAAGGTGATCAGCGAGGACGCGCTGCGCCGGGCGCTGGTGGCGATTCCCGAAGACAAAGGGGTGAGCTGGCTCGACGACCACCTGCGCCAGAGCACCGCGCCCTTGCTCGATGTGCCCTGGATTCTGGACATCGACACGACGATCAAGCCGCTGTACGGCAAGCAGGAGGGGGCGGTCGTGTCGTACAACCCGAAGAAGCCGGGCCGGCCCTCGCATAGTTATCACACCTACCTGATGGCCGGGCTGCGCCTGGTGATGGGGGTCGAGGTCAAAGCGGGCAACGAGCACTCGGGCAGTCACACCTTGCCCGGCTTGCTCACGATCCTCGATGAACTGCCCGCCCATCACAGACCGAAGATGGTACGCGGCGACTGCGGGTTCGGGTCGGACGGCATCATGCGCGAGCTCGAGACGCGCGCACAGCCCTACCTGTTCAAGCTGCGCCTATCGAAGAACGTAAAGCTGTTGGCGCAGGCCTTCGGAAGAATGAACTGATTTCCCGCTTCCGGGCAGGCAGTGTGGCGCGTTTGCGCGTGACGGTGACTTACGCCGCAGCGGGGGCCTTGGGCACCGGTTCGGCCTTGGCGGGGGTGATGGCCAGCGCACCACGGCGTCCCTTGTTCGCCACGGTCGCGGCGTTCTCCAGAGCAGTAATGCTGCCGCCATTGGCCACCCAAGCTTCGAACCATCCCGGTTTGCGTCCCCGGCCCGACCAGGATTGTTCGAGATTGTTGGGGTTGCAGTACTTGGCTGGCAATGGTTTCTTCTTCGCCGAAACGGACTTTGCGGTGGGACGTCCCCGCTTTGCGGCCGGGGCGATCGTGCCAGCGTCACGGCCCAGCAGATCTTCCAGGCTGATGCCTTCCTCCTGGGCAAGCTTGCGCAGACGCTTCAGCAGGGATGCCTTAGTGTCAGTTTCGCGCTTCTCGATCTCCTTGGTGATGCGCGTCTGGAGTTGCTTGAGCTGGGGGAGACTGTAGTCGGCAAGGTTGGTCATGAAGAGGGCTCGTTCGAAGGATCGGCACCTGTGTGCCACGCCCGTATGGTACCCGCGTCATTTCGTAACTACGTCTTTGGTCGTAGAGAAATCGGTGATGGACGGCGTGATCAGCATTCATCGCCATGACCATTGGCCGTCCGGGACGACCAGTACCAGTTCGCTGCCGAATGTGCCCTCGATACGCAGTTCGAGGTGGTTGTCTCGATGCAGATAGGCTTTCGCCGTCAACGCATCGAGCAGGCCATGGCTCAGCTGGACGGACGGCTGGGCACCGAGCCAGGGCAGGCTGCGCCGCAACGCCGCGCCCGATGCAAGCAGCGCGGCTTCGTCGAGTTCGACAAGCGCGATGTCCACAGTGCGGCAGGTCACGTCCTTGCTTCTCGCTGAAGGCTGTACGAAAATACAGTTTAGCAGGAGCGTATGCGATGAAACAACCGACCCACCTCACCTGTCCGGCGTGTCACGCCCCTGTGGCGCTTGAGCGCTATGAGCGTGTGGCTGGCGAGGGAGTCGAGGGTTTCGTGTGTCCCGAGTGCGATTCGATCCTCGTATGCTGCAACGCTTACAGGGCTGCCTCAGCCGGGCATAGCGAGGCCACGCCCCAATCGGTCGTTCATCTTGCGCCGAGCGATTCCCCTTTGAGTCTCCCCACAGAGCCGCTCGCCCTTTCGCGTAATGAAGTCGAATGAGAATACGTGTTCGACCGGGTTGCGGCCATACTCGCCGACGAGGCGTCCGCGGTGTCGCCGTCGCCCCTTGTCGATCGTGATCTTGTCTTCCGCCCGTAGCTGAGCAACTATTTGTTAGTTTTCTCAGTTTTTCTGTGAACCTACAGCAGTCGTTCTTCCTCGACTCGGATTTCTCGATCGAAGGGAACGACCATCTGCGCGATCCTCAGCGTGACGGCTACCTACGCACGTACGAGTTCTTTCGCGCAGGCAAGAACAAGGCGATCCTGCAAATTCCGGTCGGCTGCGGCAAGACGGGCTTGGCGTCACTGTTGCCGTTCGGACTGGCGGAGGGTCGCGTCATCGTCATCGCACCCAACCTGCAGATCAAGGACGGTCTTTACGAGGCGATGGACATCACCAACCGGCAGAAATGCTTCTGGCGGAAGGCAGGTGTCCTGACCAATGACCAGATGCTATCGGGCCCGTTGGCGTGCACCTTGGACAGCGGGAACATCTCGATTGCCACGAAGTCCCACATCGTCATCACCAATGTCCATCAACTCGCGACCAACGTCGACAAATGGCTGACGCAGTTCCCGGATGACTTCTTCGACATGATCATCGTCGACGAGGCGCATCACAGCGCTGCCGATAGCTGGCAAAAAGTCATCGAGCGGTTTCCGAAGGCGAAGGTCATCCTGCTCACAGCGACCCCGTTTCGCAGCGATCGCCAGGAGCTTGACGGTGAATTGGTGTTCCGTTACCCGTTCCGCAATGCCACGCTGAAGGGGTACATCAAACGCCTGAAGGCCAGTTATGTGGCCCCCTCGACGATAGAACTCGGCTTCTCCGACAGTGGCGGTCGTTCCTATACGCTGGACGAGGTGCTGAAGCTCAAGGAAGAGGTGTGGTTTAGCCGCGGCGTAGCGCTGGCGCGCCTGTGCAATCAGCACATCGTCGATAGCAGCCTGCAGAAGCTCGAAGAGCTACGGCAGAGCGGCACACAACACCAGCTAATCGCGGTTGCCTGCTCCATCAATCACGCGAAAGAGATCCGGTCGCTCTATCAGGAACGTGGATTCAATGCCGCTGTCATCCATAGCAACCTGATGGAAGAGGAGAGGGCGGCGATTCTGGCCGCCCTGCGCAATGGCACGCTCGACTGCATCATCCAGGTTCAGATGCTGGGTGAAGGATTCGATCACCCGAAACTGAGCGTAGCAGCCATTTTCCGCCCGTTCCGGTCGCTAGCGCCCTATATCCAGTTTGTCGGTCGCATCATGCGCGTCGTCGTCCAGAACGACCCGGCTCACCCCGACAACGTTGGCCATATCGTGACTCATTTGGGAATGAATCTCGATGAGCGGCTGAAGGAATTCAAGCAGTTCGAAAACGACGATCAGGCGTTCTGGGACAAGGTTATCGGCGGCGAGGAGCCGGAACTGCCGCAAGCTGCGCGCGATGGCACGACACGGCTTCGCGCCGGCGACCAGGTGGTCGTGCACGGGGAAATTGTCGATTCGCTGTGGGAAGAGGATTTCACGTCGGTCGAGGACGCCCAGATCATCGCTGACCTGCGCGACCGCATGAAGCTGCTGGGGCTCGACGACAGCAAGGTCGAGGAATTGGTCCGAGCGGCGCAAAGGACGCCGCTACGGAAGGGGTCCGCGGCGGAACCGTTCGCGGTCCAGCCGCAGCGCGAATGGGAAGAAGCACGCAAGCGCCTACAGGAGCAGGCGAAACGATTGGCGAACATCCTTCTGAACCACGTCGAGCTGAAGCAGACCGGCACCGAGATGGTTTACAGGTACCAGATGGGCCTGACCGGCAAGAACAACTACGTCTGCGCGTTGATGATGGTGAACAAGGAAATCGAGAAACGCCTGGGCAAAGAGCGATCAGCAGCCACCACCGAAGACTTCCGGAACGTGCTCGACAACCTGGAAGAACTGTTGCAGGTCCTGGTCAGGCGAGTACGCAAAGCGAAGGCCGACTATGAGAAAAAGCAGTCCTAGAGGTCCAACCCCATCGTTGATCGGCGGAGCCAACGGCCGCCCGAAGCGCGTCGATGTCGGTAAGCTCAGCCATTGCTATCGCTGCAATAAAGAGTTGCCGAAAGGCACGAGCTGCATCGAGATTCCGCAACTCGGGCAGGCCTACTCGACGTCACGTCGGGTTTGCGATGAATGCTTCGAGCGCATTTTGACCAAAACGGAAGACGATCTGGAAAAGATCCGCGAGCTGCTGCCGGCGGACCGTTAACCTCTAAGCGAGAAGGTAGCGAGCAGGCTCGGCATCGTGCGGATTCGTCGAGGTCGTCACCGGCCGCTTTCGGCAGCAGGCGTCACCCTTTTCACCTTTCTGGGTCGGATTGACCGTCGCAGATCAGTCTCGACCAGTCGCTCAGGATGCCGGCCCGATGGGCAGTTCATGGCCGATCAGGAACACCCGCGAGTGTCGGCAGCGGGCGGCGACAGCCGCCCCGCCGGGGCGAGTGGCCATACGTAGGGAGGCATGTGAACTGAACTCCGCCGCCAAGGCGCCGAACTGAATCAGCGCGAGCCATGATCTCCGCAGGTGGATCCACCGAGCGATCGCCGAGGCAGCCGTCAGCACTGCTGACAGACGAAAAAAGTGCCCGGGCAGTCGTGAGGCTGCACCGGGCGAGGAGGAGGACTTCAATCAGGGGCAGCAGTCCCGAAGCACCGCCGACGGCAGTGCTTCGGGGGTTCTCAGGCGGCGTGGGCCAACTCCTTCCAGTCGCCAGGGGCCAGCTCGATGAGCTTGCCGCCCAGTGCCTCGAGCTCGGTGGCACGGTCGTAGTCGTCGACGTCCTGCGAGAAGTGCGTGACCGCGTTGACCAGACCATAGGCACTGAGATCGCCTTCAACGATGAGGTGCCGCAGCACGCCGGCACGCTCGGTGTCGTTGAGCGTGTAGCGGTTGGCCAGCACCTCGACTGACTTCACCGGGTCGCCGGTCAGACGGATGTCGCGCGTCTTCTGCAGCTTCTGCGCAACCTGGCGGAACGTGGCTTCGGAAACCGCAGCCTCGACCACATCCCGCACCTTCAGGAAGAAGGCCCGGTCGTCTGCGGCCAGGGTGTCGTCCCTGAACACATTGACCGACTCCGCTTCCGTGGTCAGCGAGCGCCCGACATGCGTCTTGCGCAGCGCGTGGTCCGATGCGATCAGACCGTTCTTGCACACCAGCCGGTAGATCAGCGGCTGCACCGACAGCGTGCCGCAGCCGACCTCCGAGTTGGTGATGACGATGCCGGCCTGCACGATGTCGCCGGGGGCGACCTCGAACTCGACGCGGGGCGTGATGACTTTCAGATACATCTTCGTCTCGGTCAGCTCGACCGACTCGAAGCGGGCCCCTTCCAGCCGCTGCAGGATCGGCAGGACGTTCTCCGCAAGATCGAAGTTGTCCAGCCGGCGATAGCGGTCCGATAGCACCGCCCTCACCTGCCCGTCCAGCGTGCGGATCATCCGGCGGTCGCCGTCCGATTGCAGCCAGGTGTTGACGTTGCGGTCGAGCAGTTGAGGCTGCTCGGTGCGCATGCGCTCGAAGTAGGCGAACGGGATCTTGAGCTTGTCGGCGAGCTGCCGACGCGCCAGACCCGTGACGCCGTACTCGCCGTCTCCCTGGCGGGAGTCGACGATCAGCTTGAGGCTGCCATCCTCATCGGTACGGCACTGCAGGAAGGACGAAGGCACGACCAGGTCGCGCTTCGAGGAGATCTGGCGCTCGAGTTCACGGGCCAGGTCGACGAGGGAACGTCCGCTCTTCATGGTGAGACTCCAGAGAAGTTGCAGGAACGGCCCCCCGCCATGCGGGGTTGCACATCCCCGCTGGGGTGAAGAACCGGACCGGGGAATCCCGATCCGGATGGGAAGCGCGACGGGTGTCGCGCAGGGTTCACGGGCTACAGCAAACCGCGTTCGGCGAACGAGGTGGCGTTGCTGCCTGCGATCACGATGTGGTCGAGCACACGGATGTCGACCAGGGCCAGCGCGGAGCGCAGCGACTGGGTCAGGAACTCGTCGGCCCGGCTGGGCTCGGCGACACCCGACGGGTGGTTGTGCGCCAGGATCACCGCCGCAGCGTTCAGCGACAGCGCGCGCTTGACCACTTCACGCGGGTACACGCTGGTCTGCGTGAGCGTCCCCCGAAACATTTCCTCGGGCGCGATGACCCGGTTCTGTGCATCGAGGAACAGCACCATGAAGACTTCGTGGTCGCGCTGGGCCAGCATGATCCGCAAGTAGTCGCGCACCGCGGCCGGTGAGGCCAGCATGTCCCGCTCGCGCATCGTCTCGGCAAGCGCACGACGGACCAGTTCCCTGGCCGCCATCAGCTTCGCTCCGACGGAGGACGGCGGGACTTGCTGCGCTACGTCTGCGTTCAGCAGCCGCGACAGGCTGCCACTCGCGTCTTTCAACAGGTTCGCTGCCGTTCGGGGTCCCACCAGCGTGCTGAGCAGGGCCGCGTCCGACATCGACTCGATCGGTCGACACATGGAGTTCTCCTTCGTATGACGAATGGGGAACTCCTCCCCCAGGGAGCGAGCTCCCCGGGGGATGGATTGAGACTGACAGTGCCGGCGGTCAGAACGGAACGCTCTCGCGTTCCTCCGCGCGCGCCGGTTGCGGCACATCGATGGGTTCGCCGTTGACCTTGGCGAACTTGATGCGCAGCAGTCGGCCCTTGATGCTGACGCCCGGCTGCCCCTTCCTGTCGCCCTTCTCGAAGGTGAACATTTCGGGATAGATGTCGGCGATCCGGAAGCCGATGATCACGGCCTTGTCGGCCGCGACATCGTTTTCCAGGCGCTTGACGATCGCCTGAGCGTCAGCACCGCTGACACGGCAGTCGAACTTCGTGTAGCTGACGTCACTGTCGCTGCCGCGGAGGGCAGCCACGGTGCAGGCCAGGAACTCCTGGCCCTTCTTCGGCTTCACGGTGCGAACACGATTGAGATAGCCGACGCCTTCGACGTGCAGGTTGAAGAACGACGACGGGCTGCTGGCTTGGGATGACTCGGACATGATGGCCTCCTATGACATGGAACACATGAAAATGGGGAGACCGTCCCCAGTACGGGGATGGGACTCCCCGGCTGGGTAGAAGCACTGACGAAATCTCCGGGCCTTACGGCCACCGGTTCTCAGGAGATCTGACCGGTTTCGAGCGATGCGTAACGGGCATCAACCGGGCTGACACAGCCAGCGAGAGACTCGGCCTGACCCGCGGCAATTGCCGGCGTGTTCCAGGGATCGATGCGGGATGCTGATCCCTCGTCCGATCGGAATGCAACTGCAATGCGGACACGGTCGAGCGGCTCGCCGCCGCAATTGCCAGCGAGCGTGATCTCGACGAATGCGCCATCCGCCCCGGCGGCGCAGAGGCGCGTGACAGCGACGCGATAGCCGCGGAATGACAGCTGCGCGGCACCGTGCAGCGTGGCGACGGCGAGCGCCTCGCGCGCAAGCACGCAAAGCATCGCCCACTCCGGCGCACTGGGGTGCCGTGCCGGCTGGCACAACCCCGTCGTCACAGGAGCTGCCCTGCCGACGGTGGCGGCGGCTCGGCGTCCGCGCTGAGCGAGACCTGCTGCATCAACCGCAGTTCCGCCGCGGTCGGGGTGACGCGCCGCTGCGAGTGCCGCGGCACCTCCTCGCCGGTGAACACCTTGCGCGGGAGTTCACCGAACAGCGCCACCGCGGCGCGCACGCGCTGCCGAGCCGCTTCGTCCGCGCCCGGTAGGAAATCGCGCCGGCTCAGCGGGAGCATTTCCTCGCGCAACAGGTTGCGCTCCCAGCGGATCGGCTCGAGGAACAGCGCGCGCAGACCGCGGCCGATGGCGCGGATCTCTGCCCTGCCCGCCTCGTCGCTCATGCGGTCCTTGAGGACGAGGGTCTTGACCATGCGCACGTGGTAGTCGAACTCGACGATCGCCTCGGCCGTGGCGTAGCCATACGGACTGCGAAACCCCAACTCCACCGTGACCGGGCTGCGCGACGCGAGCACCGACAGCGCAAGCCCTCGGCGGCGAAGTCGCTCGAACTCGGCCTCCCGCGCTTCGATGACCTGGCCCATCTGCGAACGGATGCCGGACAGCGACTGGTAGACGCGAATCAGGATCCAGTCGGCGTAGGGGTTGTCGTTCGCCGACAGGTACCAGATCGCCTTGAGCACCGCCGCGAAGCGCCGCCCGCCCGGAATGGCCGGTGCGTTGCTGGCCGGATCGGCGGCGCGGCCGGTGAACATGCGGTACGCGTCCTGCGTGTGCAGGGTCATCGCATCGGGTGTCTCATCGACGAGCTGGCCCAGCGACGATCCTGCGGGCCGTGCTGGCGCCGCAGGCGCGGAGATGGCTGGCGCGGGGTCGAGCACCGGACCGAGTGAGGACGGCGCGTCTTGTGCTGTCATGGCGGACTCCGTGTTGACGTGTTCTGGCATCGACGGGGCGGGGGCGCGCGGTGTGCTCATGGTTACCTGCCGGTGTTCATGCGCGTCTTGAGCTCGCCAAGCATCTGCCTAACCTTCTCGCGCTGCGCGCGAGCCCTGGCCTGGTACTCGGGCGTGGCGCGTTCGGCCGCGAGACGCCGTTCCTCGGCTTCGCGTTCGCGACGCAGAGCGGCCTCCTTCTGGCGCTGCGCACGCGCGGCCGCCACGCGGAGACCGAGCTCCGGTATGAAGCTGCCAGCGCCGGCGCGCGCGATGAGCCCGCGCAGGTACGCGACCGGACTGCTGCGCACGCCGCCCATCTGCAGCCGGCCGGCAAGCTCGTCGAGCAGAGCCTGGGCGTGTTCGCCGCAGGGGCGAAGCAGCACGCGTGCTGCCTGGCGCTCGTCCGGCAGCATCTGCTCGGGGAAGATCAACTCCCCACCACCATCCACGGCGGCCGGCGCAGGCGTCGGCGAGCCAGTGTTCTGTGGTTGTAGTGATTCACCTGTACTGTGACTCATAAGAAGAGCGGCGCTTTCGGGTGAACCGTGTTCGCGGGTCGGGCCGAACTGTCGTGGCGGATTCGGCGTGGCAAGGCTGCGGGGATGCCACAGTCTTGAATCGCTCTTCGGTGAATCGTTGGCTGCGCCAACGTCACGCTCTGGATCGACGCCGCGCAGGTCGGTGGCCCGTGCCGATGAGACATCTTCGGTCAGCAATGTCAGCAGGCAATCGAGCCTGATGCGCGCCACCAGGCTCGGCGGAATGCCGCGCAGGCACTCCTCCCAGAGCCCGGCACGCACGAGATCGCGCCGCGCCGTTTCCTGTTCGCGCCGCGTGAGACCGAGCTCCTCAAACCAGCGCGCGGCCGAGCTGACGATCCACTGATCCAGACGACGTCGAACCTGCAGCCGCGTGAGGTGCAGCGCGCGCGACAGCATCAGCCCGCCGTGCACGCCACCCGCGACCTCGACGAGCGTCCGATGGAAGGCCACCGACGGACCGAGCAGTTCCGCAAGCACGAGCCGGTCGCTCCAGTCGACCGCCTGCGGATGGCCAGCAATCCGATCGGCGAGCCGCGCGCCGAGCTCGTCCAGCCTCAACCTGAAGTGCAGCCGGGCGGGAATGCCGATCCGCTGATCGTCCAGGAGCGCGAGATTGCGCAGCACCTCGCGCGCGCTGGCCTGTTCCTTCGGCGACAGTCCGGTCTCGATCGCCCACTGCTCCGTCGTCTTGTGGAACCAGCCGCCGTTCCGGGCGATGTCCCGACCGTGGCGCGTCCAGTAGATCGACTGCGACAGCAGGAGCGACGCCTTGACGCTGGACGTGAGATCCACCAGCCGCCGATGGAAGGCGATGTGACGGCCCAGCAGCGACCAGATGACGGAGAGCGGCGCGGTATGGTCGTCGCCAGCCGCCGCTAGTGATTCATCGTGCTCCCGGCGCGCGTCTTCAGCCACGGCTGCCTCCTCCGGCGCTCACCGGTCAGCCGCCCCGGCATGGGCCTGCAGCGCGCGCCAGACAGCATCCGCGCGGACGCGGAACCAGAGCTTGGCCGGCATGCCGACCCGCCGCTCTTCGAGCAGCCCCGAGCGGCGCAACGCGCGGCGCGCGGTCTCCTGCTCCCAACGCGAGAGCCCGGTCTCCTGTGTCCACTGCTCCTGGGAGCGGAGGAACCAGCCGTCGGCAGAAGGCTCCAGCGACTGGCTGGTCCAGATCGCCTGCGAGAGCATCAATGCCGATGTGACGCCACCGGTGATCGGCACCAGGCAGCGATGAAAGCTCACCGGAATGTCGAAGACTTCGAGCAACAACTGCGGCGTGATGCCGAGGCTCTCCATGCGAGCGTTCATTCGTCAGCCTCGAACTCGCGGACGACCGCCTCCAGCACGGCGATCGGGATGTGCTGGAACTCCTGGTGCAGCCGGTAGTAGCGAACGCGGGGCGACGGATCGGCGATGGCCCGCCACGCCTGGTAGATGCGCTCGCGCGTCGCGTAGTCGGGCAGCGGCACGCGACCCGCCGGGCGCCGGGCACCGATGTCTCGGCGGCGCTTGAGCGTCAGCTTGCGGCGAAGCTTGAAGAGCGCGCTCATCAGGTGCGTGGACGCACCGTGCCGGATGAAGTACGTCTCCAGCGCCTTGGCCTCGTTGACGAGAGCCACCGCGCGCAGCCCCGCTTTGAGGGCCCCGCCGTCGAAGGTGACGCCAATGGTGAGGCTGCGCATCGCGGCAAGTCGACTGAGATCGACGGCCGAGAGCTGCCGAAGGTGGGCCAGCTGCTCCATCTCGATGCCGGCCGCGTGGAGCTCGTCCTGCGCGGCGTCGGCCAGGCGCACCGTGACGTGATTGAGGAGGACGAGCCGCACCTGGGCGTCTTGCAGCGGCAGCATCACGCTGCCTCCGAGGCAGAAGCCGCCTCGCCCGCGATGCCGGGCGGCCGGCGAAGGCCGCCCGACCGCCTGGCGCAAGCCAGCAACTCCCAGAACGCTGTGGCCGACGGGTCGTCGGGATCGACGAGCCATTGCAGGAACGCCGGCGCCGCCGTGTCCATCGGCGCCGCATTCGGCTCGAGCTGGCCGAAGAGCGCCGCGAGCAGGCACCAGGCGCGATGGCATGCGGGGTCTTCCGCGTCACCGTCGTTGAGCGTCGCGATGCGCAAGCCGGCGGGGGATTGCGGTTCCGGCTGAATCACGTCGGAGATGCCGACGGCGTCCGCAAAGCGCCTGGCACGCGTCAGCAGTTCGTCCACCTCCGCGCCATCGACGGAGGAGCCGGCCACCGGCGCCGACGGGTTCACCTGGGACTCGCTGTCGCCCTTCGACCTCAGTGCCAAACGTAGCGACTCGACGGGTTCGCCGAGGTGATGGGCCAGGCCGACTTCGCAGGCCTCGCAGGTGGTGGCGACGCTGAACGTGCCGGTGTGCGGGTACTGCTGCGCGATGCGTCGAAAGACGGGTTCGAACACCTGCGCGTAGAGGTCGTCTTCGGAGATAGAGCTCCGCGCCTGGGCGTAGCGCCTCAGCGCGTTCAGCCGCGGCTGCATCGTCTTGACGTCGAGGCCAGAGAGATCCGTCACTGCTTCGCCGAGGGTTCGCAACCGCTCGGTGGCGAAGAGATGGAGACCGAGAGTCGCGGTGTTCACCGCCAGGCCCAACGCGTGGAGCGCGTCCTCCAGCGGCCGCAGCGTCAAGGTGCGGCCCTGCTCCGCTTCCAGGCGGGACTTAAGCGCGACGATGCCGCACGCCTTGTCCCAGAAGGTCATCTCGCCGCGCTGCTCGTTTTCGATCAGGTGCGCGGTGAGGACGTGGCTCTCGGATCGCCACGGCCGAAACAGCACCACCAGCTTGCGGAAGCGCGGATCGCGCGTCTCGGTCCACAGTTGCCGCAGCGCGAGCAGCCGCGTGTTGCCTCCCGCCTCGACGATGAAGTGCGACTCGCCGGGGCGGCGGGTCACGGTGAGCGGACTTCGCAGGCCGCTGGTGCGGATCGACTCCTTGATGTCGTCGAACTTCGCGTTCGTCGCGCGCCGCGGGTTGTGCTCGTAGGGCTGGATCTCGTCGACCGCGAGCTCGATCTGCGATTCCGCTCGCGGGTCGATCTGGCCGGCGAGATCGCGGGCGTTGTTGCCCGGGTTTCCGACGCGCAACGACTCCGCCACCAGTCGCCGCCGCTCGTCGACCGACACCTTGCCGCTCATGCCGATCGTTCCTCGGCAGCGGAGTCGCCGGCGTGAACGCCCTGGAGGCTGGGAATCAGTTCCCAGGCGAGCTGGTGCATCACCGTGGACGCGCTCGGCATGACGCCGTCCCTCCGAGGCTCGTGCCGGTGCACCGGGATCCGCAGAGTGGCCGCCTCCTTGTAGGCCTTGGCGTGCGGCACGACGGTGTCGAGCACCGACACCCTGCCCTTCAGGCGGATGAAGTCCTCGCGGATGCCGCTCGCGATGAGACGGGCGTCGGCCGTGCGGTCCTGCCGGTAGATCACCGCCTTCACCGGCCCGAGCGTGGCGCCCAGGGCGCTGCCCGGCTCCAGCCGATCCAGCAGCTCCATCGTGCCGTCCTTGAACTCGCGCGCGGAGAGAACCTCCGGCGTGATCGGCGAGACGAGGATGTCGGCAGCCATGAGGGCCGCGTCCTGCAGAGGGCCGATAGCGCCCTGCGTGTCGATCAAGACGCAGTCGTAGGCGTTCGCCACGACGGCAGCCTGCAGTGCGAAACGCAGCCGGAATCCGCGGTCGATCCGGTTGAGCAGCCAGTTGGGGAGGTGTCCCTCGGGATCGTCGGACACGACGATGTCGAGATTCGGAAAGACCGTCGCCGTGATGCACGCAGCGGTGACCTCGCCGCGCAGGATCACCTCGGTGAGGCCGGCCGCCGGCTGCGCTGCCGCCAGCGGGAAGTACTTCGACAACGAGGGCTGGACGTCGGCGTCGACCAGCAGGACGCGCAGCCCCATGTCGGCCAGCAGGGCGCCGAGGTTGGCCGTGAGCGTCGTCTTGCCGACGCCGCCCTTGGTGCTGGTGATGGTGAACTTGATCATCGATTCCGTGCCGATTCAGGTCGGTCCTCAGGCATACGGAATCGCGTCGAAAAGTGTCGGGCTACTCCTTCAAATAGTCGCCAAGCCCCTGATCTGCGAACACCCGACGGATGCGCTTGATCTCCTCGTACAGGGTGCCGCGGGGGATTTGGAGCCGCTCGGCGGCCTCTTTGATCGACAGCCCTTCCTCGCCGAGCATCTGGCACAGCTGCCGCTGGACCGGCGTCAGCCGAGCCAGGGCGCGGCCGATGTCGATGCGCGCGTGGTGGCGGTCGACGGCACCGGCCTCGTCCTGCTGGGTCGACTCCTCGTCGGCCAGCGTCAGGCCATCGTCCGAGCCGTCGAGCGCGGCATCGAGCGACAGCGCCTCCTGCTCTCCGGCGCGCTTGTCGGCCGCCCGCTCGCGGATCAGATCCGTGAGCTTGTTGCGGATGACCTGCGCCATGTAGCCCACGGGAGGCGCATCAGGATCGGGCGCGAGCTTCCGTCGCACCACGATCCAGTGCGCCAGGCACTCCTGCATCAGATCGTCGAACTCCTCGCGCGCGAGGCTTCGAGACCGCCTCCTGAACTCACCCACCACCTTCTTCGTGACCGCGATCTCCCATCGCTGGAGACCCTCTCCCGCCTTGAGCACCATCTCTCTCCCCGTCGGTTGCCTGACGGGGAGGTGATCGAGCGGGCGCTAGGGCAGAAAGAGCGACGAACGACCTAGGTCGAGCGCATAAGGCGGAAGCACTAGAGAAGCGCGTCCCGACACTTTTGGGTGGGATTCCGTATCCGGAGACCAAGGGCCTCGCGATAGGTGGCGAATGCCGGCGATCGATGACAAGAGGCGCCAGGACGCCGCGCGTGGGCCCCGAGGTTCGCGAGCCGCCGAGTCAGTGGCGGCGCGCGAGGTCGACGGTTCCGAGAGTCGGTCGGAGGCGCCGCGGTGGCCCCTGGACCGAGAACGGGGGGCGGATGAAACGCGGGAATCAGTTCACGGACGTGGCGCGGGCGGCCGGAGCCGGCGGGCCGCAGGCGACGCCTGCCGTACTCGACGGTGTCGTCGAAGAAGATCGCGATGCCGGCCGAAATGGCGCCGCAGCGCTTCGGCATGCGGTACGCGAGACCGAGCTGCCGAGCGCGTTCGACGCGCGGGCGATCCGGGATCTGTACAAAGCTGCGCCGACCGATCCGAAGGGACTGCGACGCACGATCCGCCGCAGCGAGCTACGTCAAATCGTCCCGCTGGCGGATTCGACGATCTACGAGCTGGAGCGCCGCGGGGAATTCCCGCAGCGGTTCTATCTCACGGCGCGCTGCGTGGTGTGGGACCTGGCCGAGGTGATGGCCTGGCTGCAGAGTCGGCGAGCGGCCGGGAGCATCGGGGTGAAGAAGGCGCCGGCGCCGGATGTTCGAAAGAGGAAAGGCCGGCCGATCAGCGCGAAGGGGTAAGACGACCAACAAAACAGCCCCATCAAGGCCTGACCGCCTTCCGCTGACACGTGTCGCGTGTTACTCTTGATTTCGTCACAAAATCATGCGGCCGCAGCCATCCAAATCTCGCCATGGTGGAACCCGACCGGGTGCCGGGCGAAAGGCCGCCTACGGCGAGCCCACCAAGACCATTAGAGTGCCGCACAGCCTCCTGCCCGTGGTCGTGGGGTACCTGGATGCTATGAAGCGCACGCCTGCTGGTACCGCTCACGGCGTAGACCTGAGGCCCATCGCGACAATTCGAGCCGTCGCTGTCGTGCCTGCCCTCGGGCGCCGAGTTCATGCTGGTAAACCCACTTCAGGCGACGACTACCAAGAAGATGCCGTCGACCTCGGCAGGCACCTGGTGCGCGACCCTAGCAGCACATTCGTCATGAAAGTCGACGGCTGGTCGATGCGGGACGCTGGCATCGCCGACGGAGACGAATTGGTGGTCGACCGTGGTGTGGCGGCTGAGAATGGACGAATCGTCATTGCCGACATCGACGGCGAACTGACTGTCAAACGCTTGAAGCGAACGGCCACCGGTTGGCTGCTGAAGGCCAGCAACCCCGACTTCGCCGATGTCCCCATCGGCGATAAGAATGACCTGCACATTTGGGGTGTCGTCACGCGCGTGCTACGCGCGGTGTAGACACCTGCACAAACCATTGAGAACTAGGAGGGCCTCATGTCGCAAGCAAGCCGAATCGAGTGGACCGAGGCGACTTGGAATCCGACCGTGGGTTGCACGAAGATTTCGCCCGGGTGCAAGCACTGCTACGCCGAGTCGATGGCCAGGCGGCTGAAGGCCATGGGCACGCCGGGCTACGAGAACGGCTTCAAGCTCACGATCTTGCCGGATCGCCTGGTGGAACCACTCGCGCGCAAGAAGCCGACGGTGTACTTCGTGAACTCGATGTCCGACCTCTTCCACAAAGGCGTGGATGACAAGTACATCGCCCAGGTCTTCGATGTGATCAGTCAGTGCCCTCAGCACACCTTCCAAGTGCTGACCAAGCGAGCGGATCGCATGGCCACCTTCTTCCGGACGCACGACGTGCCCAGGAACGCCTGGATGGGCGTCTCCGTCGAGGACCGCAAGTACGGCGTGCCTCGTATCGAGTGCTTGCGCAAGGTAGACGCGCGCATCCGCTTCTTGTCCGTCGAGCCACTGCTAGAAGATGTCGGCGAACTCAACCTAACCGACATTCAGTGGGTGATCGTCGGGGGTGAGTCTGGCCCGAAGGCACGTCCGATGAAACTGGAATGGGTCGAGAATATTCGCCAACAATGTGACGACCAGGGAGTGCAGTTCTTCTTCAAGCAGTGGGGTGGCTGGGGGGCAGACGGCAAACGTCGCTCCAAGAAGGCCAACGGCCGCTTGCTTGGGGGCAGGACCTGGGACGACATGCCAGCACTGACCGCCCACGTCTGAATAAACGCATGACGCTGAAACAGTACAACTGGAAAGACGGCCCCGACCTCATCCAGCAACACAGCGTCGCCAAGCACCGCATCCTTGAGGCTTACCTCGCGGCGTACTTCCGCACCCTCGTCAGCTCGCCGAACCAAGACGTTCTGAAACTGACGCTGGTTGATGGATTTGCGGGCGGCGGACTGTACGTTCACAACGACACGCGCGAGCCCGTCAAGGGTTCGCCCTTCATTTTCCTCGAAGCCACGCGCGAGGCCGAGTTCCTGATCAATAAGGACCGGCGCAAGCCCGTCCACCTCCAGGTCGACTACTTCTTCACCGAGGCCGACCGCCACGCGCACATGCACCTCGACAAGGTGCTGCGCGAAGCGGGCTACGGCGACAGGATCGGAAACGGCATCTACATCGACCACGCACGATTCCAAGACAAAGCCGACGCGATCATCGAGTTCATAAAGCGCAAGAGCCCACGCAACGGCCGCTCGATCTTCGCGCTCGATCAATACGGCTACAAGGAAGTGCCGACGCACCTGCTGCGCAAGATTTTTGCTGCGTTACCAAGCGCTGAGGTGATCCTGACATTCGGCGTCGACTCGTTCATGAACTTTGCCAGCGACGGCGACCAGGTCAAGGACCTGCTCAACGGCCTCGGCATACCGGACATCTTCGGCGGCCGATCAGTTGAGGAGATCAAGGCCTCCGACCGTGACTGGCGGCTCTTCCTGCAGAGTACGCTCTACCGTCGACTCGTCGAGAACAGCGGCGCCCGCCACTTCACGCCGTTCTTCATCCGCAATCGCGGTGGACATGGTGACTACTGGCTGATCCACATGTCCCAGCATCATCGCGCTCGTGACGTGATGACAGAAGTGCACTGGGCCAACAACAACTACTTCATCCACTACGGCGGCGCGGGTCTAGACATGTTCCAGATGGTCGGCTACGACCCTGTGCATGATGCGGACTACCTTCAGCAGTCGCCCTTAGGGTTCGAGTTCGACGATATCGCCCGGCGCGCAAGCATCGCTGCGCTCAACGAGCACATCCCGCGGCGTGTCTATGCAAACGACGCTGGAATTAGCTTCGGCGAGCTGTTTGCGACTACCTGCAACAGCTCTCCGGCGTCGGCGCGAATCTACCGCCAGTCGATCGGCACACTCCTCGATGAACAGGCCCTCGAGATCGTTGGAGCCGACGGCACCAAGCGCCGATCGTCTGCCCAAATCAAGGACAGCGACCAGATCATGTCGCCACCGCAGCGCACACTCTTCATGGCTGTCTGAGCCTTGCGCGGATAAACGTCGCCACGGGAGTCGCTGAACTTGACTTCGATCATTCCGGAGACGTACGAAGGGCGCGAGCAGGCTCTGGTGAAGCATGCGCTGCTCAAGAGCTACCTTGAAAAGCTTGTGCTCATCATCGGCATGAGCGCCAAGAAGGCAGGGCGCGCAGAGATCTGCTTCGTGGACTGCTTTGCCGGCCCCTGGGGCGCACCGGATGACGACCTTGAGGGCACGTCGATCTCCTTGTCGCTGAAGACGCTCGCCGCATGCAAGGAGAAGTTGGCAACGCTCGGCGTCGACGCCACGATGCGCGCCCTGTACGTGGAGAAGGACAAGGGGGCATTCGATCGGCTCGCGAGATATCTGGGTTCGAAGGCGCCGCCCTCGGTCGATCGGGCTTGTCTGCATGGCGACTTCGTAGACCTGCGAGGTGACATCCTGACGTGGTGCGGGTCGGGCTCCTTCACGTTCTTCTTCGTCGACCCCAAGGGCTGGAAAGACATCGTGATCGAGATGATGAGACCGTTGCTTGAACGCCCTCGGTCTGAATTCCTGATCAACTTTGCCTACAACTTCATCAATCGCACAGCGTCGATGTCAGTCTGGCAGGAAGCGATGGCGAAGCTGCTGGGGTCGACTGTGAACCTTGACGGCCTGCAGCCCGCCGAGCGTGAAGAGGCGCTCGTCAACGCGTATCGCAATAGCCTCAAGGCATGCGTTCCCGTTGGCCGCCCTGATTACCGGGCTCGGTCAGCCTACGTCACAGTGCTCGACCCCTTACACCGGCGAACGAAGTACCACCTCGTGTATCTGACCAGCCATCCAACGGGCATTGTCGAGTTCATGGAAATCTCCGAACGAGTGGACCTCGTCCAGCGGCAGGTTCGCGCTGCCAAGCAGATCGACGTTCGACAGCAAAGGACGGGCGTCGCCGACATGTTCGGCACGGACGCGCTGCCCAAACCGGCGGACGGTCGCTGCAGCCCCGATGATGTTGATGCCTTCTGGCGCCAGTATCTCGCAGCGGGCGAACGGCGTGTCGGAACTGCTGATTTCGCAGACATTCTTGAGGCCACGAACTGGCTTCCGGGTGAGCTGCAAAGCTCGCTCGTTCGCCTCGTGAAGGCAGGAGTCGTGCGCAATTTGGACGCCGATGCTTCGAGGAGGCGATCGAAGCCGCTTCACTTCGACAAGGCAGAACGCCTTCAACTCGCCCAGAGCTGACAGCAACCCGACGTACGGGCGGCCCTGCCAACGTCGACCTGATTGCTTCTGACGACAGTCGACCAGACCGCGTGCACCGGGAACGCGTCGTAGCAGCGTCCGCTCCCAAGAGTTGCGTCGAAGCCACTCATATCGGCGCTGCCGTCGTTACCACCTTCATCGTCGGTGGCAGCAGCGTCGGCGTGTGCGTCTTCCCCGCCACCCAGGCGTCGATCATGTCGGCCCACTCCTGCAGCATGTGACGTCGCTGCTCTGCGTACTCCGCCTTGTTGTAGACGCCGCGCGATGAGCGCCCGTCTTCGTGGGCCAGACACTTCTCGATCCAGTCGCTGTTGAAGCCGAGCTCATTCAGGATGGTCGAGCCAGTGCGGCGCAGGTCGTGCACCGTGAACGGCTCGAGCGGCAGCTTCGCTTCCTTTGCGCGCTCCGCGACGATCTGGGTGACCCGGTTCAGGGTCGCCTTCGACATGCAGCGATCGGCGTCGTAGCGCGAAGGCAGCAGGAACCTGGAGCCGCTCGCGCAGGTGCGCAGCGCCACCATGATGTCGAGTGCCTGCTGCGACAGATACACGTTGTGGGGCTTGCCAGCCTTCATGCGGCTCTTCGGGATCGTCCAGACGGCGTTCTCGAAGTCGACCTCGTCCCAGGTGGCCTCGATCAGTTCGCTCTTGCGCACGAGCGTCAGCAGGATCAGGCGCAGCGCCAGGCGGATGGTCGGCAGGGTTGCGGTGGCGTCCAGCACGCGGTGCATGACGCGGATCTCGGACGGCGACAGCGCGCGGTCCTTTGCGACGAACGTCGCGATCGACGAGGGGCCAACTTCGTCCGCCGGGTTCGGCGCCTTCTCGCCGTGCAGGGCTGCGAAGCCGAAGACCTGCTTGACGATGTCGCGCACGTGCACGGCGGTGGCCGGCGCGCCGCGCGCCTTGACCTTGGCGCACAGGTTGCGCAGGTCTTCCGGGCTGATCTCCGCCATCAGGCGGTTGCGGAAGGCCGGCAGGATGTCCCGGTCGATGATGCTCTTGCGCATCGACTTGGTGCTCTCGGCCATCCTGGCCTCTTCCAGCCAGCGTTTGGTGAACTCCTCGAAGGTCTTGGCCTCGGCCGTTCTGAGCTTCTCGCGCTGCTTCTCCTGGGAGGGAGATCGGCCTTCGGCGATCGCCTTGCGCGCTTCCACGCAGCGCTCGCGCGCCATCAGCAGCGAGATCCCGTCCTTGGACCCGTAGCGGCCGATCGTGAGCGTCTCCCGCCGGCCGTTGAGCCGGTAGTCGAGACGGAAAGTGATCGTGCCCTTGGGAGAGACGGTCACGTACATCCCGTCCCGGTCGGCGATCTTGTAGGTGGTGGCCTGGGGCTTGATGCCCCTGAGCGTGCCATCGGACAGCATCGGCGGTCCCTCCTCTCGGGGGGATTTTACCGTCACGATGATTTGGCCGCTACAACTTCGCTAAGTTCTTGTTCCGTATTATTTTTCGGCCTATTTTTTTACCGTCAACGACCCAAAAGCGCTGACGGTAAAAAATTCTGGGGGTGTCAGTGCCAGATCTTTACCGTCAGATTTACCGTCAAACTGGAAGGCATCACCCCGATAGATGTCGATAGACCCCGACAGACGTTCTCTATACAGGACAGGCACTTAGCAGAGATTTTCGATAGACCCCGATCGACCCTGAAAGACGCCGAATCATTCCCACTCAATCGTCGCCGGCGGCTTGCCCGAGATGTCGTACACCACCCGGTTGATGCCCCGCACCTCGTTGATGATGCGGTTGCTGACCTTGCCGAGCAGGCTGTGGGGCAGTTCGGCCCAGTGTGCGGTCATGAAGTCCTGCGTTTCGACCGCGCGCAGCGCCACCACGTATTCATAGGTGCGGCCGTCGCCCATCACGCCGACGCTCTTCACCGGCAGGAATACGGCGAAGGCTTGGCTGGTTTTGTCGTACCAGCCGGCGGCGCGCAGCTCGTCGATGAAGATCGCATCGGCGCGGCGCAGCAGGTCGGCGTATTCCTGCTTCACCTCGCCGAGGATGCGTACTCCCAGGCCCGGCCCCGGGAAGGGATGGCGATACACCATGTCGTGCGGCAGGCCGAGCGCGACGCCGAGTTCGCGCACCTCGTCCTTGAACAGGTCGCGCAGCGGTTCCAGCAGCTTCAGTCCCAGGGTCTCCGGCAGGCCGCCGACGTTGTGGTGGCTCTTGATGGTGTGGGCCTTCTTGCTCTTGGCGCCGCCTGATTCGATCACGTCGGGGTAGATGGTGCCTTGCGCCAGCCATTTCGCATTCGGCAGCTTCTGCGCCTCGGCCTGGAACACTTCGACGAATTCGCGGCCGATGATCTTGCGCTTCTGCTCGGGATCGGTGACACCATTCAGGTGGCCCATGAACTGTGCGGTCGCATCGACATGAACGACCCTGGCATGAAGGCGTCCGGCGAACATCTCCATCACCATCCTGCCTTCGTTCAGACGCAGCAGGCCGTGGTCGACGAATACGCAGGTGAGCTGGTCGCCGATGGCGCGATGGATCAGCGCCGCCGCAACCGACGAATCCACACCACCCGACAGGCCGAGGATGACCTCCTCGTCGCCCACCTGTTCGCGGATCTTCCGCACCGCCTCGTCGATGTAGCCGGGCATGTTCCAGTCGTGGCCGCAGCCGCAGATATCGTGCACGAAGCGGGCGATGATCTCCTTGCCCTTGATCGTATGCGTGACCTCCGGATGGAACTGCACGCCGTAGAAGCAGCGCGACTCGTCGGCCATCGCGGCGATCGGGGTGGATTCGTTGCTGCCGATCACGCCGAAGCCGGGCGGCATTTCGGTGACCTTGTCGCCGTGGCTCATCCACACGTCGAGCAGGCCGTGGCCTTCGGCGTTGACGCGATCCTCGATGCCCTCGAACAGCTTCGAATGCCCACGGGCGCGCATCTCGGCATAGCCGAACTCGCGCTTGGCCGAGCTTTCGACCTTGCCGCCGAGCTGGCTGGCCATGGTCTGCATGCCGTAGCAGATGCCGAGCACCGGCACGCCGAGTTCGAACACCGCCTGCGGTGCGCGCCAGTCGTCGGCTTCGTAGACGGAGTTCGGGCCGCCGGACAGGATGACGCCCTGGGCGCCGAAGCCGCGCACGAACTCGTCCGACACATCGAAGGGATGCAGCTCGCAATAGACCTGTTGTTCGCGCACGCGGCGCGCGATGAGCTGCGACACCTGGGAACCGAAGTCGAGGATGAGGATTTTCTGGTGAACCATGGCGCGAACGTCTCTAGCGTCAAGAAAAGGAAAGGCGGCCTCGCAGCCGCCCGGAACACGTCGGTGGAACGCGATCAACTGATCTGGTAGTTCGGCGCTTCCTTGGTGATCTGCACGTCATGGACATGCGACTCGCGCATGCCCGCCGAACTGATTTCGACGAACTCGGCGCGCTCGTGCATCGCCGGGATGTCGGCGCAGCCAAGGTAGCCCATCGACGCGCGCAAACCGCCGACCAGTTGGTGGATCACCGCGGCCACCGGCCCCTTGTACGGCACGCGGCCCTCGATGCCTTCCGGCACCAGCTTGTCGATGTTGCTGGTGTTCTCTTCCTGGAAGTAGCGGTCGGCCGCGCCCTTCTCCATTGCGCCGAGCGATCCCATGCCGCGGTAGGACTTGTACGAACGGCCCTGGAAAAGCACCGTCTCGCCCGGCGCCTCCTCGGTGCCGGCGAACAGCCCGCCCAGCATCACGACGTTGGCACCCGCGGCGATGGACTTGGCGATGTCGCCCGAGAAGCGGATGCCGCCATCGGCGATCATCGGCACGCCGGTGCCGGCGAGCGCATTGGCGACGTTGTCGATCGCGGAGATCTGCGGCACGCCCACGCCGGCGACGATGCGGGTGGTGCAGATCGACCCCGGCCCGATGCCGACCTTGACGCCGTCGGCGCCGGCATCGACCAGCGCGCGCGCCGCATTCGCGGTGGCGATGTTGCCGCCGACCACTTCGATCTGCGGGAATTGCTTCTTGACCCAGCCGACGCGGTCCAGCACGCCCTGCGAGTGGCCGTGGGCGGTATCGACCACGATCATGTCCACGCCGGCCTCGGCCAGGCGCTCGACGCGCTCCTCGGTGCCGGCACCGACGCCGATGGCCGCCGCCACGCGCAGGCGGCCCTGCTCGTCCTTGGCGGCGGACGGATGCTCGGTGGACTTCATCATGTCCTTCACCGTGATGAGGCCGCACAGCTCGCCGCTGTCATTGAGCACCAGCACGCGCTCCAGGCGGTGCACGCGCAGCAGTTCGCGCGCCTCGTCGAGGCTGGCCCCTTCGCGCACGGTGACGAGCCGCGCCTGCGGCGTCATGATTTCCGACACGAGCTGGTCGAACTTGGTCTCGAAGCGGGTGTCGCGATTGGTGACGATGCCCACGACCTTGCCGCCTTCCACGACCGGCAGGCCGGAAAAACGGTGCTGGCGCTGCAGCGCGATCACCTGGCCGACCGTCATCGTCGGCGGAACGGTGATCGGGTCCTTCAGCACGCCGGATTCGTGGCGCTTGACCTTGTGTACTTCGGCCGCCTGCTCGGCCGGGGTGAGGTTCTTGTGTACGACGCCGATGCCGCCTTCCTGGGCCAGCGCGATGGCCAGGCGGCTTTCGGTGACGGTATCCATCGCGGCGGATACCAGGGGGATATTGAGGCGAATGCGGCGAGTGATCTGGCTTTGCAGGCTCACGTCGCGTGGGAGGACCGTGGAGTGGGCGGGAACGAGAAGGACGTCATCGAACGTCAGCGCCTTCTGAATCACTCGCATGGCTTCTTTCCTTTCAACCAAATCCGTATTATACAGATGCGTTCCGTGCCGTGTAAGCGGCGTCACCCGGAGTTGATCGATGATACGCAGCGCCGCCGCGCTTCTCGCCTTCCTCGCCGCCCTGCCCGCGGCCGCACAGATCTACAACTGGAAGGACAAGGACGGCCGTGCGGTGTATTCGGACCTGCCGCCGCCCAGCGGCGAAGTGAAGGTGTTGCAGCCGGGCCGAACCCCGCCCCCGGCCGTGCCCGCCAACGGCGCCGCGCCGCCTTCCGCCGGCACCGCATCCGACACGGCAAAGCCCAAGTCCGTCGCCGACCGCGACCTGGAATTCCGCCAGCGCCGCACCGCAGAAGCCGAAACGCAGGCCAAGGCGGAAAAGGAAGCCGCGACGGAAACGGAGCGCGAACGCTTCTGCCAGCAGGCGCGCAGCCAGCTCAGCGCGTTGCAGTCGGGCCAGCGCGTCGCACGGCCGAATGCCGCCGGCGAACGCGAATTCCTCGACGACGCCGCGCGCGCGCAGGAAGCCGCCCGCCTGCAGCAGCAGATCGACCAGCACTGCCCCTGAGATCCATCCCCGCCGCCCGCCGGGTGCTGCCGCCGGAACGCTCCGGCGAGCGCCGAAGGCGCGACTTTCGTACGTCCCGGTCCGGTTCCGCGGGCCGTCCCCGACCTGTTCCCCGGAGCTATTCCCCGGCGAGCCCGCCGCCCTTCTTCGTAGTCTTGCCCTCGTCCGCGCGCTTCCTGCGCACCGCCTTGGGGTCGGCGATCAGCGGACGGTAGATCTCGACGCGGTCGCGGTCGCGCAGCACCGTGTCCGGCCTCGTCAGCCTGGCGAAGATGCCGAGCTTGTTGTGGCCGTCGAGTTCGATGTCCGGGTACTTCTGCAGCAGGCCCGACGCCTCGACCGCCTCACGTGCCGTCGCCCCCTCCTCAAGCTGAAGCTGCACCAGTTCCTGGCGCTGCGGCAGGGCATAGACGACTTCGACGCGGATGTGCCCGGCCATGATCAGCCCTTTGCATGGATCTGCGCGGCGCGCTTGACGAAGGAATCGACGAAGGTGTTGGCGATGTGGTTGAAGACCGGCCCCAGCACCTTCTCCAGCAGCTTGCTCGAGAACTGGTAGCGCAGGCTGAACTCCACCTTGCACGCCGTGTCGCCGAGCGGTGTGAAGCGCCATTCGCCGTCGAGATGGGTGAAGGGGCCGTCGGTCAGGCGCAGGTGCATTTCGCGCGGCCACACTTTCGTGTTCTCGGTGCTGAAATGGGCCTTGATGCCGTGGTAGTTGATGTGGATCGTCGCCGATGTGAGCGTTTCGGTGCGCTCATGGACCTCGGCACCGCCGCACCAGGGCAGGAAGCCCGGATAGTCCTCGCAGCGGTCGACGAGTTCGAACATCTGTTCGGGCGTGAATTCGATCAGGACAAGCTTCTTGACGTCGGCCATGTAAACGGAGGGATGAAAGTCGAAGTCGGCGCCTGTGCCGAACTGCTAAGATGCGCGATTCTACCGCATGCAGCCGGCCCGTTCGCTGCCGGGCAGCGGGGCATGCGCCCTGACTGGATTCTCGTGACATGAGCATCATCGACAACCGCAAGGCTTACCACGACTACTTCATCGAGGAAAAATACGAGGCGGGCCTCGTCCTCGAAGGGTGGGAAGTGAAGGCGATCCGTGCCGGGCGGGCGAACATCAAGGAAGCCTACGTCGTCGTCCGCGATGAGGAAATCTTCATCTTCGGCATGCACATCACGCCGCTCGCCAGCGCCTCCACCCACATCCACGCCGACCCGACGCGCACCCGCAAGCTGCTGCTGCATGCGGGCGAGATCGCCAGGCTGATCGGCAAGGTCGAACGCGCCGGCTTCACCCTGGTCCCGCTGGACCTGCACTACTCGAAAGGCCGCATCAAGATCGAGATCGGCCTGGCCAAGGGCAAGAAGCTGTACGACAAGCGCGAGGACGAGAAGAGGCGGGACTGGGAACGCGAAAAACAGCGGCTGATGCGGGTGAAGGTCTGAGCGCTCCCGCCCCGTCCCCCGGCGACCGGTGGTGAGTGCGCAGTTCCTTCAGGAACTGCACGACAGCATCGAACACCCCGCCTTATGCCGCGCCCAGTCGGGTCGCTTCGCGGCGAAGCGCTCGCGGCCGGCCTGTTCCTCGTAAGGCTTGCGGAACACGTCGAGCAGTTCCTCCACCTGCGACAGATCCCCCTCCCCGGCCGCGTCGATCGCCTGCTGCGCCAGGTAGTTGCGCGGCACGTAGAGCGGATTGGCCCGGTTCATCTCCACCTTGCGCCGGTCCTGCGGTACCGCCTGCTGCCGCAGACGCGCCGCGTAGCGCCGCAGCCACGCGGTGAATTCTTCACGCACCGCCTCGCGCCGATCGTCGCTGTAGAAAGCATCGGCAAACAGCGCCAGCGCCGATCCGCCCGGCACCTCGGCCGGCTCCGCATCGAACCCGGCCAGCCGGCGATGGAAGATCGTCATGTCCATCTCGCCATCGCGCAGCAGCCGGTGCAGGTCCGCCACCAGCGCCGAATCTCCTTCCTGCCAGTCGGCGAAGCCGAGCTTGGCCATCGTCATGCGCCGGTTCTCCGCCTCGTAGATGTCGGCATAGCCGAGCAGCGCCGCCTCCAGCGGCTCCACCTTGCCGATCACCGGATACACGGCATTGGCGAGTTGCCACAGGTTCCAGTGCGCCACCTGCGGCTGGTGGCCGAAGCGGTAGCGCCGGCCGGCCGCATCAGTGGTGTTCGGCGTCCAGTCCGGATCGAAGTCGTCGATCCAGCCGTAGGGGCCATAGTCGATCGTCAGGCCGAGGATGGACATGTTGTCGGTGTTCATCACCCCGTGCACGAAACCCACCCGCGTCCAATGCGCCATCAACACCGCGGTGCGCCGGCAGACCTCCTCGAACCAGCGCATGCGCCTTTCGTCCGCGTCGCCCTCGATCCCGGGGAAATCGCGGGCGATCGTGAAATCGATCAGCCTGCCGAGCAGCTCCCCTTCGCCGCGCGAGGCGAAGATCTCGAAATTGCCGAAGCGGATGAAGGACGGCGACACGCGGCACACGACCGCGCCCGGCTCCGGCTGCGGATTGCCGTCGTAGAACATGTCGCGGACCACCTTTTCGCCCGTCCCCACCAGGCACAGCGCCCGCGTCGTCGGCACGCCGAGGTGATGCATCGCCTCGCTGCACAGGAACTCGCGGATCGACGAACGCAGCACTGCCCGGCCGTCGGCATGGCGTGAATAAGGCGTCGACCCGGCGCCCTTCAACTGCAGCTCCCAGCGCTCGCCGCGCCCGTTGACCGCCTCGCCCAGCGTGATCGCGCGACCGTCGCCGAGTTGCCCCGCCCAGTTGCCGAACTGGTGGCCACCGTAGCAGGCGGCGTAGGGCTCCATGCCCGGCAGCAAGGCATTGCCGCCGAACACGTCGGCGAAATCCGGGGCGCGGACATCGGCCTCCTCCAGCCCCAGCAGCGCGGCGACTTCAGGCGACCACGCCAGCAACTGCGGCTTTCGCACCGGCGTCGGCATCACGCGCGAATAGCACGCGCCATGCACCTGCCTCACATGCACGCCCGGTTCCGGGTCGGCCGGCAGTTCGCGGACGAAGCGGTTGTCGAATGTCAGTTCTTTCATGGAAAAAAGATTCTCTCGAGTCTGAATACAGCCCATGGCCTCCAAACCACGCTGACCGGAGCGCGGGGCATTCCCGGAGCCGGCGAGGACTGTCCGAGCACCGAGCGCAGCGAGGGCGAGTTCCGCAGCCGGCGGAGGGAATGCCCCGCGCTCCGGTCAAATCCCCGCCCCCATCAAGAATCCACACAAAGTCAAGAATCAGGAACGCCGAGGATCGAACGCATCCCGCACCACGTCGGCAAACAGGTTCGCCGCCAGCACCAGCACGAACATGAACACGAAAGCCGCCGCCAATGACCACCAGACCATCGGCTCGCGCGCGAGTTCGGCGCGCGCCATATTGATCATCGTGCCGAAGCTGATCGTCGTCGGATCCACGCCGATGCCCACGTAGGACAGCACCGCCTCCGCCAGCACCAGGCCGGAAAAATCCATCACCAGCGCGATCAGCACGATGTGCATCACGTTGGGCAGGATGTGCCGCCGCAGGATCGCTGCCGTCCCCACGCCGAAAGCCCGCGCCGCCTGCACGTACTCCAGCTCCCGCAGCTTCAGCGCCTCGCCGCGCAGCAGCCGCGCCAGCCCGGTCCAGCTCGTGATGCCGAGGATGAAGCACAGCGCCAGCAGCCGCGCATCCGAGCGCTGCGCCGCCGTATCGAACCACTGCGGATGCGTGTCGATCACCACCTGCATCATCAACACCGCCGCCGCAATCAGCAGCACGCCAGGAATCGCGTTGAGCACCGTGTAGACGTACTGCACCGCATCATCCACCCAGCCGCCCAGATAACCCGCGGCGATCCCCAGCGCCACCGCGAAAGGCATCGTCACCAGCGTCGTGACCGTGCCGATCACCAGCGCCGTGCGCACGCCCTTCAAGGCCAGATACAGCACGTCCTGACCCACCTTGTCGGTACCCAGGACATGGTAGTGCGACGCCAGCATGATCCACGCAGAGGCGATCGCCAGCAGCACCGCCAGCGTCACGAGCGCCGCGCGCCAGGCCAGCACGGTACGGCCCCGCAGCACCGCGGACATCGCCTCGCCCCAGGGCAGGCGCCCGGCACGGGCCACGCCCCGCGCGACCAGCACGAAGGCGCCCGCCCAGCCCAGCGCGGCCACGCCCAGGGCGGACAGCATCCGGAGCGCGACGTCGCCGCCGCGCTCGACATCGGGTTCGGCCAGGTGCGCGGCGCCATGGAGCAGGCGCGGATACGTTCGCTGCTGGCCGCCGCCGGGCAACTGGACCGTCTCGCGCTGGTACAGCGTGGCCGCGAAGGGGGCCGAATACGTCTTTTCCGTCTGCAGCCGCAGCGGCGCCAGCAGCGCATCGAGCACCGACAGGACCTCGGACGAATACATCGCGCCGTTCGCCTCGCCCCCGGCGCCCTGCACGGGCTGCGCGGCGGGCGCCACGTCCGGCAGGCGGGGGCGGTAGTGCAGGCTGTCGAGCAGGCCGACCAGCACGAAGGCGAGCAGCACGGTCGCCGCCGCCATGCCGGCCGGACGGCGTCCGACCTTGCGCCATGCGTCGCGCAGCGGCTCGGTGCCGCGCACGTGCAGCGCGGCGAGCACACAGGCCAGCAACAGCAGGAAGAGCAGCGCATCCGTCCACAGGATCACCGGCTGAAAGCTCATGCCCATGCCGCCTACTCCAGCCTCACACGCGGATCGACCAGTGTGTACGAGATGTCGGTCAGGATCAGGCCGACGATGTACAACACCGAGCCGATGAACACCATCGCCCGCACCACCGCGAAATCCTGCGCATTGATGGCATCGATCGTGTAACTGCCCAGCCCAGGGATGGCGAAGAAGGATTCCACCAGCAGGCTGCCCATGAAGAGCAGCGGGATCACCACCACCACGCCGGTCAGGATGGGGATCATCGCGTTCTTCAGCACGTGGCGGAACAGCACGCGCAGTTCCGACAGCCCCTTCGCCCGCGCCGTGCGCACGTAGTCCCTCGAGATCTCCTCAAGGAAGATCGTGCGGTACCAGCGCGTGCTCGAACCGATGCCCGCGATCACACTGATCGCCACCGGCAACACCAGGAAGCGCGCGGCGTCGAGCCCGCTCGCATAGCCCGAGATCGGCACCAGCGACCACAGCTTGGACACCAGCCACTGGCCGCCGATGATGTAGAACAGCCCCGACACCGACATCATCGCCACGCAGCCCACCACGCCCCAGAAATCCAGATAGGTGGCGCGGAAGAACACCAGCAGCAGCGCGAAGCTGATCGCCGCGAAGAGCCCGAGTGCGAAGGTCGGCAGCGCGATCGCCAGGGACGGCCCCATGCGGTCGCGGATCTCCCGGGCGATGTCGCGGCCGTCGTCGGCGCGGCCGAAGTCGAACGCGAACATGCGCAGCGACTTGTCGAAGAAGATCGTGTCGGTCACCCGCGCCGTGCCGCCGGCCTCGGAATTTAAGAACATGGGCTTGTCGTAGCCGCGCTCCACCTTCCAGCGCTCGATCGCCTCCGGCGTGGCGCGCTTGACCCCGATCTGCATGCGCGCCATGTCGTCGGGCGAATTCACCACGAAGAACAGCACGAAGGTCAGCAGATTCACGCCGATCAGGATGGGAATCGCGTACAGCACGCGGCGGATCAGGTAGGCGAACATCAGCGCCCTCCCCCGCCGGTGCGCAGCGCCCCGGCCGGACCCGCGGCATCACCCGCCGCGGTGGCGCGCTCGTGGCGGCGCCAGTGCCGCACGGCCGGTGCCACGATGGCGGCGAGCAGCAATGCCGCGACGACCAGCGGCCACGGCACCGGCCGGTTCCAGGCGGCGCGCGCCGCCTCCCGCCGGGCGACGTCGATGCGCTGGTATTTCAGCGTGTTGCGCACGATGTTGCCGGGCCTGCGGTTATGTATCCAGCCATGCTGCAGCGAATAGGACTTGGGGTGGAAGCCGAACAGCCAGGGGGCGTCGTGGCGCAGGATGCCCACCATGCGGTCGATGATGCGCTGGCGCTCGGGGCCGTCGGGCATGGCCTTCATGCGCTCGAACAGCGCGTCGTATTCCGGATTCTCGTAGTTCGACGCGTTCTGGCCGTGGAACTTCACCTTGCCCTGGGGCCCGTAGAGCAGGAACAGCATGTTCTCGGGGTCGGGGTAGTCCGCGTTCCAGCCGACGAAGAAGAGCTGGGCATTGCCCTGGCGCACTTTGTCCTGGAAGCGGTTGAAATCGGTCGGCCGCACCACGAACTGCACGCCGAGTTCGCGGAACTGCTTCGCCAGCCAGTCCGAGCGCGACTTGTCGCCCAGCCCGCCGGGCGTGGTGTCCAGGTTCAGGATCAACGGTTCGCCCGTCTTCGCGTTGCGGCCGTCGGGCCAGCCCGCCTCGGCCAGCAGGCGACGGGCGACGTCCAGCCCGCGGCGCCGCGGCTGGCCGTCGCGCCATTCGTAGATCACCGGATTGATGCCGGCCTCGCCCTCGCGCGCGCCGAACATCCCCGGCGGGATGGGGCTCATCGCCGGCACGCCGCGGCCGTTGAGGAAGATCGACACGAACTCCTCCATGTCCAGCGCGACCGACACCGCCTGGCGCAGCTTGCGCGCACGCTCGCGGCCTTCCCTCGTATCGCCGCCGCCCACCAGCGGGTCGAGCATGTTGAAGCCGAGGTAGTAGATCGAGGGCGACACCGAGGTCAGCAGCCGGATGCCGCGCGCTTCCATGTCGTCCGACAGCGTGACCTCGCCCTGGCTGCTCATCGTCACCGCCTGGTCGAAGTTGTCCGACGACACGCCCGAGGCGTCGTAATAGCCCTGCAGGAACTTGTTCCAGTAGGGGATGCCCTCGCGCTCGCGGGAGAACACCACCTCGTCGATGAACGGCACGGGCTTGCCGCAATCGGCCAGCAGGCCGTTCCCGCGGTCGTCCGCCCCGCCCTCGCAGGGATAGGTGTCGGCGCGGTAGTTCGGGTTGCGCACCAGCACCATGCGGGCGTTCGGATTGTTTTCGGCCAGCATGTAGGGACCGGTGCCCACCGGCCACCAGTCCAGGGTCAGGTTGCGCTCGGCCATGCCCGGCTGGCCGAAGAAGCGGTCGGCCTCCGGCGGCACCGGTGCGAAGAAGGGCATCGACAGCCAGAACAGGAACTGCGGATAGGCGCCCTGCAGCGTGATGCGGTAGGTGTGGCGGTCGACCACCTCCACGCCCGGCAGTTCGAACTTCGCCAGGTCGAGCCAGCCCGGGTTCTTCTTCGCTTCCTCGGCCAGCCGTACCTGGAGATCCTTCAGGCCGGGCAGATACTCCGCCATCAGTTCGAAGATCGGCGAATGCAGGCGCGGATGCGCCAGGCGCTTGATCTGGTGCACGAAGTCGGCGGCCTCCAGCTCACGCGTGCCGGTCGCGGCGAAGTCCCCCACGCCGCGGATGCCGCGCAGATCCTCCGGCGCCAGCGCCAGGTAGCGCGGCATGCCGTCCTCCGCCCTGGCGAAGGCCGGATGCGGCTGGTACAGCACGCCCGGACGGATGCGGATCTCATAGACGCTCTTTGCCACGCGCGCCGCATCGGCGGTGTCCGGCAACTGGCGCCCGACGGCATCGTAGCGCCGCAGCAGCGGCATCTCGGCCGCCACGCCCGGCTCCAGCGCGTACGGGCGCTTCAGGTAATGGTACTGCAGCGGCGGCTCCATGATCTGGTACAGGAACGTCGCCTCGTCCTCGACGTAGGACTGCACCGGATCGAGATGCTTCGGCCGCTCGGTGAAGGCGGTGTACAGGATGTTCCGGCCGCGCTCCGAAGCCGGATAAGGGTCGTTCCAGACCGGTCCGCATCCACCCAGCAGCATGCCGGCGGCACACGCCAGCGCGGCGATGCGGAACGGGTCGGGACGGCGGCGGCTACGGGAGCGGGACGGCGGAAAACGCATCGGCGGAAGGAGCGGAATGCGGGCGATGATCGTGACCGAAGGCCGGATTCTGTCAGGTTTCGCCCGCAGCCGCATGGACAGATTGACCACGGCGCCTTTGGGTATAATCCGCCGATCTGTTATTTGGAGTCGTACTCATGGGCTTTCTAGCCGGCAAACGAATTCTCATCACTGGACTGCTCAGCAACCGTTCGATTGCGTACGGCATCGCCAAGGCCATGCACCGCGAGGGTGCGGAACTCGCCTTCACTTACCAGAACGACCGCTTCCATGACCGCGTCACCAAGATGGCGGCGGATTTCGACAGCCAATTGATCTTCCCGCTCGACGTCCAGGAGGACGCGCAGATCGCCGGCCTGTTCGAGCAGCTCGGGCAGCACTGGGACGGGCTGGACGGCCTCGTCCATTCCATCGCCTACGCCCCGGGCGAGGCGCTCGAGGGCGACTTCCTCGACGGCCTGTCGCGCGACGCCTTCCGCGTCTCGCAGGAAGTCAGCGCCTACAGCTTCCCGGCGCTGGCCAAGGCCGCACGGCCGATGATGAAGGGGCGCAACGGCTCGCTGCTCACCCTGTCCTACCTGGGTGCGGTACGCACCATGCCCAACTACAACATCATGGGCATGGCCAAGGCCGGCCTCGAGGCGGCGGTGCGCTACATGGCCGTCACCCTGGGCCCCGAGGGCACGCGCGTGAATGCGGTCTCCGCAGGGCCGATCAAGACGCTCGCCGCCTCCGGCATCGGCAACTTCGGCAAGCTGCTCGCCTTCAACGAGCACAACGCGCCGCTGCGCCGCAACGTGACGATCGAGGAGGTCGGCAATGCCGCCGCATTCCTGTGCTCCGACCTGGCCAGCGGCATCACCGGCGAAATCATGTACGTCGACGGCGGCTTCAACACCACCGCGCTCGGCAACGCCGAACAACCCTGATCGCAGGCGCGCCGTGCCGGCGGCGGCCGATCGAAACGGAAACGCCCGGGAATCCCGGGCGTTTCCGCGTCTACGGCAGCACTGCGGAAAGCGGCATCAGCCCGCGGCGCCTGCCGCCGGCCGCAGCTTGAGTTCCACCTTGTAGCGGCCGCGCAGTTCGGCGAGGAAGGCGCTGAAATCCCGCTCGGCGATCAGCCGGCGATACTGTGCGGCCACCGCCGCGACGCGGGGGTCGTCGTTCGCCAGCTCCGGGCGCTTCACCGCCTCGATGCGATAGATCGTGTAGTCGCCGCCCGGCACGGCCAGGCCGACGTAGGCCGGCAGCTTCGCCGTCGGGGCGGAGAACACCGCCGCCATCGCCGCCGCCGGCAGGCCGGGCGCGGCGCGTTGCAGGCTGCGGGACTCGCTCCATGCGCCGGTGGCCGATTCGCCCTTGTTCAGCGCGGCCAGCACCGCCTCGCCCTGCTCCACCGCCTTCTTCGCCGCGGCTTCGTTGCGCAACTGGTCGGCGATGCGCGCCTTCACTTCCTCCAGCGGCAGCCGCTGCGCCGGCTCGAACTCGACCGCGCGCGCCGCCACCAGCGTGTTGTTGCCGACCTCGACGGCCTCCGTGTTGCGGTGGTTCCTCACCGCTTCGTCGGCGAAGAGCGCGTTCATCAGGCGCTCGCTGCGATGGCCGCCGAGCGCATCGGCGCCGCGTGCGATCCAGTCGGTGCGCCGGATTTCCAGCTTGAGCGCTTCGGCGACCGGCGCCAGGCTGTCGGACTGCTCATACACCGTGTTCGAGAACTGTTCCGCCAGTTCGGCGAACCGGCGTCCGGCAGCCTGCGTGCGCAGTTCGGCCGCGATCTGGTCATGCACCTCGGCAAACGGACGGATGCTCGAAGGCTTGATCGCGGTGACCTGGATGATGTGCAGGCCGAACTCCGAGCGGACGGGGTCGCCGATCTCGTCCTTCTTCTGCGCGAAGGCGGCCTCTTCGAACGCCTTCACCATCACGCCGTGGCCGAAGAAGCCGAGATCGCCGCCACGGCCGGCCGAGCCCGGGTCCTGGGAATTCTCGCTGGCGAGGCGGGCGAACCGCGACGGGTCCTTGCGCAGTTCGGCGACCAGTTCCTGCGCACGCGCCGTCACCTTCTGCACCTCTCCTTCAGCGGCGCCGGGCTCGATCTGGAGCAGGATGTGGCGCGCCTGGCGCGTCTCCGGCTGGCCGAAGCGCTGGGGGTTGCTGTCGTAGGCCGCGCGGACTTCCTCTTCGCTCACGGCGACCTGCTTTTCCACCGCGGCATGGTCGAGCACCACGTATTCCGCCTTCAGCCGGGCCGGCCGCTCGAAGCTCGCCGCGTTGGACTCGTAGAACTGGTTGATCTCCTCGTCCGTCGGCTTGATGTCCGCCACATGGCGGGCGGCCGGGAAGCGCATCTCGCCGATGGTGCGCTCCTCGAGCTGGGCGGCGAGGAAACGGCTCGCCGAGGCCGTCGGCACGAAGCCCGCCTCGCCCACCGCCGTCGCCACTTGCTGGATGCGCACATCGTGCGCGACGCGGGTTTCGAACATCGCCGGGCTCATGCCCTGCGCGCGCAGCAGCGCCTCGTAGCGCTCCAGCGAAAAGCGGCCGTCCTGCTGGAAGCTCTCGAGGCCGGCGATGGTCTGCTGGAGCTGGGCCGGCGTCACGTTGAGACGGCTCTCCATGCCATACAGCGCGAGCACCCGCTGATTCACCAGATTCTCGAGCACGGCGCGGCGCAATTCCTCGGATTCGAGCATCGCGCGGTCAACCTGCCCGCCGGCCGCGCTGCGCAGGCGATCCTGCTGTTCGCGCAGCGCACGGTCGAACTCCCCTTCGGTGATCGGCGTACCATCGACCACCGCCACTTCTCCGCCGCCGGGCGCATCCCGGAAATAGGCGTCCATGCCGAAGAATGCGAACGGGATGATGAGCAACGCGAGAATGATCTGGGCGACACGCTGGTTTTTACGAACAGCCTCGAACATCTTGAATTCCGTATGAGCCAGGGAAGGAACCGGCGAGACCCGGAGGAGGGGCGCCAAAGAGCGCGAGTGTAGCGCAATGTGCCGCCATTCTGGCCGTCCGCATGCGGTGCGTCACACTCGGCGGCATTGTCCGCGGGATATATTGCCGGGATGCGCGCCACCCTTCCGCGAAACCTCCAGGTCTGCCTCGTAATCTGCCTCGCATACTGGCTGACCGGCTTCGCATCGCTTCAGCTCGCGGTACCGCCGGGCTATACGGCGCCGGCGTTTCCACCTGCCGGCATCGCGCTGTCCGCCCTGCTCATCTTCGGCCTGCGCACCTGGCCGGCGGTCTGCCTGGGATCGCTGCTCGTGCAGTTCTCGGCCGCCTGGCCACTGCTCGGCACCCCGGGCTGGAGCGTCCTCGGCCCCCTGATCGTCCCGGCCGGCGCGACCTTGCAGGCAGTCGCGGGCGCGCTCCTCGCCCGGCGCCTCATCGCCTTCCCGAACGCGCTGGACACGCCGCGCCCGGTGGTGCTCTTCCTGGCGGTCGCCGCGCCACTGAGCTCGCTGATCAGCCCTTCCATCGCGGTCCCCGCCCTCGTCCGTGCCGGCATCATCCCGCCGGCCGAAGCCGCCTTCAACTGGTGGACATGGTGGACCGGCGACACGCTGGGCGTGCTGATCGCCGCGCCGCTGATGTTCGTCCTCGCCGGCCGGCCGGCGGCCGCCTGGCGACCCCGCCGCCTCGGGGTCATCGTACCGCTGGCGGTCGCGCTCGTCCTGCTGGCGCTGGCATACCGCCAGGTCATGCACTGGGAAGACCTGCGCATCGAATCGCAATTCGCGCGCGATGCCGAGCATGCCGCCGACCGGATGCAGAGACGCCTCAATGTGCAACTGGACGTGCTGCTCGCCATCGAGCGCCTGATGGCGGTGGGCAAGGAGATCAGCCGGGATGACTTCAAGGAGTACGTCACCCCCTGGCTGCAGACGCATCCCGGAACACAGAGCCTGAACTGGAGCCCGCTGGTGCGGCACGACGACCGCGCCGCCTTCGAGGCGCGGATGCGCGCCGAGAGGCCGGAGGGGTTCGGGATCCTCGACCGCGACACGGACGGCCGTACCTTCCCGGCCGCCGAGCACGCGGAGTACCTGCCCAGCATCTACGTGGAACCGCTGGCCGCCAATCGCAGCGTCATCGGCTTGAATCCGCTGTCCCTCGCGGCCGCGGCCGAAGCCCTGGAAAAGACCAGGACGACCGGGCAGCCGGCCGCCACCGCTGCCCTGCGCCTCGTCCAGGAAAGCGGATCGCAGCAGGGCGTGATGATCTATCGCGCCGTGCGCCAGCCCGGCACCGGGAACATGCTGGGGGTGATCTCCACCGCCCTGCGCATGGACGACGTGCTCGCGGCAGCGACCAGCGGCGCGGTTGCCGCGGGCATCGAACTCTGTCTGGCGGACCTCGGCGCGAGCGGCGAATCCGCCCGGCTGTCCGGTACCCCGGGCTGCCAGGCGCCGGCGTGGATGGATCGTGCGGTCACGCACCGCAGCCGCCTCACCTTCGCCGGCCGCAGCTGGGAACTGCGCAGCCGCGCGACCCCGGTCTACCTCGACGCCCTGCGCAGTTGGGCGGCCTGGGCAACGATCGCCGCCGGCCTGCTCGCCACCGGCATGCTCGGCGCGCTGTTGCTGATCACCACCGGCAGCCGCCGCCGCATCACCGCACTCGTCGAACGGCGCACCGCCGAACTGGAGGCCATCGGCGCCCGCCTGCACGAAGAGCAGGAGGCGCTGGCCGACGCGCAGCGCATCGCGCGCCTGGGAAGCTGGGAAACCGTATCGGGCCGCGAGGGGCTGCAGGCATCGGCTGTGCTGTACCAGCTTCTGGGCTGCGACGAGGCCGACCTGGCCACGATCGACGATCTCGTCCTTGCCGTCGCGCCGGAAAGCCGGGTATTTCTCGGCAATGCGATCGCATCCCTGTCGCACATGCCCGGCCGCATGACGCTCGACTGCAAGGTGAGCGGCCTGCCGCCGCGCATCCTGCAATTCCGCGTCGAAAGCGAGTGGCTCGCGGACCGCCTCGTCCGCATCCGCGGCACGGCGCAGGACGTGACGAGCGCACGCGAAGCCCAGGCGCAGATCCAGTACCTCGCGCACTACGACACGCTGACCGGCCTGCCCAACCGCAGCGCCTGGCAGGAGCGGGCTCGCAGTTCCCTGCACGCGGCCCAGCGCCATGGCGACGCGCTCGCGGTGCTGTTCCTCGACCTCGACAACTTCAAGACGGTCAACGATTCGCTCGGCCATCCGATCGGCGACCGCCTGCTCGCGGCCGTCGCGCGCCGGCTGGCCGACTGCATCCGCGGCGAGGATCTGCTCGCCCGCCTGGGCGGCGACGAGTTCGTCGCCCTGCTGCCCCGCCTCACGCATGCCGACGACGCCGCGGTGGTCGCCCGCAAGATGATCGATGCGCTGGCCGAGTCGGTTCATATCGACGACCACGACCTGCATCTGTCGGTCAGCATCGGCATCGCGCGCTTCCCGGACGACGGCACCGAGGTCGACACCCTCCTCAAGCATGCCGACACGGCGATGTACAGCGCCAAGGAAGCGGGCCGCAACAACTACCAGTTCTTCGCCCCGGAGATGAACGCACGCGCCACCGAACGCCTGCGCATGGAAAACGATCTGCGGCGCGCCATCGAACGCAACGAGCTGCTGCTCCACTACCAGCCGCAGATCGAGGCGGCGAGCGGCGCCCCCTACGGTTGCGAGGCCCTGGTGCGCTGGATACATCCCGAGCGCGGCCTCATCCCGCCGGACCAGTTCATTCCGCTGGCGGAATCCACCGGGCTGATCGTGCCGCTGGGCGAGTGGGTGCTGCGCGAGGCGTGCCGCCAGCAAGTGGCATGGCGCCGCGCGGGACTCCCCGACCTGGTGGTCGCGGTCAATATCTCCGCCCTGCAGTTCCACAAGCCGGACTTCGTCACCAAGGTCTCGGCCGTGCTGGCGGAGACGGGTGCGGACCCCGCCAGCATCGAGCTGGAGATCACCGAAAGCGCCCTCATGCAACCGGGCGAGGATCTGTCCGCGCGCCTGCTGCAACTGGTGGATCTGGGCCTGACGCTGGCGCTGGACGACTTCGGCACCGGCTACTCGAGCCTTGCCTATCTGAAGCGGCTGCCCATCACCCGCCTCAAGATCGACCGCTCCTTCGTCGACGACTTGCCGGGCAATGCCGAAGACGCCGCCGTCACCTCGGCCGCCCTGTCGCTGGCACGGGACCTCGGCATGCAGGTGGTGGCCGAGGGCGTCGAAACCCACGCCCAGCACGCCTACCTCACCGAGCGGGGCTGCCACGCGATGCAGGGCTACCTGTTCTCGCGGCCGCTGACGGCGGACGCATTCGCGAAGTGGCTGGCGGGCTTCGATGCCTGTGCGCACACTCCCGCGCCCGGGACCGCCCGCCCCGAATCCGTCGCCCTGGCCTGAACGGGAACGGGCCGATGCGCCGCCTCCGGCGCATCGGCCCGCCTCCGCGGCCTCGCGGCTCCTGCTCAGCCCGCGCGGCCGAAGGTGATGCGTCCGCCCTCGACATCCACGCGGATGCGGTCCTTGGCGGTGAACTGTCCCTCGAGGATGGCCTTGGCGAGCGGGTTCTCGATCCGCTCCTGGATCGCGCGCTTCAGCGGCCGTGCGCCGAACACCGGATCGAAACCGGCGGTCGCGATCTCGGCGAGCGCCGCATCGGTGACCTCCAGCCCCATTTCCAGCCGTGCCAGGCGCTTCTCCAGGTACTGCAACTGGATCTTCGCGATGCCGGCGATGTGTCTTTCGTCGAGCGCATGGAACACCACGACCTCATCGATGCGGTTGATGAACTCGGGGCGGAAGAAGGTCTTCACCTCGGCCATCACCGCCAGCTTGATCACGCCGTAGTCGCTGCCGGCCATCTGCTGGATCATCTGGCTGCCGAGGTTCGACGTCATGACGATCACGGTGTTCTTGAAGTCCACCGTGCGGCCCTGGCCGTCGGTCATGCGGCCGTCGTCCAGCACCTGCAGCAGCACGTTGAACACGTCCGGGTGCGCCTTCTCGACCTCGTCGAACAGGATCACGCTGTAGGGCTTGCGCCGCACCTGCTCGGTCAGGTAGCCGCCCTCCTCGTAGCCGACATAGCCCGGAGGGGCGCCGATCAGCCGCGCGACCGAGTGCTTCTCCA
Source organism: Thauera sp. K11 (assembly GCF_002354895.1). Taxonomy (NCBI): domain Bacteria; kingdom Pseudomonadati; phylum Pseudomonadota; class Betaproteobacteria; order Rhodocyclales; family Zoogloeaceae; genus Thauera; species Thauera sinica. Next base: position 2,523,533 of record NZ_CP023439.1, read on the forward strand.
TGAACTCGCTCATGTCGATGCGGATGAGATGCTCCTCCGAATCGAACAGGAATTCGGCCAGCGTCTTGCACAGTTCGGTCTTGCCCACGCCGGTCGGGCCGAGGAAGAGGAAGGAACCGTACGGGCGGTTCTCGTCCGACAGCCCGGCACGCGAGCGGCGGATGGCATCGGACACCAGGCGCACCGCCTCGTCCTGCCCGATCACCCGCTGGTGCAGGCGCTCTTCCATCTTCAGCAGCTTGTCGCGTTCGCCCTGCATCATCTTGCTGACCGGGATGCCGGTGGCGCGCGACACCACCTCGGCGATCTCCTCGGCACCGACCTGGGTGCGCAACAGCTTGTTGGGCGCGCCGCCCTCGCCGGCCTGCTCGGCCATCTTCAACTGCCCTTCGAGCTGCGGCAGCTTGCCGTACTGCAGCTCGGCTACCTTGTCGAGCTGGCCCTTGCGCTGGAAGTCCGCCATCTGCGCGCGCAGCGCATCGATCTCTTCCTTGATGTGGGCCGAGCCCGCGACCTTGGCCTTCTCGGCCTTCCAGATCTCCTCGAGGTCGTTGTACTCGCGCAGCAGCTTCTCGAGTTCTTCCTCGATGAGCTGCAGCCGCTTCCGGGAAGCCTCGTCCTTCTCCTTCTTGACCGCCTCGCGCTCGATCTTGAGCTGGATCATGCGGCGGTCGAGCCGGTCCATGACCTCCGGCTTGGAATCGATCTCCATCTTGATCCGCGCCGCGGCCTCGTCGATCAGGTCGATCGCCTTGTCCGGCAGGAAGCGGTCGGTGATGTAGCGATGGCTCAGTTCGGCTGCGGCGACGATGGCCGGGTCGGTGATCTCGACGCCGTGGTGGATCTCGTACTTTTCCTGCAGGCCGCGCAGGATGGCGATGGTGGCTTCCACCGTCGGCTCGTCGACGAGCACTTTCTGGAAGCGGCGCTCGAGCGCGGCGTCCTTCTCGATGTACTTGCGGTACTCGTCCAGCGTGGTGGCGCCGATGCAGTGCAGTTCGCCGCGCGCGAGCGCGGGCTTGAGCATGTTGCCGGCGTCGATCGCGCCCTCGGCCCTGCCGGCCCCCACCATGGTGTGGAGTTCGTCGATGAAGACGATGATGCGCCCTTCTTCCTGCGCGATCTCCTTGAGCACCGCCTTCAGCCGCTCCTCGAACTCGCCGCGGTACTTGGCGCCGGCGAGCAGCGCCGCCATGTCGAGCGACAGCACGCGCTTGCCCTTCAGCGTCTCCGGCACCTCGTCGTTGACGATGCGCTGCGCCAGCCCCTCGACGATGGCCGTCTTGCCCACGCCGGGCTCGCCGATCAGCACCGGGTTGTTCTTGGTGCGGCGCTGCAGGATCTGGATCGCGCGGCGGATCTCGTCGTCGCGGCCGATCACCGGGTCGAGCTTGCCGTGGCGGGCGCGCTCGGTCAGGTCCAGGCAGTACTTGGCGAGCGCCTCGCGCTGGCCTTCCGCATCCTGGCTGCCGACGCTGGCGCCGCCGCGCACTGCCTCGATCGCCGCCTCCAGCGCCTTTCGCGTCAGGCCGTACTCCTTGAGCAAGCGGCCGGTCTCGCCTTTGTCGTCGGCCAGCGCGAGCAGGAACATCTCGCTGGCGATGAACTGGTCGCCGCGCTTCTGCGCCTCGCGGTCGGTGACGTTGAGCAGGTTGTTGAGGTCGCGGCCGATGCCGACCTCGCCACCGTGGCCCTCGACCTTGGGCAGCCGGTCGACCGCCTTGACGAGCGCCGGCTTGAGCGGCGGCACGTTGACACCGGCACGCTGCAACAGCGACACGGTGCCGCCGTCCTCCTGCTCGAGCAGCGCGCGCAGCAGGTGCTGCGGCTCGATGAACTGCTGGTCGTTGCCGACCGCGATGCTCTGCGCATCGGAGAGGGCCTGCTGGAACTTGGTGGTGAGTTTGTCGAAGCGCATCGCCGGATTCCTTCCGTGAATGTCGAATTGCTCCCTATGTGGGGCGGATTGCCGGCGCTTCAAGTGCGCCGGCGGCGCGGCCGGCATGGAAGCCGGGCCGCACCGCGGCGCAGGTCCCGTCAGTTCACCGGCCTGCTCTTGCCGGGAAGCTGCGGATACCGCACGTAGTCGACGAGATCCTGGATCTCCTTCGGCGGCGGCGGCGTGAGCAAGCTCACCACGATGATGATCAGGAATCCCAGTGGCACGCCGAACACCCCGGCCGAGATCGGGTTGATGTCGAACCAGGCGTTGCTCATCGTGCCGCCGAAGAAGGGATGCGTGCGCGCCATGTAGTACAGCGTGACGCCGAGGCCGGCCAGCATCCCGGCCACCGCGCCCGGCCGGTTCGCCCGCTTCCAGAAGATGCCCAGCACCAGTGCGGGGAAGAAGGCCGACGCCCCGATCGAGAACGCGAGACCGACCAGGAACAGGATGTTGTCCGGCCGCAGCGACGCCACCCAGGCGGCAACGGCGGCGACGATCAGCAGTTGCGACTTGGAGATCACCAGCCGGCGGTGCGTCGTCGCCTCCGGGTTGATCACCTTGTAGTAGAAGTCGTGCGACAAGGCGTTGGAGATCGTCAGCAGCAGGCCATCGGCGGTGGACAGCGCCGCGGCAAGACCGCCGGCCGCCACCAGGCCCGAGACCACGTAGGGCAGGCCGGCGATCTCCGGCGTCGCGAGCACGATCACGTCGGTGTTCAGGCTCAGCTCCGCCAGTTGCAGCACGCCGTCGCCGTTCATGTCCTCGATCCGCACCAGGCCCACCTTGCCCCAGGAGGCGACCCAGTCCGGCAGGATGTTCAGCGTCGAGCCGACCACGTTGTAGTAGACCTCCCACTTGGCGAACACCGCGTAGGCCGGCGCGGTGACGTAGAGCAGGAAGATGAAGAACAGCGACCAGAGGACGGAACGGCGCGCATCGACCACGCCCGGGGTCGTGTAATACCGTATCAGGATGTGCGGCAGGGCCGCCGTTCCCACCATCAGCACGAACATCAGCGCGAGGAAGTTGTTGCGCACGATGCGCGATTCCGACGCGGATGCGCCGGGATGCGCTTCCGCGTGACGCGGCGGCGACCGCGACCGCTCCAGCGCCTCGGCCTGCACGCGCTCCCAGCGCTGCCGCGCATCGGCAGGCGAACGCGGCAGGTCGCGCAGCGCGCGCTCGGTCAGCGCGATTTCGCGGGCGGGGGAATCGTCCAGGCGCAGCCGGTTCAGGCGCTCGACCAACTGGCTGCGCTCCGCCTCCAGCGACAGCGGGAGTTCGGCGATCTTGCGCTCGTATTCGGCAGCGCGCAGGCGGTAGAGGTTGCGCACCTCGATCTCGCTCGGCGCATCGAAGAGTTCGCCTTCCCGCGCGGTGATCTGCTGCAGCACGCCGCCGTAGACGGCTTGCGGAATCGGAATGCCGGTGAGCTTGTAGGACAGGATCACCACCGGTACCAGATAGGCCACGATCAGGATCACGTACTGCGCGACCTGGGTCCAGGTCACCGCGCGCATGCCGCCGAGGAAGGAGCACACCAGGATGCCGGCGAGGCCGACGAAGAGGCCGATCTCGAACTCCATGCCGACGAAGCGGCTCGTCACCAGCCCCACGCCGTAGATCTGCGCGACGAGGTAGACGAAGCTCGCCAGCACCGCGGCGGCAAGTCCGACCACCCGCGCCACGTTGCCCTGGTAGCGCGCACCGAGGAAGTCCGGGATGGTGTATTGCCCGAACTTGCGCAGGTAAGGCGCGAGCAGGAGCGCCACCAGCACGAAGCCGCCCGTCCAGCCGGTGACGAAGGCCAGCCCCTCGAAGCCGGCGAAGTACAGCGTGCCGGCCAGCCCGATGAACGACGCCGCGCTCATCCAGTCGGCGGCGATGGCCATGCCGTTGAATACCGCCGGCACCCGCCTGCCGGCGACGTAGTATTCGGACACGTCCGAGGTCCGGCTCATGACGCCGATGCCGGCATAGATCGCGATGGTCACGAACAGGAAGACGTGGCCGATCACCCGCTGCGACAAGCCGAGGTACTCGCCGACGGCAAGCAGGCCCACGAACACGATGAAGCAGACGGTGTACCAGGTGTAGTAGCGCCGCAGGCGGCGCGCGAAGGCCGACTGGCTGCTCATGCGCACGCCCTCCCTTCGCTCGCGGGCGACGGGCGCATCAGTATTTCACCCGTGCGTAATAGGTCTTCTCCGCCGCCTCGCGCGCATCGCGCAGGGTGAGGATGCCCTTCTCGGCCAGCAGCGGCAGCAGCTTGAGGAACACTTCCGCGGTCACGATCGCATCGCCCAGCGCGGTATGGCGGCCGATGATGGTGAGGCCGAGGCGTTCGGCGATCGCTTCCAGCCGGTGCGATTCCTGGCTGGGATGGATGACGGCCGACAGCAGCAGCGTGTCGAGCACCGGCTGGTCGAAACGGACCCCGGTGGCGGCCTCCTTGAGCTGCAGGAAGCGCATGTCGAACGCGGCGTTGTGCGCCACCAGCACCGTTTCGGCGGCAAAGGCGTGGAAGGCCGGCAGCACCTGGGCGATCGTCGGCTGTCCGCGCAGCATCGGTTCGGTGATGCCATGGATGCCGGCCGACTCGGGCGCCAGCGGACGGCCGGGGTCGACCAGTTGCTCGAACGATTCGCTGCGCAGCAGCTTGCCGTTGAGGATGCGCGTGGCGCCGATCTGGATGATCTCGTCGCCCTGCGAGGGATTGAGTCCGGTCGTCTCGGTATCGAAGACCGTATAGACGAGTTCGGAGAGCTTGCGGTCGTCCAGCGCGTGGGATTTCTCGGACCACTTGAAGAGGTCGAAGTCGTAGTACTCGGGCCTGCTCTCGCCGCGCAGGAAGACGTCCGGCTCCACCTCGGCCTGCGGCGTCGCCGCCGGCAGCAGGATGCGGAAGAAGGCCCGGTGCCTCACCTTCTCGCGTTCCAGCCACATCTCGCCGTCGTGGCGCTCGACCACGTCGCGCACGGTGAGCGGCGTGCTCTCGCCCTCCAGCCTCATCGGCTCGAGTTCCCAGCTCATGACCGTCTCGGTGCTCATCGCCTGTCCGGACCAGATGAGGTCGAAATGCGCACGCCGCCCCGCGCCGGTCAGGCGCAGCCGCAGTTCGCGCACCTCGAATTCGTCCGACAGCCGGCTGGCGAGGTAGGTGAGCGCCTGCATCAGCGAGAAGCTGTCCACCTTCACCCACACCGACTCGTCGACCTCCTCGAGCTTGATCGGAAGCTGCAGCCGGCTCGCGATGCGCCGCTGCACCGCCGTGACCAGGTCCACGCCGAGCATTTCCTCGAGCGGCCAGCGCGCCTTCAGCGAATCGGCGAACTCGGTGGCGATGTCATTGAGCCGCCGGCTCATCGCCTGCACCTCGTCGCGGATCACGCCGCTGAAGCGCTCGCGCAGCTCGTCCTGCAGGTCCGGATATTCCAGCATCTCGGCCGCCGCGCGCACGTTGGCGAGCGCCGCGCGGTTGCCCTCGGTGAGGTCGTGCAGCATCTGGTCGCGGCGCGATTCGGTCTCGAAATGGCGGGTGATGTTGTCCAGCATCAGGATGAAGCCGGTGACGGTGCGCTGCACCGGCGCACCGCCTTCGTTGCCGGCCTCGTCCTGCCCGCCGTCGCCGGCGGCGGGCGCGGTGTCGCCACCCTCTGCCTCCTCGGCGGGCGACGCCAGCACCGGCGCCATCTGCACCCGCAGCAACTGCCCGGCGCGGGTGGTCGTGACGAAATTCGCCTGCGCCTGGGCCGCGCCCCGCCGCAGGCGCTGCTGTATGGTTTCGAGCGCATGCGCCACCAGGCTGCGATCGAAGACGCCGTAGATCGAACGGCCCAGGCCGAGCATTTCGCTGCCGCCGACCGCGGGCGCCTCCGACAGGGCGCGGAACTGCTGCCGCGCGCGGCTGTTGTAGAGCAGGACGCGGCCGTCGAGGTTGCACACCACCACGCTCTGGGTGAGTTCCGACATCAGCGCCGCAAGCCGGTTCTTCTCCTGCTCCACCGATTCCTTGGCGCGCGCGATCTGGGCTTCCACGTCCGTCAGCAGCGCATCGCGCTGCTCCGCCAGTTCATTCACCGTCTTCGCCAGCGCGCGCACTTCCGGCGGCCCGTCGGGCTCGACGCGAAAGCCGCGGTTCGCCCCCAGCATCAGCCGCAGGTTCTCGGACATGCGCAGCAGCCCCTGCACGTATTGCCGGAACAGCATCCGGATCACGCCCACGCCGGCGGCGAAGCCGGCGACCGTGAGCAGCGTGCCGAGCGAGATATGGGGCGCGATGAGATCGACGAGCCGGCCGCGCATTCCGCCCGGCGTCTCGACCCACACCAGCAGCGCAGTGAGCAGGAAGGGGCCCGTCATCAGCAGGCCGAGCACCACCACTGCCAGCATGAAGCGCGTGCGGGCGGACACCGTTCAGGACTCCAGCAGGCTGCGGACCTTCTCCACCAGCTCCTTCGTCGAGAAGGGCTTGGTCATGTAGGCATCGGCGCCCAGCGCCAACCCCTTGGTCACCTCGGTATCGCGGCCCTTCGCGGTCAGCATCAGGATGCATACCGAGGCCAGCGCGGGATCGGCCCTCACTTCCTGGCACACGTCGAAGCCGCTCTTCTTCGGCATCATCACGTCGAGCAGCACCAGATCGGGGCGGTCCTCGCGGATGCGACGGACCGCCTCGTCGCCGTCGTTCGCGATCGTCACCTCGTACCCCTCGCGCTTCATCAGGAATTCCAGCGAGATGACGATGTTCTGTTCGTCGTCGGCGATCAGGATCTTCTTTTTCATGCATTCCTCCCCTCGGCGTTATTCTAGTTCATCGGCGGCACGAGCCGCAGGCAGCGGCAGCGTGAAGGAGAAGGTCGCTCCCGCCGCCGAATTCGCCGACAGCCACAGTCGCCCGCCGTGGTGCTCGACGATCTGCCTGCTGATCGGCAGCCCCAGGCCGGTACCCTGGGGGCGCGAGCGCTCGTCGCCGCCCTGCCGGAACTTCTGGAAGATCACCCCCTCCATCGCAGGCGGAATGCCGGGGCCGTTGTCTTCCACATCCACCCGGATCTCCCCGCCCCCGCAGGTCAAGGTCGCGCGGACGCGTCCTTCGCCGGCCGGCACGAACTTGGCGGCGTTCGACAGCAGGTTGAGCATCACCTGCAGCAGGCGGTCGTGGTCGCCCAGCACGACCGGCACGGCGTCCGGCAGATCCAGTTCGACCTGGGCGCCGCGGTCGCGGAAGACCTGGCCGGTCGCCACGACCGCGTGCTGCACGAGTTCGCGCATGTCGATGTCGGCGGTGTGCCACTCGGCGTGGCCAGATTCGATCTTCGCCATGTCCAGCACCTGATTCACCAGCCGCGTCAGCCGCTCGGTCTCCGACACGATGATGCCGAGAAAGCGCTGGCGGTCGGCCACGTCGATGTCCGGGTCGTCGAGCAGCATCTCCGAGAATGCCCGGATCGAGGTCAGGGGCGTGCGCAATTCGTGCGTGACCGAGGACATGAAGTCGTCCTTGAGGCGATCGAGTTCCTGCAGGCGTTCGTTGGCGGCCCGCAGCTCGGCCGTCGCCGCCTCCAGCGCGCGCGACTTCTCCTCGAGCTTGCGCGAATAGGCGCGCACCTGCGAAGCCTCGTCGAGGATGTCCATCACCTCGCCCAGCCCCAGCACCTCTTCCTGCACGACGGTAGACACCATCACCCGCGCCGAGGCGCTGCCGATCGCGCCGGCCAGCAGCGACTCGGCGAAATGCACCAGTTCCGCATCCGCCTTCAGGTGCGCCGCGTCGGCCACGCCGCGGGAAAGGGCGTAGGCGGCAAAAGCCTCTTCGCTGCGGCGCTGGCCCAGGAAGCGCGCCACCAGCGGCACCAGGTCGCGGACCTCGGCGCTGCCGCGCCAGAAGCTCGTCGGCAGCCCGTCGCCGCGCCGGTATACATCGACGAACAGCATGCCCTGGCTCGCCTCGGCCCCCGAAGGCGTGCGCAGCAGCGAGACGCCGACATAGCTGCCGATGTTCGCCAGCAGGCTCCAGAACAGCGCATGGCTGATGTTGTCGAGGCCGGCGAGCCCGAACAGTTGCTCCGGCTTGAGCCACGCAGCGCCCAGGAATCCCTGTTCCAGGAAGGCGGGATCGAGCCAGCCCGACTTGGCGAACGAGGGCAGCAGCAAGGTGTAGACCCAGACCACGAAACCGGCGAGCAAGCCGGCGAGCGCCCCCTCCCGGGTACCGCCGCGCCAGTACATGCCGCCCAGCATCGCCGGGGCGAACTGCGCCACCGCGGCGAAGCTGATGAGGCCGATGCTGACCAGCGCGTAAGCTTCGCCCGCCAGCCGGAAATACGTGTAGCCCAGCAGCAGCACGGCGATGATCGCCCCGCGCCGGATGCCCAGCAGCAGACCGGTCAGATCCTGGCGCGCGCCGAGCGCGAGCCGCCGGCTGCGCAGCAGCATCGGCATCACCAGGTCGTTGCAGACCATGGTCGACAGGGCGATGACCTCGACGATGACCATGCCCGTCGCCGCCGACAGGCCGCCGACGAACACCAGCAGTGCCAGCGCGGCGTCGCCGTGCGCCAGCGGCAGGGTCAGCACGAAGGTGTCCGGGTCCACCGTGCCGCGTCCGAAATGCAGCAGCCCGCCCAGCGCGATCGGGATCACAAAGAGATTGATCGCCAGCAGGTAGGCCGGAAAGGCCCAGGTCGCGCGCCTCAGGTGCGATTCATTGACGTTCTCCACCACCGCGATCTGGAACTGCCGCGGCAGGAAGATCACCGACAGCATCGCCAGCAGCACGTGGGCGAACCAGCCGCCGTAGCCGGTGCGCCGCATGCCGTCGAACCCCAGCAGGCCGGCCAGGTCGGGATGCGCCGCTGCCCGCGTGTAGAGATCGCCGAACCCGTCGTACAGCACGTAGGTCACGTAGATGCCGACCGCCAGGAAGGCCAGCAGCTTCACCACCGACTCGAACGCGATCGCCGCCACCATGCCCTCGTGGCGCTCGGTCGTGTCCAGGTGCCGCGTGCCGAACAGGATGGTGAACGCCGCCAGCGTGAGTGCGATGTAGAGCGTGCTGTCGCCCCACCAGCCGAGCAGGCTGGTCAGGTGGAAGACCGGATCGCGATCGCCCACGAGCAGCGTGTAGCCGCTGGCGATCGCCTTCAGTTGCAGCGCGATGTAGGGCACCGTGCCGACCACCGCGATCACCGTGACCAAGCCGCCCAGCAGATGGCTCTTGCCGTAGCGCGAGGCGATGAAGTCGGCGATCGACGTGATCCGATGGCTTCGCGCGATGCGGATCATCTTCAGCACGACGAGCCAGGCCAGCGCCAGGCCCAGCGTCGGCCCGAGATAGACGGGCAGGAAGCCGATGCCGCCCGAAGCGGCACGGCCGACGCTGCCGAAATAGGTCCACGCCGTGCAGTACACGCCCAGCGACAGCGTGTAGGTCCACGGGTTGGCGATGATGGAACGGCCCTGGTCCGCCCTGCGATCGCCGTAGTAGGCCACGGCGAACAGCACCAGCAGGTAGGCGAAGGATGCGCCGACGATCATCCAGCTCGGCAGCATGGCCTCGCCGGTCAACGCGAGCCCCTCTCGACGATCCAGGCGATGGCGATCACCAGGCCGAGCCAGACGGCGAACAGGTAGAAATGCAGCAGCGGAATGCCGAAAGGCCGTTCCGGCCGATCGAACAGCGAAAGCAGCGGATAGTTCAGCAGCAGCAGGCCGGCGATGAACACGGCAACCAGGCGCTGCCCGGCGAGACCCTTGCGCATCATGCCCCTCTCATGATGACGGCGGTTCTTCGAGTATAGCGGTAACGCCCGCCTGCTCTTGAGGGCAGGTCGGGCGTCCCGTATTCGGCGGACGTCGCTTGCGCGCGTCCAGTCTCCCCCACTTCGCCCGGCTCTTGGGCCGGGCTTCCTCCTGTCAAACCGAATGCCGGCGGACGCGCCATGGGCACGTCCGCCTCTGCCGATCAGCCCTTGAGCTGCTCGAGGATGGCCGGGTTCTCCAGCGTCGAGGTGTCCTGCAGGATCTCCTCGCCCTTGGCCAACTGGCGCAGCAGGCGACGCATGATCTTGCCGGAACGCGTCTTGGGCAGGTTCTCGCCGAAGCGGATGTCTTTCGGCTTGGCGATCGGCCCGATCTCCTGGCCCACCCAGTTCTGCAGTTCCTTGACCATGGCCGTGGCCGCGTCGCCGGTCGGACGCGGGCCCTTCAGCACCACGAAGGCCACGATCGCCTCGCCGGTCAGGTCGTCCGGCCGGCCCACCACCGCCGCCTCGGCCACCTTCTCGTGGGCCACCAGGGCGGACTCGATCTCCATCGTGCCCATGCGGTGGCCGGAGACGTTCAGCACATCGTCGATACGGCCGGTGATGGTGAAGTAGCCGGTGTCCTTGTCACGGATCGCGCCGTCGCCGGCCAGATAGAGCCTGCCCTGGAAATCGGCCGGGTAGTAGGACTTCACGAAACGGTCCGGATCACCCCAGATCGTGCGGATCATCGCCGGCCACGGCTTCTTCACCACCAGGATGCCGCCCTGGCCCCACGGCACTTCGGTACCGGTCTCGTCGACCACCGCGGCCTGGATGCCCGGGAAAGGCAGCGTGCAGGAGCCCGGCACCAGCGGCGTGGCGCCCGGCATCGGCGTGATCATGTGCGCGCCGGTCTCGGTCTGCCAGAAGGTGTCCACGATGGGGCAGCGTCCGCCGCCGACGTTCTCGTGGTACCACTCCCAGGCCGCCGGGTTGATCGGTTCGCCCACCGAGCCGAGCAGGCGCAGGCTGGAGAGGTCGTACTTGGTCGGATGGACCGCGGGATTGTTGTCGGCCGCCTTGATCAGCGAGCGGATCGCGGTCGGCGCGGTGTAGAAGATGGTGACCTTGTGGTCCTGGATCATCTTCCAGAAGCGGCCGGCGTCCGGATAGGTGGGCACGCCTTCGAAGACGATCTCGGTCGAGCCGCTGGCGAGCGGGCCGTAGGTGATGTAGGTGTGGCCGGTGACCCAGCCGATGTCGGCGGTGCACCAGAAGATGTCGTCCGGCCTGATGTCGAAGGTGTACTTCATCGACAGCACAGCCTGCAGCAGGTAGCCGGCGGACGAGTGCTGCACGCCCTTCGGCTTGCCGGTCGAACCCGAGGTGTAGAGGATGAACAGCGGGTGCTCGGCCTCGACCCACTCCGGCTCGCAGTCGTCGGACTGGCCGGCGACGACGTCGTGGAACCAGCTATCGCGCCCGGCGACGATATTGCATTCGCCGCCCGTGCGCTTGACGACGATCACGTTCCTGACCGTGTCGCAGCCGCCCAGCGACAGCGCCTCGTCGGCGATCGGCTTCAGCGGCAGGGCCTTGCCGCCGCGGAACTGGCCGTCGGAGGTGATCACCGCGACGGCGCCGGCATCTTCGATGCGGTCGCGCAGGGCGTGCGCGGAGAAGCCGCCGAACACGATGGAGTGGGTCGCGCCGATGCGGGCGCATGCCTGCATGGCCACCACGCCCTCGATCGACATCGGCAGGTAGATGACGACGCGGTCGCCCTTCTTGACGCCCATGCCGCGCAGCGCATTGGCGAACCGGCAGACGCGGCCCAGCAGATCCTTGTACGTGACCCTGGTGACTTCGCCGTTGTCGGCCTCGAAGATCAGCGCGACCTTGTCGCCCAGGCCGTTGGCGACGTTGCGGTCGAGGCAATTGTAGGAGACGTTCAGCTTGCCGTCGGCAAACCACTTGAAGAACGGCGCGTTGCTTTCATCCAGCACCTCGGTGAACGGCACCTTCCAGTCCAGCAATTCCTTGGCACGGCGCCCCCAGTAGCCTTCGTAGTCGTCCTCGGCTTCCTTGCACAGCGCGCGATAACCATCCATGCCCGAAACCGCGGCATTCTTCACCACTTCTTCCGAGGGGTTGTAAAAACGGACTTGCTCGTTGGACATGCTCACCTCTCCTCAACTGATCGAATGGTCGAAGGCGACCCTCGCGGGTCGGCCGGTTGAATCCGGCCTTTGAAAATCCAGTGCTCCGTTATCGATTGCCCGAGCCTGCTGTTTCTGTTGCTCCCATTTGAAAATATTTATCTTACACAGGACTTACACAAAGAGCCGCAGGACCTGCACCGTTGCCGGTGCTAGAATTTTGGGCTCTTCCGGCATTCTGCCCCCACGTCATTCGGAGACCAAGCGCCATGACCATCATTTGCGAAGAAGACCTCATCCAGTCCGTGGCGGATGCCTTCCAGTACATCAGCTACTACCATCCGCTCGACTACATCAAGGCACTGGGCGAAGCCTGGGAGCGCGAGGAAAGCCCGGCAGCGAAGGACGCCATCGCCCAGATCCTGACCAACTCGCGCATGTCGGCCGAAGGCCACCGGCCCATCTGTCAGGACACGGGGATCGCGGTCGTGTTCCTCAAGGTGGGCATGGACGTGCAGTGGGACGCGAAGATGAGCGTTCAGGAAATGGTCAATGAAGGCGTGCGCCGCGCGTACAACCACCCCGACAACAAGCTGCGCGCCTCGGTGCTGCTCGACCCCGCCGGCAAGCGCGCCAACAGCAAGGACAACACCCCCGCCGTCGTGCATTACGAGATCGTGCCGGGCGACCACGTCGAGGTGATCTGTGCGGCCAAGGGCGGCGGCTCGGAGAACAAGTCCAAGATGGTCATGCTCAACCCGTCCGACTCGATCGTGGACTGGGTGTTGAAGACGGTGCCGACGATGGGCGCGGGCTGGTGTCCGCCGGGCATCCTCGGCATCGGCATCGGCGGCACGCCGGAAAAGGCCATGCTGCTGGCCAAGGAAGCGCTGATGGCGCCGGTGGACATCCACGAGCTGCGCGACAAGGCGGCGTCCGGCGCGGCGCTGACCCGGGTGGAGGCGCTGCGCCTCGAGCTGATGGAAAAGGTCAACGCGCTCGGCATCGGCGCGCAGGGTCTGGGCGGCCTCACCACGGTGCTCGACGTGAAGATCATGGACTATCCGACGCATGCCGCGTCGCTGCCGGTGGCGATGATCCCGAACTGTGCCGCCACCCGCCACGTTCACTTCCACCTCGATGGTTCCGGCCCGGCCAGGCTCGACACGCCGAAGCTGGAAGACTGGCCGCAGGTCACCTGGAAGCCGGACACCAACGTCGCTACCCGCGTCGATCTCGACACGCTGACCAAGGAGGAAGTCGCCTCCTGGAAACCGGGCCAGACCCTGCTGCTCAACGGCAAGATGCTCACCGGCCGCGACGCCGCGCACAAGCGCATCCAGGACATGCTGGCCAAGGGCGAGAAGCTGCCGGTCGATTTCACGAACCGCGTGATCTACTACGTCGGCCCGGTCGACCCGGTACGCGACGAGGTGGTCGGCCCGGCCGGCCCCACCACCGCGACGCGCATGGACAAGTTCACCCGCATGATGCTGGAGCAGACCGGCCTCATCTCGATGATCGGCAAGTCCGAGCGCGGCCCGGTCGCCATCGAGGCGATCAGGGACAACAGGTCGGCCTACCTGATGGCGGTCGGCGGCGCGGCCTACCTGGTGTCGAAGGCGATCAAGGAAGCAAAGGTCGTCGGCTTTGCCGACCTCGGCATGGAGGCGATCTACGAATTCACCGTGCGGGACATGCCGGTGACGGTCGCGGTCGATTCCAGCGGCACCAGCGTGCACGACACCGGCCCGAAGGAGTGGCAGGCCCGCATCGGCAAGATCCCGGTCGCGATCGCCTGACGCCGTACCCGCCTGACGCCGACCCGTGCGGCACCCGCGGCAGCCCTTGCGGCTGCCGCGCCCGAAGCCCGGCCCTGCGCCGGGCTTTTCCTTGCTGCCGTTCCTCACCCCCTTCCGCCCGGTACGCCGACCCTGCTCAGCCACGCTCCCGCATGAGCTGGGAATGAAGCAGCAGATCGTCCAGCCTGCTCCGCAGTTCGTCCAGCAGCGCGGCCGCGTCCGGTTCCGCCGGGCCGCTACAGCGCCTGACCGCGTCCACACCTTCGTGGAAGCGCGCGTGGTGCTGCCGCAGCAGGCCGACGGCCGTGTCGGCGCGCGCGCCGTCGCCGGCCGCGTCGAACCATCGGTGCAGGCTGCAGTCATGGGGTGCTCCCGCACCGTCGAACGGCATGCCGGAGGCAACGGCCGTGACGAGCTGCCTCAGCAGGGCACGGTGCTCCACCTCGCTGTACAGCAGCGCCATGTCCTCGCGCGCGAGCACCCGCTGCCGCCGCCACGAGGCCGGCGGCGACCATGAGAACGCCCATCTGACGAGTTCCGTGGCGGGCATCGGCAGCGCGATGCCGAAGCCTTGCGCCACGTCGCACCCCAACTGCAGCAGCAGCCGGCCGTGCGCCTCGGATTCGACGCCCTCGGCGGTGACCTCGCGCCGGAACGCCCGCGCCAGACCCAGGACCGCCTCCAGGATGGCGAGGTCCTCGGGATCGTCCAGCATGTTGCGCACGAACAGTTGATCGATCTTCAGGCGCGCGGCGGGCAGCCGCTTGAGATACGCGAGCGACGAATAACCCGTGCCGAAGTCGTCCAGCGCAAAGGACACGCCGATCGCCGCACAAGCCTCCACGATCCGCGTCACCTGGGTCATGCTCTCCAGCGCGCTCGTTTCGAGCACTTCCAGTTCCAGGCTGCCGGGCGACAGGTGGGGATGGGCGGCCAGGGCCGATTGCAGCATCAGCATGAAGTCGGGCGAATGCAGATGGCGCGCGCTGATGTTCACGCTCACCGGCACGTCGATGCCCTGCGCCTTCCACCGTACGATCTGCGCCAGCGCCTGGCCGATCACCCAGTTCCCCAGGTCCACCGCGAGCGGATGATCGGCCACCGTGGGCAGGAAGGCGGCGGGCTCGAGCAGGCCCTGCTGCGGATGGTTCCAGCGGATGAGCGCCTCGGCACCGACGAGCACTCCCGTCCGCATGTTCACCTTCGGCTGGTAGAACAGCGCGAACTCGCCCTGGTCGAGCGCCTGCCGGATACGGCCCAGGCTCTCGTGCCGGCTGCGCTGGCTGCGGTCATGCGCGGTATCGAAGATGTGGTGGCGGTTCTTGCCGGCCAGCTTGGCCTCGTACATCGCCAGATCCGCCTGGCGCAGCAACTGGTCGGCATCGACTTCCTCGCCCTGCGGATACAGCGTCAGGCCGATGCTGGCCGACACGTTGAGGTCGTGCCCCGCGACCCGCACGCTCTGGGCCACGGCGGACAGCAGCCGCTGGACGAGCAGCAGGCAGGAATCCGTATCCTCGAGGTCGATCAGCACCGCGACGAACTCGTCCCCGCCCAGCCGCGAGATGCTGTCGCCCTCGCGCAGCACCGCCTTCATGCGCGCCGCGACGGTGGTCAGCAACTGGTCGCCGGCCTGGTGGCCGTGCCTGTCGTTGACGGCCTTGAAGCCGTCGAGGTCGATGTAGGCGACGGCGAGCCGCGTCCCGCGGCGGCGCGACTGGGCCATGCTGCGCTGAAGGCGGTCCTGCAGCAGCACGCGGTTGGGCAGGCCGGTCAGCGCGTCGTAGTGGGCGATGTATTCGAGCTGCGCCTCGTGCTCCTTCTGGATGGTGATGTCGTTGAGCGTGCCGGAGAAACCGATCACCGCGCCGGCCGCATCGGTCACGGCGCGCGCATTGACCTCGACCCAGCGGAAACTGCCGCCGATCCGCTGGTAGCGCACCGCCTGGGTCAGCGAATCGGCCTCGCGCCGGTGCAGGGCGTCGAACATCTCGAGATGCTGGGCGCGGTCCTCCGGATGCACGTAGTCCGAGCACGGGCAGCCGAGCGCGCGCTCGACCGGATGGCCGGTGATGTCCAGCCAGGCCCGGTTGAGGAATACCCACCGCCGCTGCCGGTCGATCTGGAAGATCACCTCCTTGACGCCCTCCACCACCGACCGGTAGCGCGCCTCGCTGGCGCGCAGGGTGTCGTCGGCGCGCTTGCGCTCGAGCACGCCGGTGAAGGCGTTGCCCGTCAGGGCCAGCAGCGTCTTCTCCTCGTCGGACCAGTTGCGCGGCGCATGCACCGCATCGAGGCCGATGAAGCCGATGACGCCCTTGCCCGCCACCATCGGGACGGCCAGCACCGACTGTATGGACTGGGCACCCAGGAGCTCGCGGTCGAGCACGGCCTCGGCCGGCAGACCGGCGACGCTCGGGAAGTCGACGACCTCGAGGCGCCGGATGGTGCGGCAGAAAAGCATCTGGTCGTCGAAGGGAATCCCCTGCAGGCTGTCCTTCTGCGACTGGATGCCGGGCGCGCACCATTCATGTGTGTTGCTGACGTACAGGCCGTCGTCCGAGACCTGGAACACGTAGGCGCGGTCGGCCTCGGCAAAGCTGCCGATGAGACTGAGCGCGCGGTCGATCAGCGGGTCCAGCTCTTCGGGGCTCGCGGGAATCAGCTCGGCGGCGATCTGCGACACCAGGCGCTCGAACATGATGCGGCGGTTCAGCGCCATCTCGCTGCGCTCGCGCTGCAGTTCGGCGCTCACGCGATCATCGAAGATGTCCATCAGCGACTGGACCGCCTGCTCGTCGCCGATCGGCGTGCGCTTCAAGCCGGCGATCAGGCCGATCGACCTGCCTTCCTTGTCCACCAGCGGCGTTCCGCAATAGGCTTCGATACCCAGTTCCGCCAGCATCCTGTCGCTGCTGAAGCGCTGCGCGACGTTGCGCGGATGGATGCAGGGCTGCCGGCCGAGGACCTCGGCGCAGGGCGTGCCGGCAAGCGGATAGGAGATCGGGAGCATCGCGGCGCCGTCCTGCCAGCCGCCGCGCACGTCGACGACCTCGGCGCCGGGCCTGATCTGGCCGACGAAGGCGATGTCGAGTTCCAGCGCCTCGGCGAGATGCCGGCTGACGGCCTCGTAGAACGCGACGCCCGACAGCAGGGCGTAACGCGCCGCCAGGGCGTCCAGCGCCATCTCGATGCGCTTGCGGTCGGTCACGTCGATGCAATGGCCGATGTAGCCGCTGAAGGCGCCGGCGCTGTCGCAGACCGGACTGCCCTCGTCGGAGATCCAGCGATAGCCGCCATCGGCATGGCGCAGCCGGTATTCCATGCGGAACGGCTCCCGCCGCGCAAACGCGCTCGCATAGATGCCGGCGCAGCGCCGGGCATCGTCCGGATGCACGCCCTGCATCCAGCCGTCGCCCAGCTCCTGCCCGAGCGTGCGGCCGGTGAAACGCAGCCAGGGTTCGTTGAAATACGTACCCGACATGCCGGTGCCCGAAGTCCGGATCAGCGCGGAGGCGCTGTTGGCCAGCGTCCGGAAATGCTGCTCGCTCTCCTGCAGGGCCAGTTGCGCCTGGTTGCGTTCGGCCTCGAGGCGCAGCGCGACGATCATGTTGCCGCAGGTCGCCAGCATCGGCTCGAGTTCCCCGACGAGATTCTCGGTATAGCCCTGCGGAGCATTCGCCAGCCCGACGACGCCGATCGACTGGCCGGCGTGGAACAGCGGCAGCCCGAGGAAGGAACACAGCAGCGGGTGCCCGGGCGGCAGACCGCCGCTGCGCGGATCGCCGGACGGATCGTTGGAGATGACCGGCCGGGCGGTACGCACGACCTCGCCGAACAAGGTGTCGAGATTGCGGAACTCGAAGCGGCCGGAGCGCAGGCGCTCGTACGCGGCGCGCGTCTCGTCGCACCAGCCGATGTTGCTGAGGCCATGCATGCGCAGATAGGGCTGGCCTGCCTCGTCGTACAACACGTCGGCAATGAAGCCATATTCGCTGTCGGTCAGTTCGAGCAGGTGCCCGATCATCTGCTCGAATGGTTCGTAGCCGTCGCTGCCGATCAGGAAACCACGCTGGAACCGCGACAGGACGGACAGCATCGTCGCCTGGCGTTGCGCCCGTTTCTCGAGGCGCACGATGCGCGACGACTGCCCGCGCGCCGGGTCCGGCCGCCAGCCCCTACGTACGGGCCGGGTCACGATGTTCTTCGATTTCTTGCTCTTGCGCGCGATATGCGACATGGGCCGGCGTCATGCGAAAAATGAAACCGTAATCGCAACATCTTACCGCCGCATGCAACGGCCCGGAACCACGGATGAGTCTTCGCCCCGACAAAAGGAAACGGGGTGCGGGCCGCGCAGGCCCTCACCCCGCCGTCATGCCGTGCGCTGAGCGCCCGGCGCGCGATCACTTCGCGCTGTGCTCGGCCAGCTTGAGCCAGGTGTCGACCACCGTGTCCGGGTTGAGCGAGATGGTCTGGATGCCCTCGTCCATCAGCCATTCGGCCAGATCCGGATGGTCCGACGGGCCCTGGCCGCAGATGCCGACATACTTGCCGAGGCGGTTGGCCGCCTTGATGCTCATCGACAGCAGCGCCTGCACCGCCGGATCGCGCTCGTCGAAGGCGTGCGCCACCAGGCCGGAATCGCGATCGAGCCCCAGCGTGAGCTGGGTCAGGTCGTTCGAGCCGATCGAGTAGCCGTCGAAGTGCTCCAGGAACTGGTCGGCAAGGAGGGCGTTGGACGGGATCTCGCACATCATGATCAGCTTCAGGTCATTCACGCCGCGCTTCAGGCCATGCTCGGCCAGCAGGCCGACGACGCCCTTGGCCTCTTCGACGTTGCGCACGAACGGGATCATGATCTGCACGTTGGTCAGGCCCAGTTCGTTGCGCACCTTCTTCATCGCCGCGCATTCCATCTCGAAGCAATCGCGGAACGAGTGCGCGATGTAGCGCGAGGCGCCACGGAAGCCAAGCATCGGGTTCTCTTCTTCCGGCTCGTAGATCTCGCCGCCGAGCAGCTTGCGGTACTCGTTCGACTTGAAGTCGGACATGCGCACGATGACGGGCTTCGGGTAGAAGGCCGCGGCGATGGTGGCCACGCCCTCGACCAGCTTCTCGATGAAGAACTGCTTGGGCGTGGCATAGCCGCGCGAGCGGCGGTTGATCTCGTCGCGCAGGCTGGCCGGCACCTGGCTCAGTTCGAGGATGGCCTTCGGGTGGATGCCGATCATGTTGTTGATGACGAACTCGAGGCGGGCCAGGCCCACGCCCTCGTTCGGGATCTGGGCGAACTCGAAGGCCAGCTCCGGGTTGCCGACGTTCATCATGACCTTGACCGGGATCTCGGGCAGGTTGCCCATGTCGGTGGTCACGACCTCGAAGTCGAGCTTGCCGCGATACACGTAGCCGGTGTCGCCCTCGGCGCAGGACACGGTCACCGATTCGCCCTCTTCCAGCACCTCGGTGGCGTTGCCGCAGCCGACGATCGCCGGGATGCCCAGTTCGCGCGCGATGATCGCCGCGTGGCAGGTCCGGCCGCCGCGGTTGGTGACGATGGCGCTGGCGCGCTTCATCACGGGTTCCCAGTTCGGGTCGGTCATGTCGGTGACGAGGATGTCGCCGGCCTGCACGCGGTTCATCTCGGAGGCGTCGCCCACCACGCGCACCGTGCCGGCGCCGATCTTCTGGCCGATCGCCCGCCCGTGGGTCAGCGCCTTGCCGTACTGCTTCAGGCGGTATTTCTCCATCACCAGGCCGGATTCCTGGCTCTTCACCGTCTCCGGGCGCGCCTGCAGGATGTACAGCTTGCCGTCGGCGCCGTCCTTGCCCCACTCGACGTCCATCGGGCGACCGTAGTGCTTCTCGATGATCACCGCGTAGCGGGCCAGTTCGAGCACGTCCTCGTCGGTCAGCGAGAAGCGGTTGCGATCGGCTTCCGGCACGTCCACCGTGCGTACCGAGCGGCCGGCGACGGCCTTGTCGGTAAAGACCATCTTGATCAGCTTGGAGCCGAGGTTGCGGCGGATGACCGCCGGCTTGCCCTGCGCCAGCGTGGGCTTGTGCACGTAGAACTCGTCCGGGTTGACCGCGCCCTGCACCACCGTCTCGCCCAGGCCGTACGAGGCGGTGATGAACACCACCTGGTCGAAGCCCGACTCGGTGTCGATCGAGAACATCACGCCCGAAGCGCCCATGTCGGAACGCACCATGCGCTGCACGCCGGCCGACAGCGCGACGTCGGCGTGGCGGAAGTTCTTGTGCACGCGGTAGGCGATCGCCCGGTCGTTGTACAGCGACGCGAACACTTCCTTCATCGCGTGCAGGATGTTCTCGTAGCCGTGGATGTTGAGAAAGGTTTCCTGCTGGCCGGCGAACGAGGCATCCGGCAGGTCTTCCGCGGTCGCCGACGAACGCACCGCGAAGCTGCCTTCGCCTTCGGCGGTGATCTGCTCGTAGGCGGCCTTGATCCCGGCCTCGAGCTGGGCCGGGAACGGGATGTCGATGATCCACTGGCGAATCTGCGCCCCTGTCCTCGCCAGTGCCTCCACGTCATCCACGTTCAACGCATCGAGCGCCGCATTGATGCGGTCGGCCAGGCCGTCGTGCGCGAGGAACTCGCGGTATGCTTCGGCCGTGGTGGCGAAACCGCCCGGCACGCGAACGCTCGACGGCAACTGGCTGATCATCTCGCCGAGCGAAGCGTTCTTGCCGCCGACCCTGTCGACGTCGGTCATGCGGAGTTCGTTGAAGGGAATGACGTAACGGGACATGGCTGGTCTTCCGGAAACGTTGGAGAAAAAGCAAAATGCGATTTTAACGGGCTTTTGTGCTCTGCCGCACGGCAGGGTTTGCCCCAATACCCCGTTCGATCGACGAAATCGGACGAAGGCAGGCCACCATGAGCGACGTACCCACCCGCACCGTTTTCTTCATCTCCGACGGCACCGGCATCACCGCCGAAACCCTTGGCCACAGCCTGCTTGCGCAGTTTCCGGAGGCAAGATTCCGTCAGATGCGGGTGCCTTTCGTCGATGACATCGACAAGGCGATCGACTGCGCCACGCAAATCCGCGAAGCCGCACGCGAGGACGGCGTGCGTCCGCTGGTGTTCAGCACGCTGGTGAATCCCGACACGGTTGCTGCACTGCGCAAAGCCGACGCGCTGTTCATGGACCTGTTCGAACGCTTCATCGGACCGCTCGAAGTCGAGCTTGGCCAGCGCTCCACGCACGCGGTCGGCCGCTTCCACGGCGTGGCCGAAAGCAACGACTACAAGCGCCGCATCGAGGCCATCAACTTCGCCCTGGCGCACGACGACGGCGTATCGAGCAACGGCGAACTGGAAGAAGCCGATGTCGTCCTCGTCGGCGTGTCGCGCTCGGGCAAGACGCCCACCAGCCTCTACCTGGCCATGCAGTTCGGCGTGAAGGCGGCCAACTACCCGCTGATCCCGGAGGATTTCGAGCGCAACAGGCTGCCCGGCGAACTGCACAAGTACCGCGGCAAGCTCTTCGGGCTCACCATCGCGCCCGAACGCCTCTCGCAGATCCGCCAGGAACGGCGCCCCAACAGCCGCTACGCCTCGCTCGACAACTGCCGCTACGAGATTGAGGCCGCGCAGAAGCTCATGCGCCGCGAAAACATCCGCTGGCTGGATTCCACGACCAAGTCGATCGAAGAGATCTCCGCCACCATACTCCAGACGGTACGGCTCGACCGGCCCGGTTATTGACCACCCCACAGGAACCACAATGAAGAGAACGCGCCTCAAGCGCCGTGGCGGCCTCGGCCGCAGTGCCGAACAACTCGTCTGGCTCGCGTCCGGCCTTGCCGACTCGGGCAGCCGGGTCGAGGATCGTTACTGGGACCGGCAACTGTCCATCCTGCTCGACCGCCTGCTCGCCGACGACGAGGAAGATACGCTGAACACCGCCCTCGACCACCTGTTCAGCGCAGCGCCCCCTGCCTACGACGATCTCGCCGACTACATCGAGTCGCGCGCCGAATCGGCCGCCGGCGCCTCGCCCGATCACGACATCCTGCTGATCGCCGCCCCCATCCTCGCCTGGTCGCGCTACCGCATTCCGGCCACGTCGATCCCGCCCGCGGTGCTCGCCAACCTGCGCGTCCACCTGCAGGCGCACATCCTCGCGCACGGCGCCAATCTGGCGCTGGCCGACTTCCTGTTCAGCCCCGACCAGTTGCCGCAAGGCTATTGCGGCACGGCCGAATTCGCCCGCGTGCTGGGCACCTCCGCGCTCGACAACCGCGACCTGCGGATCGAGACCGACGGCATGCCGGAGACGACGCAGTTCCTGTCCGACACCCGCTACCTGCTGGCCGCGGTGGCCGTACCCAAGGGTGCCGCCATCTTTCGCTGGCAGGAGACCGACGGCAGCCGCGAGCATGCGCTGGCCCAATGGCGCACCCAGGGCGGCGCCTGCCTGGCGCCGCTGCTGCCGGGCTGCGCGATCGACCTGGTGCTGCCGGAAGCCTACTTCTCCGCCAGCCGCGCCGCCGACAAGGACAGCCGCCCCTACTCGGTACGCGCCTCGGTGGCCTTCCTCGGCACCGCGCTGGAAACCCCCGCCGCCAACCTGCGCGCGGTCATCGCGCCGTTCTGGGACCGCCACCTGGAGGAGTACCGCATCAGCTTCACCGTGCGCGGCGAGGATCAGGTCGTGCACGGCGTGGTGTGGCCCCTGCTCGGCGCCGAAGACGACACTTCCGACGGCACCGCGCAGATCGAAGCGCTGCTGCGCGAATGCGGCGTGACCGACATCGTGAACCTCGACCACCATTTCCCGCTCGAATACTGCGAGGACTGCGGCACGCCGCTGTACCCGTCTCCGGAAGGCGAGGTCGTCCACGCCGAGATGCCGGAAACCCAGGCCGAGCAGATGCCCCGCCACCTGCATTAGGCCCCTTCCGGCGCGCACCGTCCCCAGGAGAACCGACATGAGCCGCAAGATCGAGAAATCCGACGCCGAATGGCGCGCCCAGCTCAGCCCGCAGCAGTACCACGTGACCCGCGAAAAAGGCACGGAACGCGCCTTCACCGGCGAATACTGGGACAAATGGGACGCCGGCACCTACGCCTGCACCTGCTGCGGCGCGCCGCTGTTTCGCTCGGAACACAAGTTCGACGCCGGCTGCGGCTGGCCGAGCTTCTGGACCTCGGCCGAGCCGGACAACATCGACACCGCCGTCGACCGCAGCCACTTCATGGTCCGTACCGAAGTGATGTGCGACCAGTGCGGCGCCCATCTCGGCCATGTCTTCGAGGACGGCCCCCAGCCCACCGGGCTGCGCTACTGCATCAACTCCGCGTCGGTCAAACTCGAGCCGGACGACGCCTGACGGCGCGGCCGGGCCGGCAGTCCCGGCCCGGGGCATGTGTCGCCCCCACAAAAAAGAAAAACCCGCGCCGGCCTCGCGGCCGCGCGGGTTTTCGATTCGGGCGAGATGCGCTTACACGCGTTCCCAGACCGTGGTGATGCCCTGGCCGCCGCCGATGCACATCGTGGCCACGCCATAGCGGCCGTTGGTACGGATCAGCTCGTGCAGCAGCTTGGTGATGATCACCCCACCGGTCGCGCCCACCGGGTGACCCAGGGAGATGGCACCGCCATTCGGATTCACCTTGCTGGTATCCAGGCCCAGCCCCCGGTTCACCGTGATCGACTGCGCGGCGAAGGCTTCGTTCGACTCGATGACGTCGATCTGGTCCAGAGTCAGGCCGGCGCGCTGCAGCGCGAGCTTGGTCGCGGGAATCGGACCTTCACCCATCACGTCGTTCGGCACGCCGGCGATGGCGTACGAAACCAGGCGGGCGATCGGTTTCTGGCCGGCCGCCGCGGCCTTGGCCGCATCCGCGAGGACCAGGAAGGCAGCGGCGTCGTTGATGCCCGACGCATTGCCGGCGGTCACCGAACCGTCCTTCTTGAACGCCGGCTTCATCTTTGCCAGCGCTTCCATGGTGGTCATGCGCGGATGCTCGTCGGTGTCGAACACCACCGGGCCCTTGCGGGTCTCGAAGGTGATCGGGACGATCTGGCTCTTGAAGCGGCCCTCGGCGATCGCAGCGGCGGCACGCTTCTGCGACTCGAGCGCGAAGGCATCCTGCTCTTCACGCGAAATGCCATGTTTGGTGCACAGGTTCTCGGCGGTGATGCCCATGTGGCCAACCCCGAACGGGTCGGTCAGAACGGCCACCATCGAGTCGATCGCCTTGGCATCGCCCATGCGCGCACCGTTGCGCAGCGCCGGCAGGAGATAGGCGCCGCGCGACATCACCTCCACACCGCCGCCGATCGCGTAGTCGGCGTCGCCCAGCATGATCGCCTGGGCCGAACTCACGACGGCTTGCTGCGCCGAGCCGCACAGACGGCTGACCTGGAAGGCGACGGAATCCATCGACATGCCGGCACCGATCGTCGCCACGCGCGATACGTAGGCATAGCGGGAATCGGTGGGGATGCAGTGGCCCACCGATGCGAACGAAATCGCGCCGGCATCGACGCCTGCACTGGCAATCGCTTCCTTGATGACCGCGGCGGCCAGATCGGACGGCTCCATGTCCTTCAGCGAGCCGCCAAAACCGCCAACTGCGGAACGAAGAGCGCTCAGCACAACCACTTCACGACTTGCCATAATTCGTCTCCCTCTATGGAAATAGACAACCACTCACGCCGCCGGCATCAACCACCCATCCAGCCGGCGACACCGACCAGGGCCAGCAGCAACAGACATACCAAGAGCGCCCGCCAAACGAGGCCTACGGTACTTTGCATGTAGTCGGCATCGGCCTCCTCACCCGCCCCCATTTCGGGACGCTCGACGATTTCACCCGATTCATGCACCGGCATGCCCAACCTCACGCCCAGCGCGCCGCCTCCACTTGCAATCAGTATACCGGACGACCTGTCCGGCCAAAGCATGGCCTGTGTCCGCCAGCAGTAGATCGCATCCTCGAAATCGCCCGCCACCGAGAACGACGCGGCCGTGAGCCGCACCGGCAGCCAGTCGATGGCCTCGAACGCACGCTGCGCGAAACGGCCGAACTCGCCGAATTCCACATCGGTGCGCCGGCCCCAGTCTTCCGCGAAGAAGCGCGCCAGCCGATACATCACCGCGCCGCTGGGCCCCGGCAGCAGGATGAACCAGAACGCCACCGCAAACACGTTGCGATGCGCCGCCACCAGCGCCTGCTCGATGGCCAGCCGCGCCACCTCGCTGGAACTGGCTTCGTGATACTGGCCGCCGCGCCACTCGGCGAGCAGCGAGCGGGCGCGGTCGAGTTCGCCCATGCGCAGCGCCAGATGGATGTCGGTGAAGAAGTGGCTCTCCTGCCGGAACCCCATCGTCAGATACAGCACCGCCACGTTGAACGCGAAGGCGATCACCGGATGCACGTGCCACAGCAGGAAGTAGATCACCGCCGTCGCCAGGGTCGCCAGCAGCACGATCAGCCACCACGCCACCCTGCCGTGCCGCGCCTGGCCATCGTTGAAGCGCTCCACCAGCATGCGCGACAGTCCACGCAGGGGATCAAGCACGACCTGTTGCACCGGGAGCGGGCGCACCTGCTCCACGAGCAAGGCGATGATCAGCGAAAAAAGCGTCATGCGGACGGGAAAACGGCGGGAACTGCGGCGTTGATCGATTGGGGCCAAGATACCACAAAGGTGCTGCCGGAATGCGCCGCCCTCGGGCGCCCGGGCGGGCTATTCGCCCTGCAGCAGCCTGTACAGCGACATGATGATGCCGGCCGTCGCTCCCCAGATGTAATAGTCGTTGTAGGGCATGGCATAGAACTGCCGCATCCGGCCTTCGAACACCCGGCTCAGCCGTTGGTGGTTCGCCGGATTCAGGAAATGCGTCAGCGGCACCTCGAAGGCTTCGGCCACTTCGAACGCATCGAGATGCAGATCGAACGGCGGATGCACGAGGCCGACGACCGGCGTCACGCGGAAACCGGTGCCGGTAAAGTAATCCGGCAAGGACCCGAGCAGTTCGACGTGGGAACGATCCAGCCCGATCTCCTCCTCCGTCTCGCGCAACGCGGTTTCCACCGGGGAATGGTCGACGTCCTCCACCCGTCCGCCGGGGAAACTGATCTGGCCGGGATGATGATGGAGATGATCGGTGCGCCGCGTCAGCAGCACGGACGGCACGACGTTGCGCGTCACCAGCGGCACGAGCACCGCAGCCGGGCGGTGCTGCGCACCCTCGCGCACCTCGGGCCAGTCACCCGAAGGTTGAAGCGCGGTCGACAAGAGGCGTTCCTTCAGTTCCTGCGGCTTGAATCGAAACGTATGCTGCAATGCTTCCACCCTCGAGCGCCTCAATAGCGCTTCTGCAAGATCAGTTTGTCTCCCTCGCGCTGCCAGTGCATGCGGTTCAGGAAGCTCATCCCGAGCAGGCTCACGGGCAGGTCGCGGTCGTGGACCGCGGCATCCACATTATGGACTTTCAGCCCGCCCACTTCGAGCGTATCGACCCGCACGCGCCACACGCGGGCATCGCCGTTCGCGGTGCTCGTGAGTCCCGGCGTGCCCTTGCGGTAATCGATGCCCGCGCGCTCGGCGTCGCTGCGGCCAAGCGATACCAGCGTGGCGCCGGTGTCGACGAGAAACTGCGCCGGTGCGCCGTTGACACGTCCGCGTGTCACGAAGTGCCCGCGCGAATCCGCCTGCAGCGTCAGACTGTCCACGCCGCTGCCGCCGCTATGCACCACCCGCTCGCCCATGCGCAACCGTTCGCGCCGGCCGTCGAACTCGACCGTCGCCGCATCGCCATCGACGGCGATCAGCTTCACCCCCTCGCGCGTGCGTGCGCCTGCCGCGACGGTCTGCGGCGCCCCGCCATCGACGACGAGGATCGCGCGGTTGCCGATCACGCCGGCGACCGCCACCTCGGCGGCAACGGCCCCCGTGGCTCCGAGCAGCCAGCCGGCCGCAGCCATGACATACCAACAGACGGGACTCTGAGCCATCGCAAGCCATTCCGGATACACGACCCGGATTCTGCCACAGCGCCCGGCACCGCCACCTGCCTTGCCCGGACCGTTCGCGCCCCCAAAGCGCCCGCCCGTCAGCCGCCGCTGGAAGCGTCTTCCGAAGCCCGCCTACGATGGGCCGCAAACGACGATACCGGCCATGCGCGCACGGCACGGCTCCACGAACCATTCATCCGCAAGCCGAAGATGACACGACCCGAACGCGGTTTCACGCTCATCGAGCTGATGGTCACCATCGCGGTGCTGGCCATCCTGGCGGGCATCGCCTTACCCAATTTTCAGCAGATGATCGTCAGCACGCGCATGACTTCACAGGCGAACGATTTCCTGTCGGCGCTGCAGCTTGCGCGCAGCGAGGCGGTGAAGCGCGGAACGCGGGTCAGCGTCTGCAAGAGTGCGAACGGCGCGGCGTGCACGGCTGCCGGCGCCTGGGAGCAGGGCTGGATCGTCTTTACCGATACCGGCGTGGAAGGAACGGTCGACGGCACGGACGTCGTGCTCGCCGTGACCGGTGCATTCCGGGAGGGCAGCACGCTCGAAGGCGATGCGAACGCCGTCAACCGGGTCACCTACACCGCATCCGGCATGAGCAGTCTCGGCGGCGGAGTCGTTTCCCTGTGTCCGGCGAGCGGCTCGGGCACCGTGGGCCGCGACATCCAGATCGCCCCGTCGGGACGCGCCCGCATCCAGAATCCGCCGGCGGCGGCCTGCGAATGAGGAAACCCGACATGCGCAAGAACGGCTTCACCCTGCTCGAGGTGCTCGTCGCCATGCTGGTGCTGTCGATCGGCCTGATCGGCCTCGCCGGCATGATGGCCTCGACGCTGCGCAACAACCACAGCGCCTACCACCGCACGCAGGCGACCTGGCTGGCCTACGACATCATCGACCGGATGCGGGCCAACCGCACCGTGGCGCTGAACAACTCGTACAACATCAGCATCGGAGCGACGGCCGCGGCCACCGAGGAAGACAGCCCGATGGTGATCCAGGATCTGAACGCCTGGAAAACGGCACTGAGCGCCGCGCTGCCCGGCGGCGACGGCTCCATCGCGGTCGTGCCCGCGACACGTGCCGTCACGGTCGTCGTGCAGTGGAACGACGCCCGCGGGACCGGCGGTGGCGCCGCCCAGCAGTTTCGCGTGGATACCCAGCTATGATTCCGCATACCCGCCCACGCCGGTCGCGCCTTCGGCTCAAGGGATTCACCCTGGTCGAACTGATGGTGGCCATGACGATCGGCCTGATCGTGCTCGGCGCGATCGTCTACCTGTTCATCGGCATCCGCCAGACCTTCCGCACCACCGACAGCCAGTCGCGCATGCAGGAGAACGCGCGCTACGCACTCGAGATGGTCGCGCGGGACGTGCGCATGGCGGGATTCATCGGCTGCGGCAATCTCGAGTTCATTCCCGTGAACGTCATGGCCAGCCCCGCGCCCGCCAACGGAATCTCGTTCGCCACCGCCGTCACCGGAGCGGATTCGGCGACCGGCAGCATCGGGGGGATCGCCCTGGCCGGAGCCGACACGATCACGATCACCGGCGCACTCGACGGCGTGGTGTCGATCGCCGAAGAGGCAACGGACCCGCTCAACGCCAACCTGAAGGTCTATGGCAACCCCTACGGGTACGTGCAGAACGACGTGCTGTCGGTGACCGACTGCCGGACGATGGACGTATTCCGGGTGACCAACAGCCCGTCCGTGGAGCTGGACACCGCCGTCCAGATCACGCTGACGCACTCGAACGGCAGCAACACCGGAAACCGCATCGGAAGGTACGGCCTCGACGCGTTCATCATGCGGGTCGGGACCTACACCTATTTCATCGGACTCAACCCCGCCACCAACCGGCCGGCGTTGTACCGCGCGAACCTGAGCAGAGGTCTCGAAGGGGCGGTGCAGACCCGGGAACTGGTGGACAACGTCCAGGACATGCAGATCGAATACGGCGTACACGAGGCCGGCGAAACGGCCCCGGAAAGCTATCTGTCTGCCGGCGCCATCGCCGACTGGACGAGGGTATCGAGCGTTCGCATCAATCTGCTGATGGTGAGTGCCGACGACGCCATCGTTTCCGAGCCTCAGACCTACATATTCAACGGCGCATCCGTTACGGCGGACGATCGCCGCCTGTACCAGACCTACACGGCGACGATCGCGGTCCGCAACCGCGTTCCCTGATGGAGTCCCCGATGTCCCATATTCGCCGGCAGCGCGGCATGGCCCTCATAACCGGCCTGATCTTCCTCGTGGTACTGACGCTCATCGTGGTCACGTCGATGCGCACGACCGTTCTCGAAGAGAAGATGGCGGGCAGCACCCGGGACGCCGATCTGGCCTTCCAGGCCGCGGAGGCCGCACTGAGATCGGGGGAACTGATCGTGAACGGCGCCTCGCTGCCCACGTTCGGGAACTCGGCGCCCTACCTCGCGGCAGGCAGCCGGACCGATTCCTATTGGCAGGATTCCAGCCACTGGACCAGCGCGGCAAACGCCTCGGTCGCGCTCGCCGGCGTTCATTCGCAGCCGCAGTTCATCGTCGAGGAACTGCCCGCGACCACGAGCATGGGCGGCAGCCTCAAGTTCGGCGCACTCACCGAATCCGGCATGTACCGCGTGACCGCGCGCGGCCTGGGCGCCAGTCCGAACACCGCCGTCATCCTTCAGTCGACCTACCAGCGCTGAGCCAGTACACGCGAAGCAGGGAATTCATCATGCGCCGACTCCATCTTGCCCTGTTCGGGCTCATCGCCGGCTTCGGGTCAACTGCCGCCGTGGCGGACATCGACATCGCGAGCCAGCCGGTTTTCCTGAATCCGCCGGACCCGCGCATCATGCTGCTGATGTCGCGCGACCATGAATTGTCGAAGAAAGCCTACAACGACTACAGCGACCTCAACGGCGATGGCAGGCTCGACATCACCTACGACAACGCGATCGACTATTACGGCTATTTCGATTCGGCGAAGTGCTACACATACAGCGACACGAATAGCCGTTTCGAACCGGCCGGCGCCGCAACGAACCATCAGTGCAGCAGCCAGTGGAGCGGCAACTTCCTGAACTGGGTCAGCATGACGCGCATGGACGTGCTGCGGAAGACGCTGTATGGCGGGCTGCGGTCGAGCGACAATACCGGTACCGCGTTGGGCAGCACGGTGCTCGAACGGGCGATGCTGCCGAACGATGTGCACGCCTTTGCAAAGGCGTTCGCCCCTGCAGGCGGCGCTACCGAAGTCGCACGTTATACGCCCTACAGCAGAAGCGCGGTGTCGTTCTGCAACGTGACCAATGCAACGGACGGCATGTCGGCGGGCACCACCACCAGTCCCAAGATACTCGTCGCAAACGGCTCCTATCCGCTGTGGGGGATGACCGCCAATCCACAATGTGCGGTGGGTGGCGATGCGGACCGGCCCAACGCCGTACGGGCCACATTGACCGCGCGCGTGGCGGTGTGCGTCAGCGGCATGATGGAGGCGAACTGCACCGCATACGGAACGAGCAACTACAAGCCGACCGGCCTGCTCCAGAAGTATGGAGAAAAATCCGTGATCGGCCGTGTGCGTTTCGGCTTGATGACCGGCAGCTACACGAAGAACAAGTCGGGCGGCGTGCTGCGCAAGAACACGTCCTGGCTGACCGGCAACGACCTGTCCGCCAATGACGAGGTCAATTCCGCCACTGGCCAGTTCATCAACCAGGCTGCCACCGACGCCGGCATCATCAACACGATCAACCGGACGCGGATCGCGGGCTGGAGTTTCGGGTCGACCGTACACGAGAACGCGTGCAACTCGCCGGGCATCCTGAATTTCAACAACGGCGAATGCGTAGACTGGGGCAATCCGCTGTCGGAAATGTACCTGGAGTCGCTGCGCTACTTTTCCGGGGCGACGGCGCCGACGAGCGCCTTCGATTCGACCTCGTCGGAAACGACGCACATCCCTTCGCTGCCCAAGGTCACCTGGTCCGATCCGCTGCCGAGCAGCGAATGGTGCGCCCTGTCGAACGTCGTCGTATTGTCGACCGGCCTCAATTCCTTCGACCGCGACGAACTGACCGGGCACGGCATTTCCGGCCTCGACGTCGCCGCGCTGACCAACGAAGTCGGCACGACGGAAGGCATCAGCGGCAGCTACCTGATCGGCAGAAACGGTACGGATCGGACGGACAACGATCAGTGCAGCGGCAAACCGCTGTCCAGCCTCACCGATGCGGACGGCATCTGCCCCGAGGTGCCGAGCCTCAAGGGGGGTTACTCCATTGCCGGCCTCGCCTACTCCAACCTGAAGGTCGATCTGCGGCCAGGCTACCGCACGCTGCGCACCCGCCGCTGGGGCGATACCCGGAACTCCAACTACAACGCCGACTACACCGCGCGCCAGCCAATGGGAACCTACACGGTATCCCTGGCCGAAAGCCTGCCGCGGCTGGAAATTCCGGTGACCGGCGGCCAGGTCACCTTCCTGCCCGCCTGCATGGCCAACAGCAACGGCAACGCGACGGCTACCAGTTCCGGCTGGCGCGCCTGCTCGCTGACCGACATGCGCATCGTCGACCTCGCCACCGACGCCAACGGCAAGCCGACGTCCGGCACCATCGACGTGTCCTGGGAAGACTCGACCTGGGGCAACGACTACGACATGGACGGCGTGCAGCGCATCTTCTTCAACGCCAACGGCGGCAATCTGGTGCTCACCACGCACATCCTGCGCACATCCGCAGGCCATGCGATGCGCTTCGGCTACACCGTGACCGGCAGTACGGACGACGGCGCCCACTTCCCGGTGCTGGTGCGCGGCAACTACAACGTCAGCACCAACAATCCTTCCCCGTATCCCACCGCTGCCACCGGCGGCACCTACCCGCGGGGCGCATCCACTGCACGGCAGTTGGAGAACCCTCTCTGGTACGCGGCCAAGTACGGCACCGCCCTCGAGGACAAGGACGGCAACGGCCACCCCGACTGGGACAACGACGGCGACGGCGTGCCCGACAACTTTTTCAAGGTCACCAACCCCGCCGGCCTGTCGACCGCGCTGGGGGAGGTGTTCGAAGCGGCAGCCACCGCGGACGCCTCGGCCTCGGCAATCGCCACCAACTCCACCCGGCTGGATACGAACACTCACGTGTATCAAGCCATCTTCCACACACCGGCCTGGACGGGCGAATTCAAGGCCATCCCGCTCACCGCGACCGGGACCCTCGGAACCGTCGCATGGGAAGCCGGCAGCCGGATCCCCGCCGCTGCCAGCCGCAACATCTACACCTGGAACAGCCGTGCCTGGAACGACTCCACGGGAGCGGGCGCGAGCTTCACCTGGTCCTCGATCACCGGACCAGCCGCCACGACGGGCACGCAGCAGAACCGGCTGGGCAGCGAGGCGGTGCTGGACTACATCCGGGGCGATCGCACCAACGAGCAGCCGGGCGGCACGTTTCGTGCGCGCTCGTCCCTGCTGGGAGACATCGTGAACTCCGACCCGCACTACGTCGCGGGCGGCAGTTTCGGCTATGACCTGCCCGCCACCAGCACACGCTGGACGGAGACGCTCAAGACCGCCTATACGACCTTCCGCACCGGAACGAGGGCGACGCGCAAGCCGATGATCTATGTCGGCGCGAACGACGGCATGCTGCACGCCTTCAACGCCTCGAACACGACCGCGCAGGGTGGTGGCGCCGAAGTCTTCGCCTATGTGCCGAACGCGGTGATCGGGAATCTGCCCAGACTCGCAAGTCCGACATATCGGCACCAGTACTACGTGGACGGCCCGGCGAATTCCGGCGACGCCTACCTCGGCGATGCCTGGAAGACGGTGCTGGTCGGCACCCTGGGCGGCGGCGGCAAGGCGGTCTTCGCGCTGGACATCACGAACGTGACCGACAGCTCCGGCTCGAACACCTTCGGCGGCTCGAACGTCATCTGGGAGTACGCCGGCACGGACAACACCTCGGGCACGGACCATTCCGCGGACATGGGCTACATCATGGGCCGTGCCCATGTGGCACGCCTGAACGACGGCAACTGGTACGCGGTGTTCGGCAACGGCTACAACAGCACGAACCAGCGCGCCGTGCTGTTCCTCGTGCCGCTGGACAGAAGCCTGGGGCTGCCCGTGCGCAAGATCCGGACCGTCCGGCTCGAGACGGACACCGATACCGACAACGGCATGTCGGAACCCGCCTTGCTCGACGTCAATGGCGACCGCATCATCGACGTGATCTACGCAGGCGACCTGAAGGGCAACCTGTGGAAGTTCGACCTTTCGAACTCCAATGCCGGCAACTGGGGCAGCGCCTACCATTCCGGCTCCACCCCGGCGCCTCTGTTCCGGGCGATGATCGGCACGACCCCGCAGCCGATCACCTCCGCCCTCGAGATCGGCGTCCCGCCATCGAGTGTGAGCGGATACATGATCTATTTCGGCACCGGCCGCTATCTCGGCAATTCCGACATCACCACGACCGCGACGCAAAGCGCCTACGGAATCCTGGATAGCGGCGCGGTGGTCTCCGGACGAGGCGCGCTGCAGCAACAGACCTTCATCTACCAGGGCGCGCGCACCTCCACCGACAGCAGCGAGGTCCGCGTCGCCAGCAACAATGCCGTGGCCTATACGGGGACCAGCGCCAAGCGCGGCTGGTACATCGACCTGGTGCTGCCGAATTCGACCACCAGCGTCGGCGAACGCATCGTCACCTACCCCATCCTGCGCCACGGCCGCGTCATCCTGACGTCCATCGTGCCGTCCTCGGGAGCATGCGACCAGGGCGGCTACAGCTGGATCACCGAACTCGATGCCCTGACCGGCGGACGCCTGTCGTACAGCGTCTTCGACTACACCGACGACAATCTCTTCAACTCCGCCGACTACGCGCGCTACGGCAGTGGAGACGAAGCGGCGGAAAACCCGGTCACCTCCCGCAAGCTCGGCACCGAGGGCCTGTTGAAGGCGCCGACCGTCATCAGCGCCGGCGAACGGGAATACAAGGTGGGCAGCGGCACCGGCGGCGGCGTCGTAGTGATCACCGAAAAAGGCATGCAGGGCAATCCGCGGTCATCCTGGCGCCAGCTTTTCGTCCGCTGAGCCCCCAACGAAGGAATCGAGCACATGCAAAGGAAAGCACGCGGTTTCAGCCTGATCGAGTTGATGATCGCCGTTGCCATCATCGGCATCCTCGCCGGCATCGCCTACCCGAACTACCGCGACTACATCGTCCGCGCCAACCGGGCCGAGGCACGGACGATGCTGCTCGAGAACGCGCAGTTCCTGGAGCGGAACTTCACGACGGCAAACCGCTACGACCAGACGAGTGGCGGAGACGACATCGACGACGAAAGCCTTCCGCACGGACAAAGCCCCGAAAACGGCACGGCCAAGTACACCATCACGGTGAACTTTCCCGATTCGCAGCGCTTCACGCTGTCTGCCGCACCGACAGGCTCGATGGCCGGCGACGGTTGCGGAACCCTGACATTGACGAACACGGGCGCGCAGGGCCGCAGCGGGGCCGGCCACAGTGTCGCGGATTGCTGGGGACGCTAGGGAAAGACCGTCCGGCCCGGGTATCGATGCTCGGCCGGCCGGGCCGGCGGCGGCTCAATCCCGGAAATTGCCGAACTGCAGCGGAAAATCCGTGATCTGCTTCTTCACCAGCGCGATCGCTTCCTGCAGCACATCGCGCTTGGCGCC
The DNA here is from genome assembly GCF_002354895.1 of Thauera sp. K11. Lineage (NCBI taxonomy): Bacteria > Pseudomonadati > Pseudomonadota > Betaproteobacteria > Rhodocyclales > Zoogloeaceae > Thauera > Thauera sinica. The sequence goes on from NZ_CP023439.1 coordinate 2,557,914, forward strand.
GGAGACGCGCACCGCGTCGCCCTGGATGGCGGCCTGGACCTTGAGCTTGCTGTCCTTGATCAGCTTGACGATCTTCTTCGCGAGATCCTGATCGACGCCGACGCGGACCTTCACTTCCTGCTTGACCTTGTTGCCGGAGATCTTCTGTACGTCGCCGTAGTCCAGGCAGCGCACGTCGACGCTCTTCTTGGTCATCTCGGGCAGCAGGATGGCCTTCATCTGGTCTAGCTGGAAATCGCTGTCGCCGAACAGGGTGATCAGCTTGTCGCCGAGTTCCACGTTGGCGCTGGTGCCCTTGAAGTCGTGCCGGCCGGCGATCTTGCTGTTGGCCACCGTCACCGCGTTGCGCAGCGACGGCTGGTCGACCTCGGACATGATGTCGAAAGACGGCATGGCGCTCCCCGCTTCGCGATCAGCCGAAATGGCAGATGTAGTGGTAGGGCTCGCCGGAGACTTCGATGTCGAAGCTGGAATTGCCGGGCACGTCGAAGGACTGGCCGGCGCCGTAGGTCTTCCATTCCCCCGGCTCGCCGTCGGGGCCTTTCAGGCGCACGCGGCAACTGCCGGCCACGCCTTCCATGACCTCGGGGGCGCCGGTGTTGAAGGTCAGCGTGGCGGGCAGGATCACGCCGACCGACTTCTTCGTGCCGTCGGCGAACTGGATGCCGTGGCTGACGCACTTGCCGTCGAAATAGACGTTGGCCTTGGTGGCGACGGCGATGCCGTCGATCTTCTCGGTAATGCTCATGGGTTTGTTCCTGTCAGATGCCGATCAGCTTCTGGATGATGACCTTGGCGACGAAGCCGATGAAGCCCAGCCCCAGCCCGATGAACATCCACATCGCGCCGTACTTGCCTGCCTTCGACTCCTTGGCGAGGTTGCCGATGATGAACAGCATGTACAGGATCAGCGCCGTGAAGCAGACCTTGAGGGAGATGTCCTCGAACTCCGCGATCGTCAGGCCGAAGATCAGTACGTCGTTGTCCATCGCCGGTATTCCGTAGCCGCCGTCCAGGTCAGCCGCGCGCGGCCCGGGCGTTCGCGGCGATGCGCATGCGCAGCGCGTTGAGGCGGATGAAACCGTTCGCATCCTTTTGATTGTAGGCGCCCTGGTCGTCCTCGAAAGTGGCGATCGTCGGATCGAACAGCGAATCCGTCTTCGAATCGCGGCCGACGACGATGACGTTGCCCTTGTAGAGCTTGACGCGCACCCAGCCATTGACCGTCTGCTGCGTGTGGTCGATGAGGGCCTGCAGCGCCTGGCGTTCGGGGCTCCACCAGTAGCCGGTGTAGATCATGCTGGCGTAGCGCGGCATGAGGTCGTCCTTGAGATGGGCGACTTCGCGGTCGAGGGTGATCGACTCGATGGCACGGTGAGCCTTCAGCAGGATGGTGCCGCCCGGCGTCTCGTAGCAGCCGCGGCTCTTCATGCCGACGTAGCGGTTCTCGACCAGGTCGAGGCGGCCGATGCCGTGCTTGCCGCCCAGCTCGTTGAGCCGGGCCAGCAGTTCGTGCGGCTTCATGCGGGTGCCTCCGATGGCGACGAGATCGCCCTGCTCGAACTCGAGGTCGATGTACTCCGCCGCATCGGGCGCGGCCTCCGGCGACACCGTCCAGCGCCACATCGACTCCTCTGCCTCGGCAGCCGGGTCCTCGAGGTGGCGGCCCTCGAAGGAGATGTGCAGCAGATTGGCATCCATCGAATAGGGCGAGCCGCCCTGCTTGTGCTTCATCTCGATGGGAATGCCGTTCTTCTCGGCATAGGCGAGCAGCTTTTCGCGCGACAGGAGGTCCCATTCGCGCCACGGGGCGATGACCTTCACGTTGGGCATCAGCGCGTAGTAGCCGAGTTCGAAACGGACCTGGTCGTTGCCCTTGCCGGTGGCGCCATGCGACACCGCATCGGCGCCGGTCTGGCGCGCGATCTCGATCTGGCGCTTGGCGATCAGCGGGCGGGCGATCGAGGTGCCCAGCAGGTACTCGCCTTCATAGATGGTGTTGGCACGGAACATCGGGAAGACGAAATCGCGCACGAACTCTTCGCGCAGGTCGTCGATGAAAATGTTCTCCGGCTTGATGCCGAACTGCAGCGCCTTGGCGCGCGCCGGCTCGAGTTCCTCGCCCTGGCCGAGGTCGGCGGTGAAGGTGACGACTTCGCACTTGTAGGTGTCCTGCAGCCACTTCAGGATGACCGAAGTATCCAGCCCGCCCGAATAGGCAAGCACTACTTTCTTGACGTCGCTCATGCTGTTTTCCTGTGTCCGTGCTTGTGCACTTTTTGAGTAAGCAATCAGTCCTCGATGCGGCCAAGCATGAGGAATTCCATCAGCGCCTTTTGGGCGTGAAGCCGGTTTTCCGCCTCGTCCCACACGACGGACTGCGGGCCGTCCATGACTTCCGCGGTCACCTCTTCGCCGCGGTGGGCCGGCAGGCAGTGCATGAACAGCGCGTCGGGCGCGGCCACCGACATCATCTCGGCGTCTACGCACCAGTCGGCGAAAGCCTTCATGCGCTCCTCGTTCTCGGCTTCGAAGCCCATCGAGGTCCACACGTCGGTGGTGACCAGGTGCGCCCCCTTGCAGGCTTCGAGAGGATCGGCGAACTGGCGGAAGTGGTCGGTGCCGTACAGGCCGGCACGCTCGGGTTCGACTTCGTAGCCGGGCGGTGTCGATACGTGCACATGGAAATCGAGCAGTTCGGCCGCCTGCAGCCAGGTGTTGCACATGTTGTTGCTGTCACCCACCCAGGCCACGGTCTTGCCCTGGATGCTGCCGCGATGCTCGATGAAGGTGAAGATGTCGGCCAGGATCTGGCAGGGATGGTATTCGTTGGTCAGGCCGTTGATGACCGGCACGCGGGAGTTCGCGGCGAAGCGCTCGACGATCTCCTGCTCGAAGGTCCGGATCATCACCAGGTCGCTCATGCGCGAGATGACCTGCCCGGCATCTTCCACCGGCTCGCCGCGCCCGAGCTGGGAATCGCGCGTGTTCAGGTAGATCGCCGAGCCGCCGAGCTGCTGCATGCCGGCCTCGAAGGACAGGCGGGTGCGCGTGCTGGCCTTCTCGAAGATCATGACCAGCGTGCGGTCGAACAGCGGATGGTAAGGCTCGTAACGCTTGAACTTGTCCTTGATCCACTTCGCCCGCTTGAAGACGTAGTCGTATTCGTCGCGGGTGAAATCCTTGAATTGCAGGTAGTGCCTCAGTGCGGTCATGGCCAGCACCCCTTGTTATCCGTTCGCGAGGAAGTCACGAATGAGCGGCGCCAGCGCGGAGACGAGCGCCTGCGCATCGGCGGCGGAAAACACCAGCGCCGGCAACAGCCGCACGACGCGCTCGGCGGTAACGCTGATCAACAGGCCGTGCTCCGCGGCGCGCCCCATCAGCGCACCGCAGGGACGGTCGAGTTCGATGCCGATCATCAGGCCGCGGCCGCGGATGTCGACGACGCCGGCAACCCCCTTGAGCGCTTCGGCCATGCCGGAACGGATCGCCTCGCCGACCTTCACCGCGTTGTCCATCAGCCCGTCGTCGACGATGGTGTCGAGCGTGGCGAGCGCGGCAGCGCACACGAGCGGGTTGCCGCCAAAGGTGGAACCATGGTTGCCCGGCTTGAACAGGCCGGCAGCACGACCGGCGGTGAGCACGGCGCCGATCGGCACGCCCGAGCCCAGCCCCTTGGCCAGCGTCATCACGTCGGGCTTCACGCCGGCATGCTGCCAGCCGAACCAGACACCGGTACGGCCGATGCCGCACTGGACTTCGTCGCAGATCAGCAGCCAGCCATGTTCGTCGCAGATCGCACGCACGTCGCGCAGATAGGCGTCGTTGACCATGTTGACGCCACCCTCGCCCTGGATGACCTCCAGCATGACAGCGACCACGCTGTGGTCGTGCGCCGCGACGTGGCGGATGGCCTCGATGTCCTTGTAGGGCACGCGGACGAAGCCGGGCACCAGCGGCTCGAAGCCGGCCTGCGCCTTGCGGTTGCCGGTGGCGGACAGCGTGGCGAGCGTGCGTCCGTGGAAGGCGTTCTCCATGACGATGACGTGCGGCAGCTCGATGCCCTTGCCGTGGCCGTACATGCGCGCGAGCTTGATCGCGCCTTCATTGGCCTCGGCGCCGGAGTTGCCGAAGAACACTTCGTCCATGCCGGACAACTCGGCAAGGCGGTCGGCGAGGCGTTCCTGCAGCGGGATGCGATAGAGGTTCGAGGTATGCAGCAGGCGGCCCGCCTGCTCGGCGATGGCCTTCACCAGGCGCGGATGGTTGTGCCCCAGTGTGTTCACCGCGATGCCGGACAGGGCATCGAGATAGCGCTTGCCCGTCTCGTCGTAGATCCAGACCCCTTCCCCGTGCGTGAAGGCGACAGGAAGCCGGGCGTAGGTGTTCATGACATGGGACATGGAGATACCTCGATCTGGGAACGAAGCCACAAACGCACACGGCGGCATGGGCCGCCGTGCAGGAAGAGTCGTGAATCTTAAGCCAAAGAAGCCGCGCCTGTACATATGTTCCGGCCGGCCCCGTACCATGACCGCAGGCCCGGCCGCGGCGCGGCAAGCGGAATCCGGCGGGACGATCCCCCTCGATTTCTGCTAGAATCCCGCCCGTTTTGAGCAAGGTCGCGCCAGACGACGACGCCAGAACACCCCGTAGCCGCCAAGGCATGAGACATGAATCAGAAGATTGAAAACTTCGTCATCATCGGGGTCACGAGGGAAGGAAAGAGATTCCGCCCGAGCGATTGGGCGGACCGGCTTTGCGGCGTCATGTCGGCCTTCGGCGCCGATCACCGCATGACCTACTCCCCCTACGTGCGCCCCGGCTGCACCCTCAAGGGGGACAAGACCGTTCTGGTCGATGCGCGGCTCTACGACGTCGAGCCGCTCGCCTACAAGTTCCTCATCAATTTCGCCAACGACAACGACCTGCAGATCGACTGGGTGGGCGACACCCCGATCTGACACGCTCCCCGGCGCCACCTGCAGCCGGAACTTCTCCCGCCACACGAAAGCCGCCGCACAAAGAAAAAAGGGGCTTTCGCCCCTTTTTCCGCCGAATGCAGGCCCGGTTCAGCCGAAGCGTCCGGTGATGTAGTCCTCGGTAGCCTTCTGCTTGGGCTTGAGGAACAGTTCGTCGGTGACCCCGAACTCCACCATCTCGCCGAGGTACATATAGGCGGTGTAGTCCGAGATGCGCGCCGCCTGCTGCATGTTGTGCGTCACGATCACGATGGTGAACTCGTTCTTGAGTTCGTCGATCAGTTCTTCGATGCGAGACGTCGAGATCGGGTCGAGCGCCGAAGTCGGCTCGTCCAGAAGGATGACCTCGGGCTTCACCGCGATGCCCCGTGCGATGCACAGACGCTGCTGCTGGCCGCCCGACAGGCTCATCCCGCTCTGGTTGAGCTTGCTCTTCACTTCGTCCCACAGCGCCGCCTTGCGCAGCGCCCACTCGACGCGATCGTCCATCTGGCTGACCGACATCTTCTCGTGCAGCCTCACGCCGAACGCGATGTTCTCGTAGATCGACATCGGGAACGGCGTCGGCTTCTGGAACACCATGCCGATCTTCGCGCGCAGCACGCTCACATCCACGCCCACGTCGAGGAGATTGCTCCCGTCGAACAGCAACTGCCCTTCCGCCCGCTGCTCGGGATAAAGGTCATACATGCGGTTGATGGTGCGCAGCAGGGTCGACTTGCCGCAGCCCGACGGGCCGATGAAGGCCGTCACCTTGTGCCGCGCCATCTTGAAGTTGATGTCCTTCAGGGCGTGGAACTTGCCGTAATAGAAATTGAAATCCTTGAATTCGATCTGTGCGTCGGTGATTTCCATATTCACTCCGCATCGCGGGCCCGTGCCGGGCCGCGATCCATCATCTCTCAGTTGATCTTTTCAGCCCGCAGGAAGACACGGGCAACGATGTTCAGCGCCAGCACGCCGAGCGTGATCAGGAAAACGCCAGCCCACGCCAGTTCCTGCCAGTTGGTGAAGGGGCTCATGGCGAACTTGAAGATCGTCACCGGCAGGTTGGCCATCGGTTCGTTCATGTTGAGCGACCAGAACTGGTTCGACAGCGCCGTGAACAGCAAGGGTGCGGTTTCGCCTGCGATGCGTGCGACCGCCAGCAGCACCCCGGTGACCACGCCAGCCCGCGCCGCCCGCAGCGTCACCTTCGAGATGACCACGCTCTTGGGCGCACCGAGTGCGAACGCCGCTTCCCGCAACGTGTTCGGGATCAATTGCAGCATGTTCTCGGTGGTTCGCACCACCACTGGCAACACAATCAGCGCCAGCGCGATGACACCCGACCAGCCCGAGAACTTGCCCGTCTGTGCGACGACCACCGCATACACGAAAAGACCGATGACGATGGACGGCGCCGACAGCAGCAGGTCGTTGATGAAGCGCGTGACCTTGCCAAGCATCGTGAAGCGGCCATATTCAGCCAGGTAGATACCCGCGAGGATGCCGATCGGCGTACCGAGCAGGGTTGCGAGCACCACCAGGATCAAACTGCCGACGATGGCGTTGAGCAAGCCCCCCGCTTCGTCGCCCGGCGGCGGCGTCATCTGTGTCAGCAGATTCAGCGACAGCCCCGAAACACCCAGTTCGAACACGGTCCAGAGGATCCAGGCAAGCCAGAGCAGTCCGAACGCCATCGCAGACAAGGACAGCCCGAGCGCCACCTTGTTCGTCAACTTGCGCCTTGCAAGCAGATTCATGATTCACTCCCCCTCAACTCTTCGCGCCTTCGCCCTTGGCGAGCTGCAGCAACAGGAGTTTCGACACGACGAGGACCACCAGGGTGATCACGAACAGGATCAGACCGAGTTCCATCAGCGACGAAGTGTGCAGACCCGGATCCGCCTCGGCGAACTCGTTCGCCAGGGCTGACGTGATGCTGTTGCCGGGCGCGAACAGGGACGCGGAACTGAGGAAGTTGGTGTTGCCGATGACGAAGGTCACCGCCATGGTTTCCCCCAGCGCGCGGCCGAGCCCGAGCATCACACCGCCGATCACACCCGTCTTGGTGTAGGGCAGCACGACGTTCCACATCACTTCCCACGTCGTGCACCCGATGCCGTAGGCGGACTCCTTGAGCATCGGCGGCGTCACTTCGAACACATCGCGCATGACCGAAGCGATGTAGGGAATGATCATGATCGCCAGGATGACCCCCGCCGACAGCAGGCCGATACCGAGCGGCGTTCCCTGAAACAGCAGCCCGATGATCGGCAGTTCGCCCAGCGTCGCCTGCAACGCAGGCTGGACGTACTTGGCAAAAATGGGCGCGAAGACGAGCAAGCCCCACATGCCGTAGACGATGCTCGGGATCGCCGCCAGAAGCTCGATCGCCGTCCCCAGCGGCCGGCGCAACCAGACGGGCGACAACTCGGTGAGGAACAAGGCGATGCCGAAACTGACCGGCACCGCGATCAGCAGGGCGATGACGGACGTGACGACCGTGCCGTAGATCGGAATCAGGGCACCGAACTTTTCCATCGGAGGATTCCAGTCCGTGGAAAAGAGGAAACCGATGCCGAAAGCCTGGATGCTCGGCCACGAAGCATAGGTCAGAGCAACGATGATCCCGGCCAGCAGAACCAGCGCCAGGATGGCAAAGGAACGGGCCGTTCCCGCAAAGAGCGCATCGCTGAACTTCTTGAAGCGGGAAACCACGAACTGGTTTTGTCCCATATTCACACCCGGCAGGGCGGCCCCATGGCCGCCCGCGGACGAAAGATGCCCGCCGAGGGCCGCTTCGGCCCCCGGCTGCTGGTTAGGCTGAGCCACCGCAGTCTCTCTTACTTGGCGGAATGGACGACCTTGCCGGACGAGTCCTTGATGTTCGCCCAGGACGCGTTGATCAGCTTGACGGTGGCATCAGGCAGCGGAACATAGTCGAGTTCCGAGGCCATCTTGCCGCCGTTGGTGTATGCCCATTCGAAGAACTTCAGCACGTTGGCGCCCTGCTCCGGCTTGTCCTGAACCTGATGAATCAGAATGAAGGTCGCGCTGGTGAGCGGCCAGGACGTCTTGCCCGGCTGATTCGTCAGGATCTCGTAGAAAGCGGACTTGCTCCAGTCGGCACCAGCCGAGGCGGCAGCAAAGGACTCCTCGCTCGGCGAGATGAACTCGCCATCCTTGTTCTGGAGCAGCGCGTGTGCGAGCTTGTTCTGCTTGGCATAGGCGTACTCGACATAGCCGATGGAACCCGGCAGGCGCTGCACGAACGCAGACACGCCCTCGTTACCCTTGCCACCCAGGCCAACCGGCCATTGCACCGCGGAGCCTTCGCCGATCTTTTCCTTCCACTCGGCGGAAATCTTCGACAGGTAGTTGGTGAAGACGAAGGTGGTACCGGAACCGTCGGCACGACGCACGACGCCGATGTCCTGATCCGGCAGCGACAGGCTGGGGTTCAGCGCAGCGATCGCCTTGTCGTTCCACTTGGTGATCTTGCCCTGGTAGATGTCGGCGAGAAGCTGGCCGGTCAGCTTCAGATCACCGGCCTTGATGCCGGCGAGATTGACCACGGGCACCACGCCGCCGATCACCGTCGGGAACTGCTGCAGGCCCGCCTTGCTCAGCTCTTCGGGCTTGAGGGGCATGTCGGACGCGCCGAAATCCACCGTCTTCGCGTTGATCTGGCGAATGCCGCCGCTCGAACCGATCGATTGATAATTGACCTTGTTGCCGGTTGCCTTCTGGTAGGCATCAGCCCACTTCGAGTAGATCGGCGCCGGGAACGAGGCACCCGCGCCAGTAACGTCCGCAGCCTGCGCCTGGACGGCGAGCAGAACGGTGGAAACGGAAGCAACGGCAAACTTCTTCGAGAAACGCAGCATGACTACCTCGTATTTGAGAACCGAGCCGACACGTTAACAACCCATTGTTACAGCGATGTTTCATGTCATCAAGCGTCGTATCCGCTGCGGATGCTCCATCCCCACCGCGGTTCGGCTGGCCGGCGCAGCGTAATACCGCTGCGACCGGACCGTCATGCGCGCCCGTCCGTCACGCAACCGCCTCCTGCACCGCCTCGGCGATCTGCCGTGCGAGCCGCTCGACGAGCTCGCCATCGCGACCCTCGACCATGACCCGCAGCAGCGGCTCGGTACCCGACGGCCTCAGCAGGACCCGGCCATCGTTGCCGAGCGTCGCGTCGGCCTGCGCCTGTGCCGCGGCGATCCCTTGATCGGCACGCCAGTCGAAGCCGGCCGGCAGACGCACGTTGACGAGCTTCTGCGGATAGAAGACCAGGTCTGCGCAGGCTTCGCCCAGGGACCGCCCATACTGCTTGAGCGCAGCGAGCACCTGCAGCGCCGAGACGATGCCGTCCCCGGTGGAATGCCGGTCCAGGCAGATGATGTGGCCCGAATTCTCGCCGCCCAGCTTCCAGCCGCGTTCGTGCAGCATCTCGAGCACATAGCGGTCGCCGACCTTGGCGCGGGCAAAAGGCACGCCGAGACGCCCGACGGCATGCTCGAAGCCGAGATTGCTCATCAGCGTGCCGATCACTCCGTCGAGCCGGCCTTCGGACTTGCGCGCCGCCGCAATCACGTAGATCAGCTTGTCGCCGTCGTACACCTCGCCCTGGCGGTCCACCATGATGAGCCGGTCGCCGTCGCCATCGAGCGCGATGCCGATATCCGCCCCGTTGACCAGCACGGCCTGGCGCAGGAACTCGGGCCGCGTCGCGCCGACGCCGTCGTTGATGTTGAGGCCGTTGGGCTCCACGCCCACCGCCACCACATCCGCGCCGAGTTCGTGAAACACCCGGGGCGCAATGTGGTACGCCGCGCCGTGGGCGCAATCGAGCGCGATGCGCAGTCCGCGCAGATCCATCTCGTTGGGGAAGGTGCTCTTGCAGAACTCGATGTAGCGGCCCGCCGCATCGTCGATCCGCCGGGCGCGACCAAGCTGGGCCGAATCGACGCAGCCCATCGGCAGATCCAGGTGTTCTTCGATCTCGACCTCCACCGCATCCGGGAGCTTCGCGCCGCCGGCCGAGAAGAACTTGATCCCGTTATCGTAGAAGGGGTTGTGCGAGGCTGAGATCACCACTCCGGCCTGCAGCCGCAGGGCCCGTGTCAGGTAGGCGACGGCAGGCGTGGGGATCGGACCGGCAAGCATCACATCCACCCCGGCTGCCGCAAAACCCGCCTCGAGCGCCGCCTCGAGCAGGTAGCCGGAAATTCTCGTGTCCTTGCCGATGAGCACCGCGGGGCGCTCGCCCGCCGGCAGCTTCTCGCGCCCGACCAGGGTCACCCCCGCGGCGTAGCCGAGACGCATCACGAAATCGGGCGTGATCGGCGCCTCGCCGACCCGCCCCCTCACCCCATCGGTACCAAAATACTTGCGACCCATTGTGCACCCGCAGCAAAACGCAAAGTGCAGATTATGGCACCGCTTCCCAGACCTTGAGAGCATCACGAGTGGCACCGACATCGTGAACGCGAACAATTGCCGCTCCGCGCTCGACTGCGATCAGGGCTGCTGCCACGCTTGCCACCATCCGCTGATCGACCGGTCTGCCCGTCACGGTCCCCAGCATCGACTTGCGGGACATGCCCACGAGCACCGGCAGACCCTCCCTGCCGAAACGCGCCAGTTCGCGCAGCAACAAAAAATTGTGCTCGACGGTCTTGCCGAACCCGAAGCCAGGATCGAGGACGATACGATCGCGGGCCACGCCCGCCGCCTCAAGGGCGCGCACCCGCGCCGCGAGATATTCCGCCACGTCCTCGACGACATCGGCGTAGTACGGATTGCGCTGCATCGTGCGCGGTTCGCCCTGCATGTGCATCACGCACAGGCCGACGTCGGTGCCCGCCACCGTCTCGACGGCACCGGGTGCGTTGAACGCGTTGATGTCGTTGATCATGTCGGCGCCCGCCTCGACGGCGGCGCGCATCACCGCCGGCTTCAGCGTGTCGACCGACAGCGGCACCCCGAAGCTGCGCAGGCGCTCGACGCAACGCATCACGCGCTCCAGTTCCTGCGTTTCGGGCACGGAATCCGCGCCGGGACGGGAGGACTCGGCGCCGATGTCGAGCATGTCGGCCCCTTCCTCGAGCACTTGCTCGACGCGCCGCATCATGCTGTCCAGGTTGCCGTGCGTGCCGTCGCCCGTGAAGGAATCATCCGTCAGATTCACGATCGCCATCACCTGGGGCCGTGACAGGTCCAGCCGAAAGCGTCCACATTGAATGGTGCTCATCTTCATACCGGAAAAGAAACGGGCCGGATACACCGGCCCGGACTAGGAAGGAATCGGCTCGACTCGGATCAGGCCGCAGGTGCGGGCGCAGTCGGCGCCGCACCCGGAGAGTCGTCCTTCGAGCGGCCGACTGGCACCGAAGCAGGCTTCGGGGGACGCGGCGGACGGCCTTCCATGATGTCGTTGATCTGGTCGGCGTCGATCGTCTCCCATTCGAGCAGCGCGCGGGTCATCGCCTCGACCTTGTCGCGATTCTCCTCGAGCAGGCGGCGAGCCAGACCATACTGCTGGTCGATGATGCGACGGATCTCGGCATCGACCTTCTGCATCGTTGCCTCTGACACATTGCGGTGCGTCGTCACCTGCCGGCCGAGGAAGATCTCACCTTCTTCCTCACCATAGACCATCGGCCCCAGCGTATCCGACATGCCCCACTGCGTGACCATGCGGCGAGCCAGATCGGTCGCGCGCTGAAAATCGTTGGACGCTCCGGTAGTCATCTGCTTCATGAAGATCTCTTCGGCGATGCGGCCACCGAACAGCACGGTGATCGTCTGCAGCAGACGGTCGCGGTCCTGGCTGTAGCGATCCTCGGTCGGCAGTTGCATCGTGACGCCCAGGGCGCGGCCGCGCGGGATGATCGTGACTTTGTGTACCGGATCGGTCTTGTCCAGAAGCCGGGCGACGACGGCATGGCCCGATTCATGGTAGGCCGTGTTGCGACGCTCTTCCTCGGGCATGACCACCGAGCGGCGCTCCGCCCCCATCATGATCTTGTCCTTGGCCCGCTCGAAGTCATCCATGTCGACCAGGCGCTTGTTGGCACGCGCGGCGAACAAGGCCGCCTCGTTCACAAGGTTCGCCAGATCGGCGCCGGCGAAACCGGGCGTCCCGCGCGCCAGCACCTGGGGATCGACGTCGGGCGCGATGGGCACCTTGCGCATGTGGACCTTGAGGATCTGTTCGCGGCCGCGGATGTCGGGCAGCGCGACCACCACCTGGCGGTCGAACCGGCCCGGACGCAGCAAGGCGGGATCGAGCACGTCGGGGCGGTTGGTCGCCGCGATCACGATGACGCCCGTCTGCCCCTCGAAACCGTCCATCTCGACGAGAAGCTGGTTCAGCGTCTGCTCGCGCTCGTCGTTGCCGCCGCCGAGACCGGCACCGCGCTGGCGGCCGACGGCGTCGATCTCGTCGATGAAGATGATGCAGGGTGCGTGCTTCTTGGCCTGCTCGAACATGTCGCGCACGCGCGCCGCGCCGACGCCCACGAACATCTCGACGAAATCCGAGCCGGAAATCGAGAAAAAGGGAACCTTCGCTTCTCCGGCGATCGCCTTGGCCAGCAGCGTCTTGCCCGTACCGGGGGAGCCGACCATCAGCACCCCTTTCGGAATGCGGCCGCCCAGCTTCTGGAACTTGGAAGGATCACGCAGGAACTCGACGAGTTCGAACACCTCTTCCTTGGCCTCGTCGCAACCCGCCACGTCGGCGAAAGTGACGGAGTTCGCCGACTCGTCGAGCATCCGCGCCTTGCTCTTGCCGAACGAGAACGCCCCGCCCTTGCCGCCGCCCTGCATCTGGCGCATGAAGAAGATCCACACGCCGATCAGCAGCAACATGGGGAACCACGACACGAAAATGTTCGCCAGGAAGGACTGCTCTTCTTCCGGCTTCGTGGCATTGACGGAGACCCCGTAGCGCATCAGGTCGGACACCATCCAGATGTCCTGCACGCCCGGCGTATAGACGGTGATGGAACGCCCTTCCTGTGTCGTGGCCTTGAGGACGCGGCCGTCGACCGTCGCCTTGGCGATACGCCCCGCCTTGGCCTCCTCCATGAACTGGGAGTATTCCATGGTGTTGGGAGCCGTCTGACGGGCGTTGAACTGGTTGAATACGGTCATCAGCACGACGCCGATGACCATCCAGATCGCGAGATTCTTGAAAAGATTGTTCAAAGCACTTTACCCCACGAGCCCTTTCCGAGCGTACGCATCATTGATTCATTCTAGAGGCGAACGTTCCCGCGGGCAAACCAATGGCCGCGATTGCGGCCGTCAATCGCCGGCCTCTTCAGCGGGCCTTGAGGCCCTTGCCGAGCAGATACACCTCGGCGCTTCGATCGCGGGACGCCTTGGGCTTTCTCACCTGCACCGAACCGAAGACGGCTTCCACGGCCTTGCGGAACTCCATGAAGCCCTCCCCCTGGAAGACTTTCACCACGAACTGCCCGGACGGCTTCAGGTGCCGCGCCGCGAAATCCAGTGCGAGTTCGCAGAGGTGGATGGATCTGGCCTGATCCACCGTGGCAACGCCCGAAAGATTCGGCGCCATGTCGGACAGCACCGCGTCGACCCGTGCGCCGCCGAGCCGGCCTTCGAGTTCGGCCAGCACTTCATCCTCCGTGAAGTCGCCCTGCAGGATGTCCACTCCCGCGATCGGCTCGACCGGCAGGATATCCAGCGCAAACACCCTTCCGGAGGCGCCGCAACGCTTGACCGCCACCTGGCACCAGGAACCCGGCGCCGCGCCGAGATCGACGACCACCGCCCCGGAACGCAGCAGGTGGTCCCGCTCATCGATCTCGATCAGCTTGTAGGCGGCACGCGCCCTGTAGCCGTCGGCCTGCGCCCGCAGCACATAGGGGTCGTTCAGATGCTCGTGCAGCCACGCCTTGCTGGTCTTGTTTCGTTTCATTACGCCAATCGGAGTAGAATCCGTGCCCCACGAAAGTCGAGAAAAATCAATGATCGAGCTTACGCCTGCCCAGCGCCGCGAATTGCGCGCGAAGGCCCATCACCTGAACCCCGTCGTCACGGTCGCAGGCAACGGCCTCGCGCCCTCGGTCGTAGCCGAAATCGAACGCTCGCTCCAGGCCCACGAACTCATCAAGGTCCGCGTCCAGGGCGCCGAACGCGAGCAGCGTGATGCCCTGATGCAGGAACTCTGCACGACGCTGGAAGCCGCTCCCGTGCAGCACATCGGCAACATCCTCGTCGTCTGGCGCCAGCGCCGCGAAGAGGACAAAGCCGCGGCCGAAGCCGCACCGAAACGCCCCGTGAAGACCGCCACGGCAAAATCCGCCGCAGCCTTCGCGGCTGCCGCGCGGCGTGCGGCACTGGCCAAGGCAGCGGCCGAGTCCCGCCGCTCCCCGGCCCGCGCGCCTGCCGCACGCGTCCGCGGCAGCGGACGGGGACGCTGACCCTCTTGCGGGGCGGATCGGGCCGGCGCGCCAATGCCGGTGCGCCCGGCCCTCATCCCTGCTTGAGGTTTTTTCTCAAGGCGAACACCAGCGCCGCGCCGAGCAGGCTCTGGACCAGGTAGAGCACGCTGGAAACCCCGTGCCAGGCAGCGAAGCGGTCGCGCATCACGCTGTTCATGACATCGCGCGGCCAGGCGCTCGCCTTGAGTTCCGCCATCAGCGGCTGGATGCCGAACTGTCCCGCGGCCACCAGCGCCAGCAGCACCAGCACGAGCCAGAACAGTCCGCTGCGAAAGACCGCCCACCCCATCCTGATCGCGGCGAACAACAGCAGATAGATGGCGCTGCCGAGTCCGAACCAGCCGACGAAATCGAACAGCCGCCCCGCCACCCTGCCCGCCAGCATACGGTCGGACAGCATGTCGAACAGCACCGGAGCCACGAGGTAGCCGACCGCCCACATGCCGCCCACCCAGAGGGTGACGATGACGAGGGCGAGGTGCTCGGCGAAGCGGTTCAGCATCGGTTCAGACGTAGCGGACGTCGATGATCTCGTACTCGCGAATGCCACCGGGCGCCTGAACCTCGGCGATGTCCCCGGCGTACTTGCCGATCAATGCCCGCGCGATGGGCGAACTGATCGAGATCTTGTTCGCCTTGATGTCGGCCTCGTCGTCGCCGACGATCTGGTAGGTCACGACCTGGCCCGAATCCATGTCCTCGAGTTCCACCGTTGCGCCGAACACGCAGCGGCCGTCCGCATCGAGCAGTTTGGGGTCGATGATCTGGGCGTGCGAAAGCTTGCTTTCGACTTCCATGATCCGTCCTTCGATGAAGCCCTGGCGCTCCTTCGCCGCCTCGTACTCGGCGTTTTCGGAGAGGTCGCCGTGCGAACGCGCTTCGGCGATCGCGGCGATCACGTTCGGACGCTCCACCGTCTTCAGACGATGCAGTTCTTCGCGCAGCAACTCTGCGCCGGTAACCGTGAGCGGGATCTTGTTCATGCTGCCTGATTCAGTTCGGCGTGCAGGGATTGCACGGAGTAAACCTCGATGCCGCCGGCCAGGCTGCGCATGCCCATGCAGGCCGCGCGCGCGCCTTCGATCGTCGTGAACACCGTCACCTTGGCGGCAAGCGCGCTGGTGCGGATGGAACGCGAATCGGTGATGGCCTGGCGCTTTTCCTCGACCGTGTTGATGACGAGGGCGATCTCTTCGTTCTTGATCATGTCGACGATGTGCGGCCGCCCCTCGTTGACCTTGTTGACCACCGCAACCGGAACGCCGGCTGCGTCGATCACCGAGGCCGTGCCGCGCGTCGCCACGAGCGAGAAGCCCAGATCGTGGAGTTCCTTGGCGACCTCGACCGCGGCCGGCCTGTCCGATGCCTTGACGCTGATGAAGGCCGTCCCGCCGCTGGGCAGACGTACGCCGGCCGCCACCTGGCTCTTGACGAAGGCTTCGGCGAAGCTGCGCCCCACGCCCATGACCTCGCCGGTCGACTTCATCTCCGGCCCGAGGATGGTATCCACGCCCGGGAACTTGACGAAGGGGAACACCGCTTCCTTGACCGAGTAGTAGGGCGGCACGACCTCGCCGGTCACGCCCTGGCTGGCCAGGCTCTGGCCGGCCATGCAGCGCGCGGCGATCTTGGCCAGCGGCAACGAGCACGCCTTGGAGACGAAGGGAACGGTGCGCGACGCGCGCGGGTTCACTTCCAGCACATGGACGACGGCGTTGTCGCCCTCGCCCTGGATGGCGAACTGCACGTTCATCAGGCCGACGACGTCGAGCGCCCGCGCCATGGCCTCGGTCTGGCGGCGCAGTTCGTCCTGCAGCCGCGGCGTCAGCGTATAGGGCGGCAGCGAGCACGCGGAGTCGCCCGAATGCACGCCCGCCTGCTCGATGTGCTCCATGATGCCGCCGATGATGACCTGCTCGCCATCGGACAATGCATCGACGTCGATCTCGGTGGCATCGTTCAGGAAGCGGTCGAGCAGCACCGGCGACTCGTTCGACACCTTGACCGCCTCGCGCATGTAGCGCTCGAGATCCTTCTGCTCGTGGACGATCTCCATCGCGCGGCCGCCCAGCACGTAGGACGGACGGACCACGAGGGGATAGCCGATCTCCGCCGCGAGCCGCACCGCTTCTTCCGGCGTGCGCGCGGTACGGTTGGGCGGCTGCTTGAGGCCGAGGTCGGTGAGCAGCTTCTGGAAGCGCTCGCGGTCCTCGGCGGCGTCGATCATGTCGGGGCTGGTGCCGATGATGGGCACGCCGTTCTCCTCGAGCGCCTTGGCACGCTTGAGCGGCGTCTGGCCGCCGAACTGCACGATCACGCCGACCGGCTTCTCGATGTGCACGATCTCGAGGATGTCCTCGAGCGTGATCGGCTCGAAATACAGGCGATCGGAGGTGTCGTAGTCGGTGGACACGGTTTCCGGGTTGCAGTTGACCATGATGGTCTCGTACCCGTCTTCACGCAGTGCGAGCGCCGCATGCACGCAGCAATAGTCGAATTCGATGCCCTGCCCGATGCGGTTCGGGCCGCCGCCCAGCACCATGATCTTCTTCTTGTCGGTCGGCTTCGCCTCGCATTCCTCCTCGTAGGAGGAGTACATATAGGCGGTCGAGGTCGCGAACTCTGCCGCGCAGGTATCGACGCGCTTGAAGACCGGCCGCACGCCCAGCGTGTGGCGGTGCAAGCGCACCGCGGTCTCGTCGGCGCCGAGCATCTTGGCGATGCGGCGGTCGGAGAAGCCCTTGCGCTTGATCTCCCGCATCTGCGCCGCCTGGATCGCCTTCAGCGAGCGGCCCGCCAGCGACTTCTCGGTGAGGACGATGTCTTCGATCTGGGCGAGGAACCAGGGATCGATCTTGGTCAGGTTGTGCACCTGGTCCTGGCTCACGCCCTCGCGGAAAGCCTGGCCGACG